>OZ245886.1:997500-3639229 GCA_965229525.1 Balneolaceae bacterium
TTGTTTTCTCTTCCTCTGGGTACTTAGATGTTTCAGTTCCCCAGGTATGCCTCCACGCCTTACGGCGTGGCTCTATCGGGTTGCCCCATTCGGAAATCTACGGATCTGAGCTCTTTTGCAGCTCCCCGTAGCTTATCGCAGCTTTACACGTCCTTCATCGCCTCTGCATGCCAAGGCATCCACCGTGTGCCCTTATCCGCTTTGTTTATAGAACTTGCACGACCCGTTTCCAACGGAAACAGCCGCGCGCAGCTTCAAGGTTATTTTTGTGGTCTGAGTGTGGGACGAACCGCACTCAGATACCTTTGGCGTTAGCATACATACTTACGCATGCATGTAACTGAGCCAGATATATGTCTATATCTAACTTTGCTTTTACTCATTACTTCTTCATCATGTCAAAGAACTGCCTGTTGCACAGGCAAGCTGTTTTTGGTTTGTGATCATCACCCCCAAAGAGGCAAATCCTTCAAACCCAGAACATTCATTAAAATTCGATCAAGCATCGGGAAGCCTCACTTCCTCTCACTACTCAACCCTCAATACATCAAAAAAAAACGTGGAACTACCCCGGCGCCCGGGGAGGCGAACGTATTCACCCTCAGCCTGCATCACGATGCCTGCCGATTTACCACCCATCAATCTGTCAAAAAAAAACGTGGAGCTACAGGGATTCGAACCCTGGACCCCTGCCTTGCAAAGGCAGTGCTCTAGCCAGCTGAGCTATAGCCCCAATAATTGGTGGGCTTGGGAGGACTTGAACCTCCGACCTCACGCTTATCAGGCGTGCGCTCTAACCACCTGAGCTACAAGCCCCGCTCGGGTTTGCGGCTCAGGAAGCTCCCAGCATCCCGCATCCGCTGCTATTGTAAAGCACAGAACAGATTGTTTGTAACGAGCCAGTCGTAAGATTTTGTCGCTGCCAAAGTGTTTCCACTCCGACTAACAGGCTCTCCGTGAAAGGAGGTGATCCAGCCGCACCTTCCGGTACGGCTACCTTGTTACGACTTAGCGCCAGTTACCAGGCTTACCCTAGGCAGCTGCCTCCCGAAGGTTAGCACGCCGACATCAGGTACTCCTGACTTCCATCGCTTGACGGGCGGTGTGTACAAGGCCCGGGAACGTATTCACCGCGTCGTTGCTGATACGCGATTACTAGCGATTCCAACTTCATGGAGTCGAGTTGCAGACTCCAATCCGAACTGAGATTGGTTTTGTGGATTTGCGCCCCATCGCTGGGTGGCCACCCATTGTACCAACCATTGTAGCACGTGTGCAGCCCTGGACGTAAGGGCCATGATGACTTGACGTCGTCCCCACCTTCCTCACTACTTGCGTAGGCAGTCTGGCTAGAGTCCCCACCATTACGTGCTGGTAACTAACCACAGGGGTTGCGCTCGTTGCGGGACTTAACCCAACACCTCACGGCACGAGCTGACGACAGCCATGCAGCACCTTCCATAGCGTTCCGAAGAAACCCTCTGTTTCCAGAGGTAGCGCTGTGGATTTAGCCCAGGTAAGGTTCCTCGCGTTGCATCGAATTAAGCCACATGCTCCACCGCTTGTGCGGGCCCCCGTCAATTCCTTTGAGTTTCATCGTTGCCGACGTACTCCCCAGGTGGCATACTTAATGCGTTAACTGCAGCACTGACCCAAAAGGGCCAACACCTAGTATGCATCGTTTACGGCGTGGACTACCAGGGTATCTAATCCTGTTCGCTCCCCACGCTTTCGTGCCTCAGCGTCAGTTGTAGACCAGCAGGCCGCCTTCGCCACTGATGTTCTTCGTAATATCTATGCATTTCACCGCTACACTACGAATTCCACCTGCCTCTTCTACACTCAAGACATCCAGTATCCAAGGCCATTTTACCGTTAAGCGGCAAGATTTCACCTCAGACTTAGACATCCGCCTACGCACCCTTTACACCCAATGATTCCGGACAACGCTTGCACCCTCCGTATTACCGCGGCTGCTGGCACGGAGTTAGCCGGTGCTTATTCACCAGGTACCGTCATAGGAGATCTAAACCCCCCTGTTCTTCCCTAGCAAAAGTCGTTTACAACCCATAGGGCCGTCTTCCGACACGCGGCGTGGCTGCGTCAGGCTTTCGCCCATTGCGCAAGATTCCTCACTGCTGCCCTCCGTAGAGGTCTGGGCCGTGTCTCAGTCCCAGTGTGGGGGATCATCCTCTCAGACCCCCTAGCTATCATCGCCTTGGTAAGCCGTTACCCTACCAACTAGCTAATAGCACGCAGACCCATCTCTAGTCGCCCGAAGGCTTTAACAACTGTGACCATGCGGCCCCGCTGCATTATGCGGTATTAGCACCACTTTCGCAGTGTTATCCCCCAACTAAAGGCAGGTTGTCTACGCGTTACTCACCCGTTCGCCAGTCTCCAGCAGTTGCAAGCAACTACCTTCTCCTTCGACTTGCATGTGTTAAGCCCGCCGCCAGCGTTCGTCCTGAGCCAGGATCAAACTCTCCATTGTAAAATTTATAATATACTCTGTGAGCCGAATCCTACGCTCTCATCCATTCAAAAGAATTTCCAAGCTATCTCTAGCTCGCACAAACAATCTGTTCTATACTTCAACAATATTTCAAATAACTTTACTTTCCAGAGATAAAAAAAGCCGATTAAAACTATGTTTTAAACCAGCCATTTCATTTCCTCGAAAGGATTACAAAGGTACGGCAAGTCTTTGATTGAAGGCAAATTTTATTTCAAAAAAAGTTCATTTTTTTTCATTGAATTACTTGCCCCTGTAGAGCCCATTTGCTTCGGGATCTTCATCATAATTCCTAAATATTTTAACCCCAAGGTAAAAGAGCGGTGTATCTATTAAGGCAAATGAAAATTTGAATAAATAAGAATTGATAATCAGGATAATTAGAGCGCCTATTGTATTAACAGATTCTCCCAAATTACCAGCAAAATATAGGATCGAGAGTATTGCCGTTGAGTCTACTAGCTGGCTAACTGTAGTAGAAGCATTATTTCGCAGCCACAAGTATTTTCCTTTTGTTTTCTTTTTCCAAAAGTGGAATAACCTTACATCTACGCTTTGAGCGACCAAGTATGCGAACATACTGGCAATTACATTTCCTACCATAAATCTGTAAACGCCTTCAAACAAATCTAATCCACCACTGACACCAGCTGAGTTTGGTAACCAATGATTTACAGTCATCAAAAAAAGCATAAAGAAATTCATTGCGAAACCAATCCAAACAACAAGTTGTGCTTTTTTGCGACCAAAAAGTTCTGAAATTAAATCTGTTGCTAAGAAGGTGAACGGATAAGCAATTACACCAGCTGGGACACTCATCGTGTAAATCGAACCATTTCTAACAAGCTCTGGCGTTATAGCTTGCATCCAACTTGGCAGGTCCCAAGAGAAAATAGTTACAAATTTTGTTGTACCTATTACATTACCAAGCACTAAAGATGTGAGGAAAACCCCTGTGAGCGTTAGGAATAGAGCGTCGCGTTTATGGTCCATTTTTATTGTTTTAATCGAGAATACAAATTGAACAGAATGAAACAAAATGTGGTTATACTAGTCGAACGAACTGATAATTTTTGGAGTTAGTTTCAATTCAAAACTATTCAAACTATGGACGCAGAACAGATAAATAAGAAAATTGAAATTACATGGACCGCTGTAGATATTTACCAGGAGAAAGGAAGAGTATCAATTCCCGATCTTGTTAATAAGACTAAATTTTCAGCAACTGAGATTTATCAATTCTTTCCGAATAAGAAGGCAATATTAGCTTACTTCTACCCAGCAATTGTATTGCAATACTGGGCAATGATAGATGAAATCGAAGACTTTGAAGATTATGCTATCAGTGAAAAGTTCTCGAATTTCATTTATACCATGTTTGATTTAATGAGTGAAAAACAAGATTTCGTACATGACACATTCAACAAATATGTATTCAGACTTGGTAGTAAATCTGATTTTCATGAAGAGACAACCACTCTGTTCAAGGAGTTTCTGACCACCGATGGCAACATAGCAGTTAGCGCTGGTTTCTTTATGGGAGATTTTTACTACAGAATATTGAGTACACAATTTCTTTTTCTTGTCAAGTTTTGGTTAAGCGATAATTCAAAGGACAAAGAAAGAACGCTCGCTCTGGCAGATAAATTAGCATCGTTTTTTGAAGAAATTGTTTACAACAAAACAATCGACAAGGGGTTTGATCTATTCAAATTCCTTTTAGGAAACAACGATTTTGAAAATTGGCTTCCAAAGTTAGGAGAGTGTTCATCAAACAAAGAGGAAAAAGAAACCAATCACAAACAAGAAGAGGACAAAAAAGAAGATGAGTGATTTTCCATCATCAAAATTTGAGAGAAGTAAAATTATTGCCAAAACAGGTATTAAGGTTGGTTCGAATTATGCTCAAAGGTATCTGAAGAAAAAAGTTTTAGGGAAAGAAGAAAATGCTAAAGAGTTTCATAAAAGCAACGCAAACGAGGTGTTTAAAGAGTTTACCAAACTTCGAGGTACTGCTTTAAAAATTGCTCAGGGTATGAGCATGGATAATGGCTTTCTCCCAGAAGAATTTGCTGATGTAATGAGCCAGGCTCAGTATTCGGTTCCACCAATTAATAAAGCACTGGTTCGTACTATTATCAAAAGAGAATTAGGTGATTATCCCGAAAAGATTTTTGCCAAATTTGATGCACAAGCATTTGCCGCTGCTTCTATTGGTCAGGTTCATAAAGCAGAGTTAAAAGATGGCCGGAAGGTAGCTGTCAAAATTCAGTACCCAAATGTTCGTGAGACAATCAGTTCGGATATGGCAGTTGCAAAGTCTTTAGCTAAGCGCCTCATAAAAAAAGGCAGTGATATTGATCCGTATTTTAATGAGATCAAGTCTACACTTATGGAAGAAACTGACTACATCAATGAAGGATCACAAATTGATGAATTTAGAAAGCGATTTGGCAGTGATAAGATCATAATTCCGGAATGGATCAAAGAATATAGTACAGAAAAAGTCTTGACTATGACGTTTATCGAAGGACGTCATATGGGCGATTTTTTAAAGGAAAAACCATCACAAGAAGAAAAAAATCACTTTGGGCAATTGATTTGGGATTTCTTTCACGAAGAGATTAGAATTGGAGGTGCGGTTCATGCGGATACGCACCCTGGTAATTTTCTCTTTACATACGATGGAAAGTTAGGTGTGATTGATTTCGGATGTGTAAAATTGTTCCCGGAAGAATTCTTCAGAAATTACCTGAAATTATTGCCTACTCACCTGGCTGATGATCAGGATGCAATTCGCGACTTGTATATCAAGTTAGATGTAATTAATCCTGACGCCAAAGAACAGGAGCGCGAATTGGAGTATTACCATTTTGCCCGTAATTACGGCATTATGTTCTCAAAACCATATCGTTACGATACGTTCAATTTCGATAACCCTGCGTATGATGAAGAAATTCGTCATTTCACGAAAGAAGCCCCTCTTTCTAACGAACTTCGCGGTTCAAAACACTTTTTATATACGAGCCGGGTTCATACGGGTTTGTACAGCATCCTAATAAAAATGGGTGCACAAATTGATAACACATGGGCAAAAGAAGTATTGACTGATCTTTTGGATATGGAATTTGAGCGGTTTAAAGAACCTGTTGAAGTCTAAATTTACAAACTCACTTTCTTTTCAAAAGAAAACTGTTTGGTATAGAAATTAAACAGGAAGAAGACTGCAGTAATTAAGAGCTTAATGAATATTGGATATTCATTGAACAGTGTAAATGTATTCAACCACTGGGCGAGTAAACTTGAGAGCACAACCGAAATCAAAGAAAAACTGATCGACCAACCCATCGATGCAACAAGTCCACGCATTTTTTGGAAGATGAGATTTCTTTGAATGATGAAATTCGATGCAATACTAATCGACAAAGCGATGGCTTGGATGAACCCGATTTCAAGTCCAAAATCTGCCCAAAGTAGTCCGAAGAAAATTGCATAATCCAGCCCTGTTGAAAATAGCGACCCCATCCCAAATTTAATCTTTGGAATGATGTATTTACTAAGAAAATCATTTTTCTGATCGTCCGAACTCATCGAGAAAATTGGTTAAAAAACTCGCTGATAAACATACCGTTTTCTGATCATCATTTAACCAAAGATTCTTATACATAAAAAAGGCTCGAAGTTTTGCTTCGAGCCTTTAAATACTTATACCTATGACCTAGTCATCAATGGAATTCAGATATTTGTAAAATTCACTATCGGTAGAGATGATGAGTGATGTTTCTGAATCAATGGTATTTGTGTATGCTTCCATACTTTTTGTGAAACTATATAAATCTCGTGCTGCGGCATTTCTGTTATAGGCCGCATTGTAGATTGCAGCAGCTTCGGCATCGGCACGGCCTCGAATGGTTTCTGCTTCACGAAATGCTTCTGATTGAATGCGTAATAATTCGCGTTCTTTTTCACCATTAATTCGGGAAGCTTCACCTTGACCTTCCGATCTGAATTTATCAGCGATTCTATTTCGCTCAGAGATCATACGCTCATATACTGTGCGACGTACTTCTTCAGCATAATTGATACGTTTGAATCTGAAATCTAGAATTTCAATTCCTAAATCTTCAGCACGTTGATTTGCTAATTCAACAATCTGATCCTGAATTGCTCCACGACCAATTGATATGTTTTGCAGTGAATCTTCAGCAATATCAGATAAGATTGCATCTTGAGCTGCTTCTCGATTAGTGCTACGAATAAGTTCGACCAGATCATGTCCTGCAACGGCATTACGAGTCTCACCATCCAAAATATCATCCAAACGAGACTGAGCACCACGCTCATTGCCTAAACGTTCGAAGTATTTTAGAGGATCAGTGATTTGCCATCGAGCATACGTATCCACAAAGATGAATACTTTGTCTTTGGTTGGAACCTGATTTGGATCACCATCCCATTCTAAATACCTCTTTTCGAAATAATTTGCTTTCTGCAAAAATGGAATTTTAGCTTTTAAACCCGGCTCTGTAACAGCTTCACCTTGAGGCTCACCAAACTGAGTGATGATGACTTGTTCTTGCTCGTTTACGACATAAAACACCTGACCAGCGAGCAACGCCACTAAGCCTAAAACAACCAGTAATACTATTCCTTTAACTTCTTTCATTTTTATCTCCCGCTTAATTATTTCCGGTTGTTCTTCTGGCACCATCCATTTGCATTTGAAGCAATGGAATTACAGAATTACCCTGTTCATCAGTGATGATTTTCTGCCCCATCTGGGGAAGTATTTCTTCCATGGTCTCCAAAAATATTCTACGCTTGGTAACTTCAGGGGCTTTGATGTACTCTTCATATAAGTCATTGAATCGGGAAACCTCACCCTGGGCAGTATTTACACGATTAAGTGCATAACCCTCTGCCTGCTGGATAGTTTGTTCCGCCTCACCCGCTGCACGAGGGATTACTCTGTTATAGTCCGCTCGAGCCTGGTTTATTAATGTCTCACGTTGTTGTTCTGCTTCATTTACACCATTGTAAGATGGTTTTACCGGGTCTGGGGGGTTTGCGTCTTGAAGTACAACCTGATCAATTTTGATTCCCATTTCGTACTCATTACTGATGTTTTGAAGGATAATTTCCATTTCAGATGCAACCTCTGCCCTACCAACAGTTAACACTTCATCAACTGTACGATCACCAACGATCTGTCGCATCGCAGCTTCAGAAACGTCTCTTAGGGTTTCTTCGATGTTTCTCACCTTGAACAAGAAATTGTATGGATTATCAATTCGAAATTGAATTACCCATTCTACATCCGCAAGGTTCAAATCACCTGTAAGCATTAATGATTCATCTTCATATCCTGCTTTTCTGTACGTTGTATTAACACCAGCGGATGTTGTTCTATAACCAAATTCTTGCTTCAATTGACGTTGAACAGGCACTAATTGCACCTGATCGATAAACGGTATTTTGAAATTTAATCCTGGTCGTGCCTCGCTAACATACTCCCCAAAACGAGTTATAACACCCACTTCTTCGGTCTCTACTGTGAAAACAGAAGAAAACGCGGCTGCTACTACCAAAAACCCGATAATAATCAGCCGAATGTTTTTTGTAATCTGCTCAAACTGTGGGGGCAGTTTCAGCTCGAAATTCGGTTCTTGAGCCATATTTGATTGATTTATGTTTTGATTAGTTAATTCTGATCTTAGGTAACCCAAAGATCAAGCCAAATAAATCCCTATGTGCTAAACTGGCAGTGCCTTTACACCTTTAAACAAATTACAGTAGTGTCGTCGGCCAACTTGAAATTACTATAAGTTTGAACTGTTCGCTTTATTTCTTGTGCGATTTCTTGTGCCGTTAAGATTTCTGTATCGATATTTTCAAGTAGTCGAGGAACTTCATCGAAACCAAAACGTTCGCCCTGTTCATTTTCTGCTTCTGGCAATCCATCTGAATAAAGAAGGAATACATCCCCTTTTTTCACCTTAAAGCTATGTGCACCATATTCAATATCTGGTTTAAAACCCAAAGGCAACTTAGGATCTGGTGTCTGAATAAAATCTGCTGCTCCATTTCTTTTCAGAATTGGTTTACAATGCCCTGCATTTGCCACAATCATATGATTGTCTAGTAAATCATATCGCGCTATTGCACATGTAATGAATGTCCGTTTGTCTGTTCTGTTGAAAATTGGTTCTGCCACATCCGACAGAATTGCATCAGGCATTTCTGTCTTCATTTTTGCTAACAATAATCCGCTCGTGAAAACAGCGGGCATCGCTGCTCGCATCGCTTTACCAGATACATCCACAACTGTCATTGTTAATGCGGTTGCATTTCCATCTTCATCTTTAGAAAGCACATAATCGAAATAATCTCCACCCACTTCGAAAGATGGCAGGAAAAAGCCATAAACATCTAAACCTTCTGCCTTAGGTGGATGGATTGGCATTAACTGATACTGGCTATCGCGTGCGATTTCAATTTCTTTTTCAACACGCATTTGTTGTGCCAGACGTGCTTGATACTCGGGTATATAGTTGCCTACTTCAGATACTGATATCCCGTATTTATATGCAACAAATGCAAAGAATATAATAGCCAAATGGATTCCACCCTGAATCCAGCTAACTAAAGCCAAACTAATACTAGGTGAGTTTAAATAAGGAAGCACTAAAATCACTGACACAAAAAACCACCATGCGGTATTAGCTGTGATTATTCCAAATTGCTGGTAAGAAATTACAACTATGGCTCCGAGTACCAGATAGACGAAAAAATCATCAAAGAAATCTCCCGGCGTACCTACCAATCGACCTAAAACTGTCAAGAAAATGGATGAAAAAAATATGGCAAACGCCAAAGCACCCCATTCTTGTTTAATCCAGTGCTTACAGAAGCCATAAACAAATCCGATCTGCGCAAATCCGATCAGCCATGTAGTTGACCATGCTGACATATTAATTGTAAGTAACTTGGCATTTATCGCGGCTTCAGCCGTTCCAAATTGACTATCAGATTGAACAAAGAAGGAATCTTCAAAAAAGATCATTAGTGCGAATGCCCCAAGTAGTATCCCCCCAATTGCTGCGCCATTAATTAATGCCAGCCCATTTTCTCTTACAAAAAATCTCTTTTGCCAGATGGTATCCACTAGCTCAACCTGACCATTTCTTTGTGATCGTGCAAAAGCTTCCCAACTTATGTACGCCATAGCCCCATAAAATCCTACAAGAAGTGCAGTTAATAAATTGTTCAGGTTAATCTGTAAGGCAGCAGTATTACCAATAAAATCACCATACACGCTCCAATAAAAAATACTTCTCCAACCAAGGTAACCAAGCATCAACAGAAATAGGATGATCAGCGCTCTTCTCCACTCCACCTTACCAAGAAAAATGTTTCTCATGCCTACCGTAATAACAAGAATGCTCAATACAATGAGACTACCAATGAAGAAATAGGCAAAGAGGTTAAACTCATTTTCTTCTACTGAGCCAAGAATGTCTGGCTCAATCTCATACTTTGCGGAGAAATTCGTTAACTCATAGCCAAATCTTGTTACAATTTCTCCATCAACCTCAACTTCCTGAATTTTTTGACGGAGTGATAGATTTAAAAATTGAGGACCTTCTGCTGAAGCCAATTTAGTCCATGAAGCAGTATACTCTGGGGCTTCTACCAGGGTAAGCGATGAATCTTGAGTTTCTATGGTTTGTGTAATGAACTCCACATCAATTGGCTGTTCAATTTCATTCGATGAATAGTTTTCAAGAGGGTAATTAAAAAACTCAGATACAATTTTCTGTGCCACTATTTCCGCCGATTCACCTTGTATGAATGTTGGATTCGATCGAATTTCACTTTCATCAAAACGTATGACTTTACCTTGATTCGAAGTTCGAACCCGCAATTGTCCAAACGTATTAAATGCCCCTGCTGCGGTAATTACTATCCCAGACATCCCTTCAGGTTGCCCTATTACGCTTACCCAGCTCTGAATATGCCCTTTCCTGTTATTCAGATCAGAAGGTTTTAAGTCAGCATTTACAGAATCTCTTAGACTTTGAAGATACCGACCGTGCTGTTGATATAAAGTTGCTATCGCCAGAGTATCCATCGAGAAACCAAGCTGTTCTGCGATAATAGATAACTCTGTTTTTACCGATGCAGCATCGTTTTGTATTGCCCCATTTGCATTCATATCAATGTGCGGTCGCAAGAGGATAAAAGTAATTACCCCAGCTAAACCTGCCACTATTAAGTACTTTGTGATATTCTGCATGTATCGATAAAAAATTCTATTGAAATACCGACACAACTACGAGAAAACCAAATGATTGTTGCCTTATTTTACAACTGGCAAGAATTCTAAAATCTTAATTCAAATATAGTTCTACCCGGTTCTGAGTGGCTAACACTTAATGTTCCACGGTGCATCCGCATAATTTGACGTGATAAGCTAAGTCCTATACCTGTCCCGCCTCCAATCTCAACAGATTTTCCAGTTGTGTAGAATGGTACAAATATCTTTTCCATAACAGCCGATTTTATACCTGGGCCATTATCAATTATCTCAATTACAGGTTTACCGGAAGAGTCTAAATGACCAATTAATTCGATGGTCGGGTTTTCAGTATCACGTAAAGCTTTAAATGCATTTTTAACAATGTTGATTAATGCCTGATCAATCAATTGAGAATCAGCCGTTATTTCCAGCGAGTCAGGTTCAACTCTAGTTGTGATAAACACTCTTTGTTTTTGAGCTTCACCCTTCATCAAATTACTTACCCTGGATAGTACTTCATTTACTGTAAGAACTTCAAAAACCGGTTGTGGTAATTGGGTAATATTTCGATAGGAGTTCACAAATCGCATTAACCCCAAACTGCGTTTATTAATGGTGGCTAATGCATCTTTCACATCATCAAGGGTTTCTTGCGGTATTGGTTCAGGAGCCTCGGATCCAAAAACATCACCCATTAACATTGTATTTACCGTATCGCTGAGTGAAGCAATCGGAGTGATGGAATTCATGATCTCGTGTGCTAATACCTGAGTTAGATTTTGCCACGCCTCCATTTCTTTTTCATCCAGCTCGGTTGTGATGTTCTGAAGTGAAATCAGCTTGTAATTATCCCCCTTCATTCGGAATTCAGTTGCATAAACAGCGAGCTGTTTTCTCTGGTTTGATATCACTGTATTTATTAGTGTTCTGGATCCACTATTCAATTCCATCACACCTTTGTACAGTGTTGTATCAATTTCTTGCAATTGATCGATCGTTCGTAGCACATTCACATCAAGTAGGCGCTTTGCAGCAGTATTTAGTAGCTCAATTTCACCGTTTTGATTAAATGAAAATAACCCAATCCCGATATGCTGTACTACCGTTTGTAGATACCGGTAGCTTTCTTCACCTTTCGATCGTTCGCTTTTAAATTTCTCGATTACATCATTAAAAACTTCTCCCAATTCGGCAAAAGTGTCTTCCTTCTTTGTACTAAAGAAAGTCTGAGAAAAATCATTATAACTAATAGCTTCGAAGAATCGCCTGAGCTTGGTATTGGTTGTTTCAACAAATCGAATTAAGGCAATTATTTGGATAAAGATGACTAATCCAATCAACATACTACTTACAATATATGCTGTATTTATAACAATGTAAGCAAGCAACCCAATTGTGATGCACAACAAAGCTACCCTAACTGTAACTTGAATTCTGAATCCCCGAATCATAGCTACTTAAAGTCCATATTTTTCAAGTCGCCGATATAACGATGCGCGAGTTAACCCAAGTTCTTCGGCCGCTTTCGAGATATTACCAGTATGCTTTTTCATGGCTTTGCGTAGTACCATTTTCTCTACTTCTTCCAGGTTATAATCTTCGATATGCATTTTCTCACCAGCATCGTCTTGTTTGATTAACATAAAATCTGATGGTTCCAGACGGGCACTTTCGGATAAAATTACAGCCCGTTCAACCGCATGCTGGAGCTCACGAACATTACCCGGCCAATGATAATCAGCAAGCTTTTCTACTGTATCGTCAGAGATCGTTTTTTGTTCTTTATTATATTTTTTGGAATATAATTTGACGAAGTGCTTAACCAGGAGCGGTATATCACTTTTTCGATCGCGTAATGGTGGTAGATGAATTTCGATGGTATTTATTCTGAAAAGTAAATCCTGTCTGAATCCTCCCGACGAGACCATTTCATCGAGTGATTGATTGGTTGCACTAACAAGCCTAATGTCAATTGGCTTTGAGGTAACCGACCCAACGCGAGTTACTTTCCGGCTTTGAAGAACCGTTAACAGTTTCGATTGTAGGGCAAGTGGAATATTCCCAATTTCGTCTAAAAAGAGTGTCCCTTTGTTAGCAATTTCAAATCGCCCTGCACGATCTTCTTTCGCATCGGTAAAGGCGCCTTTTACATATCCAAATAATTCGCTTTCGAAAAGGTTTTCTGATATGGATCCCATATCCACATTTATGAACACATTCTCTCGCCGATTTGACCTTCGATGGATTGCTCGTGCAATTAATTCTTTACCGGTTCCATTTTCCCCAAGTATCAATACATTGGCATCGGTAGCAGCAACTTTTTCGATTGTTTGAAATACTTCTAACATGGAAGAACTTCGACCGATTATCTCACGATAATGGTGGTCAATATCGCTGCTTAATTGCTTTTGTTGATCTTGCAAAGCAGCAACCTGCCTACGAGTATCGGTTAACCGAAGAGCAGAGGACACCGTAGCTAGCAATTTTTCATTTTGCCAGGGCTTTAAAACAAAATCAGTAGCTCCACCCTTCACAGCTTTAACTGCCTTATCTATATCTCCGTAGGCAGTGATAAGTATTACTGCGATAGACGGATCAATCTCTTTGATTTTTTCCAACCAGAAAAAGCCTTCTTCTCCACTGGAAACATCTTCTGTAAAATTCATATCCAGAAGTATTAAGTCATACGATTGATTTCTAAGTAGTGTGGGTAAAGATTTCGGATCTTTTTCAGTCTCAACCAACGCGACATGTTGCTTCAAAAAAAGACGTGCTGCCTGAAGCACATCCCCATCGTCATCAACAACTAAAATTTTACCCTGCTTTATTTCCATTTTTTCAATTTGATTGTATTTGTCCGTAATCGTACAAACACCGTACCCAAATCTGGTAAAGTTTGTGTATGGATTGATTTTCATCAATTCACCCAAAACACTGTTCGAAATCGGACACCTAGTGTATCAAAATGTACAATCAAAAGCTACAAATCAGCTAAAACGATGTATATATCGCATTTCCTGGATTTTGGCACGGGCTTTGACAATTGAGGGGAAACATCAAATAAATTTTTAACCATCAGGGCATGGATAGACAAATTAAAAAGAAAACCTGGACACCTAAGCGGATTGCTGGAGGCATACTTGGTGTTGCTGTAGTTGGGTTCTTTTTGTACAGTTTTGCATTTACAGATTTCAAATCCACGTTAAATGTGGATCGTGAGAAACTCACTATTTCTACTATTAGTGAGAATTCGTTTCAGGAGTTTATTCAGGTTACTGGTACGGTTCAACCAATCAACACCATATACCTGGATGCTATTGAGGGTGGAGTTGTTAAGACTGTACACTTAGAGTCTGGAGCTTTCGTTCAGCCGGGGGATACAATCGTAACACTTTCAAATTCTAACCTTCAGCTACAGGTTCTTCAACAAGAAGCAGGATTGTATGATCAGATTAACAATGTGAGAAATTCTCGGTTAAATCTGGAACAAAATAGTCTGAATATTAAAGATCAGTTGGCAAATGCTGAGTATCAAAGAGATGTACTGCGCCCACTTTTTGAAAGAAATCTTAGTCTTTTTGAACAAGACTTAATTTCTCAACAGGAATTTGAAGAGACCAAAGAAAATTACGAGTACGAGCTAAAACGATATGAATTGACTTATGAATCGTACGTGAAAGATTCTGTTCAAACAATTTCACAACTAAGCCAGCTTGATGAATCGGAACGTCGAATGTGGCGCAGTTTAGATGCGGTACAATCCATACTGGATAATTTAATTATCACTGCACCAATCGAAGGCCAATTAACCACCATCGAGTTACAACAAGGGCAATCGATCAGCCCAAGTGAGCGGGTTGGCCAGGTTGATATGCTCGATAATTTTAAAGTTCGCGTTGGAGTTGATGAATTCCATCTTTCCAGGATTTCAACCGGATTGAGAGGATCGTTCGAATTTGCAGGAGAAACTCATTTGATGGAAATCACTAAAGTGTATCCGGTTATTACAAATGGCCAATTTCAGGTTGACATGGAATTTGTAAACGATGCACCCACAAGAATTCGAAGAGGCCAACGTGTTCGAATCCGACTTGAATTGGGTGATGCTTCAATGGCACTCTTGCTCGAAAAAGGTGGATTTTTCCAGACCACCGGTGGAAGTTGGATTTTTATACTAAATGAAGATGAATCTGAAGCAACGCGTAGAGAAATTAGATTAGGACAACAAAACCCGGAATATTTCGAAGTGGTATCGGGTCTGAGTCCGGGAGATCGAGTAATCATCTCAAGTTATGAAACCTTTGGCGAGAATGAAGTGCTCGTATTAAAAGACTAATAGAAATTTATAAATCGAAGTAAAAATCAATAAACATCATGATTAAAGCCAATAACTTACGAAAAGTATATACGACCGAAGAAGTAGAGACCACTGCATTGAATAATGTAAATGTGGAAATTAAAGAAGGGGAATTCGTGGCGATAATGGGGCCATCGGGTTGCGGTAAATCAACATTATTAAACATCATGGGATTACTCGATAATCCAAGCGATGGCGAATACCACTTTTTAGGGCATGAGGTATCAAAGTATAGCGAAAGAGAGCGAGCACAACTTCGAAAAGGAAACATTGGATTTGTATTCCAAAGCTTCAATTTGATTGATGAACTAACCGTTTTCGAAAATGTTGAATTGCCACTTCTTTATTTAGGCATGAGTTCTGACGAGCGGAAGCAAAAAGCCGAAGCTGCACTTGAACGAATGAACATGATGCATCGTAGAAATCACTTCCCACAGCAACTTTCTGGTGGCCAACAGCAGCGCGTGGCAATTGCAAGAGCCGTAGTTGCAAATGCAAAGTTGATCCTTGCCGATGAGCCTACCGGTAACCTGGATTCGGATCATGGAAATGAAGTAATGAAATTACTTGAAGAGCTTAATGAAGCGGGAACAACTATAGTAATGGTAACTCACTCTCCCCATGATGCTGACTTTGCAACACGAGTAATTCATTTATTCGATGGCCATGTAGTTACAGAAAACATGAAAGAAGGATTTCATGTGTAATTCCTTCTAAGGAAAACGTCTCACTTAATTTCGAAAGTCATGTTTAGTAACTTCATCAAAATTGCATTTAGAAACCTTAAGCGTAGAAAGATTTCTACGTTTATTACGGCTACAGGACTAATCATTGGCATCACTACCTTTCTGTTCATCTTGCAGTTTGTGGCTTTTGAATTCAATGTGAACAAGTATCACCAGCAGTCGGATAATATTTTTCGAATTGTTGGGAAATCTGCTAATGGCGAAATCACGGATTTTTTACCCCCTGCATTAGCCCCAAGCATAGCCGATCAATTTGCAGGAGTATCGTACGGAACTCGCTTTTCCGGTGGAATTTGCAGTGGTATAATTGAAGTTGAAGAATCCAATTCTTCAACCCCTACCGTTTTCAGAGAGAATTCCTGCATGTTTGCCGATGCCCAACTCTTTGATATTTTCACTTTAGATTTGATATCTGGTATTCCAGATTTGGAAACTCCGGCATCAGCTATTGTATCAGTTGAGTTAGCTAGAAAATATTTCGGTAGAGAAAATGTAACTGGTGAAGAACTTACTTTTTATAGCCAGTTTGATGATGTGACTTATACCATCGCCGGGGTTATGCGAGATATCCCAGAAACCTCGAGTATAGATTTCGACCTATTACTGTCTTTCAATACCCTTGTTAATAACGGCGCCCCATGGTCTGATCCCATGGGTTGGGATAATGGCTTTGCTAATCACTTCATACTTTTAGAGAATGGAGTAAATCCTTCTGACATTGAGAATGGGATCAATGAGCTTGCAGCTACTGTCAATCCAAATATTGACGTAGAGTTTTTGCTTCAATCTCTCAATGAAATTCATTTAGGCTCTGGGTTTAACTATGAGTTTCCTACCAGTGGCAGTTTGGTTCAGGTACTACTGATTCTTGGTGTTGGTATCATGATAATGGTAATCGGGTGGGCTAACTATATTAATCTATCCACTGCTCAAGGCCTTGAGCGAGCAAAACAAGTTGGCATCCAACAAACGGCTGGAGCTTCGAAAGTTCAATTAATGAGTCAGTTTTTGATGGAAACCCTCATTTTTACTGTATTCAGTCTTGCCATTTCCATCGCCATGGTGGAGCTACTTCAGCCTTACTTCAACCAGCTTATTGATAAACCACTTAGCCTATCCATATTAAACTCTCAGTTTATGTGGATTTTTGGAGCATTGTTTTTTGCAATCGGTACAATTGCTGCGGGTGGGTATGTTGCTTTTGTTTTGACATCACTCCAACCAAGTGAAATACTAAAAGGTGCAAGTGGAGCATCCTCAAAAGGTCTTCAGTTGCGAAAAGTTTTGGTTGTTTTTCAGTTCGCAATCTCCATTGTGCTCATCGTTGTAACTGTTGTTTTCGTAAATCAATTACAGTTTATGCAAACCCAGGATTTAGGCATGCAGCTTGAAAACAGAATGGTTGTTCGCGGTCCTAGCATTAATAAGGATGGTCAAAATCAAAGTACGGATGCCTTTAAAGATGAAATTGCAAGTTTCTCTTTTGTTAATGGTTTTGCCGGCTCAAATAATGTACCCGGCAATGGCTATAATTTCTCTGCGACGGGAATTACCAGTGAAAACCCACAACCCGGTGATGAAAAGAAAAGCTTTTCCATGCTAATAATAGACGAAAACTACCTGGATGCATACGGAATTGAACTAGTTGCCGGTAGAAACTTCAACTCTGAGGAGATTAATGCAGGTTGGGGTAGTGATAACCTGATTGTTAATGAATCAGCCATCGAAGTATTTGGGTTTACCTCGGCCAATGAAGCCATCGATAAAACTATACAGTGGGGCGATAACCCTTATAAGATTGCCGGGGTGGTTAAAGACTATCATCATGCATCTCTTCAACAGCTAATCGAACCTATGATTTTCATTCCTGCCAATTCCAGCGGTTATTTTACGATGGAAATGGTTGGCGCTAATCTTCAAGAAAACATAGCCGAGGTTCGGGAATCTTACGAAGCGTTTTATCCTGGAAATCCTTTCGAATACTTTTTCATTGAAGACGAATACGATAAACAATATGTGGCTGAACAAAGATTTAGCAATTTGTTCTTGATTGCCGCCTCTCTTGCCATTTTCATTGCTTGCCTGGGCCTTTTTGGTTTGGCAGCTTATACCGCTACATCAAGAACCAAAGAAATTGGTGTTCGTAAAGTATTAGGTGCATCCGTTGTCGACATTACCTTATTGCTTACTCGAGATTTTATTCAATTGGTGATAATTGGCTTTCTTATTGCTTCACCAATTGCATGGTATTTTATGAGTGAATGGCTTAAAAACTTCGCGTACACCATCGATCTGGGAATTGGAGTCTTTTTCATGGCCGGCTTTATAGCATTAACAATTGCAATTGCTACGGTAGCGGGAAGAGCTATCCAGGCTGCCACTTTAAATCCTGTTGATAGTCTACGCAGTGAATAATCGGGAGAATTAATGTTTCAGAATTACATCAAAATCGCCTTTCGGAATCTAATTAAAAACAAAAGCCAGACTGCAATCAATATAGGTGGACTAACACTCGGCACTGTTTGTGCACTGGTTATTTTTCTGGTTATCCAATTTGATTTGAGTTTTGACACCTGGCATGATGATGAAGACAGAATTTATCGGGTTGTTCGTGAAGATTCTGAGTTTGGAAATATAAGTCATGATACCGGTGGGCCTTTCCCATTCGCCGAGGCCGTAGAAAATGATGTTACCGGACTTGAAAAAGTGACCATTATTCATACAAACTATGCAAATACGCCCATTATATCTTACGAAGAAAATGGATATGTGCAACGAAAGTTCAAGGAAGACCAAATTGCTTTTATCGAGAAAGAATATTTCGACATTTTTACCTACGAATGGCTAGCAGGAACGAAGGAAACAGCACTCAACAATCCGAATTCTGCAGTTATTACAGAAAGCCTTGCCAATAAACTATTTGGTACAATCGATGTGTTAGGTAAGGAGATGATTGTTCACAGAAATCATCCTTTTGATTTTACGATTACTGGATTAGTGCGTGATATGCCGGAAAACTCTGATTTCCCCTTCAATTTCATGGGTAATGTGAACTCAAAAAATCGAGAAGGTGGTGAGCTTGGTAATGAAAATTGGGGTGGCTCCTCGAGCTCGCTTCAAACTTATGTAAAGCTGTTGCCTGGTGTAACTCCAGATGAAATTAATGTCCAGTTCGACCCATTAATCACTAAATATAGAAGTCAAGACAGGGCGGATGTAACCGAGTTCTACTTACAACCACTTTCAGAAATTCATTTCGACAGTAGATTTGGCAACTATAATGGCCGTGTTATTGAAAAAAGAACGCTTTATGCAATGGCCATCATTGGCTTCTTCCTACTGCTAACTGCTTGCATTAACTTTATTAATTTGAATACAGCCGTAGCGGTTCGGCGTTCAAAAGAAGTTGGGTTGCGTAAAACACTTGGTGGTACGCGAACCCAACTTACGTATCATTTTCTTGGCGAAACTGCCTTTGTAACCCTTATATCGATCTTGCTAGGTATCGCAGTTACTGAACTAGCTATTAATGCCCTTGAGCCAATATTGGGAATTGCCCCCGAACTCAATCTATTTGCTAATACTCAAATATTATTATTCTTATTGGGGTTATTTCTTTCCATTACGTTTGCGGCAGGATGGTACCCGGCAAGATATTTATCCGGATTTAGTCCTATCGAAGCAATTCGTAATTCTATAACTGCCAGTTATGGCCAGGGATTAACCCTTCGGCGTGGTTTGATTGTGATTCAGTTTACGATCACTCAATTTCTGATTATTGGCACACTCGTAGTTTCAATGCAGATCAACTTCTTCAATAATCAGGAATTAGGATTTGAAAAAGAGGCAGTTGTACATGTTGACATTCCCGTTCGAGATGCATCGACCCTACAAACCTTCAAGAACGAACTTCTAAATAGCTCAGCTATTCAAAATGTCACATTCTCTAATACAGGTACCACCCACGGTAATGTGTGGGGAGGTAATTATGTGCTTACGTTTGATACTGTGCGCGTTGAGAATGAAGCGGATGTTAAGTATGTAGATGAAGACTTTATCGAAACCTATGGAATAGAACTTCTCGCCGGGTCTAATTTACAAGCCTCGGATACAGTATATGCGTATCTGGTAAATGAATCACTGGCGATACAGGCTGGGTTCGCAGAAAACTACAATGATATCATTGGCACTGACATCATGTTTTGGGGGAATCAGGCACAGGTAATTGGAGTTGTGAGTGATTTTAATACGTCATCGCTTCATCAGAGTGTTCGCCCGGTAGTGATTGCAACACGGCCAAACTATTTTATCAGTGCTATAAAGATTAACACTGCAACGACTAGTGACGCTATTGCTGCCTTAGAAACAGCGTTTAATGCTGCTTTTCCAAACGCAGTTTTCGAATACACTTTCTTAGATGATCATATCGCCCAGATGTATGGGGATGAGCAACAAACTGCTCAAATCATGAACATTTTTACCGCAATTGCCATCATAATTGGATGCCTTGGGTTATTTGGATTGATCAGTTATATGGCCACTACACGCACTAAAGAAATTGGTGTTAGAAAAGTATTAGGTGCCAGTGTTGCTGATATTCTTAAGATATTTGGTGGAGAATTGAGCTTACTCACCGGAATCTCATTTATAATCGCTGCTCCTGCATCCTACTACTTTATGCAGCAATGGCTCGCTGATTTCGCTTATAAAATTACTTTTGGCATTGAGATATTTGCTATGGCGTTTCTTGGAACAGTTGTGATCGCTATTCTAACAGTGGGATATAAGTCGATTTCAGCAGCAATTGCCAATCCGGTTGACAGTTTAAAAAGCGAATAATTCACCGCACAGTGAGATCCTACATGATTCTAAACTATTTAAAAATTGCATATCGCAATATTCTTAGAGATACATACTATTCAATTATCAGTTTTGTTGGATTAACCATTGGTTTAGCCTTTTTTGGGCTGATGTTATTAACCATAAATCATGAGTTTAGCTATGATTCGAGCTATACCGATTATGATCGAATTTATCGGTCTGTTCTGATTACTAAACAAGGTGAGGTCGACTCTAAAACGGCGCAACTGCCACTACCATTCAGTGATGTACTCCGAGATGATATTGATGGAATTGATCAGATCACAAAAGTATATGGTATGCCTCAACAATTAGTTGAAGCTAATTCAACGCGAGGCAGACTAAGCAATATGGTAGCTACTGATGAAACATTTTTTGAGATTTTCGACCTGAAAATGTTATTCGGAACTCCTTCCTCATCACTTAAAAACCAGATGTCAATCGTGTTATCAAAAGAAACAGCTGTTCGATTCTATGGTAGTAGAAATCCAGTTGGGGAAACATTCGAAATCGACAGATACGGTTTATTTACGGTTACAGGGGTGTTAGATGAACTTCCAAATAACTCAAGTTTTCAATTCTCAGCAATTGCAAATGTAAGCATTGATCAATACCTGGAAAATTTTGGTGGTCCAGCCTGGTTTCGGGATTATTATACAAGTTGGCAGGGCCGAGTGGCGCATTCGTATATAAAATTGAATGAGGCTGTTGACCCTTTGTATGTATCTGATCAGATTGAAGCAATTACAGCAAATTATTTTGGTGATGCAGCACCCGACCTTTCCTTCGATTTACAACCAATAAAAGATCAACACTTCCATTCTGCAGACATACAATCGAACATTTCTGCATTAAATGGAACACCCGGAAACATCCAGTATATTTACATTTTTGCAGCTATCGCTTTTTTGATACTTAGCATTGCCAGTATCAACTATATGAATCTTTCGTCGGCCAGATCTATCAAACGAACTTCCGAGGTTGGACTTAGGACAGTTTTTGGAGCAGGAAAGTCTCAGGTAATAACTCAGTTTCTTACTCAATCGATTTTAATGGCATCTATGAGTGTTCTACCTGCATTTGCACTCCTTCAATTATTAATTCCATACTACCATTCAATAACGGGCATTGCACTTACTTTAATGGTAGTCGATATCCTTAGAGTTAGCTCATTTGCTATCCCTTCCATTCTAATAATCGGATTGATATCAGGAATTTATCCGGCTATAGTTTTAAGTAAAACTCAATTATCCCAAACTGTTAAGCAGAATAATTCGAATAGCATAAGTAGTTCATTTTTTAGAAAAAGTTTGGTTGTGGGTCAATTTGCCCTTACTTATATCATCATTTTAATTACAGTTGTTGCGGGTAGACAAATGAGTTTCATTTTTGACAAGGAACTAGGGTTCGAAGATGAACAAGTAGTTGTGATGGAAATCAATGATGGTCGCTTAAGAAATCACATTCCACAATTAAAACAAGAAGTATTCAATCATCCCGAAATCGTGGGAATTGCAGGTTTATCCAGGATGATTAGTAGTAACAGGGAACCAGATGTAGTTCATGTAAATCGAATTGAAAGTCCTGAAGAAAATATTCCATTTAGCTTTTATGGATTTGATGAAGATGTAGTATCGGTTATGGAACTAGAAATTGTTCAAGGCAGAAACTTTATCCCTGAAGGTGGTGAAACACTAAATCCCAATACTGTGTTAATTAATCAAACAGCTGCACAGTTATTATTCCCGAACGAATCGCCAATAAATAAACGCATTATACTTTCTGAAGATGAAAGTTATGAAATGACCATTGTTGGAGTGATAAACGACTTTCATTACAAATCACTTCATGTTCCGATTGAGCCACTTGTAATAGGTTATATTGAAAACCCATTTGTTGGAATTGATGACTTTGCTATTCGATTAACCGGCAAAAATATGTCCGCAACCATTTCAGATTTAGAATCAATAATTGGTGGGTTTATTGAATTAGATGCCGATGTTGGGTTAGAATATCAATTTCTTAATTCAATTATTGATGATTATTACAAAGCGGACCAAACCTACCGAAAATTATTTACCATTGGTGCAATCATCACCATTTTGCTCTCTATAATTGGTCTAATAGGGCTAACTGCATTTTACGCAGAAATGCGCACCAAAGAATTCGGAATTCGAAAAGTACTAGGAGCTTCATTATCCGACATAATAGGTATTCAAACAAAGTTTTTTGTTGGTCTAATTGGTTTGGCAATCCTCATTGGGATTCCAATTTCGATCACTTCATCACAAAGTTGGTTAATGAATTTTACGTATAGAACAGAGTTATCTCTCATCGAATTTTCCCTTGCTGCAGTTGGGACAATATTGATTGCAGCGATTCCAATTTTAGTGATTGCATACCGTACATCCATACAAAACCCGATTACTCAATTAAGAGCTGAGTAAGAAATAAATTCATTGTGTTCGAAATCGAACAGGAGCTGTATCAAATCGAACAATTTTAACATCAAGATGTTCAATTTTGAGCAGTATTGAGTGGTTTTCACTTTTTGGTACAGTTATTGAAATCATTTTAATAATCAATGAATTCGGTCGTGTACAATGCTAAAGAACTACTTCAAAATTGCTTATCGGAGCTTAATTAAGAATAAAACCTATTCGCTTATTAACATTATTGGCCTTTCACTTGGCCTTAGTTGTTGTATCACTATTCTACTTTATGTTCAGGACGAGACATCGTACGATAATTTTTATGAGAACGAGAAGGATTTATATCGTCTGGTTCTTGAAAGAAAATATCCTGATCATGTTACAAATTATGCAATTATTCCGGCTGGTTTCTCCGAGATACTAGCAGAAGAAATCCCGGAAATCAAAGAATCAACGCGCTTGGTTGGGTTTCCAAATTTCGGAGCAACTTTTAAGTACGAAGACAATGTTTTTGAAGAGAAATGGGCCTTTTTTGCCGATTCCAATTTCTTTAGAGTTTTAGATTTTGATTTACTGCAAGGAGACCCAAACACGGCGCTCACTAATCCTAATTCGATCATTTTAACTGAGAGCTCGGCTCAGAAATACTTTGGAAGTGACGATCCAATTGGCAAAACTATTGATGCAAACGGTGTTGATGTTGAAGTAGTTGGTATCATGCAAGACATCCCGGAAAATTCTCATATCAAATTTGAGTTTTTAACATCAACAAGTGCCCTAGGTTTTTTAGCGCAACCAAACTATATCGCATTCTCTTCCTATAATTATGTATTACTGGAGGAAGGTGCCGATAAATCTGTAGTTGAAGCAAAACTCCCTGCGGTAGTAGAAAAGTACGCGGCTGGTCAAATAGAGAGAAACCTTGGAGTTTCTTATGCAGAATATCAAGCAGCAGGAAATGGGTATGTATATACTTTACAACCAATAAGCGACATCCATCTAACCTCAAATATGGATGCAGAAATCAAACCAAATGGCAACATTGTATATGTATATATCTTCATATCAATCGCCATCTTTATTCTTGTTTTGGCAGGAATTAATTTTGTAAACCTTGCAACCGCCAAATCTGCCGAACGAGCCAAGGAAGTTGGTCTACGCAAAGTAATGGGTTCAAACCGACAACAATTGATTGCTCAATTTCTAGCCGAATCCGTTTTTATTACTGTAATAAGTTTGATTGTAAGCATTGCTTTAATACAAGCCGTTCTACCCTATTTCAACAGTCTTGCATCTAAAAGTCTTGAATTAGATTTGTTTTCTAGCGGATTCATTATTCCTGCTTTACTGCTATTTGTTGTAATGGTTGGAATTCTGGCAGGATTATACCCTTCGTTCTATATCTCATCTCTACAGCCGGTTGAGGTGGTTAAAGGGAAATTTAAATCGAACGCAAAAGGGAAAATCCTTCGAAATGGACTTGTAGTCTTTCAGTTTGCAATTTCCATGATTTTAGTTACCGGCACACTAATTGTCTTCGATCAAATGGAGTTTATTCAAAATAAACGATTGGGCTACAATACAGAAAATGTATTGGTTTTAGAGCGAATCAATACATTGGATCAACCAGACTCATTCATCGATGCTGTTGAAAATTTACCTGATGTTCGGGCAGTTACTAGTGCCAGTTCAATGCCGGATGGTTTCTTTTTTGGCACACAATTCCAACTACCAGGGCAAGCAGATGTATTCACCACCAAGGGAATGACTGTTGATGATGCTTACTTCAGCACTATGGAAGTTAACCTTGCAGAAGGTCGCCCATTTTCAGAAGACTTTTCAGACTCACTCAATTTAATACTCAATCAAACTGCGGTCGAAACCTTTGGACTTAGCGACCCAATTGGTGAAGTACTCAGCACTTCCAACCCACTACCGGATGGCACTAATCAAATTGTTAATTACACCATTGTTGGTGTGGTTGAGGATTTCAATTTTGAATCGCTTAGAACGTCAATCACACCTTTGGCCATTTTTAGTGATGAAAGCCAGGTTGGTGGTACTACCTTCATGCCCATACGGTTTGAATCATCAAACACCCAGCAAACAATAGCTGCTGTTGAAAATCTTTGGGATAGGTTTAATCCTGGTGAACCCTTCATTTATACTTTTCTTGATACCCAATTAAATCAACTTTATGCAGCCGAAGAACGATCGGGAACGTTGCTTGGATTATTTGCCAGCTTAGCCATTGTAATTGCCTGTATTGGACTATTTGGCCTGGCTGCCTACATGGCCTACCAAAGAACTAAAGAAATAGGCGTTAGAAAGGTGTTAGGGGCTTCAGTTTTTGGAATCATAGTTTTGTTGAGCAAAGAATTCACAAAACTAATTGGGATCTCATTTTTGGTAGCTGTTCCTGTATCATATGTGTTGATGGAACAATGGCTGCAGAATTTTGCCTATCGAACAGAAATGACCCTCGGTACTTTTCTTATTTCCGGTGTGTTGGCTCTACTTGTTGCCATTCTAACAGTGAGTGGGCAATCAATAAAAGCCGCAACAACCAACCCTGTTAACAGTCTCAAGAGTGAATAAATAATACAGTGATCAGTACACAGTTTTCAGAGATCAAAATCCTGATAACTGTTCACTGATGGCTGACAACTGATAAAATTATGTTCAAGAATTACATCAAAATAGCTTTTCGGAATCTAGCCAAAAACCCAAGTTACTCGTTTATAAATATTTTTGGATTAGCTCTCGGTATTACTGCTTTTGTACTCATCCTAATGTTCATTCGCTATGAGTTAAGTTATGATGATTATCATGAGGATGCCGACCGTATCTATCGTGTCTCCAGAGAATGGCTAAATGCTGATGGAGAAACTAATCTACACCTTGGGCAAATTGCGCCACCATTTAAAGATCGCTTCGAGGAAGAGTTTGGTGAAAAGTTAGAGGAAGTTGTGAGGGTTTTTAATGTAAGCCCAACCATTCGTGTTGATGAAAACAGCTTTGTCGAAGAACGCTTTTATTTCTCAGATTCGAACATCTTCAATGTGTTTTCATGGGAGGTGATTTCTGGCGACCCCGAGGCGGGATTATCTAATCCAGATGGTGTGGTGATTAATGAATCTACCGCTTTGAAATACTTTGGCAGTCTCGACGTAATTGGAAAAGCTATGGACTTTTCACTGTTCGGTGTTGAGGCAGTACTTCAGGTTTCAGCTGTAGTTCGAGACATTCCAGAAAACTCACATTTTCAATTTGATCTAATCGGATCGATGTTTCCGGTTATCCAATTCCTAGGCGGTCCCGATGCGTTTGATCAGGCTTATGGCAGAAATATGTTCGCAACGTACATGCTGTTGGCCGAAAATACCGACCCAAGTGAAATTCAAGCTGGCATGCCAGCAATAATTGATAGAGTATTCCCACAGGAACAGTTCAATATGGATTTCCCTGCTTCAGAAGTAATGAAATTACACATGATGCCAGTAACTGATATTCATTTACATTCCAACCTCGATTCAGAACTCGAACCTAACGGAAATATCGAATACATCTACATATTTACCGCAGTGGCTTTATTCATTCTATTCATAGCGTGTATCAATTTTATGAATTTGTCTACAGCCAGATCAGCAAAAAGAGCCAACGAAGTTGGTGTTCGCAAGGTAATGGGTGCCTACCGAAGTTCGTTAATCAGGCAGTTCATTGGAGAGTCTTTTTTAATCGCATTTATAGCCCTACTTTTTTCCATTCTATTTGTTGAATTGCTTTTGCCTTATTTCAACGATTTCATTGATAAAAGTCTGGCATTCGATTTTCTAAGTATAGACTGGCTGTTCACATTGGTCGGTATCATTTTGGTGATCGGCATTGTTGCTGGAAGCTATCCTGCACTCGTTCTTTCAAACTTTCAACCGGCGACTGTTTTAAAAGGGTCTTTTAAGGCAAAGAGTTCTCATCAAATATTCCGATCAACTCTGGTGGTGGTACAATTCACCATTTCTATAGGGCTAATAGTAAGTATGGGATTAGTGTATAATCAGCTGAATTTTATCCAAAACAAAGATCTTGGGTTAGATAAAGAGAATGTTGCGATTGTGGCATCAAGTCCGGCAATTGCGATGAACTATGTAGATATAAAAGAGCGGTTAACAGCACAGCCCGGCATTTTAGATGTTTCTATGCAAAGTCGAGTTCCATCGGGGCGCTTGCTTGATTCTCAAGGTGGCTCTTACGAACGTAATGGCGAACTAATTGATCTGGATTTCCGAGTAGCAGATGTACATGTAAGCCACAATTACCTCGATTTATTTGGTGTTCGTATGGTGGCAGGCCGTAATTTCGATATTGAGTTAGCCAGTGATTCAAGTCAATCCTTTATTTTGAATGTGTCAGCCATTACAAGGATGGGGTTCTCAAATCCTGATGAAGCTGTAGGGGCTACATTTAATTATGGTGGGCGTCAGGGATTTGTAATTGGCGTAGTTGAAGATTTCCATTTTGAGTCGCTGCATCAAAGTATTGCGCCCATTGTTTTTATGATTTCTGAAGATAGAAATTATAATGTAGCGGTTCGATTTGCGCCTAATTATAAAGATGAAGCCCTCGCATTTGTTGAAGAACAGTGGAGTTTATACATGCCAAATACTCCCTTCGATTACACTCTCATTTCAGACTTTTATGACCAATTATATGATGCCGAGCAACAGCTAGCTCAAATCTTCAGTTATTTTGCACTTTTAGCCATTGTTATTGCAATTCTTGGATTGTTCGGACTTTCATCGTTCACCATCCAACAAAGGATTAAAGAAATTGGAATTCGCAAAGTGTTAGGTGCATCCGTAAGTCAATTAGTTACTTTGATGTCGACAAATTTTGCTAAACTCATCTTGTTTGCCTTTTTACTCGCTACTCCTATCGTATGGTTTGGAATGAGTAAGTGGCTGGATTCCTTTGCTTACAACGCCGGAATTAACCCATTAATTTTCGTAGCAGGAGGAATTATTGCACTTATTATAGCCATGCTTACAATCAGCGCTCAGGCTATTAAGGCTGCATTAGCTAATCCGGTGAATAGTTTGAAGAGCGAATAATTAAAAACAGTGATCAGTAGGCAGTTTTCAGTGGACTATTTCCTGATAACTGTTCGCTGATAGCTGACAACTGATCAGAATAATGTTTAAAAATTACCTCAAAATTGCTTTTAGGAATCTCGCCAAACATAAGGTTTATTCTGCGATTAACATTCTTGGTTTAACTGCTGGTTTAGCTTGTTTCATCTTGGTAGGACTCTATGTGAGTTATGAATCCAGCTTCGACAAGTATCATGAAAATATTGATGATTTATATCGTCTAGTAACCACAGGTGGCAGAGATGATAACTATGATGGTATCGCGAAAATAACAGCTCCTTGGGGTGAAGCTGCCTTTGCTGAAATACCTGAAGTCAAGAATATGTCTCGATTCGTATTTCATGGTACCTCGTTAATGCGTTACGAAGACAATCGTTTTTTTGAAGGTTCTGGGTTTTTTGCAGATTCATCTGCATTAGAAATGTTCAGTTTCCCCTTAATCTTAGGTAATCCTAAAACTGCACTAACAACACCTAATTCTATTGTTATAGATCCTGATTTTGCTGAGCGATTTTTTGGATCTGAAATCCCAATTGGAAAGGTTATTACCGTAAGCGAAGAGATTGAATACACCGTAACTGGAGTCATGGAACCAGTAAAAAGTAATAGTCATTTTACTTTTGAATTTCTTGTTTCATTGAATTCATATTCTCATCCCGATATTGATGATTGGATAGCATGGAATCAATTCTATACATACTTACAGCTTCACGAAGGAACCGATCCTTCGGTCGTTGAATCCAAAATGCAAAGTATACTCGATTCTAATATCCCCGAAGATTTTACATTAAATAGTTCTCCAACCTTACAATCTGTAGCTGCGATACATTTAACTTCCAATTTATGGCGCGAGATCGTTCAAAATTCTGATATGTCGAGCTTATATATCTATGGGATAGTAGGCTTATTCGTATTGCTTCTGGCATGCATCAATTTTGTAAATCTTATGACTGCAAGGGCAACAACTCGGTTGAAAGAAGTAGGCATTCGAAAGACGATTGGAGCAGAGCGAAGTTCATTAATTCGTCAATTCCTCGGTGAATCTATAATTGTTGTTTTCATCTCACTTATTTTTGCTATCGCTTTTGTTGATTTGTTATTGCCTTCGTTTACTGAATTAGCTAGCACTAACTTTGATAGAGAGTTATTATTCAACCCATTAAATATCGCTACTATAATAGCTATTTCAATTATTATCGGGTTGCTAGCGGGAATCTACCCAGCATTTGTACTCTCGTCTCCAAAACCTTCATCAATTCTTAAAGGTGTTAAAAAAGTTCAGGGAAATTCAGCACTTCGAAAAGGACTTGTTGTATTTCAATTCACAGCCTCTGTTGCACTAATTTGCTCGACTCTGGTCATGCAGCAACAATTTGGTTATATGCAGGCTAAGAACCTAGGTTTTAATAAGGATCAAATTCTATCTATTCCGATTAGAAATTTTGAAATGAATACACAGTATGAAACAGTAAAAGAACGATTTGCGAGAATTCCAGGGGTTCGTCATGTCTCTTTTTCTGGTAATATGCCGGGTGGTAGCGATTGGGGATTACCTTATTCAGCCGAGGGAATTTCTGAGGAAGACGAACCCTCAATGAGAGTTCTCGCTGTTGATCATGATTTCCTTGAGACCTTTGATATGAATGTTATTCAGGGTCGGGATTTTTCAACTGAATATTCCACCGATGCCTTAGGTGCGTTTTTACTTAATCAGGAAGCAGCCAGACAACTGGGATGGGAAGACAATGCTGTTGGCAAGTTGATGTCGGTTGATATCGACCCAAATACGTTAGATATGCAAGATAAGCCTGTGATTGGAGTGGTTGAGGATTTCCATTTCCGTTCAATGAGAGAAACAATTTCACCTTTGTATTTCTTCATTCCACCCTCAAATTGGTTTTCCAGAATTTCGGTTAAAATTGAAGCGGAAAGAACGGAGGAAGTATTGGCTGCATTAGAAGTGGCATGGGCTGAGTTTGATCCTGTTCATCCACTAACTGCTTCATTTTTTGATGAACGATATGGATTACTTCATCAGGTTGAAGAAAACTCTGCAAGACTTGTTACTTATCTGACTTATATCGCCATATTAATAGCTTGCTTTGGATTATTCGGATTAGTTGCATTCTCAGCTCAACAGCGAACAAAAGAAATTGGAATCAGAAAAGTACTTGGCTCTTCTGTATTAGAAATAGTGGGACTACTATCTCGTGAATATTTAATCTTAGTTGGACTTGGTTTCCTTATTGGAGCACCATTTGCCTACTATTGGGTTTCGTCATGGTTAAGTAGTTTTGCATATCGAATTAATGCAGACGCTTCGACATTTGTTATTGGATTCATCATCACCATATTCATTGCAATGATTACTGTATGCTATCAGGCTATTAAGGCTGCATTAGCTAATCCGGTTAATAGTTTAAAATCTGAATAAACTGTTTTTTCGTGTAACCACTTGAAATTCTATACGTGATAATCTCCGGTACTAATTACTGGAGATTATGTTTAAGAATTATTTCATCACTGCCTTTAGAGGGTTTCGTCGCCATAAAAGTTCATTCTTCATCAACCTAATTGGTTTATCCATTGGTTTAACTTGTAGTTTTCTCATCGTTCTATGGGTGATTGATGAACTCAACATGGATCAATATTACACGGATAGTGAACGAATTTATCAGGTAATGGAACATCAGAGTTATTCTGGTGAAGTGATGACAACAACATCTACCCCAGGCATACTCGCGCGTAGCTTAAAAGAAGATTTTGCCGAGTTTGAATATGCTTCAAATTTTACCTGGAATAACGATTACCTGTTCACTAAAAACGACCTGACTTACCGAGAAGATGGCCTATACGTTGAAAATGATTTCATTAAGATTCTCGATTTGGACCTGATGTATGGAAACCAGGATGAACTTCTAATAAGCCCGAATACCATTGTGTTATCAGAATATATGGCGCAGAAATATTTTGGTAATAGAAATCCCGTTGGCGAAGGAATAACTATAAATAATGATCAAGAACTCACTGTTACCGGTGTATTCAGAAACATGCCCTCTTACTCCAGTTTCCAGTTTGATTGTTTATTGAATTACGACGACTGGCTGGAAGATAGCCCTTGGGCGAGCAATTGGGGAAACAACGGTCCAAGCACCATTGCGAAGCTTAATGTGGGAGTAAATCCTTCTGAACTAAGTGCAAAAATTGATGATTATATCTTAACTCAGGGAGAGGAAGATTCGAATGTTGAGCTTTTCGTGTACCCTTTTCCAGATAGGTATTTATATGGCTCATTTGAGAATAAAGTAGTTGTAGGTGGCAGAATTGAATATGTTCGGCTTTTTAGCATTGTGGCCATTTTTATATTGCTGATAGCTTGCATCAACTTTATGAATCTAAGTACAGCAAAAGCATCGAAAAGAGCGAAAGAAGTTGGGATTAGAAAATCAATTGGTGCAAGTCAGGGATCTTTGATTGGGCAGTTCATCGGTGAATCTTTGATCATTAGTTTTTTTGCATTATTCATCTCTATCATCTCGGTTGAGCTCTTCTTACCTATCTTTAATAACCTTACCGATAAAACAATCACTGTTGATTATAGCAATCCTTTGTTGATTGGATTATTTCTGGGCACCGTAGTATTAACCGGGTTGGTTTCCGGTAGTTACCCGGCATTCTATTTGTCATCATTGGAAGCGGTTAAAACGTTAAAGGGCTCACTAAAATCTTCCTGGAAGGAAGTATTTGCCCGAAAAGGATTGGTTGTATTTCAGTTTAGCTTATCCATAATTCTAATCATTTCTACCATTATCATTTATCGCCAAATCCAATTCACTCAAACTCAGAATTTAGGATACACCAAAGAAAACCTTATAACATTTGATACCGAGGATGAAGTTGGTGAACAATGGGAAACAGTAAGAGATCAAATTGAGAAAATTCCAGGTGTTATTAGTGTATCTCGGTCTACACATCCCTTTCTTTGGCAAAATAACAACACGTCGGGGCTAGAGTGGGAGGGCAAAGCTCCTGAAACTAGAATTCTATTTGAAAATATTGGCATGGATTATGGTCTGATTGAAACGATGGGAATCGAAATTATTGATGGTCGTTCTTTTTCCCCAGAATTCGGAAACGACTCAACCAAAATAATCTTCAATGAAACCGCTATTGCTGTAATGGGATTAGAAGATCCGGTAGGCAAAACTATCACTCTATGGGAAGATGACATGGAAATTGTTGGAGTGGTAAAAGACTTCCATTTTCAAAGTTTCCGTACTGAAGTTAACCCTGCTTTCTTCCGGTTAGTAGACTGGACCTGGAGAGCCTTTGTACGTGTTGAATCTGAAAATATTTCTACGACATTAGGTCAAATAGAAGATGTTTATAAACAATTTAATACAAGCTATCCATTCGATTACCGATTCATGGATGAACAATATGCCAATCTTTATCAGGCAGAAATGAGGGTTGGGGCACTATCAAGGTATTTTGCTTTTATAGCCATCTTCATCTCCTGTCTTGGCTTATTCGGTTTATCTGCATTTACAGCAGAACAACGTTCGAAAGAAATTGGCGTTCGAAAAGTGCTGGGGGCTTCGGTTCGAAGTCTGGTTGTTTTACTTTCCACCGACTTTACAAAGCTTGTTCTTATCTCAATAGCTATTTCTATACCTGTTTCCTGGTATCTAATGCACCAGTGGATGGCTGATTTTGCGTACAGCTCAGGAATCGATTGGTGGGTGTTTATCCTATCAGGATTTGCCGCTCTGTTAATTGCCTGGCTAACAGTAAGCTGGCAATCCATTAAAGCTGCAATTGTTAATCCTGTTCATAGTTTAAAAAGTGGTGAATAACTAACTGTTCGAAATCGAACACTGAGTGTATCATAGCGTACATAATTAGCCAAAGATTCCTTGAATTTTGGTGATTTATAACGGTTTTTTAGTTTTGGTACAGTTGTTGACAACAAGGGAGCATAGCATCAATAAACGGGCACAACTATGCTTTTCAATTACCTTAAAATTGCATTCAGAAATTTAATAAAGCAAAAGGGGTACGCTTTTATCAACACAGTGGGACTGGCTGTTGGCATGGGAATTTGCTTATTCCTAGTACTTATCACACAATACGCATTTACATTCAATCACTCTCACGAAAAGTCTGATCGTATTTATAGATTAGCCGACCGCATCAATCAGGATAACGGAAATATCCTGGATGTAGCCATAACTCCGAGTCCCTGGGGGGAAGCCATGGCAGAAACCTATGAAGAAATCGAAGCAGTTGTTCGATTTAGAGGAACCGGAGCGCCAATTAAGTATGGTGAGAAAGCCTTTTATCAAGGCATCACATACACAGATTCGGATATTTTCAATGTATTCACATATCCATTTAAGTATGGTAACCCGGATGGTGCGTTAGATCGCCCAAATACTATCGTTCTCTCCCACTGGATGGCAGACCGTTATTTTGACGACACTAATCCGGTGGGTGAAATTCTACTTGTTGATGAAATTCCATACGAGATTACTGGAGTGTTAGAAGAATTGTCAGATCATTATAGTTTCTACTTCAATTCACTGGCATCTTGGTCTTCGCTTAACGAAGACATGTATTCCGGTTTAAATGACTGGAGATCCCACAATCTTTTTACCTATTTCTTGATGAGTGAAGGTGCAGATGTTGCAGCCCTTCAGAGTAAATTCCCGGAGTTCATCGAACAAAATGTAGGGGTTGATTATGCCGCTCGTTATCAACCCTTTCTTCAAAATCTTGAAGATATTTACCTGAGATCTAATTTGGTTGCAGAACATGGTGATACCTTAGAAATCTCGTACATATATATTTTTGGTTCTCTTGGTTTAATGATTTTGATTATTGCCATCATCAATTTCGTGAATCTGGCGATAGCACAGGGAATGAAACGCGCGCGTGAGGTTGGAATTCGCAAAGTTATGGGCGCTGTGAAAGGTCAGCTTATTTTTCAATTCCTTGCCGAAGCTTTTATCCTAACATTAGCTGCAGTTTTTCTGGCAATAGGATTTGCAGAAATTGGGTTACCATGGTTTAACAGCCTCACCGAGTGGGATGTTGAGGCTAACTATTTAACCAATTTTCAGTACATCGCCGCTATTCTAGGAATAGTCTTATTTGTTGGATTATTGGCTGGGGGCTATCCATCTTTCGTACTTTCAAAATTTACTCCATCTGCTGTACTTAAAGGTGATAATGCTCCTAAATCAGGTAAATCTCGCTTAAAAACTGCCTTGGTGGTAACTCAATTTACCGTAGCCATTTTTATGATCATCAGTACGCTAGCTGTTGACAAGCAGATTGATTACCTCAAAAACAAAGATTTGGGCTTTGATCAAAAAGATTTACTGGTCACCGATATCCCTAGCGATATCACCCCGGATGATTTTGAATTTCTACGTGACGAGATATTCAAAACAGTTGGTGTGGAAGAAGTGTCATTTTCTGCAAACCTCCCAGGCTTTGGTTCAGGTACAAGAACTAGCTTTTTTGAAAGTGGCAAAACCCGGGAAGATGGGAAAATGGTGAACTCGATTTTTGTTGATCAATACTATATCCCTCAATTTAAATTAACAGTTGCAGAAGGACGAAATTTTAGTTCGGAATATGCCTCAGACTCTCTCTCTTCGATAATAATTAATGAAACAGCCGCTCGTGAATTCGGCTTTAATGATCCAATAGGAATGGTTCTCCAACAACAACTACCTGGAGAAGAACCAGATTTTTATACCATAGTTGGGGTGGTAGAGGATTATCATTTCTCTACATTACATGAAACAATTGGACCACTTGTTATACGATATCTGCCAAGTGTATTTGATGAATTAACTATTCGATTTAATACTGGTGACCTGGAGGGTACTTTAGCTCAGGTAAATGAAACGTTGACAAATTTCAATGCAGGTATTCCGGTGTGGAATTACTTCCTCGAAGACGATTTAGCTGACACGTACACTACTGAAGAAGTTATTGGTTCGATGCTAACTAGCTTCACTTATCTCACAATATTTATTGCCTGCCTGGGGTTACTAGGGCTGGTTTCATTTACCATCGTAAACAAGAAGAAGGAAATTGGAATTCGTAAAGTTCTGGGGGCATCTGTTCAAAGCCTGGTTCAAAATATTTCTTATCAATTTGTACGATTAGTAATTGTTGGATTTTTGATTGGCGCGCCGCTCGCGTATGTTTTAATCCAACAGTGGTTAAATAGTTTTGCATACAGTGATGCACCGGGTCTACTAACATTTATCATTTCAGGGTCGGCCATTATTGGTGTTACGCTACTTACTATTGGTTACCAAACCATTCGTGCAGCGATGGCAAACCCAGTTGAAAGTTTAAAAAACGAATAGAATGATCAAATTACGCGATATCGATCGATACCTGGAAAAAAAATTCCAGCGAACATTTATCCTAAAAGGCATCGACCTGGATATTAATGAAGGAGAGTTTGTTTCCATAATGGGGCCAAGTGGCGCCGGCAAATCAACCTTGTTAAACATCCTTGGGTTCCTGGATGAGGCAAATGCCGGTGAGTATTATTTTCTGGATGAACCGGTTCATAACTTAAATGAACGGCAGAAGGCTAATTATCATAAATCCCATATTGGATTCGTATTTCAGGCTTATCATCTTATTGATGAACTCACGGTGTATGAAAATATCGAGATGCCATTGTTGTATCGTAAAGTGAAATCGAGCGAACGAAAAAGTATGGTCGCTGATATGCTGGATAGATTTAACATTGTGGCAAAAAAAGATTTATTTCCGCATCAATTGTCGGGTGGGCAGCAACAATTAGTGGGAGTTGCCAGAGCTTTAATAGGTAAGCCAAAACTGATATTGGCTGATGAACCAACTGGAAATCTTCATTCCGATCAGGCTAAAGAAATCATGCAATTATTCCAGCAAATGAACCAGGATGATGGTGTCACAATTATTCAGGTTACACATTCCGAAATTATGGCCGAATACGGTAACCGAGTCATTACTATGAGAGACGGCATGCTGGTTGAAACCGATCCATATCAAACAAAAGAAACAAGCGAGGTTTAAGATGCATAATGTAAAAGTTCAATTTACCATCCCTAATGTGGATAAAGTTGCCAATCTGGATATCTATGTAAATGGAGAGAAACGAAATCTACGTTTTCGCGTAGAGACCTTCGACTGGGACGCTGAAAATGGTAGTACTGAGGATTTAGTTGGAATTCTTAGAGATCGAATTTTGAATTATGATTCAGAATGGGAACTTTATCATATCGGAACGCCATTTGAAGATAGCATACCGGTTACCTTCCGATTTAAAACATCCGATGAAGCAAAATTTCCTGAAGCTTAACATTTTACTTGGTCTTTTATTTATCCCGATGATGGTTATTGCTCAACCATCTCCGGATACTGAAAATTATGAAAATGACCTGGAGAGAATTTTTTCGGAAGCTGAGTCGATTAATTCTCTTCGTAGCCTCATCATCCAACAAAATGGAGAGAAAATATCAGAACGCTATTTCAAGGGTCGATCGGAAAATCGTGCATTCAATATTAAATCTGCCTCTAAAAGTATTATTGGGTTATTGACAGGTATAGCCATTGAAGAAGGTTTTATTCCTTCTGTAGAAGAGCCAATTTCCACCTATTTTCCTGAGTATTTTGAGGAGAATCCCAACCCAAAAAAAGAAAATATTACGATACGAAATTTACTTAGCATGCAGGCAGGACTGCAATCAACAAGCTCGCGGTACTACGGTGCATGGGTTATGAGTAACAATTGGGTAGATCATACACTTGATAAGGATTTTGTATCAGAAATTGATGGAAGGATGGTGTATTCGACAGGGACTTCTCATCTCCTATCTGTGATCATTACTAAAGCTACAGGAATGAGTACTAAAGCGTTTGCTGATCAATACCTGTTTGGCCCTATGGAAATTGAGATTGGTGGTTGGGATCGTGATCCTCAAGGATACTATATGGGTGGAAACAATATGGCAATGAAGCCTTCCGACTTATTAAAAATTGGCCAAATGTTACTTGACGACGGTGTATGGGATGGTCTACAAATTATCTCCAAGGAATGGATTGTCGATTCTTTTAAGACATACACCTACAGTAACTATAACCCGTATGGATATGGATACCAATGGTGGAATAAAGAAACAGCCGGTTACACAACCTTTTTTGCCTGGGGGCATGGTGGGCAATACATTATGATGATTCCCGAACTAGAAGCAGTTGTAGTAATGACATCCTCAGTTACTAATGCAAGCCGGCGAAGAACATATAAACGTCCCGTATTTATACTTTTAGAAGATCACATTATTCCTTTCCTTGAAACTTCTCAAAATGCACGCAGTTAATTTATAAACCTATACTTTAACCCGTTCCCCGCATTGTGTACTTTCACTTCAAAAAAAATTGGCGCGATGAAAGTATTTCGGATTATAGTTTTTTGGATTCTTCTAATTGTTATATCAGTTGATATACAAGCGTTTCAAAACTCAGTACAAACAGCAGAAGGTTTTCTTTCAACTCCTCGCAGAGCGATACATTCATTTGTTCACTGGCAGCAACAGGGTCATGAAAATTATGATCGTGTAATTCTCCCATTTAAGAACGTAGATGGCGACAACGACACTAAAAAAGAATTAGCGAAACAATTACTTAGAGTATTAGATGCCCGTGGTTTATTGGTTGAGTATGATAAGATTCCTGATTCTCCCGCATATGTAGATAGTTTAAGCGGACTAAACCAGTATATTTTATTTAACCAATTACCGGAAGTTTATGTAACGAAAATTGGGGACGAATGGCTATTCTCAGAAGCCACGATTGAACAAATCCCATCACTTTACAGATCTACATTTTCTTCATTTATCGAAGCCATTTTAGATCAACTACCCCCATGGGCAGAAACCAAATGGCTGGGGATTGCACTTTGGCAATACTTCGCTCTTTTTCTCTGGATTTTAGTTGGATTAATACTACGTCGCATTTTTGAATATGTACTAGACAATTATATTCGCCGACTAACTACCCGCACCAAATTTACCTGGGATGATGATCTGCTAGACGGAGTGGAACGACCCGTCGGTTTCATCTTTTTGATGGTATTTTTTGCTCTTACCTATACAAATCTCCGGTTTCCGGTTACAATTAACTTATATATCTCGAACATCCTTGAAATCGCAATTTCTGCCGGAGTTGTTTGGGTGTTTTACAATTTGTCTGGTGTTTTTGCTAAATATTTAACCGTTATCACCAGTAGAACAGAGAATAAGTTAGATGATCAACTTGTACCACTTATTCGAAAAAGTCTAAGGTTTTTTGTAGTAACCATGGGGGTGATTTTAATACTCCAGAATAATGGCTATAACGTTGCTTCTCTTATTGCCGGACTTGGGATTGGTGGTTTAGCCGTAGCACTAGCTGCTCGCGATACATTGGCAAATTTCTTCGGTTCGATTACCATTTTCTTAGATCGACCATTTCGGATTGGAGACTGGATAAAAATTGGAAATGTGGAAGGGATTGTGGAGGAAGTTGGATTCCGATCGACCAGAATTCGAACCTTTTATAACTCCCTCGTTTCAGTTCCTAATTCAAATGTGTCTACCTCAGATATCGACAATTATGGCATGCGCCAATTTCGAAGATTAAAGACGGTATTGAATCTCACTTACTCGACTAGTCCAGAACAGATGGAAGCTTTTGTTGAAGGTATTAAAGCAATCGTTAAGGCAAACAAGAATTTTAGACAAGACTTTTATGAAGTGCACTTTAATTCATTTGGTTCTCATTCATTGGATGTTTTGGTTTACGTGTTTTTTAAAGTCCCAGATTGGAGCTCAGAGCTTCAACAACGACATAACTTTTTGCTAGAAGTACTCAGGTTATCTAAAGAAGTTGGCGTAGAATTTGCCTTCCCTACTCAAACACTACATGTTGATTCAGTTTATACTGACGAACCCCGAAAAGTTGGCGAATCAAGATCAGATGAAGATTTAGCAGCCGGTGTAACTGCATTTGGGCCTGGTGGATCTAAAGGTAAACCGGATGGGTTGAGAATTTTTAAAGATGGCAAAGAAATCGATTTTGGGGCAAAGCATTAACCTCCCGCATCGAGCATTACATCCACCGCCTCAGAAAGTTTTTCTTCAGAAATAGGTTTTACCATAAAATCGCTGTTTGATACTGCTTTTGCTCTTTGATAGTATCGTTGATCTGAATTCCCTGTGATGAATAAAATTGGAACATCAGAAAATGTTCGAATTTGTTGAGCTGCCTGTACCCCATCCATCGGGCCTTCAAGCATAATATCCATGATTACAATATCAGGGTTATACTTTTTTACCAGGTTTACAGCGGTTTCCCCATCACGAATTTCCCCCACGGTTTTAAAAACCTTCTGTTGAAGATAATTCTCATACAATACGGAGAGTATCAAATTATCCTCGACAATTAATGCTTTTTTGGAGATATCCATCTACACCCATTAAATTTTGGTCATAAAAAAACCCGGTAACTAAGTTATCGGGTTTTAAATAAAGATCGTAATCGAATTCAGAAATTATTTTTCTTCTTCCTCTTTATTAACAAAGGCTTCGAATACCATTTTTAAGTCGTTTGCTACATCCTGGCTAGTTCTGCCTTCTATTCTATGTCTTGGAATCATAGCTTTGATCTCTCCATCCACAAAATAAGCGAAAGATGGTGATGATGGAGGAAACTCAGAAAAATAAGCTCTTGCATGAGCAGTAGCTTCTTTGTCTTGTCCAGCAAACACAGTTACCATATGATCTGGTTTGGCATCAGATTGATCTAATGCAATTCCTAATCCAGGGCGTGCATTACCAGCGGCACATCCACATACAGAGTTGATAGCCATTAACATCGTGCCTTTATACTCTTTCATAGCGCGATCCACGTCAGCAGGAGTTTTCAATTCTTCTACTCCAAATTGGGTCAACTCTTCACGCATCCATGAAGTATCCGGTCCCATTCCAAATCCAAATTGCATAATAATTGCCTCTAGTAGTTTATATAATGATGTTTAAAAATAATAAATAGTATCGTAAGAATTAATCACCCGAAAAGTCCCCTCTTGAGAGGGGATTTAGGGGTGTGTTAAATTCTCGTCATTTTTCAATAATCGTTGGTCGTGTTACTTCGCAGCTGCGTAGTATTCAGCGACTTGCGCCCAATTTACTACACTCCAGAAAGCTGAAATGTAATCAGGACGTCGGTTTTGGTAGTTTAGGTAATAAGCATGCTCCCAAACATCCAACCCAAGAATTGGAGTTAAGCCATCCATGATTGGGCTATCCTGGTTCGCTGTTGAATGAACTTTCAATCCACCGTCAGCATCAACAGAAAGCCAAGCCCAACCTGAACCAAATCGAGTTGCAGCGGCATTAGCGAATTCAGTTTTAAATGCATCAAAGCTACCAAAAGCAGCATCAATAGCAGCACCTAAATCTCCATCAGGATTTCCACCGCCATTTGGTGAAAGTACGGTCCAGAATAAAGAATGGTTTGCGAATCCACCACCATTGTTAATTACCGCCTGAACTTTATCAGTTGGCAAAGCAGAAATATTTGAAAGTACATCTTCAATTTCTTTGTCTGCGAATTCTGTTCCTTCCAAAGCGGCGTTTACTTTTGCAGTATATCCTGCATGGTGCTTAGAGTGATGAATCTCCATCGTGCGAGCGTCAAAATGTGGCTCAAGTGCATCGTAAGCGTATGGTAAATCAGGTAATGAGTAGGCCATGATTGTCTCTTAATTTGATTGTTAGTGTATCCCCCAGTTTCCCTTCAATTGGGACCCAACCCTGTTGGATAGCAATGTTTTATCTGTGTGGAAGATAAATATCAGCCCGCTTAAAATCGTTCCTTAACCGATACAAAGATTCTATATAGCTGATAGGTATGAGACCTGAGCTTTGAGTAGAGGGCTGTTAGGTAGAAGATTGAGCAATTATTGCAAACCAGATAAACAATGCTACATTCATAACTGAATAGGCAATCAGAAGATATTTATTGCTCTTAGTTATACTCTCCAATTTTGAAAACTTTCGTAGATAGAGTTGATGAAATCCAAGTACAACATTCACAGGCAAGAGGACAAAAACATACATTAGAAATGATCCCCAAATGAAATACCCGGAATCAATTTCAAATAATTCAATAATAGAACTAACAGCCAAATAGACCAGAAATGTAGAAGCAGCTATGATTATGAAATGAGAAAGAAATCTAAGGCGATAAATCACTAAATAACATTAACTATTTGAAATGTATTTGATGTACTAATTTTCAATTATTGTCAAATCACTTGAAACTTCATAACTGGTTTTAACCCTATTTAAAAGAATACCTGATTCAATCTCAATTAAAAGACTATTATTTGAATTCTTTTGAAAATTGATATTTGGTGAAATAAATGGACCTATTTTAAAAAAATTGAATTCAGGGTATTCATCATATTCTGCAACTACTATAATTAGAGAATATGATACTTCACCTGTATTTCCTGAATCTGCAGATCCTGGTTCATTACTTATTTTAAATGATTTAATGAAATACTTGTCTAATTCTATGTACCTATATGAATCAATTTGAGTTAAAATTGCAAAAACCTGTTGATTCTGGGTTTTCTCAATCGTCTGAGCTTTCACTGTCTGACTAAAAATAAATGCACTAAAAAGTAATATTGTGAATTTCATAAAATAATTAATTGACAGATATATGGATATGATCTTGATGCCCTCCAACCTCATAGGGTTCACCAAGCTTATTCTTCAAATGTGTTCCGAAATTTTCCCGTATATCATAAAATCGTTCAAATGCTTCTTGAAAGTCTTTAACTATCTCGGAATTTCGAATATTATAAATCTTTTCATTATTTATTCTTGATATGTCAACAGCTTTATTTCTGTAATGACTACTTTGGGGATGATGTTCACCGTTAGTTGTAGATGAAACATGTATATGATTTATGTCATGTAATTTACTTACTTCATTTAGTGCAAATTCTATTGCATCAACAAGTGAAGGTTTTACTGGGTTTTGCGCTGATTTTATATCAGACTGAGTAACTCCAAATGTTACATCTACACTTTTTCCGTTATCTAGCTCGAATTTTGTTGGAATCTCTTTTAGAGGTCCCTGATACGATTCTGCTTCATAATCTGGATCATTAACTCCATCACCACTATAATCGTCAAACAAACTTGCAGGTGGTAGGTTACCAATTGTATCACCATCACCAATTGTTAGTGCTTCAACAGTCTCACAGGTAACTACAGTTTTTGTAACTGAGGGGGCTGGTGGCTCATAAACAGGTATTTCGATATCCGGTGTAGAGTTGTCACCACAATCAACAATAGTTAACCCATCAGACATTAACCAAGTACAAGAACCTGCTGTACCAGTTGTATAATCTGTACTTCCGCCACCATCTCCGCTTGTATTTCCAGATCCATCACTAGTTCCGGTTCCTCCATCATTTCCAGTACTTCCAGTATCCCCTCCTGATTCTGGACCGCCCTCACCACTAGAACCTCCGCCACCATTACTGCCAGAGCCAGATTCACAGTCCATTTTCATTCTTTTATTCTGCACCTGATTTGCGGGAATATATTCTCCTTCTCCTGAAGTCATTTCAACACTATTAAATTCAATCCTATCGATGGTTAATAATCGAATGGTTCCTGTAAAATCATCTTCTTGAAAGACACCACTATTTGCTATTAACCAGTCTAATTCCGGCTCATATTTAAGAATCATTGCGCCATATTCGCCTATTTCATTTACTTGTACTATCAGGTTTTCAAATGAAAGTGCTTCATCCGTATTTAATGTAAATGTATATCGGGAAATCCCCCCTTCCTCTTGTTGAACTAGGATTGCTTCTGAATAATCAATGGAATTAAGTAAAGAATCTATTGTCGTTGAAGATTAGTTGTACCTAACCGAGAATGCATCCCTAAGAATTTGTTGAGCTTGACTATCCACCAGTGGATTGATTTTAGTAATGATGACATCAGGATCAGGTCTAAGCTGATCATTTGTTATATTTTGACACCCAATAAAAACAATAAACAGTATCCCAAAAACTAACTTAAACTTATTCATACCCTCTAATATCAGTTAACATTTATTTTGAGGATAATTAAAAAAAAAATACGAAGTCAATATTTAATTTAGGGACAAACTAATACATTTAATTTCAGTCTAGCTCTAGCTTAATGTGTTGGATGATTAGGTTAAGTTTGTGACCCAGTCTCAAAATTGAGTTCTAAACATAATGAATAGCCTTCGGTAAACCATGTGAATCGTATTCTACTTCTTCTGGAATGGTTTTGATGCCCTTATCCACTGAAATCTTTGCGTAATAAGCTAGTGCCATGGAATCTACGATATCGTCTTCGCCTACATCTGCACGGCGGTATTCTTCTTTTATCTCTCTGAAAAAATCATCGGCAATGGGTTCTTCTGCGCGAAGTAACTCTAGTCGATGACGAATCCCTTTTTTAAGATTCTTTTTCTGAAAGATCATTCCACCATTCAATTTCTGGAAAAGTAGCTCTGGGTGGCTTTCGAAAATCTTATTCTTGAACCCTTCATTCTCACGAAGCAGCTTATCAATCAGCTTAATCTTCGGTGTGATATTCCAGGCTTGAAGCGAGAGTTTCTTTTCTGTCCATTCGAAACTAGTCATATTTGCTTCGGCATAACTTGGGGCATCAAGCGCCGGACGAATGGGTGGACTAAAAACAGAAGACGAATATTCTGCACCCAATTCTTTACGAAGAAGTCGATCGCAGTCACGCGTGTATTCCTCGTCTTCTAACCCAATGGGCATATCGATGAAAATACGGTCGTAATATTCGAATATAGCAACTAATTCATCGTTATTATCGATGATCTGATATTTGGCTTCTCCATCTGTAAAGGTCGTCAAGATCCATCCAATCTTACATCCATCTATACCCGCTGTTTTCATTTAACTCCGTCTTTTAAATCTTGAGATTGCTTCGTCGATTCGACTCCAGTTCAATGTATTAAGTATGATGCTCCTCGCAAAGACAAATCTTATTAAAACCTATGTTTTAATACCCGAGATTATTATGACGGTACAACTTCTTACCAAAGTATCAAATTGGATGCTCCTCGCAAAGACAATCAAGATTTACTTAATAATTTTCTTCAAGCTGATGTGTAGCTCATCCAACTGATCTTTTTCTACTTCAGCTGGTGAATTATCCATCATACTTTGAGCTTTCTGATTTTTCGGGAATGCTATTACATCTCGTAAACTCCCCGCACCCGTCAATAACATTACAATACGGTCTAGCCCAAGTGCAATTCCGCCATGTGGCGGTGCTCCGTATTTAAAAGCATCTAACAAGAACCCAAATTTCTCTTCCGCTTCCTCTTGCCCAATGCCTAAAAGCTTAAACATTTGTTCTTGAATTTTTCTGCTATGGATACGAATCGAGCCACCACCAATTTCCGAGCCATTCATAACTAAATCGTAAGCTCGTGCTTTTACCGAACCCGGATTTGACTCAAGATCGTCCATTTCTTCTTCTTTTGGCGATGTAAATGGATGATGCATTGCGTGATAGCATCGGCTTTCTTCATCCCACTCAAGCAATGGGAAATCGGTTACCCAAAGCAGGTTAAACGCATTTTTATCGATGAGATTAAATTCTTCCCCAACCATTAAACGAAGTCCGCCAAGCTGTTCTAGCACTGAAGGTTTTGGTCCTGCAAGAAGGAATACGAGGTCACCAGTTTTCGCTCCAGAAGCTTCTACCATCTGATCTACTATTTCCGGAGTAAGGAATTTTGCCACCGAACAAAGTGGTCCATTTTCCTGCATTTTGATGTAAATCAATCCACCAGCGCCGGTTTCTTTCTTCACTCTTTCTGTCCAACGATCAATGGCACCTCGGCCCATTTCTCCCTGACCTGGAATGGTTATTCCGACTACAGCGCCTCCACTGGCAACTGTTCCTGAAAATACTTTGAATTCTGCATCTTTTACGATATCAGAGAAATCCACAAATTCTAACCCAAATCGAGTATCTGGTTTGTCCGAGCCATACGTATTCATGGCATCGTCATAACTCATGCGAGGAAATGGAGTTTGGATATCTAAACCAATGGTCTCTTTGAAGATGTTTTTCATCAACCCTTCGTGCATTTCGAAAATGGCATCCTCATCTACGAAACTCATCTCAACGTCGATCTGCGTAAATTCAGGTTGACGATCCGCACGTAAATCTTCATCACGGAAACATTTAGTGATCTGGAAATAACGATCGTACCCGGAAACCATTAATAACTGCTTGTAGGTTTGTGGCGATTGAGGAAGTGCAAAAAACTTACCTGCATTCACACGACTTGGCACCAGATAATCACGCGCTCCTTCTGGCGTACTTTTCATTAGTACTGGAGTCTCCACTTCTGCAAATTCATTTGAATGATAAAAAGCACGAACTGCCTGATAGGTCTTCGAACGGAGCATCAATTTATCTTGCATTTCCGGGCGTCGAAGATCCAAATAACGATATCTTAGGCGGGTTTCTTCATTCGTAGAAATCCCATCTTTGATTTCGAAGGGAGGAGTATCCGCTTCAGAATAAATCTCTAGTTCAGTTACTTCAATCTCGATTTCGCCAGTTGTTAAATTCGGATTGATGTTCTCATCGCCACGTGCAATTACTTTACCTTTCACACCGATCACATATTCTGCACGCAGTTTTTCAGCCTTTTCATGCAGTTCAGCATCAGTTTCGGTAAAAATGATTTGAGTTACGCCATATCTATCGCGTAGATCAATAAAAATAACACCGCCAAGGTCACGACGTGGTCCAACCCAGCCGTTTAATACAATTTCTTCCCCGATATTTTTCGCGGTTAGTTCGCCACAAGTATGTGTTCTTCTAAAAGTCATGATATATTTCGATGAATCGTCGAGTGATTTTTCCTGTTGAAAGGCGCGGAAAATACGCAACTCTGCAACGAATAACTCAATTCTATGACACTGGAACTCATTTTTTTAATCAATGGAGCGGCATCCATTTTTTTATGCGGACTCATTTGGGTAATCCAGTTGGTCCATTACCCTTCCTTTCATTATGTCGAGGAATCTCGATTTGTTGATTTCCAGGCTTTTCACACACGAAGAATAGATTACATCGTAATGCCATTGATGAGTATCGAATTAGGGACATCCGCTGCTATGTGGTGGTTTTCCAATTATATGGAACTTAGCAGTTTTGGTTTTTATATCGTTTTATTGATTTGGATAGCGACGGGCTTGTTCAGTGTTCCAAATCATAATAAACTTGAAAAAGCTAAAGATGAGTCTGCAATTAGAGCTCTGGTAAACACAAATTGGATTCGAACAATACTTTGGACAATAAAAGCCGCACTATCTGTACTGATTCTGATTAGCAATTAATTTTGTTGGAAACGGTTTTTTTTAACTACATTGGTCGTCCATCTACGGAAATTGTAACTGATTTTGAGCCTGGGGAGGTCTCAAATGAGCACAATCAAAACGATTGTTGCAGACGGCAACGAAATTTTTCGACATGGGCTTAGTTCCATTTTGCGCGACGCAAATTTTGAAATTTGTAGCGAAGTGGATAATGGTGCTCTTATTCTTTCTGCATTCGAGCATGTTCAGCCTGATCTGTGCGTGATTTCATTTGAGATGCCGGAAATAAATGGCATTGAGTTAGCCAATAAAATGATCTCCCGCTTCCCGAAAGCCAATATCTTGATGCTCACCGAAACTGACTCCGATGCTGTTTTAAATGAGTTTTTAGATTCCGGTGCCCAGGGATTACTCCTTAAATCAGCTCACAGAATTGAATTGATTGATGCAGCTGAGAAAGTAGCTAATGGTGATAATTTCCTCGGAAAACAGTTCTCCCACATGATGACTCGTGAATATTTGCGACTTGCCAAACTTCGTAAATCGAAGAAACACATTACTCATCGGGAAAGAGAAGTGTTGAAACTATTGGTTGATGGCTTAACGAGTTCCGAAATAGCAAAAAACCTGTTTATTAGTCCAAGAACGGTAGACAAGCATCGTACTAATTTGTTGAAGAAACTGGGCCAAAAGAACACGGCTGGCTTAGTGCGATATGCTATTGAAAATGAAAAGAATTTAAGCTGAGATCGATTGAGAAGCCATCTACGTATTTATACGTATATAAATTACGTAAATCCTGCTATTGAGCAAGCGCTTTCAATCACTTAGTTTGGTAATGCAAATGGGGTAATAGCCGTCTGTAGATGATATTAGCCGACCTACATTGATTTGGGGTCGGCTTTTTTTATGGATTTGGTTTGAACTAAACATGCTTTCGGGATTTGCAGGGAATAACATCTCACGCGAGACACGCACACGATTTATCATGAGAAAAAATCTATGATATTATCCAGACAGAAAAGGATAAAAAAATGATTTCTAGAAAATCCTTGTAGGTGCTGGTGCTTTATTGTTGGCGATAATAACAATGGATCGATTATAGTAATATGTTAAATATATAAGCGCTGATTTTTTTCAGCACTATAATTGCCTCTTATTACTAATTGAAGTATCTTTGTTTAAAATTTAAAGCACTAATATTTTGACAAATTTACTTGAAAATATACTTCTCAAGAGAAATAATGTAACTCTTTCTGAACTGATTGAATCACGAAGGCTAGAACTTGGGCTTTCAAAGCGACAATTAGAAAGAGTCTTACAAATGGACTATAACACAATTGAGTCCGCGAAAGGTGGTGATATAAAAAGGTTCAATATCGTAAATACAGTCAAGCTAGCTAATTTTCTCGGGATTGATCTACAAAATACTGTCGAAGTTATTATTTCCAATATTGGTACAAGTGCAATTGAAGAACTTGATAAGGTTCGAAGATCAATTTTTATGATCAAGAATTTTGATCTTGATTTACTAAAAAAAATCAAATTCATAGAAAGCATTCAAGACTTTAATGAGATTGAGAAAAGAATTGTTAGTTTTTTTGGCTTTGAATCAATCTTCGAATATGATTCTGATTTAGGAAGTGCCTTGTTCAGCAAAACTCGCCAAAATGCTAATGATAAAATGAAAGAGTTTTGGGTGAGATCGGCGTACGCTTATTTTGAAAAAATCGACAATCCAAATAACTATGACCGAGATTTGCTTATTGATTTGATTCCAAAGATCAAACCTTATACAAGAAATCTTAAATATGGCTTAAAAACTGTAGCTTTAGCACTTAGAAATGCTGGTGTGAATTTAATTTATCAACCTCATCTAAGTACAACACAGGTACGAGGAGGCACATTCTTAGTTAATAATACTCCCTCAATTGTTTTAACTGATTTGAATAAAAATTATGCTACGATTTGGTTCGCATTAATGCACGAACTACATCATGTTTTGTATGATTTAGAGCATTTAAAAACGACTAAATATCATTTAACAGGCGATCATGATCTATTTCTCTTACAAGAGGAACAGGCTAATGATTTCGCACGTGATTATTTATTCACAAACTCCGACCTAAGATATATTGAGCCATTTATTCATAATCATAGTGTTGTTGAAAGTTATGCAAAGGAGTGCCAAATACACCATTGTATTATTTATTCGATGTTCCAACACTATATGGATGAAAGAGGTGAGAATTATTGGGGCGCTTTCAAGCAATATTCACCTGATGTTAATATTGCTCTTGATGGCTTGAATAAATCAATGTGGGAATACGATACAATTGAGGAAGCAACCGAAAAATTAGAACAAGCAATACTAAATATATAATTCAATGTCAGATACAAAAGAAAAAGCAATACAAGAGAAGATTGACGAACAAAGAGAACTTGAAAAGTTAGAACTCTTAAGCAAATCTCGTCAAACAAAAGGCGAACAATTATCAATTGATGGAAAAGGCAGGTTTAAATCAGAAAAAGAGCTGAAAGAATACGCAATAGGAAGAATAGACGACCCTGATAAGAAACACGAAATATATTATAGGGGTATTCAAAAATTACTGATTGAGAATTTACCAAAAGGTTCCACAAACAGAAAAATGAGAAACATTATCTATGATGAAAAAAACTTGCTAATTAATAGGGGGAAAAAGAAAAATGAAAAAGGAATAAGAGGTAGTGATGGAAGGATGGCTTATATTGATGACCTTGAAATTGCTTTAAATATTGTCATGAAATGGGTTTGGGAAAAAGGAACACCTGTAGATATTTACAAAAAATTCTTCGATAAAAATATTGAGCTGAATTATCGAAAAACGACAGAGGCAATTAATAGTAAGCTCGCAGAAATTGAATAAATTAAATTCTTCAATTATTATAAATAGAGAATGGCAAAGCTTAGTAAAATATATGTTAGCGGATATAAATCTATAAAGGAGGCTGAGCTTGAGTTTGGGGATATCAATATTTTAATTGGACCCAACGCAGTTGGAAAAACAAATTTCATAAGTTTGTTTAACCTATTTAATAGTCTAGCTAATCAAGAACTACAAAACTATATAGCAAAAAAAGGCGGTGCTAACTCAATTGCTTACTATGGGGCAAAAACAACCCCTAGAATTGACTTCAATTTATACTTCGATGTTAATTCCTATGAAGCTGTTCTAGAACCTACAGATGATGATAGACTTTTAATAAGCTCTGACTACGCTTATTTTCATGCTAAAGGTTATGATCAACCTTATTCTGAGATGATCACTTTAAACAAGTTTGAGTCAAACCTTAGAAAGCATGCATCTGCTAGGAGAAATATTTCAAAATATGTCAGGGAATCAATATTAGATTGGAAAGTTTATCATTTTCATGATACTAGTGATAGCGCACTAGTAAAAAAAACTTGCGATATAAATGATAATTTCTCACTAAAAAAAGATGCTTCTAATCTATCTGCTTTTCTTTACCGGTTAAAAAATAATTCACCGGAAAATTTTTTCTTAATCGAAAGAACAATTAAGAGAATATTTCCAAATTTTGGGGAGTTCATACTTGAACCATCAAGACTTAATGAAAATAAAATTAAGTTAGAATGGAAGGAGCAAGGTAGTGATACTTATTTCGATGCCAATTCTCTTTCTGATGGAACTATCAGGTTTATGAGTTTAGCCACTCTCTTACTTCAACCAGTACTTCCTTCCACAATTATTATTGATGAACCTGAGCTAGGATTACACCCTAAAGCCATTTCAATTCTGGCTTCTTTATTTAGAAAAGCTAGTTATAGAACACAGCTGATCATCTCTACTCAATCTGTTAATCTAGTCAATGAGTTTAACCCAGAGCATATAGTGATCTTAAATCGATATAATGACTATACTACTTTTGATCGCCTTAGTGAAGAAGATTTGAATCAATGGCTAAGCGAATATAGTTTGGGCGAACTTTGGGAAAAAAATATCATTGGGGGCAGACCCTAATGGCAAGAGTACATGTTTTAGTTGAAGGTGACTCTGAAGAGAGTTTTGTTAATACTATACTAGTTCCTCATTTTAGTCCTAAGGGAATTTACTTAACGTCCTCAAGAGTCACTACTAAACGGAACTTCAGAAAGGGTATTGTTTATAAAGGTGGAATGAGTGGCTTTGGAAAAGTTGAAAATGAAATTAACCTTTTTCTTATAGGGGATGCAGATAGGTATTTGACCACTATGTTCGATCTATTTAGAATCCCTACAGATTTTCCTGATTATCAAAGTGCTATTAATGTTCGAGATTGTATTCAGCAAGCTAAAGTTTTAGAATCTAGACTAGCAAATCATTTTAATACTCCTAGATTTATTCCCTACATCCAAGTGCATGAATTTGAAGCATTATTATTTAGCGATGCTAAAAAAATCGATGACTGCCTCTCAATTTTACATAGTGTCAATAATAGCAACTTAACACAAATAGCAGATCAGTTTCCTTCGCCTGAGCATATAAACAATAACCCACAGACAGCACCTTCAAAAAGAATTTTAGCAATACATCCAAGCTACGAAAAAATAACGGATGGGATCCTAATCGCTGAAGATGTAGGATTAAATGTTATGAGAAGAGAATGCTCTCACTTTAATGAGTGGATAACATACTTGGAGAGCTTGTAGAATATTTTGTTTTACTATTGTTGCGCCTAATTAAAAAAAAGCCCAACTCGTTTCCAAGAAGGGCTTTTAATCTGTGTAGCGTGGGGCGGAATTGAACCGCCGACCTCACGATTATGAGTCGTGCGCTCTAACCATCTGAGCTACCACGCCATTTTTCAATAAGAAAATAAAGATACGAGTTTCTAAAATTAAGTCTAGCCATTTTTTTGGCTTATTCAGGCAATTCTAAATTTGAAGTTCCTTACCTTTGCTGCCTCATTTTAATGTTGGAAAAAGAATGGCGAAAAATATAACCCCACGCGAAAAAGACTATTCGCAATGGTATCTGGATATTGTTAAAGAGGCTCAACTGGCAGAACACTCACCTGTAAGAGGTTGCATGGTAATAAAACCTACCGGCATGGCACTATGGGAAAATATGCAAAAAGGTCTGGATCAGATGTTCAAAGATACCGGACATCAAAATGCCTACTTCCCACTCTTTATTCCAAAGTCATTTCTTTCTAAAGAAGCCCAGCATGTGGAAGGCTTTGCTAAAGAATGTGCGGTAATTACTCATTCCAGACTAAAAGCCGTTGATGGCGGCGTTGAAGTAGATCCGGATTCTCGATTAGAAGAAGAATTAATTGTACGCCCAACTTCAGAAACAATTATTTGGGATACCTACCGTAATTGGATTCAATCCTATCGTGATCTTCCGATTTTGGTGAATCAATGGGCGAATGTGGTTCGTTGGGAAATGAGAACCCGACTTTTCCTTCGTACCATGGAATTTCTCTGGCAAGAAGGTCATACGGCTCATGCAACTAAGCAAGAAGCAGTTGACGAGACTCTTCAGATGTTGGAAGTATATCGCACTTTTGCCGAAGATTATATGGCGATGCCGGTAATCACTGGAGTAAAAACTGAATCCGAACGATTTGCAGGTGCCGAAGACACCTATTGTATAGAGGCATTAATGCAAGATGGCAAAGCATTACAAGCGGGTACTTCTCATTTCCTCGGGCAAAATTTTGCTAAAGCCTTTGATGTGAAATTCCAGGATAAAGATGGTGATCATAAACTCGTTTGGGCAACAAGCTGGGGTGTATCAACTCGCCTAATAGGTGGATTAATCATGACGCATTCCGATGATCAGGGATTAGTGCTGCCCCCAAAGTTGGCTCCTACTCAGGTTGTTATCGTACCTATTTATAGAAAAGATGAAGAGCGCGCTACTGTGATTGAATATGGCGATGCTATTTTTGATGAACTCAAAGCTTTAGGAATCCGAGTTAAGCTTGATGACCGTGATAACTTCAAGCCTGGATTTAAATTTGCAGAGCACGAAGCTCGTGGAATTCCTTTACGAATTGCTATCGGTCCACGTGATGTTCAAAACGGAAATGTGGAATTAGCTCGACGCGATACATTGAATAAAGAGATCGTTTCTCGCGAGGGAATTGGAACCCATATTCAATCACTTCTAGAAACTATTCAAACTGATCTTTTCGAAACCGCGAAAGCACGCAGAGATGAAATGACCTCAGAAGTTGATTCTTATGAAGAGTTCAAATCAGTACTCGAAGAAAAGGGCGGATTCGTTTATGCACACTGGGATGGTACTGCAGAGACTGAAGAGCTCATCAAAAATGAGACAAAAGCTACTATTCGCTTAATCCCATTTGGTGAAGGCGAATCTGGTGAATGTATGGTGTCAGGAAATCCATCAAAAAAGAAGGTATTGTTCGCCAAAGCCTACTAACTTCTAGGTGTGAACATCCCACATCAATATCAACTTTTCACTGCGGCTGAAAGTCGCGAACTGGATCGACGAACCATCGAAGAATTTGGTATTGATGGTTTTACCTTGATGGAAATAGCCGGTACTCGTGCAGCTGATTTCATCCTGCATCAATTCCCTGATTCAGCGAAAGGACTCGTTTTATGTGGACGAGGAAACAATGCCGGTGACGCACTGGTTGTTTCAAGAATTCTAGCTGAAAATGGGTTTCATTTAACGATTGTTTTTGTTGATGGTGACCAAAAATTAAGTCACGACTGTTCAAAAAATTATCAGCTTCTAAAAGCGTTGCATTCTCCGAACATTGATTTTTTGGATTCCCTGGATGCATTCAATACATCGTTTGATTTCGCAATTGATGGGATGCTTGGTACTGGACTGAATTCAGAAATCAGATCACCCTATAAAGAGGTGATTGAGCAAGTAAATAATCTACCATGCATCAGGTTCGCTATGGATATACCAACCGGATTACATGCTGATAACGGCAAAATTCTTGGGTCTGCTTTTAAAGCGGATTTTACGATGGCATTCGGAACATTAAAACTCGGGTTCTATCAAAATGAAGGATACGATTGTTGCGGCAAAGTGATTTTTTGTGAACTACCATTTCCATCCTGTCTGAAAAATAGTTCACATTTTGTACTTCATGATAATTGGCTGAGAAAAATTGACCTCGAAGGAAACCAACGATCTCACAAGTATGATGGAGGCGTCGTTTATATTATCGCAGGATCGGAAGGGTTAACCGGTGCTGCAATATTAGCCTCACTTAGTGCATGGAATACAGGTGTTGGAGCTGTTGTATTGATAACTCCTAAAGGGTTACTCTCTGTTTATGATGAACACCTCATCCACATAATTAAAACACCTGTTGGCGAGAATTCCGATAAACAATTTTCATGGTCACATTTGAATGAAGTTGGAACCATTCTTGCTGAAAAACCCGGTGTCTTATTAATAGGTCCCGGACTTGGACGTGAGGAATCAACCATTCAGTTTGCGCTTCAAATTCTATCTCATTTTGAGGGGTATGTGGTTATTGATGCAGATGCTCTCTATGCGATTTCAAAAGCTGAAAAAGTGAGTAAACCCAAAAAAGCAAATTGGGTACTAACCCCACATCCCGGTGAACTACATCAGCTTTCTGATACTGATTCTGAATCTAGATTATCATCTGCTAAAGAAATTTCTAATTCATTAGATGCCGTCGTTCTTACAAAAGGATTACCATCAATGGTAGTTTCAAAAAAGGGACAAGTTGTCTTCACAGATTATGATACCAGAATCTTTTCACGGGCCGGTTTTGGAGACGTGTTGGCTGGTAAAATCGTCGGAAAGCTACTTTCGACAAATAATCGGGAACTTGCTTGTTGTTTAGCTCTTTCAGATGGCAAAACCAAGGCTCATGAATATTTACAAGATGGGTTTGAGCCTGTAGAACCCATGGATATTATTTGATCAGAATCGTTATTAAAGAGCTAATTTTTACATATCGCCGATCGTTTATCATACTCTTTGTGTCGGTCACGCTATTGATTTTAGTAGGTATGCTTTACCCTTCGGCTCAAATATCCAAAATCAACTTTTGGGATTATGATAAAATCTGGCATTTCGTACTCTTTTTGATTTGGACTTTTTTATATGGATTAGTTCGGGCAATCAGAGAGAAACGAGCTCCAAATCTATGGCTTGTTTTCATTTTTGGATTGGCCTATGGCATACTTGTTGAAATTCTACAATTTATTCTTCCTACAAACCGAAGCCCTGAAGTTGCTGATTTTATTGCCGATGCTCTCGGCTCACTTGCCGCAATAGGAATTTTGAAATGGGTATTTAATTCCCCATCTAAAGATAATGACCCCACATGATAATGCGATAGTACCTTTTTATGACCTGATTAATTTATAGGTAGTTGAATAACTATATCGGGTTGAGTCATGAAAAAAACTTCTCTACATCTGTTTCTTGGGTGGATTGCTATTTTCACTTTTGCATTTATTTCATCTACAGAAACTGAAGCACGTCGCTTTCAAGTAAACAATGCCATTCAATATTCTGCATCAAATGAACTTGCACCTACTATTAAGGTAGAGGAATATCGCTATTTAGAAGAGAAAGTAGTCCAAAGAAATTCTGAGCATTCAATCTTTGATTTAATCTTTGGAGAAAGTACAGATGAAGGTTCTATGAATTCAAAAACATCTGTCAAATCAAGAGGAAACCGAATTTTATTGCCAAAAATGGTTGGTGGACTTCCTGCATTGTTTGCGAATATAGAATATCCAAATCAAGCAAAAGCCAATGAAATTGAGGGTATAGTGAAAGTTGAATTCACAGTGAATGAGTTAGGTATGGTAGAGGAAATCAAAATTATTGAGGGTATCGGTGGTGGTTGTGATGAAGAAGTGATAAATGCGTTGAAAAAAACCCGTTTCTCACCGGCAATCCAAAATGGCAGATTTGTCAAAGTGAAATTAAGCCAGAGCATTTTATTTGAATTAAAACCTTTAAGATGATAACAGGGTGAATATGCGACGGAAGCATTCAAGAGCAAACTTAAAAACTAATTACACTATTATTTTTCAAATCAGCCTGATTATTTCACTAGGCTCTATGCTGGCATTAACAAAGATTGAAATTAAGCCGTCAGAGGATATCGAAGGTGATTTAATCGTTTGTCAGTTTCCGGAAACTTTGATTGAATTGCCCCCCAATACTCCGCCAAAAGATCCTCCTGCTCCAATTAAGCCATTGGTTCCAATGGAATTTCCTGATGATACTATGATCGATGAAGAACCTGACATTCCGAATTTAGAGATTAATGATTTTCAATATTCAGTTCCAAATACTCCTGAAATAATTTTTGAAGATGAAATTTTTGATGTCCACGGCATCGAGGTTTTTCCCATTATGCATGGAGGCCTTCTTAAGCTTTATTCAGAAATAAAGTACCCGGAAATGGCGCGAAAAGCTGGAATTTAAGGCACTGTAATTGTTCAGTTTATCGTAAATGAATTTGGAGACGTAGAACATCCTCGAATCTATCGTGGTATTGGTGGTGGATGCGACGAAGAAGTTCTTCGCGTAATTCAGAAAATGAAGTTTTCACCAGGTGTCCAGAACGGGACTTTAGTAAAAGTAAGAATGGCACAAGCAGTTCGATTTCAACTAGATAATTAACATGATACACGATGTTAGCATTGTCTCCGTTACGTAATCATAATTAAAGGATTAAATACTTGCGGGCTTTTTAAAAATTTCCGTTCTTTTTAGACCCTAATTTAAATCAAGACCAGGATATGACTAACGAACGCAAAAGTGCGAAGGCAGACTTGAAGAGAACGTATAATATCACTCTTCAAGTTGGTCTTATTGCCGCACTACTTTTTATGATTGGCTTGGTTCGTATAAATCTTTATAGCGAGCCACCTGCTCCACCACCGATCGAAATTCAAGAGGAAGTGGTGATGGAAGAAGTACAAATCACTAAACAAGTTGAGACGCCTCCTCCGCCTCCTCGTCCACCAGTACCAGTTGAGGTTCCAAATGACGAGATCATTGAAGACGACGTTGTTGACTTGGATTTAGAATTCGACCTTGATGGACCAATGGACTTGCCACCACCTCCACCACCACAAGAGGAGGAAGAAGAAGATTTCTTCGTTGTGGTTGAAAACATGCCTGTATTACAAGGCGGTTTAGGTGAACTTCAAAGAAAAGTAAAATACCCTGAGATGGCACGCCGTGCTGGTATCGAAGGCCGTGTTACTGTTCAGTTCATTGTTAACGAAGCCGGACAGGTTGAAAACCCACGTGTTATTCGAGGTATTGGCGGTGGTTGCGATGAAGCTGCTCTTGAAGCTGTTAAACAAGCAAGTTTTACACCAGGTATGCAACGTGGACGTCCAGTACGAGTTCAGTACTCGCTCCCAATTGTATTCCGTCTACAAAATTAATCAGCAGTACACTGATGAAACCCTTCGCAGAATCTGTGAAGGGTTTTTTTATGCCATCCAGTTTTCGAAGCGTTGAAGTATAATCTTCAAATTATCAAAGCCTACCTTACCCAAAGCTTCTTTGAGTGGAATCCATTCAATGCTCTCAATCCCTTCTTCCTTCTGCGGAACCAACATAGTGACCTGAGGTAGCACCATCGCATACCAATAAGTTGTCTTTCCATACTTTTTATTCTTTTGGATATACTCATGGTACGTGGTTCCTAAGTCTCCAATAATAATTGGGAGCTTGCTACCCGTCTCCTCAGAAACTTCTCTACTGGCACACATTGGTATAGACTCATCTTTCTCTAATTTCCCTTTAGGTAAATCCCAAAATCCATTTCGATAAATTAGAAGCACATTTAACAGGTTGTTTTCTCTTTGAAATACGACCCCACCTGCTGCTTCAATCGGTTTAACCATCAGCTTCTGCCGATGTCTCAGAATCTTCCGGTGTAGCTCCACCTTCTTTTGCTGCTTCATCTGCATAATTCAATCGAAGCGTTGTAAGAACCTGATCTAAAAAGCCCTTTAATTCTTGAGGTAAATTCCCCTTCGTGTATTTATCGATCACATTTAAGGTATCGATGGCATATTTAGCGGATGCCAAATCTCTTTCAATTGAGTCTGTTGCTGGATTTTTCAACTTACCCAGTCCCATCATTCCAATTTGTTGATGTTGCTGGATGAGCATCATAAATAATAGCTGATCTTGTTGATCCTGATTTAAAGCACCTTCATTCATTGTATTTATATTTTTAGTTCACTTTGCTGAATGTCCAAATTTATGGTGATTTAAACTTAATAAAGAACAAATTTCATTACCTTCTTCACATTAATTCTAAAAGCAAAAATGGCATTCTTAAATCCTTTTAAAGCCTGGCGACCAAAGCCTGAATTTGTAAGTGAAATTGCATGTCTTCCTTATGATGTAGTACACACTGAAGAAGCTAAATTGATTCTACAGGAGCAGGCTACTAGTTTTATGAAAGTAATTCGCCCAGAGGCAGACTTTGATGAACAAATTGACTCATATGCTAATGAGGTGTATGTAAAAGGACGAGAAAATCTTCATTCTTTTCTTTCTTCAAATTTATTTGAACAGGAAAATGAAGACTCATTTTATGTTTATCGTTTGAAATGGCATGATAAGGTTAAGACTGGAATTTTTGGATGTGTTTCAGTTGAAGATTACGATAATGGAGTTATTCTGAAACATGAGCTAACTCGACCGATTAAGGAAGACGATCGAACAAAACATATTGTCACTCAAGAAGCACATGCAGAACCAGTAATGCTCACATTCCGGAGCACAGAATTTATTAGAGAAACATTAAAGGAAGCGACAAATAATTCACCACTTTTTCAATTTGTGGTAGAAGATGAAGTTGAACATTCTATCTGGAAACTTGATAAAATTGATGCAATAGTTAATGAATTCAGTAAAATAGATCATTTCTATGTTGCAGATGGTCACCATCGTTGTGCAAGTGCTTCCAGAGCGGCTAAAGAAACGGATGTCGTGGATCATCCAGATGTAATGAGATTTCCAGCTGTACTATTTCCTATTGATGAAGTACAAATTCTAGCATACAACAGAATTGTTTTTAATGTTGACGGTGACTTTATCGAAAAGTTAAAAAACACCTTCAGTGTAACTGAGAATGCGATACCTAAACCAGAAAACCCAGGTGAAATCAGATTCTATTATCTAGGAAAATGGTATGGAATTGATCTACCCGTCTCAAAACATTCGGATATTGAATCGCAATTAGATGTTGCTCGGCTACAAGAATTTATTTTAGATCCCTTACTAGGAATCACCGATCAACGAACAGATAAGAATATTTCATTCGTTGGAGGTGTTCATGGCATTGAAGAATTAGAGAATAAAGTTGATTCTGGAGTTGCAGATTTAGCAATAAGCATGTTCCCAACAAGTATTGAAGAATTGATTGCAGTATCAGATGCTGGATTATTAATGCCGCCAAAATCAACATGGTTTGAACCTAAATTACGATCAGGATTGCTGATCCACACATTTTAATCACACACATCATCACGTTTACTAATGAACAGAATACATAATTTCAGTGCAGGCCCTGCTGCGCTACCCCTGGAAGTTTTAGAAAGAGCTAGAACAGAATTTGTTGACTATAAAGGTACTGGAACATCCATAATTGAGAAATCACACCGAGGTTCAGACTATGTTGCAGTTGACGCACATGCCCGCGAACAACTAGTTAAGCTTTTGGGTCTTGGAGATGATTACGACGTATTATTCCTTCAAGGTGGGGCTAGTACACAGTTTTTAACCGTTCCCTATAATTTCCTATCAGAAGGTGAAACCGCTGATTACATTAATACAGGAGCATGGAGTACCAAGGCGATTAAAGAAGCAAAGTTATTTGGCCATGTAAACGAAGCTTTCACAAGCGCAGATTCCAATTTCAATCACGTTCCGGATAACGATCAGCTTAACCTGACGGCCAATGCTAAGTATGTTCACTTCACATCAAATAACACTATTTTTGGAACTCAGTATGCAGATGAACCGGAAACTAATGGGGTAAAACTTGTTTGTGATGCAAGCTCCGATTTCCTTTCACGACCTATCAATATGTTGAAGTATGGAGTTATTTACGCAGGTGCTCAAAAGAATTTAGGTCCTGCCGGTGTAACCATTGTAATTGTGAACAAAGAATTCTTAGCTGACAATGGGAAATTAGGGATTCCTACGATGATGAACTACAACACGCATGCTGGTAAAATGTTTAATACTCCACCAGTATTTGCGGTTTACATGGTTGGTTTAGTATTAGACTGGATTCAAGAAAAAGGTGGATTGGATTATTTCAAGAAATTCAATGAAGAGAAAGCGGCATTACTTTACAATGAAATTGATGCAGACGAGTTTTATGTCGGCACCGCAGAAACTGCTTCCAGATCGAATATGAATGTATGTTTCCGGATTGCTAATGAGGATTTAGAAGCAAAATTCATTGCTGAAGCCACCGCAAACGGACTTGACGCTTTAAAAGGACATCGAAGTGTAGGTGGCATCAGAGCTAGTATTTACAATGCATGCCCGCAGGAGAGCGTGGATGCTTTAGTTGCATTTATGAAGGAGTTTCGTGCAAAAAACGGATAACTATCTGTTCCTTTTTTATCCAACCTCGTAGTGGTAATTCATGAATTACCACTACGGTTATGTGATGCATTTCAACCATAAAATCCAAAAATGGTCAGAAAGTGATCGATTGTATTGGGTACGAATGCGAACATATAAATGAGCCCCCAGGCTGCTCCTCCGATGTGAGCTTCGTGATTGATCTTCCCTTCTTTTTTTGCTGCCCAAATACTATAGGCAACAAATATCGCCCCAAAAAGAATGGCTGGAATTCCAATTGGAATTAAGAAGAGATAAATCTTCTCAAAAGGGAATATCACAATAAAAGCAAAAAGTACCGCTTCTACAGCACCTGAAGCTCCAATAGTTGCATAAGATGGGTTGTCTTTATGGCGGATTAATGAAGGAATTGAAGAAGCAAGTAATCCTGTGAAATACAAAATCAAAAAATGAACCTCACCAATTGAACGTTCTAAAACCGGACCAAAGAAGAAGAGCGTAATCATATTGAAAGCCAGATGAGTATATCCACCATGTAAAAAGCCCGAAGTAATTAATTCATACCAGGTATTTTTTCGGAGCGCGCGATACGGCATAAACATCCCCGTTTCCATAATTCTGGGAGCATTAAATGCTGCCAAAGAAATCACAACATTTAGCCCAATAAGTAGTAAAGTAGCGCTCATTGATAGAATTTTATTGATTTACTTAGACAAAAAAACCCCACCGATGTTTCACCGACGGGGTTATGAAAGATAAAAATTCAAGTTCATTATTTATTTCTCAATATTTATCAGCAGTAAAATTTAATCTTTTCAAAATTGACGATATATTTAGCAAACTCATCTACATTATCTTCTATGAATACGTCAAGGCTATTTTTATGCTCATTAATCGCTGTATTACTCTTTGCCACTAATTGTGGAGTAGTGCCAAAAACTAAAGGGATGGCTGCCGGGGCAAAGGGCTCTAATAATGCCATAGAAACCGGTGTAGCCAGCTGGTATGGCCCTAATTTTCATGGAAAGTTAACTGCCAATGGTGAAACTTATGACATGGATGGAATGACGGCAGCTCACAGAACACTCCCGTTCGATTCTGAAGTAGTTGTAGAAAATCTGGATAATGGTAGAACAACCAGGGTTCGAATTAATGATCGTGGACCATTCGCAAAAGATAGAATCATCGATCTTTCTCGCGCCGCTGCTACTGAAATTGACATGGTTGGTCCAGGCACCGCAAGAGTTCGATTATACCTCGTAAAAGGCGATTTGGAGAATTCTCGAGTTACTGATTTGAAAGTAGCCAACTATACCATTCAGCTGGCTTCATTTTCCAATGAATCACAAGCTCAGCAGAAATCTGCTCAAATTGATGGAAGCCGTGTCGAGCGATTAACTGTAAATGGAGCATTGGTATTCAGAGTCTATTACGGAACTTATCAGGACACTTCTGTGGCCCAAGCTGATCTTGAGAGACTCAAATCTCAGGGTTTCGATGGCTTCGTAAAACAAGTAGAAAACGATTAATTATTTTCGGGATTGATGCGGATCGTTTTTCGGTTATACAGCCGAAATCGAATTAAAAGTATCAATGAAAAAAAGTATCATTATTATAGGGAGTGGCTTTGGTGGATTAGGCGCCGCTTCAAGGTTATTATCAGCTGGTCATAATGTGACCATTATTGAAAAGAGAGATAAATTAGGGGGCAGAGCTTATGTGTACGAGCAAAACGGTTTCAAATTTGATGGCGGCCCCACTGTAATTACAGCCCCTTTTATGTTCGACGATATTTGGGAAGCCGCAGGAAAAAAGAGATCAGATTATGTGGAGTTTGTACCATGTAATCCTTTTTACCGAATTTACGATGATAAAGGAGTCAGCTTTGATTATAACAACGATCATGAGTTTACACTTAAAGAAATTGAGAAAAGGAATCCCTCCGACAAAGCTGGTTATGAGAAATTCTTAGGTACAACCAAAGCTATTTTTGATAAAGGATTCACTGAGCTAGCTGATCAGCCATTTTTGAATTTCACGGATATGCTGAAGGTTGCACCTGATTTGATCAAGTTGCAGTCTTATAAAAACGTGTACAATTATGTAGCTCAGTTCATCAAGGACGATTTTTTACGGATGTGTTTTTCTTTCCATCCATTGTTAGTGGGTGGCAATCCTTTTGATACAACATCCATTTATGCGATGATTCACTATCTCGAAAGAGAATGGGGAGTCCACTACGCAATGGGTGGAACAGGAGCCATTGTAAACGCTTTTGAAAAACTGATCACCGAACAAGGTGGGAAAATTCATGTAGATACAGAAGTAGACGAGATTTTGGTAAAGAATGGGAAAGCTGTTGGAGTAAGATTGCAAAATGGCGAAAAGCTTGATGCTGATATCGTTGTTTCAAATGCTGATGTTGCTTTCACTTACAAAAATCTGATCAATCCAAGTCACCGAAAGAAATACACTGATCGTAAAATTGCTCGAACTAAATATAGCATGTCTCTTTTTGTGATTTACTTCGGCACTAAGAAAAGATATCTGGATTCTGGCTTAGCTCATCATAATATCATTCTTGGACCACGATATAAGGCTCTACTAGACGATATCTTCCACAAAAAGCATGTAGCTGATGATTTCTCTTTATATCTACACATGCCAACTATCACAGATAGCAGTATTGCGCCGGAAGGTCATGAAGGGTTTTATGTACTATCTCCAGTTCCACATTTAGATAGTGGTACTGATTGGAATGAATTCGCTCCAATTTACAAAGATCGAATTATGGATTTCCTGGAAGAAAATTATCTACCTGATTTGAAGGAAAATCTGGTTGCGGAGCATTACATAGATCCATTGCATTTCCAGAATACGCTTAATAGTTACAAAGGGTCTGCATTTTCAGTAGAACCGATTTTGACACAGTCTGCCTGGTTCCGTCCTCATAACAAATCAGAAGACGTGGATAATCTATACTTTGTTGGTGCAGGAACTCACCCCGGTGCCGGCCTTCCTGGGGTATTATCCAGCAGTATTATTGCACAAAACCTTATTGGCCCTGCATAGGCAATACTAAGGTTTTTATATTGGATACCGTTTTTCAATAAAAGTTGGATTGAAATTCATTTGGTTTGTGGGAAGGGTATAATCCATTAACAGACCGTGATTTTGTGGTACGTAATAACTAAATAATGAGTATAGACAATTACTCTAGGGTTAACATTCTTACTTGTTTCTTTCGTACTCAATATCCTCGTAAAACGCATCTTCGAAGGTTTGTGCTGTTGGCACGCCGGCAGTTAATATTCGCCACACCATATAAATAACTATGAATGGGCTGAGGCTGAACATACCAATAATCAATTGCTCGGGTACGGCTTGGAATGTTGATAGAATCGTATAAATAATTAAAAATAGCGTTGTTCCAATTACAACATTCTTGACGGGTTCCATAAGAATCTCTTCATCTAAACGAATAGTAGTATCGTAACCACATTTGTTTGTAGCGTTTAGTTCCAAGATATTTCGGTTGAATTTTCAACTGAAAGAATTTTTCGCCAATGAAAGTTTATCATGTATTTATTTTACTTTTATTTATTGGCTGCACATCAAATTCAAGCTCTTCAGATATCAATGAAGTAAGAGATCCTTGGCTTTGGCCTTTTTCTGCAGAATCAATATGGAATATGCCTATTGGATCAAATGCAGAATATAAACCTGCAAATTTTGAAGATGCATCTCATGTTGGGGTAGATATTCAGCACATATTAATTACCTCAGAAAATGATCCTGAGCAACCTGTGTTGAATAGTCCAACTTGGGGCCCCGGAAGATGTAGCGGTACAACATCATTAGGGTTTAGTGTTCGCGTACCAGATACTTGGATTGTACCCGATGCTGGAAACAGCCCATATGGATTAACACCAAATAGTAATTTTGCTTTTTTACTTCCTGATAGAGAAACCGTGTTTCAATCTTCTACGGTGAGTAGATGTAAGGTTGGTGGTCCTGTTTATATGCCGGAATGGATGAAATGGGAAAATAACCGAAAGTTCGTGAGTATAAAGTCTGATGGCCTACATGGTGGTGGACAAGGTGCAAGTGGAATGAGTGCGTTAGGAGGGACTATTAGACTAGGTGAATTAGTCGATGATCAACCTATAAGACATGCAATTAAAATCAATCCATGGGCTGAGAAGTATTTGCACTACTCTGAAGAAATTCCCGGCTGGAAGTGGCCCGCTTTTAGTGCTGATACCTATGCACCTCATACTTATAATCGAAATGCTGATTCTGATATCGTGATGGGATCATTATTTGCTATACCACCAGAAATATCAAAAGAAGACGTTGGGATTACTACACAAGCTGCCTCTAAATTGTTCTTTGCTATGCAAAATTATGGAGTCTATTTCACTGAAGATGCTGCATACGATGTGTGGGATATCATAGTTGAGAGAAATGTAGAAATAGAATTCGAGAATGAATTTGGATTTTCGATGACGAGCGATTTATGGCGATCTGAAATAAATAAACTTATGAAGGCGCTGCATATAATAACAAATAATAACCCAGACACTATTGGGGGTGGTGGAACTCTATTACAACCACTAGCTCCAGATTTTGAACGCTGATGGAATGATTTTTTTGCGGCTTAACTTTTTAAAGTTCAGCTAAGAAAAAAATCATGAAACCACTCATCCTCCTATTATTAGTCTCAAACCCTATCTTTTTGTTAAATTTCGGTGCAGAAAAAGATGGGCGGAATTGGCGAATTATCAACGATGGGGTAATGGGTGGCATTTCCATCGGTCAGGCTGGCTTAGATGAAAACTCTCTCCTATTTGTGGGGCAATTGTCTTTTGAAAATAATGGAGGATTTGCTTCACTTCGAAGTAATAGAATGGATTTAGATTTAAGTGAAGCTGAGTTTATTGAAATAAAATACCGACTTACAGGAATCAATTTTTCATTCATGTTCGAACAATATGCCCGTTTTTGGCAGCCTTATTACTCATACCCTTTAATTGCAACAGAGGGTGAATGGGTTACAAAAATTATTTCTGTGGAAAGTCTTCAGGAGACTAGAATGTCGGACTTTACCGGTCGAGCTTTCGATAAAAAGAATTCCCGACCCTTTTTCAGAATCGGGTTTATCTCAGATGATAAAAAAGAAGAGCGTTTTGAGCTGGAAATTGACTATATCTCTATTTATTGAGACTAGCCTGAAGATCGTCCCAATCTTTTAAGAATTTAGCCAACCCATTATCTGTTAACGGATGTTTCAATAATCCGGTGATTACACCAAGTGGCATGGTTGCAACATCAGCCCCGGCCTTTGCGCATTCAACTACATGCATTGGATGTCGAATACTTGCAGCGAGTACTTCTGTTGGAAACCCATAATTCACATAAATCTCTACAATATCTCGAATAAGTTGCATCCCATCAGAAGAGATATCATCTAACCTTCCTAAAAAAGGTGAAATGTATGTAGCGCCTGCTTTGGCCGCGATCAATGCCTGCGTTGAAGAAAAACAAAGTGTACAGTTGGTTTTAATACCTTCTTCAGAAAAGGTTTTAATTGCTTTAATTCCATCTTTAATAAGTGGAATTTTTACGACTACGTTATCTGCGATTTTAGCAATCTTTCTGCCTTCTTCAACCATTTCGTTGTAAGTGGTAGATACCACTTCTGCTGACACATCCCCTTCAACAATATTACATATTTTTTTGATGTGACCTTCAAAGTCTCTTACTCCAACTTTCGCACATAAGCTCGGATTAGTTGTTACTCCATCAAGTACACCAAGATCGTTAGCTTCCTGGATTTCTTCGAGATTTGCGGTATCGATAAAAAATTTCATAGGGGATAATAAAATTAGGCGTGTAATTAAGAAGTGAAATTAAGCAATCATAACTGATAATACTTTTCATTTTGTAAATAAAGAGTTGCTTTTTTTTACAAGCCTAAACTCCCTTGGACTGAACTATTTAGCGAAGTTTATAGTCTTACTTGCAAACAAAATTTATCCCATACATCTGTGAAAAAAATATTCTTTTCGGTACTCGTTTTATCTTTCGTTTTTATTGGCTGCGGAGGCTCTGAAGAAGAAGCACCTGCACAACGTGGTGAAGGCGGTTGGGGCGGCTGGGGAGCCGGTGGAAACAACAGACCTACAAGTGTTGAAACCCAAACTGTATCCCTTCAACCCATTGCTGAGCAAGTCAGATCATTTGGAACTGTCAAAGCTCAAGATGTAATTGCCATCACCCCTCAAATCAACAATACAGTTACACGTTTTTATGTTGATTTAGGAGATACAGTTCAAGCCGGTCAACTTCTTGCAAAAATCAACGATGCGACATTCCGAGATCAACTTGCACAAGCAGAAGCCCAGGTAAGACAAAGTGAAATTGCTTTTTCCAGAGATAGCGCTGCTTACGAAAGAGCTAAAGTTTTAACTGAAAAAGAAATTTCGACGATTGCTGAACTTGAGATTGCAGAAGCAACCTATCAAAGCTCAATTGCTGCTTTAGAGTCTGCACGAGCATCACTTACACAAGCCGAGGAAAATTTCGGATTCACAGAAGTTCGATCTCCTGTACGTGGCGTTATTCTATCAAGAACTGGCGAAGAAGGCGATGTTGCTTCCTCGGCACAAGCTATTTTTGAAGTTGCTAATCTTGTTGGATATGAAACCAGAGTTTTTCTACCCGTTCAGGATTGGAGATTTGTGAAAATCGGGCAACCGGTAAATCTTAGAGTATCAAACGAATCTGAATCTTCTGCTCAGGGAGTAATCAGTAGAAAAAGTCCACAGCTGGATGCAACTACCGGATTAGGCGAAGTTGTGATTTCACTTACATCCATCGGAAATAGTATTTATCCGGGTGTATTAACCGAAAATGTTATTGATATCGAAAATAAACCAAGAGCCATTGTAGTTCCCAGAAGTGCTCTTGTCGAAAAGGTAGAAACGGTAGTTGAACCGGAATCCAATTCCATCACACTTGATAGAACATACTCAGTATTTGTATCCATCGGGGATACTGTTGCTGAGCTTAGACAGTTAGATCTAGGCATTGAACAGGGTGATAAAATAGAAGTAATCGGAGGTCTAAGGCCGGGTGAAAATATAATTGTGACAGGTCAAGCCAGTTTAAAAGATGGTGGCAAAATTCGAGTTGCTACAGGTGCTGACTTTTCCTCACCAGCTGGTACAGCAGTAGCTAGTGGATCCGGTGGTTGGGGAAGTAGCAGCTCTAGTGGAGGTTCAGGATCTGGTGGCTGGGGTGGTGGAAACACTGAAACGGCTACAACAGATTCTAGTGCTACTAATGAGCGTCCGGGCAGGCCTGGTGCTGCCATGGCTAACATGAGCGATGAAGATCGCCAGAAAATGAGAGAGAGAATGCAAAATCTAAGTCCTGAAGAGCGAAGAGCATTAATGGATAGCATCAGAACCGCAAACTCTTCAAATAATTAAGATGGGCGGTTTATCAAAACTGGCGGTACAACGCCCGATTACCTTTTTAATGACCAGCCTTATCCTGATTGGGTTCGGGATTTTTGGCGTTTCTCAGCTTCGTCTTAATCTGTATCCAGATGTTAGTTTCCCAACTATTACCATTTTTACAGGATATGAGGGCGTTGCCCCTGAAGACATCGAAGCATTGGTTACTCGCCCCATCGAAGAACAGGTTGGTAGCATCAGTGGCATACGCAGGGTTCGTTCACTTTCAAGCCAGGGAGCCTCGGTTGTTAAGTTGAATTTCAATTGGGGAACCGATCTTTATGAAGCTGAAAATGATGTACGTAAACAACTGGGTTTCGTAACCAGAACCATCCCTGATGATGCCGAAACTCCACTAGTTTTCAGTTACGACCCAAATCAGGAGCCAATTGTAGTACTAGCAATTACTTCCGACGTTCGATCATCTCGGGATTTGAGAACCTATTCCACTCAGGTTTTAGAACAAAGAATTGAACGAACCAATGGGATTGCTTCTGCGGAAACTTCCGGTGGACTTGAACGACAGATCAATGTCTCCATCGACAATGAAAAAATGCGATTGTACAATATCACGATAAATGATATTTCCAGCCGTTTAGCTTCCGAAAATATTCAGGTTCCGGCCGGTCAGCTTATAGAAGGCAATACCGTGTATTCACTCAGAACCATGGGTGAATTGAAGACCGTAGAGCAAATTATGAATACCGTGGTTGAGGTTAGAGATGGCCAAACGTTGTATCTTAAAGATGTTGCGGATGTATCTGATGGAATCGCCCAACCCATAGGGAATGTTCAGGTAAATGGCGATGATGGTATCATCGTAAATATTTACCGCCAGAGTGATGCTAACGTGGTAGTAGCAGCCGATGCCGTTCTTGAGAATCTTGAGGTAATCAAAGAAGCTTTACCAGATGATATTCAGGTTGAAGTTCTGACGAACAAGGCCGAGTTCATCAAATTATCGATCCAGAACCTGCTATTTACCGGTTTACAAGCGATAATTCTTGTAGTTCTTATACTTCTGGTTTTCCTGCGTAGCGGTCGATCTGCCCTTATTATCGCGATCTCAATTCCAGTCTCGATTGTAACGACCTTTGCAGTGATGGACTTTGCTGATTTAAGCTTAAACATCATTTCACTTTCTGGATTAACTCTAGCAGTTGGTCTTGTTGTTGATGATGCCGTAGTTGTACTCGAGAATATTTTCCGATTCCGAGAAGAAGGTCATAATCGAAGAGAAGCAGCTGTAATGGGAGCTAAAGAAGTTGCCGTTCCGGTCGTAATTTCGACATTGACTACCCTGGTTGTTTTTCTTCCAATCTTATTTGTTCCCGGTATTGCAGGTTTCCTTTTCCGTGATCTGGCATTAACTATTTCCTTTTCACTAACAGTTTCATCCCTGGTGGCTTTAACGCTGATACCAATGATGACCTCGCAGTTCTTCAAAGATGGCGACTCAAAGTTTCAGTCAGAAAATAGACTGGCTTTGTTTTTCAGTAATCTGCTTGAACGACTTGAAACAATTTATGCTCGTCAATTAAATACAACGTTAAAAAGAAGTTGGATCATTGTTGGTATATCTGTCTTATTTTTTGGCGCCACATTACCCATATTTTACTCGTTGGGTGGAGAGTTTTTCCCTCGTGTTGATGAAAATGCATTTACACTTGAAATCAGCAGAGAACCAGGTGTTAGTCTACTTGAGTTGGAACGCTCGGTAAAACAGGTAGAAAGTGTTATTCAACAAACAGTTCCGGAGGCCAGAATCGTTGTTTCAGATTATGGGGATAAAGAAGGCATCGAAGGGGCAGATAATCCAGGTGGATTTACCGGCACAGTTCGTGTAGAATTAGTTCCTCAGAATGAACGTGATCGCACGCAGTTTGAAATCGTTAATACACTACTGAATGAACTTACCATAGTTCCAGGGGTTGATGCACAGGAAATAGTAATCGATCCACTAAGCCCGGATGGAGAAAATGGGTTAATTGTTCAGGTTTTCGGATTTGATCCTGAAATAAAGAAAAATCTTACTGATGGTGTAAAAGAGAGATTGGCGGAAATTCCCGGAGTTGTAAGCGCGTACAGTACTTCAGATCAAGGCCGACCCGAGTTGAGATTGATCATGGATAGGGAAAGAATCTCACTGGTTGGCATGAATACCAATCAAGTTGCATCTGCGGTAAGTGATGCTGTTCAAGGAAGTATCGCTACAAGTTTTGTAGATCAAGGTGTGGAATTTGAAGTGGTTGTAGAACTGGATCCTCGTCAAAAATCAAGATCTACCGATTTGGAATCCATCCAAATTCAAATACCTGACGGCACCTGGATGCCATTAAGCAATTTAGCCCGAGTTGAGCGATTTACCGGTCCAACCAATGTAACTAGAATCGATCAGGAACGGGTAGTTGAGATATTTACGGAACTCGAAAATGTTGATTTGAAATCAGCTTCTTCGCAAGCCAAGGCTCTACTTGACCAAATTCAATGGCCGGATGGATATCGATATGCACTTGCCGGTTCAGCAGAAGAACAAGCTGAATCTTTTAATTTCCTTCTTTTAGCGTTCGCAATTGCCGGCATCCTCACCTATATGGTGATGGCATCTCAATTCGAAAGTTTGATTGAACCATTTATCATCATTTTCACCATCCCACTTGCTCTATCTGGGGTATTGATCCTACTTGGATTAACATCCACACCCATAAGTGTAACCTCCATGGTTGGTTTGATCCTTCTTTCGGGTATTGTGGTAAATAATGGAATTGTGATGATCGATTATATCAAGATACTGCAGGCACGAGGATTGTCACGCCATGAAGCCATTGTTCAGGGTGCCACCCGAAGACTTCGACCTATTCTGATGACGGCCTTCACAACAATTTTGTCGATGGTTCCACTGGCTTTAGAGATTGGGGCCGGTTCAGAAACCTGGAGCCCAATGGCAAGAACTGTGATTGGTGGACTAACTATGTCTACACTGCTTATGTTATTTGTTGTACCAAGTATTTACAACTTGATTAATCAAGGTGTTAGTAAATTAGGCTTCGACGCGATTCATAAAGAAGACCCACTAGCAGAAGAAGAGGTATACGCATGAAAAAATTCTCGATTGCAGGAGGAGTACTAAATCGCCCCATTTCGGTGATAATGATGACGTTAATTGTCGTCGGGTTTGGAATATTTTCATTAACCAACCTAAGAGTTACTCTTTTTCCTTCGTTGAATATCCCAATCATCGCTATTTCAACGGGCTATCAAAATGTAGCTCCGGAAGATATAGATCGAATTTTGGTTACTCCAATAGAAGGTGCTATTTCAGCGGTTGAAGGAATTGAAGAAATGGAATCGAATGTGAGCCGAGGAAATGCATTCATTCGAATGAATCTGTATCCAGGCACAGATATCCGAAAAACTGAGCTTCAAATTCAAAAAGCGATTGACCAAATCCGGGGTGATCTGCCGGCTCAGGCAAGGGAACCTGTAATCTTTCAGTTCGACCCAGAGAATCGCCCCATCATGCAGTTAAGCATTAATTCATCTCTAAAAGGATTGGATGAATTAAGAAATCTTGCAGAAGAAGTAGTTGAACCAAGTCTTGAACGTTTAGTTGGTTTAGCCTCGGCAGAAACAAGGGGCGGACTTGAGCGCCGGATTTATGTGGACGTCTCTCCAATGAAATTGGCCCAACATAATTTAGTGCCTCAGGAAATCGAAAATGCTATCTCATCGAACAATACCCAACTTCCAATGGGTAATGTGATTGCAAATTCGATCAGCTATTCGGTTCGTGCAGAATCCATGTATAAAACAGTGGATGAAATCCAGAACACAATTGTGAAAATCTCCGAAAATGGAATTCCGGTTCGTGTGCAAGATGTGGCCGATGTTTCTGATGGATTTACAGAAGTAACCAGCCTGGTGAATGTGAATGGTAATAATAGTGTATCCATCGAGATACAAAAAAATTCTGATGCCAACACACTGGATGTTGTTACTGCAGTTAAAGAAACTGTGCCTGAAATTAATGAAATCCTCCCGCCAGGTGTTGAACTTCGAATTCTTAGCGACGAAGGCCAGGCCATAGACGATTCTATTAACAATTTGGCTCAATCATCGTTAATAGCTCTTTTAGTAGTCGTTTTTGTGATTCTGATCTTTATGGGTGGATGGCGAATCTCAATGGTGGTCGCAATTTCTATTCCAGTTTCAATTACAGCTTGTTTTGCAGCCATGTATGCAACCGGGTTAACGCTCAACATTTTCACTATATCTGCGCTTGCCCTGGCTATTGGACTCCTGGTTGATAATGCGATTGTAGTTTCGGAAAGTATTGCACGAAAACTTGAAGATGGAATATCGAAGTATGAGGCTGCTTTAACCGGAACAAACGAGGTAATTGGGCCATTACTAGGGTCAACTCTAACTACTCTTGGTGTTTTTATTCCAATCACTTTAATCACCGGTATTCAAGGTGCATTAGTTCGAGAATTTGCGCTTACAATCAGTTTTGCAATTGGGATTTCATTTATCAGTTCAATTATTCTGGTTCCCGTTGTAGCTGTTTTACTATTGGATGTAAAACAATTCGGCAAAGGTGGCTTCATCTTTAAAGCAATCCACAAATTGGAAAGTGGATATGGATTTATTCTAAACTGGGTGCTTCATCACAAATGGATTCCAACCCTGATGTTATTTGGTGTACTATATGGCACGTTTTACCTATTCACTAACATTGATAAAGAAGGTTTTCCCGAAACCGATACGGGCGAAATCGATGTAAGCGTGAGACTACAAGAAGGCACTAAACTTGTTAAAACACTTGAAGTGATGGAAGGATTTGAGGACATCCTTTTATCCAAACCCGAGATAGAAACTCTTATTTCAAATATAGGGCGAAGCAGATGGATTGAGCAAAGCAATGCTGGTAGCTTCTCTCTGAAGATGGTTGACCTTGAAGAAAGAGAGATTACCAGTAATGAAATGGCAGCGGCAATCCGGCAGGAATTAGTTTCACCAGGTGTTACCGTAACTGCCAGAGTTGAGGGTGGTGGGTTACGATTTGGTGGTCGAGGTTTTAGCTTTGGTGGAAATAATCTTCGATTAACATTCATTGGACCGGAGATGGAAGAGTTGCTTAAAATCTCTAATCAAATTGAAGAGCGATTACTTGATGATCCAAATATAACAGAAGTCGACAACGGCAGAACGGACCCAACTCCTGAACTACAATATATTGTAGATCGAAATAGAATTGGACTTCTAAATTCGGGAGTAGCAAACGTTGCCGGTAATCTTAGAACACAAACATTGGGTAATCAGGCAGGATTTTTTAGATCCGAAGGAAGAGAAATTCCCATCGAAGTACGAACTTCAAAAGAGGCTTTAACCTCTCGAGAAGACTTATTTGATCTGGAAGTACTTCAGTTTGGTGAACAGAGAGTGCCCGTAATAGCTGTTGGCGAATTTGTAGAAACTAAAGGGGTGGATTCCTACCGAAAACGAGACCGCGAAGTACTGCTTGATGTAAATATCTCATTTAACGGCGATGCGAATGAATACCGTGAATTGATTACTAGTTTTATAGAAGAAGAGATTGTACTACCGGATGGATATCGATACGATTTCACTGGAGCCAGTGCAGAAACCGCTCGTTCCAGTAATCAGTTTATGTGGGCCGGTATTGCAGCGATTGTTCTCATGTTTATGATCATGGCCTCATTATTTGAAAATTTTAGAGATCCATTTGTTATATGGTTCTGTATTCCAATGGCATTATTTGGTGCGTTGGCTGGTTTGATGTTAACCGGTTCTCCATTAAGCACAACAGGAAATATTGGCCTGTTTATGCTGGTTGGAATTATCCTTAATAATGGTATTGTACTAGTTGATTACATGCACTTACGAACCAGAGGAATGGAGTTCGACATCAATAGAGACTCAGCATTTATGCAGAATATTCTTGAGGCATGTAAACGTAGAATGCGTCCGGTTCTGCTAACAGCAATCACTACAATTTGTTCAATGATTCCACTTTCACTTGAATTAGGCGCTGGCGCTGAGATTTGGTCACCATTAGCTAAAACTGTAATCTTTGGTCTCTCATTTGGTGTGATTTTCACACTATTCGTTACCCCTGCCCTTTCAGTTGGGTTAAAGCAGGTAAACACCTGGATTGGATCAGTGTTTAGTAAAATTCGAAACAGAAATGTTGTTGTAGAAGTAGCAGATATTTGAGAACGCTAATTTACATTTGAAAGCGTTTTTTATATCCTACAAGAGTTAAATATGAAAGGAGAATACAATGAGTAAAACAGGAAATTTTATCGCGGGTTTATTAACCGGTGCGATGGCCGGAACCGTGTTGGCATTACTTTACGCCCCCGATACAGGAAAGAATACAAGAGATCGTCTTTCTTATAGGTTAAGTAACTATAGAGACGAACTTACCGATTTAATTGATCAGTTAAGGCAAGAGAAACAAAAGTTAATCTCTGAAGCAAAAGAAAAAGGAGAAGCTGTTGTTTCTGAGGCAAAAGAAAAAGCAGATCATCTAATCAAAGAAGCTGAAGATCTACTTCATTCTATAGATGCGAAGTAAGTCTTAAGTTTTAACGAAATCCAAGCCATTTTTTTAAATAAATTCATGGCTTTTTTTATTGAATTTGTTAGATTTATGAATCTAATTAATTCATACTATGTTCAAGAATCGTCTCGCTCCTTTGTGCCTTTTCGCAGCAATTATTTTTTTTGGTTTGCAATGCGATGAAGAAAACAGTCCCACCCTTTTTGATATGAATATTGGCATCACTCCTGATGGTGCAGGGTCGGTCATTCCTTCTCAAGATTTGTCGCTTTTAGAAAACGAAACTATCCAAATTTTAGCCCAACCATCTAATGCCTATGTCTTTGCAGGTTGGTCTGGAACCATCACCTCAAATGATAATCCATTAACAATAACTGTTACGGAAGATTTAGATTTAACAGCTAATTTCCTGATCAAGAATTACCCTCTCACAACCACTATTGAAGGAAGAGGAGAAGTAGTTGAAACTATACTTACCGCAAAGACCGACTACGATCATGGTACAACCGTTCAGTTAATGGCAATGCCAGAAAATAGTTGGGTTTTCACAGGTTGGTCTGGCGATATAAATAGCACAGAAGAAACCATAGAAGTTTTAGTCACATCAGAAGTTAACGTAACAGCGACCTTCGAGTTCGAAGTTCAAGATCCGGTACCTGTTGCTAAAACCAATGACACTAAAATTTATATGCATTACATGCCATGGTTTACTTCTGGACCATTCGATGGCTCATGGGGATATCATTGGACTTTACTAAATCGTAACCCGGATAATATCGTAGATGGAAGAAGAGATATTGCCTCGCATTATTATCCATTAATTGGCCCATATTCAAGTCAAGATCCAGATGTTGCCGAATATCATCTACTACTCATGAAATACGCTGGAGTAGATGCTGTATTGATCGATTGGTATGGAACCTATGATTTAAATGATTATGCGGATAACCTGGCTGGATCAGAAAATTTGATTGATAAAATTGATGAGGTGGGCCTGCAATTCGGAATTGTTTACGAAGATCGAGTCACACAAGAAGCGGTAGATGCAGGTAGAGCGTCTACTCTCATTGAAGCAGCGACTACCGATTTTCTATATATGGAGAATAATTATTTTAATACTCCAGAATATCTTACTGTCGATGGTAATCCCTTAGCGCTTGCCTGGACTCCTATCGAAATTGAAAGTCCACAAGCTTGGGGGCAAATTCTTGGCAATGTGAATCAAGACTTACTCTATCTGGCTTTATGGTATCAAGGTGGGGATTTAGGTGAATTCGGTGATGGAGAATATGCCTGGGTTTTTGGAGGTAATGGTAATCACATTAATGAACTAACCAGTTTTTATAACAACCGTGCTAGAGGGTTGGATGTAGTAATCGGCTCATCTTATCCTGGGTTTGTGGATTTCTATCAGGAAGGTGGGGTTGGCAACATTATTGGTTGGGAAATACCGCATAATGGAACTGCCACTCTCGATGCTACTCTTGCAGAAGCTACGAGGGCAAATGTGCAACATCTTCAATTGGTAACCTTCAACGATTTTGGAGAAGGAACCATGTTTGAACCTACCATCGAGTTTGGGTACGACTTTTTAACCACTATTCAGGAATATACCGGTGTCTCGTATTCACAGACCGAACTAGAGTTGATATTTGATTTATACCAATTGCGAAAAGAGTTCCTCGGTGATGCAGAAAAACAAGATCAACTCAATCAAGTATTCAGTTATCTTGTTTCATTACAGGTAGATGAAGCAGCTACCATCATTAATTCGTTGAAATCAGATTAGGAGTTAATTCTCTATTGATGATGAAAGTCGATAAACTTCTTTAAGTAATAATGGAATTGCTGGTTCAACCATGCCATGGTCATACCCATCTAATTCCATTATTCTGGTTTCTGTATGACCAACTACTTTCATCATTCGCATCATATATGCATTTTCCTCATAACGACCTAAAAGTTCTAATTCACGATCTCCGGTTATAAGAAGTAATGGTGGAGCATCTGTTCGCACGTGATAAAGTGGAGCATATTCATCAATAATGGCCTGTTCACCTGGAATTCCGCGCTCTTCTCGTACAGTAAAATGCGTGATTGTATGACCGCTAAATGGAATTAAACCTGCAATCTGGTTTGCGTCAATTTCGTATTCATTCAAATAGTTTTTATCCAGACCAACCATCATTGCTAAATACCCCCCTGCTGAATGACCGCTCAAAAAAATCTTACCTGGATTACCTCCGTAATTCTCGATGTTCTCAAAAACCCAGGCAACGGCTGCAGCAGCATCTTCTATATAAACGGGAGCTTCTACATCCGGGAAAAGAGAATAGTTTGGTGAAACAACTGCAATTCCTTTTTCTTTTAGCCCTACTGGTAATTCTTTTTCACCTGCTCTTAGTCCACCACCGTGAAACCAAATTATGGTTGGAAAATCAGAAATATCCTCTGGGTAATAGAAATCCAAAACACACCTTGTACAGTTTTCCATTTCTGATGTAATTCTATAGGGAATATCAGCTTCAAACTGATAGTTAGAATCCTGACTGAAGACAACATTTGACCAGAGAAGAATCAGCGAAAATATAAACCCGTTTTTCATAGCTAATTGTTTGATAGTTTAATCACACGTACACCATGTGGGGGGATAACATCTGAGAAAGAGTTTGCAATTTCAAGGTTTTCATGACTCCATAAGTCTCTTGTCTGATATTCACCAGAAATTCCAAAGTCGGTAGTAAAGTTAACAGATCTGGTCTGAGGAGTATCTTCCCGATTGAACAAAGCAAAAACTATTTCTCCATTTGAAAGTTGCCCCCACCAAATTTGGCTATTTACATCTGTTGGATCGTTACTTAACGGTTTTCCAACAAAACCGTCTTTATTGAGCTGTAACAACTCTTCGTTTTGATATAGCCACAAATTTTCGCCAATAGTGTTGTACTGATCTGCCGGGGACAATGGACCACCAGCCATAATGTGTAATGATATTACCGATTTTTTTTCATCATCGTTTGCCAGTGTATTAATTCGGATAAAATCACCATCTAGAATCATCTTCTCTTTTCCAGAAATACCTGACCAATAAATATATCCATCGAATGTATTGGCATATTGCGACCAATAGTCACGCCTTATTCCTCTATCCATTTCACTAAAACGAAACCACCCACCATCGCCCACATCTTCATTAATTCGAATCATATGTGCAAAACGTTGTTCCACCAAAGCTTCTTCTTTCAAAGCAGGCATCACCAATGAAAAAAATATTCCATGTGCATCACAAGCCTCTCTTATCCATTTCAGCGCGGTAATGTACTCTTCCCTGGTTCTTTTTGGGCCAACATTACCTAAGTTTTTATCAAAGCCATCTTCAAACCATGAAATAAAATCCACTCTTAAATACTTAATTCCCATTTGTGCATAATGTTCAACGTACCCTTTTACATACTCTTCGGCACCGGCATTTTGTACTTGCACCCAAGTAAACCAGAGTGTTTCTTCCTCTCGATCAATAATATTAGATAAAGGAATATTCGTCCCTTTAATTCTTGCTCCAGCATCAACAGCGGCTAGATTTACCCATAAAGGATTGTCGTACATTCCTAAGTTTAATCCTCGTTTTTGTAGCTCATTAGCCCACCATGCATAGTCGTTTTGCCAATTTTTAGAATGCGTTGTGCGATACCCATATTCATTGAATTTTGATACATCTCCCCACCCATCTATAGCCACCATAGTATATCCGTATGGCTTCAGGTTTTCTTCAACCCAATTTATATTTGCCACAAAGGCATCTTCTGTAATGTAATTTTCTAAATCGTCTGGGCGTGTTATGTGATATTCATAAACACTCCAATATAGTGGTGCTTTAAATGGATTAGCCGGTATTTCTCCTAACGTAACCTCGCTATCAGGATCAGTTGAATTAGAATTACACCCCAGCATTGATACTGCTAAGAAGACTATAGATATAACTCTAATCCAACCTAACCTAATCATTATACTTACTTCATAAGTAACATTTTTTGTACAGATTGGAATTGACCAGCCTGTATTCTGTAGAAATACACCCCACTACTTAGCGCTGATGCATCGAAATTTACGACATACGAACCAGCATTTAGTTGTTGGTCTATTACTGTAGATACTTTTGCACCTAAAAGATTAAACACTTCAATTTTTACATCCGAATTAAACGGGATATCAAACTGAATATTAGTGCTTGGATTAAATGGATTTGGATAATTTTGATAGAGATTAAATCTTTCCGGGATATCCAACCCATTTTCTGTTTCAGAATCTACCGTGATGTTGGAACTCGCATACGTTGTGCTTTGTGCGATATTCTCGTACATAATTCCAGCACTTACTTCTCCTTCTGATAAGGGTGCAAATAATTCCAGGCTAGCCTGTATCACACTACCACCTGCATACACTTCAACTTCATCTTCATTTAGAGCTGACCTATGAAACATAAAGTTACGGTAGTTAGCAGTTTCTGGCATTCCGCCTTCTACCGATCCACCAAGTATAATATCTCCAAGTTCAAGACTCTCTGTTACTGATGAAGATTTTGTTGAATCAGCATAAATGAACGTTCTGCCCCATGCATAATAATGGCTGAGTGTTATCGTATGCCAATCCCCATCATTCACAATTCTCTCGGCATAAACTGTATCATTAGCAGCTGATATATAACCAATATGTCCGGTTTCTTCATCTATCATAACATAACCGGTTCCCTGATCGGTATTGAATTCACTTACGATTCCAGAACTATTGGTTTGTACTTCAAACGAAATAGTAAATGGATGAACGGTACCATCAGGAACATACGTAATAAGTGCCGCATCGTTTGCACTATTAATTGTAGTGAACTCTGTATTATTTAACACCGGGGTTGGCTTACCCGCATCCAAAGCATCAAATAAAGATGGTACTATAGAGTAGAAAAACTCTCTATGCCCCGCTGTATTCGGGTGGAATGCATCAGCAATATATCCACTTGCCCATTTTCCTGTACCATCATCTATTGCACCGAGCAAATTGATATTAGGATAAGGAAGTGAATTCAAAAAGATGTTCATTTCTTTAATGAACTCATATTCTGTAGCAGTATAGTCAGATCGGGTATAATTGTTAGCAATAATAGGTGTAAATCCATTTTCGACTGCTATTTCAGCTAACTCTACCATGTTATCCGCAAATTGATCCCAAATTGGCTGACCACCACCTTTTATTCCTTCATTACCTAGAGATAAACCATAAACAACATACTCACCACAAGTTGGTAGTAAGTCTGTTTCATATCGCGCTAGTAGGTTAAGTGTTGTATTGCCTCCAATAGAAATATTGGTCATATCCCATTCGGCACCAAGTCCATCATTAAACCTGCTTTGCAATTCTTGCTCGAGCATATAGGCATAACCTTGATTATTGGTTGCTCCCACTCCGAATGCAACTGAGGAACCCATAATTGCAATAAGATTATCATTTCTTACTGGACAAATTGGTTCCGGTTCTGCCGGAGGTTCTACTTCATCAATTTTCATAAAACCCAGATAAGCGAAGCCTCCGGATTTCACAATTACATCTAAATGGATTTTTCCTTCTTCGTTGGCCATCAAAGTGTCAGTTACAGCCACAGAAGAATTATTTCCATTATATCCGGCTCCACCTATGTCAACTCCAGAAGTTATTAAGGTATCAACTACAGTTGTATTTCCAGAAAGTGCGTATTCGGTCACACGATCAGAGCTAGAATTTCTGGTACCAAACAAGTGGAAAACATATCCATTTTCAGAATCAAGCCCACCAATTTCTATGCTGCTAGTGTCTGTTGTAAAGAAATAATCTTCTGTTGCAGTACCAACAGCAAACTCACCTAATAATTCCTGATCCGGATCTAATAAACCACCATTAAGTATGCCATTAGACTGGAATGTTCTGGTAACTTTCAGATAAATATCGCTTGATTCATCAACTTTGCTGGTAAGTTTAAGACTGTCTCCACCCATAACAGGGTCGTTCATATTGTTCCAGGTATTATTATAGAAATCAGGACTTTCGGTAGAGTTACCATTAGTCCCATCATTCGGCCCGAAATCAACGAGAAACTGGTTTGCTGCATTAACCTCATCCACTCTTAGCGTATTGATATACCCAAATCCACCCTCAACTGCAGATAGGCGCAATGTAATTCTTCCATTTGCATCCGGGCGGACGGGTTTTGTAGTTAGAATTACACTATTGTTCCCATTATATCCATCGCCGCCAATATCAGGCCCAGATGATTGTAATGTATCAACAACAATGTTAGATCCAGCGATACGGTATTCTGTTTTTCTGACATTTTCTGTGTTTCTGGATGCAAAAATATTAAATACGTATGCCCTGTTTAAATTTAACCCTCTAAGTTCAATGCTGCCTGAGCTGGTTGTGAAGAAGTAATCCTGTGTCGCGGTTGCTACTGCAAAATCCCCTAATTCCTCAAACTCGGGGGCTAGTAAACCACCATTCTGTATACCATTTTTGCTTAGATCAGAGATAACTCGCACTTGTAAATTCGAGGCAACATTTTCTGAATCAACTAAATCGATTGGAGTGCCAGTGCTCGAAGAATTTGTTGGATTATTCCAGTGATTACCGTTCACATCCGGGCTGGCAGTAATATTACCATTAGTAACATCATCAGGACCAAAGTCTACATAGAAAGATCTGTATAAATCGTCATCAATAATTACTAATGGTTCTGCTTCTACTGAAATTGTTACCTGATCGGTATCAAACAAAAGACCATCACTAACAGTTAGCTCAAAAGTGTATGTATTACCGTCGGAAAGCCCATCAATCGTTGAATTTGCCAGACTTGAATCCACAATTACCGCACTAGGTCCGGCTATTTGAGTCCATTCGTATGTAAGCGGATCATCCTCAGCATCTGTTGCACTACCATCCAGTTGATACGAAGTGGTTCCTGAATCTAGAAGTTGATCTTCACCAGCATCGGCAATAGGCGCTGTATTTGGTGCTAGTGGTTCAACATCCACCATATCCACTTTCATCAAACCAAGGTATGCAAACCCACCTTCAACTGCAGAAACGTCCAATTGAAGTTTACCTTCAGTATCTGCATACAGCGTATCTGTAACTAACACTGTGCTGTTATTGCCATTGTAACCGGTACCACCTAAGTCGGTTCCTGAGGTTTGATGATTCCCAACAAATGTATTGGCACCTATTATTGAATACTCCGTTACTCTGGTACTTGAAGTATTTCGTGTACCGAATAAACTAAATATATATCCTTTATCAGCGGCCAGACCACCTAATTCAAGGCTGCTTGATCCCGTTGTAAAAAAGTAATCCTGTGTTGCCGTTGCAATAGCAAATTCACCCAGCAAACTATTTTCTGGAGATAGTAAACCACCGTGATTGATTCCATTCATTTGAAAAGTCTCTTTAACTAGCAGATACTTATCTAATTGGAGATTTGCTTCATCAACGAGCCATAATGTATCCCCACCGGCAGCAGGGGTATTAATGTTATTCCAATAGTTGTCGTTTAAATCGGGATTTGAAGTGCTGTTTCCATTATTTCCATCGTTTGGACCAAAATCAACAAAAAATGAAGGTATTGTATCCAAAACTGCAGGGGCTTTTACAGTAATTGTAACTCGATCTGAATTATTTAGAAGTTCATCGCTTACTGTTAATTCAAATTCATAAGTAGTTCCATCTGATAGCCCGGATATATTAGTCGTTGCAGTCGTAGAATCAGATATACTTACTTCTGGTCCACTTACCTGAACCCAAAGATAGGTAAGAGGATCATCGTCAACATCCGTTCCAGAACCTGTAAGTATTGCATCTGTTGTTCCTGCATCCAATAATTGATCATTGCCTGCAGATGCAACTGGCGCAGTATTTACTGGAGTTGTTTCTACATCAACTAACTCCATTTTTAAGAATCCAAGGTAAGCGAATCCACCTTCAACAACGCTTACATCAAGAGTTAGCTTTCCATTACTATCTGCAAAGAGTGTATCAGTGGTAACTACCGTGCTATTATTTCCATTATAACCACTCCCACCTAAATCCGTACCTGAAGTCTGTAAGCTATCGGTAGCAATGTTTGAACCCGTTACCTTATACTCTGTAATTCTGGTACTGCTTGTATTTCTTGTGCCAAAGAAACTAAAAATATATCCTTTGGAATCATTTAAACCGAAAAACTCGAGGGTGCTCGATCCTGTTGTGAAAAAATAATCCTGTGTTGCTGTATTGATCGCAAAATCACCAAGTAATGAATCTTCAGGGGCTAATAAACCACCATGATTGATTCCATTCATTTGAAAGGTTGAGCCTACCTTGATAAAAGCCGAGGTAGCTTCGTTTGTTGTAGTGATAAGGCTTACAGAATCACTACCAGCAGCTGGAGTTATTAAATTATTCCAATAATTTCCGTTTGCATCGGGGCTAGTTGTTAGGTTTCCATTTGTACCATCGTTTGGACCAAAATCAATAAATACGATATCATTATCCTTCGGGATTTCAACCTGCGAGATTTTCATTAATCCGATATACGCAAAGCCACCTTCAACTTCGCTTACATCAATGGTTAGTTCACCATTACTGTCGGCAAAAAGGGTATCACTAACTAAGACGGTACTATTATTTCCATTATAACCCGAACCTCCAAGATCTGTGCCAGATGTTTGAAGGTTACCAGAGTAAGCATTAGATCCTGTTATTGCGTAATTGGTGGTTCTTGTAGATGATGTATTTCTGGTACCAAAGAAATTAAATACATATCCAAATTCACTATCAAGTCCCTTTAGTTTTAATTGAGAAGAACCCGTAGTGAAAAAATAATCCTGGGTTGCTGTATTAATTGCATATTCACCCAATAGTGACGCTTCTGGAGTTAGCAAACCTCCATGATTTATTCCATTCATTTGAAATGTTTGGGTAACAAATAAACTGTAACTCGATGAACTGCTTGAACTGTTGATTAACGAAATGCTATCGGTACTTGCTGTAGGTACATTTATGTTGTTCCAGAAAACTCCATTTACATCCGGACTAACAGTGCTGTTCCCATTGTTTTGATCATTAGGACCAAAATCAATAAAAAAATCATTAACTACTTGTGCCTGCGTATTTAGGCAAAGTAATACACTTAAAATTGTGGTTTGAAATAGTACTCGCATACCCTCCCCGTTATGTGTTAATGTTGATAAGTCCGCAGACAGATAACAGATTATTTTCTAAGAAATACGTACATGTGTCAGGCGAATCTTAATAGTTAATTTGTTTATTTATTGAATAATTCCACTTTTGTTAAAACATTGTTGCTCAATCAGTTTGAAGCATGATAAACTTCATAGATATCATCAAAAAGAACACTATCTATTCTAATTTCTGCCATTGATCTAAGTCTGGAAATTTCGGTCAGAACTTTGTCGTACACTCTGTATCGTGTTTCAATATCATCAACAGATGTTGAGGTATTTATTAGTTCGATATTCCGCTCAGAAATATATAGCACCATCCAACCATCAACAGAAGAACGAGAGATTACCGGTGTTTCTAAGAGACCTCGATCAAGTAAGCTGTAATATTTATCTGTTCGCTCAATGGTTGCATACTCTTGTTCTAAATAATTTTCAAAAGACTTTGGATCGGCACCTTCCCGAATAGATTTCTGAATTGATTCGGCAGTTCTAACATCAGGAGCAAGTATTCTCCAATATGCTGCTTGCACTAAAAATTCCTTATCGTCTATCAGCCTATTTCTAAATGATCGTGGTACAATAATCTCTGATGTATCCGCAAGAGCATCCAGGGTCATTTCATACTGATATAACTCAGATAAGATTTCGTACCCCCTTCTTTCAACCCTATCTTCAACTCTTTCATCTTCCCGGTATCCTTTCTGGTCGGCAATTTTATACAATACTTCGTTTCTAAGTGCACGACCAACCGATGCTCCTGTCCGTTCTTTAGACTCGATAAAAGACAAGTATGGCAGCCAATTTAAATAGTCTGAAAAGGTGAATTCAGTTTTGTTTCCACCAAATACATAAGTAGCTAACACCGCATCTTCAGGAAAAGAAGCTCGAAGTTCGTCCAGCCTACGATCTCCCCATCTTTCAACCGGTGATTCTTGGGTTTGCCTTGTATTTACAATTCTGTCACTGTCAATATTTTGAATTACTTCCATAAGTGATGAAAGATTCTCACTATTACCTTCCACTAAGAGGGTACTCATCAGATTTCGGACGTAATCATTAGAGACGAGCGATTGATTTCTTAGCCGAACCTGACTGGTTAATCCTTCAAGCCTATATTGGTACTCATCTTCCGCGAGCATAGCTGGAAATTCTATGTACTCCACATAAATAATGTGAAAGCCAAATTTACTTCTTATTGGATCGGTAAATTCCCCTTGATAGGTTGAAAAAGCTGCTTCTGCGAAAGCATCTTCAACCCCAAAGTAACTGATTGGTCCTAAATATCCGGCTAATGAATCGTATTCAGTAGTTTCATAGAAATCGTTTGCAACATCGACAAAATTTTCTCCAGCTTTTAGCCTGTTTAGTGGTTCTACCAGATCTTCTTCAAACATAGAAAAAAGTTGCCGAACGTATACTTTGCGGTTCTTTTTATCGAAGGCAAGCCTTAGCTCTTCATCTGTTGGTGGTTCAAGTAACGCATCCATTTCATCAACAAAATAGATGTCCATCATCGATTTTCTCTCTTGAAATGTTAACGCACCTAGATAGGTCGGGTGATCGAGAAACCCAATTTGACTGGCTTCTTCAGCCAATAAAATCTCGTCAATCATTTCGTTCATAAATGCGTATCTACGCACTTTTGAATCGTTTTGACCATTTTGTATCAGATATTCTACATATTGACTTTCGAAATCGAACACTGTGCGTTCTATACCATTTACTTCGAACAAAACTTCATAATCGCGATGAATTTTTTCCTGATTAGAACAGCTAATTGCAAAAGAAGCGAGTAGACAAAAAAAGAATGGCTGCTTCCAAAGAAAGCAGCCATTAAAACCATACATCTTATTCGTCATTAAAAGTATAACTTTAAGTCAATAATCGTTGTTTGGCCTAAATACTCGAATGGAATCTGAGCGAAATCCACTCCAATAGCCACGCCTGTTGATGTTTTTAATGTGAAACCTGCACCGTAAGTAAAATGCGAATCTACTTTATCACCCAGGAGTAAGTCTTTATATCCAGCTCTTGCGTGGAACTTAACGGTCTTCGATAAATAACTTAGTTCAGAACCGGAATCCAGATTTAAATTATTATCGTTCGTTTGTTGAGCCTCACTCATTAACAGTAATTCAAGATTCTCCTGTCTAATTACCGGAACCATTAATCCTACTTTGAATGACAGTGGTAAATCCCATTTATCCATGTAAATATTACTAGGAATATCTTCGTTGTTACCTTCACTGGTAGGATCTATGTCGATAAAATAAAGTGAGTTTACACCCTCCATCTGCATTTTTCCACCAAAGTTACTTATGGAAGCACCTATGATTATTCCATTTACATAGTCGGTTACTAATTGAAAACCAAGATCAACCGCGAATGTTTCGGCAGACATATCATAGATTTTCTGCTGAATCAATTTTGCAGTTCCACCAAAATGGAAAGATTCGGTTAGATTTTGTGCATAGGTAACCCCAACACTTAGATCGTGAGCACCAAACGTAGCGCCGATGCCACCCTGGTCGTCAACGGTACGAACATCCATTCGCCCGTAGTCTACATAGTTAACACCAAAACCGAAATTCTTACCAGAGTTTTCACCACCAACCGGAATCACGATTCCTGTAGCGTAAATATCTACATCAAGGAAGTATTGATTTACACTAAAGAAACCAGAACTACCAGCATCCCCTTCGTTAGTTAGTGAGATACCGGAAGGGTTCCAGAAAATTGCTTCCGCTCCGGAAACATACACTGAGTTAGCATTACCAAGTGCCAGTCCTTTAGCCCCAACACCTAAAGTAAGGAATGGTGCTGCAGTTGTTCCTACCCTGCTTTGGCCAATGGCTGGTAATGAAATTAAAAGAACAAATAATTGCAGGAGTGTTAGTCGTTTTATTATCAGAATCATTGCTTTATACTCCTATTTAATAATTGCGAATTTGTCTTTGTATTCACCAATACCAGGCGCTTCCACATGATAGAAGTACACTCCGTATGCAACATCTTCATTATTATTGGTTTTTAAATCCCAATCAGCCGAACCTTCGTTTATATTCCCCGAATGTTCAATGGTCTTTATCAATTCACCTCTAATATTGAATATTCGAATCGTACACTGTGTAGGTAAGTTGAAGAAAATAATTTTTCTTTCACCCCTACCGATAGCATCCCCTGCTCGTTCCCAGGAAGCCGCTCCAATATATGGGTTAGGTGCTACGAAAATTTTATCGAGATCGCTTTTTGCATCGTCATTGTCAATAATTCCCTTTCGTACACCAAACTGGAATACATCGTCCTCACCAAATTGACGCGTCGTTGATATTCGAATTTTATCTCCCGGTGATGGTGGAATGTTGCTACTTCCTGCAAAGAATGTAACAGTGTATCTAAACTTAATAATACCACCATCATTACTTTCGGCAACGAATAACACATCACCACTACTTAAATCTCCACTTTCATCATTGTCTAATGGCCACAGTATTGCTCGTTTGTTTGTTGCTACATTTTTTGCAAATACCGGAATTGGGAAGAAACTAAAGTCCGTTCCAAATCTAAATGGAGGTTGGTACGTACTGTCATCAGGGTTCACAAAAGTTAGCTCATAGTTTTGATCAGAAGTCACAAAGTCTGTTCTATTTAGATTGAAATCTGGTGCGATTGCAATTTCCCAATCTGTCGTAAACCCATCGAGGCTGGTTGGGTCTGTACTGAACAACTCATTTTCTTGTCCTTCGTTTGCAATCCAGCCTGTTTTATTAGGAATAATGATAGCAGAATCAGGATTTATAAAGTTCAAAGTAAATCCATCAATCAAACTAGTACTACCAGTGTATTCAGCATTATTGATATAGACTGAATCGTTAGTTAGTTCACGAATAGAGTAGCTTGTTGTAGTTCTGAAAATACTACCGGCAGAGTCATCAGATGCAAATGTTACCTGATACACATTGTTTTCAATAATTAACGCATCTGAAATGGTATTTAAACTTGCCGACCCTGTTCCAGATCCTGACGTTACCTGACTTAGATTAACCGTTGAGCCACCTTCCTGATAACCAGCAGCATACGTAGTTGGAGTTACAACGGCTGCGTTTTGTGATGTACCAGTTACGTTTCCTGCAATATCAATTGCAATTCTGAACACATTCTCCTGTGGATCTAAACCAAAGTCTTCACCCTCAGCTGGTGGCACCCCCCTATCATACGCAACAATTGCATAGTAGTAGGTCTTACCATTTATTACATCATTATCTAAGTAGAAAAATTCCAGACCTGTATTGGACCCCAAATCATACACTGCATCTCCGCCCAGAACTGTGGTTGGACCTTCAAAGGTATTAGGTGAACCATCCAAATTAGTATCCAAATCCCATTGCGCGATTGGTTTATAAAAAGTAGCAGTACCATTAATGTCAGTGATAGTTCTGGCATCACTTAAAATGTTATTTGTTCCTTTATATAGTTTGTATCCTTCAAAGTCGAACTCCTGAAGGAACCTGTCGAAACTTCTAACTGATAAAGTATCCCACGCTAATTGTACTTGATTATCTCCCGTTACAACTGCTGTAAACGTTGGAGTTATGGGGGGTTGAGCAAAGTTATAATCCGAGTTATAGATACTCTGTACCGTTCTTCGGTTTTTAAAGAAGTCTTCTTCATTTTCACCGAAAATCCAGGCAGTTGAGAAAAAGTCGGATGCTTTTTTACCTATTGCTCTGTTTGCGTCATTATCAGCGCCCAATTCTACTTCACCGGAAGTAAAGAGAATAAATGGCTCGTCTGCAACCACTTGACCCGGTTCAACATAATCAGGATTAGAGAAAAGGGTTAATTCAATTCTTGTAAATAACCAGGTATCGTCTAATAAGTTAGTTCCCGATTCATAAAAAGGTCGCGTATTCAAGTCGAATCCAGTTAAACCAATTTGATCGGACTCATCAACATCTACCGTGTTATAGTTTGGCTCACCTTCTAATAATGTGCTGTTTGGTATTCCATCTGCCTCACCAAAGTCAGGTCCTGGATACTCCAAATCAAAAGGTCCTAAACCATCAAGCCCAATATCGTCATTTAATAATTCACCATCGTCGAATATCCCATTGTCATTATCATCAGAAAATCCAACCCAGTCCAATTCTTCATCAGATGTAAACCATCGCCCAACTTCATAAGCTGGTCTTTCCTGGATAGTTTCTCCATAAAAAGTTTCGAATTGGATAAGGTTATACTCGCTGGATGCATAAGCTAATATGTCTGCCTGGGAGGTTAGCAATTGATAATCTGTATCAAAGCGAGATTCATCAATGATACCATCCAAGTCATCATCCAATCCATTATCGTCGTTGGATGGCGACTCAAGGAAGGCAAACCCGGTATAACCTAACTCATATTCTGTATCACCAGCCGTGGTAGGTTCACCAATACCGTCAGAATCCCAACCAAAAACTAAATCAAGAAAAGGATCGTAACTGGCATTATCGTCGTCCTCATCAAAGCCAAGACCGTAGTCAATTATTTGAGAGAAGAATAAACGATCTTGATCATCTTCCCCACGATTGAACACTCTGTAAATGATAAACATAGCATCCTCTGCAAGAACATTCGCCCATTGGAATAATCGAATTTGAGTTTGCAAGCCTAACCCGCCTATTGAAGGATCAGTATGAGGACTGGTTAAATATACCCCGAGTGCGCTATGTGGGCCTTCTTGAAAACCTTCATCACTGGATAAATCTTCTTGTCCCCATGAATACTCCAAATCGGAGAAATCATCCATTACATAATATGACTCTAAATCAGCATTGGCTAACCTTCCGGCAAAACCATTCCAGGTACCTGGCCAACCCGGATCATCCGTGTCTAAACGATCCGGCCAAAATGCCGGCCATGAGTTTCTATCATTTGACAATGCAGGCACTGGAGCTGAAGCTAACGTCACAGGATCTGTACGTAGTGGATTGTTAAATCCTGGTAATGGTAACCAACCCCATAAATCACCACTGTATGGACTATTTCGCTTTCCAGCGGTTCGGTAATTGATAATTACTGGGTTTAGAGTGGTATCTGGCGTAAAACCAGGAGCATCGATTATGTCTATATATTCTTGAATAGAATTTACCCGATCCGAGTAAACACCATCAACATATGCCGATACTACAACTCCAACACCATCAATATGTCTACCGCCTTGTCCGCGAGGCCAAACACCCCAGGGTAAGTCTCCCCATCGAGATAACTCGCCATGGTTTCTAAAGTTTGTTTCGATGAGGTTACCATCGATTACACCACGCGCTACACTTGCTTCAGTTCCTCGGTAAACTACCCCATTTAACGAATCTGGAATAATTTCTTGTGCAAGTAACTGACCACTCGAAAAAGCAACAGTTATTATTAAAACTGCCGATTTGATACTTCTTTTAAACATGCTTTTGAACTCTACTATTTAAAAATTATAGCTTAAGCCAATTTTGATGGATCTTGGCGCTCCCACTCTGGATGGATCTAAATACCATTCATTATAGGTATTTAATCCACCTGGCGACGTGCCAGATCCTATTCTACGGCTCAATTCTGTAGATTCAGTAGCAAGCCCTGTATCACTGTAAATTCCAAAATCCGGAGCGTTATCGAACACGTTATCGATTTGCATGAACAATTCTGCATTGTGAGATAAAGCTGGTGGTTTGTAATAAAGGCGTATATCTGAATTGAACCAGGTAGGTGTATCCTCGTTATTTGGCACAGTTGATTGCACAAAGTCTCTAATAGAGGTATAAGGATTACCGGATTGTAGAGTATTAATTGAAGAAACAGTTAATCCAATTTTTGTAACCCATGTAAATGAATTATTCAACAAATGGCGCTTATCCCAATTCAGTCGATTAATTTTGATAACCGGATCCTGACCTGAAGCAGCTCTGTTAAAGTTTTCATTTGGATCTGATGCAGATCCATTTGCAAACTGCAACGTGTAATCAATAGTCCATGTAACCGGGCCATCCCCTCTTTGATACAATGATAAGGTAGCTCCTTTTATCGTACCGTAATCCAAATTAACTAAACGTGAGGTCAAACGTCCATCCTGATTTCTTGCAACCTCAGTTCCTGCCAAATCACGAATATCTTTAGAGAATATGGTTAAATCCATCCCTAAAGTTTCTGTTAAACCCTGTTGCAAACCAACCTCAAATTGAAGAGTTCTTTCAGCTTTTAAGTTTGCATTTCCGTATCCAATGGAAGCAGCAGCAGGATTTGCCTCGAATTCATTATTAGAGTATAAAAGTGCTAACTGTGGTGTTTGGAAAAATAAACCAGAAGAGAAACGCATCACCCCATTTTCAGAAATTGGGAATGCAATTCCAAGTCTTGGGCTTAGCTGAAAAGAAGCGTCTGCTGTAACTCTGTTTGATACTGAATCGCCAGGTGCACCATTCGGATCAGGAATTCGTTCTGCTGTAGCTTGTGAATAATCAATGGGTACTACAAAATCTGGTTCGAAATAATCGAATCTTAAACCTGCATTGATGATTAAATCATCAAATTCGAGTTTTACCTGGCTATAACCAGCGGCCTCCCACGGTTGAACCTCAAGGCTACCATTATCAAATGGGCTATTTGATCTGATCGCTTCATCTCGGGCATTTATAGTTATTCCATAATTTTCATTATCAAGATTATGGAATCGTGCTGAAGCACCCGATTTCCACAATACAACATTGTTTAATTGAGAGGTATAGTCAGCGACTATTGTATGGCTTTGGGTAATTTCCTGCCCAGAGCCTAAATAATTTCCACCCATATTAAATGCACTCTGACCTTGCCATGACGAAAACTCTGGCGGAACATATCGCGAGTCTAGTACACCCGTCGCGCTTGCGTCGTCATACAAGTAACTTTCACTTTGATCATTTAAATAACTGTATGATAAGTTCGCAAATGAATTATCACCCATAGAGTATCTCAAACCAAGAATATGTGTTTGATTGGTGAAGTAATAGGGATTAATGCCCTCTGGATTATATTTAAACGCCTGGTCATAATTACGACCATCCCCAAATTGGTAGAATAAATTGTAATCAAGTTTTAACCTGCTGTTAAATTCATAAACAATTGAACTATTCATTGAAAAACGTTCCTGATAGTTGATAGGAACAAAATCACCACTACCACTTGCATTGATCAGCCATGTATTTGGGTCCCCACCTCCATTCACACCTATTTGAACATCATCAGGGCGATATAAATCTCTACCAATTAAATGTCCGGGTTCGTCTACATAGCGAATGGTTGCCTGAATGCCCAATTTGTTCTTCATAATGGGGCCCCCAATAGACAGTTGTATATCTTTATTCTGGAAGAAAGGAGCCGCCTCTGTATATGATATTTTCTCTGAAGAAAAATCATTAACCGTTAAAAAAGCGGTTTGACTGGTATTTCTTGTTACAAATTCTAATTCTCTATTACTCGCAATTGTACCAACAAAGCCAAGGAAATTACCTGACCATTCGTTACTTACACCTTTAGTAACAATATTTACGACACCACTTAAAGCCTGTCCATATTCAGCATTAAATACCCCACTAATTACCTCAAGGCTAGAAACCATGTTCTGCTCAACATCAAACGAAGCTCCATTATTAAATGCGTTATTAATTGGAACTCCATTTACTAGGTATGACACCTCATTTTGACGACCACCACGGAAGTGACCGTTATTTACACCCGCTGTTTGGTTGATTGCTTCCCCTATACTTACAAGCGGAAGTGCCTCTAATTGTTCGGAGCTGATATAAGCTGTAGTTGTGGTTCTATCCTTCTCAACTATGGGTCTCTCTGCAGTTACAACAATTTCCTGACCCTCTATTATCTCTTCGGTCATAGTCATATCCACAGTAGTTGTTTTATCCACAATTACTTCAACTTCTTCTACTCGAACAGTAGCAAAACCTATGTATGAGAATACGACAGTATATGTACCTGGATCTAGGTTTACTATGGTAAATTTTCCATCAACATCCGTTAAGGCACCTCTGGTTGTTCCTTCTATAAATACTTGAACTCCAATTAGAGTTTCTCCGAATTCATCAATAACTGTGCCTGCAATCTTGCCCTTTGTTCCTCTTAACTCTTCTGATCCAGCGAATGCAAAAGTAGTAGTAAGAATTACCAGGCATATGGATAAACCGAATATGATTGACAAACTTTTCTTCATGATATAAGTGATTAAATCGGGCACAGCAAGAAACTGTGCCCGTTTATTAAAGAATGGCTATATGCTTATTTAATAAGCATCATTTTACGTGTTTGAACAAAATTAGCAGCACTAATTCTGTACACGTACATACCCGATGCCAAGCTAGATGCATCGAAGTTTACATTGTGCTTACCAGCACTCAATTTCTGCCCACCAACAAGAGTAGCAACTCTTTGGCCAAGCATATTGAATACTTCCAATGTAACATTAGAAGAAGATGCTAGCGTAAACTCAATTTTTGTACTTGGGTTGAATGGGTTAGGATAGTTTTGCTCTAAAGAGAAAGTAAATGGATTACCCAATTCTTCTTCATTAGAAACAGTACTATAAACTGCATCTAAACCAACCATTGCAACAGTTTCCCAACGTGCAGGTGTATTCCACCAATCATCCTGACCACCTTTAGAAGACCAGCCAACCTGTGTATCACGTGCCGCGTCGTCATTATCGTTTATGGTGAACTGGAATGGCACTGTTGTAAATGCATCACCAGTTGGGAATACAAAATCGTCGTTAGTTGTTTCAATACCTGTTAACTCGATGGTACTCATGATTGTTAACAATCTGTACCCAGTATCGGTTTTTTCAAATATGGTTGCTGAATTTGGCACTTCCTGATTTAGTGTATTTCCGGCGCCACTGTATGCTAGAATAAATCCAGTATCATCATCGTAAATACCTGCGCGCAGTTGATAATCCGGCTCATCACCTAATTCAAAGTCCAAATGGTCGGAGCCATTAATGAATGAACCTGGTTCGTAAGCACCAATTCCACCTTCCCAACTATCAAAGTTCCATGCGCCACCTGCTGGGTTTTCACCAGTAGAAGGAGCACCTACGAAAATATCATCGGTAATTTCAGCATAGAAAATGAAGAATTTTGCCGGGTTGCTGGTTTCATAACCTGCCCAAAGCTTACCAGAAATATCAGCATCACTATCTCCACCACTACCATTTTCAATGGTTCTGGTTTCTTCATTTATAGTAAAAGGCATGTAATCATCCGGGAAGTATCCTGCAATGGTAGCTGCATCCGGCATGTTATTGCCAGCTACCGCACCAAGAATTGAGTTGGCATCGGCATCTGCTAATTCAACAATATAATTAGGGCGAACCGACATGTCAGTTGCAATTGAACCCGCTGTTAACATACTGGCAGTACCGTTTTCTTTCTTAGCAATTACCCCGTAATGTGCCGTAAAATTAGAAACAAGGTCAGGGTGTGGAGCCATTGTTGTATGCGTAAGCGATAATGTACCTGATGCATCGATAGTACCGACATTACTACCACCTTCGATTGTAGTGAACGCGCTATCTGCGAAGTATACTTCGTAAGTGAACGCATCTGCTACCGGATCAACGGCTATAGTTACAATACCGTCTTTAGTAGTTAGGTTTACAACAGGTGCAGCCGGAGGAATATCTCTAACTCTTCGTACGATTACATTATCGAACCAAACTGAGGTAGTATCTGAAGAAACTTCAAAACCGATCTTCATTTGAGGCCAGTTCCCATCAGCAGTTATATTCAATTTGTACGTTTTCATGGTATCGTTGAGCGTTACTCGTGGAGCCCAGTTTGTCCAGTCACCTCCAGTTCCGTTATTACCAAAGAAAACCTGAATCTCTTTTTCAGGACCAGAAGTTCTTGCATCGAAGAACATTTCGTATGGACCGGAATAAATAGAGTCAACTTGTGCAGTGTCTAGTTCCTGAATAAACTGCACATCAAAAATATTTTGGAAATTCGCTAATTCAGCGATTTTAATCTCACCATTATCGGCAGAATAGGTAGCAAACTGTCCATCAGCAACTCTATTCCATGCAGCACTCATTGAATCTGCACCGATTACGAGCTGACCATCATAAAGTAAGTTGTCTTCTACTCTACGTAGCACAACATTATCAATCCAAAGGTCTTGTGAATCAGCAGCAACCTCAAATCCTAACTTCATTGCATCCCATGTTTCAGTGATGTTAGTAGTTAGTTTATAGGATTGCATGGTACCGTCAACTGTGACATCACCGTCACCAGCGCCACCATCACTTGCCCAGTATCTTTCCCAACCGCCACCGTTGTGGCCTAAGAATACGTGGAAAGTCTTTGACGAATCGACTGTAGTTCGTGCATCGAACGTTAATTCCCAATTTCCACCTTTAGATAACTCGCCAATTTGATCGGCAGTCAACACCTGATAAGATTGTAGTTCCCAGGGATTACCAGCAGAAGTTAGATCAAAATATAAGGTACCGTCGTGGGTAACCGTTCCTCTGTCCCCTTCAACTACCCATAGCGAATCACCTAAGGAGAAATCACCATTAAAGACAATATTATCTCCAATCAAAGGATTTTGAGCATGAGTTACTGAAGTAAAACTCAGCAAAAATAATACAAACGTACAAGACGCAAGTATTCTCATTGTAGCTTTGTTCATGTTAAGTCTTGATTAATTTAGGTTTATTACAATTTAATATTGTAAAAGTAGGTGAGTAAGATTGTCCCCATATACTTTTTTAATATTAGCATATGATTTTATCAAAACGCTTCCAAAGAAACAAAAAAAAATGAGATTTTTTCTCAGGTTAATGAGAAAAAAAATATCCATAGCTGACTGAATATTGCCATTTCTTCATATAATTTTCACAAAATTGATAATTATTGCGGGAAAAATTCTTAATAGAGAAAAATTTTCTCACAATTTTAGGAATAAATTTCATACTTTTGTTAAAATAACAGGGAATGAAGAAGACAACTTTACAAGATATTTCGGAATACACGGGTTTATCTATCTCAACTATTTCAAGAATTTTAAGAGGTGAATCTGGGCAGGGTGAAAATGTAAAAACCGCCATTGATGCAGCGAGTAAATTGAATTACCCCCTTAATGTGGGTTACTTGAAGGGAAAATATCATTACAAAACAAACGCTAGAATAGCTTTAGTTACCACCATATTTCCAAGTGAATTCTATGCTTCGTTGATGACCGGCTTAAATAAAGCGGCTGAATTATCCCAAACAGATTTATCTATACACCATCTGAACCCTGAAAAAATTGAGCTGTTTGAATTTATTAAAAGCCTAATTGCTCGAAATATTGAAGGCGTTATCTTATTTCTGCCCGAATTAACAGAACATGCCTATCAGCAATTAGTTAAGAAGCTACCTACCGACTTTGCTTTTGTTTCAGTTTTACCAGTTCAAAACCCATCTTTGGATACGATCACATTTGATTCGTATGGCGGTGGTTATTTGGTGGCAAAACACTTTCATGAAAAGGGGTATCTGGATGTTGGTATCGTAAATGGTCCTTTTAATAGACAAGAATCATTGTTAAGAAGAAATGGCTTTTATGATTATGTTGCCAAACAAAAGGAAATGAAAGTTGTTTGGAGCTACGATGGGAATTTTGAATATATGGATGGTTTTTCTGCTTTCCTGAATTATCTAAACACATCAAAAAAGCCTAGAGCTGTTTTTTGCGCAAACGATGTTATGTGTATGAGTTTTTTATCAAAGGCTACTGAATATGGAATTTCGGTTCCTAATGAACTTGCTCTTGCAGGTTTTGATGACCTTCCTATGTGTAAATACATAAACCCGTCGATAACAACAGTAAAGACTGATTATGTAGCACTTGGTAAGAAAACTCTTGAGACCCTTAAAACTAAGTTAACTCAGAAAGATCCACATACAGGTATCCAAAGCCTGATACCTGTTACCATATCAAAAAGAGAATCAACCTAATTGATTTAATTGGACCTTTGCTGCGACTGAAGGAATAGACTATAATATCTACTCGCAGAAACTGTATCGCCATTCAGTATGTGATATCGGGCATAATTATAGTAAAACCGAGGATCTGTTGATCCTGCTTTTTCACTTTCTTCCAGCCAATACTTAGCTTTTTCAGGAATATTATTGAGTAGATACAGTGCTGATAACACGTCCATATACCTGTAGTCATTTAAACCATCATTTATCACCTGATGTAGAATATTGACCAGATACATGTCATAATTTCTATTATTTGTCGAAAATTCAATTCCGCGTTCTACTAAATCAATTGAGTTTAACTGCCATTTAAGCAATTCATAATAGTGCGACATTACCATCAAGGAATCATCTAAAACCATACCGTGATTTACAATATCAGTCAGAGCTTTTGGAACTTCTCCAATATTTCTTGAAGTATAGGCAGCAACAGAATCAACATACGAGGCTGATAAATATGCGTTATAAATGCGGTTAAAAGCCGCTAATTCTTCTGCTTCTGTAAGCCCTTTCTCGAAAGGATATCCTACCAATAACCTTGAAATGGAAGTGTTCGAATATACTTCCTCAAAACGACTTAATTGATTTGGAACATCAAATGGATTAGGCAAATGATATCTAGTTAATCGATCTAGCTGAACTATTTCATTAAGAAATAGTTCGGCCATCATAAAATGACCCTCTGAAGTTGGATGAAGGTGATCTGTAAAGAGTGAATTATCCTCTATTCCGCTTTCTGATTCACTACGAAGTAGTGATTCTATATCAACTAAAAATGCACCATATTCGTTAGATAACTCTCTAATCTTTTCGTTTATAGCATTTGGCGCCCTGAATCTAATTGGATCTATTTCTTTAGCTTGATTAAACAACTCAAACGCTTCCTCAAATTTTTCCTCGTTAAAAGCAGTTTGGGCAGACTTAAATACTTCTAACACTTCCTCCTGATCTGATAATGGTGGTTGATCTTTTAAGTTAGAAGCAACTGTTCCTATATAAACCGGAATCTCTTTACTTTGAAATTGTTTTAGTACATCACCCAAATTTCGTTCAAATTGTTCAATTCCTTGTTGATATATTTCTCCCTCAAATTCAATATCAGCTTCACGTACAACTTTTGCCATCATAGTACGCTGCTCAACCCCAACTTCGTCTTTCTTTAGTATCTCCTCAAAAAGTTGATAAAGACGATAATTTTTCAGTTTTAAAATTAACCTTTTCAATCCAATGCTGTTTACAAACCCATATTGAGTAGTACCCGCACCGAAGGACCCGTAGTACTCGTTATGCCCAGCATAGATCACAATTGCGTCTGGTTCGTAGGGCATTATCCTTTTCGACAAATCGTGAATCACATAACTATTAACTGCTGTCATTCCCAGATTAATTACTTCAATAGTTAATCCTTCCGTATCTAGTAACAGTTTCTGCTCCAAAATATCAGCAAAACTATAATAGAAGTTATAGGGATACCCCTTCGCCGATGACCCACCAAAAACGAAAATTCTAAAGGTTCTTGGCTTTTTGGTTAATCGAAATGGATTTGGTGCAATACCGGGTACAAACGAAGGAAAATACCTTTCAACAAACCCTGTATTTAGTGAGATATACTCAGAATTATTTGGTACCTGAATAAAAAGGCTTTGTTTATCTGCATTATACCCACCTATTCTTAACCCAATTTCTATTAGCACCAATACAAGAAATGGGAATGCTATGGTAATTATCCAGAATAAAAACTGTTTCGATTTCTCACTCATTTAATCAATTTACTGGCACATTTCTATTTAATCGCTGAAGATAACCTGAACCTGTTTGTTCCCAAACTAATATTTAATTGTTCGCTTTTGAATTCCAGAAATTTGCTTTTTCATCCTCTCCATTCAACCGATATATTTCTGAGATTTTATTAAACAAAATAGGATCGCTAATTCCGTTATTCGTTCCTTTTAATAGGATATTCAAGGTGTAAACATCTAGTTTTCTATTATCTGCATTATATTCAACAATCTGATTTATCAGGTTTTCATTAAATGGTAGCCAGTGAAAAAGTTCATAATTTGCCTGTGCAACCAGCAAAGAATCGTGGTTAGATTTTGCTTCCTCAATAACTTTTTGAAGGTTTAAGGCAACTATATCACTATTAAACCAAGTAGTTGCGCCAATCGAGTCGGCAAATGATTTCTTTAACAAGTACCTGTAACTTTCTTGAAATGCTATCAATTCTTCATCTGCATCTAATCCTTTAACAAAAGGGTATCCAGATAATAACCTAAGAATTGGAGCCGTCGAATAAGCATTTTCAAAATCACTGAGCACCAAAGGCGTATTCAGTGAGCTACTCTTGTAGTTATCTACTATTAAGCCCTGATCCAAAAAACTTTCGAAATATAAATCAGCCATTAATCCATGGCCTATTTCTGTTGGATGAAGATGATCTATGAACAGAGAATTATCAGCAATACCCGACAAAGAAAATTCATTTAGCAGTTTTTCTATATCAACTAGAATTACATGTTCTTGTTCAGAAAAATTTTTAATCGTTTGATTTATTTCATCTGGTGAACGAAACCTAATTGTGTCGAATTCTTTAGCCTTAGCAAATTCAATCTTTGCCCTGGCTGTATCGCCAACTGCCAAAAATTGATCACCTAAATCATAGGCATTCATTGCTTCCCAATATGAACTAAATGGTGCCTGATCTTTTAAGTTTGAAGCTACAGTTCCAATAAATACAGGTATACTGTCTCTTTGAAATCTTGAAATTACCGAGCCAATATTCGCTTCAAATTGAGCTATACCCGCATTAAATATTTCCTCATCTTTTTTAATGCTCGACTCACTAACAACTCTCGCCATCAACGTTCTCTGAGTTGCTGTTTCATCTACTTTGGGTGCTAAAACATCCTCAATAAATTGATATAATAGAAAATTCTTCAGACACAGTATTAGGCGCTTTACTTTAATATTGTTGCCAATATTGTATTGTGTACTTCCAACTCCAAAGGAACCGTAATACTCATTATGCCCCGCATAGATAATGATAGCATCGGGCTGTAAATCTTCAACATGTTTCGATAAATCATTAATTACATAACTGTTTACGGCAGTCATTCCCAGATTTATTACCTCAACATTCAATCCCAACGTATTTAAGAGAATTTTTTGTTCTAGTTGAGCAGCAAAACTGTAGTAAAAATTAAATGGAAATCCCTGAGCAGATGATCCGCCAAATACAAATACTCGAAACGTTGAATCGGTTTTAACTTTCCTGAATGGGTTTGGTGCAATCTGAGGTTCAAAACCTGAAAAATATCTCGTGACATAATCCGGGTTTACAATCAAATAGTCAGGATTTACCTGATACTCGATAAACAGGTCTCTATTCTGTGAATGGTAGCTTGAAAGCCTAAACCCAACCTCTATCATTGATAGCAATACAATTGGGAAAAGCAAAGTAGCTCCCCAAAACAAGTATTTTTTAAGATTGGATTTCATTCTTTGGTAATTCCTGGCAGGTAATCTTAGTCACTACCAATAACGATAGTCGAAACTGAATCCAGAATGAGAGAAGCGGTATATATTTCACCGTCCACTGATATATTTATTCTATCTGAAACACTCTCTGAATTCAAAATGATAATAACGATTTTATTATCAGGAGTTTTAAAAGCCACGTTTGGTAGTTCATCAGAATCAGTCGACTCAATTCTAATTGAACCGGAAGGAATAAACTTTGATGCGTGAGCAATGGTATAATACCCCACATTTCTCGTAATAGTATTGCCTTCTATAGTTATTCCACCTAGACATCTGTCACACCCTCCTTCCGTATGAGGATCTTGATTTTCATCAGCTGCTAAATTCCATTGTAGCACATTCCTACTCCAGTTGCGGGTAGCTCCTATAATAACATTATTCATATGCCAGCTTAGGTCGCCACCAAAATTACTTGGGAACCCTACCCACTGTTCTGTGAAGTATAGATTCTTATCTGGATGAGCCTGATGAACCTGTGAAAGTGCGGAAATGTCACCCCCATAGAGATGAAATGCGGACCCATCAATATATTTTCTTGCATCATTATCAGTTAAAATAGTTATAGGATAATCTGGTCTGTCTGCATTATGATCATAAATAATAATTTTTGTAGATATCTGATTCCTTTCGAATTCTGGTCCTAAATGATTTTTAATGAAATCTAACTGTTCTTGAGCACTCATTACCATGCTTGGGTTATTCCCGTCATGCAGTGGTTCATTTTGTACTGTAATGGCGTCGATTTTAATCCCATGTTTTTCCATTTCTTCAATATATCGCACAAAATAAAGTGCATATACAGCATAATATTCATCTTTTAGACTCCCACCGATAAATGAGTTACTATCTTTCATCCAGGTAGGTGCGGTCCATGGACTCCCCATAATTTTTAGTGATGGGTTTATTGCTAAAATCTCTTTTAAAACAGGGATCAGGTTTTTTTCATCTTCACTAATACTGAACTGTTCGAGTTGCATATCCTCCTGCCCTGTAGCTAATTCATTATAAGTGAATGGATATGGATCTAAATCTGAAGAACCAATACTAATTCTTAAATAGTCTATACCAATTCCATTATCTGACCTGCTAAATAGCTCTTTTAGCAATTCATGACGAGCAGAAGCTTCCATACTTTGAATAAGTAAAGCACTTCCACCGGTTAGAGCGAAACCAAAGCCATCGATTGACTGATACGTATTTTTTGAATTTACAGTAATAAGTGGAAGTTCTTCCTCAAGTCTGCCAGGATTAACTCTTCCCTCTAACTTTTTTAAAAGGGCTTCTTGTTGGAAAGTAGTAACCCACATTTCTGGACTGTCTTCATTTTTCTGCTCCGAATTGTTGCAACTAAGGAAGACCATTATTGCCAATATTATCGTTTTTACATACATACTTCTATAAGCTGATTTATAAACGAAGATAATCTAAACAAAAAAAGCCCCTCGTTTGAGGGGCTTTTTAATTTTTCTATCAACAGATAATTATTCAGCCGGACTTAGTGGTTCTTCACTTTCACCACCAAGTGCTTCAAATACCTGAGCAACTTCAGCTTCACCAGCTTCCATATCACGTTTAGAACCAACTATGATATCGTTGTACTCGCGAAGACCTGTACCAGCCGGCACTTTATGACCTACAACTACATTTTCTTTAAGTCCACGTAGGAAGTCTTTCTTCGCTTCTATAGAAGCCTGGGTTAATACTTTGGTTGTTTCCTGGAAGGAAGCTGCAGACAACCAGCTTTCAGTAGACAGCGCTGCCCGAGTTATACCAAGCAAAATTGGCTTAGAAATAGCAGGTTCTGCTTCACGAGTTTGCAACTCTTCCTTGTCTTCTTTTATTAGCTGATTGTTGATATCGCGAACTTCACGTCTATCAAGGATGGTACCTTTTTTCAGTTCACTTCCACCTTCGTCAGTAACAACGAACTTACCGATGAGTTCATCATTTCTGGTATTTACTTCGAAACGATCAACTTTATCACCTTCAAGATACATGGTATCACCAGAGTCGGTAATCTCAACTTTCTGCATCATCGTGCTTACAATCACCTCAATGTGCTTATCGTTGATTTTTACACCTTGTAGACGGTAAACTTCTTGAATCTCATTCACCAGATACGACTGTACGGCGTATGGCCCAAGAATATTTAGAATATCCTGAGCTGGGATCGTACCATCAGATAATGGCTGACCGGCTTTCACAAAGTCATTTGATTGAACAAGTATGTGCTTGCTTAGCGAAATCAGGTACTTTTTCTCTTCAGTACCGTCTTTTGATTTCACAATCACTTCCTGAGAACCACGCTTACGGCCACCCATTTCAACAATACCGTCAATTTCGGATACTGTTGCAGGATCACTTGGAGAGCGCGCCTCAAATAATTCAGTTACACGAGGTAAGCCCGCCGTGATATCTTTCGATTTTGAAGTTGCACGTGGAATCTTCGCGATCACCTGACCAGCACTTACTTTCTCACCGTCTTCTATAACAATGTGAGTTTCGACTGGAAGTGTACTTTCACGAAGAATATCGCCTTCACCACGGATCGAAAGTGTTGGAACAAGTGCACGATCTTTAGAATCGATTATTACTTTCTCACGGTGACCTGTCTGAGCGTCTGTATCTTCCGTATAAGTTAATCCTTCAAGGATGTCTTTGTACTGAACAGTACCATCAATCTCTGAGTAAAGAAGTGCGTTATATGGATCCCACTTACACAATTGTGCACCTTTTGGAACCATGTCACCTTCTTCAACCATCATTTCAGAACCGTAAGGGATATTATAGCTGATAAGAACTTTGCCTTCATCATCTACAATTTTAAGTTCACCTGCACGGCTAAGAACAACGTTATGCTCTTCTTCACCATCATCGTAAATAACAACACGAACGTTTTCAAACTCAACTTTACCGTCGAATTTAGCTTTGTGTTGTGAATCCGCTTCTAAACGAGATGCAGTACCACCAACGTGGAAAGTTCTAAGTGTAAGCTGTGTACCAGGCTCACCAATAGATTGTGCTGCTATAACACCTACGGCTTCACCTTTTTCAACTACTGTTCCACGGGCAAGATCACGTCCGTAACACTTAGCACATACACCACGACCAGTTTCGCAGGTAAGTACTGAACGAATTTCAACTTGCTCGATAGAAGTCTCTGCAATCTTCTTTGCAACACTTTCATCGATCATTTGATTTGCTTCACAAATCAATTCATCAGAAATCGGATCATAAATGTCATGTAATGAGAATCGACCAATGATTCGATCTTCAAGACGCTCAATAATATCTTCATTGTCTTTCAATGCTTCCATTTTAATACCACGAAGTGTACCACAGTCATCTTCGGTGATGATAACATCTTGTGATACATCAACCAGACGGCGCGTTAGGTAACCGGCATCGGCAGTTTTAAGCGCGGTATCGGCAAGGCCTTTACGAGCACCGTGAGTTGAAATAAAGTATTCAAGTACGCTCAATCCTTCTTTGAATGAAGATAGAATTGGGTTCTCAATAACCTCATTTCCTTGCTGAAGACCAGACTTTTGTGGCTTGGCCATAAGACCACGCATACCACCTAACTGACGAATCTGTTCTTTCGAACCACGAGCACCAGAATCGGCCATCATAAATACTGGGTTGAAACCTTCGCGGTCATCAGCCAGTGCTTTGAATAGAGTTTCAGAAACACGGTTAGTTGTGCTCGTCCACTTATCAATTACCTGGTTGTAACGCTCATTGTCTGTGATGAAACCCATTTCGTAACGACCTTGAATATCCGTTACTTCATCTTTGGCTCCACCTATTAATTCAGCTTTAGCATCTGGAATAATGATGTCTTCCAGGCTGAAAGACAGTCCGCCTCTGGTTGCATTTTCGTAACCAAGAGTCTTCATGTTATCTAAGAAGTTGGCACATTTCGCCGTTCCTGTTGTTGAGTGTATATCACCAATTAAAATTCGTAGCTCTTTCTTGCCAAGAGTTTTATTGATGAAGCCCATTTCTTCAGGTACAATTTCGTTAAATAGAACTCGTCCAGTTGAAGTTTTAACTACTTCAGAAACAGTTTCGCCTTCTTCATTTAATGTGTTAATTCTCACATTGATTTTAGCATGCATATCAATTTTGCCTTGATCGTATGCTACAATTACTTCTTCAGGGGAAGCAAATGTTTTGCCTTCACCTACTTGACCACCACGTGGCTTTGTTAGATAGTAAAGACCCAAAATCATATCCTGAGATGGAACAGCAATCGGTCCACCGGAAGCAGGGCTCATAATGTTGTGAGATCCTAACATCAAGACAGATGCTTCGAGAATTGCATCATGGCTTAATGGTAAATGAACCGCCATCTGATCACCGTCAAAGTCAGCATTGAATGCTGTACACGCTAGTGGATGTAGACGAATTGCTTTCTCTTCAATAAGTACCGGCTGAAATGCCTGAATACCTAGTCTGTGAAGAGTTGGGGCACGGTTCAACATTACTGGGTGACCCGTAATAACATTCTCGAGAACTTCCCAAACTACTGCATCTCTTCTATCAACTACTTTCTTAGCTGATTTTACGGTCTTCACATAACCACGCTCTATCAAGCGACGGATAATGAATGGTTTGTAAAGCTCAACGGCCATTTCTTTTGGTAGACCACACTCGTGCATCTTCAACTCAGGTCCAACCACGATTACGGAACGACCAGAGTAATCAACACGCTTACCTAGAAGGTTCTGACGGAAACGACCGCTTTTTCCTTTAAGCATATCACTTAAAGATTTTAGAGGTCGGTTATTATTACGTACTGCGTTAGATTTACGTGAGTTGTCGTATAGTGAATCAACGGCTTCCTGTAACATGCGCTTCTCATTTCTAAGAATTACATCAGGAGCTTTGATGTCAATCAATCTTTTAAGACGATTATTTCTTATGATTACACGACGATAAAGATCATTCAGATCAGAAGTAGCAAATCGACCTCCTTCTAGTGGTACTAACGGTCTTAACTCCGGCGGAATTACCGGAATTACTCGTTGTACCATCCATTCAGGACGGTTCTCAGTATGCTGAGCTGCAGCACGGAAGGATTCAATAACCTGAAGACGCTTCAACTTTTTCTTTTTACGCATCTGCGAAGTTTCATTCTTCACTTCATAGCGTAGCTGATAAGCTAAATCGTCAAGATCAAGGTCGGCCAACATGGCTTCAAGAGCATCTGCACCTTCCTTAACGATGAATTTATCCTCATCATCGTCATCCAGATCAAAATTATCTTCCGGAAGCTGATCAAAAATATCGTATTTCTCTTCTTCAGAGATTAGATCACCTTTCGCATAACCTAAGTCTCGCGCTAAACCTGGATTGATAATTACGAATGTCTCGTAATAAACAATTCGGTCTAAGTTTTTAGATGATAATCCTAACAAGTAAGCAATCTTGTTTGGAAGAGATTTGAAATACCAAATATGTACAGTAGGAACGGTTAGGGTAATATGCCCCATACGCTCACGACGTACCGCTTTTCTAGTTACTTCAACACCACAACGATCACAAATAATGCCTTTGTAACGGATGCGCTTGTACTTTCCGCAATGGCACTCATAATCTTTAACCGGGCCAAAGATCTTCTCGCAGAAAAGACCATCCATTTCTGGCTTGAACGTACGATAGTTGATTGTTTCCGGGGTTAATACTTCCCCATGTGATCTTGATAAAATGGTTTCAGCTGAAGCAAGCGAGATGCCGATGCTGCTGAAGTCGTTGGTTACTGCTAATGTTTTTGTAATTGGCAAGGGTTTTCCTCCGATTCTGTATTAACAGTGATTAATTCAAGTGTATTTCAAGGCCGAGACCCATAAGCTCTCGTAGTAATACCTTGAATGATTCTGGTACGTCTCCATCTGGAAGGTTTTCACCTTTCACGATGGCTTCATAAACTTTTGAGCGACCTTTTACATCGTCACTCTTCACAGTAAGCATTTCTTTCAGGATGCTTGATGCACCATAGGCATATAATGCCCAAACTTCCATCTCACCAAGACGCTGTCCACCAAATTGAGCTTTACCACCCAATGGCTGCTGTGTAATAAGTGAGTATGGCCCGATAGAACGAGAGTGCATTTTATCCTGAACAAGGTGGTTCAATTTGATCATGTAGATGTAACCAACCGTAGTCTTTTGTGAGAAACGCTCACCGGATCGGCCATCTATTAGATTAACTCGGCCGTCTTCAGGTAGTCCTGCATCTGCAAGCTTTCCTTTTACATCATCCATGCTGGCACCATCGAAAATTGGAGAAGCAAAAGTTGTTCCCAATTTCTTTGCAGCCCAACCTAGGATTGTTTCGTAAATCTGACCAAGGTTCATACGAGAAGGTACACCAAGTGGGTTTAGACAGATATCAACAGGAGTTCCGTCTTCCATAAATGGCATATCTTCAACAGGTACGATCTTAGCAACAACACCTTTGTTACCATGACGACCCGCCATCTTATCACCTACCTGAAGCTTACGTTTCTTGGCAACGTAAACTTTAGCTTTTTGGATGATTCCCGGAGGTAACTCATCACCAACCTGGATAGCAAATGTTCTACGTTTTGCTTCACTATCGATTTCACGACGAAGCTCACGATAATTATGAAATAATAAACGAACGTGTTTCACCAACTCCTGATCAGTTGCCCAATCAATGTTTTCGTTGATGTTTACTGGATCGATTTCTTCAAATACTGATTTCTTATACTTCTCACCTTTCGGTATTAGCTCAACGCGGCTGTAGTTATAAACACCTGGTGATGTTTTATCACGCAATAGAGAGTACATTTTATCAGCCCACTGCTGATTTAGTTCAGCAAGTTTGTTTGCATGGCGCTCATGCTCTTGCTCAACACGTTTTTTCTCTTCTTTTCGAGAAACTAGCTCGTCACGTTTTCTGCTAAACAGTTTTGTGTTGATTACTGTCCCTGATACACCTGGAGGCGTTTTTAGAGATGCATCTTTTACATCACCCGCTTTATCACCAAAAATTGCACGAAGTAATTTTTCTTCTGGAGTCGGATCTGTTTCACCTTTTGGAGTGATTTTACCAACAAGAATATCACCCGGGTTAATTTTGGCACCTACTCGGATCATTCCACGCTCGTTCAAATTACGAGTAGCTTCTTCGCTAACGTTAGGAATTTCACGAGTTAATTCTTCTTCACCACGCTTAGTATCACGAACTTGTTGTTCGAATTCAGTGATGTGAATAGAAGTATAAATATCTTCTTGAACGATACGCTCACTTATTACAATGGCATCCTCAAAGTTGTAACCTCTCCATGGCATGAATGCTACAAGCAGATTTCGACCAAGAGCAAGCTCACCACCATCCGTTGAACAACCATCAACAATAGCCTGGTTTTTCTTAACCATATCACCAACCTTAACAATTGGACGTTGGTTAGTTGCTGTATCCTGGTTAGTTCTTGTGAACTTCTCAAGTTTGTAGCTCTTGATACCGCCATCAAAGTAGCAATGTTGCTGTAAGTCAGTTCGGTCATATTTCACACGAACTTCAGTCGCACTTACATATACCACTTCACCATCTGCTTCAGCTGTAATAATTGCACGAGAGTCACGCGCAGCACGGTGTTCTAATCCAGTTCCAACTACAGGAGCTTCTGGTCTTAATAATGGAACTGCCTGACGCTGCATATTAGAACCCATCAATGCGCGGTTCGCATCATCATGTTCGATAAATGGAATTAATGCCGCAGCAAGTGATGTAATTTGGTTTGTGGCAACGTCCATATACTCGATCTCATCAATACGAGCTTGGGAGTAATTACCTTCGCGCATTCTTGAGAAAACAGTCTCATTTTTAAAGAGATTGTTATCATCTAATTCTGCGTTTGCCTGAGCTATTACTGTCTCATCTTCTTGCTCGGCTGCTAAATAGTCTATGGTAGTCGATACCTTTCCTTCTTTTACTCTTCGATAAGGTGTCTCAATGAAACCAAAGTCATTTACTTTAGCGTGTACACATAATGAAGAAATAAGACCGATGTTTGGTCCCTCCGGTGTTTCGATTGGACAAAGTCGACCGTAGTGTGTGTAGTGAACGTCACGAACTTCGAAACCAGCACGCTCACGAGTCAAACCACCTGGACCCAGAGCCGACATACGTCTTTTGTGAGTCAACTCAGCGAGTGGATTTGTTTGATCCATAAACTGAGAAAGCTGATTTGTTCCAAAGAACGTATTAATTACAGAGGAAATGGTTCTTGCATTCACAAGATCCTGAGGAGTTAATTGCTCAGCATCACGAGAGTTCATTCTCTCTTTAATAGTTCTGGCCATACGAGCCAAACCAATTGCAAATTGCTGGCCTAACTGCTCACCAACTGTACGTACACGTCGGTTACTCAAATGGTCAATATCATCCACTTGAGATTTTAGATTCTTAAGACGAATTACTTCTGTAATGATAGCAACAATATCTTCTTTTGTTAGATATTGAACATCCGTGTTCTCAAGATGAAGTCGTTTATTCAATCTATATCGTCCAACTTCTCCAAGGTCGTACTTCTTATCACTGAAGAACAATCTTTCAAGGATTGCACGTGATGTTTCAGGATCCGGCATTTCACCAGAGCGGATTTGCTGATACACTTCACCAAGTGCAGAGGTTTCATCCCAAGTTGGATCTTTACGTAATGTATTCATCACAACTGAACGAGACGATTCTTCTTCTGATATTTTCTGAACAAGAACAGTTTTAAGATCAGCATCTTTTAACATTCCATAATCATCTTCAGTCAACTCGTGGTCTCTCTCGAAAATGATTTTTCTGTTAAGCGCTTCGCTTACTTCACCTGTTTCTTCGTCTACAACTTCTTCCATTTCTTCAACAACAATGTTTTCAGCAAGACGCTTTCCAACAAGGTTCTTCAGATAGGTAGGTTTAGTTCCGAATTTTAGTGGCTCAGATAATTCGAATAGATTTAAAAGATCTAAATCGGTTGAGTATCCAAGAGCTCTAAGTAGTGTTGTTGCCGGGATCTTTTTCTTTCTATCGATATACGCCCATAATACATCACGAATATCAGTTGTGAATTCAATCCAGCTACCTTTAAAAGGAATAACTCGAGCAGAATATAGTTGCGTACCATTCGGGTGAACAGATTGTCCGAAGAACACACCAGGTGAACGGTGAAGTTGACTTACGATTACTCGCTCAGCACCGTTAATGATGAATGTTCCGCGATCTGTCATCCAGGGAAGATCACCCAAGAACACTTCTTGTTCGATTGTTTCGCTGGCTTCATCACTGTCATCAACTGAAGAAAGTCGAAGCTTGGCTTTTAAAGGAACAGAATAGGTTAACCCACGATCTTGACATTCTTTAATGGTGTAACGGGGTACATCCACATTGTAATAAAGAAATTCGAGAATGTGTGTTTCTCTGGTGTCTTGGATTGGAAAGTTTTCAAGGAAAATTCTTTGTAATCCTTGATTTAATCTTTCATTTGGAGCAATATCGAGTTGTACGAACTTTTCGAACGACTCTAACTGAATATCTAGAAAATCAGGATATTCAAGTACTTGCTTTGTGCGGCCAAATGATTGGCGCGAAGTATTTGGAATGATTTGCATCTTCTGGCTCAAAAGGACCTCTCCTTTTAGTTTGAAGGGTAAATGGTGAAAAACCCTGCTTTCAGGGCATAGGTTCATAGACGCCAAAGGCCAATACCGTTTTCACGATATTGGCTCATAGCGATTTGTAACGAAAAGATTACTTGAGCTCTACAGTAGCTCCAGCTTCTTCAAGCTTGTTTTTGATCTCTTCTGCTTCGTCTTTTGATGCGGCTTCTTTCACTGTGTTTGGAGCACCATCAACTAGTTCTTTAGCTTCTTTCAAGCCAAGACCAGTGATTCCACGTACTTCTTTAATTACAGCGATTTTCTTCGCACCAGCTGAAGTAAGAACTACATCAAATTCAGTCTGCTCTTCAGCAGCTCCACCAGCATCACCACCGCCAGCAGGGCCAGCAACCGCAACAGCTGCAGCTGCAGGTTTGATGTCGTAGTCTTCTTCAAGAACTTTAGCAAGTTCGTTTGCTTCTTTGATAGTTAAGTTAACTAGCGCTTCTGCTAATTCTTTAACGTCAGCCATTTTATATCTCCAGTTGTTTTGTAAGTAATTTCTTTGATTAAATAAGGGTTAGTTTTCGCCTTTTTCAGCGATGGTCTTCACAGCACCAACAATGTTAGAACCTTGCGCATTTAGTGCACCAACTACATTGTTGATTGGTGCCATCAATAAGCCAAGAACATCTCCAATGATTTCGTTCTTAGACTTCATTGCTGCTAGCGCATCAAGTTTATCTTCACCGAAATATTCGCCATCAATGAGTGCGGCCTTGAATTCTGGTTTTTTATTATCCTTGATAAAGTCCTTTAATACTTTTGCTGGGGCAGATAATTCTTCTTCTACAAAAGCGAAGCCATTTTGCTGCGTAAGAGTTGGTATGATATCGTCATACCCTCCAACTTCTTCCATTGCTAACTTCATAAGTTTATTCTTATATACTTTGTAGAAAACATTTCCCTTACGGAATGCTCCACGCAATTGGTTAGCTTCATCCACAGACATTCCTGAATAATTTGCGATGTACAACGCATTTGATTTTTTCAGGTTTTCTGTGATTTCGTCTAACACTGCTCGCTTTTCTGCGGTAGGCATAATTCAATTCCTCCTAATTAAGGGATGTAACTGCGGTTCTGCTTACAGGTATGCTTGGACCCATTGTGGAGCTTAGGTATACACTTTTTACGTATGTACCTTTTGCTGATGATGGCTTTAAACGCATCACTGTTTGGAAGAATGCTTCTGCATTTTCTTTCAAGTCGGTAGAGTTAAAACTTACTTTACCTATTGCAGTATGAAGGATTCCGGTTTTATCAACACGGAAATCAATCTGCCCTGCTTTTACTTGTTTAACAGCTGCTGCAACGTCCATCGTTACAGTTCCACTTTTTGGGTTTGGCATTAACCCTCGGGGGCCAAGAAAACGACCTAGCTTACCGAGTTTTCCCATCACATCTGGTGTAGCGATTATCACATCGATATCCGCCCAACCACTTTCAATTTGTGCAATGTAATCATCAAGCCCAACATGATCTGCGCCGGCTTCAGTTGCCTCTGCTTGCTTGCTCTCATTTACAAGAGCTAAAACCTTAACTTCTTTTCCGGTTCCGTGTGGCAAACTTACCGTACCACGGACCATCTGGTCTGCATGTCTCGGATCGACGCCCAAACGGATGTCAACGTCAACAGATGCATCAAACCCTGTTGTTGAGGTTTTTTTAACAAGATCACAAGCTTCTTCCAAAGAATATTCCAACTCTGGATTAATCAGCGCCACTGCTGCTTGATATTTCTTTCCTTTTTTCGCCATAGGTTAATTCCTTTAAACGTCGCGATTTACTCTAAGACCCATACTACGAGCCGTACCTGCAATCATTTCCGCAGCAGCTTCAACGTCGAACGCATTTAAGTCCTCCATTTTCTCCTGCGCAATTTCTTTGCACTGGCTCCAGGTTACCGTTCCAACTTTTGTTCGGTTCGGTTCTCCTGAACCGGATTTGATTTTCGCTGCTTGCTTAAGAAGTACTGGTGCAGGAGGGGTCTTTGTTTTAAATGTAAAAGACTTATCTGCGAATACAGTAATCTCAACAGGAATTACAGTTCCGGTCTTGTCCTGAGTCTTAGCATTAAAGGCTTTACAAAACTCCATTATATTGATACCAGCCTGACCTAACGCCGGACCTACAGGAGGTGCAGGATTAGCCTGGCCACCAACAATTTGGAGCTTCAGGATTCTTTCAACTTTTTTAGCCATGGATTCTCAGGATCCTATTCTAATTATATAACTTCAATTTATCGCGTAATAGCTAGTTTGCATCAACTAGGTTCTTTTATGTAGTGGATTCAACTTGATTTACATCCACCTCTACGGGAGTACGTCGGCCAAATATGCTCACCAAAACACGGAGCTTCAATTTATCGGCATTAACTTCCTGAACAGTTCCATCGAAATCTTTGAATGGTCCAGAGATCACCTTTACCATATCACCTTCGTTATAAGGAATATCAACGTTCCGTAGTTCTTCACCTGCTTCTTGCACTCTACCAATGATGCGTTTGACTTCGTGCTTTTTAAGAGGTGTTGGCACCAATTGGTCTTTTCCTACCTTTAGGAAACCTAAACAAGATGGTGCACTTTGGATGAGGTTGTTAACCTCTTCATCATAATGAGTATTTAGTAAAATATACCCTGGAAAGAAATTTTTCTCACGAGTACGCTTCTTTCCTCCACGAATCTCTACAACAGTTTCAGTAGGCACTAAAACGTCCAGTATTTTATCACCGAGATTTTGTTCTTCGATTTCGCGATCGAGGAATTCTTTTACTTTTTTCTCATGGCTAGAGAAGCATCTTACTACATACCAACCATGTTCTAGTTCTTTACTCATTATCTATAAATAGCTTCAAGTACTGTGCTGTATAATTGATCAACACCAAAAATAAATGCAGACAGTATTATCGAGAACACAACCACAATGATGGTGTTATCAATCAATTCTTGTTGTGTTGGCCAGCTGACTTTCTTGAATTCAGCAACCACGCTCTCGAAAAATTTAGTAAGCTTTTCCATATCAATTTTTTGTTTGCACGGGCGGAGAGACTCGAACTCCCGACACCTGGTTTTGGAGACCAGTGCTCTACCAACTGAGCTACGCCCGTTTATACACACAAGAGTAGGCAGCATCGCTACCTACTCTGTATGTTTAAACTTATGTGTTAAATCTTAGCTTAATCTAAAATTTTAGTTACCACACCGGCGCCTACGGTACGTCCACCCTCGCGGATCGCAAAACGCAGCCCTTCTTCCATCGCTACCGGCTGGATGAGCTCTACATCCAACTTCACGTTGTCGCCTGGCATTACCATCTCCACACCAGAAGGAAGCTCACATGCTCCCGTTACGTCGGTCGTACGGAAATAGAACTGCGGGCGGTACCCTTTGAAGAACGGCGTGTGTCGCCCACCTTCGTCTTTGCTCAGTACGTATACCTCGCACTCGAACTTCTTGTGTGGAGTGATTGAGCCTGGCTTACATAACACCATTCCACGCTGGATGTCATCCTTGTTGATCCCACGAAGTAGGATACCCGCATTATCACCGGCCTCCCCTTGATCCAGCAGGCGGCGGAACATCTCAATGCCCGTTACCACACTCTTCATCGGCTCTTCGATGATCCCAACGATTTCCACTTCCTCGTTGATCTTAATCACCCCACGCTCGATACGACCCGTAGCTACCGTTCCACGACCTGTGATTGAGAATACATCCTCAACCGGCATCAGGAATGGCTTGTCTACGTCACGCTCTGGAGTAGGAATGGTCTCGTCAACCGCTGCAATCAGCTCTACTACTTTCTCTTCCCACTGCGCCTCGCCATTTAACGCGCCTAGCGCAGAACCCTGAATCACAGGAATATCGTCTCCATCGAACTCATAGCTAGATAACAGCTCTCGAACTTCAAGCTCTACCAGCTCCAGAAGCTCTTCGTCGTCTACTAAATCAACCTTGTTCATAAATACCACAATTTGAGGCACCCCTACCTGACGCGCAAGCAAGATATGCTCTCGAGTTTGTGGCATAGGACCATCGGTAGCCGCTACCACCAGGATAGCACCGTCCATCTGGGCCGCACCCGTTACCATGTTCTTCACATAATCCGCGTGACCCGGGCAGTCTACGTGGGCATAGTGGCGTACTTCGCTCTCATATTCCACGTGCGCCGTCGCAATCGTAATCCCACGCTCGCGCTCCTCAGGAGCATTGTCAATCTGGTCGAAAGCTTGCGCTTCCCCACCCCAGGTTTTCGCCATTACTGAGGTAATCGCAGCCGTTAAGGTGGTCTTACCATGATCTACGTGGCCAATAGTTCCCACATTCACGTGGGGCTTGGTGCGTTGAAAGGTCTCTTTTGCCATTTTCTAAATGTGTTTTTAAGTAAAGTTTAAAAAGTTCTTTCCAGTGAGCCGATAGTCGGACTTGAACCGACGACCCCTTCCTTACCATGGAAGTGCTCTACCGCTGAGCTATATCGGCTTTGGTTGAGCGAGCGACCGGGATCGAACCGGCAACATTCAGCTTGGAAGGCTGACACTCTACCAATTGAGTTACGCTCGCAGTAAAATTGTGGGGAGAGCAGGATTCGAACCTACGAAGTCGTAAGACAACAGATTTACAGTCTGCCCCAGTTGGCCGCTTTGGTATCTCCCCTTTCCACATCAAGAGCCAGTGACCGGATTCGAACCGATGACCGACGGTTTACAAAACCGTTGCTCTACCAACTGAGCTACACTGGCTTTTTGCGAAAGACTTAAAAAATACCCATCAATCTAAAAATTGTCAACAATTGGTTGAATAAAAATTTCATTTTCATTCAACGGTTATCCACAGCTTTTTTTCCCTTTAAATATAGGCCCACGACCCTTACAGAAATTAGTATAGCGATACCAATCAATATTATCTTCCCATAGGTTGAGAGGTAGTCACCTATAACTGCCCAGTTTTCCTTCACAAACCACCCTGAACCTATCAATAACGCATTCCAAAGCATTGAACTGATCATAGAACTTATCACAGTTTGAGGGATATTTAGATGTGACAAACCGGCCGTTAAAGAGATTACAGAACGAGTACCAGCGAGGAATCGATTTCCCACAATTACCCATTGCCCATATTTTGTCATCCAAATCTTTGCAATTCTGATGTATCTGTAGTTGAAAAACTTTAATAAAATGTGCTCATGTCGGTTCGCGGAAATTTGTTTTTCTAGCTTATAACCCAACCAATACATATTCATAAATCCAATGACAGAAGCGGTGACAGTAAGGCTCCAAATTGGAAACAAACCTATTAAACCTTCGGCGGCTAAATAACCACTAAACGCTACCAGAACATCACCTGGAACTGGAGGCAATATATTTTCCAAATAAGCTATAGTTGTAAAAACAAGATATACTCCAATTGGACCGACCAATGACACCCAATCAACAACTGCCTGAACTACCTGATCCAACATATTTTAAATTGGTTTTAACAAGGCGACTGCGGTTGCAGTAATCCCCTCTTCTCTACCTGCAAAACCCATTTTCTCGGATGTTGTCGCCTTCACAGATATTTTACTACTCGCAATACCTAGATCCAAGGCAATGGTATTTCTAATTTGAAGTATAAATGGCAATAATTTTGGACGCTCTGCCACTATGGTGGCATCAATGTTTCCAATTTCAAAGCCTTCCTTTTTAACTAAATCATAGCAATGCCTTAAAAGTCTTCGACTATCTGCATCTTTGAATTCAGGATCATTATCAGGAAAGTGTTGACCAATATCACCAAGAGCTACTGCTCCTAAAATTGCATCCGTTATGGCATGAAGCAATACATCAGCATCTGAATGACCTAGTAAGCCTTTTTCAAAAGGGATTTCAACTCCACCAAGAATTAATTTTCTTCCTTCGATTAATTGATGAGTATCATAGCCGTATCCAATTCTCATATTCTTCCTTGTTCCTTTAGGATCATTTCAGCAATTTGAAGATCAACGGGATAGGTAATTTTTAAATTTTCACGGTCACCTTCCACAATTTTCACATTACCACCAATCTTCTCTACTAATGATGAATCATCTGTACCCACAAATCCATCCGCCACTGCAGATTTATAGGCATTAATAATCAATTCTCTTCTAAATATCTGTGGTGTTTGTGCTTGCCAAAGCTTTTTTCTGTCTGGAGTTTCGCTGATACTAAGCTGATCATCTACTTTCTTAATAGTATCCTTTGCTGGCACCCCAACAATAGCTCCTCCAAATTTTGACGCCTGCTTACAAGCTTCATAAATTAATTCAGTTTTAATAAATGGGCGAACTGCATCATGTACCGCAACCAACTCAACCTCACCTGATAAATGATCCAATCCATACTGAATTGAGAATTGACGCTCACTCCCACCGATCAAAACAGAATATTGTATGTCTTGGTTTGGGATCGTTCTACAAATCTCTTTGACTTCTTCTATCCAGTCTCGCGAAGTAGGGATTATTATTTGAAGGATTGAATCAAGACTTGCGAAGGCATTAATTGTATGCCAGAGAATTGGTTGACCACCCAATTCAATGAATGGTTTCGGCATCGCAGAACCCATTCTGGATCCAGAGCCCGCCGCCGGTATGATTACCGCCAGCTTTTGCATGTATTAGATAATGATCATTGCATCGCCAAATGAAAAAAGGCGATAATTATCTTTTTTAGCCTGCTCGAAAGCTTCCATTAAGAAATCATAGCCAGCGAAAGCCGCACCCATCATTAATAGAGTTGATTCCGGACGATGAAAGTTCGTAATCAAACATTCAGTAATTTTAAACTGATAAGGCGGGTAAATGAATTTATCGGTCCAACCAGTACCCATTTTAGACATCCCGCTTGCCATAACACTTGTTTCAATAGCTCGAACCACACTAGCTCCAACAGCAACAACTTTATTTCGCTTTTTCTTTAAAGCAATATTGATCTTATCGGAAGTATCCATGGAGATGAAATAATTTTCAGAATCCATTCTATGCTTGGTTAGATCTTCAACCTCTACATTTCTGAATGTACCCCAACCAATGTGCAGGGTAATTGGTAAAAACTCGACCCCTTTGGCTTTTATTTTATCTACCAATTCGTCTGTAAAATGAAGCGCCGCTGTTGGTGCAGCAACTGCTCCACGTTCTGTTGCGAAAATGGTTTGATATTGCTCCTTGTCTTCATCTCTTGGCTCTCTTTCTATGTAAGGTGGCAGTGGCATTTTACCGAGAATATCGAGCTTTGCATACAATTCTTCATTGGAACCATCAAAAAGGAAACGAATAGTTCGGCCGCGTGAAGTTGTATTATCAACAACCTCTGCCATTAGCTCATCTTCGCCTTCACCAAAGTAGAGTTTATTTCCAATTCGAATTTTTCTTGCAGGCTCTACCAGAACATCCCATAGCATATTTTCAGGCTGAAGCTCTCGTAAAAGAAACACTTCGATATCCGCTTCAGTTTTTTCCTTTTTACCGTTTAGTCTTGCAGGAAAAACTTTTGTGTTATTGTAGACAATTACATCACCGTCATTAAGATACTCATGGATATCAGAAAATTTCTTATGTTCTATTGTTTGCTCCGCACGATTTAAAACCATTAGGCGAGCTTCATCTCGTTGTTTAAGTGGGGTGTCAGGGATATTTAACCCTTCAATCTCGTATCTAAAATCGGTGAGTTTCATCTCTCGGATTTAGTTAAATTTGGTATTTGATGTAAAACTTTCAAAAGAGCGCCAATATATGCCTTTTTCAAGTGCATATCAATCAGAATAAGGGTTCAGTTAATTTTACTTCAACTTGCCATTTTATTATAATAGGTTATGCAATCAGTCGTTTGCAAAGAAACTATTATTCACATGAAGAGACTCAGCTTTTTACTATTATTTTTTATTATAAGCACGCAAATTGTACGTGCTCAATACCGTGCTGATTTACCAGGATATTACGATTATACCGGCCCATTAATTAATGAGCGTGCCCCAACTGTTCAATCTGGATTAGACAGGTTTTTCAGCAGTATTCAAATGTCGCATTCTTACAGCATGAACTTTAGCTCGTTCAGCGGTAATTATCAGAGTGTAAATGCGTACACAAATACTATGCAATTCCAATTAAGTGAACGAATGAATGGGCGAGTTGATGTTTCTTTCTTGCATTCTCCATTTGGTGGAAATCAAAACTTTGCTGGTTCAAGCAGTTTTCAAAATCAGGTAATTATCAGTAATGCAGAATTAAACTATAAAATAAGCGATAATGCGTTTATTCGTGTTCAATATCAGCAATTACCTCGAGGATTTGGATACGGTTACAACCCATATGGTCACAATCGCTTTAGTAGATATCGCAATGCCTGGATGTGGTACTAATTTATTATTGAATGCCTGAAACCCCTTCTGAAAAACAAAACTCTTCCATAAATCAATTATTGCTTAATGCTGCCATTGGCTTTTTGAGCGTTCTACTTTTAGCACTATCCTTTGCCCTGATAACTCGTGTAGTTTATCCTAGAATTCTTAATACCAGAGCTGAAGCGAATTCTCAACTAATAAGTGATGTCATTCAAATTGAGGTTCTCAATGGGTGTGGTGTTGCAGGAATTGCAAATAGATATACAAGTGTACTACGTAAAAATGGATTTGACGTAGTCGAAACCGGAAACTTCGATCATTTTAATCTTGAACAAACTATTGTAATTTCCAGAAGCGGTGTTATGGAGAATGCACGTCAAATTGCAAGCGCGCTAGGTATAAGTGAAAACAATATTTTAAGGGAAGAATCTCCTGATTTTTATTTAGATGTGACCGTTGTTATAGGTCACGATTTTGAACAGCTTAACACAGATTAAATGGTAGAAATAAACCACCCAGCTAACGATCAATTTCAAACCAAACCCGACTCAAGGAGTTTAGTTGAGTTTGTAATTGAAGGGATGAAAGAGAAAAAGGCGACTGATATAACAGTAATGGATGTTTCAGACTTAACGACCCTTACTGATTATTTCGTAATTTGTAGTGGAACTTCTGATACTCAAATCAAGGCTATTTCTGATTCCATTGAAGAACAAGTGTTAAAAGAAACCGGTGAAAAACCATGGAAGAAAGAAGGTATTCAAGCTCGAAACTGGATTATTCTTGATTTCATTAACATCGTAGTTCACGTTATGAGTAAAGACAAGCGTGAATTTTATAGTATAGAAAGAGTTTGGAACGATGCCCGAATCACATATATCGAAAATGAATAGATGAGTCTTAATAAACCCCGAATACTTGTCACAGAACCAATTCCAGAATCTGTGATTTCTTATTTATCTGATTTCGGGGAAGTTACACTGGGGCAAAAAGGCCGATATATGATTGAGGATAACTTGAAAAAAGATATTCCTCGATACGACGCCCTCTTATCGATGTTATCCAATCCAGTGTCGAAAGCAGTCTTAAATGCAGCCAAAAATCTTAAAATTGTTGCCAATTTTGCTGTAGGATATAATAATATTGATATAGAAGCGGCAAGGAATCTAAATATCAAAGTTGCAAACACACCCGATGTTCTAACCGAAGCATGTGGTGATTTTGCTATGGCCTTATTGATGGCAACCAGCCGTAATTTTTATCAAGCTGAGAAGTATTTAAGAGAGGGTAAATTCAAAGGATGGGAACCCCTGGGGTTTTTAGGTCCTGAGTTAAGAGGCAAAATTTTAGGTATTGTAGGGATGGGTAGAATTGGCCAGGCTTTTGCAAAACGTGCGTTAGCTTTCGGCATGAAAATTCAATACACAAACAGAAAACCAGTACCCAAAGAAATTGAAAGAGAATTGGAGGCGACTTTCATCGCTGAATTATCAGATTTAGCGACTACATCAGATGTACTGAGTATGAATTGCCCCCTTACTCCCGAAACTTATCATCTTGTTGATAAGAAGTTGCTTGAAATCATGCCAAATCAGGCCATTCTAATTAATATATCTCGTGGTCCTGTAGTTGATGAAGCAGCACTGGCTAATGCTCTTCATAATGGAATTATTGGTGGAGCTGGGTTAGATGTTTTTGAAGAGGAACCAAAAGTACACCCGAAGCTATTTACTGCACCAAATGTAACATTGGTACCTCATATTGCAAGTGCCACTTTCGAAACGAGAGAAGCGATTGGGATGCTGGCCGCTGAAGCAATAATGAAAGTACTTACCGGAGAACCCGACACAAGTATTTCGAATCTTATATCTTAACTGATACAACACATACATATTCAGGCGTTAATCGCGCATGGGGTTCAAAAAGTCACATATAACTATAGCACTATATAGCTTACTAGCTATTGTTGCTGTTTCTTTTCTTGCTTTTGAATGGGTACAACTAAATGATAGTGACGGTAATCAGGAAATAAGGAACATTGCTGAGCAGTCTGTAGATGAGTCTTTCGAAGTTTTACAAAAACAGATTTTCGAATTCAGCTCAAAATCGACAGAATTTGCAAATGAGATTGCGGAGTTACTCATTACCAATGCCGACTTAAGCAATCCAAATGCAATTCAATCTGATTTTTGGGGAACAACTGTATTTGAAGAACAAAATCCTATCTATTGGCAAGGATATACCTCGATTAATTCTCTTGATTCTTTAGATGCCAAAAATACTAATCTAATTCTGGAAAGAAGAAGAGAAGGAAATGTTCAGTTTCTTCAATCAATTATTCCGGTTACATATATTCAAAATACTGATACGGTTTATTATCAGATTTATACACGATTGCTATTGGATCAACATAATGAGTTTGATATTGTAACCAATACACCTGAAAGTAATATCCATCAAATCGAAGATAAATCTTCATTTCCGGTTCGAATTTCATTTTCAGTTGTGCGACAGGATTCAGTGATTCACTCTCGCTCATTCCAATCAGTTTCCGACGATTTTATTGCCACTGTTTATGCTTCAGAATCAGACATTCATGCCTATTTATCATTAAAAGAGCAGCGTATTAGAAGCATCCGTTCTTATTATATTTTAGCAATAGCATTGCTGTTTACACTATTATTAGCATGGGTTTCACGAACATTGAATGCTTATTTCCAACTAGTACTTCAGTGGATTTTTCTAACACTAGTTCATTTCCTTCAAAACCCAATTTCAACTGCTCTTTTTGATTCGGTCTACTTATCAAAGATCATCGATGCTGTTTTTATACTTGTCGGGTATTTATGCTTACACAATTGGTTTATTAGTCGGTACTCAACACAATCCTTAAAACGTAGTTCTGAATTATTTATAATCAGTTTTTTAAGTGGTTTTGCTTTTGCAGCTATTCTGATTTTTCTCCTTCATGATGTGTATTCAACCATTTTGGTTTCTGAACTAAACTTATTTAATCAGGTTCTAACTTCTTCCATTTTTTCTACGGCCTGGATTTGGGTTTTAGGTAGTACACTTTTAATTATATCTTCGTTATTTAACACCCAGTTTTTAAAGGGTTTAAAACACGAATTACCCTCAACAATCGGCGTCTTTTTTTCAACTATTGTTGGAATAAGTATCCCATTGTTAATAAGCATTCTATTAACAGTTGAATTGAACGTCAACACGTCAATCATATGGATATCTGGGGGCTTAGTATCAATTTTAATAATCCTTACAATACTTCAACATAAGTTTAGCATCCTCAACTATGATGTTTCTCTTATTCGAGCCATGCTCACCGTATTGACTATCGTCTCCTGTTCCATCACCGCAACCATTTACTTTTCTTTTGATGAAGTGCTTTATACAAAACTGGTAAAAAATTCTAAGATTTTTGAAGAAGACAATGAAGAAAAAATACGCGAGGTAATAACTGAACTTTTGAATGAGGCCTACACTGAAGTCCGCTCAATTTCTCTTTTCAGTGTATCAAACTTTGAGCAAATTATTGACGATCTGATTCAGGAAGATTGGCTGAAGTATTCATTTTCACTTCAATTAATCGACAAAACTGGTGCTCCTCTCGCTGCGTATAACACAAATTTGTCTGTTCCCCAATGGACTACTGATTATCGAATTGATGAGCTCATAATCCCATATGAAGAAGAACGTATCCGAAAAGATAACCTTCGTCCAATACTGAGAAGTCAACCTATTGGAACGGTAAATGCCGAATACTCTTATTTCGTGAGAGGTTGGATTCCGGTGTATCAGAGTAGACGTTCGGAAAATATTAGCGGTTGGATACTTGCAACACTTTACCAGGAGATTCCGGAATTAAACCGTCCATTTCGATCGGTTGTAAATGCTACGATCCAATCCCCAGAGGAAACGGCCTTCACATTTACAGAATATTTAGATGGTGTTCCTACGCGGACAGTCGTGAGTGGAACATTAGCATCAATACCAGATTATGGCATGCTACCTTCTACGATTCAAGACTACCTTACAGGGCATTCAGAATGGGTTCAAAACCCCACCATTCAGGAAATGAAATTGAAAGAGAGATTTAGCAGAACCAGTTCGGGTTCTATAATTAGAGGTGCACACCTACAAATCACTTTACCTCAGATATTATATGTTTTCCTTCGAGTATACTTCACGGTTGCAATCCCATTTATACTCATTTTGGTAATATTCGCCAGTTCTGGTATCTGGAAAAAAATATCCAAATCCAGAAAAATTAGAGATCGCCTCATGGATAGATCCATCATTGCCAGCATTATATGTCTGTTCTTCTTGATTGGAGCTACTTCATTAATTTTAGAATCTCAAAACAAAAAAGAAGTTCAGGAATTATTACGCGATCAACTAATTACGTTAACCGAGACTCTTACTGAAGCAGATCAAAGCAACGAAATTTCAACCGATTTTCTCGAAAATATTACTGCTGTCTTAGGAGTAGATGCATCTCTTTATATCGATGGGCTGCTCGAGAACTCGACAACTCCGCCGATTTATAGTCAGCACTTAATTCCACCAACAATACCATGGGATATTTACCAGAGCATTGTTTCTGAAGGCTCTCAATTAGCCATTGATATTCTTTCTATCGGTGAACAAGATGTAATGATTGGTTATCAACCTTGGCTGAACGCTGACAATCAAATTGCCGGAATTGTTGCCATACCAACATTCTTAAAAACCCCTGATTTTTACAGCCGATTGTTGTCAACAACAAGTTATCTATTGGCTTTTTACTCGTTAATTTTTGGTGTACTTATTTTGATGATCGGATTTATAAGTGCACGAATAACCGCACCACTTGAAACGTTGGAAGCTGGTCTTGAAAAAATATCCTCGGGTGATTTAACTACTCGTTTGAGAGTTCAATCTAATGATGAAATTGGCATGCTTACACGAGCTTATAATTCTATGGCGGCTCGTTTAAAAACATTACAAGATGAACTAGCTACGAGCGAACGTGAAGCTGCCTGGAAGCAAATGGCACAACAAGTAGCCCACGAGATAAAAAATCCCCTTACACCAATGAAGTTGAACCTTCAACATTTAGAGCGACAACTTCAACAAACAGGCGCAGAACTAAGTCTCGACAAACCAAAAGTTGCAGCTATCACAAAAAGTATGATTGAGCAAATCGAGGCATTAAATAAAATAGCTTCCGACTTCTCAAAATTTGCTAAACCAACTTCATTTCAATTCGAGGATGTGAAAGTAAATGAATTGATTGAATCGGTCGTGGTGATGTATAGGGATCATGGAACAAAAATTACTACTCAGTTCGAAAACAGAGAATTCATTATTTCCGGTGTATCAGACGAACTTCGAAGAGTGTTGGTAAATCTTATAAAAAATGCACAAGAAGCGATTTCTGAAAATGGAGAAATTGTCCTCCAATCAACATGGAATAAAGAAGACAAAACTGTTGAAATCTTAATTTCTGATAACGGAAAAGGGATCTCAAAAGAAGAAGCACCAAGCATTTTTCTCCCCAATTTCTCAACCAAAACATCAGGCACCGGCTTGGGACTTGCAATCACAAAAAAAATTATTGAAGAACATTCTGGTTCGATTTCTTTCGAAAGTACACCGAATATTCGCACAACCTTCAAAATTACTATTCCGCTTAAAAACTCTTGATAAGGCCCATTTCTTGGATTGATTTTCCGTACCATTAGCGCTCATTCAATCCTGCCTTGAAACATTCATTCCAAGAAATAAAAACCGAAATTTCTACGCTCCTCAAAATTGGCTTACCTATAGTAGGAACCCAACTTTTAGGAATGGGACTGAATGTAACCGACACCATAATGGCTGGAAATTTATCCGCAGCCGATCTGGCTGGTGTTGCCGTTGGCAATGCCCTTTATTTACCCGTTTCATTATTTGGGATGGCCATTCTTGTAGCCATCAATCCAATTGTATCGCAATATTTGGGAGCCAGGAAGTTTGATGAAATTGGAAAATCGGCTCGCCAGACATTGTGGATGGTTGGATTTCTATCCATCCCTTCTTTTTTCATGGTCAGGCATCTTGACCTAATTATGTACTGGCTAAACGTTGATCCCGAAATTATCCCCAAATCAACGGAATATTTAAAGGCTATTTCCTGGGGAATTCCGGGGCTATTAACATTTGCTGGTCTACGATATTTCAGTGAGGGCCTTGCAATTACAAAACCAGCCATGTTTATAGCCGCTTTAATGCTGATTATCAATATACCTGCTGATTATATTTTGATGTACGGTAAACTTGGCTTCGAGGCCATGGGTGCTGAGGGCACGGGGTATGCCACTACAATTGTTCAAATTGCTGGTGGTTTAACAATGATAATTTTTACTGCATCATTTAAGCCATTTAAACGGTTCAAGATTTATGCCCGAACTAAAGGCCCTGATTGGAAATATGTAAAAGAGATTTTAACAGTCGGTGTCCCAAATGGTGTAAGCTCAACCCTTGAAGTTTTACTCTTTGCTGCAGTGAGTGTTTTGATGGGAACCCTCTCGGTTACGGCTTCGGCATCCCATCAGGTAGCAATTAATATTGCTGCGACTGTTTTTATGATTCCGTTCGGACTTTCAATGGCGATTTCTCAAAGGGTTGGCCGTGCGGTTGGTCAAGGTTCTATAGAAAAAGCACGATTTAGAGGATTCCTTGGAACAGCTGTTTGTGTAGCGATCATGTGCTTCACCGCCATTCTGATTTTCTCTTTTCCCGAAATGATAGTTGGGATTTATACGAGTGACCCAGAGGTGCTTACCCTTGCCGTTTCTCTGATCTTCTATGCCGGACTTTTCCAGATTTCAGACGGACTTCAAGTAGGCGGTTTTGGCGCTTTACGTGGACTAAAAGACACCCGAATGCCTATGATTTTTAATTTTATCTCTTACTGGCTGGTTGGATTTTCCGTCGGATATTATTTGGGGATAGTCACAGATTTTGGCCCGGGAGGGCTTTGGGTCGGATTGATTTCCGGGCTTACCGTTGCTTCAATTTTACACAACACCAGATTTCACTTATTAACTAAAAAGACTAAGCAGGAATCAACCGTTTAATCTGCTCCAAATGCCTTTGCGTGTGCCGTTCATGTATTGCGAGGCAGGCACTCAAACTCATCTTTAAAAATTTCACTACCGGATTTCGAATTTTAATTTTATCCAAATTGAGGTTTTCTGACTCTGCTCTTTCAGCAATAGCTATAAACCGATCCATGTTATTATTAAAGTGCTCTACTAATTTTTCACGATCTAAATCAGCTTTTTTCTCCGGATAAAAGACTGGAAATGTACCAATTTTGGGTTTGTAGTCAGGGCTTACCACTTTTACGAATTTCTTCATCGACCAGGGAAGCTTATAAGGACCATTACCCTTCGGAAGGGTATCGGTTGGTTGATTAATACCCGGCTCCATTTGTGCTAAGTACAGATCGGTCACTTTATTAATGTGACTCACTACTTCACCAATTCCCCATCCACCATCAATGGGTTTACTCATAAATAAATCATCATCAACACTTTTTAGGATTTCATCTAAATCATCTTTTGCTTTCTTAAATCCATCGATAAAAATCTGGTTCGTATACATTGGTTTTATATTTAGTTGAGGCAACTAAGACGTCGTGCGACGTGTACAGTTTCGATAAAGAGAATTATTTCAAATAAAGTGAACTATTCCTGCACAAATAACCGTTTTTGATGCATTAATAAAAGCACTATTCTAGAGTATGGCTGTTTACATCAATGACATCGCAACTGCAGTTCCCGAGAGCTTTGAAGACCAACAAAGGGTTCGTGAAATAATGAAGGAAGCCGTACCAGGAGATCGTAAAACGCGTTCAATTATTCACCGAATATATTCTCAGTCGGGAATTGAAAAGCGTCATGCCGCCAATTATGATTTTTCTGAAGAAGGAGGAGATGGGTTTTTCAATCGAGTCTTTAAAAATGAGTCACCGCCGACTACTGGAGAGAGAAACGCTATCTATGAAAGGGAATCGAAAAAACTGTTTCTGAAAGTTGCTGATCAATTGATGGAACAGAATCCTGATTTAGATAGAAGTTCCATTACTCATGTCATTACGGTTTCCTGTACAGGTTTTTATGCGCCCGGTCCAGATTTTGAAGTTGTCCGTCATCTAGGATTATCTCCTTCTACTCAGCGATTTCACATTGGGTTTATGGGATGTTATGCTGCTTTCCCGGCATTGAAAATGGCTGAGTCTTTTTGCAAAGCAGACCCTGATGCCGTTGTTTTAGTTATCACTTGTGAGCTTTGCTCTTTGCATCTTCAAATTTCAGATGATATCGATCAAATTTTAGCCGCTTCTGTTTTTGCTGATGGAGCTGCCGGTGTTTTGGTTTCAACCAAAGAACCAACAAATTCAGGGTATCGACTTGATGAGTTTTCTTCGGCGCTGGCTTATGAAGGTGAAAAAGATATGGCCTGGACCATCAGTGATACCGGGTTTAAGATGGTGCTTTCAAGCTACATTCCATCCATCATTGAATCTAACATTGATGACATCATGCAACCCATGTTTGAGAATCTTGAAATCAACAAAGAAGACATTGATTTATGGGCCGTTCATCCGGGTGGACGTGCAATTGTCGATAAAGTGGAACAAGGCATGAATGTAGCTTCAGAAAAAGTAATTCCTTCTCGAACAGTGCTTTCTAAATATGGGAATATGAGTTCTGCAACCATTTTGTTTGTATTGGATGAAATTCGAAGAACTGGGTTGAATTCTGATTCCAAAATCCTTCCTATTGCTTTTGGTCCCGGTCTAACTATAGAGACAGGGATTTTCACTTACATCAATAATTGATGGGTGATTTCCTAAAGCAACGTCAACCAGAATTAGTTGAGTGGATGGATCGTCTAGATTGTGATCAAGAAACCCTAAACAATACCTACCAACAATTCTCTGTAATTAACTCGTTCTTATCTGGTTGGCGGCGGATTTATAAAACCCGAATTCGACCACTTTGCACAGATAATTCTAAAACTTATTCTGTTTTAGATATCGGTTTTGGTGGTGGTGATATCCCAATTAAAATAGCTTATTGGGCAAAAAGTGATGGGATTAAACTTGAAATTCTAGCTATCGAACTAGATGATCGCGCTTTGGCATTTGTTGAAACCCTGAATGCTCCAAAAAATATTCAATTCAAGAAACTCCATTCTTCCGAATTAATAGATGAAGGAAAAACCTTCGATTTTGTGATTAGTAATCATGTACTTCATCATTTGAAAGATGAAGAAGTTCGAGACTTATTAATACAAGCAGACCAGCTTGCGAAAAGGCGAATTCTGTTTAATGATATCGAAAGAAATTCTCTTGGATATTGGCTATTCAAATTAATTACACCGTTAATTTTCAAGAAATCATACATCACTAAAGATGGACTGATTTCTATTCAACGAAGCTTTACCTTCGAAGAATTGGAACGCATCATACCTAAGAAATGGAAACTGGATCAGATGCCCTTATTTCGGTTGGTACTAACTCTGGATAAATCATGAAAATCGAAGATGTAGTAATTGTTGGTGGTGGTCCTGTAGGATTATTTCTTGGATTGTGTCTTCATCACAGAGGAATTCCTTTCACCATCTTAGAAAAAAGAACTGAAGTCATCAGTGGGTCGAGGTCTTTAGGAATTCATCCACCTTCACTTGAATTATTTGAGAACCTTGGGATAGTTGATCGATTTATAGATGCTGGACTTAAAGTTGAACGAGGTCATGCGCATTCCGGAAAGAAGCTACTAGGCACAATAGAATTCTCCAATTGCCCCAAACCTTTCAACTTCATTCTTTTATTAGCACAAAGTGAATCAGAAAAAATCCTTAGAGAAAGAATTTTGGAAGTAAGTCCGGATTCATTGATTGAAGGAGCTGAAGTCAAAAGCATTCAGCAAGAGTCATTTTTTGTGGAGTTGGAATTCGAAAAAGATGGAAAATCTCATTCGGTTGAAACAGGTTATGTGGTCGGTTGTGATGGCAAAAATAGCTTCGTTCGAGAGTCTCTTGGAATCAAGTTCAAAGGAAAAAGATATCCTGATACCTACGTGATGGGGGATTTCACGGATAATACCGAATTCGGTAGAGATGCCGTGGTTTACCTTCCTAAAGATGGACTAATTGAGTGTTTTCCACTTCCAAATCAAATGCGACGCTGGGTTGTAAAGACAGATCAGTACGTGGAGGAGTCATCTGCAGAACTACTATCAGAGTTGATTAATAAACGAATTGATTTGCAACTTGATCCCTCTAGCTGTGAATCGCATAGTAGTTTTGGAGTTCAGCATTATATCGCAGATCGATTTATCGTTGATAGAATATTACTAGCTGGTGATGCCGCTCATGTTGTAAGTCCTATTGGCGGGCAGGGTATGAATCTAGGCTGGATCGATGCATGGCATTTAGCCAATGTGATGTCATTCTGTAGAGGTATCTCCAAAGATCTTCCTTTAGCAGATATGTTTGTATATGAGACCAAACAGAAACCAATGGCCAAGAAAGTGGCAAAACGAGCCGAGATGAATATGAAAATGGGTCGAGCTACAAATTTTCCGGCAGTGAAAAATCAAATTGTGAAAACATTGGCATCCTCTTCAATGAGTAATAAAGTCGCTCAGTTTTTCACCATGCGCGGACTAGAAAGCTGGTGGATATAATCAGATATAAAAGATAATGGAGAAAACAGTTCCGCCTTTCTCATTGGGTCTTTGAGATAGTGTAGCCCCTAGTTTTTGAGCAAGGGTTTTAATGATTACGGAACCCAGAGAATCTTCAACAGATCCATCAAGCAGATCATTGAGTCCTTTACCGTCATCAGAGATATTAATGAGTACGCAATTACTCTCATCTTTTTTTACAGCCAGGCTAATTTTACCAACTTCTACTAATTCGAAAGCATCCCGGTACATGTGAACAAGCACTTCATTTACAATTAATCCAACCGTAAGGGCAACACTGGCTTTTAGCGAGATTTTATCCATATCAACCAGAAGGCTGATGTCTTTTTCTTCATCTTCGAAGATTTCTGCAACAATCGAGGTTAATCGACCTAGATATATTCCAAGATCGAGGTATTCAAATTCATCTTGATTGTATAGAATATGATGAGCATTCGATATAGTCTCAATTCGGCTTCCCGTTGCTTTCATCACAAACTGAGCATGTTCGCTATCAACACCTGGAAGCTCGAGCTGAATCAATGCGTTAATTGCAGCCAAATTCCCTTTCATGCTTTGATGTACTTCTTTCAAGCGCTCTTCTTTTTGCTGAACACTTTTCTTGAGGTCATCAACTTCTCTTACTTTTTCAATAGACAGTGCCATATGACCAGCTAATGACTCAAAAACCGGAATTTCACTTTCATCAAAGTCCTGATTTTTCTCTTTATTGAGAACCTGAATTACTCCCATTGATTCCCCTTTAGAATTGATGAGAGGAACACATAAAATATTTCTGGTCTGAAAATCTGGACTTAACTCTTCCCAAAAAATGGAATCCTCTTTTGGAGTATTCGAAAGATATGGCTTCTTGTTTTTCAGCACCCAACCAGCAACTCCCTTATCTCGGGGGATATTCATTCCCGTGATTTTATCTTTGATAGGACCGGTTGGAATACTTACATGCAATTCACCAGAAACTTCATCGAGCAGCATTAAAGAGCTTGCCTCAGCTTCCATCACCTGACTTGCAGAGTTCATACACTTTAATAGCAACGATTTAAGTTCCATCGTACGATTGATTCCTTCAATCGCATGTAAAAGTAATTGCATATGTTTAAAGTTTTCCGCCATCACTGAACCTCGAAATTTATATGGGGAGAGCAAAGATGCTTTAAGAAATGGATAAAAACAAAAAATCCCCGCCGGTTTCAGCGAGGATTTTCAATTTTTAGTTTTTGCTCTTTTTTAGATAGTCGAGCAGAACTGTATGGAGAATTCCACCGTTTCGGTAATAGTCAACTTCAACTGGAGTATCAATTCGGCAATGAGTCATAAACTCGGTTGCCGTTCCATCAGCTTTTGTAGCCGTTACTTTGATTTCGCCACGAGCTTTTACGTTATCATCAACATGGATATCAAAGGTCTCAGAGCCATCTAAACCAAGAGCATCCGCACTATCACCCTCTTTGAATTGCAATGGTAGAACACCCATCTGGATTAAGTTTGAACGGTGAATACGCTCGTAAGAAACAGCAATCACACATTTAACACCTAAAAGGTTGGTGCCTTTTGCAGCCCAATCTCTAGAAGACCCCGTACCGTATTGTTTTCCGGCAAGGGCAACTAACGGAGTTCCACTTTCTTTATACTTCAAAGAAGCATCAAAAATAGTCATCACTTCACCGGTTGGGTGATATTTTGTGAATCCACCTTCCGTACCTGGAGCTAATTGATTTTTGAATCGAACATTCGCAAAGGTACCACGAGTCATAATTCGGTCATTTCCACGACGTGAACCATATGAGTTGAAGTCTTTCTTTTCAACTCCATTAGCTTTCAGAAATAATCCGGCGGGAGCATCTTCTTTGATATTACCCGCTGGTGAAATATGATCGGTTGTGATAGAATCGCCTACTTTCACTAACGTTTTTGCTCCAGTTATAGGCTGAATTGGTTTTGCTTCTTCACTCATATTCATGAAGAATGGAGGTTCTTGAATGTACGTAGAAGCATCATTCCATTCGAACAAATCACCACCTGCAACAGCAATCTCATCCCAGGCTGGAGAATCGAAAATGTCGCTATACATTTCTTCGAAAAGATCCGGGCGAATTGCATTATCAAGTTCTGCTGCGATCTCCTCAGTTGTTGGCCAGATGTCTTTCAAGTAAACATCATTACCATCTTTGTCTTTACCAAGTGGCTCCGATGATAAATCGATATCAACGGTACCTGCAAGAGCATAAGCCACAACAAGTGGTGGAGATGCCAAGAAGTTTGCTTTTACCCAAGGATGGATTCTACCTTCAAAGTTTCTGTTACCGGAAAGAACTCCAGCTGCGATCAAGTCACCTTCTTTGATGGCAGTTTCTACGGGCTCTGGAAGTGGCCCTGAGTTACCGATACAAGTGGTACAACCATATCCAACTAAGTTAAACCCTAATTTGTCCATGTATTCTGTTAGCCCAGCTTCGGCTAAATACTCGGTTACTACTCGTGAACCTGGAGCAAGCGAAGTCTTTACATAAGGAGGAACCGTTAATCCTTTTTCTACTGCTTTCTTCGCTACAATACCCGCACCCAACATCACACTTGGGTTAGATGTATTTGTACAAGATGTAATTGCGGCAATTACGACATCACCGTGAGTCATTTCTAACTCGGTCCCATTTTTATAAAGTCCTTTGCTTGCTAGTCGCTTTTCATCCAGATTGAAACCCATTGTTGGATTGTCGCTGGTTAAAGAAGATGCAAATGTAGACTTCATGTTCTTCAGCACGATACGATCGTGAGGAAGTTTTGGTCCTGCTAATGAGGTCTCAACCGTGCTCAAATCTAACTGAAGAGTTGATGTGAATTCCGGATCTGGAGTAGTATCTGTTCTGAATAATCCCTGAGCCTTGCAGTAGTTCTCAACTAATTTTACAAGATTCTCATCACGACCGGTTCTGCTCATGTATCTTAACGACTCAGCATCAATTGGGAAGAATCCCATGGTTGCACCATATTCAGGTGCCATATTTGCAATGGTCGCGCGATCAGGCAAACTCATGTTGCTGATACCATCACCATAGAACTCAACAAACTTTCCAACCACATTATGCTGACGAAGCATTTGGGTTACAGTCAGTGTTAAGTCAGTCGCAGTAACACCTTCTTTAAGTGCGCCGGTTAATTTCATTCCAACTACATCTGGAACTAACATCGATATAGCCTGACCAAGCATGGCTGCTTCCGCTTCAATTCCACCAACACCCCAACCTAGAATTCCAAGTCCGTTAATCATAGTTGTGTGCGAGTCTGTTCCAACCAATGTATCCGGATAAGCGGTCTCAGTTCCATCATCCTCAGTTTTCTTGAACACACCACGAGCTAAATATTCCAAATTTACCTGATGAACGATTCCGCGACCTGGTGGAACCACACGGAAATTATCAAAAGCTTCTTTACCCCATTTCAAAAACTGATAGCGCTCATTATTGCGCTCCATTTCTTTTTCCACGTTGAAGAACAAAGCTGCTTCGCTACCAAACATATCCACCTGAACAGAGTGGTCGATAACCAGATCAACCGGAACCTGTGGGTTGATATCGTTTGGGTTTCCACCCATTCTTTTCATGGCTGAGCGAAGAGCGGCCAAGTCCACAACAGCAGGTACTCCAGTAAAATCCTGCAGCACTACGCGCGATGGATTAAATGGAATTTCTCCTTGCGGAGCCTTTGCATCGTAATTTGCTAAAGCTTCGATGTCCGTTTTTGTAACTACATAATCGTCGTAATTACGAAGAACGGCTTCTAATAAAATTTTGATAGAGAACGGAAGTTTGTCAATGTTTCCATATCCCATTTCTTTTAATTTCTCTAGACTATATAAATAGGCTGTACCTGACCCTGTTTCAAATGCTGTGCGTGTGTTTTTAAATGCTTCGCTCATGGACTCGCTTATTTAGGATTTTTTGGGGGTGGGAAAATACAAATTCTTTCTAGAATATTCTGAGAGAAGCAAAGTTGGTTTCGCACCTTTTGATTATTCAAATTAATTCACATCAAAATTGGCTATAAAATTAATCTCAACTATATTAAGAGCAACTATTTATCTACAGGATTTTCCATTTAATTATAAAGTCATGATGAGATCCTTACCCTCTTATTTAATCCTTGTTTTATTGATTTGGATTGGGTGTGACTCTTCAAGCACAAGTCCACTTACAAATTCTGAGTTTCAGCAACTAGAAAATGAATGGGAATTGATTGCTTTCGAAGACACCTTATTACTTGGATATTTTGAAGACTCAAACAACAACAAGTTCGCTTTTACAGGACTTGAACTGTTTAAAGATGATGGCTCTGGTAGTTTTGAAGTCATTGAGGAAACGGTAGATCGAACCGGTCTGGCTTTCGATTCACAATCAAACATACTTGTTTCTGTTGAGGATTCTTCGGCCATTTTATCCACGGACGCGGGAATCTCTTTTTCAAGTTTTTTACCTGATAGTTTTAAAGTTTCATCCTTCGTATTCAGTAGCAATGAATTCATTTTTTCAGACCTTCAAAAAGGGTTGTTTAAAATTGATATAATTTCCACGGAAACATTAGAAGTTAGCATTAAGCAGCTCTCAGCTGATAATGATGTTAGAATAATTTCTCGGATCGAGGACCTATTATTTATCAAAGAAGGATCCTCTATCAAAACTTTAAACGTTACAGAAGACAATCCAACATTTAATAGTATTTCGTTACCCACTTCAAATGTGAATAGTTTTCACTCGAATAGTTCTGATATTTTATTTGCCACTACTCGTGTACAAAAACTTTTGATCTCAAACGACGATGGGCAAACTTGGACAGATAGTTATCCTGAGTCCTTAATTGTAAATGACATTACCGATGTAGTTTTCGACTCAAAATACCGCATTTATATTTCGATATTGGGAAGTGGTGTTTTCTATTCTGATAATAATGGTTCATCCTGGAATTCAATCACTTCAGTAGATTTTGATTGGCTGGTATATGATTTAGAATTAGTAAGGAACAACTTGTTCGCCAGTACATCTACGGGATTGTATAAATATGAGCTTTGATTGAACAAATGATTTTATCACTAATCCATCACTTTTTGTACAAATAGGAGTCAGAATACAAAGGTCAATCGTCGTTGGTCAATCGTCATTTTCATTGAATTCTTTTTTATTTCCAGATGTTGATAACCTCGATTATTTGCCGTAATTTTTGAGTCTTTCCCAAAAAGTCAAAATACACACAATCGTGGATACTTTAAGTTTTAAAACATACTCAGCTAAGCCCAGCGATATCGAGAAAAAATGGGTGATGGTTGACGCCGAAGACGTTCCTTTAGGGCGTTTGAGTACTGTTGTAGCATCTATCCTGAGAGGCAAAAATAAGCCCACTTTTACTCCACATATGGATACCGGTGATAACGTGATTGTTATCAATGCAGAAAAAGTAAAATTGACCGGTAAAAAAATGACGGACAAAATGTATTTCCGTCATACTTTCTATCCAGGTGGCGAGCGTTTTACCAGCGCTGAAGATATGTTGGCTAAAGATCCAACTTCTCTTGTTATGAAAGCAGTAAAAGGGATGCTTCCTAAAAACAGACTTGGACGCAAATTGCTCACTAACCTTCGTGTTTATGCAGGTCCGGTTCATGGGCAAACAGCACAACAACCAGAAATCATCGAGCTTTAATCGATTTAATACATGGCACAAGCTAATTACATCGGAAGACGAAAAACATCAACAGCGCGCTTGTACATCAAGCCGGGCACTGGTTCTTTTGTAGTGAATGGTACTCCAATTGAAGATTACCTACCTTCAAAAGCAATCATCAACATTGCAACTCTTGCTATGGCAGTTACTGATAATGAAGGCAACTTCGATATCAAAGTAACAGTACGTGGTGGTGGTAAAGCTGGTCAGGCAGGTGCTATCCAGCATGCTCTTGCTCGCGCAATTGATGGAGAAACTGAAGGCAATCACACTATTCTAAAAGAACACGGACTGCTAACTCGTGACGACAGAATGGTTGAGCGCAAGAAACCTGGACAGCCAAAGGCTAGAAAGAAGTTCCAGTTCAGCAAGCGTTAATACACACGCTCAAGAAATTTTTTTAAATACACATATGTGGCGACTCATCGCCTGGTGTTCTCCCGATGAATCGGGAGGATTGGATGATGAGGTTGACCCGCATAGAGGATTAACCTAAACATATATACTTATGCCTCAAGCAGCTTCGCTAGAAGAACTATTGAAATCAGGTGCGCATTTTGGCCACCTAACCCGCCGTTGGAACCCGAAAATGAAGGAATTTATCTTCATGCAAAGAAATGGGATCCACATCATCGATCTTAAGAAAACTCAAAAATACCTACAGGAAGCTTTGAATGAAGTTCAGAGACTTTCAAGAGCAGGTAAAACTATCCTATTTGTTGGTACAAAAAAGCAAAGTACCGACATCATCAAGACAGAGGCTGTTCGAGCTGGAATGCCTTTTGTAACACACAGATGGTTAGGTGGAATGTTGACCAACTTCTCTACCGTTCGTAAGAGTATCTCTCGAATGGAAGAGATTGAGCGAATGAAGACAGATGGTACTATCAACGAGCTAACTAAAAAAGAAGGCTTGATGCTTTCTCGTGAGCAGCAAAAATTGGAAGATACTCTTGGTGGTATTGCTAATATGAGCCGTCTTCCTGGTGCAATCTTTGTTGTTGATATTATCAAAGAACACCTTGCTGTTAATGAAGCAATCAAACTTCATATCCCTGTTATTGCAATGGTGGATACAAACAGTGATCCTGATACCCCGGATTTCATCATCCCTTGTAATGATGATTCAGCTCGTACTATCCAACTAATCGCATCTCAAGTTGCTGATGCCATTATTGAAGGATCTGCCGAACGTGAAGCACATGCGGAAGAAGAATTATTGGAAGCTGCTGCTATCGAAGCAAAAGACGTAACTGAAGAAGAAGTCGCAGAAGCTAAAACGAAGCTTCGCTCTCGTAAGAAAAAACAAGCTGAGCCTGCATTGGAGCCAGCGGATGAAGCAACTGAAGAAGTTGCCGAAGAAGCTTCAACTGAAGCTACCGACGAAGAAGAATAAATTATTAAACCGACTAAAATCAGAAAGACATGAGCATTACTGCTGCTGACGTAAAGAAACTAAGAGACATGACCGGTGCCGGCATGATGGACAGCAAAAAGGCACTGACTGAAGCCGAAGGTGATTTCGAAAAAGCTGTTGAAATCCTTCGTAAAAAAGGTCAAAAAGTAGCTGATAAACGTGCTGACCGTGAAGCTAAAGAAGGGTTGGTATTAACTCGCATCAGCGATGACGCTAAAAAAGCTGCGGCTATCGAAATAAACTGCGAAACTGACTTCGTTGCTCGTAACGAAGATTTCCAGGCTAAGGCAGAATCTTTCTTAAATGCTGCTTATGATGGTGATATTGACAACTTAGAGGCACTTCTAGCCACTGAAGTTGATGGCGAGTCTATTGCAGATCACTTACAAAACATGACAGGAACAATCGGTGAGAAAATCCAGATCAGTAAAGTAGTTTTAGTAACTACTGACGGTACGCTAATCGATTACATCCACCCAGGCAACCAGTTGGGTGTTTTGGTTGAATTTGATGGCACTGTTGATAATGCAGAAGTAGCTAAAGACGTGGCAATGCAAGTTGCTGCAATGAAGCCAATCGCTGTTACTCAAGATCAGGTGGATGCATCTGTTGTAGAAAAAGAATTAGAAATTGCAAAAGAGCAATTGATCAACGAAGGAAAACCAGCCGAGATCGCTGAAAAAGCTGCTCAAGGTAAACTTCGTCGTTTCTACGAAGAACGTGTACTTCTAAATCAGAAGTTTGTGAAAGACAATGGCGTGAATGTGAAGCAATATTTAGAGCAAAACAACACTCCATTAGCAAAAGCCTTCTACCGAATTCAATTAGGGGAAGAGGCTTAAATCTTTTTTGATTACCTTAGGCTGTTTCGATTTTCGGAACAGCCTTTTTTTTGGCCTTTAAACAAATCTGACCGGAATAAACAGTGGCAAATAAGTACAAGCGGATTCTTTTAAAACTTAGTGGCGAAGCATTATTAGGAGAACAGGGACATGGAATTGATGGCGATATTTTAACTCGCTATGCCTCCGAAATTAAGTCCGTTCAGGAAATGGGTGTTGAAGTTTCCATCGTGATTGGCGGCGGGAACATCTTTCGTGGAGTAAAAGGTGCCACAGAAGGCATGGATCGAGTACAGGGTGATTATATGGGCATGCTTGCCACAATGATCAATGCCATGGCACTACAGGATGCACTTGAACGCCAGGAAGTTAAAACTCGTCTACTTTCCGCCATTCGAATGGAAGCAATTGCTGAACCATTTATTCGAAGACGTGCTGTTCGCCACCTTGAAAAAGGTCGAGTGGTTATTTTCGGTGCCGGAACCGGAAACCCTTATTTCACCACGGATACAGCCGGTGCACTTCGTGCCATAGAAGTAGAAGCCGATGTGATCCTAAAAGGAACACGTGTTGATGGAATTTATGATTCCGATCCAGAAAAAAACCCGGATGCTGTTCGCTTCTCCACCATCACTGGAGACGAAGTTCTACAGCGCAGACTTTCCGTTATGGACTTGACTGCTTTCACTCTTTGCCGGGAAAATGAAACCCCGATCATCGTATTTAATATGAATGATGAAGGGGCTCTAAAGAAAGTTGTATGTGATGGCGAGGATTTAGGAACTACGGTTGTGTGGGGTTGATCAGCTAGCTTTAAATTGCTACCTCAACAGCTATAATTCCATTCTATTTTGATGTTCACTTTTAGTAAATTCACAAAATTGTGAAACGGGCTAAACGTCCTTCGGTTAACTAAATAGAGTAGATATGATCGCGGAAGAATTACAGGATATCATAGATGAAGCTGACATGAAAATGGATGATGCTATTCAGTATCTGAAAAAAGAATTTTCACATATTCGAGCCGGTAAAGCAAACCCTGCTTTAATTTCTTCGATCAATGTTGAGTATTATGGGGCTCAAACTCCATTGCAACAATTAGCGAATATCTCTGCACCAGAACCACGCATGTTAATGGTTCAACCCTATGACAAAAGTGTGATGCACGAAATCGAAAAGGCGATTATGGCTTCAGGACTTGGGTTAAATCCTATGAATGATGGTGAACTTATTCGTATTCCTCTTCCCATCCTTACAGAGGAGCGCAGAAAGGAGTTGGTTAAAATTACGAAAGACAAATCGGAGCAAGCTCGAATTAGTATCAGGAATTCTCGTCGCGAGGCAAATGATCAAATTAAAAAAGCAGTAGAGGAACATTCACTCCCCGAAGATTCAAAATTCGAAGCAGAAGATGATGTTCAAAAAATTACCGATGCTCATACAAAAACCGTCGAGGATCTTTTCAGTCACAAGGAATCAGAAATTATGACGGTTTAAGGATAACGCCACTACGTGTATATATCCGAACTTAACCTTCACGGATTTAAAAGTTTTGCCCACAAGACCAAAGTGAGTTTTGATAGTGGAATCACGTCAATTGTTGGTCCGAATGGCTGTGGGAAATCTAATATTGTTGATGCACTCAGATGGGTGCTAGGTGAGCAACGCCCTTCTTTACTACGTTCTGCAGCAATGAGCAACGTGATCTTTAATGGCACTGCCAAAAAGAAAGCTCTTGGGATGGCAGAAGTGTCCCTTACTTTTGTGAATGATAAAGGCATTCTACCCATTGAGTATAGCGAGGTTACAATTACAAGAAGGTTGTTTAGGTCAGGCGATTCAGAATACCTAATCAATAATACCTCTTGCCGACTCAAAGACATCATGGAATTGTTCATGGATACCGGTATGGGTTCTGATGCCTATTCCGTGATTGAGTTGAAGATGGTGGAAGAAATCCTGAATGATAAGAACAATGATCGCCGTCGATTGTTTGAAGAAGCTGCCGGAGTTACCCGATATAAAGATCAGCGGAAAAAGACCCTCCGAAAACTCGACGAAACTAAAAAAGATTTACAGCGTGTTGACGATTTATTAATCGAACTTCGTAAAAAAGCTCGTTCCCTTGAAATTCAGGCCGAGAAAGCAGAAAAAGCCAAGAAATATAAAGATGAGCTTGAGCAGCTAGATAAAGCCCTCACTCTACACGACCTTAATAAAATTGAGGAAGAATTAGTCCCTCTATCCGACCGTATCAAAAATGCCGAGATCGAGAAACAGGAAATCACGGCTAATGTCGATAAATTGGAAGCGGAAGATGAAAAAGCTCGCGGACAGCTCATTCAAAAAGAGCGTCATCAAGCCGATGCTCAACGATTAGTTAACCAGTTGATTAATGCGGTTCGTGAATCGGAGACCAATATTCGAATCACACATGAAAAGATTGAGAACGAGAAAAAGGTAATCACCGAATACTCGAAAGATATTGAGCAGGGCGAAAAAGACCTGAAAGAGCTGATGGATCTTTTGAGTACTAGTCGAACCAAGCTAGAAAGTTTTGATACTGATTTAGAGAAATCTGAAAAAGTGCTCGATGAATCAAAAAAGAAATATGCCCAGATTCAGCAGCAGTACAACAAAGAACGAAATGAGTTGTACGAGATTGAGGTCAAGTTTTCGGAGACCAATAACGAACTGACTCAGCTTCAAACCAAGCAGATTAAAATTGAGTCTCGACTTGAGAATACAGAAGGTGATCTTGAGCGTATTAACCAGGAAATTGTTGATCTAAATGATGAGATCGATACCCTGAATACAGAGCAAAAATCCACCGAAAAATCACTTGAAAACCTCGTTGCGGAACGTGATGAGTTAGAAGCAGAATTGGAAGATGCTCGAGGTAAAAAAGAAGGATTTTCATCTAAACAGAACGAAATTAAAGACGAGCTTCGAACGCTGCATTCCCAACATTCAAGCTTATTGAATGAAATTCGTTTGATGAATGATTTGGCAAATTCAAACGAAGCCTTTCCTAGCAGTGTAAAGTTCTTACTCGAAAATCATCGCTTCGATTTCAAAGATATGTTCACCGTTTCTGAAGTATTCGAGACCGATGAAAAACATGCAGTCGCTTTGGAGTCGATTCTAGGCGGAGCATTGAACAACATCATAGTTCCAACGTTGGATGAGGCCAAACGAGCAGCTCAGATTCTAAAAGATCAGCGTAAAGGAAAAGCAACCTTTATTCCGTTGGATAAACTTCGTGCTAAGTACGATGTTATCGATGGTTCGTTGTTTGATTTCGTAAAGACCAAACCACAGTATTCGGCACTAAAACAGCTTCTTCTTGGTAATGTTCTTGTCTTCGATACCGTGGAAGAAGGCTACAAAGCCTTGAAGAAAGTGAATGCAATGGGAGTTACTTACGATGGGGAAGTAATCACCAAAACAGGTTTTTATAAGAGTGGGAGTAAAAGCAAGAATACAGGTATTCGTGTTGGTTTGAAGGATAAAATTGCTCGACTTGAAACAGAGAAAGCTAGCACCCTCAAAGAAATTGATAAACTCTCTAATTATCTAACTCAGATTGTTGAAAAGCATAAGGCCATCGACATTGGCGCGATGAGTAATATGCTAAAACAAAAAGAGCAGGAAGTGCGAAGATTGGAGCAACAACAACACAGCTCTAATTCAAAAATTCAGGTGTATCAAAAGAATATCACCGAATTGGTGAATCGGAAAGATAATTTGAAGTCCAGTGAGGGCACTGCTCAGGAAGAATTGGATACCATCCTTCCAAAACAAAAGGAGCTGGAAGCCAAGAAAGCTGAGTTTGATAAGCTCCAGGTAGAAAAGAAGGAAAAACTGGAGTCACTAGAAGAAGGCCGAGCAATTGCTCAAGGTCGCTACAATGATGCTCAACTAACCCATCAGGATTTACGCAACAAGGTTGAAAACCACGAGCGTGATGTTCGTCGTGCCGAGACCGGGATTGAAAGTGTCCAGGCTAGGATTGAAAATCGAAATAAACTGACCGGTCAGTCTAAAAAGAACATTACCGAATACTCGATGTATATCGAGAATGAAGAAACCGCCCTGGCTAAACATCGGGAAGAAAAGACAGCCGCCGATGAAGCTTTGACAAAGGCAGAGACCGATGCTGCTAAACAACGCGGTTCCATCAATGAGTTTGAGAAAACGCTGAAAGAAATGCGGCGACAAAAAGAGGTGAATGTTGAGCTGGTTCACCATTTGGCGATGGCCAGGGAAAAGATGGAAATGCAAATTCAGGGACTTTCGGATCATATCTGGGAGACGTATGGCATTCTGATGAAGCAGATTGGTGAAGTGGAAATGCCAACTGATAAAACCCCTGAGGAAGTGAAACAACGCATTGGTTGGCTTCGCCAAAAGCTGAATTCGATTGGGGATGTGAATCCACTTGCCATCGAAGAATTCAAAGAAGAGAAAGAGCGTCTCGATTTCTACGAAGAACAGATTGAGGATTTAAACAAAGCAGAAGCTCAACTTCTTGAAACGATTGCTGAAATAAATGAAACCGCGACAGAGCGCTTCAATGTCACGTTCGAGGAGATCAGAACGAATTTCCAGAAAGTATTCAAAACCCTCTTCTTCGAAGATGACTATTGCGATCTCATTATTGAAGAAAATGAAGAAGATCCACTCGAAGCGAAAATCGAGATTAAAGCCCAGCCAAGAGGGAAGCGACCGAGTGGAATCAATCAACTTTCAGGTGGGGAGAAAACACTTACTGCCATTGCTCTTCTTTTTGCCATCTACCTGGTTAAACCTTCTCCATTTTGCGTATTGGATGAAGTTGATGCTCCACTCGATGACGCCAACATTGAGCGCTTTGCAAAGATGATCAAAAACTTTAGTAACGACACTCAGTTCATTATCATCACTCACAACAAAAAGACCATGAGTAAAGCCGAAATGATGTACGGTGTTACTATGCCTGAAACAGGTGTTAGTCGCCTCGTTGGTGTTAAGATGGACGATATTGGGGATGCGGCTTAGACTACACAACTAAAAAACTTACGCCTACGTAAAAAACTTTGTAACAAACCCTATTCTCATTCCTCATCATATATAATTAGGTATAAATAGTTGTCTTAATTTGGGGTAGTCTTAAGACAATGCGGAACGAAAGAATACGGGGAGATGAATAAAAGGGTAATACTTTTTATAGTCTATTTTGTTGGTAGTCAATACTTTGTTTATGCTCAAGTATCAGACTTGAATGCTAATCTTGAATCATTAAGTTCAAGTAGACCTACTGAATTTGATGTCACAACTTCCCTTCTATTTGATAGATCTTATGCTGATTATCTATCTGATTTTACCAATTATAAGTCTCGAAGTACTATCATTCGTGACTATTCAATTGGAGTTAAAGAATACTTTTATGTACGAAACATATTGGATCAGGATAAATGGTATGAAGTAAAAGCAACCCTAGTTGACACTATCTCAAATTACGCAATTTGGATGGAGTCAATTGTTTATCAGGACTTTGTGCAGTCAAATATTCAAATAGACTTTTCAGCTGGGCTTAGAAGATATCTATTAGAAGAAAGTGATCAATTCTCTGTAGACCCTTCACTTGGTTTAATTGAGATAATTAATAAATATGTAGGTGATTTTCCAGATTCTGACAAAGATGGAGTTGTTGATATATTATTTCTGGATATAATCGATCGATTTGAAACTACAGGACAGTTTGTTGCTGGTTTTTTTGATCCGGTAAATCTAAGTCAACATGAATTTTCTAATCAAAGGGATATGGTTTATATGGATATATATCCCACACTTATTGAAAATGACTCACTCAATCTTAAACGCTCATTATCTACCCTTGTACATGAATTGCAACACTTGATTCATGCTGGGTATGAAGGTGCTGAATTAGAAAATGTATTTATAAATGAAGGATTCTCAGAAGCGGTTGAAATAATTTGTGGTTTCCCTCCAAGGGATCCAACTCCATATTTAAATAATCCAATAAAACCTTTATTGAGTTGGGATTACTCTAACCCTATTTCAGATTATTCGAGAGCCTCTTTATGGACACATTATCTGGTTGAACAATTTGGAATCACAATATTAAACGACCTGATTCAAAATGAGAAAACTGGATTACTTGGATATGATGATAGCATAAAGCGTCTCGGTGGTCCTGGATTTGAAGATACTTTTAAAAATTGGGGGGTAGCTAATGCAGTAAATAACTTGAATTTATCTGATAAATATAGCTATCAACATCCTCTACTTATGAATCTTAAAATGACAAATTCTGGTATCTCTTCTCAGATTCCAAATGTAATTTCTGGTTCGCTTCCCTCTTTATCTCATTCATTAATTTCTATTCCATATGTCAAAAATGTTCATTTTCAGTCAAGTTTAGCTCATGATAATGATGTTAGTCTCACTGGCATACTCTCTTATCCAAATAGAAGCTTAGAGCTGGTAAAAAGATTGTCAGATGAAAATGAAGAATCCATTTCTGACATAGAAAAATTTGGAAGCGTAAGTGTTTTGTTTAGTAATAATAAATTAACTAATGATTCTACTTCTGGCAGAATAAATATATTAGTTGATGGTGAGCACTCTGCTATTGAAAGATTGATTGGATATGGTGATGGAATAAATGATTCGTTTTACTCAAATGCATCTTACCTAAAACTTTCAAATATGAATCAAAGAATTGGAATCATATTTCCTAATCAAGATTCACACTATTGGCTAAAAAAAATTATTTTAAGTGCTGTTTTCGATTCAGAACTTGTTGGTAATTCAAACCTCGCAAATACTGAAAGAGACTTTATTATCTCTATTTATGAATTCAAAAATTCAAAGATTAATACCCCACTAATTGAGGGAGTCATACTTGAAACAAAGAGAGAGCCTGGAAAACTAATTAAAGAAGAGTTTTCATTGGAGGCTTATTTCGAATCATTATCATCAATAGAGGATTCGATTGTAGTTGTAATAGAGAATGATCCGGATGACGAAAATTTCATTTCTATCGGTTTAGATTTCTCAGAATCACTAAATGGTATTGTTTATGATGATCAATGGATTGAATTAAGTGATGTGATCATAGGTGGGAATTCGTTAGCTGGGTATACACCAAATATCAAAATTGATATTATCGAAAATAGTCATCAGGTATTGACAGATAATCTTATTCAATCCATTGAATATAATTTCGAAAAAGTAATTGTTGAAGTCACTGTGCCTTTTGGATATGAAGAGCCAAATGTTAATCTGATTACAAAATTACCGGACGACTCCTTTCTAAAACTATCACCAGTGACCTCAGAAGGTGAATTATATTCATTTGAATTGCCGGTTCAGGTTGATGGCAACTATTCAATAAAAAGTGTGCTTTCTTCGAGCAACCCATCCGTTACCATAACAGATGAGATTGAATGGATGATTGATTTACCGAGCGGAATTAAAGTAAATCAGAATTATCCCAACCCTTTTAATCCTACTACATCTATACCCTTTACACTCATAGAACAAGCTAGTATAGGCTGGAATGTTTATGACATCCTAGGAAGAAATTTGCTTCAAATTGAACCCAAGATTATTCAAAGTGGTGAGCATATTTTTGAACTTGATTTAACCAGCTATGCAAGTGGCGTCTACTTTGTGAGAGCTGTTATTGAAAGAGAAAGAACTGGTCTCAATCTTAGTCAACCCATTAAAGTGCTTATGATAAAATAGAAATTAGGTTAACACCTAAAAGTGGTGAAGGATAGGATGCACCCTACCCTCCACCTTTAACCAAAACCCTTGATCAATTACTGACCAAGGATAATCGATAAATAAAAATACCATGAAAAAACACGAAAAAACAAAGAATACTGCTTATTTACGGGGTTTTGCAGTTATGTTTTCGTTTTTGATTCTCTTTGCTGGTTGTACCAGTTCTGATAATCCATTTAGTAGCGAAAGCACAGAATCTAGCATTTCGATTGATGATTTAAACATCAATGTGAAGTATGCAGAATCATATGATCAAACAACGATCACTTTTTCCAGACATTGGCCAGAAGGTATTACAGCTGGTTTTGGGAAGATGATCTCACCAAATAATGGTGAAATGATGATCGATTATGAAAATGTGAATAAGACTATTTCATATGACCATGAAGGTTATATATCTACAATAATTGAATTTATAGATGGTGATGAAACCATGAACATGCCTGAATACTACTATGATTCAATTAAAGATGAAATTCCATCTAGAAGTAGTAATTATGACCCAATTGTTAAAGAAATAATGACAAATGGTGTAAGGAGAGTTTATGGCCAATCCGGGTCTTTAAAATTTGAAAAGACTTACGATCTTGAAGACTTTAGACTTACTGCTAACGAATTAGACTCAATAGATATATGGTTTGATATCCTAGGAACATCAAATGCAATTAACTCGAATATTGATAGAATGAACTTGGAAGGAATTAATTTCCAAATTGAAGATAATTATTATGTAAGATACAGTAAATCAATAACTAATAGAGAGAATCAAGAAGTCAGTTTTGAATATTTAGACGATCTCAGAACTGGTCTAAATATTCAAACTATAGCTTATGATTATTTAGGACGAGCTACCTCAATTACATTAAACACCTATTCTAGAGTTGATGGTTTACCAATTCTAAACAATCAATCACTTTATCAATTCGGTGATTTAAATGATAAATGGCAAATTGTATATCGTACAGTAATGACAAGAGAAAATATTCAAATTTTGAAAAACTGAGGTTTATCATGAAAGTTCTACAATTTGTTTGCATAACTCTATTTATTTCAGTCTGTTTTTCTAATTATGCTTTTACACAAGAAACAATTGGTGTCTTTGTTCATGGATTTAATGGATCAGGGGATAAATGGGAAAATATAAGTAGATCACCAATCGAATTTACTAATAACAATACTATTGATGATTACGTAGTTTTCAATTACTTAGCGGAAGAATTAGCAACTGATGAATCGAGAGCATTAATGTTATCAAGATTTATCTCTCAAATGGATTCTAAAGGAAATAGATCTGATGATAAATGGATTCTAATTGGTCATAGCCTTGGTGGTATTGTAAGTAGGGAATTATATCCTGCATTTCGAGCATTCGGATTCAATATCGTAGCTGTAATTTCAGTTGGAGGTCCTCTTCAAGGTGCGGCTGCAACCAACGTTGATACAATGTACATTAGAAGTGAGTTTAATCGATTAAAAGAAGAATTTGAGCTTGCAAGTAGCAATGAACATCCATTAGTGTCAGCATATTTATTACTTGATACTATAGGTAACAGTTTCGAAAACCTGTTATCTGGTAATAATACACCTTCAGCAAATTCTATGTTAAACCGAATTCCCAGTATGCTTGAAGAAGCTAGGGATTCTGCACTTAGTTATTCAACTTATGTTCTAGAAACTAATGCAAAAGGTTTAATTGGTCTCGATGGAAGTGTAATCCGAGAAATAAATAATTATTCTGCTGCAAATATAAACGAACACCCTCAAAACTACCTTTCAATAATTGGAGCTGAAAAGGATCAGACACCAATTCGAATTGCAGGATACATCTTTGATTCAAATGAAAATGCGGATGAAGAGCAATTCCTTAATGATTTAGAAGTATTTGAAAATGATTATTTGAGAGAGAATCAAAGGCAATGGAACATGAAAGGTGATAGAAATGCTCTTTGTGCTCCATTTTCTTCTTCGTGCCGCAGTGCAAAAGATAGAGCTAGGAGGAATGAAAGCTATTGGTCAACTGCACGGTCAAGTATTAATAATTTAACAGCAACATGGGCAACCATTATTAATTCTTACCGCTTTTATGATGTGAATTATCAAGTATACATACCACCTTGTGAAGATGGCAATGGTATGCCAGGCCCAATGCTTAACACAATTCCAACTGAAAATGATCCATATGGATGTTCACAAAATCCCAATGGTCATTATGAAACATTCACTTCAACAGTACGAGTTGCAGATAAAAATGATGGAGTAATAAATACTCATAGTGGTTTATGGAGTTCGAATCATGAATTTGATGATGACTACAATATTTACTTTGATGATGTTCATATCATTAATGGTAAAGATGTTGGTGGTTGGAATCACTTTGAACTACGTCATTATAGAAAAACTTATGATCAACCTGATGGTAGTGGTGGATTCTCATTTCGGGAAGGTGACTTGAATCCATCAATGCAGGCAGTTGAGGATTGGATTGATATACTCTTTAGAAATTAATTTTTAAATGAGGGGGGTTAATACCCCCTCATAACATATGGTTGTACTATGAAAATATTTTTAGTTTTAGTGTGTCTCATTACTTTAATACAATGTTCTGGAAACTCAGTTAAATCAGAAAATCCAATTATTAAAAATTTGACAGTAATTTGGTCAACTCCTCTTGATCTCATAGATACTCCAGACACTAATCCATTAATTGTAAATGATTTAATCATTTACTCTGGGGGTTTAGAATTGGAAGCACTAAATATAAATACAGGTGAAAAAGAGTGGGGTTATGAAATTGGTGAAAGAAGAGCGATTAATAGTAAGTATCTAGGCTATGAAGGGCTGCTTGATTTTATCTATTTCAGTCATGATGAGGAATTTACTGTTTTAGATTCTCGTACTGGTCGTTTAGAGTTAATCATCCCAGATATTGCACACTCATCAGGAGGACATACTAGTATTAACGATGGTTTCGTAATTATTGGAGACACAGTAGATGGTTATCAAATTGATTTAGAAGGGTCAATTCGACAAGTTTATTCTATAGATATGGCAACTTCAAGTGTCAATTCAGATGGTCAAAGACTTTTCTTTTCCCATGTAAACACAGTTAATGGGGGGTTAACATTAGGCAGAATTACCGCAATTGATCTTCTTTCTAATGATATACTTTGGGAATATGATACCGATCATGGTGGATTTTCTACGGCTAAACCAATTCTTGAGAATGATGTGATTTATGCTGGAAGTAGAGGTAACTCGCCATATACTATTTTCTTGGCTTTAGATAGTAAAACAGGTGAAGCTATTTGGGAGTATAAAACCAATAATCCGTTTGAATTTGCAAAAGATATCATTCTAGGTTCTAATGCAATGTATTGCCTCAGCAATTCATATGTGTTTGCTTTGGATAAAAACACTGGTCAGAAGATTTGGTCTTTTGATTGGACTGGAACAACAAGCGTTAATATGGTTTATTCTAATGGGTATGTATACCTCTCAAATCATGGCGCTATCTTTATATTAGATGCTCAAACTGGCGAGTTAGTGCATGAAGAACCATTACCTGAAGGGAATGGCTATTTTTGGAGGCTTGCAATCACTGAAGACAAACTATTTGCTCAAACTTCTACCCAACTCATCGCCTACGAACCGTGGCATTTACGAGGAGATTAAAAATGCAGTATTTCAAATCTACCCTTCTAATCATCTTCATTGCTTTCATATTTACGGAAACGACTGAAGCTCAATCTAAACTTGATGGATACTTTTTTAGTGGCAGTATTTCTTATGATGTAATGATGATCTCTGAAAATACTTTTCCTCCATACGATCCTGATCTTTATTTATTTGGGTTTTGGTCTAGAGGAATAGAGATTGGAAAAAGAAAAGAGCGAAAAGCTTATAGTTTATATTTTAGATTCGGAAAAAACATTCTTGAATCAGACTTAACAGTATTTGATGGCCTTGATGATGAGTTTGAAGTAGAGCGATATATGCAATTGGGTGCAGTGTACCGTTTACAATTTAATAAGTACCGGGAGACTGATTCAAAACTGCTATTTAATCTTGGAGTAAGAAACATGGCCTCTGTTGCCAATTTCACCGGTAAGCAGCTAATTGACGCTTATAATGCCAATGCTCGACTCATCAATTACAATCAAGCTACAGTTAGTATTGAATCTGGACTATATCTAGAGGTAGGAAGAAATGCTGGTAATAAACCCGGGTTCTTTCTGAATATTGAGCCTCTTTATATTGCTGTCACCAACAAAGGCTTAGGGGCTGGTGGTTTTAAGGTTTCCGGTATTGTTCAACTTTGATCACAGTATTTTCGGGACGATTGAGGTTAGGTATTCGTTATTCGTTATTCGTTATTCGTCTAAATTGATTTAAATGGAAAGTAAAAAGCAAAGAATTGAGACTTTCGAGGATTTGCTTGTTTGGCAAAGAGCAAGAAAAATTCGCACTAGTATTTCTAGTTTCTGTAAGACATTACCTAATGACGAGAAATATCGCTTGAAAGATCAGTTGTTTCGAGCTTCAAGATCTGTAACTGCCAATATTGCTGAGGGCTATGGTAGATTTCATTATCAGGAGAATATCCAATACTGCAGACAGGCTCGTGGATCACTTTATGAGATTATTGATCATCTATCTTGTTGCCTTGATGAAGGTTATATTTCAGAATCTGACTTTATTTCTTACAAAAAGGAAATTATTAATTGCATTCAACTTGTTAATGGGTACATCAAATACTTATCAAAATCTAAATCGAATTTCGTAAAAGAAGAAACCATCGATTACACCACAAACGAATAACGATTAACGAAACCCTTGCCTAGAAAAGAATTTCAAATACCGGATATGTATAAGTCGCCGATCATTCGATTGGTAAAGGAAGCGACTAAAATCACGGATCCTATGAAAAAGGATCTAACCCCTACTGTATTGGACTTTGGTCCGGTTCAGTTTTTGGTTCCGCGATTTTTTGGATTCTGTTATGGAGTTGAAAACGCTATCGATATTGCCTATCGAGCGGTGGAGGAAAATCCAGATAAAGACATCTACCTACTGAGCGAGATGATTCACAATCCAACGGTAAATGAAGACTTACTGCGACGCGGAGTGAAGTTCTTACACAATACAGATGGAAGTGAATTGATTCCTATCTCAACGTTGGATTCTGACGACATTGTAATCGTACCGGCTTTTGGGACGACCCTTGAAATTGAAGCCGAACTCAAAGAGAAAGGTATCGATCCTTACGAGTTTAATACTACTTGTCCATTTGTTGAGAAAGTTTGGAAACGTGGTAAGCAGCTTGGTAAAAAAAAATATGCCTTAGTGGTTCATGGGAAACATCAACATGAAGAAACTAGAGCTACTTTTTCGCATAGTGCTGATCATTCTGCAGTGGTTGTGGTTTTAAATCCTGATGAGGCTTATATCCTGGCTGATATCATGACTGAAAGACGACCACTTGCTGATTTTGAAAAGTATTTCGACCACAAAGCGACTCCTGGTTTTAACCCATTTGAAGATCTTCGTCGATTTGGTGTAATCAATCAAACCACCATGCTGGCTACCGAAACGCAGGAAGTAATGGATATCCTTAAAGCAGCAACGATTGAGCGTTTTGGTGATGCTGATATTCTGGATCACTTTGCAGATACTTCGGATACCCTTTGCTACGCTACCAATGAGAATCAGTCTGCTACTCTGGCCTTAGCAGAACAAGATGCGGATCTCGCTTTTGTAGTAGGTGGATATAACTCATCTAACACTATGCATTTGGTGGAAATTCTTGAGCATTCTTTCCCAACCTATCATGTGCGCGATGCTTCTGAATTTAAATCCAAAGCAGAAATCCATCACTTTGATCAATGGAAAAAAGAGGTTCTCATCACTAAAGATTGGCTACCAGCGGATCGCCCTTTGAAAGTTGCTATTACATCTGGTGCTTCTTGTCCGGATGTATTGGTAGATGAAGTGATGCTTCACATCCTTTCGTATTTCGAGAACACTAAAGAAGTAGATGAGGTGATGGAGCCTTATAAAGCAAAAAGTGAGATGTGAAAAGTAAGAAGTAAGGGTATTTTCTCCTTTCTCCTTCAAAACCTATTCATCCAATACACTAAAATAGGCAACCGCTTTTGGCTGGAATGAGCGAAGTTTAATCTGATACTCTGTTGCCACCAACTCGATATCCGGAGTTACGAAACCAGTTGAGTCTTCAAGAATCTCCTCATAAGGAACATAAACTTCATATGGCCTCTGGTTCTGAACTTCAGCGTACTGCTCGATTGGAATATCAAAACGAATAGTTACGGTCGAAGGATTATAATTGATAATACTGCCACGAGGTATATCACGAGTTCGTATGTACACATTTACCTCTCCTTCCGTGAATTCACTCACATCTGCCTGATAGGTTATTTCCTCAATATCGTATTCTATTAACGGATCGATTGAAGTAATCTCAATAGTCTCAGAGATATCTTCTCGAATATTCAAAAGTGAAAGTGTGTCCGGTATCAACCAACTCTCTATCTCCGCGACATGCGATTGTGCGCCTGTAATGGTAATACTATCAGGCTGGAAAAATGGCTCACTTACAAGACCGTATCGATTTTCAAACTCAATTTCTGTCGTCAGTTCTATCGGAATTTTCTTCGAAATTCTAGGCTCTAACCCAATATTGATAAACAAAGGTTGGACTTTAAGTACACTAACATCCTGCTCTACGGTAAAACGTTGCCGGACCTGTTCAAATAAATTTACTTCTCCTTCAATAACGTCAATCGGGATTTCAGGTGGATTGCTGTACAAATTCACCAACTTCCAGCCATCTCCACTTACTTCTACCTGTAGAAATTCGGGAAGTCCATCAACCAAAGCCATATCGAGTGGTACAGCACCGGCTTCTACTGGAACATTAATTGTGATGCGGTAATCACCGTTTAGGTTTACGATAAACCATAAACTTAACGCCATGATGTACGCAATTATAAAAACGGCAATGCGCTCTCTCCGTTTAGATCGCACATCCTGGTCCGGACTTGGCGCCGCAGCTTTAAAAAAGCGTTTAATCCGATGTAAGATGATATTTTTTTCGTTCTCCGCCACTAAAATTGAATATAGAATCGGATGGCGGTATAAACAACTAACTGCGAACTATAATATCAGCCACAACCTGGCTTTTAATTCGTTGATTTATTCGCCTGGCAATATTAAATCGATTGGCGTGAATTTCATGTCGCCAAACTTGATTCTTTACTTTACAAGCCAGTTTATCTCCCTCAAAATGTAGGTCTTCGGTGTGTTCCGCGATGCGTTCCCCTACCACTTCTTCCCAAATGGACAGAACCATTCCCTGTCTTAGCTTCTTTTTATTTGGGAAGCGGTCTATAAAGCTTTGTAATTCTGATCCTAGTTTTTTGGGTTTATCGAAACGCACGATTTTCGGTTGTCAGTTGTCAGTTGTCAGTTGTCAGTTGTCAGTTGTCAGTTGTCAGTTGTCAGTTGTCAGTTGTCAGTTGTCAGTTGTCAGTTGTCAGTTGTCAGTTGTCAGTTGTCAGTTGTCAGTTGTCAGTTGTCAGTTGTCAGTTGTCAGTTGTCAGTTGTCAGTTGTCAGTTGTCAGTTGTCAGTTAGGGAAATATTAGTTGATCACTACTAAAATACAATGTCCTTCTATTCCTTAATTCTCATTCCTTAAAAATCACTCCATCCTCAATTTTCAACAATTGATTTTTTTTGCCGTCAAAATTGATGAATTCTTCAAAAGGAACCGGGTTTGCGGCAGTGATAAAAACCTGACCAGGATGAGATTGCAGTGCATTCAATAAGATTCCTGTTTTTTGGGGATCTAGATCACCAAAAACATCGTCTAGCATAAAAATCGGCAAATCGTCCAATTCATCTGAATAAAAGTGAAGCTGAGCAAGCTTTAACGAAAGAGCAAAAAGCCGATGCTGCCCCTGTGATCCATATTGACGTAATTCTCGATCACCCAGGTAAAAAGTAATTTCATCTCGATGTGGGCCTACCAGCGTTTGCTCTCTTTCCAATTCTTTTTCGTTCATTGCAGCAAGCTGATCAAAGTACTGCTGCTGGATTTCTTCTTCCGACCTTGATGCATCGCAAAAAGTCTTGTATTCAAGATCAGTTGAGAGATTCATACCTGAAATCATCGCATAATCTTTTGCCAGGTACTCTATAAACTTTTGCAGGATTTGAAATCTCTTTGCAATGATCTTTGATCCTTTTTCAACCAATTGTTTATTCCAGGGCTCCAGATACATTTCCACCAAATGTGGAGCACCACCATACTGTTGAAGAAGGCTGTTTCGCTGTTTTCTGATTTTTCTGTATTCCAGCAAGTTCCTCAAATATTCTTTTGAAAGCTGACTAATGAATGAATCCAAAAAAGCACGCCGTTCTGCAGGACCTTCCCGAGTTAGCTTTTTGTCATCTGGAGATAATACCACTACGGGCACCATGCCAATTAAATCAGACAGTCTTTCTAAAGGACCATCATTCACAAAAATCTTTTTCCCTTCCCCTCTGGAATAACTGCATCCCACTTCAAATTCTGAACGGATGTTACCTTCAAAGTCTCCTTTCAGCATAAAATAGCTTTCACCTTGATGTACCACGTATTGATCAGATGTAGAGACAAAGCTACGCGACATGCACAGAAAATGAATGGCATCAATCAGGCTTGTTTTACCGGCACCATTTGGTCCTGTAATTACATTCAAATGTGGAAGCCATTCAACAGTGTTTTGCTGATGATTTCGAAAGTTCTGTACCGAGAGCCGTGTAATTTGCATGCTTAATGGTACGCAAAAACTACACGTTTTGTATAGAAAAGAACCCGCAGTGTTGCTATCAGTTACTCTATTCGCCGGGTCTATTAAACAACTGACAGCTATTCACTGCGGTATCATTTTTTCAATAAATGAATGGAAAAGTGATTTCTTGGTGAGGTAGAAATGGTGCTGAGATTGTTGGTTATATCCTCACCAATTTTTTTTAGAGATAATTTAGTATTTGGCTTTAAGGCTATAGATCTGCCTGATTTTGTATGTACTAATTTCACTTTCCATTGAGGTGAAATTCTATTAATACCTTTAAAAGTTAGAAGCCCGGAAGTTGGAAAGTCAAATTTGTGTAAATCCAATGGAATTGTGAGCTCTTCCTGATCCTGATTTGATATCGATGTAATTAAAACTTCATTCTGTTGATTAGGTGCAGTAATGCCTACAAGTACATATTGGTTGGTTAATGAAAAGCCAAGAAAAGGACGGCATGCACCCAGATCAGAAATTTCAATTTCCCAGATAAGTTGTTCCTCGTTTAGGTATTTGTGATGTTCGATTGACCCAGCTTGCATGATTTCTTTTTTCTCGAATCTAGCTAAGAATTATTCATGTGATAAGGATGGGTAGATACATTGTAGAGATTATTATCAACTGTTGATATCTACTTAAAATAGAATTGATCTATTGATTGGGGTTAGAATGAAAATCAATAAGTAATTCTCACAATGGTAGTATGATAGTTACCTGTAAGGTAAAATCAGAGGAGTTTGTAGAGAGATTGTCGAGAAAATGCCCCTAATTATTGGTCACTTTTTTGTTACTCTTGCTGGGTACAATCTATACAACTACCAGGTCTATCATGGGAAAAAAGCTTCTAGTCTTCATAATCGTAAATATTTCGATTACTTCAATCTCTACAACATCAGCTCAACAGGTCTTACTTGATTCACTTAATTCTGCTCTAGAAGTAACCGAAAGTGTTTTTAATAAAGCGGAAATACTACTGGAGATTGCGAATACATTTCAGCAAACCAATCCGGATACCTTAATCGAAATTTCAAAATTAGCAGAAGAGATTGCGTTAGAAATAGGTAGTGATTCTTTACTTATTCAATCAAGGCTACTTACAGCTAGTGGGTTGCTTCGATCAGGTTCCTATACTTCTTCCATTTCCATGTTCGAAAATGTTAGAGATTATATCGCTGAACTTGGAACCGATGAGTTCGAGTTACAAAAAGCTCATGCTTTACAGGGTATAGGAAACATTTATTTCATCCAATTTGAGCAGGAATTAGCATTAGAATATTATTTAGATGTAATGCCTATTTATGAAGCTCTAGGTGAAAAACATAGTCTAGCCCGATTGCATAACAATATAGCAAGCGTACATCTAGAAATGGAACGCACTGATGAAGCGGAAAAAAATTACCTAATATCACTTCAATATTATGAAGAGATTGCTGACATCATGGGAATCGCCTCAACTAATGTAAACCTGGCATTGCTTTACAGCCTTACCGAACGATTGGATGAAGCAACTGAATTCGCTCAGAAAACTCTTGAAACCGCAAAAGAGCAAAATGCACTAGTCATGGAGTCGTACGCAGTGAGAATCCTTGGATCTGTAGCTTATGATCAAAAAAACCTAGAGGCCGCATTAAACTATAACTTAAGAAGTGCAGAAATTGCTGATGAACTTGAAATCATTTACGAACAGAAAGACTCCTACAAAAATTTAGCCGATATTTATTATGAGCTTGGCCAATTTAAACTGGCTTATGATTCCTACCTACAGCACAAAGTGTATAACGATACACTAAATAATCGGGAGTCGCGAAATAGGTTGGCTGAAATGAGGGCTGAATATGAAACTGAACAACAAGCTCAGGAAATATTACTTTTAGAAAAAGAAAATGAAGCTAAATCTGCCCGAATTATTAGTATTTCACTTTCGCTGAGTTCCGTTTTAATTGTAGTAGTAGTACTAAGCATTGCATTTGCAAATCGAAAGAGAAAAGAAATCGAGATCCTTGAGAAAAATAAAATCATTGCCGATTCAAAAAAGAAACTTGCCGAAGAAGAGCTTGCAAACGCCCAGTTAAGAGAGGAAAACCTCCAAAAAGAATTAACAAATTATGCCCTTCATATTGTTGAAAAGAATGATTTTCTGGAAGAAGTGAAATCAGAAATGATTGAACTAAGAACAGAGGTGAAAAATCGGGAGGCTATAAAACAGATCAATAAACTAGGCTCAAAGATTTATCATAATCTTATGATTAACAAAGACAGAGAGGAATTTGAAATTCAAGTTGAACAAGCTTGTGTAGGCTTTTTCAAATCAATGGAACAAAAATACCCATCATTGACAAAACAAGAACATAGATTGGCTGCGTTACTTCGATTAAATCTTAGTTCCAAAGAAATTTCGGGCATTCTAAATATCTCTCCCAAAAGTGTAGATCAAAGTAGGTACAGGCTTAGAAAAAAGCTTGAACTTCCAAAAACGGAAAACCTTGGTGTGTTTTTAAACCAGCTTTAATTCGATTACTTCAGTTGTAGTCTTAGTTCGAAGAAATTCTGACCTTTTTTTTCATTTTCAGAGATAAAACCCATCGCGAATAGCTTATTAAAATGAATAGGAGGTTCAACTTCGAAATCATCATCAGCTGTTAATTTCACTTCTTCGCTGGTGCGATTGTCTATTAAGGTAACATCCCATTTTGCGTAGAATGGTTTAGAAGCACGGAATAAAATATCGGAAATGTTACCATCGTCAATGTCTTCAAAGTTCAAAGAAATTGAGATTGCATTTTTTTTCGTGCTGGGGATGGTATTATATAAAATCGATTTTTGCCCATACGGAGAAATGATATCAGTCATTACATAACGACTAATAAGTGATGGCCCGAAAGTAAACTTATTTAAACTTGGGTCGGTGAGTATAACTTCCCATACACCCTTCGTGATTTTAGACGGTTTTTGGACGTCAATTTTTTGCTGAATACCTCGCATGAGTAACCCTTTTTACCTATAGCTAACAATATCTAGCGAAATTAATAAAATTGAATCAGTTTTCGAACCGGATTCTTAAAATTATTTAATTAGGGTCATTCGTTTCGTTAATTGCTCATTTCCAATCGACAAACGATAGATATAAACACCACCTGCCAGGTTTGAAGCATTTAAAGTATGTGAGTATTCACCAGCTATCATAGCTTGGTCAATAAGCAAGGCTACTCGTCTACCCAAGATGTTAAACACTTCAAGTTTCACATTAGCTGGATAATGAATTGTAAATGGAATAACAGTTTGTGGATTAAATGGATTTGGGTAATTCTGTTTTAAGTCAAATTCAAATGGGCTTGAGAACTGTACTTCGTTATTTGTTTGTACTAATGGTTCGAATGTAGCTACAGGAAATGGATTGTTAGCGGTACTATTTGAAGATTCATTTTCAAATGCATCTACTCCTGAGAAAGACCAATTATCTACATTGAAGATAGAACTATCCGCTTCTGTAAAGCTTTCTCTGTAGGCCCATCCATCGGTGTATTCCCAGTTAGTCCCAGAACCGTCTATATCCCTTTCACCAAAAGTGTCAATAATAATCTCATCTCCACCAAACACTTTCGTAGAATCATAGAATAATTCAATGGCATCATCTCCATTTATAGCAACTGAAAAGTCGTCTATGAAATCAGGATCAAAATCAAACCATGCCGAAAAGTTTGTGCTTTCAGTAGCGATGTATAGAAATTCATTTTTAGCAACTGATCCACTTAATTGAAATTCGACACCATCTGTACCTCCACCATTATTTGCCGAACCCACAGCAAACATTCCAAGATCAGGAATATCAGATAATGCAAATAATTCAATTCCTTTTGGCGTACCTCCGGAAAGAGTCGCATCGAAAATACCAGTTAGAATAAGTGAAGTTGATTGCGCATTAGGGCCCGTAATTACCGTATCATTTTTGTTACTAATCATCTTAACAATCACTGTATCAGCAACCAGCTCATTTTCTGTACTACCTTCACTCCAGGTAACAACTGCGCTTAGTATTGATTGATACTCACCCAGAATGAGTGCATTACCAACTGTATCTTCAATCACAGTGGAAACAGAATACTCAAAGATAGTTGACTTAGTTTCTTGTTCAACTTCATAATTTAATCTGAATGTGCTTTCTTCTATTTCAGTGATTGAGCCTTCAACGGGGTTAGGTACAGGGTCGGGATCAACAATGTCACCACCAAAATATGCTCTACTAACAAGTGTTGGGTCATGAACAAACGGGTTTCTATTTCCTTGTACACCTTCAGTTGCGATACTACGTTCAATTTCATCTTGATCTGCAGGATCAATTTCATGCCACTCTTGTAATACATCTTTCATGCCATTGAAGAAAGATGCGTCGTCAGCGACATTATTTCTATCCTGGTAGATGGTCCAAAAATAAAAGATAGCTCTAGCTACATTGCCCTTATGATCTTCTCTGGGCTCAAAACTACTACCTGAGTCTAATTCACTATAAAGATCAATATTGGAAGAGGGAATTGAAGTTATTTCATCATCCAGGTAGAACCACTTATCTGTCTGATTATCGGGAATTTCATCAAATGGAAAACTGCTCCTTGCTGAATTTGCTTCAACTCGAGTTGGAAATAAATGATGAATATCACCACGCATTGGTTCATCACTACCAAAAAGACCTTGTGGCCAGGTATGCTCTGTATTTATCCCTTTACTAAACGCGTCTCCCCTCGTGTTTGCAGTGATTGTGAATCCAGTATATACTCCAGTTATCTGTCCATTTTTATTATCAATTGAGCCGTACATGGCATCACGAGCACTATTATAACTTCTTGGACTTGTCGCCGTGAAATTTTCTTGTAAATAATCAATTAACTCTTCACCTGTTAAAGAAGGTGCTATTGTCTCAGTTTGGCCAAATACCGGGGTAAGGATTAGTAACGAGAGAAAAAATAGAGAAAATGTACGCATAGAATCTTTTGCGGAGATGATACAAGTATCCTACAAGAATAGTGAAACAATTGATGATTATTATTTGATTAAAACCATCTTTTTAGAAAATACTTCAGAGCCTACTGAAAGAGTATAGAAGTAAATACCACTTGCCTGTTTTGATGCATCCCATTTGACCGAATACCTTCCTGTTTGCACAAACTCATCCACAAGCGTTGCTACTAATTGGCCCGTTATGTTATACACTTGCAACTTTGCTTGTGTAGATTGAGGAACAGTAAATGAGATAGTTGTAGAAGGATTGAATGGATTTGGGTAATTCTGCAACAACTGGAATTCTTGTGGGCTATTATCCTCCTCCGTATTTGAAACAGAATTCCCGTTTTCTAAGCCTGGACTACCCAGATAATACGTGGAAGCCCTCCAACTATCCGGTAGAGAATTGTCGCTGGTTGCGTCGATTAATTCTAAACTATATCCAGTTCCATCAGCTTCAGCCGGCCAAGGTGATTCATCATCATAGAGGACTGAATCAACCAACATTGATTGAGGATTATAGAGCCTCACCTGATCACTATTTCCTGAAAAACCGAATCCAAGCTCTCCAATTACCTGTTCAACATCAGGATATACTTCTTCAAATCGAGTTAGATCTTTTGCTAAAACCAAATAATCGTTTGCTTCGATAATTGATCCTTCGCTAATAATAAATTCATGGCTATCATCTTCATCTTTCAATACCCAACCTGCGAGATTTACAGGTGAATCCCCTGGATTGTATAGTTCAATCCAATCGTCTGATTCTCTAGTCTCGTCGGCATTGTACATGATTTCGTTGATTACAATATCTTCTTGAGTAGTAGATTGAACAAAGTGAGCAGTTAGTCTTTGCCCAGCCCTGGCGTTAATTGTTCTCTCTTCGCTGCTTATATCTCCTGTCCAGTGGGAAAACTTATATCCAACTTTTGGTATGGCTGTTACAGGAATATCAATCCCTCTGAAATACTGCCCTTGCCATGAAAATGTATCGAGTTCAAGTCGGTTTACCGTAATTCTACCATGATCTTGATTTGAAACATAAACCGTTAGAGAAGCAAGTTCTCCAACTCCAAAACTCCCTCCTGTACTTCGAGGTTGTGTAAAGAATTCTTCAATGAATCCAGGTCTGGATGTAGCAAAATCTTTCATAATCTGGATTTGATCATTCCACTCTTCCTCTGATCCCCCAAAAAACCCACTTCTTGTTGATGTACTCATATGTCGCGGAATCTCAGATTGAATTATCCCAGCAAGAGAATCAATCACAGCATGGGCTCTTGAAGGCTTATAGTTATAGCTCAGGAAGTCTGCCATTCGAAGTGCAAATTTATTTCGAAATATTTCACTTTCAACCAATTCTCTAAATAATAATGTAGACCATGCAGGATTTGGCCAGCCTGAACCATTTGGCTCTAGTGCAAAACTCAATGTGTTATGCCAAGCCTGGCCACCATAAGAAAGGGCAAAGCCAAAGTCGGTATCGTATAAAATCCATCGCCATTTACCACCAGCATCACGACTACGCCATAGCTTCACATTATTTCCAGGCCAATCAGTATTTGCGTAGTAAATCTGTGCTGCCATATAATCGATATAATTATCCATATCGATCATTTCTTCGGCTTGGGCAAATAAATCTGGATTATTTAGATCAGAATTAACAATGAATTCCATCATTTCATCGTAATTTTCAATTGTACCATGAATTGCTCCAAAACTATTTGGAAAATCCATCTCTCCGCCGCCTTGTAGCAAGTCTATATTTTCTGAATCAGCCGTGCTATTTGATTCTATGAAGTGCTCATTTATTTTCTCTCTGATGTTATGAATTCCCCAGTATTCACCATTAAGGTAGAGTACAGCAGGTCGAAACGCCTGTAAATCATTCTCTGTATCTTCCACCAATGTTGTCATCAGTCCATCCCTGAACATAGAATGTCCCTGAGAAGTGAAATCATTTCCTGAATTACGAAGTGCGATCGTCTGAAAACTATAAATCTCTTTGCTTTCAAACATTTTATAATCCAAAGATCGTGTTCCGTATTCACTTCTAAAGTAGATCTTCAACGATTTAGCAGGATTTCCCCTACTCCAGGCACCGGCTATTTTTGCACCTGCACCAACACCAAAAGCTTTGCTCCCATCTTCTTCAAAAAGCTCAAAGTGAATGGGAATTTCCCAATCTTGATTCCAATTTGCACCACCATTTTCATACACTCCCCATGCTGGAATGCCATTTGTACCTATTACATATATCCCACTTTCATCACTCCAGAGATTATCGGGATGGGTGGATACAGTTACTACCGGCAGATCGTGTGATTCATTTATAAAATAAGTTTCAACAATGACATCACTAGGAATTCCACCTAATTCAAATGTTCTGAATTTAAGCGTCTTAGTTTCTGTAACGGTTCTACTACCTGTGCCAAATACTTGGTCCGACTGTGTTGGAATACTCCCATCTTCTGTGAAATAAGTAACATCACCTAGCGCTGAATTAACTAATTCGATACTAACCTGATCTTGAAAAAAACCACCTTCTTGAGAAATAATCGGCGTATCTGACCGTGTTGTAAATCCAGTTTCACTATTAACAGAATTTGGTGTTGGTTCTGTAAAAATCAACAAAGCATCTCTAGACGCATTCCATCCAAACGATTCATCTGCTTTCAGCAAAGGATATTCAAGTGAATCAATTGTATTTGAATTAACATCACTCAAATAGAGAGTTTCACCGGCTGAGCTTAACTTGAAATTTAAATGTGGATAGTTGATCTCTTGTACCGATAACCTTGTCTCTGCTGCAACTCCTCTGGAATTTGTTGGTTCCTGAGAGTACCCTAAACTAAGGAAAGGGATAAGAGTTATATCAGAGCTAGATGAATTAAAATTATGCACTTGAATAGCCAGTGTGTTTTCACCCTCTACAAGCTCACTAACAAAATCACTTAAATTTATTGTAGGCAACTCTCCATTGAATACAAGTCTTGGTTCGGTGTATGAATCAGCCTGTTGATTATATGCAACCGGAGAATCACCCGAGATATTCTGACGATAAACTTCTGTACCATTAATGTATGCGATGTAAGAGTCATCGAAGTCAATATGAAAGAGCATTCTTTCTACGGTGGCTAACTCTTCGATAGTAAATGATGTTCTTGTAAACACAGAAATTGAACCGTCTGGAACTATCGTAACATCATCACCATCTCCATAGCCAATTCCGAAGTTCCCTGTTTGCCAGTTCGAGTCATCAAAATCATTTCTAATCCATTGAGTGGTAACTGCGGAATTGGGAACCAGGTACTTAGTTTGATCATTTTGGCGAATTACTGTTTCCCAATATGTCTCACCACCGGCTCTATTCTTATCTGAAGCAAAGAGTAAAGCATGCTCATCCGGTTGAAGAGTTACACCTGGCAATTGAAACAGAAAAGGATCATTTGCTTTGTCACTGATAAAATAATCTGAAAGCTGTATTGGTTCGCTTGTGATATTGAGTAGTTCAATCCAATCGGGAGCATCACCATCCTCATCATAAATTGTAGATGAATTGCTTGCACTTACCTCGTTTATGATTACCTGTGCATCAACCTTCCAACAAAATACAAATGCTATAAGAAATGTTCCTAATAGCCCCTTAATAATCCGCCTCAAATTCATTTCAGTGCCTTTTCACTCTTAAAGTCTCTTAACTGTAAATTATATTATCTAATTGTTAATAAGAATTAGAGAATAATTCTCAGGCATAAAAAAACCCGGTAATTTTAGTACCGGGTTTTAAAAAAAGTTAAGCTAAACTCTACAATCCAAAAGCGTCTCTTCCTAAGAAAATTGCTGCATCACCAAGTTCTTCTTCTATTCTTAGAAGTTGGTTGTATTTGGCAATTCTGTCGGTTCGACTCATTGAACCAGTTTTAATCTGCCCAGCGTTTGTAGCCACAGATAGATCAGCGATGGTTGTGTCTTCAGTTTCGCCAGATCTGTGCGAAATTACAGAAGTGTAGCTGTTCTTATGAGCCATTTCAATGGCATCGAGTGTTTCAGTTAGAGTACCAATCTGGTTTACTTTGATAAGAATTGAGTTTGCTACTCCCATCTCAATACCTTTTGCAAGTCGCTCAGTATTTGTTACAAATAAATCATCTCCAACCAATTGAACTTTATCTCCAATTGCTGCAGTTAATTTTTGCCATGCTTCCCAATCATCTTCATACATTCCATCTTCGATCGAGATAATTGGATATTTATCTACCCAACCACTCCAGAAGTCAACCATATCATCGGTATCTTTCTTTGAACCATCACTCCATTTGAATTCATAAAGTCCGGTTTCGCTATTGTAGAATTCGGAAGTTGCCGGATCGAGTGCAATAAGTACATCGTCTTTAGGAATGTAGCCTGCCTTTTCGATGGCTTCCATTATTACTTCCAGTGCCTCTTCGTTGGATTTCAGATTTGGAGCAAAACCACCTTCATCACCAACAGCTGTACTATATCCTTTAGCGCCTAACACTTTCTTAAGTGTGTGGAAAATCTCCGCACCCATTTGAAGAGAATGACTGAACGACTCAGCACCGGCGGGCATAATCATAAATTCTTGCAAATCAACGCTATTGTCTGCGTGCGAACCACCGTTGATGATATTCATCATTGGAAGTGGAAGTACTTTTGAATTTACTCCACCTACATATCTCCAAAGTGGCATTCCTAAATCGCTCGATGCAGCTTTCGCAAGTGCAAGTGAAACACCAAGGATTGCGTTTGCACCTAATTTTGCCTTGTTAGGAGTACCATCTAATTCTAGAAGTAAAGCATCTAACTCGGTTTGATTGAATACCGGTAAGCCAAGAAATTCATTTGCAATAATTTCATTTACATTTTCTACAGCTTTTGTTACCCCTTTACCCAGAAATACGTCTTTATCACCATCTCTTAATTCAACAGCTTCGAATTCACCTGTTGAAGCACCTGAGGGAACAGCTGCACGACCAAATGCACCACTATCAAGTACTACATCTACCTCTACTGTTGGATTACCCCGTGAATCAATAACCTGACGTGCGGTAATATCTTCTATAAAGCTCATTATAACTCCGTTTTTTTTCAATGAATAAGTTAAAGAAGGTACACCTATTTACAGTGTACGTAAAGCGAAAGCATACTAAGTTTTTGTAATGAATTTTATTTGAAGATGATTAGTTAATTCGCGCTTCTTCGAAAATAAATGTTTTGTTGGTTCTATCCAGACCAACTACATGAAAAGGTGCACTTGGCGAAGTATTACACTCTATACACGATTCGAATGTCATGGTTACTAAAACATCGTTTTCGCGTTCCAAAATTTGAGTTACACTGTAGTTATGTTCACTTAATGGCACTTCACCTTTATAAATAGCCACAATCATTTCGTTGGTAAAATTGAATCCATTGCTCGCAATACCAAAATGACTTTGAAATTCAAACTCACTTCTAATTGTAAACTCACCTTTCTCTTTGGAGCTTATTGGCCCCTTATCAAGTGTAAAGAAATTTAGTTCAATATTTTCAAACGGTGGATCTGGTTGTTCTTCTTCAGTACCAGTGCTAGTTCCCGGTTCTACACAACCTAACATACAAATCATTCCCAATACCATAATTAAACGCAGTTCTCTCATCAGTGATATCTCTTGTTTATAGTTGATTTAGCATACTACGTTTAATTGTCAGATTTAACAACCTCTTTAATTAATCACTTTAAAGACTTCTTACCTTAGGCATGTTCAATAACCTCTTAAAATCTAGAAATGAAACATCCCTGGGTAATTCTATTTGATATTGATGGAACCTTACTAACTGTAGACCGATCATTTAATCGCCCTCTACTTCGCAAAGTTGTTAATCAACTTGGGATTGAATATTACGGAGTGGAAACTGATCCATTTTCGGGGAGAACAGATCATGATATTCTTACTTCATTTCTAGAAAACCATGGCTACGACCAAAATTTATATGGTCAGTTGAAAAGTATGTATCTGGAAAAACTAACTTCAGAATTGAAGCCAGAACATATTCAATTGCATTCATATGTGAACGAGGCGGTTGAATATTTTTCTCAGCATGGGTTCATTCCCGGGTTATTAACAGGAAATTTCCCTAAAGCTGCACAGATTAAATTACAAGCTGCAAATATTGACCTTCAATATCAGATTGGGGCATTTGGGGAGTATCACAAAGATCGAAATATGCTGCCGCAATTGGCATTAAGTAAAGCTGAGCAATTATTTGATATGGAGGCAGATCCTCAAAGTTTCATCATTATTGGTGATACTCCAAGAGACATTGAATGTGCAAAGTCGAATGGAATGCGTTCTGTAGCAGTTACTACCGGTATGTTTTCGCGAGATGCTCTCGCCGAACATAACCCTGATATGATTCTAGATTCATTAAAAGACCCACAAGTCTGGTTTGAGGAATTGGTAGGTCAACCACTTATTTAGTTATACATCCAGCCTATGATGAAGGTAATCTGGGCAGATCCAAAGTAACTTACGGTATCGTTTGCCGGACGAAATCCATTTGGAAAATCTGCATATCCATCCAGATTATTATCTATAAGACTGCCATCAGAATTAATAATTGGGGCATTTGGTTCCAGAATCTGCAACCCCTGATCGAAATAGTAAAAACTATAGCCAAACTGAAGAGTTTGAAGGCGACCAAAGTTATCCCCAAAATCGATTCCCAACACAATCTCACCATTCCATCCAAGCTCTGTCTCTGCTTCATTCCATCCCTGGAAAATATCATTAATTGGTTCAACCCCACCTAATCCATATCGATTATAATCATCCTCTCGATACCCATTATTATTGAAATCTTGGAAATAAGGTATGGTTAGAGCAAAACTTGGCCCCAGGCTCATCGAAGTGTGAACACGAAAATTATCAGAAATCTGAGATGCAAAAAGTCGGCGTTTTATCCCAATCGTTGTTGGAAAAGTAATTACCCTTTGATATTTACTGGCAATAGTTCGGTTACCGAAATAAATATCGATGTGCGTTTGCTCACTCGGATCTCGCAATCCGGCAATCTCGAAATTTATCAACCCTTCTGTATAAGGTCCCAATCCAATTCTATACTGCATTCCGGCACCGAAACCAAAATCTGTGAGACCAAAAGTAAATCCAAATCCTCTTTTATAGCCCTCATCGAAAAGATTTTTGGGTTTTATTATCTCTTGAATTTCAGGTTCACCAAACTGCGCTTGTGCCACTGTTGGTAGTGCAAATATGAGTGAAAGGATACTTAGGACAACGAAATACTTCTTCATGATTGAAACGTTGGAGCTTAATGAATAGCAAATTAACAAACATCCAACGAAAAAAACTCCATTTTCTTATTGTCTTAATTGTATAACCTGTTATTTTCTGCACTGCAAAAATTGGTTCTCAGCAAATTAACTTTACTCGACAGTATGAATTCACATACAACTTATTTGATATTCGGTCCATCAACTTCATTAAAAAGAATGGCGGAGAAACTTTTCACAGATCATTCGCCCAAATTTTTGCACTCTCGAACTTTTGATGCACTTCAAACAAAATTTGATGTCGCGGTATATGAAGAGTACGATAAACAGATTAATTCCAGCATAACCTTAACCTGTGTTTTCGAAACCTCGCCACAACACAATAAGATTTTACTTAAAAAGACGGGTGGCAGAATGGGATTTCGAGGGAGCTCGATCAGCGATCAACAAAGTGTTGAACAAATTGTAATGGATTTCATCTTCGATTATTCAAAAAGATTTGGCTTAACTGTTCAGGAAGAACGCGTATCGGACGTTAAAGAAGAAGAATAAACATGGCACAGTCCAGCACTGATTGGACAGTGCTAAAAATGTTAACGTGGGCCACCGATTATTTCGAAGAGAAAGGAATTCGAAACCCAAGATTAAGTATCGAATGGCTTCTCGCTCATGTACTGCAAAAAAAGCGCCTGGATCTTTATTTGATTTATGATCGTCCTCTTACTATTGATGAACTTGATGCGATTCGACCAATGGTTAAAAGACGAGCTAACCATGAACCCCTTCAATACATTACCGGTGAAACTGATTTTTTTGGGTGTAGGATCAAAGTTGAACCAGGCGTTTTAATTCCCAGACCTGAAACTGAAGAACTGGTTGAATGGATATTAAATAAAAATACTGCCAACGAGCCCCTACGTGTTTTAGATATCGGAACGGGATCGGGTTGTATCCCCATTGCACTAAAAAAAGAAAGGCCGAAGTGGTCGGTTACTGCATTTGATGTTTCAACAGAAGCAATTCAAATAGCAATGAAAAATGCACTCTTAAACCAAACTGAAATTACCTTTACCGTGGATAATGTTTATTCGCCAGATGAACGTTTATTATCTACTCAATTTGATGTGATTATTTCTAATCCTCCATACGTTTTAGACACGGAAGCCGAGACTCTTGATAAGGAAGTGAAAGCATTTGAACCGGAAATAGCATTATTCACCCCTACAACAAAGAAAATTTATTCTGCAATAGAAGAGTTTGCCTCAAATTCACTTAAAACTAATGGTATCTTAATGCTCGAAATAAATGAGAAATTTGGGCAAGAAACTCTTCAGTATTTTCCGGCTGATTTCTGGGTAGCTGAACTGCAAAAAGATTATGCAGGAAAAGACCGATTTATCTTCGCAAAAAAAGTGAAAAATTTGAAATTCTAATTTTGATTTTACAGAATATTCCAATTCCAAAAAATGTGGAAAACTTGTGGGAAAGTTTTTTCTTACAGGCGAAACGATTTCACTGAGCCGAAAAAAGTATGTTACGGCAATATTACGTGTCCTTCATAAAATTTTCACAATTATTACAGTATTGATATAAATCATTGTGCACCAATAATTTTACGATTTTTTTTTGATGTGGATAACTTTCGAAATCTTAAATCTATTCTGTTTGACATCAGCTATAGAATTCGTCATTTTCAAACTGAAAGTCAGCAGGAATTTTTAAAATCTGCTGTGGATAACTGATTCACCCACTTATTTGATTTAGATTATATCGGAGGAATAGGAAGCTTTGCAAATGGTTTCAGCAGAGGTAGCATGGGACAACTGCCTTGACATAATTAAAGACAATATTAGCTATCAAAAATTTAAGTCTTGGTTCGAACCAATCAAGCCTGTTAGCCTGATCGAAAATACGCTAACTATTCAAGTCCCAAGTCAATTTTGGTATGAGTGGCTGGAAGAGCATTACTATACGATGTTGAGATCAACCTTAGCAAAAGTTTTAGGTCCGGAGGGGAAATTAGAATATTCCATTCTAATGGAAAAATCTGCTCAGTTCGAAAATAATCGTGCTGTGCGTTTACCGCAACGTCCGATGCCTCCAATTCAACCTCAACAAATTAATGGCTACCCAGATTATTCTCCTGATGTAATTGAAAATCCGTTTGTTATTCCTGGAATAAGAAAAACGAAAATTGATTCTAATCTCAACACCTCTTATGTCTTCGAAAGATATATAGAAGGTGACTGTAACCGTCTTGCACGCTCTGCTGCTATGGCAATTGCCGATAACCCTGGTAGTAACTCTTTCAATCCATTCTTTATTTATGGACCTACGGGATTAGGCAAAACTCACCTAATTCAAAGTATTGGGAATAGGGTTAAGCAAAAGTTCGGCGATGATAAGTCTGTACTTTACATTTCATCCGAAGCATTTACCAACGAATTTGTTCATGCTATCAGAAACAACCGTGCCAGCGAGTTTTCTATGTTTTATCGGAACATTGATGTATTAATTGTTGATGATATTCAATTCTTCAGTGGTAAAGAAAAAACCCAAGAAGAATTCTTCCATATTTTCAACGCGCTGCATCAGGAAGGAAAACAAATTGTACTAAGTAGTGATCGAGCCCCTAAAGACGTTCCTGATATTGAAGAACGTTTAATTTCAAGATTCAGCTGGGGATTAAGTGCCGATTTACAAATGCCCGAATATGAAACCCGATATGCAATATTAGAGCGTAAGGCAAACGATAATGGCATTGAAATAGAGCCTGAAATCATTGAGTTTATCGCCCATAACTTCAAATCGAACGTTCGTGATCTGGAAGGCGCAATAATTAAATTGCTTGCGCATGCATCGCTACAAAATATCGATGATATTGATCTGGCGATGGCAAAGCGAGTGTTGAAGGATATGGTGAAAGAATCACATACTCAGATTTCCATCGAGTCAATTCAAAATTATGTGTGTGATTACTTTGGCATTGATACAAATAAAGTGCGCGAAAAAACCAGAAAGCAAGAAATTGTAGAAGCTCGGCAAATAGCCATGTATCTGTCTAAGAGATTTACTAAATCCAGTTTAAAAACTATTGGACTTCATTTTGGTGGGCGTGATCACTCAACGGTTATTCATGCCATTTCTACTGTTGAAGAACGTATGCTAACCAGTCCAAAGCACAAACGTATTCTTGAAGAGCTGCATCAACGAATAGAAGTAGCCAGCCTCTAACATGGATATTTTGAGGTTGAAAGGCCTCAAGTTTCGTGGCCTTCATGGTTTTTATGATGAAGAACGAGAACATGGTAATAATTTCGAAGTTGACCTGACCTTTTATCAATCGCTTCAAAAAGCTGCCACTTCAGATAATCTTGAGGATACGCTGGATTACCAAAAAGCTTTTGATGCCGTGAAAGTTGTAATGGAAGGCCCATCGGTTAAACTCATCGAACATTTGGCTTTTTTGATAGGAGAGCAATTACTAAAAATAGTAGCAAGCGAATCAGCATTTGAAGTGACTGTTCGAAAATTGAATCCCCCACTCCCTTCTGAGATTGATTATTCTGAGGTAACTCTCTCATGGCCAAGATAGCAATTGCACTGGGTTCCAATCTGGATAACCCTCTTGATCAATTGAAATCAGCTAAGAGTTTTCTGGACTCTCTTTCTAACTCACCTATAGTTTCATCAAACATTTATGAATCTGAGCCTATTGGGCCCTCGGATTTTGATTTTCTAAATGCTGTTGTTCTTATTGAAAGTGATCTTACTCCAGAAGTACTGTTTTCTAAGTTGAAAGAACAAGAAAAGCGACAGGGAAGGCCCTCCAGATATCCTAAATGGACCGCCAGACCTATTGATATGGACATCATTTCTTATGATGAAAAAATTATCAAAACGGAGGAATTAACAATACCACACAATGAATACAGTCGACGATTATTTGTATTATTGCCTCTTGAAGAAGTACTACCAAACTGGGTAGATCCAAAATCAAAGTTAGCAATCCAAAATCTTATAGATTCAGCGCCGGAAATGTCCATTATTAAATCAAATTTAGCCTGGTAATAAATGTCGAATCCGTTTGATTTTATTGCAATTGAAGGTGTAATTGGTGCCGGAAAAACTTCATTGGCTAAATTACTGGCAGAACGAAGACAAGCAAGACTAGTACTCGAGGAATTTGAAGACAATCCCTTTTTACCAAAATTCTATGAAGACCGTGAGAGATATGCTTTCCAAACCCAGTTAGCATTTCTTGCCAGTAGATTTAAGCAACAACAGAACATGATGACTCAAGACCTGTTTCATCAACTTACGATATCAGACTATATATTTGATAAGGATCGAATTTTTGCTCGACTTAATCTTGGGGAAGATGAACTTGCACTGTACGACACCATTTTTAACATCATGACGGGAATTGCTGCTCAACCAAATTTGATTGTATTTATTCAATCGTCGGTGGATCGCTTAATGCAGAATATTGATAGGAGAGGTCGGGAATATGAACAACATATTACACCAGACTATTTACGTGATTTGAATAATGCCTACAATCATTTTTTCTATCATTATAACCGTACACCCGTTATCTTTATTAACACAACCGAAGTAGATTTTGTAAACAATCCTGATCATTTAGCGTATATCGAGGAACATATTTTCGAGCGACCTATTCACTCGAATACTCATATTCATATAGCGCCTTAACTATGTTAAAACTGATATTTTTTATTTTAGTGTTTTACGTGATATCGAGATATATACGTCGAATGTTCTTACCTTCCTCCGCGAAAAAAAATCAATTTAATCCATACGGTAATCGAGGCAGATCAGGCAGAAGAAATTTTGATCAAATCGAAGATGCCGACTTTGAGGATTTATCCGACAAAAATTAATTATCCGCATGAATTTCGAAGAAAAACTGAATCACGGGTTTGAATTACTTCAAGAAAAAGACATAGACCACAGTTTAGATACCGCAAGAGAGTTACAAAAAGAAAATCCTGAAGCACACGAACCATTTTATTTAGAAGCACTCATTTTTCAACAGCTAAACCAATATGAAATGAGTGAAAAGGCTATTAATACCGCGATTGAACTCGCGGGCGAAAAGCCATCCTACATGAATATGCGTGGGAATCTATTTTTGCAGCAAGAGAAATTAGCTGAGGCTGAATCAGATTTTGATAAAGCCATTGCTGATGGTGACCTGCCTAATGCGCATCGTAATAAAGTAATGTTGATGTTAATGACCGATCGCGGTCAGGAAGCATTTCCTTATTTAATCGGTCGAATTAAAACCGATCCGCATGATGCTGAAAATTGGATTCTTATGGGTGACATGATTAAACGTGGTGGTTCAGTTGACAAAGCGCGCACATATTATGAGCAAGCATTAAAAATTGATCCAGGTAATGAATATGCCATGCGCCAACTAGAAGAAAGCTGATCCATTTTTTTTCGCAAAAATTTTCAGTTCTACATCTTTGCGAGGAGTATCAAACTAAATCAAGTTTGAGATGCCTTCGACGCGGCAATCTTTATTAAATACTAATGGGCATTAGATTGCTTCGTCGAGAATACAATGTACCACGTTGACCGAACTCATCTCCTCGCAATGACATTATTTTTAGAATTATAGTTTGATTAAAAACTATTTCTGCTAGGTGATCGTCTTTGAGTGGAATTGAAATGCTTGGTCGCATAATCTCAAACCATTAAGACAATGAAACACCTAGTAAAATCTTTCTTTCTTACCCTTTTGATTGCTGCAGTTGTAATCCCTGTGGTTGCACAACCTCAGAGAGGTCAACGAGGTGGAGAACGCCAGCAAATGGCACAATTTCAAAATATTCCACCAGAAGTTAGATCTGAAGCTCACATCGCAGTTTTTAATGAGTATCTAAACCTAACGGATACTCAGGCGGAAAAATTAATAGCTATTGATGCTGAATTTGCTGCTAAAGGTGAAGCATTAAGAGAAGAAAGCATGAGCCCTCGTAGAAAAAGATTAGCTGCACGTGATCTTCGAAATGAACATCAACAAGCTATACACGACATACTCACTAAGGATCAATATGCAGTATATCTGGAACAGAAAGAAGCTATTCAATACGACATTCGCCAACGCCTGAAAGCTTATGTCGATGCTGACAATAAGTAAGCGTTAACCAGCACTTTTTTTAAGTGCTGGGATTTTATTTTCGTTGAATTTTGAAAAGTAAAAGCTCTATCTTTGTCGTCCTTCCTGCTCACGTGGAGGAACCTGTCTGCCGACAGGCAGGTTGGTAGATGGTAGTGATAATGCTCACATGGCGGAATTGGTAGACGCGCACGCTTGAGGGGCGTGTGGGAGAAATCCCGTGGAGGTTCGACTCCTCTTGTGAGCACATATTTAAGCCAAGTACTGATCTCAGTTTCTTGGCTTTTTTGTTTAGAAATATGACTCTTTTGTTACAATCTTCCATACAAGGGAATGCTACCTTCATCGTTAACAGTTTCAATCATCAAAATAGAAACACAATGAAGAAAATTTTTGCACTTGGTGTACTCTTGTTTTTAAGTGCACCACAAATTATTGAAGCACAAGACATGGAAATTAATACAGATAGAAATATTGAAAAAGCGACCTTTGGCGCCGGATGTTTCTGGTGCGTGGAAGCTATTTATGAATTAGTAGAGGGCGTTGTACACGTAGAATCCGGTTATTCCGGTGGACATGTAGAAAATCCATCTTACCGGCAAGTAACAACCGGCCGAACCGGCCATGTAGAGGTGGCAAGTGTTCACTTTGATGCGGATATCATTACCTATGAGGAATTGCTAGAAGTGTTATGGCACACTCATGACCCTACAACTCTTAATCGTCAGGGAAATGATGTTGGCCCAATGTATCGATCTGTAATTTTCTATCACAATGATGATCAAAAGGCAATTGCAGAAGAATCTCTTAATCGAACAGATGCTTCAGGTTTATGGGATGATCCAATTGTAACTACCATCGAGCCTTTGACAAATTATTATGTAGCGGAGAATTATCATCAGAATTACTTTGAGAATAATCCTAATGCCGGGTATTGTTCATTTGTAATAGCGCCCAAAGTGAGGAAATTCAAAAAAGATTTTGCTCATCTCTTAAAAGAGAATCCAGCCTTCTAAAATATTAAAAGCCCGAAGTACTCGGGCTTTTTTTATGACTTATACTAAAGGTTTGGGTATTATTACAGCTTAACCTAAACAACGTATGCTAAGAGTCGGTTTATTCATTTTAGTTGTAGTTCTGTCTCTGACTCCAAAGACCGGGTTTACCCAAGCTTCCTTAGTTCCTGTATATCACCCCGTTTATGATTGGTTGCATTATCAACGAGTACGAGGAAACGCTCCGTTGTATAATTATGAGGCATTACCACTTACTCGACAGCAAATCACAACTATTTTAGCCAATATTGAGCCGGGTAAAATTTCGAAATCTGATGATAAAAACAGGCACAGCTACCTTCGTGAATTTTCGGTGGATAGTCTAAGAAGTCAGGAATCTTATACGTTATTTAAAGGACCTGGGACCTGGTATGAGCGATGGTATAATGGGATTCTAGGTGATATTGAACCTCATATCTATGTTTGGGATAATGAAATTGCAACCCTAGCCATTGACATGTTCGTTACACCATCAAGTACTTTTGTTACCGATGGTGATGAAACAATTAATTCGCCATACTATACTACAACAGCCGTTCGTGCATATGGCACCTTATCTAACTATTGGGGATTCCATTACGAACAATATACTGTTGGGTATAGCGCTGATCTAAATACGTTTCAATACATTCCTTTCTTTGGTAGAAATGCCAAATATATCCTAAACAATGATAGTATGAATCATTTTGAGGGATTTGCTGGTTATCAAAAAAATTATCTATCCATTCATTTAGGTAGGGGCTTACTTAAATATGGGGTTGGTAAAAAGAATAATCTCGTGTATTCCAGAGAGGGAATACCCTTCGATTGGCTGAGGTTTAACATCAACACTAAGCACTTTAAGTACTCGCTTATTCATGGTTTCCTTACCTGGCCAACGGGACAAACATTAATTGACGGGTTTGATCAACTTTATACTAAAACTTCACCAAGCAGATATACAGTCCATCAACGCATTGAATTTCAGCCGGCGCATTGGATTACTTTTAGTTACTACGATCTCGTGAATTATAGTAATCGAGAGATTGAGCTGACATACATCAATCCTGTTAACCGACTCGCATTAATGGAGTTTGAACAAGACGATCAGGATAATGGCTTCGTTGGAATTTCCGGCACATTGCGACCTATTCCAGGGCTTGAATTCTATGCTGAAATGATTGTTGACGATTTGCATTCAACTGCCGATTTATTTCGATGGAATAAGAGAGAAGGAGATTCTGAAGACAACAAAAGTACTTTTGGTCGACACCTTGGTGTATCATATGCCACAAAAACAGGCCAGGTTTTTAATGTTGATTACCAGAGAGTTGATCCAAGTGTCTATGCCCATAGGTTTGAATTAAATGCTCATTCTGAATCTGGATTTGGACTCGGGAGTCAAATTGGGCCAAACGGCGATGAACTGGCTTTTAATTTCGATCAATGGTTAGCTTTACGTACAAGATTTAGTGTTGGTTATTCTCTGAGCCGTCACGGATTAAACTATTTCGACAGCGAAGGAAATTTCGTGGATGCGGGGGGCGATATCAATGACAGTTATTATGTAGATCCTACAACTCAACAATTGGTAAAAGCATCAAATTTTCTTGAAGGTGATATTCATAAATGGTCTACATTATATTTCGAGGTTGCTTATGAACCGGTTCGTGCAATTAAACTCAAAACGAGTATTTCGTATCGAAATATGACTTCGGGAGAGCAATTAAATGATCTCACTATTATAAATTTTGGTATTACCTTTGGTGAATAGCAAGCAAAAATCCGAATCTTAATCTAGATCAATCATCAAGGGATGAATTCTTTATAATAATGGTATACATATGGCTAGAAAGACATTTTTTTTATCTCTCTTCATTTTTTTCTTTAGTGGTTCGCTTTATGCACAATCATCGCTTGTTCCGGTTTATCATCAGGTGTACGACTGGCTACATTATCAACGAGTTCTGGGAAACAGTCCCCAATACAACTATGAGTCTCTCCCTTTAACCAGAGGACAGATCACTAATATCCTGGCAAGTATTGAAGATGATAATATCTCTTCCAGTGATAAAAGGACTAAACATAGCTATCTAAGAGAGTTTTCTGCCGATACTTTAGAAAAGTATAAATATGCGAGTTTTTTTACCGGAAAAGGCAATCCTATACTTAGGCATATTGAATACAGAAAAACCGATGAGGAACATCATGTTTATACATGGAATAGTGATGAATCAAATGCCGTTTTTGATGTAATTCTTAACCCCTCTTCCACTATTATTTCTGATAATAACCAAGATGTGAGTTCTCCTTTCTATTTAGTTACTGTATTAAGGTCGTATGGTACCTTCCGCGGACTTGCTGGTTTTCATGTTGAGCAATATGGCGTAACGAGTAATGTTGACGGTCAGACATTTACATACATCCCATTCCTTGGAAGAAATGCGAAATTTTTACGGAACAATGACTCTATGGAACATTTTGAGGCATTCGCTAGCCTTCATAAAAATGATTGGTCGTTTGCCGTTGGAAGAGGGACTCTTAAAAATGGTGTTGGAAAGAAAAACAGTTTAATATACTCTAGAGAAGGCATTCCATTTGACTGGATTCGATTTAACATAGACTCAAAATATATTGATTATACCTCGGTGATGGGATTCCTAACCTGGACACCTATTCAAAGTCAGGTTCCCGGTTATCCTGGAGTTTTTTCCAGAACTTCTCCGAGTCGATATACTGTGATGCATAAAATTCAATTTCAACCTTTTGATTGGTTAAGCATCGGGTACTATGAAATGATCAATTACAGTAATCGTGAATTTGAAATTGGCTACTTCAATCCTGTAACACGACTAACTTTAATGGAGTTTGAACAGGATGATCAGGATAATGGCTTTGCTGGTATTTTAGGCTCTTTGAGGCCCATCAATGGTCTTGAGCTTTATGCAGAACTTCTTATTGATGATATAAAAGTAACCAGAGACATCTTTCTAATTACCAATAAAAACCGTGACGGCCGAACGTTCTTTGCTCACCATCTGGGTGGATCTTACGCATTAAAAAGTGGACAGGTTTTTAATATCAATTATCAGCGTTTAGACCCAAATATTTATGCTCATAAATTTCCTTTTAATGCTCATTCAGAATCTGGTTTCAGCTTGGGAAGTCAACTTGGCCCAAATGCTGATGAATGGTCATTCAATTTTGATCAATGGTTTTCTTTACGATCGAGATTGACCCTTGGGTATAGTATTAACCGTCATGGTCTTAATTTTTTCGATGGTGATGGGAATTTAGTTGATGTAGGTGGCGATATAAGTGAAAGCTATTTCATCGACCCGGATACACGTGCGATTAATCGGGCAAGATCAACTAGTTTTCTTAAAGGCGATTTACACGAATGGAATACAATTTCTGGGGAATTTGAATATCAGATATATAGAGGCTTATCATTTTCAGTAGAAGCATCCTATCGAACAATACAAAAAGGTTCACAGATGAATGATCTGCTTATAACAACATTTGGAATTAAAATTAGTGATTAAGACAGTGGTTTTATTTAAAAGAATTTCAGCAATAATACTATTCTGTAGTCTTACTGCAACTACAAACGCTCAGGATACAAATACTCAAACCATGAGTTTTGAGGAGTATAATCCAACCTCGACATTGGTTGTACCTGGTGAAGAAATAGTCCGCGCAAAATATCCTTTTATTGATGTGCATAGCCATCTTTGGAGAATGGCAACCATGGATCTTGAGCGAACCACAAGAGAAATGGATAGCCTGAATATGGGCGTATTAGTGAATCTAAGTGGTCGATCTGGAGAAACGTTAGCTGCAATGAGCGAAGCTGTACAAAATACTGCACCTAATCGATTTATCATTTTTGCCAATGTCGATTTCAGTGGAATGGATGATCCAAATTGGACCGAAAATGCAGTAGCTCAACTACGACAAGATTATGAAAATGGAGCTCGAGGTCTAAAAATTTTCAAGAATCTTGGATTAACGGTTACAGATTCCAATGAAAATCGCATTAGAACAGACGATCCTCGCATTGCACCAATTTGGGATTTATGTGGTGAGCTTGGCATCCCCGTACTTATTCACACAGGAGAACCCGCTGTGTTTTGGGACCCCATCGATGAAAAAAATGAGCGATGGCTGGAGATGAAACAATTTCCAAACCGTCATAGAGGTGATACAACCTTGTTTCCAAGCTGGGAAGTGGTAATGCAAGAGCAATGGAATGTTTTCGAAAATCACCCAAATACTACGTTCATCAATGCGCACTTAGGCTGGATGGCGAATGATCTTGAGAGGCTGAGTGCTCATCTTGATACATACCCTAATGTATATACTGAAATTGCTGCTGTAATTGCTGAACTTGGCCGTCAACCGCGTTTCGCTCGTGAATTTTTTATTAAATATCAGGATCGGATTCTGTTTGGTAAAGACACTTATCGACCCCATGAATTTCACACCTATTTCAGAGTACTGGAGAGTGACGATGAATATTTTGACTATTTCCGAAAGCGCCATGCTTTCTGGAAAATGTATGGATTGAACTTGCCGGATGATGTTCTAAAGAAAGTGTATTATAAAAACGCCCTTAGAATCATCCCAGATATCGATGCCTCGTTATTCCCGGAAGATTGATATTTCCATCTTTAGATTTTCGAATCTAACTCCTAATTTTTATTTCATGGATGGAATGAAATTGCCAAATGAAATGATTAGGGTGATGAAGAAAATATGCTCTCTAAATTAATTTCGGGCATTAACAAGTCATTAGATCCCAACGATTAAACAATCAATACTTATGAAATCAATATTCAAAATTGCAGCTCTTTTTGTTTTTGCTGCTCTTCTTTCTGTGGATGCCAGCTTTGCTCAACAGCGAAGTGGTGGTAATGGACTTTCACCAGACGCCATGGTAAGTCAAACTATATTCAACTCAACCACAATCACAGTAACCTATGGTCGCCCTGGGTTAAAAGGCCGTGATCTATCAACACTAACACCCGCCGGTGAAGTTTGGAGAACAGGAGCTAACGAAGCCACAACCATAACCTTCTCAACGGATGTAAAAGTAGGTGGTGAAGATGTTCCTGCTGGCACTTATACATTGTTTACAATTCCCGGCGATAATTGGACATTTATTTTAAGCAATCAGTTAACCCGTGGTAATGGCGACGATCGACCACAATGGGGTGCTTATGGGTACGATGCATCAAATGATCAACTAAGAGTTGATGCAGCTGTTACGATAACAGATGCACCTTCGATGGAGCGTTTCGCTATCTATTTTGATACACTTACAGATACAAAAGCCCATTTAAATTTACACTGGGGTACTACCCTGGCAGCTGTTCCTATCACTATCGATTGATGTGACTAAAGGCATTAAAAAAGGGCGGTTTAACCGTCCTTTTTTATTTAATTTCGAGCATGAAATTATTTAGCCTTTTTATTCTTCTACTTTCCTTCACTTCTACTAAATCAGTTGCGCAATCCGAGTCAGATTGGCTATTTGATGACTCATCTCTTCCAGAGATTTATATAACGATTGATCCAACAGATTTAGCTCTTATTCTTAATAACGTTCAGAGTGATACTGAATACCCCGCAAACTTTATTTTCACACGAGAAGGTGTAGCCGATACAGTAGAAAATATCGGGTTTCGTATTAGAGGCAATACATCCAGAACATCCGCTAAAAAATCATTCAAAGTATCATTTGATACCTTTGTAGATGGTAGAGAATATCGTGGTTTAGACAAGATGAATATCAATGGAGAACACAACGATCCATCGATAATTCGCTCGAAATTAAGTTGGGATGTTTTCGAGGCACTTAATGTGATTGCTCCAAGATCAAATCACGTTCGGCTATTTATAAATGATGAATACTTTGGCCTATATATGAATGTAGAGCATATCGACAATGAGTTTGTTGAAGACCGCTTTGGATCGGATGCCGGAAATTTATACAAATCCTTATACCCTGCCGACCTTAGCTATCTTGGTGACGATCCGGATGATTATAAAAGAGAAGAATTTGGTAGACAGATTTATGAATTAAAGACCAATGAAGATGTAAATGACTATACCGATATCGCTGAATTCATACAATTCATGTACAATGCATCTGATCAGGTTTTTGAAAAAGAAATCAGGGATTATATCAACGTTGATGGCGTGTTACGAGTAATGGCCGTTGATATTCTAACTGGAATGTGGGACGACTACATGTTTAACAAAAACAATTTTTATCTGTACCATAATCCTGCAACCGATCGATTCGAGTATATACCATTTGATTATGACAACACCTTTGGAATAGATTGGTTTAATATAGATTGGGACGAGCGAGATATAAATAACTGGGGAGCTGAGGAAAGCCGCCCTCTCACAGATCGGCTATTTGGAATTCAAAGATATCGGGATCGTTTAAATTATTACATCAACAAACTAATGAATGATCATTTCAATAGTTTCACGATGTTATCTGAAATTGATCGACTCAAAGCAATGGTGCAACAAGCTGCAGAGCAAGATCAGTACAGAACTCTGGATTATGGTTTTTCCATCGAAGACTTCAACACTTCTTTCGACTCTCCTCTCGATGTTTTCCACGTGAAAAGAGGGGTGAAAGAATATATTTTAAACAGATATAATTCTGCACGAGACCAACTGCTTTTAAACGATATTAGTCCTGTAATTTTACATGCTGATGCCATACTCTCCTATACATCAAATGGAGCCATAATAACGGTTAGCGCACAAGCTTTTGATGACAATCCTGATTTAACCATTACGGCATTTTTAAATTCAACTGAACCGGTTTCAACCCAGATGCTTGATAATGGACTGAATGGAGACCAGATTGAAGGTGATGGCAAATATACCGTGGTAATTGCGTTGGAAGATCCTGCGGATCAAATTCAAGTGTATGTAACAGTAGAAGATGACATCTCGCAAATGGATCGTTTCCCGTATAACCCGGATAATTTTATCGAAATTGAGATACCTGAATATTCAGAAAATCTACTTATTAATGAGTTCATGGCTTCCAATAATTCTACAGTACAAGATGAGTTTGGTGATTTCGAAGACTGGGTTGAGATTTATAATCCAACAAATTCACCTATTTCACTCTTGGGATATTATTTAACCGATGATCTTGAGGAGCCAACAAAATGGGCTTTCCCCGATACAATCGTTCAATCACAAGAATTTTTACTGGTTTGGACGGATAATGACGTGGAGGATGGTCCCTTGCACACATCTTTTCGACTTAGCAGATCCGGAGAAGATCTGGGGTTATTTTTTAATCAAAACGATACTATTCTAACTATCGATGCATTCACGTTTTCAGAGCAGATTACCGATGTTTCTTATGGGCGATCACCTGACGGAAATTCGACTTTTGCATCATTTACAAATCCATCGCCGGGTGAAAGTAACGGTAATGAAACGTCTATTGATGTTGAAGAAGTTGAAGCACCCTCACAAATTCAGCTCTATCAAAACTACCCGAACCCATTCAATCCCAATACCAGGATTTCTTTTACTCTTGTAGAGCCTTTGCATGTTCAATTGAACGTTTATTCAATTCATGGAGCATTTATTCAGACATTAGCCGATGGAATGTTTAATTCAGGAACACACAATGTCAATTTTGATGCCGGTTCTTTAGCATCTGGTGTATATTTTTATACTTTGGAAGCAGCATCGGGAGAAATTTTGACGCGAAAGATGACACTTTTGAAATAAAAAAGACCTGATATCCTTTAGTTACTTATCCCGATTTAATAGTTGGTCATCTATGTTTATCGAAGTGGATATCAGGCCCGCGAAGAAACTATCAGTTTCTGATATCCAGGAAAAAGAAATGTGATAAACTGCCATATTATGGGATTAAAAAAAGCCCACTTCCTTTCGAAAGTGAGCTTCGTTTTGGGTATGGTGATTACGAATCAGGACTGATTGTATCATCAACCGGATTGAAAGTAATTTCATGAATTGGAGGCGACCAATATTCCAGATAGTTATAGTTTATCGTTGCTCCTTTATCAATAAACAAAAGATTACCATTAGCGTCTTTTGGTCGAACCCACGCATTAGAACGACCACCACCTTCGCTAACATCTCGAACCCAGCCCATTCTTCTATTGTCATAGAATGAGAGTGCCCCACGTGTACCTGCTAAAGCAACCCGTCGCTCGCGGCGAATTTTTTCCCAGGTAATAGTAGTACCATCTTCCGGGGCAAGCCCTGCAGTTTGCATGGTTCTTGAGGCATTAACACCTGCGGCTGCCTCTGGAAGATTTCCAAGTTCAAAATTAGCCTCTGCATTCATCAACGCATTTTCTTCTGCACTTATGAGATACAATGTCATGTCACCAATATTTGCTTCGCCATAATATGGAGGATCAATAAGGTATGGACTGGTAAAATGCCATCCTCGTGCTCCTGTATATTGAAATGCAGTATCAGCAGTAACAGTCGGGTTTTCGGTAGTAACTACAGAGAAACTTGAAAGACGATTATCGCCCGGATAGAATTCCTGTATCAAGCGGTCGCTAACAAATCCCCAACCAAGCCAATACCGATAGGTTGGCGTAACCGAACCTAAATAGGTGGCATTATCAGCAACTAAAGAAAGTGCATTAGTATTTGCATCCAATCCGTTTGCTGTTAAATCAGCAATTTGCTGCCATTGGGCATTTGTAATGTCTTCTCGATAATTATTTACCAAAATATTTCGAGCTTTCATTGTATTTGCCATTTGAGCTAAACTGGCTGACGTCATCGACCCGAATTGAGCCGGAACCACATTTACCACTTCATCGAAACCTGGAGCATTTGAAATGGCCAGGTCAAATAGTCGATTTGATTCATTAATGATTTCCTGACGAGATACATAGTCGTTATTTGTTTCGCCGTAGGTATCAATAATTAGACCCTCTGTGTACATAGAGCCAACACGTGCCATTGCAAATCCTTTCCAAAAATATGCCCAGGCTGCGTATCCTTGTTGTTTTGCAACCGCATTACCGCTGAAGGTTACATTGCCGTTATCAAGGATTTGTAGAATCAGATTTGCTTCATTATTAATTCGATACATTTGTCGCCATTCATATAAAAATGGTGGATCAGCTTCGTCACGTGAATTCAGAAGTACAGCTTCTTCAGGCTGAGTTAATCCACGATTTGTATCAATTGGCCGATGAATGGTACCATCAGAAAATTCTATACTTGTCGGGTGATTCATGGTGCGCCAATTTCGATTTCCCCAAGGCACAACAAAGGCATCTCCCATACTTTCGTGGTAATACCATACAATCCATTCGAACCAACCGCCACCCATAGCATTATAAATACCGGTGGCCTGTCGAGTTAAGCCCTCTTCTGTTTCCAACACAGTTGGAGTTGGCTCATTTGGATTCTCTACCTGCAGTGCATCATCACAACCAAATGTGATGATAAGTACTGCGGACAAAATCAGTAGTAGTTTATTTGATTTCTTCATGAGAATAGATGTTAAATTTCAATTAAAAGGTTACGCGTACGCCAAAATTATAAGAGCGGAAATTTGGATAACTGAAATAGTCGTAACCACGGATTGAAGCGGTTTGACCACCTTCTGATACTTCTGGATCAAATCCAGTATAGTCTGTAAAGGTTAGTAGATTGCGACCGCCAAACGACAGAATGAAGTTTTTAACAAGTCGTTTTTCACCTTGATTGAATAGACTTGCTAAATCATAGCTTACTGTTAGTTCACGTAGCCGTATAAATGTGCCATCTTCAACGAAATTTTCGTTTTTTAGATTGGCATTGTATTGCGACCAGTAATAATTCGCGAATGCACCTTCATCACCATTACTTAACGTGATTGATTCGGTTACATCAGCGTGTGTAAACTCTTGATACATACGTTGCTTGGTTGCATTGTAGATATCACCGCCTTGAGTCCAATCCCATTGAAATGCAAAACGAAGATCCTTGATTGCAAAATCATTTCGGAATCCAATAACAAAGTCAGGCGTAGGATCTCCTATAATCTCTTGTTCATTTCGATACTGTACTGCACGTGTTGTGTTACTAACAACCTGGCCGTTTATTATCGAATATTGATCAACTTGATCTTCTGCAATGTAGCGCTCCCCATTGGCATCTAGTTCATCGAAACTACTCAGCGCTTTGAAACCAAAATGCGCACCAAATGCATCGCCTTCATTAAAATAGAATAGCTGGCCTGATTCAACATTTATGGTAATCGCTTCGCCGTTACTGATATCGCGTACAAATGTCTCTTGTTGTCCGAATGTAATGGTTGATGTCCAACTGAAATCACGTGTATAGTGAATCAAAGCATCTAGTTCGATATCCATACCGGTTGCATCCAGCTTGAAAGCATTTGTAAGAATTGTACTTGCACCTGTTGATGGAGCAACTTCAACTCCACGAATTACAAAATCATTGATTCGATCGTAGTATGTGTACCCTAACTTGATACTTTGAAACCAGTTTTTTCCAAGATTCAACACTAAATCGCCGCCGATTTCAAACTCTTTCGAGACCTCCACGCCCAGCTGTGGATTGCTTAGCTGTGTTTGCGAATTAAGAGTACCACTTGTTCCAAGTAACCCTTGTGTTAAAGTGATTATTCGATCGAAAGCGCTTGGTTGTGTTCCGGCTTCGCCATAAGCAACTCTAAATTTCAAATCTGAAACCGTGTTTTCGATACCTTCAAGAGCAGCTAAATCAGAAAAACGGAAAAAGAAGTCGCCACGAGGGAAAAACTCGGTAGTTTCACCTTCATTGAACGCTGATGACTTGTCATATCTACCACCTACAGAAAACCCAAGTAAATCGCCGTATTCTACTTTTTGATTTATTAGATAACCGTATGTGAGGAATTCTGATCTAAACTCATCTACCGAAGGAGTTGCTACTGCATCCAGGGTTTCAAGAGGCAGTGTTGGTAAATCATTACCATCTGCAGTTAAGCGTTGATATAGATTTTTTCTCCAGTCAAAACTGATTTGAGTTTGTGTATTGATAGGAGCATCGATATTGAAATCTCTTTGAAAGTCTAAGCGAATAAATGCATTCGCAATTGAGTTAAATCTTGAAGACGAGATATTATCGTTTTCGATAAAACCGGTTTTTGCTAAAACGGGGCTATTCACTGGCTGGATATTCTCAGAGTTTATCTGAAGCTCGTTATATCTACTTCGATAGTGATCTACACCAAACCTATAGTCTAATTCTAATTGTTTAAATGGTTGGTAGTTTAAGTTGATATTGTTAATCAATCGTACCGTTTCAAGATCCTTCGAATTAATTTGACGCATAAATAGAGGGTTTGAACTCACGTCACCATCTTCTAGTGTGGCCAGGAAGTACCCTTCATCATCAGTTAATGTCATATCCTGATAAATTGGAGTTGTAAGTGCTGTATTTAATCCAGACTCGACATTGTTTCCGCTTTCGGTGTTATTTTTATTTCTAGAGTTAATCAAATCAACTTTAGCGTCGATCTTTAAGTCATCACGAAGATTCACACCATATCGAAGACCAAAATTATTTCGCCAGTAATCAACACCTTCTTCAACACCACTTTGGTTTACTGAACCAGCACTTAATAAGTAGTTGGTTTTTGAATCGCCCCCAGAAACATTTAGTGAATATTGTTCAAACTTTCCTGTCTGCATGATCCGATCGAGATTATCGAAGGTTGGGATAACATCACCTGCAACCTGGAATTGCTGATTAACTATTGCATCGGCATCTAGGCGTTGTGTTTCTTGTGTCCAGAAATAGTTTATAGGATCATAAACTACACCTGTCATATTTCCTTCTGCATCTGTTGCATACGCATGACGGTCTGCAAATTCGATTCCACCTCGAAGAAATTCATCAAACCGTTGTGTGGTAGTAAAAGTAACTTCTGTTCTTCCAGGAGTTCCTTTTTTAGTAAACAATTGGATAACACCGTTAGCTCCCTGTGCACCATATAAGGTAGCAGCCGCAGCACCTTTAACAACTTCTACTCTGTCAATGGTACTCCAATCGATGTCGGCTAGTCGGCTAGACCCTTGATTATTGTCTGTCGCCGTAACACCTGATGAAATTTCTATTCCATCTAAAAGGATAATCGGATTCGTACTTCCAAAAGTATTTATTCCACGCAATATGATGGAAGAACCTGCTCCTGGTTGACCCTGGTTAATGATTTGTGCACCTGCGATTTTTCCGGTTAATGCAGCATCAATATTACTAACGGGTGTGTATTCCAATTTTTCGGAACCAACCGATTCAACGTTAATTGCTAGTTTTCTAGTTGATGTCTCGGAGCCAACCCCCGTTACAACCAGTTCTTCAAGACCTAATAAATCGTTTTTTATATTAAAATCTCGTTGGACTGCACTATTCCCGACGACAATCTCTTCGGTAAATTCTGCATACCCAATATATGTTACTCTAATGGTGTAAGTACCTGCCGGTATTCCAATAATGGTGAACTCACCATTAACATCCGTTGCAGCACCTCTGTCGAGTTCTACAATAAAGATATTAGCTCCGGGTAGAAGCTCTCCAGTGTCTGTATCCTGAACTGTTCCTGATACCGACCCTGTTTGAGCGAAAACAGAGCTGCTAACTAATGCGATAACCAGTATGGTTAAGTATTGTAGCTTTTTATTCATAGTCACCTCTGATAAATGTTATAGTTTTATCTCACATCTAGCGAGATAGCACCTAACTTAGAGGCGACACTAAGTAACTGAAATAAAATGTGTTGATGTGAGCATTAGAGGGATAAAGCGCTCACTTTCTGTGATGAAATTATTAAAAGCTTTGAAGCAGTTCCTTATAATTTCGGCTCATTTTCAGTCTTTCTTCATTATCCATCACCACCATAAAATCTCCGTAGGTTCCTTCTTCAATACGCTCCACAAAATCGACATTCACAATAGTTGAACGATGAATTTGATAGAATTTTGTGTTATCAAGTTTTTCCTTTGCCGATGAAAGAGTACTTCTTAACAAATATTTCTTTTTCTCGGTGATGATACTGATATAATTCCCCGATGCTTCAATCCAAAGAACATCTTTAGTTTTAACTATATAGATGCTTCCACCACTCTTTAGAACAAATCGATTCAGCGTCTCATCCATGTGCTCTTTTGTTTTTAAAAGCTGCTCAATTTTCTTCCTAACTTCCTTCGCATTATAATTTTTTAGTTGTGTTTCTGCCTTTTCAATAGCCAGTCCCAGCCTTTTTTTATCGAAGGGTTTATGAATGTAATCGAGCGCATTTACCTCAAAAGCTTTTACGGCATATTCACTAAATGCAGTAACAAAAATGATGATTGGAGGCTCATCAATGTCTAGATTGCTAATTACATCGAAGCCGTTAACTTCTGGCATCTCAATATCTAAGAAAACCAAATCTGGTTCATGTTTTTTGATCTCTTCGATCGCTTCAATCCCATTATTGCAGCTTGCAATTACCTCTACATTCTCTCGTTCTTTTAGCATATAGCTTAGGCGATTTAACGCATGTTCCTCATCATCTACTAAAATTGTTTTCATCATAACAGATACTTTTTTGGGATTATTACCGAGGATTTAAAACCACCTTCTTGTCGATAACCAATTCGCAGAAGTGCATCCGGCCCATAGAATAACTTCAATCTCTCATCAATATTTCGCAGACCTACCCCCCACGTTAGAGATTTTTTGGTCGGTTGATTCGATCCTGAGTCGAGGATATCTAACCTAAGGTTCTCATTTTCCATCATTGCACTTATTCGAATAGTGCACTTCGAAAGCATTTTTCCAACCGCATGCTTAATAGAATTTTCAACTAACGGTTGAACCAGATAACACGGAATTTTAATCGACTCTGTTTCTGGTTCAATTTCTACGCGAACTTCTAATCGGTTTTTAAAGCGAGCTTGCTCTATTTCCAAATACTTGTTTAAAAATTCAACTTCTTCACTGATTGTACATGTATTTGGCTGATTTTGATCAAAGGTACTTTTAATTAAATCTTCTAATTTCGATAGTGTATCAATCGCTTTTTGGTGATCAGTGTGAATTAAAAAATCCACCATGTTCAGTGTGTTGAATAAAAAATGAGGCTTCAATTGCGCCTTCAATGTAGATAGAGTAGCCTTCGATAATTTTTCTTCCAGTTGATTCCCCTTATCTATTAATTCCACCTGTTCGGAAAAATGTGCTTGCAATCCGGATAAAACCACAATTCCCCAATAGGATAAAAAAGCCAAAGATCCAGATACTAAAAACTGTCTATTCAAAGAAGTTATAATATAATCTAAGGGCTCGGAAAAAAGGAAAAAACCGTCAACGGCCATTCTGAAAAATTGAGCCAAAAAAATGAAAATAATTACATACGCTAAACTTATGATGAGATGAACAATTACTTCTCTCCATGAGCTGAACAAAGGAAAATACAGCGATATCTTAATTACAAATGGCATCAACGCCAACGGAATTATGAAGTAAAGACAGGTGTATAAAAATACAGTAAACACTGAATTTGACTGAAAATACTCGATGAAATACAAATCAGTAGCAAACAATACGATAAAATAGCAGACTGCAACAATTGTGAGATATTTTCCAGAGCCTTTTACAAATAGTAGCTGTTTATGCATAGGCAACCCTTTTCTCATGGTGGGTGAAAATGCTTAACATCAAAACAAGTGATTTTCTTTCCACTACAGCATTAAAACGATAAGAGTTGGTAGAAAAATCAGATAATTGAGCATTCACAGTCTGGATTAACCCTTCGTTATCTAAATATTCTTGTAATTCATCGATGGTTGAGAGTTCAGAAAAAGTGAGTGTGATTTGAGACTTCATTCCATCGATCTTTACCGCCCGATATTCAATTTTTTGTACAGATTCTGTATAGAGGCTGTATTTGCCAAAAAACAATTCTTCAAGAATTGGGATGAGTAAAATCATTGAAGGGATTCTTTTTTGTTGATACATGCCTGTGATTTCAACATCTGTTTCAACAACCCGCTCAAGTCGCAGATTTATCATGTTGATGTACATCTGAAAAAATTGGATATCATCGGATAATTTGATCTTCTCAGATTCCAGGTTATCAACTAGTTTTCGTAGCAATCCCGCCATTAATATCACCATCTGGGATGCCAGCTCGGGGCTAGTTTCGGCTTTTTGTTTGATATAGCCCAGATTTGGATAAATAATATCGGGGTTCATCTTAAGCTCAATTTCCTTCAATTTCGCTTTTTGAAGTTCCATTTGAAGCTGGGTGCTCTTATTTGCTGCGATCCGATTTTCTCTCAATTTTACCATTCCCCCTACCAGCCCTATAATTATGATATAGAGAAAAAACCGCATGACCAGAAAAGCCATGAAATCATCCTCAATTTCATGAATATTGAACTCTGTTAAGAAAAACTGGTGATTAATCCAGGTTTGCCAAATTGCATGTATTACAAACAATCCAAGTGCCATCAACAAATGAAACGATACTACCGCGAAGCGAAATGTTGAGAACAACTTTGGTGAAACCTTGCTTACCCAGATTATCACCATCATTGTAATAGCCACTGGAAAAAAGGCTAGCAACTCGACCCCAAATATGTAGCTGAACCTTAAATCCAGTTCCTCGGAGGCTGAAATTACAAGTGACGTTAGTACAGCATGGTACATGGTGAATATGATTGCCGTAGCAACCAACACTATGTATTCAGTAAACCTCCGCAAAAATCCGTTGTTTTGCTGCATAATATGTGCAACGGATATCGAAGGAACCTTAGTTTGTGATGAGCCGCAAAAAGATGGGACGAAACGCTTTATCGTGTGATGAAGCGCTTCGACCTACGTATGAAATGCTAGAAATTGAGGGTTAAATTCAAAAAGAAGTTACGACCTGCATTTACAAAGTAACCCTGGTCGTCGTTGGTTCCATCGAAATCAACATCCACTGGTACCCCGCTCGAATAATACGTTTCATCTAACAGATTATTAACCTGTAGCTTGAATTCTGCATTCTTATAAGCGAATGCCAAATAACTATCCATTACAAATGCAGATGGCAAAATATCATCAGGTTGATTATCAAGTGCTAAATAGGATTCACCTACAAATTGGGCGCTCATTCCAACTGTAAGTCCATTTCCAATCACATAATCTGCAGCCTGAGCAATCATAAATTCCGGAGTTAAAATGGGCTCTACATCTAACAGTGCAGATTCTCCATTGCCAAGGTTTACTTGGTCAAGTTTTGCTTTCATAAATGTAGCATTTCCAGTAAGGGTTAATTCACCAAATGGTAAATATGCCCATTCAAATTCAACTCCTGCTCGATAACTACTTTCAATATTTTCTCTTTTTTGAACCCCAAAAGCCAGTACTTCACCAATTGGTGCGATTTCGTCTTTAAAATCCATATAGAAGAAATTCGCAGCAACAGCTAGTTTTTGATAATTCGCTTTAATTCCAGCTTCAAAATCGGTCACATACTCTGGCTCGAATCCATCTGAACGAGCTTCGTCATAGTTTACTGCGCTTAAATTAAATCCACCAAAGATATCGATCTTGGTAGGTTCTCGTCCTGTTCTACCGATTGAAGCATACATGGATGTTGCATCACTTACCCGATAAGTAGCTCCAATTCTAGGATTAATAAACGTCCAATCCTTTACGATGTCACCTTCCGGGGCAATGCCAATAAAATTGTAATCAGGTTGGATACTCAACTCCATGGTTCTAATCTGTACATCGGCTGTTACCAATAATTTATTTGATGCCCAGTCTGCTCGTCCAAACCAACTAAATTCATTCTTAGATGAGGTTTCCCGGTAATATGGGTTTTCGAAATCTGGCGCATTAGACTCTTCATTTGTTCGATCAAATTGATACATATGAATACCAGAGGTCAGATCGAGTTCTTCATTGAGCGAATAGTTTGCATGTACCATCACTCCATAATGATCGTTCCTAAGCGGATAGTTGATTTGATCTAGTCCAGGACCAGCACCCATAAAGGTGAAGAAATAATCTCCGGAAGCACCACCATAATACAAGGAAGTTGTAGTTGAAAAATCATCAGAAAAAAGGCGGGTATGTTGGATTTGGACAAAACGTTGACCAAAATCATCCTGATCATTTTCATTCAGATAATTTATTGTCTGGTCGAGTTCCAAAGTGGCTTCGTCAACAGCGAGGTAGCCTAAACCATTTTTCGAACGCGCATCAAAGGCATTAATCTTGATAAGGTCTTTTTCCCCAAAATATCCCCCCGAGAAAAAGAAGGAATACGAATCAGTGAACGTATTATCGCGATATCCATCCGATTGAATCTTACTAAAATTGCTGAAAAACGCCCATTTATTATCCACTAAGCCAGAAGAAACACTCCCATTTAATCGTGATGTTGCAAACGATCCAATTCCTGTCTGAATGCTTCCGCCCCTTTTTTGAGTCTCCAGATTTACAGACTCAAAATTAATTGATCCCGCATAAGAGGCAACCCCATTTGTACTGGTTCCAACACCTCGCTGAACCTGCACTGACTCAAAACTGCCACTGATGTCTGTGAAATTCGAAAAGAATACCCCATGATCAATCATATCATTTAGAGGTACCCCGTTTAATGTTATGTTGATACGCTCCTGACCAATTCCTCGAAGGCGCATCTGGCCGCCATTGAATAATCGAGTTCCACTTTCGGAAAAAGAAGTAATGGATGGCGTTAATCTTTCAAGATAAAAGATGGGTTGTTCACCCTGATACTCTCGTTGTATTTCGCGACGTGATATGGTGCTTTGAGTTACGGGATCAATCGATTCAGCTCTCACAGCCTCAATAATCAGTTGTTCTAAACTGATAGTTGGTGCCAATAAAACTCGAATATTCTGAGATGCAGATATTACTTGAGTTTCATACCCAACAAAGCTGATTTGAAGTTGTGTACCTGAACTTGCTCGAAGTTCAAAAGAACCATCAAAGCCTGTTGCGGTTCCACTTTGGGTGTCGGTTAAAACTACATTTGCACCAGCGAGTGGTTCAAGGGTTTCAGCGTCTAAAACAACTCCACGAAGGGTTTGTGATAGAGCAGTAAACGTGAACAAAAAAGAAAAAAGAACGACTATTAAAAGTCGGGATAACATGTTAGTTAACATATTCCTCCAAAAATTAATTGTTGATTAATGGAGGAGGCAAACGAATGCGTGATAGGCAATCTGGTTTCCCTCCGCCGGTATTATCCGGATCAGGTTCCTGGGGTATAATCTCAGTCAAGCCTAGGCTTGACACCCCCAACCGATACCTAAAGTTAGTAATGTTGAGTTAACTTATTCAATTAGATTACATTCTTTGATTTTCTTGATAAGACATCAAATAAAATTCACAAAAGCGCCGTACTTTTGACGTCTAATCTAAATTTTTGTCAATGAAAGAATTCAAGACTCTATCGCTCCTGTTTATTTTTGTGTTTATTTCCTGTTCGGCACCACAAAATCAATCCAACTTTTCGGATGAAATTTCTGCCGATGATATTGCAGAACATGTCACATTTTTAGCTTCAGAAGCATTGAACGGTCGTGAAGCCGGTACTGCTGATGAAGCAAAAGCTGCTAATTACATCGCCGATTTATTTCGCGATTTCGGACTTGAACCAGCTGGGGATGATCAAACATTTTTCCAGGAATTTACCATTAATACAGCCATTCTGAATAACCCACATTCAACAGATACTACCGGCGAAAAAAGACTTTCTAAAAATGTAGTCGGGCTGCTACAGGGAAATGGCGATTCAGATGAAGTAATCATTATTGGAGCGCATTACGATCACTTAGGGTATGGAGAGTTCGGATCTTTATATCGGGGCGACACCCCACGAATTCATAACGGAGCTGACGATAACGCATCAGGTACTGCCGGACTGATTGAACTGGCGCAATATTTTGGTAAGAACAGACCAAATACCGATATCCTCTTTCTTGCTTTTTCTGGGGAAGAAATGGGACTGCTAGGATCAGCTCATTATGTGGAAGAGCCCACTGTTGACCTTGATAATGCAATTGCGATGATCAATATGGATATGATCGGACGTATGGAAGACGAAAAGCTGATCATTTTTGGAACCGGTACTTCCGCTGATTGGGAAAATATCCTGTTGGTCGCTAATACGGATTCTCTGAACCTTGATTTAGTAGAAGATGGAACCGGAGCATCTGATCATACCAGTTTCTATTATCAGAATATTCCGGTGCTGCATTATTTCACGGATACTCATTCCGATTATCACCGTCCTTCGGATGATGTTGAATACATCAATCACGACGGAATTGCCAAAACAATCTCTCATGTAGTTCGAGTTGTGCAGTATCTAGATGGTGTTGATCAGGAACAAATGGTATTTATTGAAGCGCCGGGCGAGCAACGACAAAGCATGAGTTTGGATGGTCCAACATTAGGTGTATTACCCGATTATGGCTATGATGGAAAAGGAATGAAAATCACGGGTACCAATCCTGGTCAACCAGCTGCTAACGCTGGCTTGCAATCCGGTGATATTATAATTGGCTTAGGTGATGTTGACTTCGAAGACATCTACGGATATATGGGTGCTTTAAATGCTCATGAAAAAGGACAACTCACTACTATCACAATTATTCGTGATGGTGAAGAAATGACTTTAGCGCTACAACTTTAATGCAAAAACTTATAATAAGTGTTGCGTTACTTCTAATAACATGTTCAAGTTCTAAAGAATCAGTTGTTAAAGTTTGGACTTTCGAGGAAGCTAAAGCAAAAAATGTTTCTCAAATCGAATCACTTGATCAAAACCCAATTGAAAATCATGAATGGGTAACTTCTGAGGATTGTATTCCTGAAAAAAGTACTTTTTCAATGCCTGAAGATGGTATGAGGCATATTTTTAGAAAAATAGATTATCCTGCAGAATTAAGAAGAGAAAGAATTCAAGGTGATGTAAAAGCTAGAATTCTAGTAGATGAAACAGGTAAAGTTGAAGGATTAAATTTCATATCTAATACTGATAGAAGACTGAATAATGAAGTCAGAAAAGTGATTCGTAGAGCTAATTTCATTCCTGCCTTTTGTAATGAAAAAGCTGTTTCTTCAAAACAAACAATGACTGTTAACTTCAGAATTCATGGTAGGTGATACACATGAAAACCACTTTTAAAAGCTTAGTTGTAATTATCTCGATTGCAGTAATTAACTGTTCCAACCCCCAACCTCACTTTGTTGATTTACCAGAAGATGTTCAGGCAATTTCTCTTCTAGGCGATTCGCTTCGATCGAATGCCAATTTACCTGAAGCACTCACAAAAAGAATTGATTCACTTATTGAACTCAATGCATCACAGGGTGACATTGCTTCTGCGACTATCTGGAGTGCTAGATTATCAGCATATAATGGAGAGTACAAGAAAACCATTGCGACTCTAAGTGATAACATCAAACCGGAGTATAGCAGCCAGGAAATGGCTCGGTTTCTACGTCATCGTGGGCACCGTTTTATTACATTAAGAGAATTTGGATTATCCATCACTGATTTTGAAACGGCAGCAAGTCTAATGGTCGAATCGGAAGATCGAGTTGAAGAAGATGGGCTTCCAAACTCACAGAATTTACCGTTGAGTAGCCTATATACGAATGTTTGGTATCACCTTGGGCTGGCTTATTATTTAACAAGCGATTTCGAAACTGCGATTCGTGCCTATAAGCAATGTTTTGATGCATCAACCAACGACGACATGAGAGTAGCTGCTCTTTATTGGCAGTATATGAGCCTTCGAAAACTTGGAAGAGATGAAGAAGCAGGTAAACTGCTTGATCTGGTTTCAGCAAACATGAATATCATCGAAAATGATAGTTATCTCAATTTGCTGCTGGTTTTTAAAGGAGAATTCGAACCTGATCATTTGCTTAACGGAGATGGCGATGAGCTAACTAACGCTACTGTCGGATATGGAATTGGATTCTGGCATGCTATCAATGGAAGGCATGAACGAGCCAATCAGATTTGGCAAGAAGTATACGATGCCGGTAATTGGGCCGCTTTCGGTTATATTGCCAGTGAGGTTGAGTTAGCCGGCCATTAGTTCTTTGCTTCTAAAAAAAACGGTCGCAGGATTTCAACTGATGCTGAAACACGAGGAAAAATATTTCCTGATCATTCAAAAAGACGGGCTTACTGGCTCTTGAAATCAGGAAATCCAGACTATCAATTTTGATATGATCGCTCAGCTCAAAGACCGTTCCTTCAATTAACGGGTCATTACTGTCGAAAGAAGCGCGCTTTAATACTGCATTATCCAGTGTTGGACTCAGATCATTTTTTTCAGCGAACAGCAATGTATTTGAGGATTTTGAAAAAACGGATGGATTATTTGAACCATAATCATTTTCATCGGTTATCGATGTTTTCTCATCGATCGAAGTTGAATAGACATCAATTAAATTGTTGCTAACCAATGATATGAATGCACCATTTTCAGATAGTTGTGGTGATTGTGCTTGTTCGAAATAGGTCTCAGATCCTGTTTCAAGATTAGAAACAACTACACGTTCATCCTCCTGATAAGCTGCATATGGTGGATTTATGGAAAATGTTGGATGCCTGGGATCTTGCTCGCTTTCAATCTTTATTGGAGCTGTTAAAATGTTAATTATCTCACCCTCTTCATTAAACTGTTTCCAGCTACGTTCTTTGTAAAGAAAAAATGTGAAAACTCTATTGCTCGAACTCACCGACACATAGTGATATTCATCCTCAGCGAGAGCTATAAAACCCTCGTATCCGGCGACTTCTACCGGAAAAAAAAGTTTGGGGATCAAAAGTGTATCAGGGTGAACAAAATAACTCTCAGAGGATTTTACAGTATGTGTTTCATTGGTACCAATGTGCACCCTCTTTAACGTTGATCGAGCTATTAAATCATCAATTACCGTTGAGTCGTTTATAATTATATCATCGATTCTTCGATTACTATAATACAAATAGTCAGCTCCACTCAATCCCACGATGGGTGAATCAGGTCCATCTATTTTTGCTATTTCCAGATTATTTGAATCAAACACATAATTACCAAACTCCGTGGAAATCAGCACCTTTGAATTCCCAATCAGATATGGTTTTGCACCCAGTACCAATGATTCATTAAATGGCGAAATCTCCTCAATCTCGAAAATATCGGTTGTACCACTTGCCGGTTCAAAAATCACCCCTTGATGAAACTGAAAATGCTGATCACTGCAATCATCGGCTATAAATGGGTCTTCGCAATCGTCACATTGAAAAGTATCTATACCACATCCTATACATAGGATAAGCGATAAAAAAGGTATGGATAATCGAGTGATGGGCATTTCTATTTAACTTTCAACACAACAAATTATTTGGGTGTACAGAGAAAAGCATCAACAAAAAAAGGCAATCCGTTTGGATTGCCTAACCATGCAATTACGTTGAGGGATTAATTACTTAGGAAGAATACAGCATTACCAACCAGTAATTTACCATTATGCCAGAACCCCCGGTAAAATGGATTATCCACCATAAATACAATAGAACCTGCACCCATTTCCTGAACACCATAACTGAGAGATTCCTCGAGATTTCCTTTTACGTTTGCTCCCACAAAACCACTTCTTGGGGTACCACTTTTTGCAACTCCTACATTCCATCCATTATCCAGATATTCGTAGGCAGTACTTCCAAGTTTAAGTGACATGTATCGCGAATCATATCCAAATGCTAGTGGATGCGTAGTATCCATACTTAATTCATAAATAGAACCTGCATTGAAATTGGATATGAAATTACGTTCAGATTCACCATAAACACGTAGTTTTGATTCTGGATCATCATCACCATTACCATTCCCGGATTTTCTGTTTAAAGCGATTCCATCCTGACCAGCCAGGAATCTATTTGCACCTTCAACGGCAATCAAAACACCACCGCCCCGAACCCAGCCCATCAATTCTTCAATACCGGTTTCGTCGAAGGCATCACCATAATACCCTGAAGGCATGATCATTACGTCGTATTCGTGCCAATCAATATATCCCAGATCTTCCATGTTCAGCATAGTTACGGGATATTTTATTTGTTGATCGAAGAAATGCCAAATATGTCCGACCATCGTTGAACTTGTTTCTGAACCACCAATTACACCAATATGCGGTGCATCAATTAAGCGAACACTTGATGATCCAAAATCTAGTCCTGAATCAACAAACCCGGTTGTTACCGCCTGAATTTCGCGATTATGTGCATCAGCAAGGGTTTTTACTAAATCATCGAAACGATCGCCCATTAAATGATTACCGTTTCTAGTGATAACTAACGAACCAGCCGCATAACTTTGCCCATCGATAGTGAATGCCTGTTGAGCATATCTAGGTCTAACTCCTTCTTGTAATAATGCAGCAAGAAATTTCATGTCATCCATTGAATTCCATTTTGCTACATACGCATAGGGGCGCTCTATCATTTCTGTATCAACCGGTGTGTTTTCCATGCTGATTGCTGTTGTGGCTACATCACCCGTCAAAGCATAACCATCCACACCGTATGCATAATGCATCTCCCAGGCAGTAATGTCATAGGTCACGGAGTCTTCCAATTCAGGTGCAGGCTCGAATAATACACGAACTAAATTTCCCTGAGGCTGTTTTGTGGAAATCACAAAATCACCCTCTTCAATATTCACTCTGCCAACCGTACCTGTAGAGTAATCAAATCCGTTTGCACGTGAACTTGAGGCTGCCTGACCTATCTGAATATTTTGCTCGATGAGATAGCGCATCATCATAGCCGTTTTATCCGGATTTGAACTTCGCTTCACAACAAATGTTTTGTATTCGCCACTTCCATTATTTCGAACGTTCGAGAAATAGTCACTAAACTCAGAAACTACACGGTCGGCATTCAAAGCTGTAATTTCTACGGTTGATAATCCACTTGTTGAATGATGAATTAACCGATCTCTTAAAGTAAGGGTGTCACCTTCTGCCGTTTCGATGGCAAGTCCTGCTCGGCTATGACCAGCTTGCTCATAGGTCATTCCTATTGCGCCATTAAATGTTGGCCAGGTATCGCCATAACTAGGATAGAATAAATCAAAGCGCTCTTTGGTGAAATACATCCAACCTTCGGCATCAAAGTATTTCGCATTGTTACGACCGATCATCACCTGAAATTCTTTCTGCCAATCGCTGATTGCTTTATGATATGGTTTCGCTGCCGGGGCAAAATAATAGGGTGAATTATATCCCTGCTCGTGGAAATCGACATGAACGTGTGGCATCCAATTAAGGTAGATTTTCAATCTTTGTTGACTTTCAACCTGAGTCTGCCATGCCCAATCACGATTTAAATCAAAATAGTAATGGTTGGTACGTCCACCCGGCCAAGGTTCTATATGCTCACGCGATTCAGGTCGCGGGTTGATAAATGCACCGGTTATGGTTCTGTTCCAATTCACATATTTATCACGTCCATCCGGATTGATCATAGGATCCATGATCACGACAACATCGTTTAACCAGGCAGTTTTATTCGTCACTAATTCATAAATAGAATGCATGGCTGCTTCACTGGAAGATGTTTCATTGCCATGAACATTATAGCTTAACCAAACAATGGCCTTGGTATTTTCCGTAACATCACCAGATTCAAATCCTACTAATTTCAGATTGTTTGTTCTGATTTCCTCTAAATTTGCGTGATTCTCAGCTGATGTAACCACAACATGAGTTAGTTCACGTCCTTCATATGTATATCCGTAATCTTCAATAGAAACTAAATCAGAATTTGCTGCAACATGATGAAAGTAATTATACACTTTATAGTGGGGTGTCCATTGATCCCCAAGCTCATATCCTAAGAACTCTGCCGGAGATTGCAGTTGCGCAACACTCATTGACGAGCAAAAAATTGCAATGAATAAAGTCCAGCTAAGTTTTATTCTCATTTTCATGGATTTCATATCAATTTGAATCGTTCATTTTAAATTTTGGTTATAGTAAGAGTTCTATATTCAATCCACTAATTTGATCATAACTTTTTAAATCAATTCCATGCCAAGCAACTTAGATGTAGCCGAAAAATTGAATCTGGTTTTCCAGTTAATGCAACTAGCCGGAGAGAACCGGTTTAAAGCCATTGCTTTTGATAAAGCCTCTCAGACTATAAAAGGATTGAGTGATGACATAAATACGTACATCGAAAAGCGAACCCTGACGAACATCAAGGGAATTGGTAAATCCATTGCAGAGGACATCTACGCGTATGCAGAAACCGGCTCAATGCCTGTATTAGAGGCTTTTCAGGAAAAGGTGCCTCTTGGTTTAATTAAATGGCTGGATATTTCGGGATTAGGTCCGAAGAACATCCTGAAGATTCATCAGCAGTTTGGAATCACGGAGATTACAGAACTCAAAGAATTAATTGTTAGTGGTGAATTGGCCAAACTTCCCGGACTTGGTGGTAAATCTGCCGAAAAGATTGCGAAATCTATTGAATGGATGGAAAAATTTGGAGAGCGTTGCAAAATTGATGAAGCCACCGTTATTGCAGAATCTATTTATGATAGTTTGAAGGATTTAGAAGGTGTACAGCAAATTGAGGTCGCAGGATCACTACGCCGAGCAAAAGAAACTATCGGCGATATCGACATTTTGATTGCAGCTGATGAGGAGTTTATTCCTGGACTTTTCGAGGTATTTACAAGTCACGAGCGCGTGACTGAAATCCTTGGAAAAGGTGATACAAAAAGCTCTGTGCGGACGGTAGAAGGTCGGCAAGTTGATCTGAGAATTGTTAAACCAGAACACTTCGCTGCGGCTCTGATGTACTTCACCGGAAGTAAAGAGCATAATGTGGTGATGCGTTCCAGAGCTCGTGAACGAGGCATGAGTTTAAACGAATATGGTCTCTACAAGCTGGATGAACATGGGGAAACCAATTGGGAAGCCAGTCAACCATTTGAAACCGAGGCAGACATTTATAAAATGCTTGGGCTGAACTGGGTTCCACCAGAATTACGTGAAGATCGTGGAGAGTTTGATATTTTTGAACATCAGGAAGAACTCGAATTGGTTAAAGATGAAGACATCCGCGGTGTGATTCATGCTCACAGCACCTGGAGTGACGGTAAGTTTACGATCAAAGAAATGGCTGATGCCTGCATTGAACGTGGATATGAATATTTAGGGATAACAGATCATTCAAAAACGGCAGCATATGCAGGTGGACTCACCGAAGATCGTGTGAAAGCCCAGTGGGAAGAAATTGACCAGCTAAACGAAGAGTATAAAAATGCAGGTACCAACTTTGTGATCTTTAAAGGGATTGAGTCGGATATTTTAGCGGATGGCAGCCTGGATTATTCTGATGAAGTCCTGGCAGGATTTGATTTCATTGTTTCGTCGGTGCATCAAACACTGGATATGCCGCGAGAGAAAATGATGGAGCGTTTTCGAAATGCCATTAAAAATCCTTACACTCGAATTTTAGGCCACCCTACAGGTCGACTTCTTCTCAAACGAAATGGCAGCGATATCGACTTAAATGAACTGATTGCTCTAGCTGCTGAACACAATACTGCCATAGAAATTAATGCTTCTCCCTGGCGACTTGATTTAGACTGGAGTTTTGGAAACAAAGCCAAAAAAGTGGGTATGATGACCTCCATTAACCCGGATGCTCATAGTATAGATGGAATAGATGTGATGAAGTATGGCGTTAGAATTGCTCGAAAAGGGAAATATGAAAAGGAACGAGTTTTGAATACCAAATCAGCCGATGAAGTGATGGCGTTTTTTAAGGCGACATAGTTAATCATAACTGACCACTGATTAACAATTAACGATTTTAACACAACATTTAGTAAAGACTACCAAATTCCAATGAGACTTACTTTTCTACTTCTTTTCGCTTTAATCCTCGGGTGCACTTCTAACAATGATGATGGACTTGGCCCGGAACATTCCATTACCACAGAAAGTGGGCTGCAATATTACTATCTGAAAAAAGGGGATGGTCCATTTGTTCAAAAAGGCTCTATTGTTGATACTAAATTAAGTCTCTTAGTTGAAGATGAGTTGATCTGGACTTCTTATGAAGCCGAGGATTCTTTATTCACTTTTATTGCCGGTGTTTCGGGAGTAATTACCGGATTTGAAGAAATGGCTTTTTTAATGCGTGAAGGTGATAATGTAGTTGCTACTTTACCATATGATATTGCTTATGGCGAGAATGGAGCCGGCGATGATATCCCTCCTTATGCTACATTAGTGTATGATCGTTATGAAATAGTATCAGTTTCAGAACCCAAAAAAGTACTTGGAGATACTTTGTCTGCTGTATTTCAAGTATCAGGCACAGAAGGTGTGATAAGTACTTATAATCGAATCATAGAATCCGGCGAAGCAGATCACTACCACTCTGATTTAACACTTCTACAATCGTTATATGCAGATCTTCGTGAAAATGAGCACTACGAGGAACTTGAGACACTGGCAAAGTTTTTTATCACACAAGCGTCCAATGAATCTGAAAAAACACTACCTGGATACTATATCGTAGTTTCAATTGAAGACCGGGAAGAATATGACCGAGCCATTGAAGTGACCAACGAATTTCTAGAGGAATTCCCTGAAGATCAATGGTTTCAGTCGCGCCTAGCCAGGCTAGAAGAAGCGAAGGCTAATATGGATTAAATAGTGTGACTATTAATCTGATGTCGTATCGATTACCGACCCTGTTTCATACTCAATCCTATTTCCCAATAAATATCCATATGGTTTTAGCTCCGGAATTTCTTCAAAGATTACGCGAAGTATTCCGATAAAGGGCACGAATAAGATCATTCCAGAAATTCCCCAGACTTCCCCACCAACAATTAATGCGAGCATGGCCATAAATGGATTGATGGATACTTTTGAACCCACTATTCGGGGTGAGATGAAATTTCCTTCTAAAAACTGTACTGCTCCGAATACGGCTAAAACAAGCAAAGGGGTGATAATTGAATCACCCAAAAGTAGTGCAAAAAGCAAGGGTGGTAAGGCTCCAATAATAATTCCGATATATGGGATTACCGCCATCATAGAAGCGAATACTCCAAAAAATATGGCGTGTTCTAAACCAATTATTGCGAGGCCTGTTGTGTTTAACACTGCCAGGATTCCAATTACTGTTAATAACCCAACAAGGTAGTTTTGGGTTACATCCTGTACGTTATCCAGAACATCGTCAACACTCGTTCTTTCTTCCCCTTTCGAAAATATCGCGTGAAAGAAATTTTCATACATATTTCTGTAATACAGTAAGAAAAACACAAAAATTGGAAGTAGTGACATCAAAGTTACGGCACTTGTTGTGGCGCCCAGTAGTGAACTTACAAACTGTCCACTTCGATCTATAATGTTCGAAATCCCCTGTTGTAAATAATCTGTTTGCTGTTCTTGTGATAGTCCAACTGTTCCTTCTAAAAAGTCCAGGCCTTCGTTTGCCACTACTTTTAACCGTTCCGTCACTTCAGGAACTCGTTCAGCAAATTGAACAAATTGTGCTGAAATCAACGAAATCAGACCTGCTATGAAAATTAAAACGAGGGTGATTGTAAGGATGATGCTGAATGCACGCCCCATTTTCCAACTTTCAAATTTGTTAACTACCGGGCTTAGTAGCATGGCTAAAAATCCTGCAAACGCGAGAGGCATTAATATGAATTTCCCGTAACTCATGATTACGAATAATAGAATTAGCCCAAATAATGTGATGGTTGTTTTGAACCAAAACGGATATTCGACGGGTTGCTTTATTGGATGATGCTTGCTCAATGTATACCTCGCTAACTATCTAAAATTACTTTCGCTAATCTTTATTTTAATAATATCATCTTTTTGATTTCAGTGCCTGCACTGGTTGTCAATTTATAGAAATATATTCCGGATGCTAAGCCCACTCCTTCAAACTTTACTGAATATGAGCCTGACGGCAAATACGAATTTTCAAGCTGGGCGACTTCTCTTCCCATCACATCAAATACTGATAACGTAGCCAATGTGTTTTTGGCAAGTGTAAAGCTAATGGTGGTGACAGGATTAAATGGATTAGGATAATTTTGGTTAAGTGTAAATTCTAACGGGTGACTATCCATTTCGCTATTCAACGTTGTGCTCCCGGCTTCAACAATGCCAATTGCATCAATCCAGATTTCTGCATCTCCCATTGTGTTGGATTCTTCAACTAATTGAAATACATCTACGGCACTCCAATCGAAATCACCCCGGGGATCAAACCATTGGTTCTCATCCCAGCTTCCCATCTCGGTAAAACTGGATAATGGAATCCGTATCTCTTCCCATTCTCCGTCCCAATTTAACTCATCTGGTTCAATTCTCAGATTCATTCGCCAGGGTCTATCACCATCTGCTCCTGTTTTTGTATCAATGAATCGAATATCAAAGGAGAACGGATCAGTTCCTCGCGTGTAAATCACTAATTCATATCCTTCAGAAACTAGTCGGGTTAGATCTTTATTTGGGGCAAAATCAAACCCAATATATTCATATTGAGAAGAACCCGACCAATACATGCTATAATCTCCATCGAGCACATGCTCTGCATTATATAGCTCCAACAATCCACTATTCACATTACTTGCCCCTCTTACTCCTTGTGCTGTAAAATCAGAATATATATCGAATTCCGTAGAATCTGCTTCAACAACAAACTCCGTTTGTTCAGGGGTATTAAACCCTAACACTTCGAGAAGTGGAATATTTAAATCATGATCGAAAAGATCATTTCCGCCTTGTTCGTATACCCCAAATCCACCACGATAATCCCAAATTGTCCAACTAACGTTATGTTCTGTTAGATAGCTGGCAACAACCTCGTACCAATTTACCCGAGTTTGGTTATCACTATTTGGAATGTACACCCCAAACTCGCCACAGAATACGGGAACACCTCTTGTTTCCGAAAAGCCGATGGCGATATCCAATGCATTTTCTACCCATGCTGCGTTCCCTTCGTTTGAGTAATTATTAAATGCACCCTCAACCCAGGTTCCCGCTAAATCATTAGGTACCGCCGGCATATTGTCTGCATCATAAGGAAATGGGATGCCACTCAGGTTGCTTAATGATGGATCGGTCCATGTTGCGCCCTGATGAGTTACTACAAATGGATCGTAAAAATGGAAGGTATAAATCAGGTTTGTATCGGCATACTCTGGGATAAATTGAAGGCTTCTAAAGCTATTATAATCAGAGGCACCAACAATGATCGTATGCGTGGTATCTACGGATCGAATGGTTTCAATTACTTCGCCCTGAATAGATCCCCATAAAGAATTTGATATGCCATGCGGTTCATTTAGGATTTCATAAAGCACAAAATCCGATCGATCTTTGTAGTGTTCGGCCATATTTTCCCAAACCGGATTTAATATATCTCCAATATTTGGATCAGTAGATACACTTGGATTGAACGTATGATTATCCAGAATAAGGTAGATTTCTAGTTCTTCTGCCCAATCCACAACCTGATCCAGAAAAAATAGAAAGAGAGGATCCAGTTCGTAATCCGGAGCTCCAAGTGTCATTGAGTGAAGGTTGATTGGAAGTCGAATTACATCCACACCCAGAGATTTCACGTCCACAATGTCTTCGTAGGTGTACTTCGAAAAATCTATCTGTCCTGGCGAACCAGCCTGAAACCATTCTGTAAGATTTACCCCTTTAGAAAAAGGTACTTGTTGTACAGTTTGAGCTTGTGAATTTGCCACAGTTAAAATCAATACAAGGATGGGAAAAATCAGTTTCATAATTAGTTCGATATCAAATTTAAATTCTCTCGATGGCAAGAATGTATAATTATTTAATTTGAAAACAGACTTTTCAAATTAATTTGTAAAAACCTGAACATTGATATTCGAGACTGTTTCTTGCACCCCAGTTCCTCCACTTACAAAATTGATTAAGAAACCAAGTTCTAATTCATCGTTTGAATATTCTATCATTAACTGTGAAGTTTCCCACTTGCTGGAATACCAATCCCCGTTATTGCTTCGATGAAGCTCTTTCAAAAAATCAAGAATCGGAATGTTGATTTCTTTTTCATCAGTAAAAAAAACAAATTTCAGCTCATCATTCTTAAAGGTTAATCTGTACGCATTTTCATCGATATACATTGTGTAGGATTGATTAGAAGAATGGAAATCAAAACTGCCAAAGTAATAGTCATAGTCATCTACAGATAGTGGGGCATTTGAATCTAATCGATAAGAGAAATTTAGTCCTCGAATTAACCCATTATCAAAAAAACCACTTCCATATGGTACTCCAAGAAAATCCTCCAGAATGATTCGTTTCGCATCATTAGTATCACTTATTGCATCCATATTATCATCAGCTATCAATTGAGAAAGAGAATGAACACCGTGATTATCAATTAAATACGAAACAATCGATTGAATTTCTATGATTGTACTATCCGGAATTTCTGATTCATTTATTGGAACAGGATTTGAAACCTGGATCCCATTTTGTTCGATTAGCTCATTTAACCTACCAAATTGACTTCGCTCGGAGACATTGAAAGCACTAAAAGGTCCCACTGCGCTAAGTAGTACGAAGACTGTTAAAGAAATTGGGATCACTTTAATAGATTTTACTTTTGAGAAAATGAAATAACAAACGATATAGGTCAGCCAAACGCCTAAAGTAGCTACAAAAAAACGATTAATAGTTACACCATATTCAGAAATTCTTACATAAATGGAGAAAAAAAGCAGAATTAAAAGTGGGATAAGCGCCCGATAATACCACTTAGAAAATAGTTGGATCCACTTCTTTCCATCTTCTTCGTTTATCGGATAAAGCAGTAAAAGTGATAAAATTCCTGCAATCGAAAAACTTAACACTAAGTTCGAAACCCAGCCATTTGGTAACTCCCATTGCAAGATTATTTTTATTAGGTAGGCATACAAAATAACGATGTATACCGTGACCAGCGAAATAAGAACATATTGAACGAATACTTTTAGCCCTTTTGGATATTCAATTTCATTTTCCGGAATGGATGATCCTAAAGGTAATCCCGCCAGAAAAAACCAGGTATTAAAAATCCCACCAATAATGATGAACAGTGAAGGATAAAATTCTTCATCAATGTTGATTTCGAGTAAAACGTCTGTAGCATACAACGCAACAGTTAATCCTATAAAAAGAGCTGCCGAATACACACCTGATATCAGAAATCTCAAAAATAAGGTTTTATTGTATTCCCAAAATTGATCGATTCTATTTGATACTAAAAATGGGGCAAATGCAGCAAAAAGATGGGTTGCCAGGAAGAATAGAAACAGCTGATACCAGACTTCAAATTCGGCATCAATCAAGATGTTATTCAGGTAAAAATAATACCCGATAAGTGCTATGGCAGCCGCCCCCTGAAATGGCCAGCCAGTCACTGCTTTTGTTTCTAACTGCTCGAGAAAAACCGTAATAGAGAAGAACCAGGAAATCCCCAAAAAACCGACAAATGACAAAGCAAATACCTTCGCTTCCAGAATTTCTGTTGCTCCACTTTGATTAATCAGCCAAACAACCGCGAATGACCCCGTAATTGAGCTTATAATTACCAACGGGAATCTCAGGAAGGTGTTAGATGCGGATTCCCATATAATAGAAATTGAAGGAAGAGAAAATTTCATAGCCCCTTTATTTGTTACCCTACAATAAGTTAGCAGAGTTTTTTCTGAATCCAAGTTGATTCAGTGACTAATTATATTCCACGCGATTGATTTCGTTTCCAAGTGAATCGTATTCAACCCATGTTCCAGATTCTTCCCAGTTGGTGAACTGTCCATCAGCTCGTAACTGGCCATTAGGATACCAACGTTGAACTTTGCCGGTTCCATTAATCCCAATTGGACGGAAGAATCGAGGGGTCCCATCTGGGTAATACGACATACTCACACTGTCGGATCGAACGGTGTAATAGTCAATATCACCGTTGGTATCAAAATAGGTAGTTAAACTATCTTCCTGAATTTCTCTTGGTTTTTGAGTTGCCGGATTAAAATGTACATGTTGTGTAGCATTCCATGAAATGGATCGTGCACCATTAGAATTCCAAACCTGACCTGATTTCTCAATAAAATTGGCGTCCATTCCTAATATTCGATTTGGATGCCAATAGCGAAGCCGCTGGACTTTCCCTTCTCTGAACGTCGCTTCGATATTATAAATGCCCCAATGGAACGTTCTCACAAATCCATTATAAGGAGTTCCGTCTTTCCTATAGGTTAAAATGAGATCTTCATCTAACACCCGGTACACATTGCTACCATTATCGGTTTCGTTTGTGATGAAGAATTTTGTGGGAACCGGATCTCCGTTTGCCGTTCGAAATATTAGATCAGGATATTCGTCCAGGAAATAATGATCAGGCTCTGCTTGATGCACACAAGAGAGCCCAACGAAAACAAGCACGAGGTATATCCTTTTAAATCGCACTATTGATTATACGTGTAACCGTATTCAGCTTCGATTTCAGACCTGTCCATAGTCTCAACGCGTACCGACATGGTAATGTCTTCTAGTGGTCGATCTCTTTCATCTGCAGTTTGCACAACAATCTGATCAACAATTTCTAGTCCTTTTATCACCTCGCCAAAGACGGTGTAATTGCCATCTAGAAAAGGTGCCCCACCAATTTCTGCATAATTAGCTCGTTGTTCCTCGGTGTATGTAGATGGGATAAATCCTTCTGTTGCGATTGGTTCAATCGCTGCAATATTGGCCTCAACACTATCCACCATTTGATTTTGCATGAACCCTCTTAGTTTTTCTAGAAGTGCCGCTTGTTCCGGAGCCTGAACATATTTTCTAATCATATCCTGCCTTGCAAACTCATTGCGTTGCGCCTGCATCTGGTCTAATTCTATGCTTGCAACAGGTCTGCCCTGCACGATATAAAACTGTGACCCACTACTTCTGCGTTCCGGGTTTTGTTGATCTCCGAGTCGTGCAGCGGCCAATGCTCCTTTTTTATGAACGAAATCATTATTGAACTCAGCTTCAAGTGTATAGCCCGGACCGCCCTGCCCATCATTCATTGTGTTATCATCTTTGGAGTTTGGGTCTCCACCCTGAATCATGAAGCCCTCCATAATTCGATGAAATGTGGTGCTATCGTAAAAACCTTCTCGGGCTAATTTCAAAAAGTTGTCTTTGTGTTGTGGAGTTTCATCATAAAGAACTACAGTTATTTCACCATATTCGGTAGTTATGATAGCGATGTCATCTGTTTTGCTAGCATCATCTTGCCGACTACAAGAAATGAAAACAAGTAAAATAACTGCGATGGAAAGAATTTTTTTCATTAATGGGTTCATTTATTTTTCATGTAATTTTGCGATGCTAAACATACGAAAGAAACCTTAAACCTTTAGCCAACATTTCTATGCATATCGACCATATCGGCATTGCTGTTGCAGATTTAGAAGCTGCCGTTAAAACCTACGAAACCGTATTAAATACCACGTGCTCAAAACGCGAAGTTGTAGAGTCTGAAAAAGTAGAAACTGCATTTTTTCAAACTGGGGAATCAAAAGTTGAATTACTTGGCGCCACTAGTGAAGATTCGGTAATTGCAAAGTATGTAGCAAAAAAAGGTCAGGGGTTACACCATGTAGCTTTCGAGGTTGAGGATATTTTTGCAGAGCTTGATCGCCTACGATCTGAAGGGTTTACCATATTAAACGAACAACCTAAAGACGGTGCTGATAACAAGCTCGTTGCGTTTGTGCATCCAAAAGATAATGCAGGTGTGTTGGTTGAATTATGCCAAAGTAAATAGTTAAAAAGTAATTTTTACTATCTCAGCATTCGCTGTATTCCACATAAAAGGGATGCTAACCGTTTTGCGATCAGTATCTATCGATACTGATATTTCTTCTCCAGGTGCTTCTACCACAAAAGTTGATCCCTCTAGATTATGAATAATCAATTCGATGTTCTTTTCACTAGTAGTGAAATTCTTGCCGGTTGTTGCTGAAAACACAACTGCGATTTCTGAATCATTATTACTCACTTCGAAATTCAGCAATTCAAATTCTTGATCGGTAAATGAATGATAGGAAAGCCCATCATCATTATACATTGTGTATCCAGGTACCTCATTCGTCCCATCAAAATAATAGTGGATTTCTAACGTGTTGCCATCATATTCCTTTGTTGATTGCATGGGCTTTGCCATAGGAATGATTGAGCCAGCCCGAACAAACGTTGGAATAGATTCCATATGTACATCAACGTTTATAAACTGACCACCTTCAAATCTTTCACCTGTGTAGAAATCAAACCAGGCTGATGTATTTGGCAGATATACTTCTTTAGTTTCTACGCCCGGATTCATGATGGGGGCGATCAAAAAGTCTTCTCCCCATAAATAGGTTGCATCATAATCATATAAGTTAGAATTACCTGGTTCTTCAAAGAAAAGAGGACGCATCAATGGAGCACCATTTCTGGTATTCTCCCATGCCAGGGTGTAATTATAAGGCAACATCTTGTATCTTAGCTCGATCGCCGATTTTGCCAATGCTTTAGTTTCATCATCCCAAAAAACCGGCTCGCTTGGCAGTGCTTTATCGGCATGTGGACGATAGATAGGTTGGAACACACCATATTGCATCCATCGGGCATATAGTTCTCCATCAGGATCCGCTGGGGAAAATCCACCTAAATCACTATGCATGTAGGTTAATCCCTGCATCCCCATCTGTAGTGCAATTTCAATTTGGCGACTTAGACCGTCCCAAGACCTGCTTACATCACCCGACCATGGAATTAGACCATAACGTTGAGACCCTGCGGCGCCTGCTCGCATCAAAACAAAAGGTCTCATCTCTTCATCAAATTCTCTAAAAGTATGGTAGACTAATCGGGCCCAATCATGGCCATACGTGTTATGAACTTCATCTGCCGTACCTGTAGCATGAATAACATACGATGGATGTGCTTCCGGTTCGCCAAGATCGCCCCAAATGCCGGTCACACCCCGTTCAAGTAACCCGCGATTAATATCTGAAAACCAATTGTAGCCTTTTTCGTCGTACACGTCGATAATACCTCCATCCCCAAAATAAAACTCGAAAGTTGCCGCCTCACCGGTTGAATCTACGGCTAGAATTTCTTTTTCAAGAGCCTCTTCCCATCGAGTGGAGGTCTTCATCACAAATGGCTCTGTAATTAAAATTGTTTCGATATCCTGTTCTCTTAAGTCACGAATCATTTGATCGGGATTAGGGAATGAATCTTCGTAGAAAGCGAAGTTTCCTAAGGTGTGTTGAATTTCTTTTCCGAACCAGTATAAATCGATGATCACAGCATCCACAGGAATTTCATCTTCTTTGAATTTTGCCACAGTTTCGAGTACCTCATCTTGAGTGTGATACCCAAACCGGCTCGAAAAATTTCCTAATGCCCAACGTGGGAGCATGGCATGGCGACCTGTAAGTTGGGTATAGTTATCCATCATATCTAACCAGTCGTCTCCTATTATCAATTGATAGGTCTTTCGACCTGATATTGTCTCGTACTTGATGGTATTATTTCCTTTGCTGTCGAGGTCTAAAAACCCAATTGGAGCATTATCAAAATGTAGCATGTATTGGTTTGATGAAAGTACAATTGGCAATGAGTAATTCAATTGTGTACTAAAAGTGCTGTAGCCGTATTGAGCTTTATTATAAAGTGGTAAACGGTAACCTCGCCGATCCATCCCTAATGCACGAGAACCCGCTCCATATAAGGCTTCATTTCTTGAAATCTGGAATTCTATGGTTTCAAGTGAATCTGCTGCATATCCTGCTTTTTCTTTTATGATAGCTTCCCCATCTCTTGAAAATTCTACACTAAATGGCGCTTTATTTATGGTAATATCAATTCCATCTGAATCGATTTCTATTCTCTGATCAGACTCCTGAGCGGTTGCAATTACCTCAACTGAAGGCTCCATAACAACTGCATATGAAGAGTCTATAAGCACTTCGCCCATTGGAATGAAATGGACTTCTAACATTTCGGAGTTATAATATTGAAATACGTATTTCCCATCCGAAGCCTCTACCTCAAACGAAGTTCCATTATCAGAAAAACTGATGAAATCCCGATTGGAATAATTGTTACAAGAGAAGATAAAAATGGCGGAAAAGATGGTGCAAATAAATCGATTCATAAAACTGTCGGCTAAAATTTAAGTGGGAATATAAGCCAATAATCCTTTGAATTTTGAACGCTTTGAGTGTGAGTGGTATCTTTCGTTGTATCGAGGCGTGGCCACGCAACAGCGTGGGTAGCCTCACGCAAATCGCGTGAGGGGCCGTGGGGGATTTGTACAAAGTATATATTTTACAAAGTCGGACTAAAAATCGATTCTATACTGGTTATTCCGATAGTCTAGCAAGACGATTAGATCAACATAACCAAGGTAAAACTCCTTCTACGAAATATGGTATCCCATGGAAATTAATTTGGGAATCAGATTTCTTATCAAAAACAGAAGCATTAAAACTTGAAAGAAAGATAAAGAAACGTGGTGCTCGTAGATTTATTAAAGATCAAAACGGCGATATTGAATTTTGAATGCTTTGAGTGGTATCTTTCGTTGTATCGAGGCGTGGCCACGCAACAGCGCGGGTAGCGTCACGCAAATCGCGTGAGGGGCCGTGGGGGATTTGTACAAAGTATATATTTTACAAAGTCGGACTAAAAATCGATTCTATACTGGTTATTCCGATAGTCTAGCAAGACGATTAGATCAACATAACCAAGATAAAACTCCTTCTACGAAATATGGTATCCCATGGAAATTATTTTGGGAATCAGATTTCTTATCAAAAACAGAAGCATTAAAACTTGAAAGAAAGATAAAGAAACGTGGTGCTCGTAGATTTATTAAAGATCAAAACGGCGATATTGAATTTTGAATGCTTTGAGTGGTATCTTTCGTTGTATCGAGGCGTGGCGTAGTCCGGTAGCGCACTCGGCTGGGGGCCGAGGGGTCGCAGGTTCAAATCCTGTCGCCTCGACACTCTTTTCTTATCTTTGAATGGGGTCGTCACGCCCAATGCGTGATCGCCTCGACACTCTTTTCTTGTTTTTGAATGGGGTCGTCACGCCCAATGCGTGATCGCCTCGACACTCTTTTCTTGTTTTTGAATGGGGTCGTCACGCCCAATGCGTGATCGCCACGACACTCTTTTCTTGTTTTTGAATGGGGTCGTCACGCCCAATGCGTGATCGCCACGACACTCTTTTCTTGTTTTTGAATGGGGTCGTCACGCCCAATGCGTGATCGCCTCGACACTCTTTTCTTGTTTTTGAATGGGGTCGTCACGCCCAATGCGTGATCGCCTCGACACTCTTTTCTTGTTTTTGATTGGGGTCGTCACGCCCAATGCGTGATCGCCTCGACACTCTTTTCTTGTTTTTGAATGGGGTCGTCACGCCCAATGCATGATCGCCTAGACTACTTTATCCTGAAGGTGGTTGTGAGTATAAAACCAGGTGAAAAGGATATATCAAGTGCACAATCTAATTGATCTGCAAGGGCATTAATAAGTTGCATTCCAATCCCACTGATTCCTTTTAAGGAATATGTATCACCTCTACCATTATCTTGATATTTAAAAAAGACGCTTTCTTTGTCGTATTCAGTAAGTACTATATCAATTTGACCTAAATCACCTTCTCTGAAAGCATGCTTCATTGAGTTTGTTATCAATTCATTAAGTAATAAGGAGAAAGGGACCGTTTTTTCGCTATCAAACTCAATTGAATCTGAAATCACGTTTATTCGAACCTTACTTCCTAACTGTGGATAAGAATTTGATAATTTCTTAATCAATTCATTGATATAGTGATCAATTCTCACCGTACTATATTCTTTTTCGGTGTATAAAAACTCATGAATACTGGCAATGGATTGTACCCGATCTATAGCATTCTCGAACGTATTCCTACTAAAATCTTTATTCATCAATTGTAATTGAATCATGCCTGATACAACAGCCAGATTATTTTTTACCCGATGATGAATCTCAGCGAGTAGTGCTTCTTTTTTATTGATTGATATAGTTAATAGTCGCTCTCTTTCTCTTAAATTTTTTATCACTGGTACCATTAACAGAAATATTATTACGGTAACCCCCAAAAATGTGATAGTACCAATCACTATTTCAATCACCGTTACTTTGTAATAAGACTGGCTCGCTTCAGCTTCCATTTGATTTACGATGGTATCCATCAGCACTAAAAAACGCCGTTCCTGATCCATAACTGTTGCAATATGTACTGAATGATCGGCATTAGGACGAGCAACCATCTCATATACTGCATTTTCTATTGCTTGCTGACTTACTGAAAGCTCTTCAAAGTTTTGCCGAATTAAGGGGCTGCTATAATAAAATGTACTTAACGATGAATTTTCATCCATGAAATTTCGATGCGTCAAACTCCATCTTGTTACAGTTTCATGGAGCTCCTGAAGAGCAAATAAATCCCCTTTTTCATAGTAAAGGGTAAGTTTGGCAATTTTTTGGCTGAACATTCGCTGCCTACCGGCCTGATTGATAATATCAGTGGTATTTACATGATTCTTATAGGTTTTGAACATAGTGGCTTCATTTATAATGAAAACCACAATTATTCCCCATAAAAGTAACTGGTAGTGCTGTTTTAAATATTCGCGAAACAATGACTTTTTAGCCAATACTCTAGTCCCCTTCCTTTGCTGCACTGAATCTAATTATCTATTAGGACTTAAACTAGAACTAAATTCTTATGTGAAGTTCGCTGGAATTAGGATATTAGTTTCTAATTAAATTTCGATCAAAACCTAATTCCTACCGAGTATTTAAGCATTAGATCTGGAAAGGCAAAAACTGAAACTCCAATATCAAGGTTTTCAAAAATAGTGTACTGTCGGCCCATTGAAAAAGACTGGGGGATTGGTCCGCCAAGTGTATTTTCCAATCCTTCATTATCTACAGTTACAATCGCTTCGCCAAGAATTATATTACCCCCAATTCTATAATGCGAGTTCTTGTAGCCAGTAAACCCACCCAGCGATTGAAATATTAGTCCATCTATATCTAAAAAAAGTAAACGGATTGGTAATGTGGCAATTTGCCCAATACTGTTGAATCGATCTTTCATCCTAAAATCAAATCCCAGACCTATTCCATGTGTAGCAGCTTTCCCAATAGTATTTCCACCATGTTCATACGCTAGATTTCCCGAGTATCGAGTGTAGTTGAATACACCAGTATGCTTTCCAAGATTAAAATCCAGACCAAATGTAATGGACGATGGAATTTCCAGGCTACCATCATCAACAATATCTGAAATATCTCTTTCGGTAGTTAAATTAGGCTTGTTGGCTTGCAAACTATCGAGTGCCACTTCTAAATCTCCCCCTAATATATCATCACCGGCTAAGAATACAGGTAAAGATGCTACGGCTGATTTATTTTTCCCTTCAAGATCAAATTTTGGTATTTGATTATATACTACCGAAACATTGATTTCGTCATCAAGTTGATAATGTAAACCTGCTCGTATGCCATAACCAGTTGACTCAAATTCACCATAGGCGTTCATAAAAAAGGCATTCGATTCTCCCAAATCCGGATTTAAATTTGGGTCATCCGGATTATTGAAATATCGTTCATCCGCTCCCCCAACTACCACTAAGCCGGATAAATCTGCTTGAATATTTCGTGTATTAGTTAGTTGATACCTCGTTACTGTAGCACCAAAACTTAGCTTCTTTTTATAATCTTCTATAAGTGGCGTCGCTCCGCCTATCGACAAAGACGACATTCTAAAATTCATTTGAGTTAATAACGAGATGTTCATCAACACATCGAACCGAATCGAAACTTCATCTGTACCTTGTTCCTGGGCAAGTTTTGTTGAAAGACCAGTAATTCCCAGATCGAGATTTAATGAAACAGGATACGTATAGGCGCCTGCAAGTGTAAATTTATCTGAAATCGGAGCTGCGAATGCAATAGAGGCAATCTCGTCGTTAAAACCAACATCGAGGTTTCTCATTTCTGTTGGTCGAATGTAAGTTTCAGGAAACTGAGTCCAATTTTCCTCATCCGAAAACTCATCATTTACTGCGGTATCGAGTTCATCATTAATGGTACTCAGTATCTCTGAATTCACACTTGAGATAAAATTTGTTCCCAAGCCAAGCCTGCTATCAATTGCGATGTATGCCTCTTTTAAACTAGTTAAATGCGCCGGATTTAGATTTATGTTTAAGGCACCGTTATCAACGTTAGAAGAAATCAGGCCTCCCATACTTCCAGATCCCAGACTACTTCCAACGGTATTTAGATTTAACCCAAAGTTCACATCCATAAAGCCACCACGGAAAAGATGCAATTCATTGGGTTCTGTATCATCTTCCTGGGCAAACAGTGAGCAAGGAATTAGGATAAATAAGAGAAGAGTTTCTAAACGAATTAATGATTTCATAGCTAATCCCCCTTTTAAAAGCTTAGTGTGAAACTAATCCGTTCTGAGTTTTGAATTGGATCAATCACGTATGAAAACCCCGTTTCAATCCTGATCCTATCCCTAATTGTTAAATCGATGCCGGTACCAACGGTGTACTTCTCATCATCCAGATCGTTTATACCCTGCTCTGTTCCTGCTCGTAGCATTAGTACTTTTACTAAGCGACCTTCAATTCCAAAGCGAATATAATCGGTTGTTTCGCTACTTGTAGAAGGTTGAAAATCAGCCACAGCTGTAAAATTATCAGAAACACTGAATGAAGTACCAAAAATAATCTGATACGGTAAGTCTTCATCATATTCCCCACCAGCCTGATATTCTACACTTCGTGCTTCGCTGTTCCAGCTCATAGGAGCATAGGCATCTCGAATTAGTACCCCAATTTTGAAGCGATCTGTGGGCTGCAGAAGTAATCCCAAATCTACGCCCAAACCATTTGCATCCCCAAACACCTGTTGTCCAAACCCTTCATCAATTTCATCCTCATCAAACACGACATAATCAGCGCGATTAAGTGCATTGTTACCGAATGATGCATTTCTGTATTTAAGTGCTACTCCAAGACTTAGCATATTAACCTTAATTCCGTAGGCCGCATGAACCGATAGTTCTTCAAGAGCATCATCACCGGAAGAGATCACTGAAATTCCAAGTGTATGCTTATTTAGAGGTAATGGGATTGTTGCGCTTGCGTAATTGTACGTGATCAATCCAAACTGATCGCCTTGTGAAAAACCCGCTTTAAACTGTTCGATTTGACCAAGTCCGGCTGGGTTCCAATATGTTGCATTTTCATCGTCGGCCAATCCAACAAATGCGAAACCCATGGAAACCGGTCTGGTACCAAAACCAACATCTACAAAAGAACCTTGGATATTCGAAAGTTTTTGAGCTTGAATCTGATCAAGATTAAGCACAAACAAAGCTAGTATAAGAAAGTATATGCGTTTCATGATGCTTACTTGATTAAGACTACTTGTAACAATTTCACTTCTTCTGTTTGCTGATCTTCGGCTTTTATCTGAACAATATAACGCCCATTTCTAGCCATCAACCCTGCATTGGTTCGTCCATCCCATGATATTTCGAGAGAACTGGACCTTGACCCATACCTGCCAGGCTGTTGAAGAGCATCTTCTAGCAGAGTTCTTACCAATTCACCTCTTATATTGAATATTTTGATACTCACTTTTGCCGGAGGAAATGCAGTATCTAACCAGTATCCAATTTTCACAGGAGCTATATCGGGTGAGAATGGACTTGGTAACACCGCTGCATTTGAAATTCCAAGAGATTGATTTGCCGATAAAACTGCAAACTGTCCAAAACGATCGGTTGATATGGTACCGGCAATTGGTCTTTGTGAACTCTTTGAAGTTAGATTTTCGAAAAGCTCCCATTGTAACGTGGTGAAATTGAATCTACCCACTTCTCGCTCACCAGTATTCAAATCAGAAAAAGTAGAATCGTTTGGCAAGGTTAAAAGGGCGTTCGCTTTTAATTCACCACCAGCTAAAGACAGCACATAAATCCGATCACCTACGGTATAACTTTGATCTGTGCCTTGTGCAAATACGAATTTCTTAGATGGGGCAGGTCGAGTTTCGGTTAGCGAAACCTGAGTAGGGATATCTACAGCACCCGAAGGGAATTCCAGCTCAAATCCATCACCATTATTGAATGTATAAGCTTCATCAGGCTGAATACTAGCAACTAGTTCTAGGCCCTCTGAATTTCCCGTAATACCAGATACCGAATCTGTAACTGATACAGTAAATAATCCAAGAAGGCTTTCACTTTGTGGAGTAAATTGCCCTATTTGATTAATACTACCAAAAGCAGCAGGCTCAATTTTCCAGGATAAACTTGAACCTAACAACACATTATTCCCTGAAGTATCTATTGCAGAATAGCTAAAAACATGGCTCGCAGAATTCGATAATTGTTTACCCGGGCTACCCACAACTATACTTTCGAGTGGAATATCTACTGCGGTAAATGAAATATTTGAACTTACACTACTTCCTTCCAAATTTGCAGTAACCCGAATGGAATAATCACCGGCTTCAATTACATTTAGTTGTATGGTTGTTCCAACTTGATTGGATAATTGAATACCTAATGTATCTGAGAGATTGGTCCATCTAACCACTCCACTCGACCCATCGCCGGCAAATTCCTCTTCCAACGATTTATTTACCCCATCGCGAACAAATAGCTCTAGATTATATTGTTCACCAACTCGTAGTATCTGACCATTAAGGGTTGGTGTTACACGAACATTAGTAAGTATACCACTAGCTAAGGGTTTTATGGCCCGTTCTCTACTAATGAATGTGTTATCAGCTATGGTATCTTTAACAATGGTATAGAAAGCTATGCGCTCAACACTGTTTAAAGCCGGGATAAATGCAATTAAACTATCCGCGGACTTTGACATTGTAATGTTTGAAAAACTATTAGCTGACTCCTTTTTATAATACAATGTACCAGTTGCCCCCTGGTTTGAGTAACCACTTGGACTTACTACGCTTACTTTTGTTCTGGCATCTGCCAAAATCTTGGGTACTGAAAGTTGCCGATACGGTAAAGCAATCTCGTTTTCAATTATTGAAGTATCCGATTCTAACACATACCGAATTGTATTTTGTGGAGTCAACAACCCTTCTTTTGAGACGGAAACTACGTAAGATGCTTTTCTTAAAGTGTTATCTGATGCAAATACTCCAGAAGAACCAGTAACCACTCTATTCGATTCGCCGCCTGATAGTCCAAACTCGAGTATTGCACCCTCAAGTGGTTTAACCCCATCGGTAACTATCAGGTTTATTTGACCACTAGGTAAGTTAGTTTCGGTAAGCACTTTTGTTCTACCAATGTCATTACTGGTTAAGCGCACAATCAAACTCCTTGTAAACAAGCCAGATTTGATACTTATCTGATAGGTAGTTGTATCATTTGCACCAGTCTTAATGGGTAAATTTGAAAAACGATATCGACCAGAAGAATTTGTTGTGGTCCTTATTGTTGATGAAGAAGTGGCCGTTACTTCAACATCTTCAACTCCATCGCCTTTAAAGAATACAAATCCTTGTACGTTTGCAGAAGCAGCTGATAATAGTAGATCATCAGCAACAAGATTACTACCCGCTTCCAGTACAATATTTGAGGTGTCTTGGGTAAAACCACTTGCCGTGGCAATTAATCTATAGGAACCGATTGCCAAATTAGTGAACGTATACTCGCCACTTTGATTTGTAGTTGTCTCAAAAGTTTGCCCCGTACTTGAGAGTATTGCCGTTACTTTTGCTTTATTGAAATTACTCCCATCAACTTTTTTTACAATACCTGATACGGTGGATGAATTTGCCAATAATTGAAAACTTACCGATGTAGAATCACCGGAAGATAGACCTATCGTTCTAACGCCCGGATTACTCGAAAAACCATTTAATGAAGCTCTAACAGTATAATCTGTACTAGCTTTTATATCCTTAAAAATTGCAACACCTTTAGTTGATGTTTTCTTAGTGAGAATTACTGTTGTGTCGGCTGATATTATTGAAACACTTACATTAGATTTTGCATTTCCATCTTGATTGGTTGTGACAACAGTAAGAGTCCCGATATTTGCCTGAGCACTAAAGTTTTGAGTTTCATTCGACGTTGAGGACAGAGTAATCGCATTTGATGTATCTGGTGAGAATATATAACCGAGTCTATTTACCGTAACTCTATAACTACCTGCTGCTAAAAAATCGAATTGATAATTGCCATTGGAATTCGAGCTAGCAAGGTCAACAATTTGATTGGAGGATGCATCCAGCAACTGCAAACTTGTTGAAGCCAGTCCCACATTACCGCTTATCACACCTTGTTTAACAACTACATTAAGTGCCTCATCTAATCTAACTTCTTCTGCACCAAAAGGAACTTCAATATTAGTGGATGTATTTTCATAACCTTCTCTATAAATATCAGTCTCAATCAAATATGTGATTCCGGTTTCTACGCCATCGAAAGTGAATTCACCTGTCGAGTTGGTCTGAGTTGAAATGGTACCAGTTTCACTCGAAGCTATAACTGTAGCTAAATATGGCAACTGATTGCCGGTATCATCCAAAACTGTTCCTGTTATTGACCCGTTATTTTGTATTAATTCGCGATTGGATATTAAAACCGGATTGGCAGGATCAATACTTACAATAAGTGTATCTGCTTTATATGCCTCTTTTGTTACAATTAATGTATAACTGGCAGGGATTAAGTTTGATATAGAAAACGTACCATTTGAAGCCGAAAGTGAAAATCCGGATCCTCGTTCACCAATTGCAGATATCTCTGCTTCTTTTAATGGATCGCCAGTTAACTGATCAGTAATCGTCCCTTGAATTACCCCATTATTTGGAATCAGATTTGTGACATCAATATTGGAAAGATTAAGATTCTCCACTGTGACATCTGCATTCGTATTCTCTGAAGCTGTAAAGCCAGTTTTCGATGCGTTCACAACGTATGATGAAGGCTCGACAGCAGTAATGGTATAAGCACCATTGGCATCCGTTAAACTTGTATAGCTTATTCCTTCAGTATTAGTTGCTGTTACAGTTGCTTCATCAATCAGACTACCATTTTCATCAGAAATTACTCCTGATATACTTCCGTCTTTCGATGTTAATACTCTATCGTAGTTTAGAAAATCTCCGTCTTCTAACGAGAAAGATTCATTTATAGTTGTAAACCCCGTTCTGGAGAAATTGATTGTAAAATTACCACTAGTCAATCCAGAAATATTGAAGCTACCGTTCTGGTCGGTGACCGTACTGGCTCCAACTCCATCTACTTTCGTGAGATTTACAAATACCTGTTCTAAACCCACACCTTCAGAATCTGTAATACTACCAGAGATTAATGCAAAATTCTCATCTACATCAAAGTTGATACCGGTTATGTTTTGACCAATTTCCAGTGTGGTATTAAGCGTAGAATTTTTATATCCCGGTCGGGATGCAATTACCTCATATGTTCCGGGTTCTAATCCAAGTAAATAAGTCCCATCACTCAGTGTTGTTGTACTGTCGATCGAACGTCCATTTTTTCTGGCAAGTACATTAACATTACCAAGAACTCGCGCCCCATTTGTTGTAACCACACCTGCAATAGAACCAGGATTTGCATTCAATTCAAAATCAAGTGTAGCTGTTTCACCAGCTATTAACGTTGATGTTGTAATTCTGGAAGATCGATATCCATTTTTTGAAGCTCTAATTTGATAGTTTACCCCAGCAGGGAGTGTTACTGCATACGTGCCGCTTATTTGAGTAACCGTACTTTGTTCAAGGTTCGAACCATCAGTTCTAGTTACAGTAATACCTGCATTTCGCAAGGCATCAATACCGTCTGTTACGGTGCCTCGAACCGTTGTAAGGTTTTCAATTAAAGATATATTTTGATTTACTATCTGTTGCCCTGGTCCAACTGAAAGAATCGATGTAGAATCACTTAGGAAACCAGATTTTTCAGCCCGTAGATACCAATTCCCACTTGCTAAATTAAAACTATAAGTGCCATCAAGATTGTTTGTTAGTACTGTACTAGTATTTGAAGTGGTATTTATTGCTACAATTCTGGTATTTGAAAGAGATTCACCCCCTGAAGTAATCACACCAGAGATTGTACCCGCATTAGGTGTCATTTGGAAATCCACACCAGATAGCTCCTGCCCTACAGAAACGGCAATATTTTTAGGATCAGGTGATACCAATCCATTTTTAACTACAGTTACAGTATGAGCCCCTTCAGGTACGCTTATTTCATAAAAACCACTACTTGACGTGATTGTAGATCCTACATTTTCGATAGTAACTGTCGCATCTTGTACTCCATTTCCATTTGGTAAAGTCACGGTTCCTGAAATTGAACTTGGATTTGGAATCAATTCAAAATCGATACCGGATATGGTTTCTCCAATCGCTATCCCTATTACTAATTCTCTATCTTCGTTGGATGTGTAGTTATCTTCGATAGCCTGTATCGTATAAGAACCACTTCTTAGTGATAAGGTATATTGTCCATTTCTTTCAGTTCTAGTTGATATTGGCTCACCTACATTTGGTATGGCCGTTACCTCAACATCATCAAAAACGGTTGTTCCTACCGTTCCATCCGAGTTAATAATTTGTTCTCGTACAAAACCTGTAATCTGATTTGCATTACCTGTCAGTGTAAAATTCTGATTTTGCACTACATCACCAGTTGATAGTGAAATGTCCTGATCAGTGGCTTTTACAAACCCAATTTTTTCTGAGGACAATATCCAATCACCACTCGATACAGTAAATTGATACAGCCCCGACCCATTTGTGTTGGTTTCATATGAATTAGAACCATCTGTTATTGTAACCTTTGCTCGCTGTATTGGTTCACCTTGATCATTAAAAACAGTGCCCGAAATTGAAGCTTCATCATTTACAAGTACAAACGTCTCTGATGCTGAAACCTGTTCACTCAATCCCACGGTTACATTTTGAAACTCGGGACTAATGAATCCAGTTTTTGAAACACTGATGGAATAAGTTCCTTCATTCAATGAAAAACTAAAATTCCCATTAGCATCACTTACTGTTTCATCTGAATAGTCGGATGATATGCTATTTGCAGTAACAATTGCCTCACTTACAGCTTCATTAGTTTCATCTGTAACCAGCCCGCTTATGCTAGAAGGCAATGGCGACATGATTAACGTGAAGCGAGTCCGGCGATCGTCCAGTATTTCGTAGGTACCTATGGCGTCTTCAAATCCATCCTTTGTTGCAGTAAACTCATAGGTTCCTACAACCAAACTATCAAAATGAGTCTCTGCTTGAACAAAGTAGGGTATACTAGGACTCACACCCCCAGAAATTGATCGAACGGTTAATTCTGCACCAAGTATTACTGAATTATCTAATGCTGATTTTAAACTGGCAGCAAATTCACCAGTTTCTATTTCATAATTAAAAAATCTGCTACTACTCGTCGATCCACCTCCCGATGTATTATTAGTAATTACATTCCATTCATATCTACCATTTTTTAGGTTTTCAATGGCTGGATATTCTATTAATGTATTTGTTGTAGTAGTAGACCAAATTGGAATTGTTACATCAATCCCTTGTTGTCTTACAATTTGCAGAAGGTTTATAGTATAATTGGATGCAGATGAAATCTCTTCCCATTGAAACGTGATTGTTTCCTCCGCAAAAAATACTTCATTATTTGCAGGGCTCTCCAAAGTTGTAACTGGTAGTGCGTCGGGATCGATATATGTGAATGGCACTACTCCACCAAATACAGTACTCGTTATAGTTGGGTTATTTTCTTCATACACATTTAACACTGTATAGCTGTATTCCTGACCTGAATTTAGTGGTGGGGCATCTACGGTAAATGGAGATAACGGATTGATATCACCATATTCACCAGTAGTATTAGATGTAACATATTGCCAGACAATAGTTGCACCCTCAATAGCTATATCACCATTTTCATCTTCGACTATGTCAAAAGGCGTACTTGATAATATTAACCAATATGATGGAACACCTGAAACCGCACCCCATTGAAATGTAGGCGAAGGATTATCAATAGTGCCGCGTGGTGCAATTACTGTTGGTGCTTCGCTCGCCTCTACAATAAGTAGTATTTCATTCGAATATATTATTGAAGATTGATTGCTCTCATAATCTTCCTGGATGGCGGTAGTTGTATTTTCATCTGAGTTTGAAATTCGCGCATAATAACGACCGGGTGATAATTCTATATTATCAGGAATAAAATCTGCAGATGTTCCAGATACATTCTCAGAGATTAAATCGTAGGTATTGGGAATTCTACCAATTTTCAGCTTTGCATTGGTTCCATCAATATTTAAAGCATTATTTGATAAATCTCTCCATGTTAACCTGAACTCCCGATCTCTTTTTAGCAGTAGTTTTGTATCGTAAGAACCGTTTGCATTTTCTACTGATGGTGGTTGTAACGTCATAGTTTGACTATAACCAAACTCACTAATCATTAGACTAATGAGTATAATCCCAAGCCAAACATGCACCCCTTTAAAACTCATAAAATTGCTCTTGCTTTGAAACTCAGTTCAAGCTAGCAAAATTAAATACCTTATTAAAAATTATTATCAGGTAAAGATGAGTTTATATGTAATTGTACTAAATCTATGCCTTAGTAATCACTACCACATTTCCGTTCCTATTTACTGCAAATTCAGGTAAGTCAGCACTAGCAGGACCTTTTGTTGGCACACCATTCAAATTAAATTCCGATCCATGGCATGTACACACAAATTTGTCACCTGGTAATTGCCAATTATTTGTACAGCTTGCATGTGTGCAAACATTACTGAAAGCACGAATAGTTGTGCCATCTACATTAACGGCCAAAAAACCACCAGAAATAGACACAACCATTCCATTAGCATTCTGAAGTTCATCAAAGAAAGATGATGAAATATCAATCGTCACAATATTGCCATCAATTACAATTGGGTTAGTGTCATTAGAATCGTCATTTTCGTCCGGATCTGACCCCGTTGAACTTGAGCAAGCCTGAAGGTTAATTCCCAATGCTGCGAATAAAGCCACAGAACCTGCCTTTTTCAAAAATTCTTTTCGGTCGGTATACATAGTATTAGTTGGTTAGTTAGTTCTTTTTTTATCTGAGCGGGGTCGAACCCAGAGTTCGAATTATCTAAGAACGCATAAAGCGTAGAATATTGCGAATCACGTAGTCCACTCGATTTTCTTACATCAAATTCATCTCTATTACCTTTTTTCTTATAAACTTATAAAAAAATAAAACGCTATATAAGTCAATAATTACATTTACTTAACTCATAGATTAGGAAGAGGTTTAGGATAAATATTAAATTAAGATTTTTTAATATTAGAGAATTTTAATATATTTGAACCAGATCAAGAGAGAAAAAAAGTCAAGAGAACAAATAAGTCATGAGAGCACGAAACATTTACTGGATCTTCATCATACTGTTAACCGTGAGCAGCGAAGTATTAGCTCAGAAGTCCGCCACTGCCGTGATGAATGTTTCAGTAAATGTTATTAGTGGAAGTACCATAACTGATATCCATGCAATGGAGATAGATTTTGATTCAAAAGAGATCAATCAAGGTGGATTTGAAATTTCAACTCCGAAAAATGTTGCGACGTTAATTAACAGTGAATCAACATTTACCCTAACAAACCAGTTTGGAGAGAGCATTACACTTGAATCTGATAACTCAGTATTAGAAAAAGATGACCATCAATCAATAAATTTAGGTGCCATCCTTGCTCACTCGGAAACTAATTTAAGAGGCACATACCAGGGAAATCTAACAACAACTATCGCCTATTTCTGATTTTCACAATATTTATTCTGTACCCTATGCCTCTAATGGGTGAAACCATAGAGGCTTTTTTTATTTTATGGCAAAAACAAATTTGAAAAAAATGTATAGAAAAATTGGTCTTGCCAAAGAAGTAGAATCCCCAGAAAACCCTGGCGCCCTTGAAGAGCGTGTTGCTTTAACCCCTTCTGATGTAAAAAAACTGATCGAATATGGTGCATCGGTAGAAGTTGAAACTGGTGCCGGTGATCGAGTTCAGTTCACTGATGCCGAATATGAAAAAGCTGGGGCCACCATTGTAAGTCATGAAGAACTATATCGAGATAAAGATCTTATTGTAAAATTAAAAGGGCCCGCAATGGAAAGCATCCCACTGATGCGTGAAAAAACAACATTATTCTGTATGGCACATTTTCACTCATTTCCTGATCGCGCTCAACTGCTACAAGATCACAAGATAAATGTTGTTGCAATGGAAGAAGTTGTTCAGTCACCTGAAACGCTTCCTAAAGAGTTGGTTCTGGGAATTATGGCTGCCGATAACAGCATTGAACTGGATTTGAGAATCGCAGGAATCGATCAGGATGAATTTCACATCATTGGCTATTCAACTTTGATGCTTGGAGTAATTCGTCGATTAATGAATCACAATCCAAAAAGCCTGGTACTTCATCATGTAGATGGAAAAATAGAGGATCTGGGACCTCTCAACGATAAAATTAGAGTGGTCTTTGATTCAACAACAATTACTGACGCCCCATCACTAATTCGAACTCTTGAGGAAAATAAGGTTCGATTTTATGATGTAAACACTTTTGTAGTAGAGCATGGTGAGGAAGCGTTATCGTACTATCGGCATGTAAATCCGGCTCCAAAATTTGGAAAGCGAAAAATACAGGCATTACATGAAACAGGAAGAGCCGGAGCACGATATGGCTTAAAACTTCTTGCTAAAGAAAGCCCCAAAAAATTACCTCCATCTAAGGCAACTGCAACCGTACTGGGTTATGGGAATGTTGGAATGGGAGCTATTGATGAATGCTACCGAGAAGGGGTTAAAACAATAAGAATTTTGGGTAAATATCAGACTCAAAAAGGAAGGATCGAGACTTTTATAAACGATGCAGATTTAATTATTAATGGAGCTGAACAACCCAAACATCTTAGAGGAAAAAATTACTTATTAACCAAAGATCATACTACTCATACATTACAACCAGGCTCTGTTGTAATTGATTTAGTTGGCGGTTCAGCAACAAATAGAAGTGCAGTGGAAAATGTGATTGAATGCACCTACATGACTAATCCATTCTTTGTTGAAAACGAGATACTATTTTCTGCACTGTGGGGTTGGCCAATGATGGGGTTTATGCGCGAAACAGCCATAAAATACAGCAGCCAGGTGACAGACATTCTTCTGGGTGATGATAACTTTATCTCTGGTATAGATAATTTAGCTCCAGGCGTAGAAAGAGCTTTAGTATGTGGACCATTTTTGTAATTTATAACAACAAATATTGGCCTTTATCGTTGATCAAATTGGTTCAACAATACTTTATGAAGCACTCTAAGTTCGTCTCGGTTTTTTTAATAGCTATTCTTATTGCAAGCAGCGGTTGTTTTTCACAAAACAATGAAGATCTTGAGTTTGCGTTTGATTTTGTGCCCGGTGAAATATTTGTTCGACTAGCTACTGGTTTTGAAAGATCAGATCTGGAGAAAATTACTAATGATTTTGATGTAACAATAGATCGTGAACTTGGAACCGGATACATCATATTAGTACCAGAAGACTTTGAACCACTATGGATTACTCAGTTTAGCTCCGTCCCAATTATTGTCGAATCGACTTATAACCGATTTGGACATGAATACAGCATATCAGTTGAAGACCCTGCCCCCATTGTTGAGAACGATCAATTAACAATAACTGTAAATTATACCGGTTGTGAAGGCGGTCATGTTTTTACCCTGGAACGACCCGGTGCTTTTTCGAATAACATGAACATTTGGTTATTTAAATCAACACCAGATGAAGATTGTGAGGCTGTAATTACCGATGAATTCACATTCAATTTAGAACGTTTTATTCTTCTTTCATCAAGAGTAACTATTGAAGACCCTTTTGGTAATCAAGTACTCTTATGGCCCGAACCAGAAGAGCCCGTCGCTGATTAATTGCTCAATAAAGTGTTGCTTCGTTCGTGCATTAACATTTAGGAATGCGATTGATTTCTTTATCTTATCCGAGATTTAAAACATCTCAAGGTAGTATTGAAAAGAGGTATTTCACTAGCATTTATTGCTCTAGTAATTAGTACAGCAGGTTCTTCAGTTAATGCTCAGTATGGTTTTTATTATTCCGGTAAAGATTATGGTTCTGAAGCCATTTACAACCCGGTAAATCAGGTAATTTCCGGCGGCTTTGATATGATTTACATATCAAGACAAAGTTCCGAAATAGACAGCCTTAGACTTCCAAGTGGTTTTAGAAAGGTATTTCTTTCACTTAGAGAACCGAGAGTTGCAGTAGAATGTTGTATTGGATGGAATAAATTTATCAGATCTGAAATTCTATTTTCATTAAAAAATGGTCAATGGTTGCCGAACTATAGTCTGCATCTAATTGGTGGCGGGATGGAATACGCTCGACTTACAGATTATTATTCATACCATAATATTAAACATCCAAGAGTTTGGGCTTTTGCGACTTCTACCATTGAACATTTGCTCAATGAAGCAGTTGAAACTGCGAGTTGGGAACTTCATAGTTATGGAGCCGTCTCTGATTTATACTTTTTCAATACAATTGGAATCATTGCATTCAGCTTTGAATCAGTGCAACGTTTCTTTGCCGAAGATTTGATTGTTCGTAGCTGGTTAAGTCAAACAGCATATTCCATTCGAGATAATTCAATTAAGAATATTGGCCAATATTATTCTTTTAAATGGCAACCACCGTTCATGAAAGACTATTCTTTATTCACTCATATGGGAGCAGGTTTTTTAGTTGGCGCCGGACATACCAAAAATGATCAAACCATTTCAATAGGGGCAGGCTTTCGAACGCATAAAGTGTACATTTACGATACCGATTCCAATCTGGAAACGATCACAACACGCCCTGCAGTTGGCTTTTTTGTTGATCGTAATAACTCTTTGTTAGGTAGTTTTGTTTACACTCACGGTTCTGATTTCCATGAAAACTTAAAACTGGAAATTTACCCGGGCTTCATTAAAATGCCTTTTAATAATCTAAAAATGGGTTTCTGGATAAACGCAAGTTATGACTATCCTGCATATGCAGGTATCACAATCGGCAATTTTCCATCAATTGCTTTTTAGAGTCCAAGGATTTTACGATTCGTAGTATCGTCAACGGTGGAGCTTGCGAAATCATCGAAGGTTTTTTCGGTTGCTTCGATAATGTGTCTCTGAATAAACTCAGCGCCTTCACTAGCACCCTGTTCGGGACTTTTAATTACGCATTCCCATTCCATAACAGCCCAAACATCACATCCATATTCTGTTAACTTGGTAAAGATTGTTTTAAAGTCAATCTGGCCATCACCGGGTGATCTATAGCGACCTGCACGATCTTTCCAGGTATTAAACCCACCAAATGCACCTTTTTTTCCATTTGGGTTGAATTCTGAATCCTTAACATGGAATGCTTTAATGAATTCATGATAATGATCGATGTAGGTGATATAGTCGAGTTGCTGTAATACAAAGTGACTGGGATCGTACAGAATATTTGCCCGCTTATGATTATTTGTAGCTTCCAGAAATCGCTCAAAAGTTTCACCATCGTGTAAATCCTCGCCAGGATGGATTTCATAACAGGCATCTACACCATTTTCATCAAATACATCGAGGATTGGAACCCAGCGTTTAGCCAGCTCATTAAAACCCATATCCACCAAACCCTCTGGCTGTTGTGGCCATGGATGCCAATACGGCCAAAGAAGCGAACCCGAGAATGTAGCATGCGCAGTTACCCCTAATTTCCTACTGGCTATGGCGGCTTTCTTTACTTGATCTGTTGCCCATTCCGTACGTGCAGTTGGATTATTTCGAACTGCTTCCGGTGCAAAATTGTCGAACATCAAATCGTATGCAGGATGAACTGCCACTAGCTGACCCTGAATGTGCGTAGATAGCTCTGTGATTTCTAACCCATATGAGTTTACTTTCCCCTTGAACTCATCGCAATAAGTTTCACTTTCGGCAGCTTTGTCCAGATCAAATAGCCAATCATCCAAAGTCGGAACCTGAATGCCTTTATAACCAAGGTCTGACGCCCATTTACATAAACCATCCAAACTGTTAAATGGAGCCTTATCATCAATAAATTGTGCTAAAAATATAGCAGGTCCTTTAAGTGTTTTCATGTCACATCCTCGTTAAACGTTGATCCAAATATTTCCTAATTCCGTTGATTCGACTACCGCATCTACCAGGCGCATGCCATGAACGCCATCTTCTATTCCTGGGTAATCATATACATCAAAATTGTGATCTTTACCCTCTGAAATCGCTCTTAAATGCATGGCAAAATTCCGATACAAATTCGCAAATGCTTCAAGATATCCTTCAGGATGGCCAGCCGGGGTTCTTGAATTTGCCTGTGCTGCCTCTGAAACATATCCTGTTCCCGTCCGATGAATTTCGTCCGGACCATCATTCCACAAAACATTCAGCGTGTTAGGGTCACGTTGGGTCCAAAAAAGCCCACCTTTTTCTCCATACACTCGAACTTTAATTGCATTTTCTTCTCCCGCTGAAATTTGTGAAACAGATAAAACTCCAGGGATACCGCCTTCAAATTCTACAAAAGCACTGGCGTCATCATCCAGTAAACGGCCAGGTACCACTTTTTTTACCATCGAAAGTACTTTAGTGATTTTGAGTCCCGACACATACTCCCCCATATTTGCAGCATGAGTTCCAATATCACCATAAGCACCACTTTTCCCGGAACGAGCAGGGTCTGTTCGCCAGGCAGCTTGTTTTTGATCTGTATCTTCAAGTTTCTCGGCTAACCAACCTTGCGGGTATTCCATCATCACTTTTCTAATGGCACCTAACTTTCCACTTTTAACAAGTTGACGAGCTTCTTTCACCATCGGATAACCGGTGTATGTATGAGTTAACCCAAGTGGTAATCCAGTCTCTTGAACTTTTTGTTTGATTGCCTCTGCCTCATCCATATTAAAACAAAGGGGTTTATCAATCATCACTGGGAATCCATTTTCAAGGGCCAGAATTGCTGGTTCTGCATGTACATGATTTGGAGTTACAATCGAAACAAAATCCATTCTACGATCAGTTGGTAAAGATGCCTCAGTTTCGATCATTTCTTTAAATGAACCATAAACTCTGGATGGGTCTAGGAATAGCTCTTCTCCGGTTTGCATGGATTTTTCAGGATCACTACTAAATGCCCCACATACTAATTCAATCTGACCATCAAGATTTGCGGCTAAACGATGGACAGCTCCAATAAAAGCACCAACGCCTCCGCCAACCATGCCCATTCTAAGTTTACGTTTATACAAGCTCATGATTATGAAGTTTGAAGTTCGGTCTTCGTTTCCATGTTGTCATCTGCATCTTTATCCCAGAATGTGAGAAAAAAGAAAACAGCAACTGCCAAGGCAACAATACCTGGCATCACCCAAAACGATTGGGCACCTGCAAACCAGCCTTCTGCGGTGGAGCCATCCAACCCGATATTATCTCCCCACCAGCCAAGTACATAGTTACCGATTAACATACCTGCGCCATAGGTAAGTAAATTAAAAAAACCTTGTGCACTAGCCCGAAGGTGTTTAGGCGCTTTCTTATCTACATAAAGTTGACCGGTAACGAAGAAGAAGTCATAGCAGATTCCATGAAGTGCTATCCCTAAAATCACGAGCGCTGTGCTGCTTGGGAAAAGACCGAATAGAAGATAACGAGCAGTCCACGCAAGCATACCAACCACTAACATCCATTTTACACCTAATCTGGTAAGGAAAAACGGAATTGCTAACATGAACAGAACTTCGCTCATTTGTCCAATAGCCATGAAAGATGGAGAAGATGACCCGAATGCTACAGCTGCAATGAAATCATTCGTTCTCGCATAATAAAAAGCTAATGGAATACTGATGGCAAAGCACGAAAAAGAGAAAACCGCAAAGCTTTTATCCGTTAATAGTTTGATAGCATCTAATCCTAAGGCTTGTTTTAAGTCAAATTTTTCTCCTTTTGCTGATGGAGGACATTTTGGTAAGGTAAAGCTGTAGAAACCATAAATCAGTGAAACAAACGCACTCAGTTTTAGTGGGATATTCGTTGATTGAATTCCACTTTCTACACCTGTTATCCAACCTAGAACCGGAATATTAACAAAACCCAAAACGGTTTGAGCAACAACAAAACCTGCTACAATCCAACCGATGGTTCCCCATACTCTTATTTTAGGAAATTCACTTCCAGGATCGTTGATGTTTGCAAATGCAATGGCATTAACTAATGCAAGCGTTGGCATGTACAGCATGAAGTACGCCAACATCACCCAGATAAAGAGTCCCGGTTCAGTGATTGTTGATGCATACCATAATAGTGCTGCTCCAAGAATATGCGAGATTGCATTTACTTTCTCTGCATTAAAAAAACGATCGGCAATCAAACCAACAAATACCGGTGCCAACAACCCCGCCCAGTTATGTGTGGCATATGCCGATCCAATAATGGAATTCAGGCCTTCTTCACCGTCAAAAACCTCCAATAAATAAGCTCCCATGGTTACAAAAAAGGCGCCCCAGATAAAAAATTGTAGAAACATCATGAGGCTGAGGCGTGCATTGGTATTCTTCATAAAATTGTTGTGATGATTGTCCTTTTTAAAGCTGCGCAAAAACTAACCTATATTCACAGGATTCCAAAAAAAATCGCTTCCATTCATCAAATTTTTAACTGCTTTTACCACATTCATTTAATTCATTTTTTTTGCACATTAAATGTGGGTAGTTATTTAGGATTATGGTATCACCATTAGCGGAAAAAATATTCTTTAGGTCTGAGACTTCGGTTCATAAGATGAATTCATCTAATAGAGTGCACCCTTTATTTGATGGATGTACATTCATATACCATTCATTTGATGACGATAACTATAAAGCGACTACATTAGTAAATGTGGATGAAAATCAAATTGGCCAGTATTTACCAAACAAAGTAAATCCTAAAGAAATCTGGCTAAAGCCAAACCATAAGACAAAGAAACCCAAAACAAGCTACTTTTACGACTTAAATTGGATTATTCCTGATCCTGAGAAATAAATTATGAGCAAGATTTCCCCATCCACATTTGAATTCCTCAATGATTTAAAAGCAAACAACAATCGTGATTGGTTTACAGAAAATAAACCGAGATATCAGGAGGCACATCAAAACGTAATCGACTTTTTTGACGCTCTTATCACGGAAATGAAAAAAGTAGATAACATTGCGAATGAGTCTGGGAAAAAATCACTCATGCGTATTTATCGTGATGTTAGATTTAGTAAGGATAAAACACCTTATTCGCCAAGACTGTCAGGAAGTTTAAAGCGGGCTACTAAATGGCTACGTGGTGGATATTATGTTCATTTTGAACCGGGAAATGTGTTTTTAGGAGTTGGTTTTTGGGCGCCGGAATCAGCAGATTTAAAGATGATTAGAGAAGAATTAGCTTATGATGCCAAACCACTTCGAGAAATCTTAGCTGATACAGATTTCAAATCCATGTGGGGAGAAATGAAAGGTGAGCAGGTAAAATCAGCCCCCAAAGGTTATCCCAAAGATCACCCTAATATTGATCTACTGCGGTTTAAAGGATATACATTCATGAAAACCTTTTCAGATAAGGCAGCACAATCTGAGGGTTTTCTATTTGAGGTTGTCAAAGCATTCATTGGCATCCGACCATTTTTCGATTACATGAGCGAGGTACTTACTCGGCATATCGAAGATTAGAATCAAAGTAACAAGCTTGTAGTCATTCCGGACTTGATCCCGAATCTGTAGAGAATTACTCTTTTACCGATTGAATACAGATGCTGAATCAAGTTCAGCATGACAACCAGACGGTTAAATAATAATCTACTCCAATTTTGTTCCAAATGTGATTTGATTACCATCTGGATCGGTCAAATCGAAATCCCGCATTTTATAATCTGCGTCCACAGGCTCTGTCATTGAATCGACGCCATTTGATTTGAATTCGGTATAAATTTCATCCACATCATGGCAGAATATGTACAATTGGCGTGGTTGAATCTGATCAGCGTCTGATCTCACAAAATGAATGGAAACGGCATGCTCTCGATTTGTAACGATGTAATCGACCGGCTCGCCCCATATAAATGTGATCTCAAATCCTAACTTCTCGGCATACCAACTAGCCAAAGATTCCGGATCTTTTGAAGGAAAAATAGCTGCAAAATGAGAGATATTTTTGGTCATTTCATCAAGGTTAGTTTCTTGGTAAATACCTGTTTTCCAACTTTCAGTTGATACAAATACAATCCACTTGAAAGATTGGAGGCATTAAAATTGATATCATGAATTCCAGCTGAATAATTCTGATGAGATATCAAATCCACCACTTGCCTACCTGTAACATCAAAAACGCTTAAAGAAACAACGTCTGCTTTATTCAAGCTAAATTGAATAGTTGTACTTGGATTAAATGGATTGGGGTAATTTTGTGAAAGTGAAATCTGAGTTGGAACCTCCAACTTACCTTCATTAGGCGTGAGAAAACCTGTTTGCCCAAAATCACTTTCATAAATAGCTATTGCCTGATCAATTTTGGTATAAAGTTCTGTGCTATCATCCGCAAAAATAATTGCTGAAATTATAGTTGAAGTTTCATTTTGATTAAGCACAAATGGACCAACCCCAACCAACATGAAAGGTTCTTCATTAACTGCTATTGGACCATCTTTATACTCTTCTAAATTCTCGGTAGCGAACATCATTCGTTCGAACATCCATGTATCATCTCTTAAATTTGTTCCGCGTTCATAAAATGGACGTGTATTGATGTCGAGTAAAGAAATGCCTCTTTTTTCTGCCTCTAGCATATCCCGTTCTCCAAAATTTGGTTCGCCTTGTGTTGGGATTCCATCACCTTCGCCTTCATCAGGTCCCGGATAATTTTCATGCCAAGGGCCTAACCCGTCTCTACCTACGTCATGCTCTAAGGGTTCATCATCATCCTGCATTCCATTTTGATTAAAGTCATTATAAGCGATCCAATCCATATCTTCATCACCTGTCCACCAACGCTCATTTCTATATGCTGGAAAATCATTTAAATCAATATGCACCTGATTAAATCGCTCCATATTGTAGTTTCTCAAGAGATATTCATCAATAGCCGCCTTTCCTTCAATATACTCTCCTGCATCATTAAACTTCGATTCATCTTTAATTCCATCATTATCATTATCAAACTTAAACATGTTGTATTCATGAGTGGAATGCTCTAAAAGAATGAAAGTCATCCCCGCATTAACCTCAGATCCACCAAAAAATAATATGTAGTCTTTGTAGCTGTTGTATTCAACAAAAGCGTCTTCAGCTCTAAAGTTTAGACCAAAATCAACAATAAAGGCAGCCCATGTTTCGGCCAAATTCTTTTCACTAACATTTGTTGTTCGATAGTGCATAAATAGCATATCATCTGCATCGGGATCATTGAATTGAAAGGTTCTTACTTCAGTTTGTAATCCAAGTCCACCCATTGAAGAATCCGAAGCGGATGGATGATAAACTCCAAGATTACTATGCGGACCTTCGGTTTCGACCCCAAATGAGTATTCATGATCGGAATGATCATCCATAACATAGAAAGTCTCTTGGGCACCATTAATCCTCCCTTTTCCTAAAAACCCATTCCATTCTTCTTCCCACCCAGAATCAGTTTGATCTAGTCGATCCGGCCAAAAAATAGGCCAAGTAGTTGGATCGTTTGATGTTGCCGGTATAGGATTTTCACCATTAAATCCGTTTAGCGGTAACCAACCCCATACGTCCCCCGAATAAGGACTAATTCGTTTACCAGCATCACGATAATTAATAATTACCGGATTGAGTGTTATGTCTGTTGCTCCATCTCCATAATAATTAGCCCATTTTTCTCTTTCACCCGGAACTTTGGCAGCCATTAAAAAACCTATCCCGTCAATTTGTATTGTCCATTTACTGCCCAATTGTGGAATATCGCCCCATCTAGATAGTTCTCCATGATTTCGATAATTAGATTCTAGAGTATTTCCATCTAAAACACCCCTAGCCACAGAATTAATACTTCCACGATACTCCTTTGGTATGGTAGTTTGAGCAAGTAACAAGTTGGAGTTAAAAAATAGAACTGCAAGAATAGTAACTAGTATCTTCATTATGGTAGAACTTTTAATGTGATATTATCGAGCATAATTATGAAGAAAGTAAGTAGAATCAGGGCTCTAACCCACACAACTCCTCACTAATTCGCCACAATTCTCGGGCTGCTTCTGGATCGAGTGCTTGCTTTTTTGGCGTTTTAACTTTCGAGTCTGAGAAGTATGCTCCATTAACTTCAGCCACTTCTTCTGAGGTGGCCAGATAAATAGTAGTTGCTGCACCGTCTTCATGCGATTTCATGAAAGGAGATCCCAGCTTCCAGAAAAGTGCAAATAATGGATTCATCCCATTTCCAAACGTGGTTCGAACTACTCCAGGATGCAAACAATTTGTTGTCACTTCGGTGTCTTTTAATCGTTCTGCCAACTCAATCGTAAACAATATGTTAAATAATTTTGAGTTGCTATAGGCTTTCCATGAATCAAAGTTCTTTTTCAACTGAAGATTGTCGGGTTCAAATTTTCCACCTTGGTGTGCATTAGATGCAACATTAATTATTCTTGCTTTCCCTGTGTTTATGATCGTGGGCAGCAACAGATTAGTGAATAAAAAATATCCTATGTGATTGACGGCAAAAATAGACTCTAACCCATCAACGGTTTCTTCAAATTTATTGGTAATAAATCCATGATTGTTTATCAGAACGTCAATCTTCTCATATTTTTCTAAAATATCTGCCGAAGCTTTTCTGATTTCATCCTGAATGGAAAAATCACATAAAATTATGTCGATTCCAGCATCCGGAGTTTCTTGTTGGATAGCTTTTTTTGCTGCTATTGCTTTGTCTTCACTTCGACATACCATCACAATAAAAGCCCCTTGCCTGGCTAATTCTTTGGCAGTTTCGAATCCAATTCCTGCGTTTGCTCCTGTAATTATGCATAATTTGTTTTTCATAATAGAATGATGGCATTGAGTTTGCGGTTTTTTCTCTCACACTTTAATTGTGTTGAATTTCCTATTTTCGAATAAAAGAATACAATGATTCAAGAATATTTAAACTCGATCGAAAAATTTATCGTTGTTGGCGATCGCGTACTCATCAAACCACGTGATCTTGAGACGCATACACGAAGCGGACTCGTGCTACCTGCATCTGTTAAAGAAAAAGAAGAGATTCAAAGCGGGTACATTTTAAAAACGGGCCCTGGCTATCCAATTCCAAATATGGAGACTGAAGAAGCCTGGAAAAGTCATGAGGATACCAAGTACATTGGCATGCAGGCGACAGAAGGTGACTTAGCCATTTTCTTGAAGAGTAGTGCTCATGAAATAGAGTTTGAAAATGAGAAGTACATCATTGTTCCTCATTCAGCTATTTTATTATTGATTAGGGATGATTTGACAGCATAAAGCCCGTCATCGCGAGTAGGCTGTACTTTGAATTCGATTTCTACCTAATTCGATGACGCGACCTTTAAATTAATGCTAGAACCATGAGATTGCTTCGTCGTTATTATCATTCAGGATTATTTAACATCCTACACTCCTCGCAATGACGGGATTATAGGTCATCGCGAGGAGGCTGTTCTTTGAATTCGATCTCCAACCAAATAGACGATGCGATTTTTAAATTAATGCGAATACCCTGAGATTGCTTCGTCGTTATTGTCATTCAGGATTATTTAACATCCTACACACCTCGCAATGACGGGATTATAGGTCATCGCGAGGAGGCTGTACTTTGAATTCGATTTCTACCTAATTCGACGAAGCGATCTTTAAATTAATGCGAAAACCCTGAGATTGCTTCGTCGTTATTGTCATTCAGGAATATTTAACATCCTAAACTCCTCGCAATGACGGGATTATAGGTCATCGCGAGAAGGCAATTTTTTGAATTCGATTTCCACCTAATTCGACGACGCGATCTTTACATAGAAGCTAAAACCCTGAGATTGCTTCGTCGTTTTTGTCATTCAGATTAATTTAGTACCCTACACTCCTCGCAATGACGGTTTTTTGCAGACCTTGGAATTTTAATTCGTCGTTTACTTTTCAAACAATTCAGATTCCGGCCTTCACCGCAAAATGACTACAACTATTATTTTTAGATTTGATGAGTAAACGATTGTAATTTTCTTTCGGTTGAAGCAAAGTACAAATCAATCAAAAGCTACACATGAAACGATCTGAATTTCTTAGGAACTCTGCAATGCTTGGCATGGCAGCTATGCTACCCATTCACTCTTTTGCGTCAACATATCGCCGCTCAAATTTTACTGAAATTCGACGAGGTGTTGGAATGTACACAGAACGTGGAGGCACTATTGGGTGGTTAATGAATGATGATGCCCTTGTTGCTGTAGATTCTCAATATCCAGGAACTGCTGCAAATTTTATTGCAGGCGTTAAAGATATGACCAGCAGAAAAATGGATTATCTTATCAATACTCACCACCATGGTGATCATACCGGTGGTAATTCTGCATTCAAAGATTTTACTACTCATATTGTAGCTCATGAAAATGTACCTGGTTATCAAAAAGCTGCAGCAGAACGCAGAGATCAGGAAACAGTGGATGCACAGGTTTACGCTGATATGACCTATACTGACAAGTGGAGTCAGGATCTTGGAGATGAAAAATTACATCTTACTTATTATGGAAACGCTCATACTGGGGGCGATTCGGTAATCTTTTTTGAGAATGCGAATGTTGCGCATATGGGCGATTTAGTATTCAATAGAGCTTATCCATTCATAGATCCGGGTGCGGGGGCGAACATCCGAAATTGGGTAAATGTACTTCGATCTACAGCGAATGATCTGCCTTCGGATGCTATTTATATTTTTGGTCATGGTAATCCCGAGTATGGCGTACAGGGTTCTAAAGGTGATGTGATTGTGATGAGCAATTTCCTGGAAGAATTATTGACTTTCACTCAAGCTGGAATTGATGCAGGTAAATCAAAAGTAGAAATTGCATCAGCTGATATACTCCCGGGATTCGAGGCTTTCCACCAGGATAATTGGTTTCTTGGTCTGGATTTCCAAATTAATACGGCCTACGACGAATTGATCAATCAATAATCGAATTGGTAGCGAACGTCAATACCCTGGCGGGAGTCTTCCCCCTGGGTAATGATCAAATCCCAATTTTCGCTTAATAAGTACTCCAATACAAATAAAGTCTTAGGAGTAGAACTCGTCAATTCGTTGATGATAGAAAAGAACGTTCGTTCATTTAAATACCAACCGGTTGTAATAGCGGTTCTTCCATTTTGACCTGAATTATCAATCTGAACTACATCCACGCCAAGCTGCCTGGTGGCTAAATTTTCAACTTCATCAAGCAGAATATCACTTATCGCCTGGAAAGCCTGCGCCCCGTTTGCATCAGCAAATACACTTTGCCACGACTCTAACGAATAGCATGGTTTATTGAAGAGTGTATAACAAATCACATCTTCTTGCTCCATAACTGGATCACTACCAAAACTAAATTCTGGTTCGTTTCGTGTTCCATTTATATTGTAGTAAAGCAATACTGATTCCCCTTTTTGTCGTGTTTGCGGAACATAAGAGCTTTGAATTTCTAACTCTGGATTTTCTACATCTTCAATGAAAGTCAACGCTCCATTCTCAACCTTGAATTGTTTTCCCAGTGGTCGGATGTAGCCGTCATCAATGGATAACACACCAAACACTTTTGGTTCGGTTGCTTTTTCCTTATAAAAATTAATCGAACCTTTAGGTTCAACTTCCATATCCAGATAATCTCTACTTCGCACATAAAAATTTCTTGGAAAACTGATTTCCAAATCGATGTTTAGCGAATCGTAAGGTGAGAATGACGCAATCTCCTCGTCCTCTAAAATTATTTCTTCAATAGACTCTTCACCGAAATTAGTTAGCATGTAAAAGCCACGCCTAACTGTAGCATTCCCTGTAAAAAATGGATTTGTGATGTTTCCCTCTAAATCGGTATTAAGGTCAACAATTAAGTTCATTTCTCTTGTTTTCACCAATTCGAATAAATTTGCATCAATAATCATTGAAATCTCTTGAGGAAAAATTCCATTTAACGTAGCTGTACCTGATGAGAATAAACGACCTTGCCCACTTTCTGCATAGAAGTTAGAAATTTCGAGTTTCGTCGAGTCTATGTTCATTTGCATAATCATGTTCTTCAATTGAATGCCTGAATATGGAACTCTCAGATTACCTCCTCTTATATTTAAAAATCCATCGGGTTTGATATTACCTAAAGGACCTGAGAATTGAAGGTCTACATTTAGAATCCCATCTAAATTTGAAATATAATTTGGATCTACAAAGTCATTAAATATGGCAATATTCAGATCGTTTGTTACTGCTTTGATCTCTAATTCATCGTTCGAATCGGGCAAATATAATTCCAACGTTCTGAAATCGTATTCTAATGGATAGGCAATACTAAATTCTGCAACCGGGGTATTTCTGGCAAAAATTTCACTTTGAATAATTAATCTGTTTGATTGATTTAAATAATCAAACTCTGCAGATATCCTATCAACTGGAATTCCAGAAAGGATTGGATCATCTACTTCAATTGTTCCCGTAAATTGTGGACTTCCTGCCTCGCCCGACATTCCACCATTTATGGATATTATTCCGGTTGTATTCTCAATTCCAATATCACTTAGTATTTGCTCGAATTTCGAAAGATCGGTTGGTATTATATCAAGTTTACCCCTAACCGGCCGGTTATAGAATTCCTCATCTAATTCATTTTTTTCAATCACAAAAGGCACATTTGCCCAACCAGAAACAGCGAGTGTACTATCCCAGTACACATTTCCCCTCGCATCTAATCGCTCGTTTATGATATCAAAACTAACTATTAAGCTATCTGCCTCTGCACCTTTATAACTAAGCTGATCAATACGAGTTAGCCCATTCCCAAGTACATCACCTGGGGTTTGATGATAATTGATTTCACCAGATAGGATGCCATCTATAAATCGCTCGCCAAATACTATATCCTGAATAAGTCCTATGTCAAAATTGTCTCCTGTTACGAATGCCAATGCCTCAGTTTCACTAAAAAATGGAATCGAAAATTCCAGAAATGCGCCGGCATCAGACGATAAATTTAGCGTATCTGTACCAAATTCAGATTGAAAAATTCTCACATTAAATGGCCGTTGAAGCAGTAAATCGGAATCTTTGGAAATGAAATCAAATCTTGTGAATTGTATATCAGATAGTTTCTGAACAATATTTTTTCTTATTGACCCTTCCTGTGCAAGTCGGCCCCGTTCACTACCAATTACAGTAATTTCAAAGTCTGCAATGAGCGAGTCTTGGGATAATGCACCATTCGTCTTCATCAGAATATCCTGAAGTACAAGACCTTGAATTAATGGCCTTACAATTTCCAGGTTTGCCTCAAAAATACGTTGAGATTCAATTTGGACATTTGATGTGCCGATCACCTCATCTGCCGTAAATACAGAATCGACCAATACATTGATCAGGTTTAGATCGAATTCTCCAGTTAACAATCCTTCTGCATCCTGCTGAATTACTCCATCAAGCTGTCCATTTGCTTCAAGTGCGGTTAATCCAAATAATCCTGTTAAAGGTTGAAGGTTTTTTAGGTTTAAATTGAGATTTAATCGGTTTTCCGGATTTGTAACATCCATTAAATCACGCTGACCAGTAATTTCTCCATCAGCGATGTCGCTTTTTAGATTTCCTTCACGGATTGTCAACATTCCATATTCGTACTGCACACTAGCATCGAAAGAGTCAATATTTGCATTATTGATCTGACCATTTTGAAGTGATAATGACCCAAAAATACTTGCATTTTCAGGAGTACGACCATTACCTATGCCATAAAGACCACCGGTTAAACTTGTTGAATTTCCTTCAAACATGGACAGATTACCAATATCCAGATTTTTAAAATTTGCCTGATACGTGTATTCAGATTTTATATCAAAAGGATTATATGCCTGAATCTCTATTTCAATTTCACTACTTAGTACACGAATGAATCCTTCGGAAATCAATTTTTCTTTACCTACTGATATATAGAGATCGATCTCATTGATCCAGTCTTCGCCAATTTCCCATAGATACTTTTCGCCAGTTTCGGGGTGCTGGTTTTGAATAGTGATATCAACTTGAGATTCTAAAGGTGCATATGAATTACCCGTGATTCTTCCGGAGGCATTAATATCACCGCTTACGAAATCTTCATTAAACCTGTTCGGATTGAAGTTTTGGATGAAGTAATCCACATTCCAATTTGGTTCTGCTGAAAACACACTATCAATATTAATGTCGCTTTTTAGTGTTTCACCTGAAGCACTTAATAGTTCTAAATAGCCCGATGTTGACCCATTCTCGAGTGCTCCTTTGGTTTTGATATGCTCAAAATGGAGTTTATTGATCTCCAGATTAGATATACCGGCTGACCATTCAAAATCACTACTCGTGTCGATGGATATCAGGTTCCCAGACATATTCACTTCAAATGGTCCACCTACAATTTGGACTGAATCAATTAAATTCGAACTATTGAAAAAATCGGCAAATAAATAAATCGATTGAACCTGAGGTCCTTGATTCCATTGAATATCTGTTTTCAGTTCGAGATTCTGTATCTGATCACCATCAGCTTTTAAAGTGATTCCGAACTCATTAAGAGTTCCTTCCAGTTCTAGCTCTAACTTTAGCTTTGAAAAATCAAAATTGGGTGAAACATCAGATATTAAATCTGTCACTTTAAAAGTTTCTGCCGCTAATAACCCTGTTATATTATTAGAAAATAAATCTGCATTTAGCGCGCCTTCCACCACCGATTCGCCTATTCCCAAGATCAAATCATTTAGTGAAATAGCTTCATTAGATATTTCCCCGTCAAGGCCGAGTGAAATTGCCTCGGGTAACCGACCATGATTTATCTGAAAGTTTAAATCATTAATTCCGAGACTACTTTTATCGCCTATTTTAAGATCACCGAAAAAAGCTAACTCATTTACCGAGATAAGAGTGTCCGGTAAATATCGGTTAGATATCAGGTGAAAATCGCCATTTAAAATTTGAATCTGATCAACTATAAAAGTAGATACTGCTTCCGGATTCTCTCCCGCTTGGATACCACCTAATGCATTCTCCGCTTTATCAATATCGATATGTGCATTTACACCATCTATGTGTAAAGATTCAACTAAAGGATCGCCAAGAATCAAGTCAATTAACACATAATTGACGGTTAACTTCTTGATAGAAATCTTGAATTCATCAGCTTTAATTTCGAATTCCTCGATTGTCAAATTATTCCATGCATCGCCCGAAACACGTGCAATTTCTGTGTCTGCATTAAGCTCTTCATTAAGCTCTGCCTTTATTTTTTCCTCAATAATCCCCAGAGCCCACTCGGTTGAAATTAAAAACCGAACACCGATTAGCAGAAATAAAGCTATGGCTACGCTCCATGCAAATACGGTAATCAATCGAGCGATATGTTTTTCGGAACGCATTGTTAAAAAGCCTGACCAATACTAAAATGAAGCCGCCAACGACGGGCCGCTGTATCGTTTATTCCGGGTAATAATTCCAAATCAAAATCAGTCGGATTTAATTTATAACCAAAGTCTACACGAATGGGACCAATTGGGGTTTGATACCTAATTCCAGCACCGGTACTATACTGCAACTCTCTGTCTTCTATCCTTCGAATACTACTCCAAACCTGACCTCCATCGAGGAAAGCAGCAACACCCAATCCTTTTAGTAATCGATCCATTCGTTGCCTTAATTCCACGTTAAATGTTAGAAATGCTTTCCCACCTACCGGAACAAAATTTACACGATCTTCTTCACCTGGTTTCTCGCCTTCAATAATGATCGCTCGTTTTGGTCCTAAATCATTTCGTCGGTAGGCCCTTACAGAGCTTGTACCTCCGGCATAAAACTCAATATCAGCAGGTAAAGAATCTTGTTTTGCAAAATAAATGGAGCCAGCCTGGACGCGTGTTGCGAGAACCGTTTTGGGAGTTAATTCTGTGTATTTTCGAACATCAAATGCGAGTTTTTGAAATGTGAAATCTGACTCACCAAATATTCCCGAAAATTCAACATACGGTTGAATAATCCATCCTCGTCTGCCCCTGCTTAAACCGTTTGCATAGTATAAATTGAGTGAGAAACTTGAAATGTTATAGTTAAGAACACTATCCGGAAGTATCTCTGTGATTTCCTGATTCCGCTCATTAGCTATATCATACTCATTATTGATTGCAAATTCGTAAGAAAAAGTACCTGTTAGGTTTCTATTGTATTCATATCCCAGAGAATTAATCACTCCACCAGTAGTAATAGAGTACGCTGGTTCAACACGATTCTCAATAAAGGGATTCACTGTAAAGCTACTTTTTGTATTAAATACATAGGGAAATAAGAACTCTGTACTCAAATAACTTTCAAAGAAAGAGAGCTTAAGTGTTGTACTAAATTGTGTTCCTTTGCCCCCAAGGTTTCGATAAATCCAGGTGGATTGAGTTCGGAGAAGCTTCCAAACATTGTTAATGGCTAGCGGTCCATCCAAACGATCAAATTCACCTACACCCCCTCGAATTCGAAATGACCTGAGGGGTAATTCCTTCACACTCATTTGCAAATCAAGTGTTGAATCTTCGGGTTGATCCGGTATAGAGATTAGTGCCAATCGGAATAAATGATGCTTAAACACCTCTCGTTGAGCCTCCCTAAGTTTTTCTTCGGAATAAAGACCGCCAATTTTTAACCCTGTTTCTCTGAATATAAATCTTTCATCCAGGGTTTCTTCACCCTCAATCTCGAATGATGATATTCTGGTTCTGGGCCCCGGTACACTTTCAATTTTTACATTGGCAATATTTTGTGTTGAATCTATGGTTACATCCACAGAAACTGTCGAATATATATAGCCAATATTTTTAAGAGCTCTGTTTAATAAACCAACGACCTCTGTTTCCTCAATCGCTTGATATCGACGACCCGATCGAAATGGAAGTCTTCCAATAAGTCGAGAATATTCTCTGCTATTTGAAATGTACTGTTGATTTTCCTGATCTGTATTTAAGGAAATTTCAACCTGATTGATTACAATTGGATCATTTTCGGTAACTACAAACACCAGCACTTTTCGATCAATGGAGCCCCCATCTCTCAACTCGTAATTAACTTCTACATGTGGATATCCTCTCCGCTGATAAAAGCGCTCGATACGGATTACATCTTTTCGAATTTCGAACTCATCAATTGCCATTCCGGCATCGACAGATCCTCCAATTCTTCTCCAAAAAGATGGACGCTGATTTGCAATGTATCTCTCAATCACTAAATCTTCGTACCGCTCATTACCCTCAATTTCGACATTCCAGATTCGCCCATTTCCTTCATTTTCCTGTGCCAACGCCGATTCGGTTGAAAGCAGAACCAAACAGAAAAAAGCAAAATAAAAAGCGGTTTTAGTGGGTTTCTGCAATGGTAATTTTTGATTGATTATCGATAGAAAGTATAACCTGTTCTTTTATTATTTAAAAAGCGGTATTTGAGTTTAAAAGCACAAGTTAGGTTCCTATTTTAAAAGAAAAAGGGCAGTCTTAAATGAAACTAACATCCTTACTTCTTGTTTCGCTTCTTGTTTTATCATGCAAATCGGCTTCTGAATTTACCGGCTTTTCGTATGATCCCCCCGGAGTAACAAATACCACCGGGAAAAAAATTGTTGATCAGAAAAGAAGAATTATTGGTGCAGGTAATCCTAAAGTTTGGATCAGCAATGAATTTGAAGGGGCACGTGCCATAGATTTCTATCAGGTTAGTAATAACACGTTTGAAGTTGTCATCGAACCCGAAAACTATCCCATTAATAATAGCCCCTGGTATGCGTTTTATATCTGGGGAGATGAAGCACGTCCCATTCACCTCCAAATAGCATACAAAGAAGGTCGGCACCGCTATTTACCAAAAATTCATCGAAATATGGGTGGACTTACAACTTCTCATATAATTGAAAATGCCACTTTCGATAGTTCAAACGGAACAGCTTCCTTCAATTTGTTTCTTGAAAAAGACGCACAACGAATTTCTGCGCATCTACTGGAAGGAATTCGATTTTCTGACTTAATAAATGAAGTCGAGAATTTTAAAATACGCTCTATTCATGTCGATACAGTTGGTTACTCGAATCAGGATCGTCCTATCATTGAACTCACTGTTGATGATTCTTCATCAATCCAAAACAAGGGTATTTTGGTATTATTAAGCCGGCAACATCCCCCGGAAGTTGCCGGCTACAGAGCTTATCAGGAATTTTTTAAAACGCTAATCAGTAATACAGAGCTTGCAACCACTTTTAGAGAACATTTTGTTATAAAGAGTTATCCAATAATAAATCCTGACGGGGTGGTAAACGGGCATTGGCGACATAATGGAGCAGGTGTTGATCTAAATCGAGACTGGAAAAATTTTAATCAACCTGAAACAAGAGCAGTTCGAGATGCTCTTCTGAACACTGTATCAGAAGATGATTTGACTATGTATTACGGCATCGACTTTCACTCAACCAACGAAAATATTTTTTATCCGATTCTCGATGAAATCGAAACTACACCTGATAACATTACTCAGCGGTGGTACACAAAAGTAGATGAGGCAAACCCAACGTTAAATTTTGTTTCCGAGGAGTTTGATACCAGTTCACCTATTTCAAAAAACTGGTTTTATCATACCTTTGGATCAGACGCCCTTACCTACGAAGTTCACGATGAATTATCCCTTGATGAAATTCGGAAACTTGGTGTAAATTCGGCAAATTCATTAATGGAAATACTGCTCGAAGAGTGGCAGAAAGCAAACTCAAACTAACCAGAATTGATACTCACAAAAGCCCTGAATAACTGGAAACTTCGCCTCATTCTTAGTGCTCTTCTTTGCATTATGGGTCTTGGTGCTATGATTAGCATGATTTTAGGTCTTTTTGTTGATTTATCGGTGTATGATAAATCGCTGGTAGCAATTGCGATTTTTATGGTTGGTATACCCGCTTATTTAATTATTTCTGGTCTTGCAAAAATCGACGAGCATACCATTGCTTCATTTTTAAATCAGCGTGTAGCCGAATTTAATAACAAAGCCGATATCCTTGCTGAGGATGAAAAGATCTTAACCGATAAGGAACTTGAACTCAGAAAAGAGTTTGTCAGTTTTATAGACGAACATCCCTTAGAAACTCTGCTTCCTGATCGACCGGTTAAACAAGCCTACATTTTAATGCTTATATCCTTTTTAGTGAGTTTTGGTATTTGGTATGTTTCTTAATGCCGCATCTTCCTTTTTTTGATACATTGAGCCATGGCTCATGATCATAAACATCACCACCATCACCACGGTTTAGAAGACACTTCGATTGGAAAACTGTGGATTTCGATTGTATTAAATCTCATCATAACCATTGCTCAGATTATTGGTGGAATTCTATCAAACAGCCTTGCCCTCTTATCTGATGCAGTACATAATCTAAACGACACTGTCTCTCTTGGCATCAGTTTAGTTGCTAGAAAAATCTCCAAAAGAGGGGTAAACCATCGAAAGACATTTGGTTACAAACGCGCTGAGATAATTGGGGCTTTCATCAACTTAATTACTTTGGTAATTGTTGCTTTGTTTTTGATAAAAGAGGGAATTGAACGGTTTATGGGTCCCCAACCAATTGATGGATTCACCATGTTTTGGGTGGCGATAATTGGTCTGGCAGGAAATGTGATTACAGCTGCACTGTTATTCAAGGAATCCAAAGAAAACCTGAATATGCGTAGTGCCTATATACACATTCTTTCCGATGCACTATCGTCGGTAGGTGTAATTATCGGTGGGTGGTTGATCATGCAATATCAGTGGTACATCATAGATACCATACTTACCATCGCAATTGGAGGGTATATTCTCTGGCATTCATATCACATGCTACGAGAAACCATCGACATTTTGATGGAATCAAAACCAGAGCATCTAAATCTTGAGAAATTGGAACAAAAGATGCTCACCATTGAGGAAGTGTGTGATGTGCACCACCTTCATGTTTGGAGGCTAGATGAGCAACAAGTTTTGTTAGAATGCCATATTGTTATTGAAAAAGAGGATGTGATGCAAATGGAGTCGATAAAATCAAAATTAAAGAAAATTCTTCATGATGATTTTGAAATAACTCATTCAACTTTAGAATTCGAATTTGAACCCTGCTCAGCCCATCATCATGTACTGGAGAATCACCATCATTAAAGCGGTTAGGTTCATTTAGTTTTCCTATTTTTGAGTCTCTTTAGATTCAAAATTTATCATGAGAAAACTATTCATCTTACCCCTCCTAATTTTTGCTTTTTTAGCCTGCCAACGAACGGTCATCATCGATGATTTAAACGACGCTACTTTTGAGCTATTAACGCAGGATAGTGTTTCAGTAACTTTTCCCGATGATTACAAAGGCAAATATGTAGTAATGGGATTTGTGTATACAAATTGCCCGGATATCTGTCCATTAATCACCCAGAATATGATCAAAATTCAGGAAGAACTCGGCAACCCGGATGATGTTCAGTTTTTAGGTTTCACGTTCGATCCTGAAAGAGATACACCAAGTACACTCACTAACTATAAGGATGCTTTCAATTTGGATAGGAATTTTGATTTTCTAACCGGTGATACAACGGTAGTTTCGGCTCTGATGGATAGCTTGCGAGTTCGAACTCAGGTTTCGTTTACCACAACAACTGATGCCGGTGAAGAACTGTACTTCTTGAATCATTCTGATAAAATCATGGTGCTTGATAAAAACTCAAGAGTGATCATAGAATATGGTGGAAGCCAGCCAATGGTTCCAACCTTAATCCTAGAAGACTTCCAGAAAATACGATGAAAAATTTACTCGCATATTCATTCATTCTCCTTTTTATAGGCGCCTGTTCACAGCAAAAACAAATTCCAGAACCAGTACCCACATCCGACTCAATAGAAATTTTAAACGGATGGGTTCGTCCGGGAAATGCCGGAATGATGACCGCTGCTTATTTTACCATTAGCAACATGACGAACGAAAATGATTCGCTCTTATCTGTTGAAACTGAAATTGCTCTGGATACTCAAATCCATGAGACTTATGAAACTGGGGAAGGTACTATGGGGATGAGACCAGTTGGCTTGGTTCCAGCTCCGGCAAAATCACTAACCGAATTGAAACCTGGGGGAATTCATATTATGATTATTCGCCCTTATGAAAATATTATGGAAGGGGATAGTGTTAACCTTATTCTCTTCTTTCAGGAATCAGGACTAATGGAAGTTACTTTACCTGTACAATCTTCTTCAAACTAGTTTAAATAAAAAAGGCTCCAAATTGGAGCCTTAGATAATATTAAGTAGGTCGACTCTTAATGTGAAGCCCACACACTTGTTGTGCCATCACTATGGATAAGAAGCACATCATAATTATCAGCTGGTTTACCTTCTACTTCCATACCTGGTGAGCCTGTTGGCATTCCTGGTACAGTAATACCGATTGCATCTGGTTTCTCGTCAAGAAGTCTGCGTATATCTTCCATCGGAACATGACCCTCTACAATATACCCACCTACTTTCGAGGTGTGGCAGCTTGCGAGTTCCTGCGTAATTCCTGCTTCAACCTTTACATCATATAAGCTTTCAGGTACGATTTGTTCAACCTCGAACTCTGCAGTTTCCATATAGTCAGCCCACTTTGCACAGCAACCACAGGTGGCGTTTTTATACATCACAATTTCAATCTTTTCTTCTGTATCTGCGATGGTTTCCTGGGTTTCTGCCTGAGCTGGCCAAAATAAATAGGCAGTAAATGCAATTGTAAATATGCCGCCAATGGCTAAAATCTTTCTATTTGTCATAAAATCAGGATTTAAATTTTACTAAAAGTACTAATCTGTAGGATTGAAATCATATCAACCAAATAAAAGATAAAACCATTTACAATTGTTACTTTAATTTCCATTCTTGGAAATGATGTTCTATCTAATGAAAAAAGCCTTAATAACTGTTTTTATCTCACTTTTCTTTTCCATTTTTACATATGCATTTCAAGTTGATGCATACAACCTACGAGTTGGAGATTCCTATCAAATTGTAATGAATCAGAGCCAAAACATGTCGCAAACGGTTATGGGCTCTGCTACAAATGTTAATACCCAAAATGAAAGCCTTGAATTGCTCGAGGTTATTGAAATAACATCAAATGGTGATTATACATTGAAACTCACCATTCTTGAGAAAAAAATGGTAGTTAGTTCTCCCATTTACTCACTTTTTGAGGACTCAGAAAATCCATCGATTGGAACCGGTCTTTTTGCAGCATTAAAAAATACCTCATATACCTTTTTGATGTCCAATAAAGGCGGAATCAGACAAGTTTCCGGTCTTCAAGATTTGAAAAGAGAATTGAAGTCGAGATTGTCAGGCAATCGAGAAGCCATTGCTCAAATAGATTTATACTTCAATGAAGAGCTAATACGATCAAGCCTGGAACAGCGATTCTCATATTTCTCCACATCGAATAATAGGAATTGGTCTACCGAACAGTCGAATACAATGAACGCTATTCCAATGGATATGACTACCAATTTCACCTACAGAAACAATTATACCATTTTAGCTTCTAGTGAAATCACTGTAGAAACAACAGAATCTCTATTTGGAACAACTGCCGATTTATCTTTATCTGGCAATCAAAATGATACTTATGTACTTAATGAATTTTCTGGAATGGCTCGCAGGATTGAAAGTTCGATTAGTATATTGGGAACAGCCTCAACCATGGGAATCAATGTTCCGATGAGTATCAAAACAGAGACTAAAACAACGTTCACTCAACTATAACTATCATTTAAAGTGAAAACACAAATTAGCATTGCCGGTTTTCTTTTAGCGTTTGCAGTTGCTCTCGGTGCATTCGGAGCTCACGCACTCGAAGGGATTTTATCTGCGGAAAGAATGCAAACATGGGAAACAGCCGTTTTATATCATACCTGGAATTCACTTGGTGTAATAATCGTAGGCTTGATTTCGAAAGCGTATGAAATCAGACTAAGACGTGTTGCAGATCTGTTGCTTCTTGGAATCTTCATTTTTGCAGGGAGTCTTTACACTCTCTGTCTTACAGATATCGGTTGGTTTGGGGCAATAACTCCTGTTGGCGGACTCTTCATGATCATAGCATGGATTGATTTTGGAATACTTTTAGTTAGAAACTCATCTAATAACACATAGTATTTACCATTATGAAAGCCATTTGGAATGGACAAATTATTGCTGAGAGTGACGACACCGTGATCGTCGAAAACAACCACTATTTCCCCATTAATTCTGTAAAGCATGAGTTTTTTCAAGAATCATCTCTGCGCACAACTTGCCCGTGGAAAGGGGTAGCCAGCTACTACTCCATAAATGTTGATGGAAAAATAAATGAAAATGCTGCCTGGTTTTATCCGGTAACATCTGATGCTGCAAAACCTATTGAAGGCATGGTCGCATTTTGGAAAGGGGTTCAGGTCGAACCCTAAATTCACATAATCTTCACATTTGTACCCGCTAATTATCTAATAAAAGCGGGTTTTCTTTCCATCTTCACAAAATCTTCACATTTCTCTCTTTTCTTTGCAGACATTCTAAAACTATTTCATCACAACATTGTTCAAGCTTATAAAGAACTCCATTATGTGGAGTCTTTTTTTTGTTATTAGTACATCGGTATCAGCCCAGGAAGGATCATTACAAGGTCTGGTTGTCGACAAAGATGGTAAACCATTAGGGGATGTCTCCATCTATTTGACCAACACTAAATGGGCGATTTCTACCGAAGATGGATCTTTTGAAATAACTAACATTTCTTTTAGCACATATACTCTTAAAACATCTAGAATAGGATATAAACCTGTTGAAATTGAAATCACTGTAAATGAGAGAAATCAAGAGGTTAGCATTATACTCGAAGAGAAAGTTTATGGTGATATCCTTGCCGTTGTAACTGCTTCTCGAACAGCTCAGGAATTGGAGGATGTACCGGCGCCTATAGATGTTATTTCTGAACAAGAAATAGCTAATTCAGGTGCTACAACTTTAAGAGATATTTTACTCGAGCAACCGGGCATCACATTGGCTCCCGATGAAGAAAATGCGATTCAAATTCAAGGCTTTGATTCTGATTATACTCTAATTATGATCGATGGCCAGCCAGTGATTGGACGTGTACGTGGCGCTCTGGACTTGAGCCGAATCAATGTTGCAAATATACAACAGGTTGAGGTCGTAAAAGGCCCTTCTTCTGCGTTATGGGGTAGCGATGCACTTGCCGGTGTGATCAATATTATCACCAAAAAATCTACAGAACCTTTTAGCCTTGATGCATATGGCCAATATGGAAGCAGAAGTTCTTATGATGCCGGATCAACTGTTTCGTTTTATAAAAACCAATTGTCAGGATCGTTAGGATTTTCTGCAAATGGTAGTGATGGATTTGATTTAAGCGATAGTCAATTTGGTAATAATCAAAACCCATTTGATGCATATACATTTAATACAAAACTTGATTATGCATTTAGCGATTATTCCAACCTCACCGTAAGTGGACGTTATTTCAAAAACCAGTTTAGTGGACCAACCTTAGCAACTGTTCAGAACGAAATAATTGAAATTCAGGAAGAAGGTTGGCAGGATGATGCTTCCCTTCAGGCACGTTTTGAAACCTCACTATTTTCATATTTAAAAACCACCGTAATTGGCTATTCAACCAGATATGAAGATCAATCGGATACCATTTTTGAAGATCCATCCCAAGATGATATCCGACTGAATAATCGTCAAGGGCTAGATCGAATTGAGATCCAGAATGATTACTCCTGGGATAGCAGTAACATAACCACATTCGGTGGTGGTGGTTCGGCTGAGTTTGTTCGTGCCGAAAGATATCAGGGTAAACGAACGCAAAGCGGGAACTTCGCTTTTCTACAACATCAGCTATTTCTTGGCGAGACTCTATATTTAATTGCCGGTGCCCGATTAGATAATCATTCAACGTACGAAAGCTACCTTAGTCCAAAGCTAGCCGCACGTTTTTCAATTACTGACAACATTAACCTCCGCGCATCTGTAGGTCAGGGTTTTAAGGCTCCGGATTTTCGAACTCTATATCTAAATTTTGATAACGCAGGTAGTGGTTATCGAATTTTTGGCGCACAGAATATTCTTGCCGAAATTGCTGATTTTGATCAACAAGGATTGATTTCGCGTTACCTGGTCGATGTCTCAAATCTTGGTGACCTGGAGCCTGAATATTCTACCGCTTACAACATCGGTACCAATTTAAGAATTGAAGATCTTGGACTCGCTTTCTCTATCAATGCGTTTAGAAACGATGCACAGAATTTGATCGATGCCCGTGAAGTCATCGAATTATCGGATCAGTCTACCATTTTTGGGTACTTAAACATTAATAAAGCGAGAACTCAGGGACTTGAATTTGAAAGTACTATTACTCCGATCAAAGGCTTAACCGCTAGTATTGGGTATCAGTATTTAGATGCCGTTGAGCTAATTACTGAGGAAAGAACCGTCATTGAAAATGGCCGGGTTGTCACTAAAGATTTTGAAAGAGAAATCCCATTACCAAAGCGTCCGAAGCATTCCGGAAATCTTAAAATCTTTTATCGTGAACCATTTTTTGATACAGAGATATCGTTAAGAGGGATTTTTAGAGGCGAATACTTTTTTAATGATAATAACGGAGACGGACGTGCAATTAAAGCAGACGATGATTTTGTAGATGCACACTCCATTTGGAATTTAACTCTTACAAAACGCATCGATTCCAGGATCAGATTGCAAATTGGTGCTAATAATCTACTGGGACACACCGATGAAGTTTACTTGCCCGCACAACCCGGTACAACCCTCTACTCTCGAATATTTTTTGAATTCTAAAATCAAACATCACAACAAACAATGAAAAATAAACTATTCCTATTCATCCTAAGCTCAACTTTGCTTGTCACAGCATGTAAAGATAGCGGAAACAGTGGCCCTGATAATTTCACAGGTGAATTCGTTACCGCGACAGATATCGTGGCTGGTGAAAATGGCTTTACTTTTTTTAGTTTAAGAACTGGCCAGTCAGTGGCTGATTCAAACTCAACAAATTGGGATATTGGATTCCAAAATGCCGGTTTCGAAATCTTCATCATAACCAATGGTGGAACTCGTGGCCCGGGTGAAGGTGGCGGAATCTTGCTTGATGTTGCATTTGACGATGTAACTGAAGTACCAGCTGATGGCGACTTTACCGTGGAAAGCAATGACACATATTCAATTAACCCGGCACCGGGTGGATGGTGGATTTACACGGCTGAGGCGATGACTCCAAACCACGCTGTATTGCCTAAAACCCCACATACTATCTTAGTGAGAAATGCAGATGGCGAGAGCTATGCAAAGATTGAAATCATGAATTACTATGAGGGCAATCCTGATACTTCAACTCCGGAATTTGCAGAGTTCAGAACAGACCAGCTTCAGGTTACTTTACATTTAAGTATGAAGTAATCGACTAATCATTTCTGATTACACTTTTTAAAACCCGTGTCATTCGATTCGGGTTTTTTTTTGGTTTAATCTTCTTAATTTAGAAGCAGTCTAAATTAAAATAACTGTTTCTCATCCATGAATAATATAGAGGAATTGAAGTCCGCCTGGACGAGGTTAAAAGAGGAAAATCCAAAGCTGAGAATTAAAGATGCCGCAGCACAACTAGAAGTATCGGAAGTGCAGCTAGTTCAATGCATGGAGGGTGTAACTCGCCTTTCCAATGACTGGCCAGGACTTTTTGCAGAAATCGAGAATCTAGGTTATGTAATGGCTCTAACCCGAAATGAATCTGTAGTTCATGAGCGAAAGGGTGAATATCATAACATATCTTTTAATGGTCATGTTGGACTAGTTCTGGATCCAAATATTGATCTTCGAATCTTCCCAAGACTTTTCGCATATGCTTTTGCAGTTCCAGTTAAAAACCCAAGAGGTGAATTATTAAGCGTTCAGTTCTTTAACGCTTTTGGAACAGCCGTTCACAAAATTTATTTGATGAATGAAGAAGGTAAAAAGGCATATCATTCATTGATTTCGAAGTTTACACATGAAGATCAGTCCGGAAAAATTGAAGTCAAAAAAGGAACTCCACCCGCTACCTATGAAACAACAGAAGAAATTGATGTTGAAGGATTCTTAAATGAGTGGGCAGCACTTCAAGATACGCACGACTTCTATCCACTAATTAGAAAGTATAAAGTAGAACGAACCAAAGCCCTAGAATTAGCTGAAGGTAGATTTACTGAAAAAGTTGATAATTCAGCGACTGAAGCAATGCTTCAGAAAGCCGCTGACCAACAAGTTTCAATTATGGTTTTTGTGAGTAGTGGCGCTGTTATTCAAATTCACACCGGTGAAGTTCACAATATCAAAAAAATGGATAATTGGTTGAACGTTATGGACCCAGAGTTCAATCTCCATTTAAGAGAAGATCACATCGCAAAAAGCTGGATTGTTGAAAAGCCAACGGAAGACGGCATTGTTACATCTCTAGAAATTTTTGATGCTGAGAACAACAATATTGCAACCTTCTTTGGTGCACGTAAACCTGGAATTCCAGAATTACAATCTTGGAGAGACCTTATTGCTGAAGTGAAAAGTGAACAAGTCATCGCATGAAAAAGCTGACCCTCCTTTTTTTGTTTATTGGGTTTTCAAGCCTCACTTTAGCCCAAATTACTATTACAAGTGCTGATGGTGTTGAAACGTTGGTTTCGGATGACTCTAAAATCATTACTGTTGGTGGCGCAATAACTGAAACAGTGTATGCACTCGAAAAATGGAGCAATGTGATTGCCACAGATCCATCCAGCACCTATCCTCCTGAAGTATTTAGAATGCCACGTGTTCCATACGTGAGAAACCTAACCTCAGAAGGATTGCTTTCAATGAACTCTTCATTGATTATATCCTCAGACGAAGCGAAACCAGCAAGTGCTATTCAACAAATTCGCGATGCAGGCACTCCTATTTTATTAGTGAAAGAGGAAAAATCTCTGGATGGTGTAATCCATAAACTGCAAACTATTGGAGCTGCTCTCAGTTCTGAGGGCAAAGCTGCTGAGTTAATTGGACTCAACAAAAGTAATTATCAAAAAGCTGCAGAATTACGTGAATCTTTACAGACTAAACCTCGCGTAATGTTTGTTCTGGAAACTAGAAACGGAAGCAGTTTCATGGTTGCAGGTGCGGGAACTGGAGCCGACAAAATGCTGGGTTTAGCAGGGGCCGAAAACGTATTTAGCTCTATAAATGGATATCGTCCTGTTTCGAACGAAGCGATTCTTTCAGCTAATCCAGATTATGTTCTAATGTTTGATACTCGTTTTGATGGTATCAATGACGGGTTAAGAAATACTCCAGGAGTGAATCTTATTTCCGCTGTACAAAACGATCATATAATAGGAATAGATGGAAATTTCATATTGGGATTTGGTCCTCGTTTTGGTGAAGCGATTCTTGCCTTAATGGATGTGCTACATCCGGAATTATTGACTGAAGTAATAGCCACAGATCCCGAATGAAGTATGGCTTCTGGATTAATCTATATAAAAAGCCAGTTTTAACTATCGTTGGGCTGGTTTTTGCGCTTTTAGGTGTAGCTGTTATATCTATAGGTTCAGGAGCTGTTGCAATCCCCGCGAAGGATGTAGTCATTATTTTGCTTGATTACATTGGGCTATACCATAGCGATGATCAACTTGCTCAATATTCAGCCATAGTACAGGGTATTCGATTACCAAGAGTTATAATGGGGATTCTTGTCGGTGCTACATTAGCTGTTTCAGGTGCTGCATTACAGGGTTTGTTTCGAAATCCACTTGCTGATCCTACATTAATTGGCGTTTCAAGTGGCGCTGCATTTTTTGCTGCATGTGTAATAATACTTGGTAGTTCTTTAGTTGAACTTTTACCAGGATTTCTATCCTCATTAACTTTACCAATTGCTGCATTTTTTGGAGGATTGTTTGCCACCTGGCTTGTCTATGTAATATCAACTAAGTCGGGCCGAACAAGTGTGGCAACCATGTTGCTTGCAGGAATTGCTATCAATGCATTAGCAGCGGCTGGAATAGGTATGTTAGTCTTTACTGCAGATGATCTTCAAATCCGTGATCTAACTTTTTGGACACTAGGAAGCCTGGTTAGTTCAACCTGGAGTACCGTTCAATCCTCTTTTTTCTTTTTGATGATTCCAATTATTGGCTTACCAATATTGTCAAAATCGATGAATGTAATGATGCTTGGTGAGCAGGAAGCTCGCCATTTGGGGGTTAAAACTCAGTTAATCAAAAAGCTGGTTGTCTTAATTACTGCTATCGGAATTGGATCTGCAGTGGCTGTTAGTGGCATCATAGGTTTTGTTGGTCTAGTAGTGCCACACTTACTTCGACTTTTTATGGGACCAGATAATCGGTTTCTGATCCCTGCGTCTATTTTATTGGGTGCTTTATTGTTAATAGCCTCAGATTTGTTTGCCCGATTGATTGTGGTACCCGCTGAACTACCAATTGGAATAGTTACCAGCATAATTGGCGCTCCCTTCTTCTTGTGGTTGTTAATGCGAAATAGAAATCTGACAAATTATCTATGATTACGGCATCAAACATATCAGTTAAAATTCCTTCTGGTAAACTGTTGGTTGATGATTTTTCAATTAGCATTAAGCCGAATCAGCTTACAGCCATTATTGGGAAAAATGGGGCAGGTAAATCAACTGCTTTAAAAGCAATTTGTGGAGATATTGATCTAAATACAGGTTCAGTTTCAATTGCGGGAAAGTCATCCTCTCAGATTCAGGAATTGGCAAAGCAACGTGCGGTTGTTCGTCAAAAATCTGATTTAGAATTTGAGTTTTCAGTACGTGAGATTGTTGCTCTTGGAAGAAGTCCCTATTCAGGTTTTTTTACGTCCGCCAAAGATCAGGTAATCATCAAAAAATGCCTGGAAAAAGTTGATGCGTTTCACCTGGTCGATCGTATCTACACAACTTTATCGGGTGGTGAACAACAACGTGTTCAATTTGCTAGAGCGCTATCACAGATTTGGGATCTTATCAACCAGAAAAAACCCTCTTATCTTTTGTTAGATGAACCATTGGCTAGTTTGGATGTAGCCCATCAACATGAAATGATGCATGTATTGAAGCAACTATGTGAGAATAATGTAGGAGTCTTAATTATTCTGCATGACTTAAATCTTGCTGCACAATACGCTGATGTGGTTCACATTCTTAAAGATGGAAAGACAGTTGCTGAAGGGACTCCATTCGATGTGTTTACTGAGGAAATTATCTTCGACGCTTTTGACCATCCGGTAAGTGTAGTTCCGCATCCTAAAATTCACTGTCCCCTGATAATTGCATCAGGAAATTGATTTGACGTCGTTATAGAAATCTGATTTATTATAGATCATCATTAATAATTGCTTTCTATGCGTACCACTCTATTCATTTTAGCTTTATTACTTTTCAACAACCATGCGATTGCTCAAAATGAAGTACTCCGTGAGCTAAGTTCTTTGGCAGGAATATCAGAATTTGGTGTTGTCGTTAACATAGAAAAACCAGGTTCACTTGAAGTTGAAAATCTCGATCCGGGTACCATTCGAGATGGCATTATTCAGAATTTTACTGATTTGCCTATTACAATCCTGAATGATGCAATCCTTCGCCAATCCGACCAATTTCCCATCTTGCACATACATGTCAATGTGATGAAAGCCTCTAATGGCACCTATCCTTTTTCAATAGAAATGAACTTCTATCAACCGGTTAAACTCGTTTTGAACAGAGATTTACAAAGCATGGCTTCCACTTGGAATAAAGGTCAGGTTGGTATCGTTTCAGAAAATATGCTACAAATGATTATCGATGAAGCTATTTTTGCAAGCAATATTTTTAAAGATGAATTCATCAGAATGAACTGATGACCATCCTCTTAACATTTTTTAAAGCTTAAACATTTAAAGAATTGTTACGTAGCGACTCAATTGCTTGGATTCTGAAATCCTTGTTTTATCTTTAATTAAACTTTTATCACAACTATCTACTCTATGAAACGCATCTCATTAATACTTAATACTTTAATTGTGGCACTGATCGCTCAAACAGCGATAGCACAAACCATGAATGATGGTATCATGTCACAAATGCAAGGGTTCGGGCAAACCGTTGAAATTGCAAATGGCAACATATTTATAGGCGAACCCCAAAATGTTCAAATTCCCGGGGCAGTTTATATTTATAAAGAAGATGGAAATGAATGGGTTCAAAAATTCGTCATCAAAGCTGAAGATGGCGATGTTGGCGATAGTTTTGGGGCACGACTTTCAGCCTATAGCAATCTACTTATGGTTGGAGCACCCGGACGAAATGACGGTGAGGGCGGAGCATATATTTTTGAAGAATCTGAGGATGGCTCCTGGTCACAATTAACTATGCTCTCAGTTGAAAGTGATTCTACACTCGAGTCTGTGGGACAGGGTATTGCACTTGGTGAAGGCTATGCTTTCGTTGGCATTCCGGATTTAGGCAACGGTGCAGTTGCTGTATTTAAAGACAATAATGGCAATTACGTTCAGGAGGCATTGATAATGAATCCTGATACGGCTGAAACGATGTTTGGTAATTCACTCGATTTTGATGGCACCCATTTAATTGTTGGTACATTCGACGCTAATGCAAGTGCTGCGTTTATTTATGCAAAAGAAAATGATGAGTGGGTAAACACAGCATCACTTTCTTATCCTCACCTTACCGATCGTAGTTATTTTGGCCGTCGTGTAGCTATTCATGGAGATATGGCTATGGTTGCTGCCCATAGAATGCATGATATGGGTACTGTATTCATGTATGAAAATACAGAAGATGGTTGGGCTCCGGCTGGTAACCTAAATGCTTTTGATGGAAGTAGATTTCATTCATTTGGATACGCATTAGCAACTACTGAAAACGAAGTTTGGGTTGGGGCCATTAACTCAAATGGTGGTAGAGGTGCGATCTACAGATTTTTTATGAACGAAGATGGATCATGGAGTTCATCTTCTAAAATTTCCGATGTAGGCCAATCGATGGGTGACTATTTTGGTGGGTCTATTGCTGTTGATGGTACGTTTGCTGTTTCTGGTATGACGGGTGCAGATTATGGCGCAGGTACAGCTGCAATTCTATCGAAAGATGAAGAGGGTAATTGGATAGCTGTTAATACCGTAATTGGCGATAACGTAGAATTACTACAGTCAATAACTGGTGATAGAGTTGATTGCGAAGGTGGTAATGCAAACCTATTTGGTTGTGATAAAGTAAATCTGATTTCATTCCTGCCAAACAGAGAAATTGGTGCACAAAGAGGTGTAATGCTGAACGATATATGGGGTTGGACTGATCCTGAAACCGGCAAAGAATACGCTCTTGTAGGCCGCTCAGAAGGAACTTCATTTATTGACCTAAGTAATCCTTCAAGCCCGGTTTATGTAGCAAACCTACCTATGACTGAAGGCGCCCGAGCAAACGTTTGGAGAGATATCAAAGTGTTTGATAACCATGCTTACATTGTAGCAGATAACGCTGGTGAGCATGGAATGCAGGTAGTTGATTTAACCCGCCTTCGTGAGTATGATGGCGAACCATTACTACTAGATGAAGATGCCCATTATCCAAATATTCATAGTGCGCATAATGTGGTAATTAATGAAGAAACCGGCTTTGCATATATCGTAGGTGCTAGCGGCGGCGGAATGAGCTGCGGTGGTGGACTACACATGGTAGATATCAACGACCCTAAAAATCCAACTTTTGTAGGTTGTTTTGCTGATCCTTCAACCGGAAGAAGCGGAACTGGTTATTCGCATGATGCTCAATGTGTGGTTTATGATGGTCCTGATACTGAGCACACTGGAAAAGAAATTTGTGTGGGTGCGAATGAAACAGCTATTAGTGTTGCAGATGTTACGGATAAAGAAAACCCAATTGCACTTTCAACTGGTTCATATCCAGATTACGGATATGTTCACCAGGGGTGGTTCGATGAGTCTCATACCTACTTTTATCAGAATGATGAATTAGATGAGTTAATGGGTACCGTCGACGAAACCAGAACCATTGTGTGGGATTTATCAGATCTTGATGATCCTCAAGTATTAACTCAATATTTCAATGACAACGCATCTTCGGATCACAATCTTTACATCAAAGATAACCTGATGTATGCCTCAAATTACGTAAGTGGACTGCAGGTAATCGATATTTCCGATCCAGCTGATCCACAAAGAGTTGGATATTTCGATACGTTCCCTTTTACTGTAGATGCGGCAGGATTTAGTGGAACTTGGAGTAATTACCCATACTTCGAAAGTGGTGTTGTAATTATGACTAGTGGTTTTGAAGGATTCTTTGTTCTTGAAACCAGCCCTGAATTAATCAACAGATAAGATATACTTAACGGGATTTCTCTAAAGAAGGGAAATCCTGATTTAATTTTTCAATTGTTTAAAAAGTCATGAGAATTTTACGTTCAATCGCGGTTTTCTTTGTTCTGATTTTACTAGGATCAGGCCAGGTTGCTAGTCAAGAGTTTGTGTACGTTTGCAATCAGAATTCAGCGTCTATTACCGTGATCAATGTTGAGACGCTAGAAATTGAAGATACTATCGATCTTCGGGAACTTGGATTTTCATCAAACGCTAAGCCCCATCATGCAGCTGTAGAACCTGATGGTTCATTTTGGTATGTAACTCTAATTGGTGAAAATCGTGTTCTGAAATTTAATGCAGAAAATGAACTTGTTGCACAAGCTGAAATGGAAGTTCCAGGGCTAATTTCCCTACATCAAACTAAAGACATGATGTTTGTTGGACGCTCCATGAGTGCAGTGAATCCACCACAAAGTTTTGGTGTGATTTCACGTTCGGATATGAGCTTAAAGGAAGAAGTGGACTTATTATTTTCTCGACCGCATGCCATTGCCAGTTTATCGGAAATGGAACATGTATTTGTTGCTAGTTTATCATCCAATCAAATTCTTTCGGTGAATACAGAATCTGATGATGCAGAAATTGTTTCAATGGAAGGGATGAACCACATGTTCATTAATTTTGCTATTTCACCAGATGAATCTATGATGGTTGGAACGACTCAAATGACTGGGAAAATGATGGTTTTCGACATTTCCGATCCACTAAATCTTGAGTTAACTAATACATTGGATGTAAACGCCCAACCTTGGCATCCTGTATTCTCGGATGATGGTAAGTTCGTTTATTTCGGTAACAAAGAGGCCAATTCTATCACTGCGGTTAATATGGAAACTCAAACGGTGGAATCTGTCATTGAAGGACAGGGACTTGCTCAGCCTCATGGCGCAGTATTAAGTAGTGATAATCGGTACCTATTTGTTACTAACAACCATATGAAGATGAGCGAAATGCACGCAGGTCATTCGGATATGAACATGATGAAAAAAGGGGCCGTTGCCATTATCGATACCGAAACATTTGAAATTGTTAAAATGATTGAAGTTGGCTTAAATCCAACAGGTATTGGTGCAAGATAACGCAGATGACAAAAAGTACATCCAATTACCTGCCCTCCATATTTTTCTTCGTAGTAATTGCCACAATTGGGTGTGCTCCATCTCTCTCACAAAAAGAGACTAAAGTCACAACGGGGATTTATTCAAGGTCCATTTCACCATTTCCTGTTTATGATTCAAATGGTCGAACTTTAGATCTACCATTCTTAGGTGGACTTAATACCCCTCGTCCTCAATTTGTCGATATCGACGGTGATAATGATCCGGATTTATTTGTTCAGGAACACACCAACGAATTAATGTTCTTCGAACACGTTCAAGCGGATGGTAAATCTAAACTTACATGGAGAACCAATACCTTTGCGGATATCGAAATTGGCGAATGGTTCCGATTTGTTGATATGGATCAGGACGGTGACTTCGATTTATTAACTGAAAAACCATTTAGTTTTATTAGCTACTATGAAAATGTAGGCTCGCTAAATCGTCCGGAATTTACACTTGCTGCAGATTCTCTGAAAGATATTGATGGAGAGCCCATTTATTCAGATCGTCAGAATATCCCAAATGTTACTGATATTGATGCTGATGGTCTCCCAGACCTGTTTATTGGTAGTCTAGAAGGAACCGTCACTCGCTATGAATCTATTGGTAAGGATGAAAATGGCATCCCTAGATTTAAGTTGATAACACAGCGTTTTGAAGACATTGAAATTGTGACTGAATTTGGATCGATGCACGGAGCCAATACGATGACATTTATGGATATTGACTCTGATGGTGACGAGGATATTTTCTGGGGCGATTTTTTTGAACCTGGACTTTTACTCATTGAAAATAGAGGGAGTAATAGAAATCCAAATTTTAGAACCGAACCACGTCCATTCCCTCCAAATGACCCCGCACAAACTAGTGGATACAATGCACCAACATTAGTGGATTGGGGAAATGATGGAGATGCAGATCTCTTTCTTGGAGTGTTAGGAGGTGCATACAATGCAAATCTTACTACTGCCGCTAACTTCTATTTCTATGAGCAGGATCAGGGTAATTTTACCCAGGTAACTCGTCAATTTTTAAGTATGATCGATGTTGGAGAAGAAAGCATTGCAACTGCTGGCGATTATGATGGAGATGGGGACCTGGATTTATTTGTATCCAATAAAATCGATGCAAATAATTTAAAATCTTCTGCTATTTACCAATTTGAAAATCGAGGAACACCCAAAGAACCTGAATTTTATAACATCGGAACAATGAATCTCCCCAACGGATTTCATTACGCACCCGAATTTGTAGATTTAAACGATGATGGAACTGATGATTTATTAATTGGAAACTGGAAAGGTGAGGTTACTTATCTCATTAATACAGGCTGTGAATTTGGTATTGTAAACGAGGTTCTTGTTGAGCTTCCACGGGGCAGTTATGCAACACCCAGAGCAGTTGATATCGATGCAGATGGTGATTTTGATATCGTTCTGGGATCATCAGGAGGAAATTTATATCTCTTTGAGAATATTGGCTCTAAATCGAATCCAATTTTTAAACTAGATCCAACGGCTTTTGATGGAATTAAATCCAGACATCGAAGTGCGCCCGCCTTTTCTGATATAGATAATGATGGTGATTACGATTTGATGATTGGCAGCAAAATTGAAGGAATTCTCTATTTCGAGAATATCGGTTCCGCTGAAAATCACGAATTTATAGCTTCAGAATTACCATTTACGGTAGCTACTTCGCCAATGAGTAATCCTTTTGCAATAGACTTAAATAGTGACTCAGTGGATGAATTCTTGATCGGCTCACGAAGTGGTGGTTTATTGTATTATCATCGCAATTAATCCGTTTTAATTATGAATATCGAACAATACCGGGATTTCTGCCTTTCTTTCCCAATGGTTACTGAAAGCTTCCCGTTTGATGAAAAAGTACTGGTGTTCAAAGTAGCCAATAAAATGTTTGCTCTTGCAGATGTTGAAGACTTCGAGTATATCAATCTAAAATGTGATCCCGAACGTGCAATTATGCTTCGCGAGGAGTATGAGGATATTAAACCCGGCTATCACATGTCAAAGAAGCATTGGAATTCTGTTCACGTCACGGGTATTCTTGAAGATGATTTCATAGAAAAGCTAATTGTCGATTCTTACACTCTTATTGTTGCGAGTTTGCCCAAGAAGACGCAAGCTGAGATCACTCGACTTCGAAATTAGCGTCTTTATTTTTTTTTGAACCCCTCAATCTACCTAGGGACTTTTTGCTGAACCAAAAAAAGAATTTTTTCTGGCCAAAAACTGTCCCATAAAAAAGAAGTAAGGCATAATAGGTTGGCAGGATAGTGACTAACCAAATTGGAAGTCGAATGTACCACGCCCATTCTGGCGATACACCAATCAAATTATAAATTAGTTTTTTAGCAAAAAGAACCGAAAATCCAGTTATAGCAAATACTATAAACACTATTATAAGTTGAGTATTATTTTCTATTTGCCATCGTTGCTTTAGTTTTTCAAGCACGTTAAAAGAAATGAGTTATTAAATATTGAAAAAATGATTTATTTAGCTCGAATGAACACAATTGTTTATCGTGAAGAATATATGCACTATTTGAATTGTTTGTTATGATTGGTTGCAATTACAAGTAGTTGCAATTAGTTTCCGTCACAATGGAAGGATTGTTATAATTACCGGCAGTTAAGATGCGACGATATTTAATGGAAGCAGTTGGCACTATGATGCTGGTTCTTACCTTTGGTTTAACCAGCGAACCTCTAGCGCTTGGTCTTGTACTGGCAGCTTTGATTTATGGGGGTATGTTCGTTTCCGGAGCACATTTCAATCCCGCTGTTTCGTTTGCTTATTTTGCACGAAGAGATATTAACTTCCAGCTGTTTCTTGGATATTCTGTAAGTCAAATTTTAGGCGCTTTTGCAGCATCCGGTTTGTTGTTGATGATTACAAACTCGGTTTTCTACGCTGAACCACCTACTGCTTCTACTTTTACGCAACAGGTTTCTGTTGAGATTTTTATCAGCTTCTTACTAGTATTTGCTTATTTGAGCCTTCTAAATCATAAGAGTAATTCAACCATTCGAATTAATGCACTCGGTGTTGGCCTAACCCTGACCGCAGCCATATTTATTGGGAAAAATATTTCGGGTGCCTACTTAAATCCTGCTCTTTCAATAGGATCATCAATTGTAGATTACCTAGCCGTAAAAGGAAATTCATTTGTAAATATTCCACTTTATACGATAGCACCATTTACGGGCGCAACTTTGGCAGCCCTTTTAAATTGGTATACCACCGATTAATTCTAAACTAAAGGAAGGCTGAAAAAGAACCTGCTTCCTTTACCCGGTGTGCTCTCAACATTAATCTCAGTTTTATGGGCTGCTAATATCCCTTTCACAACAGCCAAGCCAAGACCTGTACCACCTTTATCTCTTGATCTTGCTTTGTCGGTTCGATAAAACCGATCAAATAACCGATCGAGATGTTCTTCGGCTATTCCGATCCCACTATCCACAATTTCAATAAGTACTCTTCCACTATGCTTTGTTGACATAACCTTGATTTCGCCATCATTCGTATACTTTATCGCATTAGATACAAGGTTATCCATCACTTGTTCAAGTTTTTCATTATCTCCAAAAACCTGACTTTTCTTTGAAAACTCAAAGGATAACTTAATCCCTTTTTCATTAGCAATCGGAGTATAGGTTTTTACCACTTCAGCGATCATATCCTCGAGCACGAATTCCTTTTTATTAATAAAGCTCTCATCCATATCATAGCGCTGAAGCGATTTTATATCCTGGAATATTCGTACTACTCGTTCTATTTGCTTTTGTGCTGTGTTCAAATACTGCCCTTTTTTTTCCTCGCTCAGTCCTTCCAGTTGAAGCATCTCCATAGCACCAGAAATCGTGTGTAATGGATTTCGAACCTCATGAGCAATATCCGCGAAAAACTGATTCTGTTTTTCATTAAGTGTTTTTTGCTGATCGTAGTCTGCTTTTAATTTACCAGCCATTTGATTTAATGACTTTGCCAGAGAACCAAATTCGTCTTTCCTGGAGACATCTAACTCGCGATCAAGATTTCCGCTAGCCACATCTAAAGCGGCCTCCTCAAGCTGTTTAATGGGCTTCCCTAAATACCTGGCGAAATAAATACTCACAATTACAACCACTAGAATGGAGCCAATCATTGCACCATAAATCAAATGCCGAATGGAGGCAGCTGCTGCGTAAAGTTCATTTTTATTTTTTGCGATTCGCAGATATCTAACTTCGGTGATGTCACGCTCAATTCGATGAAATGAAAATATATCTTCTAGATCATCTTCATTGATAATTACCTGACTTACTTCGTCTAATTCATTTTGCAACTGGTCATTCAAAAAGGCACGAGTATCCATAAAACCGGGAGCATCAACAGGAGCATTTACTAAAAGCGTGCCGGCTGAATCAAATAAAGCGATCTGATATCCGGTTAGATCGGCAGTGAACGTGGTTTTAAGAAATAAATCGGCAAAATCGTCTTGCACTTGCAAAGACTCGGCAAACGTTTTTGTATCAAGCTCGAATTGAGTGATTGCTTCATCTAATAAAAAAGTTCGTATGCTAAGAATAGCATATGCGCTAATTACAATTACTCCAATGGAAAGAAGTGTAATGTAAGTGAGCGCTAATTTCGCCTGAATGTTCACGAATTTATATACTCGCGATTGAATCCGTATCCAACTCCTCGATACGTTTTAATTAGCTTACCACTATCCTTCATTTTGATTCGAAGATTCTTAATGTGAACATCTACGGTTCGATCAAAAATGTATTTTTCCTCATCGGTAATGTGCTCAAGAATTTCCTGGCGGCTGTAAACCAATTTAGGATGCTTAAAAAATAACTCTGCAATAACGTATTCAGTATGGGTAAGATCTACTTGCTTGTCATGGATGTACATTACTTTCGCTTCGGTATCTAAATACACATAATCGTATCTTAACCAATGCGTTTTTTCAGGACTTTGCCTTCTTAGTCTGCTTTCTACATGGGCTTTAATCAGGTTTAAGCTTGCGGGTTTTTTGATGTAATCATCCCCACCTAATTCAAGGCCTTCTATTTCATCCTTTTCTTCATCGCGTGCGGTTAAAAACAGCACCGGCATTTCATTCACCACTGGGTGCTTTCGGATATGTTTGCAAACTTCTTTGCCGTCCATGTGCGGAACCATGATATCAAGAATGGCTAATTCAAGTTCATTTGCATAGCGATCTATGATCTCAAGAGCCTCTTTTCCATCTTTCGCCCAATGCACCGTGTAACTATTGATTTCCAAAAAGTTAGCGAGCATTTCTCCTGATTCAATTTCGTCCTCTAGCAGTAAAATAGTATGATGAGTGTTCACGTCTATAAAAATGATTAAGTTCTGCCAAAATGTATCAGAATGAGCTATAAAAATAAAACGATTTGGATAACTGGAGCATCCTCTGGAATTGGAGAATCATTTGCCAAAGCTTTTCATAAAGAAGGCGCAAATTTGATTCTCTCATCTCGACGAAAAGATGAGCTGGAACGCGTTAAAACTGAGTTAGGTGGTGGAGCATCTATTCAAATTCTTACCCTTGATCTGGCAAATCCAGATGAACTTGAATCTAAAGCGGAAGAAGCTCTTACTTTTTTTAACGGATTGGATGTACTCGTTAACAACGGTGGTGTGAGTCAGAGATCATTATTCGCAGAGACCGATTTAGATACTATTCGAAGATTGATGGAGATTAATTTTTTTGGTTCAGTAGCTCTTACGCGATTTGTATTACCACATATGATTGAAAAAAAATCTGGTCACATCATAGTTACCAGTAGCGTTGCTGGTAAATTCGGAACCAAATTCCGATCAGGTTATGCAGCGAGTAAACACGCACTTCAGGGAATTTTTGATTGCATTCGACAGGAGATGTACGAATTTAACGTGGATGTAACCATGGTTTGCCCTGGCCCCATCAAAACTAACATCACACAAAATTCTCTTACGGCCGATGGAAGCTCGTTCGGTAAAATGGGTAATTTGCATAATACAGCTATGGATGCGGATGAGATGGTTCGTAGAATATGGGGTAGCATTAAATCCAGAAAAGAAGAAATCTACATTTCTAGCCCCAAAGAGCGTTTTGCTTTACTGGTAAAGCGAATCTCCCCAGGTTTATTGAACAAAATTTTAAAGAGAAGTAACGTGGTTTAATCAACCCAATCTTCTTCGTTTATTTAGATAAGCTAGCAACGCCGCATCAAACTGACCTTCGGTATCGATTTCTTCGAAGTCGATTTCGAATTCACTACAAGCCATCTGAAACTTGTGCGTGTATTCTTCCACTTTGGCCTTATAATCATCACGAACTTGTGAGGTCATTACTTCGATTTCAGCGCCGGTTTCCAAATCCTCGAATACCATTCGGTCATTAGAAAAAGCAAGCTCTCTTTCACTTTTATGTTCTAGCACATTAAAAAGTAAAACCTCGTGCTTTCTATGGCGAAGGTGTTTTAACGCAGAAATCAACGCTTCTTGTTCATCCACATTTTCGAATAGGTCTGTAATTATAACCACAAAACTCCGGTGGTTTAATCGCTTTGCTACCTCATGAATTGCCTGTGCAGAAGCTGTTCGCCGTTGCTCTCTATCTTTTTTCTCTTCGCTGATTAGTTCCTTTTCAAGCTGCGTGTAAATCTGACGGAGATGCGCATAGGTACTTTTTGCCGGAATAAATGTTTCTATTTCTGAATTAAACGGAATCAATCCCGAAGCATCCCGTTGGCGATGCATTAAATACATTAATGATGCAGCAAAATGAATTCCATATCTCAACTTCGACCAATTTCCAAAATGTTTAAACATCATAGAAGAAGAGGTATCCAGCATCACATAGCAGCGTAGATTGGTCTCTTCTTCATATTGCTTCACATAAAATCGCTCTTTTTTGCCATATGCTTTCCAGTCGATGTGTTTGAAGTCATCGCCCGGGTTGTATGGCCGATGTTCAGCAAATTCAACAGAAAATCCATGATATGGGCTGCGATGTAATCCGGATATAAATCCTTCTACAATTTTCTTTGCCCGCAATTCGATGTTTGCAAGCTTTGAGAGTATTTCCGGCTGTAAAATCATGATGAATGTTACTACAATTTTTACGTAATCAGAATTTCTTTTAATTGGAAGCGCTTCTCTTATATAACGTTGAAAATCCTTCACATAATATTCTTATTACGCCCTTAATCTTCTATTGAATAAATAATCCTGTTCCGAATTAAGAATAAAATTTAGAGGTAAATCATGAAATTCTGGCTTTTTCGGGCAACTTTTTTCTTACTGCTTATTCTTTTTTCCCCCACCCTTGCTCACTCGCAAGATAGAACCCAGGAACCCATTCGAATTACCGTAAGTCCAGAAAAAGGGGTGCATTTCGAAAGTGCAGACGGCTTTATGGAATTTCGGATGGGATTCCGATTACAGCAGCAAATTGCATTAACTCAGATAGTTAGTGAACAAGACGCCATACAAGGCGAATATATGATCCGCAGAGAACGAGCCTTATTCCGAGGATTTCTATTCCATAATAAGCTCGACTATTTTGTACAACTTGGAATGGATCAGGGTAGAGTTACTTTGCTAAATGCCGAGTATAGATGGAAACCAGATTCGTATACCCAGATAACATTCGGCCAATTCTTTCCACCTACATTTCGCCAGTTTCAAACCATTTCTCAAAATCTGCAAATGGTTGATCGTTCAAATGTAAGTCGCTTCTTCTTTACCGATTATGACTTAGGAATTCGAATTCGCAGAACCCTTCCAGTTTCCGAAAACTTTCAATTAAAAGTAGCAGGTGCTTTAACCCATGGAGAAGGCAAGAATCTTGCTACTGCTCCCGGCGGTTGGGCCTATATGGGCCGATTTGAAGTGTTACCTTTTGGCGCCTTTGAAAAAAATGGCGATTACTTTGAAAGTGATTTAGTGAGAGAAAAAAAGCCAAAACTTTCAGTTGGAGCTGGTTTTTATATAAATCATGACGCATACACAAAATATGGAGACGTAGCCTGGGACGGCCATGATGATGACATTGTTGATACATATGCCGACGTGATCTTTAAATACAATGGCTTCTCATTTCTAGCCGAGTACATTCATCGTAATGTTGATAATGAGCTTATGTTAATGAATGGGGATCTTTACTCGTCAGAAAAAATCAGTGGCGAAGGATTGTACGCTCAGTCAGGTACATTTTTAAGCGATCAAATCGAATTAACATCCAGGTTCACTTATCTCAATCCTGATGACATTCACCATACAGAGATGGGGAAATTCACACATCAAAAGAAATTTGCTCTTGGATTTAATTACTTTTTCCTCGGTCACTCTCTAAAACTTCAATCACAAATAGGGTACGTATCTGAACAATTTGCAGCAATAAAAACCTGCAACTACTTTGAAGCACTCACTCAATTCACCATCAGTTTTTAATAAACGATTATCATGAAACTCAATCGGAAACAACTCATTGGACTAATCATCGGGGTCATTGGGTTGATTATTCCATTTTTCCTCAATATTGAGGGGCTCTCAGAAGCCGGTCATGTTGCACTGGGTATTTTCTTCCTGGCCGCAGCTTTTTGGATGCTAGAGCCATTTCCAATTTATGCGACTTCCGTTCTTGTAATATTTCTACAAATTTTGCTACTCAGTAAACAAGGTTTCTTATTTCAGGAGGATACTGCAAACTATATTCCGGATGCTTACACGGCATTTATTGGCACTTTGGCGAGCCCAATAATTATTCTATTTCTTGGGGGCTTTGTCCTCGCAGATGCCGCTGTAAAGTACAATCTCGATAGAAATCTTACCCGCATTCTTCTTTCACCCTTTGGCTCTAAGCCAGGCTACATTCTTCTTGGTTTGATGGTTGTTACTGCGCTGCTTTCTGCTTTTATGAGTAATACGGCTACCACAGCAATGATGATGACGGTGATACTACCTATCGTGGCTCGGTTAGGAAAAACAGATCCACTTCGAATAGGATTAGCACTCAGCATCCCTTTTGCCGCAAATATTGGAGGTATTACTACACCAATAGGAACTCCCCCCAACGCGGTGGTAATTGGCGCGTTATCCCAACAGGGAATTAACATTCCTTTTGGCGAATGGATGATTCTGGCTACTCCTCTTGTAATTATTGCACTCTTATTTGCCTGGTTTCTTTTATTGAAGATGTTCAAACCCGAAGCTGAACAAATCAACATTGATATGTCCGGAAAATTTAATACGTCTCAGAATGCAATCATCCTTTATGTTGCATTTGGACTAACAGTACTGTTCTGGGTTACTGAAAGTTTTCATGGAGTGAAAAGTGCGATCATTGCATTAATACCGGTCGTATTTTTAACACTTACCGGAGTTGTAACCAAAGATGACATCAGAAAACTACCATGGGAAGTTCTTTGGTTGGTTGCCGGTGGTATTTCTCTTGGTATTTCTATGAAAAGCACCGGTCTTGCTGAGTGGATTGTTGGTAGTATTGAATGGAGTAGTTTTGGGACTATCAGTTTGCTGGTTGTTTTTGCTGCAGTTGCTGTTTTGATGTCAAATTTCCTTTCGAATACAGTTACTGCAACCTTACTCATTCCACTTGCCGTAAGTTTGGCAACATCAGGTATAGCCGGAGAAGGGTTCAACCTAGTTATTGTTAGCTTAGTTATTGGGGTAAGTGCCAGTATGGCTATGATGCTACCCATATCAACTCCACCAAACGCCATTGCCATGAGTACTGGTACCATTGAAACCACGAATATGGCAAAAGCAGGTATTTCAATTGGTTTATTCGGTATTGTACTAGTTGTTATCTATGCCTTATTCTATTGGCCAATCATTCTAAATTAAGAGTATTATGGATCGTCAAATATATATTTTGGTAGTTGAAGATGAACTCGAGGTGATGGATGCCCTTGTAAACGATCTCGAGCAATTCGAGGAATACTTTCCGGTTGAATCTGCTAACTCTGCAGAGGAAGCTCGTGCCGTGGTAAATGAGATTTACGAAGCCGGTAATGAGGTAGGCCTCATTTTATGTGATCATGTAATGCCAGGCCAAAATGGAGTAGACTTTCTGATCGAGCTTGAAAAAAGCCTCGACAAACACTCTGCGAAAAAAGTACTTGTTACTGGTCAGGCAGGTCTTGAGGATACGATTCAGGCGATCAATAAAGCGCATCTTGATCATTACATTGCTAAACCATGGACTAAAGAGTTGCTAGAAGAAGTTGTGATTAGCCAGCTAACAAATTATGTGATGGAGCGCAGATACAATCCAATGCAGTTTATGATGGTTCTTGATAGTGTTCGATTGTCGGAATTCATGCGAACCAATCATATCACAGATCACTAATCAGTGCCAAAAGGATTTCAAAATAGAAAAGAGATTCTGCAGTTCATCAAAGATGGTGTAGATGGCTCGAAAGAGCTGCAAACTTTATTGCGCACTTTTGAACAGGGCGAAATTCTTTTCAAACAAGGTGATCCTATTTCTCACCTTTACTTGTTGATTGATGGCAAAGTGAATTTAAGTCACCAGAGAGAAGACGGGTCATCACTTGAATTAATCACTCTTTCTCCCGGGCATTTTGTAGGTCTTGTAGCTTATACAACAGGTAATAATTCACTTACAACGTGTGTTACTACTGAAAAAACTACCGCGCTTTGTATAAATCAGGACGAATTCGATCAAACCCTGATGGAAAATCCTAAGCTGCAAGTACCAATTCAACAATTAATGTTGAGCAATATGTCGGATCGGTTCATGAAGAATGTGTCTCTTGAATCAAAAATGAATTCGCTGAATTTGAAGCTAGAGGAAGAAGGACTATTATTAAAAGAAGCCTACGAGCGTTTGGAGAATTCACATCAAAAACTGGTAGCACAAGAAAAAATGGCTACGCTTGGAGAGTTAGTTGCAGGTTTTGCTCATGAGGTGAATAACCCGGCCGCAGCTTTACTTAGATCCTCAGAGATGCTGAAAGAAAACTTCATGGATACGTCGAATGCATCGGCAAAAACAGAGATCTTCAATTTGGGATTAGATTCCAAGCCACTCAGCAGTTCTGATATTCGCTCCAGAATGATCGCCATTCAAATAGAATTTCCCTGGGTTAAAGAACGCTCGTTGATACGAAAACTGGCTCAAATGCCCGATGAAGCCCTTAACATTGTAAAAAAAAGGAAGAAGAAAATTCCTGTTGAAGTTCTAATTCAACAATTTGAAGCAGGCAAGTTCATCCACAACATCCAGGTAGCAAGTGAACGAATTGCGAACCTGGTAAAGAGTTTAAAGAGTTATAGTCGGCAAGATAGAAATCAATTTGACATGATTGATCTACGCAACGGAATCAACGACACTATTTTGATTTTATCCAATAGATTGAAGTATCTAAACCTCGAGCTCGACTTGTTGGATATCCCTCAAACTTGTGGGAAGATGGGAGAATTGAACCAGGTATGGACCAATATACTTGTTAATGCCTGTGATGTTTTACCCGATGGGGGCGGACTTAAAATTCGAACTTATGCAGAAGGTGAGTTTAAAATTATTGTTGAGATTAGTGATAATGGTCCGGGTATTCCTGAAGAGGTATTACCAAAAATATTTGAACCGAATTTTACTACCAAAAATCAGGGAGCTAAATTTGGGCTTGGATTAGGACTAGCCATTTCAAATGAAATCGTCCGTCAACATGGAGGTTTCATTAAGGCATTCAACGGTGATAATGGTGGGGCTACTTTTCAGATTATTCTGCCTGTGAAGGAATGTTAGCTTAACGCCTGCCCCAAGTCTTCTAATAAATCATCAATGTGTTCTAAGCCAACACTAAATCTAATCAGATTGTCCGGTGTTGTTGATGTTTCGCTTTCGCTCGACCGCCTATGCTCCCATAAGCTTTCAATACCACCAAGACTTGTCGCTCTTCGAATCACTTTTGATCTCCCAACAACAGCTATTGAAGCTTCCGCATCACCATCGAACATAAACGATATCATTCCTCCGAATCCCCTCATTTGAGATGCTGCAACTTCGTGATCATTGTGTGAGGGCAAACCGGGATAATTCACTTTTGATACTTTTTGGTGTTGATTTAAATACTGAGCCACTTCCCATGCATTTTGATTATGCATTCTCATTCGATGAGGAAAACTTCGGATGCTTCTTGTAAGCAACCAGCAATCAAACGGTGACGGCACAGATCCTTGCTTTCTTTGAATACTTCTAATCGCTTCAAATTTATCATCTGCTTTTGCCGCGATTATTGCCCCGCCAAGTATATCAGAATGACCGCCCAAGAATTTACTGGTCGAATGCATCACAAAATCTGCGCCATATTCAATTGGATTTGTATTGTACGGCGTAGAAAATGTGTTATCGACACAAACCATAACCTTTTTCTGATGGGCAACATGTATTGTTTTATCCAGATCTGTAATCTGCATCAAAGGATTCGAAGGTGTTTCAAGAAGAGCTAATTTTGTGTTTTCTTTTAAAGACGATGCAAACAATTCTAAATTTGTTGTATCAACACTAGAATATTCCAGACCCCAACGCTCACCAAAATTTTCTAAAATAGCTCGAGATCCATGATATAAGTCCTTTGGAATGATGATATGAGATTCTTTAGGAACACTCATGAATATCGCACTAATTGCAGCAACGCCCGACGAGAAGGCTGCACAATCTTCACCACCTTCTAAATCTGACAATAACTTCTCAAGCTGAAGTCTATTTGGGTTTTCATATCTAGAATAAATAAAATCCCCATCTTGGTAACCTTTCACATCGTGTTCATAGGTTGTAGAAGGTTCCATAGGTGCAGCAATTGCACGACTTCCAGACCAATGTTCTGAACCTGAATGAATTGCGAGCGTTTCGATATTCTTTTTTCCACTCATACTTTTACCTGTTTGATTGCTTCAATTCGTTGCAATACAGGTGGATGTGAGTAATTCAAAAACACATACCATGGATGTGGTGTCAAATTTGAAAGGTTATCCTTTGATAGTTTCTTTAATGTTGAAATCATGTCTTCCTTATTTCCGGTAGTTTCAACAGCAAAAGCATCGGCTTCAAACTCATGCTTTCTCGATGACATTTGCATAAATATAGACAAGATCATTTCAATAGGTGCATATAACATTCCGAAAAATACCAGGCCTGCATATACGGTCATTTGATCCATATAAAATGCATCGAAGAGCCCTTCTTCTTTTAAAAAAATGGATAATAGAAAAAACAACACTGCACTATGAACAATACTGATTACCATTCCTTTAACTATATGCTTTTTCTTGTAATGCCCGATCTCATGAGCCAAAACAGCAATCAGTTCTTTTATAGTATGATTTTCGATAAGGGTATCATACAACGCAACTCGCTTATTCTTTCCAAAACCAGTAAAAAATGCGTTAGATTTACTAGATCTTTTTGATCCATCAATTACGAAAAGCCCGGTTAATGAGAATTCTACTTTTTGGGTGTATTTCTCGATCTCGGTTTTTAATTCGCCATCTTCAAGTGGAGTAAATTTATTGAATAATGGCATTATCCAGGTTGGTGCGATGTATTGCATTAATAATGTAAATCCTGTGACAGCCGCCCATGCATAGAGCCATGCCCAATCTCCCGCATAAATGAAAAAAGCCAATATACCCGCAATCAATGGAATGCCGATTATTGCCCCAAGCAAAATTCCCTTCAACATATCCATTATATATGTTTTCAAAGTGGTTTTATTGAACCCAAATTGCTCTTCAATTACAAATGTTGAATATATACTGAATGGAAGAGATAGAATCGATTTAGCAGTCATTAACATAATTATATAGATCAATCCCGAAACAAGCTCATTAAAAGGGAATCCGCGTATCCAGGCATCTAACCCATTAAATCCACCATAAAACCAAAACACCAATAGAATTACCAGGTCAAAAGTACCTGTTATAAATCCAAATTGAGTTCTTACGCGAGTATACTGCTGAGATTTCGCATAAGTCTCGGTATCGTAAACTCCTGCAAATTCAAGCGGAACAACTTTTGAGAGAGATTTCAGATTTAGGACATTTGTGACTATGCCAATCACGAAATCGAGCAAAAGAGCGGTTAGAATAATAATTGCGAAAATATTCATCGAGTAGAATTAAGAGTGTTCGCAAAAATAAAGATTGGTGAACCTACTACCAACGAACGCTGTAGAATTATCTATTTTTGATTTGGAATGTCTTTATGTTGACCGATTTCAATCCTTCAAAAAAGTTATTTCTTTTTTTGGGAATTTCTAGATCACCATACACTTTCTTGTCAAGTTTCAGTTCTTCTTTGATGCAAGAAATACATAGAAGCTCCAAACCATTTTCCTTTTCATGAGGATATAATTCAACGATATATTTACCAACAGCTCTAACACTGCCCGCTTTTTGCCCACAATGGGAACAACTACAATATGCATCTAGATTTATGTCCATTTTTTGCCTTTTATGAAAGGGCTTCTAATAAAAGTATTAGTTAACTCATCGGCAAACGGATCATGATTTTAAAAAGATATTTAAGATTTCGATAGGAATGATAGAAAACTCCAAATAGTTTAACATTAAACTATTTTCTATTTTTACTTCAGAAATTAATATGGAGATTATTATGAAACACAAAAAAGGACTACATCACATTACAGTATTAGCGGGCGGTCCAAAAGAGAATGCTGATTTCTATGTAAATGCTTTAGGCATGCGAATGGTTAAGAAATCAGTTAATCAGGACGACCCAGGCACCTATCATTTATTCTATGGAAATGAAGCTGCACAACCAGGATCTAGTTTAACTTTTTTCCCCTGGCCAAGAGCTCATAAAGGTACTATTGGAACGGGAGAAGCTGTTAATGTTGCTTTCCGTGTACCAGATGGTTCTCAAGATTTTTGGTTAGAAAGATTGAATTATCTTGGGCTTGAACATTCAGATTATTTCAATGTATTCGGAAAACAAGGGATTCGTTTTAATGATCCGGATGGTCTTGAACTCGATTTAATATTTGATGGTGGGGCCAAAGATCAGGTTAGCACCTATCATGGTCCTGTTCCGACAGAACAAGCAATTCAAGGATTTGAATCAACCAGATTAAAATTAGCCGAAGCTGATGGAACTGTTGACATCCTAACGAACATTCTAGGTTTTGAAGAGTCAAAATCTGAAGGTAATCTGACGCTTCTAGAAACGGATGCAAGCATAGGTTCTTCTGTAATCATTGAAACTGCTAACAAAGAATACGGTCGTGGCGGAAGAGGTATAGTACATCACGTGGCATTCAGAGCAGAAAATATGGATGAATTGAAATGTATTCGTGAAGAAGTACTAAGTGCAGGATTGCAATCAACCGGAGTTATAGATCGCCACTGGTTCAATAGCATTTATTTCCGTGAGCCAGGTGGTGTACTCTTCGAAGTAGCCACTGATGATCCGGGTTATGATGTGGATGAGGATTTCGAGCATTTAGGCGAAAAACTCATCCTAACTCCCTGGTTAGAGCCAAGAAGAGAATTGATTGAACGAACACTTCCAAGTCTTGACTAAGAATGGTAACTGAATCTAAAAATAACCGACTAACGCTGTTTACACTTTTGCTGATCAGCACACTAACGGTTATGGCAGGAGCAACTATCGCTCCTGCCCTTCCGGCAATGCAGCAAGAATTCAGCAGCTTTCAAAATGTCGATTTTTGGATTCGGTTGGTTCTTACAATTCCAGGGTTATTTATTGTACTCGGAGCATTTCTTTCTGGATATATCATAGATCGATATTCTAAGAAAAACTTTCTCTTAGCATGTATTCTACTGTATGCTATTGCAGGGAGTTCGGGATTATATTTGGATTCATTACCCGCTATTCTTGCCGGCCGTGGAATCATGGGCTTAGGAGTTGCTGGAATAATGACCACCGTTATAACTCTCTTTGCCGATTATTATGAAGGTCAGGAACGAGCGAAAGTAATAGGTATGCAAGCGTCATTCATGGCTCTTGGAGGTGTCCTATTTCTCTCGTTAGGCGGATTTTTGGCTGAATTAAACTGGAGGCTTCCCTTTGGGATTTATCTCATTGCGTTAGCATTCATTCCTTTTGGTATGAAGTATCTTTATGAACCTGAAAGAAAGTTGATCGACAATACTTTGAATGAACAAATTTCATTTAAATCAGCCACGAGTCTTATAAAATTACTGGTTTTAGTGTATGCACTTGTGGTATCCGCCCAGATTATATTCTATACCATTCCTATTCATCTACCTTTTTATTTGATGGATACATTCGGCACCACTGCTAGCATAAGTGGACTTGCAATAGCAACCGTAACTCTTTTTGCTGGATTAACCTCAATGCTCTATGGCAGGGTAAAAGGTAAATTTGGGTATGTCTATATCATGGTTATATCATTTCTGGCAATCGGTTTGGGCTATACCATAGTTAGTAGCTCAGAAAATGCTTCTATTTTGATACTTGGGTTAGTAACAATAGGTATTGGATTTGGGACTTTCATTCCTAATGTAAATACCTGGTTAGCTGAAGTGGCTCCAGAAAAGTATCGCGGTAGAGTTATGGGTGGAATTACAACCTTTGTTTTTCTAGGTCAGTTTTTATCCCCTATTGCTACTCAACCGATATTAGTTGCTTTAGAGATACCCGGACTTTACTTAACGAGTGGAGCATATCTATTAACTACCGGAGCCTTACTTCTGCTATTTAGAAACCCATTAATTCGGCTGTGTGAAAAAGTTTCCAGAGCCTAATTCAAATTATTTTTATACAAATTCATCATGTCACTATTTAAAGTAAATCCAGAAGCACCTGTTTCTGGTCCTCATCAAAATCAGAATCTTTACCAAGCAGGAGCAGACCCTAAAGAAGCTAAAGCTGCGATGATTATGATTCATGGCCGAGGGGCATCCGCGGAAAGCATTCTTTCATTAGCAAATGAAATTGAAATGGTGAATGATATCACCTTTCTTGCTCCCCAAGCTCAAGGTTTTACCTGGTATCCTTTTTCATTTTTAGCGCCCGAAGAGCAAAACCAGCCTGGTTTAAATTCCGGGCTTCAGGCTGTTGCAGATGCAATTTCAAAAGCAGAAGAATTAGGCTTTTCGAAAGACAAGATTTTCTTGTTAGGCTTTTCTCAAGGAGCGTGTTTGGCCTCAGAGTTTGTAGCACGCCATCCTGATACTTATGCTGGTCTCTTTGTCTTTTCTGGTGGATTAATCGGTGATGCACTGCATCCTGAATTGTATGAAGGTGACCTTCAACAAACACCTGTATTCATGGGTTGTAGTGATGTAGACTTTCACATTCCTGTTGAACGAGTTCATGAAAGTGAAGCTATCTTGTCATCACTTAATGCTGATGTTACAAAAGTGATTTATCCGAACATGGGACATACCATTAATCAGGATGAAATCGACCATATGAATCAAATAATTCGCGATCGTATTTAATCACTTACTGATTTTCTACACTTTGTATTAACATAATGTCAGTCCTCTTTACATGGACTGATTTTTGATACATCTTACGCCAAATATTAAAAACTATATCGGATGGAATTTCTTTGGATCGCCATAGCCTACGTTTTAGGTATGGCTGTAAAAGCAATTAGACTTCCTGCTCTTATCGGATTTCTAGCTGCTGGTATTATTTTATCACTCACAGGAATAGAGGTTAACAAGTATTTAATTCATGAAATTGGGCACCTAGGAGTGCTATTACTCCTATTTACGGTTGGATTACATTTGCGCCTAAAAAACATTGTTCGTGCCGAGGTATTCGGTGCTGGTGGACTTCACCTGTTAATATCTGCTGCGATATTTACTGGCATAGCAACAATGTTTGGTTACGAATTAATAGCATCGATAATTATTGGGGTTCTACTTGGATTTTCAAGTACAGTACTTGCAGCTAAAGCTTTAGAAGCTCGGGGAGAACTTGGAGCATATCACGCGCGAGTTGCAATCGGTATTTTAATCCTCCAGGATTTAGTAGCGATTGTGATTCTGGCATTAACAGGTGGTGGTCTCCCATCTATTTGGAGTTTAGGATTATTAGCCCTTCCACTGGCAAGGCCACTCATTTTAAAACTATTTGTTGCCAGTGGGCATGAAGAGCTCCAACTCCTTTTTGGATTGATATTCGCAGTAGGAACCGGAACACTGTTTGAGGTTCTTGGCCTTTCCTCCGAGTTAGGAGCACTTGCGGCCGGCGCAATTTTATCGGGCCATGAACTAGCTGATGAACTCGACGAAAAACTCTGGGGAGTAAAAGAATCCTTCTTAGTCGGCTTCTTCCTCGAAGTTGGGCTTGCCGGTTTACCTGATATCAATGCACTGTATTTTGCATTGGTTGTGATTGCGGTTTTACCGATTAAATCAATCTTATTCTTCTTCTTACTTGTAGGGTTTAAGCTAAGATCAAGAAACGCATTTATGGTGATGACCACACTCACCTCATATAGTGAGTTTACCTTAATTGCAGGGGTAGTTGCGTTGAGTAATGGTTTTATACCTGAATCAGCATTCATCGCGATGGCAGTAATTACGGCCATCAGCTATGCCATTAACGCTCCTATTTCTTCCAACGCGAATAATCTTTGGAATAGATTCGAATTTAAGCTAATACCATTTGAAAGAGACGTTAAGCACCCTGGTCATCAGGTGGTAAATCTTGGAGAGGCTCAATATTTGATTGTTGGAATGGGGCAATCTGGTCAGGCTGCTTACGATTATTTAAAAGATCGTGACATTAGAGTTACTGGAATTGACAGTGATCCTGCTCGCATCGAAAATAACATAAAAGAAAGACGACGTGTCGCATATGGCGATGCTTATGATCCAGAGCTATGGCAGAACATTGACCTTTCAAACATCCATGCAGTAATGCTGTCGATGAGTAATTTCGATACAAAAGTACAGGCTACAAAAATGCTTCGCGAAAATAAGTTTGAAGGGAAAATATATGCCCTTACAATGCGCGATGAAGAACATACTACTTTGGCCGAAGCTGGAGCAAACGCAGTATGTCTTCCAATGAAACAAGCAGGAAGAAAGCTAGCAGAGCTGAGTATTAGTTCAGAGATTATTAGCACGACTACTTCAATTTCAATGGATTCTGCATAATGGCATGCGAGCACAAATATATGATTGAAATCACTGAGCCAACAGGTGAAATCGTTTGCCATGGATGTATTGAGTCAGGCGATGCATGGGTGCATCTTCGCATGTGCATGACGTGTGGATATATCGGTTGTTGTGATTCCTCATTTAACAAACATGCACGAAAGCATTATTACCGAAATGAACATCCAATTATTCGGTCGGTTGAACCAGGTGAGTCCTGGCAGTATTGTTACATTGACAACAAAATGTTGAAGCTATGAATGATTATGTAGTAGAGGTGTTAAAAACCTTCGACCAATTTAAAAATGTCCCAGAAGATCAAATTCGATGGTTGGTCGAAAACTCCAAACTCTGTACCTATCAACCTGATGAGCAACTTAGTAAACCCGGTGATGTAATAGATCGAATGCTAATCTTTTTAGATGGTGGAGTAAAGATTGTCATCAAAAATGGAAACCAGCTTCGTGAACTTGGTACATTTGAAAAAGGAGCGGTTTCAGGAAAATTGCCGTTTTCCAGAATGCAATCTTCTGTTGGGTACTTAACAGTAATTGAAGAGAGCACGATACTTGAAACACATGAAAGCCTGTTTCCCGAAATATGTAAACATTATGAGTTAATCGAATCGTTTGTACATTCGCTTTCCGATAGAATTCGAAACTTCACTACCAGCCAGCAGCAGAACGAAAAATTGATGGCTCTTGGTAAACTATCAGCCGGACTTGCCCATGAATTGAATAATCCGGCATCTGCCATGGTGCGAAGTGCCACTGCTCTTAGGGATAATTTGCGGGCAAAACCTGATAAGTTTAAAGCGGTGATGCATATCAAAATGAAAGATGAGGAAGTAGATGCTATCAATGAATTAGTATTCAGGAAAGCGGGAAAAGGCACTACCAATACCCAGTCGTTGATGGAGCGTACCGCTCTTGAAGATGACCTCACAGACTGGATGGATGACCATGAAATCGAAATGGGGTTTGAGTATGCATCTACATTCGCCGAGTATTGTTTTGATGTGGATGATTTGGAATTTGTAAAGGATAACTTATCTGATGAAGCACTTGAGCCAGTACTTGGTTGGGTGGAAGATGTGCTAACTACCGAAAAAATGGTCGAAGAAATTGAGGATGCTTCTAGAAGAATTTCTGATCTGGTTTCATCGGTAAAAACATACTCGCATATGGACCGCGGTTCGGATAAAGAAACCGTAGAAATTAAAAAATTATTGAAGAGTACACTTACCATGCTTAATCATAAAACCAAGCAGAAGAATATTTTGGTTGATATTCAGGTACAGGAACACATGCCAGAATTTTGCGGGTATGTAAGTGAACTTAACCAGGTCTGGACCAATCTTATCGATAATGCCATCGATGCGGTGGACGATGGAGGAAAGATTGAGATCGAAGCAATGAGTTCGAATGGAGACCTTAAAATGATATTTAGAGATAACGGATCCGGAATTCCAGATGATGTAAAGAATCAAATTTTTGATCCTTTCTTTACTACCAAAGATGTTGGTAAAGGTACCGGACTTGGACTAGACGTGGTTAGAAAAATTATCGATAAACACGAAGGTCGAATAGAAGTAGAATCGGAACCGGGAAACACCGAATTCAAACTAACTTTTCCGTTGAAATAAAATTAATCATTGAAAATTAAGAAATATGAATTAGACTCAATTCATATTTCTTAATCCGTAATTCATAATCCGAAAAGGATGAAAAAGCCAATAATTTTTACTGTTGATGACGACCCTCAGGTTCTTCGTGCGGTTACTCGAGATCTGCGTAAAAAATACCGGTCTGATTACAGAATTCTTAGCACGAACTCGCCAAAAGAGGCATTAGAATCTTTGCCCGAACTAAAAATGACAGGCGAAACCGTGGCGCTTTTTTTAAGTGATCAGCGGATGCCTGAAATGATTGGGGTTGATTTCCTGGAGCAAGCAAAATCTCATTATCCCGAAGCAAAACGAGTTTTACTAACAGCGTATTCGGATACTGATGCTGCCATTAAAGCAATTAACGAAGTACAACTCGACTATTATTTATTAAAACCATGGGACCCACCCGAAGAGCGTCTTTACCCCATTTTAGATGATTTATTGGACGAGTGGCAAGCGAATTTCAAACCAGATTTTCAAGGGATTAAAGTTGTCGGATATCAGTACTCGCCGAAGTCGCATATCATTAAAGATTTCCTTTCCGGTAATCTGATTCCCTATCGCTGGTTAGATGTTGAGAGTTCGGAAAAAGCCAACGAAATGTGTGCTTTACATAGCGTGGAGGGTACTCAACTGCCGGCTATTTTTTTTGAAGATGGATCCCATCTTTTAAATCCAACCCCTGCTCAAATTGCTGAGAAACTTGGGCGAAGCCCATCTGCTGATCATGAAATTTATGATGTTGCCATTATTGGTGCTGGTCCTGCAGGTCTTGCCGCAGCTGTATATGGTGGATCGGAAGGGCTAAAAACTTTACTTATTGAAAAAAGAGCGCCCGGAGGACAAGCTGGAACCAGCTCACGCATTGAAAACTACCTAGGATTCCCTAAAGGTTTAAGTGGATCTGATTTGGCAAGAAGAGCCATCACACAGGCAACTAGATTCGGAGTTGAATTTCTATCTCCTCAAGAAGTTGTCAGCATCGAGACCGTTGATCAATACAAGAAAATATCCATGGCTGATGGAAGCTGTGTGAATGCAAAAGCGGTTGTAATCACAACCGGGGTAAACTATCGCATGTTGGAAAGTAAAGGACTAAGTGACTTCACCGGTGCAGGCGTGTATTACGGCGCTGCAATGACCGAAGCTCATGCATTTAAAGATAAACAGGTCTATATCGTGGGAGGTGGGAACTCGGCTGGTCAGGCAGCGATGTATCTATCCACATTTGCAGAAAAAGTGCATATAGTAATTCGGCGCGATTCTCTGGCTTCAACTATGTCGGCATATCTGATCGATCAAATCAATGGCACTGAAAACATTGAACTGGTTCCATTTACTGAAGTAATTGAGGCATCAGGCAATGGACAGCTTCAGAAACTGGTGCTTCGAAATAATCAAACCGATGAATGTAAAGGAGTGGATGCAGATGGGTTATTCATCTTCATTGGTGCCCGACCATACACCGATTGGGTTACCGAAAATGTGATTAAAAACGAAAAAGGCTTTATTGAGACCGGTAAAGAACTAGGCAAGTATGAGAATTTCCCTAAAGTCTGGAAGCTCGACCGTCAACCATTTATGCTAGAAACTTGTAACCCCGGTATCTTTGCTGCTGGTGATGTACGCGCTGGTGCAATGAATCGAGTAGCTTCGGCAGTTGGTGAGGGCGCAATGAGCATAAAATATGTACATGAGTATTTAGCTGATTCTAACATCTAAATGTTAATGATGAAATAGTTTTTGATTCATTATTTTAGGTAAACATAATTCGAGATTATCATGATAAAAAGAACCTCACTTTTACTCTTCGGACTATTCATTTTTTTAGCCAGCTGTGCAGAAGTAAACTATATTGGGCAAACCTATGAACCAACCACTGAAGTAGAAATCTATTTTGACGAAAAATTAATTGAGCATGAATACACCATAATAGGCCATGCAATCGGATCTGGTGCCTGGGGAATTTCAAACGAGAAAATTCAAGATAAACTCATTCAAACTGCTCGAAAAAAAGGAGCTCACGCTATTATTATAACGGGAGTAGGCAAAGATAACATCAGCACTGGTGAAAACACTTCAACTGATGAGACTCAAATAAACGCAACGTTTATTCGGTATGATAATCTGAAAGATTAAAATCCGATTCTCTTTCGAATTGCATCAACAGCATCGTCTTTAAGAGAATCTTCAAGCTCTTTTTTCTTGGCTTCTAGCTCTTCGATTTTACCTTCAACAACTGCTAATTGGTCGTTAATTCGAGTTTCAAATTCGTCGTACTTACCGCGAAGCATTGCTTCTTGTTCATCAACCAACGCCAGAACTTCTTGCTTTTTATCATTCACTCGGCCTTCAACCTCATCTTGAATCTGTTGTTTCGCTGCATCAACTTCAGCCTGAACGGTATTTCTAAGAGTGTTTAGAAATAGGTCATCGATATTGGATTGAACACTAGCCTTTAATGGTCCATCAGTATTATCAATTAGTGCAGTAGCATTAATTTGATCTGTACCGGAAATGGCATTTCTGATTAATCGTTCAACTGTTCCGGTTTGCGAACCTGCACTTTCAAAATCGAAATCCAGACCTGCGGCAACATATTCAACCCGACTCTCTATTCTCCGTTCAATTACACTTAATGCAAGTGATAATGAACCAATCCCTGAGTTTAATTCATACGGAAGCAGCTCAGAAGGCGAAAGTTTTGAATTAGCCAATGAAAAACCAGAATAAGTAATGGTTATCGCTTCCTGATTCACATCCGTCGTATAATCCAGCATTCCGTTTAAAACAAGCTGTGTATTAGATTCACTACCGGATAAATTTATGGTAATCGGTTCGCCTGTTTTATTCTGATCGTTGGACACATTATTTACTAACCCGGATAGTGCAATATCATTATTGGTAGCGCCAGAAAGTTCGATATTTTTTATCCATAGTTCCGGAAGGTCATATTTATCCGTGAATTCGTAATTCCGTCCTTCATAACGATCCGGTCTATCTTCTTTATCTTCTTTTGATCCTATAAATCGCTGACCGTATTCCCTACCTGTTGCTAAATAACCCAGATACTTATTCAAATCAGCAAGTAGACTTTCACCAAATAATGCCGTTCCTATACTTTGTGCATTGATTTCAGGTAATTTTGCAATTCCTTCTGCTCTAGCGATGTCGTCTTGAATCCAATTATCAATACTTCCAATGCTATTTCTGGAGGCTGTTAAATCAGATTGAAAATCGTCCTTTAACGTAGCGATTTCGGTTTTGATGGAATCTGCCTCTTTAATTACTTTTTGTACCGTTTCAATAGCTGCAAGTGCTTTAGGAATTTCATCCAGTTCTTCAATTTTAATGGAATTAACTAACGTTTGAATATCCGCAGCATTTCTCTCCACTGAATTGTTTGTGATCGTTGAATCCCATTCAGAGTAATTATTTTGCAGTCCTGTTTGCAGTGAATCCATACGGTCAATAGATCTTAAATCAACCAATGCCATTAAACTATCAATATTGATATCGTCCTTAACATCGGTGAACTCCATGCTCGCATTTTGAGCAATATTCGAACTTACTTCCCCGGTGATATCACTGAAAAAACCAGCATCATCTTCAGCATCATTATCTGGTTCTTCTTCGTTTAAAGGAACCTCGAAATACCCATCAGTTTCCCGGGAAGTTTCCATTGCAAAGCCAGTCATTTGCACATTATCTACAATCACTTTATTCCACAAAAGTGGCCAGAATTGAACATCAAATTCAGTTTCACCTGTTTCGAACAGATTCATCATTGTGTTGTCCGGATCGGTAACCTGCAACTTTGACCAGGCAATATGAAGTTCGGTTGGATTAAACTCGAAGTCATCAATTTCTACCAGGGCTCCATTTGCAATGCTCAGTTGTTTTTCAATTTGCTCTTCAATCATTTCATCAGAAATGAGGAAATATCCAGCCCCAGTGATAGCAGCAATAATTATAACGAAGATTAGTCCTTTTACTCTCATGACCTAGCCTCTCACTCTGCTTATAGTTTCATAAATAGAATACAACTTAGAACCCTTAAGAGCCTTAATAACTTTCCATTTTTGAACCCTTTCATGTATGTGTTTTCGATATTGCTTTACAAATACAATCACACTGGGAAACATAGGTAGGCTTAAAAAAACAGCCGATACAAAACTTCCAATAACTACCGTGTTATAAAATCTTGTCATCGCCCACCATTCATTATTGTACATGCTAATCCACAAAGATTGGTATCCTTCATTCTCAAGTAGCCAGGTACCAAAATTATGAAACACGGGATCGGCGAGATATGCAATTCCACTAAATACTAAAAACGCTAATATTGACATCCCGATATTCACTTTTATAATCAAGATTAAGATTACAACGATTAGATTGTGAAATGAAAAAATCGGGGTTAACCCAATGATCATACCTAATACAAATCCACCCGCGATTTGTCCCGGTGAGGCCTCTGATGAAAGTGCCTTTAAAAGTTTGGCAATATATTTAATGATTATCAGCATGATACCCTTTCAATTAATGAACCCTTGACTGAAGTATAGAATATGCACTTAGTTTGTGAAAAATGGTACGGTTGATTGTTTTGCTATGATTAAAATTTGTGAGAAACGTATCCACTTAAAACCAGTTGTAATAAAAGTTGATACAAAGTAGTTTATTGAAAGAAGTGTAGTCAAATTTTATGAATTTACGTCAAGCGATATCTCTCTCTATTTTTTTACTCCTTTTCATTTATGGCTGTAAAGAAAATTCCGTTTCCCAAAAAATCACCCCAACTATTGAAGAAGCATTTCCATGTATTGATGGATTGGCGGATGGGCAATTTCCATGTGATAATGTTGGGCTTTTTGCCCATGTACCCCTAAATGAACTTGGTGGAGATAGAGTTAATGATATTTGGGGATGGACAGATCCTTTAGACGGTAAAGAGTATGCATTGGTTGGTTTATTTGATGGAATTTCATTTGTAGATATTAGCGACCCCAATAATCCGGTTGTTATTGGTAAACTGAACGAATCTTCAATTGCTACGAAATTAATTTCCGAAAAAATTGATGATGAATTCCCTGCATGTGTTGTTGGAATTGGGGATTCACCCGTTGCAAAAAATATTACCCAAGGGAGTACTTGGAGAGATGTTAAGGTATTTGATAATCACGCATTTGTAGTAAGTGATGGACAAATTCACGGCATGCAGGTATTCGATCTCACTCGTCTTAGAGAATACAATGGCACATTTCTAACCTTCGAAGAGGATGCGTTCTACGATCAGATAGATAATGCGCATAACATTGCCATTAATGAATCATCCGGATTTGCATACCTGGTTGGATATCGGGCAACAGAAGTTTGTGGCCTTGCTAGAGACCCACTTAACCAAAGTGCTAGGGATACTACAGGTATACATATAATTGATATTAATGACCCTAAAAACCCCACTTTTGCCGGTTGCTATTCTGATCCAAATACAGATTTAGAAAGTTTACCTAATGTAGGAATTGGCTACATCCATGACACACAATGTGTAGAGTATAATGGTGCTGATGAAGAACACATTGGTAAAGAGATTTGTGTTAGTTCCGCTGAAGGAGCAGTGGTAATCACCGATGTTACCGATAAGGCTAATACACAAACAATTGGGTTTAGTGGTGTTACCGGAATGCAGTATTCGCACCAAGGTTGGCTTACTGAAGATCACCGATATTTTCTGATGAATGATGAGGTTGATGAAACTGCGTTACAAAGAAATACCAGAACCTATATTTGGGATGTCCAGGACTTAGATAATCCAATTTTCCTTGGGTATTATACGCACAATACAACCTCAATTGATCACAATTTATATATCCGCCAGAATTTTGTATTTCAGGCAAATTACACTTCCGGCTTGCGAATATTACGCTTAGAAAATTTAGATAAAGCAGAATTACAACCAGTCGCATTTTTTGATACTCAACCAACCAGCAATGCGAAATCTTACGCAGGTACCTGGAGTAATTATCCATTTTTCGAGAGTGGAGTCATAGTTGTGAGTGATATTTTCGATGGATTATTCATCCTAAAACCTTATCTCTGATAGAGTTAATTAGCCTGTTTAACTCTAATTAAACCTAAGATTACTCAGCAAATAAAAATCGCCATCTTTTTTAAGTTACATTCACTTTTCCGTAAATTTGCATCTTTTAAAGTTCAGGTTGTAACAAACTTTCTCACAAATCATATTTCATGGATTTATTTGACAAACTAGAAGGACGTCCAAGTCCACTAGGACCATTTACTTCTGCCGGATACGGTTACATCACATTTCCAAAACTTGAAGGGCCACTTGGGCCGGAAATGAAATTCAATGGCAAAGATGTAATTGTATGGAGTATTAATGATTACTTAGGTATTGGAAGTAACGAGCATATTAAAAAAGTTGATACGGAAGCTACTGCAAAGTATTCTTTAAGTGCGCCAATGGGTGCTCGTTTGATGACTGGAAATTCAGTAGAGCACGAAGCACTTGAAAAAGAACTCGCGGATTTTGTTCATAAGCCAGCTGCCCAGTTACTGAACTTCGGGTATCAGGGTATTATGAGTACTATACATGCTTTAGTCGATAGAAATGACTATCTCATTTACGATGAATTAAGTCATGCTTGTATCGTTGATGGCAAGCAGTTGGCGATGGCTGAAAAATCAGTATTCAAGCATAACGATATTGAAAGCTTTAAAAAGCAGTTATACCGAGCAGCATCGAAGAAGAAGGATAATTCCTCAATCCTAGTAGTAACTGAAGGTGTATTTGGTATGACTGGTGATTTGGGAATCCTTCCTGAAATCATTGAACTTAAGAAAGAAGTACCTTTCCGTTTATTAGTTGACGATGCTCATGGATTTGGAACTCTTGGCCATGATGGTTCTGGGACTGGAACACAGCTTGAATGCCAGGATGGAATTGATGTGTATTTCGGTACCTTTGCTAAAGCAGGCGCATTGATTGGTGCTTTCGTAGCATCAGAACCTCGGGTTATTCAATTCCTAAAAGCGAATGCAAGAAGCCAGATTTTTGCTAAATCGTTACCTCTTCCGATTGTAGTAACGGCTCGCGAACGTTTAAAAATGATTCGCCAGCACCCTGAGTGGAGAGAAAAACTTTGGGAAAATACACTCAAGCTTCGCGAAGGTCTCCAAAAAATTGGCTATAACGTTTTACCATCAGAAAGTCCGGTAACTCCAGTGTTAACCCAAGGTAGTACAGATTTATGCCAGGATATTATGCGAAAAATGCGCGAAGAGCATGGAATTTTTGTAAGTGGTGTTGCGTATCCGGTTGTTCCTAGAGGCGTAGTATTAATTCGTTTAATACCAACTGCAGCACACACCGACGAGCATATCGAAAAAACACTTGATGCTTTCGCAGCAATTAAGGATTTTGTTATGTCTGCTGCTAACAAACTTTCTGCTTAGCAGTTAGAATTTGTGGTCATCTATGAAAAAAGCCTTTCTGATTTCAGGAAGGCTTTTTTGTTTTGCAATTTATCTGAATTTCCTAAAATTGTATGCCATTCCTGTGGTTATAAAGAAACCCTCAAACGGTCTCTGTCCAATATCTAATCGGAAAACAGTATTAGCAAAAAATGGAATCTTGCGATCAAAATTTTCAGCGGCTGTATAAGGTTTTCCAACAACAACAAGACCAGCTCTCCAGCCCAGGTTTTCATCTACAGTTTTTACTGCGGCACCATTTTCTTCTAAATCAACACTTGTTGGTAGGATAAGGAGATCAAAATATGGACGAAGAATCCTACCAGCAGAAAACTGATATCCATCACTTGCTTCTGCTTGTAAATAGGTAGTCATGTTGTAACCAACTCCCGCATAAAAACCAACGTGAGTTAAAGAGGTTACGTCATAGGTTCTGAATCCCTCAGAATACTCTAGAGCACTATTTCTTATGTACAGTCCACCTCTGGCTACAAGTTCGTATTTCATCTGTGTGGGCAAATTCACCGCCGACCATGTGGTGGTTTCCACCCTATTAATGTAATCTTTATCCCAGGCAAAGCTTAAAAGAACGGGCACATCCTTATCTTTTAAATTTGAGGAGAGTGAATACTCTATTCCAGAGTTTAGCATAAATGCTGGGCCATCCTTGTCTAATGAAACCAGTGAGTATAATGCCAACGCTTCAATTCTTATTTTTTCATTGATAGGATATAGAGCATCTGCACCAACACTCCAAATTGATGCTCCGGAAGTATTCCCAAAACCAGCATCAACCGTAAAATAATTTAGTCCCAAATATCCGGGATAAACTATTTCAGGGTCTGTCATAATGGTTTGGTAAGTGTCTTGAGCATGTAGATTTACATTGCCAACGAGTAATAGAAAAAGAAATGATTTAACGTATTTCATTTAGTTTCTTCATTAGTGTTTAGTTTGAAGAAAACTATTTGGATAGATACTACTACTCAATCACCTGATTAGGGTATTTATTCAAATGAAAAGTCGACCAAAACAGGAAGATGATCTGAAGGTGTTCTGTTTTCTCTCGAATTTGAAAGAACAGCATACGCTTCTACGTTGATATTATCGCTCACAAATATGTAGTCTATTCGTACATCCAGTGGGTGTGAAGTATCGAAACCATTATATGTACCTATGGGACCGAAAGGTTCTTTTTTAGCTACTTCTCTTGAATCTTTATAAAACTGTGTAAGAAATTCGATGGGACCAGAATCTGGAATTGCATTGAAATCACCCATCACTATTACCGGATATTTTTCTGTATTTAGCTCCTCCACCATCTCGTGGACAAGTTTAGCAGATTCAATGCGGGCTTCAATAGACTCATGATCAAAGTGAACGTTGAAAACAAAAAATCGTTCGTTAGTTTCGATACGCTCAAATATTGCCAGGGTGCATATCCTTCGATAATTGGCTCCCCATCCATAGGAAGGATTTTCAGGCGTTAGAGATAACCAGAATGTCTTAAAATCTATTACTTCGAGAAGCTCTGATTGATAAAAAATTGCTGTGTACTCACCTTCAGTTTTGCCGTCATCTCTTCCAACACCCACATATTCGTAACCAAAAAGTGCGCTATCTAGAAATTGTACCTGATGATGTAGACCTTCCTGAATTCCAAGGATATCCGGTTCATAATAGTTGATCAAATCTGCCACCCAATCTTTACGATTCTCCCAACTATTTATCCCATCACGATCTGTTGCATATCGGACATTGTATGTCATCGCTGAATATTGGGAAAAAACATCCAGTGAGAAAACGACCAACAGAAAAAGAAGATTAATCTTCAACATAAAAAGTGGCCTCTTCAACTCGAACTAATGCAAAATATGCATATTCCTCATCCTCTATATAACCCTCTTCACCAAAGTATTCTATCGATGTATTATCTCGAATAAAATCTAATACATCAGAAAATTGAAGATTTGACCATTTAACTTCTCCTGAACTATCATTTAAATATTCACCATTTTCTGCTAATTCTGATGTATCCAGAAGTCTAATCATATACATCGAGTCCTCACTAATCGAAAATGTAACTTCAATTGCCCTTGAATATATCTCCTCAATCACTTCTCCATCGTTATTTTCCTCAATCAGTATTTTTGTCAAACCTCTCACATCAAATGTAAGAAATGATTGATTGACAATATTTTGGCTTGTACTCGAATATCCTATTAAACTATCTGTGTTACTGTTGCTATAATTGTTTTTATACGAAACTTGAGCTTGCACCTCTGAAGCTACCTCATATAATGCATCAAAAAATGCGTTTTCAAGTGAATTTGCCATTCCTACACCTGAAATAAATCCTTCAACTTTCGTGATTTCTGGATTTTTATAGAATTCTGGATATTGCCCTAATACGGGTGCTGAGAGAACTAGAAAAATAATGATTATGGCATATGGCTTCATGATCGTCCCATTTAGTTGTATCGAAAGTGTGAAATATGAACCAATCAATCAAGAATTACCTGAACTGTATCATAAAATCGCCTGTTACCTATGCATGATTAACACAGAGAATTTTGAAAAAATTGAAATAATCAGCCAAGAAGATTTAAGGAATTGGTTGATGGAGAATCATCAGCAGGAGGAGAGTATTTGGGTTGTTACGTTTAAAAAACATATCACTTCTAAATATGTTAGTCGAGATGAGATTTTGGATGAGATTCTTTGTTTTGGCTGGATTGATGGAATCCGACGAAAATTGGATGACGATCGAACGATGCAACTTCTTTCACCACGTCGAATTCAACATTGGGCAAAATCTTACAAGGATAGAGCTCTTAAATTGATCGAAGATGGTAAAATGCATGAAGCAGGATTTCGATCCATCACACATTCTAAGAAATCAGGTCTTTGGAATTTTATGGATGATGTAGATGCATTGATTAAACCAAGTGATCTTATCGATGAACTAAAGAAATATCCCTCTGCCGAGTCCTTTTTCGATTCCATCTCAGACTCATCAAAAAGGTGGACGCTACGTTGGATAAAATTAGCCAAGACTAAGAAAACAAGGGCTGCGCGTATTAAAAAAACAGCAAGCTTAGCCTCGAAAGGAGAGAAGGTTCCACAGAGTTAAAACCTCTTCATATGAAGAGGTTTTAACATATTAATTGAAGCTGAATTTATTTAAACAGTTTTTTCACCCACCCAAAAATTCCCGTTTCGGATGCATTCCCATCTCTACCACCAGTTAGGCCTTCATAAGTAGGACGTGGCAATGATTTTGGCTTTTCTTTTTTCTTAACCTTAATCGGACCCCGATTATTCTTCGGTTTCGAAGAATTCCCACTCGATTTTCTTCTTGGGGCTCTATTTTGTTTTTTCTCAATACCGAATTTCGGCTTCTGTTCAGTCAGTTTCTCCGAGATTTGAATTTCAGAGGGTGAGAAACCCATTTCTTCTGATATGGTTTCCATTACTTCTGCATCCATTTTTGAAACCAGTGAAATCATTTTTGAAACAGTATTACCTGATACTAATTCAGCTCGTTTTTGATATTCACTTGTATCACTGGGTACATCATAATTAATGATTTCATCCATCTCAGAACAGTCAACTTTATCGATAGATAGCCCACCTATTAATAGAACACGCATCTCGTATTTTTTATACCGCTCAAGTCGCTCGGCATACATCGATTCATCCAGATCATCACCTAGACTTACAACGCCCCAATTCTTTTTTCTGATAATTTTGAATAATCGATCAGAAGTTCTGCTTGATGCTGAAAAAACCGCCACATGCTTAGAACCAGATTGTTCTAAATATCCCATCAAGGTTGAGATTTTCATTCTTGGCGGAACTTTGATATACCCTTGATCTGATGAATTTACAGGAGTTTTAGGTGTGATCGAGTCGTTCGTTTCACTACCATTCGTAATAGGTAAATCCTTTTTCAGGACAACGGATACCGATGCACTCTCCAATTTATTCTCAACATGATCCTGATCCAATTCAAAGTGTTCGGCATGAGCCACCCCAGCGTCTTCTGATGCAGTTTCTGGCTCCCCATTACTTTCAAACCCAATCAGTTCAGGGTTCTTTAAAGCAATATCAACAAGCTGCTTGGTTGCAGAATTTTGTTCGCTGGATAAGATTACAATTTGTGGTTCGCAGTCAACAAAACGCAGAATATCCTTAACCCGATTTACCAGGTTGAATTGCTGCATTTCATGTGCCTCATCGATCACAATAAGTTTGAGATCTTTAAGCCTTAAATTTTGCTTATCCAGTATTTCAATATATCGCCCGGGATTGGCTACAATCACCGGTGCACCATCCAATAAAGCTTGTTCTTGTGTAGCTTTATCTCCTTTCATTGCCATTAATGCACTACTAATCTGCGCATGGTAGCCGAGCGCCCAAACTTGTTCGTCTATATTCTCTGCTCGCTCGATAGATGGTGTTAGAATTAAAACTTGTGTGCCAGTAACCTCTCCGTTCTCGGTAATTTTTTGTAGTGCCGGAATCAGAAACGCGAGATCATCATTCGAATGCGTTTCTACTAAAACATGCTTTCCTTCTAAGACTATAGGTAGCATTTTTTCCTGGAGAGGTGTTGGCTTTTCCAAACGTACGTCGGCCAGCCCATTTAATAATTCGGGGCTCAGACCAAATTTTTCAAAAGACAATATTACACCTCTTTTCTTTTGGCTATTTGTTCAATTTTCAAAGATCAATGTTCCTTTTTGGAACGGCGCAAATATACAAAGAACTGAAATAAGCTTATTCGTTTTCTTTTGTTAAACCTTCAAATTCGAGGTATGTCTGGGTAAAGTTTGAATGGAGGTGTAATGTAATTCCTGTTTTTCTAATGATTAACAGGCATAAACCCATAACCAGGAATATTCCTAATGTTCCGATAAGCCCTCCCTCTGGCCCAAAAGACCCTCCTGTCCAGATTGCTTCTCCTCGCTGTTGAATTTGAATTAATGACCCTTGAATTGGCATTCCACTAACTCGGAATCCAAAAATTCCACCCTGAAAGAAATTCCAGGCGAAGTGAATCCCTACAGAATAGGCCAATCTACCTGTAATTAGAAATGGTATGGCCAGCATAATCCCGGCAAGAGTGATATTTAAAATTGAAAAGAACGTTACATTTGGGTTTAATCCGTGCGCTACACCAAACACAGAGGAACTAAATAATACAGCAATTATAGTGGCTTTTTGAGCATCAATAGCTCCAACGGTAAACCCTTCTTTAAAATTTGGTAGCAGATACGATCGGGTCATTAGTTCTTCATAAAAACCAACACACGCCATCTGCATTAAAAAAAGAAGTAGTGGAGCCAACCAACTAGACGATCCAGGTTGATTCCATCGAAAATCGATAAACTCTATCGTTCCTGTAATCAATTGAAAACCAAAAATACTGGCCATAACTATTGCCGCAATTATTGATCCCAAACTACATTCCAGCCACCATTTTTTGTGGAGATAAATACCTGCTAGCTGCATGCTTGATCGATGATCAACGAAGCGGAACATCATTAAAAAAAATCCAAAGCTTAATGCAGTAGTAAGTAAAAACTGAAATCCACCCATTGGTATAGCATTACCTATCATCACAATTGGAAAAGCAAGAAGTATATACACGGTAATTCGAATACCCGCTCGTACACGGTGTTCAGATTTATTCACCACTGGATGCATACTAAAACTCGATTTTTTTGAGTTAACCTAAAATTGAAAATACTATTTGTTCAACTTTGGTGAATTATGGAGCGATTTGTTTTACAAACTACAGCAAATGAAATAACCTCTATTTTTGGGGTTACTCCTAATTCTAACTCCATGCTGGAAGCCACGTTTAATGCATCGCCCGGCTATCTGCTACCTTCGATATTTACCGAAAATGGACGTAAAACAATTGAATCGTGCATTTGGAATCCAAACCTGCCTACTATTAATATCAATGATTTCATGCATCGAAAAGATGCCGCGAAAACACTTCTCAACAACTCATGTATCATACCAATCAGCGGATTTTATCTATGGAAACAGACGGTAAATGACCCACTACCTTTTTATGTACGCATCCATTCACAGGATATTCTAGGTATCGCCGGCTATTTATCAGAAGTTGATAAATCGCGAAAAAAATTTACTGTGTTCACAAGAAGCGCCGGTGTTCTTCTAAAACCGCTTGACCATACAATGCCATGTATTTTAGAAACTCATCAATTTGAAGGATGGATAAATCTTGAAGCGGCTTTAATCGCGAGTACGGGTTTTTTGTCTAATGAAATGATCCCTGATATGACTGTTTTTCGAGTGCCGGATCTCGTTAATGATCTCTCAAATAATAGTCCGGATTTGATACAACCAATCCCAAAGCTTCGTGAAGAAGATTAACTTTTAGACTGAGTTCCCGGTTTACCTTCTTTTGGGTTATCGTAATATCGAATAGTAGGATATGCAAAATCGATGGCATCATTTTCTGCAAACTCGTCTAAAATTGTTTCCCAAATTTTCTGAGCAGTTCCTCTACGTCTACGAGGATTGGTAAGATATCTGACCGTTAGATTTACACCGCTATCTTTAACGTCGGTATACACAATGGGTGTAAGATATTTGAATTCGATTAAATATGATTTTGAAGCTTTTGCAATCTCCGCCTTAGCATTTTCGATAAATTCATTGGATACGTCCAACACAACCTCTGAAAGTATCTCTTTGGCTTTTTTCCAGTCGCTCTCGAATGTCACAAGAACCTGAATTTCATTCCAGATAAACTCAAAATCACTCGTATAATTTGCGAGTTGATTAGTAAACACCTTGTGATTAGGAACATGAATTACACGCCCTGTACTTTGATCTGCATCTACCCAGTTTCCAATCTCAAGTACGGTGAATTTAAATGGTCGAATGTCAATTACATCTCCTTTTATGGTGTCTAATTCAATTCGATCGCCCACATCAAATGGCTTTCTCCATATGATGAAAAGAAACGCTGCTAAATCAGTAACCGGATCTTTCAAAGCGATGGCAATACCCGCACTTAAAAGCCCAAGGAAAGTGGCGATAGATTCAATTCCAGTAAACCAAATTTGAATTACAGCTAAAAAACCAATAAAAAAACTGGCGTATGATAGGTTTTTCCTCCACTTATACTGTATGCGTTTACTCTCTGTGTTTTTATTGACAACACGAAGAATAATCAGCCTAATCAGCCCCAGTAATATAAAAATAGCAATCGTTTCAATAACCTTAATGGTTAGATCAGGAGAATTTTGAAAGAATTGTACAATCTGATCTCTGGTATTTGAAATTGAATCACCCATTTATACACCCCTTAAAGCTTTTGCTTGGCATCATTTTTAAATTTGGGTATCTTTGTAGTCTTTCAAAAGTTTAGTTGATTATAAAATGCTTTACAACATAATTATTGTAGTTATTACAATTATCTGTGCACTCTTAACATTGGTAGTGCTTTTACAAAACGGTCAGGGGCAAGGTTTATCTGGAATTGGCGGTGGCGGTGGCGGTCTTGATGCCGGTGCAGGTGGACTTGGAGCCAGAAGAACTGCAGACCTTCTTTCTAAAGCTACTTCAATTTTAGGTGCTGCTTTTTTAGTTCTTTGCGTTCTCGCAAATTTTGCAATCGACCGACAGACTCAAGCCAACTCTGTACTTCAGCAGGGCGCACCTTTAAATGATATTGGTGCTCCATCAAATACACAGTCGGCTATTCCTAGTCAGGCACCTCCTCCCGCAGCTACGGATGATGGCGGTTCCAACAATGATAATTAGGAATATTAGTTTTCAGCAAAGCCTTCAATTTTTTGAGGGCTTTTTTTTGCTCAAAACTTTTTGAAACTAACATCGTAACTCATCTCTTGTATTCAATACTAATTGATTAAGTAATTAGTTGTAGTACAGATTATCTATAATTAATTTTGGTCATCTATTTAATTTAAAATCAATCAACTATCTCTCATGAAAAAACTTTTCTTGGCGCTGATATTTGGCGGCTTAATGTCAACCGGGATATACGCGCAAACACAACTTGTTGAAGAAGTTACTCGCCAGGGTGATGAGATCGTAATTCCATACAAAAAATACATGTTGGATAATGGTCTCACTCTTATTGTTCACGAAGATCATTCCGACCCATTAGTCCATGTCGATGTAACCTATCACGTAGGATCAGCTCGAGAAGAATTATATAAATCCGGATTCGCTCACTTTTTTGAGCATATGATGTTCCAGGGATCTGAAAATGTTGCTGACGAAGAACATTTCAAAATTATTAGCGATGCTGGTGGTACACTTAACGGGACCACCAATCGCGACCGCACCAATTATTTCCAAACGTTGCCAAGCAACCAGCTAGAAACAGCACTTTGGTTAGAAGCTGATCGAATGGGATTTTTCTTAGATGCAGTAACGCAGGAAAAATTTGAAGTTCAACGTTCTACCGTTAAGAATGAAAAAGCACAGCGATATGATAATAGCGCGTACGGCGGGTATCTCGAAATTAAAGACGAAACTCTGTATCCATTTGGGCATCCATATTCATGGTTAACCATTGGAAAGGTAGAAGACCTTGATCGAGTTGATGTTAATGACTTGAAGAATTTCTTCCTTCGCTGGTACGGCCCAAATAATGCCGTGCTAACTGTGGGTGGCGATGTAAATGCTGATGAAGTTGTTGCTCTTGTTGAGAAATACTTCGGTGTAATTCCAAGAGGCCCGGAAGTTGAAGATCTTGAATTAGGCGAGGTTACGCTGGATGCGGACAGATATGTATCCTATGTTGATAAAAACATACGTTTTCCTGCAGTTGTGTTCTCTATGCCAACGGTTCCAAGATTCCACCCTGATGAAGCCCCACTCGATTACCTGGCACAAATTCTAGGAACAGGTAGAAGCTCTTATTTCTACAAAAAGTTTGTCGAAAACAGTAAAGCTATTCAGGCCGCAGCTAACCACCCTGCTTCAGAATTAGCCGGCGAGTTTATGATGTTCGTACTCCCTTTCCCTGGACAAACACTTTCTGATTTCGAAGATGAAGTAAGAAACATCTTAACAGAATTTGCAGCTGAAGGGGTTGCTGATGACGATATGATTAAAATTAAAGCTAGCTTTGAATCTGGGTTTGTAAATGGTCTTCAAAGTGTGGCAGGGAAAGTATCTCAATTGGCTGCCTATGAGACTTTCGCTGATAACCCAAACTACATCAAAGATGATATTGATCGTTACAATGCCGTGACAAAAGACGATATCATGCGGGTATTCAATCAGTATATCTACAATCAACCGGCAGTTGTACTAAGTATATTACCAGATGATGGTGGTGCTACTGCTCCTGCAAAACCTGATAATTTTGAGCCACAAACAGAAGGAGATAACCCTTATCCAACTACAGATTACTCCGGTCTGAGTTATACCCGCCCAACTGGTGATACTTTCGATCGAAGTGTTCAGCCAACTCCGGGGCCAGCCCCACTTGTTCCGATACCAACATTCTGGAAAGCAGAAGCTGCAAATGGAATTAGCTTTATTGGTACAAATTCGAACGAAGTTCCAACAGTGAATATTCAAATTCGAATCAAAGGTGGCCATACTTTAGATGCATATCACACAGACAAAGCTGGCCTCGCATCTATAACATCAGCAATGATGATGGAATCAACCGAGAACTACACTTCAGAAGAAATTGCTGAGGAACTGCGAAAAGTAGCTAGTACAATAAGCTTTTCAACAAGTGATAACTCAACGACTATTAATATTGGTACACTAAAGAAAAACCTGGATCGTACGCTCGAGTTAGCAGAAGAAATGTTGTATCGCCCAGCTTTTAATGATGCTGATTTTGCTCGCATTAAGCAGCAACAAATCGAAGCAATTAAAAGTACCTACGAAAACCCTACTTCGATAGCTAATCAGGTGTACGATCGATTGCTGTATGGTGATGAACATATCTTGTCAGTACCCGGTAGTGGTATCGAGGAGACTGTTTCACGAATAACTGCTGATGATGTTCGGGGTTTTTACGAAACCTATTATGCGCCCGAGTTAACTGAGGTTGTTGTTGTTGGCGATATTACACGCGAAGAAACAATGGCTAGTTTAAGTTTCTTAAACGATTGGGCTAAAACCGGTGCAACCCTTCCGGATTTACCAACTCCATCACCTAGCGATTATATAAAAGTATACCTTGTTGATAAGGTTGCAGCTCCGCAGTCAGAGATTAGAATTGGTTTCATGACCGGTTTACAATACGACGCAACCGGTGAATACTTTAAAACCACGTTGATGAATTACACACTTGGTGGCGCTTTTAACAGTCGAATCAATCTAAACCTACGCGAAGATAAAGGATTCACCTATGGTGCACGGTCTTTCTTCAGCTCTGATAATGTAAATGGTGAATTTACAGCCTATGCAGGTGTTCGAGCTGATGCAACAGACAGCTCGGTTGTTGAATTTGTAAAGGAAATCAAAAACTTCAACGAAAATGGAATTACGGAAGACGAGTTAAGCTTCATGCGTAATTCAATTGGTCAACGTGACGCCAGAAGTTATGAAACGCCCTTCCAGAAAGCTGGTTTCCTGGGAAGAATAATCCGTTATGACCTACCTGACGATTTTGTTGATACGCAGGCAGAGATCATTCGAACGATTACAAAAGACGAGATTGATGCTTTAGCTGCAAAACATCTTCAACTTGATAACATGTATATACTGGTTGTGGGTGATGCAGCCTCTCATCGAGATAAGTTGCAGGCTCTTGGCTACGAAGTAGTTGATGTAAGCGCGAATGGCGATATCATCATGGAGATGCAAGAAAATTCAGGTGGGGAAGAATAAGTCCTCTCTTACTCTTTTTTTCAAAGCCTTCACTTACACAGTGAAGGCTTTTTTTATTTCGAATACTGGTTTTACGCCAATTTCAAAAAAACCGTTTATAGCACTTTATAAATTCAAACAACCTCCGATAATCCAATCGTCAATATTCGTTTTAATCTTAAGAGGTTATGAAAAAAAAGCTATCATTACGCAAGAAATTGTGGGTATTAGGGTGCCTCCCACTTTTTGGGTTCCTGTTTCTCGTAATTTTGAACATGACAAACCTGGTGAATCAAACCAGCGCTCTTCAATCAATGAATAACGATACCAGGATCGCCATGGAGTTGCGGCCGTTCATTACTGAACTGCAAAAAGAAAGAGGTAGATCAGTTGGGTATACAGCCTCAGGTGGTAGTGAAGAAGTTTTTGTTAAGCTCGAACAACAACGTAAAAGTACTGATGAGGCATTCAACAGGTTGTCAATTAAGTTTTCAAACGGCGAATTGACTTCCGAAAATCCGAGTATCAATAACCAACTTGCCGTTCTATTACGTGATAAATCAACATTAAATTCTTTACGATATCGTGTTAATGCACAAAACGAAGCAGGGATTAATTATTTAAAAGACTACACGGATTACATTTTTCTTGGTCTGGACTTCCTAAACCAAACTTCTAAAGCAGCTATTGATAAAGAAGTTAGCACCAACCTGTTGGCATATTTTTTCTTTCTTGATATGAAAGATGCCCTTGGTCAGGAAAGAGCTGTTCTTTATGGCGCCTTTTTAAGCGATAATATTGATGTGCCTTCCTATGGCAGATACGCTTTCCTTGATCAGGATTATGATTTCCTTGAACATGAGTTTTTAGCACTTATTAATGATGATGCAGCCGGATTTTATGCAGAAAAGTTAGATGATCAGAGGATCACTGATGTTGAACTTTATAAGAATGCTTTTGAAGCAAAACTTCTGGATGGAAATTATGGACAAGACGCTGAGCAATGGTTTGCAGCTATCACCGCCAAAATTGGATTATTTGGCGAGATTGACGGGCAAATTTCAGATTACATCCTTCAACTAAGTAATGACAAGCTCGCAGCAAACAAAACCATGTTAACTGTGTATGCAGTAATTAGTGTTTTGTCAATTGCACTCATTGTTGGAATCATCTTTCTATATATTCGGTCCATACTTCAACCGCTAATTGAGGTTACAAACGGCCTGGTTGATAACTCTGTACATACCAATAATGCATCTAAAACACTTGCAGAATCCAGCCATGAATTATCTAAATCAGCAATTAACCAATCTGGATCACTAGAACAAACAAGCACAGCATTTGAAGAATTAACGGCCACAGCCAAATCAAATACGGAATATGCAGTCCACGCAAAAGAAACCGCAAATCTAATGCGTAGTGCAGCCGAACAAGGTGCTAAGGAAATTGCCCAATTAAATACGGCAATGGAAGAAATCAAAAACTCAAGTGATAGTATTTCTTTCATTATTAAAACGATTGATGACATTGCCTTTCAAACCAACTTATTGGCTCTTAATGCAGCAGTTGAAGCCGCCCGAGCCGGCGAGGCCGGTAAAGGATTCGCTGTTGTTGCAGAGGAAGTAAGAAACTTAGCCCAACGTAGTGCAGATGCAGCAAGGAAAACATCAGAAGAAATAGAATCGTCGATCGCAAAAAGTGGTCGGGGAGTAGAATTGAATGCTTCTATCCGTGAAGTTTTTAACCAAATACTTGAACAAGCTAGAAATGTAGATGCCATCATTGAAGGAATCGCAGCAGCTTCACTTCAACAAACACAGGGAATAGAAGATGTTGTATCAGCGGTTGAGAGTTTAAATCAAAAAACGCAAGAAACTGCACAAATTTCGGAAGAGACAGAAAATTCAGCCGATGGATTGGCGGAGCAGGTTCAGGATATGGTTAAATTTATTAGTGATTTAAGTACAAAAGTAATTGGAGGAGGAATTGGACAACACTTAATGATTAAAGCTCATGAAGCCGATAACGATTCCGAATCTATTTTAAACATCAATAATTACTTGCGAAATGGAAATTCAGACAAAAACTCGAGATGGGTTAACACTCCTGATTCAAGATTAGAAGAAGAAAATGAGCATGCATTGTTCGAAGCTTTCTAACTTAGAACTTGTTTAGTTGTGCCCTCAAGTGCAAAAGTGCCTGGGGGCTTTTTTATTTTCCAATGCAGAATCGAGAGAAAATCGAATCCAGAATATGCTCGTTTGTTATTTCTCCGGTAATTGTACCAAGCTCATTTAGCGCCGCTCTTAAATCGATAGATAAGAAATCGCCGGTCATTCCTATTTTTAATCCGTGTATTGCAGCCTGAACCTGTTCATTGGCTTTTTTCAGTGCGTCTCGGTGTCTTGTAGAGGTTACCAATAAACTTGAAGCATCATAGTGTTTGTTTTCAAGAGCCCGCTCTTTTAGCAACGATTTTAGGGATTCAATTTCATCGCCCACTTTTGCAGATATTTTTATATCAAATTCGGTCCTCCAGCCATAATCCAGCTCAATATCTGCTTTAGTTCCAATCAGAATAAAAGGGGTTTCGCCCGCTCTTTTTTGAAATTCTGCTACCTCTACTTTCTCTTCTGGAGTGAAGGGATGCGACAAATCCTTTAAATAAATCACCAAATCCGCCTTTTCGAACGCCTGCTGGGATCGTTTCACTCCTTCAGCCTCAACTACATCTTCGGTATCTCTTAATCCGGCCGTATCAATCAATTTGAAGAGTAATCCCTCAAAATTCCAATCCACATCTATCGTATCACGCGTGGTACCTGCGATATCAGTCACAATAGCTCGATCTGTTCCAACTAACGTATTTAGTAAAGTTGATTTTCCGGCATTGGGTCGGCCAATTAGCACTGTTTTTACCCCATCTTTTACTAAGCGACCGGTTTCATAAGTATCGAGGAGGCTTTCAATTTCTGTAGATACATCTACCAGCAATTTCATGAGCTGATCTTTGTTTGCGAACTCCACATCCTCTTCAATAAAGTCGAGTTCGAGTTCTACCATTGCTGTGGCATCAATAATTTGCTGCCGGAAATTCTTTACATGCTCGCCTAATCGCCCTTCCAGTTGTTGATGCGCTGCATCCACTGCTTTTACACTCTTTGCATGGATGATATCAGCCACTGCTTCTGCCTGATCCAGGTCCATTTTACCATTAAGAAAAGCTCTTTGGGTAAATTCCCCCGCTTCTGCTGCTCGAACTCCGGTAGCTAGTATAGTCTCTAAAACTTTTTGCGTAACCAGCACTCCACCGTGGCATGAGATCTCTATGGTATCTTCACCCGTGTAACTTTTTGGAGATTTGAACACCGTTGCCAATACTTCATCAACCGGTAGGTTTTGATTATCCACAATCTTCCCAAAATGAACGGTATGTGATTCAACCTCAGACAGATTTTTTCCAGAAAAAGCTTCGTTCACTTTATTAATTGCATCTTTTCCGGAAACACGAATTACCGCAATCCCCCCTTCTCCAACCGGAGTAGCTATTGCAGCAATAGAGGGTTTTTGATCAATTGATTGATTCATATCAGAAGATACAAAGTTAGCATGCAAGATTGCTTGTTATACACTTTTGCATTTTTGATGATTCCACCCTTATTTCCCACTCCAATTAATTAGACAAAAAATGCGAATACTACTACTGCTCTTCTTTATGCTGATGGCTAATCAAGTCACAGCTCAAACTACCGACGAACTAAAACAACGAGTCATTGAAAGTGTCGAAAATCACGCTGGTGACCTCACTGAACTTAGCGATGCCATCTGGGAATTTGCTGAGATTGCATTCCTGGAAGATCAATCTGCGGAAGCTCTTTCAAATTTTGCAGAACAACATGGATTTACCGTAATGCGAGGTGTGGGTGAAATTCCAACTGCTTTTACCGCAGAATATTCAAATGGGGATGGACCAATCATTGGGATTATGGGTGAATTTGATGCCCTGCCTGGTCTATCTCAGGAAACTGTTCCCTATAAATCTCCCTTGATTGATGCTGCACCGGGTCATGGTTGTGGTCATAATTTATTTGGTGTTGCTTCTTTGGGAGCGGCTATCACGATTAAAGAATTGCTGGAGTCAGGTGAACTTCAGGGCACCATTCGGTTTTATGGCACTCCGGCTGAAGAGAAGTTTTTTGGTAAATTGTGGATGATCCGCGCCGGCCTTTTTGATGATGTGGATGTGATGATGGACTGGCACCCAAGCGCTGAAACTCAAGCTAATGTCCAATCTAGTTTAGCATTGGTGGATTTTCTGGTTGAATTCTACGGACAGGCTGCACATGCCTCAGGAGATCCATGGAATGGTCGTAGTGCCGGTGATGCCCTTGAACTTTATACCGATGGAATTAATATGTATCGAGAGCATATTAAACCAACTGTTCGGATACACTATCACATACAGGATGCAGGAAAAGTGGTAAATGTAGTGCCAGATTATTCAAAAATCTGGGTTCGGGTTCGTGATACAAAAAGAGCGGGATTACAGGAAGTATATGAGCGAGTTATGGCCATGGCCGAAGGCGCTGCCATCATGGCAAATGTAGATCATACGGTTTCATTGATTTCCGGTATTCATGAGGTTTTGCCCAACAGAACCGGTGGAGCCGCCTTACAAGCCAATCTTGAAACTCTGGGAACTATTGAGTACACCGAAGAAGAAGAGGAATTTGCCAAAGCAATCCAGGAAGCAACGGGTAAAGATCAGGTTGGAATAGATATGCAGATCAACCCTCTTAAAGAAACAGCAGAACACCCAATGGGTGGATCAACGGATGTGGGTGATGTTAGTTTTATTACCCCAACAATCCGACTTGGTGTAACAACTGCTCCAAAAGGAACACCGTGGCATTCATGGGCTGTGGTAGCAACTGGCGGGATGTCGATTGGTCATAAGGGGATGTTGTATGCAACTAAAGCTCTCTCCATGACGATGATCGATCTTTATCAAAACCCACAATTAGTGGAGGATGTGAAGGCAGAGTTTCTGGAACGAAAAGGAGATTATGTTTATGAAGGAATGGTTCCTCCGGGTCCACCGCCTTTAGATTTTGAGCAGTAAATCTGAGCAGAGTCTCATTAATGTCATTCCTGTGAAGGCGGAAATCTTGGTTGTTTTACAATTCTAGATCGCTCAACACCTTCGGGATGACTTAAACATTGACTATAAACAAAAAAAGCCTCCGAGTTGGAGGCTTTTTTATAGAATTGAATTTCATCTAATGGACGTTGCCCATCAATTTTCTGATTGGTTTCGAAAACAAGAGAAGTACAATACCGGCACCTACGGTTGTATACACAATCAACATATATTGATCCGGCATGGATGCCAGTGCATCTGAAGTTCCTCCACTTAAAGACCCCGCAATCAAACCTGCAAACAGGTTACCCATTGCAATCGACAAGAACCACATACCCATCATCTGACCGGCATAACGATGTGGGGAAAGCTTGGTCACCAAACTCAATCCAACCGGACTTAAACTTAATTCACCGAACGTGTGGAATAAATAAGTGAAAATTAACCATGTTGGTGCAGCAAGATCACCCGAAGCAGCAATCTTAGCCGCGAAATACATCACTAAGAAACCTATACCTAAAAGTATCAACCCAAAAGCAAACTTCAGCGGAGAGCTTGGTTCCAAATGTTTCTTCGCTAGCCACACCCACATCGCTCCAAAAATTGGTGCAAAGATGATGATAAACATCGAATTGATAGATTGAAACATCCCCGCCGGAATCTCCCATCCAAATACTGTACGATCAGTGAATCGTTCTGCAAAAAGATTCAAGGTAGAACCTGCCTGTTCAAAGCCTGACCAGAACAATGCTGAAAAAATTAAGAGGAGACCAATAACTCCTACTTTCTTTTTCTCTTCATCATTCAATCCACCTAATAGGAATACATATCCGAAGAAAAGTACCGCTGCTGCAGAAATGATGTATTTAGATGCATTTGCAATGCTTACTGCATCAATTGAAATCACATCGAAAAAAAACAGTGCAAATATTATTACGGCTACACCACCTACAATTTTTGCAATATTTGCTGTTTTCGCAGCTTTTTCTTTTTCCTCTGGTGTTTCATAAACAGGAGCATCACCAAACCCATCTAAATTAGATGCTGTAGTTTTGTATTGGATTAAGCCGAGCAACATACCAATACCTGCTGCACCGAATCCTAAATGCCAGTCTACTTCGGCGGCAAGGAAACTACAAACGATGGGAGCTAACAATGCGCCAATATTAATCCCCATGTAGAAAATGGAGAAACCGGCATCACGTTTAGCAGGATCATTATCATGATCACCGCCGTAAAGTTCACCAACGATACTGCTTACATTAGGTTTAAGCATTCCTGTTCCTGCTGCAATTAAAACCAGCCCCAGAAAGAAGGAATTGGTATCCAATGCTGATACACCTTCACTATGGCCCCCAAAAAGAGCAAAAATACCAGGAAGAGCCATTGTAAAATGCCCCATCGTAATGATAATACCACCATACCAAACTGATTTTTTTAGACCAATGATATGATCTGCCAGCCAACCACCAGGTAATGCCAATAAGTATACACCCATCGTGTATAACCCGTAAATAGCACCTGAAGTTACATCATCAAATTCCAGCCCTCCTGATAACGCAGGTGTAGTCATAAAAAGAATTAGAAGCGCCCGCATACCATAGTAGCTGAATCGTTCCCACATTTCGGTAAAGAATAAAGTGGCAAGTCCGGCAGGGTGCCCAAAGAAAGTTTTTGTACTCATCAAGGAAAAGTCTGGTTAGTGTTTTTTATCCCACAATCTGTCGATGATACCTATTCATGCATTCGACCGCAAGCATTTATCAGGATTTGACGTCTTGATCTTCATCCTTTCTTCATACTTGTGCTCTAGGTTTGTTGATGAATTTTATGAACAAGCTCGAGGTAAAATTTTAATCGATCAATTTTACCTCTTTTGGAAATCGCTTGTCCTTTCACGTATAAAACAAAACCCCGACGCTCGAAAAGTGCCGGGGTTTTTTTAATAGTTTCTCAAACTAACGCTCTAATACTCGCTCGTCATAATAAACAACGGTTGCATCTCAAAGCTCTTGTAGAACGGACGAAGTCGCTCCGTATCATAGTGTCTATTCACATTTACAACTTTTTTCTTACTAGTCACAATGTCTATGGGAACATTATCATAACGACCATTCTTAAGTACAACCAAACGACCATGTATTCCCTGTAAGATCAGATCTAATGCTAAATTACCATAAGCCATTGGTGCTATAGAATCTATTGCATCTGGGTCGCCACCTCGAACCATATACCCAAGCTTTTGATTGATGATATTCACCGTTTTTCCATTATTGTATTTTGGTGACAATTTTTTGAGCTCGTCGGAAACCAAATCACCAATTCCCCCAAGTTTCTTGTGACCATATGCGTCGGTTGTAGCATCCTGGAATACCATTTCACCTCCTTTGAACATGGCACCTTCAGAAACCAAAAGCATAGAATAGCGACTTGGATTCTTCATTCGGTCATAGTTCATCAATTCTGCCAGTTGCTCGATTTCGAACTTATACTCGGGAATTACACATCTACTTGCTGCTCCAGCCATGGTTGGTAACATCGCTGTGTAGCCTGCATATCTACCAAATACTTCCATAACCAAGAATCGCTCATGCGATCCAGCAGATGTTCTTAGTGTGTTTGCAAGCTGAATAGTTCGTGTAATACAGGTACTAAAACCAATACAATAATCGGTTCCCGGAACATCATTATCCATGGTTTTTGGGAGTGCAACCACTTTAACCCCTTCTGTATAAAGACGAACGCCATAACTAAGCGTGTCATCACCACCAATCGGAATCAGATAATCAACACCAGCCCATTCCAGGTTTTTCAGAACTTCCGGGGTAAGATCGTTTACATCTTCTGTGTAAGTATCTTTCAGATGTTCTGGTACCGCCCCTTTAACAACATGGCTTGGTCGTGTTCTTGAAGTATGTAGAAACGTACCACCGGTTCGTCCGGCTTTATTTACAATTTCTTCGGTTAGATCAATTAAATTATTTGAGTTATCAACTTTTGTATCTCTGATGATATCAATAAGTCCGGCCCAGCCTCTACGAAAACCGATTACGCGATAACCTTCTCTTAATGCACGAATAGTTACCCCCCTGATTGCCGGGTTAAGACCGGGCACATCGCCTCCCCCGGTTAAAATTCCTATTGTACCTTTATATTTTGCTTTTTTAGACATATTCCTCCTATGGGTTTCGAATAGAGTAAGTGAAGTGTGTGAATAATTTATGAAAAGCGCTTTTTAATAATCAATTCATAATATCTTCAACTTTTGGAACTAACGTATTCCAAGCGACAATTAAAAGGGGAGGTACTTATGAAAAAGCGAGTTGTTATAATTGGGTCTAGTTTTGCTGGATATTCAACAGCTTTAAGCCTGGCAAAATTATTTCATGGCAGACATGATATTACTGTAATCGATAAGTCGCCAGAGTTTACTTTCTTACCATCATTGGTTTGGCATCCATTTGGGTATCGTAATTCTGATGATATTTCTTTCGATACACGTCCGATTTATAAAGATCATGACATTGAGTTTATTCAGGAAACCGTCTATGGGTTTGATCTGGACGATCAGGTAATTTATACATCAAGTGAGGACGTTGCCTATGACTATTTAGTTCTGGCTACGGGTACTAAACCAAATTATGGAAGCATAAAAGGGTTTGCACCGGAAAACCACATTTATTCCATTTGTACCTTCGGTGAGGCGGAGAGAACGCGTTTAGCCTGGAAAGAATTTCTAAAAGACCCTGGGCCAATTGTAATCGGTTCTGGGCAATGGTCGGGGTACTTTTTTGCCGCTTATGAGTTTCTACTCAATGTACTTTATCATTTGAAAGCACACCATTTACTTGATAAAGTTCCAATTCACTTCATAACCGCAGAGCCTTATCTAACTCATTTTGGTATCGGTGGAATTCATGAAGATGTTCGGGCATGCGAGCATTTATTCAATCGTTATAACATTAAATGGAAAACAAATGCCGAGATTCGTGAACTAAAAAAAGGCAAAGTTACACTTGAAAGTGGTGAAGAGATTGATTCAAAATTCACCATGGTAATTCCCCAGTTTATTGGAATTGATGCTGTACGTACAACACATAGATTGGCAAATTTTGCTGGTTTGATTAAAGTGAACAATGAATTCCAGCATGTTAAATTTCCAAATATTTATGGTGCAGGTGGTTCGGTGTATATCGCTCAGGAAGATGAAACCAAGGTACCATGCGGTGTTCCTAGAACTCGATACTGCACCGACATTATGGCTAAAACAGTAGCCTATAATATCGCCTCAGACATTCTTGGTGGTTCGAGAGTATCTGTGACAAATCATCGCCTATATGAATATTGCAAGCAAGATATGGATCACCTAAGCGCGCTGTTTTTTAGAAACGCTGATGACGGTGAACACGATCTAGATTTTATCGCAAAGAAATCTAGCGATAAATGGGCTAATATGAGTATTGGTGAATACATTGAGTCATCTTTTAATACAGAAGACCTAAAAATTTAACGATTGAAACATCCTGGTCGTAAATCCGTGATAGGTTCCATTAGCTAACATTAGTACTTATGGAACTTATCTGGATTATCATTGGCGCAATATTCATCATTGTTGGATTGATTGGTGCCTTTCTACCCATTATACCTGGGTTACCTTTCTCTTATTTAGGATTATTAGTCCTACAATTTAGTGGTGTTGCAACCTTTTCAACCACTTTTTTGGTGGTATGGGCAATCGTAATTGTAGCAATTTTAGTTCTTGAAAATGCACTTCCAGCCTACACTACTAAGAAGTTTGGCGGGACAACTTACGGTTCTACTGGTAGTATGATTGGGATGATTGTAGGGATGTTCTTTTTCCCACCTCTTGGGTTTTTCTTAGGTACTTTAGTCGGAGCTTTTATTGGTGAGATGCTTTTTAAACAAGATGTAAACGTGGCTCTTAAGTCTGCATGGGGTTCTTTTCTTGGGTTCCTTACCGGTACCATGATAAAGACCATAGTCGCTGCTATGTTTGCGGTGATGTTCTTCCGCGCTGTTTTTTAGAATCTGCCAGCACTAATACTAAAATTTCATTCCTGCGATTGCAGGAATCTTGTTTATAATGGAATCCAGATCCCCGAACCAGTTGGGGAAGACTAGATTATTTTAACTACGGGAATTGGTCATCCCGCACTAGTTGCGGGATCTGTGATTGGAAGATTTCAATTCTTACTTAATCAATTGCATGGTTTTTGTGAGTACCTCATCTCCAATCGACAATCGATAGATATAGGTTCCACTAGCTAGATTTGATCCATCGAATTGAATTTGATGAAACCCCGCTCCTCGAACTCCGTCAACCAATGTCTCTACCAATTTGCCTTGAATGTCATACACCTGAAGTAGAACATCTCCAGTGGTTACCAGTTGAAATTGGATAGTTGTTGAAGGATTAAATGGGTTTGGATAGTTCTGTTCAAGCTCAAATATTGAAACACGATCAATTGATTCAGTGGAAGATTTGATCAGATCCAGGTCTATCTCATAAGCTCCATTTCCATGGGTTGCCACTCTTAATTTTCGATTCGATCTCGAGACTACCAAGTCCATAGCGAAAACAGCGTCGGGTAAATTCCCATTTACATTCATCCAAGTAAGCCCACCATTTTCAGATTGATAGACCCCTAGCTCATTCCCGACAAATATTCTTAGCTCATTTTCGGGATCTACTGTAACCGACCATGTTGGAACATCCGGTAAACCTGTGCCTATATCAGACCAGCTGTCACCGCCGTCTACCGTTTTAAATACATGTGATGTTCCAAATCCGCCAAAGGTGATATAAGCGATGTTATCATTGTTTGGATCAACGGCCATATCTGTTGGGAAGCGATCTGGTAAATCTTGCGTGATTTGTCGCCAGGTATCACCACCATTTCTAGTAACGTAAACATTAGAGCGTACTACTTTCGGACTTGAAGCAGCATAAACAACATCCACACTTTGTTCTGATGCAGCTAACACCGACATTGCGTTTCCATCGAGTGTAAAACCATCATTTGTAATGCTCCAGGAAACTCCTTTATTCCCCGATTTAAATATTCTTTCTCCACCTAAATAAAGGGTGCTATTATCTACCGGACTAAGAACAAAAGGGGTGATGAAATTGGTCTCCTCCGCAGGAAAACTATTTACATTTGGTCGAGTAACAAAAGTTGAGACTCTGAATAAATTTTCGCTCAAACAAATTCGCCCAAACTGAGAAGAAACGTAGGCTTCATTATTATTTGATTGATTGAGCGCTGTCCACGATCCATCGCCACCGCACTCTCTTCTCCAGTCCAGTTCGCCTTCGTATATAATGCTGCTATTATCCTGAAGTCCTCCAAAAAATAAATTCGGACTACCATTCGAATTTGAAACACCATTATAAAACTGTGTGGTTTGATATCCTGAATTCAGGTTTTCAAAATAAGTGCCAGCATCTTTTGTTCTGAATACCCCACCGTCATTCACGAAATAGATAGTATCCGGCATTGTTGGGTGAAAAATTATATCGTGATGATCAGCCCACGATACCAAATATGGATATACATCCGTCTGTTCACCTGCAGCCGGGTTTAATTGAGAAGTCTGAATTACATCGTTAAAATTTGCTCCGCTTAAATTAGATTTATACACCGTAAAAGGTTGACCAGCAGCCCAAACAATATTTGGGTTCTCGGGATGAATGGCTATTGCATGTGAATACCAACCTTGAAAAGTTGCATAAATTTCATTGCTACTAAACACAAGATCCCAGGTATCCCCACCATCTTCTGTTCTCATCAACCAGGTTTTTATTTCATCTTCGGTGGCATCAATTGCTCCGTTAGAATTACCGATGCTTGCCATTACTATATCCGGGTCTGATGGAGATATTGCTAATACGGCTTTACCAAAATACTGAAACGGTCCTCCCCCAGCTAGTAGATTGGCTTTCTCGAATGAGGCGCCACCATCTTGAGTTCTATAAATACCATGGCCAAATGATCCCATACCACCATGTGCTACAAAAACTGTATTGGTATCGGCTGGATTGATAACAACATCCGTAGCCATTGGAATACCATGCACTATTTGCCAGTTTTCACCATTATCTCTAGATCTGTAAACACCATTAGTTGTCGCTGCCCATATGGATGCAGAACGAAGTGGGTTAATTTGAATTTTTTGTATCGCTCTTCTTTGATTGAGTGACCAATCCAGGCTTTTTTCCCAGGTCTGGCCGCCATCAGTAGTTTTTAGAATTCCTATCCCGTAGCTGCCTCGAGTTGTTCTTTCTGGACCTATTCCGGGAAAATTTTCAGCAGTTCCATAAGCTTCGCCAGTTCCAATGTACATCACATCCGGATTATTTGGATCGATATCAATGGCTCCTACTCCCAGTACAGGAAACCCAGTAGAAACATATTCCCACGCATTTAATCCGGCCCCACCAGAAGTACTTTTCCATAAACCGCCGCTTGCCGATCCCGCGAATAAGAGTTCAGGGTCTTCAGGATGGATGGCTAGTGCCAGTGTTCTCCCACCAATGTTATGTGGCCCCATCGTTTCCCACATTGGATTGATTGAACTTTTCCGTTTTTGGATCATCATTTCACCAAAAGCATCTGCAAAACCCTGTTCCGGTATATCCTTATTTGGATATGAGCGCACATTACTAAGGTATGTCATTGAATTTTTAGCGCCGGTATAAACCGCGTCAATAGGATCAAGGGTGGATAAGATGGAGGATGTTGATGAAGATTTAGAAACTGAGTAAAAAACCCAGCCCATAGACGCAATTGCCACAAATGCGATTACATAGTACCATTTTGATTTTATCATACCCGAGAATAAATATTAAGAGAGATAAGAGTATTAATGATTTACTTCTGATTTTATTATAAATCGAAAAAATCACCTTAAACAAAAAAGGCTCCAACCTGGAGCCTTTTTTGACCTAATTCTTCAACTAATTATCGAGCGACATAGTCTCGACTTCTAGTTCCATGTCGGGGCGTTCGGCATCACCTTTTAAGTATTCGTTAAACCATCGCATTGCTCGAAGGTTGTAATCAAACTGTGCGGTTGCTCGCCGGTTTCCGTGTCCTTCACCCGGGTAAAGAACTAATCGTACAGGTGTATCTGTTCTGGTTTTAATATGTCGATAGAGCTCATAAGACTGTCCCGGGTCAACGCGGGTATCTTCTTTACCATGCATAATTAGCAATGGGGTTTGTGCCTGATCTACATAAAATATTGGACTGCGTTCGAGATAATCTTGATAGTCGTCCCAGAGTCTTTTTCTAGAGTGAACGAGGTATAATTCTTCAGGAATATCACTGGTTCCCCACTTTGAGATGTTGTTGCTTATGCCAACGAACATTACTCCAGCTGCGAAACGATCGCTATATCGCGTACTCATCCATGCAGTTGCGTAACCACCATAAGATCCGCCGGTAACACCAACTTTATCACCATCTACGATACCCAACTCTATAAGATGATCTACGCCCTCGACAATGTCATCGAATTCAGCACCAGCTAAGTCCCCTTGCGAGCTCATCGCAAATTCTAAGCCTCGTCCGGTAGAACCACGATAATTTGGATAGAACACAGCAAACCCATCACCAGCTGCAACTTGTCCGGCCATAGAATACGCAGTCAGCCAACCATTGTCGTAATGAGCTTCAGGTCCACCATGAATCACGTTGATCAATGGATAACGCTCACCTTCTTCGTAACCAACCGGATATATCAATAATCCTTCAATATCCATTCCATCTTCGGTAGTAAAGGTAATCACTTCCTGTCGACCAAGTTTTGTTTCATCCAACCATGGGTTGCTGTTTGTTACTCTTGAAATTTCTCTATCACGCCGTTTTTTGATGTACACTTCATCCGGATGAAGTGGGCTTTCGGCATCAAATAAGAACGTGTCATTTGCTTCCACAAAGGCATTCATCATAGTTCCTCCCGTTGGAATCATTACATCCATATCGGAACCGTCAATATCAAGAGTACCTAACTCTGACCAAACACCTTTGCTGGCTAAGTAAAATAGCTCGTCATTATCTTTCCATTTTACCTGCTCGAATTTTCCTTCAAAATCTTCAAACAACATGGTTGATTCACCAGTCATAGCATCAACAATTTTAAGACGGCCATCAATAGGATCGTTGATATGAGCGCCTGCAATCATTGCTAAATTTTTACTATCAGGGCTCCATGTAATAGCGCCTAATTTACCTTTATGATCTACTTGAGAAATTACCTCACGTGTTTCATGATCAACCACGAAAATCTCTTGTGCCATATAAAAATCATCTACTAATGAAGTTGGTGCTAAAGCAACTACTACTTTACTTAAATCCGGGCTCCAGTGAACTTGAGAAACACTACCTTCAATTTCTATACGATGTGGTTCGTGCCCTTCTTTCGATACATTTTGCATGTATGCCCAGGTGTTTCTTAATCCTTCTTCGTAAACCTCGGGCTCATAGGGTAGGGGGTTTGCACTTTTTTGTGATGGTTCAATAGCACGAAAAACGATGTGATCACCATCACTTCCCCATTCATACGAACTAATATTCCTGTCGAATGCATAAAGCTTTTGAGCTTCGCCACCGTTTAATGAGATTTCATACATCGAGCGGGTAGCATCTCCATCTTTTCTTGCCAAAAAAGTAATACTATTATGACCAGGCCGAAAAGCAACTCCACTTACACTTGTGCCAGTTACAAATGGCCGAGACTCAAGCGTCTCCATATCCAATAAATATAGATATGTGGATGCTGTTACGTTTTCTTTAAAAGGATCTGCAGGAACGATCAATGTATAAGCAGCAGATTGCCCATCTTCCGAAATATATACCGAGCCTACTTGTTGTGTTTTGGCTACATGCATAGGTGTCATTACTTCTTGCGCCAACACAGAGCCAGCCATCAACATAAGTAAAAAAACAATTATGCTTCCTCTTAGTAACTTCATGATTTTCATAGAATATTGATTAGGTTGATTGTTTAAAAATTACTCCACATCTCTCAACGTAGGTATACTTTGTGAAATTTAATTGAAGACCAATCAGCTTACACTTTTTATTTCTAAATCAAGTGTATCACTTAATCAATTATTGATCCATTTTTTTGAGAGTGCACCGAATAATGCCCCCGCTGGAACTTACAAATACAGCAGTAGATCTTTGGCTACCACTTTTATGTTTACTCTTTTCGTTTTTTAATATGTAATCGAAAAGCATGAATTGAAATACCGTAGCAGATTATTGCACCAACACCAAATAATATGCGGGCGAACGAGAAATTCGTTTCAACAGAAACAAAACTAAAACCGCCCGACATATTTTCTGCTGAGCCGAATAAAGCAACCCATCCACCAACTGTTCCCATCATGGCGATAAGAATACCCGCCATCAGGTTGTTGTATTTTGCATTTTCTCCGATCAAAATCATGATGCCGGCAAATCCAAAAATTGCTCCTGCTAAAGATACTACCCAACCGGGCGCTTCACCTTCTTGTAGTTCTACAGGACCCCAACCCAATCCCATCAAAAAAAATGAAAGACCTGCCAAAATAAACAATACACCCGCCATTATTTGTTGGTTTTTCGAAAGTTTGTTGGAACGACTCATACATTCAAAATCTAAAACATTGTATTAATTCACGATCATATCATATACAAGCACTCGCTCCCAGAGATGACTGTAATTCTCCACAAATTGCTTATGAATCGGGTGTTCCTGATAGGCATCCTGATCTTCTACACTTTCAAATATCATAAGCTCTGAAACATGAAAACTATTGTCAACAACTTCTCTTTCTAAGGTTGATGCTGGAGTACCTACCCACAACTCTTTTACTTCTTCAATACCTTTCAGTGAGTTTATTCCTTCTATGAGTTGTTGTTTATCAGACTCTGACTCTGGATTATTTAACCAGAAAAATACATGATGAACCACCTGACCTGCACGATTTTCTGCTACACTAACTGTTGAAGGAAGCTCTGGCGAGGTTTGGCAACCAATTAGAATCACCAATAAATATGATAGAAATAAGTGTTTAATTTTCATGTATTAATTAATGTGAATTAAAAGAAGAATTTTATCATGGTTTGAACAGCTAATTTTAAGGATTAAAGGATAGCACGGATTTGAATATACACTCAGGTTTTAACATCTGCGTTAATCCTAAAATCCGATAAAACCGAGATTCATATTGCTGAATAAATTAAATAGTCATGACCGATTTATTCTGCCCCGATATTCTTATTCGCTTCGATCCAGCCAAATAACAATCTTATCCCCAATCTTGCAAACAATATTACCACAACCCTAGCGACAAAAGTAATGGTTTGAATTTTGGTTGGCTGATTTGATCTCTAACATGGATCTATAAGACTCCATATGCGGTATTTTTGAAATAGTTTTGTTTCTTTGACCGATGCAAAAAATCCCAAAACATATTCTACCTATAATTGTTTTTGCCCAGTTTACTGGTACTTCTCTTTGGTTCGCAGGAAATGCTGTTGTGGATGATCTGATTGCTGAGCTAAATTTACTAGAGATGTTCGTGGGCTTTATTACGATGGCGGTTCAAGCAGGATTTATTATTGGTACGCTGGTTTTCGCTTTCGTGAATCTGGCTGACCGTTTTTCACCTGTTCGAGTTTTTTTGATTTGTAGTCTGGCGGGATCTTTAGCAAACTTAACTGCCATTTGGTGTTCCGACTTTACTGAGATTATGTTTGCGCGATTATTTACGGGTTTTTTCCTTGCCGGGATTTACCCCGTCGGGATGAAAATTGCCTCAGACTGGCATAAAGAAGGATTGGGAAAAGCCTTGGGATATTTAGTTGGTGCGCTGGTTTTAGGTACCGCCTTTCCTCATTTATTGAAATTTTCAGGTAATAATTTCCATTGGTCTTCAGTAATTATTGGAACTTCAATCCTGGCCTCATTGGGTGGAATTCTACTTTTTGCAACCGTAAAGGACGGGCCTCATCACACCAAAAATTCTACCACCAAGATTGAGATTCATGCTCTTTTGGATTTGTTCAAAGCTCCCAATTTTCGATCGGCTGCCTTCGGCTATTTTGGGCATATGTGGGAGTTATACACCTTCTGGGCATTCGTTCCGGTGATGCTCTCTTTTTACCTTACAACCAATGATGTTACCTCCATCAGTGTGTCGTTCTGGTCATTTATGATTATAGGAATTGGAGGGGTAGGCTGTGCGGTAGGTGGTCATCTTTCACAAGGAAATCGAAGCAAACATGTGGCCATGATTAGTTTAATCGTATCGGGACTATGTTGCTTGATTCTGCCATTTTCGTTTTCTGCTCCCCTTACTCTCTTTCTTTTATTGATGCTAATTTGGGGTATTTTTGTAATCCCGGATAGCCCCCAGTTTTCAACTTTGGTGGCTCAATCTGCATCTTCAACTTATGTAGCAACCGGACTGACCATCGTTAATAGTCTTGGCTTTGCATTAACGATAGTTAGTATTCAAACGGTGAACCTGCTTTGGGATGCGACTTCAAACCCGATGGTTTTTCTTGTCCTGTTGATCGGACCAATTTTTGGACTTTTTGCCATATCAAATTATAAAATCACAGCTAGTAATTAGGAATAAAAATTTCCCATTCCGATTGCCATTTTCCTTGATCCTGCAACCAACTAATTGCATTGTTTCTCATTGATGCGATATCTGCCTCAAATCGATCGCGAAGTTCTCTGTAGTCGCGTTCATCATCTAGAAATTCATACACAGGATTCGCATCAAGGAATGTATAAATATTTGCTTTCGAGCCTCTTTCAAAATGAATTTCTTCGAGGATTTCAAGAACAAGATCTTTGTTTTTTTGAAGAGCCACGCATTCCATATAGTCCATTAAGTCCTGAACTATTTCCTTTTTTATATCCCCTTCATAGCTCAGGTAGCTCATAATATCATCACAAACAGCTTGAGTAAGAGTCCCTGCCTTGTCATCCTTACCTAGTTTCTCATACAAAATGCTGCTAAGCGCAAGATCTTCCAAATAATAATAATTCAGATTCTCGAGAGATGGAATATTGGGAAAGTTCTCTTCCAGATACTCTTCTGCCTCATTGTACCAACCTGCATTTAAATACATGAACATAAATGGCTCAAACAATTCATAATCGGTTTTATCGGTATCCATGAACTCGACAACTTTTTCCAAGGTAATTCGAGCGCTATCATACTGCTCTTTGTATAAGAAATAGTCAAAATTCATCTCTAACAAACTGAAGTTCTCTGGATAAACATTGGCAATTTCACCTTTCATCTGCTCAACCAGAAAGAAGAATCCAAGATCAAACGAGATTTCAGCCAGATGAAATTTATAACTCAGGTTACCCGGTTCTAGTTCATACGCCTGGTACGCTAAAATGAATGATTCGTCCAGTCTACCGAAAGGCTGATCTTTTATAAACTCTGCTTTTAAATTCATTGCTAACGAATTTTCCGGATTTATTTCCAGATTTTTAGCCATAAGCTCAAAGGCAACTTCAAATTCGTCTGCATCGTAGTGCCATCTTGCTTTCGAATCGATGGCTAGTGCATTATATGGATCCGTTTCAAAGGCTCGATTAATCAATTGAACATATAAATCCCAACTCGCCACATTTGAGTACCATATCATTATTTCTGGATCACCCGGAATAATGGTATGCGCCTTATGCAATGCAATTTGAGCTTCCTCATAATTATCAATATTGATATGATAGATACCTAATGCCGCATATGCCCATCCTAATTCTGGATCTAACAGCAGCGCTCGATCGATATTTCGGCGCATATAGTCCAGCATATCTTGTCGATTGATGTTTCCATAGGTGTGCAATAAATCATATGCAATTGCCAGGCGCGCATAAGCAGCAGCAAATTCCGGATCTTTTTCAATTGCCTGATCAAATAAATCGATGGCTTCCTCGATTTCGTTAGCTCTTCGATTTGATAGCAATTGTGTTGCTTTCAGGTATAAATCGTACGACTCTGTATTTGAGGTAAGTAGCTTTGAGATTTGCCCTTCTTTTTCGGGAAGTAAACGCACTTCTAATTCTTGAAGAACCTGTTGCGAAATTTCATCCTGTATTTGGAAAAGATCATTTGCCGAATATTCTCTTTGATACGTTTCTGACCACACATGAAAACCATCATCCGCCTTAACTAGCTGAGCAGTAATCCGAATTTGATTTCCAAATTTTCGTACACTTCCTTCCAATACGTGATCAACTCCCAAGTCGCTACCAATCTCTCTCAAATCCAGGTTCTGTCCTTTGAACTGAAAGGAAGAAGTTCGACCTGCTACTTTCAAACCATCTACTTTTGTTAGCACATTCAGTAATTCTTCAGATAATCCATCGGAGAAGTATTCCTGATCTTGTTCCTGACTCATATCAACAAATGGAAGCACCGCAATGGAAGCTGTTTGTACAGCAAGTGTATCACGTTCAATAATTCCACCGCCAAAGAATACTCTTTCAACCACCATAAAAAGAACTGCTACAGAAAGAATTCCTACAATCGAAACAACGGTCACTTTTTGCTTCTTTGAAAGATCTGTTTCAACCTCCCTAATAATGGTTTGAGTTTCATTCTTGTATTCATCGAGTTCTACAATTATTTCACTAAAAGACTGATATCTATCGTCTTTATCTTTTTGTAAACATTTAGAAATGATCGAAGCAATGGCTTTTGGAATTTCCGGTACTAGTGCTTCGATTGGGGTTGGTTCCTCGTGCATTATGGAATATGAAATAGCCTGCTGATAGACCCCATCAAAGGGCAACAGCTTACTAAACATTTGATAAAGCACCACCCCATAAGCCCATATCTCTGATTGAAAGGTAGCTGGTAAGCCTACAAATAACTCCGGCGCCATATATGTAGCAGTTCCAATTTGTTCAGTCGTGTTATGAAAATCAGCCGCTTCTAAAAGCCCTGCTATTCCAAAATCTAAAATCTTAACCCGACCTTTGTCAGAGATCATAATGTTACCGGCCTTTATATCCCGGTGAATGATGCCTTCTTCATGAGCAGCAAGCAAACCATCTGCAATACTTCGTGCAAACTGGAAATACTGCTCTTCGGTTAACTCATGTTCTTCGATATAATTCTGAAGTTCTTTTCCTTCTATATATTGGAATACAATAAATGTCCCGTCATCACTTTCTTCAATAGCATGAACCTGGGCGATATTAGGATGACTGAGTGATGCGGCAATTTTCGCTTCATTTGAAAAACGCTCTAACGCTTCTTCATTTTCTGTGATCGAAGAGCTAAGGAATTTTAGGGCTACTTGTCGCTCGAGTCGCGTATCCTCGGCAAGATAAACCGTCCCCATCCCACCAGCGCCGAGCTTTTCAATAATCTTGTAATGAAGTAATTGCTTACCGATCATGTTATTAAAGACAATTATCGATATTGAAAATTAATCGCTTAGTCAGTTAGCTCCCAGCTTTCCTGCCATTCTCCAATTTCCTTAAAGTAAGCTACTACATTGGCTCTCATTCTGGCTTTGTCTTCTTCAATACGTACTAGCACATTATTCGGATCATCGAATTCTGTTATTGCATTATAGTACAGTTTATCAGATGAGAAGTTTGCATAAACGCCAAACCAACTGGACTTATATTTTCTAGTGAAATACAACTCTTCCACAATCATAAAATATCTCTCATAATCTCTGGCCAATAAGAAGCAATTAAGATTATTAATAAGTGCTCTGGATTCTTCTTTAGAAATTTCCCCTTCAAATTCTAACGGGGTAGAACTACTTTCACAGTTTAATGAAGCTAACATATCGGCCCGAGTTGTATCACCTACTTCATCAAACAACAATCTTAGGTTAGCAAACTGTGAAATATCATCAACTATTGTTAGTGTATCTGAAAAGAATTTTGGTTCTTCAGATTTGATCAGTTCAATGGCTTCTGAATATTGTTCAGTATTAATCAGCGTTGTTAATTCGATAAATAAATCAACTTCGGCTAACTCCTCTTCGTCCATATTAAATATCTCTACAAACTCTTTGAAATAGTCTCTATTTCCCTTAAATATCTCACGATTCAACTCCATCATAAGAATGGACATATTTTCTGGATATAAAGATTTAGCAACTTCCAGATAATGGTCAGCTATTTCAGATAACCCTAAATTAGTAGCATATTGAACAATTGAACTTAGATTATATATTGTATTTGGATGCTCTAGGAGAAACTTATGGTGTTCAATTACTGCTTCATCAAGTTTGCCAAATCCCTCTCCGGCTATTAAGTTTATCTTAGCTGTTTTGGCTCTGGTATAATCCGGATTCAATTCAATATTTCTATCAAACAAATCCAATGCCTTTTCATATTCACCGTCTACTTGGTAATCTAATGCCAGGTTTTGGATTATAACGGGTGATAAAGGATCTATTTCATATGCTTCCTTAACTAATTCACGGCTTAATAATCGCTCTTCCGGTCCATTAAATAATGATTGCGAATACCAAATCAGGATTTCAGGGTTATTAGGATTTAATTCATAGGCTTTCTTTAAGGCATCTTTTCTCTTTTCATCATCAAACTCCAACTCATAGTATTCTCCAAGACCTGCATATGCTTCACCTGATGAATTATCCAGAAACAGAGCCTGATCAGCATTTAAACGAATTAGTTCTTTAGCCTCTTCTATGTTAATACTTCCGTATTCATATAATCGGGCGTACGCAATTGCTAACCGTGCATAGGCTTCTGCATAGGATTGATCTAAATCGATGGCGCGTTCGAATTCTAAAATGGCCTGTCTAATTTCATCTGGATTTCTATTTCGTAATAATTGAATTCCTCTTAAATAAGCCTCATAAGCTTCAATATCAGTAGTAGGAATTTCTGAGGACAATGCAATTAACTCATCCGGATCATTATCCAGCAAACGAACCTTTAATTCATTCAACACCATTTGAGAAATCTCATCCTGAATATCGAAAATGCTTTCGGTGTTGTATTCCCGATCGTAGGTTTCACTCCACATATGGAAACCGTCCTCTACTTTAATGAGCTGGGCAGTAATTCTTAATCGATTTCCAGCTTTTCGAACCGAACCTTCTAAGATGTGATCTACCCCTAATTCTGAACCGATCAAAGTTAGATTTTCATTTTGACCTTTGAATTTGAAAGAGGAAGTCCGACCTGCCACTTTCATGTCTTCAACTTTGGCTAACACATTCAGAAGTTCTTCAGAAAGTCCATCGGAGAAATATTCCTGATCGCCTTCGGGAGATAAATCAGCAAATGGAAGCACGGCAATCGAGGCCTGAGAATATTCAATCTGATCCCGATCTAAAATGGTGGATTCAGCAAAGAAGATGCGTTCGGTGAGTAGAAAAAACACCAAGACCGATAGCGAACCAATAATGATTTTGTTAATCTTTTTACCTGTATCCGCAGATACCGATTCTTCGAGTTCGACTTCATCCGATTTCTTAATTCCCTCGGGAGTCAGCTCAAAAGCCCAGGCAAAAATGAGTGCAAGTGGGAAACCGATTAAAACAAGAGTCGTTACAAGGGGAGCGATCCAATCTGGAAATCCGAGTTGTGGAGCGATGGTTGCAAAGACCTGGATTATAAGCCAACCAGCAATTGCGTAAGCTGTAGCTACACGAAAGACATTTCGTCTTTTTAACTCCGTAATCAAGTTTTGAACATTCATAGTGACACCCGAAAACTAACCCGCACTAATAAAACAAAAAAACTGCTCTTTTCTTAATAGAAAGATTTACCCTTTAAATGCCCCGTTTTCAAATTAGTTGATCATCTCCTTACTTTCAGATGTTCAAAAATGTTACAAAATGACAAATCAACAGCTCGTTAAACTGGAAGAAATCATTATTCAAAAACTACATAGTTTAGCGACTGAGGTTATTGAGCTTGAGGAACTCACCAAACCAATTCCTTTAGATGCATCCATTGGGCGTGTATCAAGAATGGATGCCATCAACAATAAGTCCATTAATGAAGCTGCCCTTCGTGACAAAAAGAAACTAGTTAAACGACTTGAACGAACCCTTGATCGAATTAAAGAAAAGGACTATGGCTATTGTCAAAAATGTGGAAATGAAATTCCGTTTGGGCGACTGGAATACATGCCTCATACAACAAGATGTGTAAAATGTGTCGGTTGATCATTTCTAGGTAATCTAGTATCAGTATTTTTGATCAAAACTTTTCAATATGCGAACACTCACAGTACTTCTACTATTCCTTTCAGCATCTTGCATTCAGCCCTCATATTCTGATAATAACACAACCGCAACAGACTTATCCTGGCCATCTTGGTATATACCATTAGATACGGTTCGTGTTTTAAGTTGGAACGTAGAACATTTTGTGGATGATTTTGACAACCCTTACATCAATAATCGAAGGGAGGACAATCCTGATGAAAATCTTCCAGAACGTAGAGAACAACTAGCTGTAGTTGTGAAAATGGTTGATGCTGATATCATTGTATTTCAGGAATTCGAGAGTAGTACGTTTGCAAAATCTTTGGCAGATGATTATTTCCCAGAATTAGGGTATCAAATTTATGGAGGTCTAGAAAGTGACGATTGGTACATGAATGTTGTGATTTTGAGTAGGGTTCCAATGGGTACATTTTATAGCTATGCCAATTCGAATACTCCAATCATAAATCAAACTAATGAAGATGGTACTGAAGCATCTCAAACATTTATAAATAACAGGATGTGGAGCGTAGATGTTCTCGTGAATGATGACTATGATTTCAATTTAACAGGAGTACATCTTAAAGCTGGTCGAGGAGAACGAAATGAAAACTGGAGAGCTGGCATGACGAATCTATTGCGTAATCAATTCTCAAAATTCATGGAACTTGATCAAGATCAAAATCTGCTTGTTGTAGGTGACTTTAACGCTACCCCGGATAGTTGGGAGTTTCAATCATTCTTAAGCGATTCTACAGATCTTAGATTTGTCGACCCACTTGCCGGAACAGATGTTTTCTCGCACCCGGCAGATTCTGTTTTTTGGAGAATCGACCACATCATACCAAATGAGTATATGATGCCGGAAATAGTACCAAATTCGATTCAGGTATTTACACCATTTTCGCCTGATTCCATGGACTTCATCGCAGATCACCTGCCTATGATTGTGGATATTGTTGCGACTGAGCAATAAGATTTTGATTGATGAATTTCTTTAATAGATTTGAATCATGAAAATCTTAGGAATTGATGTTGGTGGCTCTGGCATAAAAGGGGCTATTGTTGATACAAAAAAAGGAATTTTGCTTACAGAGCGTCATCGAATTGAAACGCCTCAGCCGGCAACTCCAAATGCAGTAATCCAAACCATTACTAAATTAATCAAACATTTTGATTGGCATGGACAGGTTGGAGTTGGTTTTCCTGCAGCGGTTGTAGATGAAGTTGTTAGAACGGCCTCTAATATTGATGATACCTGGATTGGAGTAAATGCTGCTTATAAAATTGAAAAAGTAACGGGTTGCCCAACTCATTTAGTAAATGATGTTGATGCTGCAGGATTTGCAGAAATGAAATTTGGTGCCGGGAGTAATGAAAAAGGGATAGTTCTTATTGCTGCATTTGGAACTGGTATTGGAACGGCCATTTTCAATAAAAAGAAACTGCTTCCAAACACGGAGCTAGGTCATGTTTATATGAAGAATGGAATGAAGGGTGAACATTATGCTGCTAATTCAGTCCGAGAAAAAAATGAATTAAATTTTGAAGAATGGGGTAAGAGAGTGAATGAATACTTGTCTTATCTAGAGAAACTGTTCTACCCAAATCTCATTATCATTGGTGGCGGTGTTAGTAAAAAGTTTGATCAGTTCGAAGCATACCTCGACCTCGATACTCCCGTTGTACCTGCGAAGAATAGGAATCATGCGGGGATTATTGGAGCAGCATTAGCAGCTAAGAACGAACATCTGCGCAAAGTCTAGCCATGAAAAACATACTACTATTTATTACCCCAACTTTAATATGGGGTAGCACATGGTATGTGATCAAATTTCAGGTTGGTGATGTAGATCCCATGTTTTCGGTTTCATATCGATTTTTGCTGGCGGGTCTTATCATGCTGGTCGTCGCACGTTTCATGAAATTGAAGCTGGATTTCACCAGAAAGGAACATGCGTTTATCCTACTTCAGGGACTATTGATTTTTGGGATTAATTACTGGCTAATTTATATGTCAGAGCTCTATCTCACTAGTGGACTGGTTGGCTTGATATTTTCCCTCCTTGTTTTCTTTAATATCATTAATGCCCGAATTTTCCTGAAAAATAAGCTTGAATACAAAGTTGTATTAGGCGGAGCTCTAGGGTTATTGGGTACTGCCTTTGTTTTTTGGGATGACTTAAAAGTCTTTTCTTTTGAAGATGGCAAACTACTTGGTATGAGTTTAGCTATTGGTGGAACTCTAGTTGCCTCACTAGGGAATATCACTTCTGCAAGAAATACTAAAGCCGGTATTCCGGTTATCTCTTGTAATGCATTTGGAATGACATACGGTGGGGCAGCTATGATGGTAGTAGCCTTACTTTCCGGGAAAGAAATTTCATTCATTGTATCTACAGAATACATTTCCTCTCTTTTATACCTGGCTATATTTGGATCCATCATTGCATTTGGAGCCTATCTAACCTTAGTTGGAAACATTGGTGCCGGTAAAGCTGCTTATGTTAGTTTAATTGCACCCGTAATCGCACTTGTTATTTCAACCTTTCTTGAAGATTACCAATGGACGGCTACAAGTTTAAGTGGAGCAGTATTGATCCTTGCTGGTAATACGATTGCCTTATATAAGAAGCGAGTTTCGACTGAATAAACAGACTCTATCATTGTAATAGAAAACTTCATTCATTTTAATGTTGCAACATTAATGTTTAACCGCTAATATACTCTCGTTCTAAAATTATTACATAAACAAACACACCTTATTATTATGAAAACTTTCAATGTACCTACTTACAGTCAGGTAACAGAAAACAACCAACAGATTTTGGACAACCTTAAAAAAATGGTTGGTTTTGTCCCTAACCTTTACGCGACATTCGCTTTAAACGACACTGCACTTGGCGATTATCTAGCTTTGCAAAATAGAAAAAGCACCTTATCAGCCAAAGAAAGAGAAATTATAAATTTGGTTGTTAGCGAAATCAATCAGTGTTACTACTGTCTTTCTGCTCATACAGCCATCGGCAAAATGAATGGATTCACAGATGATCAAATTATTGACATCCGCAGAGCCGAAATCACCTTTGATTTTAAATATGCTGCGCTTGCAAACTATGTAAAAAGTTCAGTTATCAATCGAAGTAAGCCATCACAAGAAAGCATAGATGCACTTTTTGAAGCAGGCTACACAGAATCTCAATTAGTAGACATCATTATGGTTATTGGTGATAAAATGATTAGCAATTTCATTCACGGAAGCACCAACATTCCAATTGATTTTCCAGAAGCACAACCATTACCCGAATTGGTTGAAGCTTAATATCGTAGATACGACCTCTAAGTCCGTGGCAGAATTGCCTCGGACTTTTTCTTATTTTCAAATTCATGAATACCTCTGAAAAACCTACTGATACGAACCAATACCTAAACGAGTGGCATAGACTTCGCGAAAATCTTCTGCAAACTAACGGGTGGTTAAAAAACGAGATCAAGATTTTTTTGGATCAATTCGAAATCACACAGCAGCAGTATAACATTCTGCGAATTCTTAAAGATGCAGATGGAGAACCTCTTTCTACGAATGAGATCTGTGAAATGATGATCGATAAGATGTCGGATTCTTCCAGAATTGTTGATCGAATCATATCAAAAGGGTTAGCACGAAAAAACAAATGCCCTCATGATGGTCGTAAAATTCAGGTTTTCATCACTCCAGAGGGAGAATACCTTCTTTCTACTATTAGCACCAAACTGAAAAACCTCGATGCAGCTTTCAATAAACTTTCCTTTGATGAAGCTGAAAAGTTAAACGTACTTTTGGAAAAACTACGTTCTTGAAATAATGCTCCCCTTCCTTTAGGTTGATCCAGGAATTAATCAATCTATACTATGAAAGAACAGAAGCATGCAATCAATTGGTTTGAGATACCAGCAACAGATATAAATCGAGCAAAAGTATTCTACGAATCTATTTTTAATGTAGAACTTGCTTTCATGGATTTGGGTGATGATTTCAAAATGGCGGTCTTCCCCGGGGATATGGAAAGTGTTTCAGGAGCATTGATATATAATCCAAACTTCTATCATCCAAGCGAATATCAAGGACCTTTATTGTACCTAAATGCTAACCCAAATTTACAGGATGTACAAGATCGAATTGAGTTAGCCGGGGGGAGAGTAACTATCCCAAAACGTCAAATCTCTCCTGATCATGGATATATGGCAGTTTTTTTAGATTCTGAAGGAAACAGGATAGCATTACATTCTCAAAATTGACTGTCGCGAAACATCAATACATTCCGTTCGTAGTTCAGCCTCAAATCATTTGGGGAATTATTATGAGAAAAATATTAGGTATCGCATTAACCGTCTTTTTAGCAACTTCGCTTTCACTGGCTCAGACATTTGAGACTGGAGTTGAGCAATTCGATTCTGGTGATTTTGCATCGGCCAAACAAACTTTTAATTCTCTTAAATCATCCGACCAAAATAACCCGGAAATATATTTCTACCTTGGTAGAATCGAATTCGAAATGAACGATTTTTCCGATGCTGTAAAGCAATTTGAGAAAGCATCAAATATCGATGCGAATGATTCTCGATACTATATGTGGTTAGGGCATTCTTTTGGAAGGCAGGCTCAAGAGGCATCTGTATTAAGGCAGGCAGGCCATGCCAGAAATAGTAGAAGAAATTATGAAAGAGCCATTGAAATAGATCCAACAAACATCGAAGCCCGAGAAAGTGCCATGGAGTATTATATGCAAGCTCCAAGGTTTGTTGGTGGTGGGAGAGATAAGGCAGAAAATCAGGCTAATGAAATTGAAAAGCTGGATTTAGCAGCCGGTATTTCTGCCTGGGGTAGAATTTATTCTTATTACGAAGAAACAGATAATGCGATAGCCTTTTATAACTCAGCCATTCAAGATCACCCCGAGCTTATGGAACCATACTTCGGGCTGTTCAATATGTATTTTAACCAGGGTGATTTTTCAAGCGCTGCTAATGTTGCAACCAACCAGCTTCAGGTAAATGATACTTCTGCTGTGATCTACTATAACCTTGGCAATGCCCAACAGCGTGATGGCGCGTTTGATGAAGCGTTAAAAAACTACAGAATGTCACTTGAAATCGATGGAGAATTCAACCTAACCTACTATCAGGTCGGTCGTTTAGCAGCTGTTTCAGGTGAACATCTCGATGTTGGAAAAGAGTACATCAACAAATTTATTGAATTGGGAGATGAAGTGGGTGATACTTGGCTTGCCTGGGGATACTACCGACTCGGTTCTATTGAAGAGCACTTAGATTCAAAAGAACGTGCAATATCATCGTATGAAAAGGCACTGGAATACAATAACAATTTGGAGCAGGCAAAAGAAGCTCTAAACGCTCTGAAATAGTTCTGCTGCAAGCATTCCGGCCAGCTTAGCTGTTTTATAGTCGACATCATAAACCGGATTTAATTCACAGATATCCATACTAATTAGCTTGCCGGATTTTTTTATTAACCTGATTACATCCAAAGCATGCTGAAGTTGTATTCCATGCCATGCAGGAGCACTCACTCCAGGGGCTATAGAAGCATCAAATACATCTAAACAAATGGTTAAATAAATATGTGTACGATGATCAATAAAACGCCTGAGTTTCTTTTTTGCTGATTTATCGCCCTTTAATACCTCTTGATTTGTATTGAAATCAACCTTCCATTTTTCAGCTGTTTCGAAAAGTGATTTTGTGTTGTTCTGAAGATTGATTCCATGAACGAAATACTCTAAGTCCTGCCCCATAGAAAAGGAGTGTTCTAATGCCTGCAAAAATGGTGACCCTGAATGTGATCCACTGTGATACGGGCGTAAATCAAAATGTGCATCGATGTTTAGTATTCCTGGCTTAGCATCCGGATCAACTTTTTTCAAATACTCAGAAACTCCAAGAAAATGACCAAAAGCTGTTTCATGACCACCTCCTATCACTAGTAGTTTTTTGTTGTGATGAAGCAATTGATTTACACTTTCACCAAGTAATTCCTGAGCACTTTCTAAGTCTTCACTCCCCAGCTTAATATTCCCAACATCAATAAGCCCTTCGTTATCGCCATGCCAACATAAACTACCAACTGACGAACGAAAATAATCTGGTCCTCCAGCTGCGCCAATTCTACCCTGATTTCTAGATACGCCTTCATCACATTCGAAACCAAGTAGTGCAAATTCCTCTGAATCGTCAGTTTTTCCAATGGGAATGCATCTTACAACCTGATGCCATCTGTGATTTTTAGAATCTAAATCCGAATCGATTCTTCCCTTCCATATTTCCGGGTTTGTTGGTTTGTAATCCATTTCACTCATGATTCAAGTAGGTAGTACCAAGTATTGTGCCGGCAGGCTTCAATTGACCCTGTTGATAAAAGATATTTCGGAAATCATTTGTCTCGTAAATATTAAAATGCGCCTCTTTACCAACTGCTATGGTTCCCATGTCCAATCTTAATGCGTGAGATGCTCTGGTCGTAATTCCGGCAAGTGTTTCTGCAATTGTTAGTTTTTCTGAAGCCCCAAGAATCGATGCTTGCGTTACTAAATCGCCCATCGGTGCCGATCCGGGATTCCAATCTGATGCAATTGCTAAACAACCACCTGCATCTATAATTTTTCGAGCTGGGGTAAATTGCATACCCAATCCTAAAGATGCACCTGGTAAGGCAACTGCAGTCGTTTTCGAATTATTGAATGCTTTAATTCCAGTTTCGTCGGTGTATTCCAGATGATCTGCTGATACACAACTTAATTCATTGGCTAATTGTGCTCCACCCGAATGAAACTGATCCACATGCATGGTTATTTCAAAATTTCTCTTCAATAATTCTTCAACATACCAACGAGCTTCATCTTCATTAAATGCACCTTCTTCCACAAAAATATCGGCTCTTTGTGCCAACTCTTCTTCCTGTATAATCGGAATTACTTCATCCAACATCATTTTCAAGTAATCGGAATTTGATCCCTGATAATCTTTTGGTTTAATGTGCGCACCGAGAAAAGTTGGGATTAAAAGGGCTCGTGTTTGTTGCCTGGCAGATTTGATCGCTCGCAGCATTTTCAACTCGTCAGCTACAGAAAGCCCGTAACCAGATTTCACCTCGATGATTGAAATTCCTCTACGATTATGTTCTTCAACTCTCGATAACATACCTTCAACCAACTCTTCTTCGGTTGATGTGCGCGTAGCATTAACAGTATCCATGATACCCCCACCCGCAGCGGCTATTTCAAGGTAAGTTTTACCTGCAACTCGAGCAGCGTAATCTTTCACTCTTGATCCGGCCCAACATATATGCGTATGGCAATCCACAAATGAAGGCACTGCAATCCATTCTTGTTGATGTGGACTTACTCGAATAACCCGTTCATATTTTTCTGATAGTATAGAGTAATCATCAATTTCTTTAATGACTCCATATTCGAGTAGAATTCCAGCATTTTCCAAAATCTGTAATTCATCGTCTGCAAGTACACCATGTAACTTTACATTTTCCATAGTAACAAGCTGCGAGAATGGACCATATAATCGTGCGGTACTCATCAGATTAAAATATTATGTTCGTTACCTACCTGAGTTGCCAGTTCATACCCTGCATCATGATGACGATAGATACCCATTGCGGGATCATTGTGTAGAACTCTTTTCAGGCATTGTTCAGCTCGATCGGTTCCGTCGGCTACCACCACCATACCTGCATGTTGACTAAAACCCATTCCAACTCCTCCACCATGATGAAAACTTACCCAGGTTGCTCCGCCACTTGCATTGGATAGCAAGTTCAAAAGAGGCCAGTCGCTTACTGCATCTGTGCCATCTAGCATTCCTTCGGTTTCTCTGTTTGGTGACGCTACCGAGCCACAATCAAGATGATCGCGACCAATTACAATGGGCGCACTCACCTTTCCGGTTCGAACTAAATTATTGAAAATCTGGCCAGCTTTTTCTCTTTCGCCTAAACCTAGCCAACAAATTCTACAAGGTAATCCCTGGAAAGCTACTTTCTCTTGTGCTTCTTTCAGCCAATTTATTAACGCTATATTTGCCGGAAATGCTTCCATCAACGCCTGATCGGTTACATGGATATCGTGTGGATCTCCAGAAAGAGCCGCCCATCGAAATGGACCTTTACCTTCACAAAATAGCGGACGAATATAGGCTGGTACAAATCCGGGAAAATTAAAAGCATTTTCAACTCCACCTTGTTGGGCATAAGCACGTAGATTATTGCCGTAATCGAAGGTAATTGAGCCGCGATCTTGAAGAGTGAGCATGTGCCGAACATGAGTAGCCATACTATCGATAGAACGCCGTTCATATTCTTTCGGATCATTTTTTCTAAGCTCAATAGCTTCCTTTAAACTTATTCCTGAAGGTACATATCCATTTAGGGGATCATGAGCGGAGGTTTGATCGGTTAACACATCCGGAGTGATGCCGTCTTCAATCATTTTTTCCAGCACATCTCCTACATTACCAACCAGACCAACTGAAATATTTTCTTCTTTCTTTTTGGCTTCCATTACCCAGTTGATTGCTTCTTCGTAAGAATCAGTCATCCGATCAATGTATTTAGTTTTGATGCGCTTTTCGATTCTTGAAGGATCTACATCAACGCCTAAAAAAGTGGCACCTGCCATGGTTGCTGCCAATGGTTGAGCTCCTCCCATTCCCCCGAGCCCACCAGTTACTAATAATTTTCCACGAAGATCTGATTGAAAATGTTTTTGACCGCACGCTACAAAAGTCTCGTATGTACCCTGGAGAATCCCCTGAGTTCCGATATAAATCCATGAACCAGCCGTCATCTGCCCATACATCATCAAGCCACGTTCTTTCAATTCATTGAAGTGATCCCAGTTTGCCCACTCAGGCACCAAATTCGAATTTGCAATCAACACGCGTGGAGCCTCGGGATGAGTTCGTACTACACCAACCGGTTTTCCGGATTGAATTAAAAGGCTGTGAAATTCATCCAGATTAAGTAGAATTTCAATAATTTTCTCTAGCGCTTCCCGATTCCGTACTGCCTGTCCATTTCCTCCATACACAATAAATTCATCCGGATTTTCAGCAACCTCTTCGTCAAGATTATTTAGAAGCATACGGAGTGCGGCTTCTGTTTGCCAATTCTTAGCATAAAGCGTTGCCCCTATTGGTGCTTTATAGGTTGGATGTGTTGCATATTGCTTAAGAAAGCTGGAATAATCCATGGAATTCCCCATTTAGGTCAATGTTTTCGTTATTTGAGACTTCTTCGGCAATCAAATTCAGGTCATTTTTCTTAATGATCGAATGCGCTTTTGAAATGTCTTTAGCAAAAATTCTGTCTTTATCCGCGTGATCAATTTTAGATCGAACATGTTGATGACATGCTTCGAGGATTGGCCCGGATTTCATAGGTCGGCGAAAATCAAAAGCCTGTGCAGCAGTTACTAATTCGATCGCTAAAATTTGCTCTAAATTGCTTAGAACCTGGTTGAGTTTCCTTGCAGAAATTGAGCCCATACTCACATGATCTTCTTGGCCAAGTGAAGTTGGAATGCTATCAGCAGATGCGGGGTAACATAGCGATTTGTTTTCGCTTACTAATGCCGCTGATGTATACTGTGGGATCATAAATCCTGAATTCAGTCCAATATCTTGCATCAATAATTTGGGTAATCCCTGATTTCCACCTTCGAGTAATAAATAGATTCGACGATCAGAGATATTTCCAATTTCATGGGCGGCAACAGTCAGATAATCAGCCGCCATTGCCAAAGGCTGACCGTGGAAATTTCCCCCGCTAATTGCCTCTTTTTCAGAAAAAATAATGGGATTATCTGTAACTGAGTTTATTTCTACATCAACCAATTCTTTGGTATGAAGCCAGGCATTTCGTGAACTACCGTGAACTTGAGGGATACAACGAATTGAGTATGGGTCCTGAACTCTTCCGCAATCTGCGTGCGATTGAATCATTTCGGAGTTTCTTAGCAAGGCCCTCATTCGATGGGCCACTAATTGAGTTCCTTTAAATGGTCTAATTCGATGAATTTTCTCCGAAAATGGACTGGCACTTCCCAATACTCCTTCCAAACTCATTGCCCCGATAATATCAGCTACATGTAAAAGCTGATGCATTCTATGAACTCCAAATGCTGTATGAGCAGCAATAAATTGGGTTCCATTAATCAGAGCCAGACCTTCTTTCGCCTTTAATTGAAGCGGCTCGAGGCCTGTTAGTTGGTGCATTAATGCTGATGGCATTCGCTCACCGTCAAAGTAAACTTCACCCAATCCAATCAATGGAAGAAACAGATGTGCGAGAGGTGCTAGATCTCCTGATGCCCCCACTGATCCTTGCTCTGGAACAATTGGAAGGACATTTTTATTGATGAAAAATTCTATCCTCTCAAGCGTAGTTCTTTGAATACCAGAAAAGCCCATGCTTAAAGCTTGAAGTTTAAGCACCAACATTGCTTTTGCTATGTTTTTATCAATTGGATTGCCAACACCTACACTATGGCTGCGAAGAATATTATCCTGAAGCTTAGCAGTATCCTCTTTTGAAATAATGGTACTGCAGAGTGGCCCAAACCCGGTATTAATCCCATAGGTTACATCTCCACGTTCAATGATCTGAGCAACATAACCGGCGCTTTGCTCTACTTTTTGAATCGCTTTTTTGGATAACCTTATCGCTGATTTGCTTTCACAAATTTCGACCAGATTCTGGATACTAAGCGTTTGTATTCCTGCCTCGAACTGACTCACTTTTTATCTCGAATCTACAAGATGCTATTAATACATTGTAATTCTTAGTTTTTATATATTAATAACTATGGGTAATGAGTTAGAACTTCGCCATCTAAAATATTTTAAGGCTGTAGCGGAAGAATTACATTTTGGTAAAGCCGCAGAAAAGTTATTTATCACACAGCCTGCTTTGAGTCGGCAAATCAAACAGCTTGAAGAGATTCTCGAGGTTGACCTCCTAAAACGAGATAAACGAAATGTGGAGCTCACTGAGTCAGGTCAATATTTGCTTGATGAAGCTGAGTATGTATTTAATCACCTCAATTTCATCAAAAAAAACATCCAGCACATTGATTCAGGTGATGAAGGAGAACTTAGAATTGGATTTGTGGGTTCAGCGATGCATACAGTAATTCCAGGACTTATCTCTTCAGTTCAAAAAGAAAATCCCGGGATACATACGGAACTCACTGAATTGCCAAATCAGGATCAGATTGATCGGATTCGAAATGATGAACTAGATATTGGTTTCATTCGGTCGATGCGATTACCGGAAGGATTAGAAAAGAAAAATGTGTATGAAGAAACGTTCAGCTTGGTATTACCTAGTGATCACAGACTAAATCGAACCAATTTTGAGTCGGTAAAACAGTTGGAAAACGAATCATTCATTTTATTCTCCAGTCAATATAGTCATGGGTATTTTGAGAAGATCATGAGCATATTTGAAGATCAGGGATTTTCGCCTAAGGTCGCTCACCAATCGGTGCATGCCAACACCATCTTTCGACTCGTAGAACAAAAACTGGGAATTGGGATTGTCCCCACCTCTCTTACCGATGGATTTGCTTTGGATTTCAAGCGAATAGAATTAACGAACATCCCGCAACGAACCACGTTATCTGCGATTTGGAAAAAGGATCACAGAAACCAGCTACTTACTAGTTTTCTGGAGTTGTTATGAGTTAATCTGATTGCTTCTTTAGCTTCTTAGCTTCACGTTTCGCAACATAAAATGCTGCACCAAGAACAGCCGCATCATTTTTAAACTCTGCTGGTTTAAATCGAGTACTAAGTTTGATAAAGGGAAGTGTTTTATCAGCTTTTGAGCTTAATTGTCCACCAATTATGAAAAGCTCGGGATGAAATAATTTCTCGAAATGTTCTAATACAAATTGAAGTCTTTTCGCCCAGGTTTTTCGCTGAATACCTTCTTCTTTTCGGGCCTTGTTAGACGCGCGTTCTTCAACGGTAATTCCCTTAATCTCAATATTACCTAAATCGGTATTTGGTACAAGGTTTCCATTAGCAAATACGGATGAACCAATGTTTTCGCCAATAGTTAACATCACAACGGTACCTGAAACACTTTTGCCAATTCCCCAGGTAACTTCAGCTAGCCCGGCAGCATCAGAAGAGTTCACAACTTGTACATCACACCCGGTTATCTCAGAAAATAAATGATCAGCATCGGCATCCACCCAGGCTTCATCTAAAATATTAGTTGAAAGAATTCGACCTTTTCTCACTGCTGCCGGTAACGCTACTCCAATTGGACCTGCCCAATCAAACTTCTTAACGATCTTATGCATTTTTGAGATAAGCTTGTGAGGACGCGTATCTTCAATAGAATCAATAGTGCGCTTTTCTGAACTGATTTCTCCTTTCTCAGTATCAACAATAGCGCCTTTTACACTCTCACCATCAATTAGGATGCCTAGTATTTCCACTCTTTGTCAGTTAACAATTCCTTAACAAGGGGCTAAATGATAAGAAATGGAAATTAAAATCCAATGTTAAATCTGAAGCGGAATTTTAAGACTCCACCATCACCCAACCTTGTTCATCTATGAGTCTTTTGGCGACCTTCCATTTTATAGATTTAGTCTCGCCCGTACTCATATTTTGAACGGTCACTACATCGTTTCGACCAGGCTCTACTGCAACCGCAACGGGTTTTCTTTTCACGTTTGGTCCCATTGGTTTTTGCCCACCCTCAAGTGGTTGACCAGAAGTTGTTTGCAAACCCATTCCGGTAGAGTCGGCTTGTGTGGCTTTCATCCGAGAAGTATCATAACGCGATTTTTGTTGCTGAGCTTGCTGAAGCTGACCTTCATTGGCTTGAGCTTCCGGGAAGGATTTCCAAATCAAAGAAATGGCTTCTTGGTTGATCATATCCAGCAATTGCTTGAACATGTCGAAGGCTTCTTTCTTGTATTCCAACAATGGATTTTTCTGAGCGAATGAACGAAGTCCGATACCTTCTTTAACTGAGTCTAGCTCACGAAGATGCTGCATCCATTTGTCATCAATCACGGATAGAACTGCACTTCTTTCGAGTGCTCGCGCAACTTCACGTCCTTCATTTTCCAGTGCTGCTTCCACGTCAACCACCACACGCATTCTGCGAAGTCCATCTGTGAATACGATCTGAACACGATCCGGTCGACGCTCAGGGTCAGCTTCCGAAATTCTTTTCATTACCTCATACAGAGGTTTTGCCATGATCTCTTCTTTTCTGGCGTAGACTTCTAGTGCTCGATCCACTATCAATTCAGTTAGTCCATCCTCGCCCAGTGATCTCCACTTTTCAAGATCGAACTCTACATCCACAGCTAATTGACGAAGAATCTCTTTATGCAGACCTTCATAATCCCCGGCAGCTACAAAATCATCCACAATGGATTCTACCAATTCCTCAAGCATTCCGAGGATATCAGTTCTTAGTTGATCACCCAATAAAGCGTGCTTTCGTCGAGCATAAATCACATTTCGCTGATTGTTGAGTACATCATCATACTCCAACTGCCGCTTTCTTATACTAAAATTGTTTTGCTCAACTTTCGATTGCGCTCTTTCCAATGATTTGGTAATCCATGGATGCGTGATAACCTCGCCTTCTTCAAAACTAAGTTTGTCCATCACACCGGCCACACGATCACTCATGAAGAGCGACATCAATTTATCTTCGAGGGATACATAAAATTGTGACTCTCCAGGATCACCCTGACGGCCAGAACGCCCACGTAGCTGTAAATCAATTCGTCGAGACTCGTGTCGCTCGGTACCAAGTATTGCAAGACCACCTTTTTCGAGAACTCCAGGTGCCAGCTTAATATCGGTACCACGCCCCGCCATATTTGTTGCCACAGTAACTGCCCCCGGTTGTCCAGCTTGCTTCACAATATCACTCTCGCTAGCGTGTTGCTTTGCATTTAGTACATTATGCTTTATCCCTGCACGTTTAAGCATCCGACTCATCGTTTCCGATACATCCACACTAGTTGTACCAACCAGAACTGGCTGTCCTTTTTTGTGATATTCCTGAATTCTTTGGATTGCCGCGTTAAATTTCTCACGCTTGGTTTTGAAAACCAGATCTTCCTGATCATCTCGCTGAATTGGACGATTCGTTGGAATTACCACCACGTCCAGCTCATATATTTCGTTGAATTCGCCTTCTTCTGTTTCTGCAGTACCGGTCATTCCCGATAACTTGTTGTACATTCGGAAGTAGTTCTGAAGGGTGATTGTCGCATAAGTTTGAGTCGATGCTTCTACCTTCACATTTTCTTTTGCTTCAATTGCCTGATGCAAACCATCAGAATAACGGCGACCAGAAAGAACACGACCTGTATGCTCATCTACAATTTGAACTTTACCATCCTGAACGATGTATTCTTCCTCTTTTGCAAAGTTCGTGTATGCTTTTAGCAGCTGATTTACCGTGTGAATTCTATCTCCACGTTCAGCAAAAAGTCGATGTAATTCACTAAATTTTTTGTCTCTTTCTTGCTGAACTTCAAGTTTTGCTTCAGAAATTTTATTCTCTTTGTAATTATCGCTGAACGCATCATTATTCTCGATTTCGGCAATTTTCTCAGCTTCTAATGCTTCAATTTCCTGTTCGATGACAGCAGTCTCAGAACCTAAATCAGGAATTACGAAGAAATCTGCATCCTCCCCTTTTTTGGTCACAAACTCACGTCCTTTCTCGGTCATTTCGATGGAATTCATCTTCATATCCACCGCGTAGTAAAGGTACTCATCTACAATTGGCATATTCTTCGCGTTATCCGCCAGATAAATTGCCTCCGTTTTTTGGATGAGTTTTTGAATGGATGGTTCCTGCAACAATTTGCGGAATCGAGAGTTCTTTGGGAATCCGCGTTGAACTCGGAATAATGCTAGACCAGCATCTTCTTCGTTTCCTTCATCTAAATGCTTTTGCCCCTCGGCTACAAGCTGAGTCACCAACTTCTTTTGTGCATTTACCAATGCCTCAATTCGAGGCTGCATATCAATGTATTTATCCGACTTGTTGTCGTTTGGTACCGGACCGGAGATAATTAGAGGTGTTCGAGCTTCATCAATAAGGATAGAATCCACCTCATCAATGATGGTGTAGTTATGTTCTCTCTGAACTAACTGCTCTTTATTGATTACCATGTTATCGCGCAGGTAATCAAAACCAAATTCGTTGTTTGTACCGTAGGTAACGTCTTTACGATAAGCCTGACGACGAGCATCTGTATTTGGCTCGTAATTATCGATACAAGCTACTTCCAATCCGTGGAAGTTGAAAATTGGCTCGTTCCATTCGGCATCTCGTTTTGCCAGGTAATTGTTCACCGTAATTACGTGAACACCCTTTCCAGTTAATGCATTTAGATAGGCCGGGAAGATCGCCACTAATGTTTTACCTTCACCCGTTCTCATCTCAGCAATTTTTCCTTGATGAAGTACAATAGCCCCAACCAACTGCACATCATATGGAATCATATTCCATGTGATTTCATCACCAGCAACCTTCCATGTCTTACCGACAAATCGACGGCAGGTATCTTTTAAAACTGCATATGCTTCGGGCAATATGTCATTAAGTACATCTTCAATGATGTCTAATTCTTGCTGCTCCAGGGTATCAAGTTCTTCCCCAAGTTTTCTACTCTCTGTAGGATTCAATTCCTCGATGTTATCTAACCGGGTTTTAATCTCTTCTATTTCTGCTCTTACCTCGGCAGTGGCATCCTGAATTTTTTTCTTGAATTCCTGAGTTTTTTCTTGAAGTTCACGATCGCTCAGTTTCTCCATTTCCGGCCCATATGACTTTATTTTCTCAACAATGGGCTGGATACCTTTAATATCTTTTTCGCTCTTAGAACCGAACACTTTCGTGATCAGCTTACCTACTTTATCTAGCATAGTCTCGCTTGGAGTGGATAATTTATTTTCAAACAATGAAAGTTAACCTTTCATACATGGTGGTTCAACTTTTCACACCTCTTTTGACAAATATTGAGCCAATTTCTATATCTGTCATTGTGATCAACGAATAGTGTTAATCTTTTTTCTTCAACTTCATAAAAATACTTATTGCATTTATCTCTAAGAATAAGTTTCTAAATCCTACTATGAAGATTTTACTGTTCATTATTTCAATAATTTGTCTTACGGTTTCTGCCAAAGCTCAATTAATTGAGGAAGGTTTCAAAGTTGGTATTCAGTCCGTTCGGCTTCAAAGTTTTGACGATACATTTGATTTCTACGATACTGAAGCAAAGTTAGGATTTAACGTATTTGTATATTCGGAATGGAAAATAAATTCACTTCTAACTACCGAAGTACAATTAGGTTACAATCTTAGGGGATTCTCAAACAGTCTAGTGTTTACTGATATTGAAACTCAGCAAAAAATCGGAGAGGCTCGTGCTAAAACTAATCTTCATTATGTGTCAACAGCTGCTTTTTTGAAGTTAAACTATAATATTTCAAACCAAGGTTTTTATTCAGGCATTGGGCCTCGTTTCGAATTTCTCCTTAGTTCAAAATCAGGATCTTATGAACATACTTCTGGCAGAATCCCAGAATCGTTTATAATCTCTCGAAAAGATAACACCGCCGAACTTCTAGACAATTTTCTAATTGGCGTTTCAGTTATCACAGGTTTAAAAAAGGTTACTCTATTTTCAAAGGATATAGGTTTTGAAATTCGCTACGATATCGACATAACTGATTCGATGAGTAAACACCCGAGGGATGCACAAAATGAAGCTTTCGTCTTATCAATGGTTTATGAGTGGAAATGAACTCTATCAAATGAAATAAAGATTTCTCGAACTTATTATATCAAGTTTATTGTTGAATGAAGGTGTCAATAAGTTAAGACTGTTCATAAGGGCCTTTTTTAAATCAGCATGCATGAGTTCGTTTCAGTGCTATCAAATACCCAAATCGCTGTGGCGTTTATGGGGATTATTGTACTCTCTTTAATTGAACATGCTCATCCTTTTTTCGACTTCTTTCGTGATTCAAAATCCAAAAGAAACAAACATTATGTACGAAATTTGACAATTGGGCTGATAAACGCATTAGTAATCACTTTTATATTCTCCGGATTATGGCTTTCGGCTACTGTTTGGTCTGATCAGCACACCTTTGGATTATTGCATTGGCTCGAACCATTTTTCGGAGATTATTCTATACTCGCTAGAATACTTCTAGTTATTCTTCTTTTTGATTTTTGGATGTACAGCTGGCACCGGATCAATCACGCAATTCCATTTTTGTGGCGTTTTCATAAGGTCCATCATTCCGATCCATTTATGAATGTGACCACTGCTACTCGTTTTCATGTGGGAGAGATTGTTCTCTCATCTACCTTAAGAATTGGAATTTTGATGATTCTAGGTATGCATTTGTGGGAGTTACTTCTCTATGAGATCATCTCAGTTTTAGTAATTCAATTCCATCATGCAAATATTCAAATTCCGGAAAGATTAGACCGAATTTTACGACGCGTTATTGTTACACCATCACTTCATAAAGTGCATCACTCAGGCTGGCAACCCGAAACGGATTCAAACTATGGAACTATCTTTTCTTTCTGGGATGCTTTGCTTGGAACGTTCAGAATCAGAAAGAACCTGGATGAGATTCAATTGGGGCTTAAAGAGTATAAATCGGAAGAAAGCCAACGTTTTAAAAATGTCTTAAAACTGCCCTTGAAGAAGTAAGTGTAATCCCGCTGCGAAGGCAAGGATCTGGTTTGTTTAATAAGCTGTAAACTTCGAATAAATTAAGATTCCTGCCTACGCAGGAATGACTACGACATTGATTATAAAACCAACTAATATTTTTCCACATTTATTCTTCGATTCAATTCATTTTCTGCTTATATTTGTAATCTTTTTGAATTCCGAAATTCATTAAACATCCTGATTCATGAAACGCACATTTCAACCAAGTAACAAAAAGCGCACGAACAAGCACGGATACCGTAAGCGCATGTCTACTAAAAGTGGACGTAATGTTATTGCCGGCCGTCGTGCAAAAGGCCGTCATAAGCTAACTGTAAGCGATGAGAGAAAAGGAGCAAAGTAATTTAACTGCTCCATCTCCTCGCAGATTTACCCTTCCAAAATCAATAATTCTGCGTGGGAGAACTAATTTTAAGAGTCTATTTTCGAACTCTAAAACCCTTTCATCTGGCTCGGTTTTTCTCAAATATCGAATTGAAAAAACCAATTCTCCTGAATTTAAAATCGCCTTCATTGCACCAAAAAAAATTGGTGGTGCTGTGAAACGAAATCGTATCAAACGATTAATGCGTGAGGCTTACCGTCTAAACCAGCAGCTGGTTGATTCTATCAATGAATCAACTGTTCTAATTCACATCGCTTTAATTGCGCGGTCCTCCGAGCATGATTTCCAGACAATTCAAGAAGATGTGGTAACTCTGCTAAATAAACTCCGTACTCGCGTTGCCGAACACCCACTTATAAATACGTAGATCATTGGATAAGAATACAGTAATCGGATTTTCTCTCATCTTCATTTTAATGCTTGGCTGGTTCTATTTTACGCTACCAAGCGAAGAAGAAATTGCTGAACAACAACGCCAACGAGCTATTCAGGATAGTTTATTTGCTGTTGAACAATTGGATGAAAGCACTATTAATGAAGTTCAGGATCCATTAATGCGGGCGGAATTTGAACAAGAAACAACACTTTCGCCAAGAACAACAAGTGGCATGTTCGCGGTCGGTCAGGATAGTGTTCAAAGTGAATTTGTAATTGAAACCCCAAGGTATACTGCAGTATTTACAAACCTAGGTGCAGGTCCCTCATCATTTACTTTAAGAGACCATCAAACCTGGGCTGGTCGACCGATTCAAATGATTGGTGATACCACCAGATCGGCATACAACACCGGTTTTCTGACAACCGAAAATTACAATGTTGATACAAACACACTTTTATTTCAGCAGCTTACTTTCGGAAATTCAGTATCCCTCGAAGAAGGTGAAGTTGATGAACTATCATACTCTTTGGATTTAGGTGATGGTCGACAATTAGTTTATACCTACACTTTTTATGGTGGGAAGTATGAAATCGACCTGGATATTAGATTTGTTGGTGTCCGCGATTATATCATTGGACGCTCCATTGATTTTGGATGGACTTCGCCACTTAGGTTTACGGAGCTTGATCGTGTTCAGGAAGCTCTGGCAACAACATCATATTTATATTCGGGTGGTGAGCTTGAACAATTAAAAGTTACCGATTTCGACGAGAACGACGGCTATGAAGAGCAAAATGTGAATGGTACCGTTGATTGGGTGGCTACTAAAACCAAGTTCTTTTCTCAAATTATTAAACCTGGAACAGAAACCGACGGAGCCTATTTAACTGGACAGATTACGGGTGAAGTAGACGACGCGACCACCGATCATTATTACACTTCCTCTGTTACCGCCGATATCCCATCCGATGGAAATGTTTCAATGTCGTTGTATATCGGACCAATGCGTTATTTAGATGTAAAGGATTTCGACGAGCATGCCTTCGACATGGTTGAAGTAAGCTATGGTTGGTTACGTTGGTTTTCCGATCCATTTGTACGGTTTGCTGTAATTCCATTTTTTAACTTCTTCAGCGGATTTATCTCGAACTATGGTGTTTTAGTAATAATTTTTGCTGTTGTGGTAAAGCTTGTTCTTTCACCTTTAACTATTCGTAGTTATAAAAGTATGGCTGCCATGCGCGAGCTTCAGCCACAAATGAAAGAGATTCAGGATAAGTACAAAAACGATCCACAAAAGCAGCAAAAAGCTACAATGGATTTATACCGTAAAAATAAAGTAAATCCATTGGGTGGATGTTTACCAATGTTGCTGCAATTCCCGATTCTGATCACACTTTGGAGATTCTTCCAGAATTCAATCATCCTTCGACAAGAAGATTTCTTATGGGTGAGTGATTTATCAGCGCCGGATTATATTCTCAGTTTACCATTTAGTATTCCATTTTTAGGTGACCAGGTAGCCGGACTTGTACTCTTAATGACCGTATCTATGGTTTTCCAAAGTAGATTAACAGCCGCAACCAGCGCCGGAAGTGCCGCTAATAATCCAATGGCTCAGCAGATGAAAATCATGCAGTACTTCTTGCCAATCATGTTATTATTCGTATTCAATAATTTCGCATCCGGACTAAGTTTGTACTATTTGATCTTCAATGTACTCTCAATTTTCCAGCAATTGTACATCAATAGAAGCACCCATCAAGCTGCAGTTGCAAAAGCCTAATTCACCCCAGTTTATTGTTAATCGTTATTCGTAAACTTACTTTCGAATAACGATTAACGAATAGCGATTCATTGATCAGCCCCTCACATCATCATTATCCTCAAATTCGTTTCGAAGGAAATGAAAAGAAATTGTGGAATCCGGTTCTTAAAAAAACCTACAAACACCGTCCTGAAGAGAGAGTTCGTCTTCAGTTTGTAGAATATCTGATTTTAGAGGCAGGGTTTTCCAAGAATAAAATTGCCTTCGAAAGTCCGGTAACCCTTCCAGGCGATAAGTCATCTTCTCGCTCAGATGTTATTTGTTATGATAATGAGTTTAAACCTCTGCTACTGGTTGAGTGCAAAGCACCAAGCATTCAATTAGACGAAAAAACTGCCATTCAAATTGCCCGATATAACTCTGAAATCGATGCTCCCTTCTTGATGGTGACTAATGGATTTAGGGATTTTTGGTTTGAGTCGAGCGGTGATGAAATCACATTTCTAGAAAACCCACCAACTCAACTCTCATCAACTGCAGAGACGAAAAGAGATTTCAAATATTGGCAAGAAAGAGGTTTTGCTGGTTCGATAGAAGAACCAATCGTGCAGCAATGGATTGCAGAAAATTGTAATCAACTTTTAGTTCAAACATCAAATCCTGCACATTTCATTGATTTTGAAGGCACAGAACCTGATTTACAACTTTCAAATTTCTATCAAGTCTTACTAATCAATGAACAAACCCGACTTGCAGTATCATTGACTTCAACTCCATTTGGAGCTACTAAGTTAAATGCTATTCTTAATCAAGGTGGACAAAATGTTGGACTCCTTTCAGCTTCGCTGGATATCATTGCTTCTGATCAATTAGAAAATACCATGATCCAAAATTCGAATGGAATCAAAATGGTGGACCTTGTAGAAGAAGTGGGGTTTGAGTTTATGAAATCGATAAAAGATTTAGCTCAACCAATTTCTTTGTTGATGATGGGGTAAATCCACTTCATTGTCATCCTGAACTTGTTTCAGGATCTTGATTTTCATTCAGACATAGATCCCAGATCAAGCATGTGCTGAATTAATTTCAGTATTCAGGATGACCGATTGTTTGCTCCCTCTCTAAAGACTTCCTCCATGCCAAATAACCTGCCAACGCCAAGAGTGTAAATAGGAAAAACTGTACACTTGTAAGCACTAATCCTTTATAGAAATAAAGAGGAATGGAAATGATATCTGTGATGATCCATGCGATCCAGTTTTCGAGCTTCTTTCTTGCCATCAACCACATACCAGTGATCGCAAAACAAGTAGTTAAAGCATCCCAAATTGGAACATCACTGTCAGTAAAATTCCAAAGTATAAATACCAATATCCCAAAGGACCCAATAAGAAGACCAGTGGTGATAACCCATTCATGTTTGTTATTTTTAGTCACAGGAATTTGATCTCTTTCTCCACCCGTATCTTTCCAGTGATACCAGCCATATACACTCATCACAAAGTAATAGCTGTTAACACCCATATCAGCGTAGAGTTTGTAATTAAAGGCGAGGTACACATAAATCAACACACTCACTATCCCAAATGGATAAACCAGAATATTTTCCTTCATCGAACACCAAACACTCAAAAGACCAGTTACAACTGCGATCCATTCTATGGTAGAAGTGGCTAAAACGCCTTCGATAAATGCTGTAATAAGTTCTTGCACTAACCTGTTGATTTAGAAGTGCCAAAAGTAGTGAAAAGCATTATAAACCGAACAATAGAATTGGGTATCAATAGTTTTTTTAACCGTACATTCAATTAGTACTTAAATGGCAAATGATGATTAAAAAAACTGCTTTTGCATTCACTTTTCTGATTCTAACTATCAATATTTTGTTGGTTTCTTGTGATCCACCTATCGATACTTGTGGTCCATTTGCTCAATATTTTGAGACTACTTCTTTCATCTCTTCAACTGCAAGAATTTCTGTTATAAATGAACCTGTTTTATTGGTTACTGAGTTGGAATTTAATCCCAGCAGTGCTAGCATAGATCAGTTCTCAATATTGATGAGGCCTATCGCTAGTTATTATTCAGAAAAAAAAGCAATCAGAGTAAGTGGCTTTTTCAATAACTATACATTTGCCTGTTCCCCACCCATTCCAGTATCTGAAGAATCCATTACTGATATTCTAATCACAAGTAATTTACCTTTCAACTCTAATGAGAATGTTCAAGAAAATCTGGCGAAATATTTTGATGTGATTTTTTTGAATAGGAATTTAGCATACCACCGAATTAGTCTCATTGAATTTCTTGAAAGTGAACCATTTGTACCCCAGGAAATATATCTCATATTAAACTCAGCACCTGAAACCGAAGAAGCTCTTCAGTTTACTGTTCGATATTCTCAGGATGGCCGCTCAATGGATAATTATGAGTTCACAACTAACCCAATAATAATCAAAGAATAGTTTTTATCGCCCCTTCAACAAATTCGTCAGGTTGAGCTTATGAATTGGGATAAGGTAGGAAGAAAGGAGTTCGTCCTTATGTATTCCCAATAACCCAGTTCCACGAAAATCAACCACGCATACTTTTTCTTCTTTTTGAACAATTTCGCCAATGCCATAATACTCAGGACTTGGACCATAATACACCAGATCACCCGGGTTTAGTTCGTTCATTGCCCGGCGATGATACGGATAAATCACCGGGAGTAAATCTAATCGATATGAAAGTCTGCGTTTCCCTAACAGGGACATGTTAATCGCTTTCTATAAGTATTTCTCTTTCGTGTTCCCCTTTGTGGGATATGTGTACCCAAACGGATTCGGGCGGCAATAAATTTCGGATTTTTTCCGGCCATTCTACAACAGAAATTCCATCACCGTACAAATAGTCTTCCGTGCCGATTTCCAGTGCTTCCTGTTCGTTCTTAATCCGATAGCAGTCAAAATGATACAACGATGCACTCCCGTGATATTCATTGATCAAAGTAAAGGTTGGGGAGCTCACTTCCGTTGGATCAACCCCAAAAAAAGAGGCAATTCCTTTTACGAAATGAGTCTTTCCTGCGCCTAAATCACCATCGAGACATACCACATCACCAGGCTGTAATCGCTCTGCAAACCTCTTTCCAAAAAGTATCGTCTCCTCTATAGATGAACTTAACACAACACACTCCTAATAGTCATCCCTGCGCAGGCAGGGATCTGGATTTTTGAATATTAGACTTCTCTTGAAATCTAGATTCCCACCCTCGTGGAATGACCCAAATATTACATTGATAAAAAATCTAATCATCTCTTCGGCGTCAATGTAGCAACTGGCAAAATCATTTCTTCCATGGATGCACCGCCATGCTGAAAGGTGTCCCGGTATCGGTTTTGGAATTTGTGATAATTCGTTGGGTACACATAGTAATAATCTTCAAGCGCAATCAAGTATTCATTGGAAACAGAAACCTGAGGGAGTTTAAACCTCTTTGGGTTGCTAATTTTTAAACTTGCACTATCATCAACAGCATTTAGATTCTTGCCATATTTGTACCGGAGATTAGTAGCCGTATCTCGGTCGCCAAATACTTTGGTATCTCGCATCGAGCGAACCGATCCATGATCGGTAGTTACAACAATGGTCACATCTTCATCTGCTAATTCTTTAAACATTTGAAGAAGGGTAGAATGCTGGAACCAGGCTTCAGTAATCGATCTAAAAGCACTTTCATCCGGCGCAAGTTCTTTGATCACATCTGAGTCCGATCGCGAATGAACAAGTGTATCCACAAAATTGAAAACAAAAGCCGCAAGTTTTGACTGAGCAAAATTTTTCATCTTTCCCGCAATCTGTTTTCCAACTTCCGCACTTAGAATCTTTTCGTACTTAAAATTGATATCAATACCGGCGCGACCAAGTTGTTTTTCCAGAAGTTCTTCTTCATGGCGATTTAACGAAGACTCATCCTGACCTTGTTGCCACAAACTTGGGTATAGATTTTCGATCTCCATCGGTGAAAGCCCGGCAAATATGGCGTTTCGGGAATATGGAGTTGCCGTTGGAAGAATCGAGTAATAGAAATCGGTCTGGATATCAAACATCTTTGCCAAATAGGGTTCAAATACCAACCACTGATCATAACGCATGCAATCCACCAAAAAGAACATGGTCTTCTTCCCCTCCTTAACAGTAGGAAAAACATAATTCTTTATTACCTGAGGCGAAAGAAGAGGGGCTTCATCGCTTCCTTCGTTCAACCAGTCCTCGTAATTATTTTGTATGAATCGACCAAATTCGCGGTTTGCATCGCGGAATTGATCATCTAAAACCTGAACCAGTGCTTCATCTCCATCACTCAACTCCATTTGCCATTTTGTAAGCTCTCGATAAATTTCTATCCATTCCTGCCAGGTAGTTCGCGGGTGAATTCGCGATGACAATTCACCAAATTGTCTTAAATAGCTTTGTGATGATTTTTCGGTCTGAAGTCGCGACGTTTCCAATAATTTTTTTGTCGTCAACAAGATCTGGCTTGGATTTACGGGTTTAATCAGGTAATCACTGATTTTAGCACCGATGGCGTCCTCCATGATAGACTCCTCTTCACTTTTGGTGATCATCACCACAGGAAGTAAGGGTTGTGCTGATTTGATGGCATCGAGAGCCTCAAGCCCACCCATGCCTGGCATTTGTTCGTCTAAAAAAACAATGTCGAAATTCTGTTCTTTAATTTTTTCGACTGCGTCCTGACCATTTGCTACCGGAACAATTTCAAATCCTTTTTTTTCGAGAAATAGTATTAATGATTGCAGCTGATCTATTTCGTCATCTGCCCATAGAATTGTTGGCATTATTATGAATTATGAATGTTTGAATTATAAATTATGAATGGTAGCCTTATGCCATATAATAACTTCTGAGTGTAAAAAGAAATACGGAAACTATAATTCAAAATTCATAATCCGTAATTTATAATTTTATATACGGCCTGATCTTTTCAAGAGTGCGTTCGCCGATTCCACGAACATTCACAAGATCATCAACGGAAGTAAAATCCCCATTAGTTTCCCGATATTCAATAATTCTTTGAGCGTATGTTTCGCCAATTCCCGGAAGGCTGGTCAACTCAACACTATTAGCCGTATTTATACTGATTGGCTCCATAATTTGAGTCACTTCTTCAACAGATTCTTGTGTCGTTATCCCAGCATATATCTGATCCTGTATTAGTTTTTCCCTTTCAATTAGTGCACTTCTTCGCTCAAATTCTGCCTGAATCTCAGCGTGATTTTCAGGCACAGGAACAAGCTGTTCGTTAATAACTACATCCAATAGTAAAAGTATAACTATCATGCTTAGTAATACTGAAACGGTGATTCGTTCTCTTTTGGTGATTTGAAGTTTATCAACCCAAAAGAACATCCAACGTTTTATTTGCTGCTTACCCATAACCAAAGTGATTTCAAATATAAATAAGCCAAAGATTTTATTGTTTGTCAACTTGTTTTGAATAGACTGAAGTGAGATGTTTGCACAAAGATTTTCAGATGAGTAAAACTTTCTACTTTACATACAAAGATCAGCAGATTGCCTACGAAGTGGTTGGTCAGGGCAAAGCACTTATAATACTGCACGGTTGGGGAAGTAGTAAGCGTGTAATGATGCCTATTGCAAAGTCTTTAGAGGATATTAGAGCTAGTTATGTGCTCGATTTCCCCGGATTTGGAGAATCCAATGAACCAAGTGAGCCCTGGACTATCGACGATTATGCTGATGCTGTTGAAGCATTTATAGCCATGTTGCCTGACGATCACGTGGATGTACTGGTCCATTCTTTTGGTGGCAGAGTTATGTTGAAGCTACTCAATCGACCAAAAGGAAAGCAGATCATTCAGAAAGTATTAATTACGGGTGGAGCAGGGATGAAGCCGCAACGATCCTGGAAATTCTATTTCAGGAAATACACGGCAAAAACATTAAAAGCTCCTTTCATGATTTTACCTGGATCACTAAAAGAAAAAGCTTTGTCTTGGTTGAGAGGAACAAATTTCTGGAAAAGTCTCGGTTCTTCGGATTATTCCCAACTTTCTGGTGTGATGCGAGAAACTTTCGTAAAAACGGTTAACAATCATCTGGAAGACCAACTACCTACTATCGAACATGAAACACTTCTGCTTTGGGGAAGAAATGATGATGCCACTCCTATGTATCAAGCTGAGAGAATTGATTCGGGATTGAAAAACAGTGCACTTGTGGTTATTGAAGATGCCGGACACTATGCTTTTCTGGATAAACCCAAACAGTTTGCAGCTATCGCGAGAGCCTTTTTTGAACCGTCTTAAATTTTGAATAATTAAAGATGAATTATGAATTGATCAAGCTAATTCATAATTCTTAATTCATAATTTCTGATTCAGATTAAGCCTCAAATCTATATTCAAGGATTCAATTTTCAATTTCGAGCTAACAAGAGAAATTCCCACATTCTGAGTTCGTTTACTACTTGTATCACCATTTGGACCGTAGATTGGATCATCAATAATTGGATAGCCCCATTCTGCAAGATGCAATCTGATTTGATGAGTTCTTCCCGTTATTGGTCGGCATTTTATAAGAGCTGAATCTTCGTAAACTTCGACAAGTTCAAATTCGGTAATCCCCTCTTGACCAGAATCCAAATCAGGTCCACTTTCGAAAACAAAGCCCTGCTTTCTCCTGATTTTTGAATGAATCTTTTTCGTTTTCTCTGTTGGAATTCCAGAAACTATTGCATGATACACTTTCTCGACCTTGCTAGCTGTAAATGCTTCCATCACCAATTTTGAGAAGTGCTTATTCTTAGCAAAAAGTACAACACCCGAGGTAACCGCATCTAAACGATGGGTAATTCTCAAATCAGAAAACCCTATTTCTTCCAGGATCATCGTTAAGCTGTTTTTATTATATCGCCCGCCGGGATGCATGGGCATGGGAGCCGGTTTATATACAGCCAAATAGTCCTTTGTTTCTTCCAAAACACGGACTTCATCGGGAACGCTCGGCTCAATTACAGCTGGGTTATAATGACGAATTTCATCCTCTATTTTTAGCAGAGTAGACGGATTAGAGTCGCGATTTTCTAAAAATACCCGACCAGATAAGATTCTTTCTTCCCAAACATCCTGAGGTTGAAATGGAAATTTGGTTGACATCTTTTCAAGTAGAGTCTTTCCTACAAATTCGGAATTCGGCTTAAATTGATGGGTAATTGGATAGGGTTGAACTATCCGTACTGTTCTGACAGAAGTTTGATCAGGATTGAAGTTCACGATGTTTGAAATCGTCGCTGAAATAATTGTACCATTTTCTAAACGGCTTAAATGCATTTTCTGCATCAAATGGGCGCTTGAACTCGCTCTCCTTACAATCATCGCTACAGCATCCTTCCATTAGATGTGCACCCTCTTCGGAACAAACAAAAAGCTTATTACACTCCATATTCGCACAATTCACGTAGGTATCTGCTGGTTTACCTGTAATTTCGCATTTCGATATGGGGGCCAGATTCTTAGGATTAACCGGAACAATTAGTCGATCATCAAAAACAAAACACTTGCCTTCAAAATATTTGCCTTCTTCTTTCTTTGCGTAGTTTAGAATTCCGCCGTGCAATTGATTAACATCTTCCCACCCTTTGTCTTTCATCAACACAGAAAATTTCTCACAACGAATTCCTCCTGTACAATACATCAGTACTTTTTTGTCTTTTGGAATGTCCACTTCATCTAACCATTGGGGAAAGTCATAAAAATTATCCAAATCTGGTGTTAATGCACCCTTAAAGTGCCCCACTTTCGACTCATAATTATTGCGTACATCAATCATCACATAATCTTCCCCCGACTCCATCACTCTTCGCCAGTCTTCGGGTTGTAGGTGATTCCCTCCATTCGTCGGGTCTACACCATCTATATGAAGAGACACAATTTCTTCACGAATCTTGCAGATTAACTTCGCAAAAGGAATGTATTCTGATTGGTCTTGTTTAAACTCCGTTTTATCAAACCCGGGAAGCGCCCAGACATATTCTTTATACGTTTCGATTTGTTCTTTGGTGCCGGCTACGGTCCCATTTATTCCCTCAGAGGAGATATAGATCCGCCCTTTGAGCCCCAATTCCTGGCAAAATTTCTTGTGCTGTTTATTAAAGCGTTCAACTTCTTCGATTGGGGAAAAATTGTAATAAAGTATAACTTCGTACATCATGTAGTTTTTACAGACGAGAATGTCTCTCAATTCGTTAGCAACTCGAAAATTACGCAAATTCATTGAAAAAGACGCTCTTTTACTCTTCGATCAAATTCAGAACGTTTAGCCATTTCTTGCTTCTATTATTTATAAGTACTGAAATTGTAATCGGGCAGAACTCTTTCCAAAATATTCATCAACAATATCTTTCGGGTGAGAAATCCAGAGTAGAGACCATCGATGAAATGATTCATTTTTTGGATACCAATCATCCTGAACATGATCATCATGGAGAGTTTTCTAAATGTTTAACCCCATTAATGATATTGCTTGAAGCTGAGAATAAGGAGGCATTTCAACTTAAAACCGTCACTCAACGCCCGACATCTTCTTTGGTAGAGTATATATCCCCGTCTGGTAAATTCAGAATAAATTATGTGACCTCCGGTAGAGACGCTGTTCCATCCGATGACTTTAACAGCAATGGAATTCCTGATTTTGTTGAAGAAGTAGCGGAAGCGTCAGATTCATCTTACTATCATGAAATCGTAACTCTGGGATTCACCGATCCTATCAGTGAGTTTGAAGTTTATGATGTGTTTATTGAAGATCTCTCGGGATTTGGCGCTTATGGGTTAACTAATAACCGAACGAGTGGTAGTTTTCCTTGTAACAATTTCGGACCAGGCACATGTATTTATATCGAAAATGATTTTGATGGATATCCACCAAATACAGATCCCGATGGCCGAGTGATCGGTTCCATTAAAGTAACAATGGCACACGAATTCAAGCATTCCATTCAATTTGCGCAAAATAATTGGCAAGGAGATTCAGATCGTTGGGCTGAAATGGATGCAACACTTATGGAAGAAGTGGTGTACGATGACGTGAATGATTATTACAATTATATAACCGGGTTTTCAAGCGACTTATTTAACAGCCCCGCTTCTTCATTAACAGCCGGCTCCTACGAAGACATAACCTGGGCATTATATTTTCACGAAAATTTCGGGCAGAATTTTTGGCCAGATGTGTGGGAGATTATCGAGGATGACGTTCAAATTCCACTAGTTGATGCTGTTGAAATTGAACTTGTGTCGAGATCGGAATCTTATGATGCAGCTATATTAGAGTCTTATATGTGGCATTTTGCAAGTGGGCCAGTTTTTAGTGGCACTAATTTTGGTTTTGATGAGCGCTTAGAATATCCGAATCCTGCAATCTCGATTACATATAATGAACTTCAACCGGATTTCACCACTTCATTTACCCTAAATCCATTTGCTGCCAGATACTATTTAGCTGAATTGACCACGCCGCCTTCTGGTTTTGTAAAATTGAATTTTGATATAAGTACTCCAGATTTGCATATCGGGTTACTTGGTTATTTGAAAGATGGATCTATTGAAACACAAACTGCTTTAGGAAATGGCAATCGATTAATCGGGAGTATCGAAACAAACTGGGCCTGGGAAAATGTAGATAAAGTGGGTCTCGTTGTAATGAATAGTAATCCGGATGCAAACGGAGCATATTCCTTCCAGTTCACTGAGTATTTCATCGATCAACAAATTAAGCTGGCTCAAAATTTTCCAAATCCTTTTAACCCACAAACAACAATTCGATTATCTATTCCGGAAAACCAAACAGTAAAACTGGATATTTATGATGTTCTTGGTCGATTTATTCAGACAGTGTATCAAGGACCAGTAGAAGCAGGATTTAGGGATTTTATCTTCGACGCCAGTTCGCTTTCATCAGGGGTATATATCTATCGACTTGAAAGTGCGTCTGGTTTGCAAACCAAAGCGATGACGCTTATAAAATAGAACGCTGTTTTAAACCCTCAAGTGGCAAATTAAAATCAGTCAAATTAATTGAGGTGATGGAGAGCATTCGAAGCATTTTAATTTCCATTAAAGGTGCTGCAAGCTCTCGCCATGCAATGTATCCGTCTTTAAATATGAAATTAGACGAGTTTTTTTCCTCCAAAACTTCAACCGTTTCATCTACAGTTAAATCTTGAGTATAGGCAAGTAACCCGGCCATCAAGATATTCATCAATCCAAAAACTCTGGTATTGGTTTCGTAATCGTAAGAAGGGAAAGAATTGATATTATGACCTGCAAATTTAATTGCAACGTTTGCATCACGAGCATACAGCATCACTTCAGCTAAAAACTCAGGTGATGGGGTTGGGGTACAGTTTATCTTTAATCCAGAGAATAAATAGTTTTCAATTTTCCTCTTTAGTACCGACTTATTATGAACAGCTATTACCTTTATTATTTTCTTAGCTAGTTCTACATCAATATTCTCACCAGGAATTTCGAAATACACTCTATGTGGAAGAAGTCGGGAATCTGCAGAAGTTCTAACTACTGCTTCAATGGCTTTTACTAATTCTTCCGGGTTGAAATTTTCAACACTCATTACTGGAAGAGTAAGCTCAAGAATATTTGTTCTCACCTCGCCTGGAAATCCTGAATGAGCAGATAAAATGTCTTTCTCAATATTTAGAACAGTGTTTTTAAATTCGTGTAGCGTATTAACGATTGGCCCGAAAATGCACAAATTTAATGGCCCCTGAACACGATCGCGCCGGTCTGAGAATAGTGACAAATCCGGAATTTGAGAGTGAGGGATTACAAATCGAGATAAAATCCAGCTGTTTTCGCTAGCTGTTAGGTCGGCATATTCCCTAAGTGCATCACGCAAAGGAGCCTCTACCGGAGGCTTAAGTGCGGCATAATCAATGCAATCGGATAAAAGTTGTTCTACTGATTTTAACATTTTGTCAATAATACGTATCCAAATTGGATTGATAAACAAAGATGTTGTTTTTTTTACCTAATATTCGTCGGCATTCATAAGTTGATTCTTAAGGTTGAATGTTGCTAATTATCGAAAATATTCCGGTGTACATGGGAAAATCAGATACTGTAAAAATTGTTAGCGAAAAGATTGGATTAACTCAGCAAGAAACTGAGCGTATCTTCGATAAATTTGTTGAAATATTGTCGGATCATCTTGCACACGACGAAGGCTACACACTTCCAAAACTTGGTAGCTTTTCAACCAGAATTCGTGAAAGTTACCAGACGTATAATCCTCATTATAAAGGCATGATTAGATTGCCAAAAAAGAAAGTTGTTCAGTTTAGTCAAAGCTCAACGCTAAAAGATGAACTTAATAACGAATAGCGATGAGTACTAAAATCACCCTTACCCAACTTATCGAAGAACTTTCCGACGAAGCGGTCATCTCGAAATCCAAAAGCCAGGAATTCATCAATAGTTTGATTGAATCAACCCTTGATGATGTGAATACCAAAGGAAAAGCTGCTATCACAAATTTTGGCAGTTTTACCGTTGTGGAGGTTGCTGAACGCACCGGGGTAAATCCAAAAACAGGTGACCCACTCGTAATTCCAGCCCATAAAAGAATTTCATTTACTCCATATAAAGCATTAGAGAAAAAAGTAAATCGCGAGTACGACCACCTTGAAGCACAGGTTGTTAGTAGCGATCAATCCTCCGATGCAAATGATGTTCCTCAAAAAATGGAGCCTGAGCGACCAAAAAATGAAGCTGAACGCTTATTAGACACTTTAATCAATGAGGAAAAAAACGAAGAAATTGAGGCAGCATCTAACGTAGAAAAAGAACCTCTGGAAGACGACCCATTTAATTTTGGTGATGAAGAACGTGAAAAAGACACGAATGAAATCGATCCTGAAACTTCAGAGGAACTAGATAAAGAGTTGCAAGAAGAATCAATTGATGATGAGACTAATGGCTCTTCTGAAGCTAAATCATTCAAAACTCCCGGCAGACCAGAACGCAAATCAAACTCCATTTCTCCAACTGTTTTACTCAGTATACTAGCTGTATTTGTACTTGGAGTATTTGCAGTATGGTTCTTCTTTTTACGTGCAGATTCGATTCCAACTACAGCTTCTGCAAATACGGATGATATCCTCAATGACCCAACGGCATTCGAAAATGAACAGGTGTTAAATGAAGTAAGTGATGCGTCACAAGAAACTGAAGGTTCAACAAACGATGATTCGGAATCTCAAATTATTCCAATGGTAGCCCCTGAGGTAGATTTAACTGAGAATCCGGGTGAAATGATGACGCTAGAAAATCAGGAACCACAAATTGAATATGAGCAATTTACCGCGATCAGTTATAATGTAAGTGCAGGGGTTTGGATTTATGAAATTGCCAGACAGACTTATGGAAATACCAGATTTTGGCCATTAATATTTCAGGCGAACTACACGTTGGCGAATAATCCCGATTTAATACTCCCAAATATTGTATTAAATATTCCACAATTGGAAGGAAGTGTTGATAATCCTACTGGTGGTGATTATTTACAACTAGCTGAAGCTGCACGTTATGTAGCTCAAGCTTATGAGAATGCCGGAAATGCCGATCAGGCATCTGCCTACTTACAAGCAGCTGACTGGTACGAAACTATGCAGTAATCAGATCCAGAACGATTAAATCAGCAATTATTAAGCCTTGTTGGGTAAGGGAGAGTTGATCGTCTTTTCTTTCTAGTAGACCTTCCACAGATTTTTTGTTGATGTAGTTATACTGTGCTTCTGAAAATGAAAACCCATAATCCTTTTTCATTTCTTTTAGATTGATTCCATTTTTAGTCCTCAATCCAAGCATCAATCGTTCCTCGGCGAGTGAATTTAAATTGAGGTTCTCATTTTGCGTATTCGTTTTCCAACCACCGCTTAAATAAGCACTGAGGTCTCTTTTATTACTCCATCTTTTGGCTGATTTAAGATCTTCATCCCACCAAAAAGAGTGTGCTGCAGGACCAAAACCAAGGTAATTTTTATGGTTCCAATAGGCAGAATTGTGCTTTGCTTCAGAACCTGGTTTAGCAAAATTACTTACTTCATATTGCTCAATTCCATATTTCTTTAAGCTTGATACAACGATTTGAAAATGATGAGCTACTTTTTCATCATCAGGTGGCATGATTCTACCCAGGTCAACTTGCTTTCCTAGCCTGGTTCCCTCTTCTATGGTTAAAGAATATGCCGAAACATGAGGTGGGTTGAAGGAAGTTAAAATCTCAAGATCCATTAGCAGCATTTCTTCCGTTTGATTCGGATTCCCATAGATTAAATCCACCGTAAATGAATCGAAACCTTCATTAGAAAGTAACTCTAAACAATGAATTGCCTCATCACGATTGTGTGCTCTATGCATAAAATTGAGCAATGCCTTATCAAAAGATTGAACCCCCATGCTTGCTCGTGATATACCAAGCTCTTTTATATTTTGCAGATACTTTTTCGTTACATCATCTGGATTTAACTCCATGGTACATTCCTGAATATCCAGGGAAAATGTAGACTCGATTGCATTAAAGATTTGCTCAAGTTGATAGGGCTCTAAAAGAGATGGTGTACCACCGCCCAGATAAATTGTCTCAATTACATCTTCTGAAAATCTTGTGTCTTTTTTCGACTGGATTTCTTCCACTAATGTATCTACAAAATTCTGTTGTTGATGATGGTGAGTTACGAAATAGAAATCGCAATATGAACAGGCTTGCTTACAAAATGGGATATGGAGATAAAGACCGGACATAGTGAATTAAGAATGCTTCAATTATCAATTAATTGAATCCATTGATAATTCTTAATTGGTAATTGAGTCATTGACCTGACTTATAAAAGGGATTCGAATCATATGTGTCTTTCCCCGAATATGCGCGACTATACCTAACATAGTTCTGCGAGTATTTTCTTATGGAAGCTATTTCTTCGTTTGACAGCTTTCGTGCAGCTTTAGCCGGAGAACCCATGTATAAATACCCACTTTCAAGAGTTTTGTTAGGTGGCACTAACGTTCCTGCGGCAACAATTACATCCGACTCAATTACGGCTTTATCAAGCACGGTAGCATTTATACCAATAAGTACTCGATCATGAATGGTGCATCCATGAATAACCGCTCCATGTCCAATGGTTACTTCATTACCTATTAACGTAGGACCGGTCTGATTCATCACATGAATGCAAACATTATCCTGCACATTGGAGCGATCACCAATCTTGATCCAGTTTACATCGCCCCTAATTGTAACATTAAACCAGGCGCTGCTTTCCTCTCCCATAGTTACATCACCTATGATATCTGCACTTTCTACAATAAATGCAGTTGAATGGATTTTGGGAGATTTTCCAAGAAATTCTTTTACCATGATAAAATGTCTAGAACTATAATTGCGTAAACACCTACAACTGCTACTAAAGTTAGTATATAAAGAGTCATCAATGCGAATGACTTCCCAACTGTTTTTAGCCACCCTTGTTGATATATCTTTTTAAGATTGAATACTACATACAAAAAAGTTCCTAGTTGTGCAGGAAAGCTAATAATCACTGCGAGTATCTCCACCCAACCCTGGGAGTAATTATCATTCAACCAAACTGTAAAAAGTTCGAACATTAATAGTACAAACCAAATCGAATGGATATGAAACGATAGAATTAGGCCCTCTACATAATATTGTTGCTGCTTCCTATAAATCAGTTTTATATAAAGAGCTAACACTGGAACCAAAAAAAATAAAGAATACTGGATTACCTCAGCTAAATTCCCTGCTGATCCATCGTCCATTCCAAAATTGATGAAGAAAATCTGGTTCGATTCGATCAATTGAACAAATAAGAAATAGACGATACTTATCGATAGATAAATCCGTAATGGTGGCAAATAGCTAGCTCTTCTCCCCTGAATATATTGTTGAGTAACATATCCAGGCTTAAATAATAAGTCTCGAACCGTTTTAAACCATCGACTATCAATATTAAAAAGAGTCTCAACGGCATCTGATAGAAATACTTTGAGTGGTTGTTTAGTTGCCTGAGCTTTTTGACCACAATTCGCACAATAGTTCTCAACGGTAGATGAGCCGCAGTTTAGGCAAACTTCAGACGTTATGCGTTCGGGTGCTTCCATATCCCGAAAATAAAAAAGGTTTCGATCACTACAACCGAAACCTTTATCAAATTCTGGTAAATGGAGCTTAGTCCATATAACTTTCAACAAGTTCTTTAAATAATGGATAGCTACCAGGATTGCTCTCAATCTTTTCGCCATTAATAACAAAAGTCGGGGTTGAGCTTAAACCTATTTCAACACCCTGTCGTCTATTTGCCATCACGATTCTGTTCATATCGGCAGAATTCATGTCTGCTTTAAACTTATCGACATCTAAATCCAGCGATTCTGCATATCCAATAAAGATCGCTTCTGCATTACCTCGGCTCCATTGCTGCTGTCCGGCAAAAATTAGATCATGCATTTCATCAAATTTTCCCTGTACTCTTGCTGCTTCGGCTGATCTCGCTGCAACCTGCGCATATTGGTGTTGCGCTAATGGGAAATGCTTCATGTCTATGCGAACTTCCGTCCCATAATCTTGCTTAATTTGCTTAACAAATGAATGATAATAAGCACAAGCTGGGCATTGATAATCGCTGTATTTTTCAATAACAACCTTAGCAGGAATTGCAGGAATATTTTCGGTCGAAGCTGTAGCCGTTGAAGCTTGATTAGATGCCGGCTGTTCAGTTGCAGATTGATCAGCATTATTGCATGCCGATGTAATCAATAATCCGGCAAAAAGAATAGATAAAAACTTGTTCATGGAATTAGATTATGTTTTCGAATCTTTAGGTCGATGTACCTTATTAAAATGACGTTTTAAGATAGTGTCTATTTTCTCAATTATCTTGGAAATATGATGTTCTTTTACATCCAAACCGAAAGACAAACGTACAAATTGTCGCGCTTCTTCATCACTTCTACCGATCGCTTTCATGCTACGATTTGGTTTTTCCGATCCAACTTGACACGCAGATCCTGTTGAAATTGCAAGCCCCATTTGGCTGCATTCCAGCATTAGAAATTGACCTTCCATACCGGGAATTCGTACCCCTAAAATATACGGCGATTGATACTCCTCCGAACCTTCGATAATTAGTTCGTAACCAGTTTTTTGAATGCCTTCAACTATTGAGGATCTAACATTTGAAAGTCTTGCTAGTTCTGATTCCTGATATGAAATCATCAACTTAGTCGCCGCAGCAAACGCACCAATGCCCGGCGTATTAGCTGTTCCAAATCTAAGCGACTTTTTTTGATCCGCATCATCAAATAGTGGTTTCCATTCGGTTTCTGGATTGATCCAAACAGCCCCAATCCCTTTTGGGCCGTAAATTTTATGTGCAGAAATTGATATGGCATCTAAATTACAGGCTTCAACATCTACTGGGATTTTTCCAAAACTCTGAACACAATCCGAATGAAATAACACTCCAGTGTCCTGCAGTCTTTCACCAATCTCTTGAATAGGTTGAATCACACCTAGCTCGGAATTTATATGTTGGATGCTCACTAACGCTGTTCGGTCATTGAGTAATTCTTCAAAATGTTCAAGATTGATTCTCCCATCTTCATGTACTTCAAGCCAATGGATGTGATAACCTTGAGAAGCTAATCTTTCTAGTACATTGATTACGGAAGAGTGCTCCATTTTCGAACTGATAATTTCATTTCGATCATCGGTTCTACCATCTAATAATGCCTGAATGGCAAGATAGTTTGATTCCGTTGCACCTGAAGTGAAAGTGAGACCTTTAGGAGAGCCATGAAAAGCATTTGCAATGACTTTCGAAGAAGCTTCAATAATCTGTTTTGCTGATGAACCTTCGTCATGTAAACTACTCGAGTTCCCGAAGTATCGAGACGCAACCTGTGTATAAACATCCAAAATCTGTGGATGAATAGGGGTAGTTGCAGCGAAATCTAAATAGATCATTTTACTCGTTCTTATTTGGGAAAGTCGGTATCTTTAAAGGCTTGAAAATAAACAATCCTGTTTTCTAATACCGTTCATTCGTGCCAAAGCATTTATTTAAACAAATCGTTGAAATAGCCCTCCTGGAAGATTTGGGAATGGGTGATGTAACTACCAATTCAATCTTCTCAGAATCTGATGTAGCAAAAGGACAATTTCATTGTAAGGCACCTGGAGTATTGGCAGGAATGGATGTTTTTGCTATGGTTTATCCTTTCTTCGATACTGATGTACACATCAACCTCCTAAAAAAAGATGGTGCTCTAGTAACCAAAGGTGAAATAATTGCCGAAGTCGAAGGTCCTGTTACCACCTTATTAAGTGGTGAACGAGTTATCTTGAATATCCTTCAGCACATGAGTGGAATTGCCTCCATTACTAACGAGCTTGTGAAACTTCTGGATGACCCCACCATATCTATAGTGGATACCCGAAAGACATTACCGGGACTTCGTGGTCTTCAGAAGTACGCAGTAAAATGTGGCGGTGGACAAAACCATAGATTTCGTTTAGATGATGGTGTGATGATAAAAGACAATCACATTAAAGTAGCTGGTGGAATTACTAAGGCAGTAGAATTAGTAAAAAAACACGCCGGTCACATGGTTTCTATTGAGGTAGAAACGGAGACTAAGAAGCAGGTGTTAGAAGCCGTTGAAGCTGGAGCAAATGTGATCATGTTAGATAATAGAACACCTGAGCAGATTCGAGAACTCGTTGAAGTTATTCCGGATCATGTTGTAACTGAAGTATCTGGTGGGATAAATCCAACTAATATTGCGCGATATAGAGGATGTGGAGCCAACATTATTTCTATTGGTTGGATCACGCATTCAGTAAAAGCACTGGATATCAGTTTTAACCTTAATATTTGACAAACATTATTTGAGCAATTAGCCATTAATGCACACAATCACATTTTTTTAGTATAATTGAGTGTCGAATTCCTGTTTCGTGATGTGTGACTAATTATTTTGATATGGACGTTTTAGAATTATTAGAAATTGAATCAGAAGTAAGTCTTCCAAAGCGATATTCCGAAATGTCGGTGGAAGAGATGGAAAACCGTATTAGAGAGATTAAAGCTCAATTTGGGAAAAGATTATTTATACCCGGTCATCATTACCAAAAAGATGAAGTAATCCAATTCGCTGATGCCAGAGGTGACTCTTTAAAACTCGCCCAAATTTGTGCTGAAATGCCTGAAGCTGAGTTTATCGCATTTTGTGGTGTTCACTTCATGGCAGAAACTGCGGATATGTTAACCAAGCCCAATCAAAAAGTTATTCTTCCAGATCTACGTGCCGGTTGTTCAATGGCAGATATGGCTGATATTGATCAGACGGAAATTGGCTGGAAGAAAATGCAAAAGATTTGGGGGGATACCATTTTACCACTCACTTATGTGAATTCTACAGCTGCAATTAAAGGCTTTGTTGGAAAGTATGGCGGTGCATGCGTTACTTCCGGCAATGTGGAGAAAATGCTGACCTGGGCATTCGAACAAAAAGAACGCATTTTGTTTTTACCTGATCAGCACCTTGGTAGAAATACAGCGTATAAACTGGGGATTCCACTTGAGCACATGGCGGTTTATGCTCCATTGACTGAAAGCTTCGAGTATGAAGGTGAATGGGAAGATGTTAAAGTGATTTTATGGAAAGGTCACTGCTCGGTTCACGAGAAATTCAATGTTCAGCATATCGAAAACCTCCGCAAGAAAGACGCTGAGATTAATATCATTGTTCACCCGGAATGTACATTCGACGTAGTTCAGGCATCTGATTTTGCAGGATCGACCAATTACATAATTAATACCATCAAAGATGCTCCAGCTGGCTCGAAATGGGCGATTGGTACTGAAATGAACTTGGTGAATCGCATCATCGACGAGCACCCTGATAAAGAAATCGTTTCTTTAAATCCATTCATGTGTCCATGCCTAACCATGAACCGAATTGATTTACCTCACCTGCTATGGAGTTTAGAAAAACTCGAAGCTGGAGAAGTAGTGAATCATATTACGGTTCCCGAAGATATCACAAAAAATGCGGTGCTTTCTCTTGAGAGAATGTTGGAGCGTAGTTAAACTCCGTTTGTTATCATTCCAGACTTGATTCAGGACGACTATGTGTATGAAAATCATTTCATAATCCGACCTCATCTGTCTTCTCCTTCTCAAGGAGAAGAACTCCTTGTTATTAACTAATTGATTTATCAAGCTACACTCAATAATAGGGATTGGTATAGTAGGGTTGAGTCAGTGAAAGTTAACTCCGATTATCATTAATGACTCCCAAAATTAAACCCGAAAGAAATAAGGTAGGGATGATCTGGAGAATGAACCAATCGTTAGCAAGTAGCTTAATCGAAGCTCATTCGCGGGTGAATCTACATTTCTTGAGGTGGTTTTTGGTATCCCGATTTAAATCGGGATCCACACAAAAGTACGAATAGAAAACCCGCCCACTTTGTAGAATGGTAGATCCTTTGGCGGTAGTCTCTGGATGACGAAGAGATGAAATTTTATTTACTCACTTTCATAAAAGGTATTGGTATAATATCTGTTGGGTATCCATCAAACGTGTTACCCCCATCTTCTTCAAACCTGGCATGATAAAATTGTATTCCATCGGCTAACTCCTCCACAAAAATGGACTGTCTAAATGATTCTTCCTGCCCGTTAATTCTCTGAATCCCTGAAATTTTATTCGCCCGAACTGTTTCACCATTCAATGTTGCGTTGATGGTGCCATTTACCTCAAAATCTATGTCCACATTCATTTCACCAGACAGCGTTGTACAAGTATTCTCCGAATAAAATTTGATTTCTATTGTTAAACTGTTGTCAGTAAATCGAAAAATTTCAGAACCAAATCTTCCTCGATCTTCTGCACACCCAGATTCCCAGGTACCGTCTAATAAAAGTTCGTTCCCTAAATTTGAAGTAAATAGTAATTCAGACTGAACGTTTGTCGGCGAATCTTTACACGCATTAGTGACCATAAAGCCCATTATCAGTACACTTGTTAAAAGTATCTTTCTCATTTTGCCATTTGTTGATTTAAGATTTGCAAAAAATTAGGCATTTGGTTTCCCTATTCTATTTCTAAGACCACCTGATATATGTATCCGAGCAAAGTTCTACATGACAAAATCAATACATATATTCAATGATGTTTTTAATAACAATCATTTAACACCTTACTTTTTTAGAGAAAGGTTAAGAGCTGTAGAACTGCTTAATTCTTTGAACTAATGCTTTTCTTGAATTGAGATGGGGTCACACCTGTTTGTTTTTTGAATGCAGTATTGAAAACAGATCCCGATTTGAAACCAGCTGATTCAGCTATTCCAAGTAAGGTCAGATGCGAATAGTTTTTATCGTGTAACTTAGATTTTACATCCTCAACTCTATACTGATTTATAAAATCGCTAAAACTGACCTCTTTCTCTCTATTTATAGATTGTGAGATATAACTGCTGGATATCCCCAATTCTTTTGCCAGTTTTGCCAACGTAAGATCCTTTGATCTGAATATTTTTTCCTCAGAAAACAATCGACGAATCTCTTTAAAAATCTCCCTTGATTTTTCATCCGATAACTGACTTTTGCTATAAGGGACTTCTTTAAAAAGCACATCTGACTCTGAAATATTCCTATAGCCTAAAACAATAATGTGAAGTGATAATATTAGAATGAAATTTAGATTTATATAATCTGGGAGTTGGTTTCCACTGATTGTAAATCCTATTGAGATAAGTGACATCACAAAAACTATGGAATATGATACAAGTATTTGCTTCATCCAGAGTAAAGACTTCACTGATTGAGAATTAAATTGCCCCTTTGCAGATTTTTCAATGTCTCTCACTAGTCGATAGGATAGTGTTAGATAAATGATATTTTGCCCTAAATAAATTGGTATAAAAGCGTTCTCAAGTTGATCTAAATAATCTATGCTAAATACTAAAAATAGTATTGATAGACTGATTAATGTTAAAAAAGGAATCCCGTGTAATAGAATTGGTTTTACCCAATCCACTGATTGGTCCAGTTTTGTTTTTACATACAAATAGATGGTTGGGGGAACCAAAATTCCCATGCTATTTGAAATGGTCTCATAAAACTCGAACTCGTATTCGTACCCTAATAAGACACGCAAAGAATTGATTATTGCGATACTAAAAGCCATGAGAAGAATGGCTAGAAATCGATTATACACATACCCTACATACTTCTTTCTAAGAAGCAACATGATCAGAATAATAGCCTGAACAACTGCTGTGAAATTAATAAGAACAGAAAGCTGATAGAGCATTTACAATAATACAGTCATGAATATTTTGGCTAAGTATATGAAGGGGTGAAATAAATTACTGTTCATTAGTGATAAGCTGAATCATTTTAAGCTGTCAGTTCATTCTTTTTTTTGAACATCAGGAAAAGTTGTCTTTCGCTTGCCTATCTAATTCTATTACTTTAGCAAAACTACAGAATAGATAATCATGAATAAATCAACACTATTAATTCTATCGTTAATCCTAAGTGTAATACTACCCAGCTGTAGTCTTTTTAGATTTGAAGGAGAAGTTACGGTTGAGGCTATTGAGCCTTTAATCCATATCACAAATGACACAAATCGAACGATATATTTCTTCGCTTGTGATGAAGATGATGGCGCACTTATAAGTGTCGATTTATCAGACCATTCTGATTGGCCAAAAATAAAAGCAGGCAAAACTAAGACCATAGAGTATAGCGATCTGCATTGGTATGATGAGGGAGATACTCGACTCTGGATGTATTGGAAAACCGATAAAGGTGATAATGGTTTTTTAAGATTGAATCTACCTTATAATTAATCTCTAGCCACAATCGATCAAAAATTACATTCATAAACGGGTGAATCTACATTTCAGAGTATCTAATTTTGTCCTTCCTCGCTAATCACCCCTCTCTTTCTCTCCCTTAAAATTAGGGGAGAGGACTTCCTATAAAGTCAACCATAAATATATGAGCGTCTCCCTCCCTAGTCTTAGGGAGGGAACAAGGGTGGAAATTGATCGACCTCATCTGTCTTCTCCTTCTCAAGGAGAAGAACTCCTTGTTATAAACTAATTCATTTATCAAGCTACACTCTAAATAATAGGGATTGGTATAGTAGGGTTGAGTCAGTGAATTTTTACTTCGATTATCTTTAATGACCCCAAAAATAAATCCCGAAAGAAATGCGGTAGGAGTGGTCTGGTAGAAGAACCGATCGTTAGCTAGAAGCTTAACCGAAGTTCATTAGCGGGTGAATCTACATTTCTTGCGGTGGTTTTTGGTACTTTTGTCCACACAAAAGTACGTAAATAAATTACTTCGAGGTTGTGAAATAAACTTGTTGATTCTTCGTCCCGACAACTGTTGGGAACAAAATGTCAAAAAAAGAAAACACATCTCCCCGCCCATCCACTCATACCTACCGTTCATCCTAATTCAAAACCGTAAGGGAATGCATCGCTAACCTTCTTGATCTCATGGGGTAAGTTTGGACCAGAAAACAAACGAACTCTAATGAAACATATATATCTAATTCTTGGGATCGCACTTCTAAGCCTTGGGCAAGTCCGGGCACAGAGTAATCATCCGGATGTATTAAATGCCTACATCGATGAGGCTATGGAAAGCAACTTAATGCTTCAACAACATCAAATGGATGTGCAGGTAGCGATCCAACAACTCAAACAGTCAAGAGGACTATTCTTTCCGGATGTAAGCTTAAATTCAGATTACACCATCGCTTCGGGTGGTAGAACATTGGATTTCCCAATAGGTGATTTACTCAACCCAGTGTACTCCTCACTCAATCAGTTGAATGGAAACAACGCATTCCCTACTGATTTACAGAATGTGAATGAGCAGTTCTTGCCAGATAATTTCCATGACACTCGACTTACTATAGCTCAACCACTTTTCAATACGGATATCTATTTCGGTTATCGAGCCCAAAAGGCACTTGTTTCTGTTCAGGAAGCAAAACTTGATGCTTATCGAAATGAGTTAGCTAAGGTAGTAAAAGTCGCTTACTACCAATTTATCCAGTCTGAATACTTGATTGATATCCTTGATGAAAATGAACTACTTGTTCAAGAATTAGTTCGCTTAAATGAACGATTGGTTGAAAATGGAATTGCAACCATTGATGCTGTGTATAGAGCAAGATTTGAACTTTCGAGAATAGAAAGTGAACAAGCTTCTGCTGTTGAGCAAAATCAAACAGCTCAAAGTTATTTCAATTTTCTTTTGAATCGCTCTTTTGACTCACCAATAGAATTTGATGAAACCGAAACCATTCCATTAGAAGCAGATTCTGATTTACAGGAATACATTGCTCAAGCTCTAATGGGTCGACCAGAGCTAGATCAGCTGCAATTCGGCATTAATGCACAAAGTGAACTTATTAGCTTAGCATCAGCAAGTCGACTACCTAAAGCTTCAGTTGGTTTTTTAGCCGGATATCAAGGTCAGGATTACCGTTTTTCAGATGACGAAGATTACCAATTGGTTCAGTTTAACATCACAGTTCCCATCTTCAGTGGTTTTCGTAAAAACGCGGATATCCAAGAAGCACACATTAATTCAAAGATTGCTGAAACAAGATTGGATGAAGTAGAAGAACAGATCAAACTACAGGTTATACAATCTAAAGCTGCCCTCGAGGCAGCGTTCAAAACTTACTACGCTTCACAGGCACAACTAGCCAGTGCGAATCGTTTTTTTGACATCAAAAAAAGACAGTATGAAGAAGGACAGCTTCTTCTAGTCGATTATCTCGACGCCCAAACTCAATACATCAATTCCCTGCAACAACTCAACATTACAAGAAATCAGGTTTGGGTACAGCAGGCTCAATTTGAACAAGTTTTATCTCTATAAATAAGGTGGAAATCATGAAATACATCACCAACATACTAGTAGCATCAGCAGTATTACTTCTTGCTTGCAAACCGAACTATCAATCAGAGCTAGCTGCAGTGTCTACCGAATCTGTTAAGCCTGTACGCGTAGTTGAACTGGATGTGAAAGACGAGCCAATCCCGTTGACGGCGAGTGGAATCATATCCTCGAAATCCCAAAGCACGTTATCGTTTAAAATTGGCGGAATTGTAGATCAGATTTTGGTTGATGAGGGACAAACAGTAGTAAAAGGACAACTCCTCGCTTCATTAAATCTCGAAGAAATTGAAGCTCAAGTAAACAAGGCCCAAGAAGCATATTCAAAAGCTGTTCGTGATCTCGAGAGATTCAAACGTTTATATGCGGATAGTGCGGCTACTTATGAAATGGTTCAGAACATGGAGACTGCTTTTGAAGTTGCACAATCAGACCTACAGATCGCAACCTTTAATCGGCGTTTTGCTGAAATTAAAGCTCCTGTATCTGGTAAAATCCTTCGCAGATTTGTAGAAGAAGGAGAATTAGTAGAACCAGGCAACCCAGTATTTAATATTGGTGAAAACGGTGAAGATGCGTATGTGCTTAGAATTGGAGTTGCAGATCGTGATGTGGTGCGCATCAACTTAGAAGATCAAGCAGCCTATTCTTTGGCAGCATATCCAGGCCAGATTTTCGGTGCTAGAGTAACTGAGATTGCAGAAGCGGCAAACCCAATGACCGGCACCTTTGAAATTGAGTTAACGCTTGATCCAACGCATGTTCAAATCAAAAATGGATTCGTTGCTAAACTTGAATTATTCCCAAGCGGAATTCAGCCATACTATGAAATACCAATGGCTGCGCTTGTGGAAGCCGACGAATTGAATGTGAAAATTTTCGTGCTTGATGAAAACAACACAGCGACGGTAACAGAGGTGGTTCCAATTGAAATTCGCTCTTCCAGTTTAATTGTTCCGACCAATGAACTTCCTACAGCATCCAGAATAATCACCGAAGGGTCTGCCTATATTCGTTCTGGTGATCAGGTAACCATCAGCACAAATAGCTTAGACTGATATGAAACTGCCAGAATTTGCACTTAAAAACTATCATTTTACTCTGATTTTGGTAGCATTAGCTACGTTGGTTGGATGGTTTTCGTATCAATCTATGCCAAGATCGGAAGATCCTAAACCTGACTTTCCATTTTATAACATTGTGGTCGTTTATCCGGGCGCCGGACCAATTGATATGGAAGAACTGGTTGTAGAACCTATTGAAGACGCCATTGAGGAAATCGAAGACATCGAAACGGTTAATACCAGCATAAAAGATGGTCTTGTAATCGTGAATATTGAAGCCACTTTCGGTGTCGATACCGAAGATAAACTCAATGAGATTACTCGCGAGATCAACGCCATAAGAACTGATTTACCAGATGAAATCTTTAGCCTGGACATCATTCAGTTCGACCCAAATATTCGCGTTAATATTATGCAGATTGCCTTGTATTCTGATTCAGCGCCCTACAATCAACTTCGAAGAATTGCTGAAGATCTAGAGTACGAGCTCAACAAAATATCGGGAATAAGTGGTGTTGATGTTGAGGCAGAGCCACAAGAAGAAATCCGAGTATCTCTTGATTTCCAACAAATGGCACGTCAGAATATTTCACTTCAACAAGTGATTGGTATCCTTCAATCACAGAATGCAAATATTCCTGGTGGAAACGTAAAGTCTGATGGCAAATCCTTCACGATAAAAACATCTGGCGGATTTAAATCAATCGAAGCAATTAAGAAGACCGTAATTTCTTCAACTAATACTGATTTAGTTCACCTTGAAGACATCGCTGATGTAAGATTTGATTACGAAGATCTTCGTTGGATGGCTTCTTATATGGGTGATAAGGCTGTTTATGTAACACTTACCCAAAAACCTGACGAAAACGTTGTCACATTAAGTGAAGAAATCAATGGTACGCTTTCTGAGTTTCAATCCACTTTACCAGCAGGAGTTCAACTCGTAAAAGTCTTTGAACAAGCTGAAGCTGTTAGCATCCGTTTGAGTGATTTTTTCACCAACCTGTTACAGGGTATTGGGCTTGTTGGTCTAATCATCTTCTTATTCTTCGGATTTAGACCTGCCGCTATCATCATGACCGTAATTCCATTGTCGATCATTATTGCGATCGCAGGTATTGATTTTAGCGGGTACGCACTTCAACAAATTTCCATTGCAGCATTAGTAATTGCATTGGGTTTATTAGTTGATAATGGAATCGTTGTAGTTGAAAACATCCTTCGATTCAGAAGAATGGGTTTTTCACTTCCAGAAGCAGCACTCAATGGCACCACAGAAGTTGGTAGTGCAGTCATTAGTTCAACCGTAACAACCGTTCTTGCTTTTGCCCCATTGGCATTGCTTAATAGTGGCGCCGGTGAATTCCTTCGGTCATTACCAGTAACCGTAATATTAGTATTAATCGTATCGCTACTACTAGCCTTAACCTTCACACCAATTATCTCAGGCAAGCTGTTGGGAAAGAAAACAGAACACCGTGGATTCATCAACCCATTATTAAAATCAGTTGCAGAAAAAAGCTATTTACCAGCTCTAAAACTAGCACTTCGACGTCCTATACTTTTCATAATTGGAGCTTTAGCATTCTTCTTCACAGCTTTTGCCTTATTTCCATATGTGGGTGTTAGCTTTTTCCCCACAGCGGACAAACCAATGCTATTGATTGAAGTGGATGCTCCAAATGGTTCAAATCTTGACGTAACTGAGGAAGGTGTTCTATTTGTTGAGTCTGTTATTTTGCAAACTGAAGGAATTCGTGACTATGCAACTAACATCGGACATGGGAATCCAATGGTATACTACAATCGACCTAATACAAATTATGAGCTTACTCATGGTCAGGTTTTAGTGAACTTTGAAGAGTGGAATCCTCAGCAATTTTACTCAACTCTTGCTGAATTTCGCAGACAATTTTCTGCCTATCCTGATGCAAAAATCACTTTTAGCGAATTAAAAAATGGACCTCCTTTTGAAGCTCCAGTCGAAATCAAAATTATTGGAGATGACCTGGAAATACTAAAGGATATCGCATTTGAGGTAGAGTCGATTATTGCTGAAACGGAAGGAACACTAAATGTCGAAAACCCGCTCGCTATTGCTAAGACGAACTTGAAAGTAAATGTAGATCAGGATCGTGCAGGATTATTTGGTGTTGATATTTTTGATGCTGATGTCGCCTTGCGAGCGAGCCTAGCCGGATTTACTGTTGGGGATATCACACTTGATAACAATGAAGAGTACCCGATGGTGGTACGATTACCTATCGAGAATGACGCTCAAATCACAGACTTCAATAAGGTGTATTTCACAAACCGCCAGCAACAACAAGTACCATTTCGTCAGGTAGCTAATTTGGAGTTTGAATCAACAGTAAATGAAATTCAGCATTTCGATTTTCAACGAAGTATTGCTGTAACCGCAGATGTAAAAAACCCGGATGAAACCACAGCAATTACTGAATCAATCATTACAGAATTGAATACTCTTGAATTACCACAAGGTTATTCCCTCTACATAGGTGGAGAATATGAAGCACAACAGGAAACCTTTGGTGATTTAGGGATTCTCTTAATACTGTCTATGTTAGGGATATTTGCTGTCTTGGTGCTTCAATTCAGATCTTTCAAGCAACCATTGATTGTATTTGCAGCCATTCCTCTAGCGGTTACAGGATCTTTCTTTGCTTTATTTATCACGGGATGGTCATTTTCATTCTTCGCTTTCGTGGGATTCATTTCGCTAGTAGGAATCGTAGTGAATAACTCAATTATTTTGGTCGATTATTCGAATCAATTAATGGCTCAAGGAAAATCGAAACTTGAAGCTATACAGGAAGGAGCGGCTACACGATTCATCCCTATTATTTTAACTACCACCACAACTATCCTGGGTCTGTTGCCCTTAACTCTTTCGGCAACGAGTTTATGGTCACCTTTAGGTTGGACAATAATTGGCGGAATGATATCTTCGACCTTCCTCACATTAATCATTGTTCCGATTCTCTACAACTGGTTCACTAGCGAGGTGCAACTGGTTAAGAGTTAAAGTCACAAAAGGCGTCTTCGGACGCCTTTTGCTTTTACCAATCTCATCAAACTTTTTAACCCCACCCTAACCCTCCCTTACATTGGGGGAGGGAACTTCCTTTAAAATCTGAACCAAATTTTTGAGTCCTCTCGCCCAGCCTATTGGGAGAGATAGTGGGATGAAATCACTCAGTGCCTTTGTCCCTCTGTGCCTTCAAACATTTCATTCATTAGCTAGAAAACTCTTTCGAAATTTTCTTTTTCAAAGATTGTCCCTTAACTCATTCTTTATTTGTTATTAGGTAAAATCAATTACTTTAATAATTAACCAACCAATATTTAGAGGTGAACAATATGACAAATTTAGAAAGAGCAATGGACATTGTTAAAATGTCGAACGAAGGTCAAATGTTTGAAGCTTTGACGAAGTATTACCACGAAGATTCGGTGAAAGTAGAAGGAACAGGAGAAGTAACCGAAGGTCTTGCCGCCAATATAGAATTCCATAAAGAATGGGCTGCAGGAATTGAAGCTATTCACGATGGTGGAGTAACTGCTGCAGCCGAAAATCCAGAGACAGGAGTGGTAATAATGGAGTCTTGGGTAGATTTAACCACTAAAGATGGAAATCGATTCAAAATGGAAGAAGTTGAAGTTCAACGTTGGGAAGACGGAAAGATCAAACACATCCGTTTTTATTATGATACTCGAGGAATGGGTGAAGGGTAAAATAGCTGTATTTTAAAACCTACCTCATCTGTCTTCTCTCCCGATATATCGGGACAAGGAGAAGAACTCTTTGTTAAACCATAATTTATTAAGTGCTCTCCCTCCCCTAATGTAGGGGAGGGCCGGGGTGGGGTCAGAATGACTTTTTTATTGACCTTCCAATTCCCTTAATTTCTGAAATGATAAAACAAGTTCATTTCACTGTTCTACTTTTCACATTTTTCTTATTCAACTGCTCAAACATTGAATTAGAAAATGAACCTGCCTCAAATCAATACATCACCGTTTTAGGAATAGCTCAGGATGCCGGGTTCCCACAAGCAGGTTGCGAAAATGAAAACTGTGATCAGTTTTGGCAAGGCAAAGTAAACGCTCGATATGCTACTAATCTCGGACTTGTAGATCTGGAAGCAGAAAAAACCTGGATGTTTGAAGCAACCCCAGATTTCAAATATCAACTTCGGAAATTATATGAGGAGAGCTCGATAGCTGGTTTATCCGGCATCTTTTTGACTCATGCACATATAGGCCATTACACTGGGTTGATGCATCTTGGTCATGAGGTTATGGGTACTCAAGGAATTCCGGTTCATGCTATGCCTCGAATGAAGAACTATCTTGAGAATAATGGTCCCTGGAGTCAGCTTGTTGAGTTTAATAATATCACACTAAATGAATTGTCTGCTGATTCTGCCATTCAGATTTCGGACAATTTATGGGTTACTCCTTTTTTAGTTCCTCATCGTGATGAATACTCCGAGACCGTTGGATACCGAATAGAATCAACCAATAAAAAAGTGCTGTTTATCCCAGACATCAACAAATGGGATATTTGGGATCGAAGTATCGTTGAAGAAATATCAAAAGTAGATTATGCTTTTTTGGATGCTACTTTCTTCGATCAAAATGAATTACCCGGTCGAGATATCTCAAAAATTCCACACCCTTTTGTGTCAGAAAGCATGGAATTGTTCAAAGGCCTCCCTGCCTCAGAAAAAGAAAAAGTGATCTTCATACATTTCAATCACACTAATCCTATGATTCTTAATTCTGATGAAAGAAACGAAGTTGAGAACCTGGGTTATAAGGTTGCCTTTGAAGGAATGAGGATTGATTTATGACAAACTTGATTAATATTTCGCCGGTTTTACCTGTACAAGATATTCTGGCTGAATTAAGCTTTTTTGAATCTCTTGGGTTTTCATCAATCTATGACTCACTACAATACTCTAGCAAGCTAGACTATTCAGTTATACAAAGAGAAAATCAATCAATTCATCTTCAACTTTTTAAAAAAGGGTCATTCCAAGGTCAACAAATTAAAATTTGGGTAACGGACATTAAACTTATAGAAAGAGATTTAGCGACATCCGACCTCAAGGTTAACAAACACTTTCATACACCATGGAATACAAACGAAATAGGACTGTATAGTCCATCTAACCATGCTATTCTTTTTGTTCAAGAAATCCATTGAAACTTCGGTTACCGCTCATCATTATCAATCTGCCGCTCATCTCATTTAGTTGCCACCAATCTTCTAAATAAATGATCTAGCAATATATAGAAGTAGTTTCGATGCGTATTTATAACCTAAATATTCATCACAATGCTTCGATCACTATTTATACTAACTATGATTTTTGGGATGTCCACGATGGGTTGGGCACAAGAAAGAGAGCAACGCCTGGGAACCATCTCAGGGGAAGTTGTCGACGCCGAAACACTTGAACCACTTATCGGTGTAAATTTAATTATTGAGAAAACTCTGGATGGAGATGCCACAAATATTGATGGATTATATTCTATCGAAAATTTAACTCCGGGAATTTATACGCTAACGATTCGATACATCGGATACGAAACAAAGAGAATTCCTGATATTGTTGTTGGATCAAATCGAAATCAAACTGTAAATGTAAAACTCAATCCTTCAACGGTGATGGGTGAAGAAATTACTGTTACAAGTGGATTCTTTTCGGAGACCAACACAGAAGGAATTGGCAAGGTAAGTTTTACCCCTGAGGAAATCCGCCGGTCACCGGGTGCGGCACAAGAACTAGGAAGAGTGCTTAATGCCTTACCTAGTGTAGCAAGTCAGGGAGACACCAGTCAGGATTTATTAGTACGAGGTGGAAGTCCGATCGAAAACGGGAATTACATTGACAATATCCCTCTTCCGAATATCCGACATTTTCAAAATCAAAGTGGCCGATCAAATGGCCCCATCGGAATCGTTAACACCGATCTGATTTCAAGTATTGATTTCTCTGCTGGTGGATTTACATCAAAATTTGGAAATCATTTATCATCTGTGTCAGACATAACCTATCGAGATGGTAACCTTGAGCGACTTCAAGGAGATGCAGGTCTCAATTTAGCTGGGTTCACTGTAAATATGGATGGCCCAATCTCTAATAACCTCACCTATTTAGTTTCTGCTCGTCGTAGTTATCTCGACTTAATTGCGAATGCTATTGATGCCGGAGGCGCACCTCGTTATGCCGATGCTCAGGTTAAGCTTAGTTCTAAAATTGACAGCCGAAATAGAATTTCATTCTTAAATATTTATGGTCAGTCTAACTTTACAAGCGATCTTTCTGAAGCTCGAGATGAAGGCACTGCTGAAGCGGTTGACAATACCAATAATCAGAATACATCCGGAATTAATTGGCAACATTTATGGAATAATGGATACACCAATACCTCGGTTTCTTATTCTTTCCGAGAAAATGATCAAATTCTTACCGATGCACTAACGGAACAAACCTCGGTCGACTTTAACTCCATGGAAGCAATGTTTGCTTTTCGATCTGTATCCTTTGTTCGATTAAATGATAGAAATAACATCGAATTTGGCGCTGAAGTAAGAGCTGAGCAAAATGATTATGAGTATTTCATTGCCGCTGAAACGAACCAGGCTGGTCAAGAGAGAGAAGATTTTAACCGAAATGATGATGTAAATGGATCGCTTAGTTCTGTTTTTGCATCCTACAGTTTGGAAATAACACCATCCTTATCTACAACCATCGGAGCTAGAGGAACATATAATTCCTACAATGAAGATTTGAACATTGCTCCTCGATTCAAGGCTAGATATCAGGTATCACCACGTTTGGGAATTAATGCAGCTTTCGGGATCCACTACCAGGCTGTACCAAGATATTTGATTTCACAAAATCCGACGATTGCGAACTTGAGAAGTACCCGTTCCGATCACTATATCTTAAGTGCCGATTACTTACTAAGTGATGATACTCAGCTTACTGTTGAACTGTATGACAAAGAATACCGCAACGCACCTATTCTTCCTTCAGTGAATTCTGTGGGTGATCGAAATTATGTACTCGATTCCTTCCAGCAATTCTACGATGTGCTAGAAGATAATGGTCAGGCATATGCCCGTGGAGTTGAAGTGCTTCTTCAAAAGAAACTTGCCGTCGATTTTTACGGGATGATTTCAGCTTCTTACTTCAGAACCCGTCATAAAGACTATACCGGTGAGTGGCAGGATCGAAATTTTGATAATCGATATCTATTCAGTGTAATCGGTGGATATCGTCCAAATGATCTTTGGGAAGTGAGTGTTCGATGGAGTTATCTGGGCGGCAGAGCATATACCCCAATTGATGCCTCAGCTTCAACTAATGCTGAAACTGAAATTTTAGACTTCACTCGGTTCAATGAATCCCGTTACCCGGCTTATCACTCACTGTTCACTCGTGTTGATAGAAGGTTTTTCATGAAAAGAACAAATCTTGTGGTCTTCTTGGAGGTTTGGAATGCCTACAATCAACAAAATGTAGAATCCGATTTCTGGAATATTCAAACTCAACAAGTGGATCGTGCGACCCAATTCAATCTACTGCCGGTAAGTGGCGTAAAATTTGAATTCTAAATCATTATTTGCAACCTTAAGCCATGGCCCCATCAGCAACACATTCATCTGTAATCTCTCCTAAACACTTCATTAGGACGCTGATTGGGTTATGGCTTTTCTTTTCTATCGGGTTTGGCTTCTTCTCTGATTGGTTTTTTTCGGCGATGACTGAAGACAACATGAAAGGTGACGGGTTTATCTTTACAACCATGTATTCCGGCTTTTTAATTGGAATATTTGGTCTCACGTGGTATCCACTACATAGAAAGTTTCCTCTCAAAGGGACTAGAAATATCGTAATTCATGTGCATGCTCAGATTGCAAACTCCTTAATCGGTTTTGCCCTTGGGTTTGCAACTACCAATATGGTTCATGCAATGTTGAATCCGCAACCTTATGCTCCTGCAGGTAAAGAAGCGATCGCACTTTCGGTTATCGCAATGATGTGTATTATTGGGATGCTTGGTACAAGTGGGATAATGTATGTAACCGAATATGTAAAACGTACAATGGAAGCAGAACAACGAATTGTTGAATCAGAGCTTTCTGCACTACGTGCGCAGATAAACCCACATTTCCTGTTTAATTCCTTGAATTCTATTGCTGCACTTATTCGAATATCTCCCAATGAAGCCGAATCAGTTACGGAAGATTTAGCCGATGTTTTTCGTTATACACTCCGAGCAAGTGATCGACCCTTAGTTTGCTTAAAAGATGAACTCGAGATCATTCGACTGTATCTGAATATTGAGCAAGCTCGTTTCAAAGATTGCCTGGATGTAGAAATTAATGTGCCTTATAATTTGCATCAGGTTTCGCTACCAGTGCTAACTCTTCAACCAATGATTGAGAATGCTGTAAAACATGGAATCAGCAAGAAAGAAGGTCACCATACCATTACATTGGAAATCGAACGACAAGCCCAAACATTACAAATCAGTGTGACTGATACCGGGCCGGGTTTCCCGCATAATGACTTTGGCAAGTTCATGGAAAATGGCACCGGGCTTTCGAATATTTTTAAAAGGCTTCAACTTCATTTTGGGGATTCTGTGGATGCAGCGATAAACTCGAACACTTTAATTTTAAGATTCCCATTTACTGAGTTGGGTGAACACAGCCATTTCGAACCGACAAAAAAATCAGATCATGAAAGCGTTCCTGGTTGATGATGAACACCTGGCCCGAGAGCGAATGAAGTCGCTTCTTGAGCACTCCGCCACCCCCATTGAAATTATTGGAGAATCGGGAATTGCATCGGAAGCAATTGTACAAATCAATGATCTAAAACCGGATGTGATATTTTTGGATATTCAAATGCCGGGTTTAGATGGATTCGATGTGGTATCTATGCTGGACAAACCACGGCCCTATATCATTTTCGTAACCGCTTATGATGAATATGCGATCAAAGCCTTTGAAGTTTACGCTTTGGATTATTTGACCAAACCTGTACGACTTGAACGGCTGAATAAATCACTTGATCGACTTCAAAATGTAGCAAGTCAAAAGGAAATGCAGCAAGAATCCATCGAAAAAGTAATCGAAGACCAATCCCAAAAACCACTTCACGTTTTAACCGGGAAAAAAGGCCGATCTATTCACATTTTGGATATCAACGAGGTTCAGTACCTGGAAGCCAATGAAAAATTGATTTATGCTTACACAGATTCGGCTAGTTTTCGCATAGACGGCACACTGGATCAATTGGAACAGCGCCTTACTGATGGGCGTTTTGTTCGAATACACCGCTCTTTTCTGGTGAACGTAACCTATGTTTCGGAATTGATTCCTTGGTTTTCGGGCAGTTATGAAATCAAACTTACTTCTGGAACCCAGCTGAGTGTATCTCGCCGTCGTGTTAAAGAGGTTAAAGCACAATTGGGGATTTGAGCAATAACATACTTTTGCCTTGACGTCCCGACAAGCCAGGTTACTATAAGATCTTGGCATAAGAAATACCTTGCTTCACTCGAAGTTCATGAACCCAATGAAAACTTTCTGTCTGACGAATTTCCGTGAAGTTTTCATTCGAAGCATGTTATTACTCGGAAATGAGGAGTTAAAGTTTTCTTGATCTTTTGGTGACTTTTGGATCAAGCCAAAAGTCACGCAAGAACAATAAAGTGAGTGCTTATTTTAGAAATTAAGGCTGGACTATAATTATTCATCATCAGTATTGACAACGATATTTATATTAGTTTTTGTATTCGATATACAAATAGCCAAATATCAATGAAACGAACAGCTCTTCTATTCTTCACACTTTTTCTAAGTCAATCTTTAAACGCGCAATACTTTCCTGGTGACTGGGGTGATTGGGAAACTCGCTTGCCGGAAGAAGTGGGCTTCAATGCAGATTCGATTAATTTAGTTATTGAATATGCAAAAGCGAGTGAGACTACGAATCCGCGGAGTATGGAAGAAAACCATTACGGCACTTTTGGTCGCGAACCTTTTGGGGATGGGGTTGGTCCGTTCAAAGACCGGGGCGATCAGACCGGCATCATCATCAAAGACGGATACATCATCGCCGAATGGGGTGAGCCTTTTCGCGTGGACATGACGCATTCTGTGACTAAAACATTCCTGAGCAGTACCGTTGGTATTGCTTATGATATGGGACTTATTCGCGATGTTCACGATAAAGTCGATCAGTATATGGCTCCTATCTTACTGGCAAACTTTGATGATAACCGACCAAAGGCTGATGACTTTGGAAATGCCAAGGTTTTCGAGCCATTCACATCGGAACATAATTCAAAAATAACCTGGGATCATCTACTCCGGCAAACCTCCGATTGGGAAGGAACACTATTTGGAAAACCAGACTGGGCAGATCGTCCATCAGGCGATAGATCGACCTGGATGACAAGAGATCGATTTGAACCAGGTACTGAATGGGAATACAATGATGTTCGAGTGAACCTTCTTGCTCTTGCAGCATTAAATGTATTGAGAGAACCGCTACCGGTTGTTTTAAAAGAACACATGATGGATAAAATTGGAGCATCACCAACCTGGCGATGGAATGGCTATGAAAATAGCTGGGTAGTTATTGATGGTCAGCTTATGCAAAGTGTAAGTGGTGGAGGCCACTGGGGTGGAGGAATGTTCCTTTCAGCTCGTGATCAGGCTCGTCTTGGTTTACTAACTCTGAACGAAGGAAACTGGGATGGAGAACAGATCATAAGTAAAGAATGGATTGAACTTTCAAAAACGCCAACCGATGCAAACACCGGTTACGGCTACATGAACTATTTTTTGAATACCGATCAGAAAGCCATGCCTAGCGCTCCCGAGTCTGCCTTTTGGCACTTAGGCGCAGGGACCAACATGGTGTACTGTGATCCTAAAAACAATTTGGTGATTGTAGCGCGTTGGATCAATCGAGATGCCATGGAAGGAATCGTTAAACGGGTTATAAGAGCTCTCGAAGATTAGCATAAATTGCATATTTCGCATTCTCTTTTATATTTCAAGTCAAACTTAACTAATACTTTGCGATGAGTAGTACGCAAAAATCAGCCGTTTTAATAGGGGCTACAGGTCTTGTTGGATCAGAACTTCTCCAACTTCTTTTGAATGATGATCGATATTCAAAAGTGAAGGTGTTTCACCGACGAACGACTGGAATATCTCATTCTAAGTTAGAAGAACAGGTCATCAACTTTCATGAGATGAGAATTTGGAAACATCTTATCTCTGGCGATGAATTATTTTCTGCGTTAGGTACCACTATAAAAGCTGCGGGTTCAAAAGAAGCTCAATATGAAGTGGACTTTGAGTATCAGTATGATGTCGCAAAAATTGGGTTTGAAAATGGAATTCGAAGATATGCCCTCGTTTCGTCAATGGGAGCAACGCAATCGACTAAGAATTTCTATCTGAATATGAAAGGAAAGCTCGACAACAAAGTGAAGGAGCTTGGTTTTGATAAGCTACTCATTGTTCGGCCTTCCCTTTTAACCGGCAATAGAAAAGAAAAAAGAATTGGGGAAGTCGTTAGTGAGCCACTATTAAAAATCGGCACTCTTTTACCACCCTTAAAGAAATATATGCCCATTCATGCACGGGATGTTGCCAAAGCCTTGATTAATGGCATGAATACTGAGAATGATCAAATCATCTACGAAGGTGATGAAGTACACACTTTATCTAATATCTAGATATCCTTAACACTTTCATCACTCTTCCTTTTCATTCTTATTCTTACTTTCGTTGTATGATTCACACTATTCAATCAGGCCACTTAGAGGTCTCCATAAAGCAAGTTGGTATGGAGCTAAGCTCCATCAAAAACAAACAAACGGATACCGAATATCTGTGGCAAGGCGATCCTCAATATTGGTCGGGGCAGGCTCCCATTCTATTTCCAATCATTGGGTTGTTAAAAGAAAATTCAACCATTATTAATGGCAAGGAATATGCCATTCCAAAGCATGGCTTTGTTCGCCACTCATCGAAAACGGTAGTGGTCCATAAGGAAATTGATAAAATTGGTTTTCAATTGAACTGGGATGAAGAGTTGCTTCAGGTTTTCCCTTTCAAGTTTCAATTTGAAGTTACATTTCAGGTTACAGGTAAAAAACTGAATATCGCTCATACAATTCGGAATCTAGGTGATACTGAACTGCTATATAATTTGGGAGGTCACCCTGCTTTTAACTGCCCATTAACTGAAGATGAAGAATACACTGATTATAGTATTCAATTTGAATATCCTGAAACCGAAGAGAGCTGGTTACTTAACGACGATGGCTTAATTACTGATCATTCAATCCCCATGTTGGAGAATAATTCAACTCTCCGATTGCATAGAAGTTTATTTGATGATGATGCGTTGATCTTCAGAAATTTAAAAAGCAATCATGCCACTTTAACGAGTGATATTACGGGTGATATCCTCCGAGTCGATTTTCATGAATTTCCTTATTTAGGTATCTGGGCTAAACCTAATGCTCCGTTCGTATGCATTGAACCATGGCATGGAATTGCGGATGTAGAATCGTCAAATAGACAATTTCTCATGAAGGAAAAACTGCGCCACATTAAGCCTGGTGAAGAGGAGTCTTTGAGCTATTCGATTACAATTTTACAGTGATTAAATCTCTTAATTGTAACTCCACTTCATTTCCTCTACTTTTTTGGGCAAATAAATTCTTATAGCTCAATGAAAAAACTATTCTTCTTCGCTGCTTTTCTATTCATCATACAGGATATATCAGCACAAACATCTAACTTAAAAGCTCTAATTGACCTAAGAGCTGATGAACTCGAAAATCAGGTTATTGAATGGAGACGCTATTTCCATGAAAACCCTGAGCTTTCAAATCGTGAATTTAATACGGCAAAGGTTGTTGCTGAGCATCTCGAATCTCTTGGGCTTGATGTTCAAACTGAAGTTGCAATAACTGGTGTTGTAGCTATTCTTGAAGGGGGAAAACCCGGACCGGTGGTTGCACTGCGTGCCGACATGGACGCCTTGCCGGTAGTTGAACGAACCGACCTTCCTTTCAAATCAGTGAAGTTTGGAGAATATCAGGGCCAAAGAGTTGGGGTTATGCATGCCTGTGGCCATGACACGCACATCGCCATTTTAATGGGGGTAGCTCAAATTCTTACTGAGATGAAAGATGATTTGGCTGGCACTGTGAAATTTATCTTTCAGCCGGCAGAAGAAGGGGCTCCAATTGGTGAAGAAGGAGGTGCAAAATTGATGGTGGAAGAAGGGGTGCTTCAAAATCCAGATGTGGATGCCATTTTCGGATTACATATCTCCGACGATACCCCTGTCGGAGTAATAGAATATCGAGATCGTGGAATAATGGCTGCGGTAAATAGTTACAGCATCACCGTTAAAGGCAAACAAGCTCATGGTTCTACCCCCTGGAATGGTGTTGATCCAATTGTCACGGCGTCTCAGATCATAAATAATATTCAAACTATTGTAAGTAGAAGCCTCCCTCTTACAACTCAAGCTGCCGTTGTCACAGTTGGGCAAATCCATGGTGGTGTTCGAAGTAATATTATTCCGGAAGAGGTGTTCATGGAGGGAACTATCAGAACCCTTGATGCTGATATGCGCGAACTTCTTTTTGAACGCCTGGAAACAATCGTCATAAATACTGCTGAAAGTAATGGTGCAGAGGCAATTTTGGATATCAGGGAAGGATATCCGGTAACTTATAATGATCCTGATCTTACAGAAATGATGTTACCAACTTTACAAGAAGTAGCCGGCCATAGCAATGTAGAGTACATCAACGCGATTACGGGTGCAGAGGATTTTTCATTTTTCCAGGAAGAAGTTCCAGGTCTATACTTTTTTGTTGGTGGACTTCCACCTGGTGGTACAGCTGCCGGGCATCATACCCCGGATTTTTATATTGATGAAGCCGGTATGAAATTGGGTGTTCGTGCTATGGCAAATTTAGTAATCGATTATTTTGATAAATCAGCAGGAAGATAAATGAAAAAACTTCTTCTTTTAATGATGCTCATACCATCTTTCGGATTTGCTCAGACTTTAAGCGAAGCTGAAATTGCAATTATAGAAGCAGTAGATTCAAATCATGATGATGCTCTTGCGTTCCTGATCGAAAATGTAAATATGAATTCAGGCTCTATGAATGCAGAAGGTGTTCGTGCTTTAGGTATGCGTTATGTTGATGTCTATAAGGCACTTGGATTCGAGACTGAATTCGTTGATCAAAGCGAGGTTAACCGAGGTGGACATTTCATCGCCAGAAAAAAAGGCACATCTGGACAACGCCTTCTTTTAATTGGGCATTTAGATACTGTTTTTGAAACTGATAGTCCATTCCAACAAGCTGAATTCCGATCTGATTCCATTCTGGCAGGACCCGGAATTGCCGATATGAAGGCCGGTAATGTGATGATTTTGTATGCGTTGATGGCACTTGATGAAGCAGGGGTGTTAAACGATGCCACCATAACCGTTGTTCTTACCGGTGATGAAGAAAAACCAGGTAAACCTACCTCAATATCCCGCTATCATCTAGTTGAGGCGGCGAAAGAATCCGACATCGCACTTGGATTTGAGACAGCGAGTGGTTGGGAATATGGAACGATTGCTCGACGATCATCAAATACCTGGACTATTGAAATTGAAGGTGTTCAAGCCCACTCATCCGGCGTTTTTTCTGAAAGAGTGGGTGCAGGTTCGGTGTACGAAGCAGCAAGAATTTTGAATCGCTTCTATGAAGAACTTCAGGAAGAGTTTCTTACCTATAATGCCTCAATGATTGTGGGTGGAAATGAAGTAGACTTCGATGCAGAAAATCTGGTTGGTTCCATGAGTGGAAAATCTAATATCGTCCCTAAAAAAACTATTATTCATGGAGACCTCAGGTATCTCACCGATGAGCAAGGTGAACGTGCAGTTTCAAAAATGAGGTCAATTGTTTCTGAATCACTCCCACAGACTTCCTCGACATTTACCTTTAATCCCGGATATCCACCAATGGCACCAACAGATGGTAACATGAAGGTGCTATCAGTTTTAAGTGGAGTTAGTGAAGACATGGGAATTGGACCAGTAAAAGCATACGATCCGGGTCGACGTGGTGCAGCAGACATTTCATTTGTAGCGAATTATGTACATGGCCTGGATGGGTTGGGTGCTTTTGGAAGTGGCGCTCACAGTCCCAGAGAGGTAATGCATCTGCCATCTTATAAAAGGTTGACTCAGCGAGCCGCTTTATTGATTTATCGATTAACTCAAATGGATGATTTCTAATGAAAAGATTATTTCTTCTGCTGCTAATCTTTCCTGGTATTGTATTAGCCCAGGATCTGGACTCAAAAATTGTAGACGCTGAGGAAACCGTTCGTCAATATTTCGAAGATAAAAACTTGCCTGGAATGGCTGTTTCAATATTTCTGGGAGACGAAATGATTTGGAGTGAGGGATTCGGGTTTGCGAACGTAAAGGAACAGGTTCCTGTCGATCCGTCTAAAACCAAATTTCGAATTGGTAGTGTTTCCAAAACACTTACCGCAGCTGCTTTAGGTGATTTATTGGAAAAACGTATGCTGGATTTGGACACAATAATTCAAACTTATGTTCCCCATTTTCCGGATAAAGAATATCCGATCACAGTTCGACAAGTTGCGGGACATATTGCAGGAATTCGTCATTATCGTGGCATTGAATTCATGAGTACTCGACTTTATGAAACGGTAGATGAAGGTCTTACTATTTTTCAGGATGACGCTCTTTTATTCGAACCGGGTACCAGATACAGTTATTCGAGTTATGGCTGGAATTTGATAAGTGCCGTGGTGGAAGGGGCGTCTGAGGAAGATTTCCTCGGGTATATGGATCGATACGTATTTACACCACTCGAAATGCATGATACAGAACCTGAGTGGACGAATCAGGACATCGAAAATTTAACTTCATATTATGTTCCACAGGGTGATGGTTTTGAAATCGCACCCTTTGTAGATAATTCCTATAAGTGGGCCGGCGGTGGATTTGTAGGAACAACGGAAGACTTAATTCGTTTCGGCGAAGCGTATTTGGATTATGATTATCAGTCTGAAGATACGCATCTAGAACTGATGACCCCTCTTATTCTTGAAAACGGAGAGTCAACCAATTATGGCGTTGGCTGGAGAACGAATTCCTATAAAGATCAAACCTGGATTGGTCATACCGGCGGTTCCGTTGGCGGAACCACCATGTTTATGCTGAATAAAGAACATCGAATGGTTATCGCGTTTACAATTAATCGCTCTAATGTAGATTTCGATGGTCTGCACTGGGAGTTAGCAGATATTTTCTTAGCTGATTGATTCACGCTCTTGTACTTTTGCCATGATGTCCCGACAAGTCGGGATACCAAAAGATCTAGGCAACGAATTATTGATGCGCCTCGATTACGTTCGCTAAATAACTTAGATGGTCCATCTTCTTTCTCAATAGTTTATTGATGAATGACCGATGTGAATTTATTTGTCCCGAAAGCTTTCGGGACACGCTCTCTTCTTCTCGGCTTATATCATCAATAATTCTGAGGCCCTCTTTTGGAAGTCGGCATTGGTTGGGTGCAGGAATAGCAGTTAATCTTTCCAAGAATTCGAATCCTAAAACCTGGTCGCGCAGTCGACCAATTGGTTTTAGGTAGAATTCAGAAGATTCACTGCCCGGAAGCCAGCCCGCCAGTCCCGAAAGCTTTCGGGATGGTTCTTTTGACGGCACAAAAGAACAACTAAATGCTATATTGAAAATAATTTGAACTAAAAAAAATGCTCTACCCATCAACCTGGAAAACCTACAAACTCCTCGACTTCGGCGAAGGCCGGAAACTCGAACGCTTTGGTGATGTAATCGTAGATCGGCCCGAGCCATCTGCAACCGGTAGAAAAAGTAGTCCTGATATTTGGAAAAAGTCATTCTCCAGGTTTAGAGAAGAAAGAGGTCAAAAAGGAAGTTGGGGAGTTGAAATTGATCCGTTTGAAATCAACTTTCAATTGAATGAACAAGATTTTCGTTTTCAGCTCAAACAAACTGCCTTTAAACATTTGGGGATATTCCCCGAACAAGCTGTTAATTGGCAATTCATCGCTGATCATTGCACTCGATTTCGAAAAAATGGTGTAGAACCAAAAATATTAAATCTATTCGCATACACTGGGGCTGCATCAATAATAGCAGCTCGTTTTGGGGCATCCGTTACTCATGTTGATTCTTCTAAATCAGTAGTTCAATGGGCTCGTGATAATGCTGAATTAAATAACATTTCAAACATTCGATGGATTGTAGAGGATGCCCGAAAATTTGTTGAAAGAGCCATCAAAAGAGGAGAACAATACAACGGTATAATCTTAGATCCGCCCATTTTTGGCATGGTTCCAAAAGGAAAAAGCTGGAAGCTCAATTCAGATTTAAAACCATTGATGGAAAGTATAATCAACATATTAGATACCGAACATCACTTCTTGATACTTAATACTTATTCCCCTCAACTACCTCTTAAAAAGCTGAAACAAATATTGAATAGTATATCAGAATTTCCAAAAGACTATGAGGCCACAATTCTAGGATTAAAATCTACTGAAGGAAAGGAGCTGAAATTGGGAAACTTAATACGGTTCAATTCTTAATCAGAACGGCTTTGAATCAGCTTTTTTAAATTTTCGTTTTCAGGATCAACTTGTAGGCCTCTTCTTAAAACCGCATCAGCCTGGACGTCATCATTTAAATCGAAGAATGTTTCTGCCAGTCTCAGATAGGTCTTCATATTTTTAGGGTAAGCATCAATGAGCATCCACATCAACTGAATTGCAATATCCGTTTCTCCTGCTTCAAGTCTGGCTCCAACTTCTTCAGTAACCAGATCAAAATCGATTAATTGATATTCTGGAAACTCTACTTTTATCTCAGAATACATATTTAAGGCCGCATCAATGCCCTCAGTGTATAGATAGGTTAGAAAATCTTCTCTCGTTAGCGACAAACTTTTTTCAGATTTCTTGTTAATGATCTCAATAAACAGCTCGTCATCAAGAGTGGTAATTTCCTGTGATTGAGGAAAATTCTTTAAATAAATATCAAGAAACTGCCTAGTGCGGTTTGCTATCGATATAAAAGCCCTACGTACATATTCTGGTCGATCTCCATATTGAGCTACATATGAGTTAAAGTCAGGATGATCTAACCCACTCGTTCTTATCGCGATGTGATTCGTATTTGGAGCTAATACATCAAGTTTATAGTCACTCAGATACCAATTATCGGCAAAAAAAGAGAGCATTGATGTTTCAAGCTCTGACATATCCATAGTTGGAAAAGAATTCATCATTTCTGGTCCGCCAGTTAGGATACCATCGTAGGCTACCATTGCATCAACTGCCTTGTGCTTTAAGGCAAATCCTACCATGTTTAATGCGCCGAAACTATATCCTACAACTCCAATATTTTCAGTATCAGCATGATCGTAATTGTGCAGCCAGCCATATACAAACTCAAGATCCCGAACCTGAGCTTCAACCCCACTTGGTCTAAATAAAATATTTCGTGAATATGCTCCTTTTGATGCTGTTAAAGCTACAATATAGCCATGACTTGCAAGCATTTTGCATAACTCAATATTCTCATATCCTGCGGATCCTCTTCCCGTTGCATAGATAATTATTGGAAATTTGCCTTCTTCACGTATTTGTTTACTTGAAATCTGATCAGCCAATTTTTTTTGATCAGGCTTTAGTCCTTCAGCTGAGGAATAGGCTATTTGATAAAGCTGATTAATGTCATCACTTTCCAACACCCCATCTGAAATTGGAAACCAAACTCCTAACACCATTGGTCGAGCTACAAACTGCTTTTCTCCAAATTTCTGGTATCTCCGGGAATGATCTACGGCATCTATCACCTCAAATCCCACATCGAAATCGCCATATTCAAAACCCTCGAATCTACTTTGCTGTGCAGATAAATCTACAGAAATACTTAATGCTGCGATTAAGATGAGAATCACTAAATGTGATAATATTGGTTTTCCATTCGCAGTCGAGAATTTTCGGAATTTCATACCTCAGTTTGCCTGTTTTTAGGTTTTTGAACATATGGTAAACGAAGTAATACGTCAGGAATTTTAAAGTGATTTTTATTTACGGCTTTGAAAGTGAAAAGGCCGCTTTGTTGCGGCCTTTATTGAAGAATTACTGATCGTCTCTACTTTGTCGTTCTTCTTCCATTTTTTGGATTTCCTGCTGCTTCATTTCTTCCCCATCCTCTTCAAGAATAAATTCATTCTTTTCAGGGGTCAAATCATTATATAGTTGCTCGATGTCTCTTTTGATTTCAAAGTTGCCATCCGTATTCTCGAATACAAACACTGCATATCGATTACCATCAGCGCCTTTTTTTACTTCAATACTTTGGGTGGTAGAAGAATTTTCATGAAGAAATACATTTATTTTAGCCTGGATTTCCTCTTCCGTTAAGTCCGGATCTATTTTGATATCGAACGTTTTATGAAGTGCACTTTCAAAAAAAGTTCGTTCAACAGTGTCCTCAATAGGCATGATGTTTATTTGAGAAAAGTTAATAGCTGCCGTTAATGCTTCAACTTTCTGTATAGCCATATCGTGATTTGATTCTGGTAATACCAGAACAACTTCCGACATTTCCTGTGGTTCTGAGAGTGAACCATCTTCATGTATAGTTTCATGAATTACAGGGATAAATTGTAGCTCTGACAAATCAAATCCCGTTAAATTCGCAATCTTTCCTTTTCCTACTTCAGGTGATTCCGTGGTTAATCCACGAATCATATATCCGATTTCTTCTTCATGTTGAACTGGCATGGTACAAGCCACAAGAATTAGTGCCGTAGCTACTAAAGATGCAGCAACCTTATAAAAGTTTTTCATTGGTTTTGGTCTTTTAGATTTTTGATCTAACCATGGACCTAAACCTTCAAATGATGCCGAATGGTCTTGATTTTTCAGTGAATTGAATGCATCTGATACGTTCATAACACTATCCCATCGATTTGTATTGGTTAATAAGTTCAGAAGTCTCATGGTACAGATCGCTTGTTTTTAGTGATTCTATGTTTGATGAAAGAGGGTGTTCCTCTTCCAACTTCTCCATGAGTTCCTTCAGCTTTAATCGAGTTCTGCTCAACCTGCTTTTAACAGCCGATACACTATTCTCATCCTGTATTTCAGTTATTTCTTTAATTGAAAAGCCCCCTAACTCGAACAATAAAATAGCTGCCCGTTCAATAGGTTCTAATCGTGCAAGAGCTGCGATTAAAATCTGGTTTTCATCAAAAAAATTGGCCGCATAAATTCGAAAGTCTTTGCCTTCGATTACAGTATTTTGCGACACAAACCTTTTCCAAAATGGTCGTCGAGTGGCATTATAAAAGCTGTTAGTAATAATCTGAAACATCCAATTTTTAAATCTATCCGGATTTTTCAAACTGTCGACTTTTTCGAAGGCCTTCAGTAGCGATTGTTGCAGAATTTCTTCTGTCTCAACCAGATCCTGACCAGCACATAATGCTCGGCAATAGTTTACTGCGTCATTATAATGTGGATTTAATAATTGGGTGAATTCAGAATTTGTCAACTCAATAAAGTTTGGAATTCATGGTTTTGCGCGCATTCAACCATAAGACACCCCAAGATGTGGAAAAGTCGCATCAAATTTTAAACTTCATTTAACACTTCTGAAACTTTGAACTTCCAACTCGTTTAACAAACCATGAAAATAATTCGGGTACTTCTATTCATTTCGTTATTCCCAATTTCATTGTTTGCGCATCCTGGTATAGGGCTTGTCTATGATGGGGATCAGACCATCTATTACACAGATTTAGTTCACATCTGGAAGCTAAATACTGATACGGGTGAATCATTAATCTTTCTAGAAAATCTACATAGCCATGAACTATGGCTCGATGGGGATGGGGCTTTATATGGTGAGCATTATTGGTACGATCAGTCGAAGGGTGTCTTCAAACATTATATTTGGATGGCTACACCTGATGGGGAATTAAATAAAATATCTGACACCATTGAAGGGGAGAATGATCACTTCAGTTTTATACGGAGCTCAATTACTGAATCTTATTCTACCAAATCAAGGGATTCTATGTATGAATTAATTAAATCCGATTCTGATACAACCATTGTTTTCCCTGATTTCGCGCTAGCTAGCCCAGGTTGGATGTACCTGACTTCAAACTCAGAAGTTTTGATTCTCGATCGAAATTTAGGTATGGATGAAATCAGCTTGCATAAAGTAAACTTTGCAGAATCTTCTCACTTATTAATTGCAGACAACATAAAAATTGGCACGCTTCCATTTTCATTATTAGACCATCACAGTTCGGTATATGGAATTTGGGAAGATGATCAAGCGAATATTTTTGTCGCATTATACGGTGGAAGGCAGGTTATTCGAATAGATGAGAATCTAACTCGAGAAACAGTTATCAATACTTCCTTTTTTTGGTCTCCGATAAATGGTGTATTTGATTCAAATAATAATCTTTGGTTGATGGAAGCATCATTGAGAGGGAAAGTCAGGGTGAGAAAAGTTCAGTTTTTTGGGTGATTTTACATTCGAAATGTTCTTTATTCTGAATTAATAATCTTCCCCTGTTTATGAAACGCTTTCTAAAATACACCCTCATTGTAATTCTTGTACTTGGAGTCAGCCTCTTCATTGCTGTAAAAATCATACTCACTGGTATTGAATTTGGAGGAGAACTAGAAGGCGCAAGTTTGGAAAAAGCGATAGTTTCCCCACAATTTAATGGTGAGAATTTTGACAACGATCCTCCACAAATTCCCGGAAGTATTTGGGCGACCATCCAGGAAATGAGAGGTGATGAAATTCGAAAATCACCTGCTACTTTTCCCATGGCAACTCCTATAATTTCAGATACAGTTGGTCAAGGTTTGAAAGCAACGTGGTTTGGTCATGCCGCCGTATACGTTGAAATGGATGGCAAAAGAATCTTAACTGATCCAATGTTATCAGACTTAGCATTTCCGGTAAAGATGGTTGCACCGGAACGTTTTAATCCACCAGCCATGCGCGCCAATGAACTGCCTCCCATTGATTTTGTAACAATCTCCCACGATCACTTCGATCATTTGGATATGCAATCGGTGGTTGAGCTTGCTAAACATGGAACAAAGTTTTTTGTCGGATTAGGAATCAAAGCGCACCTTCAGCGTTGGAATGTTCCAGATGATCAGATTTATGAGATGGATTGGAATGAATCTGTTCAAATTGACGACTTTACAATTCATTGCATGCCTGCCCGTCATTATTCAGGCCGGACCGGTATGAATAATTCTACGCTTTGGACCTCCTGGGTGATCGAAAGTCCAAATCATAAAATCTATCATAGTGGCGATTCGGGGTATGCACCTCACTTCAAAGAAATCGGCGAGCAGTTTGGGTCCATAGATTTTGGATTCATCAAAGTGGGCGATTATGGCGATGATGCTGGCTGGCAGGACATCCACATGCATACCGAATATTCTATTGAAGCAGCTAAAGACATTAATGCATCCGTTCTTTTCCCGATTCATTGGGGGACTTTTGCCCTCTCTTACCATGATTGGTTTGAACCCATCAACCTAACCGTTGAATATTCAGAAGCAGCCGGAATTAATTATGTGACTCCGAAACTTGGGGAAACCATCACCTTCGGCGAAGAATATGAGAACCAAAGCTGGTGGAAGGAGATTTAGGGGATGAATGAGGACTGAGGACTGAGGACTGAGGACTGAGGACTGAGGACTGAGGACTGAGGACTGAGGACTGAGGACTGAGGACTGAGGACTGAGGACTGAGGACTGAGGACTGAGGACTGAGGACTGAATTTGCTTTTTTAATTGAAATGAATCCAACATTTTTATTAGGAGTAAGCATACCTTTGCCTTTCGTTTAATATTATGAGTTATTTATTATACCTTTAGAATTATTAGGGATAAAGTGAATAATATTTAAAGATGAAATAGGGATAAAATGAACCTGTCTGCCGACAGGCAGGCTTTGTTCATTTTACTCTGTTGTTGGAGAAGAATTCGCTCCGCTCTTCTTCTCCAACGTGCCGGGCTAAGTTCATGAGTTGCGAAGCAACTCTTCCCAACCCTCACTAAATTCAATAGGTAAAACCAACTGAACTTAGCCCGGCACGTTAGCTGTAATAGAATGGATCAACTAAATAATTATGCTGATAGTCGATTATTGAATGGCTGCATTTACTGTGGCGGTTTAGCTGAAACGCGAGATCATGTGCCATCAAAATGTCTTCTTGAACGCCCATATCCTGCAAATCTTCCAGTAGTTGGGTGCTGTTATTCTTGCAATCAAGGATTCTCAAAAGATGAAGAATATTTTGTGTGTTTAATTGAGAGTGTTCTTTGTGGATCAACAGATCCGAATAATATCGGTCGACCCTCAGTTGCTAAGATTTTGACTAAATCACCTGCTCTACGAAAACGAATTGAAGATTCAAGAAAACAGGTAAATGGTCAAACCGTCTTTGAACCAGAGATTGAAAGAGTAAAGAACGTGATGCTAAAACTTGCTCAAGGTCATGCTGGTTTTGAGCTAAGTCAACCATGTCGGAGAGAACCTGATCATTTTTGGTGTGGTCCACTTGAATTACTGTCTAGTGAAGATCAAGAGACTTTCCATTCAGTTCATTTCCAACATAATGTAGGTGAAGTAGGATCTCGCAACATGCAAAGATTGCTGGTTACACAATTAACAATGCAGTCAGGAAATGGAGAGCCTCAGAATGTGAGTACGCTGATCAATGATTGGTTAGACGTTCAGGATGAACAATATAGATATATCGCCATCGAGGATATGGGAATGCTAATAATTAGAATTGTTATTTCTGAGTATTTTGCTTGTGAAGTGGCTTGGAATATGTAATTAAAAAATGAATTCTATTAAGACAAAAATTTGGTACGCCTCATACGGTTCAAATATGCAAATGGAACGATTCCTTTGTTACATAAGAGGGGGGCAACCTAAAGGCAGGACGGATATTTACGAAGGATGTAGGAATAAAACCCTGCCAGAGAAAAATGAAAATCTGTATATATCTAGCCGTTTGTACTTTGCTAAGGAATCAAATGGATGGAATAAAGGTGGGGTTGGCTTTATTTCAAATTCATTCAATAACAAGGATCTAGCACTGGCTAGGGTGTATCTTATAACCAAAGAACAGTTTGAAGATGTTGTAAAGCAAGAAACTAAATTTAATGGAGAGCTCAGAATTGACTTCGAAATGTGTATAGAAAATGGCTCATTAATCTTTAAGGATCCTTCCTGGTATGGAAATTTAATCTATTTAGGTAACCAAGAAGGAAAGCCAATTTTTACGTTTACGTCAAAATCTGACTTCACAAATCAAATCAATAAGCCAGACGATACTTATCTGAAAACTATAATTCAAGGCATTAAAGAAACCTTTCCAAATTTCAATGAATTTGACATTTATGAATATCTCTTTCCACTAGATGGAATAAAAGGAAATTACAATTAAGAACAACTTATAGGATTAATTACAGAAAACTACAGCTAACAACACCTATACGCAATGCCCTACGTTTCATACACGGACCGTTAATTTAGTTTTTTACGAGCGCTACTTCTTTGATCATTTAACGGCTCCGTTTCTTCTTCTGGAATGATAATTCTTCCTAATCCAGACCCAACTTTATCTTTTTCAGCCAGTTTTTCTGATTGCGTGAACAATCCACTCATTCTCGAAAACATGGTTTTTATGGATTTCTTTTTCTTCTTTATGAAGTTTTTAAACCCGGATACAATTGCAAGATAGGTTGCCAAGCTAATAACTATACCGATCGGTATTCCCAACAATCCTAGATTTATCATTCCAATAATAAATGCCCACACACCAACATTTATCACAATGGGTAGTGTCCAGGCTAGCGCCAACTGTGTGAAAGTGCCATGGTAAATAACTTTAGTTTGATCCTCACCTTGAATTAAGGAAAGTTTGTGTACCGAATGCCTGCTTTCTGAAGTCCACTCCAACAACTTTCCAATCTGCGAAGACGAACCTGATTTCGAGACTGCTCTTTCTATAAAGGAAACGATTTCAGGCCAATTCTCTTCAGTAATATTTCCGGGAATAATCGTTTCAACATCCAGTTTGGTAGGCATCAATAATGATGAAAAGAATCCCTTTTCCTCTTCTTCTGGCTCCCTATCAATTTGTTCAGCGACACTTGCAATAATGTCGGCCTCTAATCCGAAATCCTCAGCTAAATGTTGGATTTCTTCGAGTGATAGACCCATTGTAACGTGGTCTCTTTCAGCCGCCTGAATCTCACCTGCCTTTTTAATAATCTTGCTGATTTCTTTTTCTGTATACAATCTATCTTTGCTCATTGCACCTAAAAACTTTTGAACACATTTGTTTCCCTAACATTAAATCTATCCCTGATACGTGTATTTATACTAATGTTTAGAAGATAATAGAATCTATGGATGCATCGGCACAATATTATAACACAACCTGCGTACTTTACCCGAATCAAAATCTTGGGGACTATTCATCATGAAACGAATCATCTTTCTGCTCTTTATCTATCCGTATTTATTAGCTATTCAATGTCCGGATCAGGAATGTGCCTTAATTGAAAATTGGGAACAAAACAGTTTTGTGCCTCTACTCAATATATCTCCCATTCAAAGTACATATAAGGCTGGTGATACAATTACAATGAGGGCAAGTATACCGGCTACTAATGAGTTTTTTGGTGAGTCTGTGAACTTGCTTGAAGCTTCTGGTGATGAAACTGGCTTGCTTCAATTGATTGCTGTGGAAGGACAAGGTGATTTATTCTCAGATAATTCTGTAATAGTCAATAAAGGATCTCAAGGACGGTTCCCCGTATGGTTCGAAATGGATTTCAATTCGGAAACAGGGAATTATGAACTTGATGTTGATATCACATTAAACCGAACGGGCGCTTATACAATGGTTACAGATGGATATGTGGATTTTGGTTCCTCCGATTGCCCAGACTATAGATTGAACTTTCTATTTGCCGGGGTAGAAGGTCAGTTTCTCGAGTTTTCCGTAGATGAGTAGCTGCGTCTAGAATTTGGTTAACTGAATGTTCAAAATCATTTTTTTAAGTTAATTACTCCGCTTTCAAACTCTCTACAGGATTTACTACCGAGGCTTTCAGTGAATGGAAGCTTACGGTCAAAAGCGTTACAAGAGCACAGAGCAAAATACTGATTACATAAATCTCCCATCCTACAGATATTCGATATTGGTAATTTTGTAGCCAAATACCCATAACATAACCCCCGATCGGTACCGAGATTAAACAGGCAATGGAAACAAGTATTCCAAAGTCTTTAGAAAGTAGTGCCCATAGACTACTTACCGACGCCCCTAGCACTTTTCGGATTCCAATTTCTTTTACACGCTGCATCACCATGAATGCCGATAGTCCAAATAGGCCCAGACAACTAATTAAAATAGCCAGTGTACTGAAGATGGTTGCCAGAGAACTGGTTTGGTCTTCTGACCTGAACTTTGCCAGGTATTGGTCATCCGCAAAATGAGCATGAAATGGATGATCGGGTAATACCGACTGAAAGCTATCTTTTATGGTTGCAATTGACTCGGCGTAAGGAACATCTGGATTTAGCCTCACAAACATAAACCTTTTTCGATTCGTACTGGTACTAGAGAAAAGCATCAATGGTGTAGGTATTCCAAAAGGTGATCCTTTAATCATATCTTTTACTACCCCAATTACCGTAAAACTTGTTTGATCGTTATATGTATTGTTGTGTGATATGATCACTTTTCCAATTGGGTCCGTCATGCCTAACAATTCCACCCCCGATTCACTAAGTATTACCGAATTCACTTCGCTCCCTAAATCTCTTGAAAAATCACGTCCGGCCACTAGTTCCCATTTGGTTGCAGCCCCGTACTCTGGGGTCACATAAATAGTATTAAATGTTTCATTATTTATAACAGAGGAGCCTTCAATACTAAACCCCCCATTATTCCCCAGTGTATTGGTTAATGGATAGTTAGAATAAGCCACTTCTTCTACCACCCCGGTTCTTAGAAGTTCAGCTCTTAGTAATTCTGCTTTCTGCCTAAAATCAGTATTTCGACCTCTTATTGTAATCAACCCATCCTTTTCATACCCCATGGATCTATTTTTAGCATGATTAATTTGCTCGTGAATGGTGATGGTTCCGATCACCAAAAAGATTGAAATGGTAAATTGAAAAACCACCAGCATCTGTCGAAATCGTACACTTTTTTTCCCCTGACTCAGCTCACCTTTAATTGCTTCAATTGGATTGAATGAGGACAGGAAGTAGGCAGGATAGCTTCCTGCAAAAAGTGAAACTACCATACAGAATGCCAAACTCAACAACCAAAAACTTGAATTGATCCGTGGTAAGTCTATTTCTTTTCCAGCGATTTCATTAAACCCTGGAAGTAACGCATAAACGAATAATAATGATAGAAGTAACGCCCCAAGTACATACAAAAAGGATTCTACCAGGTATTGGCTTGCAACCGCAGATCTTACAGAACCCAGCGTTTTTCGAATACCCACTTCTTTCCCCCTGGTTTGATATCGCGCGGTATTCAAGTTCATAAAGTTGATACATGCTATAATGAGTATAAATAGCCCTATGATTACGAATAATCGAATAAACTGTACTTTTGAGCTCGCTACCTGTACTCCGTTTTCAAAGGTAGAATTCAAATTCCAATCTTTCATAGGAAGTAAAAATATTTCTCTCTGATTGGACCCTTCTTCCATATATGGTTCCATGATGTCTTTAATGGCAGCTGATGCATCTTCAACTGTAACATTTGGTTGAAGCAGGGCAAACAACTTCATGTTGTAATTATCCCAGACATATGGATTTTGCTCGTTATAGAAAAGCGCCATCGACGAAAAGAATGAAGCATCACCAAAAGTGGAATTCAATGGTAAATCCTTGTACACACCTGCTACAATTAAGTCTACCTGTGCATTTAGATTTATTGTTTTACCAATGGCTTCTTCATTTCCAAATGCCTTCTCTGCAAAAGAATTTGATACAATAATATTGCCTGGATTTTCCAGTGCATTTCTAGTTCCAGATATCATTGTTAATGAAAGAATGTGTGTGATATCCGCCTGAAAGAAGTAGCCCATTTCTTCAAAAGCATTTTCATTCACAGTCAAAATTTGATCGCTGGGCCTAAAAAAAGTAAGAGCTGTGTGTTCGAAGTAATGAGGAAATTTTTCTTGTAATTCGGGGCCAATTCCACCCTGCATGGAACTGTTTATATAAATAGCTTCACTCGATATGTCCTTTCGAAATACCTGAACAATGCGTTCATAATGCTCGTGATTTTTATTGAAAGAATATTCATTCATCACCCAAAGTGCGATAAAAATAGACACCGTGATTCCAATTGCTAAACCACCAATGTTGATCAAAGAGAAAGTTTTGTTCTTAAGGAGATTTCGATAACTGATTTTGATATTGTGAGATAGCATAACTGAATAAATTTCTGGCGATTTAAACTTTTTGATAGCGAAAGGGCGAAGATAATTCATCACCTGGAACCAATAATTCAGAGCTGCCTTGATCGAAGATTGCTTTTCCAGCACAGAGAAATACTTCTCCTCTAAATCTCCCAAAACTTCTTCCTGAAGATCCTCCTTCAAAAAAAAGCAAAGAAAGCGAGTAGCCCATTTTGGCGGATGATGCTCCATTTATCCAAGGCTGTATTTGAAGCCGGCAAAAGCGGGAAACTGATTCCAAAGCGACAGTTTATGATCCCTCGATATTTTCAACGCCTCATGACCTGCTCCTGTAATTTCATAGATTCTCTTTCTTCGACCACCTCTCTCAGCGGTTGGTTTTCCCATTTCAGATTTCAGAAAACCTTTTTCTCCCAATCGGTTTAATGTAGAATGTACCGCACCAATTGAAACGGAGCGTTTTAATTGTCGTTCGAATTCTTCTGCAATTTTGAATGCATAGGCATCATCGCCCAGAATTCCCGTGATTAATAGGAGCGTTTCTTCGAAATCTCCGAGTCGTGTTTCTTTCATATCTTTTTAATTTGTAGAACAAATATAAAAGAAAAAATCATTTGTTCTACTTTTTAGTAGGAAATATTCACAATGATTTCATTTTTGTTTTTTGAAATTGTCGTGATACGTTTGGCTAACATTAATCTTTAAATAGTTACGGATGGATAAAGCATTGCAAACAATGATCGACAATATGCCGGAGAAAACAGGGAAGTCTCTGGAAGAGTGGTTTGATGTCCTAAAAATCAACTCATTTTCTAAACATTCAGAAGCTGTTAAATATTTAAAAACCGAACATGGAGTCACGCACGGTTTCGCAAATACGATTGTCGCTTTATCCAAAAAACAAGATTCTGGCGAAGAAGATCTGGTTTCTGCGCAATACAAAGGCAAAGAGTCGTTGTTTCCAATCTATGACGGATTAATCACATTCATCAAAACCCTTGGTGATGATGTGACTATTACACCCAAAAAAGGAAGTGTGAGTATCATTCGAAAAAGACAATTTGTGTTGATTAAGCCTGCCACAAAAACGCGAATTGATTTGGGATTCAAACTAAAGGACAAACCCACTTCAGATCGATTAGGCGATTCCGGACCATTTGGAACCATGTGTACACATCGAGTTCAAATTACCGATGTGAATGAAATAGATCAGGAACTTAAAGACTGGATAAAAGAAGCTTACGAAAGGTCGGTGTAATGCTTTAATCTTTGATTAAGAAAAAATTTATCTCTCATTTCTAAACTATTTTGACACCTCTGCGGCTCAAAACTCACAAGTTTCGCAATAATGGTGCGTGAGAAGTAGTACGGTTTTATATCACGAGATTGCTACGTTGAGTAACAATTCTGCATAGATTAAAGCATCCACTCCTCGTAATGACAAACATTCTCCTGTTTAATTGAAACCAATTCTAAAAATTTGAAACAAATAAAAATTTCTGTAGTATTGCGATTAGTTTCAAAAAATAAGAATTGGTTTTATGAAGTTATTAACCCGAGCCGAGGAGTATATTTTACTCGCCGTTTTTAAACTTGGTGAAGACGCCTACAGCATCCCGATCAGGGAAAAACTGATTGACATAACCGGAAAAAACTGGTCGCTAGGTGCGATCTATATGCCCCTTGAGCGACTGGAAAAGCGCCGGCTGCTTACCTCACGTTTTTCAGAGTCTACCCCAGAACGTGGTGGGCGCCACAAACGCATCTACGAATTAACGGAAGCTGGGAAAGAATCACTTCGGGAGATTTATTCCGTTCAGCAAACCATCTGGGAAGGAATTCCTCCACTTATTTTTAGTAAGGCCTGAAACTTATGAACCTTCATCGTCCACCAAAGTTTGCTGAGAAAATATTGGAGCGATTGCTTTATGATGACGTCTGGAAAACGATGCTTGGCGATCTGCAGGAATTCTATCACGTTTTATATGAAGAAGAGGGAAAAACAAAAGCTGACCAGTGGTACTGGAGGCAGATCATTAAATACGCACCGTCAAAAATTGTACACAAATTCATTTGGAGTATTGAAATGTTTCTCAATTACCTGAAAATCTCCTTCCGGAATCTCAAAAAACACAAGAGCTATTCTTTCATAAATATATTTGGTCTTGCAGCCGGACTCATAAGTTTTATCCTCATTGCTATCTATATCTTCTACGAGACTAGCTATGATAACTTTCATTTTGATGGCGATCGCACCTACATGATCACCTACAATTTTCCGGAGAACGAGTATATGGGAACCACTTGGTTTGCCCTCACTCCGACCGGAATGGCATCAGCCTTAAAAGAAGATTATCCCGAAGTAGAGAAATCAACACATTTCTCCAATATTTCATCAACGCTCACATCTGAAATACTTACTTCTAGTGAACCGGGCATTAGTGTTGATTATGATTTTTTAGACGTGTTCAACTTTGGTTGGCAACAGGGCATCAAATCTACCGCTCTAATTGAACCAAACTCAATCATTCTAACCCATGCCCTTGCAGTCTCGTACTTTGGAAATGAAAATCCTATCGGGAAAGCTATTTCTTTGAAATATCTAAATGGAAGAGAACAAGAGAAGATTGTTACCGGAGTTATTGATGACTTGCCGGGAAATACGATGTTCAATTTTAAGTTCATCATCAATCACCCAACCACCCCTTATTATGAATACAATCTAGGCACATGGTCTAATAACAACGAGTATACATTTGTTACACTATCGGAAGCTTCAAGTCCTGAGAGTTTTGAGGAAAACCTGATTAATCTGAGAAATAAGTATCTCATCAACGATGCGTATTACAAAGAAGATCTTTCCAGATTACCCAGCATTCACACGCTTCCTCTAAGAGACATTCATCTTAATTCGGGTCATATCAACTTTATGATGGGTACACCCGGTAACATTCGATATCTCTATCTGTTCTCAATTGTTGGAGTTCTCATTTTATTGATTGCATCCCTTAACTATATGAATCTCGCAACTGCGCGATCATTAACTCGTGCGAAAGAAATTGCAGTTAGAAAAGCGAGTGGAGCTTTTAAATCCAATCTAGTGATACAATTCACCTCTGAGGCAGTAGTGATTTCACTTATCAGTCTGGCATTGTCAGTTGTTGGCGTCTATTTCCTGATACCAGCTTTCACAAATCTCACAGATATTACTATATCCAATAATTTTTTAAGTAGTTTTTGGTTCTGGACATTTATCGCCTTCCTAACTTTAGGTATTGGTCTTATTTCAGGAAGTTATCCATCGTTTTACTTGAGCAGACTTAAACCTAATCTGATCCTCAAGAATGAATCTACAGGTGGAAAAGGAAATAAAACTATGAGAGACCTTCTTGTGGTGATTCAATTCTCGGTCACCATGATTTTAATCATAGGGTTTCTAGTGGTTTATAGCCAGTTGGATTACATCCAAACTATGAATACGGGATTAGATAGAGATCAGGTTATTAGAATTCCTGTTCAAGATGCTGAACTTCAAGAACGATTTGATGTTTTAAAAGACGAATTAACCTCCAATCCCAATATTCTGGGAGTTACAACTTCTCAATTCAATCCTGTTCAAATGAGCAGTAGAACCTCTAATTTCGAGTGGGAAGGGAAATTAGAAAATGACCAAATGGGTGTTTATGTATCTCCTGTTGGGTTTGACTTTATAGAAATATTCGACCTAAATCTTATTGAGGGGCGTTCATTCTCACGTGAATTTTATCGCGCTGATTTTAAAGATTACATTCTCAATGAATCTGCACTTCATGATTTGGGGTGGTCAACGGAAGAGGCTTTAGGTAAGCGTTTAAGTATATGGGGAAATGACGGTGAAGTAGTAGGTGTGGTAAAAGACTTCAATTTTCTTTCCCTTTTTCTTGATATCGAACCACTGGCATTTATGCTTAATCCGGAGGTAAGACAAAGCAATCATCTTATCAAGATTAACCCGGTAAATATCCAGGAGTCTATTAGTTTTATTGAACAAACTTATGCGGAGTTTTCCCCGGAAATACCCTTTTCATATACATTTCTGGACGATTCTTTTGTAAACCAATACCGTTCTGAGATTAAAATGGGAACTGTATTCGCCTATTTCACGGTGGTGGCTTTAATCATTGCTTGTTTAGGTTTATTTGGACTTACCACTTTTATTAGTGAGCAACGCACTAAAGAAATTGGTATTCGTAAAATTATGGGTGCGAATATGTTCCAATTAGTTGCATTACTCAATCAAGATTTAATCAAACTAATTACAATTAGTTTCATACTCTCAATACCGGTTGGTTGGTATGCAGCAAATTGGTGGCTTTCGGATTTTGCTTATCGCTTTGATCTGGGCATAGGAATATTCTTTTTCACTGCAATTATTGCTTATGGTATAGCTATTCTTACAGTTTCCATAAAGTCATTGCAGACTGCAGGCGCCAATCCTGTAGACAGTTTGCGTAGCGAGTAATGTAAAATGTAAGCACTTACATAAGATTCTGTTTCGCTGGTTAGTTATTATCAAAGGTCGAAATTAACGCCTAATCATTAAGTCATGAAGAACATTTTTCTGGCAGCATTTGCTGCTCTTTTATTCGTAAATACTACTACGGCACAAGTAGAGAGAATGGAACCGCCTTTCTGGTGGACGAATATGCCGGTGCAGGAATTGCAGATTAAACTCTATGGAGAGAATCTGGGTGAATACCGGGCCAGCCTCGATTACACTGGCGTTGAAATAACCCAACAAATAGCAGTAGACTCGAAAAACTATTTATTTCTTTATCTGAATGTTACCGAAGATGCACAGCCGGGCACCATCGAAATCGAGCTTCAGAAAGGGAGAAGAGACCGTGTGAATGTTAACTTCGAGTTAATGCCGCGCGCATCCACCGATGGAAAGCATCTGGGATTTGATGCCTCAGACTTGATTTACCTGATGATGCCAGATCGATTCGCAAATGGAAATCCCGATAATGATTCGATTGAAGGAATGCTTGAAACCGCCGATGTTTCTGATCCAGAACGCCGACAAGGGGGTGACTTGCAAGGTGTGATGGATAATCTGGATTACATCAAAGAACAAGGCATGACGGCAATTTGGTTAATGCCGATTTTTGAAAATGATATGACACCTGAATATGGTGGTTATCACGGATATGCTGCAACAGATATGTATCGTGTTGATCGTCGCTTTGGAACCAATGACGAGTACAAAGCTTTGGTTGATGCTTCACATGCAAAGGGCATGAAAGTAATCATGGATATGATCCATAATCACATAGGCGACCAGCATTGGTGGATGAAAGATCTTCCAACCGCTGATTGGGTGCATAGTTGGGAAGAATATGGTCAAACAAGTTATAGAGGCCCAGTTGCTTCGGATCCTTATGCTTCTGAATTCGACAGCAATCAGTTAGAAAAAGGGTGGTTCGTCAAAGAAATGCCCGATTTAAATCAAAATAATCCACTTCTCGCGGATTATTTGATCCAAAACACCATCTGGTGGATTGAGTTTTCCGGTATCGATGGTATCAGAATGGATACCTACGTTTTCCCGGATCAGGCGTATATGGCTCGTTGGGCTGATGAAGTTTTAACCGCTTATCCAAACTTTAATATTGTTGGAGAAGCATGGCTTAATTTCCCTGGCCCGGAATCATATTGGCAATACGATTTGGGTAACAAAGAAGACGGATATCAATCTAATCTTCCAAGTGTAACCGATTTCCCACTAGCGCAAACAATCGATAGGGCACTAAATGAAAATTTTGGGTGGGATAACGGTTTGGCAGCAATCTGGAATCTATTGGGTAACGATTTTATGTATGATGACCCTATGCTGAATGTAATCTTTTTGGATAATCATGATATGGATCGAATCTTCGAGCGGCTCGGAAAAGACGAAGCTAAATTCAAAATGGCGTACAGTTTCTTATTAACAACGCGTGGAATCCCTCAGGTGTACTACGGTAATGAGTTGATGATGGGGCACGAGTATCGTGGTGGTGATGATGAACATCGCAGACCAAATATGCCCGGTGGTTGGCCCGGTGATGAACGATCTGTATTTACAGAAGAAGGTAGAACTGATAAAGAAAATGAAATATTTGAGTTCACAAAAACCTTGAATCACTGGAGAATGAATTCGCCGGCAATCCATGAAGGTGAGTTGGTTCACTTCGTACCTAGAAATGGCATCTATGCTTACTTCCGACTACATGACGAGCAAAATGTGATGGTTATCATGAATCAGAATCAGGAAGACGTAACTATTCCTCGGCATGTGTTGTCAGAAATTCTTGACCATTTCACAACTGGTACAAGTGTTCATGATGGCTCAACCATTGATGTGACTGCAGATTTTGTAGCTCCGGCAATGACTACCTCGATTTGGGATCTAGATTAATCCATTTTGATTAGAGAGTCATTCTGAGGCTACTGCCAAAGAATCTGCAGTTTCATATTTCTGCTGATCCTTCACTTGTAAGCTCAGGATGACTTTTCTTCTTTCAACAACTTAGCTGTCCAGCTAAGCGCCCCCATTGCCACAACTACAATGGCGATGAATATGAAGCCCCCATCCAAGTTAAATCGATTAACAACCTGCCCCATTGCTGGTTGAGATAGCATCTCGCCAAAGGCGCCAAATATCATTACGGTTGCCAGAGCATGCGCGCTATTTTTTGCGGCTACACTAAAAACAAATGGGAAAACGGTTGCTATTCCTCCGCCTAGAAGGAAAAAACCTATACTTGAAATCCAAACATTAGGCACTAAAACGGATAACAAAATTCCAGATGCAGAAACTACGCATCCGGTTGCAATAACCTTTCCTGCTCCAAAACGATTACGCAATCGATCACCAAAGAAACGCATAATAAGTAGGGCAGCTGCATAAACCAGGTAACCAATAGCTCCAATACTTTCAGCTGTATTCAAAAAATCAGTATAGAACAAAGCAATCCAATTCATGGTAGAAGCTTCTATAGTTGCAGCAAAAAAGAGGATCAATCCCAACCAAATGACGGCAAATTCTGGGATATAGAACCCTTTTTTCTTGGATTCTTTAGTTGCTCTTTCGTCGGGAATATCTCGAAAAATCACAATCAGAGTAATCCCCATTGCAGCTCCAAATAACATAAAATGGGTTAGTGCAGATATTGATTGAGCGGAAAAAATGGCCCCAAGACCGGCACCCGTTAAATTACCAACTCCAAACCAGGAATGAATCATCGACATCTTTGAGGTGCCCATTCTAGTTTCCAAATTTGAAGCCAAAGCATTAATTGAAAGATTGAATACAGCAAAAGCAGCACCTGCAATTGCCATAACGATACTTAAAACAATCCAATTTGGTGAAAGTGCAACAGGTATTAAAGACAAAGCAACCACCCATCCTGAAATCTGTGCCATTTTACGTGCGCCCAATTTCTGGACTAATACTGCCGATATTGGAAGCATAAAAACAGAACCTAATCCTCGTGCCAACAGAACGTACCCTAGAGTTACGGGTACAAGAAGGGCGATATCTCTTACAGCAGGAATTCGTGATGCCCAGGTCGCAAAACAAGCTCCTATCAAAAAGAAAGTTGCACTAACTGCGATCGTTTCATTTTTAAATGAAGATGGAGTACCTAAGCTTTCCGTTTTCAAAATCAGATTCTACCTATTCCCGTTTTTAGGTGCGCAAAAATACGGCTATTTTCCGCCAACCAAATTCATTTTTTTATGGAATTTCAAATCCTAGTTTTACTACATGTTATCCTTGCCATTTTTTTAATTGGACCGGCCTGGATTGGCTCAACAGTAATTATAAAATGGGCTGCTCAAACTGGTCGTACACATGTTATTTCTAGTTATTATCGTCGATTCTATAAAACTTCCCACATTTTAATGGCTATTCAGTTCTTGATTGGCTTTCGATTAGGCATGATCTACTTACCGATAGGCGAATGGTTTTCTTTTTCTAGTTCAATCTCTCTTTCTGTTGTACTTAAACTTGCACTTTGGCTTGTATATTTTGGTTGGATAATTGCAGGAAAACGAAAAGGATTAACCGACCCTGAAAAAGTTACTGTTCCCGCTGCCCAACAGTTTTTCGTAATCCTTAGCATTCTAGGCCTGGCTTTGGTTGTAACCGGGTTAAATTTCAGACTTGGTTTATTCTAAAGAATGATCAAGCTTATAATTTTTGATCTTGATGGAGTACTGCTTGATTCAGAATCACTTTATAAAAGAATAAACTTTCAGTTTTTCACCGATTTAGGCGTTGAGATCACCGATGCAGAGTACAATTCCTTCATTGGTATTTCCGGAGAGAAAATGTGGCGATACATCAAGGAAAAAGGTAATCTCTCACAGTCTGTTGAAATACTTCGATCTGAAGAGAGAGAGCGAAAATATTTTGGCCTTGCAAATTCTAACTTAACTCCGAACCCAGGACTTACAAAACTTCTAAATCACATCGATACATCTGGGAAGCCAATGGCAATCGCCTCTTCAGGATTAATGAAGAATATAGATCTCATTATCGAAAAACTGAACGTCACCAACTATTTCGAATACATCGTTAGTGGTGAAATGCCTAAGAATGGTAAACCCGCTCCGGATATATTTTTACTTGCGGCCAGATATTTTAACATACCTCCTGATAATTGTTTGGTAATAGAGGATTCAAGAAATGGAGTTCTTGCTGCAAAATCAGCCGGCATGACTTGCTTTGGGTATATCAATAAAGGGTCAGGTAATCAGGATTTATCAAAAGCTGATCAAATAATTGATGAACTTAATGACCCCAAGCTAATGGCAATAATTGCCGATTAATTTAGTCGCTCAGAAAGCAACACCTGCAAGTCATCTAACTGTTCCTGAGGTATAAGTTCCGACTCAAGATTTAATTCCTTTTTTATGAGTTGATTTCTTGCAGGACCAAGTTCAAAAAATAGACGAAGATGTTCCACCTCACTTGCGAAATACTTATTTGTGAACCGATCTTTAAATGGGTTTTCGTCTACAAGTTGTTCAAACTCTTCTAGCAATGAACTACTTGTTCCCTTTAACAATTGATGAACCTGAACCCCTCTTTGATCATCCAATCGAATGGCATAACGCATTGGTGTAATTCGTTTTAAAAGCTGAGTTGGAAGAAAATATGCACTTTCGATTTCTTCGTTGACCACAAACAAAAGCTTTAATAATGCTCCAAGTCCCTTTCGAACTCTTAGATGACCTTTAAAGCACCCATAAGATTTTGGATATTCGTTTAATTTACTCATCGAGAGTCGAAATTCTCTCTTATTTCCCTGTCTGGTTGTTGAAATATAATAGTAGGTTTCAGGCTTTTTATTGGCCTCATTAAATGGTGGACGAAGCGAACGGATTAATAAATTCTCTAGAAGGATGGCATCCGTTTCACTTTTACATATCTCAATGCCAATCCGGTGAAGATGAGCAATAAGTCGCTGTGTTTTTCTCGATTTTGAATAACGATATGATGTAAGTCTTTTATTGAGATCTTTTGCCTTGCCAACATATAGCACTTCGTCGTTTTTGTCATACATTGTATATACGCCCGGCTGATGCGGAGGAGCTTCTACAAGTGCGGAATTAACCCGTTCCTTTTGCGTAAGTGTAATCGGTTCAAATAGATCTAAATTCATAAATTATCGAATCAGGCTATGATTTATAGCCATTAATACCTTGTTAAGAGTATAATTCGGATTTGATTATACATTCAACAAAATCGGTGCTATATTTTCTGCGGGAGTGACGATAAACATACGAAGTAATGTTGTTGTAAAAGGTGGGTGATGCCAACTTCATATCTGTTCCAGCTTAATTTAGACTTATCCGATAGAAAAACGGAACCTCATTTTGATGCGGATTTTCCTTCGTATTCCTGGGCAAAAACTGATTCTACTTTTATTGAAAACTGTATCCCCACAGGTTTTTTTAAACTAGAAGACTGTTTCAATAATCTTCTATCTGGTAAATCCGATGTGCTTGATGAAGACTGTAGAATAAGAAACCAACTTGACCATCAGCAATTTATTCCTGTTCAACTTATCGCAACATTACAAAGGAATGAAACTGGCGAGGCATTATATTTTCAGTGTGGAATTACTGTTTTAGAAAAACCCAATGAAGAAATTGAATCAGAAACCATTAATTCTCTATTCAAGTACAACCCACAATCTTTTTGTTATCTGGGCTTAAATGGGGAAGTAATTCGGGTGAATAAACGCCTTTGCGAATTTGTGAACATTCCTGAATCAGCTCTTCTTCAGCGTAGTTTCAGTGATTTTCTGCAACCCAAAGATCTAGCCGATGCTGAGCAAATTTTTAAGAAAGCTAAAGAAGGGCGTGCAAATCAATACGAATTTACCATTTATCTACATAATGACATCGAAAAAAGGGTGCGAATAAATATATTCCCTCGTTTTAAGAATGGGAAGGTTATAGGGGTTTATGGCATCTTTGAAGATATCACCGAAACGGTGGAAACATTGCATCGATGGAAAGAATTAGTAGAGCAAAATCCACTCCCGGTTTTGATTTTTATTGATAGAAAATTTGTTTTCACAAATTCTGCTGCCGCTGGCTTTTATGATGTGGCTGATGTTCGTGAACTAATCGGGATGAGTGTGATGGATTTTTGTCCTCCTGAGGAACAAGAACGATTGAAACAACGAGAGAAAAGAATATTAGCAAATGGTAAAATTGAGCCGGCAGAAAGTTTAATTCAAACAAAAACTGGGATTACCCGGTATATAATTGCTAATGCGTGCCGGGTTACTTATAACGGTAGAGAAGCAATCCAATCGGTTATTTATGATATCACAGAGATAAAAAAGCAGAAAGAGATCATCGAAAAATCACTTCGTGAAAAAGAAACGTTGCTAACAGAAATCCATCACCGAGTTAAAAATAACCTGGCCATTATATCCGGTTTGTTAGAATTGCAGATTCAAACCATTAAGGATGAAGGGACCATTGAAGTTTTAAGAGATTCTCAAAACCGGATTCATTCAATTGCATTGGTTCATCAGCAGTTGTATCAATTCGAGTCGTTCGATGAAATCAATCTTGATGTGTATTTGAGTGATTTATTTGAAGGATTAAGAAATACGCTTGATAGCTTAAAACCTGTTCGTTTTAACATCGACTCAGATCAAATCAAAATCAGCATCGAACATGCTATCCCCTGTTCGCTTATTTTAAACGAAGTTGTAATTAATGCTTTTAAACATGCTTTTGATGGTATTTCAGACCCAGAACTTGAAATCAGGGTAAAACAAAAAAACAATACTATAGAATTAATGGTTTGTGATAATGGTGTTGGAATTGAAAAAAAGGGAACCGATTTAACCAAACCATCACTTGGTTCAACACTCATAAATATTTTAACTGAACAATTGGAAGGCACCTCCGGCTATGAACAAGGCGAAACTAAAGGCACCTGTTTTAAACTAACTTTCCCGATCACTTGAGATTAGGAACTTAAACTGTCCGCTTTTTCTCTCGTTGTTCTCCAAAATCAACTGTGAACATGGTCCCTTCATTAGGTTTACTTTCTACTGTAATACTACCCCCTAATGCTTCTATTTGATTTTTTGTGATATAAAGGCCAATTCCTTTTGCATTGCTATTATCATGAAAAGTTTTGTACATCCCGAACAGTTTATCCCCATGTTTCTCTAAGTTTATTCCTCTTCCATTATCCTCAATTATCATGTGTGTGCGTTCATCTTCCTTCCAGACCTTTAGTTTTATATGCGGAGCTTCCTCACCTTTGTATTTAATAGCGTTTGTGATAAGATTCAGAAGTATACTTTCCAGGTAGGCAGGGCTGTAAATAAATGTGAGGTCAGCTTCGATTTCTTCTTCGAAAGTTGCATCATTTACTCTAATTTCTGTTTCTAATACCTCCTTGATACCATTTAAAGTTGATTTAAAATTAATGTTTTTCAGCTCAACTTCAGTCTTATTCTGAGTATCCATAATCTCATTAAGATCTGCTATTGTCTCATTTAATCTATTTGATGCTTTTGTGAGTAAATCAAATAATTCTCTTTTTTCAGAAGGTGTTTGCGCATCACCCACCAATTCAATCAACATTGAAATGCCACCCGCATGATTCCTCAAATTATGCGAGACTATGTGGGCAAAGTTAGAAAGTCGTTCATTCTGCTTCTGAATTACATTTAACGATTCAGTTAATTCAGCCTCATATTCAATGCGCTTCGTAACATCAGTAATTACAGAAAGTGCTGCTAATTCATCTTTTTCGGCTTGAGAGAATGGTACTTTTATGGTCTGGTGCCAATGATCGTTGCCTTCCCAATCTGTAGTTTTTTCCTCGGCATAGAAGGCCGGTCTTTGTGTTTCAATCACTTTCTGATCAGTTTGGGTATAACGCTCCGCTCTTTCTTTAGAGATTCCTAGTTCTTCGTCTGTCTTACCAATTATCTCTAACTTTTTTGGATCGAAATACTCTTTTGCTGCCTTATTAGCCATGATATATCGCCCATGTAGATCTTTTACAAAAATCATACTTGGAACTGTATTCAATATGGATTCAACCTGCTCTTTAAGCCTTCGAATTTCTTCAAAATGCTGCTTCTCATCCGTTATATCTTTGGTGATACCGTACGTACCAATGAGTTCATTATTTTCATCAAACAATGGAAATTTACTTGTAGAGGTCCACTTAACCGTTCTGGCTTCATCATTAAACACCTCTCTCTCTTCGATATTTATTATTGGCTGAAGGGTTGCCATAATTTGCTGCTCATCTTCCATTGCTTTTTGAGCATGCTCAATAGCGAAAAAATTAAAATCGGTTTTATTTATAGCCTCTTCAGGGCTTTTCAAGCCAAATTTCTCAGCACAGGATTTATTTATTGCAATGAAGCGACTTTCTAGATCTTTGAAGTATACACTCTCTGTAAAATTATCCATTAGCCGCTCGAATAAGAGCGTTTTAGATATCATACTATTAATAACGATTCAATCTACTTATCGGCGAATGTAAACCATTTTTAATTCGATTGTTCAGAACTTAATCTCAGCGAAATAAATTGTGTTACCCCAGAGGAAATTAAGCCTTCCTCCACTTTCTGTTTCAGAAACAGTAATTGTAAATTCTTCTACTAATTCAGGATTTACCTCTCTATATAATTCAACTTTGCCAAGATCTAATTCTTCGTTATAACTCCTTCCATTCTGTCCTGTTTGAGTATTTACCATTAATATTCCACCACTTTCTTCCGGGATACTAAACAATGTGTATTCAGAGGCTGGAGTAGCTAATCCTCCGATCGAAATATCTTTATCGAATCGTATGTGTGTTGCTCTATTGGCGCCAGTTCTCCAGCGCTCACCATATGGCACAATCCCACCAAACAGTTCTCTTCCCCTTTTTGATGGGGAGCCATAATCCAACCTAAAGTTGACTCCTCGCACATTAAATTCTTCAACAATTGCGCCGGATAATGCTCCGAAAACTCTCCCATTCTCTTCATATTTTGCGAATTGAGCTGCCGCTGTTTCAACATTAGCATCAAGTGTTCTTTCAACGAATAATTTTCTAGTCGTTTGTGCAGCATCTAATGTTGCGAGCTCTCCATCTTTATTTACTGTTATATCCATAACTCCTCTGGAAGGATGGCGTATTGTTCTATCTATTCCACCAAGGTTTGCAACTATGAAATCCCTGACTCTTCTACCAACTAACATTGGAATGGTTGTAGTATCTGCAGTACCTGATTGGAGTAAAGCTAATTCAAACGGCCAATGGGTATATTCTATAAAAGGCAAAAGTCCATTAACATCGGGTACTTTATAAGACCATGATTCACCGTCTCTATGTATTTGAACATATAAGCTATCACCTGCCGGTTTAATTACTTGATACAGCTCCCCCTGCTCAGAAAAACCTTCCCTTGGATTAAACCTGTATACCTCCATGCTATCAAATCCTCCAGATTCATTTAAAGTAGCTTCATAACGGGTTAATATGGTTCTGGGAGAGCGCACAACGACATCAGCATAGAATTGATTTCCATCCAGAGAAAAAGATTCAACCGCAAGTGTATCATTCCCTAATCGAGTTACAAACCCATCATTCTGCCCATAGTTGGTTGAACAGGCTGTTAATGTTGCTAGTGTTAATAAAAGAAGAGCAGATATTTTCATAGTATTTCTTCTAAAAATAGTTTGAGATAAATGGAATCAAAAGCTCTTTGAGTTTATGATTTGTAAATGATTAGCTTCTAATAAAATAGTCAGGCTAATATATGAGTTCATTTAAGAATAAGGTCGTTCTTGTAACAGGTGGAGCCAGCGGAATTGGTTTTTTGATGGGAAAAAAGTCACTTCAACAAGAAGCTAAACATTTAATCATTTGGGATATTAACCCAGAGTTATTGCAACTGGCATCAAAAACATTACACCAAGAAGGTTATAGTGTTTCAACCCACTTAGTTGATGTATCCGATCCGGAAAGTGTGAGCAATGCAGCAGCGCTAGTCATAAAACAATTCAATAAAGTAGATATTTTGTTTAATAACGCGGGTATTATAGTTGGGAAACCTTTTCATGAGCATACGCCGCAAGATATTGCACGAACCGTCGGGGTTAATCAACTTGCATTGATGTACGTAACAAATGCATTCCTACCCGAAATGATGAAATCAAATTCTGGCCATATAATTGCTATAACTTCCTCAGCTGGGCTCACTCCTAACCCGGGTATGGTTGTTTATGTTTCTAGTAAGTGGGGAGCTGTTGGTTGGGTTGAGTCTCTACGGCTCGAATTAAAGCGTTCTCATTCCGGTATAAAGTTTTTGAATGTGATGCCTGGGTATATCAAAAGCAAAATGTTCGATGGAGTTACACCACCAAGGATGATGCCTCTTTTAGAACCTGAACAACTAACTGATACCATAATTCACTCCGTAATTAAAAATAAGTCTACGTTAAAAGCGCCGGCTTTAGTTAAGATTACAACCTTAGCTCGTGGACTTCTCCCTCAGAGTTGGTATGACTTTGTAGCGGCAAACGTGTTCAAAGTTTACACCTCTATGGATACATTCAAAGGGCACAGTAATGAGTGATTATTCCAAAATCTTGCAAGATCAGAAGGTGTATTTTCGGTCTGGAGGTACGAAACCTATTCAATTTAGAATTGAACAACTCAAAACATTAAAGAAATTACTAAAAGAGAATGAACAAGAATTAATTGATGCCGTTTACAGTGATTTCAGAAAGTCCCCTTTTGAAACTTTTGGAACTGAAATTGGACTCATCCTTAATGAAATTAATTATGCACTCAAAAATATTTACCGATGGGTAAAACCAAAATCTGTTCCAACAGCACTGGTTAATTTTCCTTCTAAGAATTATATCCTTAAAGAACCCTATGGTTCGGTGTTAATAATTTCACCTTGGAATTACCCGGTACAATTATGTTTGCTTCCATTAGTAGGGGCATTGGCTGCAGGTAATACTGCTGTTATAAAACCATCTGAATTAACTCCTAATACATCTTCAGTTATAGATAAACTTATTAAGCAGTACTTTAAGCCAGAAGTAGTGACAACGGTTCTTGGAGGAGTTGATGAAAGCCAGGCTTTACTAAATCTGGACTTCAATTATATTTTTTTTACGGGAAGTACCAAAGTAGGCAAGATTATTATGGAGTCTGCCTCGAAACGTTTAATTCCGGTAACCCTTGAGCTTGGCGGTAAATCACCGTGCATTGTAGATGAAACTGCAAATTTAGAAGTGACTGCCAAACGAATTGTTTGGGGTAAGTTTGTAAATGCAGGTCAAACGTGTGTAGCCCCAGATTACTTATTAGTTCAAGACTCCATTAAAGATCGTTTATTGGAAGAGTTAAAATCGTCTATAGTATCACTATATGGCGATGACCCATCTTCTTCTGATGATTATCCTAGAATTATAAACGATGTTCATTTTAATCGTTTATGTTCATTTTTGGATAATGGAATACAAATTTCCGGAGGTGATACGGATGATTCTACCCGATATATCGCGCCTACTATTTTATCAAATATTACGTGGGATGATCCAATTATGCAGGATGAGATTTTTGGGCCAATTTTACCTGTTATTTCATTCCCAAATATTGACGACGCAGTCGAACAAGCTTTAAAAACCCCTCGACCTTTAGCGCTTTACATTTTTACTAATTCATCTGAAACGGAACGTAAAATTCTCGAACAAGTACCTTTTGGGGGTGGAGCAATCAACGATACAATTGCTCAATTTGGTAATCACCATCTTAGTTTTGGTGGAGTAGGAGCTAGTGGATTTGGTTCCTATCATGGAAAAGCTAGTTTCGATTCCTTTTCACATCAAAAAAGTATCATGAAAAAGAACTTCTTCTTAGATATACCTATTCGGTATGCACCCTATGATGGAAAGATAAAGTGGCTTAAAACCATTTTCCGATGATACCAGAATCATTTAAAGCGTTTTATGTAGATAAAGATCTTGGATGTTCGATAGTGGAGCTCCCAACAAGTGTGCTTCCAGATCATGAAGTTGTTATTGATGTCCATTTTTCATCGCTTAATTATAAAGATGCTCTTTCTGCCAGAGGCCTAAACGCTGTCACTAAAGCCTACCCACATATTCCTGGCATAGATGCCGTTGGAAAAGTGATTGTGGATACATCTGATACTTTTCAAATAGGGGATTGGGTTATTGTAACTGGTAATGATCTTGGAACAAATACATTTGGAGGTTTTGGGGGAGTTATTCGTGTTCCGAAAAACTGGGTTGTTAAAAAGCCCGACTCATTAACACCTTTTCAAGCAATGATAGTTGGAACCGCTGGTTTTACTGCCTTATATGGTATTTATCGTTTGCAAGTCGAACATATTATGCCGGATTCTGGCTCTATTCTAGTTACGGGCGCCACTGGTGGTGTAGGTTCGTTCGCAGTGTTTGCGCTTTCTCATCTTGGTTATGAAGTGATTGCTGCATCTAGAAAAATCGACATTGATGATTTTCTTATTTCATTGGGGGCAAAAGAAGTAGTGAATTATAAAAGTATTACCGCGGATAATTCGCGACCTCTTCAACCTAGAAAATGGATGGGTGCCATAGAAACTGTTGGTGGAGAATTGCTACATACTGTGTTAACTCAAACCGCTCCAAAAGGTGCAGTAGCTTGCTGCGGAAACGTATTGGGCATAGACCTCTCTACTAATGTACTTCCTTTCATTTTAAGAGGCATATCACTATTGGGTATTGATTCTGCATTTTGCGCCAGAGCAATTAGGGAGAAATTATGGCAACAAGTTTCGGAAATGGATTTTTCAAGCCTTCCAGAAGGTTATGTTAAAGAAGTACCTTTAAAAAAGTTGAACACTGAAATTGATTTGATACTAAAGGGTGAGCAAAAAGGAAGGGTCATTATCTCCCACAAATAAAAAAGGAGCCGACAAACTGCCCACTCCTTAAGCTGAATATATGATATAGCGATCAAACTATAACATATTAGGGTTATGGTATCAATAAACTCTACTAAAAAATCTATGCTGCATGTACCGCTGCCTTTCTGCGTAGCATTGCTTTATCCAGGGATCGCTTAAGCCCTACCGCAGTAATTGGTTTCAATAAATAATCGACTACGCCTAAACTCTTAGCCTTCTCAATCATTCTTATATCCTGTTCTCCTGATAAAAAGATAACCGGTACATCCGATCCTTCTTTTTTTAATTGCTCTACAATATCAATACCTGTCAAATCTCCCTTTAAATTGATATCAACAATCAATAGCTCCGGATTAATCTCTCTAAATAGTCGGAGTGCGTGTTGTCCCTCACTTGCTTTTGCTACAACTTTGTAACCTAGGTTGTTTACCAGCCTCTCTTCAACCATCAATAAGAGTAAATCATCCTCAACAATCATTACTTGTTGTGATGCTACGTTCATTGTATTCTCTCTGTCTGTGTTTTATTAAAATTATCTAACACAAATATATTAGAAGTTTTTAATATATCAAAGTCTTTTCTGAAATTTTTTTAAAAAGAAATACTCAATGTAAGGTTAGGTGTAAACCCAAGTAATTGTCTTTGCTCTGTATAGATATCGACAAACTCATCCTCATCATCTACACCATCCTGATCAATGAAGTAGTTTCTATTTAAAATATTAGTCCTGTTGTAAATGTTTTGGATGGATAAACCCAGCTTACCTGCCCAATTATTACTCTCTCCAGAAAAATAATACCAAACAGAAGCATCCATTCTATGATAGTTTGGGAGCCTTTTACTATTTAGTTGCCCATACTCGATTTCGTAAAATACCTCCGGGTCCGAATCGCTGTCGTTATCGTCAATTGATTCCACTCTTACTGCCTCTTCATTAGAAATAGGGGTAAATGGCAAGCCGGATTTGATTTGCCATCCCAATGAAACCTCAAACTTTGCCGTTGAGTAGCTAGTGTTTAGTGATAGTTTATGTGGCTGATCTAGTTGGCTTACGAAAACATTATCACTAAGGTCTTCAAAATTACTTTCTGACCGACTATATGAGTACGAAATCCAGTTTCTTAGCCTTTTAAGTCGCTTTCTTATTAAAACGTCTATTCCATTTATGGTTTCTTTGCCTGTTTCAAATTCGTCGATGGAAGCGCCACTAGTTGAATATCCTAATGTGGTTAACCCCGACAGTTTTTTATGATAAGCCTCAACATCCAATAACCAGCCTTTTCGATTGAACACCAACCCTATCATTATTTGCTCGTTTCGAATTAGCGGAATACTCTCCCTATCCGCAATAAACCAAATTTCTTCTGTGGTGTTCGAAATGCTATTCTCTACATCTTGCAATGTTCTAATTGCCTGATGCTTTCTGGATAAGGATGTCTTTAACATCAAACGATCCCATTGCTGGCTGTAAGTAAGTTGTGGATCCAGGGTTGTAACATCCACAAAATTAAAGTGATTAAGTCGCAAACCTAAATCCAAATTGGAGCGCTGAAAAGGTTGAAAGTTGATATTGGTAAAGCCTGCAAAGTTGTTTCCTTTCTCATAAAAACTTCGAAGCTCATCAAACTCAAAGGCGTTTTCTTCTCGAAGAGAATATTTCAACTCCATGAAATTAACCTGCACACCAAGAGCAATTACTCCCTTGTTATAGCTAAACCGATTCATCCATTTTATTTCTGTGTTGATTAATGAATTATTCCAAGAGCCTCTATCCTGCAGTGAATCAGGCGCATTTTCAAATCTATCACCGAAAAACTCATCTTCTTCATTCGGATCTTCTAACTCTTCCTCATTTTCTTCATCGTCTTCTCTTTCTTCTTCTTCGCATTCATCATCACATTCCTCTTCTTCTTCATCTTCTTCATCATCGCAGCCTTCTTCTCCTTCTTCGCAATCTTGAACAGAAAAAATATTTCTACTGGATTGTTTTAAAAACTGAGACTCTTTGCCATCAATCTCTCTTTGAAAGAGATATTCAAAATCTAGATTATAACTGGAACCAGATACAGAAAGCTCACTCGTCCAATTGGATGAAAACTCCGACTTCCAGTTAATATTAAACCCAGCGTGTTTCACATTGTGATATTGAAAATCGGCTGTTTTTTGATTTTGGTCGATGGAGGTAAAATCAAGCGTGTTTTTGCCAGAAAAAAAACTTCCAGTTATCTGATTTCTTGAATTTACCACGTAATTCATCTTCGCGTTGATATCCCAAAACAAGAGAATATCTTCGATATCGAATTTTTCTTCTATGGCAAATGTCTGGCTTTCTCCTAATCTACTTCCCTCAAAGAGTTTTTCATTGTATGATGTAAATGTTGGCGTTTGGTAGTAGTCGTTTAAAGAACGTCGCCCTGCCACATAAAACGACATTTTATTCTGAATCACCGGAATCGACACAGCCCCGGAAAAGTGGGTCATATTCAAATCCATATTCCCATGAACTTTGTTTTGAGGAATAGATTCAGAATTCATAGAAATAAGTCCTGAGGCACTATCCCCAAATCGGATGGGCACTGAGTTTCTATAGACATCGATCTTTTCAATTGAACTAGGTATAAAGGAAGAAATTAACCCAAAATAATGGGCCGCATGATACACTGGTATATTATCCCAATAGACGGACACCTGATCGCTGGTGCCACCACGAATATTCAATTCTGAAGCTGTTTCAGTTGAAGAGGATATCCCCGGAATTTGCTGTATGGAATAGAGTGCATCGGCCTCGGATAGACCGGGGATCACGTTTAATTCACCAGGATTGATTTCCAGGCTATTCTCATCCATATCAATGATAACACCAGAATTCAGATACTCCTTAACAATAAATCCCTCCAACGATACAATATCGCGTTCAAGAAAAAGGGTGTCAGATTCCTGGTAATATAGATCTAACGCTGAAGTGTAGGCCGGTTTGTAACCGATATACGATATTGTTAATTGTCTCAACTGTGGATCGCGTACGAAATAATATATTTCACCATCAACGTTAGCCTGAGTACCTCGAAAAGAGTTTTCAATCTGAACGGTACTGAATGAAAGTGGCTGCTTATTTATTGCATCTGCAATAATAAAATTGAGATAAACCCCTACATCTTCAATAGGTTTGATGGCAATAAAATCACCTTCTATAAACTCGAAACCCAGGCGATATGGTTTAAGCAACCTGTTCAGAACTTTATCTAAGTCCTCATTTAAAGCCTCAAAGGCAATGTGATCATCATTTAACGCCTGACTTGGATACGAAAATCGAACACCAATTTCTTCAGATATTTTGTCAAGAATTTCGGCTGGCGTAGCGCTTTCTATATCGATTGTGATGGACTGTCCATGGATCGTATCAGCCCAGAAGATCGACAAAAAAAACAGGCATACAGCCCCAAGTAGCTTAATTAAAAAGGGTAAGTTCTTTGGTTCGATCATTGTATTCAAACTGATATCCAAAAGGTTCTAGCACTAAGCGAAGTGCAACTTCCACATTGTTTGATGGATAACTTCCAGTGAATAATGCATCCGTTAATAATTCCGGATTTTGTAATTCTATTCCAAAAACAGCTTGTAGTTCCTCAACTACAAGGTTCAGTGGCAGGTCACGAATTTCTATGACTCCGGCTGTCCATCTTGGCTCGCTTATTACCTCGAAGAAACGGGCTTCAATTCCGGTTTCTTCAGAATATCGAATTTGTTCACCCGGGGTTAATTCTTCTATCACATCAGCAACTTCAACGGCAATTCGTCCCTCAAAACAGCTTGCATCAAATGATCCGGCTCTGCTTTTCACATTAAACTCTGTTCCTAAAACTGTTACCGAACCATTACCTGTCTCAACAACGAACGGTGTTCCAGAAGGAACCTTAAAGAAAGCCTCGCCATCCAATTTTAAAGTTCTACTTTCTAACCAGGTCGCCTCATCATAATTAATTGAAGAGTTTGAATTTAGTATTACTTCGGTACCATCAGGAAGCCGGAAAGTCTCTATACCTCCAGCAACCGTTTGAATTTGCAATGAAGTGTCGAGGTTAACCGTAAAATAAATTACTGAACTCATTGCTGCGATTAGAATTACCGCGGCAGCAGCCCATTTTCTTATACTGGAAATTGGAGTAATCGTAGCTTGTTTTGGTTGCTTATACTTAAGGATCAAATCCTGAAAACCGGCTTCAACATCAAACTCAGGTAATTGCAACTCTGAGGACCCCTCTCTAATTTGAAGAAATTCCTTAAAGGCTTCACTTGCCTCAAAAGTTATCTGTTCGTCCTCAGTCAACTCGTTGGCGAGCCATCTAGCTAAAAATGTGTCATCCTTTTCCCAGGCTTCCATTTTACAAGTGTTTTGCGTGTTCTTTTAGTTTCCCTCGCAACTTAACCAAGGCTTTATGGATTCTTTTCTCCACTGCTTTCACACTAATGCCCAAACGATCCGCTATTTCTTTGTATGTCATTTGATCAATGCGATGCATCAAAAAAGCTTCTCTCTGTCCATCAGGCAGGTTATTAATTGTTTGTTCAAGTTTAACTTTGAACTCAGACATTTCCATGTTGAATTCCGGTGATTCATGATCCAATTCAGATTCAGATTCTCTTTCATACTTGAATCGAATCTGATCCTTTTTTACCAGATTAAGCATGGCGTTTTTGGCAACGGTATACAAAAATGATGGTGCTGCTTTCGGAACCACTTCTTTACATTTTTCCCAAAGCTTAGAAAATGCCTCTTGTACCAGGTCGTTGGAGCGCTCCAGGTTCTTACACCTATAGTAAAGATAGTTTCTTAGCTGGGCAGCATGCTGCCGATACAACTGCTCAATAATTTTATCCTCACAAACATTTGGCATAAAACCGAACGGGTATTGAATTGCTATGACCTGAATGCGATGCATGATACTTATAGTTTTACTTTAAATCCTGTTTGGATATAGGAAGTTTGAAATCCGCGATAGGCTGTTGTTGATATTCTATCCCGACTAGAATCGCGTAATAAGTACCTGCCTTTTATTTCGAATTCCAGGTTTGGTGTGATTACATATTTAGCCGTTCCTGATAAGTTCAAGATCGTGTATTGCAATATACTACCCGAATCAACGGTAAAGTTTCTAAACAATCGGTTTCCATATTCTGCCTCGATAGAGTATCCCCACTTTTGAAATTCTGATTCAATTTCCAGCGCTGAACTCCATCCTAAGTAATCTAAACTGCCTGACAGTTGATCTTTGAATAATACCGCATTAATGGGAATTGAAACATTCAAGCGATCGGAGATTCTCCCAATAGAGGGTGTTGCTCGAAAGTTTGTAATTAAAAATTGACGTGCATGTATCGCGGAAGAAGTTTGGCCCGTCGAAATCAATTCTTGATCGCGATATTCAACCGATCCTTCAAATGCCAGTTCCTTTTCCCAGCCATTCAAACCTTCCCATCGCTTTTTATATTCAGATTGAAAAAAATACGAATGGAAAACCGTTTGGCGATTTTGAAACACATCAAACACTCTATTTCGATATCTGAGATCGAATTTAAGCCAAGCCTTTTCACCCATATAGAAATCTGCGTGTATGGGTAGCTCAATTTGTTGATAGGAAAGTCTTGTACTAAAAACTAAATCATTTTGATCAACACCGTCTTGTAGTCTTCTTGAGAAGGATGGATCTATCTCGAAGTATTTTCTTCGTGCATATTTTACTCTATACGACCCTCTTATCTTGAAGAATAACTTCTGTGCATTTTGCTGCTGATAGTAAAAATTGTTGGATACATCAGCACTGAATTTAAGACGCCCATTAGCAATTGGGAATCGACCATCGATACTAATGAAGCCCTCACTAAATACTGAATTTTGCCACATATCTTCACGAAACATGGTGTCAGCCGATTGCACAAAAAGATCCGGGTTTTTAAAAATATTCCACTCATACCCTTGATTAGTTCCAACACTTGCCGACCATTGTGTAAAGGCTGAGAGCGAAATCGACAAACTAAATAAAAGAGTTAACCACTTTTTCATTGGCTTACCTCATTTTGGGATTGTTGTACTAACCAGTCGGAATAGGGAGCTACTACCTGGGGCTGCTTTTCAATTTGTACATGAACAATTACGGGCTGTCTTGAATCCAGCTTTAATGTTGATTTTGAATTAGTAGATGCCGCAATCATACATACAAAAAGTAGTAGTAAATAAGGCCATTTTGCTTTGTTTAAGGTTTTATTCATCATGTATAAGTTTGTTGTTTATTAATAAAACAACTGAACTCTCGATGACCCTACCCCCTAAATTGCCGTTTCTAAATTTTTTATTGCTGTTCGTAACCCAACTTTATTAGCTAACTGAATTCCTAACCCAGGGCGAACATTAACTTCCAAAACTAACGGCCCCTTTTCTTCATCTACCACAATATCAATGCCCATATAATTCAGTGGGAAAGCAGCTGCCGTTTTCTTTGAAAGCTCTACAATTTCATCCCAGTGAGGTACTCTAGTTCCTACTAGCATTCTTTTACTATCCGGGTGCAGACTCACGTACTTCTCACCAGTATATCCTTGTTTAAGTCTGCCCGTCTTCAGATCTAATCCTACCGCCAGTCCACCTTGATGCAAATTCGCTTTCCCACCAGATGAATTCGTAGGTAAACGCAACATTCCCATCACCAATTCTTTATCACAAACGATGATTCGAATGTCTGCAACGCCACTTGGGTATAATTTCAATATTTCTTTGTGCGGATGGATCAACTCTTCAATGATTACCCGGTCGGTATCTCCGAAGGAGAACATCCCAAAAAGTATATTTGCCATGTGTGTTCCAATGGCGAGGTTGGTTGTGGGTTTTTTTCCATCACACCAAATTCCATCTCTTTTTTGAAGCACTTTTATTCCCCCGCCACCACTTCCTTTTGCTGGTTTAATTACTAAAGATTCTAAATCGACCACCGATTGCCAGACACTTTCAATCTCACCTACTTTTTCAATTATCGCATAAGTTTTGGTACAACCTAATCCGTTTTTTTCCAGAATTTGTTTAGTTAGTAGCTTGTCATCAGCGTATTTATAGTTCTCTCGTTTGTTATGAACATAAACGAGATTGGAGTTTCTCTCGTTGATTCCAAGTACAGAGTTTTCCCATTTTTGAAATTTTGAAAGTATTTGTCGCAACATCTTAGCCCTCCACTTTAGTTAGGGCTCCAAATCTCGAATACTCGCTCACTCGTAACCCTATCCACTTTCCAAGAAATAGGCTAACTCCGATTATGGAAATCAATAATTCCGGATGTTCGATGAATACGTTTTGTATGAACATTGAACCCAGTATCCAACTACAGAAAATGGTAACAACAATGGTTTGAGCATATACCGATAAAGCTAGACCAAGTGACTCCTCTTCTACTTTCCTGGCAAATTTATCTGCTACCATGGTTAGGATTATTACAGGAAATAGAAGCGCGGATGAAGGGTCCACCCATCCAAATTCCTGGAAAAACCGGATGCTAATCAAACTGAATAAGGTTACTACAGAAAGTAAGATTACGATTTTAGGAGTGTATAAAAGTTGCCATTTACCAAGTGGAATCCCCAATAACGAAATCAATACGATCACCCCCGTGAAAAATACAATACCGGCGATTATTCCCATTTCTATGAATGCAAAGCCTATTAAAGCTGGGAGGAATACCCCAAATGTTTGAACACCAATTACATTTTTAAAAATGGCAACGATTAACGCACCAAGTGGTAAAAGTAACAAGAATAATAGCGGCTGAAGCGGCAGATTCTCGTCGTTAAATAGCTGGCTGATAGACAGTATTTCAAGCAACCCCGAGTGTCGCTCATTAATCTGACGAATGTGATACATATAATCAAAATCATAGCCGGTATTTCGTCTGATAAGAAACTCATCGCCTACATACAGCTTTAAATAGTGCGCAGGCAAGCTTGCAAAATGGCCATTAAGTGCGTCAAAAGGCACCCACTGATTGCCAATGTATGCTTCAACCCAAGCATGAGAAGTTCGTTTAGAAGTTTCTTCCAAAATCATACCCCCGACCATACGAGCCGGTATATTCTGAGACCGGAACATCGCTACAAGCAGACGGCTTTTACCATTGCATGAACATCTTTGATTTTGAAGACAAGTTACTGCATCCGTTAGTGTTGATATTTTGGCACTTGGAATTGAATCTACATAATCGAAGAATGATTGAGCTAAAATCTTAGCATCTGTAGATCCACGTAAATTTAGATTAAAGAGCAGTTGCTGGATATCCGGGTGTTGAACCTGTATCACTTCAGTTGGAGACAAGTATTTCTCAAAATTATCTGTTTCGATCTCATGTATATCAAGTTCTTCAAATTGATAATGCACTGCCCTTGGTTGAGTATGAAATGTAGTTGTTAGGGTTGTATCTCCACGTAACACACCCCTCCATGTTACTTTATGATTCTCTTTTTCGAATTCTGAATTAAATCTAGTCTTATAGGCGTCATCAATACTTACAACTTGTCGAAAATCACTTTTAGGAAGAAAACTGTGCACACGAAATTCTTCTTTATCGCCAGTAAGTTTGAATTCGTACGTGACCTCATACACAGGGAGTTCATCAATGAAAGATTCATTGGTTAAATATGGTTTTACAGCAATCCAAAGTAAGGGTGCAATGATGCAGAATAGCGCTGTTGGTTTCATGATTGTGATGTTTTTTAAATAGAAACATCTGAATCGTGATTTACCCTACCCCCTAATGAAATAAATCGGCTGCAGCTCGAAAGGTATTACAATGTGCTTCTAAAATGAGTCGAATATCCGGTGCATACCCACCTCCCATGGTTACCATAACTGGTATTTGTTGTTCTTTCAGCGTTTGAAAAACAAATTCGTCTCTTTTCTTACACCCTTCCAAAGTGCACGAAAGTCTACCCAGTTTATCTTCCTTCAAAATGTCTACACCAGCCAGAAAAAAGGCAACGTCAGGCTTTTGCTCAACTATGAGACGGGGGAGTACTTCATAAAGAATGTCTAGGTATTCTTTGTCGTCTGTACCATCATCGAGTGGAATATCCAGATCGGATTTCGGCTTGTGAAAAGGATAGTTTTTTGCTCCATGCATGCTGAAAGTAAAAACTCGGGGTTCATGTTCGAATATGGATGCAGTTCCGTTTCCATGATGAACATCCAGATCCACAATTAAAATCTTGGTTGCAAGATTCTGATCCAGTAAATGCATGGAGGCAACCGCCTGATCATTTATCAAACTAAAGCCTTCTGGCCGATCTTTAAACGCATGATGAGTTCCGCCGGCAATGTTAAAAGCAACACCATTCTCTAAAGCAGATACCGCCCCTTCAATCGTACCGTTTGTAATTCGAATTTCCCTCTCAACCAGTGTTTTCGATTGTTTGAATCCACTTGCTCGTTCTTCTTTCCTGGTGAGTTGAACATTGAATAATCGATCTAAATATTTATCGCAATGAATACTAAAATCATATATCAAATCCTTAGATGGCTCAAAAAAATACTCGGCAGATACAATACCATGTCGAACGAGTTGCTGGGGTAGTAACTCGTACTTTTCCATAGGAAACCGATGGTTTTCAGGCACAGGGTAAATATAAATTGGATGCCAGGCGATTTTGAACATAGTGCTTCTACTGATAGATTTTATCGGCAGATTTAACAACAAATGTTCTTAAATCATTTAATTATCCATCAACCAATCTGGTTTTTCAAGTTCATTTTCGTAAATGAATTCTGCAATTGCGCGTACATCTTCCTCAGAAAACCCTACTGGATCCATCAATCCATATTGCTCTACATCGCTGTGCAACATGGACTGCTCAGCATTGGGGAACATGATAAATTGAACCATTTTATCAACAAACTCTTCCTTATTCGCTGTTTCCGCCATGTAGTTTCTTTTAGCTATTTCTAAAGGAGGTGCAAAGCGGTCATCTGGAGGAGCTGTTGGGCTATGGCATGCATAACAAACCGTTTCAATATTTTCCTTAGCTGTTACAACTTCAACCAATTCGAACTCTGATTCTGCTGTTTCTGTAGTAGCTTCTTCTTTGTTGGTGCAAGCACCGCTCAAGAACAGGAATGCAATTACAAATAGGCTCGTTGCTTTCATCGGTCTCTCCATTAAGAGTTAAGTATTACTCCAACACCGTTGAGTGTTATACCTGAAAGGTTATAAACATTTATGTAGGAATCATGAATTGTAAGCGCTTTTTTAAGAAATAACTAACAACAAAACATTTCAGATTCTTCCAGTTTCTCTGACAATGGGAAGATTAAAAGTTTCCCAGGTATTGACTTCTAAATCATTGAAATCAATTAAAATTTGAATGCGACCCACGTTCAGTAGCGGCAAACTGGAACTCTAATTCAAACTGTTTATGTGTATCTGCGGTAAATTCAGCATCTAATTGTTGAAGCTGTGCATGAATTAAATTCAATCCCAAATTAATAGGTACATTAAAGTCTATACCGTCTGGGAAACCTTGTCCATTATCATGATATCTCACCTTTAGGTCATCATTTTCTGCCTTTAACTTAATGGAAATCTTGTTATTACCACTTCCATTAAAAGCATATTTAAATGAGTTTGTAATCAGCTCGTTTAACAATAGCCCAAGAGGAATGGCTTGATTAATATTCAGTTTGTATTGAATGATATCCAAATCGAAATTTACATTCTGCTTTCGATTCTGCATAGTGGCACTAATAGCCGGTATTAATTTCTCTAAATAGGCATGCACATTAACCGAGGATAAATCGTGCGTGTTGTACATTAACTCGTGTACCATCGCTATCGAGATAATACGATTGATACTCTGATCAAAGATGGCGGAAAGTCTATCATCATCAACCTCCACTTTTTGAAGTTCAAGAAGGCCTGAAACAATAGCCAGATTATTCTTTACTCGGTGATGAATTTCTGCCAAAAGTGTTGTTTTCTCTTTTAGCGAGTTTTCTATAAATGCTTCTGATTTTTTACGTTCAGTAATATCCTGAGTAATTCCCATGACTCTTACAACAATGTCATCTTCGTTTTTAAGCGGTATCATTTGAGACAGATAGTAATTCTCCCCATTACTAAACTCAAACTCAGTCGGTTCACCCATCAACGTTTGACTCAGCAGTTTATCAACCATAGTAGAGTGCTTTTTCCCAATTAATACCGGATAATACCTTCCAATTAATTGATCCGGGCTATGCAAATTGAACATCTGAACTCCTGCCTCGTTTATCGAAATTAAACGCCCTTCGATGTCTAGTTCATGAATACAATATGGCGAACTGGATATTAACGTTTTTAAGCGGTCTTCATTTCGTTCCAGCTCATTCTCAGCCTCAATGCGTTGGGTGATATCTATGGAAAAAACCGTTAAGCCAATAATACTTCCATTACCATCTTTTATTGGTGAAAACCAATTTTGCCAATAGTGGTTTTCCAGATCCTGGCCAACAATCTCCTGAATAAAATCGAAAGACTCGCCATTTAACGCACGGTTATAATTAACCATTAATAAAGCACGATTCTTTTTAGGAACTACATCAAAAACATTCATACCCTCTCGGATAGGAATACCAAATAACTCCTCGGTTAGCTCATAATAGTTTTCGTTAAAAGCGATAAAATTGTAGAACCTGTCGAGTGAGAATATCATAATATTCTGCGGGCTTTCTAAAACAGATGTTAATAGCTCTGAATTTTTCTTGAATTGTTCACGACTGTTAAACAATTCTTTCGACTGTTCCTTTATTAATTCTTCGAGCTCGAAGGGCTTTTTAAATAGTTGGAAGGACAAATAGCCTAAAACCGCCGATATTAGAAAAGAAATACCACTTATTACTATAAATAGATTGATTGCCGAAGATTGGTCTATCTTCGATCCATACAAATTCCAATCACCCTCAGGAAATTCAATTTTTTGAAATTGTTGAACTTTAATATCAATTCTAGAATCGGGAAAGAACTCTTCAACCCCTGTATTTGGATTGATTTTTGACAATTGCAGATGATATCGGTCAGAAAATAATGACATCGAAGACTGTTCAATTAACGTCTCCATATATATTATAACTGCAGAAAACCCCCATAGCTCACCATTGTTTCGACGTACAGGAAGCCTCCCTATTACAGCTTGTCCTCCTTGTCTTAAATCGAGAGGACCGGCAAAATATATAGAACCTCGTTCCGCAGCTCGCATAACTTCACGATTTACACTCTCATCATCCAAAATATTATAGCCAATAACTATTTCATTGCCTTCTAGTGGGTACACATGCTGAATGATACCATCAGGAACCAGTTGTAAGACGTCTACACTTTCATGGTTTTCTAGTAACTGCTTAGAGACCGATTCAAAATTTCTTACAACTCCATCGCTTGTAATTGTTTGAGAAAGTAACAGTGCAACACTATTTGCTTCGTTTATTGTACGTTGAATATTTTGCTCGACTAATTCAAGAATTTCGCGAATTTCAGTCTGTTCGTTAGTAGTACTAACCTGATATTGGCTATACGCTATAAAAATCCCAATGGTGAAAATGATCACACCAATTAGCATACCAGACAGTGCCGGTGGAAATCGATTATTTGATGGTTTTGTAGTACTCAACTACCCAGTATCGTATGTTTAAACAGGAGTTTACCAATTATCGGCGCATTCCATGTGAACTGTAGAAAAAAAGACAACTCAACAACTTTTAATCATCGTGGCAAATAATCTTTTGAGTGCCCCATTTACTACTATTATGACTTGAAATTACAAATTTGCACTTGAAACCGTACAAAAGGAATAAAAAAACGTACTATTGGGAAGAGAACTACCAATATAAATGCTATGAGTACAATTATTAAGGGATGTAATTCAGCCTGGCCTAAGCTTGATTACACCCAATGGAAGCACACTTTAAAAACGATTCATTTGTGGGCACAAATTGTAGGTAAGATTCGCTTGAAAGCTATGCCGTGGCAAAATCATTCGTGGCACACAACTTTGTATTTAAGTGCACGCGGGTTTTCAACCGGATCAATGCCCTATAAAGATGGAATTTTCGAAATCGAATTTGACTTCGAAAGCCACTATTTAATCATTCGTAGCACTTTTAATGATGAACTTCGGTTTAGCCTTCTAGATCAAACGGTTACTTCGTTTTATGCTGAGTTATTCGATCATTTAAATAGATTAAATATTCCGAATTCCATTTATAATCGCCCAAATGAATTAGAAGATAACACCCCATTTCCAGCCATAGATTTTGGTGAATATCAGATTCAAGCTGTTCTTGATTTCTGGCAAGCTTCTGTTAGTATTCATAATGTTTTTCAAAAATTTAGATCGTCTTTTATAGGAAAATGTAGTCCTGTTCATCTTTTCTGGGGTGCTTTTGACATTGCTGTAACTCGCTTCTCTGGGAATCCGGCTCCACTGCATCCGGGTGGTATACCAAATATGCCTTTAGATGTTATGCAAGAAGCATATTCGCAAGAAGTAAGCTCCGCAGGTTTTTGGCCCGGTGGTGATGATTTTCCAGAACCTATTTTTTATTCATATTTCTACCCAACTCCCGAAGGTTTCTCAAAGTCTAAAGTAAAACCAGACTCCACATTTTGGAGCAATGAACTCGGCGAATTTATTTTGAAGTATGAGGATGTTAGAATTTCCCCAAATCCTGAAAAATTACTGCTGGCTTTTCTTGAAACTACTTATGAAGCTGGAGCTACTCTTGGAAATTGGAATCGTGATAAACTAGAAATGTGAATGTGAGCCTTTTCCGTGAGAGGTAAATGAGAAATCCAGTTTAAATTTGTTCTCAGTATCAACTTCATAGCTAGCTTCTAACTGAGCGAGTTGAGCATGCACTAAATTCAAACCAAGAGATTTCGGTTTTTCGAAATTTTCGACCGGATATCCTGTTCCATTTTCGAAATAAGTAACGTAAACCCTATCGTTTTTCGACTTAAGTGAAACCTCAATTGTATTGTTTACTGATTCATCAAAAGCATACTTAAACGAATTTGTTATCAGCTCGTTTAATAATAAACCTATTGGAATTGCCTCATTAATATTTAGATCGTACTCTTCGATATCCAATTTAAATTGAACATTTTGAGCATTATTCTGCATGGTTTCATTAATTGCCGGAATCAGTTTTTCTAAATAGGCATTTATATCAACCGACGATAAATCATCATTGTTATACATTAATTCGTGGACTAATGCTATTGAGATGATCCTATTTATACTCTGATCAAAAATGGCAGTAAGCCTATCGTCGTTTGTTTCTACTTTCTGCAACTGTAATAATCCTGAAACTATAGCCAGATTATTCTTTACCCTATGATGAATTTCTGTTAGAAGTGTCGTTTTTTCGCGTTCTGCTTTAACTCGTTTTGTAATATCTACAGAAAAGACCGTGACCCCAATTATCGCCCCGTCTTTATTCATAATAGGAGAAAACCAATTCTCCCAATAGCTAACGCAACCAGATATACTGGTAGCAATATGAGTGATCTCGAACGATTCCCCGTTAATTGCCTTTAGTAAGTTTTCTTCTAATTTTAATGCTGATTTACCTGGATAGCTTTTTAATGCCGAGTTACCCTGCCTCACGTTCACATTATAGTATTCTAGTATTGTTGACTTATAATTCTCATTGTAGGCTATGTAATTAAAATTACTATCAACAGAAAAAATGACAATATTTTGAGGACTTGCCAGAACAGATCCCAATAACTCAGAGCTTTTTTTAAACTGCTCCCTGCTATCAAACAATTCAATCGTCCGTTCTTGGAGTAATTGCTCAAGTTCTATGGGCTTTGCAAACAATCGGAAAGAAAGATATCCGATTAAAGTGGACAGCAGTATTGAAAATATGGCTAATAAAAATATATCTGCCGGGATTTCATCACTTGAAATTAAATGTGCGTAAAGTTTCCAGTCCCCTTCAGGAATCTCAACAAATTGTTCTTGAGGCCAATCTATAGGATGATCATGATCGATTTCATTTTCAATAAAGAATTCCTCTTCACCTGTAGCCAAATTTATTTTCGAAAATTGAAAGTAATATCTATCAGAAAAAGTAGGCATCTGTGTTTGGCTTAGAAAAGTATCCAATTGAAGAATCACAGCTGAAATCTTGAATTTGTCTCCATCTATATCAAAGGGGAGTAGCCCTATCACTCCTAACCCACCTTCAACCAGGGTAATTGGCCCGGAAAAATAGATATCATTATTTTCGGCAGACCTGAGAAGCTCCAGTCTAATCCTTTCATTTTGATATAAATCATAGCCAAGTACATTTTCATATCCTTCTGACGGATATATATGTGTGACAATGCCGTTATCGATTAATTCCAGTACATTAATCGAAGGATATTTTTCAATTAGACTAATCGCGGAAGAATCAAAATTAATTACGTTTCCATTTTGATCTACCGATTGCATAAGCAAAAGAGCGATGCTATTAACTTCACGAATTGCATATTGAAAACTTTGCTCAATTAATTCTAGAGTCTCTCTTGTTTCTGCTTGTTCATTTTGTTCCTGGGTTCGGTATTGTGAATAAGTGAGGTACGCTGCAATTATTAATACAATAATTCCAATAATAACACCTGATAATGCCGGTTTATAACTTTGTATTTTCGAATGATGGTTGTTCAATTAGCTACGATCGAAGTTCTAGAAACAGGAATTAAAATTTTATCGGCGGATATCAACTTTGAGTAAGTCATTGAAACAATCAGCTGGTTTTATTGCTGTACTTACACCTACTTATTACAAACCAATACCTCATTGGTTTATATTACTATAATTCCATTATTAAATCTCAGTGATTCTTACTGCTCTCTATGTATAACAACGACGGTAATATCATCGCTTTGGGATGCCCCATGGCTATGTTCTCTAACAGATCTTAGTATTCCCTTTTCGATTTTTAAGGCCGTTGGAGCTTCGATAGACTCGACTACTTCAATTGTTTTTTGTAGCCCAAACTCTTCTTCATTAACATTCATCGCCTCAGTAACTCCATCGGTATAACAAACTAAACTATCACCGGGATTTAGAGAAATTTCACCAGTTTCATAGGGCATATCGGCCATTACTCCCAAAATCAGACCAGTAGCCTCAAGAGACGATGTATGAGTGCCATTTCGAAATATCAGTGCCTCATCATGACCTGCATTACAATAAGTAATCGTATGACTTTCAATATCCAATACTCCATAAAAAAGCGTAGCAAATTTAGTGGCATCGGTACTTTGAAAGAGTAAATTATTAACTGTGGCAATCGCTTTACTTAAGTCGGCCTCCATTTGTACCTGACTACGTAATAGCGCCTGTAAATTCGACATCAATAAAGCGGCAGGCATACCTTTCCCGGTTATATCAGCAATACAAAATCCGAATTTTGTTTCCGAAATAGTGATGAAATCGAAATAGTCACCCCCAATTTCTTTAGCAGAACTATTTATTCCAGATACTAAATACCCCTTTAAATAGGGACTTTTCTCGGGCAACAAATTATTCTGAATCCGTTTTGCGACATTCATTTCTTCTTTTATCAATAATAGCTCTTGCTCTTCTTTATACAGGCGTGACCTTTCAAGTAATTGAGCAGATTGAGAAGCAATAATTGTTAGTAAGCGTTGATCTCCTGGTTTAAAGCCCTCTATATTTTTTTTATTAAAAACAGCTATATAACCGATGATTTTTCCTTTCACAATCAACGGGACGGATAGCATACTTTTTAACGTTTGGTCTACGTATTGAGGCAGGGAAAATCTTGAATCAGAATGTAAATCGTTACTTAAAAGAGCCTTCTTATTTTTAAGCATCCAGCCGGTAACCTGTTCATCTAACTGAATAGGCAGTCGTTCCCGGGTTTCATCACGTTTTCTAATAAATGTTCTGAACTTCTGCTCATCATCTTCTTCACTTAACAAACTAATGGTACCCTCTTCGGTTTTCAGGTAATTCACACACTTCAAAACTATAGTATCAATAATAGTTTCAATTGGTTGGGTGGTGGATATAGATGTGGCTATATCGTTCAAAACCGAAAGCTCATTTACTGCCAGTTTTAACTGTTCATTTTCGCGGGAAAGTTGCTCTAGTTCTTTCAACGTATTGTATAATATTTTTTATAAAATGAAGTACAAGAATACATAATCAAATAATTATTAATTCTAATAAGAAAATACTATTGTAATGTAGATAAAAATTTTGGGTTTTAGTCATCTTTAAGAGTGCATTCGGGACATGATTGGTAAGGAATTACTCCATTACAAGATTGTTAATAAGCTTGGTGCTGGCGGTATGGGGGCAGTATATCTAGCCGAGGATTCCAGGCTTGAACGAAAAGTTGCACTCAAGTTTTTATCCCCCACTATCGCCAATAATGAAAGCTCCATTAAAAATTTCGCAAACGAAGCAAAAATTGCAGCCTCTCTTAGTCACCCAAATATTGCTCAAGTTTATGCAATAGAAGAATTTGAAGGTGACACTTTTATCGTTTTCCAATATATAGAGGGGGAAGAACTTCAGGAGTACATTCAATCCCATGACTTAAATGAAGACGAAAAAATACGCATAGCGCGAAGTATAGCGGAAGGGTTACTCGCCGCTCATGAGCAAGGCATTATTCATCGTGATATAAAGGCCGGAAATATTATGGTTTCCCCCAAGGGGCGCGTTAAGATACTGGACTTTGGTATTGCAGGATTATTGGAAGCAAATGATGTAATGCAAACAGCGGAACAATTAGGAACAGCCTCTTATATGGCTCCAGAGCTTTTCGTAGGGCTGCCATCTGATATACCCTCCGAAATATGGGCGTTTGGTGTAGTTTTATATCAACTATTTTCCAAAAAACTTCCATTTGATGGGCATTATCAACAGGCTATTTCGTACGCTATTCTTCACGAAGAACCGATACCTATTAAAGAACAAGTTCCGGAAATTTCAGAAGTATTTGCATCAATAATTACCAAATGTCTCGAGAAGGATCGAGTTAATCGATATCAATCTATTAGTGAAATTCTGCAAGAACTTGATGAACAAGAAACTTTAGCAAACCGAAAACCAATAAGCGAAGAATCTGTTTTTTCTGTAAAACAGAAAACCTTTATTTTTTCCTCCATAGGGATTCTGTTTATAGCTCTTATATTTTCTAATCTTGACTTGTTTTCCTCGGTTCCCGAAACAAAACGGCTTGCAATTATTCCCTTTACAAATGTGGGTGAGATAACCGAAAATGCAGTATTTCTTGATGGTATTTTGGAGACAATGACCAGCAAGCTTTCCCAAATTGATAATTATGAAGAACAACTTTGGGTAATTCCTTCCAGTGAAATATTATCGAACGACATTAGCTCGATAACAGACGCAAAAAATCTGTTCGGGATCAATTTGGCTATTACCGGTAGTCTACAAGATATTGCGGGAAGTAAAAGGCTTACCATTAATCTAATTGATGCTGAAAACCTCCGACAGCTTAAATCACAGGTTATCGATTTATCGGGTGGCAATATGATGGGTTTGCAATCAGAATCTGTAAGTAAGATGATACAGATGCTCGAAATCGAAATGAATGATCGTATTAGTCAAACTATCATCGCTGGTGAAACGAACAATGCGAACGCGTCGGCATTTTATTTAAGTGGTAATGGATATTTATACCGATATACACAAAGTGATTACCTTGAAAATGCCATCCGATTATTTAAGCAAGCCATACAAGAAGATTCTGGGTTTGCTTTAGCACACGCCTCTTTGGGTGAAGCTTACTGGCGAAAATATCAGCAAACAGATCTGGTTACTTTTGTGGATTCTGCTCAATTTTATCTTGATCAGGCGCAAAAAATAAACAACACCTTAATCGAAGTAAAACAGGTACAGGCATTGTTGTATTTGGGCACCGGTAACTATGAAGAAGCCATTAGAGTTTATAGCGCTGTTTTAGAAACAGATTCTAACAATGAAACTGCATTAAGTGGGCTTGCCGAAGCTTTTGATAATGTAGGTGATATTGAAAAAGCGGAAATAGCTTATTTATCCGCAATTGAAATAAAGCCTGAATATTGGTTGGGACATAAAAGTCTTGGTAATTTTTATATCAAAAATGGTGAATATCAAAAAGCGGTGGCACCTCTCCAAAAAGTTGTAGCATTAACACCAGATAATCACGATGGCTTTTCTAATCTTGGCGTCTTGTTTTATTATCTATCAGATTGGGAGCAATCAATTGCGAATTTTACTCGATCCTTAGAAATAAGGCCGACTGAATCTGCAGCATCTAATTTAGGAACGGTTCATTATATCCTGGGTAATTATGAAGAAGCCTCCAGGTATTATGAAATTGCTGTAGATGTAAATCCTAATAATTATGCGGTATGGGGAAACTTAGCATCCCTTCAGGGAATTCTTGGTAATAGTCATCAAGAAATAAAATTCTACCGAAAAGCCATTGAAGTTGCTGAAGGGCAGCTAGAGGTTAATCCAAATGATATAACTCTAAATACACAGTTAGCTGCATACTATTCAGATATTGGGGATGTAAGTATTGCGATTAGCTATATCGAAAAAACACTACGATTAGCGCCAGACGTACCAGAAGTTTCATTTCGATTAGCCAGTGCGTATGAAAAAATTGGAAAACGAACGGAAGCTGTAGAGTTAATGAAAACAGCTATTGAGCAAGACTATCCGGTGGAAAACATCTTAAATCAACCAGAACTTTCTGATTTGGTTACAGATGAAGAATTCCAGGATTTTCTCAAGAGTATTGAAAGTGACTAACTCGTACTAGGTTTGCCTATCAACAACAAGTAATTTTAAAACCATCAATCACAACATAATCGGGTATACATGAACAAAAAAAACTATCTATGGCTTTTCATACTGATCTTCGGGTTTGTATCAGTTGCCAACACTGCGCCATTTAAGAAAATCAAATATTCTGTTAAACTTATAGACACTACTTGGTTTGTAGTTGACGAAACAAACAACCCAAAACCAATTGAGGCCAATAAAAACGATAACATTGAATGGACAGCTGAAGGTTCGGATATGACTTTTCAGTTTCCACTTTCAATGAGCACACTTTTCACTAATGAAGATGGTAGTGCCGTTGGGGATGCATATGTTATTGAAGTGAAAAATGGAAAAAAACTAAAGCTAAAAGTAAAAAATAATGCACCTGCGGGTCGATATGTGTACTCTGTATATGTAAAAGCGGGGGATACATTTGCTGAAGGCAGTACGCCTCCAGTGATGATCATCAAGTGATTTTGAACTAATAAAAAAAGCCCCAGCTAGAAAACTAATTGGGGCTTTATCAAAAGTGGGACCGGGCGGAATTGAACCGCCGACACACGGATTTTCAGTCCGTTGCTCTACCAACTGAGCTACAGTCCCTTTTTGAGGACGGCAAAAATACCGCCTTTCCTATCCAGAAACAATAAGAGTTTTAATTTTCTAAAACTCCATCAAGGTGAATGTCTTTTAACCTCATTTGAAGAGAACGCCGCCCATTCCAATTATTCTCTTCCAGCACATACGCTATGTTAAAAGGTTGTCCATTTCTAACACCGGGTAAATATTCATGCATGTTAAAACCAATTGCATCAAATACTCCCGAGTTTTCTTGTTTGATTCGCATTTTTAGATGCCCATTTCCAACAACTGTTGGAATCCCAACTACCTGTACATTTGTACTTACAAAAATCGGCCTAAGATTTGACGGACCAAATGGTTTAAATTGGGCTAGGAGTTTCCAGAATTTCATATCAATATCCGTGAGATCAAGAACGGCATCAACCATAATTTCTGGCTCGAAAGCTGCGCCTGATAATCCATTAAATGCAATCTGATTCATCCTTCTTCGGAATTCCGGTAGATTCTTTTCATCTAAGGTTAGTCCGGCAGCAAATTCATGTCCACCAAATTGCTCGAGTAAATCTTCACATTCCTTCATGGCATCATAAATATTGAATCCGCGGATACTTCGAGCTGACCCTTTTAATTTTCCCTCAACATTGCTCAACATTATAGCGGGCCGATGAAACATATCCACCAATCGAGATGCTACAATCCCAATCACTCCTAGATGCCAATCTTGTTTATAAAGTACAAACGTATTTACATCGTCTATATCGAGCTCTTCATCAATCTGTTTAAGAGCTTCTTCCATGGTTTTTGTGTCTTTATCTCTACGGCGAAGATTAATCGACTCCAGTTCGTTTGACAGTGATTTGGCCTCATTATAGGTATCGGCGATCATCAGTTTTACCGCCGTTGAAGCATCTCCCATTCTACCCGCGGCGTTAATTCTTGGACCAATTGAGAATACAATCTTGGATGTAGAGATATCCTCAACCGGCATTTTGATCAGCTCCATCAAGGTTTTTATACCAACGCGAGGATTATTTTGTAACATTTGTAACCCGGCTCGCATCAAAACACGGTTTTCACTAATTATAGGAACTATATCAGATGCGATCGAAATCGCGATTAAATCCAGAAACTTGTACGCTATTGAATCTGGAAGCCCCAACTTTTTAAGGGTAGCCTGGATAAGCTTGAATCCAACTCCTGCTCCGGATAAGCCATCGAATGGATATTCACAATCCGGGCGTTTTGGATCTAATACTGCAACCGCATCCGGTATTTCATCACCAACAGTATGATGGTCACAAATAATTAATTCCATTCCTTTGGCATTAATTTCTTTGGCCTCATCAATCGCGGTTATCCCACAATCCACCGATACAATGAGAGACGCCCCAATATTTTGGGCGTATTGAATACCTTCTGGATTGATGCCATACCCTTCCTTAAAACGATGCGGAATATAATAGTCGGCATCTACTCCAAATTCTTGCAAAAAGGTATATAAACTGGCAGTAGCCGTGGTACCATCCACGTCATAATCGCCATATACCAGAACTTTTTCGCTTTTACGTATTGCTAGCGCCAAACGCTCAGCGCCCTCTTCCATATCCTTCATTAAAAAAGGATCGAATAAGAGATCTATCGTAGGTCGGAAAAAAGATTTTGCATCATCATATGTTTTTATGCCACGGATAACCAATAAGTTGGCTATGATATCCGGAACTCCGAGTGCCTGCTTTATTTCGGACACACGTTCCATCTGTTCCGGCTGCGCGTACACCCAGCGGAATGACATTGTTTACTTTTCCTTTATTTTTACTTTTATACATAAGAGGCGAGCCGGCGACCAAACCGAGACACCATCCCGAAGTTTATTACTCCGGTCTGTTCATTATTCTAAAATACACTTTTGCCAATAACTTTCAGCCCCTGCTTTAACGATTCTTGAATCATCTTAGTACCTACTGCGCGGGCTTTCAATTTTATTAACTCGTTCACTTTTCTAGTGATGTCACTTTGTATGATGATATAACTTTTAACTAGGTTTTTTATCATAAAAGCGAGATTTTTGGAAGCGGTTCCAATCAATAAAAATATTAAGTAATCATGATCGAAACCCCATCTGCAGCAATGGAAATAAAGAGTACAACAGATACTGAATTGAGCATTTTTAGTGCACTTGAGAATATGGGCCATGAACAAGTTGTTGTTTGTTCAAATCCGGATACAGGACTAAAGGCGATCATGGCGATTCATAACACAACTCTCGGCCCGGCTTTGGGTGGCACAAGAATGTGGATGTACAACAATGAGCAAGAGGCACTACGTGATGTTCTTCGTTTATCTCGTGGAATGACCTATAAAGCAGCTATCTCGGGTTTAAATCTAGGGGGTGGAAAAGCCGTAATTATTGGAGATCCACATACCGATAAAACTGAAGCCCTATTCCGTTCTTTTGGTCGCTTTGTCGATTCTTTAGGTGGCAGATACATCACTGCAGAAGATGTAGGGATGACTGTTCAAAACATGGAGTGGATTTTTTCTGAGACGAAATTTGTAACTGGAATTCCAGAATCACTTGGCGGAAGTGGAAACCCATCGCCTGTTACAGCTTTTGGTGTATATATGGGTGCAAAGGCGGCGGCTCAAAAAGCTTATGGTTCTGATTCTTTAGCTGGAAAGAAAATTGCCGTTCAGGGTGCGGGAAATGTTGCTTCGTATTTCGCTGAGCATTGTGCGAAAGAAGGGGCTAAAGTTTTCGTATCTGATATTTACACGAAAAAGGCTGAAGCTTTGGCTAAAAAAATTGATGCAACATTAGTAGACCCAGATTCTATTTATGGGCTTGATGTAGATATCTTTGCTCCTTGTGCTCTTGGTGGTGTTGTAAATGACGATACCCTCGATCAATTCAAATGTGATATTATTGCAGGGGGTGCAAATAATATTCTTGATAATGAAGATATTCATGGTCAAATGCTCTTGGAAAGGGGCATAATTTACGCGCCAGATTATGTGATTAATGCAGGTGGAATTATTAATATTTCAAGTGAATTAGAAGGCTACAATAGACAACAAGCACTTAATCAAACTGAAAAAATTTACGATACAACGTTGGCTGTTCTGAATTACTCTGAAGAGAATGGAATTCCAACACACAAAGCTTCAAATGAGTTAGCCGAAAAACGTATTAATGATGTTGGTCGACTTAAAAGCATGTATACATCAACAAGTAAAATCTCAGGTCGTCTAGGGGAGATGTACAAACTTGATAACCGTTAAATAACCAATTTAATCCTTATCTTTGAATCCCGCTTGGTATCTTCGAGCGGGATTTTTTTATGCATAGAGGTTTCATCCATGAATATTGAAGAATTTCAGTTTAAAGATCGAATAATCAAGGGAATTACTACTGATGGTAACTTTAAAATTTCGGTAGTAAAAACTACCGATACTATTAATGAGGCCGCAGACCGCCATGAACTATCACTGCTTTCAAAAGTAATTTTAGGCAAGGCCATGACGGCAACCATGTTACTGGCATCTGAATTGAAAAAAGAAGAGCGCATTCAATTACGAATGGATGGAAGTGGTCCACTTGGAACTGTAATTGCGGAAGCAAACAGTCTTGGTGAGATTCGTGGATACGTGGGAAACCCCAATGCTGAACTAGATTATTCCAAACCCGGAGTAACTCTTGGAGATGGTATTGGTGTCGGTATCTTGTCGTTAACTAAAATACTTTATAATGAAGCAGAACCAAGAACAAGTGCCATAGAAATTGTATCCGGAGATGTTACCGCAGATGTGGCTCATTACCTGGTTCAATCCGAACAAGTACCATCCGCAGTTTTGTTGGATGTGGGCATTGACGAAGACGGTAACCTTACTCAATCTGGTGGACTTTTGCTCCAGCGATTACCAGATGCGCCAGAAGGACAAATTGATATGCTGCAAGAGCGATTGGGTTCGTTTCCACCAATCGACCAATTGCTTTCTGATGGGCAATATATAGATACCATAATGGAAAAGGCTATTTCACCAATTAAAGTGAAAGAGTTAAGCCGCCAACCCGTGGATTTTTTCTGCCGCTGTTCTCGCGAACGCTTTCTTGATGCCCTTTCGATGTTGAACCTCAACGACCTGAAAGACTTAGAGGGAGAAACACAGGAAATAGTGTGTCATTACTGTAACAACAAAGAAGAAATATCGAAAGAGGAAATCGCTACATTAATAAGCGAGGCACAGGCAAAACTAAACTAATTCCAGCGGGCAAAAATATGGGGAAGCTGACCAACGACGAGATTAAAGAAATCATCAAACGGGCTTCCATCCTCCAAAAATTTCATGAGCAATCTTTAGGAGCTCGAAATTCACTACATCATGATGAAAATGACCCCATCTACGAAGTTGGAGATTCTCTAAATATTAAGCGGCATTTCATCCGGGAAGCTTTACAGGAATATGAGGGAATTGTTATAGATGAGCCTGTTATGGTTGATAATAACAGCGATACCCAAGTAGAGATTTTAGGGTATGCAAATGGGCCACTTGATGGTAGTAGTTTAAATGAAATTCGAGCTCAGTTAGAATATCATTTTAACACCGTTGGTACGATATCGAGAAGAAAGGGGAATATTTACTGGAAAACTAAACCAGCTTTTCCTTCAAAACTATTTGAAATTACTCGATCTCCTGAATTTGAGATTCAAGAAAAAAATGGCCGTGTTAAGTTGACCATGAGACAAAGCCTGAAAACAGTTAACAAAATCTATCTGCCACCTCTAGCCTTTGCGCTTGGGGGATTCATGATGATTGCTGCAGTAATTTTCGATAGTGTACCCGGTAATGAAGCTGCACCTATGTTTATTGTTGGTGGAATGTTTCTTGCTGGTAGTTTTGCCTTTTCAAGATTTGTACGATCTATAAAAAGACGGAAAAAAAGAAAATTGCTAGAACTTGTTGAGACTATTCAGCAAGGGTTAGAACGAAGGTTTAGAGCTGGACGTTATAAGGATATTCAGAAACCAGAAATTGATTTAGAAGAATTTCAACATCTCGATGATACTGATGATATCGAGATTAATATGAATTCCAGAATAAAAGAGTAGGCGTATTATGCCAAAAAAAGTAGTGATCATAGGCGGTGGATTTGGCGGGATGAACGTAGCCAAATCACTAAAGGGGACCGATTATCAGATCACCATCATCGATAAATCAAATCATCATTTATTCCAGCCTTTATTATATCAGGTAGCAACCGCTGCACTTTCCCCTGGAGATATAGCTGTACCCATTCGCTCTGTCTTTTCTAGACAAAGAAATGTAACTGTGATCTTGGGCGAGGTAGTCGCTGTGAGCAAAAAAGATCAAATTGTTCAGCTTGCCGAAGGTGATGTAATTCCCTTCGATTATTTGGTGATTGCCACTGGCGCTCAATACAATTATTTCGGAAATGAAAATTGGGAACCTATTGCACCGGGGCTCAAGTCACTCGATGATGCTCTCAGAATTCGGGAACGCATCCTACTATCATTAGAGAAAGCAGAAAAAACACCTGACATTGACGACAGAAAACCTTTTCTCACATTTGTTGTAATTGGCGGCGGTCCAACAGGTGTTGAAATGGCGGGTTCTATTGCTGAAATAGCAAAAAGAAATATGATGCGAGAGTATCGCAATTTCCATAAAAATGAGACGACCGTTTATTTAATTGAAGCTGCGGGTGGAGTTTTAAATGGGTTTTCTGAAAATCTATCCCAAAATGCGCTTGATACATTAACTAAAATGGGCGTACAAGTCATTTTGAACTCACCCGTACAGGAAATCACAGAAAAAGGTGTTCAGTTAAAAAATCACTTTATTGAGACACCAAATGTGATGTGGGCGGCTGGGGTTTCGGGCACATCTTTAACAGACTCACTCGAAGATGAGAAAGATCGAATTGGTCGGGTAAAAGTTGGATCGGATTTATCCATCCCAGATCATCCAAATATTTTTGTTATTGGTGATGCCGCACATTTTCTGGATAAAGATGGAAATCCGCTCATCGGTGTTGCTCCCGTTGCCATGCAACAAGGCAGATTTTTAGGAAAACTCCTGAAGAATGAATTGAAGAAGAAACCTAGAGAGGCTTTCAAGTACACCGATAAGGGCACCATGGCAACCATTGGGCGCGCAAAAGCAGTGGCGGATGTGAATGGATTTAAAGTGACGGGCTTATTTGCTTGGTTACTTTGGGGAGTCATCCACATTTTCTTCTTGATAGGATTTAGAAATCGTTTCCGTGTTTTTGCCGAGTGGATATGGCATTATATCACGTTTAAGCGTGGAGTTCGATTGATAGCTAAGCCTGAAATGAAGGAATAATTTCTATTCTAGTCATCCCAGGCCTGATCAAGGATCTCCTTTAACTTTCTTTTGATGTACTTTTGTATGGACAAAAGTACCAAAAACCACCTCAAGAAATGTAGATTCACCCGCTAATGAGCTTCGGTTGTTCTACTTGCTAACGTTCAGTTCTTCCACCTGATAATCCCTATCGCATTTCTTAAGGTTTAAGGTTTGGAGAGATTTTCCAATCGTGGATTATCTAAAAATTTTCTGATTAAGTCCTTTTTTTAATGTATAGTTCAATTGAACATTCTTATGCATAAATGGAACATATACTTGATCTTTCACAAAAAAATATTGATCTACTTTCAACAGAGATCTTCCCAAAAATTAATGAAGGCAATACTATCCTTCTATTAGGTGCAGGAGCTTCAGTAACTGACAAAACTTATTTGAGTAGTCAGTTAATGAGCTATTATAAAGCCAAAACGGGATTTGATTACGTAACAGATGATATAGTTGGCTTTGTTGATGTTTTAAGTAAGAGCCCAGATCATGATAGAAGAGATTTTGACAAGTATGTGTATGATCATCTAATAAAACTCAAACCTACTGATGCTCATCGAATTATTGCTTCTATACCATGGCGCGAAATAATTACTACCAATTATGATTTATTAATTGAAAAAGCTTTTGATGAGATACTAGGAACGCCAGATGAATTATTAACTATTAAACCAATTAGAAACCAAACGGATTACCGCTACAGAGAGAGTAATGATGAGGTTAAGTATGTAAAATTAAATGGATGTATAAGTGATCGAAATAGATTCCCACTAATATTTTCAACACAGGATTTTTATAAATCGAATAGGTTCTATAATGTTGTTCTTAGAACACTTGAACAAGTATCATATAAAATTCAGATTCTATCGATCGGTTATTCTTTCAGTGATCCATTTGGAAAATTCTTACTTGAAAGGTTTGATAAATATAATTTCATAGGTAAAAGGAGAATAGTTTCTATAGACCCTTATGTGCAGAATGCATTACTACCCTATTTTGAAGAACAAAGAATTCAAATCGTAAAGTGTACAGCATTAGATTTTTTTTCCAAGTTTAATGACTATAAGAAGAAAGATGGAACTAGATATCTTAAGAATAAAAAATTTACTATAACTGATCGAAACAATCGAAAAATAAACCTACATACTAAATCAGAATTACGGCTTAGCAATAGTATTGTAGAACTAACTGATCACCATCAGTATAAAGAAATCTCTCCTGATGAATTTTATAGAGGTAGTGAACCAACCTTTAACGTTATAAAGAAAAACCTTGATGTTGTACAAACATCGAAGCTTAATTCAGTACTCGAAAAAATTGATACTGGTATCAGCGATAGCCGTGAAAATGATGTTTTACCACTCTTTATTTTAAAAGGAGGGTTTGGTTCTGGCAAATCAACATTTGGTTATCGTGTAATTCAAAGTATTTATGATAAAGATGAGCTCTCATTAGGATTTGAAATAATTGATCCTGAAAAGGTCGGACTAGCAGATTTGACCAACTTAATTACTTCAATTCAAGATGAAGAAAACGTTTTCTTTCTATTTAATAATGTTGAAGTTGATAGTGCATTTAAGTCAATCATTAATCTTCAAGTAGGACTTAGTGCCGAACAAATACCTGGAAAAAATATTGCTTTTATCATTCCAATCAGAAAAAATATCTTCCAAAAGTTCAAACTCAAGAGATCTTATTCTAATACATATGAAATACTTGTTGATGCAAAATTTAATTTCCAAGAATCATCTGAATTAGTAGAGAAATTAAATGAAAGCGGGTTGATTGATATTAGAGATGTTTCTGAGAAAAAAAGATTGGCTAAAAAAATTGTAGGAGAGTATTCAGGTGATTCATTTGTTTCATTAATGTCGATTGTTACAAATAATAATTTCCACAAAATAATACATCATGCTTATTTACAGTTATCTAAACCAGTACAAGAATCTTTTCTCCATACATCTTTACTGTACCGGTTTAAAATCGAAATGCCAATATCGTTGCTGAATAGATTAACTCTAAATAATTGGGATAGATTTACAAAGGAAATTTTAGAGTATGACTCTGAAGGTATACTGATTAAAGATTTTAAAGAAAGTAGGGGTACAAATCCTGATTTATTTTTGCGAACTCGACACTCCGTAATATCAGAATTACTCGTTAAACATCTGTTAAACTCTAGAGATAAGCGGTATAAAGCTTATTTACAATTAATTAGAAGAATTAATTATACCCCATACAATTCGCGCTTACTTATAAATTTGATTAAAGCTCTGCGATCAAGTGAAGATTTAATAGATCAGCAGATTGATAAAATATTTGATTCATGCGATTCTGAGTTTTCGAATGATCCTCACTTTATTCTTCACTATGCTACGAATCTAGAAAAAAGGTTTGACCGTGATGAAAAGGAAAAAAACATTCTTAAAGCAATTGAAAAAGTTATTTATGTCCAAAGTTTAAGCAGTAAACAAAACCATTATTTAACACACCGAAGAGCTGTTTTAAACTTTTCACTTGCTCGGCTTTACAATAAGAAAAAGCGTAAAAGACATTTAGTTAAATCACATATCGATGAAGCTAGAGAGTTATTCGAGTTGAAATTACTTTTAGACCCATTTAGCTCCTATAGTTTTGTAAATTACTTATCATTTGAAATATGGAATTTAGGAGAGATTGATGATGAGAATGAAGCTCCTAATAGACACGTCAAAATTCAAGAACTTTTGGATCGGGCAAGAAATCAGTTGGACATTTACAACCGTGATTTTATTGCACAAATTGAAGCGGACTACCTAAAATTATTTGAATCTATTCCAGAAAAGTACATTGAAAAACTTAAATCAAATGAAGAAACATATCATTATGGTTTAATTTTAAACTACTATTTGTTCAAGGACGAGGGAAATCAAGAAGATATAATCAGAACAATTGAGGAACTCGAAAACTATACTGATCATGAAATCGTGAATAAATTGCTATTCAAGTTTTATGGTCGAACACTCTTTATTGCTGATCATCGTGTTAGACTTTTTAAATTAACTAGAGAACACAAAGAATTACTTGAATCGGACAGGGTTAGATATTATTTCTTCTTGGCTATGGCAGAAGCATACAATCGAAACTTTATCGAATGCCGTAATCATATAAACTTCATTAAGGAGCACTTTCAACCAAATCCATATTTACAGGATTATTGGAGGGACCAACATGGGGAAGTTGAAGTTTTCAGAGGTCGTTTAGTACAGAACAAAAATCACTATTCTGTTAAAATCATAGACTTTCAAAAATCATTTTCATTAAAAAGAGCCAATTACAAAGCACGTGGAATTATCTTAGTAAACCACCAAGACTATAATGTCCAATTAAACTTTTATACTGGCGGTATAAATGCTGAAATACTGAGCAAATATTAAATCGAAAAACTAGTACCACAGCCGCAATTATCTACGGCGTTTGGGTTGTCGAAGGTAAATCCGCGAGCATCCAACCCATCCGGATAATCAATTTGGATCCCCTCTAGATACATCAGGTGTTTTTCTTCTACAATGAGTTCCACCCCAAAGTTTTCAAATACAATGTCTTCTTCTGTTCTATGATCCAAGCCTAATTTATAGCTAAGACCTGAACATCCTCCACCTTCTACCGCAACTCTCAGATAGAGGTTCTCATGCTCTTTATTGCCTGCTTTAATTTTCATCACTTGCTTGGCCGCTCTCTCTGTTAGTGTAACCGGTTCTCCGGTTAACTCATGTACTTCTTCCAACGCTGACTCTTCATCCACGAAGTCATCCAACAGGGAAGCAATTACATCGTCTAAATTATCTTCTTGATTCATTTTCTCTTCTTATCAGTCATCCTCAGGCTGCTGCCTAAGGATCTTCGATTCTTCTCCCGATACATCGGGATCAGAATGACATATTGAAGTTAAACACTTTTCTTGGATAATGTATAATGAGCTACACCGTCTCTCTCAAACAGATCTAGCACCCCAACACTTACCAGGTTCACCAGAATTTTTGCTGCCGAATAAGTCGTTTTATTAATGATGGTACTAAATCTCTCAACAGTAATTTCACTATACTCGTTAAGATATCTAAATAATAAACGTTCATTTTCACCGAATTCGAACGTGATACCTTCCTCTGCATACCCTCTTTTTAAAACCTCAATCATATCTTCAGAAGCGAGTTGACTTTCATCACCTTGCCTAACAAATACCTTTCTATGCTTTTTTCCTTTCACATAAACAGGTTTGCTTTCTGCTTCCGGCACTTCAACAATGATTACATCTTTAGTTCCTATATTCAGTAATTCCATATGAATATCAGCTGTAGGGATACAAAGTTCAGCCGCCTGATTTAACCAAAATTCTTCTTCCATATAACTTTCGGTGCCAACTAATTCTCCGTTATCGGCTACTCCGATCAGGATTGTTCCACCATGAGCATTAGCAAATGCTGAAATCTCTCGAGCGATTTTTTCTGGGGATGCAACCTTGTGTTTAAACTCAAGAAATGAGCTTTCACCTGTAGCTATCAGGTTTTTTAAATCCTGTTTACTAAGATTACTCAAGGGCATATTGCCGGTATGCTGCAAATAAAAATTCATCTCTTCGCTCATGCGAACCCTCTATCAATAAATTAGATGATAATTTCGTCTTTAGGGTCACGATTCATTAGTCGCTGCAATGCATCAGAAGGGTCAACACCGTCAAACAAAACATGATACACGGCCTCCGTAATTGGCATCTCAACATGGTTTTTAACGGACCAATCATACACAGATTTTGTCGTTTTTATGCCTTCTGCTACCATATTCATGCTTTTTATAATGTCGTCAAGCTTTTCACCTTTCCCAATCTGCTGGCCAACATATCTATTTCGACTATGTTCGGAAGTACAGGTTACGATCAAATCACCCATACCAGTCAATCCAGAAAATGTATCAGGATGAGCACCCATCATAGATCCCATCCTCTTCATTTCATGAAGGCCACGTGTAATCAATGCTGCTTTTGCATTATCACCCAGATTGGCGCCATCAATTACACCCGCAGCAATGGCCATAATATTCTTCACTGAACCACCTATTTCAACGCCAATTACATCATTATTGGCATAAACCCGAAACATTGGTGTTAGAAAGGTTTCTTGAATAATTCTGGTTGTACGACTTGAATATGCCGCCGCTACTACTGTTGTAGGCCGAAGTTTTGCAACTTCCTCAGCGTGAGAAGGGCCATACAAGACGCCTATGTTATCTTCATATGTAACACCTTCCATCACCTCAACTAAAATCTGAGACATGGTTTTAAACGTGTCATTCTCAATTCCTTTCGAAACTGTAACCAGGATTTCATGTCCGTCTAAACAAGGTTTTATCCGTGCAGCAATTTCTCTTAATGTGTGAGAGGGCGTCGCAAATAAAATCATGTCCTGGGATTTCAAACATTTTTCCAGATCATGAAAAGCTGTTATTGATGGCGGTAGCTCCAGGTCTGTGAGATAGGCTGAGTTTTTATGATTCTTATTTATTGAATCAACTACATCAGATTCTCGGGCCCAAATTTGAACATCATTTCCTGCGGTGTCTAACACAGTGGCAAGCGCCGTACCAAAACTACCTGCACCAACTATAGTTACTCTTCTCATACCTGAACCTGCTCTGTTTGAACTTCAGGTTCTACTTTTTTGGTACCTTGACCAACTTTACTCTCTGTTCCATTTCTGAGTCGTTCAATATTGGATCTGTGCCGATAAATGATTCCAGCTGCAACTATTATAGCAAACACGATAATACTTCCGTCTACTTCAAGATTGAGACCATATTTCATGACTAATAAGTTAATAGGGTAAAGTAGCGTAGAGGTTATTGATGCAAGTGAAACATATTTAGTGATAAGTATGATCATTGCAAACATAACAAATGATATCGCTATAGAAACTGGCTCAACTCCGAATAACATTCCGCATGCGGTAGCAGCTCCTTTACCACCCTTAAACCGGGCAAAAACTGGATACATATGCCCAATAACAGCGAAGAGACCACAGGCGATTTTTAGAAACGCTTCAACATCCCAATTAGGAGGAGCTAACGGTCCTGAAAATAAATCAAACGCGATTGCGCTTAACCAAAATGAAGGAATAAAACCCTTAATGAAATCCATCGCGAATACAGTTACGCCTGCTGGAATACCTAATACTCGAAATGTATTTGTAGTTCCTGCATTTCCACTTCCATGCTCACGAACATCAATCCCTTTAAAAGCTTTGCCAACCCAAATGGCAGAAGGTATCGAACCCAATACATAACTGATAAACAGTACGGTTAGCGTAGATAGCATGGTTTATAAGTTTTCAATTTAACGTTAAGCAAAGCTTAAACGTGACGTTCAGCATGATATGATGAACGTACCAACGGACCACTTTCAACATGGCCAATTCCAAGTTTTTCTCCAATTTCTTTGTATTCCGCAAATTGGTCTGGATGAACCCATTCCAAAACAGGATGATGCATTTTTGTAGGTTGCATGTACTGACCAATTGTAAGTACATCTACTTTATGATCTACACAATCCTGCATCAATTCAATTACTTCTTCTCTTTTCTCACCTAAACCAACCATAATACCGGTTTTTGATTTAATGCCGGCCTTCTTTGTTCTGAGAAGTAGCTCTAATGATCTTTCGTAACGCGCTTGAGGTCGAACCCGACGATATTTATTGGGCACCGTTTCTAAATTATGGCTTAACACATCTGGTGGGGTATCTAAAACAATCTGTAATGTTTCCCAATCGCCTTTAAAATCTGGGATCAATGATTCGATGGTTACTCCCGCTATAGCTTCTCGAAGCGCAATATGAGTGGCAGCGAAAATCGGTGCGCCGCCGTCTTTTCTATCATCACGGTTAATCGAGGTTAGAACGACATGCTTCAATTTCATTTTTGATGCGGCATCAGCCACACGTCTTGGCTCATCCCAATCTAAATCTGCTGGTGGACGACCTGTTTTTACTGCACAGAAGGAACAAGATCGAGTACAAACATCACCCAATAACATGAATGTAGCTGTTCCTGCTCCCCAACACTCGCCCATATTGGGGCAACGAGCTTCTGAACAAACGGTATTCAACTTGTGCTCATTAATAGTATCTAGCACTTCCTTGAATTTCTCTCCTGATGGAAGCTTCACACGCAACCAGTCTGGTCGCCGCTGCTTCGATTTTTTCTCTACAATTTGGAGTTCTTTTATCATTACACAAAATTAAAAGTGTCATCCCGAGCTAGTCGAGGGATCTCAAATAGTGAAGAATAACTATACTATTCAGTACTTGAGATTCTTCGATTCAGCATTAGTTCACTCAGAATGACAAAATAGGTTTATAAAATTACGAAAAATATTGTTCTAGTTCTTTAGTGCCACCGGAAGGTTTGATGCTGACATCAAAGACTTCCTGGAAGTGGGTAACGATTCTTTCTTTCACTTCGTTTTGATCAATTACTTTACCTAGCTGAGCTTGTAAACTTGTAACTGCTTTATCTGAAATACCACATGGTACAATGTGTCCAAAGTAACTCAAATCGGTGTTTACATTGAAAGCAAAACCATGCATGGTTACCCATCTTGACGATCTAATACCAAGTGCTGCAATCTTTTCTTCCCCAATCCATACGCCGGTTAATCCATCAATTCGACCGGCTTCCAAACCATAATCTTCACAAACTTTAATCAACACTTCTTCCAAAAAACGAAGGTATTTGTGGATATCTGTGAAATGGCGATCTAAATCCATGATTGGATATCCAACGATTTGTCCCGGCCCATGATAAGTGATATCCCCACCACGATCGATTTTCACAAACTCAGCTGACAATTTCTGAAGTTCCAACATTGAGCGAAGCATATTTTCTTCTGCTCCACTTTTTCCTAACGTATATACGTGTGGGTGTTCTACAAATAGTAAAGCATCGTTTTTACGGTCACCATCAAACTCACCTATGGATTCGGCTCTCTTTTCTTCGATCAGTTTTTCCTGAACATTCCTTTGCAGGTCCCAAACAGGTTGGTAATAACCATTTTCTAAATCGTAAAGGTGGATGGTTTTTTTGTTCATTTAATGTATGCGTTCATTGAGATACCAACTTTTTCGGCGGAAGCAATCTTTAATTTTGAGATCACTTCGTCGTTAACCTTCTCGTGATAACGTCAACAAGTAAGACAAAAATGGCTCCCGAATTGGGAGCCAAATCATTTTCAGTCATTCCGGACTTGTTCCGGAATCTAGATCCTGAAACAATACTGAATCAAGTTCAGCACATGGTTCAGGATGACCTAGTTAAGTTACTTCTTAACTGGTGTTCCTAAGTGAACGCCTTCGTTATAAGCTTCAGCAACAGCTTCCATCACCGCCTCAGAAAGAGTTGGGTGTGGGTGAACAGCACTGATTATCTCATGTCCGGTTGTTTCAAGATCACGAGCAACCACTGCTTCAGCGATCATTTCAGTTACACCAAATCCGATCATATGGCAGCCTAACCACTCACCGTATTTAGCATCGAAAACAACTTTAACAAAGCCTTCTTCGTGACCTAGTGCAGTAGCCTTACCACTTGCTGATAATGGGAACTTCCCAACTTTCACATCGTAACCAGCTTCTTTAGCAGCTTCTTCAGTTAATCCAACGGAGGCAACTTGTGGTTCACAATATGTACATCCTGGAATGTTCTCATAATTCACTGGCTTTGGGGTCATTCCAGCTAATTGCTCTGCAAGAACTACTGCCTCGTGAGAAGCTTTATGTGCCAACCATGGCGCACCAATGATATCACCAATTGCATAGATGCCTTCAACTCCAGTTGAGTAGGTAGATTTATCAACTACAATAGCTCCGCGCTCGATTTTCACGCCAATATCTTCAAGACCAATTCCTTCCACATTACCAGTTACTCCAACCGCAGATAGAACTACATCAGCATCAATCTTTTCTTCGCCTTTTTTGGTCTTAACAGTTACTTCAACGCCTTTTCCTTTCTTCTCAACTTTCTCAACCGTGCTTTCAGTGAGGATGGTCATACCTTTTTTCTTGTAGATCTTTCCGAGCTCACGTCCAACATCTTTGTCTTCAATAGGAACTAGCGTCTTCTGTAGCTCAATAAGTACAACCTCTGTTCCAAGCGTGTTGTAGAAGTAAGCAAACTCTACACCAATAGCGCCGGCACCAACAATCACCATTTTCTTAGGCTGCTTTGGCATAGTCATCGCCTTTTCAGAATCGATGATCATTTCGCCATCAATTTTCAAGCTAGGAAGCTCTCGCGGTCGAGCACCCGTTGCGATGATGAAATACTTTGCTTTGATGCTATCAATCTCTTTGCCAGCAGCATCCTTAACAGCTAATTCTGTTTTTGATTTAAAGGAACCAGCACCCATGAAAACATCGATTTTATTTGCTTTCATCAAGAACTGAACACCCTTGCTCATCTTATTAGCAACGCCACGACTTCTTTTCACAATGCCATCAAAATCTGGCTTCACATCGCCAACTGAAATCCCATAATCGCCGGCATGCTGAATAGACTCTAACACCTCTGCTGATCTCAACAATGCTTTAGTTGGAATACAACCAATATTCAAACAAACTCCACCTAAATGTCTCTTTTCTACAATTGCTGTTTTAAAACCCAGTTGAGAGGCTCGGATCGCCGCAACATATCCGCCAGGACCTGAGCCAATCACACATACATCAAATTCTTTAGCCATGATTTCTTATTGATAATAGTTTTTATTGAATGCCTTCCCTCTAAATCAGAAACAGGAAACTCTTGGATTTTGAAGGCGCGATAAGGTACGAGTTTTGAGGATGAAGTTCGAACCCTTCAATATGTTTTGACATCGTAAAAAATATTCCGAATAATCATCGTTATAAGAACGGAATCTTGATTGAAACCATTAAATAGACGTTATTTGGAACTAAATAGGTTTACAGAACTACGATTGGCTAATGAAAATCATCGCAATTATACTCACAATAGGGATATTCCTTTCAGGGACAGATTCAAATGAATCTAACGACGAAGTACGCCTTCAACAATTAGTTGAACACTTTGACAATAAAGGCATTGATATTAAACCCCTTATTGACGACGATCGATTTTCTCTTGTTGATGACATTACAAGTAAGTTCACTAGAGCTGTTGAAATTAAAATTGAGACTTTCGAAGACTATCAGAATGCAATTAATTACGATCGTAAAAAAGACAAGATTTCCTATTTCTATGCTGAATATCACACTGAATTGAATGCAGCAGAGGCTGAGTATGGCATCCCAAAAGAGGTGATTATAGGAATATTGGCGGTTGAGTCGGAATTCGGGAGATACAAAGGAAGCTATAATCCTTTCAATGCTTATGTGAGTATGTACGTGGAGGAATATCGAACTAATTGGACCTTAGCTCAGCTTGAAGAACTCATCAAGTTTGCTGATAAAAAAGAGCTGGACATTCTCGAAATGAAATCCTCATATGCTGGAGCTATGAGTTATGCGCAGTTTATTCCATGGTCTTTAAATCGATTCTGGGTAGGATCAGAATTATATCACATGCCAGACAACATTAACTCTGTGGCAAATTATCTGGCTCACTATAAAAATGTAACCGGCAGTTTGGAAAAATCAGTACTTCGCTACAATCCAAGCACCATGTATCAGCAAGCGGTTTTGGCATTAGCAGAAGACGCAGAGTCAATTATCAATTAAGAATTGTTCAATGATCAATTGTTAATTCTTAATTGAAACATTGCTAATTGACTAGCCCTGCTTAAACTTGAACAGATTTTCTGCCCCAACTTTTTCTTCGGCTTGTGTCAATGCATACATCGAATCAAACAACACAATAGGATGTTCTTCCAAATCTTTGGTCACATGTGTGGAGTAGCTTTTCTCCAACTTTTCAATCACTTCATCATCGTTTGATAACCAACGTGCAGTATAGAATGCAACAGGAGTTACGACTAATTCTACTCCATATTCTTCCTTCATTCTATGGTGAACGACCTCAAATTGAAGCACACCCACGGTTCCAAGTAAAAGCTCATTTCCAACACCATTAGGTACTTCGAAAACATGAACCACACCCTCCTCTGATAGCTGCTTTAACCCTTCTCGAAGTTGTTTTCTCTTGAAAGGATCTTTCGTTGCCACCTTTTGGAAATGTTCGGGGGTAAATAATGGAATTACATCAAAGCGAACAGGTTGCTTGGCATAAATGGTAGTTCCGATGCGGAAATCGCCTGGATTGAAGATGGATACAATATCACCAGGATATGCTTCTTCCATCAACTGGCGTTCATCTCCCATCAACGTATGAGGGGTCGCCATTTTGATTTTCTTACCGGTATGAGAAATCACTACTTGCTGACCACGCTCAAACTTTCCGGATGCCACTCGAATAAATGCGGCGCAATCTCGGTGACCAGGGTTCATATTTGCCTGCATCTTAAAAATGAATCCAGAAAATGAATCACCTAACACGCGTTCTGTTCCTTCCACATGCTCATATTCTTGTGGGCTTGGTGCAAGTTGATGGAAGTAGTTCAAGAATACATCCAGTCCAAAATTGTTTAATGCAGACCCGAAGAAAACAGGAGTCACTTTTCCGGAGTTGTACAATTCCTGATCCATATTAGGATACATGTCTTCGATCAACATCAATTCTTCAAGAAATGCGTCTTTTTCCGCATCAGATAAATTGCTTCGGTCAAGCGCTTCTTCAACTTCCAGGATCTCAGTTACTGCTTTCTTAGCACCATGATCCGCTTTCTCATACACATGAACTTTCTTAGCTAAAACATCAAAAATACCCTGGAATTTCTGTCCATAACCCAGAGGCCAGCTTGCAGGAAGGGCTTCGATACCTAGTTTAGCTTCCACATTACTTAACACTTCCAAAGGATCCATCCCCGGACGATCACATTTATTCACGAATGTGATAACCGGCACTTCTCGAAGTTTACAAACCTCGAATAACTTCTCCGTCTGTTCCTCCACTCCTTTTGCAACATCAATTACCATTAAACCGGAATCGGCTGCAACCAAAGTTCGCAAAGTATCTTCGGAGAAATCCTTGTGACCAGGGGTATCCAATAAATTGTACTTAATGCCTTCTTTCTCGAAACGCATCACAGAAGAAGTCACCGAAATACCGCGCTCCTTTTCAATTGCCATCCAGTCTGATGCTGCATGATGAGCGGCTTTTCTAGCACGAACTGAGCCCGCTTCGTGAATGGCTCCACCATATAACAACAACTTTTCGGTTAATGTAGTTTTACCTGCATCCGGGTGAGAAATGATGGCAAAGGTTCGTCTCTTTTGCGCCTCTTTTAGAATTTCGTTATCAGCGGTGGCCGCTTGTGACATGAAGTGATGAATTTTGAATTTTTTAAGCCGTCAAAAATACGACGATTTAAACTCTTTTGCGTGATTCGTGGTTTCACTGTTTTAATCTTCGTTACTTCAGGAAATGAAGCAATTATTAGCCCTCATAATTTTCTCTTTTTCAGCAATCTCCTTGCAAGCCCAAATCATTGGTGATGATGCATTGCGAAAAATTGAAGAAGGCCAGGTAACAACAATGGATGGTGAATTCATCGCATATCTGGCTGATACCGTATCACCTGATTTTGTGATCGGTCAACTTGAAAACCTTGGGTATGAACTTGGGTTTGTTGATATCCAGCCCTTTACAATTGCAATAATAAATCAACCCGCGCAAGAGATAATTGATGATCTGACTTCACGTCCCGAAGTTCTTGGAGTTAGCCTAAAGCCTGATCCTGTTGATTCTTCATATTTCAGAGAATTATTGGCAAATCAGGATTTGAGTCCCGAAGAGTATGAAGTTGCGCTCGAACGAATAATTGCCAGTCAAACTATTGAGCGCCTTTATCTTCAGTTTCAATATTCCATGACTGAAGATTCCGTAATTAAATTTATGACCGGTTTCCGATCCGTAGCCTATGAAATCATCTCTGATTTTCCCCGAACAGTAAATATTCTGGTTGAGCCAGGTACTGAAAGAGAGGTTATGCTGGATGTTGAACAATTACCTTATGTGGAATACACGGCGCTTATTGGGGTTATTGGGGAGTAGATTTTTTTAATTGTCATCTCTGCGTAGGCAGAGATCCAGATTTTAGAATATTCCATATTCCTGCACTCGTAGGAATGACTTATCAAAACAACCCCAGCTGTTGCTCCTGATTAGCCGGCCATTCGGGGAAGGGTGGGACTTCAATTAATTCACCAAGTAGTTTATGAAAATGTGCCGCTACTATTGGTTGAGACACAACATCCGGGGTATGAATGAATATATAGGGGTGTTTTCCGGCGCGTATCCAGTCAGCAACAATGATAGCCCACTCTTTTAAATAGGCTTCATTATTCAACACATCATTGGATCCCACATAACGAATCATTGGTCGTGTTCCTTTTAGTTGAAATCGTACTGGGGCTTTTGGTTTCTTTCGTTGTGCCTCTTTGATGCTCGGATCGTCACTAGTCATAGAGTGGAGTTTTCGGGTATCAAAAATAATGCGTTCAATTCCATAGCTATCCAGTAAACTTTCAAAGGCATGCTCTTCTTTCCCGCGATTGAAAAAGTCTGGATGCCTTACTTCTACCCCATAATGAAAAATCTTAGGTAAGTAGCTAAATAAGCTTTCGAGTTTATAAAGCTCACCGGGGCTAAATGATTCGGGTAATTGAATCATGAAAGGACCCAGCTTGGTTCTCATAGATTCAAAACGTGATAAGAAATCATCTATATCTCTATCAATATGAGACAATCTTCGTATGTGAGTGATTTCCCTTGGAAGCTTAAAGCAAAATTTAAATCCATCTGGGGTTCGATCATTCCATTTAGAAATGGTTTCTGGCGATGGAGTATTATAGAAGGTTGTGTTTCCTTCAACAGTATTGAATACCGATGAATATTGACCCAAATAACCATCCGGCTTTGTGCCCTTTTTATAAAACGAACCGGCCCAATCAGAAACACTCCAGCCTGTTAACCCAAGGTGATATTTTGATGGTTCGTGAATCGTTATTTGTAATTCGTTTATCGCTTTTAACAATTAACGAATAACTAAGCACTATTTCTTCTTTCGATCTTCCAATCGATACATAAACTTTAAACCGCTCCAATCGTCATTCACTGCACACACTTTTGTATCAACCAATCCAAGATGGAGTCCAAAGTTACGAACATCCATATCTGTGATGGTCCAATCATAATTTTTGGAAGCTTTCTTGATCCATGAGACCCAAATTGCTCCATCAATTTCCATTTTTGACTTTGCAAGTGGTAGCAAATTGTGCAACTCTACTTCCGAGGAGCAAAAGATGTGAATCAATGGGAATTTATCAAACTCCTTTAGCCTATTAAATGAAACGTTCATAGGAATCTCCCCCAGCCATTCTATATATCCATTTGGTTCATTAACCAGGGCAACATTGAAATTTGCTTTAATACCAAGCTTTTTAAAAAGAGGTGTTCCGGAATATCCGGCCATCATTCATAGGCTTCTGTCATCGCGAGTAATTCTTTTAAGTCTTCTACTCGCTCAGGTTGTTCTAATCGCTCGTAACTATGAATTAGATTACGAATGCATCGAATTAAGATTTCCAGATCTGTGGCAATTTTAAAATGATCCGGTTTTGGTTCGATGTTGTTTTTCTTTAGGAAAAAATAGCATTGATCGTAAGAAACAATGGCCCCATTATCGTAGGGATCAATAAGTACTTCTTCTTTCTCACTAACATAATTTAGCATGAAATGGATGGGCATATTTACACCAAAGAAGGGCATTTCAAGTCTTCGTGCAAGGAACATGACTACCATACTTAATGTGATGGGAAGTCCGCGCCGTCGCCGAATTACCTGATCAATAAAACAATTCGCCGGATTATGATAATCATCGGTATCCCCAGAAAAGTTTAAGTCCTCAAACACAAATTTAATCAACTGCTTCATCTTTCGGCGCTCATCTAACCTATAGCGGATAGTAGGCTCTACCATTTCAGCAAAATGATCTAGCTGCTTCTCAAAATCTGATAATCGCAGTGTTGGGTTACCAAATCGAGAAAGGGTAAATACGGCTGTTTCCAAGGTCTTTCGGTTACGTATACCTTTCTCGAGTATTTCATGGAAATCAGCTTTTAAAGTTGGATAGGTGAGCTGATGAATAATGGAACTAACCTTGCTTTTTTGTGTTTGATCCTGCGTTTCGATCCTATATTCATCCAACAATGGAATAGCATTTTCTCCCAACTCAGAAAATCTATTTTGCACACTTTCCTGAATGAAGGGATCCGGATCCTCCATTAATATCAGTAACGATTCTATTTCTGATTTACTAGTCATGCTATCTCTTTGCCCAGTTGGAAAATACCTAAATGAAGGCACAAATCCTCGAAAAATGGTTTTCTGAGTCCCTATATTCAACTCACAAAATTAGATCACAGCTATGAAAATAAACGTCTCCTCAGAAATTGGTCACCTTAACGGTGTAATTGTTCATACACCGGGGCACGAAGTGTCGTTGGTAAATCCTGAGATTGCCGATGAACTGCTTTTTGATGATATCATTTTTGAAGATGATGCCAGAAACGAACATTTGGATATGCTTGACGTTTTTAAAGCTGCTATGAGAAGTGATGGCCAGGTAATTGAAATAGCTGATTTATTTCTTGAGACCTTAAAAATAGACGATGCATCTCCTTATTTCATCGAGCAATTAATTCGTGAGTTACCTCAAGAAAACCTTCAGGTTGTTGAAAAAGAACTGCTGACTTTGACACCAGATGACTTACTGAAATTTGCCATTCAAGGGGAACTTCACACATCAAAAGACTTTACCTTGCACCCATCCCCAAACTTACTTTTTACACGAGATTTGGCTGCAGTATGTGGCGACAGTATTCTAATTTCAAGGGCTGCCACGCATGCACGTTTGCGTGAGTCGTTAATTATGGAAACGATTGTGAAATACAATCCACTTTTTGGTGACATTAGTGCTAATGCGATTAGAATTTCCGGGCATCAAAGTATAGAAGGAGGCGATGTTCTTATTCAATCTGATAAGTTGGTTTTAATAGGAATGAGTGAACGAACCTCATTTACAGGATTGGTAAAGGCCGCAGATGGTTTACTAAGTCATGGCGTGGAAACTGTACTTGCTGTTGATATCCCAAAACAGCGCGCTAGCATGCACCTGGATACTGTTTTTACCTTCATTTCCTCAAACGAATGTGTTGCATTTCCACCCGCAATTTTAGAACAGCAAGACAACGTTATTGCTTTGCAAAAAGATGGGGACAAAATTCTCGCCGAACAGCGATCTAATCTTCAATCTGCACTGAAAGAATTCTCCGGAACTGATTACACATTTATTAAATGTGGGGGAGAAGATCGGACTAGCCAGTATCGTGAACAATGGACGGATGGAGCCAATATGTTTGCCCTGGCACCTGGAGTTGCCGTTGGATATGAAAGAAATACCAAAACATTCAACACATTGGTGGATCACGGTTACTCGTTCATGAATCAGTTCGAATTTGTAGAGGAATATGAAAACAAAGATCTACCGGTGAACGATCAAACAAGAATTGCGGTAAGCTTTCAAGGTCGCGAACTTTGTCGTGGACGAGGAGGCGCTCGTTGTATGACCATGCCAATATCAAGAGAACCATTTAATTTCTAATTCATTGGATTTCGATCAACAAAAGCAGGTTTTCGAACAAACAGATTCATCGGAGAAAACGTCATTTCGAATAAAGGATTTTCTACCGCTTTCAGGTAAAAACAAGCCATCTGCAAAGACTCTGTTCAAGCATAGTTTATTATTCGCTATAACTTTTATTTCGGTATCACTCGTTAGTGTGATTTTGGTGGGGAAAGAACTTCAAACCACAATGCTTTGGGGCATTCTATTACCATATCCCACCCAGGTTGACTTGATGCGTGGAGTACTTTTTGCCACTCTACTACTATCATTTCTTACCGCCCACGAATTCGGTCATTATTTTGCTGCCGTTTATCATAATATTGCAGTCTCGTTGCCCTATTACATTCCAATCCCTTTGGGTATTGGCACGCTGGGGGCAGTCATTCGAATCCGCGAACAGATTCACGAAACAAATAAACTTTTTGATGTGGGTGCTGCGGGGCCCATTGCGGGTTTCATCGTCTCTCTGATCATTTTATTTATAGGGTTTTTTACACTACCAGATGTTGAATTTCTGAATGAATTCGGGGATCACAATTATGTGGTGGAATACTACAATGAAACGGGTGTGTATCCCGATGGACCACAATTGGCTGATGGGCAAATTGCCTTCTTTTTTGGTGGAACCCCCCTGTACAATACACTTTCTTCTTTTTTTGCTGATGCTCCTCCTTTGTGGGAAATTATGCATTACCCATTTCTTCTGGCCGGCTGGTTTGGGTTGTTTTTTACGGCTTTAAATCTAATGCCGGTTGGTCAACTTGATGGCGGCCATATTTTGTATTCGCTAATAGGCTATAAGCGGCATCGAATTATAGCCCGACTATTCTTTATACTGATTACCATATTTGCGAGCTTCGAAGCTGTGCCCATAATACATGGTTTTGTGGCCGATTTTGAAGGCGACTTAATGTTGCTTTCCTGGACAATTTGGATCGGTTTTCTCTTTTTGATGTTCCAACGTGCATTTCGTCGCGACCCGATTTGGGTACCAGCCGGACTAACTACATCAGTAGTTATAGCTGCCGGGTATTCATTCATTTTTGCAAAAGATGATGGTACCGAATCCTCACTTATTTGGCTCTTCTGGATTTTCTTTATCACCTTTTTTGTTCGAGTTGAACACCCCCCGGTAATCATTGAAAAGGAACTTACCCCGACTAGAAAAGTGCTCGGTTGGTTAAGTATGCTTATCTTTGTGCTTTGTATCAGTTTTAATCCATTATCATTCAGATAAAATTCCATGAAACAACTATTCATTCTAAGTCTGCTTTTCGGATTTGCAGCATGTTCATCAAACCAGGAAACACCGCAAACTACAAGCCAGCCAATCGAAGAAACTCTATCTTCTCAGATTGAAGCACTTCTTGATGCTGATCAATACATTGAAGCCATTGAAATCCTCAAAAATGAAGAAGATTCTGAAGAGGTTATCCAATTACGTGAGATTGCTTATTTGAATTATGGCTTGTACCTAGAGTACCGGGATTCCAATGTGACCAACATGCGTGATAAAATGAATGGGGCGTTGCGTCAATACATAGAAGTAATGCGAATTAATCCTGATAACGAAAAGGCAATCACAGAAATTGAGCAGATTTTGGGGATTTATTCCACATTCCCAGATCGCTCACCAGATCCAGATGTGATGGAAGCTCTCGAAGAATTAGGATTTTAATTACGACGACCGACAAACGACGAATGACCAACGGCTTGTACCACCATTCGTCGTAAACCGTTCGTCATTATTCGTTCAATGAATATCCAAAACCGCAAAGCCTTTCACGATTATTCCATCGAAGAAACCTTCGATGCGGGCTTGGTGCTTCAAGGAACCGAGGTAAAATCGCTACGACAAGGAAAAGCTAGTTTTACTGATGCCTTTGCTTTCGTAAAAGATGGGGAAGTATGGTTGCGTGATTTCTATATCAAACCGTTTGAACATGGATCGTATTACAATCATGATCCTCGACGAGACCGAAAATTGTTACTCAGTAAGCGAGAGATTAGAGAGTTAGATCGGGCAGTATTGCAAAAAGGGAATACCATCATCCCACTAAAAATCTTCTTCAAAAATGGGTTCGCCAAAGTTCAAATCGGTCTGGCAAAGGGTAAAAAGCGTTTTGATAAACGAGAGAGCATAAAAGATAAAGACACCAGGCGTGATATGGATCGTGCGCTTAAAAGTGGGAAAGTTCGAATCTAATACAAAACCCCAACCTGTCGGTCGGGGTTCTGATATTCTGCGGAAAAGCCTATAAGCCGGATTCTGTTCCCCCGCACATAATGATCAATGCTCAATACTATTCTTCAGTCTTTCTTTAAGTCTTCGAATACCTTGTCCATGATGTTTTAACTTTCTTTCTCTATTCATTGCATCAGATCTATCCTTGAACCCCTCAAAATAGACAAGTTCATATGGCAGATTTGGAGAAGTAGACTTAACATTGCCATTATTATGTTGCTCGAGTCTTTTTCGAAGATTCGAAGTATATCCAACATAAAATGTTTTATTCTGCTTACTTTGCAATAAATAAACGAAATACATCAACTTGATCATTATGTGCGGGGTGGCAATCATTTATCTGGTGCATTCCACCCGACAGCGTCTCGACAAGTGGCGAATACTGCCCTACATGAACTTGCACCCCACGAGGTTTACCTAGCTATCGATCTCACGATACGATACGGTGAGCTCTTACCTCACCTTTTCACCCTTACCAAGCACATTAACTATGTGCTTGGCGGTATATTCTCTGTTGCACTTTCTATCCCGATTCCGTCGCCAGAAACGAGCCTCAACTTCGCCCGAAGGATCGCTGAGCGTGGTACTTGTTGGTGTCCGGACTTTCCTCCCAGCACATAAGGTTCAATTTTCTATCAGTAAACTGAACCGTATGTGCTAGGCGATTGCCCAACTTTTCCAGCGAACAAGATACAAATAAAAAAGGGAAGCCTTTAGCTTCCCTTTTATAGCGCGATGATCACTTTCTAATTAAAGCGATAAGTTCTTTTTTGCATTATCGAAGAATGACTGGTCAACCACTATTCTACCACTATTCTCGTCAAAAATGATTTTGTTCATTCGGCGAACTTCAACCTGAGTTTGTGGCGGAAGCACCATACCAAGAGCCGCACCACGGTCCATCGCTACAACAGCAATACCGTTTTGAAGCCCATTTCTGAGACGCTTATAGTTTCTGATGTAACGTTCATCAACTTCTTTTTCAACTTGGTCTCGTTTATCAACCAGAACCTGTTCTTCTTCTTCTGTTGATTTCATTACTTGTTCGAGGCTGTTTTTCTTAGCATCAAACAAAGTTTTCACTTCTGCTAGGCTTTGTTCAGCAGTTTCGAGTTCAGGTCCAATTAATTCCTGTCGTTTTTCGATTTCGGCGAGACGTCCAGTACTATTTTCAATAATCTGTTTTTGTGCTTCAATTTCCTTAGTCAGGGCATCATACTCGCGATTATTTCGAACAGTTAGTTGTTGATCTTCGTACTTCTTTACTTTCTCTTCTGAAGATGAGATTTCAAGTTTAAGATTATCATATTCAACGATGAGACTTGTTTCTTCTTCTTTTAACCGGCTTAATTTATGTTCATTTCTCGCGATATCCGTTTCGATATCTAGGATCTCTTCCGGTAAATCTCCCCTAAGTTGTTTTATCTCGTCAATTCTACTGTCGATATACTGAAGGTTTGCTAGTTGTTGCAGTATTTCTTTCATGGAATAGTTATCAGCTTTGATGAATGGATTGAGGTTCGGTATCTGAAATATAAATGTGCATTGGGTTCGTAATAGTTTTAGTAGCCATTACGGAAAGTTCTTCGAATGCATCAGCAAGTTCGCTGCGCAGTTCTTCAACAATTGGGAACTCGCTTTCATAGTGGCCCACATCAACTAAAAGAAAATCATCGTTCTCTGTGAAAAAGTCATGATATTTGATATCGGCTGTGATAAACGCCTGCGCACCAGCTTCAATAGCTTTCTTTTTTAGAGAGATACCGGCACCACCGCAAACGGCCACTTTTTTAATTCTATCAACAGCGCCCGAAAATCTAACTGCTTTAACATTTAATGCTTTCGAAACTAAATGTAGAAATTCGTTTTGCCCAACCCCTTCTTCTGGATATTCTCCGATTACGCCCAAACCAAAATTCTGTGATGAAGATGCTAACTGTGTAACCTGGAACTTTCCAGACTTCAGCAATCCTTCTTTTTTAAGTCCAGCCCTTAGTCCGGATAAGTGATGGGCGTCAATTATAGCTTCAAAACAGGTAGCCACTTGTTCTCGATTCTCAACCGAGAAATAATGTGCCTCTTCTGCTGAGTAATAGTTTAATAGTTTAATTACTGATTCTGGGTCATCATGAGATATAACCAGCCTGATTTTATGGCTGATCTCATAGCTTTTATCCAGAAAACGCAAATTGTCTAATCCGAGAATGTTTGCAAGAACAAATGACACTCCGTCTAATGCTGCATCCAGATTTGTATGTGCAACTAAAAGCCCTATATCATTCTTAATAAGCTGATAAATGATCTTCCCTTGCTCATTTGTAGGGTTTATGTTCCCAATCTTATTAAAAATAAGCGGGTGATGAGCCACAATTAATTGAACATTCTTCGAAACGGCTTCTTCAACAACTGCTTCAGTGATATCCAGGCAAGTTAAAATAGAACTTACCTCTGCACTTGGGTCTCCTACTAGTAATCCAACGTTATCGTAATCCATCTTTATGCTTGGTGGCGCCCATTGATTAAGGAAGGTGGATATATGTTGGATTTGAATTGCCACTCTACCTATCCTCTTTGAAGATTTGTTGCGGTGAGTGGCTCGATGAGCGGCCTATGTGAGTAGAAAATTTCAGTATCAAGAAATCTGACTGTTTACACATTTTTCTGAGCCCGCAAAAATACGACTAAAACACGAATTTAAAAAGCATAACTTATTGTTGGGATACTTATAGTCCAATAATTCATAAAATTTTATAAGAAATTGAAGTCCATTTCAGAAAATATTGAGATCATCAATCAAAGAATTCAATCAGCAGCTAGAAAGTCTGGAAGAAGTTCTGAGGATATTAAGCTTATTGCCGTTTCGAAAACCAAACCAAATTCAATGATTGAAGAAGCCTTTAATGCCGGGCAAATTCATTTTGGAGAGAATCGGATGCAGGAGCTTCAAACTAAAATGATGGAAATTGAAGCCCCTAATATTCAATGGCATATGATTGGAACCATGCAAACCAATAAGATCAAATATATTGCGGACAGAGTAGATTGGATTCACTCGGTCGGAAAAGCAAAACACATTAATGAAATTAACAAAAAAGCCATAGCGGCGGATCGAACTATCAACCTGTTAATTCAGGTAAATATCAGTGGTGAGGATCAAAAAAGTGGGTGTGAACCTTCTGAACTTGAATCAATTCTTGAAGCTGCTAGAAAGTTTGAAAATATTGCGATCCGCGGTTTAATGGGAATGGCTACATTTGTTGATAATCCTGAAGATGTTAGGTCGGAGTTTGCAAAACTAAAAAATACATTCGATGATCACTTTCATCTAAATAGTGGAAATGTTCAGTTAACCGAACTTTCCATGGGTATGAGTAACGATTTTGAGGTTGCAATCGAAGAAGGTGCAACCATGATTCGGGTTGGGAGCGCAATTTTCGGTTCGCGAAACTAAGGTTGATTAATTCCGTAGCTGTTCCCACTTTACCTTATCATTAATATAAAAACTTAAGAGGGCATCATGTTTGGTTTACCGTGGTTTGCTGTTATTGCTATTGTCGCTATCGTTGGCGGTATCTGGGGTGGTTTACGAGAAAAAGAGATGAGACTCGAAGAAAAGAGACTTACCAGTTCAAAAGAATCTCAGGAACTTCGAAAAATGATATTTAACCTAAAGTCCAGAGTTGAACATCTTGAAGCAATTGTAGCCGATCTGGAACAACCGCAAGGTGAAATTTCTCTTGATGATATCGAGATTAAAAATGATCTTGATGACAATAACCGAAATTCACGAGTAAGAGGATAGCATGTCGGAAGAAGAACTAATTATCTCAGTAGTTGCCATAGTATTTGGCGTTGGTTTTGCCGGCTTTATCATGTATAACATTTTTAGTCTTATTCGAGCAGCCATTGAGCGCAAGAATCCTTCCGGAGGAAATATTGATCCACAATTCTTTCGTGCTTTAGCTGATTTTAAAAAAACTACTGAGCGCCGATTAAATAATGTTGAAGCGATTATCACTGATTTGGAAGAAGAACGAATTCGCATACCAGAGAGCTCTGAATCTGCCGGCGACATTGAAATCGAGGAAGAAGGTCAGCGTACGGCTATAAAAAAATCTCAAGACGGGAATCTGAGGAACATGTTAAACGAATAAATAGTACTTTAACCGTGCTTTAGGACATGTAACTACCTACAGATTATGAAAATTACCCCACTTGAGATTAAGCAGCAGCAATTCGAAAAATCTTTACGCGGCTTTGATGTTGCAGAGGTACAACAATTTTTAGCTTTAGTTTCAAATGAATACGAGAACCTGCTTACAAAGAATAAAGAACTAGAGGAACAAATTGAAAAGCTTACCGATCGTGTAAAACACTACGAGCGTGTAGAAGAAGCTTTACACGAAACGCTTCAAACTACAAAAGAGTCTGTTGCTCAAAAGATGGATAATGCCCGTTTAGAAGCAAAAAACATGGTGGATAAAGCTCACCTGGACGCTGAAACTATTGTTAAAGAAGCACATCATGAAAAAGCTCGCATCCGCCAGAGCATACTTCGTTTATTGGATAAGCGTGAAGAAATCATTGTAGGAATTTCATCCTATTTAGAAACAGCGTCTGGAACAATCAATAAGTTTAAAGATGATGAAATGAAAGTCTTCACATTGGAAGAAGAAAAGTCTGAACCTGTCCTGGAAGAGAAACCCGCTATTAATCTTGAGGATGACGACAGTGAAGATGCATCAAATAATTCCAGATTTAAGTTTGATGAAGAGGCGGAAATTGATACCAGTTTTTTAGATTCTAATAATGATGATAGCTTCCCTCCCGGAGCAGATCGGTTGGATGATATACTAGACGAAATAGATTAATTAATTTGGATACAGTAGCAGAATTTCGAAAAAAAAGAGATGAAGCTCTTTCATTTCTTGAAAGTAAAATAGGTGATTTCAGACCTGAATATTTATTAATTCTAGGGACTGGACTTGGCCAGCTTGCAGAAGAAATCGACTTATCAATTTCTATTGAATACGATGATATTCCACATTTTCCGGTTTCTACTGTGGAAAGCCATCATGGGCGATTATTGTTTGGCCATCTTGGTGGCAAACCGATTGTTGCAATGCAAGGTCGTTTCCATTACTACGAAGGGTACACCATGCAGGAAATCGTATTTCCTGTTCGTGTTGCTCGATCATTAGGTGTTCAAACACTTATTGTTAGTAATGCATGTGGCGGATTAAATCCAAATTTTCGTCGTGGTGATATCATGCTGATAAATGACCACATTAATTTTCTTGGTGATAATCCACTAATTGGTCCCAATGACGATGAATTGGGTCCTCGTTTCCCTGATATGAGCGAGCCATATACAGATCGCCTTATTGATACAGCTGAACATGTAGCTCTGGATTTATCAATAAAAATGCATGAGGGTGTTTACCTTGCTATTTCAGGCCCTATGCTTGAAACAAAGGCTGAATACCGATATATGCGACAATTAGGTGCTGATGTGGTAGGCATGAGCACGGTACCAGAAGTTATAGCAGCAGTTCATATGGGGCTCGAAGTTTTAGGTATTTCCGTAATTACGGATGAATGTTTTCCTGATGCGCTCGAACCAGTAAGTTTAGATGATGTTTTAGAGGCCGCTGGTATGGCAGAACCAAAAATGACTCAGGTTATTGTTGGTGTTCTTGAACGGTTATAGTTATTTCTATAACTATTTATCCACAAAAAGCGTTATTTTTCCACTCAATATTGCAATCTACCATAGAAATTGTTTTCTATGGTAAACCAACAACCATCGATAGGTATCTGCATATATGAATTTTGATGGATTTGAAGACGAGCTCTGGGACGAACATAAATGGGAGTCTCATCTTGACGAAGTTGAAAAGAAAAGCGATCAATTGCGACGCTTTATCTCATCCGATCCAAAGGGAAACATTCCTCGCTGGATAACCCTTCTTAAAGAAAGTAAGAACGAGGACGATGCTTTTGAGGCATATGTGGAAGAGGAACTACTTTTAGATGAAGCATATTTTCCAGAAGAAGAAGATGACTGGGAAGATGAAGATGATTTTGAGGATGAAGATTTTCTTTTTGGGGCTCAGGATGAATTTGATGAACTGGAAGAGTCTGATGACTTTGATAGCGGTGAGGAGTGGAAATCGCTTAGTGAAGACTTTGCAATTTCTGATTATGGCTCTCTTGATAATCTGATGATCTTTAACAGATCCAAAGAATTGGCTGTTGATGTGCTAAAATGGGCTGAATCAGTTCCACAGAAATCACAAAATAAAGCTTTTCAAGAATTTGTAGGTGAAACTCTTAAAATTGGTGCAAAACTCGCCGGTGGATATTCTTTTGGTTTTGAAGCTGATTACCTGGGCGCTAATATAGCCTACACTAAGAAAGCGTTGAAGAGCAGTAATCTTTCTTTGGCACTTCTTCAGTCTCAAAAAAGTGAAGAATATTTTTCAAACGAGCATTATGGGAATTTCCATGAACGTGTCTTTGAAATCAGAAATGATATCGGCGTTTATGTGCAGGAATTAAGAGATCGGTTTTATAACCGAATGGATTAATCCCAAATCTTTACTTCCTTATATCCATCTGAATCGGCAGCGGCACGGTGCATTGATCCAGTATTCGTTTTCATCGAAATGTTTCCGAATTTGTCTACAGCTATAAAACCTGCTTCTCTTGGGTTCAAAACATCATCTACCAGATGATCCATAGATTCCTGAAGGCTAGACTCTATATATTTCATATAAGTTGCTAATGTATGAGCAGATACATTCAACATAATTCTCTCGCCCCACCCAGTCGCTGATACCGCTACTAAATCATTTGCGTATGTACCGGATCCAATAATTGGCACATCACCTACACGCCCATACTTTTTGTTTGTCATTCCACCTGTAGAGGTCCCTGCAACTATATTTCCATCTTTATCCAAGGCTACCGCTCCCACAGTTCCCATTTTCCAGCTATTATCAGGCAATGACTCGTCATTAAAACCCTGGCCAGCGTTTTGCCTTTGCCAGCGCTCATATTTCTCATCTACACGAAAATAAAGTGGATCAACTCGCTCAACATCCGTTTCATCTGCGAATATTTCAGCACCATCTCCCGCAAAAAATACATGCCTTGAGTCTGTCATTACTCTTCTAGCCAATGAGATTGGGTTTTTCACCGTTGTAACTCCTGTTATGGCTCCTGCATTTAAGGTATTGCCATGCATAAAGGCGGCATCAAGTTCATTCTTACCTTCTGCTGTGAAAACGGCGCCTCGACCAGCGTTAAAAAGTTCATTATCCTCGAGATATATAATGGTTGCTTCGACCGCATCTAATGCGGAGCCACCATTTTCAAGTATTTTTGTCCCAATAGATAATGCCTCTTCCAAAGATGATAGGTATTGTGCTACCTGTTCTGCTGGGGCATCTGTAGGGTAATAACCGGCCCCACCATGTAGAGCAATAGCCCATTCTTTCTGAGTGTTATTCTGGGCTGTAACTGGAAATGAAATACAAATAATAAAAAGTAACAGAAGAGCTTTTTTCATGAACACATTTTTTCGTGATTAAGTAGAGAAAGTACACAAATAAAAAAGGACACCGAAGCGCCCTATGTAAAAGTAATTTTGTAATTCTTACTGTCGAACTAATTGTACACTTAACTGAAGCTTTACTTCGTCTCCTACTACAATACTTCCTGCTTCAGTTACAGCACTCCACTGAAGACCAAATTCTTTTCTATTGATAGTACCTGTTAAATCGAATCCTGCTTTTGTTTGACCATAAGGATCCACAACAACACCACCGTGATCTACATCAAGAGTTACTTCTTTTGTAATATCTCGGATTGTTAAGTTTCCTGTTAGTTTAAAGGTACCTTGGTCAACTTTATCAAAAGCAGTTGAATTGAAACTCATTTTTGGAAATTGCTCTGCACCAAAAAAGTCGTCTGATTTTAAGTGTGCATCTCTGTCTGCCACACCAGTATCAATACTGTCGATATCGGTACTAAAATTAATTACTGCGTTTTCAAAATCATCGCCATCTGCTTCTAAGCTAGCATCAAATACATTGAATTTTCCGGTTACTGTTGAGATTACCAAATGCTTCACTTTAAAAGTGATTTCTGAGTGCATGGTGTCTACGTTCCAAAGAGTTTTTACTGCCGTTTCCATTTTTATAATAATATTTGGTTAATGATAAATAGTTTAACGTCGAACTAATTATAAGTGCCTTACCGTTCCCTAACCAATAGAAAAATCTTATATCCCTAATTAACTAATCTAAATCGCTAATCTAATCAGGCGAAATTATTGTTGAATATCTCTTGAACTTCATCATAATCACATAAGTCTGTACCTTCACTCTGAAGGGTACTTGCTGCAGCTGAAATGCCATATCCAACGGCTTGTGCTTTCGAATAACCCTTGATAAGCCCCGCAACTAGTCCTCCAATGAAGCTATCACCCGCGCCAATAGTACTTCTTACTTTGATGGTTGGTGGGATAAAGCTCTCTGTGGACTCTGGTGTGATCAGGTATGTTTTTTCCTTCCCTAAAGTGTAGATAATATGGTTGATTCCTATATCGAATAACTTTCGGAATAGTTCTACATCATTACGTGTATTAAAGATCTTCATAAGTTCGGCGAATTCTTCTTTATTCGGTTTGATGTAGGCCGCCCCATTTCTAATTCCTTCAAATAATGAAGTTCCAGAAGTGTCTAAAATGAATTTCTTTCCCGCTTTTTGAGCTATCAAACTTACTCGGCTGTAGAAATTAGAAGGAACACCATGGGGTAGGCTTCCACTTCCAACCACAAATTCATATTGATCGATAGTATTCTCGATATGATTCAGTACTTGATGCCAGGTTTGCTCATTTGAAACTATTCCGGGTAGAACAAATCGATACTGTTCGCCAATACTATTATCAATAATTGCAATGTTTTGCCTGGTAACATCCAATGACTCGATTGGTATTGATTTTATTTCTTCTTTGGCCATCATTTGCTTAAGTAGATTCCCCGTATACCCCCCACAAATAAATAGAGCGTCGCAATGAACGCCAAGTCGAGTTAGCACCCTGGCTACATTAATTCCGCCGCCACCGGGATCGAACACCGGGTTGCTACATCTGGTTTTTTGATCTGTGATTACTTCGGTTGCTTCAGTGCCAATATCAACCGAAGGATTCATTGTAATAGTTAATACGCGCTGGGTCATAGCTGAAGAATATTTTTCTTATTGATATTAATTAAAACGGTTGAATATCGTGTAGCTTAGTATTTCTAAATAAGACTAATAACTAGATAATGTTTTTGTACTCGATTAGTCCGTTTAGCCCTCAAAATAATCATTGGTTGATTACTCATATTGTAATTGTTACTGTTCATCAGCTAAAACTTCCTCTTTTACATTCAATCTCCAATCAAATAATTAATTCAGATGCATCACAATAATCTTGGATTAGCCCCAGGTAGCCTGGTGTATACAGGCAAACAAAAAAATGTTGCCACTACAATATCTTTAACAAGTTTTGCAGGTGAATTTTTAGAGGAGATAAAAGAAATAGAGGTTTCTGATATAAAAGCTTTGTTGAAACCTAATCATGCAAATTGGATTAATATTGTTGGGCTGAGTGAGGTGGAAAAAATCACACAAATAGGGCAACTTTTTGAAATAAATAACCTCCTTTTAGAAGATGCTTTGAATGTGAATCAACTACCAAAAACGGAGGAACTTGGTGATCACCTTTTTGTTACTTTGAAAATGCTATCTATTACTGATGAACCGAATACTTATCAGGATGAGCATATTAGTCTTATTTTAGGGGAAGGCTATTTTATTTCATTTCAGGAAAAAGAAGGGGATGTTTTTGATTCTGTAAGAAACCGAATTCGAAATAAATATGGGAAAATTAGAAATAGGGGAAACGATTACCTCCTTTATGCATTATTAGATGCAATTGTCGATAATTACCTGCTCATTACCAAGCAGTTTGAAGAAAAGCTTGAAGCTCTTGAGATTGAAGTTTTCTCAAATACCAGTGATAATATTTCGAAAAGAATCATTGACCTTCGTAAACAATTAAATAGATTGGGTAAATTTATAAAACCAACTACATCAGTAACTCAGAACCTATTGCGATCTGAAACAGAATTAATGTTTGAAGAAATCGATCCCTTTTTATCGGATTTAAATGACCATTCCAAGAGAGCCTCCGATCGAATTACCGAACAAAAAGAAGCCGTATCTAGCTATATGGAATTGCACCTGTCTTTACAGGGCCAGAGAATGAATGAAATTATGAAGGTTTTGACCATTGTCGCTGCAATATTCATCCCTTTAACATTTCTTGCTGGCATATATGGTATGAACTTCAGTTATATGCCAGAGTTACAGTACCCATGGAGTTATCCGATTTTACTTTCAACCATGCTTATACTTGGTATTGGTTTGGTTTTTTACTTTAAAAAGAAAAATTGGCTTTAACTGTAGTTATTAAGCGATAAGCGCAAACAAATTCAATAAATACAAGTTAATTCAGCCTAACTATTTCCCTATGCCAAAGAGTGCCTTTTATACTGAGCTGAACCATCTTCATGAGTTTAAAGACATAACAGATCAATCGGTATATACTCCCCTTCCTGATGATTGGTTCGTAATAGTAACTGATGTGCAAGGTTCAAAAAAAGCAATTAGTGAAGGTCGCTATAAAGAAGTTAATACGTGTGGTGCTGCCTCGATAACAGCGGTTATAAATGCACTAAGCCCTCTTGAAGTACCTTATGTTTTTGGTGGTGATGGAGCTAGTATTTGTATTCCCGGGGACTATGTAGATCAATTGAAAGGGGCACTACTTAGTGCCCGAAACATGGCTAAAGTTGCATTCAATTTAGATTTAAGAGCAGGCCTGGTGCCTGTATCTGAAATTAGAAAAGAGGGAGCAGATGTTCTCGTTGCTCGACTTAAAGTATCAGAATTTTATACGCAAGCGATCTTTACAGGAGGCGGACTCGCAATTGCTGATCAAATAATTAAATCAAAACATGGTGATAAATATCGATTGCAATCTGATACGCAAGAGATCAGTGCTGATTTTACCGGATTAGAATGTAGATGGAAAGAAGTTAAACAGGATAATAAACATGTAATTTCTCTGCTAGTTCAAGCAACTTCTAACGATACTTATAGTGCAATGGACCGTTACCGCGCTACCATTGATTATATTGAAAGTACGGTTAAAGAGGAGCATCCAATTACCACGCCGTCATTGAAGTTTTCGTTTAGTCCAACATGGTTACGGAACGAATACAACGTACGAACATATCCCAAGAAAATATTGTCAAAAGTAGTGTACTATTTCCGGCTTTTATTTAGAAACACATTGGGAGTATTACTCATGAAGTTCGACATTAAGATTGGTGGATTTAACTGGAAAACCTATAAATCACAACTCGTACTACATACCGATTATCGCAAATTCGACGACATGCTTAGAGTTGTTATATCAGCCTCGGAAGAGGAAAAAAGTGATTTGATAGCATATTTAAACAAGCAAGAGCATGATGGCCACATAGTTTATGGAGCGCATATATCTGATGGCGCTATCATAACCTGTATGGTAAAAAAGTATGATGGATTTCATTACCATTTTGTAGACGGGTCGAATGGTGGGTACTCAGTTGCAGCAAAAGAATTGTTGCGTAAAAAGAATAACTAATCTCCACTTCTTTGATAGACTGTGCGATGTGGAAACGGAATTTCTATTCCTTCTGCATCAAATCTCTTTTTCAGAGTTTCAATGAGGTCACAGCCTAAAATAAAGGCGTCACCGGGATTATTTGTTGTAGCCCATGCTCTAAGGTTTACAGAAGAATCGCCGAGAGAAACAACCCTAACAGGAACAACAGGGTCTCCATTATCAATTTGATCCTGATTTCTTGCATCAATAAAAAGCGGATGTTTTTCCACTTCTTCAGCCATAATAGATTTGGCGAGATCAATATCAGAATTATAGCTAATACCAATATCAATCCATTTTGTCATCGAGCTATCCTCATAATTAGAGTTGATCAAAATTTCATTACTAATAACGGAATTTGGAACAATTATCCTTCGATTTTGAAAATCCCGAATAACGGTATGCCGAAGGTTTATATCCTCTACTAAACCCATTAGATCTGCACGTATATCAATTCGGTCATTAATTCTATAGGGTTTGAAAATCACAATAAATATCCCACCAATAATATTCGAAAGAGCTTGCTGCGATGCAAAGCCAACAGCTAATGCTAACACCCCAGCGCCAGCAAACAAGGTTGTTGCAATCACTCTAAGTTGGGGGATCATGTAGATAGCAATTGCGATACCTGTTATATAAATCAGTACTGCAATTATCCTTTTCAGGAACTTTAGGTTGGTAAGATCTTCGTCATTCTCTTTCTCAGCTTTTTTTATTGCGCGATTAAACAAATAGGCAACAATTGAAGCAAAAATTATGGTGAAAATTAGAACTGATATTGCAAGAATTGGTATCAGCCATTCTCCAAGATTAATCTGCTCGAGTAGATTTTCCATAACTATAATTCCAGCTGATTTAAGAATCTATAGACCACAATAAACAAAAAAAGCCTTTTCTCATAGATTACTTCGAACAATAGACACAAAGTTTCCGTGTTGATTTCTACAATTATTCCTACTAGTACCCGGCAGCCTGACCATCCACCCTGGCTTCCGAAGCGCCATAGTAAACCCCGTTATTTAAATCGCGCATAATGGCCTGAAAGCGGCCAAAGAAACTGTTCCCTACCTGAACTCTATGACCCATTGCTCTAAGATCGCGCACTACTTGAGGATCAACAGCACTTTCAATGCTAACTAAGCCAACACTTGTTAGCGAATCATCCAATCCATCGGTTGGTTGAGTTGAGCCACGGTGTGTCCAGCGTAAAGCATCACCGGCTTGCTGCATGTTCATTTTAAAATCGATCACATTCGTAATCAAACTTACATGACCCATCGGCTGATAAGCACCACCCATATTTCCAAGCGTCATGAAAGGCTCGCCATCTTTCATGATAAATCCCGGGATGATGGTGTGAAATGGTCGTTTCCCAGGTTCATATCTGTTTGGATGATTTGGGTCCATAGAGAATAATTCTCCTCTATTCTGAAAACTAAAGCCTGTTCCTGGAACTACAAATCCGGTGCCCATTCCTCGGAAGTTACTTTGAATCAGTGAAACCATATTTCCGTCTTTGTCTGCAGTAGTTAGATAAATGGTATCACCGTCTTCAAGCACATCCACACCGGTGGTTAAATCATCCCGAGCTTCGTCACCAATAAGGGCTCTTCGCTGTTCTGCGTATTCTTTAGATAATAGTGTTTCATACGGGATGTCATAAAAGTCTTCATCCACATAGTGCTTTGCCCGGTCTTCAAATGCTAGTTTTTTTGCTTCAATCATGAGGTGAAATGTCTCAGCAGTTGCAAAACCTGTTTGTGATAAATCGTACCCTTCTAGAATATTCAACATTTGAAGAACAGCCGTGCCCTGCACATTTCCACCAACCTGGTATACATCATAACCGCGGTAATTTACCGTTTGAGGCTCTACCCAGGTTGAAGTATGCTTATCAAAATCTTCATAGCGAAGATAGCCGTCATTTTCCTTCATCCATTCATCAATCTTTTCTGTGATTTCACCTCGATAAAATGCGTCTCTTCCTTGAGTTGCCAACAACCTGAATGTATTCCCTAATTCTGGATTCCTAAAAATCTCTCCTTTTTCCGGTCCGCGACCGTCAAAAGTAAATGTCTCTTTAAATGCTCCTGGTTGTTGACTCAATCTAGGTGCACTTCGCTTCCAGCTTGCTGAAATCGCCTCACTAACCGGGAATCCATTTTCTGCATACCAGATCGGCTCTGCCAATATATCCTCCATAGATGCAGAACCAAATCGATCATGCATTTCAAACCATCCATCTATCGCTCCAGGAACAGAAACAGATAATAAATCCAGAGCCGGAATATCATCTTCACCTTTTTCTTCCAATATTTCCATTAATCGGTCATAGGAAAGTCCGAGCGGTGAGCGCCCACTTGCATTCAGCGCATACAACTGGCCACTTTCTGCATGCCAAATGATGGCAAAAAGATCCCCACCAATTCCATTTCCTGTTGGCTCCATTAATCCCATTGCTGCATTGGCACCGATCGCTGCATCAATGGCATTTCCACCATTTCTTAGAATTTGAAGTCCCACCTGAGTAGCCAATGGTTGGCTCGTTGCCACCATGCCACGCTGACCAATAACCTCAGAACGGGTTTGAATCATACTTCCCGCTTCACGATCAATCTGGGCAAAAAGAGAAACTGGAAATAGTAATAGAAGTGCGAGTAGAGTAGGGACAACGGTCGATTGAAAATCTAACATCTTGAAGAGCATTTATTTGTAATTGAAAAGCATAACTGATTCTAATCTGAATCAGTTCTTTTAATCTTGAGAGTAAAATAAAAAAGCCATTCCACGAAAGTGAAATGGCTTTACAAACTTGTACGCCCGGAGGGGTTCGAACCCCCAACCCCCAGGGCCGAAACCTGGTACTCTATCCAATTGAGCTACGGGCGCATTTTTTTAGCAAATAATGCAGGATTACTTAGGGCCGAAACCTGTTTTTTGATCTTAGTAAAAGCATTATTGCTAGTATTCAATATGTCAGTTGCACCGATATCTAAAAGATTTGAGATGATGATGCGCGTTTATTTAAATTCCAATGTCAAATGACAAATAACAATTAACCAGTTACCTGACATTCGAAAAGGGCTGCAAATATACATACTATCACGCATTAACGCTTGTGAAATTGTGTGACGATAATTGAGGTTCCTGTATGAAATCACGATCTTTAGCGATCACAAGAGATAAAAACTATGAATACTTTTTTAGTCACTTTAGGATTAGCAATTGCCTTAGTTGGACTTGGGTTCGCTGGGATTGCTATCAAGATATTGCTTAAAAAGAATGGGGAGTTCTCAGGAACCTGTGCAAGTCAGAGTCCATTCCTGAATAAAGAAGGAGAAGCATGTAGTATGTGTGGTGCTTTGCCTGATGAAAAGTGTAAGAGTGACGATCAGAAGCAACGAGACGAGAAGGAGTTTAGTCCGTTTGTGGCTTAAGCTACTACTACTTTCATTCCCTCGAAGGAGTGAATCCAGATTGAAGATACATCTGGTTTTTTAACTATATCTAGATTCCTGCTTGCGCAGGAATGACCCGCTGAGTTATTCGAGGATGTAGCTTTGGAAGCCTTCTGTGATGTATTCCTGCCAGTTTCCGCCTTGATCAGCATAAATTAGATAGCCTTCTAGCTCTGGTTTAGAATCCAGAAATAACTGGCATTCTTCAAGTCCCTGGACCATACAAAGTGTTGCATAAGCATCTGCATCCATTCCTGTTGGTGCTATAATTGATGCACTAAGAAGATTATTTTTAGCAGGATATCCAGTCTTTGGATCAATGGTATGGGAATATTTCAACCCAGTCTCATGATCTACCCAGAATTTACGATAGTTGCCGGATGTAGCAAGAGCAGCATCCTCTAGTTTAAGAATGAACTGGAATCGGTCTTCCACATCGATGTTCTCTTGAGGTTTATCAACTCCGATCACCCAAACTGCATTCTTATCATTAAGCCCTCGCGTTCTAACCTCTCCGCCTACTTCTACCATATATCTTTCGATGCCTATATACTCTAGATAATTGGCAATAGTATCCACGGTATATCCCTGAGCAATTGCATTGAAGTCGATCGTGCTTCCTTCTGGTATTTTCACCATGGGATCATTTAATTCGATTTGCTCATACCCTACAAGCTCTAATGTTTGCTGAACTTGCTCATCAGTAACCTGACCTCGAATTTCATCAAACCAAAAACCCCACAGCTGAACGAGTGGCCCTACGGTTGGATCAAAATCCCCATCTGATTCTTCCGCTATTTCTAACGATCTCTCAAGTACCTCTAGAAAGTAAAGGTCTACCTTCACCCAATCACCAGAATTGTTAACCTGTGAAATCAAAGAGGAAGGAACCCACGTACTCATGGAGTTGTCGATATCTTCAAATATTCTTGGAATATCATTCTCTATTTCCTGATCAACTTGCATACTTTTAGTAGTTACGTATCTAATTTGATAGGTAGATCCTTGAGCATTTCCAGTATTTACTACAAGCCTTGGTTCTGGTTCAGCACAACCAATTAACAGAGTTAGTAGAAGCAGAGATAATAATCGCATAATCATGGAATAAAAAACCCCAACCAAAAGTGGTCGGGGTTTAAAAGATTTTTAACCTCCGAAATCGTCAAAGGCAACGTTCTCTTCTGGTACTCCCCAGTCGTCGCACATTTTCAGTACGGCCTGGTTCATGAGTGGAGGTCCACAGAAGTAGAACTCAATTTCTTCGGGTTCAGGATGATTCACTAAATACTGATCAATCACCGCCTGGTGAACGAAACCTAAGAAGCCATCACCTTCCGGGTCGTCCATGCTTTTCTTTTCAACCCAATTGTCTTCTGGTAACGGTTCAGATAGAACTAGGTAGAATTTGAAGTTCGGGAACTTGCGTTCTAGCTCATAGAAATGCTCAAGATAAAACAACTCTCTTCTTGAACGACCACCATACCAGTAAGTAACCTTACGACCCGTTTCAAGGGTTTTGAACAAGTGATATAGGTGAGAACGCATTGGTGCCATACCAGCTCCACCACCGATATATAGCATTTCACTTTCATTTTCTTTGATGAAGAATTCGCCATAAGGACCAGAAATTGTAACCGTATCTCCTGGTTTTTGGGCAAAAATGTAAGAAGAAGCAATACCAGGATTTACGTCCATCCATGCATTTTTAGCACGATCCCAAGGTGGGGTTGCAATACGAACATTCAACATGATTTTACGACCTTCAGCGGGATAACTAGCCATAGAATATGCTCGTTCTACAATGTCGTCATTCTTCATTTTCAGATCCCAAAGACCAAACTTATCCCACTCAACTTTGAATTTATCAGGTTCGCCCGGATGATCGTCCGGATGAGCAGTAATGTCGATATCTTTGTAATCAACTTCGCCTTCTGGGATTTCAATCTGGATGTATCCACCCGCTTTGTAATCCATGTCCTCAGGAAGCTCCACAATAAATTCTTTAATAAAAGAAGCCACGTTGTAGTTAGATACAACCTTTGCTTCCCATTTCTTGATCCCAAATACTTCTTCTGGAATAGAAATTTCCATGTCTTCTTTCACTTTAACCTGGCAGCCTAAACGATAATTCTCTGCCTGCTCTTTTCTGGTAAAGTGTGGGGTTTCCGTTGGTAGAATTTCTCCACCACCTGAATGAACCTGGCACTCGCATTGAACGCAAGTTCCACCACCACCACAAGCAGATGGAAGGAAGATTTTGTTATCTCCAAGAGTACTTAAAAGCGTTCCGCCGGACTCTACTTCAATTACTTTCTCACCATTGATTGTAATTTTAACGGGTCCAGATGGCGTCAATACAGCTTTCGCTCCAAGTAGGATCGAAACGAGTAGAATAATTACCGCAAAGAAAATGACAATGCTGGTAACTACGATTAATGTGGTTGCTCCAAATATCATGTTTACTCTACCTGATTATTATAATTTGATTCCCATAAACGACATGAAGCCAATACCCATCAAGCCGGTTACGATAAATGTTATACCTAGTCCTTTTAAGGGAGCTGGTACATTTGAATATTGAATTTTTTCACGAATAGCCGCGATTGCTACGATTGCTAAGAACCAGCCAATACCGCTACCAAAACCGAATACAGTTGCTTCAGTAATGTTGGCATAGTTACGCTCTTGCATGAATAATGATCCACCAAGAATCGCGCAGTTTACCGCGATCAAAGGAAGAAAAATACCTAACGCCCCATAAAGAGCCGGAGAGAACTTTTCTACTGTCATCTCTACTAGCTGTACCATTGATGCGATGATAGCGATGAAGAGAATGAAGGACAGGAAGCTAAGATCCACGGTAGCAAAGTCCTCACTAATCCATGTTAATGCACCTTCAGTAAGTACGTAGTTTTGAAGTAAGTAGTTGGCTGGTACTGTCACAACCAATACAAAAATAACGGCAAATCCTAAACCTACTGCTGTAGATACTTTTTTAGAAACTGCCAAATATGAACACATGCCTAAGAAGTAGGCAAATACCATATTGTCAACAAAGATCGATTTAACAAAAATATTTACTAACTCTTGCATGGCTTAGTCCTCGATCAATTTAGTATTACGGGCACGCTGAATCCAGATGATGATACCCACTGTAATAAGTGCCATTGGAGGAAGTAACATGAATCCATTGTTACTGTAAAATCCGCCGTTAGCTAAGTACCAGGCTTCCGGAATAACCTGGAAACCATATAGCTGACCAGAACCAAATAGTTCTCGGAAGAAAGAAACAACAATTAAAATCACTCCATAGCCAACTGCGTTACCTATACCATCCAGAAATGATTTCCAAACATTGTTACCCAAAGCAAATGCTTCTAGTCGACCCATGATGATACAGTTGGTTATAATCAAACCAACGAATACTGCGAGCTCTTTACTAACGTCGTAAACAAAAGCTTTTAAAACCTGATCTACCAGAGCTACAAGAGTTGCCACAACTACAAGCTGTACAATGATTCGAATTCGGTTTGGTACAAAGTTTCTAAGGATTGAAACAATAACGTTACCGGCAGCCATCACGAATACCACAGAAAGCGCCATTACAACAGCTGGCTGTAGTTTTACTGTGATCGCTAGTGCCGAGCAAATACCAAGTACCTGTACAGTAATTGGGTTATTATCGTTAAATGGATCGCTTAGTAATTTTTTATTTTTTTTACTGAAAAGAGGCTCTTTCGGTTTTGCAACCGGCTTCTTTTCAACTACTTCTTTTTCTAATACTTCAGCCATGATTTTTCTTATTAAGCCAGCGATTAGTTGATGAGTTGAGCGCTGGCTGTTGCTCCAGCATATTCGTTTAAGAATGGGAAATATGATTCCAAACAATCCAGAATCATAAGTTCTACTCCATCAGAGGTGATTGTACCACCACTAATTCCATCCACTTCGTAATCTGTTGATGAACCTCCTTTTCTAACATCAATTCCTAACAGTGAGCCATCATCATCAAGCACTTTTTTGCCTGGGAATTGATCAGTAAACACTGGGAATTTTATTTCAGCACCCAAGCCAGGAGTTTCTGCTTTGTGATCAAAAACTGCACCATACACCGTATTGAGATCTTCTTCTAAAGAGATGTAACCCCAAATAGGTCCCCAAAGACCTGTTCCTTGTAATGGGATGATGTAATAGGTTTTTCCATCTTTCTCAGCAACATAAAGAGGGGCGTTTCGCTCAACATTTTCTACTCGAACTTCTTTCACCATATCAACAGAGAAAGCATCAATACCATTAACGAGTTGACCTTCGCTTATTACAAGCTCTTCCATGATATAATCATCGTAAATCTCAGCAGCTTCCTCTCGGCTCACATTGATTTGAATCGAGCTAAGAATATTCTGCATTTTTTCTTTTTCGACGTTTTCGTCTTGCATTGGCTTTAAAGTGGTTGCCACTGCAGAAAGTCCTGCAGCTACTACTACTACCATCAAAGCAGCAAAACCAAACGTATATGCATTACTATTTACATTCATAATTAAGCTGTCGCAGTTTTAAGAGCTACTCGTTTTTGGCGTTTCTTTATGTTCGCCTGGACCACATAGTGGTCGATAAGGGGAGCCATCGTGTTCATAAATAAGATAGCTAACATAATTCCTTCGGGATAAGCTGGGTTGAATACCCGAATCATGATGGCAAAGAATCCGATAAAGAATCCATAGAAATACTTACCCATTTCCGTTTGAGAGCCAGAAACAGGGTCGGTAGCCATAAATACAACTCCGAAAGCAAATCCACCAATAATCAATTGATGCCAAAATGGTACTGCCATGAATCCTTGCTGTTCAGGTGATAATGCATATGGGGCTACTGCGTTGAAGATTAAACCCATTACAGCGCCACCTATGAGTGCGCTTAGCATAATTCTCCATGAACCAATACCCGTGAAAATCAATAAACCAGCACCAAGAATAATAATTAGCGTAGATGTCTCACCAATAGATCCGGGAATTAGACCTAGAAAAGCATCAAATGCTGAATAAGAAGTTGTTCCGGTTGTGGCAAGTTCACCTAATACGGTAGCACCAGACCAACCATCCACTACTGCCTGACCTTCCTGAACAGAAGTATTGATCCAAACTTTATCCCCAGACATGTATGTCGGATAAGCAAAAAATGCAAACGCTCGAGCAAGTAGCGCCGGATTAAAAATATTCATCCCGGTTCCGCCAAAAACTTCCTTGCCAATTACAACAGCAAATGCCACTGAAATGGCTACCATCCAAAGCGGAATATCAACCGGCATGATAAGTGGAATTAACATCCCTGTTACCAGGTATCCTTCCTCAATTTGGTGACCTTTTATTACACAGAATAGGAATTCGAGGCCGAGGCCTACACCGTAAGAAACAATTACCATTGGGATCACTTTGATCGCGCCAAAGATGAAATTCTCAAAGAAGGTCGCATCAATTCCCAATGCATTATAATGATGGAAACCAACGTTCCACATACCGAAAAGCAAACATGGAACTAACGCCATGATCACGGTATTCATGGTACGCTTTAGATCGATACCATCGCGAATGTGTGCACCGCTTTCAGCTGTATGGCCTGGCACAAACAAGAAGGTCTCAAACCCATCATACACAGGCCAAAGCTTCTCGTATTTCGCACCTTTTTCGAAATGCGGCTTAATGTTTGATTCTAAAAAATCGTGTATAACTTTCATGTATTTAACTAGTATTTATTAATCTCTAGCCTAATTCTTCTTTCATAAGGTCAAGACCTTTTCGAACCGTTTTTTGTACCTCAATTTTTGATGTACAAACCACTTCACAAAGAGCAAAATCCTCTTCAACTATTTCATAAATACCTAAGTTTTCCATCAACTCGATATCTTCAGTCATAATAGCTTTGATAAGCTGAACAGGGAAAATGTCGAATGGGAATACTTGCTCGTATTGGCCGCTCACTACAAATGCTCTTTCTTCTCCATGCTGATTGGTATCCAGGTTATATACCATTGGCTGACCGGTAATTTTTTCAGCCTGGCGCATAAAAAATGAAGGTAGTGCCCTTGAAATACTGAATTTGTCCGGTTTTGGAATCAACCATCCAAATAATTCTGGATCTTCACCTTCTGGGAGAACCGATACTTGTCGTTCATAGAAGCTCAAGTAGCCGTCTTCCTGGATATGGGTACCAGTAAGTACATTTCCTGATATAATGCGGCACTTCTTATCAGAAAGATTATCCGCTATAAATGGTTTTACAGCAGCTCCAATAAATGTTGAATGATACTTTCTGTCATTAACTTCAGAGCCAGCAACAGCAATGTTGATTCTGGCATCAAACTTACCCGTTAAGAACAGACGGCCAATGATAATTACGTGCTCTGGGGTAATAGTCCAAACAGTTTCGCCTTTATTGATTGGATCTTTTTGGGCGATTTGAACACCAACCAGACCAGCAGGATGCGGACCTGAATATTTAGAAATCTCAACACCTTTAACACTTGAAAGGGTGCGCCCAGAAGCGGCATCGGCGTTTAGGCCTAAATGAACTTTGCCGGTTGTTAGTTGAGCTAATGCATCAACACCGGTTTGAAATTCTTTCTCGTTTCCATCCAGTATCATTCCCATATCTGGTGCCAGCGGTGCTGAATCAAATCCAGAGATAAAGATTGCTTTGGGGGTTTTTGAAGTTTCGGCAACTACGTTGTATGGGCGTTGCTTGAAAAAAGCAAAACATCCGGACTCAGCTAATTTCTCAAGAATAGCATCTCGTTCTAAGTCAATCGGATCTGCTTTTCCGAAACTTTCGTATTTAATTTTTTTATCCGCTAAAACTCGAACTTCTAGAATTCTGCGTTTTGCTCCACGCACAATTTGCGCTACCTCTCCACTTACTGGCGATGTTAACTTTACAGTTTCATCATCTTTATTAAAGAGTAGAGTGGAACCGGCTTTTACTTCTTCACCTTCTTTAACGGCTAGTTTAAATCGGGCACCGTGAAAGTCATCCGGTTTGATGGCTACAGTTTCAACGCGAATTTCTGGAGCGAATTCTTTGTCGGCTTCCCCAACCAACTTAATATCAACACCGCGTTTGATTTTTATTACTTCAGACATGTATGAGTTTTCAATTTGGAGTTTTATCGGGCGATATCGTCATTTCGTTAACTCCCGATAGCAATTGATCTGAAACTTTTCAAGGCGCAAAAGATACTAAAAAAAACAAGTGATTTGGTACTGTTACCTTTCAATTTAAAGTGAAATTTACAGGGGTTTTCAAAAAGCGCTTCTAGTGTTATCAACAACAATGTGGATAAGTCTAACGGTATGAGATTCTTACCGTAATTTTCTACAAAATAAGCATGGCATCCCCGAAGGAATAAAACCGATATTTTTTATCTATCGCATGCTCATAAAGTCGCTTCATTTCATCAAAACCCATAAAAGCAGACACCAGCATGAGCAGAGTACTCTTTGGTAAATGGAAATTTGTGATTAGTGAGTTTACCCTTTTGTATCGATAACCCGGAGTGATATAAATATCGGTTTCTCCAATTCCCGGAGATAAAATCCCCTCATCATTTGATACAGATTCCAGCACTCGCACCGAGGTTGTACCAACAGCGGTGATGTGTGTTGTCTGATTTATGGTCGTTGCTGCCTCGTCGGAAATATGATACCATTCACTATGCATGTCATGATCGTGAATATCTTCCGTTTTAACAGGAGCAAAGGTTCCAAGTCCAACGTGAAGAGTTACCTCTTCTTTATTGATGCCCTGACTTTTTAAAGAGTCGAGTAGCTCATCCGTGAAATGAAGTCCGGCGGTGGGAGCAGCTTTGCTTCCTAAGTCTTTCGCATATACGGTTTGATATTCACCGGCGAGGGTTTCATCCTGTGCGATATACGGTGGAAATGGAGTGTACTTGAAAGGCTCTAATCTTGGATCATCCAAATCACAGGAAAGAATCATTGTTCGAAGTCCGTCGTCTGCAACATGAGTTACCTCTGCTGTAATACCTTCAACCAATCCGACAGTTTTGCCAAGTCTAAATTTTTTGCCAGGCCGTACTAATGCTTCGATTGTATTGTTATTTCTAACTGATGTTACGAATAGCTCGCGCTTACCATCTTCAAACATCAATCGGCACTTCTCGACTTTGCTGTTGTTGACAACCAGCGTTGAATTCTCGGGTAAGTAATTGCCTAAATTATAGAACGCATCATCGATGATCTCTCTAGTTTCCCGATTATAAACCAGCAACTTTGCATGATCTCTAGGGTGTGCCGGTGATTGCGCAATCAGCTCTTCAGGTAGATGATAATCGAAGTCGGAGAGGGTGTACATTTGAGAACATTAACTAACAAAGTCTCAAAAATACTGGTTTAGCCTACAACTTTACGAAAAAGTTGTACATCGCCACCTGGCTTAATCTCAGATTCTACAAATTCAGAGGAATGATTTGTGATATATGATTGAACATCAACTTCTGAAAGACCCGTTTCCCTTGCAATACCATGTATAGTTCGCCAATTATTTCCTGTATTCTCAAAACTTTGATTAATTATATCAGAAACATTTTTTGCAGTGTGATTGGCTTCTCTACTCATCTACTTTTCCTTGTTTGTTTAATATCTGAACAACTTGTTGATCTATTAACTCTTTGAAAGCTGGACTCTCTACAAATTCTTTAACGTCATTAAGCTCAGAAAGTTCTTTTGTTAATTTATCGTTCAAGTGAGTTGGGTACTTAATGGTTAAGTATGTTACACTTGCAATTATAGCAATGAATGCAGTAAACATTAATAAAATGAGTATAAATTGCAAGGTTTCATTAAAACTAGTTAGCCCAAGCACTGCTAATAGAATCCCTTCAATTATAAGTAACGCCAATGCAAAAAAGATAAGTGGTGATCTTATTTGACCCAAAACCCCTGTTCTATCAGACATCTTAAATTGTTTAATTGCCGAATTTTATCTTTGGGAATTAATTAAAACAAATCGTTCCACACAACTATTTTTTTTTGTGCCATTTAGTAATTAAAAATGAAAAGGGTTTCGTTAATTTCTCTTTAAGCACTAACTAGCTTCTGCTTAACAACTTCAGCTAATGCTTTAGCATCAATACCTACTTCAGCGTGAAGTTCTTCCTGAGTTCCATGCTCGATAATACGATCTGGTAGGCCCATGATAGTAAGCGTAGGTTTGTCTGCTTTTTCGGCAAGATATTCGGCAACCGCACTACCGAATCCACCTAGTTTGGCGCCATCTTCCAGAGTTATGATATGCTGATATTTGTGGCAGATTTCATCGATAAGATCCGTATCGAGTGGTTTAGCAAATCGCATGTCGTAATGGCCAACATGAATATCATCTTGCTCAAATTCAGCAGATGCTTCAGTCACGTATTTTCCAATCGGACCAAAACTTAATACTGCAACTTCTTCCCCTTCCTGAATACAAATTCCTTTTCCAATTTCCATCTTCTCGAAATGTTCTCTCACTTCCATTCCGGTTGAAGCACCTCGCGGATATCGAATCGCCCAGGAAGCTTCATCATATTCACTGGCGGTGAACATCATGTCGCGAAGATCCTGCTCATTTAATGGTGAAGAAATAATCACATTTGGGATTGAGCGCATATAGGAGATGTCATAAGCGCCATGATGCGTTGGACCATCTGCTCCAACTACTCCCGCTCTATCGATACAAAATACAACCGGGAGCTTTTGAATGGCTACATCATGTACAAATTGGTCGAAGCCTCGCTGTAAGAACGTAGAGTAAATCGCACAAAAAGCCTTCTTTCCCTGTGCTGCTAGTCCAGCTGCAAAGGTAACTGCATGTTGTTCAGCTATACCTACATCAAATGCGCGATCAGGATAGGTATTCATCATGGGCCACAAGCTTGAACCGCTAGGCATTGCCGGAGTCATGCTCACAATATTTTCGTTCTCAGCCGCCAACTCAACCAAAGCATCACCAAATACATCCTGATATTTCGGAGCTGACTTCTTCGTTGATTTTGGTTTCAAAGAATCACCCGTAATTTTATCGAATGGGCTGCTTTGAGCATGCCACTTCGTTTGCTCTTTTTCTGCAGGAGCAAACCCTTTTCCTTTTACAGTAACAATATGAAGAAGCTTTGGTCCTTTAACTTCTTTTAGGTCTTCTAACGTCTTTCTCAATCCGTTTATATCGTGTCCGTCGATAGGGCCATAATATTTAAAACCAAATGAGCGGAATAATGAGCCAGGTGTAAGTGCTGCTAACATTGCAGACTCAAATCGAGACGCAACTCTCTGCATCTTCTTTCCAGCTCTATTGAAATGACCAAGCATATCATAGACTTCGTCACGCAGTTTGTTAAAGGTGCGGCTTGAGGTTACATCGGCTAGATATTCCTTTAATGCGCCAACATTTGGGTCAATCGACATATTGTTGTCATTCAATACAACTAATACGTCGCTGTTCATCGCGCCGGCATTGTTCAGAGCTTCGAAAGCTTGTCCGCCCGTCATTGCGCCATCACCAATTACAGCTACAACTTTTGAGTCTTTTTTATCAAGATCGTTCGCAACAGCCATTCCAAGTGCAGCAGATATCGAAGTAGAAGAGTGTCCTACACCAAAAGCATCGTGGATATTCTCGCTTCTTTTTGGGAAACCAGAAATTCCGCCATACTTACGGTTTGTATGAAAATTATCTCTTCGACCAGTTAAAATTTTATGACCATACGCTTGATGACCGACATCCCAGATTATTCGATCTTCCGGTGAATTGTAGACATAATGTAAAGCTGTAGTTAATTCTACTACTCCAAGGCTTGCTCCGAAATGACCGCCATATACAGAAACGATGTCAACAATGAATTCTCTCAATTCATCGCATACCTGCTGCAATTGATCTGCCGATAATTTCTTTAAATCATTTGGAGAATCTATTTTCGATAGTAGTGGGCCTGCTTTTGGGCGAAATTCCAAAGAATCCATAGATACCTAGTCTTATTCGTCGTTTACTTGCTGAATTTTCAACTCTGCTTGATGAAGTACATCATTGCATAGCTTTGAGAGCTCCATGCCTTTTTCGTACAACTTCACGGAATCTTCAAGTGTAATTTCCTGGCCTTCCAATTGTTCCACAATAGATTCCAGTTGTTTTAAAGCATCTTCGAAGCTCAGCCGTTCCTTTTGGTCCATGTTTCTTATTTGATAGAAGTAAAACTTCTTTTCAGAATAACTACAAAAGTTACGGGATTCTATGCTAAAGTTATACTACGAGCTTTGTTTCTACAGATACGAATCAAAACCTTTCATTGGTTTCGATCGCGCAAATAAAAAAGGCCTGAGATTCCTCCCACGCCTTTTGAAGGGTTTGTAACTAACTTATCATTTAAATTCTTACAGATACCTCATGGTTACGGATCCGCCTGAGGTCTTGGCAGTGATTCTCGTTCCACCTCCATTCATTGTGCCCTGAAGCTCATCTCTATCATAATCTCCTTGAAAGTCATTCAAATCTGCACGAACACGATTCCCGTCCAAATCAACATCATATCCTGCATCTTTAGGTACGCTTACACTGATGCTTCCGCCAGAAGTTTTTAATTCAATGTAATCTTGAGGTTTTACGATTTCAGCGTCGATTGATCCCCCAGAAGTCTTTGCTTCAACATTTCCGGAAACATTTTCCAGGGTGATACTTCCGCCACTCGTTTTTGCGAAAATTCCACCAGCTATATCATTTGCTCTTATCCTACCGCCAGATGTATTGGCGTCTACATAACCTTCAACTTCATCAATCGTTATCGATCCACCAGATGTTTTTAGCTCAACATCTCCGGCAATTTGGGTGGCTGTAATACTACCTCCGGAAGTTTTTGCGTATTGATCACCATCTAAGTTTGCTATGTTGATACTACCACCTGAAGTACGTACTGCAGCTCGAGAATCTATCGGAGCATACACTACAAAGGATATACTATAGCTGTTATTACCCCAATTATTTCTACCTCTGTGCTTGGCCGTTGCATACACCGTGTTTCCACTTTTTTCGATGCTTATATCCCAATCATCAAGGTCTGCTTCTCCAGGTTCAACTTCTCTCCCGCGTTTTTTTACATACATTTCAACCTGAACTTCATCTCGATTTGAACCCTCAACTGTAATACTTCCCCCTGAAGTCTCAACTTCAATTCTTACATCATTGCCAACTGCAAAGCTCTCTTCAGCATATGGTTGTTGGGCAACTACTGTTGATGAAACCATAAACGCACCTAACAGTGCCATCAACAAAATCTTTCCGTTTTTTACTTTTACTAAATCCATTTGATTACCCTTAGTTTTTTGAAACGCAACCCATTTCAAAAAGTGTTAATTGATTTCGTGCCATCAGTACACGTATCAATTGGTAAAAGGTTACTTTAATTTATAGTGGTGTTGATAATTGTTGGAATCGCTACCTTAGGCGACTAAATTTTTTGAGTAGAATGAAACTTCCTTTTGTATTAGCTAAGCGGTTTGTAGCCGGTGAGACTTTTGAGGAATCCGTCCCAAAAGCAAAATATCTAAATCATAAAAATTTAAAACTTACCCTCGACCTACTAGGCGAAAATGTAAGTGATAGAAAAACCGCTGATGCCACGGTTGACGAATACATCAGCTTGTTGAATGGAATCAATGAACATGGGCTCGTTAGCAGTATATCGATTAAACTAACCATGATGGGTCTTGATATCGACAAAGAATACTGCGTTGAAAATTTATATAAGCTGTTGGATGTGGCGAAAAAGCACGATCAATTTGTAAATATAGATATGGAGGGTAGCGACTACACCCAGATTACCATCGATATTTTTAAGGATGCTTTCGAGAAATATGGCCAGACAGTAGGAACGGTAATCCAGGCCATGCTACATAGAACCAAAGACGATATTGAAGAACTTGCATCGATAGGTGCAAATATCAGATTAGTTAAAGGTGCTTACAAAGAGCCTTCAAATATCGCCTTTCAAAACATGTCTGAAATCAGGGCCTCTTACAAGGAAAATGCGAAAATTCTTTTGGATAAAACGGAACGCCCTCGATTTGGTACCCACGACGACGAACTTGTTAATTGGTTAAGAGAATACACGGCAGCTAAAGACATGGCAAAAGATAGATTCGAGTTTCAAATGTTGTATGGTTTGAGAGAAGAGACTATGGTGGATTTGACCAAACTTGGGTACCTCACTCGTGTATATGTACCTTTTGGAACTGATTGGTTTCCATATTTTAGTCGACGACTAATGGAACGTAAAGAAAATGTGTGGTTCGTTTTAAGCACCATGCTTAAGAGGTAACAATCTCCTTATAACTATCTTCTTATTCCTACGTCTACTGGTTCGATTTGAAATAAATTGTTGGAGAATGTGAGTTATCATGGCAAAGTTTTACCGAGCCAAATTCTCCGTTATATTGACACAAGAAAACGTAATTAGGTGCCTAGAAAGAAACGGGTTATCTCTTATTTATGGCCACTAGGTTTTGGAACAATTTTGTTGCTGATTCCATTACTGAGAGACTTACATCTAGAATCTGCCCTCTTGGTTTCTACCATTTTTTGCTTTTGGGGCGGACTAAAGGCTTCCCAAAAATCTTCTAATTCGGATTTAGAGATTATTGTTGGTTTGGTATTTAATGTTTTACTGATTTCCATACCACTCATCATTCATGCATTAATTTCTACGTGCTTTGCATGGACTGGGTTCTGGCTGTGGGTTTTATTACCTATACCAAGTATTCTATTTGGTGTAGCAATCGGGAGATTTTATAGAATTTTGAAATTTCCAATTCCGCGTACTCTTAGCATTCTCACCTTACTTATTGTTGCTCTTGGAATATTACTTTATGAATTTTTTACCCTCCCCCAAGTTTATTATTTCAACCATGTTTGGGGAACCTGGCCGGGACCCATTTATGACGAAGAAATTCGGATCACTTCCGGTTTGCTATGGTTTAGGCTTTCCACTCTAATTTGGGTAGCCTTGATTTGGTTACTTCCAACCATTTCTATTTCGAAAAAAAACCTGGGTATTGTTTTCATATGCGGAATATTTATAGTGGCTTCATTTTTTATCCAACCTCAATTGGGTATTTCAACACCCAGATCCCACTTAAAATCAGAGCTGAACCAATTGGTTCAAACAGAGCATTTCAACCTGTATTTCGATGCAACAAACTACAATCAAGAAGAGCGTGATTACTGGGCCGCAAAACATGAATTTCATTTCCAACAAATAACTGAGATTCTGGAAATTGAGTGGCCGGAAGGAAATATCATCGAATCGTATTTATATCAAAATGCATGGCAGAAGAAAGATTTGGTTGGAGCTAAATTCACAAGTTATGTCCCTGTTTGGTTAGAACAGGATCAGCTACATATTGCAAAAGAACACCTTGAACCCGTCTTAAAACACGAACTGGTTCATGTAATTGCTAAACAGTTCGGCAATGATTTAATAAACGCCAGTTGGAGTATTGGCCTGATAGAAGGAGTTGCAGAAGCTATTGCCAAAGATGCTTCAAATATCTCTACTCTTGATCAGATCATCGCAGCAGAAAGCCCACTACCAACAACCAGTGAAATGGCTCGGTCACTAACTCTTTCTGGTTTTTACACAGCCGCCTCATCAATTAGTTATACAACTGCCGGTTCTTTCGTCGGATATTTATTGGATCATTACCCAGTCGAATATTTCAAATCTGCTTACCCAACAACCGATTTTGAGTCCTCTTACAATGTTCCGTTCGATTCTTTAGTAACTCGATGGAAAGCACAATTGCCAGTTACAGAAATAGATTCACTAGATACTCAGGTTTCACAATTTATCTTTTCGCAACAGTCGCTTTTTCAAATGAGTTGTCCGCGTAAAATTCATCCTATTCTTCGGGGCCTTGATAGCATTCGCTATTTCGAATCCTTGTCTGATTCTACGAACGCCCTGGAAACTGTAATAAACTTATATGCAGATTTTCCGGATATGCCTCTTATCAGACAATTATGGGCTAGCTATCAAATGAGATCGGGGAATTTTGAAACTATATCAAGCGAAATAACAAATACAGATTCTACGCTGGCTCTGCAGCTAATGAAAGCGGATTCTTATTTCATGCAAGGCGAGCTTGATTTTGCCAATGATTTACTGAATGATCTTAGGAATGATAGCACCCTAATTTCGGGTGAAAGTGCTCAAAACTCTTTGACGGTTCGATCAGACAGTTTAACCTGGAATATTTTTTATCGTGCTCGATATTCTGATCAACTAGTTCCATCAGGTGTATTCGCACTTCAACCAAAACCCCTCCAATGGCTGTTGATTAATCGTGCTATTGCCAGCCAAAGTAGTTTTTTACTTTCAGAATATGCCGAAATCATGCTAACAGAAATTTCAGATCTAACCTGGTTTGATACCCAAGAATCTTTGATCGACAAGCTGGTATATTATGGCGAATTTGAGCTGGCTCAACAATGGATTGACAAAGTATCTGATCTTGAATTGCGTGATCGGTTTAAAGAGCGGGTTCAGGAACAACAAGAATGGTTAGACTTCTATCAAGCCTACCAACAATAGAATTTATGAACGAAGCAAAATTTGTCCCACTACAGGATTACACCTCTTTTTCTCCTACGGAGATGCAGCAACGGGCTAAAGATTTTTATGATTTTATAAAAAAACGAAGAACCGTGCGGGAATTCTCCAATCGTCCAATTCCGGAAGGAGTGATTGAGCATTGTTTGCTTTCAGCAGGGACAGCACCAAATGGTGCAAATAAACAGCCCTGGCATTTTGCGGTCGTTCAGGATGCCGATATAAAAAAGAAAATCCGCGAAGCAGCAGAAGAAGAAGAACGTGAATTTTATAATCGTAGAGCACCGGAGGACTGGCTGGAAGATTTAGTACCCTTTGGTACCGACGAACATAAGCCTTTTTTGGAAACAGCTCCGGCTTTAATCGGCATTTTCTCGCAGAGTTATCACCTTAATGATGAAGGTGAAAGAGAGAAGCATTACTATGTGAAAGAATCGGTCGGAATTGCGACCGGGATGTTAATCACGGCATTACATAATGCAGGTCTTGCCACGTTGACACATACCCCAAGCCCAATGGGATTTTTGAATGAAATCATGCAACGGCCTGCTCATGAAAAAGCTTTTCTATTATTGGTGGTCGGATATCCGGCAGATGACGTTCAGGTTCCGGATATCAGTAAAAAGAAACTCGAGGAGATTTCAAGTTTTCTGTAGAAATGAATAACGATCGAGAGAAGAAAAAAAGTGGCCGAATAAAGCGCGAGGTCATTGAAATTGCCGTCTTTCTATCCATTGCCGGGTTCCTTTATGCAATGGGTTGGCACACAGAAGTCATCGGGACATTACAGCGTGGAATTTTAGCAACCGGCATATTTCGGCCCGATGTTTCAGTAGATGAATCTGAATTTGTGAAGGCGGAGTTTAATATGCCTTTAATCACTTTGAATGGAGACCGAACTAACCTTCGGGAATACGAAGGTAAAACAATTTTTCTAAATTTCTGGGCAACCTGGTGCCCGCCTTGCATCGCAGAGATGCCGAACATTCAAAAGTTATATGAAGATTTTCAGGATTCGGAGGACATCGTATTTGTAATGCTATCTTTGGATGAAGACCCAGAAAAAGCTCGGGCTTTTATGGAGCGAAAAGAATTTTCCATGCCGGTCTATTTTTTGGCTGGTCGACAACCCGGTGTTTATAATAGCACGGTTGTTCCCACAACCTATGTAATTTCACCAGAGGGCTACATTGTCACTGAAAAAAGAGGGATGGCAAATTATAACACGGTGTCTTTTCGTGAGTTTTTAGCTGGTTTATAAATCACTAAATCTACTTATCGAAATAAATTTAGATATCGATCGAAAATATAAACCCAACCTCTTTTCGATCCTATTACTTCCCAGATTGCTTTACTTCCCAGATCAAATTTTTTCATTATAATATTACATCATCATGCATTAGTTAAATTTGAGCCCTTTTAATTAACTAATAAATACCCCTAGTTAAAGTTTTCCGTCTTTTTTTAACTAACACCAATTTTAGTTAAGTAAATGACCGCCATTCTTTTAAACAACGCCAAAGCGAAACATGCGCTTTTTCTCTACCTTCTATTAAAAAATTCATCATGGAAAAAATCATCTCCGGCATTCAGCAAATTGGAATTGGAAACCCAAATGTATTAGAGGCAACCGAATGGTATCGAAAGTATTTTGGGATGGACATTAAAGTATTCGATGATGCGGCTATTGCTGACTTAATGCTTCCTTACACGGGTGGCCAACCTCATGAGCGTAGAGCTATTCTAACTTTGAGTATGCGTGGTGGCGGCGGATTTGAAATCTGGCAATACACCAGCAGAACTCCGGTTGCTGCCAAGTTTGATCTTCGTCTTGGGGATTATGGAATCAACTGTGCAAAAATTAAATCTATTGATGTTGAGGAAACCTACGAGCAATTCAATGGCGCCGGTCTACATGTGATTTCATCGTTGAAAGAAAATCCGGCTGGTGATCTCAATTTTTTTGTAAAGGATTTAAATGGCAACATATTCAATGTAGTGAAAGGCATGGGGTGGTTCAAAAAGAGGGAGCGAAAAACAACGGGTGGAGTTTCCGGAACCATCATGGGGGTTTCGGACATCGAAAAGTCGAGAACTCTCTACTCAGATATTTTAGGATATGATGAAGTTGCTTACGACGAATCTGGTGTTTTCGAAGACTTGGCCGGCGTTCCAGGTGGAGAAATGAAATATCGCCGTGTACTTCTTCGAGAAAGTAAGCCACGGGATGGTGCTTTTGTTAAGTTATTCGGCCCAACCGAAATAGAATTAATTCAATGTCTGGATAAACGAAGAACGCCCAAGAAAATCTTTGAAAACCGTTATTGGGGAGATTTAGGCTTCATTCACCTATGTTTTGACGTGCAGGGTATTGATGCCTTAAAAGAAGAGTGCGAAGCAGCGGGATTTCCTTTTACCGTAGATAGCGCCGACTCGTTTGATATGGGTGAGGCTGCCGGACGGTTTACCTACATTGACGACCCAGATGGAACCTGGATTGAGTTTGTGGAAACACACAAAGTCCCAATTGCAAAAAAATTGGGCCTCTTTATCGATATGACTAAAAGAGACCCCAAAAAATCATTACCCGGCTGGATGCTAAGTGCCTTTGCAGTAAACCGGATGAAAGGCTGATTATTTAATCAGCATCATTTTTTTGGTTTGAACCTGATTTCCGGCCTGTAGTCGGTAGATGTACACACCGCTGGACAAACCACTTGCATCAAAATTGATGGAATATGAGCCTGAAACCATGCTGCCATTTACCAATTCTGCTATTTCCTGACCAAGCAGGTTGTAAACTTTCAACGTCACCAGACCAGATTCTGGCAAATTAAAGTTTATGTTGGTGGAAGGGTTGAATGGATTTGGATAATTCTGATCTAATCGGAAATCCTCAACTACTTCACTTGGAAGCTCGCTATTAGTAGATGAGCCATCTAGTTCAAACCTAAAAATCCCGCTATTAAATGGTGCGTAATACAGGTACCCATTATTAATTGAAATTGGTGCGCCCGCGAAGAAAAAGTCGGATAATAATCCATCGGTGCTGATTTTTTCCCAATTTCGAGCACCGTCCGTCGACTTCCATATTCCGCTAAACGTATACGTGTAAAGGGTTTCACCAGAGATTGCCAGATCAAAGGCTCCTCCAACTTCATTATCTAATTGATCGGATAATTTCTCCCAGGTTTCACCAAAATCAATAGATCTATAAACCCCTCCACCTGTAAATGTAGTTGTAACGGGGGCATAGGCGGTATCACCAACGAAAATTATTTTCTTTGAATAGGTAAGTGCTCCGCCACCAGGGGTAATTTCCCATGTTTCTCCTTTATCTCTTGAACGTGCAATTGCCCCCAATACATTAACAGTATTGAAACCACCAAATATCACACTATCATGAAATGCGTAGCTTGTCGGAGCTATTGCACCAACCTGAAATGGTGGTGAAACTGCTCTCCATGAAGCTCCTGAGTCACCCGATTTAAATATTTGACTACCTGAACTTGCAAAAAGTGTATCATTAAAAGCCGCAATAGTGTTCCCAATTAACCCGCTTTCCAGTGCCGTCCAATCGGTGCCATCTGTTGATGAATAAAACCCCTGTCCATCACTCAAATAGAACCTGTTAGAATCCTTAGTAATACTTGTGATAGTTGATGAGCTAAGATTACCACCAAATTGATCAAAGGTTGCTCCATCATCCGATGATTTTATAATTCCTTGTGACAAAGCAGTTGCAAAAATTTCATTATCGATAGCATACAAATTCGTCACATTCACATGATTCAAACCATTAATTCGTTGCTCAAATGTTACCGTGGTGTCTGTCGCACCATCCGAAATAAAATATCCCCTCTGAGTAGCCATGTGAATAGTATTCCCATCAATTTTAACGCGCTGTACAAATCCTGTTGAAGGACTATTCTCAAGCAATGACCATATTCCTGCTGTATCTGCTGATACATAAATACCAACATCCGAAAATGCCCATAGCAGATCCCCCAAAAGTGCTAGTTTTGTAATTATTGGTCTCGGACTTCCAAGCGACAATGGCATGCCTGTGCTAGCTCTTTGCCAAACAGAATCAGCATCTAGTTTAAACACCCCCTGGGCGCCGACGATTACCGTCGTATCTATTCGTAACGCAGACCTCATGGTTCCAAACCTAAAAGTTATATCGGAAGATGTTCCAATTGGAGCTGAGACCGAATCTCCTCTATCGGTAGAAATTCGTACAAAACCGGTACCTAAATAGAAAAGGTCATCGCCCCATGAGTCAATGGTGTTGCCTATCCCAACACTGGGCATATCTTCGAATGTTACTCCGTTGTCCACGGTTCTATGAACTGCCCCAAAATTTGTGGCTACGAACGCCGTATCCCCAATATTTTCCCAATCTACAGCCAGGTTAAGCGCTCCTTTACCACCAGTTTCAGTCCAGGTAGATCCTCCATTCGTCGAGACAAAAAACTTGTCGCCAGTTCCACTATCATTTGCACCGGCGTAGAGCGCACTTGGTGTCGCACCTATTGAATTTATATCAGAAAATTCAGGTAAATCCCCTCTTGAATTTACCCACGTCATGCCATTATCCGTCGATTTGTATATGATATTTGCTACGCTGATATAGACTTCACCATTATGTAACGCTACATCTAAAATATGCCCACCTGTAGGCTGGCTTAGTTGTTGCCACTGAGCATTCACAGAAGTAAGACCAGCTCCAAAAAAAAGTATAGATAGTAATAAACGCTTCATACGCACTCCTTTTTAATAAACATTCCACGAGATACTAATTATAGTGTAACCATTTGTACTCTATAAATACCTTAATGGAGGTATTTTGCTATTCGTTTGCCATTCGATTGGTTTAGCAACATCGAATAAATGCGAACCAAAGAAAGTTCTACTCTAATTTCAATCCCACCTCGTTTTAGCTACCTTCGAAGAAAAACCTCTTCATGAAACAGCTCGCGTATATTAAAACAGGTGGCTATGAAGTACTTCAGGTTCAGCAAGTGCCAGACTTGGCTCCCGCTAACGGTGAGGTTCTGATCGATGTGAAAGCCGCCGGTTTAAATTTTGCTGATATTTTAGCCCGCAAGGGTCAGTATCCTGATGGTCCGCAAACACCCTGTGTGATGGGATATGAAGTCTCCGGGATTGTTGCTGCGGTTGGTTCTGAAGTCTCGAGCGACTTGGTCGGAAAAGAAGTGATTGCGCTTTGCCGATTTAAAGGGCAGGCAGAGCAGGTTGTAGTGAAAGAAATGCAAGTTTACGAAAAGCCAAAGCGACTTACTTTTGAAGAAGCTGCTGCTATCCCAGTAAATTATTTAACGGCCTGGGTGCTGATGGTTACCATGGGTGGACTTTCAGAAGATGAATCCATTTTGATCCATAATGCGGGTGGTGGGGTTGGCATCGCGGCGCTGGATATTGCCAAACATATTGGAGCCAAAACCTTTGGTACGGCTAGCGCCAAAAAACATGAATTCCTTGCAGATCGTGGATTAGATCACGCTATTGATTATCGAAATAAGGATTGGTTTGAAGAGCTCATGAAGCTAACTAACAATAGAGGCGTTGACCTGATCATAGATCCGCTAGGCGGCAAAGAATGGAAGAGAAGTTATAATGCGCTTCGAGCAACAGGTCGGCTCGGTATGTTTGGAATCTCGGTAGCCAGCACAAACACGACCGGTGGATTTGCTGCAAAACTTAGTTTGATTAAGACAGTGCTCTCCATGCCAAAATTTGGTCCGCTTTCACTGCTCGATAAAAACCGTGGCGTTTTCGGGGTGAATCTAGGTCATTTATGGCATGAACCACAAAAAGCCGCGATTTGGATGAAGGCTATTCTGAAAGGAGTTGAAGACGGTTGGGTGCAGCCTCATGTGGATAAGACCTTTTCACTAGAAGAAGCCGAACAGGCACATCGCTATTTAGAAGAACGGAAGAATATTGGGAAGGTGGTCTTTCGGCTTTAGCCGAAAGAATTAAGGATTATGAATTGCCCACCCCGTCATTGCGAAGAGCCTCTTCTGTTAAAAATGGCTCAAACTGACACGACGCGGCATTCTCTTTATCCCTTCGGGAATTATGAATTAAGGATTATGAATTGTTCACCCGTCATTGCGAGAAGCCTCTTCTGTTAAAAATGGTTCAAACTGACTCGACGAAGCAATCTCATTTTACCCTTCGGGTATTATGAATTAAGAATTATGAATTGCTCACCCCGTCATTGCGAGAAGCCTCTTCTGTTAAAAATGGCTCAAACTGACTCGACGAAGCAATCTCTTTATCCTTAAACTTTAATTCATAATTCTCTCAGCTCATTGTTTAATTCGGCATTTAACTTAGCTACATTCTCTAAACTCAATAAATAGCTAGAAAAAAATGGATATACAGCTTAGAGGAAAAGTAGTTCAGATTCTAAAAGAACAAGGTGGTCAGGGGAAGAATGGACCATGGCGAAAACGCGATTTCATCCTCGAAATTCCAGGCAAATATCCAAAGAAAGTATGCATCACACAGTGGGGTGATAACATTGATCAACAGGCTGTCTCTGAAGGAATAGAGGTGACCGCATCGGTTGATATTCAAAGTCGGGAATACAATGGCAACTGGTACACCGATGTGAAAGCCTGGAAGATTGAACAGGGAACAGGTGTCCAAGGTGCAACGGATATGCCTCCCCCTCCACCAAGTACTGATGGCTTCGAAATCGACACGCAGGCTTTCGATGATATCGACGATGATTTGCCTTTTTGATTCGTGAATTATGGCTGATGTTCATGACAAGAAAACCCGTTCTTATAACATGAGCCGAATTTCTGGAAAAGACACTAAGCCGGAAATGATTGTCAGAAAGTTTCTACATTCTCAGGGTTTCAGATATAGGAAAAATCAAAAAAACTTACCTGGTAAACCTGATATTGTCCTCAGGAAATACAAATCTATTATTGATGTCAGGGGTTGTTTTTGGCATCTTCATGAAAATTGTAGAAACGGTGATCTTGTAGAAACTTCATCTCGAGAAATTACCTTGAAAAGAAAATCTGCTTTAGAACGCGATAAACGAAATGAGGCTGAATGGAAGAATCTAGGTTGGGATATTACTATAGTTTGGGAATGTGAACTTGAGCCTAAAAAGAAAGTCTCTGATAATAGAATCAAAACACTTAATTCAATTGTTGATCAGTTAAAAAGTGCCAATACCAGTAATTGATTTATTCGCAGGACCCGGTGGATTGGGTGAGGGTTTTAGTTCAGTATTCGATGAAAACGGTGATAGAGTATTTAAGACCGTCCTCTCTATTGAAATGGAGAAATTTGCACATCAGACTTTAACTCTCAGAAGTTTTTATAGACAGTTTCGAAAGGGAGAGGCTCCAGAAGAATATTATCAGGTTTTGCGAGGCGAATTAAAACCTGAACAATTACTTGAACTTGAAAAATTTGAAAAAGAGTCAAGTAAAGCAAAAAAAGAGGCCAGAAACTGGAAGCTCGGTTACGATGAAAACTCAGTTAACGTAGATTTATTAGATGGAACTATTATTGATGCTTTAGACGGTACTAAAGATTGGGTTCTTACCGGCGGCCCTCCATGCCAGGCATATTCAATTGTAGGTCGATCAAGACTTCAAAGAACCGTTTTAAGTGCTGATGAAGATGTTAGAGTTGATCTATATAAGCATTATTTGAGGATTATCGAGAAACACCGCCCTTCAGTATTCATCATGGAAAATGTAAAGGGGATGCTATCTGCTAAAGCGGAAAAACATCACATCTTTGAGAAGATCATGTATGATCTTAGAAAACCTGGTTACAAGATTTTCTCCTTAATTAAGTCACCAGATAATAACCTATTTGATGAGCCGGAATACAAACCACATGATTTTATTATCAAAGCCGAGGATTATGGAATACCCCAAACCAGACATCGTGTAATTTTACTTGGAATAAGAGATGACTTTCTAAACAGACAACCTGAAACCCTTCAAAAGAACATGAAGAAAATACCCATCGAAGAAGTACTTTCTGATTTACCCCGTATTAGAAGTGGTTTATCTAAACAAGAAAATTCATGGGGTGAGTGGAGAGCTCTAGTAGCAGCTATCGAAAATGATGGACTACTCGATTATGTAGACCCTAAAGTAGCTTATGAAGTTGGGCGTAGTATTGAAAACCTCAGAGACCCTCAGAAGAATACTGGTTCAGAGTATATTAAACTTCGAGAGAACTCTAAGTCAATATCATATGAACAGGGCTGGTTTTATGATCCACGATTGGGTGGTGTTTGTAATCATTCATCAAGAGGGCATATGAGTTCTGATATATTCAGATATATGTTCGTTTCTGCTTTTGGAAAAGTAATGGGGCGATCTCCAAAGTTAAATGATTTTCCACCTCGCTTACTTCCAAAACACAGAAATGTCGAAGAGAGTTTAAAAAAGAAAACCTTCACAGATCGTTTTAGGGTACAATTAAAAAATGAACCATCGAAAACTATAACAAGTCACATTTCAAAAGACGGGCACTACTTTATTCATTATGATCCGACTCAATGTAGAAGCTTTACAGTAAGAGAGGCCGCCCGAATTCAAACATTTCCCGATAATTATTTCTTTTGTGGACCTAGAACTGCTCAATTCATTCAAGTTGGTAATGCTGTACCCCCCTTATTGGCAAGAGAGATTGCATTAAAAACGAGAGATTTGTTTTAAAAATTGGGGGCTCTATATTCATCTTAATTTAAATGTAAATATAAGATTAGAATGTCATTAGAGTGGAGATTTAATAAAGTTGCAGATTCTCAAATAAAAACTGATCCGATACAATCTGAGTTTTTTACATCTGATAAAACAGCTGGTATCACTTCTGGATTAATTCGTGAAAGTATCCAAAACTCACTAGATGCTAGAGATGATTTTGAATCTCCTGTCGAAGTTAGGTTCAGCTTCAAAAAACTCTCAACTAGTTATTCAAAGTTAGAAGTAGATTTATTCACTGGTTTAAATTACCATTTATTCTCTAAAAAAAGTGGAATAAAAGAAACTGATGATATTTTTAACCACGTTATTGATTATTTAATTATTGAAGATGCAAATACATCAGGGCTAGTTGGAGACATTAATCAAGTTGATGATATCGATGATATAGATTCAAAAGAACAAAGTTTCTATTATTTTTGGAGGAACGTTGGGCGATCTGGAAAAACAAATCAAGATAAAGGACGCTGGGGGCTCGGGAAGACTGTATTTCCTGCCGCATCAAGAATTAATACTTTTTTTGGTTTATCTGTCTCACGGAATGACTATAAAGAGACATTTATGGGGCAGTCGATCTTGAAAACTCATTATATATCAAACAACAGATTTAGCCCTTATGGTTATTTGGCCGAATTTGGAGGTTTCAAAGGCGATAAAGATTTTGCTCAACCTTGTATAGATACAAAGATAATTAATTCTATCAAGGAAGCTTTTTCATTATTTAGATCAACAAATCCAGGCATATCAATAATAATCCCCTTTCCCAGACATGAGCTTAATGAAATCAATATCGTTAGAGATGTAATCGAACAATACTATTATGCAATATTAAATAAAGACCTAATTGTTGATGTAGAAGGATTGAACTCGACGATAACAATAAATGCTAAATCAATTATCAATGTACTAAATGACCACAAGTCAAAAGATGATTTAAAGAAGTACACAGAAACTAGAAATAAAATTAAATTTACTGCGTGGATTCTTAATAATGATGAGAAGATCACATTTCAATTTGAAAGCCTACCACCTAATCACAAACCCAAGTGGCACAGGAAAAAACTCATTCCGAAAATTTTAGAGGAAAATTTTGAAACAGTTATTAAAAAGTTTCAAAAAGGAACTGCTATTTCATTTAGTGTTCCTGTTGTATGCCGCCCAGTTAATGGCATTACAGAACCATCATATTTCAATGTTTTTGTACAATATGATGGAACAAGCGATGCCTCATTTACTGAGTTTATTCGTGATGGAATTACAATATCTGGAATTCGAGGTTATTCAAAACCAGGATTTAAGTGTTTAGTTATTGTAAATGACAAACCACTTTCAACACTTCTTGGTGATTCCGAAAATCCTGCTCATACAGAATGGCAGAAAAACTCTTCCAATTTTAGAGATAAATATTTAGATGGTGATTTAGTTATTTCATTTGTAGAAAGAAGCCCAGAAATAATATATGGCTGGTTGTATGTTCCACCTGAATCAATAATTGAGGACTTATTAAATGACTTTTTATCAATCAATGAAAAGGAAAAGGATATATCTGAAAACCTCGTAAAGGAAGATAATGAAGGTGAATCAGTAGATGATCTTGACATCGATTTAGTTAAAAAAGCGCCTATTGTCAGTATATATAAGGTTAACGGAGGGTTTACGGTAACTCATGGTGGATCAAATGAGCTGGCAAGAATTCAACTCAAAGTTGCATATGATGTACGAAGGGGTAATTCTTTCAAAAAATATGACCCAACAGATTTTGATGTTTCCAAGAAACCAATAAAGATTGAAACACAAGGAATACAGATTCAAGAAGTAAAACACAATTCGATTGTATATTTACCGACAAGTAGTGACTACAAATTTGAAATCAGAGGGTTTGATCAAAAAAGAGATTTAAAAATTAGTATTAGAAAGTATGATTAGAAATTATAATTATACCAATCGGGTAGAAATAAATAAATCAGATGTAAAAATTAAAACGATGAAGAGAGGAGATTCTTTATCATTTGTTGCCGGTTTTAATTTTGATTTATATGAATTCAAAAATGAAGCAAAAGTATATGTAGAACCCTATTATAAAAATACCTATATGCGTTTTGATTTTGGGACTGTATCTGAAATTAAAGCACCAACAAATACAGATATATCACAACTTAGCGTAAATTCAAATATTTTATTTCGTATAAAAGTTGTTGAACATTCAGATAGTAATTCAAAAATAGTTGGTCATATAAAGGAACTTCGGCCAGAGTCCGAAGATGAATCTGTCAATAGCAAACTGCCTTTATTACATACTGAATTCACAAATCTTGACCAAGTTCCATGGAAAATAACCACCGACCCATTTCCAACTTTAGAGTTAAACAATAAAATTCCAGAGATACAGACTAAAATTCTGAAAGATGAAATCTATACTGGTTTAATAATTCCATCAGCTTTTCGAATCGTTTTAAATGAATTAGTGAACGATACTGATAACTTTGAAACAGATACTGATTCGTGGAATTCTCGTTGGTTAATTTTTACAAAAAATGTTTTAAAAGTTAAATGGGAGCCTGATTTTAATGATCAACAATCGATGACTAAGTGGGTGGATGAGATTTGTAATGAATTCTGTAATCATCATCAATTTGTATCAATAATATCTAAATTATGAAATCAGAATTGCGTTGCTTCAATGAATTAGGCTTAAAGGTTTTTGAAAATGAGTTAAATGAGATAAGAACTCATAATAAAACTCAAATCGACCAAGAATTATTAAGTGATAACAGATACTCGTCAGTTCCATTTAACAATTGTTACATAGAGAAAAAGACACTTTTACTAAAAAAAGATTTAATTGAATATATATACCCAATAGTCAATTCTCTTGGTATTGATAACTTACAAAGAAATATCGGCTTATGGTCATGGCTTTCCGCTTTTTTCTTTGACTCAATTTGTCCTATTAACGATCAGGGTAAAAGGAAAGTTAAAGACATTCCATTATACATACTAAATACTGATGAATGGGGGCGTTTTTACAGACACCTCATTGCTTCTCCTTTCTTTATGAAAAAAGAGCTTGGTGAGATTTCAAAGTTCTATCTTGTTGGTAATTCAGATATTCATGGTGAACATTTTGAACAGCTTGCTGCGCAACAAGAATACGCTACTTCAACAGGAGTAATCGAAGCTGCTTTACTACTATATTGGGATGAAAAGGGCGGAAACTTAAAAAAAGGCGCAAGAGGTAAAAGGAATGAACAAGGTGTAGTGAGAAGATTTACAGCTGTTCTCCGACAACTTGATTTGACTTATGATTTAAATTCAATGACAGGTGAACATATTCTTGAACTATTACCAAATGAGTTTAATCATTGGATAGATTAAGCTTTATTGCTCCTTTTAAATAAGACATTTGTCGATGATCATTCACCCTTTTGATTTTCCACCTCCAGTAACCTACCTTCATGCGCAAAATGTAATCAGCTTATTTGGGTACGGTAATGAAACTCTTTGTTCTAACTTCTCTTCTTCTTTTTTCAACAGCAGCGCTCGCGCAATCACCCACTGAAACCGAGACCACCGATGAGGCTCCAAATCCATGGGAAAAGTCCTGGGTGCTGAGCTTAGCAGGCAATCAGGCAAATTATAACGACTGGAGCCCGGGTGGCGTGAATTCATCTGCTTTTGTGGCTTCTTCCCTTTTTCGGGCAAAATACACGGGTACCAAATTTTCTAATACCACACGCGTAAATCTTCGTTTTGGTCAGGTGAACCAGGAGGGTAGCGGGATAGAAAAAACGGAGGATATGATTCGTATCGTAAACAAGACCGACTACTTTTTGCATACCGGAATGTGGAGCGCCTTTGTGGAAATAGCTTTTAAAACCCAATTCACTGAAGGTTTTGACGCCAGTTCCGGTGACTTAATTTCTGATTTTCTTTCGCCGGGTTATTTTACCGAATCACTGGGTTTATCTTATCAACCGAACGATGATTTTAATGCCCAGTTGGGTTTGGGTTTAAAACAAACCTTAGTTGAAGCGGATGGACTTGATGATTTGTATGGTTTAAAAGAAGATCAGGATATTCGATCGGAGGGCGGATTAACTTTTGCGCTTCAATACAAAAAAGAAATCTTCAAAAATTTCACGTACGAGACCGAGCTCAAAACGTTCACCAACCTCTTGATTCCTTTTAAGAGTACCGATTTAAATATGACCAACATCTTCACCGGTAAAATAAACTCCTTCCTAACTTCCACCCTTGAATGGTCGTTTATTTATGATGATGACTTCGATACCGTTCTTCAAAATATGAGAGTTATTTCTCTCGGGATTCGAGTAGAGGTTTTTTAATCAAAAATAAAAAAAGGGTCCGGGATTGGAGTTGTGAAGGGATTGCAAGCGGATTACATAGCATCAGAGAAGCAAAACACCCGCGAGCATGCGAGACAATGATGTTTTGCCTGATGCGGTTTCCGATTGCCCTGAACAAATCCTCCGGTGGTTTTTGCACTACTTTTGTCCACACAAAAGTAGTATTTAAAATAACCTTTAACTCCAGATCGAACGATTCACTCTATATCAATTACCTACTAATATCAATTCTTCTTGTGGTGGGATTAAATACTCAGCCCCGGTTTCGGTAATTACCGCCATTTCTTCAACACTGATGGTTTTAGTTCCACCGCCTTCTAATGTCCAGGCGTGGAATCCGTCAAAGGCGAAGACCATTCCAGGTTTCAGCAATAACTGAGCCGCCGGGCGCTGTCCCGGCATATGCGATCCTCCTAAATTAGGTCCGGCATCGTGAGCAACATATCCCACTGGATGTCCGGTACTCCACATCACATATTCGCTTCCATTTTGTTGCATGAATGTTCTTAGGGCGGCATCCACATCTTCTCCTCGAACACCCGGCATCATTGCTGCAAATGCGGCTTTTCCTCCATCACGACCGGATTCCCAGTAAAATTGAATATCCTCCGGCGCTTCGGTTTCTCCCGGTTTTAACACATACGCAAATCGTTGGATATCGCTTACCCATCGATCATAGAGCTTTATTCCAAAATCTGTTTGGATCACATCACCCGGCATAATCACTTTTTCTGTGGCATGTGAATGACCGCGATCTGCTCCTGAGTTCACATTTGGATTTTGATCTGGTGACCACGCTTCGCCAACACCATATTCTTCCATTTTAGCATCCAAAAAGGCTGCAACTTCTGCATCTGTAGTAACGCTTGGCACAATGGTTTCATAGGCTTCGATTTGCCATGCAGCGGTTATCTCCGCGGCCAATCGCATTATCTCTACCTCAGCCGGAAGTTTTACACTAAGCCACTCATAGATTAGGTTTTCAGAGGATGTGAATGTTCGTGCTGTTTGAACTCCAACTGCCTCAACCAGGGCTAAATATTGAGAATGCGAGAGACCATCTGCCAATTTATTTTGGCTTGAGGTATTAATCGCAATCCGTTCAAAATTTCTGAAATTGATGAATTCTGCTGCCTGATCAATCGCTGACATGCCCCGTTCAACAGGAATTACCCGGTCATGAATATCCAGCTCATCAAGGGCGGTTGATTCTCCAATTGGTGAAAAAACCATGGAATGGAATCCATCTTCATCAAAATAAAACATGAAAACTGCCGTACCACCAGCGTTTTCTCCACCGATATGATCTGCCATAGGGTCGTTATCATTTTCACGACAGATTACTAACCAGGCATCCACATTTGCGGCTTCCATAGCTTGAGGCAGTAATGTTGAAATACGTTCTTTTCTAATTTCCGGCCATGGATTGGGGCCCCAATCGTAGGTTATATTTGTGTGCTCTGTTGGCATACAAGCCATTATTAAAAAAGGAAGCAGTGGTAGAATTCTCATATCTAATATTTTTGATGCAGAGTATAGTCGGTTTGGGAGGTCTAGTCAATCGAATATGATTCCTGTTTAACTAAAAGAACCACGATATTCTTAAAAATGACTTAGAAGTAATTTTAATCGAAGGTGATGTCAAAAAATCATCATTTCTCATCGGGATAATTCGATTTCTCAATCTTTCTCTGTACAATAAAACTATGCATCCTATTACTTTCACAACTTACCTGGAGCCTTCGAACAAAGTGGGGTATACCCATATTACTGTTCCTCCAGAAATTGTTAAAAAAGTAGGTGGCTACAACACAAGATTGATGTGTTCAATAAATGGAAATGAGAACATCCATTGTGGATTAATGAGTAAGGGAGATGGGCAGGGATTGATTATTATTAATAAGAAGAGGCAGAAGGCCTGGGATCTCAATTTTAGAGACGAAATCACTGCGACTATAGAATTAGATACTTCCAAATATGGAATGCAGATGTGCGAAGAACTCGAAGCATTGCTAGATCAAGACCGGGAAGGATTTAATACATTCGAAAAGATCACTGCCGGTCAACAGAGATATATTATTCATTATGTGGGAAATGTGAAATCTAGCCAAAAGAGGATAGACCGTGCAATTATGCTCATCGAGAATTTAAAAACCATGCCTCCTGGTAAGTTTGATTATCGGCACCTGATGGGCATGGAACCAGATGACAAATAATGGGATTATTTATATCCAAAAAAGAACAACTTCTTTGGATTACTACATGTATTGTGGTTTTAGGGATTTATTCTACCCTCGGTTTGGCAGGTGACCTTGCTGATTATTTTGTTGAACAAAATCTATTCACCCTTCTCTACCTAATCGGCTTTCTATTGACAGGTTTAGTAATTACTGCTTTCGGGTTCACTAAAAAAAGCAGACCAATTGAATGGCTTATTTATATCGTGGTGTTTATATCATTAATTATGGTGTTTACCCGATCGGGAATTAGCATGGTTGAGCGAACTCATCTATTTGAATACGGCTTAGTGAGTGTTTTGATTTTTAATGCCTTGCTCGAAAGAAAATCTTCCATGTTAGCCTCTACTCTCCTAGCTTTTTTGATAACTACTATCCTTGGCTCTATCGATGAAATACTTCAATATTTCTTGCCAAACCGTGTATTCGATTGGTTAGATATTCTTCGAAATACCATTGCAGGATTCGTTGGAATCTCATTAAACTCATTGATTATTCTCTTGAGAAAAAGGGTTGATCAACGAAGTTAAACTCTTCTACACAGATTGCCTTTATCAAATAAAAAAGTCCCTACCATAAATGATGCCAGGGACTTCTTTTTGGGTCGACTGAATGAGTTCAGCCACCTTCCAGTTTGATGAATTAGTTACCTGAATTTCCTCTGATGTTTGGTCCAAAGAATATCGAGTTTGCAAATAGTTTGTTCGTGCCATACCAAAATGCGCGAAAATTTGGATTGTCTGTCATCGCAATCACTTTTCCTCTACCAAATCGGCTAACTACAATTGCAGCAGTTCCTGCAATAATCTCTTCGTTTTCATTCGAAATGTAACCACTAGCGAGAGGGTTGTCTGCATAATAAAGTGGCGTAGAGTATGGATTCTCTCCTTTTTCCATGAAAATAGTACTGTTTCTAAATACGGTTATATCGGAGTCGTTAAATCCATATCCAAGCGGGTGAGTTAAATCCAAAATGGCATTAAAAATGGTCCCACCGATAACCTGAGCTCCACGATCTGCTCCTTGTTTAACATACGGGCGCGTTTGTACTTCATCGCCCTCTGCTTCGTCATCATTTACAAATTCCACATCTGCAAGCTCCTGTCGAGCCGCCCACTGAACACCTTGTTTCATCGCTAATAGAACACCACCACTACGCACCCAATCTTTAATTGCTTCAACGGTACCATTAGATAGGTCGTTATAGTTGTACCCTGTCATGATCAGAACGGTGTATCTGTCCAGGTCTGCGCCGGGGAAATCTTTTTTGTCGATAATACTCAATGGCATATGATAGCGCTGATCCATCAGGTGCCACATTTCTCCAATTTCATACGCATTTGTTCCTTCGCCGCCAATAACAGCGATGCTTGGTTTCGCAATTGTGGAAAAATTATTGCTCCCTAAATCGATGCCACGCGAAGAAAGTCCGGTGTTCAAGGAGTATACTTTGATATTATCCTCGGCTACAATCTCTGCTATAATATCATGCACTTCCATTTCATCATCCTGAATACCCATTGGAACCAGAATAGTGCCATAATCGAAATTACGTTCACCCATCGAAGTAACTCCAGAGAACTGAAGTGTTGCTACTTTAGCTTTTGCGCCCGCTTCCAATAATCGATATAGGGCGCGTGGTGCATAATATTCATCCCATTCAAAGGCGTAGGCGTATCTAGATTTGCCGCCAATCAGTTGTCCCTCTGAATTCATTGTGCCATCAAACTGTTCGCCTAATAGGTTGTTATTAAATGCGCGGTTATTCAATTCTGCAAACGGAAGATTGAAAGCATAAGGCATTGTCCAGGCAGATACATCATAAAATAAGCTGTCGGTAAACGTATTTCTTCTTTCGAAAAGAGCGGTTATCAATTTGAATTGAGGCTGATCTGTAGGGACTACATATGCTTGACCGGCACTAAAGGTTTCACCATTTGCCGTGATGGTCTCGTTTAATTCATAAATTTCTATGTTATGACGATTGATCATCTCAGCAAGATGGAAGGTTCTTGCCTGATCCGCCGATTCACCAAAAACGTACGCTTTGATGGTAGATCTTGAAGCATCACGGGCTGCTTCTTTATAAAACAAACGATAGTGCTCCAGTAACTCAACTCTTAAATCAACCGCAGCTTTTATGGTCGATTGAGTGGCGGTAAACTGATTTAAAATAGTGAACGGGAATTTCAAAACTCCATGAATGGTCTCCTGGGCATGGCCTCTGGAACTTGCCTGTTCAAATAAAATTCCAATGCTTCCCTGAACATCCGGATAGGTTGAGCCTTTTCCGTAATAATAATCATCAAAACTTTCTTTGGTGTAATACAGCGACTGAATTTTGTCTAATTCTTCTGCATGATATTCTCCAATACTCGCTGTTAATGCCTGATTTCTTTCCGGTGTTAGTGGGTGTGTTCTGCTTGGAATCCCCGGTTGAAAGAAGAATGTTGCGTTCGAGCCCATTTCATGATGATCAGTCAAAATATTTGGTTTCCAATCCTGGTATCGTGCTACACGAGCTTCACTTTCGGGGTGCTGAACTAACATCCAATCCCGGTTTAGATCAAACCAATAATGATTGGTTCTTCCTCCAGGCCATATTTCGTCATATTCTCGAGTTTCAGGATCAGTTACCAGCGTGTTTAAACTTTTGTGCGTATTTGCCCAATGTGCAAATCTCGCTAGCCCATCTGGGTTGATCGAAGGGTCAACCAAAATTACGGCGCTTGCCAACACGTTCTCAATTTCTTCTCCTTCAGCCGCTGCAAGATGGTATGCAGTTAATAACGCTGAGTTGGATCCACTTGGCTCATTTCCATGCACGCTATAACTTAGCTGAACAACCACCGGCATATTGTTAACATCAAAATCATCCGATCTTTCAGGATCACCAAGCGCGAGATGGTTTAGTCTGATTTCTTCGAGCCTTTCATGATTTTCTGGTGAGGTGAACACCAAAGAAAGCAATGGCCGGTTTTCATAAGTTCTTCCTGTTTCAACAATTGTTGCACGATCTGAAGCTTCTGCGATGGCATACATGTAATCAACTAAGAGGTCGTGCCGAACATGCCACTCCCCAACTTCCTGTTTTATAACTTCTGCCGGAGTTGGAATGTCATCGTTGTATTCGACACCATCCGGTAAGTAATAATCCAGGGTTATTTCGTCTTGGGCCTGAATATTGATGAATAGAAAAAGAGTAAAAATGAGAGTAATGTGTAATTTCATAACAGGTTTAAATTAAATCCCTTTGTAGCCACCCATTGTACAGGATGCATTTGAAAAATGCTGAAAAAGCTTCTAATTGAGTTTAATGAAGTATTTATTCGATTAAAATATGCTAACAGAATGATTAACAATGAATTAGTATCATTTTCGCAAAAATAAATAAAGGATACAAAAATGGGACAACAACAATTACTACTCGTAATACTAGTTACAATCATCGTTGGAATTGCTTCTGCAGTAGCAATTACAACATTTAGTTCCGCTTCGGACTCTGCCAACGTTGATGCCGTACGGCAGGATATGATTGCAATCGGATCAACATCTCAAGGTTATTTAAGAAAACCTGCTGCTTTCGGTGGTGGTGGAAATGATTTCACTAACATGACATTTATTGACATAGCTTTCGCTGCAGATTCTTTAAGCTCTGATGGGATGACCGCCTATAATAAAAACGGAACCTATACCCTCGAATTCTTATCAAATACTTCAATTTGTTTAACTGCTACTCCTTCATCTGCTGTAGATGGGAATGAATTGCATGTTGATATCTACCAGTCTGATATGGAATGGTTTGATAATGACTAATCTGTCATCATATGATTCTAAGGCCTTCAATCGAAGGCCTTTTTTGTTTCTTTTCGGTTCCGACTTTTGTGATTGACGTTTAATTTGTACACTCTTCGCTTAACACCGTTGTTGAATGTCTGATACTCTTTCCAAAACTAAATCCACGCTAAAATACGCCTTTGGTCCTGGTTTAATTTTAGCCGCCGCCGCAATAGGGGTTTCCCACCTTGTTCAATCTACACGCGCAGGAGCTGAATTTGGATTTACATTGATCTGGGCTGTTGTTTTGGCAAATCTTTCTAAATATCCATTTTTGGAATTTGGCCCCAGGTATACCATTACCATGGGTGAAAGTATCATCGATGGATATCAAAAATTAGGAAAATGGGCACTATGGACATTCACCGGGTTTACCATGTTAACGATGTGTGTAGTTCAGGCTGCAGTAACTATTGTAACGGCGAGCCTGGCAGCTGAACTAACAGGGATTACATTATCTCCATTAATTTGGAGTGCCATAATCTTAACTATTTGCATCGTAATTCTTGAGGGCGGCCAATATTCTGCCCTTGATAAAGCTATTAAGGTCATTATCGTAGTTCTTTCAATTTCTACGTTGATCGCAGTTATTGTGGCTTTTACAAATACAGGATCGGCGCCTCGCCCTGAGGCCCCAACCATCTGGACTGTTGGAGGCGTATCGTTTTTGATCGCTTTAATGGGTTGGATGCCCATACTTATCGACGCATCTGCCTGGCATTCCCTTTGGATATTGGAACGTATCAAACAAACGAATGTAAAGCCCACCCTAAAAGAATCACTTACCGATTTTAATATCGGGTTTATCGGGGCTGCTGTAATGGCACTTGGATTTCTCAGTCTAGGTGCTTTAATCCTTTTTGGCACAGGTGAAGATTTTGCCGTAAGTGGCTCTCAGTTTGCGAGTACATTAATCAGCCTTTATACCGAAACTTTGGGTGATTGGGCGTATGTAATTATCGTCATTTGCGCATTTACCGCAATGTTCAGTACAACTCTAACCGTAACAGATGCCTATCCTCGAACAATTTCTTATATCCTAAACCTGAATAGGCCAAAGGAGGAAAAGCCATCAACATTTAAAAGCTATCGAGGCACGCTTATAATTATCTCTCTTTTATCTGTTATGGTTTTATATTTAGCAGGTAGTCAGTTCATTTTTATGGTAGATTTAGCCACTACCATGTCTTTTTTATCAGGGCCGATCTTTGCTTATATCAATTATAAGCTCATTTTTTCCGATCATTTTCCCGAAAACAAAAAACCTGCACTATGGTTGAAATTATTAAGTTGGTTTGGCATGTTATTCATCTCAGGTTTTGCGTTGATATTCCTATACTGGAAGTTCTTCGTTGCTTAACAAATCGATTTTATAAAAGTGAAAAAATACCTGTTTCCTATTCGTGAGCCATTTAATGCATTTACACATTTATTTGGCGCTATAGTAGCCCTTGTTGGCACTATTATTCTCTTGTTCGATGCTTCTATCGACCCAATTTCATATAGGGTAGCATTTATTATTTATGGCATCACTGTCTTCTTGATGTTTGGAAGTTCTGCAATTTATCATTCTGTTCAGGTGTCCTTTCATAAAGAGGAATTCTTTCGAATGATCGATCATATGATGATTTATCTGGTGATTGCCGGTTCTTACACCCCAATTTGCGCAATCGCATTAGAAGGAGAGTGGAGAATGGGTATGTTGCTCGGAATTTGGATTTTTGCTGTGGCTGGTATTCTAAAAAAGGTATTCTGGCTTAATGCCCCACGCTGGTTTTCAACAGGCCTTTATCTGTTAATGGGTTGGCTGGCAGTAATAATTTTTCCCCAAATTTGGAATGTAGTTCCTAAAGGTTTTTCATTTTGGATCATCATTGGAGGATTATTCTATACGGTAGGGGCTGTTATTTATGCACTACAGAAGCCTAATCCGGCTCCCTCATGGTTTGGATACCACGGAATTTGGCATTTATTTGTGATGGGTGGGGCCTTCTCACATTTTTGGGCAATATATTATTACTTACCCGGGTTTTAATGCCACTTATGCCGCGATTACTATCCCCTGTTTTTCTACTTTTCTTATTCCTGTCGATGGATCTCTTTGCGCAGAATCCTTTGTATTTCACACAACACCGACCGGCTGGACTAAACTGGCAGGAACTACATAGCCCTCATTTCAGAATAATTTTTGCTGAGGGAGATGATGATATTGCTAGAAGGGCGGCGCGTATTTTAGAGTCGCAATATGAAACTACCTATGAATTAACTGGAGGAAAACTTCGGAGATTTCCAGTCGTTTTAGCCCCATACAATGATGTAACCAATGGCTTTGTTTCTTCTGTTAATTTCAGATCAGAAGTAGATATTTCGCCTTTTAAAGGGAAAGCGTTAAATCCTCAGTCTGGCTCCTGGTTAGAGACCGTACTTCCTCACGAGCTTCTTCATGCAAATCATGCGAATGTGACAAACCCTTTTTCTATAGCTTCTGCTATTGGATTACTCGGACCAGATTTTCGGCGATCGTTCAATTTATTTCCACCCCTTGGTGTGCATGAAGGGCTGGCCGTTTATCACGAATCTGAACATGGTATTCGTGAACATTCGGGTCGATCTAATTATACTTATTTTCAAAATCAGTTTAATGCAAATCTGGCCGGGCCAAATACATGGAACATGGGTCAGACTTTAATTACTTCTGATTACACCCTTCCTGCTGATCGACATTATGTAGCCGGTTCAACATTTACAAAATGGTTACATCAGGAATATGGCGATGACGTGTCAAAACGAGCTATTCGAGTCCATCAAAATTTATTCTTTCTTGGATATGGGTATGCATTGAGGCATGTAACCGGAAAATGGCCCGGTCAATTATACAACGACTATAAAAACTCACAATTTGCAACGGAGGAATCCAGACTAACAAATATCAGCGAAAGCACCGACGATTTTCAATTATCTATTGACAGTCCGTTTAAAGGAGTTCGTCAACAACGCCCATTTTGGATATCTGATACTGAAATTCTCTATTTCTCGCGACAGTACAATGCGCCCGGTGCTTTCTATATCTATGATTTAAATACTTCCTCAACTAGAAAGCTAAGTGAACACTTTTTGGTGGGCGATTTCTACATGGATTTTGAGCCTGAAACAAATCAACTATTTATAGCAGAAAGCTTTTCTCTGAATAGAATTTTTTCCAATTATCAACCGGATATTGTTCGGCTAAATGTGCAAAGTGGTAACGAATTCAGAATTACGAAAGGCGAGCGATTGTATGCCCCAGATAAAGCAGGAAGCAGTCTTTATGCTCTTCAGCCACATGGCGATATCTCCAATATTGTAAAATTTGAAACTACAACTTTAATACCACTAACCGATTTCAAAGATAAATCGGCTGTCGCGGTTAAAGCATCACCACATAAGGATGGAGAACTTGCTATCATATTAAATCAAAGAGGTGTTCAGGCTCTTTGGGTGGTTAACGAAGAATCTATTCAAGCCGACTTAAACAAGGCTCCTACTTTGGCATTCAAGAAGGGCTCGATTCATGATCCGGTGTGGCATCCAACCAAAAATAAAATACTATTCAGTATGGATGCATTTCCTGCAATGAATATTTACGAATATGACCTGGAAAGCAAACAAGTAGTACAGTTAACCAACTCCCGATATAATGCAATGGAGGCCTCCTATCATCCTGAAAATGGTTCTATTGTGTATGTTTCTCAAAACGACAACGAACGGACAATTTCGATCCTTGCGAATGAATATTTTGTCAATCGAGTAGTGCAAGACGATGAATTACTTACAGGCTCAGAATTAGAAGGTGCCATCAGTGTTCCATTTCTAGGAGACGACCTCATTGCAGAAAGTGAAAACTGGCAAATATCAGATTATGGAAAAGATTACAGATGGCTGAAGCCAAGAGCTATTCTTCCTGTTATTAAGGAAAAGAGTGGAACCACGGAATGGGGTGCCTCTGTATTAAGTACCGATGTGCTTCAAAGTCAGCTTTATTCCATTCAGCTAACCACCATTCAAGATCGATTATGGTATAATGTCTCCTATTCGAATAAAACATTTTATCCTGGTTTTGGAGTTACGGCATATAGTGTTCCTGAATTTATTCGAATTCGATTGACGGAAACAGAAGCCCCGGCATTTCTCCAGGAAGAAAATGGGTTTAGCATCAATTCCACTTTTGAATATTACTTCAATAAAACAGATCGCTTTTCATCCCTGTTTTTCCGCCCGTCTCTTAATCGAGAACAACTTCGTTTTAACACATTGGCGCCGGAGCCGGCTAGTGACTTTTCTACTCAATGGAAAACCACGTTATTTGCACAGTTAAACATTCGCTTACTTCAAAAGCCACGAGATGTTCAACCTTCTTCTGGTTTCCAACTTTATGGGCAGGTTGAGGATGTGTTGAATAACACCAGTCAAACATTAACTTATAATGGGCAAAGTTATTTTATCAACCTTCCAAAGAGGCATGCTTATTTTTATGGGGCAAATCTTTACCTGGCTCCTTTTCCAAAAACCAATCAATCTCTATTACTATCTGCTCAATTTTTAAATCAGTCAGATCGGCGTTTATTCAGTAACGACAGTATAATCCCCATTGGGTTCGAGGACGGCTTGTTCGGAACTTCAAGTTCAATTGGTCGATTAAGTACTCGTTATACCATTCCGCTGGCATACCCGGACCAGGGAGGGCTTCTGGTTCCTTTTTATGTTAGTACTATTTATTTAAGTGTATATAGTCACACTTTAATTAATTACGACAATATTGATCCATGGGGTTCTTCGCGTGGTTTAATTGGTGCCGGCCTTCAATTTCGATTTAAAATTAGTAACTTAGCCCTCGATTTTGGACTAGGCTTAGCCTATGATTTAGCCAGAAATACTACTGATTTTTATATAGGTTCATTTTGATGCACAGACGTTCCCTTTTCTTTAACGCCGCTTTGGGGCTGCTTATAGTTATAGGAATTAGCTGTGAACGCGAACCCCTTGTTGAAACTCGATACACTCCGGTTGGTAATCGAAAAAGCCCCATTTCTATCAGCTCGATAAAGCATGAAGGCACGTATATAAAAGTTGTATATGGTCAGCCATATAGAAATGGAAGAACTATTTTTGGTGATTGGGAACCTTATGAAAGGGTATGGCGCACAGGTGCAAATGAAGCTACTGAAATCACTTTTACAGAGCCTGTTTTTATGAGTGATCAGGTAATAGAAGCGGGTACGTATGCACTATTCACCATTCCTAGAGAAGAAAGCTGGACAATAATACTAAATTCAGATCTTGGCCAATGGGGTGCTTTTGAATATGATGAAAATAGTGATTATGCCAGATTTGACGTTCCGGTAAAACGTTTGGACTCACCAATTGAGGCATTTTCTATTTCATTTTCAGACGTGAACCTATCCGTTACAACAATGAGTCTTGCCTGGGATGTTGTGCAAGTTGACATCCCCATTCGGTTTTATGGAGAATGAACTAATTTTCGACGAGATCTAATAAATCCTGGGGTACATCAATATCCATTCTTAATACTTGCGATGCATGTGTTTTTCCTTGTGCATCTAATTTTAAAGAAACGGTTCCCCCTCCTCCTAAACTATCATGCAGGATAAAATTTAGAGCTCCAATGTTAGGTAACTCGTATCTATCCACTTTGCCTTTGCATACATACTTCATGTGCTCTTTTACAACTTCAGATGTGAGCTTTTCTTTGAGAAATGGATAAACTTCTGGGTGACGAGCAATAATTCCGACATTACTACCATTCCCTTTATCGCCACTTCGGCCATGTGCAATTTTGATGAGTTTTACTACCGGCATGATTCCAACTTTTTGCTAAAACTACGAAACCCCAGTCATTAATTACTAACATCTATTCAATAAGAATGTTAAAGATTTCGGATACGTCTTCATCCCAATAGAAAAAAGCTACCGGTTCTCCTTCATCGTAAGCAAACAAGCTATCCACTTTAACAACTTTGAATTCGTTTTGGGGCACTCGATTAAAATCTTCTACCAATGGTGCCCATGTAATATAGGGTAAGGAAGATTGAGCAACTGCAAAGTAGTATACATCAAATGGTAGATCATTTCGAATCACCAGATCTTCTTCTTCGATTACTGCTGAAATATTACCGGGATCATTTTCATTGCTAAATATTGAACAGTTTGAAAAACTGACTCCGATTAAAATAAAAGCAACAGTAAAAGTTATTTTTCTCACTTTATGGTTTGATTTCAATTGTTTTCCAATAGTTTTGATTGTTTCCCCAAATAAAAACTATCACCGTTTTATTTGATTGATAGCCTACAATTTGATCCTTCGAAAATACTCTGGTTCGTTTAGATTGAATTTTATTTTCTTCAGAATTTTGTGGCATCCAGTCGATTACAAAAGACGTTTCTTCATCTACAGCAAAGAAGTATACATCAAAACGATTATCATTTCTTATCACTAAATCGTCACCTTCAATTACAGCAGAAACCACCTCGGGCGTATTCTCGTTAATGAAAGTAGTACACTGTATTAAAAAAAAGGTAATTACCGATATCAATAATTTTCGTGTATGCATATCATTTTTTATTACTGGAAAGTAACTCATTAAACAATATCTTATTTCGCATATTAATGCGATCTCATGTACGATTCTTCCTTTTTGATACACTTAGTACAAGCTCGAATGCCTTTTGGTAAATATGAGGGAAGATATGTTACAGACCTTCCGGTTCATTATCTCGAGTGGTTTTCTAGAGAAGGATACCCAAACGGACAACTTGGGCAATTTTTAGCAACGATGTATGAGATAAAGACGAATGGAATTGATTCCATTTTGGAACCTATTAAGATAGAATTTAGAAGGAAGCGGTGTCCTTAGTCTAGTTAATTTTCATCGTAAAAGACCCGGACAGGGTTACAGTCATTGGTTCGAAATTCTCAACTGTTTCGGTTTGAGATTCCGAATTTTCTCTTTCTGTTAGTTCGGTTAATTCAAGAGTGATATCAACAGTAGCAGTTAAGTTCTCTGCATTAAAATCTCTAATATTCATGTCACCCGATTCTGATCTAAATGTGTATACTAAAATTCGCTCTCCAATTACTTCTCTATATTGAAGTAGTGTGGTGTAGTTCGATGTGTATATTTTCTCTTCGATTCGTTCAAAAAACCTAAAATATAAGTTCCAGTCGTTACCACCGGCTAGTTCCGATAGAATCGCAATATTATTTATGGTCTGTGCTTCGTTGATTTGTCCGTCAACTGCATCAATAGTCATTGAAAACATTGTTCGATAATTTTTCAGTAACCGATCATCCATCCTGCTATTTATATCACCTTCGATAAATAACCGTATCGATGTTTCCTCACTACCAGAATCACTAATACCACAGCTAGCCAGGAAGAGTACCGGTAACATTAGAATCAATATGACGTTACTTTTTTTCAATTCGAGATAAGCACCAATCTTCCTTTTACATTAAGCCAATTTTCAGACCCAAATAAGGGAGTAAGTTGCATATCGAACATGATATCTTTGTTGCCATCTCTTCGGTCGATGATTCTTACTGTTCCACGTGTACTTCTAAAAAAACTGGAAGATTCCCCATCAGCATCATAGTATATCAAACTTGTAAAGCCAATGGCATCGTCTAAGTCTTCCTCAACTTCCCCATCCAAAATATTATAAACGCCAGGCTTAAATCCAGTGGCCCTACTTAAAAACTGAATATCAAGACGCATTGGGTTTTCTTCGACTCGCTCTATTAAAAAGAAGGAAAGGTTATATCGGTTTCTATACGTTTCCGAGAAGCCATTAAAGTTGTAGTCTTTGATGTCTTCATAAAAAAGGATGGATTTGTACTCGATATGTTCATCTGCCGCATATCCTTCCAAAATAAGAGGATGATCACCTACCAGCTCTATTTTGTAATCACTTTCAATATCACCAAAAACAGAGAATGGATTGTCTTTTTCACAACTCAAAAGAAGAAAGGCAGATAGAAAAAATAGAATGGTGGCTCTTGATATCATGTCGATTTATAGGTCTGGCTAATCAAAGTATTAATTCATGGTAAAAATAACGATGAAAAAAATTTCTGACACCATGTAACATTTGTTTTACATTACGTAAGGTGATTTTGACATCTAACTAAATGGAGAATCAAATGTCACGATCAGAAATATTATCCTGGACTTCCTTGGCAACCTCAACTTCTGTTGTAGTTTTCTACATTCTAATAGTTTTTGGTTGGCCGGAAGCAATACCTGATTATTCTGCTCGATTTACCACAATCTTTTTTAATGTATTCTGGATAGCAGTTGCTATCGAAATATTTGTGGATATCAGCGAGCAAAAAAGGAAAGTTCAAAAAGACGAAAGAGACTTAATGATTGAAGGAAAGGGGCTGCGCATCGGTTATAGCATTTTAGTGTTTGGCGTTATGGTTGCGTTGGTTCAACTATTTATTGCGGGTGCTGTTGGAAGTGAAATAGAAGAATTTATTCCGGCCGCAAATCCGCGATTTATATTTCACTTTCTGTTTATCACTTTATTCATAGCAAGCGCCAGTAAACGCATTACTATGATCTACAATTATCGGAAGGATTCGTGATATGATTGAGGGAACCATAACCAATCAAATACGAAAGCTTCGTTTTTTAAATGATGAAATGACACAACAAGAGCTGGCTGATAAAGTGGGAGTTACTCGCCAAACAATTAATGCTATTGAAGCCGCAAAGTACTCTCCTTCTTTAGAAGTAGCTTTTAAAATTGCCGCTGTGTTTGATGTGGGAATTCAAGATGTATTCCAATATTCTAGAACAGAAGTGCCTTAGATTTCAACCTTACTACTCATTTAATTAAAGAGATAAATTCAAAAAGCTTAGTTGTTGCGGTTATTTTACCTCGGCTAAGCCAGTAAAAGCAATTTGTACTGAAAAACTCCGCTCAAAACTGTTCAATTGCCAACCACAATATCAATAATTACAATAATATGTGCGTATAAATATGATTTAATATATTATAACATATTCCTATAATCTGTATTTATAACAACCGCTGCAATAATAGCGCTTCCTACCTTCTTCTAGGTTATTAGAAAATCTACACTTCTTAAAAAACATTAAAAAATTTTAACCTATTGGTATGGAATAAGTTAAGGCTGTCGATAATTCCAGAGTTAATAGAAATCGGGGCTTAATTAAAATAATTGAGGTAGCCCCTAATAACTTATCGAATTACAATGGTACAGCTTAAAACAACTACTCTAGTATTTCTCCTATTATTCGGCTTAGGTAACTCCTTTGTAAAGGCCCAGGACTTTTGGGAACCTATTACAAATATCACCGGGTATATATCCACAGAATTTAATTACTTCGATAACCTTGATGGGTATGAAGTTAATTATGGTACTGCCGTTTCAGAAGCCGGTCTCTTAATTACATATCAACCAACATCAACACTTACATTAAAAAGTGTTTTTGTTTATCGGCCGGAATTCGAATTCGACCAGATGTTAAACGAAGCTTTTGGGCAGTTAGCACTATCAAATGAGCTTAACTTTAAAGTTGGTCGTTTCTTGTTACCGCTTAGCCCAATGAATACCTATTACTATGCACCGGTAAATACAAGTGCAACTCTTCCCATATTAATTACCAATCACGAATTCTTTCCATTAAACATTGATGGGGTTTCAATAAATGGTGATTTTGGTGATGAAATTAAAGTTAGATACGACCTCTTTGCTGGTGGATACAGAAATACCACCTGGCTGCCCACGGGTGCCGTTGGATTTTTTGGCGGAGAAGTTCCGTATTTCAAAGATCAAATAAACTCACCTTATTCCATAGATCGTAGTTATAATAACACTTATAATACTGCATGGGGTGGTCATATTGGTGTACAATATAAAAGCCTGATTGATCTTGGAGCGAGTTATTTCAATCCTAAAAAAGAAACGCTGCCTGTTTCTGTAATTATTCCGGCAGATGCTCTATTCCCGGGCTTTCCTTTTACAGAGGATATTATTCCAACCGGCTTTCAACGACCAACTTATGGATTCAATGCTAAGTTGCATTACGAAAACACTAAAGTTGTTGGTGAGTTATGGCGTGGAAATGTAGAATTAGATCCTTTGGTATATGAATTTCAAGGCAACTCGGTTCCATTAAGTCCGGGTGGTGATATCGATTTAGAAGGCTCTTTTGTTGAGGTATCTCATCGAATAAATAAATTTACACCTTATGCGCGATACGAAGATCAATTAACGGATGATATCGAGTATTCTCGTTGGACATTTGGCATAAACTATAAGCCCAGTTTCGAGCGCACTGTTAAACTCGAATACTTGATGTACGATCATTCAAGTGGTTCAGTGCAAGGTGCAGTAGCAACCTTAATTTATTCTTTTTAAGGAGGTACCCTATGAAAACACTTTTAAATGTATTATTTGTTCTGGTTATCTTCTCACTTTCTCTACAGGCACAAACCTACCAAATTGTAGTTCATGAATCGGTTGCAATTAGCGAATTAGATAGAGAAGAAGTATCAAAAATCTTTTTAAAAGAGATTAAAAATTGGGATGATGGAAGCAAAATTATCCCTATCGACCAAAATGCCCGTTCATCTACTCGTGCACTGTTTTCTGAAGATATTCATGGCAGAGCAGTAGGTGCAATTAGAAGTCATTGGCAACAAGCTGCCTTCTCTGGCGCAGGTACCGCACCACTTGAGCGTTCAAGCGATGCAGATGTTATTGCCTTTGTAAAAAATAACCCAGGAGCAATTGGGTATGTATCCGGTTCTGCTGATGTAAGCGGCTTAAAAATTATAACAGTGAACTAACATCAATGGTAAACGACCTCTGTCCCATACTTAAACTACAGGGGTCGTTTTAAGTTTTTAAACGTATGAATTATGAACACTCTTAACAGTATTAGACTGAGATATAAAATTCTAGGTTTCCCTGCCATTTTTGTACTGGTTGTTGGCTTAATTTATAATGCTAATAAAGAAGGAAACTTACGAATACAAAGCGAACTCGATAAAGTTCAGTACTCATACATCCCATATAATGAGTTCACAACGAAAATGCGAGAAACACAGGTTGCTATCCAAAAAGGTCTACAAGACGCGGTTGCAGCTCAGGATACAAATAGACTAATTGAAACATCAATGCTTGCTCGCTCCTTTAGAGCTTACACAGATAGTGCTAAGCAGGTAAAAGTAGACCATGATTATGAAGTACTGAATGCTACTGTAGCTTCATTTAACACATATTTCAATTATGGTTATCAAGCTTCTTACTTAATGATACAAGGTGACTATTCAGATGATGTTAATCACAATGTTCAGGGTATGATTTCAGAGCTGGAAACATTAAAAGTTCACTTAGATGAGATATCAGGAATTAATGTCAATCAGGCATTTGACATTGCTCGATCTCAACTTAAAGAACAAAGTGCAACCATCACTAACGTATTATTAATCAGCTTGGGTTTTTTTATTGGAATATCGCTAATTCTTTCCAGCTCAATATCTGGTGCATTAAAAAAGGCTGTATCTAATATTCAAAAACTGGCAGATGGGTATCTGGATGTAAACATCGATAATAAATACCTCTCCAGACGCGATGAAATTGGTGAAATTTCCAATGCGGTAGAACAATTAGCCAGCCAACTGCGACGTGTTATTTTAGGTGTATATCAGGAAACTTCGCAAATGTCTACTATAAGTAGATCGTTAGAAAGAACTTCTCATCAGATGGCTATTGGCTCTAGTGAACAAGCTGAATTTGTAGAAGAAATCTCATCAACAATGGAGGAAGTTACGAGAACAATTACTGCGAATGCTGAAAATGCCAAGGAAACAAATAAAATATCTCTTGAAGCGAATCTAGAGCTGGAAGAGGTAGAACAAACGTCTAAAAAAGCAATTTCTGCAAATGAGAAAATCTCAAATCGTATTAATCAAATCAGTGATATTGCTTTCCAAACAAATGTATTAGCATTAAATGCGGCTATTGAAGCGGCACGGGCGGGTGAAGCTGGTAAAGGATTTGCTGTTGTTGCAACAGAGGTTCAAATGCTTGCCGAGAAAAGTAAAAGTGTGAGTGATGAAATTGTGAGTTTGACCGAATCAGCATTCAAAATGTCGACTAAAGCTGGTACGGTTATGGATAGTACTATCCCTAAAATAAATAAATCAACTACATTAGTTAATGAGATATCCGTTGCGAGTGATGAACAAAGCAAGGGAGCTAACCAGGTGAATCAATCCATACAACAGTTAAGTTCTCTGGCACAAAAAAGTGCTGCATCAAGTGAGGAACTGGCGGCCTCGTCTGAAGAGCTGCTAAAGCAAAGTCAGCGACTCATAGATTCTATTTCCTACTATAAACTGGAAGAAATAGATAAAAGCCCACTACCTATTCAAAAAGTGCATAATTCGTACTCAACCGAAAAATCATTAGAGTTAGATTTTGTAGAGTTTTAATAAGTTACTTTTATAAAAACCTGACTTCTCATGTCAGGTTTTTTCTGTATTTGCTGCAAGCCTTTGCAGATTAAATCCTCTTTACATACATTGCACACATAATTTTACCTAACCTGTTGTGTGCCATGCCTAAAATGAATGTTATTCGATCTACAAACATCAACGCTGATGCCAAATCTGTGTATTCGAAATTGAACGATTTTAACCACTGGCCGGTCTGGTCGCCCTGGTTAATCATGGAGCCTGATGTAAACGTGACCATTTCTGATGATGCTAAATATTACGAATGGAAAGGAACACGGACCGGTGAAGGAAACATGAAAATCATCGGAGAAGACGAAAACAAAAAGATTGACTATGATCTTAATTTCCTGAAACCATGGAAATCTAATGCGAAGGTTTCGTTCATTATCAAAGAAACAGGAGGTGTGACTAAAGTGACCTGGACCATGGATAGCTCCCTTCCTTTTTTCATGTTTTGGATGAAGAAAATGATGGAAGGCTATGTTGGGATGGATTATGATCGAGGGCTCAAGCTTCTTAAAAACTATGTTGAAAAGGGAGAGGTAGAATCCAGGCTTGAGTTTCCCGGTGTTCAGGCATTTCCGGGCACTAAGTATGTAGGAATTAAAACATCATGCCCGATGGAAAAATTGGGAGATAAAATGAGTGAAGATTTCGGTGCTCTTGAATCTCATATAGAAAGCTTAAGTGATGTTGAAGTAACCGGTGCCTATTCCATTTATCACAAATGGGATTTGAAAAATAATGCTTGTACCTACACCGCTTGCCTGGGTGTTAATAAGCATCCTGATACCCTGCCTGCAGGAATGTTTAATGATGAAATTCCAGCCACAAATGTGCACATAGTTCGCCATGTTGGAGCCTATGAACATATTGGTGGGGCATGGAGCGCACAAATGAATATGCAACGAGGTAAAGAGTTTAAATCGAAACGTGGAATTCATCCCTTCGAGCAATATCATAACAAACCGGGCGAAGTACCCAATAAAGAACTCATCGCAGATATCTGTTTTGCTGCAAAATAAACCAACCTTATCGGGGTCAATTTTTTTGATCCCTTTTTTATATCTGTGATTTCCAATTGGTTGACTATATTGTGCCCGCAGACGGTAATTAATGTTTATAGATGAAGTTTTTTACTTCTCAAATCACCTATTTCATCGCGAATAAGAAATCGAAAACCAATATTCAAAGATTGGCTCAATTTCTGGCCATTCTATTAACATTGATTATTACGTATGGAGTTTTATTCCATGTTATTATGGAAATGGAGGGGCAAAAGCATTCGTGGATGACGGGCTTTTACTGGACCCTGGTTACCATGAGTACTCTTGGTTTTGGGGATATTACTTTCACATCCGATTTAGGCCGTTTGTTTTCGATGGTTGTGTTGGGATCTGGAATTGTTGTGCTGCTGATAATGCTGCCTTTCACATTTATTGAGTTTTTCTATGCTCCCTGGATGGAAGCACAATCCCGGGCACGGGCTCCACGTGAATTGCCCACACATTTCAAAGATCATGTTATTATCACAAACTTTGACCCTATTACGCGAACATTGATCGAAAAATTAGATCAATACAATAAGAAGTATGTGCTTTTAGTGCCAGAACTACAGCGAGCACTTGAACACTACGACGATGGGTATACCGTAATGTTAGGAAATGCAGACAATCCGGATACATACCAGAAAATGCAACTGCACCAGGCATCTATGGTTGTGGCTACTGGCTCAGATATGTTTAATACCAACGTTGCACATACTGTTAGAGAATTCAACGATCAGATAAAAATTGTGACAACCGCCAATTTTCATGAATCAGTAGATATCATGAAACTTGCGGGTGCAGATCATGTGCTTCACATGGGAAATTTGTTAGGTAGAGCCTTATCAAGACGAACATTAGGCCAGGATGCGCGAGTGCATACCATCGGCAGAATGGGCAATATTGTGATCGCTGAGGCAACTGCACATGATACCCCGTTAGTTGGGAAAACATTGCGCGAATCTCAAATTCGAGAGCGTTTGGGAATCAACGTTGTTGGAATATGGGAACGGGGTAAGTTCCAGGGATCTCATCCTGACACTGTTATTCATGATTATTCTGTGTTAATGATGGCCGGCTCGGTTGATCAGCTAAGAATGTATGATGAGTTATTCGGAATCTATGGGGTAAGTGATGAGCCAGTTATCATTATTGGAGGTGGAAGAGTTGGTAGAGCGGCCGCTTATCATCTTAAACGTAGAAATATTCGATTTAAAATCATTGATAAAAATCCTGATCGAATTCGAAATCCGGAAAATTTCATTCTTGGAGATGCCAACGATTTAAATACCCTGAAAAAGGCCGGTATCGATAGTGCTCATAGTATCATCATAAGTACCAATCAGGATGATATTAACATCTATCTGACCATTTATGCGCGTCACCTTCGTCCGGATATTCATATTGTAGCACGGTCTAGTATTGAAAGAAATGTGAATTCTTTACACCGCGCCGGTGCTGATTTTGTTATGTCGTACGCATCGATGGGAGCAAATGCGATGTATAATATTTACGAAGAAAACGACATCTTGATGATCGCAGAAGGTCTGAATGTGTTCAGCCTTAAAACACCAAAGAAGATTGCCGGTAAAACACTGATTGAAGCTGATATTCGCCACAGAACCAATTGTAATGTCATCGCTTATTCAAATGGAGAAGAGGAAGTTATTAACCCTGATCCGAATCAAATAATACCCGAAAATAGTGATTTGATTTTAATTGGTGAGACAGAAGCAGAACAAAAGTTCATCGAGGAATACACCGACTGATCATTATTTGTATAGTTTGAATATTTATTAATAGGTATATGAAATACATCCCCTTAATTCTACTCATTATTATTCCTTTTATAGGTTTTGCACAACAAACAGATCAAGTATTAAACGAAATTACCTACGATTCTGAATTTACAGATCGACAAGCTGTGATAGAAACCATTAAAAACTTTTATATCGGTGATCATACTGGAAGTATCGAACACAAAAAATTTTCCATGCACGAAAATGGAGCTTATCGTTATGTAAACAGAGATGGGGAATATGGAGAAAGTATTTTTAATCTAGATTCTGATAGTGCGGATCCTAATTATCAAGAAGAATTATTAAGTATCGAGATTTATCAAAATGTGGCTTTAGCCCGATTACGCCTTGACCAATTTCGTACAGATGTACCTGAATACAAACTAATGATTCTACATAAGATTCAAGGTGAGTGGAAAATTACAACCATAAGCTGGGGTTTTGGTGTAATTCACTAATTAATTATTGTGTCCCCTTCTCTTCTATTTTTACCTGATATCTCCGGATTCACTGAATTTGTGAACACTACTGAAATTGCTCATAGCCAGCATGTAATTTCTGAGTTATTGGAAGTTTTATTGGATGCTAATACCATTAATCTACAGCTAGCTGAAGTTGAAGGTGATGCCTTGTTCTTTTACAAGGAAGAAGAAGTTCCATCGATGGAAATGCTACTCGCTCAAATCGAGAATATGTTCACAGCGTTTTATAGTCACTTAAAATTGTTGGAGACTAATCGAATATGCCCTTGTAATGCCTGTGCCACCGCTCCTAATCTTCAACTTAAAATCATTACTCATTCTGGGGAACTTCAATTTATTTCCGTTCAGAATAATAGAAAACCCTTTGGTACAGAGGTTATAGAAGCTCATCGATTGATGAAAAATTCAGTTAATAGTGAGAATTATGTTCTCATTACTAAGTCACTGTCGGATGAGATAAAAATGCGCACAAATTATATGAGCATGCTGTATAATTTTGATGAGGGTCAGGATAAATATGATGGCAAAACGCTTGAGTACATATACTCAATTATTAATAAAGACGATTTAAAGCTAAAACCATTCAATCAGGCGAAGAATGTTGAGTTCCATGAACCACCTTTGATTCAGTTTGAATATCAGGTTGCTGTTTCTGCACCTGAGTTATTGGAATACATCACTAATTATCGGTATCGCCATCAGTGGGTGGATGGAGTTGACTCTTTTGAGTTCAACGAACATGAAGTTACACGGATTGGATCTGAACATGTGTGTGTAATCAACGAGAAACACATTGATTTCATCACGGTTACCAAAGAAGGAAAACCCGGACAATTGGTTTATGGCGAACTTTCCACAGATGGAAATCCACTTGGACAGATTTATCAATTTTATATTATTACCCCGATTACACAGCATTCCTGTAAGTTAGAAGTTGAAGTCTATCTTGATGATAATTCTACTATCCGAAGGTTTGTGAAACAGTTTGTTATAAAATCTGCGCTTTGGAAAAGTCTAAAATCAAATCTTGATAAGTTGATCGAGTTTGCGGGTAATCAAACTCATTCTCCCGATTTCAAATAGTGATCGTTTTCTCTAACCAATCTCACAAATACATCCAGTCTTTGACGAAATAACTCGGCAAGTATATCATTTCTTCTATCATTCACCTTTGAACTGAAAATCCATTTATTTCGAATCTTCTCATGGCGATGATATTTGTTGTAGCAGCAACCGGAATAGGCATCTAAAATCTTTTTAAAAGGTATTTCAATGGCAGGGTGCTTTATCTGGAATTTAGGAAAAGGAGCACTTCTGGATGTATACATTTCCCATCGAACTTCTACTTCAATCTCTCCTTTTTTCCAAGTGAAGGAGAATTCCTGATTATCATGATTTTTTCGGATCGGTTTATCGAATCCATACTCATCCACTAAGAAGGAAAGCTCCTGGACGGTATGGTCACGATAACTGATCATTCAGTAGTTTAATTATTCAAACTATATTTAATTCTATCAATTAAATCGTATCCATTTTTAGAAACTTTATAGCAATCTGTCTTTTCATATTTGATAAGATCATTAAATTCAAGTTCCTCAATTATTGATAGCCAATGGGCACTTTCCTTAGAATCATTTCCTGTTGAAAATTCTTTTTCAACAGTCTCTATAATTTCTCCAGTTGAAACTCGAGTAATAAAAATATGTCCACTGTTTTCAACTGCACTCTCCAATAATAATTTCGAATCTCTTGATAAACTGATATATGGATCATGTTCTTCAGCATATTCATAACCTTTCTCTGTAAGGTTATAGATGGTATTATTAATATTAATTGATATGATAAACCCTAATTCTACCAATTTATCGATTGATTTTTCCCACTTAGCCCTATCTCTTCCCCTCCCAGCATTTAAAAGTTCACGTCTATTTGTAGATATTGACAAACCATCATTTGATGAAACAACTAAAATACTACCATCTTTATCATAAGAAGCTTCAATTATTAAAATGGACTCCTGATTTGACAATTCAAAAGTCTTTGTATCTGGACTACTAGAAGAAAATTGTATTTGAATCCCTTCGTCTTTTGATACCTCTAATTCTGAAAAATAAGAGTCTGTATTTATTTGAATAGTTAGATGCTGTTTTAAATCTGAAACCAGCTCATCAATATTTTCGAAATCAGCATATAAACCTTCTACATCCTTCTTGAACTCATTTAGTTTTTGAACTTGATTAATATCTAATTCTGAAATTTTAGCTTTATCATCTATGAAGTAGACTGACACCATTTTTCCAGCCTTTTTAACTTCAAATATTTCTTCTACAGTTCCGCTAATATAGCTTTCTGTTTCAGTCCCAATTCTCGATCTAAATAAAGCAATTACATAATCAGCCTTTTCAGTTAATTGCTTATTAATTATTGGCTGTGGGCCACCTATTCCAAGTTTTGGTGCTGTATTTGTTTTCCAGTGAAGTGGTAAAAATATAATTCCGGTACTTCCAGAATTAATTGAATTCCATTCATATATAGCTTTCTTAACTTTATCAATATCTACTGATACATCTCCTGGACCACTTATCAGTACTTTAATAACTTTTGCTAAAAATGCCATTTCATTCTATTCAAACAGGTATTCTTTAACATCTAATCCATAAACACCTTTAGTAAACGTACGCACAATGTTATAGTAAACACCAAAACTTGGTGTTAATACTAAATACATAGACTTTCCTTCATCATAAAATATGATGTATATCTCTTCACTTGTGTCTTCTAAGACGTTCCCTACAAAATATCTTTTCTCTTCAATACCTTCGTAAAAACTAAATCCAAATATCTTTTTATCAGATATATTGTATCCTTTTTCTTGGTATTTTTTTTTAGTTGAGATGTAAATCTCAAGCGCTTCATTATCTTTCAAATTCGAAATAAAAAAAGATTTCATATTTAAACCACTTTCCCCACTTCAAAAACTTCTTCCCCTAACTCAGCAGCTTTAGCTTTTACAGCTTCAACTGCATTCGGAGAAACAACAGCCACTAATCCAATACCAAGATTAAAAGTTGCCTGCATATCTTCTTCAGGAACATTTCCAATTTCTTGGATCATATTATAAACAGAAGGTCTTTTCCACGCATCCCAATGAATATCTAATGCCAGACCATCAGGTAGGATTCGCTTGGTATTTCCAACCATTCCCCCACCTGTGATGTGAGAAAATCCATTCACGCCATCTAAATCTTTTAAAGCAGAAATAACCGGTAAGTAGGATCTATGAACCTGGAGTAATTCTTCGGCAACTGTGGATCCCAACTCATCTACATGATCATTCACATCATATTCACTGAATAGCACTTTTCTAGCTAAGGAGTATCCATTGGTGTGTAATCCAGAACTTTTGAATCCGATTAGCACATCTCCTTTTTGAATTTCAGCTCCATTGATAACCTGATCTTCATCTACAATCCCAACAATGGTTCCTGCCAGATCAAATTCACCCTCTCCGTAAATATCCGGCATTTCAGCGGTTTCACCACCAATTAAAGCCACACCATTTTCTTTACAAGCTGTCGCAAATCCTTTAATAACTTGAACTCCTACTCCCTGCTCTAATTTCCCTGTCGAAAAATAATCCAGGAAGAAAAGAGGAGTAGCTCCACAAACTGCAATGTCATTAATACAATGATTCACCAAACACTGACCAACAGTATCATATACACCTGCTTTGAAGGCAACAATCAGTTTAGTTCCAACTCCATCCACCGAGCTTACAAAAACTGGTTTTTTATACCCGGTAAAATCGGGACGGAAAAATCCACCAAATCCACCAATGTTTGAAAGAACAGCATCACTGTGCGTCTCTTTTACCATGCCTTTGATAGAATTCACGAGTTCTTCACCAGCTTTAATATCAACACCGGCATCTTTATAGGTAATGGATTTCTTACTCATTGATCGAAATAAATTTATCTATTTGGTCTGGTTACAAGTTGAATGTGACCCAGATGATGATTTCCATGCCAGGCGTATAAAGCTACAACTCCAACCAATGTATCAGGGTATTTTTCGTCCTCTGGATGATAGAGGGTCCTATTCAATTCTTCAGTAGACAACCTTTTAAGTGTAGCTACCATTTTTTTGTGAAGAATTTCAAGAAAAACCAATGCGTCCTCAACAGAAACATCTTCATAATCACCATGTTCTGCCCATAAATGTTGTTCATAGGGCTTAATGGTTGGATGTTCTTCAGTGAGTGTATTTTTAATTCTGATAAATGCATTCAGGTGACTGTCACAAATGTGATGCATTACTTTTCGTACCGACCATCCACCGACACGGTACGGGGTATTTAAATTCGACTCCGATAAGGATATAATTTCCTCTTTTAGTCTGGCCGGTAACGCTTCAATCTCTGCAATGTATTTCGGTGCATCTTCTGCTTTGTATTCAGCATCGTAATCGAAATCACCAATTGGAAAAGAAGGATTCATCTGATTCAATTTTTTATGGATTCAAATATACTACTCTTTAAAAGCTTAAAAGGATCAATTTTTTAAATCTTTTCCACACCCTCTTAAGCGATTAAAATAAAATTTAAATCTTTAGTAATTAGTATTAGGCAGTGTGGATTTGTGGATAAAAAACTTTTCTTTTTTTTAAACAAAACTTGACCACCACATGTGGAAAGCAATGTTGAAAAAATGCTATTAAAAATCAGTGGCTTATTTAAAATAAGTTTCACTTCTCAACATGTACACAAAAATCACACATAGTATTCAATAAAATTCCATCCACACAAAAAGTTATTCTTTTTGCATGTTGATTAGATCAGAGTTTTGTGGAAACTTGTGCAGAACTTTTGCGAATTTAGGTTATCCCAATGTTATCAGAATTCTATCCACATATTAATCCACAGTTTTTCAAAGTATGAGAGTTGTTGTTCAGCGCGTAAGCGAAGCCAAAGTAACAGTGGATGAGGAAGTAACAGGATCCATTCAACAAGGACTTTTATTGCTTGTAGGAGTCCATCAAAATGATACCGATGATCAATTGAAATGGATGTGCGAGAAAATCCTGAAACTACGTGTATTCCCCGATGAAGATGGAAAAATGAATAAATCTGTGACTGATGTTAATGGAGGAATCCTTGTAGTATCACAATTCACTTTATATGGTGATGCTAAAAAAGGTACTCGACCCTCGTATATCGAAGCAGCTCGACCAGATAAAGCGGAACCAATGTATGAACAGATGATCGAGTACTTCAAAATCCATTCTAATCTAAATATTCAGGGTGGAAGATTTGGAGCAATGATGGATGTTCATCTTGTAAATGATGGACCTGTTACCCTAATCCTGGAGAAGTAAGTTGGCAGTAATTTTTCTTTTTATAGATGGTGTGGGACTTGGAAAGCGATCGGGTGAGAATCCGTTTTTCAGCCAGACTTATGAAAGTATGCAGGTTTTATCAGGAGAGAATTTCTTTGAAGATGCTGATTCAATCAAAAAATCCAATCATCTATTTAAACCTATTGACGCCAATTTAGATGTCGAGGGATTACCACAAAGTGGAACAGGACAGGCTACTTTATTCTCAGGAGAGAATGCGAGTAAAGTAATTGGAAAACATTTTGGCCCGTATCCACATTCTGGAATTCGACATCTTCTTGAAGAGCAAAGCATTTTTCATGCAGTTCAGGAAGCTGGGAAGAAGCCGTATTTCATGAATGCTTATCCACCCATTTTCTTTGAATATGCTGAGAAGAGAAATAGATGGAGCTGCACGACTTTGATGACGAGATCAGCCGGTGTTAAACTGAATTCCATTAAAGAAATTGAAAACGACCAGGCAATAACTGCAGAGATTGTACAAAATGCCTGGCGGGAAAGATTGGATATCGATATTCCAAAAATCACGGCAACTGATGCTGCAAAACGGTTATTGAATGTGATTCCAAACTACGATCTGGTGCTCTATGAGTATTATCTCACCGATAAAGCAGGTCATAACAAATCTCATGAAGATGCTGAACGTGTGATGAAACCACTGGATGAATTTCTAATGCATATCCTTAAAAATAAAAGAAGTGAGGATGTATTAGTGATTACCAGTGATCATGGAAATATGGAAGACTTATCGGTTCGATCTCACACTCGAAATGCGGTTCCAATAATGGTTTTTGGTGATGGAGCAGATGCTTTTGATACAATTGAAAGCTTGGTTGATGTGAAGGAAGGTATATTAAAATTGATTTAACCAGTTTGTGGTCTGATCATGAACTGAGGGTACATTAAACTATCAGATTAAAGTAATGAAGAAGAAAGTCCAATTAGTGTTAGGATCGGGAGGAGCAAGAGGGATTGCTCACATTGCAGTGATAGAAGAACTTGAAAACAATGGATATGAGATCATCGAAATTGTTGGTTGTTCTATGGGGGCTGTAATAGGTGGAATTTACGCTGGTGGACATCTACCCGAATACAGAGAGTGGTTGTTTTCCTTAGATCGAAATCAGGTTTTTGATTTGACCGATTTTACTTTAAAAAGAGAAGGGTTTGTAAAGGGAGAAAAAATTTTCGCAAAACATCGGGAAATGACCGGTGACCTAAATATCGAGGATTTCAAGATTCCATTTACAGCAGTTTCTGTAGATATGAAATCTGGAAAAGAAGTCCATTTTTCTTCGGGTGATTTGTACAAAGCACTTAGAGCATCTGTATCAATTCCTGGGGTGTTTTTACCTGTTGAAAATAAAAAGCAGATGCTTGTAGATGGGGGTGTGTTAAATCCTCTTCCACTTAATTTGGTTCAAAAAAGAGAGGATGCACTTGTAGTTGCTGTTGATTTAAACGCCGCTGGAAAAAAACTTATCAAAGACGCAGAATTGAATTCAAAACCACCAAAATGGTATGAAAATGTAATTCCTGAAAACATCCTCGAAAAAACACGCATAGAGACTAAAAAAGAGGAAAATTCACTTTCCATTTTTGAACTTATGGAAAGTTCGTTTGTGCTAACTCAAGATCGTTTAAAAGAATTGATGATAAAAGTGTATCCCCCCGATGTACTGGTAAAAATCCCACGTAAAACATGCAGTACCTTCGAATTTTGGAAGGCAGAGTTTGTACACAAAACAGGTAAACTCGCATTTGAAAAGGCAATGGAAGAGTTACCAGTCGTCCGTTCGAAATGGTACAACTGGTAATCCTTCCCGATTATAAAGGGATACTTTAGGGTTATCGGCCCATGCATATCTAACAGCAATTGGGTTCGAAACCTGATCCGAATAAACCCTGATCATATTTTTATCAATCTCAGCTGTTGCCCAATGGAACACCGAATCTGAACCGGCTATTGCAAATCCTTCAATTTGATTTGACCCCTTATTTTCCCACCCATTTTCTGCATAATCAAAGGATATCTCAATTGTATTTTCAACAATTTCGTGTTTAGTGTATAATGGACCGGAATGAATTAGGTTATCTTGAAACTCGACTTTTCGTGCAGCCTGCCAAAGTCTATAACCTACATCTTTTTTGTTTCTGGGATGAATGTCTTCGGCATCACCAATATCAATGGTAACTGCCATTGCTGTGCCATCTAATTCCAAAGTTTGTGTTTGAGCTTCCCGTAATCTGGCCCAATCAGAATCTGTCGGCAAATCATGTCTAGGTAACCAAGCGGCGAGCTGAACAAATAGAAATGGAAACTCATTGTTCCAGGCATCACGCCATGAAGTAATCATCGTAGAGAAGAGCTCCCGATAATACTGATGCATCCCAACATTACTTTCCCCTTGGTACCATATTACCCCACTGATTGGATATCCAACTATAGGATGTATCATTGCATTGTATAAAAACCCGGGCGAGTGCTCATACAATACATAATCTTCAAGTGGTGGTTCAACCTTATTATTAAATTTCCACAATCCATTTAGTTCAATTTTCTGTTCACCAATTGTAATCCAGAAATCATCAATACTCCCAATAAAGGCTCTATTATCCCAATCTTCGACTGTTCGAATTGCAAGTACATTTTCACCATCATTAAGTAGAGCTTCATCAATATTGATGAGCTCAGGGTTATCATTCCAACTTTTAGAATAAATTTGAACTCCATTTAGGAAAACAATCGTGAACTTACCGGGATTACCGAAAGAGAGAATAGCATCATCAAGATCATCTACCACAAAAGATTTTCTTAACCAGATATAATCAGTAAACGCTTCAGTATTGGGAAGTTCAACTTCAATCCAATCAGAGTCATCGAATTCTGCTTTATGTGCCCCGAAAGCTAATATGTCAGATTGGCCATTGATTCTGGTCCAGCGTTTTTCATTTTCAGTTTGAGCGGTTGCAATGATTTGCTCCCAGTTCACTTCTGCTAATATTTCTGTTGCTTTTACTTCGTATCCGGGTACGGATTGAACATGTTCTGTTGGTGTCCATGCCTCAGCGGGGGTTCCACCCCAATTCGAATCAATTATTCCAACAGGCACCCCTTTTTCAAGATGATTTAGTTTAGCAAAGTACCAGGCTACTGCTGAGAACTCAGGGCTATTCTCGGGATTTGCAATTTTCCATTCTCCGGAATTTAAGTGATCCTCTTTTTTATAAGAGAACTCATTTTGTATTTCAAAAAATCGAATTTCCGGATAATCTGAACTAGCGATTTCTTCTTCCCACCCATCAACTATCCAATTAAATTTCCATTCCATATTAGACTGACCTCCAGCAACCCAAACATCACCAACATAAATGTCATTTAGTGAGATGGTTTCCGATCCTCTAACTTCAACTTGATATGGACCTCCTGCTTTCTGCTCAGGAAAATAAAGCTGCCAATACCCATCATTATTAGTGGTCGTTTTTTCTTCAATTTCACCCAAAGAGATGGATACATCTTGTCCGGGGGTATCCCAACCCCAAAATTTTAAAGGGGAATCTCTTTGTAATACCATATGATCACTAAAGAGTCTAGGCAGTTTAAGTTGCTGGGCATATAAAGACGATTGTACAAGCATTAACCCAATAATGAGTAAAGAATAAATTTTCATACGAAGAAAGAGTAGTGCAAAAGAATTGATTAGTTGAGAATAACTTTTATTTCGATCATATTCAGCGTGGAATAAACGGAGTCATCAATGAGTAAAAAATTCATCCTTTCTATTGATCAGGGAACGACTAGTTCACGCGCCATTCTATTCGATCATTTGGGAGATATACATGTAGTTGCACAAAAAGAATTTACCCAATATTTCCCTGCCGACGCCTGGGTAGAACACGACCCCAATGAAATTTGGGCATCGCAAAAAAGTGTGATCGATGAAGTTTTAAAAGGCCATAAAGGGGAAGTTGCAGCAATTGGTATCACCAACCAAAGAGAAACTACGGTAGTTTGGGATAGAGAAACTGGTGAGCCAATTCATAATGCGATAGTTTGGCAGGACCGTCGTACTTCCGACTACTGCGACTCTCTAAAAACAGATGGATGGGCTCCAAAAATTGCAGATAAGACAGGTTTGGTCATTGATAGTTATTTTTCCGGTACAAAGGTAAAATGGATACTCGAAAATGTAGAGGGTGCACGTGATAAAGCTGAACAGGGAAAACTAGCTTTTGGAACGGTTGACTCCTGGTTGATTTGGAAGCTTACAGATGGAAATGTTCATGTAACGGATGTTTCCAACGCTTCTCGAACCATGCTTTATAACATACGTGAATTGAAGTGGGATTCTGAACTTCTCGAATTGATGGGGATTCCGGCATCTATGCTTCCTGAGGTAAAATCGTCAAGTGAGGTGTATGGCGAATCGTTCTATGGAATTCCAATCTCCGGTATTGCAGGTGATCAGCAAGCAGCAATGTTTGGGCAGATGTGTTTGCAGCCAGGCATGTTGAAGAATACCTATGGAACCGGCTCATTTATCATGTTTAATACGGATGAAACAGCCATTTCTTCAAAGAATAATCTATTAACAACAATAGGGTATGGCATAGATGGGAAAGTAACCTATGCACTTGAGGGTTCAATTTTTATTGCTGGTGCGGTGGTACAATGGCTACGTGATGGTTTAGGAATTATCAAATCTTCATCTGAGGTTGAAGCCCTTGCTAATTCTGTTCCCGATAACGGCGGTGTTTATCTGGTTCCGGCATTTGCAGGCTTAGGTGCACCTCACTGGGACCAAAGAGCACGTGGTGCCATGTTTGGATTAACACGAGCAAGCTCAGCAGGGCATATTGCTCGTGCTGCTCTTGAAGGTATTGCATATCAGGTGAAAGATGTGCTTTCTGCAATGGAAGCAGATTCGGGCATAAAAATTCAGGAACTTCGCGTAGATGGTGGAGCAACTGTGAATGACACCTTGATGCAGTTTCAGGCAGATATTCTACAAATACCCCTTGTGCGACCAAAAATACTGGAAACCACAGCTCTGGGGGCAGCATACTTAGCCGGACTTGCAACAGGCTTTTGGAATAACACCGATGAATTGACAAAACAATGGCAAGAAGACAAACGATTCGAGCCTAAGATGAGCGCCGATGAAGCTGCCGCATATTTAAAGAATTGGAACAAAGCGGTAGAAAAGAGCAAAGGCTGGGATGAATAGAACAGATTTCCTTCAGACCATCCGAGAGAAAAATCAGTATTGGGATGTAGTCATTATCGGTGGTGGTGCTACAGGATTGGGTTGTGCTGTTGATGCAGCTTCGCGTGGATATTCTACCGTGTTATTAGATATGCATGATTTCTCAAAAGGAACATCTAGTCGTAGTACGAAGCTCGTTCATGGGGGTGTCAGATATCTTCAGCAAGGAGACGTTTCACTAGTTATTGAAGCACTTAAAGAAAGAGGGTTGCTTATTCAAAACGCTCCTCATTTGGTAAGTCATCAATCTTTTATTGTACCGAGTTATAAATGGTGGAGCGGCCCTTTTTATGGCGTTGGAATGAAAGTGTATGATGTTTTAGCAGGAAAACTGAACATCAAAAAATCAAAAAGTTTAACCGTCGAAGAAACGCTTGAAAAAATTCCAACCCTGGAAACGGAAGGTTTGCTTGGTGGGACAATGTATTATGATGGCCAATTCGATGATTCTCGGTTGGCATTAAACCTTGCCCAGACCGCCGCTGATCATGGTGCGCTTCCATTGAACTATATGAAAGTTACCGGGTTACTTAAAAATTCATCCGATCTGATTACCGGTGTAGAAGCTTTAGACATGGTTAAGGGAGAAAATTACTCGATTAATGCCAGAGTTGTGATTAATGCTACCGGAATTTTTACAGACTCCATTCTAACAATGGATGATGAATTTCATAAACCAATGATTCAATGCTCTCAAGGTATTCACCTTGTGTTAGACAAAGAGTTTCTTCCGGGTGATGCTGCAATCATGGTTCCTCATACTGATGATGGTCGAGTACTATTTGCGGTACCCTGGCATGGAAAAGCACTAGTTGGAACAACAGACACACCAATAAAAAAACCGGATCTTGAACCGAAAGCGCTGGAGGAAGAAATCGACTTTGTGTTAAGACATGCAGCAAGATATTTATCCAAAGATCCAACTCGAGAAGATGTGAAGAGTGTTTTCGCAGGTTTAAGGCCGTTAGTAAAACCAGAGGATGAAACCTCAACATCGCAAATTTCAAGAAGTCATCACCTACAAGTATCAGAGTCAGGCTTAGTAACAATTGCTGGTGGCAAGTGGACTACCTACCGGAAAATGGCGCAGGATACAGTAGATCAGGCGGTGTTGGTAGCAGGACTTCAGGAATCGGAATGCATTACAGAAGGACTTCGAATACATGGGTGGTTGAAAAACACCGATATGGAAAATCACCTTCATGTGTATGGATCAGACCGAGTTGGGATTGATAAATTGATTAAAAAGCGACCAGAACTTGGAGAACAGATACATCCAAATTTGCCTTATCTGAAAGCAGAAGTTATTTGGGCGGCTCGAAAGGAAATGGCAATTACTATTGACGATGTTTTATCTCGGCGAACAAGGATGTTGTTACTAGATGCAAAAGCATCACTAGAGTCAGCTGAAACAGTAGCTGAGCTATTAGCCATAGAATTTAACGAAGATCAGGCATGGATTGATCAGGAAGTTGCTGAGTTTTTGAACATGGCGAAACATTATACATTAACATAAAATTAAAAAATGGAAGCATATTTAGGTGAGGTTTTAGGAACATTTCTATTGATCTATTTAGGAAATGGAGTTGTAGCAAACGTTTTGTTGAAAGACACAAAAGGTAATGGAGCAGGTTGGGTTGTAATCACACTCGCTTGGGGACTATCCGTTTTTGTTGGGGTTTTTGTTGTTGCAGATATTAGTGGAGCACACATTAATCCGGCAGTTTCGATTGGATTAGCTTTAGCTGGAAAATTCTCATGGAGCTTAGTACCCGGATATATACTTGCCCAGATGTTGGGAGCAATTTTAGGAGCAGCAGCGGTTTGGTTGCATTACAAAGATCACTACGATAGAACTGAGGAGCAGGATCTTAAATTAGCTACTTTTTCAACGGCACCAGCAATTAGAAATACTGTTTCAAATTTGATTTCTGAGTCACTTGGCACATTTGTTCTAGTTTTAGGAGTTCTTTATATGGCTGCTCCTGATGTAGGCTTAGGCGCAATCAATGCATTACCAGTTGCTTTATTAGTTGTCGTGATTGGAATGTCGTTAGGTGGAACAACGGGTTATGCAATTAATCCTGCACGTGATTTAGGGCCACGTATTGCACACTTCATTCTTCCAATAAAAGGAAAAGGCGGAAGTGATTGGTCATACTCCTGGATTCCAGTGGTAGGCCCAATAATTGGTGGCGCACTAGCAGCACTATTGTTTTTACAGTTACCATTTTGAGATAACTAACAGATCAATGACATTCTATGAAAGAAAGATTGGCAAGCTGAGAAATGGTCTGTATAAAAACCAGAAACAAATAGATGCTATAAAATCTGTTCGTAGGTTTATTGATGATAATTATGATTCAGAATTAAATCTTAATAAGATATCTGAAGATCAATTTCTGTCTAAATACCATCTTTTGAGATTGTTTAAAAAATACTATGGACTTACTCCCAGGCAGTATTTAATTGATAAAAGAATTGAACACGCTAAAAACTACTTACGAAATGGACTGTCGGTAACTAAGACCTGTTTTGCAGTAGGGTTCGAGAGTTTAGGCTCGTTTAGTAGCCTATTTAAACGAAAAACTGGAAAAACACCTTCTCAATATCAAAAAGAGCAACTTTCGAGAAGCAGTACAATTCTTAATTCTGGAATTTGAGTTATTTCAACAAAACTAAGTAAATAGATGAAAGTCACAATTATTAGTATTCCAGTTCTAGATCAAGAAAAAGCCTTAAAATTCTATACCGAAAAATTAGGGTTTATCAAGAAATTAGATACCCCATTAGAGGGTGAAAATAGGTGGCTTACCGTAGTATCTAAAGAAGCTCAAGATGGACCGGAATTATTATTAGAACCTGCGCCGGTTCATCATGAACCTACGAAAGTCTATCAAACATCATTAAGAGAAGCCGGTATACCCTGGACTCAATTTGATGTGGATGATGTTCAAAAAGAGTACGATCGGTTAGTAGAATTAGGTGTCGAATTCAGCTTAAAACCAACTGAAATGGGAACGGTTAAATTTGCTGTATTCAATGATACGTGTGGTAACAATATCCAGCTTGTAGAGAAACTTTAAACATCAAAAAAGCCCCAAATAGGGGCTTTTTTTATTTCTCTAATATATCAACAATACGTTGATGAATTTCTTCAATACTACCAATTCCGTTTATCTCATAGGCTTGGTCATGAGATTGATAATAGGCTTGAACAGGTGCCGTTTCATCATGATATACTTTTAAACGAGTTTTGATTCCTTCTTCAGTATCATCAGATCTACCTTGCCCTCTGGAAAGAATTCGTTTTACTAATTCTTCTTCCTCAACTTCGAGTGAGATAAAAGCATCCACTTTGTCGCCTTTATTTTCAAGTAGATTATCAAGGGCTTCAGCTTGCGCCACCGTTCTAGGGAAGCCATCAAAAATAGCACCAGCTGAATACTTTTCCTGTTTTAGTTCTTCAGCAACTAATTCAATGGTTAATTGGTCAGGAACCAATTTTCCCGCATCTAGAATTGCAGTTACTTTTTGACCGAGCGGGGTTTGGTTCTTTATTGCCGCTCGAAAAATATTTCCCGTTGATAAGTGAGGAAGGCTGTACTTGTTGATAATCAAGTCGGCTTGTGTTCCTTTTCCAGCACCGGGAGGTCCGAATAGAATAATATTCATAATAAAATCTTATCGAATGAGAGAGTAATTGAAATGCATGAAGCTCAAAGCCTGATCACAAGCTTTGAGCTAAACATAACATTCATTTGTAATCAGATGATTACTTTTTCTTTTTGGTATCTCGTTCTTTAATACGAGCAGCTTTACCACGTAATTCACGTAAGTAGAACAATTTCGCACGACGAACTTTTCCACGGCGCTTTACTTCAATTTGCGCAATGAAAGGAGAATTGAACGGAAAAATACGCTCAACACCAATGTTACCACTCATTTTACGAACAGTGAACGTACGGTTTGGTCCGCTACCTCTCATTCCTATTACAACACCCTGATACTGCTGAATTCTTTCTTTCTCACCTTCTTTTACACGATAGTGAATATTCACAGTATCACCAGCGATGAAATCTGGAAGATTTTCTGCTACAAGCGATTGTTCAACTAATTTTAGCTTATCCATGTTTCTATAAATTTATCCCCAACTATTTGAGGATGGTATGTTAATCTTCTTTCTTAAACTGGTTAAATAAATCCGGTCTTCGTTCTTTTGTTTTCTTAAGGGAATGATCACGCTGCCACTCATCGATCAGTTTTGGGTTTCCAGATCGGAGCACTTCAGGTACTTCTAATCCTTTGAAGTTTGCCGGTCTTGTATAAACCGGCGCCTCAAGTAACCCATCTTGAAATGAATCTTTTAAAGCACTTTCTGCATCACCAATTGCACCTGGTAAAAGTCGCACAATTGCATCGGTGATAACCATTGCTGGCAATTCACCTCCAGAGAGTACAAAATCACCAATAGAATATTCTCTGGTGATTAATTCATCCCTAATTCGCTGATCTACACCTTTGTAATGACCACACAAAATGAGAATGTTAGTGTTAAGAGAGAGCTCATTTGCATCTCCCTGATCAAACACTTTCCCATCGGCGGCTGTAAAAATGAGCTCATCGTAACTTCTTTGCGAGGTTAGATGTTCAATACAACTGAAAATTGGTTGAGGAGTAAGCACCATGCCGGCATCACCACCGTATGGATAATCATCTATTTTTTTATGCTTGTCTTCCGTGTAGTCTCTTAGGTCATGAACATGGATTTCTACCAAATCTTTTTCACGGGCACGTTTAACTATGCTATAATTAAGAGGTCCATCCAATAATGCCGGAACTGCTGATATTATATCTATTCTCATTTCAGCCCTCCAACAAGTCTAAGTTTTTACAACGGATGCGCAATTCGTCTATTTCGATTTTCTCAACAAACTGATCAACCATTGGGATCATTAAAGAACCTGATGTAGTGGCTACAACTATTACAAGCTGAGCACCATTATCAATTTCATCAATAACTAACCCTTTATGTTGATCGTGTTCGTTTACAACTTCGAAATCGAGATAATTTACTTCTTCAACCTCATCTTCAAAAAAAGCATCTGCTTTATCCGTCTCGATAAAAACTAGCTTTCCACGAAGAGCTTCAGCTGCGTTGCGATCAGCGATGTGTTCAAAATGTACAAAGAACGAAAGTCGGTCTTCCTTGCCCTCGGTTCTAATCTGTTTGATGCGGCAAGGAAAGTAATCCCCGCGACTGTTTTGCAAGTACACCATTTCAATCCGTCGGACTAACTCTGGTGAGTTTGTTTCGAATTGAATTTTTAACTCGCCTTTAAGTCCGTGAGATCTGGCAATTGTACCAATCTCAGTAAATGGTGCTGTACTGGCATTTGCAGCCATAGGAGCGTAAGATTTTATTCAGCTTTTTTAGCTTCCCAAGCTGCAAGCACAGTTTTGCGCTCTTCAGCATCGGTTACGAAACCTTCTAAATCAGCTAAATCAGTTGCAGCAATGTAATCAGCCGCTTCTTTTGCACCCATATCAGTAGAAGTTTTTGTTGCAGTAGCTTCTTCAGCCGGAGTTTCTTCCACTACTTCTTCAGCAGCAGGTTCTTCAGCCGGGGCTTCTACTAATTCTTCTTCTGCAACTGGCTCTTCTGCTGGAGCATCTTCCACTACTTCCTCAGCAACAGGCTCTTCAGCAGCAACTTCTTCAACCGTTTCCTCAACAGCCGCTTCTTCTGCTTCAGCCTCTACAACTTCATCTACCGTTTCTTCTACTTCGGCCGTAGCTTCTTCTGTTGCCATTTCTTCTGCTGCAGCGGCAGCTTTCTTAGTAACCTGAGTTTTGTATTCTTTCTCTTCAGCAGCAAGTGCAGCTTTAACCTGATCGCGGTGAGTTACCTCTTCTTGCTTCTTAGTGTCGCGATAAGCTTTCCATTCTGAAAGCGCAGCTTCGATCTCTGCTTCGCTTTTACCCCACATCATTAAGTGACGCTTATAAAGAACACCTTCCTGGCGTAGGATTTTTCTAACAGAGTCGGTTGGTTGGGCTCCGGTATCTAACCAGTACATGATACGATCTTCGTTCAGTACGGTCTCTTTCTTTTCGGTAACGCCATCATATCGTCCAACTTGCTCGATGATACGCCCATCACGTGGTGCACGGCTATCAGCAACTACAATATGATAAATAGGACGTCGGATACGCCCTTTGCGTTGAAGTCTGATTTTAATCAATGGTTATCTCCAGTGAGTTATGTTGTTAATCTAATTCTATAAAATTCTATCGTCCCAGAGGAAGGTTCTTCAGACCCTGCATGGCTCTACCCATTTTGCCCATTTTGGACATAGTCTTCATCATTTTCTTCATCTGTTCAAACTGTTTGATGAGATCATTAATCTCACGAACAGTGGTGCCAGAACCGGCCGCTATTCGTCGTCGCCGACTACCGTTTAAAATGCTTGGGTTCTGACGCTCTTCCGGCGTCATAGAATAGATTATTGCTTCGATGGGCTTAAAAGCGTCATCACTGAGATCAGCATCTTCTATTGCTTTGCTGGCGCCGGGGATCATCGAGACGAGATCAGTAAAACTTCCCATCTTTTTGATCTTCTGAATTTGATCCAAAAAGTCTTCAAGGTCGAATTTGTCTGAGCTAATCTTCTTTTGAAGTTTCTCTGCTTCCTTCTCATCGAATTCTTTTTGAGCCTTCTCAACCAAGGAAACCACATCACCCATCCCCAAAATACGCTGAGCCATTCGGTCAGGATAGAAAGGGGAAAGAGCATCCAGTTTTTCACCGGTGCTTACAAATTTGATTGGTTTATCAACTACCGACTTAATTGATAGCGCTGCACCACCACGGGTGTCGCCATCTAGCTTGGTTAAAACCACGCCATTAAAGTCGATACGATCGTTGAAGGCTTTTGCTGTATTAACAGCATCCTGACCCGTCATTGAATCAACAACGAATAGGATTTCGTGTGGATTGATTGCATTCTTGATGTTTGCAATTTCATCCATCATTTCCTCGTCTACAGAGAGTCGACCGGCGGTATCGATAATAACTGTATCCATAGCCAGGCTTTTTGCCATAGAAACGGCTTCTTTGGCAACCCGAATTGGATCTTTTTGTTCTATCGAATACACCGGAACATCTACAGAAGATGCGAGGGTTTTTAACTGGTTTACGGCAGCAGGGCGATAAACATCGGCGGCAGCAAGAAGAGGATTCCTTTTATGCTCCTGCTTAAGATATCGGGCTAACTTACCTGTGAAGGTAGTTTTACCAGATCCTTGTAAACCTGCAATTAAAATGATTGTTGGCGGAACATGGGCACTCGCTATATCATGCTTTTCACCACCGAAAGTTTCAACCAGTTCATCGTACACAATTTTTGTGAACTGTTGACCTGGATTAACGGAGGTGAGTACATCAGATCCGAGTACTTTGTCTTTAATGTCCGCAGTAAACTGACGTGCAACTTCCAAATTCACATCGGCATCCAACAAAGCGCGACGAATTTCACGTACCGTCTCGGCAATGTTTACCTCGGTAATACGCGCTTCGCCTTTAAGGCTTTGGAATGCTTTATCTAAATTGGATGATAGATTCTCAAACATGAATCTTTTATAAACAGGATAGTTCGTCGGTTTTAGAGCCTACAAAAATACGGGGAATTGTCGGGCTTATCAACACTAATGTGGATAAATAATTTTTATCAGAATTTGTAACAATTCATAGTTAAAAGACTCATTCTACCTGTCTGGGTTATTATTTTTAAAACTAGCTATATGAGCAACAAATTTGTCTACTTGCTCCTTTTGTTTTTTCCACTAATAGTGAATTACTACGTGTTCCAATTCAGTGGTCAAGCAGTCGGTTTTCTATTTCTTTCTTTTTATCTATTTCTATACCGACCATTTGTTGATAGCTTTCGGCTGTTAGAGTTGGGAGAAATAGATGAGGAAGAAATGCAAAACTGGCTTATTCCTTTTGCAAAACCATTTTGGTATCCTTTTACTCATTTCAGAGTACTTTTTTTATAGTAAGGCTCAGATAAATCAATAGATCATTAGAGAGTTATTTTCATTATATGAGTAATACTTTCTAACCGTAATTAAGTATCTGTGATCTTTAATCAGTTTATAATTAATGATGGCACTTCTATCAACCCCACTGTCATCATCACCAGAAAGAAAAACCTGGTCATCGTCGTCAAGAAGATTAAATAGTACAAGCAAACAGTCCATACTCCCAAATGTTTGAATCGTATATTTTCGTGAATGTTCTGGAATAAAAATAAAACTCGCCTGCTCTGCATTATTTAAGATCAACTCTACAGATTGTGTCACCTTTAGGTGGGTTAGGTCATTAAAAGATAGAGGTGGATAAAATTTTTGAATCCAAAGTTTGTCTTTCTCTGATAATCCGGGTTCTGGGTTTATTCCGTCTTTAAATTCTTCGGGCTTGAGTATTAAACCCGGTCCAAATTTATATTGCATTATTGAATTGGGATCCCATTCTGACGAAACAACTTCATTTGGTGGTACCTTTCTAAGAATGTTAAAGTCTATTGTTTCCTTATCCCAATAATTTGGATAACCGCTAAATCTTCGATAGACCGCTTCTTCATCCCAAACAATTCCAGCCTTATTATTAAATTGCTCATGTGTTAAACCAAGTGTATGGCCAATTTCATGTAGCGCTGTATCAATATCTGTTGTTATATCCCAACCAAAGTTCATTGTTGGTTCATTTGAAGAGATATTTAAGATCTGTTTTCCTAAATAGGACCAGGAACCAGCTCCTTTTTTAAAGGAAATTCGAATCTCTGCATCAAGCTTATTAGTTACTTCTTTAAATCGAAGACCTATGCCAATGTTTTTCCAAATATCAAAAGCCTTTCTGACAACATCTTTTTCATTATTCGACCCTTCTAAGAAGTAGTACTTTAATTGTGTACCATTGGCCCATTTAGTATCTGAAACGAGGATTAGGGACTCTCTTTCAAATAAGACATCAGAACTAAAAACCCTGGGTTTCATTATCGGAAGCCCGCAAAACCCCTGTATTTCTTCATTTTTCATTTTCTTACCCTTTTTTCAATTATGGTTCATAGGTAAAAAAGAGAGAATGAAAAAAATATATCACCACCTGTTTATGTGGTTGTAATTAGCATTTTAAAAATGTTCTCAAGGTAGTTTCCCAAAATTTTCTGGAATCCATTTACTCATTTCAGAGTTTTGTTTTTATAGTTTTTCCAACCTTTTTTTGATTCCTTGAAATAGTATTTTTCCAATTCAGGAACAAAAGCATCAATATCAGGTACGAGGCTTTATTATGGGGAAATCAATTAAACTTTTTTCGGCAATACTATTTCTTACGTCAACGATGGCGTTTGCACAAACTGGCACAGGCTCATCAGGAGTAAAAGATCGTGCCGGTGATATGTTCAGAGAAATGAACACGGGTCAATTGACCCTTCGATTCGTAAATGCATTGACAGGAGATTACGTAACCGGAGCGGCGGTTACCATTGGCGAAAATTCCTACACCACCGATTTTGAAGGTAAAGTGCTTTTTACTACCGATGTTGTAAATGGTCAATTACCAGTTTCTTTCCGAAAAGCTGATTTCATCAATTCTGATTTCAATTTAGAAATAATGGTTGGCTCTGTGTGGCAGGGTCAAATCTCGGTTTCTCCTACGCTCCAGCCGCAACAAATCAGAATAGTCTTAGATTGGGCAGATAGACCAAGAGATTTAGATGCCCATCTTATTAAAGAAGGCGATTATCATATTTCTTATCGGGATACCAGAACCAGTCAGGACGGAACCGCACAGTTAGATCGCGATGACACAAATGGCAATGGCCCTGAAACGATTACAATCAACGAAATGAGTGTGGCTGATTCCTATGTTTATAAAGTAATGGACTACTCAAATCGCGATAGCCGACGTTCAAGAAATCTTGCCAGCCAGTCAAGAGCTACAGTTCGTGTTTACGGTGACAATCGATTAATGCATACCTACCGAATAGATGGAAATGCCCGTGGAACAGAGTGGACCGTATTCAAAATTGAAAATGGTGTATTTACCCGAGTAGACACGGTAGACTAGCCAGAATAAATACCTCTATCTTTTTATTGGAATAAGTAGGATTTTCTGCACTGGCAACTATCCTTATAGTTGTCATCTCGGGCTTGATCCAGGATCTGTAAATGGTTGATTTACTAACAGCCGATAAATTAAAGAAACGCTCTACAGATTCTTAATCAAGCATGCGCTGAATTGGTTCAGTGTTTAGGATGACGACTGCGTAATTAAGTTTATAGCCGATCTACCAAACCTATCAATTAATAGAAGTTTTTAGAATGAGTGAAGGCCACGGATTATTAAAAGGTAAAAAAGGAATTATTTTTGGAGCACTAGACGATCGTAGTATTGCATGGCGCGTAGCCTTAGCCTGCCATAGAGAAGGAGCAGAATTTGTATTATCAAATGCGCCCATTGCTCTCCGACTAGGAACCTTGAATGCCCTATCTGAAGAAACTAATGCGCCCATAATTCCCTGCGATGTTTCTGATGACGATGCAGTAAAAGAAATGATGGAAAAAGTGAAAGAAGAAATTGGAGGAGTAGACTTCATTCTTCATGCAATCGGGATGTCTCCAAATATCCGAAAGAAAAAGGAATACACAGACATTAATTACCGTTGGTTCCAGCAATCTTTGGACATTTCTGCTATTTCTCTTCACAGAGTTCTACATTTTGCTGATAAGGCAGGAATTCTTAATGATGGTGGTAGCGTAATCGCCCTTTCATACATTGGTGCACAGCGAATTTTCAGCAAGTATTCTGATATGAATGATGCAAAAGCATTATTAGAAAGTATTGCCAGAAACTATGGTAGCAGATTAGGTCATCGCGGAATTCGAGTAAATACCATTTCTCAAGCACCAACAAAAACCTCAGCCGGGTCTGGTATTAAAGGCTTTGATGGTATGTACACGTTTGCAGAAAAGCTTTCCCCGATGGGTAATCCATCCGCAGACGACTGTGCCGACTATTGTGTTGCCATGTTTTCAGATCTAACACGAAAAGTTACTATGCAGAACCTGTTCCATGATGGAGGTTTTGTTACTAATGGTATTTCAGAAGAAATGATGGAAGACCTCGCTAAAATTTACGCTGATGAAGAATAAGTTGAAATAGAAAAGTCATTTCTACTAAGGCAGGAATTTAAATTGTCTAACATGATCTGGATTCCGGCATTCGCGGCGGAATGACATTAACAAAATCACAGATGTCTGATATAATCCTCGGAATAGATCCTGGATCTAGAGTTACCGGTTATGCAGTGCTTACCGAGGAGCATGGCAAATTAATTGCTTTACGTTGCGATGTAATTAGAATGGCGAACATTGAAGATCATTCTAATCGCTTAAATTATATTTTTGAGCAGATTTCAGCCATAATAAAATCTATTCAACCCACACAATGTGCTGTGGAGACACCCATTTATGGGGTAGATCCGCAAGCAATGCTGAAATTAGGTAGAGCACAGGCTGCAGCTATTCTGGCGATTAAACAGTGTGGGCTTGATGCTGTAGAGTATTTTCCAAAAGTGGTGAAAAAATCTATCACCGGAAATGGAAACGCCAGCAAAGAACAGGTAGCGTTTATGTTAAAGAAGATGGTGAGGCTACCAGATGAAAAATTATCAAATGATGCCACAGATGCGCTCGCAGTTGCCTGGTGTCATATGATGAATAATCGCGGAATTCCATTAGGACAGAAGAAAACCCATCAAAATAATAAGAAGGGAGATTGGGCAAGTTTTGTTGAGCAAAATCCAGGTAGAGTAAGAAAATTATGATCGCATTTTTAAAAGGATTTATCGAAGAAAAGACCCCAGACTCCGTTTTATTAGACGTTCAGGGAGTGGGGTATAAAGTTGAGGTTTCCAGCCAAACTATAGATCAACTTGAATCAGCTGGAAGCGAAATCAAACTGTTGATTTATCATCACATCACAGAAAATGACCAGCGATTATTCGGATTCTTTTCAAAAGAAGAAAAACAGTTATTTGAACATCTGATAACCGTAAAGGGGGTTGGACCTAAATTGGGACTTACAATACTTAGTGGGTTACCCGCATCAAATTTGATTTCAGCAATAACTGGCGGGGATGCTGTCGCATTATCCCGCGTACCCGGTATTGGGAAAAAGACTGCAGAGCGAATTATTGTTGAATTGAGAGAAAAGCTAAAAGAATTAAATACCGGACTTGACAAATCTTCGGTTTCTGTTGGTACAGGGGTTCTGGAAGAGGCAATTCAGGCATTAGTTGCACTTGGCTTTAAACCTAAAGAATCTGAACAAGCAGCAATAAAGGTAATTAATGAAGGTGAAGGATCAGATTCTTCGGCGGTGATACGAAAAGCGCTTGGATTATTGAAGAATTAGCCATTTTATTCCTCGGTGCCGTAACAATTTCTTCATTATACATTGCACAGATTCATTAGTATCATTATAGAATTGTTACCAGGGAATTAAACCAATTATACCAGTGGCTAAAAAGACCATTCTTGTTGTTGACGACGAAAAAGACCTTCTTGATCTTATTGAATACAACTTACAAAAGGAAGGCTTTAAAGTTTTAAAAGCCGAAAATGGCGAAAAGGGGATTGAAATTGCGAAGGAGAATAAACCAGATTTGGTTCTTCTTGATATCATGATGCCGAAAATGGATGGGCTTGAAGCTGTGGAGCTTATGAGGAAAGACGATGATTTAAAACGAATTCCAATCATCTTTTTAACGGCTAGAAGTGACGAAAAAACAGAAATCGAAGGCTTAAATAAAGGTGGTGACGATTATATCACTAAGCCAATAAGTACCACAAAGTTAGTTTCCCGAATAAAAGCAGTAATGCGTCGATTTGATGAATCTGCAGAACCGGTTAATAAACTGGAGGTTCACGATCTTGAAATTGACAAAGACAGATACATAGTTAAAAGGGAGAATGCAGAGTTTCAGTTACCAAGAAAGGAATTCGAACTTCTTTTTTATCTAGCTAGCCGAAAAGGAAAGGTGCTGGATCGTCAAACACTTTTAAACAAAGTGTGGGGTGATAATATTTATGTTGTTGATCGGACGGTTGATGTACACGTTCGTAAAATCAGAGAGAAATTGGGTGATCATTATATAGAGACAGTAAAAGGTGTAGGATATCGCTTTAAAGAATGAGCAAAGGTTCCAGACGAAACCGAGTTTTCTACAAACTTGGTTTTAGAATTGCTTTATACACAGCAGTAATTTCTGCAATACTTTCGTTTGCAATTATTTTTGTATTCGATCATGGAATACAAGAATCGTTATTGCTTTCTGGGCTAGTTCTGCTTGGTACATTCATTTCAAGCTATATTGTTAGCTCAAGACTTCAATTTCGACGAATAAAGGTGCTAGAGCGCGTATCAAAAAATATCTCAAAAAAGAGATTTGAAGAGATCGAAGATCTTCGCACACAATATGATGATGAGTTGGACTATATCATCAAGCATTTGATAAAATCCAGCAGAACGGTAGAACGTGAAATTCAGAGACTCAATCGTATCGAAAATTACCGTAAGGAATTTATAGGTGATATCTCACATGAGCTAAAAACTCCTATTTTTGCCATTCAAGGATTCATTGAAACACTCCTAAACGGCGCTCTTGAAGACGAAAAAGTAAATACCAAATTTCTTCAAAAAGCGATGAGAAATGTGAATCGGCTCATTTTTCTCACAAAAGATTTAATGGAGATTTCGCGACTTGAAACGGGTGAACTTAAATCGGAAATTGAGGACGTTTTTCTGCATGAATTGGTTCATGAAGTGGTTGAAAGTTTAGCCTACAAAGCAGAAAAAGAAGAGGTTGAACTAGTAGTTGGCACAATTGACCCAAATACTCTTATTCGGGCAGACAAGAATCAAATGAGACAGGTTTTTATTAATCTCATTGAAAATGGAATTAAGTATAATATGAAGGGTGGCAAGGTTGAAATAGGAATTCGCGATAGTGAAATACCTGATAAGATTGAATTCTATGTTAGAGATACAGGGATGGGAATTGATGAACTAGATTTACCACGAGTTACAGAACGTTTTTTCCGAGTTGATAAATCTCGTTCAAGAGAACGAGGCGGAACAGGATTAGGGCTTGCTATCGTTAAGCATATTATTGAAGCCCATGGTGAAGAACTTTCGATTAAAAGTGAACCAAACAAAGGTTCGGTTTTCTCTATAACTTTATCTAAAATTGCATCCTGACATTTATAAAGACTATTCAGCACAAAAAGAATTATGGTATATGCAGTAATAATGGCCGGTGGGTCTGGCACAAGATTTTGGCCAAAGAGTACAAAAGCTCTCCCTAAACAGTTCTTAAACCTGTTTGGTGAAGGTACAATGATTCAAAATACCGCAAAAAGAATCGAACCTATTATTCCACAGGAAAGGATTATGGTAGTTACAAACGAAAGCTATGTTTCGATTGTAAAAGAGCAGTTACCTAAAGTACCAGATGAGAACATCGTTGGTGAGCCTGTAGCAAAAAATACGGCACCTTGCGTGGCAATTGCCGCTGAATTGCTATACAAGAAGGACCCAGATGCAACTATGGTGGTTTTGCCCGCCGATCATCATATAACCAACCCAGAAAGGTTTTTGGAGTATTTAGATTCAGCAATTAAAAAAGCAGAATCTGGCCAACATTTGGTTACGATTGGTATAAATCCTGATAAACCAGAAACCGGTTTTGGATACATTCATGCAAAAGGTAGTGAAAAAGAAGATTTTGCGGGCAATGTTGTTCATCCAGTCAGGGCGTTTACCGAAAAACCTGATTTAGCTACTGCGGAACAGTTTGTTGCATCTGGAGAATATTTCTGGAATAGCGGAATGTTTGTTTGGAAAGCATCTACCGTCTTAAGAGAAATTGAGGCTCACTTACCTACTATGTACGAGGAACTCTCAAAAACCTCGGATGAATTATATACAGATTATCACATCCCCTCCATCAAAGATTTTTATTATGCATGCGAGTCTATTTCTATCGATTATGGGATAATGGAGCGATCAAACTCTGTATTTGTAGTACCAGGAGAATTTGGATGGAATGACGTTGGCAGCTGGTCGGCGGTGTTTGATCTGGCAGAGAAAGATAAGCTTGGAAATGCAATACAGTCTGTAAACGCTACGTTTGCAGCGGCAGAAAATAATTTAATTGTTTCGAACTCGGAAAAGATGATCTCATTGGTTGGCTTGGATAATGTGGCCGTCGTGGAAACAGATAGTGCCATATTGGTCTGCAACTTGAATACCTCACAAGGAGTGAAGCAAATTGTAGATCAACTAAAAGCTGCAGAAGATCTCAACAGGTTTCTTTAGTCGATCTCTATTGTCTGCATATCAAAAGCCAGGCGGATATGGTTTGGAAGCTGACGATTCGTTGTCTCATGATCGACAAAACTATTCATATGGATGAGATACCCTTTAGGAATGCCTAGTTGATTTATAATATCAACGGCTTGAGGAATTGTTAAATGTGTGGGGTGCTCGGGGTCCCATCGTAAAGCACTTAAGATAATGGTTGAACAATCTTTAATGAGATTCAGTGTTGTTTCCGGAATACTACTAACATCGGTTAGGTAGGCTGTATTTTTGATTCTAAACCCTAGAATGTCGAGTTCCCCATGCTTTACTGGTAAAGGAATAATCTTAACTCCCGAAATTACCATCTCTTCTCCGATTTCAATTAAATCTAAAGAAGTGGAACCCGGATATTTGTTCTTGCCAAACATATAATCAAACCGCGATTTAATACTTTCTATAGCTGAAGCTGTTGTATAGACAGGAATCGAGGCTTTCTTTTTGTAATTATACATGCGTAAATCATCAAGCCCGCCTATATGATCCATGTGCTCATGAGTAACAAGAACAAAATCCACTTTTTTAATATCAGAGCGAATACTCTGAATTCTGTACTCAGGACCAACATCAATTAAAAAGGAAACTTCTTCTGATTTAATCCAAACGGAACATCTACTTCGTTCATTTCGTGGGTCATGAAAAAGCTCTTCTCTCATAAATCCACCAGCCACAGGAACGCCCATTGATGTACCGGTACCTAAAAAGGTGAGTTTCATCTACCCTAGCTCCCAATTATCATCACCATAAGCAGGTGTAACAGAAAGCCGATCCCAAAGTTTATCAAGCTCTTTTCTAACAACTGGTTTTATGTATGTTTCGGTTAGATTTACTTCTCCTAGTACTTTTGCGATAGTGCCTAATTGTGCTTCAACAGGTTTATTTTTATTAACTATTACAAGTCTATCACCTTCAACAATACAATCGGCACCCCTGAAAGACCCTCGTTCCTTTCTCAATCGATAACCAGATTGTTCAAGTAATTGTTCTAATTCAAGTAATAATTTGTCGGGTTTCAAAATGAAATACCTACGGTAAATTGATGACCGGTTAAATTATAATCGTAAATCTCTAGGTCAATATCATAGGATTTGAAGATATAGTTATAACCGATACTTAGAGTTCTTCCACCTATAAAATTTAGCAGATTAAGCCGTGATCCTATATCTATGTAGTTTAATGTTCCACCAAAAAAGCCACCATTAGAATTGCTGAATCCATAACCGATCACTCCACTATTTCTGAATTGAAGTTTTCTGGATGGGTTAATATTTAGAAAAAGGCCAGTACCGCCAGAAAAATATGTTTGATTAAAACGGTTTTCTGTGAATTCATTATTTGATGTTGTTAGCCCTGTACTAAGTTGAATGGGTAACCCAGCCTGGATTTTCCTTTGACGAACAACATTGAATCCATTTGTAAATTTTAGATTCAAATCAAGGAAGGATCCATCATCAACACCTGTAAGAGAATTTCCAATATTCATATTTGCAGTTAAACCAAGTGTTTCAATGGTTAGTGCAAATAATGCATTATCAATTTCTAGTAAAAATTGTTCGGGGTCGTTGAGGTTTCCTTTGTAATCAAAGTTGGAAATAGATGTACCAACTCTCACAATAGTACTTGGGCGATTAATTCTCTCTTGGCGATCAGGCACAGAAAACATTTGAGCAGCTACTGATAGTGGGCTGAACAGCAGTAAAAAAAGGAAAAGCCTTTTAACAATTTGAAGCATGGGGAATGAATATGAAACAGATTAAATTTGTACGGTAACGAATCATTCTAAAAAATATGCGATGAAGTTCTTAGTAACCATTTTATTAACAGTTTTTATCTCAAACTACACAATGAATACAAACGATTCTATCTATGATTTTCCATTAACTGATATTGATGGAAATGAAATGACCCTTGAAGCCTATAAAGGTCAAGTTCTTTTAATTGTTAATGTGGCGTCTAAATGTGGCTATACCCCACAATACGAAGGTCTACAGGCGATTTATGAAGAATATCAAGATGAGGGATTAGTGATAGTTGGGTTTCCTGCAAACAACTTCCGTGGGCAAGAGCCGGGCAGCAATGAAGAAATCAAAGAGTTCTGTACGCTAGAATATGGCGTTCAATTCCCAATGGCGTCAAAAGTTTCAGTTTTAGGTGATGACCAAGCACCTTTGTTCTCTTACTTAACTAGTTTACCAAACGAAGACTTCGATGGCGACATCAAATGGAACTTCGAAAAGTTCTTAATTGATAGAGAAGGAAACCTACAAAGAAGATTCCGTAGTTCGGTTAAACCAGAGAGTGATGAGCTTACTTCAGCAATAAAAGCATTACTATAAATTTTCTACTGAGGTGTTGACTTAGATTTCGATACCTCAGTATATTTGATGCTCTCAAAAAGGTCCGGTAGTTCAGTTGGTTAGAACGCCTGCCTGTCACGCAGGAGGTCGAGGGTTCGAGTCCCTTCCGGATCGCTCAAAGCTCTGAACGAAATAGTTGTTCAGAGCTTTTTTTATTTTAAGAACTAAATTTGTTCAAGAGAATCAATTTAAGTTAAATATAAACAATGCGATCACTCTATTCGAATTACGATGTTATTGTTGTCGGTGCCGGCCACGCAGGTAGTGAAGCAGCAGCAGCAGCAGCACGCTTAGGAGCCAATACATTGCTGATAACAATGAACTTAGAGGCGATTGCTAAGATGTCTTGTAACCCCGCAATGGGTGGGGTCGCTAAAGGTCAACTAGTTAGGGAAATTGATGCGCTTGGCGGACTAAGTGGAATTATTAGCGATGAGTCTTCCGTTCAATTTAGAATGCTCAATCGTAGTAAGGGTCCTGCTATGTGGAGCCCTCGATGCCAAAGTGATCGCATGCTCTATGCTCAAAAAATGAGAGAGCGTCTAGAGGAAATTCCCTCATTAACCTTTCGCCAGGATAATGTTGTTGATCTACTGACAGAAGACGGTAAGATTACAGGAATCGTTACACAAACTGGACAGGTCTTCAATGCTAAAGCGGTTGTATTAACTAGTGGTACCTTCTTAAATGGTTTAATTCACATAGGTGAAAACAATTATGGTGGAGGTCGCTCCGGGGAGCGCGCTTCCGTAGGAATCTCCGCAGCACTTGAGAAATTGGGTCTGGAGATTGGGCGCTTGAAAACAGGTACCCCACCAAGAGTTGATGGTCGATCCATTGACTACTCGAAATTGGAAATTCAATATGGAGATGATGACGCCTCACCCTTCTCGTTTATGACTGAAGGCCCGCTTCCTAAGGCAAATGATCAGCTTACCTGTTGGATTGGTTATACAAATGAAACTGTACATGATGTTCTAAGAACGGGGTTTGATCGAAGCCCGATGTTCAATGGTCGCATCAAATCCATTGGGCCACGTTATTGTCCTTCCATTGAAGATAAAATCAATCGATTTGCTGATAAAGATAGACATCAGTTATTCCTTGAGCCGGAAGGATGGAATACGTACGAGATGTATTTGAATGGATTTTCAACTTCTCTACCGGAAGAAACTCAATACGAAGCACTGAGAACTATTCCAGGTTTTGAGAATGCGGTAATGATCCGCCCAGGATATGCCATTGAATACGATTACTTTCCACCCCATCAGATAAAAAGAACACTAGAGACTAAGAAAGTTGAGGGTTTATTCTTTGCAGGCCAGATTAATGGGACAACCGGATATGAAGAGGCTGCTTGTCAGGGATTAATGGCTGGAATTAATGCAGGACTTCAAGTTACAGGTAAAAAGCCCTTCATACTTAAGCGATCGGAAGCATATATAGGTGTTTTGATTGATGACTTGATCAATAAAGGTACCGAGGAGCCTTACCGTATGTTTACCTCTCGCGCGGAACACCGAATTTTACTGCGTCAGGATAATGCAGATCTTCGTTTAACGGAGTTAGGTTATCAAATAGGGTTAGCTACAGAAGAGCGCTATCAAAAGTATCTTCAAAAAAAATCTGAAATTGATCAACTATATAAGTTGATTTCAAAATACACGGTACGCCCAGAAAAGATGGATGTAATGCTCACTGAATTGGGAACCTCTCCTCTATCTCAACCAGTGAAAGCGCAATCTGTACTTATGCGCCCCGAAGTTCATTTAGACGACATTGTAAATGCTGATGAGGAATTAAGAACTCAGGTTTCCGAGATTACTTCAAACAAATATGTACTAGAACAAGTAGAAATTCAGATTAAGTATTCCGGGTATATTCAAAAAGAATATGAAATGGTCGAGGAGTTAAGTAATAAGGAAAACTCACCTATCCCAGAGAAAATTGATTACTCAAAGCTAAAGAGCTTATCCACTGAGGGAATGGTCAAGTTATCTAAAATAAGACCCGAAACCATTGGGCAGGCATCAAGAATTAGCGGTGTTTCTGCAAGCGACGTAGCCGTTCTTATGGTTTATTTAAAGAACTAGGTTTCATGTGAAACAACAGCTTCAATATTCAATACTGACTGACGAACAAATTTCTGAATGGGAGAAGTTGGTTCAGGATAATATTGAATCTCTTCTTCTATATTCTGATCAACTACTTTGGTGGAATAACAAAGTAAATCTGGTTAGTCGAGATGTTTCACATGAAACTGTGCTTGAGCATATAAAACATTCGTTACTTTTAATTGTTATTGAGAGTTTTAAATCTTCAAAAAATATTATTGATACAGGCTCAGGTGGCGGTATGCCTGGTATCCCATTGTCCATTTGTTTTCCGGAAAAGCAGATTGTAGTTAACGATATTGTTTCAAAGAAAGTAATGGCCATGAAACAGATTGGTTTCAAAATGAAGTTATCAAATCTTAAAACGGCTTCTGGTTCTATTACTTATCAAACACTTCAAGTAGATCAACTCGTTATTACAAAGCATGCCTTCAAAGTCGATGAGCTTGTAAGGCTACTAGGTGATCTAGCATGGAAAAAGCTGCTATTTTTGAAAGGTGCCAACGAGGCTGAGCCTGAAATAAAACGGCTGGATATTCCCGTATCATCAAATATTATTGAGTTAGACATGAGTATTGATGAGCCTTTTTACAAAGGAAAAGGAATCGTTGAAGTAACGAGAGTCGATGAATAGTTCTGAACGAAGATTAAAACTAATGTTGATGCTTCAGCAGCCCGGTGAAAAGCTAACTGTGGAGCAAATTGCCGAGAAATTTGGGGTAAGTAGACGAACTATCTTCAGAGATTTCAACGCGTTACAAGAAATCAATGTGCCTGTTACCTGGGATAAATACGCGGGTTATGGGATGATGAAAGGTTATAAAATTCCTCCTCTCATGTTTACCTCAAAAGAGCTTGCTACTGTGATGGTTGGACTAAATTTCGTTAAGTCTCAAATAGATAATGGCTTAGCGGAAGCTGCTGATGGAGTTGAGCTTAAGATAAAGAATGTATTACCCTTAGAGTTACGCGACTTTATGGGCTCCCTTTCAAGCCGAACAATCGTAGATCCCTACCAAAAATACGGCGCTATAAAAAGAGATGGCGGAGATTGGTACTTATTAAGTAGTGCTATTTCTCAAGAGCAAAGAGTGGAATTCAAATACGAGTCAGCCAAAGGTGAAGTTAAGACTCGAAAAGTTGATCCATACATTTTAGTTTTCTTTGAAGATCACTGGAACATGATTGGAAAATCTCATCTTCGAGGTGATGTTCGTAATTTTCGACTCGAGAGAATGAGTGAAGTAAGAATCTTAGACGAAAAAATTTCGAAAAAAGAAAAAATCGATATAGAAGGCTTAATTTTCCGCTCTGACGAACGCAAGCAAAAAATAGTAGTAATACTTGATGATGCCATCGTTAATCGATTTAAAGCGAATCTGCCAGCTAAAATTTTTAGGGAATCACAAGAAAATTCTAAAAAAATTAGGATTGAGTTTTTCTTTGATAATACCGACTTCATCAACGAGTGGCTTCTTCAATTTGGTTCTTCACTAAAAGTGGAAGGTCCGGCTGAATTGAAATTGAAAAGAGAAGCTCTGTTAAAAAAAATGTTGGGTGCTTAACACTTATTTTTATTTCTAGTCATCGAAACTATTTTCCGAATTGGAAATTATAACCTGCCGACTCTTTCCCGAATTCACTTCGGTAGTAACCTCAGAGTGACTCATTTAGGTAGAGCTTAGCTATCACTTCGGAACCCGCTTAATCTTCTCGATTGCTTTTCCCTTTGCCAGTTCATCCACCACTTTATCCAGATAGCGGCATTCGCGGGTAAGTTTAGTTTCGATATCCTCCACCCGATAGCCACAAATCACCCCTTTGATAAGCTCAGCATTTGGGTTTACGGTAGCCCGATCAAAGAACTCCTCGAAGGTTACTTTTTCATCAATCATTTGTTGAATCATGGCTTCATCAAATCCTGTAAGCCATTCGATTACCTCATGTAATTCTTCTTTGGTCCGGCCTTTCTTCTCTACCTTAGTTACATAGTGCGGATACACCGAATAGAATTTGAGGGAAGCTATGCGGGCGTCGTGTTCGGGGGTAGTTGTGGGCATGGTGGGTGGGTTTTGGTGATATACAAAAAGGTTAATAGAAGGAGAAATTTCAGGTTAAACTATAATCCAATAAAGCCAGTGTTTGTTTTTTCAACTTTATTGATATTCATCAACCAACGGAGTCGAAAGTTAACTTGTGCCATAGTTCTCCATTCAACTTCAAAATTTTCATTTACATACTCTAGAAGTTCTTCATCTGTTTTTGGTTCTTCGCTGTTCAATAAAAATTGATGTATTTCCTCAAAAGCTAGAATATTCGATGAAATGGTTTGATATAAAAATTCCAAATTTCTATTAATTAGGAATTCCTTTCCAGCTACTGTCAAATGGACTAAATCATTTCTAAAATCAATTAAACCCATATTCTTAGGGACATTAAGATATCCGTTGGCAGTTTTAAGAGAAGACACGTTATCGAAATTATCAGCAAACCAATTAACTAAATCTTTACGCTTGCTCTTCTTTGATTCTATTCGTTTTAATAATTCAATAAGAGTTTCAACATAGGAATTGACACCTCCAGGAAGTGGCCAAATTGAACGACTTTTATTATCAGAGCCTATTAATGTTGAATCAGAAAGTTCATTCTCAAATAAATCAATATCTATAGAATAGACACTCACAATATCTTCCTTTATTCCAACTCTATACTTAAATAACAGTTCAATTAATTTAGAACCGTTTACCAAGGCAACAGGCATTTTATTTAAAGCTTTTGATTCATTTACAGCGTCTTTTGTAAAATCTGAAGTAGTAATTATTAATCCACGCTGATCTACTTCTGCGCTTCCTCTTAGTTGAGTTATATACTTACCGGATATGTTATTGCCTTTTTTATATCTCTTAACTTGAATTACTGTTTTAACATTTGTTAACCCACCTACAGTAAGATTTCCTAAGACATCAATTCCTTTATCACCACTTCTTTTTGTGACTTCAACATCTTCATATCCTATTTTTTTAAGTAATTCTGCGACCAAATACTCAAACTGAAATGGGTCCATCTGGCGAATTTTTTCAACCATTTTCTGCTTAACAAGATCATTTTGATTCTGAATTGCTAAGAGAGGTGATTTGACAGATTCAGTTTGCTTTACCAGTGCAAACAGACCTTTTCCTAATTTCTTAAATTTTCCAGTATCCGTATATAATTGAGCCGCCATTGTAGCATCAGGTGTAGCCCCCGAAGTTTCAATCATATCTCGTTCTAAAGCAATTTCAACAATTTTTTTTGCAGTAAGCGGTTCATCAGCTTCTTTAAGAATTTTTATTGCAGCATCTTTAAAGGAGACTTTCTTCATACAGTAATAGCCAAATTAAAGGTCAGTGATACAGATATAATGAAGTAAAACGAAAATTTTAAAAAAGCACAAACAATTACTTAGCCACAAAAAACCCGGATCAATTTCTTGATCAGGGTTTGCAAATGGAGAGATAAATAAAGTCTAAATATCTTCGCCTTCTTCCTCGTCTTCGTTTACCACGCGGGTTACCGCAGCAATGGCACCGTCGGAGTCGAGGCGCATAATTCTACCCCTTGTGTATGCTTCGGCACATCGTTCACATAAAAGGCTGTCACCCTGAGCGCATGTATTTAAAAAATTGTTCAGTTTGTTTCGCGAAGGGTATCAAGTATGAATTAAAGTTTCTGGGTGAGTATTTGGGGAAAGCTAGTTCAATGTTTGATATCCTTCGTCGCCTGTGGCCTCCTCAGGAAGACAATGGAGGGGAGAAATATGATCAGGATGACAAGGAAAGAAGTTTAGTGCAGGATAATGGGAAATACCTGCGTATTTCGGCCCATGGTTCACATAAAAGGCTGTCACCCTGAGCGCATGTATTTAAAAAATTGGTCAGTTTGTTTCGCGAAGGGTATCAAGTGTGGAAGTGGCTACAAGCCATTCATTATTTCATGAGTAAGTTCAACGTTTGATATCCTTCGTCGCTGTGAGCTCCTCAGGAAGACAATGGAGGGGAAAAATATGATCAGTATGACAAAGGAAAGAAGTTTAGTGCAGGATAATGGGAAATCCGTGCATGTTTCGGCCCATGGTTCACATAAAAGGCTGTCACCCTGGGCGCCAGTGTTTATAAAATTGGTCAGTTTGTTTCGCGAAGGGTATCAAGTTTGGAAATGATTACCAGCTGAATTACTAGAATAATGCTAGATCAACTTTTGAGATCCTTCGCCCGATGAATCGGCCTCAGGATGACAAAAATTGAAGTTAATTTACATTTGAGATCCTTCGTCGCCTGTGGGCTCCTCAGGAAGACAATGGAGGGGAAAAATATGATCAGAATGACAAAGGAAGGAATATAGAGGCCAGGATGACAGTTCTTAAAACTGTGTAAGGAATCGTTCTTAAAGTGGTCTAACAAACATGAAAAAGACATACTATGTTTACATTTTATCGAACTATTCTAAGATGCTGTATATCGGCGTGACCAATAACCTGGAGCGAAGAGTATATGAACACAAGAAAAAGCTGAAAGAGGGTTATACCAAAAAGTATAATCTCTATATGCTGGTCTATTACGAGGATACCGATGATATTGGCAGAGCTATTGAACGGGAAAAACAGCTGAAAGGCTGGAGAAGATCAAAAAAAGTAGCACTGATTGAATCGGTAAATCCCAAATGGATAGACATGGCAGAGGGCTGGTATTCTTAACTTTGGCTGTCACCCTGAGCGCCCGGGTTTTTCAAAAGGGTGGATGTTTTCGCGAAGGGTATCAACTTAATTCAAGGTTCCAATCTCTTTAAATTGTGATAGCTAGATCAAGATTTGATATCCTTCGTCGTCTATCGACTCCTCAGGATGACAAAGTAAATAAAGCTAGATTGAAATTTGATGTCCTTCGTCGTCTATCGACTCCTCAGGATGACAAGTTTATTCAAACAAAAAACCCCGACCAATTTCTTGATCAGGGTTTTAAAATCCAGACTTAGTAAGAACTAAACGAAGTTAAATCTCTTCGGCTTCGTCCTCGTCTTCGTTAACTACTCGGGTTACTGCAGCAATGGCTCCGTCGGAGTCGAGGCGCATAATGCGAACTCCTTGCGTGTTTCGACCCATCGTGCGGATACCTGAACAACTCATACGGATTACTTTTCCGCGTTCCGTAATGATCATCAAATCATCCTGATCGGTCACTTCTTTTAGGGCGATCAGGTTTCCGGTTTTTGGAGTCACTTTCATCGTGATTACTCCTTTACCGCCACGGCTTTGCTCGCGGTAATCATCTACAAGCGAACGCTTACCATAACCATTTTCAGAAATGGCCAGCACCGTTGCTTCATGGGAGTTTTTAATCACCACCATGTCTACAATTTCATCACCAGCGCCTAAGGTCATGCCGCGAACACCGGAAGTATTTCTACCCATCTCGCGAACATCGCTTTCGTGGAATCGAATCGCACGACCGTTTCTGTTGGCCAGGATGATGTTGCTGTCGCCATCGGTTAATTCAGCGCCAAGCAGGGAATCCCCTTCACGAATGTTAATGGCAATAATTCCATCACGACGTGGTCGGCTGTAAGCTTCCAGCGAAGTCTTCTTAATCTGACCTTCACGTGTGCTCATTACAATAGATTGTGATTTCACATACTCTTCGTCGCTGAGTGTTTTCACCGGTACGAAGGCCTTAATGGCATCGTCTTTTTCAATTTCGATCAGGTTCACAATCGCACGTCCACGAGCTAATCGTCCGCCTTCCGGAATCTCATACACTTTCAACCAGTAACACTTTCCTTTCTCGGTAAAGAACAGGATGTAATTATGGTTGGTGGCCACGAATAAATGTTCTACATATTCCTCATCACGCGTTGTGGTTCCTTTCATGCCTTTTCCACCACGGCGCTGGCGGCGATATCCGCTCACCGGCATTCGTTTGATGAAGCCTTTATTAGAAATAGTCACCACCACATCCTCATCAGCAATCATGTCTTCCACGTTGAAGTCTTCCGCAGAGTACACGATTTGAGTTCGTCGCTCATCACCATAACGAGCTTTTAGATCTTCCAATTCTTCAATTACGATGTCAGTCTGCTTTGTACGATCAGAAAGGATGATGCGGAATTGCTCGATTTTTTCAACGATATCGCGGTATTCCGTATCAATTTTTTCACGCTCAAGACCTGTAAGCTTCTGGAGACGCATTTCCAGAATAGCTTTCGCCTGGATATCAGTAAGAGCGAATTTCTTGCGAAGTTCTACATTCGCAATCTGTGGATTTTTCGCCGCCCGAATGGTTTTGATCACCTCATCCAGGTTATCAAGAGCGATTTTCAATCCTTCTAATATATGAGCACGAGCTTCGGCAGCTTCCAGATCATGAATCGTACGGCGAATGATAATCTCGATTCGGTGCTCCACATAATGGTGGATCAGCTCTTTCAGGTGCATCACTTTTGGTCGGCCTTGAACCAGCGCCAGGTTTATGATACCAAACGTGGTTTGCATCTGCGTGTACTTGTACAACTGGTTAAGAACTACGCCGGCATTTGCTGAACGCTTTAAGATGATCACCAGACGCATACCTTCGCGATCCGACTCATCTCGAACTTCCGAGATTTCGGTAATCTTCTCATCACGAACCAGTTCAGCGATTTTCTGAACCAAAGAGCTTTTGTTTACCTGATATGGAATCTCAGTAACCACGATTTGCTCACGACCACCACGTAATTCCTCGGTATTTGCACGAGCGCGGATGGTTACTTTACCACGACCCGTTTCGTAGGCTTCTTTTACTCCTTCATATCCATAAATAATACCGCCGGTAGGGAAATCCGGAGCTGTGATGTGTTGCATCAACTCTTTCATTTCTATATCCGGATTCTGAACGTAGGAGACAATTCCATCTACAACTTCAGTAAGGTTGTGCGGAGCCATATTGGTGGCCATTCCTACGGCGATACCAGACGAACCGTTCACCAATAGGTTTGGAAGGGCGCCCGGAAGAACGGTTGGTTCCTGAAGGGTGTCATCAAAGTTCGGTTGGTAATCAACGGTGTCTTTGTTGATGTCCGTTAATAGCTCTTCCGCGATTCGGTCCATACGAACTTCCGTATAACGCATCGCAGCTGCAGAGTCGCCATCCACCGAACCGAAGTTACCCTGTCCATCTACCAATGGATATCTCAAGGAGAAATCCTGCACCATTCGAACGATAGTGTCGTACACGGCAGAATCACCATGCGGGTGATACTTACCCAAAACCTCACCTACAATACGAGCACTTTTCTTGTAGCCCCGGTTGTGAAGCATCCCCAATTCGCTCATACCATATAAGGCACGGCGGTGAACGGGTTTTAGTCCATCGCGCACATCCGGTAACGCCCTGGAAACAATTACCGACATCGAATAATCGATGTACGATGACTGCATTTCATCTTCAATGGTTATTGGAATAATCTTTTCTCTAGCCATAAGTAGTGTTTGTCATCCCGAACTGTACCGGGGTCTATATTTTATTTTTTAAATTCTAGTCATCCCGCATACTGAATCAAGTTCAGCACATGCTTGTTGCGGGATCTGGATTTATTTAAAAATCTAGTCAGTAATTAAATCTGGATTCCTGCCTGCGCAGGAATGACCAGACAGGGCATCATAGATGCTTAGATATCTAATTTTGCGTACTTCGCGTTACGCTCGATGAACTCACGACGAGGTTCCACATCGCCACCCATTAGGGTTGAGAACATTTTATCTGCACCGGCCGCACTTTCAATAGTGATTTGCTGCAAGGTTCTAGTCTCAGGATCCATCGTAGTTTCCCAAAGCTGTTCTGGGTTCATCTCGCCCAATCCTTTATAGCGGGATACATCGAATTTTCGTTTACCTTTTTTTAACTCAGCGATCAATTTGTCGCGTGTATCATCGTCCCAGGCATAATCAATTTTCTTACCTGCGGTCACTCTATATAGAGGAGGAGTTGCCACGTATACAAAACCCGCTTCCACTAATGGGCGCATATATCTATAAAAGAATGTGAGTAACAATGTTCGAATGTGCGAGCCGTCCACATCGGCATCCGTCATGATGATGATTTTGTGGTAGCGCAGTTTCTCGAGTTCGAATTCTTCTTCGGCATGACCAACACCTGAACCAAGCGCTGTGATCATCGCCTGAATCTCGCGGTTCTCAAGAATCTTGTTGATCTTGGCTTTCTCTACGTTCAGGATTTTACCACGAAGCGGAAGAATCGCCTGGAAACTTCTGTTTCGACCCATTTTTGCAGAACCACCTGCAGAGTCACCCTCCACCAGGTAGATTTCGCAATGTTCGGGATCTTTAATAGAGCAATCAGCCAGCTTTCCTGGAAGTCCACCACCACTCATTACACTCTTTCGTTGTACTAATTGACGAGCCTTTCGGGCGGCTTCACGCGCTTCAGCAGCAAGCACCACTTTTTCGATTACTTTCTTGGCAATCTTTGGATTCTGCTCCAGGTATTCATTCAGCTGATCATATACAGTAATCTCAACAGCACTCTGAACTTCGGAATTACCCAATTTCGTTTTAGTCTGACCTTCGAATTGAGGTTCAGCCACTTTAACGGAAAGAACAGCCGTTAACCCTTCCCGGAAGTCTTCCCCGGAAATCGTAACCTTAGAATTCGATTTAATAATGTTGTTCTTATCCGCATAATTCTTCAAAGAACGTGTTAATGCCCTTCTGAAACCAGAAACGTGCGTTCCACCTTCTCGTGTATTGATGTTGTTCACATAAGAGTGCACGTTTTCTGTGTACGATGAGTTGTACTGCATAGCGAGTGCAACAGGGACGCCTTCAATTTCACCTTCTATATAAATAGGAGTTGGCATGCTTGTGTCACGTGCTTCATCTAGGTACTTCACAAAGTCACGAAGACCGCCTTCGTATTTGTAAACCTCTTTTCCTAAAGTTTCATCTTCTTCTCTTTCATCGATAAGCTCGATGGTCACTTCCGGATTCAGGAAGGCTAACTCACGCATCCGCTCAGCAATAATATTGAACTTGAATTCAACCGTCTGAGTAAAAATGGCCGGATCAGGTAGGAAGTTTATGATTGTTCCACGACGATCGGTTTTACCCGAAACTTTTAAGGGGTGTTTTGTGATTCCACGCTCAAAACCAATGGTGTGAATTTTTCCATCCCGATGAATTTCAGCGGAGAATGTTGTTGCAAGCGCATTCACACAACTAACACCTACCCCGTGAAGACCACCGGATACTTTATAAGTATCTTTATCGAATTTACCACCGGCATGAAGTTTGGTTAGTACTACTTCAACAGCAGGAATTCCAAGCTTAGGATGTTTGTCGACCGGAATTCCACGACCATTATCTTCGATAGTCATTGAACCGTCTTTATTAATCTGAACAATGATGTGATCGCAATGCCCGGCTAAGGCTTCATCGATCGAGTTATCTACGACCTCGTTGATTAAGTGGTGAAGGCCGCGTTGACCAGTATCCCCGATGTACATCGCTGGTCGCTTTCTAACTGCCTCAAGACCCTCCAAAACCTGTATATTCGACGCCTTGTAGTCAGTTTTTTTCTTGTCTGCCATAAAGTATGGGTGATAGCTTTTATAGATGAGGTTTTTAACGCCGGAAAATAGGTTTTATAGCCATCAAAACAAAGTAAGACAGGACCCATATCAAAAAAAGTAGAGATAATCGGCGAGAGCGAAAATTTGGCAATTTTTACAACCGCTTCTAATGTGGATAATTTTGGAATTCAGTGGAAAACTCAAAATTTTAGAACTTTTTGAGGGTTCAGCAATTGAATTATGATGAAAATACCTTATCTTTGGTGTCTATCCGAAAATCGAAATGGAAGAACAATGTCGCGAAGAGACGATATTACGGGCAGAAAAGCGATGAATGGTTATCGCTCATCAAAGTCCAACAATAAAACGAAACACCGTTTTCATTTAAATTTACAAAAACGCCGCTTCTACATCCCAGAAGAAGATCGATGGATTACGCTTAAAGTTTCTGCAAAAACTTTGAAGACCATCAATAAGAAGGGGATTACCGCTGTATTGAAAGACGCGAAAGCAAAAGGCACACTTTTAAAACACGTTTAAACCATGGCAAAAGGTAACAGAGTTCAAGTAATCCTTGAGTGCACAGAAAAACCTGGTTCGTCTCGGTATGTGACTACAAAAAATCGCCGTACCCAGACAGATAGAATGGAATTGAAGAAATACAATCCTGTTTTAAGAAAACACACCGTTCACAAAGAAATTAAGTAAGTAGAGTTATGGCTAAGAAACAAGTATTCGGTTCAGAAGCATTACAAGCGAAAGCATCAGCTAGAAGAATGGCTAAAGTGGTTATCTCTACCAAAAATGCGAATGGTAAGTATTCCTATCAGGAATCTATGATCGATCAGGATAATGTGAAAGACTTCATCGCAAAGAACAAAGCGTAAGTAACTTTCTACGAGAATTTTAAAGGTTACACATGCGAATTGTGTAACCTTTTTTTTTGCTTATTTTCCAACACTAATTTTATTAAGAGTCATGTCGGTTAAAGACCAAATTTTTGCAGATTTAAAAGAGGCAATGAAAGCCAAAGATCAAGACAAACTTCGCGTGTTAAGATCTTTGAAAGCAAAGTTAATGGAAGCTGAAATTTCAGAACGAAAAGGAGGCGAGGCTTCATTATCAGACCAAAGTGCAATTCAGGTGATTACAAAAGCGGCTAAACAAAGAAAAGAATCCATCGATCAGTTTACGAAAGGTGGACGGGAAGATTTAGTTGCTAATGAGGAACTAGAATTGGCAATCATTGAAGCGTATTTACCAGAATTAATGAGTGAGGATGAAGTACGTAAAATTGTTCAGGATAAAATTGCAGCAGTAGGCGCAACCGGACCGCAAGATATGGGTAAAGTTATGGGCCCTTTGATGGGGCAATTGCGCGGTAAAGCAGATGGCTCACTAGTAAGTCAACTCGTAAAAGAAGCGTTAGCAGGGTAATATGCACATTCTAGATCTCATCATCGCAGTTCCTCTCCTCTACTTTATTTATAAAGGTGCGGTAAATGGAATTGTGAAGGAGGTCTTGAATATTGTAGGAATCACGTTAGCTGTATTTTTGACGTTTAACTACATGGATGCTTTATCAATAATAATTGCTCCTTTTTTTGTAGAAGAGCAATCACAATTTATTCCATTCATATCTGCAGCTGTTTTGTTTATTGGAACTCTCGCAATTATTGCTTTGATAGGATATCTAACTAAAGAGTTTTTGAAAGCTATAAAGCTCAGCACCGTAAATAGAGTTGCCGGAGCTCTTTTTGGATTACTAAAAAGTGGATTGATTGTAAGCACATTCCTACTGCTTGCCGCTGGATTCAACATCCCCAAAGAAGACGTTAGAAATGAATCTTTGCTATACCCATACATCATTTATTTAGGGCCATGGGCATATGATGCAGTGGCTACAATCTATCCTGGCGCAGAAAATTATACCCAAACTATTCAGGAAAATCTGAGCAATTACAATCCGATTGAAAACCTACCAATCATAAACGATAATTAGATAACATGTCATTTCTGCCTGTAAAAGAGCAGCTTGAAATCATTAAAAGAGGAACCGTTGAAATTGTTCCGGAAAGCGAACTCGTTGAAAAGCTAACAAAATCTTATAAAGAGAATACGCCACTAAAGATAAAATTAGGTGTTGATCCAACTCGCCCAGATCTTCACTTAGGTCACTCGGTTATCTTAAGGAAACTCAGGCAATTTCAAGATTTAGGTCATGAAGCAATTCTGATTATTGGTGGATTTACTGCCATGATTGGTGATCCAACGGGACAGAATACAACTCGCCCAGCTTTAACTTTAGAAGAGGTAGAAGAGAACGCACAAACCTATATAGAGCAAGCGGCTAAAATACTTGATTCCGATAAGCTAACATTGGTTAACAACAATGACTGGTTAGGACCTATGAGTTTTATGGATGTAATTAAACTGACATCCAAAATGACCGTTGCTCGGATGATTGAGCGGGATGATTTTTCTAAAAGATTCAATAACAATGAATCAATTTCACTTCATGAGTTTTTATATCCTCTAGCTCAGGGGCAGGATTCTGTTTACTTACATTCAGATGTGGAACTTGGTGGTACCGATCAAAAGTTTAACCTTCTGGTAGGTCGACAATTACAGAAGGATGTTGGTCAAAATCCACAGGTTGCATTGATGATGCCCCTTCTTGTGGGGACAGATGGTTCTGCAAAGATGTCTAAGTCATATGATAATTATATCGGGATTGATGAAAATCCAAATGATATGTACGGCAAGTCATTATCCATTCCAGATGAACTGATTTACACCTATTTCGAATTAGTGACTGATGTATCTATTAACGATTTACAAGCTGTAGAAGAAAAAGCAAAGTCTGATCCAAGAAATGCAAAACACGATTTGGCCTTTGCAATTACCCGACTGTATCACGGTCAAGAAGCTGCGAAAGAAGCCAGAAATCATTTTGAACAAACGATCATTAATAAGCAGGTGCCCCATGATGCGCCGGTATTCGAGATAGCTGGTTCTAAACGCATTATGGAAATTATTGGTGAATTAAAATTTTCTCCAAGTAATGGTGAATCAAAGCGCCTGATAAAACAAGGCGGCGTAAGTATTGAAGGAGAAAAAGTAACGGACTTTGGTCTAGAAGTAGCCGTTGGTTCTGGTGAAGAGAAAGTTCTTAAGGTTGGCAAGCGCAAATACGCAATATTGAAAGGATCTTGATGCTGAAAATCAGTTCATATAATATCAACGGAGTTCGAGCTGCACATCGAAAAGGATTTATTGATTGGGTGAATCAATCAAATCCAGACATTATTTGTATTCAAGAACTTCGAGCTGATGAGACTCAGCTCCCTGATGAAATCAAAGAACTGGACTATCACCAATACATCGTATCAGCTGAAAAGAAAGGATATTCCGGGGTAGCTATCTTTAGTAAAAGAAAAGCCCTGGACATCAAAATCGGGATGGGTGTTGATTGGATTGATTCAGAGGGTCGGGTTATTACTGCTGAATATGAAGATTTCAGATTGGTTTCAGCCTATTTCCCAAGTGGAACGACAGGCGATGTTCGCCAGGAAATGAAGATGAAATTCTTAGGAGATTTTATTAAATGGGGAAAACAATTCGTAGGTGACTCAAAACCAACGATTATTTGTGGGGATTTCAATATTTGTCATCTCGAGATCGATATACATAATCCCGACAAACAACATAAAACTTCCGGGTTTTTGCCTGAGGAGCGTCAATGGGTAACAGACTTTCTTGCAACGGGTTATGAGGATGTGTTTAGAAAAATTCATCCAACTAAGACGGATGTTTATAGCTGGTGGAGCTATAGAGCCGGTTCCAAGGGGAAAAACAAAGGCTGGAGAATAGACTATCAAATGGGGACTCCAGAAATAGCGATTAAAGCACAAGAGGCTGTTATCGAAAAAGAGTGGGACATTTCCGATCACGCACCGGTATCTGTGATTTATAATATTTGAACGTTGATTCTGATGTTGAATGTTTGTTTAATATTGACGTAGAAAGACTGCCAAGATTATGCCTACACACTACAAGGGGTCGGAAAAAGAAATCCGTACACTCAACACATTTATTAAGTTGATGCGATCGACAGAAAGTTTGAATAACCGTTTGAATATTCATCTATCTGAAAACAACCTAACAGTGAGCCAGTTTGGGGTACTTGAATCGCTGTTACACGTTGGGCCACAAAACCAAAGAGAATTAGGCGCGCGTTTACTTAAAAGTGGTGGAAATATCACAATGGTAATCGACAACTTATGCAAAAGTGGTTGGGTTGAGCGAAACCCTGACCCTAAAGATCGTCGCGCAATGATCATCAAACTTACAGCAGAAGGAAAAGAGTTTATTGAAGATTTTTTCCCAAAACACCTCTCAAGAATTGTTGCACAGTTTGAAATTCTAGACCCTGAGGAGTTGGAGCAATTGGGTACACTTGCAAAAAAAGTGGGAACCCAGACAAAATAAAAACCTCGTTCGTTGGTTTTTAGCTTGTATTTAAAACTCCATAAATCCCTCAGGGGGTAGGCTTGATCCGCTTACTCCCTCTTTTTTTATCCGAGATCTTTGTCATCCTGAAATTGTTTCAGGATCTGTGAAGATCGATACTTCGTTCAATATCTTATCTATATCAAAGAAACACTCACGACAGATGCTTCAATGTGTATGCATACTCAATTGAAAGTCTTGGAAATTACCTTCTCTTATTTTTCCTGTTACCTGAGTTCTTTTTTGCTCTATTTTTATTCCGGTTAGCAAAAAATTCAGCCCTTCGTTTATTTCGTTCTTTTTCAGCCTCTTTCTTTTCGACGGGCGTCATCGGCTTATCCGTTTGTGGATATGGATGATCGGTAACAACCTGAACCTTTTGCTTTATCAGCTTTTCGATGTTACGTAGATACAGATTCTCTTCTGGTTCACATAAGGAAATTGCAATTCCATCTTCACCGGCGCGACCACAGCGTCCGATTCTATGAACATAGGTTTCCGGTTCATTTGGAATATCATAGTTGATCACATGGCGAAGTTTGTCAATATCAATACCCCGAGCGGCAATATCTGTGGCAACTAAAACACGAATGTTACCCGATTTAAATTCCTTAAGTACTTTTTGACGTTGATTTTGAGCTTTATCTCCATGAATAGCCGCCGACTCAATCCCTTTTTTTCTAAGGTTTTTGACTATTCGATCTGCTCCATGCTTGGTTCTGGAAAACAACAATACTTGCTTTATGTCATTGTCTTCAAGAATGTGCAGCAACAATTGACCTTTAAAGCTTTTGTTTGTGGGATAAACATATTGCTGGATAGTTTCAGCCGTAGATGAAACAGGATTAACAGCCACTTTCTCTGGTTTATAAAGAATCTTTCGAGACAGGTCAATAATATTTTGAGGCATGGTAGCAGAGAAAAACAAAGATTGCCGTCTCTTCGGGAGCTGAGCTATGATTTTCTTGATATCATTGATAAAGCCCATATCTAGCATTCGATCGGCTTCATCCAGAACAAAATATTTGATGTCTTTCAATGAAAGTATTCCCTGGTTCATCAAATCAAGTAGGCGCCCCGGTGTTGCTATTAACACATCCACGCCATTTCTAATTCTATTTACTTGACGATTTTGCTTAACACCGCCAAAAATTACCGTGTTTTTGATGTCTGTGTATCTCCCGTACGTAGAAAAACTTTCGCCGATTTGAATGGCCAATTCTCTCGTGGGCGTTACAACCAGCGTTGTGATCTTTCGAGTATTGGACGCACCAGTATTCTCATTCGATAAATGTTGAATGATTGGAATTGCAAATGCAGCTGTTTTACCTGTTCCCGTTTGTGCACTACCTAATACATCTTTCCGGTCTAAAATGAGCGGAATCGATTCTTCTTGGATGGATGTGGGCGTTGTATAATTTTCATCATTCAAAGCTTTAAGAATTGAAGGAAGTAATTGTAAGTCTTTGAATGTCATTAAATAAAAAAATAGAGAAGTGTTTGGCGGATGATTTTAAGAGTAGAACGCCAAAGCGAAAAATTGAAATTTTGAATACAAGAATAAGGGGAGTATGAAGACAAATTTATAAAATGCTCAACCTACGAATGATTGTATTCGTGCGATCTTAAAGATACAAAGAAATAAGATGGCTTGTGGAGATGACAAATGAGCTAAGATATTTTATTCTCCAACGGCTCGGGTATGAAACGTAGGGCATTTCGGAGCTGCGTACTTGTCCACCGAGACAAAGCTTGCCAAGTGCTGAAAACTTGCGAAAACCACTGTCCGCCCTATGTTTTTATACCCATTGTTGGCAAACGTTTTTATAATACTTTTTTTAATTCTTCTGCTATAGCATAAGCCAATTTTGGGGGGACTGCATTACCTACCTGTGTAAATTGACGAGCTGTCGAGCCTGTGAAAATATAGTCATCTGGAAAGGTTTGGATTTTAGCAGACTCCCTAACGGAAAGAGTACGTGGTGAAAATGGATGAAGATGAGAACGTCCACCACCTTTTGTACCACCTGCGATGACTGTTTTGGAGGGCAAGAATGGATTTAATCTATCAACTCTTCCAAGTTTATCTCTGCCACCAAAATCAAGCTCCATATATCTGAGTACTGAGTTGGTAGTGTGCTTTCGAGTCTCATGGTTTTCTAACAACTCGAAATTCGTATTGAAAACGTCTACACAAGGTGTTTGAAAAATTGAGGGTCTTGGGTATTCGAACTTCTTCTTTGATAATGTTCCAACTACGAATAGTCTATTTCGGTTTTGAGGTACACCAAAGTAAGAAGCATTTAAAACAGTCGGTTTAGCTATTTCGTAACCCGTCTTTTTTAACTTAGAGATTGCTTGATTCAATTGTTTTCCGTTGTCCAATTCAAGAAGACCTGGAACATTTTCAATTACAAAAGCTCTCGGTTTAAACTGTTGAATCAACCAAATAAAATCGAAAAGTAAATTTCCTTTTTCAAGGTCGTTGAAACCAAGACGTTTGAAGTTTTCATCGCCTTTTTTGAACCTTTGATTTGATGCGATACTGAAGGGTTGGCAAGGTGGTCCGCCATGAAAGACCCCTTCAAAATTTTCCTTAAGCCCAATTATAGATTTAAGTTGAGAGGCAATTTCTTCTTTGTTAGAAATGTCTCCTTTATAGTTCGGAGGACCAATGACTGGTCTTTCTGGATTATTTAGTTGCAGAGTATTACAGAATAATTCTACATTCTCAACTGAGGCAAGGGTTTTATAACCTGCATATTCAAATCCTAAGTCCATGCCGCCCGCTCCTGTGAAAAAACTAATTGCTGGGATATTGCTATCATCAACTATTAATTCTTCAATCGTTCTGTTTTTGTCTTCAAGGTTAAAGCCATTGACATAATTCCTATAACGAAGGTTATCGTAAGTAAGCCCTTTTTGCTCAAGTAATTCAGAAAGGTGAATATCTTTTTTTAAGGATTCCTTGAAAAGTTGCTCTTGCTCTTTTAGTTTGAGCTTATGTGCTAACTCTATCATGCTACTATTTTTCTTTTTGCCAATTCGTAAACTTCTACTGCTTGGGACTTGTCCTTAAAATCTTCGAGCTTCTCTTGTTTTAGAAACTGATTGTAGAACAAATGAACACTTCTATGACAGTTTGGGCAAAGTCCAACAACATCTGACAAAGATGTTCCTTTGGATGTAATACCTAATGAAGAGGATAATGGTAGTACATGATGAACTTCAATTAAATTTTTTGTCCAAGGATATCTTTCCTGTGTATTACATGTACACATATTGCAAATTGGTTGAGGATTAGCAGCTAAAAACATTTTTCGTAGTACTGGACTTCTCTCCATCTTCAAATGAGTTACTCTTGACCTTTTACCTTCGATGAATACTTCATCATTCGGCTGTTCTCTTGGTTGAATTTTTAGAATCTTAAGTGTACCTGATAAACTTGTAATAGATAAGAAGTCTTCTTCTCTTAATGCTTTAGGTGAAATGTAATTAGGTGATGTAAGGTCTTTGAATTCATTATAATCGTAGAAGTCTGCAACTCCTATATCAAGTATCAATGCCTTATTGTACCATTTGAGTAAACTCATTTGGCTTAGAAAAATCAGCATTTCTCGTACTTGCCTTTTTTCATCACCTTTTGGCGTATAGGATTGGGGTTTCAGTTCTCTGTAATAGTCTAAATCTTCGGTTCCATTGACATTATTCGCAATCAGATAAGTAAATACATCTTCAAGAGTCAAAGTACTTTCTTGCCCTGATACAAGTCTTGAAAAGACTAATTTTAGGATTGAGCAGAAAGGATATACTTCAGGAGCATTTGGCGAATAATCTGAAAACGCAGGAAATGGAAATCTAAATCTTGGTACATACTGAAATAGATAATCATCTACATCTTGAAATTTTCCATTTGAATTGGCTAATTCGGTGCAAAAGTCAGTACACGTTAACCTGTGGTCGATTGAAGTTGCCAAAAAGCTACATTCAAAAACCCTTTTGTAGTTTCTCCATACCCTGTATGAGCTAGGGGCAAATGGCATACCTGTATGCGATTCCAAAGAATAACGCAATGGGTCTGGGTTCTCCCGAAGTGAAATGCCATTAATGTCGACAAGTACACTCGCAATAGATTTCAAAACATTGAAATCAAAATAAAGGAGTCTGCCTTGGTCCCATCTCCACCTTATTTTATTTGCTGTACTCATTCAAATCAAAGTTACTTCGTTAAATTACTTTTTCAGTCTCTTTTTTTAATGTTTGCCAACAGCAGAGTAAAATGAACTAAGCCTGCCTGTCGGCAGACAGGTTCACTATATCCCTATTCATCTTTAAGTGTTATTCAGTTTATCCCTATGATTTACATGGATATGATGAATAAACTAGAATATTTTAATATACACAATGTTCATTTTATGCCGATGATCCTTTGTGGTCACTTAAGATGACTTGGTTTATGGATGGAGAGTAAAAAATTAGTTTCATACTTAATTCACCGTTCTTTGCGATGACAGGAGCAATATCAGAGTTCCTTCTCCAACTTGTCTATCTGATCTCGGATTCTGGCAGCTTCTTCGAATTCCATATTTTTGGCGGCATTTAACATGGTGGCTCGAAGATGATCAATCAGCTTGTCCTTACTTTCGAAGGTTACTTCGTGCATGGCGGGTGATGCTTTGTATTGAATTCCATCTTCTGCAACTTTGATGGACTCGAGATAATCCAGCTCGGCCTGTTTCTCAGCTTCTTTGCTGAAATCGAATTTGTCTTTCGAGATAAGCGCCGGATCAACCAATGGTTTTAGTTCTTTCTGGACCGTCTGTGGAGTAATGCCATGTTCTTTGTTGTATGCTTCCTGAATCTTACGTCTGCGATTAGTTTCATCAATCACCTTTTTCATGGAATCCGTGATTTTATCCGCATAAAGAACGGCCTTTCCATCCACATTTCTAGCAGCACGGCCTACAATCTGAAATAAGGAAGTCTCAGAACGAAGAAATCCTTCTTTATCGGCATCCATAATGGCCACCAGGCTCAATTCTGGAATATCAATCCCTTCACGTAAAAGATTGATCCCTACTAGTACATCGAAGTCGCCACGCCGATATTTGAATAATACTTCGATTCGTTCGAGCGCGTCCAACTCACTGTGCATGTAGGCTGCAGAAATCCCCACATTTTTCAGGTATTCGCTGAGTTCTTCGGAAAGGCGCTTAGTTAGTGTAATTACCAGTACTCGTTCTTTTCTCTCAACGCGTTGACGAATTTCTTCCATCAAGTCATCCACCTGATTTCCTAATGGCCGGACCTCAATTTCCGGCTCCATCAAACCGGTTGGGCGAATAATCTGTTCGGCATACACCCCACCACTTTGTTTAAGCTCATAATCGCTAGGTGTAGCACTGACAAAAATCACCTGATTCACAATTTCTTCCCATTCATCAAAAGTGAGCGGTCGGTTATCAAGTGCCGAAGGAAGACGGAAGCCATGATCAACCAATTGGACTTTACGTGATCGATCTCCGCCATACATCGCTGAAATTTGTGGGATAGTTTGATGACTCTCATCCACAACACAAAGAAAATCTTCCGGGAAATAATCGAGTAAACAATATGGTCTTTCCCCCGGTTTTCTTGCGGATAAATAGCGGCTATAGTTTTCAATTCCGGAGCAATAACCAATCTCTTGAATCATCTCAATATCAAATAATGTGCGTTGTTCAAGTCGCTTGGCTTCCAGAAATTTTTCTTCATCAATCAACACTTTATTTCGCCAATGAAGCTCGTCTCGTATTTGTTGAATGGAATCTTCAAGTCGTGATTTGGTGGTTACGTAATGTGAAGCAGGATAAATCTTAAACTCCTGGATTTCCTCAATTACATTTCCTGTATTTACATCGAACAGCTGGAGCTTTTCAATTTCATCTCCCCACTGAGTTATTCGCAAACCTTCATCTGAATAAGCAGGATATACATCTACTACATCTCCCCGAACTCGGAACACCCCACGTTTAAAGTCGAGATCATTACGCGTGTAATGAAGATCTACCATATCATATAGGAGTTTATTTCTTGGGATTTCCATTCCTGTATTCAATGAAACAATAAGCTTGGCATACTCACTCGGCGACCCAATACCGTAAATGCAACTCACCGACGAAACGATTACTACGTCTCTCCTGCCAGATAGCAATGAACTGGTGGCACGAAGTCGTAATCGTTGAATTTCCTCATTGATGGACAAATCCTTTTCAATGTATTTATCCTGTGCAGAGATGTATGCTTCCGGCTGATAGTAATCGTAGTAGGAAATGAAAAACTCTACGCGGTTATCTGGGAAAAAGTCACTTAACTCACGAAATAGCTGAGCTGCAAGAGTTTTATTGTGGCTCATTACCAATGTTGGGCGTTGCACATTTTCAATAACGCTGGCAACAGTACGGGTTTTACCAGAACCAGTGATTCCTAATAAAGTTTGAAATCGATCGCCAGCAAGAACACCCTCTGTAAGGTCTGCGATTGCTGTTGGTTGATCTCCGGCGGGTGAAAATGGTGAGTGAAGTTTGAAATCAGACATCCTATTAAGATAACCTATTTAACTAAAATCATCTGTTTGTTTTGTACTTCGCCTTCTACTTTCAAACGGTAAATATAAACTCCGGATGCCAGTTGGTCAGCATCAAATATAAAAGTATGATCTCCAGAATTATAGAACTGATCATCAATTAGTGAAGCGATCATTGAACCGTTTATTGAATGCACGGATAAGTTGATGTTGCCAGATTTATTGAGCGAAAATGGAATGGTTGTAGAAGGATTAAATGGGTTCGGAAAATTCTGAGCTAAATTAAATGAACTTGGCGTATCTATTTCCAGGGAAGAAGTAGTTGCGGTTTTAAATTTAAAATCCGCTACCACAGGAATATGATCCGAAGCATTAATCGTATCATTTAACTCGAGTCCATAAGCTTGCAAAGTATCTGGGTCAAGCGACGGAGTGTGTAAGGAAAAGGAGTTATTCAATTCTAGTACGGAACCGGAATACACCATATAATCCAACCTTCCGGCGCCAAAGGAGCTATTTGGACTATACCAGGTAAATGTTGTTGGTGAACCAGGATTAATTGGCTTTGCGTCGTCCAAGGCTGTGCCATCCCAATCAGGATTAAAGTCTGCCCCGTAAGTGCCTTCATTAGCTATATCACCAGTAATTAATGTGGTTTGTTGGCGATTTAATCCAACAAGATTCATATCCCCCATAATAATCACTGGAGTGTTTTCCGGGATATCAAACTCGGATCCATTTTGTGAATCCCGAAGGAATGCCATGAACGCATCAATCTCGTCTTGGCGACCAGCATCATTACCACAGCATGGCGGATGTGCAACAATGGTAAATATCAAATAATCACCCTGATCAAGTAGATATGCGGAGTTTCCGGTTATAGTTTTCTGATTCACAATTGGATAGCGACTCACAATTAAATTGTCCGTTCCAGTATCACCAGAATACCATGTTTCTCCTTCAGCAGATGGGATGAATTCTTCTATTAAATCTGCTGCTTGCTGACCACTGTTATTATAGACTTCCTGAAGACCGATGATGTCCGGTTGAATTGCTGAAAAAATTCGTTCAAACTCTTCTTTAGCAGAAAGATCAAACAAGTTATCTCGGAGGACATTGTATGATAAAACACGGTAATCAGTAGTTGAGCTTTTCGCTAAACGAAATTCAGTTCCATTATATATCGATTCAAGATCGAATTGATAATAGGCGGGTGTTCCAGCATCTGGAACGTATTCATTGGTTGATTCTGATTGAAAGAACAACGCAATCTCTTGTGAACTGAATAACTCGGAACCCCCAACGGTCGCACTTAGATCAAATTTGAACTCAAAAGTTGTTGAGGTAACAGTAGGTGAACCAATTAATCCAACCTGATAGGGACTAACATCAATTGCACCGAATGATCCTTGTCTCTCTCCTAGAGTGAACTGAAAGTCATATCCAATGCCATTTTTCTCGATACCCGTTCCAATATCATTATCGGTATCGATGTAGAGAACAAGGTCGTTGTCTTCCTGAATATCAAATTCATCACTTAATTCGATAAAGAAATAAAGGAAGCGATCATCATTTGTCATTTTGAATTGAAGGACATCAAGTCCGTTGCTATCTCCCGAAGGGTCAACAAATTCAGTTTGAATTGACGTCCATTCACTTACATCCTCATCAAGGATAATTTGCTGTGAAATAACAGGCGATGTAGTTAGAATTAGAAATAGAAAAAATAAGAATAGTCGATTCATAATAATATTGTATTGGAGCCTAATCTAGCTGCTTTTGAAATAAGGTTCTTTAAAGATTTGTTTTATTTTGACCTCACCCTGTCCCTCTCCTAAATTAGGAGAGGGGACTCCTTTAAATAATTTTTGAATATTGAAAAATCCGAGTATCACTAAAGAATTAAGAAGAGAATTACGTCAACAGTCGACAAAAGCGGAGCAAATTCTGTGGAAAGAACTTCGGAACAGGAAATGTGCAGGCGTCAAGGTTAAAAGACAATATGGATTCGGGCCATATGTTTTAGACTTTTATGTTCCAGAACTCAATATCGCAATTGAAGTAGATGGTTTAATTCATGAAATGCCTGAAAACAAATTGCATGATATCAACAGAGATAGCCATCTAAAAGACAATGGAATTCAAGTTATTAGAATCACAAATGATGAGGTTCAAACAAATCTAGATGCGACACTAGAGAAATTAAGCACTATATTTGGCGCCAAGCTATAATTCCCTCTCCTTTGAAGGAGAGGGTTAGGGTGAGGTAGGAACCAAGAAAAATTATAATTATGCCCCATCGCCATAAGGAGCTTCAGAACTCCCGAAAACGTATCGATGAAATTGATGAACAGATTTTAGATCTGCTGGCAGAAAGAGCCAACATTGTGAAAGACGTAATCAAAACGAAGGTTGAAAACCAATTACCAGTATTTGTACCTGTTCGTGAACAGGAAAAATCGGAAGCTTTCAAAGCATTGGCTGCAGAGCGGGGTATTAAACCAGAGTGGGCAGAAGATTTTCTTAGACTGATTATGAGCTCGTCGAGAGATAGTCAATCACAATCCAAGTTCCCAATAGCGACAGAAGAACCTAAGCACATTTTGTATATCGGTGGCGAAGGTGGAATGGGGAAATTGTATAAGAGAATTACCGAGCAAACCGGGCATCATGCCTATTCAATTGATAAAGGTAACTGGTTCGAATTAGATGGATTGACAGAAAAGTTGGATTTGGTGATAGTAACGGTGCCTATCAATGTAACCGAATCCGTTATTGAGCGATTAAAAGGCCGTCTTTCTGAGAAGACGATTCTTGCAGATTTCACGTCAAATAAATCAAAGCCAATTGCGGCGATGTTGGAGGCTCACGCCGGACCCGTTATTGGGCTTCACCCTATGCATGGTCCCGATGTTGCAAATCTTTCCAAGCAGTTGATGGTTGTTTGTCCGGGAAGAGAGGCTGAAAAAGCTGAATGGTTCGTAAAGCAGTGTGAATTATGGGGAATGCGAATTATCAATGCTGATCAGGAAAAGCATGACCATGTAATGCATTTGGTGCAAGGATTAAGACACTTTGTGGCGCTACTTCATGGTTCGTTTATGAAGCAGTATGATCTCAAGCCCTCCGACATGGTTGAGTATTCTTCACCTATCTACCGAGCAGAATTAATGATGACGGGTCGAATTTTTGCTCAGTCTGCCGAATTGTACGCGGATATTGTTTTTTCGAATGAAGAGCGGCGTGAATTACTTACCAACTTCTTTGAACATCATCAGAAGCTAGCAGAATTAGTGAAGTCGAATGATAGAGAAGGCTTCATCAAGGAGTTTGAAGGTGTAACCGACTTCTTTGGACGATTTGCAACACAAGCATTAGAAGAGTCTGGGTACTTGATTAATCGTTTGGCTGATAGGTTTGCTTAGTTAGCCGTGAGGTGTGAGTAGTGAGTTTTTTTACACCTGCTTTGAAAGAGGAGTGGAGTTAATTATATGGCTACAATCTAATTCCGGAAGAAATGCGGTAGGAATGATCTGGTGGTTGAAGCGATCGTTAGCTTGATTTGAATCGAAGTAAAATATCTAGTGAATCTCCATTTCTTTCGGCGGTTTTTGGGTACTTTTGTCCGTACAAAAGTGCCATAATACGAATCAAAGATCCTGAAACGAGTTCAGGATGACGGAAATATAGAAAATGACCGAAAAACCCTGGATTTACGACCACGACGAACCATTAGCCCGATATTCTTTGGGGCAGGAAGGTTCAAACCCTTTGGTTGGAATAGGAGTCAATCCAAGTACCGCAGTTCCAGGTAACTTAGATCCAACAGTCGCTGGAGTTGCTCGTTTTGCTGATGAAAAGGGATATGATGGCTGGTTGATGTTTAATTTATATCCACAAAGGGCGACCAATCCAAACAATATGCACAAACGCTTTCAGAAGAAGATCCATCAAAAGAATATGGATGCTATTGAGCGATTATTAAATCAACAGGCTTTGGATGTATGGTGTGCTTGGGGTACGCTCATCGAAAAACGGGATTACCTGTCGAGATGTATGTTGGAGATGTTTGAAATTCTGGAATCAGCGAATTGTAACTATTACAAGCGAGGGGCAATTTCTAAAGCAGGGCATCCTCACCATCCGCTTTATCTCAAAAAAACTGCTCCTTTAGAGGTTTTTGATTTAAGGGAATATGTCCATCAACTTAGAAAGTAGCTTTCTTGAATTATTATCGTTCTTTTGTGCCGACCCCGCTTTTCAGCGTGGCAGGCATAAGAACCATCCCGAAAGCATTCGGGACTGGCTGGTTGGCTTCCGGGCAGTGAATCTTCTGAATTCTACCTAAAACCAATCGGTCGACTTTTCGACCAGGTTTTAGGATTCGAATTCTTGGAAAGATTAACTGCTATTCCTTCACCCAACCAATGCCGACTTCCAAAAGAGGGCCTCAAAATTATTGATGAAATAAGCCGAGAGGAAGAGAGCGTGTCCCGAAAGCTTTCGGGACAAATAAATTCGCACCGGTCATTCATCAATAAACTGTTGAGAAAGAAGATGGACCATCGAAGTTATTTAGCGAACGTAATCAAGGCGCATCAATAATTCGTAGCCTAGATCTTTTGGTATCCCGACTTGTCGGGACATCATGGCAAAAGTACTACGTAATTTGAATGACTAAGCTATGTCAATAAATTCCCGTCTTCATCCCATTCAGCAGTGACATCTCGCTTAGATTGATCCACACATTTTGCCAGCCACTCAGGTTCGTATTCTAACCCATGATCTCTTAAAACATCATCAGGAACTCCATCCCAAACATTTGGACGATTTCCAACATAACCTAGATCATCCCAGCCCATTTGTGTTGTATAATATCCGGTTAACGTGAAATTTCTAATCTGATTAAAAAAGTCGACTCCAGGTTGGGTTTCCTCCGTAGCTTTATCAGGATATGCAATCGTATCCAAAATGGTGATTTGGTCTTCGCTTGTTGCAAAAATGAAATCTTTGCCGTTTTGTGATCTTGAATAGGTATCGAGCCATGCAATTCCATCACGAAACCCATCCTGTTGATTGGGCCATTCTTTCACAGCAAAATCAATGAATTCTGGTGCAAAAGCTTCACTTGCTGATCCTGCAGTTTCAGTTGAAGGAAGAATTAAATCACAAAGAACTGCGACTGTTTCAAACTCATGATCTGTAAAGAAATTCTTATTAAATATTTTCTGATCTCTGGCTTTTTCTTCGGGCGTTCTCCCATATGAGCTGAAGTCATACACATCTTGTAATCTTCTACGATCAGAACCATCCGGCGCACACCCATTGATGATCATTCCTGAGCCAAGAGCTCCTAGCAGCATCGTTTTTATGGAATCTCGTCTATTCATCATTAGATATTTTGCTTTTTAAGTTCATCGACCACGTATTCAGAGGCTCGCATCGAAAGTGCTAAGATGGTCCAGGTCGGGTTTTTATCAGCTTGCGATACGAATGTACCCGCATCGACCACAAATACATTTTCACAATCATGCAATTGTGACCATTTATTTGTTACAGAATTTGAAGGATTATCACCCATTCGAGTTGTTCCAACTTCATGAATGATTTGTCCAGGCGCAGTTAACCCATACCCTTCTTCCTCACCAGGTTTATCACCCATCATTATTCCACCGGCAGAAGTGAGTACTTCTTCCATCAAGTCTTGCGAATGTTTTGCTTGCTTATACTCGTAGTCCGTCCATTTGTAATTGAACTTCAAGACAGGAATTCCCCATTGATCTACTTTATCAGGGTCTATTTCACAATAGTTATCGTATTGTGGAACACTTTCCCCACGCATTGAAATACCCAGGGTTGCCCCATAGAATTTCTTCATATCATCGCGCAATTTATCGCCATAACCTCCAACCTGACCGCCTACATATTTATTTAAGTCAGATACATTAAAACCGGTACCATAAGAAGGCTGACCTAAGCCGCCCCAAATTTCGAAATGATAGCCTCTTGGGAAATCCAATTTAGCTTCATTTAACCACCACGGCGTATACACATGAAGACCACCAACTCCATCCTCATTGTAGGTTTTTCGATTCATAAGTTCTGGAATCAGGGCCATTCGACTTGCACCTGTCGAGTCATGAAGATATCGCCCCATAACACCACTACTATTTCCCAAACCATTAGGATGTTGAGTGCTTTTAGAATTCATCAGAATTCGAGCCGTTGAGCAGGCTGATGCGCCCATCACAATTACTTTTCCACTAATCTCTTGCTCAGTCCCGTTTTCTTTATTGATGTAAGAAACACCCGTTGCTTTTCCTTCATCATTGGTTATGACTTTGCGAGCCATCGCATTTACAAATAAATCAATGCGACCGGTTCCTTTTTGGGCTGGAAATATCAAACAGGTACCTGAAGAAAAATCAGCATAAATCTGGCATGCGCGGAAACATTGATTGCAGTAGAAAAATACACCACGATCATTATTTAACCGTTTTGTTAGGATGGAAAGTCGTGATGGAATTACCGGGATTCCTGCTTTTCTTGCCCCCTTTATGTAATACATTTCATGTAACCGAGGCTTTGGTGGAGGAAGAAAAAAGCCGTCCGGTTCATTATAAATACCTTCTTTACTACCAAACACTCCAATCAATTTATCAACGCGATCGTAATATGGTTTTATATCATCGTAACCAATAGGCCAATTATCACCAAGACCATCGATATCTTTACGTTTGAAATCAAGCGGACCAAATCGAAGTGAAATTCTTCCCCAATGATTAGTTCTTCCACCAAGCATGCGTGATCGAAACCACCAGAAGTCAGTCCCTTCTTCTTTGGTGTAGGGTTCACCCTCAATATTCCATCCGCCATAGGCAGCATCCCAGTCACCAAAATTTCGTAAGGGTGTTGAGGCCCCTCTTCTCGGAGACTCCCAAGCTGGCCGTAATTGGCTTCGATATTGATCCTGGGCAGGATCAAAAAATGGTCCAGCCTCTATGATAGCGACATTTAATCCGTTTTCTGCCAGTATTTTAGCAGACATACCTCCACCGGCGCCTGAACCAATAATTACTGCGTCATAGACTTTTCTGTTTTTGATGATCTCCATCTATATAATCTCCCGAATTTCTAACTCATTTCGAGTAGGAAGTTAACAGAATAATTGAGGGATGAAAGAAGGGTTTTGATTTAAGGTGTTCATGTGTTCTAGTGTAATGAGATTAACGCTTGAATACCTAAACACATAATTACTAAACACCCGAATACCGGATATCACTGCTTCACCCCATTAATAAATACATCCTGAACATTGGTGACATACTCGAAAGGATCGCCATCAAAAAGCACTATATCGGCATCTTTCCCTTCCACCAAAGAGCCTACACGATCGTCAATATCTAATAATTCAGCTGCGTCAATAGTTAATGCTCTAAGCGCGGCATCATATGGAAGTCCATTTGCCATGGCTAATGCGGCTTCAAAAAGCACCACTCGAGTTTTAGGAACATATCCTTCATATCCACTTTGGAAAGCGAATGGAATACCGGCTTCATGAAGTTTCGCAGCAGTTTCCATATTTACATTCTTTGCATCACCGCGAGCTCGTAACATGGTTGGATGAATAAAAACTGGGTGACCAGCTTCTTCGAGCTCATCTAAAATTCGATAAGCTTCTGCTGCACCATCAATGACCATCGAAAAACCAAATTCTTCTTGTAGTCTTAGTGCGGTCATGATGTCGTTAGCTTTATGCACAGTGACCATTGCAGTGAATTTTCCTTCCAGTAAATCAGCTAAGGCATTCATTTTAAGATTCTTAGCTGGAGGATTTTCACCATTTCGTTTTTCGAGATATTCCTGAGCTTTTATCAATTCCTGGCGAAGCATTGCCACTCCTTTAGCCCTAGTGCCTGGTTTTCGAAAATCACGATCTAGATTTGCCCCCATTGTGAATGCAAGCATCTTAGATGGATGCAAAACTTCATCATTAACTGTTTCACCTGTGGTTTTCACTATCATAGTTTGACCACTAATTAGAGCTCCAGGTCCATGACCGGTATGGATGGTTGTGATTCCTAAACTTCGAAGATGACCAACCAAAGGTTCCTGAGCATTGTAGGCGTCAATAGCTCTCAGTTCAGGTTGTATAGCGTTTGATGTTTCAAGCTGATCCTGATCATCATCCTGATTTAAATATCCGGCTAATCCAACAACTGTATGGGCATCAATAAGTCCTGGAGTTACAACTGCAGCCTCAAATACTTCGTAATTATCAGGAATTGTAACTCTTCGCTCAGTACCGACGCTTTCAATCTTCCCATCTTTGATCAATACTACTCCATTTTCAATTGGATCACCGTCCATGGTATATACTAGATCTCCCTTTACTGCTATCTGAGCGGAAGCTGTTTGAGTAATAAATACTAATGCGATTAAAAAGCTAACTACTCTCATTGATTGGCCTCCTCTGCATGGTGATTGTGAAATCCGTTTCGATAGATTTCATAACCACCGGTATAATATTCACGATCTTCGGGATTCTCATGATCCCACACTTTTAGCCCTTCAATCCAGGTTTGTTCTACTTTTGTATACACACTAAAAGGTTCCCCAGACAATATGATGAAATCAGCATGTTTACCTTCTTCTAAACTTCCGATAATATGCTCGGCATCGAGCATGCGGGCGTTATTGATGGTTAGCCCCTCAATTGCTGCCTGTCTGCTCATTCCTTCTCGCATTCCCATTGCAGCGGATCTTAGAAAAAGTCTTGAATCGGATACTCCGTCATCAGTATGATAACCGAACCAGGCTCCGGCATCTTCGAGAGCTTTACCGCTTGTGTTACTGAAATCCATAGCTTCTAATTTTCCTCCAAAAGAATCCAGCGCTATGATTGAAGCAGCAACCCCCGCTTCGGCGATCTCATTTGCAACTTTATAGGCCTCACTAACATGTTGCAGTACAAGGCGGTAACCAAATTCTTGCTGTAGACGAATTGCCGTTAGAATGTCATCATGGCGATGAGTGTGATGATGGACTATTCGTTTACCTTCTAGTACTTCAATCAAAGTCTCCATGCCGATATCGCGCGGAGGCATTTTTGAATCATCACCATCCGCAGCTTCAATTTTCTGTTGATAGTTTTGCGCCTTCACAAAAATATCTCTGATGATTGATGCCGATTTAGCTCTTGTCCCTGAGAAAGGTGGTTGACCTAATGGGTTTGTACCATTGGCCATCTTAAGTCCGCCTGAAATGTTGTTTTCTTCATCAACGACTAAAAGCATTTCTTCGATTGTATTCACTTTTCGAAGCTTGAGATAAGCCGTTTGACCACTCATTAACCAACCAGATCCAGGCATAACATTGATAGTTGTAAGACCTCCGGACAATGCTTTTTTAAATGTGTCACTTCTAGGGTCAATAGAGTCGCTGATTCTAACGTCAGGATGAGTAGTTCCAGAACGATCGCCCCCATCACCTTCTCCTAGATGCGAATGGGGATCAACAAGTCCTGGCATTATAACTTTTCCGGAGACATCAATTCTCTCTGCACGTCGAGGAATTCGTGTATTTTCGTCACCAACTGCTACTATTTCTCCATTTTGTATAACAAGCACTCCGTTTTCAATTTCATCTCCAACTACGGGTATAATATGCGCTCCGGTGAATGCAATTGGGTTTTCCTGGGCATTCAGGTTCCCGGCGGAGAGTATGAAGAGCATTCCACCGAGTATTAAATAGGTTAGTTTTCTCATAAATCAGGCGGGTTTATTCCGAGCCTGAAGTTAGTGAAATTTAGATGGGATGAAAGAGGGGTTTTTAATTGTCATCCTGATCCCGACAGCAGTCAGGACGAAGGGTCTTATCGAATAACGACCTGTCGTTTATGTGACGAGTCCGTCAATTAGTTTTCGAGGAAGTAACAGAAATAATCAGTTAGCTGAAAGTTTATTTGTTCTTTTGGGCCGCCAAAAGAACCATCCCGAAAGCTTTCGGGACTGGCGGGTTGGCTTCCGGGCAGTGAATCTTCTGAATTCTACCTAAAACCAATCGGTCGATTATGCGACCAGGTTTTAGGATTCGAATTCTTGGAAAGATTAACTGCTATTCCTTCACCCAACCAATGCCGATTTCTAATTGGAGGTCTCAGTATTAATTGTGGATCATATAGTGGTAAAAAGAACAGTAATAAAGTTGAATGGATTTCTAAAGGCCACCAGATTAAAATCCGAAAGAAATGCGGTAGGAGTATATGAAGTGGCTCGATGGTTCGTGATCGAGATGCCTAAAACAGCGTTCATTAATGGGTGAATATACATTTCTTGAGGCGGGTTTTGGGTACTTTTGACCGCTCAAAAGTACCACTAAAAATAGAAACAGATTGTTGGTTTATATTAAAGGGTTCTAAAAAATCGGTATTCAAACAAATCATTAGTTAATTATACATCGCTTCAATCTCAGCCAGCTTCTCATCAATCATTTCTCGTGATAACCATGCACCATTCACCATTACCCCCGAATGATCTCGAATGGCATCTAAGTCTCTTAATGGATTGTCATTCATTAAGATTAGATCTGCTCTCATTCCTTCTTCTATGGTACCAAATTGATCTTCATTAGAGAAATACTCGCCAACTGCTTTTGTGCCCGAATGAAGAATTTCATAATTAGTCATGCCGGCATTTTTCATATACGGTAGCTCTCTGTGTATAGAAAAGCCAGGCACACTAAAAAGTTGAGGTGCATCTGTACCCATTAAAATTCTAACACCTGCCGCACTCATATCGCCTAAAAGTTGTTGCCGAAGGGCCGCATGTTTTTTGGCGTCATCAATGTTAAGATTTGGGTTGTTAAATACGTTGTTTTGAACGAAAGCATTATAATTATCTCGAACGGCCTGCGGTATATATTTTAGTTCATCATACATCATCATTTTCTCGTAATCTGCAGCACCAATAATGGTTTCCCATAACGCCTGTGTTGGAACCATCCATACTCCAGCTTCTACACTTTTCTGGATGATTTCGGCCATTCTTGAATCGAGTTCGGCTCCTTCATAAGCCTGGAGATATGCAACATATCCATCAATATGATCCATGGTTTCCTGCCCAGCTTCAAGAGCTCTTTCAATTCCAACATCTGATGGAACATGCCCACCAAATCTAATTCCCATTTCATTAGCCGCTTCTGCCATCGCATTATATTCATCCAGCGATAATCCAGGGTGAATTTTAAGCAGGTCCCAACCTTCTTCAACTTGCTGCCTCACTCTGTCCTGGGCTTGACCCGGAGAATCGACGGTATTTCCATTAAAACTTGGTCCGGCTAAATATAGATTTGGTCCAATGTATTCGCCGGATGCCACTTTATCTTTCAATTCAAGTTGCCGATCATAACCAAGCATACCTCGTACCGTAGTGATTCCGGCTGAGACATATAGAAATAAAGTGCTTTTTACATAATCCTCATCAAAATAAGCAGGTGCGTTTGCAGGGGGATGGGTTGGTGGAACATGGCCATGCATTTCAGCGAGGCCTGGAATTAAATATTTATCAGTTCCATCTATTACTTGTGTATTCGGACCAAATTTTATCTTAGCGTCATCGAGAATGGCAGATATTCGACCGTTTTCGATTAAGACCGTTTTATTCTCAAGCACAATCCCTTCTTCAGTCATCGGAATTACATTCACATTTGTGAATGCATGGGTAAGCAAGTCTCCATCATATTCATACTCTATTTCGATAGGATTCATCAAAAAAAATAAGATTACTGCTAATACAGGAAGGGAAAGAAGAATGAGCGCGCGTTTCATAATAAGCTGATTGGTTTGATTCGAAAAAATGGAATCTGAAACGCTCATTCAAGAATTTGAAACACAATTGATGTTTTTTTACTGTGTAATTATGAGTTCATCAAAACGCATGTTCTTTTGCACTCACTCTGATCTTAAATTTGGTGGGCTACAAAATCATCCTGATGAATTAAGTTGGTTTATTACTCAAATAATATACCCTAATGTTGTCATGCTGAATCAAGTTCAGGATGACAACTATAAATTTATATGAAACAAACTGATCAACTACCCGACCTATTAATAATACGTAGTATAGATAGTTTGAGATCTCGCTAAAATAGACAACTAGGCAAAAAGCAAATCAAGACTTGGCCGATTGTTTTGTGCCCAATCTCTTTGGGTGATTATCTGCTTCTTGAAGCTCATCAAATGCTTTTTGAAAGTTGCCCATCAGCTCCATATAGTCTTTCGATTCAATAACTCGTTGTTCAAGTTTTCGTGATTTCAGTGTTTCATTTCTGGAATATTTGACGAATCGATAGAATTGAAATTCAACTAGATGTCCTTCATCGTCTTCTAAATAAATCTTACCCTGTTGGTCTACTGATTTGAAGGTGAAAGTATACTGACCAGACCCTGAATTGGCACCGGAATATTTATGGTAAGTGCCCCAATCAAACTTTTGACCAGTTAATGCTTGAGCAATATTCCAGCAATTAATTCGATCACCATCTTTCCAATGTAAAATTTCGGGATACCACGTATGCGGAGGAACGCCCTTTTTCTTACTTCTGAATATTCGCATTTACTTCAATAGTTTTTGATTGTCGCTTTCTTGTAACTCTACATATGCCTTTTGAAATTCCTCCATAAGAGCCATGTATTCTTTAGAAGTGTCAATATCTGAGTGAATACTTCGATTTTTAAAGCTAATATTTGTAGCCTTTCGTATGAATTTCTTAAAAATCAGTTTATGGAGATGGCCCGTTTCTTTTTCCTCTACAATTATATATCCATCACTAGTTACGCTTTTATAGTAGTAAAAAATATTTAGTCTCCCGACCTCAAACGCCATTAATTTAGAAAACCAGTTTTTCGCATTTGCGTTTCGCGCACGTATTTCGTCCCCTTCATGCCAATGAAGGATTTCAGGATACCAGATATGTGGGGCTTGATTTTTTTGGATGCTCATTATTTCGCTTTTATGCCCTTAAAAAGTAATGGAACAGCTTTACTAAAAGAAATTGGATTGGTTTCAGTGGTTTGATCAAAAACAGGTAATAACAAAGTAGCTTTGTAAAAGTAATACAAACTAATTGCCATGATAGTATGTGCCACATCTAAATGATTATACCAAATACTGGGCGATATCTTGCTTGTATAAAAGAACGCAGCAAGCGTAGCAAAAAGAGTAGAAAGACAGATCATTCTACTTCCTGGATTTTGTGTTTTCATGAAGATATAGAAGTGGATGGGCAATACAATCAAACCTAATCCATATGCAGAATGAACTTGAATGAAAAAGAAATTAAGTGTGCTGAAAGTTATCGCTGCAAAAACAATTAACTCGATGACATTTGCTACTTCCAAAAATCGTGCAAGCCGTCGCTTAAGTAGTGGAAAAGCATAAATTATGGTAGCTCTTTCAATCGAGGATACCGCAAGCATACTAATCAACCAGCCTGGTAACTTCCAAAATAAGCCAACCTGTGCTTGAAAGGCATGACCCAACAATCCACCAAAAAAAGTAGCTATTGCCATAAATAAAAAGTACCAACGCATGTATTGGTGAACTTTTCCAGTAAGATTTTTTCCCCTCAATTTAAAATAGGCAAATAGACAAACGGCGGTAATAAGAAAGTCAGTGAGAGTGACCACTGGCTCCATAATCGTGATTCCGAAAAGCTCAATCGATGGTTGTCCGCTCGGTGATTGCATACGTATTCAATTGGTTGATTATAAAATATCGAAATCAAGAAAAAGAGCCTGTTAAATATTCGATTTAAACATTAAATCTATGGCGCGCACTTGACTAACATCACAATTCGATTAGATTTAATTAAAATGGAGTCACTAAGTACTGCAGATGATGATGCAGTCTAGAATTGGGGAGGAATATGAGAGGTCGATTATTGCTTGATATTCGGAATCTCTTCTTCGGAAGTATTGGGATTGTATGCTTGATGCTTTTTATATCACCTTTCTCACAAGCACAGAATGAAACGATTGTGTTTGAGGATTTTGAACACGGAGAGCTGTTCAAGAACGATTGGTTCTTATTCTTCAGTCCAAATGGTATTGGATCCGTAGACTTGATGAAAACAGAGCAGGGTTACACCCATCATACAAATTGGACTTTAAGAGGAGAGACCGGCTATTTGGGTGGTTTTGGTAGAACCAGCAGAATGGATATTTCCGGGTATACACACTTCACTTTTTGGATAAACCCATTAAAAGGCGCAGAATTTACAGTAGAAATAAATCTACAGGAAGATGATAACGGAGATGGGTTAATCTCGGTAAATGACGACGATGAATTTCAATTTGATGTGGTCGTAAGTAGTATTGGTCAGGGAGCTATTTCTGGGGGTGGGTGGCAAAAAGTATCCATACCCCTAAAAGACTTCTTCGACGACAACTCTTATTTGCATGGTGGAAATGGAATTCTTGATTCCCAAGAAGGTAACGCAGAATTGGTAAATCTGGTTTTCGCCATCATTAACCATTCGGGTGATGAAATAGAGTTTTTGACAGATAATTGGCAGTTCGAATCAAGACCAAATGAATTTATATCTACTGCAGAAGAAAAGATTCTATTTGTGGGCAATAGCTACACGTTTTATAACAATATGCCTCAGCTCTTCTATAAAATATCTGAGTCAGCCGGTAAAGATGTACTGGTAGAGCAAAGCACCTTTGCCGGATATTGGTTGAATAATCATCTTTCAAATGATCATACCTCTTATAAACTCCAGAAAGAAGACTGGGATTATGTGATTATTCAAGAGCAAAGTCAGGTGCCAACAGTTAAACATTGGAGAGAGGCATCCATGAAACCCGCTGCTGACATTCTAAATTCAATAATCAAAGCAGGTGGTGCAGAAACGGTTTTATTTATGACATGGGGCCGAAAATATGGAGGAGAACAACTACTCTATGACTTTGCAAGCTCAGAATTTGCTAACTATAATCATATGCAGGATTCGCTTGAAAAATCGTACCGCGATTTAGCGAATTATTTGGATGCGAAGTTGGCTCCTGTTGGCCTTGCATGGGAAAACGCATTGATTATAAATCCGGAATTGAATCTTTGGGATGAGGATCAAAGCCATCCGACGTATGAAGGTTCATACCTGACGGCATGCGTCTTTTATGCAATCCTTTTTAATGAAAGCCCTGTTGGCATTGATTTCTCTGGCTACCTTGATGAAGAAATGGCTTGGTTTCTTCAAAGTATGGCTAGTACAGTTTTGGCTGATAACTCAAATCAGGTGGTATTATCTGATTAGATTAAATTCACCACTGTACATCCCGCACCACCAAAATCCTCGTTCGCTAATTCATAGCTTTTAACCTCTGGTCTATCACCCAAGTATTTATGGATTTGTTCTTTTAGAACACCTGTTCCTTTACCATGGATAATTTCCACTTGCTTCAATCCTCTATATACGGCCTTATCTAGGTATTGAGTAACCTCATCAATCGCTTCTTCAGCACGTTTCCCGCGAAGATCAAGTCTTTGTGAAATAGAGTCTTTAAGCGAAGAATCCGATGAAACAGCATTAACCCGAATATTTTGCTGTTTTTTTGGTTTTGGTGGTTCCACCTTTATCAGATTTTTGTATTTAGTTCTGAGGCGAAGTCTGTCTGTTTGAACAGTTGCATTATTTCCTTTTTGTTCTACTAATTCACCAGTTGTAATCCCATCTAAAAACCGAACAAAATCGCCAATTTTTGGAGGTTGATTACTTTTTTTGAATTGAGCTTCTCGCTGTTCTTTTACCTCTTCCAGCGTCGAATCAATCTTATCTTTTTCCAGCTCAATGTCTTCCCGTATTTGTTTAATCTGCTTTTTATTTGTCTTTTTCTGCTCAATGATTTGCTCAACCGCTTTTTCCACCTTTCTATTGGCATTATCCATGATGGACTTAGCCTCTTTTAGGGCTTTCTCTCGAATTTTATCTCTTTCTCGATGCAGAGATTCGAGCTTTTGTTTATAGCGATTTTCATTGACCTGTGCACGTTTCAGGATTTCCTGATTTTTCTGCTTCAATTCTTCGGCTGACTGGGCCTTGGATTCCAATTCGGCAATTAACCCTTCCATCTTGTTCTTGGCTTCACCCATCAATTCTCTCGAACGAGTTAACAATCTCGCATCAAGATTCATGCGTTCAGCAATTTCAAATGCATAGCTACTACCTGGAACTCCCTTTTTGAAGCGATAGGTAGGTGATAGCGAATTTTGGTCGAACTCCATCGAGCCATTAATTGCATTAGGATGTTCATGCGCAAATACTTTCAAAGCACCGTGATGAGTGGTGACTAATATCTTACCATCATACTTCAGCAAATACTCTATAAACGATTGAAATAATGCTGAACCTTCATCCGGATCTGTTCCTGCAGCCGCCTCATCTATTAAAATAAGACTGTTTTCACGTAAGCGATCCTGGGTTTCACGCATCCACTGCAATCGAGATGAAAAAGTACTTAGATCATTCTCTATAGATTGATCATCTCCTAAATCAACAAAAACTCCATTAAAAACTGGAAGTTCAGAAGTTGGGTCAACAGGAATTGCATAGCCGGACTGATTCATCAAGGCACAAATACCCACCGTTTTCATAGCCACTGACTTACCACCCGCATTTGGGCCCGTTATCATTAAGCAATGTTCTTCTTCAGACATTTCCAGGTCTAAAGGGATCACTTCCAGACGATCTTCTTTTTTTAATGAAAGATTCTTGAGCTTTAGATTAGGATTAAATGCTTCTCGAAGTTTCGTAAATCCTGTATGAGAAATGGTTGGAATTTCGCCTTCTAATTGAATGGACACCTTTGCTTTAGCAGCTATAACATCCAACTCTGCTAATGTCTCAATATTTTGAAGGATGAACTCGCGGTTTTCTCTTACATGATTAGTTAGCTCCATCAAAATACGTTCAATCTCTTGCTGTTCTTCAGCTTCATATTGGCGAATTTCATTGTTCAGATGAAGTGCCTCGACAGGTTCCAGATACACGGTCTGACCAGTTGAAGAAACATCATGGATAAAGCCCTGAATCTGCCGCTTGTACTCAGCCTGAATGGGAATAACCATTCGACCATTCCTTATAGTAGCGCCCTCATCACTAGCCATGCCGTCCTTAACGGCATTCCTCATCATTTTATTTATGGTCGATCTAAGTTCATTTCGTTTTGAATTGAGGCGCTTTCTTATACTCTTAAGTTCCGGACTGGCATCATCTCTTAAATCACCATTATCCGTAACTTTTCCTTTGATATAGTTCTCAAGATCTTTAAGCGGGATCAGTCTTTCAGATATCTTAAAAAGGGTATGCGATTTCTCTTCTTTTCCTTTAATAAACTTTTTTGTTGACCGTGCTGTAAAGCAGATCTTTAAAATGTCCCGAAAAGCATACAATGGAATAATTGCCCCGTAAGCACGGGCAGTATCCATATGAGATCGAATATCTGGTAATTCTGAAATTGGAAATATATCCGGATCTTGTAGGATGGCAATCATCTCGCTGGTTTCAGCTAATAAAACCTCTACTCGGTCTTTTCTGTTAGTAGGCGTAAGTTCAGCGATTAATTCTGCAGAACGGTCCGATTGTGTAGCAGCTAATGTTGCCTCTCTTACTTGTTCAAAACCAAGTTTTTCTAAAACGTTGTCGGGATAAAACTCCATCAAAAAATAATTGTACTTTGCAGAAACTAGATTGCAAAGATAAACCTAATTCTACGCCCATGAAATTCCCCATTTTTCAAGTTGATGCATTTACAGATTCAATTTTTGGTGGAAACCCAGCTGCAGTAGTTCCGCTTGCTTCATGGCTTGGCGATGAAACCATGCAAAGAATCGCTATGGAGAATAACCTATCAGAAACTGCTTTTTACGTTGAAGAACGTGAAGCATTTGGATTAAGGTGGTTTACACCGGAAGTTGAGGTAGATCTATGTGGACATGCAACCCTGGCTACTGCACACACTTTATTCAATGAACTGGGATTCACGGGTAATGAGCTGAGGTTTGATACTCGAAGTGGACGACTAACTGTACGCAGAGAAGGAGATTGGTATATAATGAATTTTCCAAGCGATGAGATGTCCAAAGTAGAGGCTCCGCCTATTCTATTTCAAGCGTTAGGCATACCAAGAACTCCAGAAGTTTATAAGACAGACGATTATATGGTAGTAATGGAGTCGGAAGAACAAATAAAGGCACTCTCTCCAGATTTCAAATTCCTTAAAGAAGTCGATGCTCGTGGGGTTATTGTCACTGCACCAGGCAATAATGTAGATTTTGTGTCTCGTTTTTTTGCACCTCAGTCCGGTATCGATGAGGATCCTGTAACTGGTTCTGCTCATACTAAAATGACTCCTTACTGGGCAAAAAGATTAGGTAAGAATGAGTTATTTGCACTTCAAATTTCGAAAAGAGTGGGCACTCTAGAGTTAAACTATTTGGGTGATAGAGTCGAAATAAAAGGGAAGGCTGTTACTTTCCTACGAGGAGAAATAGATATTTAACTTTTAGTCATCCCGGGCTTGATCCGGGATCTGTATAAGTTTGGGATGTTAGAACCCTTTTTATTAATACTTGTCGGAATTCTCGGAGGCTTAATCGCCGGCTCGATGGGAGTTGGTGGTGGAATCATATTTACGCCAGTTCTTTTTTTCCTATTTGAAGAGGCCGAGTTTGAAGATTCTGTTCAATGGTCGATTGCGAGTGGTCTGTTTTGTACGTTTACAGCCGCTGTTGCAAGTACAATCCGTCAAAAACTTAACAATAATATTTATCTACGAGAAGGGATACTTCTTGGAATATTCGGGGCAATTGGAATTAGCCTGGGTAAATGGGTTTTGACCTCAGGGTACTACCAGCGAGAACAGTTTGTAGTTTTCTTTAGTGTGATACTATTTTATGCAGCATTCATGATGTTTAAGCGAGGAAATGATACATCGGATGAAAGCAAACGGATAACAAAGGAGTTCAAGCTTAATGCAGCTTTTTTTACAGGTGGAGTAGGAGGAACCATCGCATCTCTGGCAGGGGTAGGTGGTGGGGGAATAATGGTTCCAATCATGAATTTAGTCTTCAAGCAGCCTTTTAAGAAGGCAGTAAGCATATCCCATTTAGGAATGAGTATCCTGATATTTGCAGGATTGATTCAACTTGCATTAGTTGACGTTTCTATAACCGGAATAAGCCCGTATCATCTTGGTTATGTTGATTTAGGTGCGGCGTTTCCATTAGCTTTAGGTGGATTGTTAGGGGCTAACTTCGGAACGATTATAAATCATAAGATTGACAGAAAATACCTCCAATGGGGATTTGCAATGTTGGCTACAGTTATGGCCTTTCGTTTATTATGGGGTGTTTTTTTAGGTTAAGCGCTTGACTTTGCTTCTCTAGCAAGTGCCAACCTTTTCTCTAGTGCCAATAAAATGGGCGAGCTAATAGCTACAACTACAAGAGTAGCAGCGTGTGCAATAGTGGCATAAGCCAATCCGGTAACCTCCGGAACTGCATACAAGAAAAGTAGAGCCAGCTTAATAAAAATGTGGTAGCTACCAACACCTCCGGGTGTAGGAATCGAAATCCCAACCGCTGAGACCATGGTAAGAACGATGGCATCAGAGTAAGTAAGCCCAAATACATTGGTCATATCAAACATGAAAAATGGGATGTAAGTCATAGTGATATAACACACCCAGATTAATGCTGTGTAGAAAATAAAAAGCAACCAATTATCAAGCTGACGAATAGCAAGAACACCTTTCCCAAAATTTCGAAAACCCTCATTGAGTTTAGTGAAGAACTGCCCAAGTTTACTTTCAGCGGAACTCAATGTTTTCAATACATAAAAAACAATAACTCCTGCAAGTGTCATAACGCCACCATACAGTGCAACAGCTTTTAGAAAACCTTTATAGATTTCTGGATCAGTGACGTCAGCGCCAAATAAATTAGTTAGTACTTCTGGATCCGAAATCAGGAAAATCCCAACCAATACCATGATCAACAACATGCTGAGTACATCAACTATTCGTTCTAAAACAACGGTACCGATCATTTTTGAGTTACTTTCACCAATTTGACGAGCTACATATACAGGTCGAGTTACTTCACCAAGGCGAGGAAATGCAATGTTGGTGAGATAGCCGAACATCACGCCGGTAAAAAGTGTAGAGCGATGGGGTAAATTTTCTTTGTCTTCAAAAAGCATTCTCCAGCGCTCAGCTCGAATGAAATGTGAAAACAAGGTTAGTGTTGCAAATGGTATAAACCAGCCCCAACTAGCCCCTTTCGAAGCATCTATAATTTCTGAAAATTCTACATCCTTAAAAGCGAACCATAAAAAGACTGCTGCAAATCCAAGGCTTAAACCAACTTTTAAATACTTATTCATAGTTAGTAGCGCATATCCACAATTTCAGCATCTTCTGGAAAGTTAAAGTCAAATAATGTTGGATCATTTTGTAAAAAAGCACCTTTTTCGAAAGTGGTAATGATAATGTTCTCAGCAATATCATATGCTGTTATTTTGATAGGCTGCAAGGTTGTGTCCACTTCAATTTCGACGGTCAAATAGGTGGCAAAGTCATCTTCCGTTTCAAGCGTAATCAGGGTATTTCCATTTTCTAATGCTGATTCACTGGATGTATATTCTTCGTCCTTCTCACTTAACATTCGCGATAGCACACCAAAATCATCATCCTCAGCTTCATACTCACTTATGATTACACGATTGCGATTGGCATCATAAACCTGGGATAATTCACCATCCACAACTATGGTTTGTTGTTCACTGGTAAGTTTGTAGCTGGATGTATTAATCCAAAACTCGCCCGATGAGTTGGTGCTTTCCTGAGTATAAGAATCAAGGTAAGTGTGGGTAAATTCTGCAAAGAATATTTGATCACCCTTAAACTTTTCACGTAGCTGTTCAAACGTAGTTTGTGCAAAGAGTGAAGTTGAAAAAACTAATGCTATTAAAAATATAAATAAGGATTTAATCCCGGTTTTTGATTCCATCCAAAATCTCGTGTAATTCGTCCTCGTCCTGAACGAGAACGTCTCTGGCTGTACTGCCCTGATATGGTCCAACAATCCCTGCATTAAATAATTGATCGATGATTCGGCCGGCTCGATTATAGCCAATTTTAAGTTTTCTTTGTAAAAGAGAAACCGAACCCTGCTGATGTAACAATACTACTTTTGCGGCACTCTCAAACATTTCGTCTATGTCTTCTAACGGATCAGGAATGCCAGCATTGTCTTCGGCGATAACCGGAAGGTAAAATGGCTGCTGATAACCGGCCTGTTCACCAATAAATGCATTAATTCGTTCAACTTCTTCGGTGGATACAAATGCATTTTGGATTCGAACCATGCTCGCCCCATTGTGATATAGCATATCACCCATGCCGACGAGTTGATCAGCGCCGCCCTGATCCAGGATTGTTCTTGAATCCACTTTTGAAGCAACCTGATAAGCAATTCTGGCCGGAAAGTTGGCTTTGATGGTACCGGTAATCACATTTACCGATGGCCGTTGAGTAGCAACTACCATATGAATACCTACAGCACGAGCAAGCTGAGCAATCCGAGCAATAGGTTCTTCAATTTGTTTACCTGCCGTCATCATTAAATCGGCAAGCTCATCGATGATAACTACGATATATGGAAGATGACGATGACCTAACTCCTCTTCTAGTTCACCATCCTTGAATTTCTTATTGTAGGCCTTGATGTCTCGAACCAGTGCCATTTTCAGCAAATCGTATCGGTCGTCCATCTCTTTACAAACACTGTTTAGTGTTTCTAAAGCTTTTGATGTATCGGTGATAATCGGTTCATCTGCATTTGGCAGCATGGCCAGAAAATGATTCTGAATGTTTCGATATAAAGAAAGCTCAATCTTCTTAGGGTCGACCATCACAAACTTCAGATTGTCCGGATGGCATTTATACAACAAACAGGTAATGATGGTATTAATACCAACAGATTTACCCGAACCTGTTGCACCAGCAACCAATAAGTGTGGCATTTTAGTTAAATCCATCATGAATACTTCGTTCTCGATGGTTTTACCAAAGGCAACAGGTAAGGTCATGTCAGTTTCAACAAACTTCTTCGTGTTTATTACTTGCTTGATATATACCGTTTCGCGGGTACTATTGGGCACCTCAATACCAACCGCTGATTTACCAGGAATAGGAGTTAACATTCGAAGCCCTTTAGAAGCAGTTGCCATTTTTAAATCATTCGAATAACTCTCAATCTTACTGATTTTGACATCTGGAGCTGGTTCTAATTCATACAATGTTACTGTTGGCCCGACAATGGCATTTATCCCAACAATTTCAATTCTATGGCGTGAAAGCTTGTCCAGAATAATTCGCTTGTTCTCTTTTATCTCATTTAAATCGACCTCATTTCCTTCATTAGGGGGTTTATTGAGGAGATCAATAGTTGGGAACTTGTATTTAATAACCGGGACTTCTTTTGCCTGTTCTTTATTTAACTTGTCTAGTTGTTTTTCACCAGCTTGTTCTTCTTCCGCCCCTTTGAAAATGGCCACTTCTAAATCGTCGTCTTTTTTAGCCTCCTCTTTTTCAATAATTGCTCTGGGGCGAGTATCTAAAGTCTGAACCTCGGCCTTTTCTTTTTCAATACGTTTGCGGTCTTCTTCTTCAGACTTCTCTACAATTTCATCAATCGAAGAAGCGTGTTCCTCTACTTCTTCTTTTACGTCAGGTTTTGTTTTAACAGCCTCACGGTCTGCCTTCTTTTTGGCTTTTTCTTCAACTTTCTTAGCTTTTTCAGCTTCCTTTTCCTCTTTTTTGAGTTGGATTTCCGCTTTTCTAGAAGCTATTCTTTCTTCTCTTTCGGCAGCTTTTAGCGCTTTTTTCTCTTCACGGGCTAATCTGGATTCTTCCATCTTTTCCTGAATTGAATCCATCCAAATTTTGATGTTATCTATGGTTTTTTGAAGATCACGCTCCCAAAGTAATAGAAGAGTTACGAGCATTAAAACGATCAAAATAAAAATAGATCCAACACCAGTGATGTTCTGTAAAATGCTTGCCAGCGCTATTCCAGCGGCACCCGACCAAATTGGATCTTCGGGTACTCCCATATTTGTGGTCATCCATCCCAATAAAGTGGATAGTAAAACCATGCTCCAGATTGAAAGCACGTTTAGCCAGGAGTTATCTGTAAATGAACGCCGACGGAAAATATGCCAGCCATTGTATCCAACCAGCAGAGCAAAGATGATGCTTGTGTAACCGAAGAGCGAATAAACCAAAAAGTGTGATAAATAAGCCCCTACCGGACCTAACCAGTTTTGAACCAGGCGCGAATTCGCATCTGGATTAAAGAGCTCAAGAATATCCTGACTTCTGGCAAACTGGTAGTCATCTGCAGTGTATGATACGATGCTTAAACCAAGCAATACTGCAATCGAAATGGTAATTACACCAATAATTTCAAGTTTTCGCCCAGAATCGAGAGGCCCCGAAGATGTTGCAGTATTTAGTTTTTTCTTAGCCATTTAAGTCTGTGATGAGCCCGTCTCGCATACCTGGCAAAACATCATATTTATCTACCTGACAGCAAAAAGGTATATCGTTTTCAGGAACAAGTTTGCTCAATCTGTACGCATGATCACTTCCGCTAATGGTTTCCTCTAAATTATCTTTGAATTTTTCGTATAACCCAAATGCTACTTTTGCACCATCTTTTGTTTTTTGAGGGAGTTTCCCTTCAAATAAATGATATAAAATCGAACCGGCAAATAAGGTGTCTTCGAGTGCAAGCCGACCTCTCCATCCCGAACATATCAAAACAACTTCATCATCATGTTGGGTGAGTGCATTTAACACACTTTGTTGATTAAGAAACGCTCCTAAATAAATTCGATTCGCAAGGGAGGCTTTCTTTATAGCCTTTGTGCCATTAGTGGTATTGAAGATTAAGGTTTTGTTCTGAATTACTTCGGGAGTGTATTCTAATGGTGAGTTCCCCAGGTGATAACCCTCAATCTTTACCCCGTTTTTTTCGCCACAGAGTAAGTAGTCATTCGTATCCATTGTATGAGCAATTTTTACTGCATCACTCATGTCTTCAACCGGTATTACTTTTTTGGCGCCATTAGAAATTGCGGTAGTCATTGAAGAAGTAGCTCTAAGTATATCAATGATAACCGCACTCTTTCCACGCAAGTCTTCTTCCTGAAAAGCCTGAACGGAGAAAAAAACATCAATGTAATTAGACTCTGGCATACACGCTTATTTCTTAATAAATGGTGGTCTACTCACTTTAGCGGGGGCTGTTTTTTTCCGAATATTGATGAAAATCTCAGAATCATCTTTCGCGTATTCGGAATTAACAAAACCCATCCCAATTCCCTTACTTAAGGTGATAGACATTGTTCCACTTGTCACAAATCCAATTTCATTTCCATCAGCATCAGATATGGTATACCCATTTCTTGGAATAGATCGCTCATCATCCATTATAAAACCTACCAGACGACGAGATAATCCAGCTTCTTTTTTTGCTAGTAATACCTCTTTTGCTATAAAATCGCCTTTATCAAATTTCGTTACCCAGCCGAGACGCGATTCTAAAGGATGAGTATTTTGTGTAATATCGTTTCCATAAAGAGCAAAGCCCATTTCCAGGCGCAAAGTATCGCGGGCTCCCAAACCACATGGTTCGATACCAAATTCTTCCCCGGCTTCAAAAATGGCGCTCCAGACTGCTTCTACATCAACTTCTGCATGCTCGAAATAGAGTTCAAATCCAGACTCACCCGTATAACCCGTGGCAGAAATAATCATAGGGATTCCAGCTAATTCACCCTTTGTGAATGCATAGAATCCAACCTCATCGAGAATAACATCGGTCAATTTCTGTAGTGCAGCTTTAGATTTTGGTCCCTGTACGGCAAGTAGGGCATAAGCATCAGATTTGTTTACCAAGTCGGCACCCATGGTATTCTGCGAAGAAATCCATTCAAAGTCTTTCTCTACATTTGCGCCATTTACTACAAGCATATACTCATTTTCTGCGAGCATATAAATAATAAGATCGTCAACGATTCCACCATCTTCGAAACACATACATGAGTATTGTGCCTTTCCGGGATATAATTTTGAAGCGTCGTTTACACTTACTATTTGAATCAGTTCAAGAGCTCTTTCTCCTGAAACGAAAAATTCTCCCATATGGGAAACATCAAAAACACCAACCGCCTCACGGACTGCAGCGTGTTCGATTTTGATCCCTTTGTACTGAACCGGCATTTCAAATCCGGCAAACTCTACAATTTTGCCACCGTGCTGATGATGGATGGCAAAGAACGGCGTTCTTTTTAGCATGTACCTTGTTAACGATGTGAAGTAAGTGCGTTGCGAAGTTAGTGAATTTTGCACTAAGGAAAGAATTAATCATGCCTAACTTCGGTTAGCTCAAATAAAGAATTATTCATGAAACACTATTCAACTAAAGAGATTAGCGAAATGCCCTCTCGAGCTCGTGCACACTTTATGAACTGTGTAACAGGATTTAAATCATCCAATTTGATTGGTACGATTTCTGATGATGGTATTACAAATCTGGCCATTTTTAGTTCGGTAACTCATCTGGGGAGCAATCCTCCCTTGTTGGGATTTGTGCTTCGCCCACATACAGTGACGAGAAATACCTTCGAAAACCTAAAAGAAACAGGGTACTTCACGGTTAATCATGTGAATGCAGATATGATAAAACCGGCGCATCAAACTTCTGCAAAATACCCTGGTGGAGTTTCAGAGTTTGGCGAAACAGGCTTAACTGAAGAATATAAAAGTGATTTCAAGGCTCCATTTGTGGCGGAAAGTAGAATTCAGATTGGGTGCCGTTTTGTGAATGAATATTTCCTCGAAGAAAACGAGTGCCGATTTATTATAGGAGCAATGGAGCAGATTTATCTTTCAGATGAAATTGTAAGTGACGACGGGTTTATAAATCTGGATAAAGCAGGGACGGTTGCGGCCACAGGTTTAGATGGATACGCTCTCCCCAAAATTCTTGATCGATTTTCATACGCCCAACCAGACGCAGAGCCGAAATCGATTTTATAGTTTTAGTTATCTAGAATTTCAATTTCGTGGCGTTTACCGGGTAACTCGGAAGTCATGAATGAAGTGAAGATGGTCAACCTGCCCGGTACTGAATAAACAGTTGAATCTTTTATAGAAAAACTTTGATCCCAGGTATAGCTGATGGTTTTAGTTTCACCGGATAAGAGAGGGATCATTAGCGGGTCGTCATCTAATTGCCTGTAGTTTTCCGGATATCTGAAATAAAGGAATGGCTCTCCAATTCGTTGACCAGTTGTAAAATAAATGGGGTACCCTTTTTGAAACCAAAGCTCCCGGTCTTTCAAAGTAGGATTGTGAATTTGATAAGTGGCAATGATTTCATCACCAAGACCATAACTTTCACTATTCAAAGTATACTCAACTTCAAGATCTTTCCAGGGAGAAAGTTCACTATGAACATTTTCATAAAGTTCTTCCATGAATTGAAATATTTGATCAAACCTTTGAACAGCTTCATCCCACTCTTCTTCAACCATGAAAATACAGGTGTCAACATTGAAGTTTGTGAAATTGTCACCTTCCGTGATATTGATATTTAAATAGACATTATCAGCGCAATAGAATCTTGGTTCGTAATCAATTTCTTGATAACGATGGAACAGAATTTTTAAGCGATTAAACTCATCATTTGATAGCGGTCGAGTTAATTCCGGATAAGTAGAGGTTAAAGTAACAATACCATCTTCAGTAAATCTAAGAGACTTATTGTAAGCTCCCCATCCATCTCTAGCACTGAATTCAATGATTAGTTTCTGCTGATCTAAATCATTTTCAAACACATTACAGCTAGAAATAGAAAGCCAGCATCCTAATAAAAACAGCAATCCCCGATACATAACTAATTGGTTTAGAGTACCTTGTCGGCAAAGTAACGAATCGGAATAGTTATTGGTATTTATTGGTTAGAAATACTGAAAAAGATGAAAGTAATGGAGACCAATATATGCCTCCTTTCTGCTTTCTGTGTATCTTCGACCCGAAATTTAATTTAGATCGTCCATTCCGATGTCCATCAACAAAGAGCAAGTAAAAACTGCGCTAGCACACGTTCTTCATCCACAATTAAAACAGGACTTAGTTTCACTGGACATGATCCAGGATCTGATCGTTCAGGATAAATATGTTTCCTTTACCCTGGAGATGGCCGAACAAAATGAAAACCTGGCAACAGAATTTAAACAAAGATGTGAAGGGGCCATCCACAAGTTTATTGATCGCGAAGCAATCGTGGATATTCAGGTCGGCATCAATGTTTCTAAAAAAGCAAAAGCCCCGCAACAAGCTCCCCCTCCTGCACAACCACTTTCGGGCGTAAAGAATATTATTGCAGTCGCATCTGGTAAAGGAGGAGTAGGAAAATCTACGGTTGCTGTAAATATCGCTGCTGCACTTGCTAGAACGGGTGCATCTGTTGGTTTAATGGATACTGATATTTATGGTCCAAGTATCCCAACTATGTTTGATTTATTTGATCGTCCCGACATCACCACACAAAAGAAATTGGTTCCGCTGGAGAAGTATGGAATAAAAATGGTTTCGATGGGATTTTTGGTGGATGTTAACCAGGCGATGGTTTGGCGTGGTCCAATGGCGACCAGTGCCATTCAGCAGTTTATGAAAGATGTAGAATGGGGTGAACTCGATTACATGGTGTTGGATCTCCCTCCAGGAACGGGCGATATCCAGCTTACCATCGTTCAAACTATTCCATTAAGTGGAGCAGTTATTGTTTCCACGCCTCAAACAGTTGCATTAGACGATGTTCGTAAGGGAGTAGCCATGTTCCAAAAAGTGAAGGTTCCTGTTCTCGGTGTGATTGAGAATATGGCGTACTTCACACCACCAGATATGCCCGACAAAAAATATCACATCTTCGGGGAAGGTGGAGCTTCCCGACTTGCCGATGAATTAGGTGTTCCTGTGTTAGGCGAAATTCCAATCGAACAACCCATCAGAGAAGCCGGTGATAATGGGAAACCAATTGTGCTAGCTGATGATCAATCCGATGCTTCACACGCATTCTTCACAGTTACTTCAAATATGCAGCAGCAATTGGCGCTTCGAGCAGCTGAATCCAAGCCAAAAGTGCAGATTTCATTTAAAAGTTGACCAAAACTTCATAAATCCTTCATAGTTCACCCCTAATTTTTCCTCAACAAAATTGGTTAGGAGGTATTACTATGATTCTAGAGAAACGCTTTGATAAAATTGATAGCATGCTTACAAACTGGATGGCTGAATATGCTTTATCTATTATGCGAATTGGATTGGGTATTGTATTTCTGTGGTTTGGCGCTTTGAAATACTTTCCAGGATTAAGTCCGGCAGAGGACTTAGTTAGAAATACGATCTACTTTGTTAATCCGGATTTCTTTATTCCGGTTTTGGCTACCTGGGAAGTCCTGATCGGAATTGGACTAATCTGGGGAAAATGGCTGCGAGTTACTTTATTACTTCTTTTCCTTCAAATGCCCGGAACCGCAATGCCCATTTTCATACTTCCAGAAATAGTATGGACACAATTTCCTTACGGTTTAACTCTTGAAGGACAGTACATTGTTAAGAATCTCGTACTAATTGGATCTGCGTTCGTGCTGGGTGCTACCGTTCGTGGTGGGAAATTGACTTCATAAATCCTTCTTAAATACAGTCATCCCGGACTTGATCCGGGATCTGGATTTGTACAAAGAGCACATTTTTATAAAAAATCTAGACTTAAAACAAGCATGTGCTGAACTCGATTCAGTATTCAGCATGACCGAGCTTTTTACGGGAAGATTCCCATTTGTTCGTACATGATTCCAATCTTTTTAATCGCCACTATAAAGGCCGCGGTTCTAAGATCGTTAAGACCGTGTTCTTCGCGAACTTCAGAAATTTGACTATAAGCTGTGATCATTGTTTCCTCTAATCCAGAATCAACAAGATCTGCCTCACCGGCTCCATATGTAAGAGATTCCAGCTCTTTATCGGTGTATTTTCTACCAGAGATTTTCTCTAACTCACGTGCTACTTTTAAAAGACTTCCTTCATCAAACCGTTTGCTCATTCTCCCATAACGAACATGCTGAATGTCCTTCAGCCATTCGAAGTATGAAACAACTACGCCACCGGCGTTTAAATAAGTATCCGGTATAATTAAAGCACCTCGTTCCTTTAGCATCTCATGTGCATCAGCAGTAACTGGGCCGTTCGCTGCTTCTGCAATGATTTTAGCTTTTACCTTATCCGCGTTATCACCAGTAATTTGGCTTTCTAACGCAGCTGGGATCATGATATCACACTCTTGTTCGAAGATATCACTGTTTTTCTCGAGTTCAGTACTATTGCCAAATCCAATAATACTTCCTGTGTCTTTTCGGAATGCCATTAGTGCCTCTAAATCCATTCCTTTAGGATCGTAAATGGCTCCTTCTAATTCAGCAACACCAATCAATTTTGCTCCTGCTTGTGTCATGTACATTGAGGCATGATAACCTACATTACCAAGACCCTGAACACAGAAAGTTTTGCCTTCAACACCAACGGATAAACCAAGCGCATCCATGTCGGGTTTTACATTCACGGCTTCTCGAATTCCAAAATAAACTCCACGACCTGTTGCCTCAGTTCTCCCCCTGATACCACCTTGTTGTAATGGTTTGCCGGTTACACAAGCTTCGGCATTTAAATCATCATTCATCTGACGATAGGTATCTAGAATCCAGCCCATTTCTCTGGCTCCTGTACCATAATCAGGAGCAGGCACATCAACGCCGGGACCAATAAATCCCTTTTTCATCAATTCGAAGGTATATCGGCGTGTAATTCGTTCAATTTCTGTTGCTGAATATGCTCGAGTGCTAATCTTGACACCGCCTTTCGCCCCACCAAAAGGAACATCAACCAACGCACATTTATAGCTCATTAAGGCGGCTAATGCCATGGTCTCGTCTTCATCTACCTTATGGCTATAACGAATACCACCCTTTGTTGGCATTTTGTGATGACTATGTTCAACGCGCCACCCTTTAATTACCTCAACGGTACCGTCATCTCTTCTTAAAGGAAATGATACCTGATAAACTGTGTTACATCCTTTAATCTGCTCAAGAATCCCTTTATCAAATTTGGTATAAGCAGCCGCTTTGTCGAAGTTTTTATTAACCTGCTCGAAGAATTTATATTTTCCCATTTTCCTGTACTGATTACACATTATAAAAGCGCAACCAATGGTCGGGATATTCTAGTTTATAAACAATAGAAAAGCGCTTTTTTATTCACGATCTGTAGGAAGTGCTACATGTAAATGATCGGCAGTTCCCACATGCCTTATCGTCTGAAAACCCATCAATTTTAAGCCCCATTCTAACGTTGTATTTCTAAGCTCGGAATGTCCAATTGTTCTTAAGTCTATGGCATGAACGAAACCCGTAGGTTGTTCATAGTGGTAAGAACTTTGTCGAGGAGTGAGCCCCATTGCAATATAATCTTCCTGTGTTCTTTTGATATCGGTGATAACCAGATCCTGTTCTGCCAGAGTGGTACTAGCTACTGCAACACGTAAAATTGGGTGAAGAGTTGAATATACTTCCTGGATGGACTCACTTTTGGCATTTACACTATTTAGATAAAGTAAGCCGTAAATGATAAAACCACCAACAAGCATCGAAATACCACCTAAGGTAAGTTTTGCCATAACTTTCTTATGCTTCACTTTTCGGAAAGCAAAAATGAATAATAAAGATAGAAAAAATGTAGTCGCCCCCATTCCACCAAGCAAAGATATCCACTCATTTAATTGATGATCAAGATTGAGGTAAACGGCGGTTCTTATGAGTATAAAAAAGGGAAGTACAACCAGGCTCGCTACCATGAATACAAATCCAAAGAGATAGTAAAAAAGACCTTTTTTCTTTTTGGGTTTTGATGTTTGAGGCTTAGCCTTTGACTCAACCGTTTTTTTAGAGAACATATCAAAGTTCTCTTTCGGTTGGGATAGCCAATCAATATCGCTTTGGGACACTTTTTCCATGCCCAACGTTAACGAAAAGATTGATTTTGAGTTTCGCTAAAGTTGGCGTTGGGTCCGGCGCATTAAAAATGGAATGGTTTGCATTACCACGAATAAAATAATTGAAAGGGGAATCGCGTGATATGGCATTGAAAAAACTACCGTACCGAGCTCAAAAAGTGTATATGTGAAAAGTAAACCGGTCACTAACAAACTAAAACTATATGCCCAGGTCGTTCGCATCCAAAGAAAAAGCGCAGCGAAAATTCCGGTGAAACCAACAATTAGCCCAGCTACGAGTCTAAAGACAGGAAGTTCCTGAAGATGAAATTCAAACAATCCTGATACCCAAAAATTCGTAGTGATCTTCCAAATATTTAAGCCTGCGATATAACAGCCTGTAGCTAATAAAAATAATTGAAGGAAAAATTGTACGCGTTGATCTTGCTTATTCATGGGTGTCTGTAGGATTTGAGTCATTTTTAACCCCACCTGACCCTCCCCTAAATTAGAGGAGGTAGCTCTTATAAAAGTGGATTCTTTATACCAGAGTCCTCCCTTTTGTGTAGGGAGAGACAGAGGGGGTGAAAACCCAATAGGATGTTCAGATTGCTTAACCAACAATCAGTTTATTTGTTCCAAACATTAGAATATTTGGTTTAAAATGATTTGCATTATTTATATGTGTAATTTATGTCTATGGAAAATCGGGAGGCTATAAAAAAGATCATTCATGTGGATATGGATGCATTTTTCGCTGCTGTTGAGCAGCGTGATTTTCCAGAGCTGCGAGGTAAACCAGTAATAGTTGGCGGGAAACCGGGTGGCCGTGGGGTGGTTTCTACCTGTAGCTACGAGGCACGAAAGTTTGGGGTTCGATCTGCAATGCCGACTAATGAAGCTTATCGTTTATGTCCACATGGGATTTTTGTGAAAGCACGATTTGATGCATACAAAGAAGCTTCGAATATTGTGCGAAATATCTTTTTCGATTATACAGATCTAGTTGAGCCACTTTCCTTAGACGAAGCCTATTTGGATGTAACCGAAAATCATAAAGGCAATCCATCTGCGACTTTAATCGCGGAGGAAATTCGAAAACGCATATTCGAAGAAACTCAGCTTACAGCATCTGCCGGTGTAGCACCCAACAAATTCCTGGCGAAGATTGCCTCTGACTTTAACAAACCGAATGGGTTGACAGTAATCACCCCTGAAAAGGTCGAGGAATTTGTGGAACAGTTAGATATCAAAAAATTCTTTGGTGTTGGGAAAGCGACTCAAAAGAAAATGCATGCATTAGGCATTAAAACAGGTGCGAATCTTAAGTTGTGGACGGAAATCGATCTGGTAAAAGCATTCGGAAAATCAGGGAGATACTATTATAAGATTGCTCGCGGAATTGATAATCGGGTTGTGAAACCACATCGAATAAGAAAGTCTTATGGAAAAGAAAGAACCTTTTCTGAAGATGTAGGTGATTTGGACTGGGTGAATAACTTCCTGGATGATCTGGCAACACAGATTTCTGAAGGTATGCGAAAAATCCCAACAGCAGGAAAGACGATCACCCTAAAAGTACGCTATAAGAACTTCGATACCATTACCAGAAGCCACTCATTAGCACATTACACCAATAAAGCAGAAGAGATTTCTACCATTGCCAAGCAATTGCTTGAGCAGACGGAGGCTGGTACAAGAGAGATACGATTATTGGGGATTTCCCTATCGAATTTAAACCTGAATGAAAAAGAGTATTGGGAGCAGTTGGAATTGGGAGTTTAGGCGTTCGGGTGTTGTAGTGTTTAACTGCTCCAAATATTAGAAAGTCATCCTGATCCCGACAGCTGTTGGGACGAAGGATCAGCGAAATGGAATGTAGAGCTTGATTTAGCAATTGGCTGATTCTTCGCTTTCACTCAGAATGACTATAAAAATCTGATTCTGGAAATGAGCGTCGATTTCGAAAGAGTTATTCAAATTTGGACAAATCTGAAACATACAGGTAGGATTTATCGCCATCACGTGAGCTATAAATTACTTTACTATTATTGGTAAATAATACCTGACGGCCAACAAAGCCCCTTCCTTTTAATTCGGTTAGCTCACCCGTTTTCAAATTTTGAATGTAGACTTCACCAGTCCCACAAAAGCACATATCATTAGATACGATTTCATAAAAAGCTAACCACTCTTCATTCGGTGATATATGAATTACAGCATTAGGCAGCCCCTCGTTAAGTACAGCGCTATTATAAGGTGATTCAATATTTACCTTATAAATCTTGTACTCTGAATATCTATTGTAATACAGAATTTTCTGTCCATCCGATGTAAACCTAATTGGATTCCCCCAGTCATTGGTTTCCAGGTCTTGGTATAAATTTACTGGATTTGATCCATCAATATTAACAACCCATGGATAGAATCTTCTGCCAGTTGAATCACCAGCAAATAAAATATTTTGACCATTAGGACTTATATCAATAGCTCTTGAATGAAAGTCTACTAGCATTTCAAGGTTAGTGCCATCTGACTTTATAATTCCCACATTTCTCTGATATCCTTCTTGAACTGTTACCGCACCATCAAAAAGAATTTTCTCACCATTATTAATTAATCTTGCTGGGTTTAGATTGTAAACTCCAGCTTCTTGAAAAACACTTTCACCTATGTCCCTTCTATCATTGGTACCATTAGCATTTATTACATTCAAAGAATGAAAAAAATCATATAAAACTAGGTTGCCATCATCAGAAATATCAATAGGCGAACCTTCAATTGGTAATTCAGAAAAGTTGTTTGTACTCAAATCAATAATGCCAGCACCTTCTTCTCTATGCAACAGAACTTTTAGGCCATCTCTAGAAACATCCATTACTGATAAGTATCCAATGGATTCAAAAATGATATCCTCTGAGCTTGGATCATCATTTTCGTTTTGAGAAAGAAGATCGCAACCTGAAAATAAAAGGAGTGCTAAAAAGAGAACAAGAGTTTGACGCATTTCACAACAACTATGTTACGTGTAATATATTGTTTTTTAGTTCAAAAAATTACTCGTAAAGTCATTCCCAGGATACATCCTAAGGATCTTGACGAATGTTCGATGAGATTCTGATCCCGACAATTGTCGGGATCAGAATGATAATTAACGAGTCATTCCTGCGAAGGCAGGAATCTGGATTGATAAAAAAATTTCAGGTCGCTTGAAAATCTAGATCCCGGATCAAGTCCGGGATGACGATGAATGAGATTAGGGGTACAAGCTTTCTCAGGTGTTTTTTATAAAAAAATAGAACACCTTTAAAACTATCGGGAAATGGCACTCGTCTTACAGCCAAATTCGACAATAGAGAAAACGATTCTCGACGTTGAACATGAAAAAGTACGAATGGAAGACGCACAACTGGTTCAGGATTTTTTGGGAGGAAATCATCAGGCTTTTAATAAGCTGATCGGTCGATGGCAGGATCGCATCCATCATTTTGCGTATCGCTATTTCGCCAATAATGATGATGCTGCCGAAATCACTCAAAAAACTTTTATCAAGGCGTATCAAAAATTAGAAACCCTGGATGATGCCGGGAAATTCGGATCGTGGTTATATCGCATTGCAAATAACCTGTGTCTGGATGAATTGAAGCGGGTTGGTCGAAAGAGAGCAACATCCTTGGAAGCATTAAAGTCAGCTCCTCAAACAGAAATGGAACGAGCGGCTGATAGCAATCTGATTCGAAATGAGGCGGTAGTATTACTTCATAAAGCGCTGCTTCAATTGCCGAATGAGCAACGAATGGTGGTAATTATGAAAGAATATGAAGGACTGACCTTCAGAGAAATTGCAGAAATTTTAGACGAATCGGAGAATACGATCAAATCGAGATTGTATTACGGTCTTCGGGCTTTGAAGAAAACCTTCGATTCGTGGAATATCAATAAAGAGGTGTTTAGCTATGACTAAAGACGAAGCACGCGAGCTTTTTATCGACTATTTGTATGGTGGGCTCGATATCGACACACAACAGAAATTAGAATCTTTTGTCGGTCAACATCCCGACTTAAAAGAAGAATTAGACGGCCTAATGGAAACCCGGCAGGTGCTACAGCAAATGCCGGTAGAAAACCCCAAAGAACAAATCGTGATCATGGAGCCGAGTTCGGTGTATTCATCTTTCCGAAACTGGTGGGAGAATGTGCTTAGTTATCTCACTCCACGATCCGGTTTTGGTCGATTTGGAGTAGCCATAGCCAGCTTTGTTTTCCTATTTATAATTACTGGTAGTCTCACAGATTTGAACATCAAAATGGAAGGAAGCGAATTTTCAATTTCATTTGGTGAGCAGACTCCAGCTCAAGTTGGCTACACTGCTGCTCAGGTTGAAATGCTAATCAATCAGGTTCAAAATGAGAACGCTGCTTTAGTATCACAGATTGTTGAAGCGGCTCAAGATCAACAAGAAACGCAATTCCAACAAACCCTGGCAAGCTTCGCAGAATATTTAGATGAGCAACGTACCTCAGACCTTCAACTCATCGATTACAGCTTAACTAGCTTAGAAGAAACTACCTATAATCGCTTTGTTCAAACCGATCAGGTGTTAGGCGAAATCATAGAAACCGTAAGTTTAAACCAATAAAAAATGAAACATCTCAAGAAAACGCTACTGATCGGCTTGTTGAGCATCTTTTTTGCTCCAACCATCATTGCACAAAATATTGATGCTAATCGAATGAATCGGGATATCCGTATAATGGAGAATATCCTGGCTGAATTGTTCCGCACGCAAGTTGAAGTGGCTACTGCAGATACCTACATCATTGCAGATGGTAATTTTAGACACCGAGGAATCCGTGGTACCTATCTCAAAGATTTCGGAATCATTTTCATGATACCGGCAGACGACCCATTTACTCCTAGAATGCATGTTACCGGTGATGGTAGTTTCTCGTTTTATTATAACACCGACGACGATGATGAATCTGAAAATGCATCCAGGGAGGTAGATGAGGATGCCGTAAAAGAAAGAATGACGGAATTCTTAGTTGATTACGGCTCAACGATTGGCCAGCTCGATGATGACAACCGAATTATGATTATCTATGGTGCTAATACCCAATCAAACAGAAATCGCCTGGTCAGGTATTCCGACAGAAATGGCAGAGATTATGTTAACGACAACGAATTACCGGTAATCTCTGCTTCTGTTTCCATGAAAGATTTGAAAGACTACAGAAGTGGCCGAATAGGAGATGGTGAGATTAAGAATCGAATAGATTTTGCAACCACAGAAAATAAAGAATACCTGGACCTAAAAGTGATGGGTAATATTTTTGAAACGGCACTTCGTTCTAATGAAGAAGGGTCATTTAAAATGAATGGCGGTATTGGTTATATGATGCTGGACAATTTTGGAGCTATTTTTAGTTTTGATGCTCGTTTTGGAGGTGGTCGTGATATGTTCTTTGGTAGACTTGCCGATACTCAACGTAGATTACGCATTCTTCAGGAGCAGCAGTTAAGGATAACACTGAATGACGAGGAAGTGGATGATGAGGCGTTAGAAATCGAAAAACGACAAGAGCAGTTCAAAGAAGACATGATTGAAGCTTATGCCGAGTTGAAAACTGACGTGACTGAGTACCTCGTAGATTATGGTAGAACTCTTGGCTCGGTAAATTCAGATCAGTTTATTCTAACAAGCGTAAACCTTTCTTCATCAGGATTTGATGAGATTCCTGAACGTGTGGATTTTCAAATCAAGAAATCGGTGCTCGAACAATTTGATCGCGGTAGAATTTCGAGAGAAGAAGCGATTAATTCTGTTTCGATTACAGAATATTGATTGAATTTTAAGATGTTCAGGTATTGAAGTGTTAAAGTGTTAGGTATATTTACTAACACTTTAACACAAGTACACTCAAATACCTTACAACCAAAATCTACATTCACGCCCCATCGCTTCTTCTAAGAGCAATTCATATTCTGCTTTTGCAATTTCTATACACCCAAATCTGCCTAAATGCTCAGTGTAAAACTGAGTGTCCCACAATTGAAAACCATTTATTTCTAGAATTTGATGGCAATAGTACAGAGCTACCTTATCCGCTTCAGGTTTAGTTTTAAACATACTTTCCCCAAAAAAAGCGGATTTAAGTTGAACACCATAAAGCCCACCAACCAATTCACCCCCTTGAAAAACCTCAACTGAATGTGCATGACCATATTGATTTAATACATCGTAAGAATTGATGATTAAATCATTGATCCAGGTATCCGTTCGATCGGCACACCTTTCAACGACATCTCGAAAGCAGGAATCTACTTTTACTGAAAATTTTCCCTGTCGAATAAGGTGTTTAACATTCTTCGAGACATGAAATTTGTGAAGTGGAATAATGCCTCTTTTGTTTGCAGAAAACCAATCCACAAATTCCGAATCACGAGAATCAGCCATCGGGAAAATTCCCTGTTTATAGGCGGCTAATAAAGTCTCGGGGTGGATTATTTGCATTTACTAGCTTTGAGAAGTGAGGTGTGAGAATTGAGGTTCAAACAAATCGTTGAGCATAAGTATACATCATCTTCTGAATTTCGATGATCTCATTTTCAATATTTTCAAAAGTAGGCTCATCGACCAAACGTAGTTTAGTTGAGACAATAAGCTGAGTTTGGAGTTCATATAATGAACCAAATGCAATGTCGAGAAAGCGCTTGAATTCTTTATCAAAACTTCTTCCAGCACCTTCAGCAATGTTCGAAGGAACAGATATTGAATATCTTCTCATTTGTGATACTAACCCATACTTTTCTTCAACTGGGAACCTTGAAGTTAGCTCATAAATTCTAGTGGTTAAATCAACAGATCTAATCCAAATTTTGAGATCTTTGTATTTCCTCATACCTCAAACCGCATCGCTCAAGTCTTTGAATTAATGAGTACAATAAAAATGAAAATCACCAGAACCAATCGGCGAACCTGGTGGGGGTGATAACGTACCCGGTGCATCGAATTCTTCGGGATCATCCAGGTAGCTATCAATCATCATAGCAGCCTGTTGAGCAACCACATTATTGTCTTGATCTTCGAGGGCTTCCATTAGATCAGTTAACTTTCCGAAAACGATTGCTTTTGTTAATGGATTAGATTGATCAGAGGCATGTAGTCTAATCAAATTAACAACCACAAGATGATTCACCACTTTTTGGATGGCGTCATGATAATCATCACCATAACGAGATTCCCAGGTATGTTCGATGATTTCATCAATTACTTCTTCTAAACTCAGGTTATTGTCACGAGCATGGTACTCAACTAGTCGATTAGCACGAGCAGGATTTAAAATGAGACTTAACGGAACATTGGCAGCCGTCTGAGCGATTCCTAAAGCGTCCATAGCCGGGCCGGCGTTTCCTCGAAAAAGTTCGCGAGTTGATGGAATTCCTGGAGGTCGAGTGGGAATCAGATCTAACACGTTTTCCGGTAGAGCCAATACTTCTGGGTCGATGGCTTTTAACATTTCAGCTAGTGCTCTTTCCTGCGTTCGTTTGTCAACGATTTCTGGAGTTGGCTGATTATCTCCTTTAATCTTATAGGTGTAATCCAGTCCACCAATCAATTTCACAGTTCCTTCTAATTGATAACGATGAAATAAATAGATTGGGACCAACACATCATGAAGTTTGGTCATTGGAGTTCCATCTGGAATATTGGCTTCTCCAAAGTTCTCTAAAGCGATTTTTCGAACTTCTAAAATGTGTGAAAGCTGAGATTCAACGTCAGTTCCATAATCCCATAAATGCGCCGTTGGGTGTGCTCCACCCTGAGGACGGGCATCATTATCTGAAATGTATCTCAGGCCATCAGAATGAGCTTGTTCTAGAATCTCATTAAGTGCTTCTGCTTCATCAACTCCATCCGGGAAATCCTGGTAACCAAAAGCGATGGTAACCTTATCCCATTCTCCCATTCCTACATCATATGCATCACTTAAGTCTAGCTCACCATTAACGATATCAACCTTTGGATGCGGATAATCCATTACAGATTCTCGACCATCTACACTTGCTGCAAAGTTGTGATAGATTCCCAACGTATGACCAATTTCATGCGCAGAAAGTTGACGAATTCTGGCTAATGCCATTTCCATCATCATTGGGTTTTCTTCAGCACCTTCTTCAAATGGAGCGAGTAATCCAGTTGCAATCATATAATCCTGCCGAACGCGAAGCGAACCCAGCAATACATTTCCTTTTATAATTTCACCAGTTCGTGGATCAACAACCGAACCGCCATACGACCATCCTCGAGTTGAGCGGTGCACCCAGTTAATAACATTGTATCGAATATCCAGTGGATGAGCATCATCAGGAAGTACTTTCACTTGAAAAGCATCTTTATAGCCGATTGCTTCGAATGCTTCGTTCCACCAGCGAGCGCCATCTAGTAAGGCAGATCGAACTGGCTCTGGAGTTCCATTATCCAAATAATAGATGATCGGCTCTACTGCTTCACTTACTTCCGCAGATGGATTTTTCTTTACTAAACGATGTCGGTTGATGTACTGGATCATCATTGGTTCATCAATGGGAGAGGCGTAATCCATAAATGAAGTTGGATAATATCCACCGCGAGGATCGTACATGCGTGGCTCATAATTGTCATCCGGCAATTCAATAAAAGAATGATGTTGACGAATGGTTATGGAATTCGGCGATGGTACCACTGAGCGGACTTGTCTGCCCGGATTACTTCCGGCAAAGGTCAGCATGGTTTCAAATTCTGAATTCTTGGGGAAGTTGAAGGTTCCTTCTTTGTATAAGGTAGATCGGTTTTTATCAAGTGAATAATTGCCTTCTCCCCGACTTCTTAACCTTCCAATTACATCATGTGCATCTCGAATAAGATATGGGGTGAGATCAATAAGGTAATTTCCATCGGAAGCTGCTGCTATATCAAAAGCGGCTAACACAGAGGATGCAAAAGCTTCCCGAACTGACTTTCGCTCAAGCTCATTATCCGATCGAGCGATATAATCTACATTTGGCTGAATGAGGAAAAGCTTTGGTCCGCGCTTCTCGAAGTACACGATTCGCTCGCCACCCTGCTGACTTCTATCCAGGCCAATATCGTTGGACCCAACGCCGGCGGCCAGGTAATTAGCATATAAAAACTCATAGTTCAATTTGTCTACTACTAACCAAATTTTGGCTTGGTCGTCATCGAAGTAGTAATCAAAAAATCCTTCCGTAACAGTAAGTCCCTCTGTTTTTTCAGAGATGGGCGGTGTTTGTGCCCAAAGAGTAGTTGTTAAGAATATCCCAAGAAGTAGTGCGCTAAGTCGCTTCATCATTCGAAGTAAGAGTTGAAGTTGAAGCAGAAAGAACGCAGTTTCTGGCTAGAGTTGAAACGACCTTTTGTGTTTTTTACATCATGTTGAAAAAGCTATTTCCAATATTTAGATCCGGTGATGCCTATGCCTATCAGGGGATGAGGCACTATGCCGTTGGAGAATATCTTCAAGCCATTGAAAATTTCTATAAAGCACTGGGTAAAAAACTAAAAGTTTTTGATGACTATGAGATTTATGCAAAATTAGGATTTTGTTATTGGCAGATTTACTTATTTGAGAAGGCCATCGATGCTTATAAAAAATCGATTGAGATAAATCCGAACTATCATAAGTCGTGGTCTGAGTTGGGGGTCTTTTATCGCAAGAATGGAAATTTTAGAGAGGCTGTGCGTTGTTATAAGGAATCGATTAAGATTAATCCTGATTATCCCGATATACATACCAATCTAGGGGCTAATTATATCTACCTGAATGAGCCTGAAAAGGCGGTAAAAAGCTTAAAGAAGGCTATAGAACTGGACCCATCTTTTCATGTTTCTCATTCTAATCTTGCTCTTGCTCTGGCGATGTTAGGCAAATACGATGACGCTGAAAAAACAGCAAAAAGAGCCGTAGCGCTGGGCTCAAAAAACGGGAAAGAATTACAAGCCAGAATACGGGATTTGCGGAATATGGATGATCCTGGTTTTGATGCAAACGACTGGATTATTTGGAACAATTAAATTAGAATTTTCTTATTTTAGCCGTTCTTTGCAAAAAGTAGATTTGCAAGTTAATAGAGTTGGCCATTGATAGGGGTAGGTGTAAAGAAGTAGCCAGAGGTATTTGTCAGGCCAACAAGAATCACAACTGACTGTATTTTTAGGTAAGAGGTAATGAGAATTTCACTTTCAGTAACTCCGAAAGAGGACTATACGATGGTTAATCTTTCTGGTAAACTTTCTACAAAATGTTCGAAAAGATTGGCTGTCGCGATTCATGGATATTGGTTAGGTAACTGTAAAAAACCAATTCTTATTGATGCGATTTCGATAGATGGACATCCCTCCAAGATCAATGATTATATCATAGTTCAGAAGCTTGATGAACTAAAAGAAAAAGAAACGATGAAAATTGGGATTCTAGATCATTCGGCACACAGAAGGCATAATGAAGCGATTGAAATGTTCGCAGCGCTAAAAGGAATCAAAGCCAGATTTTTTTATAAAGATGTTGTTGAAATTGAAGATTGGATATACAATTAAGTACTGTGGGCATTTTCGATAAAGTAAAATCATTTGCAAAAAAGTTAACCGGGGGATCGGCAAAGGTTTTTGTGGAAAGTGATCCGATGAAATTTGGTGAGCCTTTTCAGATTCGGATCAAGGCCATTGTGCAAGACGAAGGCATTAACATTGATCGTGTGTATCTAAATGTAGTAGGACTGGAAGAAGTGAGAGTTCACGATACGGATGTTCAGCACAGTCATGATGGTCAGACCCGTTCTAGAACAGAGACCATTCATAGAACACATGAAACCTATATCGATGAAATTAATGTGACGGGTCAGATGAATTTAGCCGCAACCATGACATACGATTGGACGGCAGAAGTTACCATCCCAGAAACCGCTCAACCGATTTATATAGGGCGATATGCTCGCCACACTTACCAGGTAAGGGCCGGTTTGGATATGTCAGGTAATGATCCTGATTCGGGCTGGGTTGAATTGAAATGAGTGGCCCTGCTAAATCAGGCGTATTTATTTACTCCAACGATGTAGCAGCGCTTTCCAGCTTTTATGTAGATTTGTTGGAAGATGCCCGAATAGTTTTTAGCAATCATGAAATGGCGGTGATCAGCGTACCAGATGGTCAACTTGTGATTCATGCTCCAGATGTTGGAATACATTTACCTGAATCAGAAAACCGTTATCGAGAAAGTGCCATCAAACCTTTCTTTACTGTTGGCAAAATTGATTCAGCCAAAAATTTAATTCTTGAACGAGGCGGAACCGCCGAACACATGATTTATCGAGGTCCGTATTTCAACGTGTGTAATGTCTCCGATCCTGAAGGAAATGTGTTTATGATTAGGGAGCTTTTTTTGAAAGCTAGAAAAAGAGAGCATTTTGAATAACGGTATCTTTAAGATACTTTACATATCCAGTCTAAAGTTGATCGGTAAGCTCATAATTGATGCAACCGGATTTCCGTCACTATCTTTTCCAGGTTGGAATTTTGCTCGCTTAATAGCTCTTATTGCAGCACGGTCGCACCCGTGCCCTATTCCACTTAAAACTTCAATGCTCTCAGCTTTTCCTTCCGTGTTTACAATAAAGGAAAGCATTACTCGACCTTGGATTCCCCGACTTCTTGCACGTTGTGGGTAACTAACTCCTAGACCCGCAAGTCCACCAATCAATACAGGTTGTTCGTTGACTTCGAGAGTGTTGAATAGCTCTTTTAGAGCGGTAGTATCAGTAGGGAGCTCGCTGAATCTATAATTGTTTTGATAATCTTGGTCTTGAGTTTTGGAAGATTCTTTTGATGAAGCACAGTTCAATAATAAAGCAGAAGTAACTAGGAGCAAAAATCGCATTGATGAATTTTTAATAGAAATCTAAGTCTTACTTCTTGAAAATGCTAGACTAAATAACTCCCTGTTCTTTCATTCGAGCAAAATAATCGCGAGTCGCTTCTCTAACTTTTGGGGATAAGAGTATGGCAACCGTCATAGTTGGGATTGCCATCAGAGCGAACATTCCATCCGTGAAGTTCAATACTGCGTTGATGGTAGCCACGGAACCGAAGATGATAGCCGCCGCATAGAAATAATTGAAGTATTTCTGTTTATCTGCGCCAATCAAGAATCCTAAACATTTGGTTGAATAGTAAGAATATGTGAATAGTGAACTGAATGCGAAAATCAGTACAGAAAAAAGGAGTAAATAAACGCCAGCCGGACCAATCGCTTCCTGAAATGCGTTCGCGGTTAAGGTGATGCCATTGAATTCACCGGACTGCCATACACCTGTTACTAAGATTGCTAATGCAGTCATTGTGCACACAAGCAGAGTATCAATGAATGGCCCCATCATAGCCACTAGGCCTTCGCGAACAGGCTCTTTAGTTTTTGCAGCACCATGAGCTAGAGTTGCCGTACCGATACCTGCTTCATTACTGAATGCCGCACGTTTTGTACCATGTACGATTAAGGCACCAAGTGCTCCACCACCGGCAGCTTCTGGATTGAAATATTCCCCTTTAAAAGCGTCGGTTACAATCAAAGCGAGATAGTGACCCAAATCACCAAAATGAACCGCTAAAATGTATAGCACGCAGCTTACATAAATCACTACCATAGCCGGTACCATTTTTGAGGCTACTTTTCCAATTCGCTTGATTCCACCAAAAATCACCAAAGAAACGATAGCTAAAATCACTAATCCGGATATCAAATCAGTTCCGAAAGAATCCCCTGCTGTTGTAAGACCATTAGGGATCAAAATTACATCTCGAACAATTTGTGTAACCTGGTTCGCCTGGAAAATTGGAAGAGGTCCGAATAAACCTGCAACGGCAAAAAGAACGGCAAGTGGTTTCCATTTTTTACCTAGCCCTTCTACAATCATGTACATGGTTCCGCCCTGGATATCTCCATTGGTGTCTTTTCCACGATACATAATGGATAGCGTACAAGTGAAAAATTTTGTGGCCATTCCCACTACGGCACTAACCCACATCCAAAACACAGCTCCTGGACCACCCACAGCGATTGCCACAGCAACGCCACTAATATTCCCCATTCCAATGGTTGCTGCTAGCGCACTTGAAAGTGCCTGAAAATGACTGATGTCACCAGGATCATTGGGATCATCAAACTTACCTCGCAGAATATCTATGGCATGGAAGAAATAACGATAAGGAGTAAACCTCGAATAGAGTAAGAAAAAGAGTCCGCCCCCAACTAGAAGAACTACAAGTGGTGTTCCCCACATGAAGGACGAAAATGCAGCAAGTACGCGATCTATAGTTTCCAGAACAACAGGATTTAGTGATGAAGAATTGAGTTACAAACAGCACAAAGCTACTAAAAGTTGCCTTTAGTCTATAACGATCTTAGAAAATAGATGTAATCAGTGGCTGGCGGAGTGAACCCGGCTTTACGTAGTAACATGGATATTTGAGAACGATGATGTTGCCCATGAATAATTATGTGATCAAAAATATCTTCCACCAAGTTCTTGAAAGAGTTTCCCTTAGAATCCTGATACTCAATTTCCTCACCAATTTTCGCTGCAATTCCGGTGAGCATTGAATGGCAATCATTCAACATTCTGCTGCACGCTTCTTCTGTATTATCGGGCCACACATCCACTTTTTCCTGGATGCCATTAACGCGATTAAACCAAATTACCTGTGCTTTTAGTAAGTGAGTAAATAGGCGGATTACTTCTTTACGAACATCGGAGCTGGGAAGCTCCTTGATGGCATTACAAATTAGTTTGTTCGCCCAGACATCAAATTCGATTTTCTTAGTACTCATCGTTACCCCTTGATTAATTCAAACCAAAAAACGAACCGATACCATTAATTACAAATTGAACGCCAATAGCGAGGGCTATAAACCCCATCATTCTAGTCACTACAGTCATCCCACTTCTACCAATTACGGTATTCAACCAAGGGGCAACTCTTAAAATCCCCCACGCAACAAAAGCACACATAAGTACGGCGATAATGTTTATAACATAATCTGTTATGCCACTGGCCTGTGACCCAAAACCAATAACAACGGCGATACTTCCCGGACCAGAAAGTAGGGGCATGGCTATTGGGCTAAAAGAAACGTCTTCTTTCTCCATGGCTGCTTCCTGATCCTTTTTGGAGAGTTTTCGCCCTCCTGTTTCAGGATTCAACATTGAGAAGCCAGCACGCATAATTACGAAACCACCGGCTATCATAATTCCTGGCAAACTGATTCCAAAAAATGAAAGTATGAAGGAACCCAGAAAAAGGAATGTGCCCAAAACAAGAAACATATAAATAGCCGATTTTCGAGCAGTTTTAATTTGGTCTTCTGCGGGATGATCCCCCAACAGAGATAAAAAAACAGGCATAGCTGCAATAGGATTTACAACCGAAAAAAGGGAGGTAAAACTGGCGATAAGTAGAGCTCCCGTTCCCATAAAATCCGTAGAGAATGAAAATATGTCGTTGATAAAATTTTCCACGTTGGGAAGATACGAGGATTTATTTTTTTTAAGCTACATTTATCAAATAACGTATGTAACCGATAATAAATAGAAGTTCGGAAGCGAAAATCCAAAGCTTAACTTTTCTAGTCTACGATTTATTTTATTTTCAGAAAAAACCAGATTTCTCTATGTCTACTCAAACGATTAGCCTTTTAGACAAACTTATCATCCATACGAAGGAAATTTTAGGGCGCCCTGTAACTCGAAATGAGAAGCTTTTCGCAGTTTGCGAGCTTCTAGCTGATGAGGTTCCAACATTTGATTGGGTTGGATTTTATATAGTTGCTGATGATGCTGATAACGAATTAGTACTTGGGCCATTTGTCGGGGAAGCTACTGATCATACCCGCATCCCATTCGGAACCGGAATTTGTGGTCAGGTTGCATTATCTCATGAGACGTTTGTATCTCAAGATGTACACGCCGAGGAGAACTATTTAGCTTGTAGCATCCATGTTCAATCAGAAATTGTAGTGCCAATTATGGTTGGTGATGAATTTGTTGCCCAATTAGATATTGATTCTAATACAAAAAATTCCATTACTGAAGAGCAAACAGAGGCACTAGAAAAGATTTGCAAAATGCTTAGTTCAGAGTTTAAATAACCACAAAAAGGGGTAACTATGAGTACATATTCACTGACGGACGAAACATCCATCGATGTACTGATTTTTTGGATTCAAAGTGCGGATGGTAGTATCTCATTTCATGAAGAGGAAACCGTTAAGCGGGTTCTCGCAAATATGAATTACGATCTAAGTACCTACCACAATACTTTAAGCCACTTGGGAGCGATGAGCCTGGAACACATGGAAGCGGCGGTTAAAGATGCCATCGACCATATCAAAACTAATTTTAGCGATGAAGGTCAAAAAATGGTGTTTAATTTATTAGATGCAATTGCATCTTGCGATGCAAAAATCAAAGCAACCGAACAGAAAAAGCTGGATCACATTAAAAGTGAATTCGGATTTTAGTTAATATTCAAATTCGTGAACACGTAGGTTATCTCATCATCAATAGCCTCTTCGATGAAATCAAAATAGACTTCCGTAGGCATTCCATTAGTCCGATCGAATTCAACGGTTGACTCATCAGCAACCGGAACCTGAACTTCCAGGCGTTCAAAAAATTGATTAATTGTAAAGAAAGAGGAGGGATAAAACTCGTGGATGGGTGCTTCTATATCGGTTCCGGCAACGGCAACCATAATTGTTTCATTGGTAGATATATTCTGAACATCTACGACACTATCCGCCACTACTACTATTCTAACCTCATCAGTAAATGCGCAAAAACATAAGGTTTGATATTGGTATGTATAGCTTTCTGGGTTGATAGCATTCCATTTTTTTTGGGCTGATTTTACTTCATCTAATGCATCCGACTTGGAGTTATTGATGTCACAAGAAATAGTTACACAAAGAAGTAATAGTAGAATTGAAGACCGAGACATGAATCACCTTTTTTTCAAGTGTTTAAAAACAACTGTAAAGCTATACTCTCATGTTAATGTCAAATGGGGCTAATTATTGCATCTTGATGCTGAAGTAACAGATAAAGAATTAATTTGAGCGGGCGTAATTACTTTGGTAAAACCGGTGGAATTGCGCTGGGCGTACCATTCGTCGCGGATTGTACCTTCAAGTTTTACAAAAAACCGAATACTATCCTGTTCCACAACGGTAATTGGAAGCCCAAATTCTGATGTTAGCTGTGCTATTTCTCCATCGAATCGCCAGGTTTCATTTGAATTACATGGTATAAAGGCAGAACCTTTTGTTCCGGAAGTAATGCCTTCATAGATATTATAATTCTGCGCTGGGGTAAAATTAACTGCTATTTGACGTAATTGCGCTGCTATTGCCATAATATCCAGTGCTTGGGCTGTGCTTATATAACTATCCGGATTATTATGCTGGAAAGTTCGATAATTCATACCAGCCCGAATTTGATAAATCATTGACCAATTATTACTAGACTTTTCCATGTTTTCTTCGAATTCAACGCCATCCGGAATCGACCAAATATTTCGATTAACTAGATTTGAAAATGTGCTTTTCCAGTTAGCTTCTCTTGAAAATTGCGGTATGCAATACTCGTAGATGCCAGCAATGTTGAAGTCATCACACATCCCATTTAAATAGTCGCGCATATTTCTATCTGGGTCTAAGCCAATTTGATAATCTGGTTTCGGCCAAAATATAACGGTTTCACCTGGATCCTTACGCCCATTACTAATTCTAAAAAGATGAAATGGTTGAATGTCCGATTTTATCGCGATTTGCAGTTCTTCACCTATTTTTCGGTTTTCAGCCGATGCTAAATCATTCCAGCCTAAAGAATCGATGATAGCAGTTGGAAATTCATCCAGTCGAACTCCATCAACTCCTTGTTCAAGATTTATGTATGGTGCTTCAGTTATAGGATGAGCGGACCCACATGCTAATCCGAGTAAAAGAAATATTGTAAACCCTCGACTAGACAATTACGCCTTTGTTTGAAATTAAATACCCAAATAATCTTTAGCGTCTTCCATCGACATATCCAGTTCCTCGCGAATGATGTCTAATGCGCCTTTAGTCTGGCCTAATTCTAACAAGATTTTAGCTCTATTTTTAGGACTAACATCAATTCCCAAACCGGTAATGGATTTTACATCTCCAACCAATTCTTCCACATCATAATCGGTGCTAATCATATAAGAATCTGAAAGATTAAGTGTGTCTTTCGATGTTAAAATTTGGATGAGCATTTCTTTTGTATCAGCATCAGCCCGGTCTATTTTTATTTCCTGAATATCATAAAAAGGTATTACACCTTTTTTCGACCTAAAATATTTTCTCTTTTGCCAGCGTAACTCACTTTTTTCGTTATCAAACATAAAGTTTGAGCTTTCATAAATGATTACTCCTGCAATACCAAGAATTACACCGGCCAATACCAGCCCGATTATTTGTATTGAAAATATGTGGAGGCCATCAAATAACCAGAAATACCCAATGCCTATTACGCAGCAGAAGGCGCCAAACAAAGCGAGATAGCTCATCACCACAAAGGAGATGCTTACCTCAATGTTCCCATTGTCATGTCTCTCAATTTGCATAGTTAGTACATTTTTATTCTATACCAATACCTAAATCTTCTACATGGAGATTTACAGCGTGATTTACTCTGAGGCCAAAAATGCCATCAGTGTTCACATTAAACTCATCGGCATTAATTTGAGCAACTTGAGTCCCATTAATAAAGAAATTCATATCAGTACCTTCAACTGAAACCGCTAATGAATTTAAAACAGATGATATCTCCGGATCGTCATAAATAACAATGGCTTCGCTGGCTGTCCAGTCTTGTATCAATTCTGTAGAGTCACCTATTCTTCTTTTAACAAGGTAATCACCGGTGTTTCTTAGAAGGAAATAAACATATTCCTGTTCAGCGTCTTTGAGCGAAGACCCACCAAAAAACAGCCCATAGCCTTCTCTATTTCTTCCGTTGGGATTAAAAAGATGCATTGCCGTATGAATCGAGAAATCACCTTCTAATGTACTTTCCGGATGGTAAAAGATTCCTCTTGGACCTGTTGTAATGTGCCAACCGGGAGTCATATTTACAAAATAGATATCTGAAGAGTCGGGGTTAGAGCCAACAACCACAGAGTTGTCAGGTCGATCAAGGCGTATTTCCCAGCCATCAGGAACTTCCAGATTTGTGCCTTGTGGAACTAGCGGGTCTGGGATGGATTGAGTAAATCCGTTTTGAATAAATATTATTGAAAGAACAAGTAAGGTGGATATTATTTTCATGCTATAGCCTCTATACGTTACAAATTTCAATACTATGTTTAAGTGATGCAAAGACATCAGTATTTGATGGAATAAATTCCTGAGCTACAAAACCATCAAACCCTGTAGCTGAGATTGCGCGCATAATTGCCTGATAGTTTAGCTCCTGTGTTTCATCAATTTCGTTTCTACCGGGAACACCCCCTGTATGGTAATGTGCAATGTATTCATGATATTTTTGAATAGTTGAAATTATATCCCCTTCCATTATTTGCATATGGTATACATCGTAGAGCAGTTTAAAATTAGGTTCTCCCAACTTCTCACATAATGCCACTCCCCATTCTGTATGATCACATTGATAATCAGCATGATCGACTTTGGAATTTAATAGCTCCATACAAATCGTAAGACCAAACTCGGCAGCTCGTTTTACTACGGGTTCGAGTCCAATGGCACAATTTTCCAAACCTTCTAGATCACCCAAACTTCTACGGTTGCCTGAAAAACAGATTATTTTATCAAAGCCAGTTTCTGCAACAATTGGAATCAGCTTAAAATATTCTTGTTTCAGTTTTTCATGGATGGTAGGGTCATTAAATCCATCTGTTAAACTGAGAGGGACAGAGTTAGCCATTGCACAGGTAAGTCCGTATCGCTTTATGGTTTCAAAGTCTTCTGGGTTCAATAATTCTATGGATTCAATACCAATATCTACAGCGGCTTCACATAATTCTTCCAGCGATTTACTTGAATAAGGCCACCTACATACAGAATGCTTAAATGTTCTGGTTGTTGCAGTAGTGTTACCTGAATTGGTGCGGTCAAATCCTGTTGAAGGAAGTAAACCCAACATCGATGCACCTGTAAACCCCTTAATTGCTTCTCGCCGTGAAACTTTCATATCAATGTTTTTTACAACTCCCTTTTTTTAATTTGGAAGCGTTTCTATATACTCTCACTAGAATACTATACTTTCATCACTTTTGCACAAAAGAATACATTCTCATCACTATGCGATTAAATCTAAAAGCGAAGCAGGATAACACCTACGACGCTATTGTTGTTGGCAGCGGAATTAGCGGAGGTTGGGCTGCCAAAGAGTTAACTGAAAAAGGGCTCAAAACGTTAATGTTAGAACGAGGACGTCAGGTTCGCCACATAGAGGACTATCCAACTGCTACTAAAAGTCACTATGAAATGCCTTATAGGAATATGATTCCAGAGGAAGAATTGAAAGACTACTATGTACAAAATCGTACCGGTTACGCGATGCGGCAAACTCATAAGCATTGGTGGGTAAAAGATACGGAGCACCCATACACAGAAATTCAACGATTTGATTGGATGCGTGGATATCATGTAGGTGGCCGGTCATTAATGTGGGGGCGTCAATCCTATCGCTTAAGTAAAATGGATTTCGAAGCCAATGAAAAAGAAGGGATCGCCATTCCCTGGCCAGTAACTTACGAAGAGATCGATCCATGGTATTCTTATGTTGAGCGCTTTGCTGGAATAAATGGAAAGAAAGAAGGTCTAGCGCAACTTCCAGATGGTGATTTTCTCCCGGCTATGGAAATGAATTGCGTGGAAAAGGAAATCAAAAAAAGAATAGAAGCGAAGTTTGAAGATCGTATGATGACGATAGGGCGATCTGCAAATCTGACTCGGGCGCATAATGGGAGAGCGTCCTGCCAGTATCGAAATATGTGTATCCAGGGATGTCCATTTGGAGCCTATTTTAGTACACAATCTTCAACACTACCTGCAGCTATGGCAACAGGGAATCTTACATTACGGCCAGATTCGATTGTTACAGAAGTGATCTATGACCCGGAAACACAAAAAGCAACAGGTGTTCGAATACTAGATGCAGAGACTTTAGAATACAGAGAATACTATGCGAAAGTAATTTTCCTTTGTGCATCAGCAATCGCATCGGCATATATTTTAATGAACTCGACGGAGCACTTTGCAGATGGAATGGGCAATGCTTCTGGCGAACTTGGTCGAAATATCATGGATCATCACCTTAATGTGGGTGCATATGGTACATTCGAAGGGTTTGAGGATATGTACTACTATGGTCGTCGACCCAATGGTATTTACATTCCAAGGTTCCGCAACCTTAAAGAAAATAACATGGATTTCATCCGTGGATATGGGTATCAGGGTGGGGCGAGCAGAAATGGCTGGAAAAAAAGTATCGCTGAAATGAGCATTGGAGCCAAACTCAAAGAAGAGGCGAACGAACCGGGCCCCTGGACATTTGGAATTGGTGGCTTTGGCGAATGGCTCCCTTATCATGAGAATAAAATGTATCTCACAACAGAAAAACTAGACAAGTTTGGGTTACCAACGGTAGTTTTTGATGCCGGTCCGGGTGAAAATGAAATGAAGATGCGTGAAGACATCAAAATAGCCGGTGCAGAAATGCTTGAAGCTGCTGGTCTAAAAAATATTGGCACATACGATGATGGCGTTGCATTAGGTAAAGGAATTCATGAAATGGGAACGGCAAGAATGGGTGCAGATCCTAAATCATCTGTACTAAACAGATGGAATCAGATTCATGAGGTTCAAAATGTTTTTGTAACAGACGGAGCTTTCATGACATCGTCTGCAGCACAAAATCCATCACTCACATATATGGCATTCACAGCTCGAGCTGCTGATTATGCCGTTAAAGAATTAAATAGAGGGAACTTGTAAGATGGAACATCAGGACAAAAATATAATTTCGCGTAGAGAAGCGATTAGGAAAGCTGCACTTGTTTTTGGCGGCATTCTGAGTACACCCGCAGCAGTAACAATTTTACAAGGATGTTCTACACCTGTTCGGGCAGGATCAAACTTTACCGTCGATGAAAGAGCAACATTAGATATTATCGCAGATATCATTATCCCGACTACTGATACCCCGGGAGCTACAGACGCAGGTGCAGTTCAATTGATGGAAGACATTCTTTTCGCTGTAAATAGTGAAGAAGAACGCAATGATTTTCTGGGCAAGCTGAATGATTTTATGAATGAAGCTGAAAATGAACTAGGCATGGCTTTTTCAGCTGCAACCGCGGAGCAACAACTTGAATATGTAACAAAAGTACACGATGAAGCCTTTGCAAAAGATTTGGGATGGGAAGATCCAAAACCATTTATGTGGCAAATGAAGGAAGGGATCGTCCATACTTATTTTGGAACCGAAGTTGGCATTACTCAAGTTCACCAGTACATTCAGGTTCCCGGAAGATATGAGCCGTGTGTTCCGTTTTCTGAAGCAGGTGAAGGAAATCGTGTTTGGGGGGCGAACTGGTAAATTTCGGTAGTTTCACACCATCTTCATAAATTTGTAGTAGCTAATTAATACCATTAATGGTGAATAATTAGATTGTTTGGAGGGTGTTATGGCAAAGAGAGTTGCACAAATGATTGAAGATCAGGTTCATTTTTGGAGAATGAGCCATCCCGTTGAACATAAACTTCAACACAAAGGCCAAAACCTACCAGTTATAACCATATCCAGAGAATTTGGAGCCAGAGGTGCCGCAATTGCCAGCATTCTGGAAAAGAAACTGGGATTCAAAGTTTGGGACAAAGAGATTTTAAAAGTTATCAGCGAAAAATTAGGTAGCGATGTAAATTACATTAAGTCGTTGGATGAACATACTCAAAATGCTGTAGAAGACACTATTTTTGGTTTTTTAAACAGAAAAAGCACAAATCTGAATTATAGTATTTATCTGGTTCGGGCGTTGCAAGCTATCGAGAAGTATGGGAATGCTATAATTGTTGGGCGAGGTGGTAATTATGTATGCCGCAATAATAAAACCTTTAATGTTAGGGTCGTAGCACCAATGGCGCTAAGAATTGAGCGAATTGCTGAAATTCAGGACATAAGTAAGGAAGAGGCAAGAATAGTAGTTAAAACAAAGGACGAAGAACGCGCAAAGTTTACTCAACACAATTTTAATAAAAACATTGATTCCCCGATCGGTTACGATATGATTCTAAATTCCGGAACCCTGAGCTTAGATTCCATTGCAGAATTGATTATTGAAGGATATCAACAGAAAATTGGGTTCGAAGTGAATGTGATGCAGGCTCATTAAAGCCAATCAACGATATCGTCCTTATGCTCAACTTCTACATACTTCTCGAAGATTTCGTGTAGACTGGCATCTTTTTGAAGCTCTCTGCGACTGATTTCATCTAGATACGCCGTAATAAAACCATTGTGTAAAATGGCAATATCATCACAAAGGTTTTCAACAACCTCGAGAATATGACTCGTCACAATGATGGTGACTCCTTTTGCCTTAAGCTTTCGGAGTACGGTTTTCATTCGATCGATGGAAATTACATCCACTGCTTCAAAGGGTTCGTCAAGGAGCATTACTTTGGGTTCAACTAAAACCGCAGTGCAGAAAGCAAGTTTTTTACGACTTCCTGACGACAGCTTATTCACTTTGATTTTGGCAAAGTCCTTAATCTCGAAATAATCCATTAGGGAATACGCCTTTTCTATTAACCCGTCCTTGTCGATTTCATAAATTTCACACACATATTCTATAAACTCGAGACTGGTAAATTGCTCAAATAATAGCGGAGGCTGAAGAACTGAAGAAATTTGTCGCTTGATTTCCAGTTCGTTTTCTGGGACTAAATCTAAGCCAACAATTTCGATACTCCCCCCTTCGTAGCTAAGTAAACCAGTAAGAACGCCAATCAACGTACTTTTTCCGGCGCCGTTTGGACCTATCAATCCAAAAATGGAACCTTCCGGGACTTCAAGGCTGAGATCTTTCAGAACTACTTTTTCTTCGTAGCATTTTTCGAGCTCATTTATACTGATGGCTTTAGCCATTGGATTTCCTCTTTGAATAGTATCTAATTGCGTATCCGATAGTAAATAAACCATATGCCAAAAGCACTAATTGCAAATTCGACATATTTGCAACGGTAACAAACTCACGATCACCTCGAATGAATTCAAGACTAAATCGTAGTAAGGCATATCCACCGGTATGGATGAAGAAAATTAAAGGTGATTTCTTGTCATTTTCCCAAATTTTATGGAAAACCCAAAGTACTATACCGGCAAGGATAAAATCCCCAAACATCTCGTACAATTGTGTAGGGTGCAAAGCCGCCGAAACGGTTGAAGCCTGATCAACAAGACCATTTTGATACGACCATTGCCATGCAGAACTTGAAATGCCATATTCTTTTTCAAAACCAGGGATCATGGTTCCATATCGAGGGAATTCCATGCCAAATACCGAATTTGTTGCTGTACCGTGAGCATCACCATTAAGGAAACAACCAATTCGACCAACGGCTTGTCCAACTAAAAGACCGGGAGAGATCAACGAAAAGTATTCGAAGTAATTTAGTTTTTTTCTTCGAACATATAATAAGCCACCTACCATACCGCCAACCAGCCCGCCGGTTATGCTGTTTCCGGCACCAGATAAACTAAAAATAATAGACGGGTTGGAGAGGAATAAATCAAGGTTCCAGAACAGAAAATGTGAAAGACGGGCACCAATTAGGGCTCCGACAATTGCCCAGGTTACCAAACCATCGAAAAGTTCTACCTTACCACCATACTTTTTAACCGAGAGATAAGCCAGATATACCCCAATGGCAATGGAAATAAGGAAGTAGAGTCCTTCGTAAAAATAGATGGTATTGAAGCCAAGGTCTAAATGAAAAGGTAACATAGAACAGGATTAGAAATAATTCGGAAGAAGGTATGAATTATAGTTCACTCCATATACGCATTAGTATTCTTTTTTTGAAAAGATTAACAAGTACATCCATGTGCCCCCAGATGTATATCGCAATAATCACAATTACCACACTCATAATTGTTAATCGATACCACTCTAATCCATCGAGCGGCACGAAAACAAGATAGCCAACCGTAAATATGGTGAATGAAATTGCAAAGGTTACTTTCTGCGAAATAATTGGATGTTTATAGCTGAACGAAGAATAAATCGCTTTCTGATATTGATAATAGGAACTCCAGATAAACAGCAGCATGAAACAAAGAAAAACAAAGGTGTTTGCTACGAAGATATTTAACACCTCACCGATCTGTGGAATAAATAAAATCTCCATAATGGTGATGCCATAAAACACAAGAAGTGGCAAAATGATTACGCCAAGAAAGCGTTCTTTTAGTTGCTGTTCCAATTTGATGGGAAATTGAAGATGCATGAGCAACTCGCGGTTTTCATATCCATACATATTTGCCATACCCATAGCAAGTAAAGCAACTGGAATGCCGGCAAGTATTGTTGGAATCGCAATTGTTTGGGCAATTTCAAACTGAACATTTAGAAGAAGTGGCACATATACAATTGGAATTATAGCTAGCGTGAGCAGCTGAAGCTTATTGTAAGGGTGAATCATTACATAGTAGTAATATTTACCTGCATTCTTCCCAAACACTCGGCTTAATACAGCCCATAATTTACTTGATACTTCCTCAATTTTTTTAAGCGCTGGGCGATGGAGCCCATCACAAGTTTTATTAAAGTGATCGACCATAATAACCCCGATAAGGATCATCATTAGTATGGTATAAATACCGGCATTAAGTAACCCATAATCTAGATTTACTGTTTTCGTCAGCATCCCCCCCGGTAGCCACCCAAGAAACGAGTTGATCGTTTCAATACGTGGGATGATTTGATAAAAAATCCGAACATTTTCCGTAGAAATCATTTGAACAAGTTGGAACAAACTGAAAACAAGTATCACAAAACCTATTACAACGGCGATGAAGCGCCGCTCAACAATTTGCAGAAAACGATGTTTAATGGAGTAAATGAGCACATAGTTTAAGACTACTGCCAGAAATGCCACGGGTATTTGGTACCAATAATCAATCTGGATCATTAAAAAAACTAACCAGGTAAAATTGTAAATGATATTAACAGGGTGGCAAAAGCTTATAATGATTAAATAGCGAGCTAGTCGTTTTAACGGGAATCCAAATCCTAATAATTTTCGATTTTCTTCGATGTTTAAAAGGCGAAGATTGGTAAAAGAAAAGTGCATTACCCAATAGGTATTTGCAAAAACCAGGAGAATAAATGAATAAACTTTAGGAGTTAGCCACGGAAGCTGTGTAGACATCCATGGATCGGTGTCCATCAACACAACAACTAAGGCAGTTCCTATAAGGTTTACTAGCATCACTCCTAAAAATAGGATATACCCAATCATTAACATTAATTGAAAACGATTAAGGTTTGATAGAAAAATGCGCCAGTTTAATGAAAGTAGTCTCGAAAACATGATGGAAAATAACCGCTGTGACCAACCAATGAGTTTAGAATGCTATAATAATTACACTAATCAGATAAATAATCTTTCAGAAACCTACCTGTATGGCTTTGATTAACCTTCATGATGTCTTCTGGTGGACCTGTTGCAACAATTTGTCCTCCACCAAATCCACCTTCCGGACCTACGTCAATGATCCAATCTGCACTTTTTATCACATCTAAATTGTGTTCAATGATAATTACAGAATGTCCGGCATTTACTAATTCATTAAATGCATCAAGTAATTTGGCAATATCTTCGAAGTGCAAACCAGTGGTTGGTTCATCGAAGAAGTAAAGGGTGTGCTCAGTGGATGTCTTGCTTAAAAATCGAGCTAATTTTACGCGTTGAGCCTCACCGCCAGATAGCGTAGTTGCAGACTGACCCAATTTCAAATACCCAAGTCCAACATCTTCCAGTGGCTGGAGTTTATTTACGATGGATTTTTCATCCACAAAAAACTCAATAGCTTCAGATATTGGCATTTCAAGAACATGATGAATGTTTTGTCCTCGATATTTTACGTTTAGAACATCCTTTCTAAACCGAGTACCGTTACAAACCTCGCAAGTGAGTTCGATATCTGCCATGAATTGCATCTCGATTTTCTGAACCCCCTCGCCCTGACAGGTCTCACAACGCCCACCGGGCACATTGAAAGAGAAATGCCCTGCCGTATAACCCATAATTTTAGCCTGGCGTGTAGATGCAAATACATCACGAATCCCATCAAAAGCTTTAGTATAAGTAGCAGGGTTAGATCGTGTTGAACGACCAATCGGACTTTGATCTACCATTTCAACATTATGAACTGAACTCAATCCGAATAAGTCGCGATATTTACCAACTTTTTGATTGTACGAACTAATATGCTTTTTTATTCCCGCGTATAACGTATCATGGACTAAGGTGGATTTTCCCGAACCGGAAACACCAGTTACAACCACCATTTTACCAAGGGGAAATTCAACATTTACGTTTTTGAGGTTGTGTTCGCAAGCTCCTTCCAGCGTGATAATTTTGCCATTACCTTTTCTGCGTTTTTTTGGGGTTTCAATTTCCTTACGCCCACTTAAAAATTTTCCAGTTAGTGTGTCTGATTTTAGGATTTTCTCATAAGGACCCGCAAATACAATTTCACCACCATGAACTCCGGCAAATGGACCAATATCCAGGATATTGTCCGCGGCTTTCATCATTTCGGGATCATGCTCAACCACTAATACGGTATTACCTATATCTCGCAGTGATTCCAATATTTTTATCAATCGATCATTATCACGAGGGTGGAGCCCAATTGTGGGTTCATCCAACACATACATACTTCCAATCAATGAACTGCCTAACGCATTCGCAAGATTGATGCGTTGAGATTCGCCACCACTCAACGTGTTTGCCAGTCGATCGAGGGTTAAATAATCAAGACCAACTTCATCGAGGAATCGAAGTCGTTTTTGGATTTCAAAAAGAATCTGACCGACCACATTTTGCTCAAATTCTGTAAGTAAGAGTCCATCGAAATATTCACGCGCATGGCCTATGGTTAACTCAGAAACTTCTCCGGCATGCATATTTCCCACCCGAATATATTGAGCATCTTTTCGAATACGATACCCCTCACACTCTGGGCACCGACTATACCCACGATAGCGGGAATAAAGCACACGCATATGCACTTTATAATTTTGTGCTTTTACCTCATCAAAGAATTTCCAAATCCCAATATATTCATCTTTACCGCGCCAAATGATGTTTTGAATTTCTTTTGATAGATCGCGATAAGGAACATCAATTGGGATTTTCTCTCTGGCGGCAACTCGAATCAGGTCTTTTAAATGGGCACTAAACTTCGGTGAATCGAATGGAGCAATTGCATTATTGCGAATACTCAAATCGTGATTTGGTATTACCAGGTCTTCATCAATTCCAGTAACCTTACCAAACCCCTCGCATTTTGGGCAAGCTCCAAATGGGTTGTTGAAGGAGAACATCTGTGGCGTTGGTTCAGCAAACTCTATTCCATCCATTTCAAAACGTTCCGAAAAATGTAGTTCCCCTCCATTTCTGATTTTAATGGAGCATCTCCCGGCACCTTCACGAAAGGCTGTTTCCAGTGAATCTGCAATACGGGTGATAACAGCTTCATCGTCCTGCAAAACCAAACGATCAATTAGCACGCGATAATCCTGTGCCTTGAATTTCTTTTTATCTATCTGATCGATCGTCAGATCAATCATCGACTCATCCTTTATGTTAAGTAAGCGAGTTAATCCCTTTTCCTTCAACACGCGAAGTTCGTCATCCAGTTTTGCTTTCTGGTGATGAGGGATCGGATACACCACATAAAACCGAGTACCGTCTTCATGGTTTTCTATCAACTCTTTGATGGCGGTTCTAGGGGAATCCTTTTTTACTGGCTTTCCTGATATGGGAGAATAGGTGACACCGATTCGTGCAAAAAGTAGACGGAGGTAATCATAAATCTCGGTGGTGGTACCAACAGTAGATCGTGGATTTGTTGTACTCGTTTTTTGCTGGATAGCCATTGCGGGGGAAATTCCTTGCATAAAATCCACGTCAGGTTTGTCCATACGTTCAAGAAACTGGCGCGCATAACTCGAAAGACTCTCCACATATCTTCTCTGACCTTCTGCATAAATGGTATCAAACGCCAAACTTGACTTCCCGGAACCAGAAACACCCGTTACTACCGTCAGCTTATTTCGAGGTATTTCCACATCCACATTTTTCAGGTTGTGAGTGCGTGCCCCCTTGATAATAATCGGTCGTTCTTCGGCAGTTTTAGAATGTTCTTTTGATGCAGTAGTAGTGTTGGCCATGCAGGAATCCGGAAATTTCAGAACCTGAAATATACATCTTTATTTGAGCGTTCCCGATAAGATTTTGAAGAATTGTTCAGAGTGGTTTTCATCTTTATTGATTTAGAATCCATCTCTTGATTTCTATCAAGATATTATCTGTATGATTGATTGCATCATACTCACTAAATCTCAAAAAAGTGATTCCTAAGATTCTAAATTAGCTTGTCTCTACTTGTCATATTCGATGTTGAAATCATGAGATCGCCCATCAATTTCAATTGCTTCAGACCAAATTAGTAAATCTCCCCTCAAAAGAGGGGAACAAGGGGAGGGTCATTATTGCATTCACTGCCATTCCTCCCTCCAAATAGTTTTTCCATCCGATTTTAGAACAATTGCTTTGTCTCGACTAGTGAAATAGAGATCGGTTTCAGAATCTAGAATTCGTTGAATAGCTTCGGGGTGCGGATGATTAAATCGGTTTTTTTCAGCCAACGAAATCACAGAAATAGTGGGTGAGGTTATAGCAATTAATTCTTCGCCTGAACTAGTTCTGCTTCCATGATGACCAACTTTCAAGACATCGGTATCTACCAAATCCGCGTAGTTTTCCAGAATTCTGGATTCCTGAGATTCACCGGCATCTCCCGTAAAAAGAAACTCGGTTTCACCATAAATCACTTCCAGAACGACAGAATGCTGATTAGGGTCCTGATTAAACTTACCGCCTTCTGGAGCAAGCACTAGAAAAAGGACAGATTCATCAATGTTTAAAATATCCCCGGCCTGAACAGCCTTTATCGGAATTTGATAGAGTTCAGCTTGTTGTAAATAGTTTTCATATAAGTTTGATTCGTACGCAAAGCCTGAATTGTAAATCGAATCAATAGGAATGCTTTCGATAATATCCAATATACCACCAATGTGATCTGCATGTGGGTGTGAAAGGATAACAGCATCAAGCTTTTCAATTCGTTGGGCTTCTAAATGAGGAAGGATGATCGATTTTCCTGAATTATATCCAGGACGCCAAACTCCGGCATCAATAAGCACGGTAGCACCATTTGGTGTTTGAATTAATGCCGCATCTCCCTGTCCGACATCAAAAAAAGTGATAGTTAAAGGGTTAGTTTGCCCTTGTAAATACAGGCTTTGAATCTGCATCAAACACATCAAAGCCAGACAAATAGCGGCGGTTTTCCATCGAATGCTAGGAACCCTAAACCCAGCAATGAAAAAAATAAATGATGCCCAAAATGGAAAAATAAGCCAGCTTTGATTTGAAACTTCAAACCAAGACCAATCCCATTCGGATGCAACTGTGACGTATGAATGCATCCAATTAAGAAAGATATCTAATGGAAAACTAAGTACTTCCCCAGTTGAATGAAAAAAAGGAGAAATAATTGTACCAAGAATTGCCATAGGTATTAAAATTCCAAGAAAAGGAACAAAAAGAGCGTTGGAAATAGGGCTTATGACGGAGACTTCACCAAAATAAAACACTTGTAAAGGATACAATCCAAGCTGAACTACAATAGAAACTACGATGATCATCAAGGGCTTTGCATACCACTTTAACCTCAGCCAATAAGGCATGGCTTTTTGAAGAACAGGTAGTATCAATAGAATGATAAATACTGCAGAAAATGAAAGTTGAAATCCTATTGAAAAGAGATCTTTTGGATTAATGATCAACAATAAACACGCAGAGGCTGCTGTAAGATTTATTGAGTTTGGTGATTTGTTGTATAGTTTTCCGAAAGTTAGAAATAACGCAGTTACAGAAGCCCTCATTACCGATGGGGTAAACCCAGTAATTCCCGCATAAAAAAATAAAATTGCTGATACAGACATTAGTCCAATCGATTTACCAAACTTCATTTGCCGAATAAAGGGCAATAGGAACCATATGGGAGCAATAATAAACCCTACATGTAAACCGGAAACTGCCATTATATGAGACAAACCGGTTCTGGAGAACGCCCTCTTTGTCTCCTGATCTAAGTCTTGTTTATACCCAAGAAGCAAGGCTTTTGCTAATGGCTGGGAAACTTCATTAAAATTATTTTCAATAATAAATGAGGCGCGATTTTGCCACCATGACCAGCTAATTAACGTTGAATTCTTATTATGGTGTTGAATGGAATCAAGCCGGATTTGAGTATGTATATTTTTATTTGCGAGGTAACGCTTGTAATCAAATTGGTGAGGATTTCTTTTTTCGGATATTGGTATTACAGTTCCATTAAACGATAGAGTATCACCTACTTGTAAGTCAACGTCTACATCAAGTAGTAGCCGGGCCTGGAATGCATCAAACACCGAAATGGAGTCAATTTCTACTTCTTCAATGTTGATGTCAGCTCGAAGATCCTCATTTGAGTTTATGGAATAGGAATTTACAATCCCAACCGCCTCAATTGACTCCCAATCCATCGTTGCAATGAAATCCTCTGTTGAATTTCTGTTATGAGAAATTGAATCAATCGAAACTCTGAACCAACCAAATACGATGATCAGTATTACAAATAGAGCATTTGAAGCTTGAGTTTGTTGAACAGAAAAAGACTGTGGGTTTGTCCTTTTTAAAACCCACAGTCCGAAGGCAAGTACACTAAAGATCCCTAAAGGAAAGAAATATCCCCCCGAAAAAGCCTCCCCTAAAAGAACCCCCGAGATTAATAAAAGTGCTAAGCGTACCGCCGGATATCTAGAGAAGGGAAATCTATATGTTTCCTTTCTGCTCACAATAATATGACCGCACCCAGACCAACTCCTTACAATTTTTGTGAAAATTTTTTTGATAGAGAACCACTATCTTCATTAACACTCAAAATGTGGGAGGGGTATCATTAATTCTCAGAATAGTATATTCATCAAGTTAGTCGAGACGAAAAAAGATCTTCGAGCATTCGTTGATTTTCCTTTCAAGCTCTATAAAGATAACGAGTTTTGGGTGCCACCGATTAAAAACGATGAGATTGAAACCTTCAATCCCCAAAAAAACCCATCTTATGAGGGGGCTAAAGCCAAGTTATGGTTGGCGTATAGGAATAATGAAATTGTTGGCCGGGTAGCAGCGATAAAGCACGGGCAAGAATTCGATGAAGAACAGGTTGTTCGTTTTGGGTGGATCGATTTTATAGATGATACAGAGGTGAGCCATCGTTTACTTCAAGAAGTAGAATCCTGGGCAATAGAACTTGGAGCTAAAGCAATTCATGGTCCGCTAGGTTTTAGCGACATGGATTTTGAAGGATTATTAGTAGAAGGTTTTGACTCAATCGCAACTATTGCAACGATATATAATTTCCCATACTACAATGATCATCTGGAAGAGTTAGGGTTTACAAAAGCCGCTGATTGGATAGAACTTAAGGGAGAATTTGACCCTGATATAGAAAAAAAATTTAAACGAGCAGCTAGCTTTTTAAAAGAAAGATTTGAGTTAGAACCGATTACTCTAAGAAATTCCAAGGATATTCAGTTTTATGGGCTGAAAATGTTTGAATTAATAAATGACTCTTATGCTGATTTATATGGCTTTTATCCTATTCGTAAATCTGAATCTGCATACATCGTAAAAAAGTACCTCTCATATGTTAGGCCTCATCACTTATCGTTTATTAAAAATAAGAATGGTGAAATGATAGCATTTGGGGTAACGATGCCGTCATTATCAAGAGCATTTCAGAAAGCAAACGGGAAACTGTTTCCGTTTGGAGTTTTTCACATAGTAAAGGCGTTACTTTTCAATCGTGATTTCGATTTATATTTAATAGGTGTACACCCCGAATATGCGAATACAGGGGCAATAAGCCTTGTTTTTGCCGAAATTTGGAAGAATTTTGCAAAATTAAATGTAAAAGTAATGCGCGCAAATCCCGTTTTAGAAGATAATGAGAGAATGATCGGGTTGTGGAAATCAATTACGAAATCAAAGGACCTAAACCTTGATGATCACGTATTAAAACGAAGAAGGTGTTATATAAAATCAATTTAGCATGCTTGATATAAGTAATCCTGAAGAACTTTTAGCTGTAATCCCTCATCGCCCACCTTTTAGGTTTATTGACCAGATCCTAGAAGCGACTGAGAAAAAATCAATCGGGACTTATCACTTCAAAAAAGACGAGTTTTTCTATCAAGGGCATTTCCCCGGTATTCCGGTAACTCCAAGTGTTATCTTGATAGAGTGCATGGCTCAGATTGGTTTGATTCCAATCGGATTAGTGAACTACGCCAAAGATCACCCAGACCAAGATTTCGATCTTTTAAAACCCATTTTCACTAATTCTGATTCAAAATTCGTTAAGCCCGTTTACCCCGAAACCACGGTTACGGTTGAAGCAGAAAATATCTATTTTCGAATGAACAGATTGAAGGCCAAAGTAAAGTTGCGAGACGAAGAAGGAGATCTTTGTTGTTCTGGCATACTTTCTGGGGTGTTCGTATCAAATGAGAATATCACATTTTGAATAATCGAGTAGTTATCACCGGGCTAGGAGTAGTTGCACCAAATGGCACAGGTGTTGAAGCGTTTAATGAAGCACTAAAAGCAGGTAAATCGGGCGTTAGTTTTGATGAGTCGCTGGCAAATTTAAATTTCCAGTGCCAGGTTTCTGCAAGGCCCCAATATGACAATAATAGGCTAAAAGAAATTCTGCCTAAGGGGTTGTTTATCAAACTGGAAAATGAAGCAATGAAGTATGCCTGCCTTGCAGGGTACGAAGCCTGGGAAGATTCGGGACTCCCTTTTACTCCAGATAATGAAAACCCAGATTGGGATACCGGCGTAATTTTTGGTGTTGGTGCATTAGCAATGGATGAATTCATTGGCGGAAAATTTCAGATTCTACAATCAGGGAATCCACGTAAAATAGGGTCACGCATAGTTGAACAAACTATGAATAGTGGCGCTGTAACTTACTTGAACAAAATGATCGGGTTTGGTGAAATCGCGACCTCCAATTCATCGGCTTGTGCAACGGGTACTGAGGCGGTGATTTTAGGATATGAGCGAATTAAATCTGGTAAAGCAAAACGTATGCTCTGTGGAAGCACCGAAAGCCAGGGTGTATTTATCTGGAGTGGATTCGAAGCTCTTCGAATTATTTGTTCAGATTCAAATGATGAACCTGAAAAAGCTTCTCGGCCGATGGCAGCAGACCCGGCTGGGTTTGTACCGGGAACAGGGTCGGGTGCGTTAGTTTTGGAATCGTTAGATAGTGCACTTGAAAGGGGGGCAAAAATTTATGGTGAAATTGTTGCAGGCCAAACTGTAAATGGTGGGCAGAGAAATGGAGGATCGATAACCGCCAATAATCCGGATGCAACCCAAAGATCGTTTACAAAAGCTTTGGAAGAAGCCGAAATTACAGGAAAAGACATTGATTTAATATGTGGACATCTTACTTCAACTATTGGTGATGTAAGGGAAATTGACGCATGGACAAACGCGTTAAAACGAAATGGAGACGACTTCCCAAGATTAAACGCAATAAAGGCTATGCTGGGTCATTGTTTAGGCGCGTCTGGGTCTATAGAAATGGTTGCAGCAAGCTTACAAATGTATCATCAATATTCACATCCAAATATAAATATTCATAACTTACACCCTAAGATCACCTCCATGATAAATGAAGAGGCGGTCAACTATTCGACATTGGAATTGCCAATAAATTATTTAATAAAGGCAAGCCTTGGATTCGGAGACGTTAACAGTTGTATCATATTAAAGAAGTGGGATACTGATGAGTAATGACATTATTGGGAAATTAAAGACGATCATCGAACCCTATTTGGATGAAGATGAAGTAGACATCGAGCAAATCTCGCTAGAATCTCATTTGATTCAAGATTTGGGATTGGATTCATTCTATGTAATCGATCTGATTATCGATATAGAAACAGAGTTTGATATCGCCATTGAGAACGATCAAATAAGCCAATTTGAAACCGTAGAAAGCGTAGTAAAAGTCATTGAGGAAAAGCTAGCAGCAAAGTGATACTTACTATTGCAGCCATTATTTTTTCCATCTATACGGTTGTAGGAGTTTTCATATTAACTGGAATGAAGAGAATTCCAGAAAGCAAGGCAGTAACTAATAATCTGCCAAATGTTTCGGTGTTAATAACCTGCCGAAATGAAGAAGAAGATTTGCCGGGTTGCCTGAATTCATTGGCTCACCTAAGCTACCCCAAAGATAAGTTGCAGATTGTATTAATTGATGATAATTCAACAGATAATACCGCCCATCTTTTAAAATCCTTCGCAGAAAAAATCGAACATGTTGAATTTTATTCTGCAGATGAATTCCCATCCACACATTTAGAAGCTAAAGCACGAGGAATTGCACGAGCGGTTTCTAAAGCAACAGGTGAATGGCTATTTATTACCGATGCTGACGGTATTATTCCCGAGAATTGGATTCAACATATGTTGGATGGTGCCACTAATGATACGGGTATGATTGTTGGCACAACTGAAACACTTAGCCCAACGTTGGTTGGTAAAATGGAAAAAATTGCGAGTGTTTATACTATCCCGATTGGCTGGGGATTTGCCGGTTGGGGAATCCCGATTAACGCTTTGGGACCAAACATGGCGATTAGAAAATCTGTGTATGAAAAACATGGGGGGCTTGAAGGCGCGAACTTTCGAGTAGCTGAAGATCACGCTATGTTCAATCTTGTGAATAAAAACGGATACCAAACCATCCATCATATGGATGAGCACACCAAGATTAAACTAAACCCAGTTCAAAGTTTTAAGCAAATAATAAGTCAACAGAGAAGGTGGGTAAAAGGAGGTTTCGAGGGAAACCTTTCCGAAAAAATTATTATTGGATTGATGCTGACCTTCGGGTTTTTTTTCTGCTCATTCACACTCTTTCTTATGATATTTTATCCGGTATACGGGTTTAGCTTTGCAAGCATAAAATTCATTATGGATTTCCTTGTTTATTGGATGTACGGAGAAAAAACCAAAATTAGTGGACTGTTACTCTCATCACCATTCTCTTTTATTTATACCCTACTCTCTTTTATTTGGATTCCGGCCAGCCTAATTGTTAAAAGGGATATTTCCTGGATGGGTGATGGATATCGTGTGAAATATGAATAAATAAAAAAAAGCCCGAATTTCTTCGAGCTTTTAATGCTGTTTCAAAAATTTATTCTACAGGAACAATTCTATGAATGCCGCCCCTTGTGGTTCCCACGTAAATATATCCATCTGGCGCTTGCTTTAAGCTACGAACACGACCAATTCCACCCAGTTGTTCGGTTCTGCTCATTACTTTGTCGCCTTCGAGTTCAAGTAATTGAAGCTGTGCAAATTTTAGCGATCCAACTAACAAATGACCTTTCCATTCCGGGTACATATCGCTGGTTACAAATGTCATTCCAGATGGGGCTATAGATGGGTCCCAATAGGTTACAGGTGGTTCCATACCTTCTCTGTATGTTCCTTCGGCAAAGGAGGTGCCGCTATAATTAACCCCAAAACTAAGTATAGGCCAGCCATAATTTTTTCCTGGTTGAATGATATTCACTTCATCGCCACCTCGTGGCCCATGTTCATGTGCCCACATTACACCAGTAGCAGGGTTCATCGCCATTCCTTGCTGGTTTCGGTGCCCATACGACCAAACAGCCGGTAAGGCATCATCTTGTCCAACAAATGGGTTGTCATTGGGAATGCGACCATCATCATGAATTCGGTAAACTTTTCCACCGTCCTGAGACAAATCCTGTGGCAAGACATCACGATTACCCCGGTCACCAATGGTAAAGAAAAGGTAACCGTCGTTATCAAATTCCATGCGCGACCCGTAATGCTGGCCTCTTCTTGAATTAGGGGTAGCTTTGTATAATGTTTCCATGTCAGTGAGATTGGTACCATCCAACTTTGCACGAATAATTGCCGTATTCGAGCCATCGCCCTCTCCTGAAGAGGAAGAATATGAAAAGTAAATCCAACCATTTTCCTCATAGTTCGGGTGAACATCCACATCCAAAAAACCACCCTGACCGTTTGCATCAATATCGTCTGGTAGATTGCCAACAGTGGACACAATTTCACCATCCCGAATCAGGTAAAGCGCACCTTCTCTTTCGGTAACCAGCATATCACCATTTGGTAACCATGCCATACCCCAGGGAACATCAATGCCTTCCACATAAAGTTCAGCCTCATAATTTTGAGCCTGACAAACAGTTGTGAACATCAATGAGAATATAAATGTGATCGCCGTAATTGAAGTTTTCATAATGTTGGTTAGTTAAAAATGATGGTTCTGTTATCGGTGACTAACGTCTTGCGTTGTATGTGTTTCCAAACCGCTCTTGATAGTACCAGCGTTTCCAAATCTCGACCTTTTCTTATTAAATCCTGAATATCATCGCGATGTGTTACTCTAACGATATCTTGTTCGATGATGGGACCTTCGTCCAAATCTTCTGTTACATAGTGGCTGGTTGCCCCAATAATCTTTACTCCACGTTCAAAAGCAGAGTGATAAGGTCGCGCACCCGGAAAAGCAGGTAAAAACGAATGATGAATATTTATAATGTTATTTCGCCAGGCATCAATAAAATCACCGGAAAGAATCTGCATATAACGGGCAAGAATTACCAGATCGATATTATGTTGGGCGAGTAATTCACGCTGGACTTTTTCCTGTGCTACTTTATTCTCTTTGGTGATTGGCAGATATTGAAATTCGATATCAAACTTTTCAGCAACGTCTCGGGCATCTTCATGATTGCTGATAATTAGAGGGATTTCGACTTCCCATTCTTTCGTCTGCCATCGACCCAAAATGTCGTACAAACAGTGAAGTTGTTTCGAAACAAACAACGCCAAACGCATAGGTTGCGTGGTGAAATTTAGTTTCCAATTGAAATTGAAAGAAGCTGCAAGAGAATTCTCAATTTGATTTTGAACTTCTTTGTGAGATAAATCGAATCGATGCATTTCCCACGAAATTCGCATATAAAATTTATCGCGAGTTGAATCGGTATGTTGATCCAAGTCCACAATGTTACCACCATGTTGATGCACAAATTGTGTGACCGCAGCAATGATACCGGGTTGGTCATCACAATGGATTCTAAGAATAGCGTGATCGGTGGAGGTCATAAAATTTAGTATAAGAATCGACGTAGTTCATCGACATTCATGAACCCTGTTCTGGATTTTAAAAGATTTCCTTCTGCATCAATAATCAAAGTACCGGGGAAAACATACACGCCATAGCTTTGAGCCCACTCTCTCGACATTACATCTTCTCCATTGAATGAGATCAATTCTTCGGAATTACCGTCCACTTTTGCAGGGATGTAGCCTGCATCAAGCACTGCCCGAACTGTCGAATCTGGATAAACCTCTCTTTCCATTGCGCGGCAATATTTGCAGCCAACTTCAAAGACATCAACCAAAATGAGCTTCTCAGTTTCTCGGGCCTCTTCTTGAGCAGCAGCTAAGGTCATCCAAACCGGAGCATTTTCAATTTCCATAGGAGCCGTACTTTTCATTGCATAGAAAAAGTAAACGCCAATAAACCCGGCTATTACAGTAAAAATGATCGCTTTTTTATTCATCGAAAATCGAACTCTATCTCATTGATTGATTGTTAAAATACTATCTTTGGCAATTCTAAACGCAATCCATTTACAATTTATGTCAGATCCGATTGAATCATATAAACTTGGGAAAGTTCAGGTCACCGTAACCAAGGGAGATCGACCGAACAAACTATTGATTCAATGTTTTGATGGAGAGTATAAATCTGAATTTACGGTCAGTGAATATGAATTCACAAACTATAAGAGATTGATGAATCAACGGATAACAGAGGCTTATAAAAATATCGACGAATAAATGTCATCCAGAACGAAGCGATGGATCTTCACAAATACTTATAGCCGAACAATTGACTCCGCAGATCCTTCGGTTGTAACCTCAGGATGACTTATTAAACCACCATCCCAAAGACAGCAATAAAGCTGAGGACAGATAGAATCAGTCCTACCATGAAAATGTTGTAGGAAAATCGTAGTAATCGATATTTTTTTGTGAGCACTTTTCCTAATCCATGGAGATCACGAGCCATGTTATCATACAAGCGATTGCTGTCTTGCATAAGCTCTTCCATTCCTTCCACATAATCTTCTCTGGTAAGTGTGTGGAAGTTTCCAAAGAATAGAATATTTGCTCGGTTCGCTCTCACATCATCAAGAGTTATTTTCTCATTGCTTACTCGAGGTCGGGCAGAAAGCACTGCATAAATAAGAGAACCTAGACAGGTAAGAAGTAGAACAGCCGTTGGAATAAGTAGCCAGGGATTGGAATCAATTTTTGGTGAAATAGACGCAATTACAATCGAAATTATGATACCATTAATGGAAATCATGATGTTCGACTTGTTATCAGCGATTGCACTCAGTTCAATGTGAGTTCGGTATGAAGTACGAAACATATCCGACACACCCCGATTGGTGGAACCAAGTTTCTTTTCATCGGTACCCTTTTTCTTCTTTTCCTTTTTTGGCTTTTTTTCTTCTTCCATAGTGATTTTGATCGATGCTGAATATAGATAAATAGTGTAGAATGATTGTACCCAAATATTTGGTCAATCATCACGTTCTCTTTTGAGGGTATTTATAATAACTTATCCTTTATTGTAAACGAATCAATAGATTAAATGTGGGTATTTCGGGGCTTTTCAACTTCATTGATAGTTGCTATGATGATCTCAATTTCAGCAAATGCGCAAAATTTCGATAAAATAATATCAGTTCTTGAAAAAGCCGATACTACTAGTAACCAAGTTCGAATTGAACTTAAAAATAGCAACGAGCTTTATGTCGGCTCATTAATATCATTTTCACAGTCTGATGTTACCATTGAGATATCGGCCGGAACAATTACAATTGGGTTTGAGAAGATTGATGAAATTCGAGTGGTCTATTCAAATATTAGAGAAGATTTCTGGTTCTCAAATCATTCAAGGAATCGATTATTTATTTATCCTACAGCAATTGCAAACGAAACGGGAACGGGGTATTACCAAAATATTTATATAGTGCTCTCGAATGTATCATACACTCCAATCAAAGGACTTAGTGTAAACATCCTTTTCAATTTTACCCCTTTTGTCGTTTTTGATAGTCGACTTTTTGCGATAGGTGCAAAATATAGTCTCAGTCCGATAAAAGATTTTCATATAGCTGTTAGCGCAACTCGATATAGTGATGTATTAGATGACGATCAACGGATTACAACATTTTCAACCTTAGGTACATATTCATTCAAAAGAACTGATTTCAGTTTTGGTTTAGGTTATGGGACTAGTGGAAATGACATTTCTGACCCAGTTGCTTTATTCGGGCTTCAGTCAAGGATTACACAAAGATTAGTTATCGTTACTGAAAACTTTATTCTCCCGGGGGTAGATTCACCAATCTATTCCATAGGACCTCGATTTTTGGGGAAAAGAATATCAGCTGATTTAGGATTTTTCTTCCATTTGGAATCTGAAGAATATCTTCCATTTGTTTCGTTTTCAACAGCGTTTTAAATGAGATGTTTATCTATATAGAATTATTAAGTATTGGCAAATAACCGGAATAGTTTATAACCAGGACGCTGTATCTTGAAATGTATTTAGTACTGCACGAATAATTATTCGATTATGGGCTTCGTCAATCTGAAAATGAACCATATATGGAAATCGAATGAGAGGTAAACAACGAACATCTTTATACCTAATTTGATAAAAGGGATGTTCAATTAGTGATTGAAATTTTTGATCTAGATAGGTTTTGAAGTCTTTGCCAAGCCCTGAATCAAGCTCATTGTAATAGTCAATCGCAGTTTGGATATCGTGAATTGCTCTGCGATCAATCGATAAGTCAAATTGACTTTTCACTTCTAATCAGTTTTCAGCTGTTTTTTTGCATCATCCCAGGGAACAATGTCTTCTTCCACAGAAGTTTCCATTCTCTCAAGAACTATTTTCTTATGCGATTCCGGAATTTCGAAATCTGTTTCAAGGCCAAGTTGGTCCAATAATTCAACTACAAATCCCAGCTTTTTTTCCGGAACTTTTACTTTGATTTCTTTCATTTACATCAATGATTTAAGTGAATTAAAGTTAGTCCAATTTGCGAGAATTTCAATCATAGTTCAGTTCAGCAAAAATTAGTTGCTATAACAACTTTTTTCTGCCTCGAAGCTACGAATTCGATATAATTCAGCAGCCTAACTAATCTAAGAGAAGACTTATGCCTATTTACCATCGCCTTGGAAAAATCCCACCCAAGCGGCATACGCAATTCCGCAAACCGGATGGAAATTTATACTATGAACAACTATTTGGAACCATCGGTTTTGATGGGATGTCCACGCTTTCTTATCACGTGCACAGACCAACCATGGTAGCTGAAGTTGGTGAGGCGATTGACGTTTCGCCAAAAGTAGCGGTTGGGAATAACATGAAGTCGATGATGTTAAAAGGTCTGGATATTGCTCCAAAAGACGATTATTTGGAATCTCGTGAACCAATTTTGACCAATAGCGATGTGACCCTTCATTTGGCTGCTCCAAAAAAATCACTCACTGAATATTTCTACAAAAATACCGATGCGGATGAGTTGATTTACATCCACAAAGGAAGTGGCGTACTTCGCACGTTCATTGGAAACATCGAATTTGTACCGGGGGATTATTTACTGATCCCTCGTGGAATGATTTATCAGATTTCATTCAATGATGAGAATAATCGACACTTCATTACTGAGTCATTTGTGCCGATTTATTCACCAAAACGATACAGAAACTGGTTCGGTCAATATTTGGAGCATTCACCCTATTGCGAGCGTGACTTAAAGCTTCCAACTGAGCTGGAAACCCATGATGAGAAAGGGGAATTCTTAATGAAAATCAAAAAGCAGGGAATGATTCACCAATTAACCTATGCATCGCATCCTTTTGATGTTATCGGCTGGGATGGATACAATTTCCCATATGGATTTTCTATCTACAACTTTGAACCAATTACTGGCCGAGTACATCAACCGCCACCCGTACATCAAACTTTTGAGACATCTGCATTTGTAGTGTGCTCTTTCGTACCTAGATTGTATGACTACCATCCACAAGCAATACCAGCTCCTTATAATCATTCAAACATCGATTCAGATGAAGTGATTTATTATGCGGAAGGTGATTTCATGAGTCGTAATCATGTAGAGGAAGGATACATTTCATTGCACCCAGCTGGAATTCCTCATGGTCCTCATCCGGGAGCCTATGAAGCAAGTATTGGCAAAAAAGGAACCGAAGAATATGCAGTGATGGTGGACACGTTTAAGCCACTTCAGGTTACTGAAAACGCATTAAGAATTGATGATGGCGTGTATTATCAATCGTGGTTAGATAAGTAAAACAGTAAACAAACAAATAATAATGTAGTCATGCTGAATACTGTATCAAGTTCAGCACAAGCTTGATTCAGCATCTGTGGTAATAGAAAGAATTAGAACCATAAAACTAAATCAAAGCTCTACAGATCCTGAAATGAATTCAGGATGACAACTATTCGAAAAAGAATGAGTGAATTAAAAACCTGGTTAGACATTTCTCCTGATTCTGATTTTTCCATTCATAACCTACCGTTTGGAATATTCTCTGAAAAAAAGGGCCCAAAAAAAGTTGGAGTCGCCATTGGGGATTTCATTGTAGATGTGACTAAAGCTCAGGATTTAGGAGTTTTTGATGAAATTGAAATTCCTATCTCAGTTTTAGAGAATGAATTTTTGAATGATTTCATATCGCTTGGTAAAGAAATTACTTCCGCAGTTCGACTAAAACTTCAGGCTCATCTATCAGATTTCTTTTCTCCACTGAATGGGTCGAAAGCAATCATCCCAATGAAGTCAGTTACTTTGCACCTTCCAGTAAAAATTGGAGACTATACCGATTTTTATTCGAGTATAGAGCACGCTACAAACGTAGGGAAGATGTTCCGTGATCCAGAAAATGCACTACTTCCAAATTGGAAGCATTTGCCGGTTGGTTATCATGGCCGTTCGTCTTCCATCATTCTATCAGGTGAAGATATTCATCGACCTAAAGGTCAGACTAAACCACCTGAAGGTGATCCGGTTTATGGGCCATCGCAACGAATGGATTTCGAATTAGAGATGGCATTCATCGTTGGTAAATCAACAGATATTGGTGATCAAATTGCTGCTAATGAAGCAATGGATCATATTTTTGGAATGGTGTTGTTCAACGATTGGTCGGCTAGAGATATTCAAAAGTGGGAATATGTTCCACTTGGACCATTCCTTGGCAAAAGCTTTGCGTCATCCATTTCACCTTGGGTTGTTACCATGGAAGCTTTGGAACCGTTTAAGGTTGCCGGACCAGAACAAGATCCTCCAGTTTTAGATTATTTGAAGACAGATGGAAATCTAAATTACGATCTTAATCTCACGGTAGAAATTGAGCCTGAGGGAAAAGATGCGACCATCGTTTCTACTTCGAATTTCAAATATATGTACTGGAACATGGCACAACAGCTGGCACATCATACCGTGAATGGTTGCAATGTGAATGTTGGTGATATGATGGCTTCTGGTACAATTTCAGGCAAATCACCAGATTCATTTGGATCGATGTTGGAGTTATCCTGGGCAGGAAAAAACCCTGTTCAATTGAATGATGGCTCAGAAAGGAAGTTTTTAAAAGATGGTGATACCGTTATCATGAAAGGGCATTGCGAAAAAGACGGAATTCGAGTAGGCTTTGGTGAGGTACGTTCAAAATTATTGCCCGCTAAATGAGTGAAATTAAATCATACGATCCTTATGATTTTTCCATCGCAGAACGGCAAGGGATTTTAACAGCCGCCATTGGTCCGCGTCCCATTTGTTTTGCTAGTACCGTGGATAAAGATGGAAATGTAAATTTAAGCCCATATTCATTTTTCAATGTGTTTTCGAACAATCCGCCACTACTGATTTTTTCACCATCTCGCCGTGGTAGGGATGGAACACACAAGCACACATACTACAACATCAAGGAAGTGCCCGAGGTTTGCATCAACATTGTGAATTATGCGATGGTTGAGCAGATGTCACTTGCCAGTACAGAATATGATAAAGGGGTAAACGAGTTTGTAAAAGCCGGCTTTACCGAGGTTCCTTCTGATACCATTAAACCACCAAGAGTGAAAGAAAGTCCTGTTTCTTTCGAATGTACAGTAGATCAGGTGATGGAACTTGGAGATGAAGGAGGTGCCGGGAATCTGGTTCTTGCTCGAATTCAACGGATTCATCTAAATACTGATTTTCTGAATGAAGATGGAAAACTAGACAACCTTAAACTGGATCTAGTGGGTCGTATGGGAGCGAATTGGTACGCGCGTGCAAACAAAGACGCATTATTTGAAATACCAAAACCTCTAAGAACCAAAGGGATCGGTGTTGATCAGCTACCTCAACACGTTCGTGACAGTGATTTACTCACGGCGAATAATCTGGGTCGTCTAGGAAATGTTGAGAAGTATCCATCTTTAAATGAAATCAAAGATGCAAAGACTTTTAATACGGTTGCAGCAGCATTTACTCAGTTCGAAAATGACGAACTCAGAACCGAAATTCATCGACTTGCTAAGATCGAACTAGAACTGGGCAATGCCGAAAAGGCACTAACCATTTTGTGTACGATAGATGGCTGATTCTTCCGATATCTTATGGTCACCGCCAAGTGATTTTATCCATCAAAGTGGACTAAAGAAGTACGAAAATTGGTTGGAAGATCAATTTGGTCTCACCTTCAACGATTACGAAGAGTTTTGGCAATGGTCGAATAATCATTTTGAAGATTTCTGGGAATCGCTTTGGCAGTATTTCGAAATCATTTCTCATTCCGATTATGAATCGGTTATCGATACCTATGATATGCCAGGCGCCAAATGGTTTAATGGCGCCACTTTAAACTATGCCGAGCATATTTTTCGGCAAAAGTCTGATGATCGACCGGCTTTGATATTTACTAATGAATCCGGGCTAAAGAATGAGATTTCTTGGGGTGAGTTAGAAAAGCAGGTCGCTTCCATTCAAGCTTTTTTAAGATCTAAGGGAATTCAGAAAGGTGATCGAGTTGCCGGATATTTACCAAACACTCATGAAACCATTGCTTGCTTTCTGGCAGTGAACTCTTTCGGAGCAGTTTGGTCCTGCTGTTCACCGGACTTCGGTATAAATACCGTGATCGATCGGTTTTCACAGATTGAACCAAAGCTATTTTTCACTTGTGACGGCTATCAATATGGAGGAAAGCGAATAGATCGATTGGTCGAGGCTCATCAGATTGCAGATTCAATTGCATCGATTGAAACAGTTGTATTAATCCCCACTTTGAATGCTAATTCTAACCTAGAGAATTCGACGAGTTGGTCAGAGATGATTTCGACTAAATCTGAAGGGTTAACCTTTGAAGCGGTGGATTTCAACCACCCTATTTGGGTGTTGTATTCATCAGGAACAACTGGGAAGCCGAAAGCAATTACGCATTCGAATGGTGGAGTTTTGCTAGAGCACCTGAAATACATGCATTTTCATAATGATGTAAAACCGGGTGAGCATTTCTTCTGGTTTTCTACGACTGGTTGGATGATGTGGAATTTCCTGCAAGCCTCGATGTTGGTTGGTGCTGTACCTGTTTTGTTTGATGGAAGTCCGGGCACACCCGACTTGAATGAACTTTGGAAACTCACGGAAGAATTGCCCATCCATCATTTTGGAACCAGTGCTCCATATTTGATTGCCTGCATGAAAAAGGAATTAAAGCCAGGTTCAGATTTCGATCTAACCGCGCTTCGATCCATTGGTTCTACCGGCGCTCCACTACCCCCGGAAGCCTTTGATTGGACATATAATCAAGTGAAAAAGGATCTATGGTTATGCAGCATGAGTGGTGGCACGGATGTTTGTACTGCTTTTGTAGGCGGGGTTCCTTCTAAATCAGTGAAACGTGGAAAAATCCAAGGACGAGCATTAGGTTGTGACCTACGAAGCGTTGATGAAGATGGAAACGAAGTGGTGGGCTCATTGGGAGAAATGGTGATTTCAAATCCAATGCCTTCTATGCCGATCTATTTCTGGGGAGATGAAAACAACGAACGTTATTCATCCAGCTATTTCGAGAAGTTTGCTGGTAAGTGGTGCCATGGCGACTGGATTCAAATTGATGAGGACGGAAGCGTCCAGATTTTTGGTCGTTCTGATGCCACCCTAAACCGAAAGGGAATTAGAATTGGAACCGCTGAGATTTACTCGGTGCTAGATCGAATTTCGGGACTGGCAGACTCGTTGATTGTGAATCTAGAGAAGAAAGATGGTTCGGATATCATGCCTCTATTTGTGGTGATTGAGGATGCTGATTTTGATGCAATTTCTGAGATCATCAAGCAAAAACTAAAAGAAGAATGCTCACCCCGGCACGTTCCTGATACCATAATTCAGGTAGAAGAAATTCCCTACACGTTAAGTGGAAAGAAAATGGAAGTTCCCGTGAAAAAGGCTTTGACGGGTCTTGATGTTTCCAAACACATGAATCGGGATGCCAGTCGTAATCCACAGGCCATGGATGTTTTTGTGGAGTGGGCGGGGAAGATTTAGATTAACTCGTCATCACGAGGAGTTGAATATTTGTTTTCTAGCAAGATTAACTTCGACGAAGTGATCTCACATTTAAAATGTAGATTGCCGCGTCGACTTCAATCTGGAATTAATCAGCTAACTGGCCTCCTCGCAATGACTATTTGATTCAGGATTTGTAGCGAGTTACACTTGTTATGTACTTTTGGCTTGATCCAAAAGTACGAAAAGATCAAGGCTGAGAATTATTGATACGTCTCGATTACATTCACTTCATGAATTCAATGGTCCATAACAAGCATCATAATTTAAATGATCGAGCCGGTGTGAATTCATGATCCGCATTGCGGAACACTCATTTCATCTCACCTTCCTCCATCAATAATTCTAATGCCTATTTATTAAAAGCCAAGAATCCCGCGATTGGTGTTGTGCAGGATTAGCAAAGGCTATTATTGAAAAGCTGTCGGTGATTGTTTAGTAACCCCAAAGTTGTCATGCTGAACTTGATTCGGTATCCGGAATGATTACAAACTATTTTTACCTAACCATAACAGAATAGAAATTAAGTAAGGCACAACGAGTAATCGTATCTTCAAATATGACAATTCAATCAATCACCTACCGAAAAACATTCGCTTCCGATTTCAACAAATGTGTTGAAGTGCGAAGTAAAACCAGACAAAATCCGGCATCTGTAGAGTTCTTAGCATCCATTGGAATTACCCGTGAAACTCAGGAACCTTTGTATAATGATGGGACACTGGTCGGATATGTGGCAGAATCGAACGGTGAGATTGTAGGGTTTTGTACCGGAATAACCACAACGGGTGAAGTTCAGGTATTGGCAGTTTTACCAGAATTCGAAGGGATGGGAGTTGGTAAAGAATTACTCCGTAGAGTTGTGGATGCTCTCTTTGATTCAGGTTTTGACAAACTCTGGTTAGCTGCTTCCCCTGATCCCAACATTCGAGCGCATGGATTTTATCGCCATTTAGGTTGGAAATTTTCTGGAAAAACGGATGACATCGACGATCAAATTCTAGAGTTAATCAGAAAATAAGATGCTTTATCTGATCAGTGGAACTTCAAGATCGGGGAAGACGCTCATTGCCAGAAAACTGATGCAAGAAAATCAGATTCCCTATTTGTCAACCGATTGGTTGATGATGGGTTTTAATGATGGGATTCCAGAATATGGTATTCATCACCTGCTTTGGCCTAATGAAATCGCCATGAAAATGTGGCCATTTCTTTCAGGGATGATCGATAATATGCTATTCGATGGAATGGATTATGTAATCGAAGGAGAAGCGATGTTACCAGAATTTATTACTGAATTAGTCAAAGAACATCCAACAAAAGTAAAAGCAGTATTTGTTGGCTATGCTGATATTGAAGTCGATGAAAAGGTCCAATTAGTTAAAGAGTTTTGCGATAGAGATGACGACTGGTTGATCAGTGAGTCGGACGAATACATTAAAGATCACATCGGAAACATGATCGGCTACAGTAAAATGATCAAAGAAGAATGTGATAAGCACAATCTACCCTACTTTGATACTTCCAAGGATTTATTGAAGACGGTTGATGAAGTGATAGACTGTTTATTTCGATAAAAAAATATAAATCTACTTTTTCTAGTAGATCTATTTAGTGGCAAGGTCTTTTTAATCCAATTCTTGATTTTAAAACCTCAAAAAGTATATTTCTCTTCAAATTCTAACTAAGTCTGGGAAAAATGGGTACTACTTATTACACTACTAAAGAATCTGGTAATTGGAGCGATTCGAAATCATGGGACAAAGTCCCAGCTAATACCGTTGGTATGTATAACACTCTGAATATCATGAATAACTGTGATATTACAATTCCAAGTGATCAGACAGTTACACTTAATAGCGCTCTAGTTCAAATGAGTTTTGGAACTCTCATAGTTGAAGGAACTTTGAACGTAAATATGGTCTCAAATATATGGCAAATGAGTGCCATCATGTGTGGGTTTACAGGTCCTGGTAATATCACAGTAAAAAAAGGGGGTATTCTAAACATTACTTCATTGGGTAACCCCCCACTTGCCATATGGGGTACGGTTATTGCCATTGCAATGAGTAAAGGGTCTTTGTTAAATCATGGAACCATAAATATTTCGTCCTCATCGAATGGTTCATCTGGTATTGGAATACAACTTGATAGTGGTTGTTCAATTGAAAATTATGGAAGCATTACAACCACTTTTCAAGATGATCCCTTAAAAAAATACACTCCTTCCACAGCTCTAAAAATAAGAGGGGGAACGTTTACAAATCTAGCGAGTGGAAAAATTCAAATTGGGGATCAGGCCTCTGTTGGGAGTATATTAGAAATTTATACCGCAGCTACCTTAGATAATCAGGGAAGCATCCGGAACTATGGAAGAATTAGTAATCAAGGTACTTTTGAAAATTCAGATTCAATCACCTTTAGTTACCCAAATGCTACTTTTCATGGCAATTCTGTTACAGGAGCTAATACTAAAATATTGCTTGATGGAATAATAACAATTGCTACACCAGTAGAGCTTAGCCCTGCTTCGAATACATATGAAATTAACGACTCTTTGATTATAAATAAGGATTCTGCATTAATCATTTCAAATGGTGAAACTCTAACAAATAATGGCACATTGACAAATAATGGGGTAATAATAGTTGAACCAGGAGGAACATTAAATAATGGATCCGGGCTTGTAGTTAAAAAGCCGATCATTACTTCTTTATTACCAACTACCGTTGTTCCATGTATGTGGATTGAAATTGCAGGTTCTGGCTTATTGGAAAATGGAAAAGTAATTTTCAATGGCGATAAGGAAGTTAACTTTGAAACCGTAACATCAGATACCAAAGCCTATGTAAAAGTACCAGAAGGTGCTAAAACCGGAACTATTACAGTAAGTTGTTTTGGCGTAGATAGTGACCCATCTGCAGATACACTGTCTGTTGTAACGCCTCCATTAATTACCCCTATTCCACAACCTGTTTATCCACCAAATTCAGGGGTTATGTTAAATTCGATAAATGAACTTACAACAGAAACTGAAATCAGCGAAGTGGGAGCCCAGTCTAGTACTAGCTCAACCGCTCCAACTATAACTAGTATTCCCGAAATAGTTGCTAAGGGTGCAACAATGAATATTGAAGGGTCAAACTTTTCCGAGCAAGGACATATAACTTTTTGGGGGGGAGCGAAATCAGTTTATAGCTTTATTTCAGCTAAAAAAGTAGCTGTTACTATCCCTCAAAGTGCCACCTCAGGCACTATTACCATTACTTGTAATGGTGTAAGTGACTCTTCGGAAAGTTCACTTACGATAGTATCTTCACCAAACCCATTGAATATTCACCGATCGAGTCATGCAAACAGCAAAGACGGATCTAGTTTTAACGGATTTGTTTGCGCCACTGAACAAAAAAAGACACTGATCTTTGAGTTGAACAGTCCTGGGCATATGCAAGCTCACGGGGGAAGCTGGAATGCAGGAGGGGTTTTCCCATCCACACCTGCCACATATGCTATTATGGGTGTAACCAATGCTCTGCCTCAATCAAATGATTCAAATGGAAGTGTTCGATTAGTTGCAGTGGGGTCAGTTCCTGCTGACTCTAACGGTAATACGGGAAGCGCTACTTTTAACAGCATAGATAATCCTATATTCATCAGTGTTGATGGAGGGAATTGTTGGAATGGATTAAGTGCGAGTTCCTTTGCAACCCCGGGAGACGGAAATGTAACAAAAGTTGTGCAATACAATGGAGTATGTAGCTTTGGTACAAAACTTGTTGCTTTCGGGAAAGGACTTGTTCCAGAGCAGGATGAAAGTGGAAACTCCATTTTAAAAAATAAACTTTTCTACTCCGTAAGTAATGATGGAGGGAATACCTGGGGGCCAGGTATCGCTCTTTCTGACTATTCAACCGTTGAAAGTATATTGAGTACTTCATATGGTGACAATGCTTATATAATTGCTAAAACAAGTTCGGGTGGAACCTGTTTTAAATTTAATGAAAGCAATAGCAAGCCAGTTTCGAGTGCAGTGTCGGTCCCAACTAAAACTGGGGTAAATGTTGAACTTATGGGAGTAGCGTGCAGCGATAACTTGTTAGTATTGTCGTACATCGGAAGCACATCCTCAGTACTTCAGCAATACTCTTACTGGTTTGTTGAAATTAAACTTAATAGTGACGGAAGCCTTGCAAACCAAAGCGTAAAACCAATTCCAACTTCCGGTGCAAATAGTGAAAACTTTACTAGCCTGAATGGTGGGTTTTATCCAATAGCTCTTGCGTATAACTCAGACGCCACAACATTTCTGGCCGTTTCTACAAATGGAGGTATATGGAGTAGAGATACAAATGGTTGGAAACTTGTAAAAGCTTCCGATGTCGCGCCAATCATTAATAAGTCATCAACAGTTTCTACACTTATTGTAAATGCTGATCGAAATGTATTTTTTATTTCTGGTATAACTGAAGTTGCATTAACGCTCACTTACTAAAATATACTCAGGAGAAGTTTTCGTACTTCTCCTGCTTTCACTCCCCACAAATCTTAACATAAAAGCGCTTTTCCAAGAACTGTAGAAACCTTAAATTAGTTGTTATAGCAACTAATTATTTCAAAAGAGAAGCCTATGGAAACCTTAGCCAATCCTGTGATAGATCAAGAACAAGACTTCATGCCGATTCTTGGTACCGATTATGTAGAATTTTATGTTAGCAACGCAAAGCAAGCCGCTCATTTTTATAAGTCAGCTTTTGGGTTTAAATCGCTTGCTTATGCCGGATTAGAAACAGGACTCAAAGACCGTGAATCATATGTGGTGGTTCAAGATAAAATCCGTTTAGTACTTACCTCACCACTACATAGTGGAACTGATATGGGTCGCCATATAGATAAACATGGCGATGGAGTAAAAGTAATAGCACTTTGGGTTGAAGATGCTACTTATGCTTATGAAGAAGCCGTTCGAAGAGGAGCTGAATCATACTTCGAGCCTATCACTGAGAGCGATGACCACGGTGAAGTAATTCGTGCCGGTATTCACACGTATGGTGAAACCGTTCATATCTTTGTTGAGAGAAAAAACTACCATGGAGCATTCCTACCGGGATATAAAGAATGGAATACTCATTATTCACCAGAACCAGTTGGTTTAAAGTATGTAGATCATATGGTAGGTAATGTTGAGCTTGGTGCTATGAATAAGTGGGTAAAATGGTATGAGGATGTTCTTGGATTCAAACAAATCCTCTCTTTCGACGACAAAGACATTTCTACGGAATACACAGCTCTGATGAGTAAAGTAATGAGTAATGGAAATGGTCGCATCAAGTTTCCAATAAATGAGCCTGCTGCAGGCTTGAAAAAATCACAAATTGATGAGTACATCGATTTCTATGAAGGAGCAGGTGTTCAGCATGTTGCTGTAGCAACCGACGATATAGTTCATACGGTAACTGAGCTTAGAAATCGTGGAATTGAATTCATCACCGTACCAACTACTTACTATGATGTATTGGAAGATCGAGTTGGAAAGATCGATGAGCCCATCGACAAGCTAAAAGAACTGGGAATTTTGGTAGATCGTGATGACGAAGGATATCTCCTTCAAATTTTCACAAGAACATTACAGGCACGTCCTACTATGTTCTTCGAAATTATTCAACGTAAAGGAGCTACTTCATTCGGTAAAGGTAACTTCAAAGCGTTATTCGAGGCGATTGAGCGAGAGCAAGAACTCAGAGGTACGCTCTAGGTCAATCGTTCATCCACCTTTAAGGCGATCTGTTTTTGCAGGTCGCCTTTTTTTATGTGACTAGCGAATTCAAATACTCTTTAAGATCAATTTCAGGATGGATATTCAATTTCTTCTTTAATCGATATTTAGCCTGGTTAACACTTTTTGGATTAATATGAAGTATGTTGGCGATGTCTTTACTGGATAAGTCCATTTGAACGAGTGATGCCAGTCTTTTTTCTGAACTGGACAAATCTTGATTCTCGCTTCTAAGAGCTCGGAAAAAACCTGCATTTACTTGTTCAATTTTTTTGAATATCACTTCTTCTGATTCTGATGCAGCAATATTTAGCTTCAATGAATCAATGAGATTGTACAGGTTTCTTTTACCTGTAGATGTTTTTATATCAACATTCAAGTCACTCAATTTTTCCACAACTTTAGTCATGTAGGTATTCTTTTCATTTAGAAGTATACCATACTGCTCAAGTTCTTTCTGAAGAGATTTCATTTCGAATGCTTTTTGCAATGACTTTCTCTTGAGCGACTCCCTATAAAAAATTGAAATTAGTAGAACAAGGCCAATACCAAGGATACTGATTAGTATTATGCGTAATCGTACAGCCTCGTTCTCATAAGTAAGAATTAAAATTTCATTGTCTTTTTTTGCTGTTTCAAATTCAGCTTCTAACTCAGATACTTTTAATGCCGTTTCTCTAAGATTAAGGCTATCAGAAATAGCTTTGGATAGTAAGGCAAATTCAAGTCCTCTTGCATGATTTCCAAGCGCTTGTTCTGTTTTAGCAAGCAATTCATAGGTTGTTTCTTTAAAAAGAGAATGGTCATCCTCTAAATCATCAAATGAGCGGACGATTTCATCCAATTGAGCTTTAGCAGAAGAATAATTCCCTAATTCAAATTCTAATCGTGCGATAGATTCTATGATATCAAAATACTTGGCACGGTTACCAATTTGATTAAGAAGCATAGCTGAATCGGTATAATAAACTCGTGCGGAATCGAAGTGATTTTTTTCAAGCTGAATGTTGCCAGCTGTTTCATATAAATAAGCGAGCGATAGTTTATTGTCATATTCCAAGGCTACCTTAATTCCTTCTTGAACATAAAATTGAGCTTGTTCTATTTCGCCTACTTCAACTAAAACAGAAGAAATACCGGAATATGGCAGTACGATTCGTTGATGATTATCCAGTTCTTTAAATAAGCTTATTGACTCTATGAAATATTCAATAGCTCTTTCATGGATGTTTTGTTCTAAATAAATATTGCCAATATTATTGTAGGTAACGGCCTCTGCATACCTATTGCCAATCTGTTTATAGGCGTCAAGAGCACCAAGAAGTTTAGGAATTGCTAATTCAAAATCATCATTAATAGCATAAATAGCACCAATTGCGCCATTAACAACGGCTACGCCTCGGAAATCATTTATCTGTTCATAAAGTGCAATAGCCGAGTTTAAATGTTGAATTGCCTCACTATGGCTGCCAAGAATATTCAGTGAATATCCCAAGTATCTATATGCATGAGCTTGTCCAATAATGTAGTCTTTATCTATCGATATTTCGAGCGCTTCATTTGCATAAACCGTTGCTTGTTCAGGCTGATTACGATACGATCTACGAATCACATCAAACAAAAGTTTAACTCTGTTAGTATCCGCTTCGGTTATTATTTGTAACTCATTCATTAATGAGTCTAATACTGCTGGTTGAGCTACTATACTATTGGGTATGAGTAATAGTAATAGCAGAAGATGGAATTTTTTTGATATAAACATATCGATAGTATGTAGACAAAATATAGATCGACAAGCTAAGACTTGGAGTTTAAAAAGCATCACTAGATTTGAAAATAATAGTCTACTTGTTGTCTACATAAGCCATATAGGTATAAATTTTTATTACTCTTCGGTCATAAAATCATTCCCAATTATCGGTATTGGATCTGAACGTTCAATGTCGTCTAAGTACAAACTTGATTCCGATGTTTTTTAAGAAAAAGCCAAAAAAGCTTATTTACATTTTTGAGGACTCTAAGTCTTATCAAATTCTGTTGAGGATACTACTTGAAAAGAGAGGTTATAAAATCAAAATTTTTGAATGTGCATCCTTGGCGATTGATCAACTAAAAAGGGATCAGCCTTGTTTGGTTCTATCAGATATAAATATGCCAAATAGTAATGGGCTGGATTTTTGCCTGACTTTCAATTCGGAATTTTCCGACAGATTTATTCCATTCATTTTTATTTCTTCTGATGATAGTTATGAAAACCAAATGAAAGCTCTAATGCTTTCTAATCACAAACTTTTAAAAAAGCCATTCGATACCAAACATATTCTGAAAGCAATAGAGGAAGTAATTAATCCAAATAAATTAATGCTGAATTAACTTTTATCAGAATAGCTGGTAAACACTTTGTCGAGTAATGATCGTAGGTGATTATATTCTTCCTCGGTTAAATTCTCCCAACCCAATTCTCTAGAGGCATATACATGCTCCTTTGCTTTTGCCGTTTCCTTAATCCCGGTCTCTGTAAGTGAAATTAAATACCTTCTACCATCATCAGGATCTTGTGTTCGATTAACAAACCCCTTTTTTTGAAGTAAATCGATAATCCTGGATACAGTATGTTTGTCTTTAAAACTTTGACCGGCTAGTTCAACTTGACTGAGTGTTTTCCTCTCCAGTTGGCTTAGAATTACCCATTGTTCGGGTGTGATATCAATCTTGGCTTTTTTAAATCGGTTGATCAAATCCTGTCGCACAACTTTGTAGGTTCGATCGATATACACCCCAATTTCTTTTTTCATGCAGCGGCTACTTTCATCGTGGGTAGACCAATTCGCTCACGTATTTCTTGAAATCTTGGGTCGTTAGCCATTTTCCTAAATGGAAGCATGGCATCAAGAAATACCATAGCTCCGAGTCTTTTATCTACAGCCTGATTTAAGTACATAAAGGCCGTGTCATAATCTTCAAGCCCGGCATATACACAAGCAAAATCAATGGAGAGATCTAATTCTGGATTCTCATTCGTCCGATTATTCAGTCTTTGAAGATTTTCTTTTACACGGTCGGTATCACCACGCAATGCAGATATGTATCCTAAAAATGCGCCACCAGAATTTGGATCTTTAACTAACTCTAAGTATTTGTTGGCATACAACCAGGCATTATCCAGGTCGCCCATTTCCAGATATGTCATCGATTTTGCTTCGTAGGCCATTCTGAATAAAGGATCTAACTCAACAATTTCATCTAATACGTCTAAACTATTTTCATACTCCTGACTGTAAATATAGGCCCGCGCTAAGTCAGCTTTTATTGGAAGAGAAAGCGGTTCAATTTTAGCAGCGGCTTTGGAATGGTGAATCATTCGATCATATTCACCTAAACATTTATATACATACCCTAAACCGGTACGTGCACCGGTATCATTTGGCTCAAGAGTAATTGCTTTTCTAAAGTTCGCTTCCGCTAATTCAAAGTTCCATTTCGAAAACAAATTAACAAAGCCAAGAGCCACATAAGATTCAGCTCTGGTACTATTCAACTCGACTGATTTATTAGCATAATCTTCAGCCATTGAATAAGCTTCATCGCTAGGCATTTGACCCATCGCACCTAAGAACGTATAACAGTTGGCTAGAGCAGAAAAAGCATTGGTATAGGTTGTGCAATAATTCACTGCTTTGTCAAAAAGGGTAATGGCCTTACGAACAGCTTCCGGAGTTCGTTTATTCCAGTAGAATAGACCTTCTAGATAATGATTATAAGCCACAATACTATCGGTTGAAGCTTCATACAATTTGTTGGATTTATCGAAATATGAGTCGGCTTCTAATTTCTCTACAATTTTTTGGGAGATTTCGTCCTGTACTTCGAAAATGTCTTTCATTTCGCCATCGAAATTTTCCGACCATATATGAAAACCATCATCCGCTTTAATCAACTGAGCAGTGACTCTAATTCGATTACCGGCTTTACGAACACTGCCTTCGAGTATTGTAGCTACATTTAATTCCTTTCCAATTTGGCGAATATCTCTGTGATCCCCTTTATATCCAAAAACAGAAGTTCGTGAGGCAACTTCCAAATCACTTACTTTAACCAATGCGTTGATAATCTCTTCCGTAATACCATCACTGAAATATTCGTCATCTGAACTGCCACTGAAATTCGCAAAAGGTAAAACCGCAACACTATTTTGATAGGACCCTGTTTGTTCCTGAATATGCTTTTGTGCAGGAACCTTCAAACCGTCATCAGCAAGGGCAAAGATGCTGGTCATGGCAAATACATTTTTTAATTCATGTTCACCAAAGGCTTCTACTCTGATTCCAGGATGGTTTTTTATTTCATCGAAAACCTTACCAGACACCATAACTGAACCAGGAATTCCTAATGCCTGAACTCTAGCTGCTAAATTTACAGCATCTCCGTATATACCTTCATCATCATACACTACATCGCCCAAATGAATGCCAATTCTCATGGGTACTTCCGGGTTTTTCTGTAGTTCAAGCTGAATCTCACGAGCCGCATTAACCGCATCAATTGCTGACCCAAACATGCTTAAAGTCCCATCGCCATAATACTGCATTACCTGACCACGGTGATCCAGTATTTTTTCATCCACAACTTTTCTTTGATGATCTCTCTTCGACTTTGCCATGGCTTCATCCTGCTGCATCATTTTGGTATACCCAACCATATCAGCAAACATGATAGCGGCTAGTAAACGGATATTTTGTTTCTCAGCCATATTGTTAATTATGTGCTTTAATGTGGCGACTTAGCAGTAGATTGTCAATAATCGTGCCGTACGATTTTAGAAAAAGAATCCTGCCTTTATTTCAAAGGAATTTTCGTCGCCGGAGGTTCCATATGTCGCACTAATTAGCATCTGATTGAAGATATTAAACCAGATTCCTCCGCCATAGCCCTGGTGAATTGTACTTGAATTTTCACCATCTGTCCATACTCGACCAGCATCAAAGAAAGTAAGAATACCACCTTTTCCACCAAACAAATATCTATAAAAATCAACCAGTTCTAGGCGGATTTCTGCATTTGAATATACTGTGGTTCGTCCTGTAAATCGTTGATTGGTAAATCCTCTAAGATTTTGCGTTGCACCCAATGTATTAGCCTGATAAAAAGGAAAGCTACCTATGATGTGCTCACTGCCAAAACGTCCTGCAAACGTGAATTGTCGTTTACCGGATCCTGATGCATAAAAACTTGTTGAGCCAGATAAATTTAAGTGGGTTTCACTTTCATCATTAAGACTTAGGTTCCCAATCGAATTGAGAGATAGTTTAAACCCGTATTGGGGATTGACTGGATTGTCAACATCTGTGATTGAAACACCGGTTGAAAGCTGACCATAATATTGGCTGTCAAAAATGTTGGGGTTGATGCCAAGTCTTGGGTCGTTCAAGATGCTTTGTTCCCCCTGTACATCATCGACATTGGTATACTGAATACCCCCGCCAATATGAAAATCGAGTACATCTTGAAGAAGTATGCTTGCCGTTCCAAATACTGAATATTGTTCTAGTCGGGCTCTGTAAAAGTCGGAATCTAGCTGGTCTTGGCGACGTGTATTATTACCTAAACCGAAGAAGTATCTATAACTTTCCGGAAGAAGTACGGTGCCTTCTACATTACCATGCCAATTACCACTAAACTGATACCAATCTCCAGTATATCGGATATTTCCTGCACCCGTTATTGGGGCATAATTGGCCCGAATGTAATGCTTTTGATCTGGGATTTTTCTGAAACCATGTTTGGTAAACCGGGGTCCTCCACCAATGAAAAGGCCATCATCGTCATTAAAAGCAAAGAAGAACCCAACCATGGTTGAATTCCATTGATAATCATGATTGTAATCGAATCGATTGATCTCAGAATTGTCGGAAAAGTTAAACCTGGATCGACTTTCCGCATCCGTGTTCGTGATTTCTGTATCATAAATATCAATATTTCTTCTCACCTCAGGATTCTGATCAACAAAGGTATCGTTCCCAGAACCACCAATAATTCGAATATTAATCCTGGGTCGTTCATTTCCAGAAACAATGATCTCATCGTCATCACCCATCGCGAAAATTCTGAGCTCGTTGGTTTGGGCATCATTAAATGTTCGGTCGAAGTAAATTTCACGAAGATTTCCTTTGCGTGTAAGCTTGTAAACCTGAACCTGAATGCGATCTTCATCCAGAATATTAATTAGAATTCGTTCTCTTTTATGGCTGGCTGGAATGGTAACTACTTTATCAAGCTGGGAAGAATAAATACGGGCAATTTCAGGGAGTTGATCACGACGAGCTTTAAGGATTTCGATAGTTTCCTGGCCAAATTTCTCTTCTATTTCATCTGGATAGGCCGCTACAGCTTGCTCAATTTGAGCATCTGTTAATTTCGCCTTGATATCTTCCGCTATTTTAATCCATTCATCTCGCGATAATTGATTTGTAAATCTTCGAGTGAGACCGAGCGAATTGAGATTCAATCCTTTCAAATTACCATAGCTGTAATCGAAATTTTGATATTGGGCAAAAGGACCAAGTTTAGCTAAAGTTGGAATGAGGCCGTCCAGGCGCATTAAGGCTACATCTCTATCCCGCGGGATAGGTTGATAGATTTTTCCCTGCTCATCTTCAGGTTCAACAGCTGCCCATCGCCATTGATCGGAATGGCGATCCCAGTCCCCAATTAGCATATCGAATAATCTTGATCGGGCAAGTAATGGTTGGTCTACTCGATGATCTATGTCGTTGTCTACTTCACGAAGAAAATCTATTGATGAAATCACATCTTCAGCATTTCCTACTGAAGAAACATCACTCATATCATTATCCGGTTTGCGCTCGAATAATCCAAGTTCACCCGCCATCAAATCTCCGTAACCTCCTAACATGGGATCGTCGGGTACAATGAAATATTCTGGATTTGTATGATAAACACCTATAGGCTTAGCAAGCTCAGCTACAACTAATGCAGCGAATGGGTTAAGCATAGAAAATTGATCCTGAGCAGCATCTAGGGCGAACGATTGCCTCAATTCTTCGCTCCAGACTTTACCGGCTTGTTTATCTACTGATCGAAGAACAAATTCTTTGCCGTCTTCACCGTTTAGATGTAAGGTGTTTGATTGACCACGCCCCCCATATCGAACGGGCTCTAATCCTCCTTCAATTTTTGTTACATCAAAAATCGGGTACTCCGATTCGACAGACCACATTTCTCTGCGATTGGCGCCAAGTAAGCCTCGATACAGAAATCCTCCCCGATCATAATTTGGGTTGGCGGCAATAGTGGTTTCTGTATTTGCTAGTATTTCCTCACGATCTTCGATTACTTCAGGTTCATCAATTCGAGAATTAGGCCCCTGGACCATAGTTCTATAAATCAATTCACCTTCCGATCCATCGTCGTTTGGAATCCAGGCCTCCATCCAAAGTGAGCCATCTGTGTAAATGTTTAAAGTAACAAACCCCTGTCCACCATAAGCAAAATGGGCACCTTTTCCGTTTGCTACATAATCTGTTTTTGATCCCGATCCGCTTACAATGTGATGCGTGTTATATCGTCTACTTTGTACTGTTTTGTGATATTGCAAAGTATGTGAATGGCCAGCAACATAAATCACATCTTCTTTTTCTCTGAAGGTGCTTCTAATAGATCGTACCATGGAAGAGTATCTGTGATGTGGAATATCCTGCTTTAATCCAAAAATCCTGCGATATAAGACATATAACGAACCAAAGATTGGTGGTTTAAAATGTGTTGAAAGCGGGAAATAACCACCATGTGCTTCGTTTGAAACTAATGGGTGATGCGCAGCAACAATCAAATAGTCTTTCTTACGATCTCTGATTATATCTTCCAGTTCGTTTATTACGTCACCGGCATCGTTTACATTAAAATCACCATTATCTCCATATGGTTTTTCGTGTTCATGAAGCCACCAATGTGTGTCGAGGGCAACAAGGCGAATGTCTTCATTCAAATCCGGATGATCGTCTTCATCCATCAGTTTAATTTCATGAGGGCCTGGAAATCCATTATCTGGTAAAAAAGTATTCCCTCTATCCAAATATTCTTCAATAAATCTTTCCTGTCTTCGAACGGCATTCAAACCATCAGCACGACCATCATCCCAATCATGATTGCCTGGAACAAAAACTACTCGACCTTTAAAATCCTGAACTGTTTCAAGTTGGGCTACAATTCTACGTTCATAAAATGCACGTTGTGGATCAGTAGAATCAGGTAACCCATAGTTATAAATGTTGTCGCCTAGAAATACTGCCGCACTATATTCTGATGCTTCTTTAAGATGATTTTCAAAAAGTGTTAGAGTAGGATCACCATCAAGCTTAGGAGCACCGGCATCGCCAATCAAAAAGACTTGATAAATTATCTCGTTTTCATTTGGGGGTAGTGAGTTTTCCCAATCTCTTTCGTCAGAACTTATGTACAATCCTGTAGTGCCACATGAAAGAATTAGCAGACTTAAAAACAATATAGAAAGTGGTCTTAGCAAAAGTGAGAAAGGAATGATACTAGTTGCGAAGAGATTACTGTTATTCTGGGGCAGATACAACAAAGGCCAGCTAATTTGCAGGCCTATTTTTAAATAACTAGAGCCAATATACGGCAGGAACTTGCTGCTGACCAAATGAAATTACATTTATATAATTAATGATAACTAATAATAAATATATACTATATATTTGACGGCTAATTATAACTAAGAAGGTCTCAATAATCCGAATTAATGCCTAAAAAAATTGGGAGTTTAACTCTATATTCAGTCGATGATCTGCATGAAATGCTGGGCGTCTCGAAATTAACACTCCGAAGCTATATTAGAACGGGGAAAATTCGTGGGCGAAAATTGGGAGTAAGCTGGTACGTTACCGAAGACTCGATCAAAGAATATTTCGATCAACCCGAAGAGCTTGCTGAACCAGTAAAAAAGGAAACCCGACCAAAGTACATTGTGCAAGGTGTAAATGATTTAGTTAGTGAAACCGAAGAGTGTAATACGGTAGAAGAAGTGCTTACCGTTTTAAATGAACAGGCAATTATCAGTCTTTTTCAGGTGAGAATTGTTGATCGTGGCACAAACGAAATAATTGAAATTTTAAAAGCCAGAGATTTTATTGAACAATATGCGAACGGTAAGTGATACAGCTTTAGAATCCTATCAATTTGGGAATAAACCCGAAGACACGTATTACCTGCTTATCGATTTAGTTAGAAACCCGAATGGAGTAGATATTACGCGGCTTGCAAATGCAGATCCCAGAATGTTTGATTCTGTTCTATCTGATATGGGTTGTGTATTGATGTTAAGCGGTGATGAAATGGAAGAGCTAATTCGTCGGGGAAACGTGGATGAAGAGGATAAACACGGGTCATTATTCAATCTGGCCCAAGCTGAAGGTTTGATTTAACCAAGCCCAAACACGCTGTAAGCAAATGATGGTTTTGCCATCGTTAATTTCACCGGTAGAAATCATTCGTATAGCTTCTTCAAAACTAATTCGTTCATTCACCACAAATTCATCTTCATCGGTATTGTTCTCAATTTCTGTTAATTCCAATCCGGCATAAATATGAATCACTTCGTCTGCGTAACCGATTGCAGGGTAAAAGTGACCAACATAGTGCAGTTGATTACATTTCAATCCTGCTTCTTCTAAAAGTTCGCGTTTAGCAGTGGTATCCGGTGACTCGCCTGGGTCAATTTTTCCAGCGGGAACCTCATAGAAAATTTGAGACATGGGATATCGAAATTGCTTTATCAACATAATATCCTTGTTTTCAAATATCGGAACTACTGCACAGGCACCAGGATGTTTAATCCACTCCCTTGTGCTCGATGAGCCATCGGGTAGCAGCGCATCATCGTAATACACCTGAAGTAATTTTCCATCAAAAACTTTTTTTGAGGACTGCGTGCGTTCCACTAAATCTTGGCTGTGTTTCATAGTGGTTTTATGTAAATAATGGCTTTAACTTTGGCTGATAATATCGCAAATAATCTATCGCTTTGGGTATCACTGAAAATATTGATGGCAAAAAAGTCTCCGTATCGGGTCGCGTCTTCACGATATCCAATTTAATTTCATTTAGCCGTGTATTTATTGCCTTTCCAATAATGTATATCCATTACCGGAATAACCTTATGTACAATACGGAAGTGATCGTATTGATAGTTTATGCCGTCATTTCTGATTACCTGGATGGGTTAGTTGCACGAAAAACAAACTCAATCTCCGAGATTGGCAAAATGATCGATCCGATTTCAGATAAGTTATGCGCAGGTGCTCTATTTATTTATACCGTTTGGCTGGGCTGGGTTCCGATCTGGTTTTTGGTATTCTTTGTTGTACGAGATGTTTTGATTCTAACTGGATCATCATTTATCAAAGTGAGATACGGTAAAGTGGCAATGAGTACAATGAGTGGTAAAATCTCTGTGAATGTGATATCCGTATATTGGATTGCGGTTTTCTTTTTTAGAGATGCTGAAATGATTCACCAACTATTATTGTGGTTATCCGTCACAATCATGATTATTTCGTTTTTAGACTATTTCAATCGCTACCGCAGGATTATGAGCGGAGCACAATTCAATTAGTATGGGATTATTTGAAAAACTAGGATTCAAGAAAAAAGAGACACTCGAGCAAGGTGTAGAAAAAAGTAGAGCGGGTATTTTAGATAAGCTTGGAAAAGCATTTGCCGGAAAAGATCGGGTAGATGACGCTACACTTGATGAGCTGGAAGATATTCTAATAACCTCTGATGTTGGCGTAAAAACAACAGTAGAGATTATTAATAGAATTGAAGATCGTGTTGCAAGAGATAAATATGTAACGCAGGCAGAACTTCAAAATATCCTACGAGAAGAAATTATTGCGTTATTACAAGAACACGATGCAGATAAGCCCGCTGAATTTGATGCCCATTTACCTAATAAGCCACATATCGTACTAATTGTAGGAGTAAATGGAGTTGGTAAAACAACGACTATTGGTAAAATGAGTTTTATGTACAAAACAGCAGGAAAAAAAGTGCTACTTGGTGCAGCTGATACTTTCAGGGCCGCTGCTGTTGACCAGCTTAAGATTTGGAGCGAACGAGCAGAGGTGCCAATAATAGAGCAAGGTCAGGATGCTGATCCGGCTGCAGTTGCATTCGATACCGTTTCTGCAGCAAATGCACGTGGCACAGATATCGCACTCATCGATACAGCAGGCCGACTTCACAATAAAAAAGATCTGATGGATGAGCTTTCTAAGATCAAGCGGGTGATGAACAAAGTAGTTGAGGGGGCTCCACATGAAGTGATTCTGGTGTTAGACGCGTCTACAGGCCAAAATGCAATGCAACAAGCCAAAGCGTTTACAGAGGCTGTTGATATAACCGGTTTAGCATTAACTAAGCTAGATGGCACTGCAAAAGGTGGAATAGTGATTGGAATCTCGAATGAATTGAATGTGCCTGTTAAATACATTGGATTAGGAGAAAAAATTGAGGATCTACAAGTGTTTAACAAAGCAGATTTTGTTAATGCATTATTCGGGGAATAAAAAAGCACCTTGAAAAAGGTGCTTTATTCTAAAATGTCAGTGCTATCCATCATTAGGGGGTGGGGGTGGTGGCGGATTTGGTGGATCTGGATCTTCATCAGGAAGCCTAAAACGTATGTTATCTGTATACATATTCTCTGAATTTTATTTGGGTTGATAGTTCAAAAAACAGCATATTAGCAACAAATACAAGGACATTAGAAAATTTTATCTGCCGGCGATGCGTATAGTTTTCCTACTCATAGTTTGTGTTATAGTTTCTGCTCAAATAATGGCTCAAGACTGGGAGAGCACCTTTTGGGATTTATATGATGAGGGGGATACGTATTACTATGCCTTTAACTATCGTAGCGCATTGGAAGTATTCGAAGAAAGCTATTTGATCGCAGAGGAACATCTATCCAGCAATGAGATTTATGAAGCTATCTTTGCAATCGTACTTACTAATGAAAAGTTACAGAATGCGGATGAATTGAATGAAGTAATTCGAAATGGGCTAAATAAGTACGGAACCAAGTTCAAAGACATTCAAAAATCAAGACTATACAGATATTTGGCAATTGCTAGCAGATTCACATCAGAATTTATATCAAGTATAAGTTATAGCGATACGGCTTATTCGTATGCAATTAGCGCAAAGGATACAATTTATCAAGGAAGGTTATTGGTAGATAAAGCTATAGATATTATTTATTTAGGCAACTATCAAAAGGCGTTAAATTTATTAGACGAGGCAAAAAAATTAAACATTGAAGAAGCAAGATTTTTGTCTTCATTAAATCTCAACATTTTTATTGCATACAATTATTTAGATAAGGAGGAAGTTGGAGTTCAATATTTGAAAGAGGCGTACAAATATGCTCAAGAATCAAATAATACTGCTGCATACATTGATGTATTAACAGCTCTCTCGAATTATACAATTAATCAAAATAACTTCAGAGAGGGACTACTTTATTTAAACGAAGGCATGGCATTAGCTAAGAAAACAAATGATCTACCCGCTATTGCACGATTTAGTGATAATTATGCCAGAATTTTCAACATCTTAGGTGAAAAGGAACTTGCTATTACTTATTACAACGAAGCGATAACAATCTATGAACAACAAGGAAATAATCGTCTGGTAAATCGCTTAAAAATTCAAATTGCATCTCTATTTATTTCTTTAAATGAACCGGAATTAGCTCGTGAAATACTTGAAGAATTACTTGATCTTGAATTGGACAGTTTAAATAGAGTACTGGTGTATGAATATTTGTCCGTAATAGAAATGGAAATTAGTAACTATGTTGGTGCAAAAGAATATCTGGATATAATACGGCTTCAACTAAGGCCGGATAATGAACTGCTAAGAAATAGAATTAACGGTCGGTATTTAAACTTACCCAATATTTCTGCTGAAGAAAAACTTGAGCTGGCAAAGCAAAATTTTGTAGGCTCAAATCAGAGGAGTACAAAAGCAAAGATGAATGCCGAATTTGATTTAGCCAGAGCTTTTGAGCCCATAGAACCCGATAGTGCTTTCAAATATGCATATCGGGCTCTGAATAGATTAGAAGAACGAAGAGTAAGTACTTCTGCCTCATCCATAAAAAATCAAATAAATAGGAGCTGGCAAACCAATTACTACATGGTTGCAGATTGGGAAATCACTCACAATAATGATTTCAATCAGGCTTTTGAGTTTTTCGAACTCTCTAAATCTAGAGCCCTCTTTGATCAAATTTTTGAAAACCAACAAGCAGAATTACTTGATCCGGAAAATCCAAACTCTATCAAGGTTCTTGAACTTCAGAAAAGAGTTGACCAACTATACCAGCAGTTAGCCCGGGATCAATTGTCTGAAGAATATCAATCTGATATGTTGGAAATATCCGAATTGGAGATAGAACTTCAAACTGAAATGGATGCATTAATTAGTAGTAATTCTGAATTACAAAACCTGGAGTATCCTTCTGTAAGTTCTCTTTCTGAGGCACAAGATTTACTTGATAATGAAACCGCATATTTGAGTTATGGAATCAGAAATGATCAATTAATCCTCTTCCTTACAACAAAAGAAGAAGAGTTTTTTAAATCAGTAGTGGTTGGTAAAAACGCTAGAGATAGTTTAGGTGTATTAACGAATAATTTCCGTGATGCTATTATCAATATGGATGAAATCAATGCTCTTCAAAAATACTCAAATGATATTCTTACCTATATTTTTGATCCTATTATTGAAGAACTTGAAAACATAAATCATCTTATAATTTCACCGGATGGACCGTTGCATCTTCTTCCATTTGAGTCACTGATTCTAGATAACCAATATTTGATTGAGCGCTTTTCGGTGAAGTATGTCCCTTCAATTTCTGTGTATGATGTTATTAACTATGCCAAAATCAACGAATTTGATAAAGAGCTATTAGCAGTTGCCGGATCAGGATTTGAGTCTAATGATGGTTTCTTTGGGTCAAGTTCACAGTCTGCATTCTCAACTCTACCCTATTCGTTAGCAGAAGTTGACTCAATCAATAATTACTTCAGTAATTCAACTATTTTAAAAAATGAAGAAGTAACTGAGTTTTCTTTTAAGAATCTATCCTTATCAGATTATCGATTTGTTCATATGGCAACCCATGGGAATATAGATGAACGGTTACCAGATCAGAGCGGATTAATCCTATCTAAGAAAATGGGGACGGAATCACTTTTTGGAGAGGATGGATATTTAAATGCCCGGGAAATCTCTCAATTAGATATTCCGGCTGAACTAGTAGTATTAAGTGCATGTAATACTGGAACAGGAAAAGTGATTAATGGGGAAGGAGTTATGGGTTTACAGCGATCGATGCTGGTGGCAGGCGCTTCTTCTGTGGTGGTAAGTTTGTGGAATATTTTTGATAGAAGTACCCCACTCTTTATGAATACATTCTATAAGTATCTTTTAGAGTTTGAGGAGGAAGAAGTATCATTTTTTGATAAGATCAAAATGTATGCAAATATCTATGAACCTGATTTGATTGACTATAAAACCCTGGCTTTGCAGCAAGCTAAAATTGAGATGATCAATCATCCATATTATGACCATCCGGTGCATTGGGCCCCATTTATTTTAACAGGGAAATAAACTTCTTACTCTTGGGTTCGAAGTATGAATTCGGCGTTATCAACAGTCGGTTTCGATTCTGAGTTGGATAACAGAGCAGTAGTCATGAATAACAACTGGGTTCTCTTTCTAAGGGCTTCGAAATCTATCTTATCAATCTCATCTGACTGTTTATGATAATCTGCATGGGTTCCGTTGAAGTAGAAAATGAACGGAATACCAAGTCTGCCAAAATTCCAATGGTCGCTTCTACGATAGAACTGATTTGGATCGTTTAGATCATTATATCGATCGCTCAACTCAATATTTACACTTTTTTGATTGGCTTCTTCAAGTATACTTTGGAGACCGGAAGAAATGATTTTACCACCAATTATATACACATAATCAGGATTGTTTTCATTTTCAGGGTCTCGTCTTCCAATCATATCCACATTTAGGTTCGCGATCATGTTTTCAGTTGAGACTGTTGGATGATCTGAAAAATACCTCGATCCAAATAGCCCTTTTTCTTCTCCTGAAACATGCAGGAAAAGCACACTACGATTAAAAGTAGCTCCAGCATTTTTGGCTGTAATGAAAGCTTGGGCAGTATGAAGCAATCCAACGGTACCACTTCCATCATCATCGGCGCCGTTATAGATTGTATCACCCTCGGAATCCGGTTCTCCAACCCCAATATGATCATAGTGAGCGGATAAAACTATGACTTCATCTTTTAATTCCGGATCAGATCCTTCAATGAGTGCCACCACGTTTCGAGTTTGTAGCGTATTAATGGTTACCTCAGGAGAGTATTTTAATGAGGCATTGATTGAATAGGCCTCGAAATGAAGTTCTGAGTTTAAAATTTCTGTATTTAATTCGTTTAGATTTTCAATTGACTCCAAGCCAAGTAATTGGGTGGCAAATTCAGGATGAATTGTATGAATGGATATTTCTTCCGAATTCAAATAATTAAGCTTCAGTCTGGAGGGGTTCTCGAAAATTCCTTGATTGACCTCGGCAACAATATTATAGTCCTCAGGATCAAAATGTGAAATAATGATTCCTCCTATCGCCCCTGCTGATTTAATAGCTTGTTGAAAATCTGCTGTACTTAAAGTACTACCATCAAAAAAACTGAGCACCCATTTTCCTTCGAATTCTATTGCGGATAAATCTACATGACCGGATGTAAAGGAATTGGCATTGCCAACAAAAACTATCTCCCCTTCAGCCGCTAAATTTTCGCCAATCACGCGGGTAAAATTACTTACTCTATTTGAACTGTAAACAAACTCGTCTATGGCTTGGTCCTGGTATGTTACTACGTATTCTATACTGTTTAATGTGGTTTGTTCGAGTTCATAATTTTGAAAATATGTGCCGTTATCTCCTGCAGGTAATACTCCTAATTCGACGTATCTCGCGGCTAAATAATCGGCTGCTTTCCGCTCCCCTTCACTACCAGTATCGCGGCCTTCTAGGCTGTCGCTCGCTAAAATATTTAGGTCGATAAATAGACCTTCTTCTGTAATTGTGTTTTGAAAATCAGTTAAATCAGCAGAAGGTTTTATAACAGTTTTCTTTGAACCGGCACAAGATACTGTAACTAATATGAGAGCGAAGAGAAGAATTTTTTTCATAACCCGAAAAGTTTAAGAGATTCCGATGATTTCATCGACAGGCTTTAAATCGACATAAAAATTGGTTGGATCTTCTTTTAGGTATAAATTTATTTGTTGTTCCTTGATCATTTCTAGTACTGCTAGAAAAGTGACTACTACGATAACTTTACTTTTTAAGTTTTGGCAAAGTTGACCAAAACTTTGTTTTCCTCTGTTTTGTAAAGTTAACAGTATGAACTCGCTTTGTCTTTCGATGGTAGTCTCAACTTTCTCAACTTTATGAACAATGTTATTACGTTCCACATCGGATAGCACTTTACGGAAGGCTGCAATTAAGTCAAATACCGTGACATCTTTTAGCGCTTCGCCTGTAGCTTTTTTGTCAACCTGATCAACTTCGTAGAATCCGCGTGTATACTTTTTGCGAGTTTCTTCGTCGATATCGGCCATTTTCTCAGCCATTTCCTTATATCGCTTATACTCAAGTAAACGCTGTACAAGTTCATAACGCGGATCATTTTCGTCGAGTTCTGTTTCATTTTCGGAATCCACTCGAGGGAGCATCATTTTTGCTTTGATGGACATGAGCATACTAGCCATAAGTACAAATTCGCTAGCAACATCCAAATCAAGCTCTTCCATCCTATGAATGAATTCCAGAAACTGCTCGGTGATATAAGAAATAGGGATATCATATATATCGAGTTCATCTCTCTTTATAAAGAATAAGAGCAGATCTAGAGGACCCTCAAAATTATTTAGTTGAACTCGATACATACATAAAATTAATGGCTTAAAATGAGAAATTCTGCATTTTCTTTAATTACGTGAATGTTATTTTAAACGGCTGAATACGTAAGACCTTTCACTCAATGGATTATTCTAAATTTGTATTTGCTGTACAGGAAAATAATCAGGCCATAATTAATGAATATGTGCCGGTTATTATTAGTGTGCTAATTAAATTTTTGAAAGTACGTCAGGGTGCTTCTCACCATGATGCTGAAGATGTCGCTCAGAATACAATCATCAATGTAACGGAAAAAATTCGTGCTGATGAACTCAAAAACCCTGATACAGTGATTTATTATCTCTTCACAGCAGCAAAGAATGAGTATTTCAAATATTTAAAACGAATAAAAGAAGGCAATTACGAAGAGGTTCCTGAAAGTTACTCAAGTGAGGGTGATCAGTTAAAGAACATTCTTAACGAAGAAAGACAACGCATTCTTGAACAGTGTATGCAATTGTTAAAACCGAATTTAAAAAAATATATCACCTACTGGTTTAATCATCCACGGGATGAAGCAGCGGTTGTAGCAGAACATTTTGGAATATCTGTAAATAACGCATGGACAAAAAAGCACAGAATTTTAAAAACCTTAAAAGACTGTGTTGAAAAAAAATTAGCCGCTTAGTGTAAGGAGTTGTTTTGGGAGTGGTCTTACATAGCAGAATGTGAGTAAGACGACACATTCTGAAAATTTATTGAATTATGAGTGATGAGTTAATAGACATACGAAAAAGTATTGACGCGTACATTAAAGGGAGTCTTTCAGAAGATCAAATAAATAAGCTTTGGGTGGAGTTTGCCAAACAACCAGATTTACTTAATGATCTTGAACTGGAAGTTGGTGTAAAAGAAATTCTGGAGAAGGAATTAAACATTGGAGCTGTAAAAAACAAAGTAACCAAAACGTTACCATTTTGGACCTGGCATGCAGCGGCAGCTGCAGTATTGATTTTGGTTGTTGGAATACAATTTCTTCAAATACCTAGTAGATCTAATTTGGATCAGTTTTTGGAAAATTCAATTAAAAGCGATCAACTTGAAACTTCTGATGGAATTCGCACCAAAGATATGACGGTATTCGGAGCCGATTCCATTCTCAATCTTGGTTTTAATGAATTTGTGAACGGAAACACCGATCGGGCGTTAACTTTGTTTAATGAAGTTATAAGCGAGTACGATTATGAGCCGTATGGTTCAAAAGCGTATTTAAATAAGGGAATTGTCTACTATAATGAATCTAGTTTCGATTCGGCAATTGTTGCTTTTGAGGCTTCATTAGGCCGTGTATCTGATAGCAAAATGATTGAAGAAAAAGCATTTTGGTACTTAGGAAATGCTTTAGCAAATATTCAAAAGTTTGAAGATGCACGAAACGCAATCTATCAAGCATATAGCTTAGAAGGGGTATTTAGAAAACCGGCATTCCTTCTGCTGCAAAAACTGAATTATGATTTAGGATACTCTGAAGCTGAGTCTTTAGATAACTAATTCAAAATTATGAGGGTGATATGGCAATGGGCTCTGCAATGTCAGTCATATGATTCATCAGCACTTTGTGGGTAGAGATTTTTCTCTCCCCTTTTTGTCTTTCTATCTTCTGATATTCACCATCCGAGAATAACTCCCAGCGCTGTTGGTTATCCTGTAAATAAATACTAATCAGAAATTGCAGATACTTCTTGAATTCTGGGCGTTCAACTTTAATAATTGCCTCAACCCGGTTATCTAGATTTCTATGCATCCAATCTGCTGAACCAAGTGCGTAAATATGTTCATCAGCATGATGGAAGTAGAAAATTCTTGAGTGTTCCAGGAATCTTCCAATCACGGAATAAACTCGAATATTTTCACTTAATCCTTCTTTACCGGGTATTAACCTACATACTCCTCGAATTATCAGATCTATTTTTACACCGGCTTCGGATGCTTCATAAAGTAGCTGGATAATAACAGGGTCTTCAAGGCTATTCATCTTAGCAATAATTCGTGATGGTCGCCCTTGTTTTGCCTCTTCTGTTTCAAATTTGATGTATGCTTCCATTTGTTTTCGCATATGCTTAGGTGCTACCATCAGTTTACTAAAAGATTGATCTGGAGCATATCCGGTAAGCAAATTGAAAACATCGGTTACATCCTCAGCAATTGTCTCATCGCATGTAAACAGGCCTAAATCTTCGTATAACTGCGCGGTGCCTGGATGATAATTTCCGGTTCCAATATGGCAATAGGTTTTAAGCCCGGCTTCTTCTTCTCGAACAACCATCGTCAGCTTGGTGTGGATTTTAAGCCCGGGGATTCCATATGCAACATGAACACCATAGTTATCGAGCTTTTGCGCCCAAAGAATGTTTTGTTCTTCATCAAAACGGGCTTTGATTTCTACCAATACAGCAACCTGCTTTCCAGCTTCGGCTGCCCGCATTAAAGAGTGCATTAATGGTGAATCTTTCGATGTTCGGTATAATGTTTGTTTGATAGCCAAGACGTTAGGATCCGCCGCTGCTTCTTCGATAAATCGCTGGGTTGATAAATCGAAACTGTGATAAGGATGGTGAACCATAAATTCATTTTCTTTAATCACATCAAACATACTTGGAGGTTCTTCATCAATAGGGTGCGATAATGCCGGATGAAGTACAGGAGTCCAATGCGGAATTTTATAGCGATTGAATCCTTTAATTCCAGAAATTTCAAATGCGCATACAAGCCCTATAGTACCATCCATTTCATACACATCTTTCGAATTAATGTGCAGATTTTTCATCAGATAATTCTTGATGTGTTTCGGTGTATTACTTTCTAACTCCAATCGCACAATAGAGGCGAACTTTCGCTCGCGTAATTCATCTTCGATAATTTCGAGCAAGTCATCGGCTTCTTCCTCGTTTCGTTCGAGTGACGCGTTTCTAGTAACCCGGAACAAATGAGCTGAAATTATTTTCATGCCTGGAAAAAAAGAATCTACTTTGGTTCGAATGATATCTTCTATCGGAACCAAGGTTACTTTTTCCCCTTTCCTGAAGACCTCTACAAATCTTTTTCGGTTCGAAGGGATTTTAATTCTGGCAAAAGACTTCTCCTTGCTTTTCGGGTGTTGAAGCTCCACTGCTAACGATAAACTATGGTTCGAAATAAAGGGAAAAGGATGAGACTCATCGACCGCAAGCGGCGTAATGATTGGGTAAATCTCTTTTTTAAAATACTTTTCGCAAACCTCTTTTTGATGATCCGAAAGTTCAGCAAACTGTTTAATGCTTATTCCTATTTCCTCTAACGCCGGTAATAATTCATTGAAAAAACAAGATCGATAATCTTCGATCATAACCTTTACAACATCACGAATTGAATTCAATTGGTCGGCCACAGACATGCCGTCAACAGAAAGAGACTTTACTCCCGCATGGAACTGGCGCTTCAATCCACCCACTCGTTTCTGGAAGTATTCATCTAGATTCGAGCAAACAATTCCAATAAATTTTACGCGCTCTAGTAATGGATTTTTGTCACTTTGTGCCTCAGCAAGTACTCGATTATTGAACTTTAACCAACTTAGTTCATAGTTAAAAAAGTAATCGCTTCCGAAAATTTTTAACTGACTCTTTCTCTTATCTTTATGCAAACCTTTCTCTTTTAGAATTTCATTTTTTTTTGGGTTCGATACTTTATCACCTCTTCGCTTCTTTTGCTCTTTTATGGGATCAAAGGGTAATGCATCGGGTGAGAATGAAGGCTTTTCCATATCGCGTTAGTTAAACTTCTACAGGCAATTCGTAATAAATCTAAGTATAATCGTTTAAAGGCAAAGTAAACATCACAATCCACAGTTTTAAGTGCAAAACCCGCTTTTAAATCCGCTGCAAAAAGAAGATGCATTTGAGCAATCTGTTCGACCTGCAAATTTGGAAGAATTTATAGGTCAACAAAAGGCGATTGCCAATCTTGGTGTGTTTATCAAAGCTGCCAAACAACGTGGTGATGCGCTCGATCATGTGATTTTATCAGGGCCACCCGGTTTAGGGAAAACAACCCTTTCTTACATCATTGCACAGGAAATGGGCGTGAATATTCGTCCAACAACCGGACCGGTTCTTGAAAAACCAGGTGACCTCGCTGGAATGCTCACCAATCTGGAAGAAGGCGATGTTCTATTTATTGATGAAATTCACCGATTGAATCCGGTAATTGAGGAGTACCTGTATTCAGCAATGGAAGATTTCAAGCTGGATATTGTGATCGATTCAGGTCCGAATGCGCGAAGTATTCAGATAGACTTGAATCATTTCACATTAGTTGGTGCAACCACAAGAAAAGGGATGCTAACTGCACCGTTACGTGCCCGATTTGGCATCGACATACGATTGGATTATTACGATGTAGAACTCCTACAACGAATTGCCCTTCGTTCATCCCACATCATGAAATTTGGAATAGATGAAGCAGGGGCTCATGAAATCGCAAGTAGAAGTCGGGGTACACCAAGAATAGTGAACAAACTCCTTCGCCGAACTCGAGATTTCGCCCAGGTAGATGGATTGAATGCGATCAATCAGCAGGTAGCAGATAAAGCACTTAATGCCCTGGATGTAGATTCCAATGGGCTGGACGAAATGGATGTGCGTATGCTACTGGCCATCATCGAAAATTATGGGGGCGGACCAGTCGGTTTAAATACACTAGGTGTTGCAGTTGGGGAAGACAAAGGAACCATCGAAGAAGTCTATGAGCCATATTTGATCAAAGAAGGATTTCTCCAGCGAACTCCAAAAGGTCGGGTGGTTACGGCTAAAGCCTACCAATATTTAGGGGTGAAGAAAAAAGGTTCCGAAGGGGATTTGTTTGGATAAATAAAAGAAAAGCCACATTACTAATGTGGCTTTAACGATACTATAGCTATTTAACAAGCTGCATTTTTATTTCCTGAACAAACTGTTCACCTGAATTACCAATAGCACTTAATCTTGCTATATATAATCCACTAGGTAAGGTGCTGGCATCGAAGGTAATTTCATAGCTACCAGCAGTCATTCTACCTTGTTCAAGAGTTGCAACACGCTGACCCATTATATTAAATACATCCAATTTAACATTTGATTGCTCTGGTAAAGCAAAGCTAATTTGAGTTGAAGGGTTAAAAGGATTTGGGTAGTTATTTGATATGGAAAAATTTTCTGGAGTATCCATATCAGGTACTAATTTTAAATCTGGACAAGTAAAAGGACCACATCCACCACCAGATGAAATAGTTATAGATTATTGAGAAGAAGTAGATTTTCCATGTGCATCAGTAATATCAAGTCGTAAAGTAAAATTTGAGCTTTGTGAAGTAGTCATTGAGATATCACCATTATCGTCATAACTAGTACCACTACCCCCGTTATACCAGTAGCTTGAGCCGCTAGGTTGAGTGTACCATGTATAAGTAATTGGTGTTGCAGCATAACTTGTTACTCCAAGCCATGTATTGCTGGAACCAGATGAAACTGTAGACAAGCCAGAAATTGAAAGATTAGGTGATGCAAATCCACCTACACCTTTGGTACCAAATGCATTCATGATTGTAATTTTCTTCTGATTTGTACCTGCTTCAGTAAGCATAGCATTTCTTAACTCGATAAAATTTGGGTCTGAAGACAATCTGAATTGCGAATCGAAAATATTATACTCGATATCAGGAATCTGAGCTCTAATGTCCCATAAAATTGATGATAAGAATTCACCTCCTTTATGAACTGGAACTAAATAATTTCCATTAAAGTCTACCGGTAAATCGTCATAGTGCGAGTAGTCCGGATTTATCATGTCTCTTTCAGCCGGATGGTGAGCATAATTTAAAATCTCAGTTCGCGCTGTGAAATCACCTGCAAAAAAAACAGCTAAACCCTCAACAATTCCACCTTCTTCGTCATTTGCATCAGTTGCTTGTATTTGATTATTAATACTTCCAAGTATGAAATGAGCATATTCGTGATATATTACTTTATCTTCTTTTGCAAATGGGTAAACCTCTGGGAAATGGAGTTCGTCTGGATACTTGTAACATGCGGAATTTCTAGGGGCACATATTGGGTCGTTACTTCTAGCTATTGCCTTGGCTTTAAGTGGAATGTTATTGCCAAAGTCTAAAGCTTCCACGTAGTTTCTTCGAAATCGATCAACGTGGTAATATAAATTTACTTCATCGAAATGGATAGTAGTTGGTCCATAACTAAAATTATTGGTAATTGAATATGCTTCATCATAATCATCATTAAACACTTCAACATAGGTGCCATTTAGATAGCCACTACCATTTAAACCATATAAGTTTACGGTAACAACACTTGGATCGTCATCCGGATGTGTCAAATAAACCCCTCCTGTTCCTGTTAAATTCTCTGCAACTTGATGAACAAGGTTTTTCTTTTCAAGTATTTCAAAATCCGTGGCATCTATTACATATTCCCAATTTCCTAAAGAATTTTCTATAGTTACGAATGCATTATAAGCAAGAGTAAATGTTGTATCTGATATTGGGTAAACAACTAAGTTTAATTCCTTATTATTTTTAGAGATTGAATTAACATTAAGATCATTTTGGATTATACTGATTACATTTTGATCTGATCTTCTTGTGCTTACAGAAATATCAATGCTTGGATAGTAGTTTCCATTAATCATATCAACCTGGCCCGCATCTGTTATGTGAACTTTATACTGTGCATCATATACTGGAATACCTTTGAAGTATTGTTGAAAAGTAATGTGACTCACCCCATCAGTTTTGAATGTTTTTTTGTGTTTCAAGTCACTAGTTTCAATTCTAAATAATTCCTCATTTTCTTTTAGAAATGCTAAAGCTATTTCGATTGGAGCACCAGCCCTGGGTTTTGATAGTGCGCCAAAGATCATTCTCGGGACACTATTTTCATTCCATTCTATTTGCCAAAAGTCACCTTCTTGTTTAGTAAAATTAGACCAACTTTCAGCGTTTAAAATATTATTTTCTTGTGCATAAGTATTAGCATTGAATGCTACTAATATTATAAATATTGTTAGTTTTTTCATTGTACCCAGATTATTGTTTTATGTTTTCAAAAGATGAAATGAAGTCATTATCTGCAATGGATATATTTCATCTATTCTTTAAGGGGAGAAAGTCTCTTTAGCTGCTATTCATCATAATACCAACTGATTGATGATAGGTCGTTGAAATTATTGTCTGCTTTATAGGATTGAACTAGACTTAGTTCTTCGTTCCTTAGTTGGTATAGATGAAATTCTAATGGTTTTGTTGGATTGATTCTCCCAACTATCATTAAGTAATTTCCATGCCTACTCCAACCAGCGATACCTTTTAAAGATAGTTCGGTGCTAATTTCACTTTTAGTGCTTGTATTGAGCTCCAATGAGTAGGTGTGTAAACCTTGGATGTTCCACCAGTAAGCCAGAAAATTCTGTTTGGAATTCCAATAAGGTCGACCAGCGTCACCAAATTCAGTTAGTCTTTCTGTGAAATCTTCGTGCAATTCAATTTTGTATAAATCTCTTCTCCATCTTCTTTCATTTTCATGAAAATAGTCTCTTGAGGATGCGAATATTAAAGCATTACTTTCATCATTCCAGCTTGGATAGACGTCTTCTCCATAACTGTCCGTAATTTGTCGTTCAGATTGTTTTACTAAGTCATAAACAAAAATCTCAGTATTGTTTCCTCCTAAACCGCAATCAACACAACGGTGATACGCAATCATTTCCCCATTTGGGCTCCAAATTGGGTTTTCGCCTTGAATAAATAATTCACCTTTCGTCTGATCATTGGCTATAGAAAGCATGTTTTCACCAGAACTGTTAATTCTATATATAAATGACCCCCTGGGATATTCGTGAGGATATGTGCTTGAAAAAACAATTTCATTACCATCGGGGCTCCATTCAGGTGAAGAAACACTATAGGAATCAAGAGAAGTGATTTGTGAAATATTTTCTCTGATTTTCCCAGAGAAGGCTTTTTGCTCAAATTTTAAGGTATATATCTGTGACTCACCATTTTGGGATCTTGTATAGAAAACAAATTTGCCTGGAATGGGATCATCACCTATGTCTAGAATGCCACAAGATGAAAGAAATACTATAAAAATTATTATATGTAAGCGCACTGATAGTTTATATTTAGATATAAAAGTATAAAAGTAGGTGTTAAAAAAAATAACATAGTCTGGATGCCTACATAAGCATAGCCGCTTCTGAGAAGACAGGGTGTGGAATGCTAACACTTACCCTCGTTCCCAATCTACTGCTTAGGAATGCAGGCTTCGATTTATCTTCAGTATCTCATTCACTAAAAGGACATTGTTTTTGACAACGAATAACAAATAACGATTAATGGGTACCTCATCAAATCGTTGATATATCCAAGGCATTTTTACCCAATTTCTTCGTACCTTTGGCGCTCATTTTTGTAACCGAAAGTACCTCACGAATTATTTTAGAATGAAGAAATTATTTACCTCAGAGTCAGTTTCAGAAGGCCATCCGGATAAAGTAGCGGATCAGATTTCTGATGCCATTTTAGATTCCATGCTGGCTCAAGATCCTAAATCAAGAGTCGCTGTTGAAACATTGGTAACCACGGGATTGGCAGTTGTTTCAGGCGAAGTAACTACGGAAGCTTACGTGGATGTACAGGAAGTTGTTCGTGAAGTGATTAAAGACATCGGATATACTAAAGCTTCTTATCGATTTGATTCAGAAAGTTGTGGTGTGCTTTCCACGATTCATACACAAAGTCCGGATATTGCACAGGGTGTTGATCGTGAAGGCGCCGGTGACCAAGGAATGATGTTTGGTTATGCAAATAATGACACACCAGAGTTAATGCCAATGCCCCTTCAGCTTTCACATAATTTGCTGAAGAATCTGGCAGCTATTCGAAAAGCCGGAAATGAAATGACTTATCTGGGCCCGGATTCTAAAAGTCAGGTAACTATTGAGTATAACGAAGACGGATCACCAAAGAGAATTCATACCATCGTTCTTTCTACACAACATGATGATGGCATCGAACAAGAGCAAATTCATGCAGACATCAAGAAACTTCTTATTCCGCAGGTTATGCCTATGGACTTGATTGATGAAGACACGCTATATCACATCAATCCGACGGGCAAGTTTGTAATTGGTGGTCCGCATGGTGATACGGGATTGACTGGACGTAAAATTATTGTAGATACCTACGGTGGATTTGGTGCACATGGTGGAGGGGCTTTTTCTGGTAAGGATCCTTCAAAAGTAGATAGAAGTGCAGCTTATGCATCTCGTCATATTGCAAAAAATGTGGTGGCTGCAGGACTAGCTGACGAATGTTTGGTTCAGCTTGCTTATGCGATTGGGGTGGTTGAACCGGTTTCAATTGCAGTTAACACCTATGGAACTGGTAAAAAGTCAGATATTGAAATAGCGGAGCTTGTTTCAAAAACCTTCGATTGTACGCCAAAAGGAATCATCGAGAGATTTGACTTACTACGCCCAATTTATAGACCAACTGCTGCTTATGGTCATTTTGGACGAGAAGAATTCCCTTGGGAGAAATTAGACTTCGTAGATCAGCTTTCTTAGGCAGTACTGGGAACATTAATCACTCCTTTACCTAACACCTTAATGCAGAAAAAGCTTGATTACATTTTTGCAGGTGTGATTATTCTTCTAGGTGGATTTCATACAGTTGCAACGATTCTCTTTCAAAGACCTGCAGATTTAGATTTTATGATGTATGTCGGTTCTGGAATGGCATTTTTACTAGCTGGTGTTCTTAATTTGCCAATGATTAAGAGTAGTAGTCATCTGTTAACCAAAACTGTATTTCTTACAAACTGCGCGTTTGTGATTTTCATGATATTTATCACTGTTGAGGTTGCAGACGCACGAGCTTTTTCTGTGGTAATAGCATTTATCTGGGTATTGGTTTCGGTAGTCATCGACTTGAATAGAATGAGAAAGATTATCTGAATTGAAAATTTTTTTCTAACGGCTTTAGATTTCTCTTCTTGCTACTATCAATGATCATCTAAGATTATTCATTGTTATGGCACGTCTATTTCTGATTTTATTAAGCACTATTCTCACAATCTCAAGTTGTAAAGATTCCGGTTCTAATGACCCAGATCAAATCGGAATTGCTGGTCCTCTTGATCCATTCGAGCAAAACGCTGCATTGGGAAGAGGAATTAATCTTGGAAATGCACTTGAAGCCCCTAATGAGGGTGAGTGGGGGGTAGTTCTCGATGAAGAATTCTTCGAATTAGTAAGCGCGGCAGGTTTTAGTAGTGTTCGTATTCCCATAAGATGGAGTGCACACACTATGGAAGAAGATCCTTTTACCATCGACGAACAGTTTTTTGCTAGAGTAGATTGGGCAATTCAACAAGCCCTTGATCACGATTTAATGGTGATTATTAATGTACATCATTACGAAGAAATTTTCGAGAATCCCACTCAAGAGATTGACAAGTTTTTATCAATCTGGACCCAAATATCTGAGCGATATCAAAATCAACCAAAGGAAGTATTATTTGAAGTTCTGAACGAGCCACACAACAATTTAACAGCAGATCTTTGGAATCAACTTTTACCAACTGCTTTAGATATCATCCGAGAAACAAATCCATTTCGCACCGTATTTATTGGGGCAGCAGAGTGGGGCGGTATTCCTGGTTTGTTAAAACTAGATATACCGGAAGACGGAAATTTGATAGTTACGGTACACTATTATGAGCCATTTCAGTTCACACATCAGGGAGCTGAATGGGTAGAGGGTTCCGATCCCTGGTTAGGAACAACGTGGAATGGAACACCGTCTGAAGTGCGAGCGATCGAAGATCATTTTCAACAAATTGTTGATTGGGGTGAAGATAGAGGGGTACCCATAAATATTGGTGAGTTTGGGGCATATAGCCGGGCAGATTCCCCTTCTCGTGCAAGATGGACAGAAGCTATTGTTCATTTCGCACTCGAAAATAACATGAGTTATCACTATTGGGAATTTGCATCAGGATTTGGAATCTATAATGCTAATAACCGATCGTGGGATGTTGAGTTGTTAAATGCGCTCATCAATACAAATTGAGATGATTTAGTAATCTGTGAGCATATAATTTTGTAGTACAGGTGGAACTTCTTTTTAATCTGTGAAGTAAGTTTTTTCACATTTGGCGGGTTCACTCCTTCCTTTAAAAATTTGTACATTCCACAAACTCATCTACAATGGCATTACGTCTTAGTTCACTCCTATTTGCACTAATTATTATTTCAATGGATGCATTGGCTCAATCCGGCTCAAATGCACAGAGTTCTCTACTCCCTGAAATAAACCCGCAAGACATTGAAATTAGAAGTGAGTTTAGAGCTCGTTTTCCGGGATTACGCCGCCAACCGATTTTGGGTTTTAATCCAAAACCTCGGGTATTTCAAATCGATCCGAATCGAATTCCTTTCATGGAATCACGAGATCAGGCAGTTGCTTCTGTTGCCATTACCCAGTTGGATAGACCTGAACCACCTGAAAGAACCGTTATTGATACGCCGCGAAGAAAAAATATTTTTGCTCGTGCCGGTTTTGGCAATTATATCACGCCCGAATTCGATGCCTACTTTTTTCAGGATATATCGCATAAATCAGCAGTTTCTGGAAATATTGATTTCAACAGCTCAGATGGACATTTAGAAAATCAACTTAGTAGTTATAGGTTTCTTGATGGAGATGTTAGATTTAATTCCAAACTCAACCGACAAACTTCCATCTCAGCACATGTTGGTGGGGTGTTTGATTTTAATCGCTTGTACAATGTAGCGCCACTTTATCAGGATGTAATTGGAGCTACCGCAGAGAAATCATATTCAGGAATAAATGCAGGACTATCATTCAGCCAAATAAAGAATGCGCTTGAAGGCCTTTCGGCTGACATTCAGTTAAATACATATAACTCTGAACTAAATGCGGGTACAACCGATCTTGGTGGTTCGAGCAATGAGATGTACGTAGCCGGTGCATTTGCAAAATATTGGCCCGGAAATCGTTTATATGAGACATTTAGTGTTTCTGGAACCTTTAATTTAGGTAGTTATGAAAATGCTTTGAATAACTCAGAAAATGTTATTCAAGTTGGAGTAAGTGGGGAGTACAAAAAGCTGATTAATTTTAACCTGCATATCACAGCAGATGCTGGTGTATCATACGTTTCCGATGGGATATCAAACAGGGTGTATTTTACTCCTCGTGCCCTGGTTACCTATAATTTAAAAGATGCTTTGATTCTGAAAGGCGGTCTTTCTGGAAGTCCGGATATGTTAACATTACAAGAGCATTATCAAGAAAATCGGTTTCTTAATAATGAAACAGTGCTACGACATAGTTATGAATCGAAAGCATTTGTTGAAGCGGCCCTTCAATTAATTGAAGGGAATCGATTGTATGGTGGAATAAATTATTCTATCACAAAAAATCAGGCTTTCTATGATCGGAAAGTTGAAATTCGAATTGGGCAGCCCTATCAACTTTTCTATGAATTAAATTATGATAAAGCCACTGAATTCGAATTATATGGTGGGGTTACCCAACAGTTGAGTCCGCAGGAGTTTTGGTTTGATGTTCGCGTGTATGCTCGAAGTCCAAAATTGGATAACGGAGACGAGATACCTTATGAGGAACGAATTGGCGTGAATACAAGCATCAATTATAAACCCGTAAATGAGTTGCTACTTTCTGGGTGGATAGATTTTGTGGGAAGTAGAAAAGCACCTTCTGTAAACGAGGAACTAAGTGCATTTACATTGGCTAATTTCCAGGCTGACTATGAAATTACCCCTAAATTTGGTGTTTACGCTAAAGTATTGAATATTTTGGGGCAAAAATATGAACTCTGGGATGGATACGAAGAACGTCCATTTCAGGTTTTCGGAGGGTTAATTCTAAAATTCTAGGTATGACGAAAGAATTCTTACAAGCTTTTAGTGTAGTTGTTCGGGATCAGATCATCATGAAAAACTCGGTTGAGATTTCAGGATTAGGTACGTTTAAAGCTATTCATTTTAGTCAACAACAAGAGCAAAGAGCTGATGGAGTTACGGTAATGATGCCGCCAAGAGATGCCATTGAATTTGTAGCCGATGACGAGGGATAAGCATGCATATTGAGCACAAACAATTCTTAGAATTAATAGCAGAAGCTAGTGGTATAGACCTTGAGAAAGCAGAGAAACAGCTATCCGAATTAATAAGTGAAATCAAGCAGTCGTTAGGTGAAGGAGAAGCCTACGAAATTGAAGGATTTGGAATATTTTCAAGTTTAGGAAATCGAGTAATGTTCATCCCTTCTGATGAGCTGGAGACCGAAATAAATTTTAAGTACGTTGGGATGGAACCCATCGAGCTTGATGAACCGAAACCAACATTTGAAGACCCTTTTGAAGGATTAGATGATGAAGGCTCAAAATCAGATTCAGTGGATAGCAGGTTCGCCGGTTTAATTGATGATGACATAACAGACCCTTTGTTAGAACCTGAAGAAGGTCCTGGTCCAGAAATGTGGGGCGTAGAAGCACATAAAGAAGATGAAAGTGCGGATCGTTTATTTGCTAGCTTAATGGGAGAAAAATACGAAACACCTTTAGATGAGGCCGAAGGGATTGATACTAATGAATCCGTTGTAGACGACGATTTTAGTGATGTTTTTGCAGATGCGTCAGAGTCAGAAAGCAGTGATGACCTTGGGGCAGAGTTGGCGGCTCTTATGTCGGATGATGAGCCGTTAGAAATGGAAGAACCAACTACAGATGATCTTTTAGACGATATTTTTGCCGACAATGATGGAATTGATGAGGACTTAGGTGAAGATTTAATACAAGATAATTCTATTGAATTACCACATGAGAATGAGGGCACAGATGAGGATGATAAGATAGAAGCAGCGCCAATTCTTAATCTGGAAACTCCAACTGAATCCGATTTTGAAATAGAATTACCCGAAGAGAATATTTTTGAAGAGGAGTTGATCGAAGAAGAACCCAATGTAGATCAAGAAGAGAGTGTTCCAGAATTGGAAGAAAATGAAGATTTCGACGATCCATTCTACGCCATCGAAGAGGAACAATTCGATGAAAGTGTACTTCGAATGGAGGACCTGGATGAAACAGAAATTATACCTGTGATTAAAAATATCACAACAGATGTGCCAGAGCCAGTTGGTGAAAAAGAAAAATCTAAGAAAGAGCTTCAAAAAGAAGAAAAAGAGCGCAAAAAACAAGAAGAAAAAGACGCCAAAGAAAAGAAAAAAATAGATAAAGAAAGGCTTAAACAAGAAAAGAAAGAAGCCAGGGAAAAAGCTAAAGCTGAAAATAAATCAAATACCCAATCGGCTCCTGTTTGGCTTTGGGTTGTTCTAATTATGGTTATTGTAAGTGGCAGTGTTGTGGGCTTAGGTTATTTCAATGTTATAAACATTCCTTTTATTACACCACAAACAGCTTCAAACTCAGTTACTTCTCAACCTGTTCAACAACAAACAACACAAACACAGCAGCAAGTACAAGCTACAGAACAACCATCTGCTGAACCTATTGATAATCAAAATGCTGATGTCACTGCGGCGGAACAAGCAACCGAGCCAGTAGTTGAAGAGGTGATGCCAGAAATTAACAATACACTTCCTTTAGAAGGACAATATGGCTTAACCGGACAAGTTTCTTCTGCTGGAAATGATGGTTACACAATAATTTTGTACACATTGAGTAATCAAACTAATGCTGTAAACGAAGCACAAAAATTGATAGACGCAGGATATCGTGCGTTTTTAACTCCTGTTCCAAGCGAACGATATGGCACACTTTACAGAGTAAGCCTGGGTCAGTTTGGTTCATTATTCGATGCCGCCGTAGCATCCGAAGAAGTTGAAAGTTTATTACCCGAAAATTTCATCATAAAAAAAATTAATTAATCATCTACATGATAAAGTTACTTCTCATTTTGCAGGAATCAACCGCTGCGATTGATTCCCTTGCAACTTCATTAGAGGGAGATACCATAACATTTTTCGACTTAATGGTTGAAGGCGGAATCTTAATGATTCCCATATTCATTTTATTTCTGATTTCATTTTATGTGATTTTTGAACGCTGGAGCGCGATTTCCAGATCACACACAGATACCGAGAGATTTCTACAAAGTATCGGAAGTATGCTGAAATCAGGAAAACAGTCTGATGCCATTGCCTATTGCGAAGAATTCGATAAGCCCTTAGCCAGGATAATTATGGCCGGTATCAAGCGACTTGGCCGACCAATTCGTGATATCGAGGATGCCATTGATAATGCCGGTAAAAAAGAAATTTTCTTTCTGGAAAAGCGAATGAATTGGTTGGCTACTATTGCAGGTGTTGCCCCATTAATCGGATTTACCGGCACAGTTACAGGTATGATTGAAGCCTTTATGGATATTCAATCCCTTCAAGGAAATGTAAATCCCAGTGCGCTGGCAGGTGGAATTTGGGAAGCATTAATCACCACGGCGGCAGGACTAATTGTTGGTTTAATTGCATTCGGTTTCTACAACTTCTTGCTTGGCAGAATTAACCGCTCAATTTTTGAACTTGAAAATGCCTCCGCTGACTTCCTTGATTTACTTCAATCACCAGCACCTAAACGACAAGCATAATGGCTCGTGATTTTAGAAGAGGCGATAAAAGACTACCTCCACTGACACTGTTTTCACAGTCGTCATTGACAGATATTGTACTTCTTTTGTTGATTTTCTTTCTGCTTACATCATCATTTGTTACCAATTTTGGGATTCAGGTAAACATCCCAAGAGCGGAAAGTGGAGCAGTAACAGAGTCTGAATATATCTCTGTTGCTATTACAAACGATGGCGAGTTTTATGTGGAAGGCGAACTAACAGCACGTGGTTCATTAGCATCAGCCATACGCGAAGCAAGAAATACCAAGCCCGAAGGTATGATCGTTCTCAGAGCAGATAAAGATGCCACCGTGGACGATGCCGTTCGAGTTTTAAATATCGGAAAGGCACTGAATCTTCGGCTTGTTATGGCTACTGAACAAGGATCATTATAAATCATGCAACCAAACTTCACCAAAGACGATGGCAGAGCATTAATTGCGACGATTGGCGTTGCAAGTATACTTCTTGCCTTCTCTTTATGGTATACTATTGATATGGGACGCAATATGCGCCCTTCTTTTATTGAAGTGGAGTTTGGAGAATTTCAAACGGGTAGCATGACAGAGTTTTCAGAACAAGAAAACGAAGAAGTTGCAACCCGCCCTAACCCCTCAGAAGTTGAAACGGAAGAGCCAGCTGAAGAATCACCGGAAGTAGAAGAAGTACCAGAAGAAACTACTGTTGAAGACACTAAACCGGTAGATTTACCCGATGAAGTAGAAGAAGTAATCGAAGAAGCGATTGAAACCCCAATAACCGAAGAAATTGATCCCACACAAGTAACTGAAGAGAACCTGGAAGAAGAGGTTGAAATTGCGCCAGTAGCACAAGAGGACATCGAAACACAAGAAGGGGCGGAAGAAAGTGGAGATGTAGAAGGTAATATCGGTGATACAGATTCTGACCAGGGTTTAGGTAATGATGATGAAAATACCTCACCCTACGATTTAACATTTGAAGGCGATCTGGACAGAACACCTTTGTCACAAAATCTACCTGAAAATAATACCAACTTTAACGCAACAGTAACCATGGGTTTTGAAGTTTTGCCAAATGGTACAGTTGGAAGAATATGGCCAATCAGGCGTTCCGGAAATCCCGAATTAGAGCGTACAGTTATGGCAACGCTTAAGAATTGGAGGTTTACAAGATTGCCGGCAGGCGTTCCTCAAACTAATCAGCGTGGCTCAATTACGTTTAAATTTATCGTAGAATAATTCTCGATTCTGCCAATCACATCTTTTTACTGATCTCTTGATTCTGAGTCCCTACTTTCAGTAATTCTTACCCGCTCTTCACACTAACCAAAAAGGGATACAAATGAAGCGATTTTTTAATGCAATTACACTTGCTGTGTTAAGTGCTTTCTTATTTCAGCCAGTTCAGGCTCAGGTATTTGGCCACGGAGAAGAAACAGACCGACCGGCATTTCAAGACATGATGTTTCAGGATCTTGAGTATAGAGAAATTGGGCCATTTCGTGGGGGTAGATCTGTGGCAGTTGCAGGCCATAATGACCAACCCTATATCTATTATGTTGGATACACCGGTGGTGGTGTTTATAAAACCATCGATGGTGGAAATACCTGGGAAAATGTATCTGATGGATATTTCAAAACAGGTTCGGTTGGTGCAATTGATGTTGCCGACTCTGACCCGAATGTAATTTATGTTGGAATGGGTGAAACCGATATTCGCGGAAACATGAGTCCGGGCGATGGAATGTATCGGTCTACGGATGCTGGAAAAACCTGGTCGTACCTTGGACTTGGTGATACACAGTTCATTGGCGACATCGAAATACACCCAACCAACCCAGATGTAGTTTGGATTGCCGCGATGGGAAAACTTTTTGGGAACGTAGAAAGCTCGGAGCGCGGTGTTTACAAAACTACCGATGGTGGTAAAACCTGGAACAAGGTGTTATTCCGCGATAACAAAACCGGCGCTGTTGATATTGCTGTTGACCCGAATAACCCTCGTATTTTATATGCGGCATTGTGGGAAGCCTATCGGACGGAACATGAGATGAGCAGTGGTGGTGAAGGCTCGGGATTATTCAAAAGTACAGATGGCGGTGAATCCTGGACAGAGATCACACGAAATGTTGGGATGCCAAAAGGTATGGTTGGGAAAATTGGTGTTTCTGTTTCACCGGTAAACTCAGATCGCGTATTTGCAATCGTTGAAAATGCTCGCGGAGGTGGACTTTTCCGAAGCGAAGATGCCGGAGATACATGGACACGCGTTAGTGCAGATCGTAATCTTCGGCAAAGAGCCTGGTACTATTCAAAAGTAATCGCAGACACCCAAAGCGAGGACGTAGTTTATGTATTGAATGTTGGATTCTGGAAATCCATCGATGGTGGTAGAAACTTTAGCCGAATACGAACTCCACATGCCGATCATCACGATCTTTGGATTGCAAACAATGACCCAAACCGTATGGTAATTGGGGATGATGGTGGTGGACAGGTTACCTATAATGGCGGTAGAACATGGACCTCTTATCACACTTCTGCAACAGCACAGATTTATCAGGTAGCGGTTGATAATCAGTTTCCCTACATGATTTATGGAGCGCAACAGGATAACTCTACATTTGCAATCATGAGCAGAACGAATAGTTCGGGCATTGATGAGGATGATTGGTGGCCGGTAGCAGGTTGCGAGTCTGGATATATTGCTGTTGATCCTGAAAACCATGACGTTACTTATGGTGGATGTTATGGTGGATCTCTTTCTCGTTATGATGCAAATCTGAGACTAAATGATCGCATTGATATCTGGCCGGATAACCCTATGGGCTCTGGTGCAGATCAGTTGAAATATAGATTCCAGTGGACCTTCCCAATCATAGTATCACCACATGATTCAGATGTTCTATATGCTACTTCGCAACACGTACATCGATCAACTGATGAAGGAATGAGCTGGGAAGATATCAGCCCGGATCTCACACGAAATGATAAGTCAAAACAAATCGAATCTGGTGGACCAATCACCAAAGATGATACTTCGGTAGAGTATTACAATACTATTTTCACCTTCGTTGAATCTGAAATTGAGCCCGGATTACTTTGGGTTGGAACAGACGATGGTTTGATTCACATCAGTCGTGATAATGGGGAAACCTGGAATGATGTAACACCACGTGGTTTGCCCGAATCTCTAATCAGTATTTTGGATGCTTCACAACATGACCCCGGTACGGCTTACTTTGCGGCAACTCGTTATAAGTTTGGCGACTTCCAACCGATGATCTACCGCACGACTAATTATGGCCGAAGCTGGGATAAAATCACTGATGGCATTCCAGATATGGACTTCACGCGCGTAGTACGAGAAGATCCAAATAAAGCCGGGCTACTTTACGCAGGAACAGAAACCGGAGTGTACGTTTCGTTTAATTCGGGTGATAATTGGCAGCCACTTCAGATGAACTTGCCGGCAACACCAATTACAGATTTAGCCGTTCATAAACGAGATAAAGACCTAATTGTAGCTACTCAGGGTCGTTCTTTTTGGGTTCTGGACGACCTACCTGTTCTACACCAAATGACGGAAGAAATTGCGAATGCTGATCATCATTTATTTGACCCAGAAGATGCATACCTGTACGGAGGTTCAAGTTGGGGAGGCCCTTCGCCAACCTCAGGTGAAAACCCGGATAACGGTGCGGTTGTATTCTTCAAGTTAGGTGAGGAGCAGGAAAATGAAATCAAACTTGAGTTTCTTGATATGCGAGGCAACACCATCCAAACATTCTCGAGTACTGAAGACGCTCGCGGACGTGAAGTGAGAGAATCTCCATTATTTTTTGAGGAAGAAGACCGAACGCGCCCAACGGTTGTTCCAAATAAGGCTGGAATGAACAAGTTTGTTTGGAATCTTAGATATCCAGGCGTAACTAATTTGGAAGGTCGTCAAATTCTGTGGGCAGGAAATACTGCTGGCCCTATGGCTGTGCCTGGTACTTACACGGTTCGAATGCATATTGGTGATGAAATGGTTGCCGAGCAACAATTTGAAGTTATGAAAGATCCTAGGTTGGTGGATGTTAGTCAGGATGATCTGATTGCTCAATTTGAATTGGTTCAAACAATCAATGCGAAGCTTGATACGACCCATAAATCGATCAATCGAATAAGAGCATCGATGGAAGAAATGAAAACATTGTCTGAAGAAATTACTGATAATGAAGAATTGACTACTCGACTCAAAGAACTAACAACAACTATTTCTGAAATCGAGAACGAACTAGTTCAAACGAAAGCGGAAGCGATACAGGATGTGTTAAACTTCCCAATCAAACTGAATAATAAACTGGCTTCACTTAAGAGTACGGTGATGACTGGTTATGGCCGACCAACAGCTCAGCAGTATGCGGTGTTTGAAGATTTAGCAGGCAAAGTTGATGTGCAACTCGACAAGCTGAATGCCATCTGGAATGGTGAGTATGAGCAGATGATCGAGGAAATCGAAAACCCGGCAGTACCAATTAATCGATAATTAAATTTTGAAATACATGAAGCCACTTTCAGAAATGGAAGTGGCTTTTTTTTGTTGGCACCACTTCATCATGCTGTCTCGAATACTTTCGGGATCAGCATCTTTGTACTGATACTTATCGTTGACAGATTCCAAGGATCCTGAAACAAGTTCAGGATGCCCAAATCAATTGGAACTCTTACTCTTTGGTAGCTCATTCCTGAAGTTGATATCTCGTTGCGGGAATGGAATTTCGATATCGTATTCTCTGAATTTATGCACTATCGACTGGTTTAATTCATTGAGCACATTATACCGTTCTTTTACGTCTCGAATCATAACGAGTAGCTTCATATCCCAGGAAGAATCACCAAAATTTCGAAGATGAATGCGGTGCTTTGGTCGCTTTAACACGTGCTTGCTTTCCTCAGCAACCTCATCAAGAGCCTTCAATACCAAATCTAGATCTGAGCCATACGATACTCCAACATTTACAACCAATAAATAGGTGGGGTCGCCATGTGAGTAATTAATAACATCTTTACTTACAAACTCACTATTTGGTACAATGATGGAAATGTTTTGTAGAGTTTTTACAGTGGTAGAACGAATATTTATTTCTTCGACATCTCCTTCAATTCCATTTACTTCTACTCTATCACCAACGCTGATGGGGCGTTCAAATAATACAATCAGACCTGATATAAAATTAGAGGTGATATTTTGCAAGCCAAAACCAATACCAACGGAAAGGAAACCAAAGATTACTGCCAATCCTGTTAAATCTACCCCAAGAAATTGAAAGGAAACGAACAGACCAATAATCACAATTACATACTGCGACATCCTAGCCAGTGTGTATCTCAGACCGGAATCATTGATAAATCGGGGAAGGATTTTATCCTTCAACAACCGTTTCATGAACGAGCCTAGATACGTGAACCCGACAATGAATAGGATAAAAATTAAGATTGAGAGGAAAGTAACGGGTGTATCTGCAATCTTGAAAAGAGTCACCTGGAGGAAATCACCAATATAGTCGAAGATTTCACCCACCGAATAATTCGTCGGATCCGGAATATTTAATACAGAATCTATCTGGAATAATGTAGAGTCAGGTTGTGCTATAAGCGAGTCGGGCGGGACTTGTTGTATGTCTATCATTCTCTAAATATTTCCACCAATATAAAAAAAGCCGAAACAGATGAAATTCCATTTCGGCTTAATTTCTAATAACTTGATTGAATTACTTGGGCATCGTCACATAATCAGATTGCCAGATTTCATCATTGTAATCTTTGATGGTTCTATCGCTGGAGAATTTTCCAACTTTCGCCACATTGATGATGGCTTTTCGCATCCACTCGTCCTGATCCCAGAATAATTTTTCCACTTTTTCCTGCTCTTTAACATACGATTCGTAATCAGCAAGAACCATGAAGTAATCATTCTCATGCAGTAATGCATTGACGATAGGATCGAATAAATGTTTGTCTTCCGGTGAGAAGAATCCATTCTTGATTTGATCCAATGCACGCTTTAATTCTGCGTTTCCATGATAATATGTTTTTGAATCGTAGCCTGTGCGACGAAGTTCTGCAACTTCTTCTACCGTTAATCCAAAAATAAAGATATTATCATCACCTACTTCTTCTTTGATCTCAACATTTGCACCATCTAAAGTACCAATGGTCAAAGCTCCATTGAGTGCAAACTTCATGTTACCCGTACCAGAAGCCTCCATTCCTGCAGTTGAAATCTGCTCAGAAAGATCAGCCGCCGGAATCATTATCTCGGCTAAAGTAACGCGGTAGTTATCTAAGAAAATACACTTAAGCTTGTCTTTCACATCAGGATCGTTGTTAACGATTTCACCTATAGCATTGATCAACTTAATGTGCATTTTTGCCATTGCATAGCCAGGTGCAGCTTTACCGCCAAAAATTACGGTACGAGGAACCACCTTCAGGTTAGGATTCTCTTTGATACGATTGTAAAGGGTGATCACATGAAGAGCGGCCATTAACTGACGCTTGTATTCATGAATACGCTTAATCTGGATATCAAACAATGAGTTTGGATCCACTTCAATACCTTGCGTATCATAAATGTAATCAGCCAGGCGCTTTTTGTTAGCAAGCTTAATTTTAGCAAACTTCTTCTTGAATTTTGGATCATCAGCAAACTTTTCAACATCCTGAAGTTTATCAAGATCAGTGACCCAATCATCACCAATATTATCCGATATTAAAGATGAAAGCTCAACATTACACTGCTTCAACCAACGTCTAGGAGTTATCCCATTCGTTTTGTTGGTGAATTTAGTGGGGTATAATTCATGAAAATCATGAAACATATTCTCAACAAGTAGCTTTGAATGTAACGCAGCTACACCGTTTACTTTGTGGGAGCCTACGATACCCAAATGAGCCATATGAACGACCGGGTGTTCACCTTCACCTACAATACTCATTCTACTCATTTTATATTTATCATCGCCGAACTTCACTTTAATCTCATCCATGAATCTTCGGTTGATTTCATAAATGATATTAAGGTGACGGGGTAATAAGTTTCTCATTAACGAAACCGGCCACTTTTCCAGAGCTTCTGGCAATAAAGTATGGTTTGTATACGCCATCGTTTTTGTGGTGATGTCCCAGGCTTTATCCCAACCCATATCTTCTTCATCCAATAACACGCGCATCAATTCAGGAATGGCAAGATTTGGATGTGTGTCATTACACTGAACCGCTACTTTTTCAGGAAGTTTAGTCCAGTCATCTGTTTGATTTTTGAATCTTCGGATAATGTCTTGCATGGAAGCAGATACAAGAAAATATTCTTGCTTCAAGCGCAATTCCTGGCCTACAAATACTTTATCGTTTGGATATAGTACACGTGTGATGTTTTGCTCTAACTGATTTTCACGAACGGCATCTATGTATTGGCCTTGATTAAAACTATGAAGATCTAGAGCAGTATCTGATTCTGCTTTCCAAAGGCGTAAATTGTTTACGAGATTGTTGTTATAGCCCGGAATCATAGTGTCGTAGGCTACGGCTAGTACTTTTTCTGTATTCTCCCACTTGTAATCGATACCACCGCCTGTCTTTGGCGCCATATGTTGATGTCCATAAAAATCAACCGGATATTGGATTTTTGGGCGAACAATGTCCCAGGGATTTCCATATCGTAACCACAAATCCGGTTTTTCAATTTGATAGCCGTTTTGAATTTGCTGATAGAAAATTCCATAATCATAACGGAGTCCATATCCGGTAGCAGGAACCCCTAATGTAGCCATTGAATCAAGGAAGCAGGCTGCTAATCTTCCAAGGCCACCATTTCCGAGACCAGCATCCCATTCTGCATTTTTCAAGTCATCGTAATCCAGGCCAAGGTCGGCACATGCATCGGCCACCTCTTGCTGCACATCAAGATTTACAACCATGTTATCGAGAAGTCGACCAATTAAGTATTCCATCGACAAGTAATACACCCTTTTTACTCCGGAATGATGATAGTGCTGCTGTGTAGTTATCCACTTATCATGCAGTCGATCAATTAGCGTAAGTACCAAACTACGATACTCATCCCAGGGCGTTTTAGAGAAATCATCTTTTGCGAGAGTATGTCGCATATGAAGCTTGATGTCTTCTCTTAGTGACTCTTTATTTAGTCCTGTGCGGACTTCAACATCTGTTAATTTCTTTTTTGCCATTGTATGTCAATTTCTACTAGTATAAATGTAAGCGCTTACGTTAAGCTAAAATCTTATAACTCTTTAATTTTCTTTTTTATACACTCCAAGATCAGGAGTAAACCCTGGCTGGGTTAGGTTAACAGGAAAATTCAAGCTATGAAACGACTCGTAGGCGTCAATAGCAACAAAATCCTGCAAAAAAATGCCAAACACGCTGGAACCGCTTCCACTCATGCTGGCGTAGGTTGCTCCGTAATCATAGAATTGATCTTTGAGATTTCCGACTAATTCTAACCGAGGAAAAACGGCTGGTTCTAAATCATTTTGAAGCAGATAATTCCATTCTTCGATTTCCTGTTCAATCAGCAGATTTCGAAGAGAAAAATCAGGCTCAGCATTAGGTATACAATTCTTATATGCTTCGGGAGTAGAACTAAAAACTTCTGGAAACACAGTTATGATATGTGCTTCTGGCTGGATGTCTAAATATTCGATTTCATCTCCAAATCTTGTGCCAAAACCAGCCTTGCCACGAACAAAGAAAGGTACATCAGCACCTAATTGTTTGCCAAGTTCGGCCAGATCATCAACAGAAAGTCCGAGATTAGAAATCTTGTTCAACATACGAAGTGTTGTTGCTGCATTACTACTACCGCCACCAAGCCCGGCACCTGCAGGAATTCTTTTTTCCACATAAATACTAAACTCGTCGCGCAATCCAGCTTCAGATTGAAGTAATTTAATAGCGCGAACAATCAAGTTAGAGTCATCAATTGGGATTGTTGGTTCGCTCATTTCAAGGTTCATCGCCGATGACGGCCGAACTTCGAAACGATCATTCCAGGCAATAAAACAAAAGCCGGTTTCAATCGTGTGATACCCATTTGGTAATCTCTCAAGAACATTTAGTCCTAGATTAATTTTGGCGTAGGAATTCGATACCCACAAATCATTCATTAATAAATTCCTCTTTATGGTTCATCATATATTCAAAAGCAGCATCGTGATTATTTGGAATCTCTCCGTTTAGAATAGCTTCTTTCACCGCATTTTTTATGTTTCCAATTATAATACTAGGTGGTATTTGAAGAGCTTCCATAATTTCTTCCCCAGAAAGCGGATTTTTCCAATTCCGAATTCTGTCTTTCTCCTCAACTTCAACAATCTTCTGTTCAACTTTAGTGAAGTTATTCTGATACTTCTTCACTTTGAACTCGTTTTTACTGGTGATGTCTGCCCTACACAATGCCATCAAATCATCAATATCGTTTCCGGCATCAAAAATTAAACGTCGAACGGCGCTATCACTTACAATATCCGAAACAAGCGCTATTGGTCTAAGATGAAGTCGTACCATTTTTTGTACATATTTCATACGCTCATCCAGAGGTAAGCCAAGTCGTTTAAATATTCGATACGTCCATTTCGCCCCAAGTGCATCATGACCGTGAAAGGTCCAGCCAATTCCCTCTTCAAATCTTTGGGTGGGTGGTTTAGCAATATCATGCATAATAGCTGCCCATCGTAGCCATAAATTGTCGCTCACCTTGGCGACATTATCCAAAACCTCAAGTGTATGCCAGAAATTATCTTTATGACGATGCCCATTCACTTCTTGCACCCCATGCAGGTTGTGCATTTCAGGGAAGAATTGTCTCAATAATCCAGTTTTAAAAAGTAGTGCAAACCCAATGGAGGGTTTTTTTGACAATATGATTTTATTTAGTTCGTCGAGAATTCGCTCTTTTGAGATGATCTCTAATCTTGAAGCCATTTTCTGAATGGAAGCAAAAGTTTCATCGGCTATTGAAAACTCGAGTTGACATGCAAAACGTACCGCTCTCATCATTCGAAGCGGGTCGTCGTTGAAAGTTTTATCCGGATCGATGGGAGTACGGATAATTTTATTCTTCAAGTCAGCTAATCCACCAAAAGGATCATTTAATACTCCAAGATCCATTTCATTTAACGACCAGGACATGGCATTGATAGTTAAATCTCTGCGTTCCTGATCATCCTGAAGGGTTCCATCCTCAACAATCGGCTTTCTAGAATCTCTACGATAACTCTCTTTTCTTGCTCCAACGAACTCAAGCTCGAGAGTTCCAGTTTTTATTTGGGCAGTTCCAAATTGTTTGAATACGGATAAATGTGAGCCCGGAAGTGAGGAATGAACTAACTCGGCAAGTTTAATTCCCGAACCAAGTGTAACAAAATCTATATCAGGTTCTTCTTTCAGTCGATTTAAATAATAATCGCGAACATATCCGCCCACTACAAACACCGGTTGATGAAGTTGTTTTCCAGCATTTGAAATAACTTCGAATACTTTTTTGTGGTTTGATGGAATCTGATGGATAAAATTCATAGCCATAAAAGATAGGAATGAATACATTGGGTTTCATCGGGTTGTTTAGGAATTTGTATTTTCACAAATCGATCTACTAATAACAGGTATACTACTATGAATTTTCCTACTAAATGGTTGATTGCTACAAATGGTACTAAGTATGCAAGTATTGCAGTAAAACATGCAGGTGCGCTTAGTGCTTTTTTAAAAGAAAAACCCATCGTTACTATCCTTGTTGTAGCGAATACAAAAGAAGATGAAGATACAGCTCTTGGAATTGTTGAGATGGCAAAATATCTGTTTGAAGAAGAAGGAAGTAATATCGTTGAGCCACATCTTGAAGTACGGATTGGAAAACCAGGCGAGACGATTGTAGATACAGCCAAAGATTTGGAATGTGATCAGATATTTATTGGCGGAGCCGATTTCAAATGGGATATAAATGATGATTCTCCTGGAGGGGTGAGTAATTTCATCATCGCCAACTTTGATGGTACAATTACGGTGGTAAAGTAGATTAAACTCCTGATTCTTTAATCACACCCAAGGTTTTTTCTAACCCTTCTTTGGCAACAGCCAATAAATCTCTGTTATGGTATTCCCTGTTATAGAGCTCTAGAGAAATACACCCTCTAAAACCAGTCTCATATAAATCACTTAAAATGGCAGGTAAAGGTAAAATTCCATCTCCTGGAAATACACGATCACCATCTTGTACCACTTCAGGTAAAAAATTAGGGGGTACATCAGCAAATTGAAAAATTGCAATGGAAGAACCAGCAATTTTAGACAATCCTTCAAATCCACCCTCGCTTTTAAACATATGGAAGGTATCAGGAATAACTTTTGCTTCAGGATGATTTGCGTCTAATACAATTGCCATAGCTTGTCCCAGGCTTTTAACAGGAAAATGGGTTACGAATACCAACGCTGGTTTAAGACCAAATTCGTTCAATCCAATCTCGATGATCTGGCGATAATGATTTGCAGCTGTTTTTACAGAATAAGGCTCCCCAATAGTATTTGGAATTACCTGAATGTGCTCAGATCCAATTTCTTTCGCCAACCGCATTCTATTTCTAGTGCCTTCTAAACTATGCTGAAAATCGATTTCATTTTGAGGAATAGCATTCCATAAGCCGATGACACTTGGTACAAATAGGCCGAGTTCTTTTATACGTTTACCAAGTTCAACAACATTACCCCCATTGTTTTCATATTCAATCAGTTCTCTATCCCAAGGCTCGATAGCGTCATAACCTGCTTCTGCGGCAATCTCTACCTTTTCTTCTAAACTGGCGGGTAAAATGGTGTAGGTATCGAGACAGATTGGCCATGGCGAAACTCCATTCTGCCATCTTTTCTCTTGTCGATTATTTTGAGTAGGAATTATTTTTGGCAAAAAAGCGCCACTTAACCAAGCCGAGCTAAGTGTAAAGAAAGATCTACGTTTCATGAGCGTATACTATAATAAATAATCTACCAGTTTATTGGTTCACCATCTCTGAAAAACCCACCTGTTGGTCCATCATTTTCTAATGTTGCTGCCCAAACGATTCCCCGGGCACCTTCTTCCACAGATCGAGTTGCATTCATTCCACCCATGTCGGTTCGTACCCAGCCCGGACACACTGCATTTACTTTAATCCCTGTGGAGTTCAATTTAGCTGCTAATTGAATTGTAAGAACGTTCATTGCAGCTTTAGATGCTGAATAAGCGGGAGTTCCAGGAGTCATGTCTATTAAAGATCCGGCTCCACTAGATACATTTACTATGTTGCCCCGGCTACTTTTTTTGATAAGTGGTAATAGAGCAACTGTCAACTTCCATGGGGCTAGAAAATTTGTATTCGTTGCTTCTTCAACAACACTCCAATCAGGATTCGCAACATCATTTCCCGTGTCATAATGTATTCCAGCATTGTTAACAAGAACATCGAGTACTCCAAACTTATCTTCGATGAAGTAGCGTAACTTTTCGATGTCACTATCGAGGTTTACATCCAAATGATGGTAATAAACATCTTTACCTGCTACACGAAACAATTCTGCGGCGGCATTTCCTTTTTCATCATTTCGGCCTGTTAATATTACTGAGTAATTCAGATCTGCCAGTTGTTTTACAGTTTCCAGGCCCAGTCCGCGATAGGCTCCAGTTACAAGTGCTATCATAAATAGTTGTTTAAGTTAGTTTTCGCTCCAGGATTCGTAGAGCTTTGATCTATCAACAACTTTTCTAAGGTAGTCTCTCGTTTCCTCATAGGGAAGATTTATGATTAGGTGCTCATAATTTTCCTGAGGTGTCATTGCCTCTATTTGCGCCATAGCACGAGACTTGCTGCCGCTAGAATCATAGGCTTTATAAACATTGCCTGTACCTGTATTATAAGCAGATATTGCGAGGTATTGCTTACTCAAATCATTTGTCACATCACGAAGATATCTATTGAGTAAGATGTCAACATATGCGCAGCCTAACTCAACATTATTTTCGGGGACAAAAAGAAAATCAGGAGTTGGAAAACCGTCTTCATCATGCACACTTCTGTAGGCATCGGCTCCGCCGCTAGTCGGAACTAGTTGCATTAGTCCGTAAGCATTTGCTGGAGATTGTGCCATCGGGTTGAAGTAAGATTCTGTATGTATGATGGCAAAAACCAAAGGTGGTGCAATTTCATATTCTTCAGAAAAATTGTAAACGTAATCCTGAACTTTCACAGCTCTGGTTTGGATGGAACTGGGAGCCAACGAAAAATTTATCGAGAGTAAGGTTCGTTCCACACCATCTTCTCCAACCACTTGTTGCACTTCAACTTCATTTTCTTCAACTATTCGCTCAGCTACTTCTTCATCACTTTCACCGGGTTCTCTGTCAATTTGATCTTGAAGAACAGGTTCATCAAGAACAGGTTCGTCGCCGGCTTCTTCTGATTCGAATCCCATTTCTGTACCTTGATTATTGATCGTCTCCACTACTTTTTCCGGAAGCTCTTCTATAGCTGCCTGAACATCTTCAGGGTTTTCTACTAAAACCTCAACAATAACTTCATCTTCTTCAAAATCGACTTCTACCCTGGTATTACCCCCATTAATATATTCTACCCATTCTGTTTTAGATCGTTCTTTAAAGTCGCCCCATTTTTCTTCCATGTCTGATTTAAAATCTTCAAACTCTGCTAAGACCCGTTCACGATAGGCTTCATACTCGGCAAGAGTAGCAGCAACTGCTGCGTCTCTATCATTCTCAGTATTAAATTGTTGCATAGCTCTGCGTATGCTATCCTGATAAGCCTGAAAGTCAGAAATCTGCGCCGAAACGTAATCTGAACCAAATAAAAGTAGAAAAAGTAGTAATCCTAAGTTCCGCATAACCTTCCCCGATTGTAAGCAATTCTGGATGGAATATAGATAACCGGTAATAAAGGTGGTAATACCCAATTAAGGTGAATTTTGTTCCTCAAGTTTTGGAACAATCCACGATTACTTTTGGATAGACACCGTTGAATGATCTCCGATATCAATTGATCCAGATACATTAGAAACTTGTGTAAAGGCTCCAATTGTTGAACCTTCTACATTGGTATTACTAATTTCGGCAGATTCTCGAATAATTGAATTCGAAATTTGTGAGTTTATAATAGTGGCGCCGGCTTCGATACTTACTTTTGGCCCAATGGTAGATCCTTCAATGGTAACGCCATCACCGATAAATACTGGTGGAATAATCTGTGAGTTTGGATAATTCTTATTATCGAACGGATGATTTTCTTTTTCTAAAATCTCACCAGTAGTTTCTAGCCAGGCAGGCAATGTTCCACAATCAAGCCATTCATCTACTGTAGCGGTTTTGAACAGCTTCCCATTATTGATCATATTATCGAGCGCCTCAGTTAAGAAATACTCTCCTCCCGGGCCTTGAATATCTTCATCCATAATTCGTTGAAGTTCGCCAAGCAGTCCTTCACCATCTTTGAAATAATAAACACCGATGATTGCAAGATCAGATATGAATTCCTTTGGCTTTTCCACAAATCCGGTGATTTTTTCACCATCATAAACGGCAACCCCGAATCGTGATGGGTCATCAACCTTTTTAAGCCATATAACACTGTCGGCATCTTCGATATTAAATGTATCTTTGCTATCAAAAAGTGTATCAGCGAATGCAACAATAACTTCGCCATCTAAATCGTCTTTTGCACAATACACAGCGTGCGCCGTTCCGAGAGCAACTTCCTGAACACGAAAGGTTGCTTTCACATTATGTCGGGAACTCATCGCTAAAAGATCTTTTTTAATCTGTCGACCAAAATCTGGACCCAATATGTATACGATTTCAGTTATCTCGCGATCTAAAGTTCGGATGAAGGTCTCAACCAAACGCTCTATTATCATAGTGCCTGCAACTGGCAATAAAGGTTTTGGAACAGTGTGAGAATGTGGCCGTACGCGGGTACCTCTACCCGCCATTGGGATAATTAATTTCATATATTTGCTACTGCTGAAAGCTAGGTTATTTTAGTCGCGCAAAATATACTATTCCGCGAATTAAAAAGCCGATCATCACCAGACGAATATATAATCATCACACAAACCTAATATTCAGTTACCCTTGTATTACCAAATTTTGGATGCACTTTCTATTCTGTTCTCATTAATGATGGCGCGCTATTGCTGGTACAGAACTAGATTTTTTATACATGTCTATCAACAGGTTGGGTATAAACACAACGAATATTGGCAGTGGTTAAGAGGAAATTGGGAGAAAAAAGTAATTCCGGGAGATTTGGCGTTATACAATATCCTGCTTTTTATTCTTGTGATAGGCCTGGATTGGGTTGAGTTGGATGTCACGCTAACTGCTATCACGTTAGCACTGTTTATTTGGGGGTTTTATTGGTTTAGTAGTGTTAAGAGATACAAAACTGAAAAAGTAAAAAAGCCACTGGTTTTCACTTCCAGAGTTCAACGATTGATGATCCCACTTATAATGATGGTGATATTTTTGCCAGCCTTTTTCACCTTTTGGTCATACACAGGAATGATTCCATTTCTATGGTTGATTCCGCCTACCTATGATACCGGATTCCTTTCTTTCGAAGTGGTTCTACTTGTTTTTGGTTGGGTGCTTACAGCCATTCTAATCCCATTTTATTTGTTGATGGCGGGAAACATCACAAAACCGATTGAACGAAACATTCAAAATGGGTTTAAAAAGCAGGCCAGGCAGAAACTCGCTTCGATGCCCCATCTTAAAGTGATAGCTATTACTGGCAGTTATGGAAAAACTTCCATCAAGTTTATGATCAAAGACCTCTTGAAAGAGCGCTATTCGGTGTGCTTTACGCCTGGAAGTTTTAATACCCCAATGGGAATTTGTAAAGTGATCAACAATGACCTTCAGTCACATCATCAGATTCTGATTTTGGAAATGGGCGCTCGCTATGCAGGTAACATTCAGGAATTATGTGATATTGCCAAGCCGGATGTATCCGTAGTGAGTAATGTTGGTTTAGCTCATTTGGAAACTTTTGGAACTCAGGATGTAATCGCTAAAGAAAAAGGCACTATTGTAGATAATTTGGATGTAGGTGGCGTTGCGATTTTAAATGCAGATGACCCCAGAGTATCCACTATGGGTGAAGGACGACCAGAGATTTCGAGAATTCTTGTCGGATTGGAGAATGGTGAGATTCAAGGCGAAAATATCAGCTACGATACGTCTGGGACACGGTTTGATGTGAAATTCGGTGAAGATGTACACGAATTTAGAACAAAGCTTTTGGGTGCCCACAATGTTCAGAATTTGCTGTTAGCAATTGGGGTAGCCCAGCATTTTGAAATTCGTCCTAAAACCATGGCAATTGCGGCAAAAACGATTGAGCCTGTTGAACATCGTTTAGAATTGAAAAAAGCAGGTGAACTTTTCATTATCGACGATGCTTTTAATTCGAACCCTGTTGGGGCGAAAAATGCAGTGGAGATTTTAAGTCAGTTTAAGGATCGAAAACGATTTATCATCACGCCGGGAATGGTTGAGTTGGGCGAAATTGAAGAGGAAGAGAATTTCAAATTTGGTGAGGCGATTGGTGCAGCTAACCTTGATTACGTGATTCTGGTGGGAAATGAAAGATCAAAACCAATTAAGGCGGGAATTGAAAACATCAAAGCAGATGCATCGAATGTTTTTGTCGTTAATTCTCTTTTTGAGGCAAACGAAATTGTCAAGAAACATGCAGAAGCGGGTGATGTAATCCTTTATGAGAATGATCTGCCGGATGTTTATAACGAGTAATTACTCGTATCGAATTGCTTCTGCTGGCTGAACTTCTGCAGCGCGATTTGCCGGAAACCAACTTGCCAATAGACAAAGCAAGAGGCTTCCAATTAAAATTACCGAGACGTCAAATAATCGAATATCCACAGGATAAGCATCGATGATGAAGGCAGATGAAAGTTTGATCAATCCGAACTCCTGTTGAAGCCAGCACATCAAAAAACCGAGAGATCCGCCAATTCCACATCCAATTAAGCCGATAAATAAACCCTGTTTTTGGAAGATGGATTTAATTTTCTGTTTAGTGTACCCCATCGAAATTAGAATTCCGATATCCCGCTTTTTCTGAATTACGATCATGGTTAGAGACCCGATGATATTCAAAACGGCGACTACGACGATAATCATCAAAATTACATAGGCGCCCCACTTTTCGAGGTACATTACATCATACAATGGTTTCTGAAGATCATACCAGGTAGAAATTTTGTACTCTGGTCCCAAGCTCGATTCCAGAACAGCTTTCACAGCTTCTGCGTCCTGATTGTCAACTAATTTTAAATCGATTCCCGAAACTGCATTTCTAGCATTGAAGAGCCTTCTTGCGGCATCAATCTCAACATAAACACTGGGAGAAGAAGCAACGGACTGTACCAAATATGCCCCTCGAACATCAAAACGATACGATCTGGGAACCGTGATTTGAGTAAGAGCTTTTCGCATTCCTGCAGCGCTTAGAAGTGCAACTTCGTCATTCATCGCTAAATAAAGCTCTCCACGAAGCTGTTCATGAATAATGATACCTGGCCTACGGTTTCGAACTTCTAAATCAAATACCCCCGAGGTGATCGATTGCTCGATGTTCACCATGTTGATAAAAGTCTCCTTATCGATTCCTTTTACTTCTACAACTTTAGTTTCTTCATCTTCACTTGTGAGTAATGCCTTCCCAACTACAAAAGGTGAGAGATTAGTGATTTCAGGAATTCCGGCTAATTCTTGTTGGATTTCATCAGTGTAAACGAAGGTAGCCCCTTCATTTGATTCAATTCTTATGTCTGGGTCAAAAGAAAGCAAAAGTGACTTAACAACATCGAAAAAGCCATTAAATACTGATAAAACTACAATCAACAAGGCAGTTCCAATAGTTACACCTGCAATACTAATGTATGTAAGAGTAGAAATGAGAGAAATATGTTTTCTCGAGAATAAGTATCGCTTAGCGATAAAGCCGGATATTTCCATCTAGTAAAAATAGAGATTCATAAAACATCAAACACGATCAAATAACCAATGAAACGTTTTGTGGATAATTTATTATCTTTTCGCCCCTTCAAAATCTAAAAAAGTCATGACTTCAACACTCACTGCCGAAGAAATTGCATCAATGTCGGATGGGTCGCACGGGGATCCATTTTCTGTACTGGGGTTTCATAAAGTTCAAGAAGCAAAAACTGAGAAATTAGTTCTAAGGGCATTTAAGCCTGAAGCTGCTCAGATTTTTGTGAATATGGGGAAATCAAAACCAATTGAACTAAATCGTCTTTCAGATGAGGGATTATTTGAACTGGTTTTTCCGAAGAGAAAAAACGCAGCGGAGTATTCTTTAACCATAGTACCTCATCATGGGGAAAAGTTCGAAATTAAAGATGCATATGCCTATGGTAAAATGATTGAGGATTTTGATTTACAGTTATGGGGGGAAGGAAATCACAAAAAAGCGTATGAATTTATGGGTGCTCACCCAAAAAAAGTGGGCGATGTTGAGGGAACGCATTTTGTAGTTTCAGCTCCCAGCGCAACAAGGGTTTCTGTTATAGGGTCGTTCAATAGTTGGGACGGACGTACACATAGAATGCGAAAATATCACGATCAGGGGATTTGGGAAATATTTATACCACACGTGGCGGCTGGTGATGAATACAAGTTCGAGATTAAATCACCGGTTCAAGATCCTCCTTTAAAGAAGGCAGATCCATTTGCGTTTTACTCTCAGCTTCGACCTGATACAGCATCCAGAGTTTATGATATCACCGGCTATTCTTGGGGTGATGATGAATGGGTTAAGAACAGAGATAAGACGCAGGCACATGATCAACCCATATCTATTTATGAGGTTCACGCAGGTTCGTGGAGAAGAAAGGATGGGTCTGAGTACTTATCATATCGAGATCTTGCGGATCAATTAGTGCCCTATGTAAAAGATTTAGGGTACACGCATATTGAGTTGCTGCCAATTGCGGAACATCCCTACGACCCATCTTGGGGATACCAGATTACGGGATATTTTGCGCCAACAAGTCGTTTTGGTACCCCACATGATTTCATGTATTTCGTAGATGAGTGCCACAAAGCTGGAATTGGAGTAATTGTTGATTGGGTTCCGGCACATTTTGCTAAAGATGATCACGGACTACGTCGTTTTGATGGAACGGGTCTATACGAGCATGAAGATGCTCGCCAGGGCGAGCACAAAGACTGGGGAACATGCATCTTCAATTTTGGGCGTACGGAAGTTCAAAACTTTCTTATTTCCAACGCTCTTTACTGGTGCGATAAGTACCATATAGATGGTTTGCGAGTTGATGCAGTAGCTTCAATGCTGTATTTGGATTACTCGAGGGAAGAAGGTGAATGGATACCGAATAAATACGGTGGTAGAGAGAATATTGAAGCCATCGATTTTTTAAGAAAGTTCAATGACTCTGTGCATGAGCATTTTCCAGGAACAGTCACTTTTGCTGAGGAATCTACTTCCTGGGGAGGTGTTTCTCGCCCAACTCAAACGGGTGGACTAGGCTTCGATTACAAATGGAATATGGGCTGGATGAACGATACGCTTGCCTATATTGAAAAAGACCCCGTTTATAGAAAGTATCATCAAGGCGAGCTTACTTTCTCTTTGATTTATGCGTTCAGTGAGAATTTCACACTTCCATTTTCTCATGATGAAGTCGTTCACATGAAGAATGCCATGTTGAGTAAAATGCCGGGTGATGACTGGCAGAAATTTGCCAATTTACGACTGTTGTATACGTATATGTATGCACATCCCGGAAAGAAATTACTTTTTATGGGTTGTGAATTTGGTCAATGGGCTGAGTGGAATGAATCAAAATCGCTAGACTGGCATTTACTCGACTGGGAAAATCATCAGGGAATTCAGAAAATCGTCCGTGATTTAAACGCACTTCAAAAGAGTGAAAAAGCATTACATCAAAATGATTTTGATTGGCGCGGTTTCGAATGGATCGATTTTAATGATGCAGACCGAAGTATAGTATCATTTGTAAGAAGGGCGAAAGATCCATCAGATTTTCTTGTTACAGTATTAAATTTCACGCCGGCGGTTCATCAAGAGTACCAAATCGGCGTTCCAGAAGCTGGTGAGTATGAAATTATATTAAATAGTGATTCGGGATATTATGGCGGAAGTAATGTGGGTGACATGACACTTCACGCACACGAAGGTGATTGGCAGAATCAATCAGCAAGCTTAAAATTGACTATTCCACCGCTAGCTGGAATAATTTTAAAACCAAAGAAGTAATTAGTATATGAGATTTCCTCGCTCGTGCGGTACGTTGGTTCATCCAACCTCATTCCCAGGGAGATATGGGATTGGTGATTTTGGATATGAAGCTCGTACTTTTATTGATTTCCTTGAACGTACGCATCAAACCATTTGGCAAGTTCTGCCACTAACTCCAACCGGATATGGTAATTCACCCTATGCGAGTTATTCGGCTTTTGCAGGGAATACCTATCTGATTAGCTTAGACATTTTGGTAGAAAAGGGATTGTTAACACGCTCAGAGGTAGAAGAAGTTATTCTCCCATCAGGTGTTGAAGTTGATTATGAAAACGCATTCAAAATAAAAGACAAGTTGTTTGCAATTGCCTGCGAGCGATACTATGCTGATTTAGATACAGAGGAAGAAAAAAAGTTCAGGGCATTTAAGAAAGTGAATAAGCATTGGTTAGAAGACTATGCTTTGTTCCTGGCTTGTGGTCAGCATCATGGAATGCAACCCTGGAATACCTGGGAGCCAGAAATAGCACAAAGAAAGCCTGAAGCGATCAAGAAGTACAAGAAAAAATTCAGTGCTGATATCAAACTAATTAACTGGCTTCAATACGAATTCAGTAATCAGTGGAACGAACTTAAAAAGTATGCGAACGATAAAAACGTTCGAGTAATTGGTGATATCCCAATATTCGTTGATCACAATAGCTCTGATGTATGGGCAAATCCACAGTACTTTGCAGTCGACAAAAAAGGAAATAGAACACTTGTTGCCGGTGTGCCACCCGATTACTTTAGTGAAACAGGTCAATTATGGGGAAATCCACAATATAACTGGGCAGAGCTTGAAAAAGATGGGTTCTCTTGGTGGGTTGATAGATTCAAACACATGTTTAACCAGTGTGACGCAATCAGGGTTGATCACTTTCGTGGGTTTGATGCTTACTGGGAAGTGAAGGCTGATGAAACGACAGCAATTAACGGAAAGTGGGTTGACGGGCCAGGGGAAAAACTTTTTGATACCATTCTAAAAGAATGTGGGGAACTTCCAATCATAGCCGAAGATTTAGGTTTTGTAACAGAAGGTGTAGAAAAACTTCGTGATAATTACGCTTTTCCGGGAATGAAAATCATACAATTCGCTTTCGATTCAGATTCTGCCAACAGTTTTTTACCACATAACTATCCTCAGAATTCAGTGGCCTACTCTGGTACACACGATAATGACACTTCGATTGGTTGGTATACCACAGCACCTGAGAAAGAAAAGCACAATGTGAGGGTTTACACACGAACAGATGGCCACTCAATAAACTGGGAATTCATTCGGTTAGGGATGCTTTCGGTGGCAGATCAGGCTATTTTCCCATTGCAGGATTTCATGAACTTAGATGGCACACACAGGATGAATTTTCCTGGTACATCTTCTGGAAACTGGCTCTGGAGATACACTACAGAGATGTTAAATCATGTAGACGAACACAAAATTAGTTCATTAATTGAATTAGGAAATAGAAAAATCAGCACTGAAAGCTGATCCTTTATAAAAGTTGCGTTTTTGAGTATATTACAAGCTTTGAAAAATTAGTCTTATGCCATTTTCATTAAATAATCTACCTAAGAGGACAGAAAAACCCAGAACTAATGGAATTACTTTGGTTCTGGATAAAGGGTACAGTATCCGACAAACCGAGGATTTCGTTGATGTATGCTCTGAATATATTGATGTAGTAAAATTAGGATGGGGAACATCATATGTAACTCCTCGCCTTGAAGACAAATTATCAATCTACAGAGACGCAGGAATACCCGTTTACTTCGGTGGCACACTTTTCGAGGCGTATTTATTGAGGAATCAATTAGATGCCTACATCAAATTGTTAGAAAAGTATGATATAAATTGCCTTGAAGTGTCAAATGGTACTATTTGGATTTCGGATGAGAAAAAACAGCAGATCATTAAGGATCTAAGCAAAGATTTCAAAGTTCTTTCGGAAGTTGGATCAAAGAATCCAAATGAAATCATACCGCCATACAAGTGGGTAAAGGTTATCGAAAAAGAACTTGAGGCTGGAGCCTATAAAGTAATATGCGAAGCTAGGGAGAGTGGTACTGTAGGCGTTTTTAGACCAAATGGAGAGGTTAGATCAGGTTTAATTGAGGAAATTACCGATCAAATATCTGTCGACAACCTAATTTTTGAAGCTCCAAAAAAAGAGCAACAGGTCTGGTTTATAAGAAAATACGGTAGCAACGTTAACCTGGGAAATATTCAACCCGAAGAAGTAATCCCATTGGAAACTCTTCGATTAGGTTTACGCAGCGACACCTTAATGGATTTTTATTCACTGGATGAAAACAGTGAACTTGATCAAGTAATAAAAGAGAACTCAATCTCTAACAAAGAGTAACTATCATCTATGAAAATATTATACGCGGCGGCTGAAATTTCACCCTTTGCAAGAATGACTTATACCGCCGATTTGTTGCGATTTTTACCGGCATCGCTTCAAGATAAAGGCTTTGAGATTCGCATTCTGCTACCGAAATATGGTACGATAAATGATCGAAGAAATAGATTGCATGAAGTAATTCGGCTATCGGGTATTGAAGTAGAAGTTGGCGATACCCGAGAGAGTATGCGAATTAAAGTAGCAAGCATTCCAAATGCGAAATTACAAGTTTATTTTCTAGATAATGACACCTATTTCAAAAGAAAAGGAATGTTCATTGATCCTAAGAATGAAAAATTTTATCCGGACAATGCTGAACGACTTGCCTTCTACAATAAAGGCGTACTTGAAACAGTTATGAAACTCGGCTGGCAACCGGACATCATCCACTGCCATGACTGGCCTGCTGGTTTGATTCCACTGTTGGTGAAAACAAAGTACAAGGATGTCGAAATATTCAAGAACACACAGATTGTGTATAACTTGCATCACCCAGAGAATGAAGGGCATGGTGATACAGCAAAAATTCTTGAATTACTTGGGCTTCCAGAAGACGTAGACATCAACAAGTTGACAGAAAACGGAAAAGTTGATTTACTGAAACTTGGTTTAATGTTCAGCGATCATGTTGTAACAGGTAATTATCTGCGTGATGAGTTTGACGATCTTTTCAAAGAACTAGGCATAGAGCCTAAGCAAATTCAAGGATCACCAGAAGACGTTTCTAGTAAATTTGCCGACTATTATAGAGTAATAGCAGATTAAACATAACCATCAAGATTGTTCTTAATGCTTAAACATTTTAAAGCTGCCCGAATAAGGCAGCTTGTCTTTTCTTTAGTGATATTTTTTGCATTTGTAGCGTGCGAAGAGAGCGGCACGGTAGGAGCTGGATTTGTAAATGAGTCATCAATTGTTGTTGATACAGTACTTGTTTCTAGTTTACCATTGAATAATGCCGACCCTTTTACGGGAAAACTAACAAATTCACCGGTGGGTCTATTTAGCGATCCAGTATTTGGCGATATCGAAGCGATAGGTTTATTTAAGCCATCAATAATTCAAGGTGATGTGACCAATCTTCCAATTGATACACGAACCGTTCTTAGACTTACTATCGATTTCGATAACATCTATGGAAATCAATCGACGGAAGGAACTTTTAAGGTTTTTCGAGTCGGTGATTTATGGCGAGGTTCTGCTATTCGTATGAGTGATGATCTTGAAATATTAAGTGATGGAGGTGGACCAATTGTATCTTCGGAGGTTGGCGAATTTCAGTTTACGAATGTTGATACAACAGGAGTTATTGAATTTGATTTAGAGGGTCCATGGAGAACCGATTTTATTGAATTCTTTAATAATGATGCTGAAAATAGAGATTCTACTTATAGATTTGAAGATTTCGGTTTAGCACTTGTACCGGATGTTGATGTTGATAAGATAATTTATGCTCGTTTTAGTACAAGTAGATTACTATTAATTGATGAAGCAAATCAGGATACAACATCTAATATAATGCTCGATTGGGCGTATGATATCGAAGTAACAGGCGGAAATACACCTAATGGAAACATCACACTTTCAAATACATTCAATCCTTTTTTGAACATTAATTTTACGCCGATTGCAAATCAGTTATCAAACAATAATTTTGTTCGTGCTGAATTGGTATTAACTCCAGACTCCACCACCATGAAATCTAGTCTGACGAGTAATCAGAAACGTACAGAAAATCCCCCATTTAGGGTGCAGTTAGGGCCAACAAACGACATAGCATATAACCTTGGATTTAATACAACTAACTCTTTGGGTCTTGTTCAGGAAGGAGTGTATAAATTCGATATAACAGGCTTATTCAATGCATTCTTGTTTGGCGAGACGGATATTTCTGAAGTGTATTTATATGCAGGTCAAAACTTCGGATATCTGGGATTTAATACTTTTTTTGGGTTTAATGCCCCAGAGAATGCAGTACCAAAAGTACTCATTTATAATCTTGAGGAGACCAATTAATGAAGAACTTCAAGATTATAATCGTAGCACTTATCACATTTATTAGTACAAATGTTGTCGCTCAAACCGGTAATTCAACGGAAGCCCGTGGTGGTTCTGTATATTCCTCTATCGGTGTAGGTTTTCCTATTGATAACACTTCTTCGGGTTTATTATCTCAAGGAATATTAGGTTTAACAAATGTAAATAGAGAAACGAGTAGTTTAGCAAATCCAGGATTATGGGCAGAGACTTTCTATACTCAGGCTGGAACAGGACTTCAACTTACGCGTTCAAACGTAGAAAATTTATCCTCGAGTGGTACTAATGTTAATTTAGAAACTGGCTATCTACATCTTCTACTACCAGTAAAGCCAGGAAAAATTGGTGTTTCGGTTGGTTTGTATCCAGTTACAAGAGCGAATTACAGATCTGTAAATTCGAATTCATTTATGAATTCGCCTACTAACGAAATTGAGTATACCAATGAAGTACAGAGCTTTGGTGGAATTAATAAATTTGAAGTAGGTATTGGGTTCAAGATCGGTGAAAATTTTGCATTTGGATACGCCCCGTCTGTGGCATTTTTAACATTAAAGAACTCAGAAGCGTTAGATTTTAATGTAGTTGGATATCTCGATCACAGCCAGGAAACAGATTACAGTGGCGCAGCATTTGCACAAAGGTTTGGTTTTACCGGTACTTTTTCAAATTTACTATCCGAGGATGACAGGTTTTCCATCGGTGGTAGTTTAAATTTACCTTACACCTTAGAAGTGTCTAAAGATTTTACCTCTATCAAAAATGTTGAAGGCTTTGATCAAGAAGTAAAACTCAACGAAGGAGCAGATGAAAAAGGTGACATCACAATGCCGTTTGAAGCATCATTCGGTATTGGATATGCTCCAAGCACGATCACAAATTTTTCAATAGAAGGCCAAATTCAAAATTGGTCGGGTTTTGAGAATGAATTGGATCGAGCATCTGAATTATTGATGAAAGATCGTTTAAAAATTGGGTTTGGTGGTCAGTACCATCCATATCGCCAAAATTTAGATACATTTTTCTCGGGATTTAAATATTCAGCTGGATTATCTTACGACTCGGGTCATCTCAATTTTGGTGGACAAGAAATCCAGACAATTTGGTTTAACACTGGAATTGGTATTCCTTCTAAAGTTGCTTCATTTATTGATATAAGTGTACAATATGGAATAAGAGGTACAACTGATGCCCTTCTGTTTGAAGAGAAAATTTGGGCTTTCGGTGTCTCAGTTAATTTAACTGAGCTAATGTTTGTGAGACCAAAGCTTAGATAAATTTAAAATAATATTAGAATCTCGACGAGAGTTTATATACTGAACTAACGAATAAAACCAATAGCAATGAAAGTACTATTTACAATATTAGGGATTATGTTAATTGGAGCTTCGGGTTTGCAGGCTCAGGATTGTAATCCAAATCCTCCGCAAGGAATGCAAGAAATTGCAGCATATTCCATCTTTCAAGGGAATTACACAAATGGAGATTATCCATTCGCATTAAGATACGGGCGTTGGATGCTTTGCAAAAAACCAGAAACTATTGAAGGTATCCCAGCCGGTAGATTTAATCTGGCAACGCAATACAACAAATTTATTCGAATGTATACGGATATTGGGTTGTCAAAAAGTGATCCAAGTGAGCGAGAAGCATATTTAGATACAGCACTGGTATTGTTTCAGGATTTGTTGGATAATTTCGATGATGTGGATAAATACGAAACACTTCAACGTAGAGGGAGATTCTACCTTGAAAACTACAACTATATTAGTGGTGGTCTTCAATTAGCCTATGCCGATTTCGAGACTATGTTTGGAATGGATGTAGAAAAAACAACAACACTTGCAGATGGTTACTATATACGTGTAATGGTCGACAATATGTCTCGAGATGATGCAAGAAAAGATGAACTTATAGAAACCATTGATCAGGCAACTCCATTTGCAAATCCTGATATTCTTGCTTTCTTCGATGAAACATTAAATGATACGTTTAGCTCGCCTGAAGAACGACTTGAATATTGTGGTGCTAAACTTGAAGAAGACCCAAATTCGCTATCTGATTTAGAATGTGTGGCTGATGCGTATGAAGCATTAAATATGCAGGCGGAACTAATCGAGACATTGAAGAGAATTCATGAGTTAAATCCTACATTTGATAGTGCCTTAAAACTAGCTGATGTTGAACAAGGGAATGCCGAATATGCTGAGGCTGCAGAGTTATACGCAGAAGCATTAGAAAAAGCTCCTTCCGATCAAGACAAAAAAGAGATTAACATCGATCTATCCGATGTGTACGTTAGTTTAGGAGACCTACAACGAGCGAAAGGGTTTATTCAGGCGGCTCTTGCAATTGATGCTAATTATGGATTAGCGTACTTGAAGTTGGCATCACTTTATGGTCAGGCAGTAACATCATGTACTTCTGACCGAAAACTTGAAGCTTTCGATAAAGTAGTTTATTGGGTAGTAATCGACTATTTGAATAAGGCGAAAGAAGTAGATGCAAGCCAAGCAAACACGGTAAATAGCCAGTTGGCAACGTATGAAGCAGTTACACCTTCCACGGAAGATAAATTCTTTACTTTAGGATATGAACAAGGTCAAAGAGTAAGTGTTGATGCTTCATTAAATAGCTGCTACAGCTGGATAAACGAGACTACTACTGTTAGATAATTTGCTATCAGTAAAAACATTTGTATCTTTTCTCATCTTCTGAAAAGGGTGTGGATATTAAGCCACACCCTACTTTTTCGCTCTCCTATTTAAAATTCAAAGTATTGTTAAAAACAGCTTTTCCAATTAGGAGACTTGAAATTTGATTTACCAATAAATGGCAAGAAATAACAATAGAAAGAATTACGGTGGTAATAAAAACCGTAATCGAAATAAGAAAAATCGTGGCAATAAAAACAGAAACCGAAACAAGGGCGGCAATGTTTTTATCCCGAAATTCTTCTGGAATAATAATCAGGGAGTTTCCGGGCGATATGCTGGAGTACTAGAAATAAACGAAAAAGGCTGGGGATTCATCCGAAAACTTGATTACGAGTTTACCTACAACCCACGTGACCCCTTTTTAAAACCTGAGGAGGTAAAAGCACTGGAATTACGCCAGGGCTTAATTCTTGAAGGGGAATTTGAAGAAGATCATCAGGGTAATAAACACGTTTTTAACATCGATCGTGTAAATGGAAACCCGCTCGAAGCATGGACGAAATGCTCTAGATTCGAGCGGCAGGTTCCTATAATGCCGGTAGATTGGATTCGAATGGGTGATCAATCTCAAGATACTGAAATGCGAGTGATTGATTTGGTTGCACCAATTGGAAAAGGCCAACGTGCTTTAATAGTTGCACCACCAAGAACAGGTAAAACGGTTCTTCTAAAACAAATTGCTAATTCAATCACACAAAACCACCCAGATATTCATTTAAGTGTTCTTCTCGTAGATGAGCGACCAGAGGAAGTAACTGATTTCATCCGATCAACAGATGCGGAAGTATTTGCATCCTCAAACGACAAGAAAACACAAAGCCATATTCGAATAACTGAAATGGCATTAGGGTACGCAAAAAGAAAAGCCGAAATGGGCGAAGATGCAGTACTTTTAATTGATTCTATGACTCGCCTTGGTCGAGCGTACAATGCTGTTCAAACAAACTCGGGACGTACATTATCAGGCGGTCTGGATATCCGAGCACTTGAAGTTCCTAAAAAAATATTCGGATCAGCACGTAAAATTGAAGGTGGTGGATCTCTCACGATCATTGCTACTTGTTTAGTTGAAACTAACTCAAGAATGGATGATCTGATCTTCGAAGAATTTAAAGGCACAGGTAACATGGAATTGGTTCTGGACCGTGAGCTTGCCAATGATCGGATTTACCCTGCTATTAATATTACTGCTTCAGGTACCCGTAATGAAGATAAATTCATCACGGATTCTCTTGAAGAGAGAAATATGGTTCGTAGATATCTACTTAAGAAATCACCAAGAGAATCCATGTTAGGTCTCCTGAAGGTGCTAAAAAATACAGAAAGCAATCAGGAGTTATTGAACCAGATTGCAGCTTTGGTTTAAGCTACCGGGATAGTTGGATCAATTTCCTTACTCCACGCTGTAATTCCGCCTTTAAGATTGTAAACGTTGGAAAATCCCTGTGAAGTTAAAAATTCGGTAGCTCTACCACTTCTACCACCCGAACGGCACATAACTATGAACTCTGCATCTTTTTGATCTTCCAACTCACTAAGGCGATTCTGTAATTCACCTAAGGGTATATGAACACCATTGATATTGGATACCATGTATTCCCAGTTTTCACGAACATCTAAAAGGAAAAAATCTTCACCTGCGTCCTTCTTTGCTTTTAATTCCTCTACTGTAATTTCTTTCATTTTCGATTATAAAATTTAATATCGGTCTAATTTAAAAGTCTCACCAAGATAAAGTTTCCGGGCATTTTCATCACTTGCTAGTGTATCAGCATCACCTTCCATTAGGATTTTACCTTCAAACATTAGATATGCCCGATTTGTTATTGCAAGTGTTTCATGAACATTATGGTCGGTAATTAAAATTCCAATATTTTGATGCTTCAATTTTGAAACAATCTCCTGGATATCTTCAACAGCTATTGGATCGACCCCGGCAAATGGTTCGTCCAGTAATATGAACTTTGGATTTGTAACTAATGCCCGCGCGATTTCCGTTCTTCGACGCTCTCCACCCGACAAACTATACCCTTTACTATTCACTACTTTTTGTAAAGAAAATTCTTCAATCAAACGATCACAACGTTCCTGTATTTCTTGCCTACTATACGATAGAAACTGAAGTACCGACTCCAGATTTTGACGCACAGTGAGATTTCGAAAAACAGAGGCCTCCTGAGCTAAATATCCAACCCCTAAGCGTGCACGTTTATACATCGGCATACCAGTGAGTTTTGTGTCGTTCAGATATATCTCACCGGTATTTGGAGTAATTAGCCCCACCATCATGTAAAATGTGGTTGTTTTTCCTGCCCCATTAGGACCTAGAAGTCCAACTATTTCGCCCTGATTTACATTGATGGAAACCTGATCTACAACAGTTCTCTTTCTGTACCTTTTAACGAGGCCTTTGCTGTGCAGGGTAAGAGCTGTTTCTGTATGATCTGCCATGTTTTAGAAGGTACCAAAACTTAGGCAACCGAAAAGGAGTTGAGGATCGACTCGAAAATTGGTTTCCCATCTTCTGAGCCTAGTATTTTTTCCATTGCACGTTCAGGATGCGGCATCATTCCAAGTACGTTTCTTCCAACATTTGTGATACCAGCAATGTGATCTATAGATCCATTGAAGTTAGCTTCTTCAGTTAGCTTGCCGGCTTCATTAGAATAGCGGAATAAAATCTGGTCGTTATCTTGAAGTGATTTCAATCCATCCTGATCAATGAAGTAATTCCCTTCACCATGAGAAACAGGAATGTCAAAAACCTGTCCCTTTTGAAGTCCACCCGTAAATAGGGAATCAGTTGTTTCGCATCGGATAAATACATTTTTGCAAACAAAGCGTAGCTTGTGATTGTGCATCATTGCACCTGGAATTAAACCCGCTTCAAGAAGAATTTGGAAACCATTACAAATTCCCATTACCGGACCGCCATTCTTGGCAAACTTGATCACTTCTTGCATGATCGGTGAGAATCGAGCTATTGCTCCCGAACGAAGGTAGTCGCCGTATGAGAATCCTCCAGGAACGATTAGAAAATCGATGCCAGAAAGATCAGTATCCTTATGCCACAGAAATTTTGTTTCACAACCCAAAACGTGTTTCATTGCGTGATATGCGTCGTGATCACAATTAGAACCTGGGAATACAATTACTCCAAATGTTGCCATGTTATCCTTTAATTTCTGTAACTAGTTGAATTTCTTTTAATACACTGTCTACTCGTAAGCATTCTTCAAAATCGCCTTCGAATGCTGTGGCTTTTCCTTCGTTATGCACTTTTAGGGTGATTTCTTCCGCTTTTGCTAAATCACAACCAGTAGCTTTAATTAATTGGTTGATGACCTCGTCGAAGGTATGTATGTCATCATCATACAAGATCACCCGCCATGGAGAAATCACACTTTCCTCAATAACTTCTTCCGTTTCAGAATCAGTTTGTTGATCCAGCTGCATCAGAAGATCATCGAGTGAGTGCATTGCGCTGATTATGATCTTAAGCTTCGATTTCGATGGTGAAGTCTTCCATCACTTCATTTGCAAGTAACTTGCTGCAAGCCTGCTCAACCACGGCTTTTGCATCTGCTTCAGACGTTGCATTCACATCCAATTCGATGAACTTACCAATTCGAACGTTCTCAACCTGATTTAAGCCCAGATTCTCTAACGCATGATGCGCTGCTTTTCCCTTTGGGTCTAAAATTGATGGACGAAGAGTAACGTTAACTTTTGCTTTGAACATAGTGGAGCTTTTTTAAAGTGAGGGTTAAAAATAAGGCTTAAATCGGTTAGCTGCTAAGGAGTTGAACTTTTTTTTAAAATGTTGTCATGCTGAACTTGATTCAGCATCTGTTAGGTTTGATTCGTTGTACTGGAAGTTGAATAAATCAAAATAACGATCTCTACAGATCCCGGATCAAGTCCGGGATGACCACTTACAATAATCGACTAAGTATCCTTTTTTTCATCTCCTCAACACTCAAAGAATCAGCGTCAAGCCACTGAATAAAGTCCCAACGGCGAAACCAGGTAAGTTGTCGTTTGGCATATCGCCGAGTATTTATTTTAATCTTATCGATCATAGTGTAACGATCAAATTCATTTTCGAAGTGTGAAATTACTTCGCGATATCCGACTGTTTGTAGCGCCTGAAGATCTTTTGAAAATCCTGAATCCAAAATTGTACGGACTTCCTCTTCTAAACCCACATCAATCATTAAATCCACACGCTGATTGATACGTTCATACAGATTTTCTCTTGGGTGTTGAAGACCGAATACTAGTGTATCCTCTTTAGGATTTAATTCCTCATCATTATGAAAGCTGCTAAATGGTTTACTAGTTTGCATCCACACATCTAGAGCTCGAATAATTCTCTGACGATTCATCCCATCCATTTTTGGAATGTAGTTTGGGTCTACTTCTTTGAGTTGATTGAACAAAGATTCAATGCCCTCTTCTTCAATTCGCTGATTTAAGGTAGCTATGTTCTCTTTATTCGAATCTGGAATATCCTGAAAAGGTTGGATTAGACCAGTCAAATGAAGGGTACTTCCACCGGCATAAATTACATGATCAGAATTTGAAAGAATCTCTTTTTCCCAATTCTCAGCACGTCGATTAAACTTGATGGCACTATCATCATCATCTAAAGAAAGATTCGAAATATTGAAATGTGGAACTCGTGCTAACTCTTCTTTATTAGGTTTTGCAGTTCCGATATCCATCATTGAAAAGCATTGACGAGAATCCGCGGAAATAATGGATGTTTCCAACTCCTCAGCAAGCTGGAGGGAAAGCTCCGTTTTACCGGAAGCAGTTGGACCAAGGAGGATTATTCGCATGTAGTTTTTGGTGAAGGTACTCAGAAACCACCTAGTAGTCATCCTGAACTTGTTTCAGGATCTATGCTAGCTTATCTATTGATTAATGTAGAAAATTAGTGAAAACTTACTCTCTACAGATCCTGGATCAAGTCCGGGATGACGTCTACCTAAGGTTAATCCTTCCTCAACTCAAACTTCAAGGAAATACGATGTGTGTATCCCAAAGTACTAGCTGTTCCAGCAAAGCTTGCAAAACCATAATCGAGGTAGAAGTCTGCGACTTTCAGTCCGAGTCCGAGAGTTGGAGAAACGGAAAACCCTGAAATCGGATCATCCACAAAATCAGTAAGTCCGGCGCGGATGGATAATCTGTTTTTATAAGTTGCTTCGGCGCCAATGTGTGGTTCTATGCTTATTCGCCCCAAATTCAAATAGTAAGCTTGCCGATTTTCAAAAAGTAGATTCAAATCAAAAGCTGCAGCGAAATCGAAATCTGAAACCGAGAATAGCTTTCCTGCGCCTAATCGGACGGAAGGAAGTACATATTCATTTTGTCCGGATGGAATGGAATCGCCGAATGCTTCCTGGAATCCTTCGAACTCGCCTTCATTTACCGTCCACATCTTCTGCATGGTGGTTACATCCTGAATAGATGCGCCAAAATCAACGAATTCAGTTTTCATCAAAAAGCCTACGTCCAAACTATAACCCCACGCATTCGCAAATGGACCTAATCGTTGATTGATAATCTTCGCTGATCCACCAATCGATAAGCGCTCATTGTAATTTTTGGCGTATGAAATCAAAATGGCAACATCAGCAGCAGAAAAATGAGTGATGTAGGATTCAGCATCTTCTTTAGGCCCACCATTTTCTCCGCGTTCGGCATCCCAGGCGTTGAGTGTATTCGCAATATTATCCACACCTTGTCTGAAGAAGCTAATTCCAATTACTCCATCTTGAGTTTTTAATGGATATGAAATCGCGCCATAATCATAGCCAACAATTCCACCAAATCGCTCGGAGTGCATATAAATGAATTCAGGATTTTCTGTAGATGCCAATCCGGCTACATTCCAATACCCTGCAGTAACATCATTCGCTAAAGCTGAATGAGCCCCACCCATTCCAAGAGCGCGAGCACCTGCACCAACAGAAAGGAAATCATTCCCATATTTAGAAAGTACACTCTGGGCATGTATGGAAACAGACAATCCGAAAATGATTAAGAGCGCTAGTGTGATGCGGTTCATCAACGTGGTTTAAAATCTTAATGAAATGGTAGCGCTGTTACGATAGAATTGGGCTAATTTGAAGATCGAAATTTGAGTCTCGTTGTATTGCAACGGGAACGAGGATTTCTTAGTATAAGCACAACTTTACGAAAGGGCAAGATTGGGTAAAAATTGCCTGAAAACACCTAATTCTGACACATTTTTATGAAATTTTCGGTCTCAAGCAGCGAACTAAATAAAGGCCTTTCTTCAGTGATTGGCGCTGTTCCAACAAAGGCAACGTTGCCAATTTTAGAAACCATTCTTTTCAAAAGTGAAAACGGTAAGCTAAAACTTACTGCTACCGACCTTGAAATTTCCATTGTTCAAAGCATTGATGCGGATATTGAAGAAGATGGTGCAGTTGCAATTCCGGCTCGAAGATTGCTGGAAACACTTCGTCAATTACCAAATATCACTGTATTCTTTGATGTTGATGAGCGCAAAAACATCAATTTCCGTACCGATAAAGGTAATTATAAGTTAGTTGGTGATGAAGCTGAAGAATTCCCTGAAGTTCCAAATTTGGATGATGGAACTGTAATCTCAACTACAGCTGACCTGGTTCATAAAGCGATTAACAAAACTCTTTTTGCCGTTTCTAGTGACGATCTGCGCCCTGCAATGATGGGGGTATATTTCCAAATCGGAACAGAAGAAAGTAAGTTTGTTGCTACTGATGGTCACCGCTTGGTGAAGTACACCAATAAAGAAATTAAAGCAGCGAATGATGTGAATTTCATCATTCCTGATAAAGCATTAAGCCTGATTCAGAAAACAATTGGGGGTGATGAATGCGAAGTTACTGTAACACAGGATCACGCTCGATTCCAGGCTGGAAATACTATTTTAATTACTCGCCTGATCAATGAACAGTATCCAAATTACGACTCTGTAATTCCGCGTGATAACAATAAATTCCTGACGATCAGCAAAGATCAAATGCTTTCAACGGTAAAACGTGTATCTATTTTCTCAAGTTCTACGACTCGTCAGATCAGACTTCAATTAGATGCTGATAAATTGACTATCAGAGCGGAAGATTTAGATATGAGCAGCGAAGCGAAAGAAACCATTGATTGTGAATATTCGAACGATTCGATGGAAATCGGTTTCAATGCTAAGTATTTGGGTGATGTGCTCAGCAACATCGACGATGAAGAAGTTAGCTTTGAGTTCTCATCGCCAAACCGAGCCGGAATTGTAAAACCAAATGCAGAAGACGAAAACGAAGATATTCTCATGCTGGTGATGCCAGTTATGTTGAATAGCTATGCTTAATGAGCCGCATTATTACTCTTACTACTGATTTTGGAAGTCAAGATCATTATGTAAGCGTCATGAAGGCCGTGATGCTCGGCATCGCTCCCACTGCTCAACTCATCGATATTTCTCATCATATTCCACCACAGGATATAATGGCGGGTGCCTGGGTGATAAGAAACGCTGCGTTCGAATTTCCGAAAGGAAGTGTACACCTTGTTGTTGTTGACCCTGGGGTTGGCACTGATCGAAATCCTATAGCCCTGAAAATCAAAGACCAGTATTTCGTTGGACCTGATAACGGTATATTTAGCTTGATCACTAATGAGTTTAAGTTCAAAGCCTTTAAACTGAACAAGTCGGAATATTGGAGAAAAGATCGGTCCAGAACCTTTCATGGACGTGATATCTTTAGTCCGGTAGCAGCACACTTAAGTGAAGGAGTGGAATTAAAAGAACTTGGTGATCCAATTAAGGAATTGGTTTCCTATCACTGGGCGGTTCCAATTGGTGATAAAGACGGTGTTCAGGGTTGGGTAATTCATATCGACCGTTTCGGAAATTTGATCACCAATATTTCTGAACAATTATTAGAGGATACAGCGGGTCGCCGTAAAGTTAGGGTGTATGTCGGAAATACAATAATAGATCACATGGTAAATACTTTCGGTGATGTAGAACCAGGAGAACCCGCAGCATTTATTGGAAGTTCAGGAATGTTAGAAGTTGGTATCAACAAAGGAAATGCTGCAGAGATGTTAGGTGTTGATAAAGGTGCTCAAATCTCGCTAGTGCTTCAAAAATAGAAGCGAAACCCAATTACATTGCTAGCGTACCGGAGCCCAAATTGATTGTTTCCTATGAATCTTGAATTAAAGTCGCCAGCTAACGAACGCATCGGAATTCACATTCCTGATGAAGTTGCAAAATTATCACTTCCCTTTAATGGATCATTCGCTACTACCGATGGCGATGAATATCGAGTGAAAAATAACATTATTGATATGATGGAGAACGATCCGGAGTTCGCCAGTATCGCCCTCAGTACAAACCACTGGAAATTAACCGCCTCCATTTATGAGGATATCTGGCGAAAGCGATCACTTTCGCTTCTTTCTGGAGAGGATTTCCCTATCGAAAAAGAGCATGAACTTCTAATTGAATGGATAGAACCAAAAGCTGATGGTCTTTATTTAGATTTAGGAGCTTCAACGGCATTATACGGTCGAGCCTTAAAAGCCGCACAACCGAAAGCCAATATCGTAGCGTTGGATTTTTCTATGCAGATGTTGGAAGAAGCACGACTCAAGGCCGAAGCCGATGAAACAGATATGTTTTTGGTTCGAGCTGACGGTGGAGACATGCCATTCTTTAGCAAGACTTTTGATGGGATCGTGATGGGCGGAACCCTAAATGAGTTGTCCGATCCAGTGAAAGTACTTTATGAAGCCAATCGTGTACTCAAAAAAGATGGATGTTTCTTTATGATGCACCTTATTAAAAGTGATGTTTGGTATGGTCGACTTCTACAGGAATCTGCTGCACTAGGTGGAATCAAATTCTGGACTCAGGATGAATCCAACGACTTATTTAAACAAGGCGGCTTCCGAGTTGATAAGCAGATCACACGTGGAATAGTTTGTTTTACTCGATTGTTGCCTAATTAGTTTAATCGATATAATTAATGATTTATTCATAATTACCAGTTAGGTTCAGTTAATCCAATCTGGGGTCATGAAGAAAACATTATTACTACTATTAACTTTATCTTTCCCGTTTACAGTAGCAGCTCAAATATTTGATGAGTATAAGTTAGCACTGTCAACAAATTTTCAGGACGTAAATTCCAATAATGACCATAAATGGTTCAATGATATTAGACGATCTGGAACTGGTTTTGGAATAGGTTTTTTTGCCCAAAAAAGCTTGAGTTCAAAATTTTCAGTTGAAACTGGTATTGAAATTGCGTCAAAACGAACCATTCTAGACCTCGAACCTTCTGAAATTAGAACAATTGAGAATCAGGAGGGTACTGGTGAATTTATAGAAATTTCAGACGCTACAACAAGCCTTTACCTATTATCGATTCCTTTCAAATTTCAATATCTAATAGTCGGTGATTTTCAGATTAACTCTGGTGTACTAGTGGATTATAAACTAGGTAATAAAACCGATAGCTATGAGTGGGTATATGAAGGCAATAACATTTCTCAGGAAGACAATTTGTTTGATTTTGCTGAAACTTTAAATCTTGGGTATTTGGTAGGAATTGGAAAAGAATTCTCTTTTAATAACCGAGAGATTACAATTGAAGTACAATTTAGAAAGGATATAACAGAAATGGTTAGGGATGACAATTTTATCCCAATTAGAAAACAGTCGATTGAATTCTGGATCGGTCTGCCAATCTTTTAATCTGATTCCCGAAAAGTAATAGGCAAGGCGTACTGTACAATAACTGCTTCTTGGTTTTGATATCCAGGCTCAAATCTTGCTTCTTTTACTGCATTTATTGCTGCTATATCAAAAGCCTTTCCCATACTTCTAACCACTTCATGACAGACTGTGTCGCCAATTTCAGTAACTAAAAACTGTACAACTACTCTACCTTCAATCCCTGTATCAAGAGCACCTGAAGGATACTTAATGTGTTCTTGTAGCGATGCAATTCCACCTATTAAAACTGGTGGTTGATCAACATCAACGAAGAAATCCCTCTCACAGTTAATGTTGTTATCTAATTCTTGCTCATTCAAAAATAAATCACAGCTGGCAACTAGCAGGAATAGAAAAAAAGGAATCAATGTTCTTGATTTCAGAATTGGATTCATTGTGAAAAGCTACAATCTAAATACAATTGGCAAAGAATATTGAACAGGCACAGGTCTTCCACGTTGCATTCCTGGTGTAAATTTCGCTGTTAATACGGCATTTACTGCAGCTTCATCGCAACCACCGCCTATTCCACGAATTACACGTGGACACTCTACATATCCTCTTTCATTTACTATAAATTGAACGGTTACTCTACCTTCAATGCCAGCTCTTCTCGCCGCTGGGGGGTAAATCACGTTTTCCTGTAGCCTTGCTAAACCACCCTGCAGTACAGGCATATTCTCAACAACAACAAAGAAGTCCTTCTCCATATCGTAATCATCGCAGATGAATTCCGTAACAGAGGTTGTATCATTCGTTTTGTTCGTTTGTTTTTTATTATAAGCGGGGCTTCCAACCATATATTGGCAAGAAGTAAGGAGGATTGTAGAGAGAATTAAGATGAATAGAGGGATTCTCATTTATAGGTGTAACTTGTTGAATTACAATAATCAATATCCAACAAGAAATAAACAATGATCATTGAATATTGATTATTGTTTATTTGATATTGAACAACATCACATTCTTTCCGGAGCGGTGATACCCAAAATTGTTAACCCATTATTCAAAACCTGAGCAGTCGTATTAGCTAACGCAATTCTAGCCTGAGCAAGATCGGCATCAACCCCAATAATTCGACAATCATGATAGAAAGTGGTAAACGCTGAAGCAACTTCGTTTAAATAGTTAATCAAGCGATGAGGTTCACGAGCTTCGGCGGCACTTTGAATAGATTTAGGAAATTTGAATAGCGTCTTCATTAATAAAATCTCAGCATCTGCTTTCAGAAGTTTGAGATCAACATCTTTATCAAATGAATATTCCTCTTCAGCTTTTCGAAGGATGCTACAAATACGAGCATGCGCATACTGAAGATAGAAAACAGGATTTTTCTCACCAGCTTCTTTAGCCTGAGCTATATCAAATTCCAAGTGTGTGTTTGGCGACCGCATCAAAAAGAAGAATCGAGTTACATCGGCACCCACTTCATCCATGAGTTCGTCTAAAGTCACGAAATTAGCTTTTCGCGTACTCATTTTGAATGGTTTGCCATCTTTCACGATGGTCACAAACTGATATACAACTACATCAATTTTTTCGGGATCGTAACCCAAAGATTTTATTCCTGAAAGCACATCCGGATAGGTAGCGATGTGATCTGCACCAAAAATATCGATGCATAAATCGTAACCACGGTCCAGCTTATTTGCATGATATGCGATATCAGGTAACCGATAGGTTGGTTCACCGGTACTTTTAATGAGTACGGTATCTTTTTCTTTTCCAAATTCTGTGGTCTTAAACCAGGTGGCGCCGTCTGCTTCGTAAACTAAATCTTTGGCTCGAAGTCGCTCCACTACGGATTCGATGTCTCCTTTCCTATAAAGGCTGGATTCATTAAAGAAAGAATCCATTTTAATATTTAATCGTTTTAAAGTGGATTTGATATCCTTGAATATTTCTCGTTTTGCAACTGTTTTAAAATGATTTGTTTTGAGTTCTCTGTTCAATTCATTGAAAAAAAGGTCACTTTTGGCGCGAAAATTTTCGCGAGAAGAGATTTTGTAATTATCAAGTTGAGAATCTTCCCAAAAATTTGAATACACATTCTTGAAAGCTTTTTCTTGGGCCTGTACATATTTTTTGTTTAATAAGTCGAATGCAATTTTATAGATATACTGACCTTCATAGCCTCCTTTTGGAAAAAACACACTATAAGATTGCTCGACAAATTTGTTAGAAAAACTATGTAATACATTTATTTTATCTAGTAGTTCATAATACCTTGATTTCAGGCTTTCAGCTAATACGCGCATTTGTCGACCTGCATCGTTGAAGTAATATTCGCGATCAACCTTTGCTCCGGTCCATTCCATTAATCGAGCGACCGTGTCTCCTAATACGGCATTTCTACCATGACCAACGGTTAAAGGTCCGGTTGGATTAGCACTTACAAACTCGATTTGAACTTTTAATCCTTCATTTGAATCTGTTTTTCCAAATGATTCTCCTTCAGAAATAATTGATGCTAACTCGTCGTATAAGTAATCCTCAGCATATCGAAAATTAATAAAACCAGGCCCTGCAATTTCAACAGCTGATATCTTCGCATCATTATATTTCAATCCTTCAACAATCTGAGTAGCAATTGCCCGTGGATTGTTTCGAAGTGGCTTGGCCAGCATCATTGCTATATTTGAAGATGCATCACCGTGAGAAGCCATTTTTGGTGCTTCTAATTGGATTTCAGGAGTTTCTTCTAATTCAAACTGCTTTAATGATTCGAGCAGGATTTCCTTTAAATAGTCGTTCATTAAGATTCTAAGTCCGTATTTTTGACCAAAGATAAGAGAATTAGGAATTAGGAATAGGGGAATTAGGAATAGATTATTGAACTCTAGATCGTGTAGTTTTAATTATAGATCCCAAAATTCTTAAAAGTTCATCACAATCCTTAATCATGCTACCACTTAATTCATGAGATATATAGTTGGTGTCTCTGAGCAATCGAAGCCAATAATGTGTTTCTCTCGCTTCTCGATAAGCGATTCCCATTCTGTATTTGAAATCTTTTTTGGTTGTACCACCAATAGCCTCTTCAATATTCGCCCCAATTGAAGTCCCCGAACGCAAAATTTGTCTTGATATATCGTACTCTCGAAAACTATCTATCAAGTATTTATGAAGTTTCACAATTCTTCGAGCAAACATATAACTTTTATGTTGGATTACATTTCCCGGCTTCATATTCCTAATTCCCCTATTCCTTATTCCTAATTAAAAAGGCGTTCAGCTCTTAAAGAAACAAATTCATATCCCGCAATAATCACATGATCATCCACAGGGATTCCCAGGAGTTTTCCCGATTCTGCAATTCGCTTAGTAAGATTGACATCAGCAGAAGAGGCTTTGCATACACCCGATGGATGGTTATGAACAAGGATAATAGAATTCGCTTTATTTAGAACGGCTTGACGAATTACTTCTGCAGGCTCTACAATAGTTGCATTACTGCCACCAGAACTCACTTGATGGAAACCAGTGAGTACTTTTTTGTTGTTTAAGAATGCGACATAAAATACTTCATTATTTAGATGCCTGATTTTTGGGCCAAAAAATGCAGAAACTGCTTCTGGAGAAGTACATTGAATTTCTTCTCCCAGTCCGGCAACTTGAATTCGACGAGCTAACTCAAATGCAGCTTCGAGCGTTATCGCTTTCACTTTAGCAATTCCGGGAATTACTCCCAGTTCCTTCCAATCGCTTTTAATTAAAGAATGCAATCCACCAAAATGAGATAATAGTGCTCGTGATGTCTCAACTACATTCATCTTTTTTGTGCCGGTTCGAAGTAGAATTGCTATTAATTCTGCATCTGATAGAGAGCTTGCGCCATAGTTGAGCAATTTCTCCCGTGGTTGCTCATCCGGCAACATTTCTTTTACCGTTCGATTGTAGAAATCTTCATGAGAAAAGGATTCGGTCTTAGTAAGCATAATTACACATGTTTTTTACATGTAAGACCGATGCCAGAGTAAAACCTTACATTTTTTTTTCAATGATAAGTATTCAACAAGTATTTATTATTCTCCACTTCCCATTAAAGGCTCGTTAAATGCGCGTATACTGGAGTTTGGAAGACCATTTGGGTAGTTATGCTTCACTTTGTCGATGGCTTCAATCACTAGCTTCAGGTGCATTTCTTTCGAGTTTTGGTAGAATTTCTGAGCTTCTCCTGTCAATTTCGGTTTTCCGTGAAGAGGTTTATCACTAACAGAAAGAAGGGTTGCATGTGGTACCCGATATCTAAAACCGTTTGTGGCTACAGTAGATGATTCCATATCAATAGCTAAACTTCTGCTTTGATGAATTTTCTGAACGGTATCTTTTGCAGAAAACTCCCAATTTCGATTTCCTGTCGTAAATACGGTTCCTATCCTGTGTGTTAATCCATTTTCATCTAATACCTCTTTCAAAAATTGATTCAGCAAGTAGTTAGGAATCACAGGATTTCCAATAGGAAATAGATCGTCAAGTACACGATCATCTCGGTAATATGAACTCGCAAGTACAAAATCACCGATTCGCTGATGATTTCTAAGTCCGCCACAATGGCCAACCATGATCATTGCATCTGGACGAAGCACACAAACATGATCAGTGATGGTTTTAGCATTCGATGGGCCCACTCCAATATTTATTAATGTGAGTCCTTTGTTTTCATCCAATTTGTGATGATACGCCGGCATTTGTACGCCTTCTCGTTCTGGTTTCACACAATCAGGATATAATTCCAGAAACACCTCCACGTGCATTGAATAGTTTGTAAATAAAATATATCGCTGGAAGTCATGTGGATTCGTACCAGTGTAATGATTTAATCTATCAAGTGAGATATCTGTTCGCTCTGGGCTAAAAAGAAACATTTTTTTCTTTGTAAAATCCCATTCCTCCTCATCTGTATGTTCTAATAAAACGGGATTATTAAGGGGGATAATGTCTCTTTTCGCAATAATTTCTATATCAGCATTTTTTGAAAGTAAACGGCGCATTTCGCGGAGTAAATACCAACGAAAAGCACGAGGTTGAGCGAGTTCTCCTTTAATTTTGGGATTATGTTTCGAAAACTCTCGATGCACGATCATACGAGGATATTTTCCCGATGAATACATTTCTTCCATCAAATCGCAGGCTTTTTCCGTAGCTTCGGCAATCTGCTGTTCAGAAGTGAAATCTGCATGATTTAAACGCATGGAATCGGGCATATGAATTCTCCTAAAATCAATTTTACCATAGAACCGTGGGTAACCACGAAACAGAGCATCGAATATACAACGAATATCTTCAAGGTGTTAAGGCGACATATGAGGATAGAATCTGAGAATCATAGTGCATCATTTTCTGTGCTCGAAGCTCCGGATTGGATTAATGTAGTAGCACTTACTTCGGAGAATGAGATAGTTTTAGTTGAGCAATATCGGTATGGAACCGAAGTGCCGACGCTTGAACTGCCAGGTGGAGTTTGTGATCCTGGTGAAACTTCGCTTATCACTTCACAAAGAGAGTTGTTAGAAGAAACAGGATATAGCACCAGCGAATGGACTTATTTAGGTAAGGTGAGTTCAAATCCTGCGATGCTCACAAATCATACGCATACATATCTTGCGAAAAGTTGCAAAAAAACAGCAGAACAGAAACTTGATGGTAATGAGCGCATCAATGTTCATGTAATTCCGATGGGAGATTTTTTAGAGTTTGTACGATCTGGTGAGATAGATCACTCTTTGGTAGTAGCAGCAGTGGCTAAGTTTATGCTATCGGAGCATTACTGATTTCTTTCTTCTTTTTTCTTAATCGGAATACACTCCAATCAATTTTTGGAACAATTTCGGTGGGTACTTCACCTTGCTCTTTCCGCGAATCTAATTCTTGTCGTACTTCTTCCAAAAGGTCAGGGTACTTATACTGATCGATATGGGTGAGCATATCAAATAAATCAGAGTAGGTGTAATTCGAGAGATCTTTCATACTTTTAATTAATTACAAACCAGTAATAATTAACTGTGAAAGATCATTTTTATCAAGTAAAAATTTCCTGGAAAGGTAATCTGGGTTCAGGAACGTCAGGGTATAGAGATTATTCCAGAGAGTATGAAATTAGTGTTGGAACAAAACCAATTATTAGGGCATCTTCGGACCCAACATTTCGAGGAAATCCAGAGTTATATAATCCTGAAGAACTATTTTTGTCTTCACTTTCATCCTGCCATATGCTGTGGTTTTTGCATCTATGTTCTGTGGAAGGGATTATAGTCGTAGACTATCAAGACAGTGCTGAAGGTATTATGGAAGAAGAAAAAGATGGTAAGGGTCGGTTCAAAGAAGTTACATTATGTCCAAGAGTTACGGTTAAAGAGGAACGAATGGCAGCAAAAGTGGATTCCATTCATTCAAAAGCTAATAAGATGTGTTTCATTGCAAATTCGTGCAATTTTAGCATAAGGCATGAACCAATCACAGCATGGGAATCATCAATTTAATAAAGAAAGACTATGATTAAAGTGGGCGCTAAAATGGATACTAACTTCACCATTCATGTAGTTGAAGGGGATGAAGAAAGGGAAGTGAATTTTACAGAAGTTTTGACCAGACCAACCATTGTATCTGTGTATATGAAGAACAACACATCTAGCTGTGATAAACAAAATATTTCATTAGCTGAGCATGCTTCTTGGTTTGATGATGCTGGTTATAATGTGGTTACAATCAGTAAAGACACTTGTGGATCTCACAAAAAATACATCGCTAAGCATGGCATTAGTTATATGATCGCATCAGATCCAGAGTTTAAATTTTCTTCTGCTACTGATTCCATTGTAGAAAAAAAGATGTATGGTAAGGTTTATGAAGGCCCATCACGATCAGCCTTTGTTATTGATACAGATGGTACTATTTTGGCAGCTATCGAAAAAATCGACACTAAGGCGCATGCCAATGAGCTTAAGGAAGTAATAGGGTCGCTTAATTAAAAGTAGTTAGTACATGAAAAGTCTTGTAATTGTAGAGTCTCCCACAAAGACTAAAACCATTAGTAAGTATCTGCCAAAGGGATACGAGGTCGATTCCTCTATGGGACATATACGAGACTTACCGGCCTCTGCAAAGAATATTCCGGCCAAATATAAGAAAGAACCCTGGGCTACATTAGGGATCAATCCTGATGACAGGTATTACGCAATATATGTTACCCCACCTGATAAGAAGAAGATTGTTTCTCGTCTGAAAGCAAAACTTAAAGAAGCTGATGAGTTGATTCTGGCAACGGATGAGGATCGTGAGGGTGAGGCAATTTCATGGCATTTATTAGAGGTATTAAAACCAAAAGTGCCCGTTAAAAGAATGGTTTTTCGCGAGATTACGAAAGAAGCTGTACAAAATGCCTTAGAGAATACACGAGAGATTGATATGAACCTGGTGTTTGCACAGGAAACACGACGAATTCTAGATCGTTTAGCTGGCTATACAGTTTCTCCTTTATTATGGAAAAAAATCTCACCGGGTTTATCAGCTGGGCGGGTTCAATCAGTAGCTGTAGGGTTTTTGGTAGAGCGTGAACGCGAACGAATGAAGTTTAAAAGTGGAACTTATTATGACCTGCAGGCAGTACTTCAAAAGACAGGTGAGAATGATGAATTCAAAGCTGATCTTACTCACTTAAACAGCAAAAGAATTGCTACTGGAAAAGATTTTGATGAAAATACCGGCAATCTTAAAAAACCAGATTCTGTTGTACTTTTAGATGAAACAGCCGCTGGATCTTTAGTTAAAGATCTAGAAAAAGCGGTCTGGTCAGTTTCGAATGTTGAAGTAAGCACACAAAAAAGAAATCCAGCTCCACCTTTTATCACGTCTACGCTTCAACAGGAAGCGAATCGTAAATTCGGTATGAGTGCTCGCGATACCATGAGTGTTGCTCAGAAGTTGTACGAGAAAGGGTTCATCACTTACATGAGAACCGATTCAACTCGTCTATCATCTCAAGCAATTGATGCCGCTAGAAACGGCATTGTTGAGATGTATGGCGAAGATTATCTTTTTGAAAGAGTGCGTAACTATTCTGCAAAAGGAAAGACTGCCCAAGAGGCACACGAAGCAATTCGCCCATCCGGTTCAAGTTTTATATTACCTGAAAAATCAGGGTTAAAAGATCGAGAGTTTAAATTGTATGACTTGATTTGGAAGCGAACCATTGCCACCCAAATGGCTGAGGCTGAACTTGAATTCACAAATGTGACAATTACAGCCAGGAACAATGGTACTTCCGCTGATTTTCGATCAAGTGGGAAGAAAATTTTATTCCCGGGATTTTTCAGAGCATATGTTGAGGGTAGTGATGACACAGAGTCAGCACTTGAAAATCAGGAAAAATTTTTACCGGCGCTTAGTGAAGGCGATTCAACAGATCTTCAAGAGTTGAAATCGATCATTCATGAAACGAAACCACCGGCGCGTTATACCGAGGCAACGTTAGTAAAAGAATTAGAGAAATCAGGTGTTGGTAGACCAAGTACTTACGCTGCTGTAATCTCTACTATTCAAGACAGAAAGTATGCGAGACTAGATGCAAAAGCACTTGTTCCTACCTTTACAGCTTTTGCGGTTACGGCACTTCTTGAAGAGCACTTTCCTGATTTGGTGGATAGTGGTTTTACCTCCGGTTTAGAAGATAAACTTGACGGAGTAGCGGCTGGTACTACAGACCCTGTTAAATATCTTGATGATTATTACAAAGGTGATAACGGACTTCGTGCAAAAGTAGATAAACAAGAAGATAAGATTGATCCACAAAAAGCGAAGTTGCTTGATTTACCATTAGACGGGTTAGAAGGGATAAGTGTAGCGGTAGGGCGATTTGGTCCATATGCGAAAATGCAAAAAGGAGACGAAGAAGTTTCGACGTCATTGCCACAGGATATGGATCCCTCAGATATCACACCCGCCAAGCTGGAAGAGCTGATTAAATTATCCGAAGAGCAGGATAAACCGCTTGGAATTCACCCCGTGGAAGGACTACCAGTATTTATGCTAAGTGGCCGATATGGACCTTACGTTCAGTTGGGTGAAGTAACTGAAGAGAATAAAAAGCCAAAACGAGTTTCATTGTTAAAAGGGATGACACCGGAAACAATGGATTTTGAAACTGCTGTTAAGCTTCTAGAATTGCCCAGAACTTTGGGAGAACACCCTGAAGACGGTAAAGTAGTGAAAGCCGGGGTAGGTCGATTTGGTCCATTTGTAGTACATGATGGGAAATTTAAATCCATCCCAAAAACCGACGATGTTCTTACCGTTGGTCTGGCACGCGCACTAGAATTGCTCGCGATGAAAACGGCACCAAGAAAAAGCTCAGAGCTAAAAGATTTAGGAGTTCACCCTGAGACTGAACAGCCGATAAAGGTGATGGATGGACGATATGGACCGTATATAAAGCACGGTAAAAAGAATATTGGACTTCCAAAAGGAACAACTCCCGAGGAAGTAACCCTTGAAAAGGCAGTTGAGCTTATTGCAGAAAAAGGCTAGTTGATTGCCTCGTTCTGAGCAAGTATTTTGACCTACGACTTTGGTTTTAACTCGGGCGAGAAATCACCATGCAAAAACGCAGCGACTTTCATTTTAGATACCCACCAAATATCCATGAACTGGATTTAGCCACCATGGTGAGTATGTTTAGAAGTAGAGGCGAGCCAAGAAAAGCACCCCCTGGCGAGTATCTTGCTTGCGCATATTCTAAAGAACTATTGAAAGAAGCTAAGTGGTGGTTTGGACTGTATTACTCTCAGGATACGTGGGATCACATGCTAACGAAAGGAAGCGAAGGATATCCCCTCACCAACATCGATTTAAATGTACTGGGAAGCGTTTATATCTCAGAGGATGAAGCACCTCATCGAGAGTTCATTGAAAAAAATGCAGGAACGACTGAAAAGCTTGCGTACCTAATTGTTAACGATCTTCGCACTTTTGGTTTCCTTTCTGAAGATGATAGTGGTTTTTTAAGGATCACTCCAAGAGGAGAAAAAGCACTGCATGGAATCTCCAGGCGGATGTACGAGAAAAGATTCCTCCCTGAAATGCTTTCCGATGAACCGGCACCTGAATCACCCCGCATCGAACAGGCCCAGAAAAAAGATGAGGAGCAGACTAGTCTATTTTAGTTGACTTATCTTCAAATAATTATTTTATTGGACTTGTGTCATAATTATCTACAGAATTGTCTAATATAGATTTTCAGGTTTATTCTAAATCTGACTTACCCATTGAGTTAAGTACTTTCTTTCGGAATGAGTTCAAAGAATCTGCAAGCGATATCGAAGATCGTATTAAAGGATTTATTGATAATATAATTGATGGTGCATGTTATCTTGTTGAATTTCCATATGTCGATAAAGTTTATAGAGATAGTTTTTATAAATATTTTTCCTCTAAATTAAATACATATTCAAGAGACTGTATAAGAGTTTCAATTTTTAAGAAATCTATTGAAATCAATGAATTTTTCAATAAATCAAATCATGCAAAATTAAAAGAAAATTATGCAGGTTTTTTCATAATTCGACCAACTCTACCTAATCCGATTGGAAGGTCAATTATTACACGTGATATTGTAAAATTAAATGGTTCATTAATATGTGAATCATCATTCTCTACAACATGTATGGGACTAAAATTTTCAGTTTCTGGCTTTCCATATTCTTCACAGGATGTAGAAACAATTACCTGCGCTGAAACTACTCTGTGGAGTTTAATGGAGTATTTTAGTAATAATTATGTTGATTATACACCTGTATTGCCGTCTAATATTATTTCTACTCTTGAGAGTATAAGCATTGAAAGGCAATTACCATCTAAAGGACTAAATATTGAGGATTTATCCTTTGCACTTAAATCTTATGGTTTTGGAACTAGGATATATTCTGAAAGTGATTTTGGTAGCGATTTTAATAAACTAATTTCGTCTTATGTCGAATCTGGAATTCCATTGTTAATTGCTATGTCAAATGGAAAGAATATTCATCATGCATTAATTTGTTGTGGTAGAGAAGAAGTATCCAATTTGCATATTCAAAACTTAAAATTAGACGATGGATATTATGATTTTGGCGATATTGGAGTAGAATATATATTTGTTGATGATAATTTATTTCCATTTAAAAGAGCAGGGCTTGATTCACCAGGAAAAAATTATTCAACTCCTGAATGGAAGCAATGCAAGATTACACATTTCATTGTTCCATTATATCCAAAAGTATATTTAGAAGTTTACGAAGCTAAAAATTATTTCAAAAGAATTCTAAAGAATAGTGGAATTAAAAATGTAACATTAAGAGTTTTTTTAACGTCATCTCGATCATTTAAAAATGAAATTTTAGAAAATGATGATTTAACCGATGAATACAAACGGGAAGTTATTTCACTTAATATGCCAAAATTTATTTGGGTGTGTGAAATTTCGAATAAGACTCTTATAAAGAAGAAAAAATGTTTTGGAACAGTTGTTCTTGATGCAACAGAACCTAATATCAATAAATTCAAACCAATAATATTCTTTCAATATTACAATTCTTTTTTATTTAAAGAAGATGGATCGTTATCTTTGAAAGATTTAAAGGAACCTATAAGTAATTATGCAGTTTATCAAAACAATCTTGACGGGTTCTAAATAGGAGTAAAATGAGCAAACAAAATAAACATATTAAATCTGAGGCAAAGTCTATTGATATTGATAAGCTTAAGAAAAATATGGTTTCATTTGACAAGGCAATGAATGAAACAAGAAGGGATTTTATTCTAAAGTCTACTAGTTCAAAAAAAAGTGCTTCAGAATTAGTTTTATCATCTTAAATAAAAAAGGAACAGATTCTGTTCCTTTTTTATTATAGTCTAACAGATTCAAAGTTTTATTCCTCTGATATCTCTTCAACAGGATAGACATTGTTCGATTTATCAATGTCAGCCAGTCTTTGACTTGGATCGATAACTATTGATGTAATCTTATCTGCAGAAACTGGGATTTCAAAAGAATATGTCGGGTTCACCCATGGCCAGTCTTCAAGAACCGTTCTTTTGATGTCATTTTCAGCTGGCTTTTCACCGCGCATAATTCGAAGTGGAATGTAGAATAATTCTTCAGATCCGTCTGCATAAACCACGTGTACATCTAATGGCATGGGCATCAGTCCAATCCTTTCTAGAGTAATATTCGTTGATTCAGGGGTTCCATCCATCGTCGCAATAGAGTAATCGATAGTTTTGGTCGTATTTACGAAGTATTCGTGGTACCAATCGAGCACCATTCCTGATTCTCTCTCCATTAGGCGAATTACATCCAGATCAGTTGGGTGTTTCATTTTCCATTGATTATGCAATTCTTTGATCGCTCTTCGGAAGGTTTCATGTCCGATAATGTAATCCAGCTGACCAAGATAAACGGCCCCTTTGCTATAAGCTGCCCGACCATAGGCAAAATTTGTGTGATAATGATCGGCATGGGTAGACATCGGTTCTTCAACACCCGAACGTGCTAACATATAATATCCATTATACGAGCTTTCATAAGGAAACTCAGCCCCACGGTCAAATAGGTGATCTATAGTTTCGTTAGACGCGTATACTGTGAATCCCTCATCAATCCATGCATACAACGCTTCATTGGTTGCAATCACATTTTGATACCAGCTATGATACATTTCATGCACGCTTACACCAACTAAACTTCCTAATGATCGTGCTCCCGTGATTAATGTACCCATAGGGTATTCCATTCCACCATCACCACCTTGTATGGTTGTGTATTGCGGATACGGATATTCACCAAAATGCTCATTTGCATATTCGAATGCTCCAACTAAATATTCTGGAAGTTGCTCCCAGTACGATAAATATTCTGCATTTTCTTCATCTGATGCCTGAACACTAATTTGATCAGCCTGATAGAAAAAGTGAAGTTTTGGTCCGTTTGGAACCTGTGCCGTGGTATGAACAAAATCAGGGTCTGCTCCCCAGAAGAAGTCCAGTACATTTTCAGCTTTAAAATGATAGGTGATTCTATCCGATTCGTGTGACACATCAACTCCTTCATCCTGATATCCATTTCCCACTTCATTAGGGTTTTGAATGATACCGGTAGCACCTAATAAGTAGTCGCTATCAATCGTGATTTTTACGTCAAATTCACCAAAAACACCATGGAACTCACGGCCAATGTATGGGTTTGGGTGCCAGCCTCTATAGTCATATTCAGCTAACTTTGGATACCATTGGCTCATAGAAAATTCTACGCCTTCAGCATTCTGCTTGCCAGTTCTTCGCACCTGCTCAGGTACCTGGCTTTCAAATTCCATATCGAAAGTAGTTGATGTACCCGGCTGGATAGCTTCATTCAGTTCAACAACAAGAATTGTACCTTCTACTGTAAACTCAACATCCTCACCATCTTGCTTTAAGGTAAGTATATTGTGATACCCGATATCGTCATCTCCCAAATATAAAATGCGATCTCGCACTCTCCCATCTGGATCTTGAATGGTTCTTGAACGAACATCCATCATGCTACCCGGTTGAAATGCATTGTAGTACAAGTGATAATACACACGATCTAAAATATCTGGTGAGTTATTGGTGTACACCAGTTTCTGAATTCCGGTAAATCGATGAGTTTCAGTGTCTACATCAATTTCCATAGTGTAATCAACATGCTGCTGCCAATATGAATGTTGCTGTGCAAACAGGTTTGTTGAAATGGCTACTACAAAGAGGAAGAAAAAAAGCTTTTTCATCATGAATATTATTTAAAGTTCAGTGCGATAAAGGACGGGACTAATTCAATAAAAGACTAGTCTATTTACAATTTTTGTGGCTGATTTAGAATGCAGAACGGCTCATGAAAGCGCGGCTTAATGTAGCCTCATCTATAAATTCAAGTTCGGTACCCATTGGAATTCCATATGCAATCCGAGTTACTTTAACTTCATATGGGGTTAATAACTTGTTGATGTAGTAGGATGTTGCCTCACCTTCCGCATCCGGATTTAGTGCCAGAATTACTTCCTTGATTTGCTCATCACCACCAACTCTTTTTAGTAAATCTTGAATCTTTAATTGGTCGGGACCAACGTTATCCATTGGAGATATAATACCACCAAGTACATGGTAGCGTCCTCGAAATTCATTGGTTTTTTCTATGATGTAAACATCATTGAATTCTTCGACCACACAAATTTGCCCATTCTCTCTCTTTGGATTTTCGCAAATATTACATGGATCAGCATCGGAAACATTTCCACAAGTGGAGCAGCGAATAACTTTTTGCTTTAAATCGATAATGGCATTCGCCAACTTAAGTGCATATTCATCGTTTTGTTTCAGTAAATGAATAGCAATTCTTTGAGCAGATTTTCTTCCCGTTCCCGGAAGTTTAGACAATTGTTCTATTGCCCTTTCTAAATATTCAGAAGTTAGTTGCAAGAAATTATGAATTTCGAATTATGGATTATGAATGGATGATTCAATTCATAAATCATAATCCTTAATTTAAGATTGTTAGAGTCCGAATTTTGAAAGATCCATGCCTGGTAGCCCGCCTCCCGGTATCATACCTTTATACGCTTCTTGCATCTTCTTTTGCGCTTCTTGCTCAGCCATTTCAAGGGCTTTATTCACACCGGCAACTATTAAATCTTCAAGCATCTCTTTGTCTGATGGATCAACTACATCCTTATCAACATCAATAGAGATTACTTTGCGCAAACCATTGGCTTTCACTTTTACCATACCTCCGCCGGTTTCAGCTTCAACAATAACTTCGCCAAGTTGAGCCTGAGTTTCCTGAACTTTAGTCTGCATTTCCTGAATTTTGCCGAACATATCGGCCATATTAAAATCCATAATACTTCCTTCTTAGTATTCTAATTCTGCCCCGAAACGTTCAACTAATTCACGCAATATGGGGTCTTTTTGCTGTATTTCTTTAAATCGTTCATAGGGGTTTTTCGCTTTAGATTGCGATTCCTGCCCCTGAACCACTACTGGGTTAAAACGAACTTTAACACCCAGGTGTTCCTTTAAAATCATCGAGAGTTCCATTTCTTGCTCATTTAACATTCGTTGAGCGAGAGGATTATCACATTCCAGAGTAAGCTCCAGGCCTTTCAATTCCGTTGGTTTAACTCTTTGAACCTGAAGTTCAAGAATCTTTGGAACCCGATCAGCAAGTTTTGTCAAAAACTCTGGCCATACAGCTCGTACATCTTCAAAAACAAGTTTTTTGTCAATAACCTGTACCTCTGCTTCAAGTTTCTCTTCAACAATCACTGCATTTGAACTATTATTTCCATTCTTAAAATGAATTTCTTTCGCCTGATGAGTTACTTCTGTAACTAGAGCAGGTGATCCTAAATCAAATTCATCAACGATAGGGTCTAGTTCTGGAATTGGTGTTGGTTCATGTTCATGAGTTGGAGCTTTTTCGTCATCTTCAGAGCTAGCTGTTTGCTCGGATACCTCCTCCAAAGGATGATTTTCTATAGGTAACTGTTGCTCAACCGATTCTATCTTCGGAGATAAAGGCTCTGTAGCTGTGTCACTTTGTAACTTTGTTACTTCCCGAAAACTAGAGTTTTTTTTTAATGTGTCAATCTCAGCCAATAGCTTTCTAAGATTCTCACTCTTTTCCATATGAATGAGTTTCAGAAGAGCAATTTCAAATTGAATTCTAGGCTGATTAGCATCTTTTAGCTTGATTTGAGCTTCGCTTACCATATGTAGCATGCGCATCAAATCATCTCTGGAAAATGCTTGAGCTGTATGCTGATAGTTAGCTTTTGTTTCTTCTGACGCTTCCACCAAAAACATCTGAGGACTATGATGGGCGATGTATAAATTTCTAAGATGTTCTGTGAGGCCGATTAAGAACTCTTGAATATCGTATCCTTCCTGTAGTAACGTATTGATTAAACGAAGGCCTGCATCCGGATCTTTTTTCTCAACACATTCCATGAATTGGAATAATCGGTCTGTCCCAACTACATTGAGTGCTTTTAGTAGCTCAACATGCGTGATGTTATCACCACAGAATGCAATGGCTTGGTCCATTAAGCCAAGAGCATCGCGTAATGCACCATCAGCTTTTTTAGCAATTACATGTAGCGACTCATCATCAATATGAATGTGCTCATCGTTCGAGATTTTTCTTAATCGCGATACAATTTCCTCGACCGAAATTCTCTTAAAATCGAATCGCTGAACGCGTGATAAAATAGTTGGAAGAACCTTGTGTGGTTCGGTTGTTGCAAAAATAAAAATTGCGTGTTCAGGTGGTTCTTCCAGTGTTTTCAAAAGAGCATTAAACGCAGCTTTTGAAAGCATATGAACCTCATCTACAATGAAAATCTTATAGCGGCCATTCTGAGGGGGAATGCGAACACTTTCTCTAAGGTGATGTACATCTTCAACCTTATTGTTAGATGCAGCATCCATTTCAATAATGTTGAGAGTCTGATTAAGAGCTTCTCCATCAACATTAAGATCAATTTCATTGATCACCCTCGCCAGAACTCGCGCCATAGTTGTTTTACCGACACCCCTTGGTCCGCAAAACATATAGGCATGTGAAAGTCTGTTTTGCTTGATCGCATTAAGTAAAGTGTTGCTCACATGATCTTGTGAGACGATGTCCTCGAATGAATTTGGGCGGTATTTTCTTGTAAGTGCGCGGTAGGTTTCAGACATGCTTTGCGATCGCTATAGCTAACGTTGGAATGTACAAAAAGAGTACATCAAATGGAGCGAACTTTAGCCCGGCATTTCAATTAATTCGAATAATCAAGAGGAAGAAAGTCTGAAAATCGAGTATCGCTCCAATCACCATAAAGTGCAATTTTTTGGGAGTTCAAAAGCAAGCCATCATTATTCACAATAAATATTTCAGGATAGCCCCGAACCTCGAATCCGCTCACTTTTTGCGGAGTGATGCTCACACCCAAATTAGAATTGCTGGTTTTAACATATTCAATTTGAACGAAGTCAGCGTTTAGTTTAAATACATGAAAATTTTCCGTGATGTTCTCCCAATTGGTAGGGTGCCACGTTCTGATTTGTCTTAATGAATCGGTGTAGTTTACAAACACACGTTCAGATGGAGATACCACAAATTTTTCTCTCCAAACCCGATCCTCTACCAAGCTCTTAAAGAAATGACGACTCGACCCTGCATAACTTTTCTTTCTATTTGAATTCCATATTCGTTGGGTTCGTCTATTTCGGGGCTCCATTTCAATCACGCGAGGATAGATTTTATACAAACCCGTATTTTCTTCTGTATCAAAGTAGACCTCTTTTAATTCCACTTCATATCGATATCCCAGGGCATTATTGTGGATGATTAAAGGAGCACTTGCAGTTACATTGAGCCTGTTTTTGTTCTCAACTTCATCGAAAGTTAGGACCTCCGGATTGATGATATAGGTTTGATCTGCATTGCTATCAAAACCAATAAAGAATGTTTTAAACAAATCCAGTTGCCTTAGAAATATATCATTTGAAGCCACAACCCGAATTTCATCAAGCTGTAGAACATCCGGTTGAAGTGAAAAGTCCTGCTTATATGCTGAGTTCCTTCCAAGTTCAACTGACTTTATTTGAGTTTTAAAGCCGATAAAGCTGGCAACTACATCTTGCCGGCCAATGATTTCAGTTATGAATCTAAACTCACCATTTTCATCGGTACTTGCACCAATTGTTGTTCCTGAAAGGTACACATTTACTCCGGGTAGCGGGTCACCGGTATCTTGGTCAGTTACGATGCCAAAAACGTTAACCTGAGCATTTGCCGAAAACGAACCAAAAAATAGTAGCAGTAAGAAAATAGAGATTTGCCTCATTTCACGATAATAACCCGAGTTACTACCTAAAACTATAATACTTCGGAATTAGTACTCAGTTTTTTCACTGCATTCTGCTTGAAAGTGCGCCCAATTGGTATTGCTACATTGCCAACTTCAACCTCATGATGATTCCAACTTTCGATCTTCTTTAGGTTGACGATGTAGGATCTGTGCACTCGAAGAAATTGGGCCTCAGGAAGTCGATCTTCCATATAAGTGATGGTCTGATGTGTAAGCACTTCCTTCTTCGTTGTTTTAATAAGGATGTAGTCTCTTTTGCTTTCTATGAATTCGATTTCTTCCAGGCAGATTTTAATGTTTTTCTTTTCTGATGGAACAAAAACAAAATGTGGAGTTTCTGGCGATTCTGGTATGAATTCAAAGGTAGGATTTGAAGGCTCATGGGAATCAAATACTTTATCAACTGCTCTTAAAAATCGATCAAACGAAATGGGTTTGAGTAAATAATCAACCACGTCTAATTCGAATCCTTCCAAAGCATATTCTCGATAAGCTGTTGTAAAAATGACCTTCGGAGGATTTTTGAGTGTTTTCAAAAACTCAATTCCTGTAAGGCGGGGCATTTGAATATCCAAAAAAAGCACATCCACTTTTTGTTCTCTTAAAGCCTGAAATGCTTTCACAGCATTTTGAAAAGTGGCTGCCACTTCAAGTCCATCAATCTTTGACACATGATTTTCGATTACTTCGATGGCTAGTGGTTCATCATCAATGATGTAGCAAGTTAAATTCATGAATCCCCGTTCTACCTAAGTTCATCCATTTGAAGGGTAAGTTGTACAGAATACATTTCGTCATTATCACTGATATTCAACTCGTAATGCTCACCATAAAGAAGTTCAAGTCTACGCTTTACATTCTTCAAACCAATGCCTTGTTGATATTCAAATTCCTGGCTAACATTCTTTTCAACGCCATTGCTGTTCATCACGGATAAGTGCAACTGATTGTTGCGCACGGATACTTTTATTTCTACCCACACTTTGTCTAGGGAATCGCTGGTTCCATGTTTAAACGCATTCTCGACGAACGGAAGTAGCAGCATAGGTGGAATTTGGCCGGTTTCGACTTCACCTTCCGTTTTATAGGTAGTGGTTAATCTCTCATCATAGCGGATTTTTTCCAATGATATGTAGTTTTCAATTAAACTAAGTTCTTTACTGAGTGGTACTGTAGGTGAATTCGTTTCATACAACATAAAACTGAGTAATTCAGATAGTTTTAATACTACTTCGGGGGATGAATCCGATTTCTTTAAAGTGAGTGCGTACAAATTATTCAGCGTATTGAATAGAAAATGCGGATGAACCTGACCTTTTAAAAAATTGAGCTCTGCCTCTAGTTTTTGCTGTTGATACTCTTTTGATTTGTTCTCTTCGTTATAAAAGTGTTTGGTTATTTTAATAAAAGATGCCAGTGCAACCACCGGGTAAATTCCCAGCATGATTTTGAAGATTTTCGGAAAATTAAAGAAAGGGCCTCCTAAACCGCGTGGATTGAAAAGTGGATAATAAATATGTACATCCACACCACGCTGAATGATGGACACGATAAAAATTGCAGCAATTGAAATAAGCGTTGCAGCAACATATTTCTTTTCAAGGAAATATCGGGGGATAATGAAGTACAACGTAAAATATACAAGGGCCATTTTTGTAGGAAGAGAAGTCACCATCCATTGAAATTCAGCTAAATAGGTATCGCTGAAACTTCCGTAGATAAAAATATAAGCAGAGGCATAACACACCCAGAACAAGGCATGCCAGCCAATACGCTGTGGAGTACTTTGATATTTTTGAAGTATTCGAACCATTTGAGGCACTAAAATACGGCAACACCCAGAAGTTTAATACCTAAAAAATTCCTCTTCGACAGACGACGCGAAACTTACTGCAAATGCATAGAATTGAACTATAAATGATAGACAGCATGAAGAAATATGCAAATAGCAGCCTAAAGCGGTTGTAGGTAGAGGTTCTAAATATGTAAATGAAAAACTGGGTATCTCGGCAGCAAATTCAATCCATCTAACTGTCATGAGACTCACATTCTTTTTCGCATTCATCGTTCTTTATATCCCGCTTAATGCGCAGGAGCAACCTGAATATGCTGATTTTAACCTCGGCCTTACAAAGATCAATAGCAGTATAACAATCGATGGTGTTTTGGATGAACAAGCCTGGGAAGGGGCGTCAGTAACCTCAGAGTTTTTAAATAAATGGCCAAGAGACGAAGGATATGCAGTTAATCAAACTACGGCATGGGTGACGTATGACGATGATTTTTTGTATATCGCAGCAATTAACTATCAAAAAAGAGAAGACCTCGTTATTGCCACGCTAAAGAGAGATAATCCTAGCTATCATTGGAATAGTGATGGATTTAGCGTGGTAATTGATCCATATAATCAGCAAACAAATGGATTCATATTTGGGGTAAATGCCGCCGGTGCAAAAATGGACGGCGTTGTTAGTCTGGAAAATTCAAACACTCGCCCGGATGTAAATTGGGACAATATCTGGCATAGTGCGGTGCAAATACACGATGAATATTGGGTAGCTGAATTCGCAATCCCTTTCAAATCCATAAATTTCGACCCAGACTCTGATGAATGGGGAATCAATTTTGTACGAAATGATATGAAACGAAATGAGTACTCGACCTGGTCGCATGTTCCCCAAGGTTTCCCCGGTATTGATTTGGGGCATTTAGGTACGATGACTCTTAGTGAGAATTTACCCTCAAAAAGACAAAGAGTAGTCTTACAACCAACTGTATTAACATCCGGAAATCGTAATTTCGCTGAAAGTGAAGACTTTGCCGGTGATGTAGAATTTGGATTAAGTGCGAAAGTACCGGTTGGATCAAAATTTAAAATGGATTTAACGGTTAATCCCGATTTTTCCACGGTGGATGTTGATCAACAAGTTACCAACCTAACAAGATTTAGCATCCGATTTCCCGAGCGCAGACAATTCTTCCTGGAAAATAGTGACTTATTCTCCAGTTTTGGGACCTGGGGTGTTAAGCCATTTTTCTCACGTACAATTGGTTTAAATGGTGGTAGCGTTGTTCCGATTCTATTTGGCTCGAGAATGACTGGAAATGTAAATGAAAATCTGCGTGTGGGCGCGATGAACGTTCAGACACGATCTGTGGATGACCTCTACGCAAATAATTACACGGTGTTCGCTGCCCAACAAAATGTATGGGGTCGATCAAGCTTCAAAAGCTTGGTTACAAATCGATCTGCTTATTCCAATAATAGATTCGGAGGGGATGATTTTAACCGAACAATTGGCGCTGAATATCATTTTATCTCGGAGAATAATCGATTCCGAGGGAATGTACGGTATCATTGGTCACAGACTGAAGAGAAATTGAATGATGCTTCATTTGTGGGGGCGACAATGATGTATGATAATGGCACAAGCTATGCCGGTCTCACAATGGATCGATTGGGCGATAATTTCATAAATGAGTTGGGATTTTCAATGCGATCTTTCCAGTATGATGCTGCAAATGATACCTTGGTTAGAGTCGGTTTCAATTATATCAATCCATGGGTTGGCTACATCTATCGCCCCGAAAGTGGTTGGGTGAATTCTCACGAGTTTTCTGCATGGACAGTTGCAAGCTATGAAACTAATGGTGATTTCATTGATCGAGTATCATCCCTTAATTATTTCATAAATACTAAGGATTTTGGCTGGTTCGAAGTTGCTTTGCGTAACAGTAAAATTCGTCTACTTTATGAAACAGACCTGATTGGTGGTGACGAATTTTTACCAGCAAGAACCTATGATTTCAGTCACTTTAATCTGGCCTATAATTCTGATGAAAGAGGAATGATTAGCGGAGGTGCAGACTTTTCTTACGGTGGTTTTTACAATGGGACAAGAATGTTCATTGGCGGAAATCTAAATTTGAGAGCTCAACCCTGGGGAAATTTTGGGGTTCGATATATTATGAATAAGGTAGATTTACCAGACAATTTTGGCGCGAGAACCCTTCATTTAATTGGACCACAGACTGAGGTGAGTTTCTCCCGGGATTTAAACTGGACTACTTTCCTTCAGTACAATACCCAAGCAGAAAACTTCAATATAAACAGCAGAATCCAATGGCGATTTGCACCCATGTCAGACATATTTATCGTGTATAACGATAACTATGATACAGGTGATTTTCAGATCCAAAATCGGGGTGTTGTAGTAAAGATGAGTTACTGGATCAACTAATCTCGTATTATACTTTTACCCTCCTCGATCACGATAAAATTTTCCCCATTTAATGCAATTTCGAGATCGTTGAGGGGTTGTTGTTTGCCGTCATCTGCAAGTGGAAAGGTTCCAAAATGCATGCCAATACTTAGTTCAGCATTCACATCATGATGAATCTGTACTGCCTGAGCCGGATCCACGTGAACTGGACTCATGAACCATCTTGGGATATAAGCTCCAATCGGAATAATCGCTGTTTTAATGGGAGCATAACGCTCACCAATTTCTTTAAAGGCTTCATTATAACCAGTATCACCGGCAAAAAAGATATTCCCTTTGGGCGATTGAATTACAAATCCAGCCCATAGAGTTTTGTCTCGATCAAACATACCACGCGAAGAGAAATGTTGGGCTTCGACGGCATCAATAGTAACAGTTTCAGATACTTGTGTTCCTTCCCACCAGTTCAAAGCAATTGTTTTCTGAATTCCTTTTTGTTGCAGATATAAGTCAATTCCTAATGGTACAATAAAAGTTGGCGAGTGGTCTCTTTCCAAATCTCTGAGAGTACTTATATCTAAATGATCGTAGTGATTATGGCTAATCAACACATAATCGATCTCTGGTAAATCGTCGAATCGAATACCGGGTGGGCGCATTCGTTTTGGACCAGCAAAACTGAAAGGACTAACTCTATTGCTCCAAACTGGATCGAGTAAAATATTTAATCCATCTGTTTGAATTAGGAACGTGGAGTGGTTTACGTACGTAATAACCTGAGTGGAATCGTTTATACGGTCTGCAGGTTTAGGCCCATATTCCACATCATCTTCTGTAAGTTCTGTCCAGGATCCAGGATTTCGATTAAATCCCCATTTCATTAAATCTAAAAATCCCTTTTCAACATAACCCACTCGATTTAGGAATTTGGATCCATCGAAGTTATCAAGTTTTTCACCTTTAAAAGCCGGCGCAGAAACCCACCAACCAACCATTAATGCCAAGAGTACAATAACTGCCAATGATGTTACTACCCATATCCCTACAGTTTTCAAAATTGCAACTTGAATCATGTTTACATCCTTATTTCTATTTAATCGTGTGGGCTATTCAAATATTACTATCTTCGACGCACTCAACCACTTAGTTTCGTTAATGGTTTCATGAAGGTGCTGTCAAAACCACATCCTTTTATTTTCAATGCCTGGAGTATTGGCATCCCCGGAGCTGTTACAATTGTTGTGATTTTATTACTTGCCCCATTAGGTTTTGATGATCTTACCCTTAAAATCAGGGCAGTTTACAGTGTTTTATTTGGTTTAATCGCTTCTCTGGTTGTCGGGCTTTGTGGCTGGTTAATACAGTCAGTCACACCAAAGCGAATTAGAGAAGATGAATGGACCGTTGGAAAAGAAATTGCCATGATTTTGAGCATTATCTCCATCATTTGCCTTGTCAATTATAAAATAGTGCTTATTATTAGTGTGGATGATTTTGAAGACCTACCATCCTTACTGCAAGTAGTAGGATATACCTTATCAATTAGTTTTTTTCCCGTTCTATTGATGATTTTTACAGAACAGTTTTTTTATAGACAGGCAATACTTAAGGAATCAGAGACATTAAACAGTGCCAGAAAATCGACGCCCCAAAAAGACCAAGCCCATACACATCTAACAGGTAAACAATTTGAATTGAAATCAGAATCCGGGTTGGTTGAACTTAGTGTACACCTAAATCAAATCTTATTCTTCCAATCAGATGGTAATTACGTAGAAATATTTTATTCGGATAAGAATAATGTGACACAAAAAAAGCTAATTCGGAATCGGCTTAAATACTTCAATAAGGAGTTACCTTCTACAATCTTTTTTCATTGCCATAAACGATATATAGTAAACTTAAATAAAGTATATACAGTAACAGGAAATGCCAGAAATTTTGAGTTAATTCTTAATGACCAACAAACGCGCATTCCTGTTTCGCGGGCTAAAGCGTTGGCACTGAAGAAACAATTTATTGACGGTTAAAAAATCGGCTTCCCATTCGTCCCATAATAGTCCCAATGGTAACAAAACGGAGTAAGTAGCGACACTTTTGAGAATTGCCACCATATAATTGGTTGTAACATAAAAGCTCAAAAGTTCATGTGGAAAAAAGCATATTTCATACTTTTAATACTTGTTTTCGTTAATTCTAATGCATCTGCTCAGGTGTATATGAATCAAAAAACTCAACATCGATTTGCCCAAAGTTATTTGGGAATAAACCTACAGGTACAACCAGGTTCCGGTTCGTTTATTTGGAATGGACAATCCCATCAATTCCCGGTTGTTACCGCTCCTCGTATAAACATCGGGGGGATGCATTTTTGGGGAAAGGTAGATTTCAATATGAATTTTCCTGTAGCCAGATTTACAGATCCACAGATTCTTCCCCAGACAGAAATATACTTTAACTCAGGTGGTGATTTAAGTATGCGTTATTACCCATGGCGGTTAGAATATGGTAAGATTCAACCATATTTCGGGTATTCTGCTAATGAAATGACTCTTGGTTTTGATGATGAACAACTAGGATTTCGCTATGATTTTTTTATTACATCATCTGCTCTGGGTGGACTCTCCTTTGCTCAAAACGATTGGAAATTTCATGCAGAATTTATGTGGATGTTAAATAATGAGCGAGACTTCTACTCCAATCGGTTCGATGAACATACCTTCAAACTACCAAATGGGTATCTTTCTTTTGGGTTTGTGAAATTTTTTGAAGGCACACTAAAGAATGAGGAGGACCTTGTTTCTGGAAATATGCAAAGATGGGAACAACAACTTCGAAAAGAGAACAAATTAAATAGCTTTTCTTTGAGCTTTGCTCCAAGTGGAGCCTATGCTTTATTGGCCCCAAGTTATCCCGGAGATGAATTAAGGCAATCTTTACCCCGCCATAAAGCAACCATGGTGTGGGAGTATGCAGCTGGATATTTATTTCATGATGCAGGAATTCACCTTGGCTTAACATTTCGAGATTATACCTTCGACTCAGAAAGTTTCGAATTCGAGCATCTAATGCGCAGGGGTAGCCTCTCTATTGAAATGTTGAAGTTTGTAGGTGATTACCTGGGGTTTGTACCATTTATTGGGCCAACTATTAGTTTTGAACGGTGGGCAGTTGGGGAATTTTTAGAGAATGAACAAGTTGGTGATGTTATGAGAACCCGAATGATTTCACCTGGAATAATTTTCGGGTGGGATATTTTGGCATCGCCACTAGAAACATGGGTATTACGAACGAACTTAAGATATTACCCTTTTCAAAAAATTAAGGATGCAAACGGCACAAATATTCGAATTGATCAGTTTGAGTTTAATTTCATCCAACTTGTACTTTATCCAAACAGGATGATACATATTCCGAAACTAAAAGGAAGGTTGTAAAATGAGGATACTCATCGGCTTTTTATGGGTTACGCTCCTTAGTTGTAATTATTTATCGAATGTAAAATTGCTAACAGGTGGTTCGATTAATGATAAAAACTATGTGCACACCATCCCCTTTGATTATGTGAAAGGATTGATTGTTATTAATGGACTAGTAAACGATGACGATATTCCGAGACAATTTATTTTTGATACAGGTGCCTTTAATAGCAAAATTGAAAAAGGATTGGCTGATTCACTTTCCCTGGAATCGTACGCTACAAAAGACAATTCTACGGCTGCCGGTGTCTCGCGAAAAATTGAAGTTACACGGTTAGATTCAATTCGATTTGGTGATGCACTTTTTAAAAAAATTGGTGCCGGGAAACTCGATTACGACCCACTATCTGCGAGTCCTTGTATTGCGGATGATGGAATTATTGGTGCGAATTTAATAAAACTAGCGCACTGGAAAATTGATTTTCAACATACCGAACTTATGCTTTCAGATTCGCCATTAACTCCTCCTGAAAACGTAACTCAAAGTTCCATAAAGTTTAAAAGACCAGTTTTTTCCGGGGTTCCTGATATTGAAATTCAGGTAGGTGAGAGAACCGTTAGCGGAGTATTATTTGATGTAGGATTTAATGGTGGATTGATCTTGCCTGCCCGGTTTTCAGAGTTGTTTACAAGTGAAAGTGAAACGAAAGTAATTGATCGCTCAACATCCGGTATCTATGGGTCCAATACCGATACACTAATAACGAAAGATCTTGAAGTTTCTCTGGGTGATTTTTCCTTCAATATTCCGGTTGAATTTTCTTCAATTGGGAAAGCACTACTAGGAAATGAAATATTAGAGCACTTTAACGTGTATATCAATAATAAGTCAAATAGAATAACTCTGGTGCCAATATCCGAGGTTGAAGTTCCTCACAGTCTGTCGTTTATACCAGGCGTACTTAACGATTCACTTTGGGTTGTTACTAGAACAAATCCCAATCTTAATCTACAACTAGGGGATACGCTCCTTTCTATAAATGGTAAAAAACCATCTGACTTATTCATTAATCACTGTGATCATTTCATGAATATCCGTGATTTGCTTATTAATGAGTTAGAATTGGAAAACCCAGATGGTTCAATCCTCAGAATTCAAAATGATTGATTAAGACTTTAAACCACATTTCACATAAAATTCATCCTAAAGCAGAAAATTACGCTCATTAAATGATGACAAAACCTATTGGGGTTGTAAAATGAGCGATCTAAGTACAGATTCTAAGAAATCTAAAACGGTTTTAACCATTCTGCGGATAGTAGTGGGTTGGCACTTTCTCTATGAGGGAATAATCAAAATTTATAATCCCGATTGGTCTGCTAAAGGCTATTTATTAACCGCAGAAACTTTTACCTGGTTCTATCAATGGCTGGCAAGCGATAGCTTAATTGGCTTAGTGGATGCATTGAATGTAATTATTTTGCTATTAGTCGGACTAAGTTTAATTCTTGGGATTTTTGAAAAACAGGGTGCTTTTTGTGGTATCGGCTTGTTGTTGATGTATTATTTCGCACATCCTGCATTTATGGGGTCGGCCCAGCTTGTTACCGAAGGTAATTACTGGATCATCAATAAAAATTTAGTAGAGGCTGCTGCATTATTAGTTCTGTATACACTACCAACCGGTAGCTTTTTTGGATTAGAAATTCTTACCAGTAAAACTGCACAACTTAAAACCACTTGAGCCATGAGTGAAGAAAATAAAAGAACCTTTACCCGACGTGAAATTTTAAAAGGGATTGCAGGTGCGCCGGTGGTTGGAGCTATCTGGTGGGCTGGAGCAACAAAATCGAAACAAAAATCTCAGTCTCGAGAAAGTATCCTTAAGACTTTAAATATTGAGGCTTCACCACCACCTCCATCAGGGTCTATGGCTGGTGAAGCCGTTCGAATTGGAATTATTGGGTTTGGAATTCGTGGCCCTCAGTTGTGCCGAGCAATTGGTTTTGCACAAACAAGCTGGTTGAAAGAGCATGCAAAGTATGCGCAGGACAACCCAAACGATACCCGTTTAAAGACCTTTTTAGAGCAAGAAGATTTGAACGTTCAAATTACCGCAGTCTGTGATATTTTTGATGCTCATGCTAAGGACGCAGTTTCTTCATTTTCTACAGATACAGTTTCCGTTAAAAGATATAGGACCTATAAGGAATTGGTTCAAAGCCCGGATGTAGATGCAGTGATCATTGCGACACCCGATCATTGGCATGCTCCTATGGCAATAGCAGCTTTAGAGGCAGGAAAACATGTGTATGTTGAAAAACCAATGACGCATAATATCAAAGAGACGTACGATTTAAAAACAGCTGCAGAAAATTCAACCGCTGTGTTTGCTGTGGGGCATCAACATAGACAAACTCAGAGCTTCTTAACAGCCCAAGATGTGATCAAAAAGAACATTCTGGGACACGTTTCTTTGATTCAAGCCAACACAAACCGCAACGACGATAACGGTGCCTGGCAGTATGCGATTCATGAGGCTGCCTCACCTTCAACGATTGACTGGAATCAATTTATTGGGAATGCACCTTATACCGACTTCAATTTGGAACATTTCTTCCGTTGGAGAAAGTGGTGGGCCTATGGCTCGGGGCTATCTGGAGATTTGCTTTCCCACGATTATGATCGCGTTAATTGTGTTTTAAATATGGGAATTCCTTCTTCTGTGATGTCTTCCGGGGGAATTTATACCCATAGAGATGGTAGAAATGTACCGGATGTTTTTCAGGCGAATATGGAGTTTCCAGACTTCTCAACAGGTACAAGTCAGGAAGCGGGTAAAGAACAAGGAATGACACTAGTGTATAGTGCTACACTTGGCAATAATTATGGTCGCAAAACTCTGTTGATGGGCCATGATGCAACGATGGAATTAGGTAATAGTTTATCCATTTATGCAGATCGAGGATCAACCCGATTCAAAGATGAAATTGAACGTGGTGTTATGCAAGGTGGAAGCGCGATTTACAATTATGATCCAACTGCCAATGAGGTAGATGGAATTAGTTCTGCAACCACACAGTATTTTGCAGACAAAGGGTTGCTTTGGACGTACCGCGATGGTAGGCGAGTTGATTCAACTCATCTTCATTTAAGAGAATGGTTGAGTTGTATCCGAAATGGTGGGACACCAAGCTGTGATATTAAAGCAGGATTTGAAGAAGCTATAACATCGCACATGGCGGGATTGTCTTACAAACTCGGTCGTCGAATCGATTGGGATCAGGATACGCAAGAGCTTATTCCAATTTCTGGTATCGATTTTGATGAAGCGTTACTTGCCAATGTGGAGAGGGTTAGCTAAGGATTATTTAAAAAACTTTCCGTCATTCCTGCGAAGGCAGGAATCTAGATGTTAAATCAGGGCGAAGATACTGAACCAGATCCTCCCGACCAGTCGGGACTGCGGGATGACCTTTTCTAAGATTGAATATTTGCATTAATTCTGTAGATTTGTAGGGTAACCTACAATTATACTATTTGATTATGGCCGTAATGAGCATTCGCATCCCTGAAGAAAAGCGAAAAAAATTAAAAGCCATTGCCTCTATTGAAGGAAAGTCTATGTCTAACATTGTCAGTGATCTGATTGATGATTACGTCGCAGAGACATGGGAAAGGCTGAAAGATCGGGAAGAGCTAAGGGAGATTATGAACGTAAGTGAATCCTCGTTTTCAGAGTGGGATAATAATGAGGATGAGGTGTACAATGACTTATAAACCGTGGGATATAATTCTAATCCCATTTCCAATTTCAGACTCGGCTTCTAAAAAGAAAAGGCCGGCATTAGTAGTTTCAACAGAGACCTTCAATTCTGGTCAGGACATAGTTTTGCTGTTCCTAACCAGTAATTTGAAGTCAGACCCCAAAATCGATGATCATTTGATTTCCAACTGGCAAGGGGCTGGGCTACCAAAACCTACTATTTGCAGGATGAAATTCGCTACGATTGATAAAAATTTGATCATAAAGAAGCTTGGTAGAATGCAAACTGCCGATATAACTACCATAAAATCAAAGATGAAAAGCTTTTTTCATTTATGATGCGAAGATAGCTTGAAACGCTTGCTAAGTGGCACGAATTTATTGGGCAAACATTTCTTGCAATATACTCAATACTTTTTGTTCAGCTGAAGGACTGATTGTCCCTAGGCTTTTAATCAATCTGCTTTTATCTACCGTTCGAATCTGATCTAATACAATTTGTCCGTTCTTGCCTTGAAATGTTGTATTGACGCGTGTTGGATAATTTTTAAAAGTTGATGTCATTGGTGCAATGATCACTGTATTGATGTATTTGTTCATTTCATTAGGAGATATGATCAAACAGGGGCGAGTTTTTTTAATTTCAGAACCTTTGGTAGGATCAAGTGAAATAAGATGCACTTCGAACCTTTTAACTGGCTTTACTTTTACCATGTCCACTCAGAATTATCCCATTCTGAGGGTTTATCAGTTTCTTTTTGATCTAATAAAACATCATCACCTTGCTCTGCCATTTTTTGAAAAGACGCTTCCCAATCCTTTCGAACAGTATCAATAGGACGAAGAATGATTTCATTATCTCTAAGAATCATTTCAATATCTTCAGTGATCCCGCTGTTTACGATTAATGGTTTTGGAATTCGAACCCCTTGGGAATTACCGATACGAATTATCTTGGTTTTCATGGCTATTATTTTTAATGCATGTCAATACAAAGATAATTACAATGTATGCACATAACAACCTAGGAAGAATCGATCTATTTTGCCAGCTAACTACCCGGCGTTAAACCTGCCTGCAGTAGGCAGGGCGGCGAATCGAAGTTTAAGGATTAAAGTTTTGTATTTCATATTAGTCCGCGCTCTCCCGAAAAGTCGGGTGTAGAGTCAAGAACACGGCTAGAATGAGGAGAATTTGCCTACCCTGCCATCAAAGTTTCAATCTCTGAAATCTCTTTCGGTACATTTGTAAGGTTTTCATATCCATCTTCAGTAACCGCAATATCATCTTCAATGCGAACACCGCCGAAATTGAGTAGCGATTTTACTTTTTCAATATTCAGATACTTCGACTTTTCCGGATCTTCCATGGCGGGTTCCAAAACAGCAGGAACAAAGTAAATTCCTGGTTCAATGGTGACTACCATTCCAGCTTGAAGCTCTCTACGTGCTCGTAAAAACTTAATTCCGGGACGATCAATACGATCTACGCCTTTCGGGTAACCACCCACATCATGTGTGTCTAATCCCAGAAAATGGCCAAGTCCATGAGGGAAAAACAGCGCGAAAATGTTGTTTTCCATCATTTCATCAATGTCTCCTCGAACAATATCTAGTCCTTTTAACCCTTCCATCATGATTTTTGCTGCCATCATGTGAAGATCTTCCATTTTCACTCCCGGCTTAATAGCTTCAATCACTGCATTCTGCGAATCTAGTACCGCTTGATAAATTCCTGCCTGAATTTCGGTGAATTTTCCATTCGAGGGAAAAGTTCGTGTATAATCCGCAGCGTAACCATTGCATTCAAATCCTGCATCCATCAAAAATAGATCGCCATCAGCTATAGGACTGTTATTTTCAACATAATGTAGAATGGATGCATTAACTCCACTAGCAAAAATCCCATTGTATGCATCTTGTAATAAGCCATTTTTTAATTGTACCTCATTAAACACTGCTTTTATTTCAAACTCATTCATTCCTGGTTTGATGGATTTCATTACAGCTAAATAAGCTTCATCATTCACCCGACAAGCTTCTCGCATTTGATCTAATTCCCAGTCTGTTTTTATGACTCTGCAGTATGTTAATGCATCGGTTAAAGTCTCAGTATCTACTTTAAATCCGCGATTCAAGTCTTCTACAAATTCAGCCTGTTCCTCATTAAGGCAATAGATAGTTTCTGGACTCAATTCGTTTAAAACACTCAAAATATCATTAGCATAATGCAAATGATCCGGTTTGTACTGCTCTACATATTGTTCTTTTGATTTCACATACCCATGCCAAACCGCGTATTGAGCATCTCTTTCAGGAACAAAAAGGTGATATTCTTCCGATTTGAGGTCTAGAATTAATGCACATTCTGCCTCATTCGCCCCAGTGAGATACCAGAAATTGGACTCTTGGCGAAAAGGGAACTCATAATCCGTTCCATAACGATACATGGTGTCAGCGCCTTGTATGTAGACAGCGCCACTTTGGTTGTCATCGAATAAAGAAAACAGTTTTTCGCGGTGTAAATGATGCATGATTTAGAATTAGTGCCAAAGGTATCCCTTTGGGAGAATTAAGAATTGGTCAATTAAGAATAGGGAAACGAGGTTCAAAATTCGAGAGAGTTTACTAATCGCGTTTCTCTTTTTTGATTTTATCTCCAGTGCCTACAAAAACGCCTAAAAAGCCCTCATCAAAAGTAATTTCTACCTCATCTGATATTATCTCATTAGATGTGCCGTCCTGAGAACCCATCACAAGTGCCGAATCTGATAGTGGGTATTTCACACCTTTTGAAGAAAAACCTGTGATAGGAGTTCCTACAGGAAAAAAAGAAATAATTGTGCCTAGATCATAGTTTGGTTTAAATGGTGATTTCGTTAGAAACATATCTCCATAATCATCACGAAAAATGATGGAGTCAAACTTAGGGAGAAATTGCTGTAGCACAGATACATTTTTAATCGTATGGTCGATTCGCTTTCCAAGAGTCCCCAACACAACACAGGATTTCGCACCCTTATGAAGTGCATGATTTAAAGCTTTTTCCAAATCATTCGTATCCTGGTCCGGGTCGTGAATAACTTTTACCCCTTCATGATTGGTATATTCGAAACTGTCTAAATCACCGATTACTACATCCGGGTAATGTTTAAATCCCAGAAAAACATAGCCACCGCTATCTGCGCCAATGGTGAAATCTGCGGCCTCGATTTCACTTTCCAGAAGATTTTTTGAGGGTGGTGTTCCACCACACACGATAAGTGCTTGCATACTTTTTTTGAAATTTTAGTGACTATATGAAAGTAACGAAATTTTACTGACCCCACCCTAACTCTCCCCTACATTAGGGGAGGGAACACGTAAATGGCTTTTTAAATATCTATGAGTCCTTCCCCTAGAATAGGGGAAGACAGAAGGGGTGAAAAATTTGCCAAAAAGTATGGTTTTACAGAACTATGTATCTATTTTTGGCACAAAGGAGATTTATGTATAAAGAATTCATCGAGAAAATTACTCGACACCAAAATGTAGCCGTTTTTTCACATGTACGACCAGATGGTGATTGTCTGGGCTCGCAAGTAGCTTTTTGTTTATGGTTAGAGAAGAATGGGATTAAAGCTACAGCATTCAATGAAGACGGACCATCAGATAATTTGGCTTGGCTAAATGATATTTTTCCCATCGAAAAACCAGATTACCATAAGCTTTCAACCTTTGACGCATTTGTACTACTAGATGGTAATGCACTACATAGATTTGGTGAGACTGCAGAGAGTATTGCAAGTATGGGTAAGCCCATTTATATGATAGACCACCATCCACAACCAGATGATATTTTTGAAGTAGCTATTTCAAAAACAGATTATTCTTCCACAGCGGAGTTGGTCTATGAGCTCTATCAGGAGCATGATATTAATCAGATTGATGAAAATGCAGCGAAAGCCATGTATGTTGGCATCGTTACCGATACAGGTTCTTATCAATTCGATAGTGTTACACCAAAAACTCTTCGTGCTGGTGCAGAATTATTGCAACGTGGAGCGTTCAAACCAAATGCCGTAGTTGAAAAAGTGTATTCCACGAAGAAACTCAATCAACTTTATTTATTGAGCAAGGCATTAGATACTATTTCTTTGCACGCCGACAATCAATTCGCGAGTATCTGCGTTACAAAGGCCATGTTTGAGGCCACTAATACCCAAAAGGAAGACACTGAAGGCTTTGTAAGCTACCCACTAAGTATTTCGGGAGTGAAAGCATGTATTCTTTTTCGAGAGGACGAAGATCGTATAAAAATTAGTTTAAGATCGCGCAGTGAAGTGGACGTTAATGAATGGGCTCGACAGATTAATGGCGGCGGACATAAAAAAGCAGCAGCGGGTTGGCATCCTGGGCCATTAGAACAAGCAATGAATGATGTAATTGCTATTGGTGAACAACAATTGAACAAATAAATAGTGTATGGTAAGAACAGCTACTATTCTTTTCTTTTTATTGATCTTTTTAAGTTCATGTAGTCAGCAGGGCGACGAACTGGAAGCAACTATAGCGATTAGCTCGGATGCATCAGCATCAAGAATAGGTATATCAAATACAGATGCTGAGCAAGACAAATCAGGCTCGCAAGTAATTAACGATCACAGAAGCAATGCAATAACTCGAGCTGTTGCCAAAGCTGAGCAGGCCATTGTTAGTATCACCGTAACTGAATTACAACGTGGATATACCAGAGATTTTGATGCTTTTTTCTTTCGATTTTTCGAACGACCAATAGCGAGAGAGGTTCAGAGTATTGGTTCTGGTTTTATTATTTCAGCTGATGGATTAATCGTTACCAACGAACATGTTGCCAGTAAACAGGCAAAAACAGTGGTGGTTACATTAACAAATGGTGAAGAATATGAAGCTGACTTACTAGGTGCAGATGAATTCGCTGATCTCGCATTGCTCAAGATTAAAAGTGAGAAAACTGATTTTCCATTTGTTGAATTTGCAGATTCGGATGATGTGATGGTTGGTGAATGGGCCATTGCGATGGGAAATCCATTTGGGCTGTTTGCCGATGGTCAGCCAACCGTAACAGTTGGGGTTGTAAGCGGTACTAATCGTGATTTTCGGCCAGATCCAGAAGAGCCAAGGGTGTATTTAGATATGATACAAACCGACGCCGCGATTAATCGTGGGAATTCAGGAGGACCACTTTTAAACAGTGAAGGCGAAGTTATTGGAGTAAACACATTCATTTTTACAGGTGGTACCAGTGGTGGTTTTGTTGGATTAGGGTTTGCAATTCCAAGTGATCGTGTTCAAAAAATAATTGGTCAGTTGAAAGATTCAGGGGAAGTTTCTCTTGATTTTGATCCTGGTATGGAATTCACACAAATGACAAATCAGTTAGTTTATCAATATGGATTACCACCCGTTGCCGGACTTTTTGTAACCAGTGTTAATAAAGATGGTCCGGCGTATCAAAGTGGGATTATGCCGGGCGATATAATTACAAGAATAGGGGAAGAACGGGTATCCAGCGAAATGCACGCCTGGGCACTAATGCGTGAATTTGAAGAAGGAGACAATATGGTTCTTAGATTATTCCGAGAAGGAAAAGAATACGAAGCAGAAATGATCCTTAGAAAAAGGGTAGCCGGCAGATAATTAGGTATGCATTTTTGCCAAAATTTATGCAAATTTTGCTCACTACTATAAGGGTGTGAGTGAAGGTAACATTAAAACACATAGCAGAAGATACAGGTTTTTCCCAGTCGACTATTTCAAGGGCAATTCGTGGAGAAGGTCGAATCTCAGAAAAAAATAAAGCTAAGATTTTAAAAAGTGCACAAAGATTAGGATATCAAATACCCTCTCAAACACGTCCACTACCGGATGATTTCCCTACCTACATAGCATTGATAACAAATTTTCGTACCGGTGAGTTTTTTGCTTCATTTATTGTAGGGTTTCAACAGGCTGCCATAAACAAAGGGATTGAAATTTCGATGTTTAGCGTTGCAGGAGGGCAGCGTAAAGCAACAGATATACTTTCAGAATGTGTTACACTTGGGTACAAGGGCGCAATTCTATTTGTTCCTGAATTTGGACGTCAAGATTATGAGGAAATATTAGCTAACGCCCCGGAAGATTTCCCGATTATCTCTTGCTCAAATATTGATAATACTATAATCGACACGGTTACTTTTGATGCCTATCAAGGTGCAATCCTGGTTGCCAAACACCTGCATAAACAAGGATATAATAAGTTTGGATTAATTGAAGGGCCTTCAATAATGCCCGAATCGCGTTTTAGAACCAATGGGTTTAATGATTATCTGGTACATATGGCACACCTTGAAATTACCTGGAGATATCAAGGTGATTATACATTGGAATCTGGCGCCCGTGCATTTGATAGCTTTCTTAATCTCGAAGAAAAACCGGAAGCTATTTTCGCCGCAAATGACGCGATGGCCGTTGGATTTATGGAAAAGGCTAGACAAAAAGGATATGATATTCCTAATGATGTAGCAGTAGTTGGATATGATAATCTGCCAATTTGCGAAACTCATTACCCAACTATTAGCTCGGTGAATACTGATTATTGTCGTCTCGGTGAAAATGCAATTGAATCTATCATAACACGGTTAAATCAGCCGATTGCTCAGCAGGGAATAGTTAGTTTGGTACCTGTTAGTTTAGTTGAACGCGGATCAAGCTAGTTGAGCAAAATTTGCGCAATTAATATGAAAATTTTGCGCAATTATATTTCTTTTCTGATCTCTTTTATATATCATACTGCCGTGTGTTAACTTTTATAATTGAGGTCATGCTGTTTCTTGGAATCGATCTTGGAAGTTCATCTATAAAACTCTCCGTGCTTAATGGGGAAAAAGGTAGTATTGAAGCTTCAACAACCTATCCTAAAGATGAATTGGCTATTCATTCTCCTCAACCCGGTTGGGCGGAACAAGACCCAGAGCTTTGGTGGTCAAACTTTAAAATAGCACTACATAATTTAAGAGATAAAGGAATTGATCTATCACAGATAGAGGCTATTGGAATCTCATATCAAATGCACGGTCTGGTTATTGTTGATAGCCAAAAAAGACTACTAAGATCATCAATAATTTGGTGCGATAGTCGTGCAGTTTCAATGGGTGAGGAAGCATATAAAAGTTTGGGAGGTACTTACATACTACCAAAGCTTTTAAATTCTCCAGGTAACTTTACCGCATCAAAATTAGCATGGGTAAAAGAAAACGAGCCACAGCTTTATGATAGAGTTGATAAGCTTATGTTACCAGGTGATTATCTAGCTCTGAAGCTTTCCGGTAAAACTACTACAACCGCATGCGGCTTATCTGAAGGAATCTTATGGGACTTTGAATTTGGATCGATCAGCAAAGATGTATTAAAAGTTTATGGTTTTGAGGAAAAGCTAATACCTGAAATTATTGCATCAATAGGTTCGGATTTAGTTGTTGCTGAAGATGTAGCCAAAGAGTTAGGTCTTAAAAAAGGGGTTAGAATATCCTACAGAGCTGGAGATCAGCCAAATAATGCATTTTCATTGAACGCATTGGAACCGGGAGAGACTGCTGCAACTGCTGGTACATCCGGAGTGATTTTTGCAGTAACAGAAAAAAATGCATTCGATGAAAAATCTCGAATCAACACATTTAGACATGTGAATTCATCGGAAGACGATACTCGAAATGGGGTACTAATTTGTATAAATGGTACAGGTATTCTTTATAGCTGGCTAAAAAAAATACTGAATTCAGGTGAAGGGAAATTCAACTATGAGCAAATGAATGAAATGGTTGATTCAGTTTATCCCGGGGCGGAAGGATTACAGTGTTTACCATTCGGAAATGGAGCAGAACGCATTTTTGAAAACAGAATAATTGGTTCACATTTTTTAAACCTGGATTTCAATCGTCATACAAATGCGCACATTCTACGAGCAGCAGTAGAAGGAATCGTTTTCGCATTAAATCTTGGATTTGAAATGCTGGGCGACATGGACATACCACAAAAAACTATTCGAGCAGGTAAAGCTAATCTGTTTTTAAGTAAATCATTCAGAGAAATTTTTGTCAATGTAACCGGTACAAGACTGGAATTATACGACACAGATGGAGCTGCTGGTGCAGCACGAGGTGCGGCTCTGGGTGCTGGTTTCTACAAAAATGAAAAAGAGGCATTTAGTAACCTAGAACTAATTGATAGCATTGAGCCAGATCCAAAACTAAAACAGCAATACAAAAAATTGTATGAAGGATGGAAAGCTACCATCACAAACCATTCATTTTAAATTATCAGAATAATGAAGCCATTGATAGGAGATAAGGAATACTTCAAAGGAATTGGAAAAATTAAGTTTGAAGGAAAAGAATCAGACAACCCTTTAGCCTTTAGATTTTATGATGAAACCAAGGTAGTTGCAGGTAAAACGATGAAAGAGCATTTTAGATTTGCAGTTGCTTACTGGCATACATTAACCGGTACTGGCGGCGATCCTTTTGGGCCAGGTACAAAAGTGTTTCCATGGGCAATTAATACCGATCCATATCAAAATGCCAAAGATAAGATGGATGCAGCTTTTGAATTTATTACAAAGCTCGGTGTTCCCTTTTACTGTTTCCATGACTTCGATTTAATTGATGAAGGTGATTCCTTAGCTGAATCAGAAAAGAGATTGGCGTTTATAACTGATTATGCAAAAGAAAAACAGGAAGCATCTGGAGTTAAGTTATTGTGGGGGACTGCTAATTTATTTTCGAATCCAAAATACATGAATGGGGCATCGACCAACCCAGATTTTAATGTGGTTGCACATGCTGGCGCTCAATTAAAAAATGCATTGGATGCTACCATCAAACTTGATGGAGAAAATTATGTGTTTTGGGGTGGCCGTGAAGGCTATATGAGTTTGCTGAATACAGACATGAAGCGTGAACAAGAACATTTTGCCCGTTTTTTACATATGGCAAAGGATTATGCTCGGGCAAATGGATTTAATGGTACTTTCTTTATTGAACCAAAACCAGCAGAACCATCCAAACATCAATACGATTTTGATTCTGCTACTGTTTTTGGTTTCCTGCAAAAATATGATTTACTAGACGATTTTAAACTCAATATTGAGGTAAATCATGCAACCTTAGCCGGCCATACATTTGAACATGAATTACAGGTTGCCGCAGATAATGGGTTGCTTGGTAGTATAGATGCAAACCGTGGCGATTATCAAAATGGATGGGATACGGATCAATTTCCAGTTGATGTATTTGAGTTAACTCAAGCCATGATGATCATTTTAGAGGCGGGTGGTTTTCAGGGCGGCGGAATCAATTTTGATGCGAAAACAAGAAGAAATTCGACCGATTTGGAGGATTTATTCCATGCCCATATTGGTGGTATGGATGTTTTTGCAAGAGCATTAATTGCAGCAAATGAAATACTGGAGAAATCGAACTACAAATCATTGAAGAAAGAACGCTATAGTTCATTCGATAGAGGAAGTGGAAAAGATTTCGAAGACGGTAAGTTGAGTCTTGAGGATTTGCATAATTATGCTTCCGAGAATCCTGAATTACAACAGATCAGTGGCAAACAAGAGCGATATGAAAACCTAATAAATAGGTATTTACTATGAAGAATGGACTTATACTCGTATTAGCTTTCAGTATTTTCAGCACCTGTGCAAATGAAACGAATGAATCAAACACCTTAGCTGATGCCTACAGCGATTATTTCTATATAGGGGCCGCAATAAACACTTCTCAATACAAAAAGGAAGACCAAAGAGCACTACCAATACTAGAAACTCACTTTAATTCTATCACGCCAGAAAATGATATGAAGTGGGAGAACATACATCCAAATCCTGGTGAATTCTATTTTGATGATGCTGATAAATACGTGGCATTTGGAGAAGAAAATGACATGTTTATTATATCACATGCACTGGTTTGGCATTCCCAAACACCGGATTGGGTATTTGAGCACGAAGATGGCACTCCGCTTTCAAGAGAAGAATTACTCGATAGGATGGAAAATCATATCAAAACTATTGTTGGAAGGTATAAAGGAAGGGTAAATGGTTGGGATGTGGTTAATGAAGCATTAAATGATGATGGTACCATACGCCAATCGAAATGGTACAATATTATTGGCGAGGATTATGTGGCAAAAGCTTTTCAATTTGCTCAAGAAGCAGATCCAGAAGCTGAGCTCTATTACAATGATTATAACCTCCCAGATCCTGATAAAGCCGACGGTGCAGTGCGATTAGTAACATCCATTCAGGATCAAGGTATCAAAGTTTCGGGTATTGGAATGCAAGGGCATTACGGTTTCGATTACCCTGAACTAGCTGACTTGGAAACGAGTATTGAAAAGTTTTCAGAACTTGGAATTGTAGCTATAACTGAATTGGATATAGACGTCCTTCCATCAGCGTTTGATTACATGGGAGCGGACATTAGCATGAATGCGGCATTGGTTGATTCATTAAATCCCTTTACAGATGGAATGCCAATTGAAATTGAACAACAACAGATTGAAAGATATAAGGCACTTTTTAACGTATTTATAAAGCATTCAGACAAAATCAATCGGGTAACAACCTGGGGAGTAACCGATGGCGATTCCTGGAAAAATGGTTGGCCGGTTTCGGGTAGAACAAATTATCCACTTCTCTTTGATCGTGATGGAAATGCCAAACAAGTAGTGAGTGAGCTTATAACCCTGTCTTCAAATTAAACCATAATGAAAGAACCTATTATTGAAGCAGAACTAAAAAATGCTGCTTACAGAAATGCTAACCTAGAGCCAAGAGCAAGGGTTAATGATCTGATTACACGCATGACCCTTGAAGAAAAGGTCGCCCAGATGATGTGCGTTTGGAATGATAAAAAAGACACGTTAATCGATGATTTTGGAAAATTCAGCGTAGAAAAAGCGAAAGCATCATTTGGACATGGTAACGGAATTGGACAGGTTGGGCGACCTAGTGATGCCGGAAAAGATGAGCAAGCAGGTCATGATCAAGGTTTTGACGCTAAGCAAACGGTTGAATTAACTAACGCTATCCAAAAATTCTTTATTGAGCACTCGAGGTTAGGAATACCCGTATTTTTTCATGAAGAATGCCTGCATGGTTTAGCCGCAAAAGGTGCTATAAGTTTTCCTCAACCAATTGCGTTGGCGGGCACTTTTAATACCGAATTGATTGAAAGACTGTATGCCTTAGCAGCAAAAGAAACTCGCGAAAGAGGGGCGCATCAGGCATTAACACCCGTTGTAGATGTGGCAAGAGATCCTAGGTGGGGTAGAGTTGAAGAAACCTTTGGGGAAGACCCATTTTTAGTGTCAGAAATGGGGAAGGCAGCGGTTAGAGGATTTCAAGGCGATGCATCTTTCACAGGAAATGATAAAGTTATTGCCACCTTAAAACATTTCGCAGCACATGGTCAGCCAGAATCGGGCATGAATTGTGGACCGGTTAATATTTCTGAAAGAGTTTTAAGAGAAACATTTTTAATGCCATTTAAAGAAGCTGTTCAGGAAGCTGGTGTAGTAAGTATAATGCCATCTTACAACGAAATAGATGGCATTCCATCGCATGCGAATAAGTGGTTGCTGAAAGATGTACTCAGAGATGAATGGGGTTTCAATGGCTATTTAGTATCAGATTATTACGCAATTCTTGAACTTTTTGATAGGGAAGCTACCCATGGTCATCATATTGCGGATAGTAAAAAATCTGCAGCTAAGCTTGCTATAGATGCCGGAGTAAATATGGAGCTTCCGGAACCAGATTGCTATACAATGCTGGTAGAATTAGTAAAAGATGGATCTATCGAAGAATCGACCATTGATCAACTCATTGAGCCACTTCTATACTGGAAGTTCAAAATTGGTTTGTTTGATAATCCCTACACTAAATATGAAGAAGTAACAGACGCTGAAACAAGAAGAAAACTTGCATTACAATCGGCTCAAGAAACGATTACACTTCTTAAGAATGAAAATGGACTACTTCCATTAAACAAGGATGAGTTAAAGACAGTTGCTGTTATAGGGCCGAATGCAAATGTGAGTTTATTGGGCGGTTACAGCGGGGCTCCTACAGTTAATATCACTGTTCTTGATGGAATACAGTCAGCAATAGGTGAGGATGTTAAAGTTGTTTATCACGAAGGATGTAAAATCACAATTGGCGGCCGATGGGAAGAGGATGAAGTGGTACTTCCGAACCTGGAAGATGAGTTAAAAAGTATTACTGAAGCCGTGGAGATTGCAAAAACTGCCGACGTAATCATCCTTGCAATTGGTGGAAACGATCAGACTTCTAGAGAAGCTTGGGCACTAAACCACATGGGAGATCGAACTAGCTTAGATCTATTTGGCTATCAAGATAAATTGGTAGATGAAATGGCAAAAACCGGTAAGCCCATAATTGCTGCCATCTATAACGGGCGACCGCTTAGTATAACTAATGTTGTAGAAAAAGCTGATGCTATCATTGAATGTTGGTACGGAGGGCAGGAAGCAGGGCACGCGTTAGCTAGTGTGCTTTTTGGTGATTTTAATCCATGTGGAAAGTTACCTATTTCAATACCACGGTCGGTGGGTCAACTACCTATATATTATAATTATAAGCCATCGGCCCGAAGAGGGTACCTTCATGATGAAATTACTCCTCTGTATCCATTTGGATTTGGATTTAGCTATACTCAATTCGAATGGTCAGCTATCCAGCTAAAAGAGGCTACAATTTCAAAGGAGGGGTCCACAGAAGTTGAAGTTACGTTAAAGAATGTTGGCGAAGTTGCAGGATCAGAAGTAGTCCAAATGTATGTTCGCGACCTAATTAGTTCTGTAACAAGGCCCATTAAAGAGTTAAAAGGATTTAAAAAAGTTTGGTTAGAACCTGGTGAGGCTAAAAAAGTTAGTATTCCAATAACTCCAAAATCGCTGGCTTTTTTTGATATCAACATGGAGTATGTAGTTGAGCCAGGTGAGTTTGAAATTTTAATAGGTAATTCATCCAGAGATGAAGACTTGAACAAGATAATTCTAAAGGTAGAGGATTAGCGATGAGTAGCACAAAAATTCCAATTTTTGAAAAAGTAGGGTACAGTGCCGGTGATGCCGCTTCGAATCTGTTTTTTCAAACATTCATCGTGTATCTGCTTTTCTTTTATACCGATGTGTTTGGAATTTCAGCTGCTGCAGCGGGTACCATGTTTCTTGTAACACGAATTTTTGACGCGGTTAATGACCCAATAATGGGGATGATTGCAGACCGGACACAAACTAAATACGGTAAGTTTCGCCCGTATCTACTATGGTTAGCAATTCCATTCGGTGTTTTAGGGTTTTTTATGTTTATGACACCTGATTTTGGGTCGTCCGGAAAAATTGTTTACGCCTATATCACATATACCTTAATGATGATAATGTATACGGCTATAAACGTACCATATTCTGCCTTGATGGGGGTGATCACCTCAAATTCAGAAGAACGAACCATAGTCTCTTCCTATCGATTTGTAGCAGCTTATATTGGTTTGTTAATTGTAACAGGATTCACGGAATCATTGGTAGAGTTTTTTGGAAACGGGGATCGCCAGGTTGGTTGGATGTGGACCATGGGCTTGTATGGGGCAATTGCAGCAGGCTTATTCATTTTCACATTCTTTAGTACCAAAGAACGTGTGGCTCCGCCAAAAAATCAGGAGATAAATTTTAAAGCAGATGGAAAAGACCTTTTCAAAAACCTTCCATGGGTATTAATTGCTGTAGCAACCGTGTTTCAACTTACATTTTTGGTAATCCGCGGAAGTACGTTTGCCTATTACGTAAGTTACTATTTAGGTGATCATTCCATTTCATTTTTAGGATCAGAATTTGCGTTAAGTACTTCAACATTTCTAACATCCGGCGCATTAGCAACATTAGTAGGTGCTATTTCTACCAAATATGTTATAAGGTTATTTGATAAAAAAAGAACCTATGGCTGGTTTCTAGGATTGGGTTCGATGATAAGCCTGGTGTATTTTGTACTGCCACCCGATCAAATTGAGCTTATATATATTGCAAATATAATTGTTGGTTATTTATTAGGTCCAGTTGCCGTACTTCAATGGGCTATGTATACCGACACCGCCGATTATGGTGAATGGAAGTTTGGTCGTAGAGCAACGGGATTGATAATGGCTGCCTCCCTTTTTGCATTAAAATTAGGAGTTGCACTCGGAGGTGCAATTACTGGATGGGTACTGAGTGGGTATGGATTTGAACCAAATGCAATCCAAACAGAAGAGACTTTATTGGGAATCAGGCTGCTTGTTAGTCTAATTCCAGGGATTTTCGGGGTGTTGGCATTTATTGTGATGCTATTTTATCCACTTACGAATAGTAAGATGATTGAAATTGAAAGAGAACTTGAACAAAGAAGAGCACTTACCCAATAAAAGAGGTTTTTAATGAGAATAATTATTGCATTCCTATTAGTTGTTTTAATTAGCAATACTTCAGCAGCACAAGATCGTGTAATAATCAATCTGAACGGCAGTTTCGAGGAAACAGAATTATCAAGTCAGGCAGATACCTTAAACATTCAAGGATGGACAATTGAAACTGCTCAATCGGCATCCGCTGATTTTGCCATCGTTTCTGATACTGTAAAAGATGGTTCAAGAGCATTAAGAATTGATGTAAATAGCCTGGGTACCAATGCTTGGGATATCCAGGTAATCAATGAACTATTTCCCGTTGAACCCGGCATACTGTACAATTTTGATATTTGGGCCAGAGCAAATGGTACAGGCACAATCAATTTTACCGCTGGAAATCCATCATTTAATGAATTTGGTAGAATAAACAACGCTACGATTACTGAAGAATGGCAAGAATTTTCGTTTAGCTTTTCCGTAGGTGCAAATGATTCACAAGGTAGAACACCTTTGCATTTCAACCTTTCTGGTAATGAAGGTCTTAGTTTTTGGATTGATAGTTTGAGGGTTAGCTATGAATCTGCTGAACCAGAATTTGAGCCAATTGCCCGAGATAAACCTAAGTTTCTCGGAAATGTATATTCCAACTTACAAATCGTCAGATTTAATGAATATTGGAATCAGGTTACTCCAGAAAATGCCGGAAAATGGGGGTCTGTAGAAAGTTCAAGAGACCAGATGAATTGGGCAGAACTTGATGCAGCTTATGCGTTAGCGAAATCAAATGGATTTCCTTTTCGATTCCATGTTTTGGTTTGGGGCAATCAGCAACCAACCTGGATGAAATCATTATCCGAAGAAGAACAGCTAGCAGAACTAGAAGAATGGATGATGGCTGTCGCCGAGCGGTACCCTGATATCGATTATTTAGAAGTTGTAAATGAGCCTTTGCATGATCCGCCAATTGATGATCCAAATGATGCTAATAGTGGTGGTTATTACGAAGCATTAGGTGGTGCAGGAACTACTGGTTGGGACTGGGTAATTACAGCTTTCGAGATGGCAAATGAAATATTTGCAGACTCCATAAAATTGATGATCAATGATTTCAATTTATTAGGTAACACAACGAATGCTCAGACTTATTTGGAGATCGTGGAATTACTTATAGATCGAAACTTAATCGATGTAATTGGTGCTCAGGGGCATCATTTTTCCACTAAATATGCAAATTCATCTACAATCACGTATACATTAGACTTATTTGCCGAAACTGGCTTCCCGATTATGGTTACAGAATTGGATATAAACGGCCCGCCAAATAACGCATCAGAAACCACTCAGTTAAATGAGTATAAACGTGTTTTTCCTCTAATTTGGGAGCATGAATCTGTACTAGGTGTTACTCTTTGGGGTTGGAGGCCAGGAATGTGGGTTTCCGACGCTATTCTAATAGGTGCTAATGGAGAGGAAAGGTTGTCGTTAGAATGGTTGAGAGAATATGTTGAGCAAACTGAAGTGTCTGTAGTTTCGAATAATTTTGATTCAGAAATGGCTACACCACAGGGCATAAATTTACTTCAAAACTATCCTAATCCTTTTAATCCAACTACCACAATCAATTATACATTGTCATCAAATAGTCAGGTTAGTTTGAAAGTATTCGATCTCACCGGTCGTGAGATAGCAAGTTTAATAAATGAATTGCAAACAGCTGGTTCATATACCATAAATTTTGATGCAACCAACCTTTCGAGTGGAATTTATCTATATGAACTTCGAGCAAATGGATATCATGAAATAAAGAAAATGACTCTCATTAAATAAGAAGTGAAGTTCAGACAATTATTGAAGGGTAACGTTAGGCCTATGATCAGTATTCCGGCATAATTTTAATAAAAAACCCAAAACTAGGAATGAGCATAAAGACTAGCATTTTTGGAATAATGCCCGATGGTACGCCAGTACTTGGTTTCGATTTAAAAAATGAAAACGGAGTAGAAGTAAGGATTATCGAATATGGTGCTACTGTAACGTCAATTTTAACACCGGATATAAATGGGAATGTTGCAGATGTTGTGCTTGGCTTTAACAGTCTAGATAAATATTTAGCATGCAGTTTTTATTTTGGATCAACAATTGGTAGATATAGTAATAGAATCGCAGATTCTAAATTTAAAGTTGATGGCGTTACCTATCAGCTCTCTACGAATGATGGATCCAATCATTTACATGGAGGTAAAGTAGGTTTTGATAAAGTACTATGGAAAGGAGAGAGCAAAAGTGACAATTCTGTTGAATTCACCTATCAAAGTGCAGATGGAGAAATGGGGTATCCCGGAAACCTTGATGTACAAGTGGTTTTTACTTTGTCTGGAAATAATGAATTGATCATAGATTATCATGCAATCACGGATAAAACTACTCATGTAAATCTTACAAATCACAGCTATTTTAATTTAGCTGGGGATCACAACACGTTGATCTTAGACCATAAATTGAAGATCAATGCTGAAAACTACATGCCAGTAAATATTGATCAAATTCCTTTTGGACAGACGATTCCTGTTACGGGCACTCCATTTGATTTTACGAGTGCAATTGAAATTGGGTCACGAATAGCTAATGTACAAGGTGGGTATGATCACAATTTTATTTTAAACATCTCTGATAATGAAATTACGTTAGTCGCAACCTTATTAGACCCACTAACTAAAAGATTATTAGAGGTGTACACAAAAGAACCGGGATTACAATTGTATTCGGGCAATTTTCTAGATGGCACAATTTCTGATGATTCTGGAAGACCTATTAAACAGTTTGGTGCTTTATGTCTTGAAACTCAACACTTTCCTAATTCCCCAAATGAACCAGGTTTTCCCTCTACCTTATTACGGCCAGGCGAAAAGTACGAAACGACAACGATTTATAAGTTTCTTGTATCGGAATAGTAAGTAAATAAGTCATTTATTCTTGTTCAATTGAAGGGTTCTACTAGTGAAATTGTTGTCGATTTAATAGAAAAGCGCTTACACTTCATTTTGTGATAAAGTGCCTGTACTACAGTTGTTTATAACTAAAAATTCACTGACTTTTGTGGTCATGTCAGCCCATAGAATTGAGCATATCAATAAAGCATTATCGTCATCATTAATTGACGCACGACTCGCGTATATTTTGAATAAGTTTCAGGATAAAGCGCTGGTTACAACATCATTTGGAGCCACTTCGGCCTTATTACTTCATTTCCTAAGTCGCGTTCGCCCTGGCTTTCCAGTTCATTTCATCGATACCGGATATTTATTCGAAGAAACTGTTGCTTATAAAGATGAACTTACGCGTTTGCTTGATCTCAATATTATCACACATCGACCAGATGTTGCTGCACAGGAAGCTACCAGAATTGCCAAACTTTGGGAATCGGACCCAGATGCTTGTTGCGGCGTAAATAAAATCGCCCCACTTGAAAAAGTGAAAAGTTATCATGAAGTGTGGATTTCAGGTCTCATTGGATATCAAAATGGATATCGCTCAGGGTTGGATATCCTCCAAAGTAGAAGTGATATTTATAGATTTTATCCTCTAATTGATTGGACTCAAGCTCAAGTAGACGACTACTTTGATTATTTTGGGCTGCCTAAACACCCGTTACAAAAATTAGGCTTTTCTTCGCTTGGATGTACCCATTGTACAAAACAAGGGATAGGTAGAGATGGGCGTTGGACCGGAACCGGAAAGACTGAGTGTGGGCTACACACTTAATTCGCCTTTAGATTCCTGAATCAGCCAATTTAGGTACTCTTTGTTTCCTTCATTTTCTGTTAGTGTGATAGACACAACGCAAGGGCAATCATACGAATGCAACTGATTTACTCTATTAGTGAGTTCTTTCATTTTGCTGTAATGAGTTTTTGCGATCAGAATACATTCTTGGTCTGTAACAACTTTTCCTTCCCACCGATAAATGGATTCCATGCCATCAATAATATTGATACAGGCTGCTAATTCTGATTCGATTAACTCGATCCCAATTTTTCGAGCTTCTTCCTTATTTGATGTAGTTATATAAACCAGACGAAGATTGTTATACATAGTGTTGAAGAGTGAGACTTTGAATAGTTTTGTAAATATGAAATTGACGAATTTTCACATGTCTTAATAGTGGATTTTATTTTACAATCACCCTATCTTTGCGAGCTCTGAATTTTGCGAGAGTGGTGGAATTGGTAGACACGCTAGATTTAGGATCTAGTGCTTTAACCGGCGTGGGGGTTCGAGTCCCCCCTCTCGTACTTTCCTACCTAACTATCCTGTTTATTTTATTGAATTCACATTTAAAAGCGGAGAATACGTGAACATTTCTGTAAAAGACCTTACTTCTGTTGATAAGGAAGTAACTTTAAAAGCGACCCGAGAAGACCTTCAGCCAAAATTTGATAAGGCGTTCAAAAAGTATCAAAACCAAATTTCGATGCCTGGATTTCGTCCAGGACGAGTGCCTTTAGGAATTGTAAAGAAGAGATTCGGTAACGACATCGAAATTGAAGAAATCAACAAGTACGTTCAAGAAGTATTTGAAAGAGATATCATGGAAGAGCATAACCCTGTGGGTGAAGCTCAGATGTTAGATTTCCAGTGGGAAAATGATGAACTAGAAGTTGTTTTTAAAATTGGTGCAAAACCAGAATTCGAATTGACGGATATCTCAAAAGTGAAAGTGAACAAAATGGTTCACGATGTAACGGATGATGAAGTTCAGGAAGAAGTTGATCGCAGCTTGGAGCGCGACGGAAACTGGGAAGACGTCGATACCAAGATAGATAAGAACTCAAAAGTTATTGCAGATGTAGTTTCGTTAGATGATGATGGTAATGTTGTTGATTCTGAAGCCGACAACGACCAGACTATTGATATGCGTCAGGATGCTGCAAAGGATTTTCTTAAAGCACTAAAGGGTAAAAAGGCTGGCGATGTTGTTGATATGAAAATTGAGGAAGATGGTGAGAAGGATCACTTCAGAGTTACAGTAAAGAATGTTCAGAAGCTTCATTTAGCCGAGATGAATGAGGATTTCATCAAGAAAAACAGCAACAATGAAGCTACTAACGAAGATGAGTTTAGAAGCTATTTGAAAAGCAAAATGCAGGAATATTACGACCAAAGTGCAAATGACTTGTTCAGAAATGAGGTTGTTACTGCATTAGTAGATGCGCACGACTTTGATGTTCCAGAAGCATTTGTAGAGCAAGTGAAAAGTGGATATGTAAATCAACTTTCACAGCAAATGGGTGGGAACCTACCTGAAACCTTCGACGAAGCAAACTACCGTGCTGAGATGACCGAACAGGCTACTCGCGAAGCAAAGTGGTATTTCATAAGCCAAAATCTACAAGAAACATTTGAAGATATCGAAATAAAACCCGAAGATATCGACGAGTTTCTTGCTCTAGAAGCGGCTCGTTTTGGCGCAACTGCTGATCAATTGAAAGGTTATTACGCTCAGAATCCAAGCATGCTTGAATCCTTAAGAAGTAGTATTAGAGAAAATAAGGTGTTCGATAAGCTTCAGGATGAGGTAAAAATCCAAGAATTGGGCAAAGACGCATACCGCAAAGAGCAAGAAAAAAAGTCTAAAGCCAAGAAATAATTACATTAAGCACTATGATTAAGCAACCATTATTCGAACAACCAATTTTTGAGAGTCATCAACAGATAGAGAGTAACCTTGTTCCTATGGTTATCGAAACCACGAGCAGAGGTGAGCGTGCCTACGATATTTATTCGCGTCTGTTAAAAGATCGCATCATCATTTTAGGAAGCCCAATCAATGATGTGGTTGCTAGTTCAATTGTAGCTCAGATGCTTTTTCTCGAATCAGAAGACCCTGAAAAAGACATCAACTTATACATTAACAGCCCAGGTGGTGTTGTTTCTGCCGGCTTAGCAATCTACGATACCATGCAGCACATTAAGTGCGATGTCGCGACTACTTGTATGGGTATGGCCGCAAGTATGGGTGCAGTTCTATTAACTGCAGGTACTGCTGGAAAGAGAAGCTGTTTACCACATGCACGTGTTATGATTCACCAACCATTAGGTGGAGTTCAAGGTCAGGCAAGTGATATTGAAATTGAAGCACAGGAAATTATCCGAATTAAGAAAGAATTGAGTCAAATTATTGGCGATCACGCCGGTAAGACACTTGAAGAAATCATTCGTGATTCTGACCGAAATAATTGGATGTCGGCTGATGAAGCAAAAAATTACGGATTAGTTGATAATGTGATAAGTCGTGCCGATACTAAATAGGATTTAAAACATTGAAGCATGAGCGATCAGGACAAAAATAATGACATCGTAAATTGTAGCTTTTGTGGGCGTTCTAGCCTTGAAGTAAATAGTATGGTTGCAGGGCCGGGTGTCTATGTTTGTGATCGTTGTGTAGAGGATGCTTCAAGTATTATTAAAAGTGATCTCGCTTCGCTCGCACGAAGACGCGAAAAAAGCTATAAGCCACTTTTAAAACCTATTGAGATCAAAGCAAAGCTCGATGAATATGTGATTGGGCAAGAGTATGCAAAGAAAACCCTTTCTGTTGCTGTTTATAATCATTACAAGAGAATAAGCAGTGACAGTCTCGAAATGGATGATACCATGATCGAGAAAAGTAATATTGCATTGCTTGGACCAACAGGTTCTGGAAAGACTCTTCTTGCACGTACGTTGGCGAAAGTAATTGATGTGCCATTCACAATAGCCGATGCTACTGTTCTAACCGAAGCCGGTTATGTTGGAGAAGACGTAGAAAGTATTTTAAGTAACCTACTTCAAGCAGCTGACTACGATGTTGAGCGAGCTAAAAGAGGTATTGTTTACATTGATGAAGTTGATAAAGTAGCCCGAAAAAGTGATAATCCTTCTATAACACGTGATGTAAGTGGTGAAGGTGTTCAACAAGCGCTACTTAAAATACTGGAAGGTACAGTTGCAAATATTCCTCCAAAAGGTGGAAGAAAGCATCCAGAGCAGAGTTTTATCCAACTAGATACTTCAAATATCCTATTTATTTGTGGTGGTGCATTTGCCGGTCTGGAAGAAATCATCTCTCGTAGGCTATCAACAAGTGCGATGGGGTTCCATACGCTTGATCAGGTTAAATTCGATAAAGAGGATCCTGAAATTTTCACGTATGTGGAACCAGAAGACCTCCAAAGTTTTGGGCTGATCCCTGAATTAATTGGTCGATTACCGGTTATTTGTGGTTTACATGAGCTTTCTGATGAAGCAATGTTAGACATTCTTCAAACGCCGAAAAATGCGATCACAAAGCAGTATAAAAAGCTCTTTAAGATGGAAAATGTTGATCTTGATTTCGAAGACGATGCATTAATTGCCATTGTGCAAAAAGCAAAGGTTAGAAAGACTGGAGCACGAGGACTGCGATCAATTATGGAAGCCGCAATGCTGGATATTATGTTTACACTACCATCTATGAAAAATGTAGCTCGTTGTACTATTACAAAAGATACCATCGATAAAAAGGCCCCGCCTGTTTACGAAAAACAGAAAGCTACCGGCTAAAGAAATTAACCCCACACATAATTTATGTATGGGGTTTTTTATTTAGGGGAAGTGAACATCTTGCCTATATTCTCACAAAAACAAGATGAACCTCTTTTCCCGCACCGACTGGATCAAAATCATGCTCATTGTGTTTCTAGTTCTTCTAGGAGCAGGATCTTTGATTTATAATAATTACCTGGTGGGTAAGATTCTTGATAAGGAAAGAATTAATGTTGAGTTATGGGCAAAAGCGATAGAATATAATGCGCTTCCGGTCCATCAACAGGCGAGTACACAACTATTAATGCTGGCGGGCGATTTATCCCAAAAGGAGAGCATACCTGATAGTATTGTACAAAAATTGATTGAAATTGAAAGCTTAAGAAGTTCACGTGATTTTGTGACCGATGAGCTGATACTGGATGAATCGCGTAATTTTGAAATTCCTGCAGTTGTAGTCGACGAAAATGATGTTCCACTTGAGTATACCTATATCTCAACTAATGCCAATGGTGAACAGGAAACAACCGTGGAATATGGTTTCAAAAATGTTCCATTACCAGATATTGATACACCTGATAAACGAGCTGCACTAGTACAAAAACTCAAGGCTACTAATCCTCCGATCGAAATAGTAATAGGAGATGAAAATACACAGATTTCCCAGTTTGTATATTACGGGGAGAGCCAGACCGTACAGCTACTGAGGTATTTCCCATATTTCCAAATTGGGATTATGGCACTGTTATTAGGGATTGGATACACAACATATCGCAGCCTAAAATACACGGAGCAATCAAATTTGTGGGTTGGGATGGCAAAAGAAGCCGCACATCAGCTTGGAACACCCATTTCTAGCTTGTTTGGATGGATTGAGCTTTTTAAAGAGGATTATCAGGAAGATGAAAATGCATCAAAACTTATAAAAGAAATCGAGAATGATGTTCTCCGGCTAAAAGGTGTTGCTGAACGTTTTGGAAAAATTGGGTCATCACCAGAATTGAAACCCATGGAAATAGAACCAATACTGGACGATGTCATATCGTATTTAGAACGAAGATTACCACAGCTTGGTAGGGCTGTGGATGTACAGAAATCGTTAAAAGCTAATGGAGTGGTAAACCTAAATCCCGAATTATTCCAGTGGGCAGTCGAAAATCTGGTTAAAAACGCGATGGACGCAATGAAGAAATCAGAGCAAGCTAAGATTAGTATTCAATCAGGAGAAAAAGACGGGTTGGTATATATTGATATAGTAGATTCCGGTATGGGCATTGAATCAAAGAATACTAAGAATGTATTTCGACCGGGTTTTAGCACGAAAAAAAGAGGCTGGGGACTTGGTTTAAGTCTTACTAAACGAATTGTTGAAGACTATCATAATGGTAAAGTTTTTGTGGAGCAAAGCGAGATTGGTAAAGGGACTACTATGAGAATTACGCTCCAGAAAGCATAGTTAATCGTCAGTAAATCCACGTTTTTTGGCGTATTCGTACAATTCTGTCTTTAAGAGATTTCTACCACGATGTAAACGTGAGCGGATGGTTCCGATAGGTACATCCAACATATTTGAAATCTCTTCATACGTAAAGCCGTCCACATCACAAAGAAGTACTACGGTTCGGAAATCCTCAGGGAGTTTAGCGAGAGCTTTAGAAAAATTATCGTCCATTAGATTTCTGAACATCAAACTTTCTAAATCGGTAGTGTCTGTTCTTTCAGCGCGAACGGTTTCGTAGTAAGACTCAACCTCATCATAATCAACGCTTTGAGGCTTTTTAAGGTTCTTTCGATAGTTATTGATGAAAGAGTTCTTAAGAATTCGAAAAAGCCAGGCTTTAGCATTCGTGCCTTTTTCGTAGCTATCAAAAAAGCGAAACGCTTTAACAATGGTATCCTGAACCAAATCTTCTGCATCACTCTGATCGGTAGTAAGTCGCAAGGCAAAATTATACAACGAATCTAGGTGAGGTAAAATCTCATCGTTGAATGCTTGTTGTTTTTTAGAGGCCGTATGACTCACGCGATACCTGATAATCTTGCTCCCCAATTAAGGCATTTTTTTTCACTTATGTAACCTGTTGCACAAAAATAACATCCGTGAACAATTATTATTGAAAATACTATTTGAGGCCCACTGAGGTAAATAGATTGTGTTGATCGGGCAGAAAGGTAAACCCTTAGCTAGAAAAAAGTTATTACCAGAACATCATATAGAGCGTGTGTCCATGCAGCCACGCCAAACCCTCTTGCTACATAAATTCCGTTTAAGATCATGCCAAAAATGAAACGAAATAAGAAAGAATTGAGGGTAAAAAAGTCGCCCATTGAACCTGCATAATGAATTGCACTAAACAAAAAGGCAGATAACACAACTGCAGCGGTAACTGAGGCCCACTTTTTATTCTTAAATAACTTATTAAAAACGAAGATGAAAAAGGAAACTAAGAATACTCGAAAAAAAAGCTCTTCGTATAAACCAGCCCCCAATGATAACGCAAGTTTTTGCAGATAGGTAAGCTGGTCTATAGGATCGGTGGTTGACATATTAAGCAGTAAGTTTGTTAGAAAACTGCTTACATAGGCAAATACAATAGCATAAATTATGCTCTCAATAATTAATACAGGAAAGTATTTGAAATTGAGGTCTTTTAGTCGCTCTTTTTCGCGATAAAGAATAACAATTCCCAAAATCAGAACTACTAAAAGGGTAAAGGATACGGCATTAACTCCAAGTAATGTAAATATGCTTTTCATCCAAACATCTACACTAATGCGAACGAGTTGATCTGCATTAGGTTGGGAAATAATGATGAGTCCCTCATAAATTAGAAATAGAGGCAAGGAATAGAGAAAACTGTAAAGCAGCGTGTGAGTATTTGAGAAATATTGCTTTACAGCGTTCATGTCAACTCTCGGTGAATATATTAACGGATGGATTTTCGGAGTTTGTGAGACCCAATATTCGATAAGCTGTGCTTGAAAGTTTCAAACCAGATTCTGTAATCCGATCATTAATTCTAACGTAAATTCCTGCCCCTGTAGTTGGGTTCTCTACGAATAAAATACTTCCTATTGTGATATTGGAATGTGCAGCTGTTAGCTGGTTTGGATTATATAATTCTCCACTAGTTGTTGTATTTCCAACCTCACTATTTGCATAAACCCTGGCAGCAAATAATCCCAAATCCTGAAGACTAGCACTAAATGTGTATGGATTTTCGAAATTGCTTGATGGTGGTAATAAGACTGTTATTCGCTGGTTTCTGTCTAGCGAATTGATGTTTACATCGGGGTTTAGTTGTTGAAGTTCGGACGCAGTCATTTCAAATTTTGAAAGTATATCATCCAAATCTTCGCCTAATTGAACTGTGTATATTACAAAACTTCCTTGTGGGGCATTTTCATCTGCATATTCCGAAGCCGATGGAGCTACACTATCTCTAACTTTTCGAACAGCGAGTTGCTGTCCAATGCGCAATAAGTCACCAGATAAGTTATTTAACTCGCGAAGCTCATTTAATGTCATATCATGAGTTCGAGCAATTGTAGTAAGGTTATCTCCCGATTTTACAGTGTAATATTCATTTTCCTGAGGTACAGACACGTTGATTAATGATTCACCAATATCTTGAGAAGTAATCTGAGCTTCTATCTGCTCATCTGATCCGCTGAAATAGACTAACTCTTGTCCAACAGCCAGGGCATCACTGGTAAGGTTATTCCATGATCGTAATTCGGCAACAGAGACTTCTAGAATTCTGGAAATGGAAAACAAAGTTTCACCCGAAGAGACAGTGTGTATTTGTCTATTCTGTGCATTTATTGATATCGAAATGCTCAATATCATTATTAAAATGGTGATAAATCTCATATGCATCAATTTTCCATCTCTAGTTCTAAAGTGAGCAAAGCTGTCTTCAATTCTGATTTCGCATGATCATCATGTAATGAAGTCGCAATTTCGATTCCAGATTTATAGGTGATCATTGCCTTTTTGTTCTCTCCGTCAATTAAATATTGCTCTCCCAGATGATAATAAACGCCAACATAATTTGGATCATGTTGAATTATATCCTCGAAAAGTATGATTGCAGATTTTCTTTTGTCGATTTTGATAAGCTCTAATGCCAATGCAAATTTCGAAAAAGAGTCCTCCGGATGATCTTTCACTCGTTTTGCTAATGTTGCAATATTAGAACTATTGGTCATTCGTTGATGTATGCCTGATATCTTTCCTCAATTTCTGAAATCGAATCTCCGCCAAACTTTTCTAAAAAAGCATTGGCAATTACCGGTGCTATTACGCTTTCAGCAACCACAACTGCTCTCGGTAACGCACAAACGTCCGAACGTTCATATCGCGTTTCTTGAGGTTCGAGAGTGTGCATATCAACAGTTCCGAGGGGATTTAACATTGTTGGAATTGGTTTCATTGCACCTCGTATAATGATTGGCTGGCCCGTGCTCATTCCACCTTCAATCCCTCCGGCGCGGTTAGAACTACGAGTAAAATTTGAACCATCATGAGTTATTTCGTCGTGTACTTCATGCCCCGGTCTTGCACCGGATTCGAAACCGAGACCAATTTCTACTCCTTTCATGGCTTGGGTTCCAAGAATCGCCTGAGCGATTTTACCGTCTAGTTTCTGATCCCAATGAGTGTAGCTTCCTAAACCAACCGGCACTCCAGTTACAATGATCTCATATACACCACCGAGAGAAGATCCTGCTTTGCGATATTTCTTGATTTCTTCAACCATAGCGGTGGTTAAGTTTTCATCAAGACATCGAACTTCAGACTCATCTGCTTTCTTGTAAATGGATTCTGCGCCATCAGAAAACATAGTGTCAGTTTGTGCTCTGGCTTCATCCCAAGATGTATAACCAACCGAACCAATTCTGATTACATGTCCACCGATTTCGATTCCAAAATGTTTCAGGAATTGGCGGGCAATCGAACAACATGCAACTCGCATTCCGGTTTCACGCGCGCTTGATCGTTCAATAACCGGTCTTATGTCATCAAAACGGTATTTTTGAGCCCCAACTAAATCTGCATGACCCGGACGAGGTAGAGTAATCTTTTCGATGCCTTCTGCTTCAACTTCTTTGTTCATAACAACGGGCCAATTCGCAGCGTCTTTCTCAAAAGCTCTATTTTCGAGAAACATAGCAATTGGCCCTGCCATGGTTTTTCCAAAGCGGACCCCTGAACTGATAATAGCACGATCTTTCTCCCAAGCCATTCTACCACCTCGGCCATATCCTTTTTGGCGACGTGCCAGGTGAATTGCAATTTCATCTTCTGAGATAGGTAAACCAGCCGGAACTCCTTCAACAATGCCAGTTAAACCCGGGCCATGAGATTCCCCGGCAGTGATATATCGTATCATTAATTTGCTTCTACTTTTTCAATTTCGTTGGCTCTTTCCGCTAAACTTCTTTTATCCATGCACATTTCTTCGCGGAAATTATTGATTGTGCCTAATTCACCAAGAATTACCAGTGAATCACCAGGAAGAATTGTTTGTGTACTTTTCGGATTAAAGATAATCTTCCCTTCATTGGGTATTATTGCAATTACCAACACCTGGTATTTACTTCGGATGTTTACTTCTAACAAGTTTTTATTAGCCATAGGTGAGCCTTCATTCACCAGAACCTCATCAAACGTATGATCTTGTTCGTCGTCATGTGTCATTTTTTCAATGAATTGCTCCACTCTGGGGCGTAATATTACATTTGCCATTCTATCTGCACCGATATCATAGGGTGAGATCACTTTATCAGCGCCGGCTCTAAGAATTCGGCTTCTATTTACATTTTCATTAGATCTAACGAGGATATAAATATCATTGCATAAATCTCTGGCTAAAAGAGTGGTAAACACATTATCAGAATCGTTTGAAAGGGTACAGACCAGAGCTTTTGCGCGTGTTAAACCTGCTTCAAGTAAAGTTTCTTCTTCTTGTGCATTGCCCTTTACATACAAGTGATGATCGTGTTCAATTTGTTGTATGCTGTCATCACTATTTTCTATAATTACAACATCCAAATCAGCATCTTGTAATACTTTAGCAATTCTATGCCCAATGCGCCCATACCCACAGACAATGTAATGGTCGTTAAGTTGATCTAGTTTCTTCTTCATCGCTCTACTTAGAAATAATTCACTTTCGAATAATAGTTGTGTGGTTTGGGTAGCTATGTAGGAAATCACTCCAATTCCGACCACAAATATACCCATAGTAAATATTCTTCCTACTATGGATAGCTTATGAATTTCGGTAAAACCAATGGTTGAAATCGTTATAAAAGTCATGTATAAGCCATCAAAAAATGACATCTCTTCTATATAATGATAGCCCAACGTGCCAATCAAAAATATGATCAGCATAAGACATGTTGCAATACCGATATTTTTTAAAGCCGGATTTTCAACTAATTTGGAATACAGCTGATTTGCCATCATTAGTGCGTTTTTGTTCGAACACTTAGTTGAACTATGCCTCCAATCTCACTTAAAGAACTTCTACTCATATCTATTTGAACTTTCTTTAGGTTGATTCCAACCCCGATACTGGCACCTGCAAAATCGAAGTTCTCATTTATTTTTGCCTGATCATGCTGCCAACGATTATAACCAAAACGTAGATTGAAACTCTTACCTAAGGCTGCTTCTCCACCCAGAATTACATGACGAAATAGCTGACCCCCAAAACCAGGTGCTGATTCTTCGCCGGGAACCCTTAAATCCCAATCGTTTAGTTGCCGCAAAGTAACCGAAACCTGGAATGGAAATTTTTCCGGCTTTTTGGAGATGCCTACAGATACATCGAAAGGAAGGGTTTCTCGACGTTGATTAAAGTAAGAAATCTGATCGCCTAGATTTCGTATGGATAACCCGGCACTAAATCGAGTTTCCGTATTCTGATAATATAGCCCTGCACTACCCGACACTGCTGTTGAAAGAAATTCACCGTACGAAGAATGAATGTAATCTACACCTGCTCCAGCTCGTATTTTATCAGATATTTGTGTTGAAATTGTACCATTGATTGAAAGATCACCCGCATTGAAATCACCGATATCTACCCCATCTATGTCGTATTCATTTAATTCCCCATACCCGGCATATCTAAATCCAAATCCCAATGTACCAATGCCAGAGTAATGCAATGCATAATTTGCAAAGCCATATCGCGCATCGGATAAATAATTCACAAAAGTAGCAGATACATTCTTTGCTGACGATTCATTTAAATAGGCAGGATTGATGTGCATCAGTGACGAATTTCCATCAAATATTGCTACATGATTCCCACCCAAAGCTGAGGCCCTGGCTGAAGAAGGCATCTCTAAAAAACGATAAACCTCCGCACCATTAGTTTGGGCTATTAGATCATTGGTTAGCATCAATAAAATAAATACAAACCCAAGGCTATTTCTAAATATGGTCAATGCAATTATCACAATTCGTGTAAATGTTTTGTAATATAAGAATTGAGCAGGCAAGAACTATCTGCAGATTATCTGGAATGCCCCAAAATTTAAATGGAAGCACTTAGACAATTCGGACAATACTCATTACTTCTTTATCAGGCGTTACGCTCTGTAACAGAATTTAGTACCTACCGAAAAAATTTATTCTCAGAGTTTGTGAAAATTGGCTATGAATCGATTCCAATTATCATGCTAACAGGGGTATTTACAGGCGCGGTACTTACCCTACAGACTGCCTATCAACTTGATACTGATTTTATCTCTGTAACTATTGTTGGGTCAATTGTGGGGCAATCAATTATTATAGAACTAGCAGCAGTGATAGGAGGATTAGTTCTTGCCGGTAAAGTTGGGGCAAGAATATCCACAGAGCTTGGAACCATGCGGGTTAGTGAACAAATTGATGCATTGGAATCGATGGGTTTTAATTCGGTTACTTTTCTAGTTGTGCCTCGGATATTGGCAGGAATTTGCATGTTTCCGGTTTTATATGTTGTTGCAGCTACAACTGGTATTTTTGGTGGAGTACTTGCCGGGGCACTTGATGGAATATTACCCCCAGCTGATTTTATGCAAGGAGCGCGAGCATTTTTCTTTGAGGAAGATGTGGTTTTTGGAACCTTAAAATCGGTGGTATTTGGCTTTGTAATCACATCAATTTCCTGTTTTAAAGGGTATTTTGCTTTTGGTGGTGCCGAAGGTGTAGGTAATGCAACTACGCAAGCAACCGTATTAAGCTGTATATATATCTTGCTGGCCGATTTTGTGCTTGCAGCAATCTTATTGTAAAATGATAGAAGTACGACATCTTACTAAAAGCTTTGGTGAAAACTTGATTTGGAGCGATGTGACTTTCGACATCAAGGATAATGAAACCATTGCGATTATTGGTAAATCAGGGAGTGGGAAATCGGTACTTTTAAAGCATCTAAATGCACTTCTTTATCCCGATTCTGGAGATATATTAATTGATGGACAGTGCCTGTTTGAGTTATCGTACTCAGAGCTTCGAAAAACCCGTCAACGTTTTGGTATTTTATTTCAGGGTGGTGCTCTTTTTGATTCTATAAATACCTTCGAAAATGTGGCTTTTCCGCTAAGGTATTTTACCGATCAGTCAGAAGAAGAAATTCAGCATAATGTAAACGAAGCTTTAGAGTTGGTAAATTTGAATTCAGCTGGATCGAAACCAACTTCAGCACTTTCGGGTGGGATGAGAAAGCGTGTAGGTCTTGCGAGAGCAATTATTTTGAAACCTCAGTACTTATTGTACGATGAACCAACATCGGGACTTGATCCTAAAACATCTGATGAAATCAATGAATTGATTCTACAAATGGCTAATTCGTTCGATATTACCTCTATTGTTATCACACATGATATGCATAGTGTTTTGCGAATTGCCGAAAAAGTAGCGTTTATTGATGAACAAAAGTTAAGCTGGCATGGTACTTTAGAAGAGATGAAAAATAGTAATCATCCCCCATTAGTCGATTTTATTAAAGCAAGTGAATATCAGATATAGCTATTTTATCGCATCAAAGGAGTAGAAGCTACATGACATTTAGTAATGAATTAAAAATAGGACTCGTCGTTATAACTGCACTGGTTGTAGCATTCTTTGGATTTCGGTTCATGAACGATGAACCGCTGCTCTCGAGTGTAAACCTGTTGAATACAAAATTCGACAATGTAGATGGCCTGCTGGTTGGCAGTACTGTAACCATGAATGGATTTAAAATTGGTAGCGTCCGAGATTTAATTTTTCTACCTGATGAAGACAGTGTTCATGTTGAGATTACAATCACGGAACCTATTCCAATTCCTTTAGGATCTGTCGCAATATTGGCATCGCCTGATTTTTTAGGTACAACATCTATTGAAATAGTAAGGGCTAAGAATAATCAAATTGTTGAATGGGGTGGCTTTATTCCGGGACAACAAAACATTAGTCTGTTAAGCTCATTTTCTGATCAGGGAGCAGCACTGGCCGATACCGTTCAGGCTACTCTTACGCAAGTTAATAAACTGCTTAGAGGTATTAGTGAGATTGAAGAAGGGGCTTCAAGTCAGATTGAGGCCACGGTAGATAATTTTAAAGAAGTAACCGATGTCGTTTCAGAAGTTATTACTGCCAGAAAAACGGAAATTGATTCATTAATTATTGCAACCAATAATACCCTTCAAAATATCAGTGAATTATCTGATTCATCTTCCGCAGATTTAGAATCACTGGTTGCAAATCTTGAGCAGTTTAGTAATGATTTGGATGCATTGAGTAAGAGCTTGCAGGAATCTACCAATTCATTAAATAGCATCCTTGGTAAAGTAGATGAGGGAGAAGGAACTATTGGACTAATGCTAAACGACCCTTCTCTTTACAACAATTTGGATAGCCTCACTTTTAACCTGAATGAACTAATTCTCAACATTCAGGAAAACCCGGGTGACTACCTAAAGTATATGCGCTTGATCGAGATTTTTTGATCACACTTTATAACACTTGTTATGCTATCGATTAATCGTAGTGCGTCCACATTCTGATTACTTTAACGACTTTCTCCTTTTCGTAAACCTGATACACTAGGCGATGCTGGATATTGATTCTACGAGAATAAGCCCCTTCTAAATTTCCAACCAATTTTTCATAGGGGGGGTATTCTTCAAAAGGATCTTCTCTAATAATTTCCAGTAAATCCTCGATCTTGGATTTTAAACCTGAAGAAGCGGCTTTTCTAGCATCTGTTTTAGCCTGTTTGGTGTAAACGAGTTTATTGTTACTCACCAGTCAAGTTTTTCCTCGGTTTCTTCAAGTGGCGTATTTATTCCCTCCACAATAGACTCTTGCATACCCGGAATGGATGAAAGATAAAGCGTTTCCTGAATAGCTCTCCAATCCTCTTCACTGACCAATACTGCATTGGAGCGTTTCCCAGTAATCTGAATTGGCTCATGGGTATCAGATGCTTCATCGAGTAATCGATAAATATCTTTGCGAGCTTGAGTAGCTGTAAGTGTTTTCATACCAATACATATTAATTAATATGTACAAAACGTACGTTATTGCGTACTAAATGTCAAGCTTTATGAAAAGGTAGCATAACGACCTTGCGTTTAAGCGGCGCAGGTTCTCGTTTTTGTTAGAAATAACGGAAATAATAAGTTTGGGAAAAGAGTAATCTGTTCTTTTGGTCCGCCAAAAGAACCAAAAACACTCGGCTGGTTGGCTTCTGGGTAGTGAATCTTCTGAATTCAACCTAAAACCAATCGGTCGTCTACGTGACCAGGTTTCAGGATACGAATTCTTGGAAAGATTAACTGCTATTCCTACACCCAACTAATGCCGATTTAACAAAGATTGCCTTAGAGTTATTAATGTTCTGATAAGATAATCCTAACTCTTAATTCTACATTCTTAATTTCTTAAAACAATCCTGAAATCACTCCATCTTCATTAACGCTCATATTCACTGCAGCCGGAACTTTCGGTAAGCCCGGCATCAACATCATATTTCCACATATAACAACCAAGAAACCTGCTCCTGCGGAGAGTTGCACATCGGTAACAGTAAGCTTATGATTTTTTGGTGCGCCACGTTCTGTTGGGGTATCAGAAAGTGAGGCCTGTGTTTTGGCAATACAAACAGGAAGTTTATCGTAGCCTAATTTTGTAAAGTGCTCGATATTTTTTTGAGCCTTTTTATCAAATGATACTCGATCCGCTCGATAAATTGAAGTAGCGATTTTTATCACCTTTTCTTCAATACTATCGCTATTCTCGTACAACTGAACTTGAGCAGGGTCGGTGTTTTCATCAGCAAGGCGAATTGTTTTTTCGGCTAACTCAATCACACCATCTCCTCCTTCTGTAAACGCATCATGAGCTGCACACTCAACCCCCATTTGTGCGCAGAAACTTTGTATTTCTTCGATTTCTTTCTCATCATCGATTTCAAATCGATTGATGGCAACTACAATTGGAGTCCTGAATTTCTGAAGATTTTGTATGTGTACTTCCAAATTCTCAAGTCCCTTTTTCAACGCTGATATATGGTGCCCATTCACTTTGGCATCATCAATATTTACTCCTCCATGATATTTTAGTGCTTTACTAGTTACAACAAGTACAACGGCGGACGGCCAAATGCCTGAAATCGGGCATACCATATTAAAGAACTTTTCTGCCCCAAGATCGGCACCAAATCCAGCTTCTGTAATTACATAGTCGGACAGCTTCAATCCAATTCTATTTGCCAGAATACTACTTGTACCATGGGCGATGTTCGCAAATGGTCCGGCATGAATGAGGGCTGGGACATGTTCTATTGTTTGTACCAAATTAGGCATAATGGCTTCATTCAGAATTACAGCCATCGCCTCATGAGCTCCTAGTTCACTTGCAAGAATTGCATCTCCTGTTTTGTTATAGCCCACAATGATCTGTCCTAGTCGTTTCTTTAAATCTAATCTGGAAGTAGCCAGTGCTAAAATGGCCATAATTTCTGATGCTGCCGTAATAACAAATCCGGATTCTCTGGGCACTCCATTTATATTTCCACCCAATCCTAAAACAATCTGCCGAAGTGAGCGATCGCTCATGTCCATTGCTCTGTTCCAGAGTTTTTTAGTGACATCAAATTCGAGTTCATTGCCTTTGAATATGTGGTTATCAAGCATTGCCGCTAATAGATTATGCGCTGTACCGATGGCATGAATATCACCATTAAAATGAAGGTTGATATGTTCCATAGGTATCACTTGAGAATACCCACCACCTGCGGCTCCTCCTTTAATGCCAAAAACAGGTCCAAGAGAAGGTTCACGTATAGCTACCAGTGATTTTTTTCCCAGCTTTTGAATCCCTTGACTTAGCCCAATTGAGGTGAGTGTTTTTCCTTCACCGGACGGTGTTGGAGTCATTGCTGTGACAAGTATCAGCTTTCCATCAGGCTGATCTTTGAATTTTTCAAGTACATTCAAGCGAATTTTGCCTGTATACTTACCATAAAATTCAAAATTATCTTCACCTAGATTAAGCGCAGCCATAAACTCGCGCATATGTTTTAGCTCCGCTCTTTGAGCGATCTCTATACTCGCGTCCATAAATGATTATTGTATTAGTGACTTCCCGAAACTTAATGCTATGAACTAACAGGATTTAGAAGAGAGGAGCAAGTGATAAATATACTTTTGCGTTTCCGTGTAGTTACCCAGCAATAAACTAAAGCATAGTATGTTCAATGTTGTTACAGCCCTTTCCTTTACTTGCGCAGTGGCGTATATTTGCAGGCTCGCTAATCGGGTGAAGTGGCTCGATTAACCAACTATCAACAACAACTATTTTAGATACAAGTTAGAGGCGACCTGTTATGGGTGTAATGACTAAAATAAGAGACAACACTGCGATTGTCTTATACACATTAATCATTTCTTTTGGATTACTTTGGGTAGTAATGGATGTGTACGACCCTAATGTTACTACTATGGGGCCACGTTCTCTGGGCGAAGTAAATGGTGAGCCGATCACTTTAGAGGAATACAATAGCCGTGTTCAGTATTACACGAACGCCTACTCTGCGCAATCTGGTGCAGCAATCACGCCAGAAATCAGAGCAATTTATGAGTCACAGGTTTGGGATGAATTGGTAAGCACAAAGTTGCTTGAGCAAAAAATGGATGAACTTGGTATTACTGTTACTGATTCAGAATTGCTGGATATGGTGTTCGGAGAGAATCCAGATCCACTTATTCGACAGTACTTTCAACGTGAAGACGGAACCATCGATCGTTTTGTAGTTGAAAACGTATTAACCGATCCAACTTACTCAAACGAAGCCCTTGCAATAGAAATCCAGTTACGTCAGAAACGACGTCAAGAGAAATTAAGCAACTTTATTACTGCCGGTCTTCAAGTTACTGATCGACAAATTGTGGATGAATTCAATAAGCGTAATTCATTTGCAGATATCAGCTTTATCAAATTTCCATACAACGAAGTTGATGATTCTGAGATTGAAATATCAGACTCAGATTTACGTGCTTATTACAACGAAAACAAAGAATCTTACAGAACGGAAGAAAGCTATCGTGCGCAATTTGTTTCGTTTAGCACACTTCCAACCTCTGAAGATACTTCAATAATTAACGGAGAAGTTGAAGATTTGATCGTTGATTTTGCAGAAGCAGAGAACGATTCATTATTCCTCATCAGAAACCAATCCACAACATCCTATAACGGGGTTTATATCGAAAAAGATGAACTTCGAGAAGACTATGCACCAGTATTGGATGTAGCTGAAGGTGAAGTAACCGAAGTATTAAATCTTGGTTCATCAGCAGCGATTATTAAAAAGATTGACGAGCGAGGAAGCGAAATCAAATTTGCAGTTATGTCGTTGGCCTATGAAGCACTTCCGGCTACAATAGATGCAGCATTCGATGCAGCGGATGAGTTTATATTCTTCGCAACGGAAGAATCTTCTTTTAGTGAAGAAGCTGAACGCGCTGAACTTACAATCGGCGAGGCATTCGCGACTAAAGGAAACACGTTCATATCGGGTGTCGGGTCAAGCCAACAGGTGCTCACATTCCTTGAAACAGGAGATGAAGGAGACGTCTCTGATCCCATTGAACTGGCTTCACAATTTGTAGTTCTACAGATTACAGAAGTAAACGAGGAAGGATATCGACCTTTAGAGGATGTGCGTGCACAAATCGAAACTCAGGTACGTAATCAAAAAAGACGTGCACTTACCATACAGAATGTAAATGAAATGCTAGCAGTTAATTCTAATTTAGAAGCATTGACTTCAGCATCTGAAAAAGACATTCAAAATGTTGATGGACTTGCTGCAAACGCTACAGTTCTTGCAGGGGGCGGAAGAGAGCCTGGTGTTATAGGGAGTGTTTTTGCAATGCAGGAAAATGTTCTCTCTACAGCGATTGAAGGAACAACAGGGGCTTATGTAGTTTTTGTAAACTCAATAGTTGAACCTTCCCCAACTACGCTAGATGATATTACTGCTTCTGGAATTAGAGCAGAACTTGAGCAGCAGATCAATCAGAAATATCTTGCTGTATGGTTAGATCAACTAGAAGCTGAAGCAGACATTGTTGACAATAGAAGCCGATTACTTCGCTAAGCTTAAATACAGTGATTTTTTAAAGGGCGAGAACGATGTTTTCGCCCTTTTTTGTTTTAAGGGAGTTGAATGAATGCTACCTTCAATTATGAAAAATCCAAACCCTATGCACAGTGATGAATACTGGATGTTCGAAGCTTTAGAACTAGCTAGAAAGGGTGTAGGAATGGTATCCCCAAATCCAATGGTAGGTTGTGTAATTGTTAATGAGAATGGCAAAAAAATAGGGGAAGGATATCATAAAAAGATAGGTGAAGCACATGCTGAAGTAAATGCGGTTAACTCGGTTGAGAAAAAATCCGAATTAAAAAATGCAACCGTTTATGTTACGTTAGAGCCGTGTTCTCATTTTGGCAAAACACCACCTTGTGCACCTATGTTAGCTGATCTACCAATAAAAAGAGTGGTAATTGGGCATCAAGACCCAAACAAAAAAGTAAATGGAAACGGAATCAGTTTGCTACGCGAGAGGGGAATTTTGATAGATATTGGGGTGCTTAAAAATGAGTGCGAAAGCCTGAATGAATATTTTATACATCATCAGTTATATAGGCGACCTTTTGTAACACTTAAAATAGCCCAGACTGCTGATGGTTATTTGGCGGCACCAGATGGTGATTCACAATGGATATCTGGAAAAAAGTCTAGAGAATTGGTGCATAAGTGGCGATCAGAAATGGATGCAGTTTTGGTAGGCAGAAGCACGGCATTTACGGATGACCCAAGCCTAACGGTTCGTTATGTAAAAGGTCGACAACCCAAACGTATTGTGTTGGACGGACCATATGAATTGCCACGTGATTTGAAAATATTTTCAGATAAACACGAGGAAAAAACCATCATAGTAACCTGGAATAAAAAGGTATCAGCAACAGACGCTGACCCAATGTTGCGGGTGATGCAGCATAATTATTTTCGAGGTGAGGTAATTCAAGTAGGAAAAAAAGACGGACATATTAATTTAAAAGAAGCTTTTTTGGAATTAGGGAATCGAGGAATTAATTCGATACTGGTTGAAGGTGGTCAAAACTTATCTTCAGCTTTATTGAAAGCAGGGCTAGTCGACAAAATTGAATTATTTATAGCACCCAAATTATTGGGTGGAGGTGCCAGGTCAATTATGAACCTAGGCATCAACAAAATGAGAGATATCCTCCAACTAAAAGAGCCATATTGGCAACAGGTTGGTGATGATTTACTTTTAACAGCATATCTATAAAATCATGTTTACAGGAATTGTATCAGAAACGGGAGAAATCAAATCAGCAAAAAGTCTAAATGGTGGTGGGATGGAATTTATGATAGCGTCCTCATTTGCAGGTAGCTGTCATATCGATGAAAGTATCGCCATAAATGGTGCTTGCCATACTGTTACTGCATTTAATGATGAGACTTTTACTGTTCAAAGTGTGGAAGAAACACTTCGAAAAACCACAATGGGTGACCTTAGTTCGGGAACCAAAGTAAATTTGGAAAGGTCGATGACTCTTCAACAAGGTATTGAAGGACACTTAGTGCAAGGTCATGTAGATACAACCGGTATCATTTCTGATATGGAAAAAGAAGAAACTGGTTGGTTGATAACCATCGAATACCCGGACGAATTTAAGAATATGATCGTTGGTCGCGGAAGTATCACGGTAGAAGGAATCAGTTTAACGGTTGCACGAGATAAGGACAATAAATTTACCATGGCGATTATTCCTTACACCTGGGAGAACACCAATCTTCAGTACAAAAAAGTAGGAGATGCAGTGAATCTCGAATTTGATGTAATTGGCAAATACGTGGTAAAGTATCTTGCCTCAATTGGCAAAGACACTCTTTAATTAAAGCTACTGAAAGAGTTCGGAGAGCGACGCCCGGTTTGTGATGATCCACGCTCAAGGTTTCTAAGCACCGGCAGTTTCTGGAACAAGCTTTGAATTTGTGAGCTGTTCACACTTAATTTAAAGAAATAGTACTGATTCTCCCCAAATGGGCTGATTGTAAATGATAGATCCCAGCATTCCAGACTTCGATTTAAATTAAACTGAGAAGGCGTTAATTCCTTTTCGATTAAATCATAACCCATTCGTGTTTGAAACCGCCATTTTGGTGTAAGGTTAAACGAAATATTCGAGGCCTCAATAGTTGAACGGCGCGTTGGTTTTTCGCCAAAATTATATCGCCATGAGTAGCTAAATTTCAGACCAAAACTCCATTGTGAATGTAATGGAGCAACTGGCTTATAACCAAAACCCGGATCAATAGCGGCAAAAATACCTTGATTAAAAGGATCGTACTCGCGACGATAAATTGGGGTGTAGGGCTCAACACCATTTCGCCCACCTTTGAAATTGGTACTGGCTGAAACAGTGAGTCTTTCCATTTGTGCAATTCGTCCATCCTCCCACAAAAAGCGATCGATTTTTCTCCCATTTTCATCTCTTTGATAAAAAGAAAAGTCAGCATTGGCACGTAGGTTTAGTCCTTCAAATGCTTTAGAAGAGATGTCTAAGTCCAGGTCGGCAAGATTTAGACTATCAGCAGCAAAATTGTATGAGGTGTTTAGTGAAAGGTTATCAATCAGTTTTAAATTCCTTTCATTGACTTCACCCGTTGAATCACGATCTATAATTTTTGTCTCGAATACATTTCGAATTCCTATCCGTAGTGATCTGGATTCACCCCTTCCCGGGCCACTAAAAATTTCATCTTCGAAAATACTGTAAGTGAGTTCGTTACCCAGGGTGTCGCGCTCGATAGTTTTGTAAAAACCCCATTGTTCATCACTAAAATCAGGACGGTAACTTAACCCAAGAGTTGGAGAAAATGTATGACGAAAGCCTTCCAGTTTCCCGATTTTTCGATTTGAAAGTCCATAAATGGTAGTAGAAAAATTTAAGCCTGTGGAAAAATCTCGACCTGAAGCAAATCCGGGTATCTTTTCAGTTTCAACCTGATTGGTTTCTCGGTTTAGAGACTTACGGATAGATGATGGAAACCAATATTCATTATAACTGATGCTTGCAGATGTATTTATAAACTGACTTGGAATTAACCGATTTACGCTAGCAGAAGTAGTATGTTGAATTCCCGCTCTAATATAATCATCATCGCCAGTAGCTTCTTCATAGAGGTCGCGATTTGTTAATGCCTCAAAAAAGGTGACTGTGGCAGTATCCGCATCAATAGGACGATAAGAAAAATCAGTATTCATCTTACTGTTATACTGAAAGGTTAAACTCTCATACCATTTCGGACTCCCGCTATTTCCAACACTTTGATTTTGAAAAGGAGAAATTGAACGTAATGTAAATGTAGAGTTAGGACCTCTTAGAGTTGTGCTATTATTCGAGAACTCTTGATTTAAACTTGCACTTGTGGAAAAATTAAACAAACGATCAGGATGATTGTACTTATAAGCTAATCTAGATTGTGAATTTGTTTCCGCAAGTTGATCAATATCGAAAGAATTCTCTTTGTAGAAATCCTTCGTTCGAATACTGATATTTGCATTTATACTGGCATAGGGAGAAATCGTCTGGTTATGTTGAAGTCCTATGGATCGATTTATTGTTCTCCCAAAACTAGGATCGGTTGGTTCCAAACCTTGGGATCTTGAATATCCAAGATTAAGTGACCCACTGTATAAATGTGAATTTCGATATTGGGTTGTATTCGTAAGAAAAAAGGTGCCGGAAGTATACAGATCGCCGGTAATTGAAGTTGTTATATAATCGTTGATGTATTGGAACCACCCCACATTATTTAGTCCAATTCCGCGCGTTGACTTTGCGTCAAAAACATAGGTGGGGGTTAATAAACCGGACTGTTTTTGTTCGATCCCCGACGGCACATACCCAAAAGGAAAAACAAGTGGGTAAGGGATATCCAAAATATACAGTCGAGCATTTGTAAAGAAAATCTCATCCTGATCTACCACTTTCATTCTCTCTGCTTTTAAATAGTAATAGAGATACTCTGGTGGGCAGGTAGAATAAATACCATCCTGAATAAATACTTCTGTTTCACTTACATTTTTTACCTGCGAGCCAATTAATTGGCCCTCACCTACGTTAATTCGAGCTTCTTCGAATTTTCCCTTTTGCGTTTGATAATTAAATAAAATTCTTCGACTTCTTATCTCATCACTTTCGCGAGTAAGAACCGGCATGGCGAGAGTGTCTTGTGCATTTTCTGTGGATGCTTCTACCGTGTTAGTTTCCAGATCCATTGCAATGGTGCCGGAAGTAAGCGTTGCTGCTGTATTACTTACCTTGGCTGATCCATATAACGTTGCTTTTCGTCCATTTCTGAAATCAACAATAAGGGAATCGGTTGATTGAAATTGAACTGCGTCCTGTATGTTGCTGCCTCTATTTCCCGGGTTTGCAGGTGGTGGTGGAGCAGAAGTTGAATTATTCTGTAACGGAGAGCCAGCTTGTGAATTAATTAATGCTGTATCCGATGGATTTGCAATTAAAGATGGCCTCGTTACTGTCGAGTCTGGAGTTACCTGAGCAAGAACTGAATGTGAGCACAATAACATCAGGCAAATACCAAATATCCATTTGCCAATATGTTTATTAATTAGTGTCAGTGTTTCTTAGGTTTTTATCCAAACGAATCGAAAGCAAGTCCTGCAGCACCTAAAAGAGCACTATCATTGCCTAGGTCTTCAACCATCAATTCAAAGCCATCCTGAAAAGGTGCCATCATATGTTTTTTTACGATTTCACGAGCTGGATCTGTAATCCAAGACCCTGCTTTAGAAACTCCGCCGCTTAAAACATATTTTCTGATATCTAAAATATGCGTGTAATTAATTATGGCGTATCCTAAACGCTGGCCTGTTTTCATCAGAATTTCGATGGCTAATTCATTCCCTAACTCAGCTTCACGGGTGAGATCCACAGGTTCTAGCTTATCAAAATTACCTTGAAATCTTTTGTAGAGGTCATTATCCGTATTCTGGCTGATCATATCAGTGGCAAACCTGCTCATAAATCTTTGACCAACATAAGCCTCTATAGTTCCTCGAGTAACACTGTTCGATAGTGGTCCATGATAATCTATTATTACATGCCCCAGTTCACCGGCCATGCCTCTGGTTCCCTTAAAAAGTTTATTGTTATGAATAATCGCGCCTCCAACCCCAGTGCCTAGGGTTAACATAACAAAGCTTCCAAGCTTTTTTCCTTTTCCAAAATGCAGACAACCCAATGCAGAAACATTCGCATCATTTTCAATTCTACAAGGAAGTTTTGTTCGTTTGGTAATTTCTTCGGCAGCATTTACTTCTTCCCAGCCGGGTAAGTTAGGTGGGTGAAACACGGTGGTTTGTTCCAGATTAACCATCCCAGGTAAACCAAATCCAATTCCTATAACTCCATCCGCATGAGAAAGTGAATCAATCGTCGCAGCGATTCGATCGAGCAAATGCTCTCGGCCTAATTCGGCATGTGTTGGAACACTCGTCTGTTCAAGTATCCCCTTTTTTTGATGAACTACGGCAACTTTGATATTCGTGCCGCCTAAATCAATCCCAATAGCTTTCATGAGTTACAGCAAGTTTGGATATAATAAAATAAATGTCGGTGCAAAATTTACTTGAATCACTATTTCCGGATAATTTTATAAACGGTTTCCCCAGGTTTTCTCATACCATATTGTTCTCTGGCAATTTTCTCGAGTAGAACCCGGTTATTCTCAAGTGATGCAAGTTTCGTTTTCAATTCTTCAGATTTGAAGCTTAATTCATCGGTTCGTTCAATCAGCTCTTTCTTTCGTTGGCTTAGTTCCCATCGAGTTTTCAGGCTGTAAACATCAATAAATGAGAACCAAACAACTAAAAACGCGACAAGAAGAGACACCAGGAACGATTTTTTCCAACGTAAGGGATTTAGGGTGTCAAGCTTCATAGATGATTGGTAGTTTTAACTTTGCAGTAAAAGAAAATACAGTAATTTGTGAATTATTGACAATCAAAGGTTTGGGGGATGGGGTTTCTTCGAAAATCAATTTTAGTATTCGCTTTTATAGGGGTAGTACAAGTTTCTGCACAAGAAACGGAATGGATAAAAGTGTATTTCAATATGCCTGCACAAATTGATTCACTTTCAAGTCTAGAAGTTCGAGATAACTGGGATTTAATTGGCACTCTCGAAAGTTTAATTGACTCTGCCAATTCTAGTGTCGATTTATGCATCTATGATCTGGAACATCCAAGAATAGGGGAAGCATTAATTCGTGCAAAAAACCGTGGTGTAAGAATTCGATTAGTAACGGATGACCACAATCGTACAGATTCCAGAGAATTTGATCCTCAAATGTGGGATATGCTTGGAAGTGCAGGGATATATTCCATAGATGATGATGGTGATATCTACCAGAGCGCTACTTCAATTATTGATAATGATCTTGTGAATAATAGTGCAGATATGCACAACAAATTCGCTGTAATTGATCGAGTAAGTGAATCAAAAGATGATGATATAGTCTGGACTGGATCCACAAATCTAACGTATACAGGCGCATTCAACACAAATAACATAGTTGTGATAAAGGATGTAGATGTTGCCATTGTATACGAGCAGGAATTTGAGCAGATGTGGGGTGGTAGCAGTGATGCTCCAAAACCTGAAATGGCACGGTTTCACAAGGATAAATTACCTGCCCGTCAAACGATATTCGATGTTAATGGAATTAAAGTCGAAATTTACTTTGCACCTCAAAATCGTGATAAAACCAAACCGGGAATTAGTGATCGATTGGTGGAATTGATTACTAATGAAACGGATTCGGACCTTAAATTTCAGGCATTCTCATTTACTCCGAACATCCCCCTAGCTGAGGCTATTTGGTCGAAAACCAGTACAACCAATATTGATCTGAAAGGGATCATAGATCCGGGGTTCTTCAGTCGATATCGAAATGCAGGTCAGATTTGGGGGACTAAAGACGCCCAGACAGGAAATAGGCTTGTGTTACCTGCACGTGAAATGAGAAAATTACATCATAAAATATTATTGGTAGATACAGATAACCCTGATACAAGCGATATAGCACAAGTAGTAACGGGTTCTTATAACTTCTCAAATAATGCAGAATTCAATAATGATGAAAACCTTCTGATAATTCACTCAAACAAAATCGCAGCACAGTATTTAGCGGATTTCAACGGAGCATTTGCACGAGCGAAAGGTGAGATAGGGGCTCCATCTCCACCTATCGACTCGGAGAAATGGTATGAAGTGTTTGCTATAAGAGATGGCCGTGAATTCGAGATCGAAGTAAGCCCGGGTTTTGGTTATCCAGTTCGGTTATTAGGTGTTAATGTTCCTTCCATTTATTCCGGTAATGATTCATCCGATTATTATGCTGGTCCAACTGCTGAGTATCTTAGAAATTTACTGGAGGGAAGAAAAGTAAGACTAAAAGGGGCAACTCTTAACGAACCCGACTCATACTATGGTTCCTTTCGGGCATATGTAGATGTAGACTTCGATGGAAAGATTCTTCCACTAAATTCAACAATTTTAAAAAATGGGTATGGAACAGTATCAAGCAGCTTTGCTCAGCATCCTGATTCTGTAATAAGGTTTAAGGAAATTCAACTTGTTGCCGAAAACAATAGAGAAGGAATTTGGCGGCGACCATCCTCAATTGGATCCAGAGTGGCTCGTTCTTCAGAAGTCTCGAAAGGCGACGCATTAGATGTTGTTTACCCCATCAATATCAATACTGCAGACCTTGCAACTTTGAAGCTCTTGCCAGGGATTGGAGATGCATATGCTCGGCGAATTATTGAATTTCGAGAGCAAAATGGCGGTTTCGATCGCGTGGAACAACTAAAGGAAATACGTGGTATCGGCGAAGTAAGATTCCAAAGGCTACGACCGATTGTGACTTTATAAAACCGGAATGGGAGCAAGAAAAAACCCCATCCGAGATCAATCGAACGGGGCTGGTCAAGAGAGAGTCAATATGAACTCTTTAGGGGATATAATATCGTGAACCGGGTGGGACTCGAACCCACGACCCACGGCTTAAAAGGCAGTTGCTCTACCAACTGAGCTACCGGTTCAGTCAAAGACCGCAAAGATACGGGTTTTACCGTGATCTTTTCAATGCCTACATCAAAAAAGTAGACAAAAGTTTCAATCGTCTTTGAAATCTCCAGATTTTAAGATGTGAACAAGATCTTGTTCAATACTTTCAGTCGACTCCTCAACTATCCTTCCAATTTCATTTTCAGCGTTAAAAATGATAAAAGTTGGCGTATACTGCAAATCATATGCATCAGCACGCCCTTCGGGATCTGATTTTTCCCGACTTACGGCAATATACTCTATATCGATTTTAGGATTTTCAGCAAGTTCCATGGTTTTAATGAAAGCAGGAATCTCTCTCTTACTATCATGACACCAAGTGCCAAAAAGTATTTTTATCTCTACAGACTCTTCAAAATTCTTTAAATACTCTATTGCTGTAGAATCCGGTTTATATCTGTTTACATAGATATCGAAGACTCGATGAGACTCTCGAATCTCTTCCGGTGAGGTTACACCAATAATATCTTGAGCATTTGCAAGGTCGTTGATGCCTATAGTAATAAGTATCATTAAGAAAAAAGAATAAAAACGATTCATAATAAGAGTGGGAAATTGAACATCGTGCGTAGTATCTTCGCCAAGATAGGATTAATGAACGAACTTCAATGGCATCAATTTTCACAAAAATAATTCAGGGCGAAATACCCTGTTATAAAATTGCTGAAGATGATAATTATTTCGCCTTTTTGGATATCAATCCAGTATCTGAAGGTCATACTCTTTGTGTTCCGAAGAAGGAAGTAGATTATATATTTGATCTAGACGAAGAAACATTGAGTGGACTTATCAACTTTTCGAAAAAAGTAGCATTAGGAATTGATAAAGCTCTCGGTACCGTAAGGACCGGTATAATTGTGGAAGGTTTAGAAGTTCCTCACGCTCATGTTCATTTGGTTCCTATTTATTATGACGGCCAACCGATGAGTTTGTCCACAAAAACAAGCATAACAAATGAAAGAATGCAGGAAATTGCTGAATTAATAAGCAAGGCAGTTGAATTATGAAAATCCTTGTTTTGAATGGACCCAACTTAAATCTACTCGGCACAAGAGACCCCGAAGTATATGGTTCAACTACTTTGGAAGACGTCAATAAAATGCTAAAAAGTGAGTTTCCGGATTACGATTTCGATTTTTTCCAAAGTAATATTGAAGGAGAACTCATCGATCGAATTCATTTATCGATGAATGATGGAACTAATGCTATCATTGCCAATTTTGGTGGATATACACATACATCAGTAGCTTTAAGGGATGCACTGGAACCAGTTACCTTTCCTAAAGTTGAAGTACATATCTCAAATATCCACGCACGAGAAGAATTCCGTGAAAAATCCATCACAGGTAAAGTGATGAATGGCATTATCACCGGATTTGGCGTGAATAGTTATGTGCTTGGAGTTCAAGCTATCGAACAATTAATCTGACCCATTGAGCAAGTTACGCGAGTTATTTTCTGATACGCTGATTTATGGAATCAGTAGTGTATTTGCCCGTTTTATCAACTATTTATTAGTTCCACTTTATACCGGAGTCTTCGATCCGGAAGCATATGGTATTGTTGGTCTTGTTTATGCAGCTATCGCACTATTAAATGTTGTTTTTACCATGGGAATGGAGTCAGCATATCTGCGTTTCGCAAAAGATCGTGATAACTCGGAAAGTTTATTTAAAACGCTCCAGGTTTTTCTCGTTGGATCTTCTGTCGTGTTTGTTGGGCTACTTTGGCTGCTTGCTCCAACTATCACCCCACTTCTTGGAACTGAATCGAGCAATGATATTTATCTTTTAATGCTCGGTATTCTCTTTTTTGATACACTGGCAATCGTCCCATTTGCTGAGCTTAGATTTGTTCGAAAAGCGATCACGTTTGCCGTTTTAAAAACCGGGAACGTATTCATTAATCTAGGGCTGAATTTCTATCTAATCATTGGATTAGAATATGGTATTGAGGCTGTGTTCATTTCTAATTTTGCAGCTTCATTATTAACTACAATTTGTATTTGGATCGTCACAATTCATCAGCTAAAAGGGGCCTGGAATACTGATTTCCTTGGAATGGCGCTACGATTTGGGCTCCCATTTATCCCCGCCGGTATTGGTCATGTGATCAATGAAATGTTAGATCGATTTTTCATTATGGGGATGACGCCATCAGCTATAACCAATGTGTATGGGGCAGGTATTAGTGCCGAATATTTAGTCGGGATATATAATGCATGTTATAAACTTGCAGTGTTTATGCTTTTACTTGTGCAAATGTTTAGGATGGCATGGCAACCGTTCTTTATGCGAAAATCTGATGATGAGGAAGCACCGCAATTATTCGCTAGAACTTTCAGTCTGTTTAATATTGCAGCAGCAGGAATTTTGCTATTCGTGGCTCTTTTTGTTGAGCAGATAGTTGCCATCCGAATTCCCTTTATGGATGTCACCTTAATTGGTGAAGAATATTGGGCAGGGTTATCTGTGGTCCCGATTTTGTTATTTGCTTACTGGTTCCAGGGATGGTATGTGAATTTTTCGGCGGGAATTTTCATCAAGAATAAAACCAAACGGCTTGCCCAAATCACGCTTGTCGGCGCTGCTATTACTGTGGTAGCTAACTTATCTCTCATCCCTTTTTATGGCATTATGGGTTCCGCATTCGCGACGGCATTGAGTTATTTTGTAATGGCAATGCTCATTTATCGATATTCAACAAAAGCATTTACCGTGCCTTATAAAATGCTTCAAGCGTTTGGGGTGGTGATAATTACAGGCTTAGCCGTTTATATGAAGCCCATTTTATCTGATCAGATTTTTTCAGACCTTGTTAGTTCGATACTATTATTAATTGTGTCTCTTTTATTGATCAGCGTATTGAGCTATAAAGATGTAGTCAGTAAGGCTTAGTACATCCCCGGAAAGAAAATTATTAGGTACTATTATTATGGGAAGAATTGGGATTTACGTGGATGCCGTTAACGTAACTATGAACGGCGGATATGGTTTGCGGTACGATGTATTGCGTAAATTTGCTACCAGATGTGGTGGTGCAGCCTCTCGATTAAATGTGTATTTGTCTTATGACGAAGATCGCCTCCAAAACGATCATGATTATCGAAAAAAAACTCAGCGTTTTTGCGATATGCTTCGTGACTTCGAGTACAAAGTGACCGAAAAGCCGCTCATTACTTACAACAATCATGAGACGGGTGAGAAAATCACCAAGTCAACCATCGACATGGACATGGCGGTGGACATGATGGTTCACTCAGATTATCTGGACAAGATTGTTCTATTGACCAGTAATGGCAGTTATACAAGTGTAGTGAATGCTCTTCAAAACAAAGGGTGCAAAGTAGAAGTAGTTGGATTCGAACATGTATCCATTGCACTGAAAAAAGCAGCGGATTCCTATGTGTCCGGATATTTAATTCCAGGAATGCTACCTGTTGATTCCCCCTATCCCTGGGGACAGCCCGGTTCCAGAGTTCGCGGAATCTGTTATGATTTTTCTACCCACGATGGGTATGGCTTCATGCGATTCTTGACTGACTTTAGCGATCATTTGTGGATTACCGATTCTCGCGATAATGACTCACCGTTCAAAACGGTTTTTGCACACATATCCCAATTTGAAGAGGGACTGGAAATGAATCACTTACCCAATCGCGATTATATCTTCGAGTTTGATGTGGTTAAAAACGAAAAAGGGTATGTAGCTGAGAATATCGTTCTAGTTAATGGGCATTAAACTGATTCATTGAATTCTGTTCTAAAGTGCGGACAAGGAAATGATGAATTCACTATTTCCGCTCACCATTTCAGTGCCGACTTCTAAAAGAGGGCCTCAGAATTATTGATGAAATAAGCCGAGATGAAGAGAGCGTGTCCCGAAAGCTTTCGGGACAAATAAATTCGCACCGGTCATTAATCAATAAACTGTTGAGAAAGAAGATGGACCATCGAAGTTATTTAGCGAGTTTAATCGAGGCACATCAATAATTCTTAGCCTAGATCTTTTGGTACTTTTACATCATGGTAAAAGTTCAATGAAAGGATTACTTAAAATCCTGTGTTTTTAGAAGATTTCCTTCCTCATCATAGGTTACCCAGCCCCCTTTTTTTCTTACCGTGTTCAAATATGCCTTCATCCCATAGGTGGCCATTCTTATGGTATCGAATCCATTTGCCGTGCTTTTGTTCATTCTCGTCGAAACCGCCTATACCTCGAGGTTCGCCATTTTTAAAGAACCATGTCCACTCCCCAGAAATCTTCCCATCTTTGTAATGTCCAGATGACTGCATTTGACCATAATTGAGAAAGTATTTCCATTCACCCGACTTCTTCCCATTATCGAACTCACCCTGACAAGAAACATTTCCATTTTTGAAATACAACTCAAAAGGTCCGTTCTTAGGATTACCATGTTCGTCTATTCCGGGTATGTCTTTCATAGGATCAAGGTCAGTTAATACTAGTTCAGCGGATTTTCACATACATCATCTATTGGAAATTCTGTTTTCTCAAATCGTAATTCACCAAATAAATCATCCACCAAGAGCGAGTTTTCATCCATTCGAATACTACTTGGCTCCCAGATTTTTTCCCACTTGATGACATTATCTTCTAAAAGCGCCCCTGTTGAAGTAAAGGTTTCTTGTACAAAGCCAATTCTACATTGGAAAACACGACCCCTTTCATCAATCTGAATCCATATTGGCCGGTCCTTGTAATGCCATAAGCCAATCATCTCTGAATCAGTTACATTGGATTCCGTTGATGCACACCCAACAAATAAAAAAGCGGTTATTCCAAATAAAAGAAGTTTATGCATGCTTTAAGAGACAATATTTGGTTCAAATACTTATTCCTTACAGATCCTGAAACTAGTTCAGGATGACTACCTGAACAAGAGCATCAATCCAACAAACTATTCGAAACCATATCATATCCACCTACAACAGGAAGTATTAATTGGGTCCCGTTCAAATCAACGGTGAGTTTTGTTCCCGGATCTGGATGGATAGTGTATTCCTTATCACTAGAGAAAATCATCAAGCCAATTTGCTGTCCCGGAGGGATAATTTGGTCATCGGGCTGTAGTTCGAATTCAAGTTCATAAAACTCACCCGGAACCAAGGGCTCACTTTCCCAGATGCTTTCATGATTTTGAATATCCGCCCAACCTCGAGTGATGATGTTATCGGTGATTCTACCTTCGCGACGCTCTGTCCATGGCAGAGAAACTAACCAAACAGATAAGTTGGCAGCAGGTTTAGAACTCGCCACTCTGATCTTCAAAGAAGGAACTCCAGAAATATGCAAAGAATCTTCGAAAACCGGTGTCACAAACATCAAACGATGATCGGTGATTTCTGCTCTGGCTAACGCTTCCCCATCAAAAGAGAAGTTGTCTACAAGTGTTTCTTCAGGTTGGTTTTCAGGTCGTTCTATAGAAAGACGACCATGTTCTGGCGCTCCTGAGGTCAAGAATAATGTCACATCTTCTGATGCAGGATTTGGGAAATCACCATAAGAAGTTGGGTTGGCTGGTTCATCATATTCACGAACGATCCATGCTCCCGTTTCATGTTCAATTCCATTGTTCACATTAAACAAATAATGGCTGAACCAGCGATTCATCATATCCACGGGTGGTGGTCCACCATGACCATATTGGTGATAATAGATTTGAGTATGTAAACCCATTTCCTGAGCCTTTGCATAAATCCGATAGCTATGTTCGGGCATTACATTCCAATCGTTGAAGCCATGACTCATCAATAAAGCGGCTTTCATTGGTTCCATTTCGTTCAGATAGTCACGATCTGCCCACCATTCCGAATAATCACCCGTTTCACGATCCATGTTTTGGGCGTACTCAGTGTCGCGAATTAACTCATTGTTTCTAGCTCGGTTCTCTTCTTTTCCACTGTGGATGAAATCGTATAACACATCAATATCCTCACCTAAATAACCACCCGGATGTCTTACTAATCCATGCGATCGGTAATAGTGATAATAGGAGGTATTTGGCGCTACAGGGATAATTACTTCCAAGCCTTCAACTCCAGTTGTTGCAGCTGCAAGTGGAAGTGTGCCGTTATATGAAGTTCCAGTCATCCCAACTTTTCCAGTCGACCAGAATGCTTCTACTTTTTCACCACCTTCACGTTCTGTGTATCCATTGTCTTTTCCGGTCAGCCATTCAATCACAGCTTTTGGTGCTAGTGATTCGTTTTCTCCACCAACAGTTGGTGCACCATCTGAAAGCCCGGTTCCCGGTGATGAAGAATGAACGACGATATAACCACGTGGCATCCAGGTTCTAAGTTGTGAATTTGATATAATTGGTCGCTCTCCCCGTCGTACAACTTCCGGATGAATTCTCTGTTCTTCCAGCTCTTGTTTTTTCTGTTCGCTCAAAGGACCAAGTTCATGACGAACATTCCAAAACAATCCATCCTCAAAGCGTGCTGTACCAGAATAATAAGGGCTGGTCTCATAAATAACGGGAAGTTTTAATCCGCTTTCAGTTTGAGTCGGGCGAGTGACAGCCACATGCATTCGATCGTGTCGACCATCGCCATCTGAATCAAACTCAGTTTCTACCCAAAGATCTTCTCGAATCCAGTTTTCCGGGTTTTCCAATTCCGGAATTACTTGTGCCAAGCCATTTTCGATAACAGGTATCTCGATTTCTGTTTGTGCGTTGATGGATGCAGAAGAAACCATCAGCATAAAAAGTACTACTGGAAAAATTCGAAGAAGAAAAGATTTCATTTGAAGAGCTTAGATTGGTTTTAGAAGAAGTTATCAGAAAACGGAATTTATCGGGAGTAAAAAACAAATAGATTTTTTGGTTCCCGATGTGTATAATTATTTAAATTTATACACAAAACATGAGAACGAATATCGACATAGATGATGCTTTAATGGATCAGGTTTTGAAAGAAGGTTCCTTTAAAACTAAAAAAGAAGCTGTTTCTGAAGGGTTGAAACTACTTCTTAAGAGAATAAACCAGAATAAAATACGATCGTTCAGAGGAAAGCTAAACTGGTCAGGTGATCTTGAAACACTGCGAACAGACACAGAATGATTGTTGATAGTAGTGTCTGGATAGACTACTTCAATGGCATAGACTACTCTAAAACAGATAGGCTTGATACAGCGCTTTATGATGGAGAGGTAGAGTTGCTAGATATAGTTCTAATAGAAGTTCTGCAAGGGTTTAAAAGCGATAAACATTATAGTACGGCTAAAAAGTTACTCACAAAATTGCCGATTTATACTTCAATAGACGCTAAACAAGCTATTTCATCTGCTGAAAACTTTAGAACACTTCGAAAACAAGGTATTACCATTCGAAAAACTATAGATGTAATAATTGCTACTTACTGTATTAACAATTCAAAAGAACTTTTAGCGAGCGATAAAAATTTTGAGTGGATAGCATCAGTATTACCACTCAATTTGATTCCATAAAAAATCCCCCACATAAATTTATGTGAGGGATAAAGTGCAAGTAGTGAGAACCTTAGTCCTCGTTGTTACTTATTATTTATTCATTAGAGCTTTGAAAGCATCTAATGTTCCGCGCACGTGTGTCACAGAATTGTTTAGAAGTTCTTTCTCTGAATCGGTTAATGCAACTTCAATAATTTCTTTTACACCACCTTTTCCAAGTTTAACCGGAACACCGATGTACAAGTCATCGATTCCAAACTCGCCATCGAGGTGCGCGCATACCGGGAAGATTCTATCTTGATCAAGCAAGATAGCTTCTACCATTTGTGCAGCTGCTATACCTGGTGCATACCACGCTGATGTTCCCATCAAGCCCACTAATTCTCCACCACCTTTTTTTGCTCTTTCAACGATTTCATTTAAACGCTCATCTGTGATGAAGTGAGAAATTGGTAAACCTGCAACAGTTGTGAAACGTGGAAGTGGAACCATTGTATCACCGTGGCCACCCATCAACATTGCAGAAATGTCTTTAGGGGAAACATTGATTTCTTCAGCGATGAATGCACGATATCTAGCAGTATCCAAAATACCTGCCATACCCATTACTTTTTCATATGGAAGTCCGGATGCATCTTTAGCAACCTGAACCATCACATCTAATGGGTTTGAAACGATGATTAATATGGTATCAGGTGAGTACTTAACTAATTCTTTAGTTACGCTCTCAACAATATTTGCGTTGATTGATAATAAATCGTCGCGGCTCATGCCTGGCTTACGAGGAACACCTGCTGTAATTACACAGATATCAGAATTTGCTGTGTCAGCATAATCAGTGGTTCCTTTTACACGGGTATCAAATAAATCGATGGGGGAAACTTGCCATTGATCTAAAGCTCGACCCTTAGATGGATAGAATGTTTTGTCATCTACGGTACGCGCTAAATCCAAAGCGACAACTTCTTTTGCAAAATCTCTTTGAGCTACGCTTAACGCAACGGTTGACCCTACATTACCTCCGGCACCTACTACTGTTACTTTCATGGTCCTATTCTATTAATTGTGTTTTTGAGTGTTAAATTTCGACTAAAGCTATCCCGCTTTTATGTATCCTTTATGAAGATAAAGAATGAAGAATTGAGAATATACAGGAATCGCTTCCATGTTTGTTAAAGTGTTTATGTGTTCAGGTTTTCTAGTTTTCAAGTGTTAATCCTCACCCAAACAAGCTAATACCCGAACACTCTTACACCCGAACACTCTAACTCTTCCGTCTACTATCCTGTCCCCACATTAGTTTTTTGCGAAGGGTATCGAAGTAATTCTGACCAGGTAATTGGATTAGAGGGAAGGCAATTTTCGATTTTCTGATTTCTACTTCGAATGGGAGTTTTTCAACTTCTTTCACTACCCCATCATAAGAAAAAAGTATGCTGGAAGGCTGATCTTCAACTTTTATTATTAGCCCTTTATCTGCACCCACAATCAAAGGGCGGGAAGTAAGTGTATGGGGGTTAATGGGAGTAAGTACAATAACTCCGGAACCTGGAGTCACAATCGGGCCTCCAGACGACAAATTATAGGCTGTTGATCCGGTAGGAGAAGCAACTAATAACCCATCTGCCCAATAGGTATTTATCGGATTTCCATCATACTCTGCAGAAATATTGATCATAGAAGTTGAATCTGTACGAGTAAATAAAAACTCGTTCAGTGCAAAAAACTCTACCCCGAAAGAATCAATAGCTTTCAAAAAATGTCTTCGATCAAGGGTGTAATCGCCTGTTCGAACTTGTTCTAAAGCTTCAACCAGTTCTTCGTTTTGGGTGTTCGTCATAAAGCCTAAACGACCGCTGTTAACACCAAGAACGGGTTTTGGATTGTCTTTGGATATTCTTGCTGTATAAAGAATGGTACCATCACCACCCATTACAACAATAATGTCTGCTTGTTGAACGGTTTCTTCGTCTGTTTCTGTGAGTGTGAGATTTGGAGATTCTCCAGGAAGTAGCAATTCGCAGATGGCTTTTGATACGATAAGCTTCACTTTTTTGGTTTCTGCCCAATTAAGTGCGATCTCGAAAACAGCCTTTACCTCATACTTTTTTGGGTTGGCAATGATGCCAATACTCAAACTTGAAGTACTCATTTTGTGCCCTTTAATCCCTTGATGCCTGTTGCCGCTTTTTCATTCAGTAGGTTTGTTTCATAGCTTCGAATTCGTCCATTTTTGGCTTGATGTCTTTTCAATGCAATGGCGATCAACTCTTCAACAAGTTGTGTAAAATTGAGACCTGATTTCTCCCACAGATAAAAAGAAAAAGAACCAGGTATGGTATTGATTTCATTGAAATAGACTTCTTCGGTATCAGCATTAACCAGGAAGTCCAAACGAGATACACCGGATGCATCAAAAGTCTTGAACGTGTGTACAGCCATTGTTCGAATTCGATCTGTTAGTTCAGCTGAAATATCAGCAGGAATTACCCGATCTGCAGAAGCCATGCCTTTGTCTGCGCCAGCTCCGCTTTGATATTTATCCTCAAATGAAAGCGTTTCAGTTGATCCAAGAGGTCGCTCACAAACACTCGCGCGACAATTTTCTGCAGTACCAAGCACCGAGCAATTTATTTCCATCAAGGGGTGAATGGCGACTTCAACTAAAAGATGAGCATCGTATCGAAAAGCAACTTCAATAGCTTCAATCAAATCCTCTTTTTCATCAACTTTTTTTACCCCAATACTGCTACCTAAATTGGCTGGTTTTACCACTAATGGGAACCCAAGCATTTCGGCTTCTTTAATAATTGTATCCTGATGATGCTCCCAATCGCTTTCATAAAAGTCCAGACTTGATGTTACAGGAATGTTGTTAGCTTCGCATAATTGCTTGGCTTTCACTTTATCCATTCCTACAGATGACGCCAGAACCCCACTTCCTGTGTACGGAATATTGAATTGCTCACAAACGCCCTGAAAAGAACCATTTTCACCTTCGCTCCCATGAAACGCACAAACAACTGCATAAACCGGAACCGAACTCATTTTTTTAAACAGACTTGGTTTACTTTGCTCAGTCAAATGAGTGGTTCCCATCTCATCTTTGGTAAATGAAACTGAATAACAATCTGATTCTAGTGTTTTAAGATCTTTGTAGTTGCTCAAATCGTTAAGTGGATCACCACTTAACCATTTTCCCGACTTGGTAATATACAATGGGACTAGATTGAAGTCGCTTTCTTCCATAGCAGCAAAAACTTGCATAGCAGTTAGCACCGATACTTCGTGTTCAGGAGAAGGCCCTCCAAAGGCAATAATCAGGTTTTTGATAGTCATCCGTAGTGTTTGCAATAATTTGTGCGGGAATGGAATATAGGGAGAATGTGGTTCTCTTGAAGCAATTTGCAATGGAATTTCAAGAACCTTTCTTCGTATTCTTGTTGTCCTATCACCTCACTCTCGAATTGTTCCCTCCTTAAGGAGCAAACACAAACATAAATACTGATTCTTAAGACTGAATGAACAGAGTTATTACGCATTCTGACCAGCTGGATTTTACCCTGGCAGATTTAGAGGATATGCCGGCGCCAGGCAAAGTGATGGTAGTAAATCCTACTTATTTTGATGTGAAGTATGTGATCAATCCACATATGGAAGGTCACATTGGAGATATCAATTTTGAAGAAGCACATGCAGAATGGGAAAAGTTAAAGGTCGCGTATGAAAATCTTGGGCTTTATGTTCACGAAGTGCCTGCTCAGGAAGAGTTTCCTGATATGGTTTTCTGCGCAAATCAAAGTCTTCCAAATATTAAGTCTGATGGGACCAAAGAAGTGATCATGAGTGTGATGCATTCTCCACAAAGAAAAGGAGAAGTACCGTATATCGAAGAAGTATATGAGGAGAGTTCATACAATGTGATTCATTTAGATGAAACTCAATTCACCGATTTTGAAGGAATGGGTGATGCCATCTGGCATTTTAAAAAACGATTGATTTGGGGGGGATATGGATACCGTTCCTCTTCAGATGTGTATTCACACATTGCTGAAACATTAGATACCCCAGTAATAGCACTAGAATTGGTTGATGAGAAATTTTATCACTTAGATACCTGTCTTTGTGTATTAAATGAGGAAACCGCACTTATCTATCCAAAAGCATTTACAGAAGACGGACTCAAGAAAATCAGAAGTATTTTCCCAACAGTGATTGAAGCCAATCAACATGAAGCGGAAGACTTATTTGCTTGTAATGCCACTTCACCGGATGGGAAAAATGTGTTCATCCAAAAAGGATGTATGGAGGTGAACAAAAAATTAGAAGGTCTCGGGTTTATCGTGCATGAATTCAATACGGACGAGTACCTTAAAAGCGGCGGAAGCGTATTCTGTATGAAGATGATGCTCTGGTAATGCGCGAAGCGCATGTATTCTTGTGTTGAAGTATTCTAGTGTTAGAGTGCTAACTCCATCCGAACACCCGAACACCCGAACACCCGAACACCCCAATCACCTAGATCGATAATGCTTGATTAATGCCAGGATTTGTGATCTTGCCTTGATTAAATCTTCTCGTAGTTTTTCAGCTTCAACTTTAGTTATATAATCAAGATCCTCGGCTATATAACTAAGACTTTTTACTTCGGAAGCAGAGCTTTGAGCAAAATCAAGAAATCGTACTGATTCTTTATTAGAATATCGATGAAAACCCTCAGCAATGTTAGTCATCATCGAAACAGAAGCTCTTTGTATTTGATCTCTAAGCCCAAAATCTTTTGAAAAAGCTCCAATTCGAGTCATTTTGTAAACTTGATTAACAAGTAATCGTGAATTCTTCCAACAATTTAAATCTTCAAATTTGGTGACTTTCAAGGCGATATGATTTGATATGAACGATTTTTATAATAAGACTACTTTCAAAGCAGCTCCTTACATTTCAATTTTGTGAAATTACAACACCCGAACACCCGAACACCCGAACACCCGAACACCCGAACACACGAACACACGAACACCTAAACACTCGAACACACTAACACTATTTATGATAAAGTCTCTTAGTTCGCTGATTGTTTTAATTGCTGTAATAGTCTCCCTAAATACCAAATTTGGGTCTATCCCACCACTTGGTAAATTCTTTGATCCTGATGCAGGTTTTTGGGCAAATGCAGAAACATCCATTCCAGATAATGAGGAGTTTCAAATCGATGGATTGTTGGATGAGGTTTCAATTGTATTTGATGAACGTCGTGTTCCACACATCTTTGCACAAAATGAGCATGATCTATTTTTGGCACAGGGATATGTAACTGCTCAGCAGCGATTATTCCAGATGGAAATCCAAACCTATGATGCCGCCGGTAGATTGTCTGAGTTAATAGGAGAAAATCCGAGAGTCCAAGAACGTGACGTAACTACTCGTCGCTGGGGAATGCCCTGGGCGGCTGAGAAAAAGATTGAGTTCGCAATGCAAGATTCGGCATCGGCTGTAATCTTAACTGCATACTCGAAAGGAGTAAATGCTTTTATCAAAAGTATAACTGAAGAAGACTTGCCGGTTGAGTATAAAGTATTAGATGCCTCACCCGAGGCATGGACTCCAGAAAAAAGCTATTTACTTCAAATGAATATGCTACGAACTTTGGCGGGTGGAAGTAGCGATGATCGTACCTCTCGAACTAAAGCATATTTTGGTCAGGAGTATATCGACAAATTTTTCAATACAGACCCTGAAATGCTGGAAGCAATTATCCCAGAGTCTAGAGTTTGGGATTTTGATGCTGAACGACCAGAAGCACCTACTTCTGAATTTATCCCACAAACCGCAGAAAGAATTCAGTTTTGGGAGCCAAACGCAGGAGTTGGTTCTAATAACTGGGCAGTTCATGGATCAAAAACAGAGAGTGGTTATCCAATACTTGCGGGTGACCCACATTTAAGCTTATCACTTCCTTCAATATGGATGGAGATTCAATTGCATGCCCCAGATTACAATGCTTACGGGGTTTCTTTCCAGGGATTGCCCGGTATATTAATTGGATTCAATGAGCATATAGCTTTTTCAGAAACAAATACCGGTTCAGATGTTATGGACTGGTATGAGATTGAATTCAAGGATGCGTCAAAAAATGAGTATTGGTACGATGGAAGTTGGGTTGCGACTAGAAAACGTATCGAAGAGATTAAAGTTCGAGGCGGTGAAACCATTATTGATACGGTTGTATACACTCATCATGGTCCGGTTATGGTTGCAAATCCTGACGACACATTGGGTGAGCCAATTTATCATGCCATGCGATGGATTGGTCATGAAACTGGAAATAGTTTAGCCACCTTTATTGGGCTGAACAAAGCTGAAAATTACGATGAGTATGTTAATGCTCTCGAGAATTATGTGGCACCTGCTCAGAATTTTGTTTTTGCCTCGAACGAAGGGGATGTAGCAATTTGGGTTAACGGAAAATTCCCAAACAAATGGGATTATCAGGGTCAGACTGTTAGCGATGGTCGTGATCCGGCATACGACTGGCAAGGCTGGATACCTCATGAGCATAATCCGCACATAAAAAATCCACCACGCGGATTTGTAAGTTCAGCAAATCAAGAATCGGTACATGATTCTTATCCCTACTATTTAGCCGATGAATTTGCACCGTACGAGCGTGGCCGACGAATCAATGATCTGCTTCGCGAGATGGAAGAAATTACTCCGCAGGATATGATGGATATGCAAATGGATAATTATAGTCTTCATGCAGAAAGCATCATGCCAAACCTATTGGAATGGCTGATTGTTGATAGCCTGGCTATGGAGGAAGTTGAATTTTCTACCTTTATGCACGATTGGAATTATGAGATGAATGCGGATTTGATGCAGCCCGGTTTTTTCTACTATTGGTGGCGTGATTTGAATCGATCCATTTTCAGAGATGAGTACAATGCCTCTGGAGCCACACTTCGATATCCGGATAGAGATCGGGTAGTTGAGGTATTAAAAACCGAACCTGATTTTGTGATGATAGACAATGTTACCACTGATGAAGTCGAGACCATTGAGCAATTAGTAACCTCAGCGTATAAATCTGCCTACAATATTTTATCAACCTATTATGGTACTGTGGGTGATGGCTGGAATTGGGGGTATGTGATGAATAATGACATCGATCATGTTGGACAAATCCCGGGATTTGGAGCGAATGATGTGTATTCCGGCGGATCTTTCGAAGCCATTAATGCCACACGTTTTGGGTACGGACCTAGTTTGAGAATGGTGGTTGAACTTGGCCCTGAGGTACGTGGTTGGGGAGTTTATCCTGGCGGGATATCAGGTAACCCAGGTTCACCCAACTACAACGCTTTTACCGAAAATTGGCGAAATGGGGATCACTTCGAATTGAATTTCTATCGTGAGAAGCCAGATGAATCTTTGTTTGAAATCACTTTAACAGGAAATTAAAAATTATGGATTATGGAATTAAATCAGTGCTAATCCATAATTCATAATTCTAAATTCATAATTATTGAATTTATGCTACTTGCTTTACTTGTATTAATTGGCGCGTTCATCCTAAACATCTTCCTCCCATGGTGGAGTATCGCAATTGCGGGACTGATCATAGGATATCAATTCAAGGAAAAGCCCCTTCCTTCTTTTTTGTGGGGATTTCTGGGAGTGTTTCTACTCTGGGGTGGGCAAGCACTTTATGTGCATATCGCCAATGATGGTATTTTATCAACTAGAATAGCCGAAATGCTTGGAGTTGGGTCACCATTTATCGTGATATTAATTACCGGTGTATTAGGAGGGTTAGTAAGCGGTTTAGCTACGATGACTGGAAGTTTGGCTAATCAAAAGAATAAATCTCAATAGTCATCCCGCATAATGAATCAAGTTCAGCACAAGCTTGTGGCGGGATCTGGATTCTGAAAAGACTCAGATATTTTAAACATATCTAGATTCTCCCACAGGGATACCGTTAGTGCCACCTGCGTGAGAATGACTGTTTAGAACTATTCATATTATCTTCATTGCAAATCTGTTTTATAGTTCTAACTTATTGTTTAGGTTATTTCAATATGAAACAGATTTTCTGGGTACTTCTTTTAATTCCATTGATGCAAGCCTGCGCCACTCATGCTCCAATGAGTGAAATGGTGATGTTTAATTCACAGGTTGGGGAAGAGAAAATTAATAAAGCTGCAATTGGTGTTTCAATTGGTTCAGATGGAATTTCTGATGAATATCATATGGAAAAAAATATTGGTGATTACAGATATGATATTCTAATTGAAGATCCAATTACTCTAGATGTTCTACGATTCGAACAAGATGATTGGGCAGTACATGTTGCATATTTGCATACTTTAGGCGTTGATGCAACAAAAAAACTTGACGAAGACATCTATGGTACACTTTCCTTATCTGCGAATTCTAGTATCAGGGCTTTGCTTCATATACGATTAATAAATGATCAAAATATGGGATTAGCAATGGGGCCTTTCTTTGGGATAGATAGTCGAAGCTATTATGATAGAGATGTTTGTTATGATGATCCGTGTGGAAGCTATGAGCTTGGTCCTGACGAAGTGAGCTACCTTCGAAATGCTGGATTAAGATCACGATTCTTACTTCGAACTTCGAAAAGGCCAGCGGTAATTATTACAGGTGCCATCGAGTATGGCTATTTGTTCGAAGTTTCTGAAACTTTTGTTGGAATTACATTTTCTTTGACTTCCTTTTAATTGTATCCCTGCCTTTCACTTTGTATCTTTGGCGAACCTCAAACAAAGCTGTACACAAAACCAATTGTTAGCACATAAAAGCTTTGAATCATCAGCACCAAGAACCTTTAAACAGCAAGGAAGCTGATGCCATTAGTGGTTACCAAAAATATTTTCAAAATCCGACGCGAGTTTCGTAGTCGGATTTTTTTTGATCAAAACTCTACGAACCCTAATTCATAAAGAATGTCTTTACAACCCAGAAAAAAAGCGATCCTAGCACTGAGTGATGGCACGATAGCGCACGGCTGGGCAGTTGGCCACGAAGGGATTACCGGTGGCGAGTTATGCTTTAATACAAGCATGACCGGTTATCAGGAAATCTTCACCGATCCAAGTTATTACGGTCAGCTTATGATGATGACCTATCCTCACATCGGAAACTACGGAACCATGGCTCGGGATGATGAGCACCGAAAAGTGATGGTAGCAGGAGTTATTGTTCGAGCCTATTCCTGGGAATACAGCAATCCAATGGCAGATGGAAGTTTGGATGAGTATCTCGACGACAATGAAATTGTAGGAATCACCGGAGTAGATACACGTGCGTTGGTTCGTCATATCCGAGAAAAAGGGGTGATGAACGCAGTGATTTCTTCCACTGAATTGGATGAAGATAAGCTTGTCCAAATGGCAAAGGACTGGGAAGATATGAAAGGGCTCGAACTGGCTTCAAAAGTGACCAGAGACGAAGCTCAAACCTACCACCCTGAGGGAGATACGGAGTTTAAAGTTGCAGCTTTTGATTATGGGATCAAGCAAAATATCATAAATAGTTTGGTAGCACGAGGATGCTCACTTCGAGTTTTTCCGGCGCAGGCTTCTCTTGAAGAAGTGAAAGCCTGGGAAGCGGATGGTTTCTTCTTCTCAAATGGACCAGGAGACCCGAACCCAACAGGTGATTACGCACTTGAAGTTGTAGAGTATGCGAAATCTACGGGAAAGCCAATGTTTGGAATTTGTCTTGGTCACCAGCTAATGGCAATGAGTGAAGGCATCGAAGTTGGAAAGATGTTTGTGGGTCATCGGGGTGCAAATCACCCGGTTAAGAATCTGGAAACCGGACTTGTTGAAATTTCGACTCAAAATCATGGATTTGGAGTAATTGAAGAAAGTGTGAAAGAGGATGTAGCGAGTATCACACACATCAACTTAAACGACAATACAGTAGAAGGACTTCGATTCAAAAACTTTCCGGGATTCTCGGTTCAATATCATCCGGAAGCATCACCAGGACCACATGATTCTGCCTACTTATTCGATCAATTCATCAACATGATGAAAGAACAGAAAGGAGTTTCAGCTTGATTTGTTCTTGCTGTCATCCCGAGCGGAGCCGAGGGATCTCAAAAGCTTACAACCCATATTTGAGATTCTTCGATTTCGTTCACAAGCTTTCAGCTTTGCTCACTACACTCAGAATGACAATAATTATTACCCATTAAAAATGCCTAGACGCGACGACATACACAAAATTCTTATCATCGGATCTGGACCAATTGTAATTGGTCAGGCTTGTGAGTTTGATTACTCAGGCTCTCAATCTTGCCGTTCACTAAAAGAAGAGGGGTACGAAATTGTGCTTATTAATTCGAATCCTGCAACGATTATGACAGATCCAATCATGGCAGATGCTATTTACATGCTGCCAATGACTACTGATTCGATTCGTGAAATTGTAGAAAAAGAAAAACCTGATGCCGTTCTCCCAACAATGGGTGGACAGACCGGACTAAATCTTTGTCGTGATCTCGAGAAGCAAGGGTATTGGGATGAGAAAGGCATTAAGATCATTGGGGTTGATATTGCTGCCGTTGAATTGACGGAAGATCGTCAGCTATTCCGTGACTGCATGGAAGAAATTGGAATTGAGCAATGCCGTAGTCGTCAGGCAGAATCACTTTTGGATGCAAAAGAAATCAAAGAAGAATTGGGTGGACTTCCGATTGTAATCCGACCATCATTTACGATGGGTGGAGCTGGTGGTGGAATCGTATGGGAAGAAGAAGACTTCGACCGAATGGTACTACGCGGGTTAGAGATGAGCCCGGTTCACTCTGTATTGATTGAAGAATCCATTTTTGGATGGAAAGAATATGAGCTTGAGTTACTTCGCGATGCCAATGACAATGTGGTAATCATCTGCGGGATTGAAAATATGGACCCAATGGGGGTTCATACGGGTGATTCTGTGACGGTTGCCCCAACTCAAACATTGACTGACAAACAGTATCAGATCCTTAGAGATGCTGCTATCAAAATGATGCGCTCTATTGGGACCTTCGCAGGAGGCTGTAATGTGCAGTTTGCGATGGAACCCGGATCTGATAGATTTGTTGCTATCGAGATCAATCCTCGGGTTAGTCGATCTTCCGCTCTGGCTTCAAAAGCAACCGGATATCCTATTGCGAAAGTCGCAACCAAGTTAGCAGTTGGGTACACATTGGATGAGCTTAAGAACCAGATCACTGGAACTACTTCAGCTTGTTTCGAACCTTCTATAGATTACGTTGTTTGCAAAGTACCCCGCTTTAACTTCGACAAATTTCCCGGTGCGGATGAAGAGCTTTCAACCCAAATGAAAGCGGTGGGTGAAGTGATGAGCATTGGTCGGAATTTTCCGGAAGCTCTGAACAAAGCGTGGCAAAGTATGGAAATTGGTCGCGCTGGGTTAGGAGCTGATGGCTATGAAGAAATTGATCGAAAAGAAGTGAGCAAACGATTAATGAAACCGTATTGGGATCGATCTCTTCAAGTTCGAAATGCATTCAAGCTTGGAGCTTCTGTTGAAGAAATTGCGGATGTCACGAAAATTGATCCATGGTTTTTGCAGCAAATCAAATATATGGTGTCTCTAGAAAACCGTACTGAAGGCCAATCACTAAACGAAATCTCAAAAGAAGATTTCTTTGAGCTTAAGCAAGCAGGATTTTCAGACACTCAAATTGCATGGTTAACAAGTAAGGGTGGCGTAAAAGTTACTGATGATGAAGTGCGCGCCCGAAGATTGGAACTTGATCTAAAACCAGTATTTAAAGTGGTAGATACCTGCGCCGCTGAATTCCCTGCACAAACTCCCTACTACTATTCCAGCTACGAAGGCGAAAACGAAAGTGAGGTTACGGATCGAAAGAAAGTGATCATTTTAGGTAGCGGTCCAAATAGAATTGGTCAGGGTATCGAGTTTGATTACTCCTGTGTTCATGCAGTGCTTGCAACAAAGGAAATGGGCTACGAAGCAATCATGATTAATTGTAATCCTGAGACTGTTTCAACAGATTTCGATTTTGCTGATAAACTTTATTTCGAGCCGGTTTACTGGGAGCGTGTACTCGATATTATCGAACATGAAAAACCGGAAGGAGTAATTATCCAGGTGGGCGGTCAGACCGCATTGAAGCTTGGTAAGCGTTTAGTAAAAGCGGGAATCAAAATATTTGGAACTGATTTTGCCGATATCAACCTTGCAGAGGATCGCGGTGAATTTTCTGATCTATTAATCGAAAATAAAATTCCATTCCCGGCATATGGAACAGCAACTGAAGTAGAAGGCGCACTCGAAATAGCTGATCGAATTGGGTATCCGGTTTTGATTCGACCGAGTTATGTATTGGGCGGACAAGGAATGCGGATTGCGGTAAAACAAGAAGAGTTGGAAAAATATGTAGATCGAATTCTTAAAACGCATCCAGAAAATGCATTTCTAATCGATAAGTATCTGGAACATGCCATTGAGGTGGATGTGGATTCGGTGTATGATGGAGATGAGCTTCATATCTCAGGAATGATGCAACACATTGAACCCGCTGGTGTTCACTCAGGGGATTCTACCGCAGTAATTCCTCCGTACTCTTTAAGCCAGGAAGTTCAGGATACGATCCGTGAGTATCAGACTAAAATCGCCAAAGCACTGAATGTGATCGGATTTTTAAATGTACAATATGCCGTTAAAGACGAGAAAGTATATGTGATTGAGGCCAATCCTAGAACAACACGCACAGTTCCATTTCTTGCTAAAGCGAATGAAGTTCCTGAAGCGAAAATCGGCGTAAAGGTGATGCTTGGTGCCAAACTCAAAGAATTCGACACACAATCGAAACTAAAATGCTGGGCGATTAAAGAGCCGGTATTCCCATTCGATAAATTCCCTGGGGTGAAGAAGGAATTAGGCCCTGAGATGAAGTCAACGGGAGAAAGCATTTACTTTGCCGAAGACTTCAACGACGAACATTTCAGAAAACCGTTTGAGTTTAAGAGCTTATATTTGAGCAAATAGTTATCTCTTATTAAGTGATTTAAATAATTAGAACAAAGAAATTATTCTCAAATTTTGAATTATTTGAAGGCTTTAAACTTGAAGTTGGACTATTAATAAACTTTGGTGAGTTCAGCCTTACTTGGAAAAGAGTTGCCAACTTTAATAATCATCAGCGAAATAAGGAAATCATTTAACCTGTGATCGAACAAGCTAGAAAAATTCTAAAGAATACCTTCGGATACGATGACTTCCGCCTACAGCAGGAAGCTGCAATTTCCCAGGTTTTAAACAAAAAAGATGCCTTAGTAATAATGCCAACCGGTGGTGGTAAATCATTGTGTTATCAAATACCGGCGCTCATTTTTGATGGGATGACCATCGTTATTTCACCACTCATTTCTTTGATGAAAGATCAGGTTGGGCAGTTAAAGGAATATGATATTCCATCGGTGTTTCTGAATTCTTCACTCCGCCCTGAAGCCTATGAATACAACGTAAAAAAGATCAAGGCAGGAGAAGTAAAGTTGTTGTATGTCGCTCCTGAAACACTTTTGATGGATAAAACCAAAGAGATTCTGAAAGACATCAAAATAGATTGTTTTACGATTGATGAGGCACATTGTATTTCTGAATGGGGGCACGATTTTCGCCCGGAATATCGTCAGTTAGCATCTGTTCGAAAAGATTATCCGGATGCAGTTTGTATAGCATTAACTGCAACAGCAACACCTCGAGTACAACGCGACATTAAGAATAGTCTGGAGTTTGATGATTCTGAATCGTTCATCTCAAGTTTCGACCGACCGAATTTGTTTCTAAAAATCGTTGACAAGAAAGAGCCTGAAAATCAGTTACTCGATTTCCTTTATACTCGAAAAAATCAGTCCGGCATAATCTACTGTTTTTCACGTCGCCAGGTTGATGAACTATCTGAATTATTGATTGAAGAAGGCTACGCGGCAAAACCTTACCACGCAGGTTTGCACTCTAGAGAGCGAACCATCAATCAGCAAGAATTTATTCGGGATGATGTTCGCATCATAGTTGCCACGATTGCATTTGGGATGGGAATCAATAAACCAAATGTTCGCTTTGTGGTGCATTATGATATGCCACAAAACATCGAATCCTACTATCAGCAAATTGGCCGAGCCGGTCGTGATGGGCTTCGTTCGGATTGCGTACTTCTATTTAGCTACGCGGATACTCAGAAAATTAAATACTTCATCAACCAAAAAAAGGGAACAGAAAAAACGATAGCTGAGCGACATTTAGAAAAGTTGCTCAAGTTTCTAGAAGAAAGAGCTTGTCGTCGTAAACCTTTGCTTGAGTATTTTGGGGAAGAATATGCACAGGATGAATGTGGAATGTGCGACAATGATCTTTCACAAGATGCCGATGTTGAAGATTTAACGCATCAAGCCAGAAAGTTCATGGACTGTGTGCTTGATTTGGATGAGGAATTTGGTGCGGGTCATGTAATCGATGTACTTCGCGGATCCAAAAATCAAAAAGTACTCGAAAATGAGCACGATAAAGTTGAAAGCTACGGCCAGGGACTAGAGTGGTCAAAAAAGCAATGGGAGCAATTATCCAGACTGTTGATGCGTCAGCATTTTATAAGGCGAGGTAGTTTTGGTGTGATAGAACTTACCGATGCTGCCAATCCGATCATTGTTGGAAAAGAAAACGTGTACGGTGTGCTGGATCGAACGGATGTTTCGATGGATGAAGAAGATGTAATTCGTACATCCAGCGAAATTGAAAACGAATACAACGTTGAGCTTTTTGAACTTCTTCGAGAAAAACGTAAAGAATTGGCGGATGCTGACGATGTTCCACCCTACGCGATTTTCCCTGATACTACGTTGATTGAAATGGCCTATTATTTCCCACAATCAAAAGATGCACTGGAAGCTATTTATGGGGTTGGTCAGGTTAAAAAACAGAAGTTTGGTGATGCCTTTATCGGTGTGATAAAAACCTTTTCCAAAGATCATGACATCATGGAGCGGCAAAAAACGCTGATCAAAAAGCAGCGTGAAGTTAAAACAGGAGAGAAGCACGAGATTGTAGGTCAGGATTTTAATGATGGTAAATCCATCAAGCTGCTGGCTGAAGAACATGGTGTAAAGGAGGTCACCATTTTAGGACACCTAAAGAAATTTGTTGATGAAGGGAATAACCTACGTCTGGAAGGATTGCTACAGGCATCGGCATTATCTGACCGTCAACGTGACCAGGTGCTTAAGGCATTCAAAAAACGAGGGCATTTAATGCTTCGCTTAGTTTATGATGAGTGTAAGAAACAAATTGGCTATGACGAGCTTCGTATTATGCAGCTGTATTATTTAGCGAGCCAGAAGTAGGATAGGGCCAAAGGCACAAAATATGGAGACATTGATTTGGCTCTCGTAGTAACAATTCATGAATTGTTACTTTTAGGTAATAATCAAAAATCACGAATTGCAATAATACATCAAAAACTATATCCAACCCGCAACCCACCTAATAGGATCGCTCCTTCACCCACATCTTCTCCATTTGTTCGAATATTAATTTCATAACCAAAGTTGATGGTTGGCTTGATAAAAAAAGAATCGGAAAACGGGAGCTCGTATCCTAAGCCGATTGTTGGTTGTATGACGATGGTTTCAGAAGTCCCTTCGAAAAGCCTTGGAACTGCATCCAAGGTTTGAGTACAGTTCATTTCAGGAGGACATGGAATGTATCTAAAATCTCTCCAGTCAATCTCCATAAACCAAAGATCAGTTCTTACATTTAATGAGAAGTTTTGGAATTGCGGAACTTTGAATTCGGCTCCAATACCTAAACCAGCTCCTCCACCTTCTTCATTGTCATGTTCCCCCCAATCCCGACGATCCGTAAAATTGTAACCCGCTCTCAAAAAAAGCTGGGCTTGTTGTGAGATGGAGTAATCAAATCGAATTCCCGGAATTAAACCCGCCGGATACGCCTGAGTTTCTAAAGAAATGGATGATTGTGCCGAAAGAATGCAGGGTAAGATCAAAAAAATAGAAATCGGAAGTAGCTTTTTCATAGGCAGATAAACGATCTTAAAGTCGTTTAAGTTTATTCATTTAAAGTGAATTTTTGGTGAAATTCATTATTTCAAAAAAGCGCTTTTCTGCTGGAATTCAATAGGATGGGGATTTTGAACTAAGTCAAATTATGCGGAACTTTACTGCCCTGTTTATTTGAAAGAAAAATGCCGTTTAGGCACCAAAAACAAACATTTTTATGGCAAAGGTAGAAGTGGTAATGCCCCAGATGGGAGAGTCGGTAATGGAAGGCACCGTTATCGAATGGTCAAAGAGTGTGGGCGATACCGTTGAGGTGGATGAAACTCTCCTCGAAATTGCGACCGACAAAGTTGATAGTGAAGTCCCATCTCCAGAAGCCGGTGTACTTGTAGAAATCTTAGTTGAAGAGGGTGATACCATTGAAGTCGGTAAAGCCATTGCCATCATAGAAACCGATGCAGATTCAGCGGAGCCCACTGAAGCTCCCGCTCCTGAAACTGAAGAACCTAAAGTTGAGACTGCTCCAGAACCTACGCCTGTTGTTGAATCAACACCTGAACCAGTTGCAGCGGCACCTGCTCCATCATCAAATGGCGGTGGAGAGACTATCGAAGTGGTAATGCCCCAAATGGGTGAATCTGTTGTTGAAGCCACAGTAATTGAATGGACCAAACAAGTCGGAGATGCAGTTGAAGAAGATGAGACACTACTTGAGATTTCTACCGACAAAGTTGATAGCGAAGTACCATCACCTGCTGCAGGAACATTAATAGAAATTCGAGCTCAAGCCGATGAAACAATCGAAGTGGGACAAGTTATTGCAGTGATTGCAACAGGTGAAGGTGCAAGTGTTGCTACACCAGCTCCGGCACCAGTTCAAGAAGCTCCAGCAAAAGCTTCTGGGTCAAAACCTACTTTAACAAAAGAAGACATTGCTAAGCTAACTCCGGAACAATTATTAGCGAATGGAAGCGGTACTCCAAATGGCGAAGGATCAGTTCCGCGAACTAGTTCTGATGGACGTTTCTTTTCACCGTTAGTTCGTTCTATCGCAAAGGAAGAAGGTATTTCAGTTCAGGAATTAGAAGCTATTCAGGGAACTGGACAAGGCGGGCGTGTTTCTAAGAAAGACATTTTGAATTATATTCAGAATCGTATGTCTGGCTCTGTTATGACAGCTCCGAAACCTGCCACAGCTCCAGCAGCATCTACCATGACGAAACCGGCTGCTTCAAAAGATGCAATTTCTGCAGGTGAACTAAATGTGACCAAGACTCCAACAGGTGATGTTGAGATTGTAAAAATGGATCGAATGCGTAAGTTAATCGCGGAGCATATGGTTCATTCAAAACAAACTTCAGCACATGTAACTACTTTCGCTGAAGTGGATGTTACCAACATGGTGAATTGGCGAAATTCGAATAAAAATGCATTCCAACAAAAAACAGGAATGAAACTCACGTTCACACCACTTTTTGTAGAAGCAATTATCAAAGCAATGCTTGAATTTCCGATGATAAATTCTTCTGTAGTGGGGGATGAAATTCACATCAAAAAAGACATTAATTTCGGTATAGCTGTAGCACTTGGAACAGGTGGCGAAGGTGGACTAATTGTTCCAGTGATGAAAAAAGCGCAACAAAAAAATCTAGTAGGGCTTGCCGAATCGGTGAATGAAGTTGCTGCTAAAGCACGAAGCAAGAAATTAAGTCCCGATGATTTAGTTGGTGGTACCATCACACTTACGAACTACGGTAGTGTTGGCAACCTGATGGGAACTCCAATTATCAACCAACCACAGGTGGCCATTCTTGGAACGGGTGCAATAGTAAAACGCCCGGTTGTAATGGAAACTCCGGCTGGAGATGTAATTGCCATTCGACATATGATGTTCTTAAGTATGAGTTATGATCACAGAATTATTGATGGTGCTCATGGCGGTGCGTTCGTTAACCGAATAAAAGAAATGCTCGAAGACTTCGACGTTGATCGAGCGGTGTAAACACTGACAGTTTCAAAATCCAGAGGCGCTTAATTAGGCGTCTCTTTTTTGTTTATATGAAAGTAATTGAAACCATAGAAGACGTTCGGAAAGTTGTAAAGCAACTTCAAAGACAGGGCAAAAAAGTAGCTTTTGTTCCTACGATGGGGGCTCTTCATGATGGTCATCTTTCGCTCATCCGAATTGCTCGGCGAATGGCAGAACATGTGGTCGTATCCATTTATGTAAATCCCGAACAGTTTGCACCAACGGAAGATTTCGGAAGCTACCCGAGAACACTTGAAAGAGATCTTGAGTTTTGCCGCGAAGAAGGAGTTGGGACTGTCTTTACTCCAAATGATGAAATTATGTACGGGTCTGGTGAAAAGTATTTTAGCATCGAAATAGATGTGTTGAATAAGTACTTAGATGGTGGAAGCAGACCCGGCTATTTCCAGGGAATTGCGCTCGTGGTAAATAAATTATTCAATATTGTTAAGCCAGACATAGCCGTATTTGGACAGAAAGATTATCAGCAATTCCAGATAATCCAACATATGGTAAACGAATTTAACCATGATCTTGAACTGGTTATGGCTCCTATTGAACGAGCAGAAGATGGCTTGGCGCTAAGTAGTAGAAATGCGTATTTAAGTGAAGAAGAACGCGATTTGGCCCCGCTCCTAATCAAAAAAATGCGCGAGTCTGTTGATCAAATACAGGCGGGATTGTTCGAGCCAAAATCTTTGTTTGAATTGAAGCAGAGGGAGTTAGAAGCAAAAGGCTTCAAAAATGACTATTTTGATATTTTTTCCATGGATAGAATGGAGCCGGTTACCAATCTCAGTAGAGGAGAGACATATGTGCTGGCAACAGCCGTTTATCTGGGAAAAACACGATTAATTGATAACATTATTTTTAAGTGTTGAGCGATGAAGCTTACCATGTTTAAATCAAAACTGCACCAGATGGTGATTACTGAAGCTAACCTTCAATACGAAGGCAGTATTACAATCGATCAGGACCTGCTGGATGCAGCTCACTTATTACCTTACGAGAAGGTTCAGGTACTTAACATTACGAATGGGTCACGGCTAGAAACTTATACCATCCCCGGTGAGAGAGGATCACGTGTTTGCTGTATGAACGGAGCTGCGGCTCGTTTAACTCAAGTGGGTGATCGTGTGATCATCATTTCATACGCAGAAATGACCCCAGAAGAAGCTAAAACCTATCGGCCAAGAACGGTTGTTGTTGATGAGAACAATGATCCAAAATCAATTTTGGATTACTCTCAACCAGAAACCACTTTTGATTTGGTTACTGGCCTGGAATCGAAATAATCGATGTATTATCAGTTGATTATCAGCCTGTATTTTATGTCAAAAGCCCTACCTTCGCTCGGCAACGAAACCCGTACGTTTGGCAAAAATTAACCAGAAGCAACACGTTTTATCAGCCAAAGAAGGTGGATTAGGTACTTTTGGAGGGGTATTTACTCCTTCTATCCTTACTATCCTTGGGGTAATCATGTACCTGCGATTTGGGTGGGTTGTAGGTAACGTCGGTCTCTTAGGGACTTTGGCAATTGTAACGCTTTCCACAAGTATCACCTTTTTAACAGGACTTTCAATTGCTTCTATTGCAACCGACCAGCGGGTAAGAATTGGAGGTGCCTATTATATGATAAGCCGTTCTTTGGGAATAGAATCGGGTGGAGCAATAGGAATTCCACTTTATTTTGCTCAGGCTCTTTCTATCGCGCTGTACACGGTTGGCTTTGCAGAAAGTTTAGGTCGTGTATTTCCAGTACTCGATGAAAAAATGATCGGTGTGGTAACCACTGTTTTAGTTTCAATACTTGCACTTGCATCAGCAAAAGCAGCTATACGTGCTCAATATGTAATAATGGTCGGAATAGCTCTTTCATTATTGAGTTTAATTTTTGGAAGTCCATTAGATGGGGTTACTATTGATATGTGGAATGCCCGAACCACTGAACCTGAAAGTTTCTGGGTTGTGTTCGCTGTATTTTTTCCGGCAGTTACAGGGATTATGGCAGGGGTAAATATGTCGGGAGATTTGCAAGCACCAAAAAAATCCATTCCAACAGGTACATTTGCGGCAATTGGTGTAGGGTATCTAATTTATATGAGCTTGCCATTTATACTTGCTTTGCGCGCAGATACAGAGAGTTTATTGAACGACCCACTTGTAATGCGAAATATTTCTTTTTGGGGTGATGCCATTCTCGTAGGAGTTTGGGGCGCCACCTTATCCAGTGCAGTGGGAAGTATTTTAGGAGCCCCACGTGTATTGCAAGCACTTGCTAAAGATAAAATCCTACCCGCATTTCTTGGGTGGTTAGGACGAGGTTCCGGAGAAGAAGACACTCCAAGATTAGGTACTATTTTTACAATGTTAATTGCATTACTGGCGGTGTGGTTTGGAGATTTGAATTTGATAGCCCCCGTTCTCACCATGTTTTTTTTAACTACCTATGGGGTTTTAAATATAGCTGCCGGAATTGAACGGTTTCTCGGTAGCCCATCCTTTCGGCCAACATTTAGAGTACATTGGTTTTTCTCTTTACTTGGTGCGGTTGGTTGTATAGCAGTGATGTTTCTTATAAATGCACTAGCTACAGTCGTAGCATTCATCTTTGTTGGATTGATTTTCACCTGGTTAAAACGCCGTGAGATGAAATCGGTATGGGGAGATATCGGTCGGGGCATTTGGATGGCAGTGATCCGAGGTGGATTGATGCGATTAAGTGAAGATCAGGATCCAAAAAACTGGAGACCAAACCCATTAGTATTAGCGGGTTCTCCGACAAAACGCTGGCATCTTATAGATTTTGCAAATACCATTACGCACGATCGTGGCATTTTAAGTGTAGCTTCATTGATTCCCGAAGACACAATGAGCATGGATCAAAAGCAAAGAATGACTGCTAATATTCGTGAATTCATGAATAAAAGAAGCGTTCAGGGTTTAGTAAAAGTCATTGCATCTAACGATCGTTTTCAAGGAGTAATTAATCTGGTTCAGTCTTTTGGGTTAGGGGCGCTCGAGCCAAATACGATCATACTTGGGGATAGCGAAGACCCAAAATTCCGCCCCGATTTTTGCCGAATGATTTCAAAATTTCATGACTTTCAACGAAATGTGTTAATCGTTCACAAAGGGGAAGGCGAAAAAGCATTTCGAGAACGAAAACGAATTGATGTATGGTGGGGCGGTTTGAAAGGAAATGGTGGATTAATGATGATCCTCGCCTACCTAATGAACACAAGTTTAGACTGGAGAGAAGCTGAGTTACACATCAAGATGATGGTTGGTGATGAAGACGCTGTTGAAACAACTCGCGAGAATATTCTAGAGCTCTTAGATGAAATCCGTATCCGAGCTATTGTAGATATTATTCCAGCCAAAGGAAGAACCTTTGACGAAGTCCTAAAGAAGCATTCCTCAAATGCTGATTTGATTTTCCTGGGACTTGCTGAGCCCGATGAAAACTTCGAAGCATATTATGAAAAAGTACAGCATAGAGTAGATGGTCTACCAACCACGATTCTTGCACTCGCTTCTCAGGAAATATCCTATGGTGAGGTTCTCATCAAGAAAGATACGATGGAATAACTAGTGCACTTCTTGTGTTTATAGTTGCTTCAGTATTAATGACTATTCTTGGTTTTACAAGTTATGGAATAGAGTTAGCCATTTTAATTGGTTTGATCTCTGGATCACTTTATTACATAATTGACAGCAGTTTACAAATGTTGCTGTCAAAGACAAATGAAGAAACTGAGTCTTAACTCACATATTCAGGTAGCAGTTCTAAAAATCTTGCCGATGTCTTTATACCACGATGGAAATCCTGGATAGAAAATTTTTCATTCGGTGAATGAATCGCATCACTGGTTAATCCAAAGCCCATCAAAATAGATTCTACTCCTAGAATTTTTTTGAAATCTGCCACAATAGGAATAGAACCACCTTCTCGTGAAAAAAGAACTTCTTTCTCGAACACATCTTCGAATGCTTTCGCGGCCGCTTTTAAGCCATAAAAATCGAGATTGGTAATCGAAGCATATCCACCGTGGTGATCTGTAACTGTTACTTTTACCGTGCCGGGAGCGATTGAATGGAAATAGTCGGTGAAAAGCTTTGCAATTTCATGCGGATCCTGATCGGGTACTAATCGCATACTGATTTTAGCATTCGCTTTGGAAGGAAGCACGGTTTTCGCACCTTCGCCGGTATATCCACCCCAAATTCCGTTAACATCCAATGTTGGGCGAGCCGATGCTCTTTCAAGGGTTGTGTAGCCTTTTTCGCCATGCACTTCATCTATGTCGAGTGATTTCTTGTATGCTTCTTCATCAAATGGTAATGCAGCTGATGCAGCACGATCAGCATCAGTTAAGGGTATAACGGAATCATAAAATCCTGGAATTTGAATCACCCCATTTTCGTCTTTCATTTTGGCGATCATCTCGCAAAGCACATTCAATGGATTTTCAACAGCACCACCATACACACCGGAATGCAAATCACGATTTGGACCAACAACTTCCACTTCCATATAAGCCAAACCACGGAGTCCATACGTGATGGATGGTTGGTCTTTTCCAAACATGGCGGTATCAGAGATCAGCACCATGTCGGTCTTAAGCATTTCTTTGTGTTCTTCAATAAATGGAACGAGATTAGGCGAGCCAATTTCCTCTTCCCCCTCCAAAATGATTTTCACATTTACCGGAATTTCTTCACCCGACTTTACGTAGGCCTCTAAAGCTTTGACATGGGTAAAAGCCTGCCCTTTATCATCGCTGGAACCACGGGCGTAGATGTTTCCATCCTTTACTGTAGGCTCAAATGCAGGTGTGTCCCATAAATCATCCGGATCAGATGGTTGTACATCATAATGGCCATAAATTAAAACCGTAGGCTTGTCGGAGTGTGGGCAATGCTCTCCATATACAATTGGGTTACCTGGGGTTTCAAATAACTCAACTCTATTCAAGTTCAACGACTTCAATTGATTTAAAAGAAAATTGGCTGCTTTTTGTATCTCCCCTTTTTTTGAAGAATCAGTGCTTACACTTGGAATGCGTAGCAATTCAAATAGTTCATCTAAAAATTTCTGTTGGTTATCGTCGATGTAAGCCTGTGATTTACTCATTTGAACTCCGTGTTATAATATTTTTGATCCCGGGATTTGAATCCACCCGTACTGTCCATTTCCTAGTCGAATGTAATACCATCCATCTGCATTTTCACTTGCAAATGAATCTACAGTTATGTCATAACCTTCATATGCGATACTCACCAAATCGGCATCGTCGGATGGTTGTGTTGTAACTGGAATCTCTTTCGCGATGATTACCCCTTCTTTGTATCGCTGGTCCACATAATCCACATAAAACGCAAGAATTACAGTAAGAATGCTTAAGATAGTGGCGGTAGCAATAATAGTGGATTTTCTTGGAATCTGAATGGGATAAAACCAATTTACAATGATCACAATCACAGAAATTGAGATCATTAAAAATCCCAGAATAAAAATCCCGCTGGCACCAATACCGCTTTTTAACCCATCAACAGCGCGATCCCATGGAAGTTTAGGCAGCATGGCAGATTGTCTGCTGAATTGAGAGGAAACATATTCAAGGGCTATATCTGCCTGAGATTCAGTAACCCCAAATCTTTGTGCTTTAAGAAAATAAAACTTAGCTAAGCCAAGTGAATCAATCTCCATGGCAGCGATTCCCATATTAAGGTATAAAGGGCCTGATACTTCGCCAATTTTTTCAATATTTCGATACGACTCAATTGCGCCAATGAAGTCATTATCTTGTAGCAATGTATTAGCCTGATCGAACATCAGCTGAGCGTTTTGTCTGGCTGATACATTCACAAAAAGTAAAAGGGTAAAAACAAATGCGATCAAAAATCTCATACTTGCCGCCCAATATTTTTTATGAGTTCTTTCGCCCGTTCGATATCATTTTGCAATCCCTCTTGCGAAGTATTTGGTGCATAAGAAATTGTTTCGCATTTATCCAAAATACGCTTCAACTCTTTGGAGGTCTCTTCATCTGTTTTTTCTTTTAATGCTGATGTAAGATCGGAAGTGGAAAGCCCGGCTTTTGGTAAATCTATTTTATCCGCAACGTATTGAATTAATGCCCGCTCGATATAATGATATCCATTCTTAATATCCGTGGCAGCTTCGGCATGTCCGAGTTCTTCTAACGCGAGTTCTCTTGCACGTTGAGAACGTGCAAAAGCCGAATCGTTATTCATTCTATCGTTATAGCTTTTAACAACGAAACCGATTCCGAGCGAAAAAACAGGAAGAACTAGTAACATCCATATCCAACCTTTTCTTAACAATGGATCCGTTTTTACCGGAACCCAATTCGTGAGTCCGGTAATGGGTTGTACATCGAAGCGATACTCATTTCCATTTGTAACAGCGAGTCTTGGATCTCTTTCTGCATAAAAACGTAAAGCAGGGAGATTAACGGTTGAATATCTTCGGCGATTAGGATCGTAGTAGGCAAACTCTTGTGCCGGGATTACATAATCACCCTCATTTCTAGCGATGATGATATCAGTAAACGATTTTGTGCCTCCAATTTGCTGTCCCGTTCTTGTAATCGTTGAGCTTTCCTGTGGATCATATAATTCTAGTGATTCAGGAAACTCGTAAACTGGTTTCACAATTAACGGGATGTTTCCTTGTCCGGTTATGGTAGTAGTAATTTCTACACTTTCACCAACGAAGGCAGTTTCAGGATTAATTGTTCTTGAAATCTGAAAATTCCCAACCGCTCCTGAATAGACAGCATCAATTTCGGGTAATGGTTCAACGTTTATGGTTACGGGCAAAGTCTGAAGTTCTTTTCGTTCCTGGCCCAATCCAAAACTGAAAATATCTCTACGCCGATTTCGATTTCGAACTTGAACAACCACTTCAAAAGGGCTCAATTCTAATTCGCCGGACTTAGTCGGGAAAATAGCTGTTTGAAGTAGTACTGCTCTTTGATATCTAACACCGCCTATTAACGTTGAAGTTGTTCTCGCTTGCTGTCGATTTTCCAAATCTTCCTTCCAAAAACCTTCAGCTTTCCAACCTGGCGAAGGTTGATAAGATGATACTTCAACTTCATTTTTAAAATACAAAACGATGCTGGCAATTACTTGTTCACCAACTACCGGGTCTGTTGTACTTGGTTCCAATCGCACATAAATATCAGGAGATCGGGCCGCATTACCCTGCTCAATAGTGGTGGGGTCCAACACTTTGAATGAAATTGGGTTGGTCGAATATTGGGTGCCATTTACATCAATAGAAAGACTTGGAAAAGTATACTCACCGGGAGATTCAGCGATGAATGAATACCCATATGTATAAGCGACAGATGGGCGTCCATTAACATATGAATAGTTGGTAGACTGGCTGGTACTACCAGATAGCCAACGAAGTCCATCAACGGCAGGAATCTGAGGGCGATCTATGGAATTTAATGATTGCCCCGAGATAGTGACATCAAGGCGAACCGATTCGCCGGCAAAAATATTCGTTTCTGAAAGTGACGCACTAACTGAAATATCCTGAGCGCTCGATCTCTCCGAAACGAAGAATGCAATAATTAACGTACAAATAAAGCCAATAGCTTTACCAGTCTTTATCATGGGTAGCAGATCCCTGTGTTTTTTGCTTCTTAAATTCCTTGAGCAATTCTTTCTCTTTTTGAGCCAGTGCCTGGAGAATTTGTTGCGCCTCTTCTTTACTTATTTCACGAGCTTGTTGCGGCTGTGATTGCTGATCTTCAGGATTTTGCTCCTCTTCACTAGGTTCTTGCTGCTCCTGATTTTGCTCTTGCTGGTCTTCGTTTTCCTGCTGGTCTTGATTCTGTTGCTCCTGATCCTCTTGTTGTTCCTGTTCCTGCTGCTCTTGGTTTTGATTCTGTTGCTGTTGCTGCTGTTGCTCCTGTTCCTCCTCTAATTTCTGGAGTAATTCGGTCAATTTCGGGTCATCAGGATATTCAATAAGCCCCTGTTGAACTTGATTAATCGCTCCCTGAAGATTTCCACCAATGTAGGTTTGAGCCCCATCATGGAAATAATCATCGGCTGTTTGAGCCTGAATATTTCCTGAAAAGAATGCCATCATCAAAAAAGAAAGTACAATAAGTGATTTAAGAATCGATCTCATTAACAGCTCCTATTCGATTTATAAATTGATTGTAATTTTGAACAGTCTGGTCTACTTGAAGAGCCTGCATCATTAAATCAAAAGCTTCCTGATATTTTTTCTGGCTCACTAACTCTTCAGCACGGGCTTTCATAGCTTTGGCATATTCAGTTGGGGGTTCTTGCTCCTGGTCCTGATTTTGTTGCTGCTGTTCTTCTTCCTCTTTTTGGCTTTCAAATAATGCTTTTTCGAAATTGTGTTGGGCATCAAAGTCCGTTGGATTATACTTCAATGCATTCCTAAGATGTTGAACGGCAGGTTTCCACTGTTGAGCTTCTGATAAAACTGTCCCGATATTATATTCAGCTTGAGATAACTCTTCCGGTGATTCAACCATCGAACTGTATTCTAAATACATCTGAATAGCCTCTTCAACCTTACCTTGTTTGGCCAGAGCATTTCCGAGATTAAAGTAAATCTGGGCATTCTCGGGTTCTACATCCAGAGCTGCACGAAAAAGTTCTTCTGCAAGAGGGTAGTCAGCACTTTCATAAGCTTCATTTCCTTTTTTGGCATCTTCATTCGCCAAAAAAATGAAAGTGAGAAAGAAATATGTAAACAGAATTTTTATCATTTAATAATCTGACAAACCATTCAATACGTTGTTTAAACATCTGTTTCTGATAACAGATTTATAAACGCTACATTGTGTTTAATTTAATGCTGAACGTTTTAGGTCTGATTAGGCTTTAATATGATGAATGTCAATTCGTTGATATTGAGCCATTTCAGGATCGAGAATATAAAGAATCAGCATCTTCATCGAAATATTTTGATGAAAATGCACGTGTTAAAGGATGTTTTGGAATGCGCGATAATTTGCAAGGATAGCTAATTTAGCGGGATAAAATTTCTTAGTGTATGAATATTGGTATAGTTTGCTACCCTACATTTGGTGGTAGCGGTGTTGTTGCGACGGAATTGGCGAAAGTTCTAGCCGGAAAAGGGCATAGAATTCATGTGTTAAGCTATCAAAGACCGGCTCGTTTAGATACGCTCGATGCAAATATCAGCTATCATGAAGTATCCATCAATTCGTACCCGCTTTTTGAGTATCCGCCCTATGCATTGGCACTCGCTTCTCAGATGGTGAATTTAATAGAGTTCGAAAATCTCGATTTACTTCATGTGCATTACGCGTTGCCACACGCAACAAGCGCCTACATTGCCAAGCAAATTATGGCAGAACGGGGCATCTCAGTTCCAATTATTACAACATTACATGGAACGGATATAACCCTGGTTGGACGAGATCCAAGCTACAAGCACGTGGTTGAGTTTTCCATCGATAAAAGCGATGGAGTAACCGCAGTATCAGAATATCTGAAAAGAGAAACGTACTCACACTTTGATATCAAACAAGATATACGAGTGATTCCAAATTTCATTGATTTGGAGCGTTTTAAAAAATCGAACAAAAGTCATTTCAAGAAAGCGATTTGTCCTGAAGGCGAGAAAGTAGTCGTTCACGTTTCCAATTTCCGTAAAGTTAAACGTGTGCCTGAAGTTGTATCTGTTTTTGCAAAGATTTTAGATCATGGAATAAAAGCAAAGTTATTACTTGTGGGTGATGGTCCTGATCGCCAAAAAGCCGAGCAACAATGTCGTGACCTTGGAATTTGCAGTCACACCCGATTTCTGGGCAAACTAGATGAAGTTGAAGAAGTGCTTTCCATCGCTGATTTATTTTTGATTCCATCTGGCTCAGAAACCTTCGGACTTGCCGCCTTGGAAGCTATGAGTTGCTCTGTACCGGTGATTTCCTCAAATATTGGTGGACTGCCGGAAGTTAATATCGAGGGGGAAACTGGTTATTTATGTGATTTGGATGATATCGAATGTATGGCAGAGCATGCCAAAAATATTTTGACAGATGATGATCTTCATAGCCGATTGGCCCACAATGCCAGAAAAAGAGCTGAGCTATTCAATCAACAAGCCATTGTAGAAGAGTACGAGCGCTTTTATGAAGAAGTAAGCGCTGGTTTAATTACGGCATAAAAAAAGGCGTTGAGTTATACCCAACGCCTAAATCAATATTCCTAGCTGTAATCTAAGCCAAAGCTTTTGAAACCTCCTCAGCAGCTTCTTTTAGTAGCACAGCAGAAATCACATTAAGACCTGAGTTGTCGATGATTTCCTTTGCATCTTCCGCATTGGTTCCTTGAAGGCGAACAATAATTGGAACTCCTTCTACTTTTGTAGCGATTTCTTCGTCTTTTACAGCTTCGATAATTCCATTTGCGATACGATCGCAACGAACAATCCCACCAAAAATATTGATAAGAATTGCTTTTACATTTGGATCGTCTAAAATGATTCTGAATCCATTTTTTACGGTGTAAACATTTGCTCCACCACCAACATCAAGGAAGTTTGCAGGATCACCGCCTGAAAGTTTGATGATATCCATCGTTGCCATTGCAAGTCCGGCACCATTTACCATACAACCTACATTGCCATCCAATTTGATATAGTTCAGGTGATATTTCGCAGCTTCAAGTTCGAATGGATCTTCTTCCGACTCGTCTTTTAATTCTGCAAGATCTGGGTGGCGGAATAACGCATTTTCATCCAATGTAACTTTTGCATCCAAAGCCATTACATCATTTTCAGGAGTCAAAATCAATGGATTGATTTCAAACATATCCGAATCGATTTCTAGATAGGCATTGTAAATCGCCATAATGAATTTGATCCCTTTTTTAAGAGCTTCTCCTTCAAGTCCCAATGAGAATGCAAGGTATCGAGCCTGATTCATCTGTAGAGGCATTCCTGGTTCCACCCATGCTTTGATGATTTTCTCAGGAGTATCTTCAGCAACTTGTTCGATTTCAACACCACCTTCTGTTGATACCATGATTACATTCTTTGAAACAGCACGATCAAGCAAAATTCCTAAATAGAATTCTTTTGCTATATCGACACCATCCGTAATGTAAAGTCTTTGAACTAATTGTCCTTCTTCGCCAGTTTGAATGGTAACGAGAACATCTCCCAATAGTGATTCGGCCGCCGCACGAACTTCATCCACCGTTTTGCAAAGGATCACGCCTTTCGCATTATTTTTCTTAGTTCTGCCTTTTCCACGACCTCCTGCATGAATTTGAGCTTTCACAACAAATAGATTTGAGCCATTTGCCTGTAATTTCATGGCTGCGTTAGCAGCTTCATCGACAGTTGTTGCGGCGATTCCATCAGGAACTGCTACGCCGTATTTCTTTAAAATTTCTTTCGCTTGGTACTCGTGAATTTTCATGGAAAAGGACCTAAAAAACGTTCATATGTATTGAAAAATAAGGAGCGCAATAATACCGAGAATGCCAACGAAATGAAAGAAAGTGAAAGCGGTTTTTACGTGCCTTAATCATTCTAGGGCAATGGAATAATCCGCGTATAAAGTACCCCACCCGATGTGAAGCCACCTCTACGGAATACGGTGAACATACTCTCAGCATTTGATGGGATATTTGAGGATGATAAATCAAGAGTCCAGGTGCCATCGCTTACTTCTTCCATAGTTTCTCTATCAATAAAATCTTCTCTGATAAAAGAATTGTTTGCACCCAACCAAACAATTGAAAAGTAACTGGAAAAGTAAGTGTTGTAAATAGTTACATCGAATGGAATATTACCGCCATTGTAAGGAGTACTGTAAAAATCGACGGTGAGAAGTAAATCATCACTTATTGGCTGTAAATCGGTAAGTGCAGGTAGTGGAAAATCATTGTCTAGTGTAAATGCGCGTTCTCTAATAACCGACCCGGCGTCATCTAAAAATTGAGCGGAGACAACTTTATTGTTTATAAAATCGAACTCTCGTAGTGGTAGATTAACAAAAATAAGACTGTTGTTATTCTCATTATAAGCCTGCTGTGCTTCTTCGGTATCGAACACCCATCCATTGCCATTTTCATCTTGAATTGCAAACCCTGTGATATTCTTGTAATCGGTTTCGTCTGTTAAAAAAACTTCGAATGTAATTGTTGCACTATATGCGGTTTCAGGTGTAGCGTAAGACCGATTAAGATGGGAATTGTGAGTCATCCCCAGTGAAAATGATACAAATGCAATACGCAATTCATCTTCATTTGAAGTTGAACTCGTGGAGTCACATCCAGTTAGGATGAGCATGCCGATGATAAATAAGGAGAGAAGTCTCATAATGAATAGTTCTACGAAGGAAAGTAACTAAATTTACTAGTGCAAAATATATGTTTACCTTGAAAGGATGAATAAAAAAGATGTAAGAAAAGTACTTGTATTATTTGGGACACGTCCCGAAGCAATTAAAATGGCTCCGGTTGTTGAGGAGTTAAAGAAGTATCCTAATAAAATAGAATTCAAAGTTTGTGTGACTGCACAACATCGGGAAATGTTGGATCAGGTCTTAGCTTTTTTTGAAATCAAGCCGGATTATGACTTGAATGTGATGAAAAAGAGGCAGAATCTAGTATCACTTTCAGCATCCATATTACAGGGACTGCAAAAAGTTTTTGATGATTTTAAGCCGGATGCAATCTTTGTTCAAGGTGATACAACCACATCTACGATCGGTGCACTCGCAGCATTTTATTCAGGGATAAGTGTTCATCATGTTGAAGCAGGCCTACGTACGTTAAATAAATACTCTCCTTTTCCAGAAGAGGTAAATCGTCAGGTTACCGCCAGAATTGCGGATTTTCATTATGCCCCAACCATTAAGGCTAAGAATAATTTGTTGGATGAAGGAATTTCTCCTGATAAAATTTGGGTAACAGGTAATACTGTAATTGACGCTCTTTTGCTTGGCTTAAAAAAACTAGAATCCTATAGTTCTGACAAAATTGATGATTTAAAATCTATCATCAACCAAGACAAGAAAATGGTGTTGGTGACTGGTCATAGACGCGAAAGTTTTGGTGACGGGTTTAAACGAATTTGTTCGGCGTTAAAGCAACTTTCTGTTAGAAAAGATGTTCAGATAATTTATCCGGTACATTTAAACCCCAATGTTTCTGAACCAGTTACAGATTTACTTGGTGGGGTAGATAACATCAACCTTATCGAACCCCTTGGGTATCCAGAATTTCTTTGGTTGATGGAAAAATCTCATGTAATCCTAACAGATAGTGGTGGAATACAAGAAGAAGCGCCAAGCTTAAACAAGCCAGTGTTAGTTATGCGCGATACCACTGAGAGAGAAGAGGCTATTGATGCTGGGACAGCAATTTTAGTAGGAACTGATGTTGCGAAAATTGTAAGTGAAACCAATAAGTTGTTGGATTCGCAAGAATCCTATTCACAAATGAGTGGTGCTAAGAACCCATTCGGGGATGGTGAAGCAAGCAAAATTATACTGGAAGTATTAAGAGATCAGTGTTAGGATAAAAGATTTGAATCCATCAGGGTCGAATTGGAAGTTTTGCAGGTTTTTCTGGAGCTTAGATTTAGCAAGTTTCCATTTATCCGTGTATAAGAAATCACGTAGCTCTTCGATTGAATCGTAAGCAATTCCAACTTCATGTTTCACAACCAGTTCTTCCATTGCTTTGAATCTATTTTTTGGCAACACGATAGGTATACCCAATGCCAGGGGCATTAACATTCTATGAGGTAACGAAGTTTGATAACGAGCGGGTAATTGACCCAAATCCGAGTAATTATATGTTACAAGAGCCGCTTTATGATCGTGTGCAAGTTTATAAAGCCCGCCGGAGCGAAGAAATGCTCCTTTAAAAGGAGGATAGAAATATAAATGCTCCTCTTTTGAATTACTTCCCTCTGCAGAGGACACAGATATTGAATATTTTGTGATATCCATTATTTGGTGATACACATCATTTAATTGCTTTGTCATATTTAAGCGTCCTAAGAAGAGTAGATCTTTAATTGGTTCTACTTCATTTTCAAAAGATTTGAAATGAGAGTTTGGAAAGAAAAACGGACGTAAATAAACTTTTTTTTCGCTTATCTCAGGGATAATGGAAGTAAGAAAATCCAACATCTCTTTGGTAGGAACTATAATTGCATCGATATTACTCAATGACCTTTTTAAGATAATAATCTCAAATTGTTCTCTAATTTTATTATCCCATGATGTAGGAAAAGATTCCAAATTTAGAATAGACTTTACCTCTCTGAGATGTGGCACCGATTTTAGCATGTTTAATTCAGGGATGATTCCAACTCCCCAATTTGCCAGGATGAAATCAAATTGACGAGTATTTTCAACTCGTTTGGTTAATGAACTAAAATGTTTTGAAAGCGAAGCAATTCTAGGAAACCCATTTATAAAACGAGTATATTTGGTTGTTTTAGAACTTCCTTCACTATAAATGTTGGCGAATACGTTTATGTTGTCGGGATTATCTGGGACATACTCATATGTTTTTGCAGGATCAGAGTTGATTACATCAAAAGTGATATCTGCTTCATCTACAGCCGAAATAATCTTACTAATTGAACTTAATTGACTTAATATTAAACAGTGCATTACTAGTGAGTATGATGGAATATTTAGCCGAGCTAAATTGAAAAATGAAGTGTAAATTTAGTTAGGTTTTTAAAACCATACTCAAATAGATAGGCAATTACTTTGCAAAGCGCATTAATAATGAATTCCGAAGAGATAAATCGCACATATTTGCGATTTGCCCATCAATTTTTGGAATCGTATGATGATCCTTCCCGCCTTGCAATAATAGGAATGCAAACCCGAGGGGTCTATCTAGGCAAAAAGATTGTTGAAAAGATAAAATCAGAATTTAGTATCGATATCGATTTTGGTGTATTAGATGTTACATTTTACAGAGATGATTTTCGTACAAAGCTGAAAATGCCGGAAGTAAAAATCACGGAAATCCCCTTCGATCTCTACGACAGAGATGTAATTCTGGTTGATGATGTGCTATATACGGGTAGAACGGTTCGTTCGGCGATGGATGCATTAATGGCATATGGACGGCCAAGAAAAATTCAGTTTTGTTGCATGGTGGATCGAGGACATCGCGAGTTACCAATTTCACCGGATTATACCGGCCAATATGTGCCAACACATTCTAAAGAAGAAATCAGAGTGAAGGTGCAGGAATTAGACGAAGAGGACGCGGTTTATTTGGTAAATATGGAGGAAGTGAATGAGTAGTATGCCTGAAAACTACCAATTCAATCAAAAGCACTTATTAGGTCTTGCAGACTATTCGAAAGAAGATATTCTATACGTTTTAGAACAGGCGAAGTCATTTCGTGAGATTTTAGAACGACCTGTCCCAAAAATTCCAACTCTTAGAGATAAGACAATCGTAAATCTGTTCTACGAAAATAGCACTCGCACAAGATTGTCTTTTGAACTGGCTCAGAAAAGAATGGGTGCTGATGTTGTTAATTTCTCAGCAGGTACATCCAGTACTAAGAAAGGTGAATCACTGAAGGATACTATTAGAAATATCAGTTCTATGAAAATTGATATGGTAGTTTGTAGACATGAAAGTCCCGGGGTTCCTCATTTTCTTACTCAATGTGTTGATGCAGCCATTTTAAATGCTGGTGACGGGGCACATGAGCATCCAACACAGGCATTGTTGGATATGTTTACCATGCAACAAATTCATAGCGACCTAACAGGAAAAAAAGTGGCCATAATAGGAGATATCTCACATAGTCGTGTTGTTAGATCCAATATCATTGGTTTGACCAGGGTTGGTGCCGAGGTGGTGATATGTGGGCCAAAAACGTTTATGCCAAAATTTGTGGAGGAAATGGGAGTTGAGATATCCTACAACCTAGAAGAAACACTAGCCTGGTGTGATATTGCAATGGCACTTAGGATCCAACTTGAAAGGCAGGATGATACCACAGAGTTATTTCCTTCACTCAGAGAATATCATGATCTGTTTGGTATTAGAATGGATCACCTCGAGAAATATCCGGATTTTATGATTATGCATCCGGGTCCAATTAACAGAGGGGTCGAGCTAGAAAGTGACGTTGCAGATAGTGAACGCGCAGTAATTTTAGATCAGGTAACCAACGGGGTTGCAGTTCGTATGGCCGTTTTGTACTTGCTAAGTGGGGGTAATAGAATATAGAATTATGAGATTATTGTTTATATCGCCAAGGTTTCCTTATCCTACTTTGAAAGGAGATCAATTAATTGTTTTTAATCGGATAAAGGGGTTAAGTAAGAACTTCAAGATTGTTTTAATGACTTTCTACGAGAATGAGTCAGAATTAGAGCACCTTTCTGAAGTAAAAAAGTATTGCGAGCGAATCATCACGATTAAAATTGGACCGTTTTCGATAAAGAAAAATCTTTTGAATGGATTACTTCGAAATAAATTACCATTGCAGGTAAATTACTATACCTCAAAGGAATTCCAGGAAAGCCTGAAACAGGTATTGTTGCTACACAAAATAGATTTGATTCACTGCTACACGCTTAGGTTGGCCGAATATTGTAAACAGTTGGACATTCCTGTTATCTTTGAGTTGATCGATTCTATGCAATTGAATTTGCAGAACATGATTCGTGAAGAACGATTCTTAAAAAAGCTTGCATATAAGATTGAATTAGAGCGGATGTCTGTTTACGAAAGAGCATTATGTGAATCACAGAAATATATCTCTGTAGTATCCAAGAAAGACAAGCAAAGAATAGGTTTTAATCATATTAATGTAATCCCAAACGGTGTAGATACTGATATTTTTCAGAAAAAATCATCCTTTGAAGAGGGCGTCATTATATTTTCTGGAAATATGGGGTATCTACCAAATATCCATGCTGTTCGTTGGTTTGTTGAGAAATGTTTGCCAATTATTCAGCAAGCAAAACCATATGTAAAGTTCAAAATTGTAGGGGCTAACCCAAGTTCATACATTAAAAGCCTTCACAATGGACGCTCAATATTTGTGACTGGTTTTGTAGAATCAATTATTGATGAGTTGAATAATGCTCAAGTTGCGGTTGCTCCCATGAGGTCTGGGTCAGGTATGCAAAACAAAATTATTGAAGCCATGGCTTGTGGAACTCCGGTTGTTACCACGCATAATGGGTTAGAAGGACTTTTCGCACAGGATGAAGATGAAATTCTGGTAGAGGATACCCCAGACACATTCTCTCAAGCAGTGATCAACCTTTTAAGTGATGAGGTGTTGTACGAAAGCTTTGTTAGGAGATCAATTCAGTATGTGCATAAGTATCATTCTTGGGAGCACAGTAACAAAATGATTAGTGATGTTTACTTAGACGCTCTATCAGATCAATACAGAAGTAAAAACGTTCTTGGTTGATTATAGCTTAATGTCCAAACTGAGCATAGTTCAATTATCATCAGTTCATCCAACACGAGACACACGAGTATTTTATAAAATTTGCAAAGGGTTTGTTCGAAAGGGACATAATATTGAGCTAATAATTCAACACCCTAAAGACGAAGTTTTGGAAGGTGTTCCGATTAAAGCGTTACCAGTTGCAAAGTCAAAGTTTGAGCGTTTTTTTAAGGTTGTGCCATCATTATTCAACAAAGCTCGTAAATATCCCAAAGAAACCATTATGCATTTTCATGATCCCGAGCTGATACCAGTTGGTATTATATTGAAGGGCTTAGGTTATACGGTGATATATGATGTTCATGAAGATGTTACGAAAGACATGCTCACTAAAGAATGGATCCCAAAGCCTTTGCGATCATTTTTGTCAATTTCACTTGGAAGATTAGAAGCACTATCTTCAAGAATATTTGATGGAATAGTTACGGTAACTGACCCAATTGCTGAACGATTTATGCAATCTACCCAGTCAGTTATTCAGGTTAGAAATTATCCAATAATTCCTTCAGAGAGAGTTACAAAGACCGAATGTGAAGACAAGTATATCGCGTATATAGGTGGAATTACATCTCGCAGGGGAATACCAAAAATTATTGATGCTATCGAAATAGTAGAACCTAAAAACATAAAATTGTGGTTAGGCGGTACTTTTGCTGAAAAAGGTTTATTTGAGTTAGTAAAAGCCAAGAAGGGTTGGAATCGTACTAATTTTTTAGGATGGGTTAATCACGATGAAATGATTAAGATTCTTCGTCATGCTATTTGTGGATTGTTGACTTTAGAAGTTATTCCGAGTCATAATGAATCTTTAAACGTGAAAATGTTTGAGTATATGTTATGTGGTATTCCCGTAATTTCATCTGATTTGAAATTGCCAAGGCAAATTATCAATGAACATCAAGCTGGAATAATAATTAAGGAAAATACTCCTGAAGAAATTGCCAATGCGATCGAATACATATATTCGAATCCAAATGAAGCAAAGGAAATGGGAAGAAGAGGGCAAGAAGCTGTAATGAAATTATATAATTGGGAAAATGAGCTTAATAAACTTGAAAGCTTTTACAGAAAATTAATTTAATTGGTTATGCAGAATACTTTGCGATTTGCACTAATTGGATGTGGTAGAATTGCTAATAGGCATGCCAAGCATATAAAAACGTATGGACAATTAGTTGCCTGCTATGACATCATAAATGAGAGATCAAATAAATTGGCTGCAGAATATGGAGCGAAAGCATGTAGCTCATTAGAAGAATTGTTGAATATGAATTCCGAAATTGATGTGATTTCTGTTTGTAGCCCAAATGGTTTACATGCCGAACATACGATAAAAGCATTGAAAGCAGGCTGTCACGTTCTATGTGAAAAACCAATGGCGATTGATGTTGCAGATTGTGGTGAAATGATCAAAACTGCTGAAGCATGTAATCGAAGATTATTTGCAATCAAGCAAAACAGGTTTAATCCACCAGTATCAAAAATAAAAGAGATTATAGATCAAGGGATATTAGGTAAAATCTATAGTATTCAATTGAGCTGTTTTTGGAATCGGAATGAAGACTATTACAAAGATTCCTGGAAAGGAAGTGCCGACTTAGATGGGGGAACATTATACACCCAATTCAGTCATTTTATCGATTTGATCTATTGGCTTGTTGGCGATGTAAAGAGAGTTCAGGCTTTTACTAATAATTTTGCACATCATGATTCCATAGAGTTTGAAGATACAGGTGTTGTAGCAATGGAATTTCATAACGGGGCTATTGGTACTGTCAACTATACTGTTAACTCTTATTCGAAGAATATGGAAGGCTCGTTGACCATTTTTGCGGAAAAGGGTACGGTAAAGATTGGTGGACAGTATTTAAACGAACTTGAATATCAGGATATCAAGGATTATAAAATTGAGAACCTGCCCGAAGGCAATAAAGCCAATGAATACGGTTCTTATCAGGGCTCAATGTCAAATCATGATAAAGTGTACGAGAATCTTGTAGATGTCTTATTAAATGGAAGTTCTATTTCAACGAGCTCATTCGAAGGGTTGAAAACTGTTGAAATAGTTGACAAAATCTATCAATCAGCCAGGTCAAATCAGCAATGACTTTAATAGAAAAAGAAGTCGCAATTGTTGATATCACAACCGGTGAAAATGTGAAAATTGTTCATCCCGTAAATTTGTACGGCTGTACAATTGGTGATGACACATTTGTTGGTCCCTTTGTTGAAATTCAAAAGAATGTTTCGATCGGTAGAAAATGTAAAATTCAATCTCATTCATTTATCTGTGAATTTGTAACGATTGGCGACTCGGTTTTTATTGGTCATGGGGTAATGTTTATAAATGACACTTTTTCTTCAGGTAGACCAGCAGGTGGGAATAAAGATTTATGGAAGCCGACGAATATTGGAAACAATGTTAGCATTGGTAGTAACGCAACTATAATGCCTGTTTCAATCTGTGATAATGTTGTTATCGGAGCGGGCGCAGTAGTTACAAAGAATATTGATCGAGCTGGAATTTATGTGGGCAATCCGGCAAAGTTTTTGAAAGAGATAAAATGAATGTTCCTTTTGCTGATTTAAAGGCTCAGTACAAATCGATCAAAAATGAAATCGATGAAGCCATACAATTAGTTATTGAAGAAACTGCATTTATCGGTGGAATGCATGTTTCTGATTTTGCTGAAAATTATCAAAGGATATACGGTGTGAATCATTGTGTTCCTGTTGCTAACGGAACTGATTCATTGTATATCATTATGAAAATGCTGGGAATTGGAGCCGGTGATGAAGTTATAGTTCCGGCAATTAGTTGGATTTCATCTTCAGAAACTATCTCACAAACCGGAGCAAAACCAGTATTTGTCGATATTGATCCTACCTATTTTACTATTGACGAAAAAAAAATCGAACAGGCAATATCTGAGCGTACCAAAGCAATCATGCCCGTTCATTTGTACGGTGGAATCTGCGAAATGGAAGTAATTAATGAGATTGCTAAACGTCATCAGTTATTTGTTATCGAAGATTGTGCACAAGCTCACTTTTCAGAATTTAATTCTAAAAGAGCCGGTCTTTTTGGTGATGCTGGATCATTCAGTTTTTACCCAGGAAAAAATCTGGGTGCATATGGTGATGCGGGTTGTATTGTAACCAACAATGATTTGCTTGCACTAAATTGCAAAAAATATGCTACCCATGGTTCAATTGTGAAGCATGCTCATGAATTTGAAGGGATTAATAGTAGGTTGGATGGATTGCAGGCTGCTATTTTGAATGTGAAATTAAAATATGTTCAGAATTGGATCGAACACCGAATTAAACATGCGGCTTACTATTCTGAGTTACTTTCCAAAGTTGATGAAGTTTCGATTCCTGTTGTCAGAATCAATTCTAAACATTCCTTTCACTTGTATGTAATTAAATGCGAGAGAAGAGATGAATTACAATCATTCTTGAAAAAAAACGGGGTTGCCACAGGGATTCATTACCCAAAAATTTTACCCGATCTTGAGGCATATCAGTATCTAAAACTGAACCCAGAGGATTATACTGTTTCAAGAAATATTCAGAAAGAGATATTGTCTTTACCACTATATCCAGAGATGACCACAGATCAAATTGAATATGTAGTTCAAATGATAAAGCAATTCTATTCTAATAAGCTATTATAGTGCTCAAATAATTTTTTAGAGAAGATTTCCGAACCAAATTTAGAGATTACACTTTCCCTGATATAAGACGAATCAAAATCCTGATAACTGCCTATCATTTTTTCAATTGATTTAGCCAATTCTTCAGTTGAGAAATCAGATGTAAGTACACCAATATTTTTGTCGATGATTTTCGGTGCTATACCTGTTGGTGTTGCGATAATTGGTAAGCCTGTTGCAGCAGCCTCAATAAGTGCTAAACCAAAACCCTCTCTTCGGCTAGGAGATACAAACATATCCGATGCATGGAAATATTTGATTAGTTTTTCAGATGACATTGGAGGGATCACATCAATAATGGAAGATACATTCAAGTTAGTTGAGCGCATTGGATCATTTATATCTCCGATGATATGAAACTGAACTTTATCACTAAGACTATTCAGATGTTCAATAGCACCAAATAAAATATCTAACCCTTTTTCTGGTCTGTTTTTACTAATTGATAAAATGTGAATCTTATTATGATCCCATCCTAATCCTGATTTTAAGTTAATTTTATGCTGTGTATCGGGTAATGAGTATTTAAGCTCATCAACAAAGTTATTTATTTGATGCGTTTTACCACGCGTGACGGGAAATTTATTTGTTATTGCCTCACATAATTGAGGTCCTACAGGCAGTATCAAATCAACTTCTTTGAATATGTTTGAGATGATGGGCTGAAATGCTGATAAGTTGGCAATGTTGAAGTAATCACTCCCATGTATAGAAAGAACCGTTTTAATTCCTTGAGATTTTAAAAACGGAATAATTAATCCGTTTGGATATAAAAAATGGACATGGACAATCTCAGCATCACGAAGAAGATTCGATTTTTGAAGACTACCTACGTAAGATTTTTGTACAATTTTTGGGAATTTGAGTCTTGGAATAGAAAAATAATTCACTCGTTTTGCTAACGATGGAAATTGAATAAATCTACTCTTAGCGATGGTATTTTTCTGAGTAAATGGTATTGCTATAGGTGAAGGAACAACAACAGATAAATTTGTATCCGGTGAATGAGTTTTAATAAGGGACACCTGATCTGCTACAAATTTTCCCTGGTATGGAATACTTTCATTAGGGAACAAATGTGAGAGAATGGTGAGTTTATTAATCATCTATTGTATTTTATATCATTATCGAGAAAAAATGGAGATAATGTCTATATCTGGCGGTGAAAATAAGGTGGTTAGTTGATGAAAGGAATTATCAATGTAATTCCTGAGAAATATCGGAATCTTTTTACATTGGTTTTTGGGAATAGTATATCAGCTTTTCTGCCAATACTAATTTCTCCAATTCTAACCAGATTATTCACAGAAAATGACTTCGGTGAACTAACGCTTTTCATATCCGTCATAATCATCATCACTTCTTTTTCTACCGGCCGATACCATATGGGAATACTTGAAGCTGAAAATGAATCCGATTCATCAAAGCTGGCCATTTTATCGATTCTAATATCATTACTAATTGGTTCAGTTACTGCCCTTCTAATTTGGTTACTAAAAAGTTCACATATTAGTCTTCAGATAATTGATGATTTAGGGTGGGCAATTTACTTGCTACCAGCGACGATTGTTTTCATATCAATATTTCAGGTTACCCAGTCGGTGCTTAATCGAGCTAAAGACTATTCAGCAATTTCAACAGTGAAGATTGTAAAAAGTGGTGGTATTTCAATCATCCAACTTGTAACGGGCTTGGTATCATTTACACCTTATGGATTAGTGATCGGAAAGGCATTGGGAGAGTTGATTGGAAGTTTCTATTCGATTATTGATGTTTTAAGAAAAAGCTTTGTACAGATTAAGGACCTCAGTGTAAATCAACTCCTTCATGTTGGTAGAAAGTACAAAAAATACATCGCAGCAAATTCTCCACACTCCCTCATTACAGCTATATCCGGAAACGTAACACCGCTAATTCTAGCTGTGTATTTCAGTAGCGAAATTGTTGGATATTATGGCCTGAGTATCAGGGTAAGTGTACTACCGGTCATGTTGATATCTCATGCTTTTTTCCAGCTATTTAGTAGAGAAATTGTCCTTAAAATTGAACAAGAAGCTGATCCCTATCAGTACTTTAAAGAGAGTACGATGCAGATCATTAAAATCGGAATAGTACCGTTTCTGATTTTATTACTTTTTGGACCAGAATTGTTCAAACTTGTATTCGGTGAAAATTGGGAGCTATCAGGTAAATTTTCACAGATTCTAACACCGTATCTATTCACAACATTTATAGTTTCTCCATTTACGTTTGTGCCTGTTCTTCGCAATTATCATTACCACGCTTTGATCATAGAAATTGTAAGTATGATTCTGAAAATAACTATGTTGTTGATTGGTGCACAATTCTTTGATGCGATAACTACTATTTGGTTATTTAGCGGTATAAGTACTTTCGTAAATATTGCCCTTTATATCTGGATTAGGTCTTTATTGTTGAAAGTAAAACCTTCAAAAGTCTAAATAAGTGTTAACCCCAATTTTCATCGGCGGAACGGGAAGATCAGGAACAACGATCCTTTCAAAGGTTCTTGGTCAACACCCAGAATGTTTTGCTTTACCTATTGAGTCAAGGTTCATTACCGATCCTGATGGACTAATCAGTCTTTATAAAAGCTTATATCCTGATTGGTCATTTTTCCAAAGTGATAAGGCATTTGAGCGTTTTTTGAAACTGATGAATCACTTAAAATCACCATACATAGGTAAATATGTGCCTTATGGAATTGAACAATACTTGAATGAAGGTGTATATGAAAAAATGGTGTCTGACTATTCTGAAAGTCTAAATGTTCAGGTTTTTAAAAGTGCCTGGCTTGGTCGTATAAACATTTCCAGAAAAATAATTTCAAAATTCAGACAGGTAATTCCCTTTTCCAATACCTTACTTGAAGACTCATATTATTTGTCTCCACCTGAAGAGAATGAATTTTGTGAATTCACAGGCTCTTTAATAACCAATTACTTTAGAGGATTTAAAGACAAAGGAAACGCTGATTTAGTGATTGATCATACTCCCTCTAATATTGTTCACGCTAATACTATTTCTAAATTTCTTCCGGAATCAAAGTTCATTCATATTTATCGAAACCCATTAGATATTATCAGTTCATTTCATTCGAAAGATTGGGGTAGTTCAGATATTGAAATTAATACCCGTTGGATATTCGATACTTTTAACCAATGGTTTAAACAACGAGAGGATTTAAATCCGTCTAGCTTTCTTGAAGTAAAATTTGAAGATTTAATTGCCGATCCAGAAAAAAAACTTAATCGCATTTGTGATTTTCTGGGAATCAATGAATCTCAGGAATTCTACAACATAGATCTATCTAAACACAACATTGGAAGGTGGAAGGGGCAGCTAAGTCATCAAGATATAATTACAATTAATTCAACGTATAAAGAAGTGTTTGATATATTGGGCTACGATATAATTATTAATCCTTTAAGTTAACTGTGTTACTCTTAAAACCTGAAGTACTTAGTCCAAAGTAAGCACCTAAAATAATAAACCACATATCCATGGTTTGAATATGATTATAGACACTATTAGTTAAATTTGAAATCATGAAGAATAAGAGAGTAACGACAAATATTAGAGCATATGGGTCACCATTAAAACGAAAGTAGTTCTTTGTGGCAATGTAAAATGGGTAGAAATAAATTAGCACAAAAGCTGATGCTCCTAAAATACCATATCGTCTAACTACCAAAATATATTCGTTATCAACCACTGTTGTAAGTATTTCTTTCGCCGGACCCCAACCAAAAATTGGAGATTGAATAATTAACTGAAAATTTAAATACCAAGCATAAAAGCGCATTAATAGACTTTCATTCTCTAGCAAATTAATTCCAGAACTCAATCTATTAATAATATCTTGACCTGCATAAACTACACCAAAAATAAATGATAATATCAATATTACAATTACAGGTAATACTGATTTTAAATTTTGAATATTAAATCTTAAAAAGAGAATGAGTAATGTAGCAATCGCAAAAATTATCGCAGCTAAACCTGTTCTGGATCCCGTAATTAATATGCAGACAATAAATAGGCCAATACACAAGATATAATATAATCGATAATTATAATTTTTTTCATATAATATCTTAACGAGTGATATAATAATGCCAAACCCAAGGACCACTGAGAATGAGTTTGGATTAGTAAATGTACCTGTAAGCCTTTGATTAACAATGTAACTTTTTTCACCTAAATAAAATGGTCCGGTTATTGATGAAAATCCAAAAATATTAAAAAATTGAAGTATTCCTATGATTGAAGCTGTAATTAATACTATAACAAAAGTATTAAGCAGAATATTAAGATCTTTTTCTGTAGGCTTTGAGCTGCAAACAGTTAAAAAAATTAGAAGATATTTTCCCATTTTTACAAACTCAACAGCATCTCTGAGTCCAGTATTTACATTAAGAAAAAATACACCATAAATAGTAGAAATAATTGCTAGAAATAAAAATATTATATAATATTTAGTAAATATTTTTGAAATGTCATTTAGATAATTTGTCGAAATATTATATATAAAAATGAATGGGAATAGAGTATAGATTAAAAATTCTTCTGGGCGAATTAGTGGGAAACTTGAAGATACTTTTATTCCGGGGAGTGTGATCGATAATGCAATTATTATAATTAACAACTCTCTTATATTAATATGAAAATTATTAATTAAGATATAAGTTATAAATACTGCTATTAATAATACTAGTGCTAGTAATGTATAACTTCCAAGTAATACAGGGACTAGTATTAAAACACTGGCAATGAATGAAATTACTAGTGTGATATAATATGATGGTATATTCCGAAATGAATCCAATTCGGTAATTTACTGGTTATCAGCCATTTTTGTTGTATTACTTTTCCATGTAATAAACTCTATAATTGTTATTAATGATATAACAACAAAGAAACCGACTCCACAAAGAGTAATAACCATAATACTTCGTCGTGGACTTGTCCGTTTTGTGGGTTCTTGAGGGGTGTCAATAAATTGTAAACTGGGAGTATCTCTAGCTTCTTGGACTTTAATTTGCTCGTATTGTTGGTTTACAAATTCAAATATTGCTGCTTGTACCGCCATTTCTCTCTGTAATTCAAAATACTTCCTACCAATTTCTGGTGCTAGGTCAAGTGATGATTGTAATTCTGAATAAATTTCCCCTTTCTTTAAATCATCAATTTTACCTTTAATGGCATCAATTTTTTTCTTTTGATTTAATATTAATTGATGTGATTCATCATATGAATTTAAAAGAACTTCATATTGTAGTTCAGTATTTAGTAATTCAGTTTCAAATTGGTAAATAGCTTCGAGTTGGGATTGAAGCTGTAATTCAAAATCAAACACACCATACTGATTACTGAATTCTACAATAGCATCTTCAAGTCTTGAAATTTCATTCAAATTCTCACGGTATCTTCTCTCAATTACTATTCTTTGATAACGAGCTTTTTGTGTTTCAAGAAATGTATACTTTCGATCAAGTTCGTCAATTATAAACTGTGTTATATCTTTAACTCTTCCACGTACTTCAAGTTCATTATCTTCAGGGTGAAAGAATTTAGTTTTTTGGCGAAAACTAACACTAACCATTCCTTCTTGAGTTAATAGAATTGTGAAATCGCTATTAAAACCAATTATTGCATCTTCAATATTTGAAGCGCCATAGTATGAAAATAAGTCAAATTCTTTGATCGTATTTTCAACTAATTCTCTACTTTTTAATATTGAAATGGTTTTATTAACTCCATTATTTGGATCACTTGATGATCCGCTGATTAATCCTCCTAAGCCTTTTGTCATAGCTGATGGTAAAAAGCTATCAATTAAACTATTCCCACCTGGCGGGATTATAGAAGCATTAGAAGTGTAGGTAAGTGGAACAATCAGACTAAGAGTTACTGAAATAATTGAAAGCGATATGACGCTGATAAAGAGAAGAATTTTCCATTTCTTAATTATGTCAAACAGTGATATCAGGTTTATATCTTTCATTTAATTCAACCTCCTAACAGCCACATAAGCAGTTACTATACTCGTGATTGCGGTTATACCTTGTAGAATAAGTCTGGTTCGTTCAGATTTTTGGCGTTCTAGTTCTAGTAAATAATTTCTGCCCGTACTTATATCCTCAAAAGGAATTCGATCAACGAAAATGATATCACCGGATTCTAAATTTGTTTCTGAAGCGGGGTACCATGCTCTACTACCCGCTTTGATGATAAAAACGCGATCTGCATTGGCCGCGATTGTAAGTCCATTTGCCGCTGCGATATAATTATCAATTGAACTAGTGTTGTTGAATGTATAGAAACCGGGAACATTTACTTGACCTAAAATAGAGATCGTTTTTTCATCACGCGGTATAAATAATCGGTCTCCGTTTTGCATAATCGTATTTTCTAACACTTGTTGCTCGGATAGGTCAACAGCCATTCGATTTGGATTTAATGCTTGTTCAAATTCCAAATAATCGAAGCCTTCCAGAAATTGATCAGATGAGCGACTTAGTAGGGAGAGATTAATTGCAGAAACAGAATTTACACCTCTGTTATCGTAAGAATTCCGAATTAAATACGCTGCGTTAGGTAATGCGTTATCAGTTAGTCCACCGGTCATTTCAAGTACATCACCCAATGTAGTTTCATCCTCAACAATAGTAAAACTACCAGGTAATTCAACTTCTCCTTCAATTCGAACAGAACCAAAAGTTGTGCTTTCTTCTTGGTATTTAACAATGATTTGATCACCAGGTTGTATTTCAGTCAATTCGTTTGGAGGTACACTCATTTGATTTACTTGATCACCCTCAATTCTAATCACTATGATTTCTGAAATATCAGCATCGGGACTATATCCTCCTGCGATAACTAGCAATGTTTCAAAAGTATCATCTTCACGATAGGATCCAGAAAAAGGATTATTTACAGCACCTGAAATACTCACTGTCGGTCGATTCGAAGAAGCGTTAATTAGTGTAATTCTATCCCCATCCATAATAAATGGAGCAAATTGTGGGTCTCCAGAATTGAAATATCCGGCTAAATCTACATAATATTCTTCTCCATAAAGAGGAGTGACCTTGATATAACGGAGATCATATTTTTGCGAAATTCGGGAAAGTGTAATGTTTTGAATTTCGGCTTCTGATTGTTGTTTAGCGCCAATTTTATCAAAATTCAGACCTGAATAGGATGGTCGTTGTGAAGAAGTTTCCAGAGTTGATTCTATCGATTGATTTACAAGAGGAGTAACGATGCTGTTATCAACTGGGAATCCCGTAATTAAAGCATCGAAGCGAGTTCCTGCAGGCAAAACAAATCGTCCCGGATTTGGGATATTTCCGCCAACATGAACATTTACTGGCCTGGGTTGATCCAGGGTTACTGAAATTTCTGTCTCTTTAACTTCTTCGTTGAATGCAGCCATAATTAATTCCTTAGCCTCACTCAATGATTTTCCTTTAAGGGAAACAGTTCCAATCAGTGGAGCAGTAATATCACCACTTGCATTTACTACAATCGCACGGTAGCTGAATTCAACCAACCCACTTCCCTGAATTGACAGAACGTCATATGGTCCTAAAAAATAAGAGTCATCATCGATGAAGTTATCCAATGGCGTAGCCGTTTGAAGTAATTGGAGACCTGCTTCATCAACAAAAAATTGATTCCCTAAACCACCAAGACCGGATAATGAGGGATTTGTTGTTTGGCTTTGAGCCTTTGAAGTTGGAATAAATAGAATTTGTGTGATGATACCTATCACAGCAAATTTAAGAAGGCGTTTCATGCAAATGCTTGTTTAAGCTAATTTTAAATAATAATTCTGTAGACGTGTTCGAAAGGCGTTTATCTTGCTTGTGTTGAAACGATGCCAAAAATAACAAAAAAACAGCCAACATACTGAATCAAACTCAGGGTTTCCCCTAGTAGTACAATTCCAAAAATTAATCCAAGTACTGGAACCAAATTCTGATAGGCAGCTGTTTTAATGGCTCCTATTAAATGAACACCACGGTTCCAGATCAGATAAGCTAATCCCACGGATAGAATGCCACTGTACAAAATACCGCCGTAACCTGCCATAGAAATGGATGAAAAATCTGTTTTGATTAAAGAAGGTGCTCCAACAATTAAAAGCCCCACAACACCAACTAACGAGATAAATGCTGAATATTGGCTGCTATTGTACAGTTTTAAATACTTCTTGGATAATATGGTATAAGTTGCCCAGGCGATAGCTGAGCCAAGTACAATCAAATCACCCAGCGCATTTGAAGAGTTAAAACTGAATCCTCCCTCCCGACCAAAAATTATCAAACCTACCCCTAAAAATGCCGAAAGCATTCCAATCAATTTGTTGAAATTCAATTTTTCATCAGTGAAAATGTGGGCAAAAAGCGCGATCCAAACGGGGATGGTCCCCAAAATTACAGCTGAGTTTGCCGCATTTGTTAGGTTTACTCCGACGATGAATACTACCTGATAAACCAGGTTTCCAACAATCCCAACTCCAATCAGAGGTAAGAGATGTTCTTTTTTAACGAAGATGTTAAATCCGCGCCATTTCGTTACAGTTATTAAAATAAGTGCAGCAAAAACATATCTAAGAGCATTGAAGCTGAAAGGGTCAATTTCTTCAAGAGTTACTTTAATAACACTGAAATTTAATGCCCAAATTACAGCAACAACAATCAGAGAAAGTTGAGTAAAATATTTTTTTATCAATGATGTTTGATTGATGAGCCTAATGATAAGGAATCGGGGATTACAGACTGTTATTTCTTTATAGTTTGTTTACATGCTTTGATTGGAATAGAGTAGATATAAGAATATATTGACCCCTGTTCAAAAAATGACTTAGAGTCAATTATGGGAATTACTGAAAGAAAAGAGCGAGAAAGAGAACAAAAGAAAGCTATGATTCTTGAGGAGGCTGAGAAGTTAATCCTCGAAAAAGGGTTGGACCATTTGAATATGGATGAAGTTGCTGAACGAGCCGAAGTAAGCAAAGGGTCACTTTACCTTCATTTTAATAACAAGACAGACTTAGTACTTGGAATATGTCATAAAGCCTCTGACATGATGAATGAGTTGACCAGCAAGGTGTTAACCGAAAATAAAACAGGCTTAGAAATGGTCTATCAGCTTGGGCAAAACTACATACGATTTGCCACAGAGCATCCCGAGTTTTATAGGGCGATGAGATTTCTTGAGAATTATAAAGATTCGGAGCAGGCTAAAAACAGTGTCTATTTACATCTATGCAGCCAAAATAGACAAGAAGGATTTCGTGTAATGGTACGTGCCATTCAAATTGGGATGCAGGATGGATCAATAAATAGTACCTATGATGCACAACAACTGGCACTGCTCCTCTGGTCGACATCACACGGAGTTGTAAATATGGCTTATATGCATGAAAATGCTCAGCATTTTAAGTTACTTGATCACTTAGGAATAGATTTGGAAACAATGTTTTCCGGGTATATGAAATTGATAGGAAATGGTATTAAAGCAGACTCCCAAAAAAACTATGACTCTGAGTCATTAATTCGAAACAGTATCAATGCTGATGCGTAGTGATCACATTGCAAAAAAGATGCAAAACAATAAAATAATATCCATGAATAATAAACTAGGGGTTTGGTGCAAGGCAGCATTTCTGCTAATGGTGTCTATCTCCTTCACATCTCTACAAGCACAAGAGCAAACTGAATTAATTGCAGATTTCAAACTTAGCTTATCCGAGGCTATTCAACTTTCACTAGCAAATAATCCAGATATTAATAGAGCGTTACTCGCAACGAAGGATTCCGACGAATTAGTAAAAATTGCCTATAGCGAGATATATCCCGAAATCACATCGTCGATTAACTACACCAGAAATGTTGAAATACCTGTAACATTTGTACCGGGTGAATTTTTTGGCGGAGCACCTGGCACATTAATTCCTGTTGAATTCGGGACTGATAATAACTGGCAAGGTGGCTTCACGGTCAATCAAACGTTATTTCGTGGGGAAACTATCATAGGACTAAGTTCGGCTACGATTTTTAAAACTGTGCAGGAAGAGAATTATCGGTTAGTTAGTCAACAAATCGTTACTCAAACCAGAATAGCTTTTTATCAGGTGTTGGTAGCAAATGAGCAGTTGCGATTGCAGGAAGCTCAAATTGGTCGACTTGAACAGAATTTGAGTGAAAATGAACGCCGAAGAGATGCCGGATTAATCGATGAATATGCAGTGCTGCAAATTCAGGTGCAGTTGAGTAACCAGCGGCCACAACTAATTGAAGCACAATACAGCGTGCTAGAAGCCTACAGAAATTTGAAATTAGTTCTTGGTCTCCCGTATCAATTAGAGTTTGAGGTTACCGGTAATCTAAATTCCTTTGACATTTTAGCAGATGAAGCTTCTGAACAAGTGAACGAAGACATTAAAGCTATTGATCAATCCAACCCATTTACTTATCAAAATGAGGTGATTGATAACATGGTTTTGGCTCAATTTAGAGGAGATATGCGTGTGCTTGATGCTCAAATGAATTTGAAAGACAGAGAAATTACAGCGGTACGTAGTCGGTTTTTACCTACTATCAGTGCAACGTATAATTTGCAATGGAGTGCCTCTGAACCAGATGCGCCAAATTTCTTTGAAAATGATGTTAGATTCCAAACATTAGGCTTTAATTTAAGCCTGCCTCTATTTGAAGGATTTAGCAGAAATGCCGATGTACAACGTGTATTGATCGAGAGAAAAGATTTAGACGAACAATACAGGGCAGCTTCACTTATCGCACAAAATGAAGTAGCATCTTCGAGTGAGGATTTAAATATGGCATTCGAAACTGCTAGTGCAAGAAAAATTGCGCTCGACCAGGCGCAAGAAGGATATGAACGAGCTCAGTTAAGATTAGAAAATGGATTGGGCTCTCAAATTGAAGTAACAGATGCTGAAGTACAGGTTCGGCAAGCTGAAGTTAATTACGCGGTTATGGTGTTTAATTATTTAACAGCGAAAGCTCAATATGATTTAGCAATCGGGAAAGTTCCGTTTGTTGATACAGAAATAACAAATTGATTTTAAATAGAAAGATTAGATCTACTCACATGAAAACGAAACTCACCCTTCCAATTTTTAGCATTCTTTTTGTATTTGCTGCCTGTTCTGGGGAACCGGAAGTTCAACAGCAAGCTGAAGAACTTGTGAAAACAGTAAATGTTCGAACTTCAATGATCACCCCAAACGACTTTAATAGTTTTGTTAGAGTTGTTGGTACGGTTGAAACTAGCGACGATATCATGATCTCTGCTGAAGTTAGCGGAAAAGTAACCCGCTACAATGTCGAAGAAGGCGAAAGCGTGCGTGCCGGCGAAACCATTATAAAAATTGATGATGCCAAGCTGAAGCAAGAAGAAGCTCGTTTAGAAGCACTTACATCTCAGGCTCGCGAAAACTATGAGCGACTCAAAAAAATCTATGAGGAAGACGGAATTGGATCCGAAATCGATTATCTGAATGCTAAATATGCTTTTGAACAAAGTGCATCGTCGCTTGAGTCGATTAAAGTTGATTTGGCGAACACAAACATTAAAGCACCATTTTCCGGAATCGTAGAAGAAATTATGTTCGAAGTTGGGGAGATGGTTAGCCCGGGAGCACCTACGGTTCGTCTAATTGGTGATGAAAACTACAAAATTACTGCTGGGGTACCTGCTAGATATGCAAATGCAATTGGTGAGGGTGATGAGGTTGATGTTTGGTTTGATACTCAAACAGCAGATACTGTTAAAGAGCGCATCACATTTGTTGGTAACTCAATAAATCCACAAAATAGAACCTTCAGAATTGAAATAGATTTAGATGATACCGAAGGCATGAAAGTAGACATGATTGCAAATATCAGATTACTAACCCTCAATCAAGAGAATGTAATAGTAATAAGCGAAGAGTTTATTTACAGTAAAGATGGTAGATATGTCTCTTACGTTATTGATGAAAACAACGAAGGTAAGGCAATAGCAAAGGAAAAAGTGGTTACACTGGGACCTTCCTATAAAAGTAACGTAGTGGTTGAATCAGGATTGGAACCAGGTGAAGAGCTGATTACCATTGGCTCAGCATTCCTTAATAACGGAATGAGAATTAATGTTGTAGAAACTAGCAGCGCGCTAGCTGCGCAATAGAGGTTATCTATGGGTAACAATACATCAAATGGTGCCCCAATAAATGGGAATGGAGCACAGCAAGAAAATGAACGTAAAGAATTTTGGTTAAGCTCTTTTTCTATCAATAACCGAATTAGTGTGATGGTATTGATTGTACTCGTAGCTGTGATGGGGGTAGTATCTTATATCACCATTCCAAAAGAGTCTTTCCCAAGCATTACGGTACCAAATATCTTTGTAGTAACTATTTATCCGGGTGTTTCACCGGAGGATATGGAAAGCCTGGTTACAAGAAAGCTGGAAGATGAATTAAGTGGAATTTCTGAAGTTAAAACGATGACGTCCACTTCCTCAGAAGGGTATTCTAACATTAACCTGGAGTTCGATACCAATGTTGATATTGAAGACGCACTACAGAAAGTCCGGGAAAAAGTTGACCTGGTAAAACCAGAACTCCCCGAAGATGCCGAAGAACCAACGGTTCAGGAAATCAATTTTGCCGAATTTCCGATAATGAACGTGAATCTTTCCGGCGATTACGATGAAGTAATTTTAAAGGAAATTGCAGAAGATCTTCAGGAGAAAATTGAGGCAGTTCCAACTGTACTTGGAGTAGATTTAACCGGTGGACTAGAACGTGAAGTTCAGGTTGATGTAGATCTCCCAAAATTGAAATACTACAATATTAGTTTTGGTGATATCATTGGAGCAATTCAAAACGAGAATGTTACTATTCCAGGAGGGGATATTACCGTTGGCACCAAAAAGTTTTTACTTCGTGTACCAGGGCAATATGAGGATACATCTCCTCTTGAAGACATAGTTGTAAAGGGCGAAAATCAAACGCCAATTTATGTGCGCGATGTAGCCGAAGTAACTTTTGGTTTCCAGGAGCGATCTACCTACTCAACGTTGGATGGCTCTCCGGTGATTACACTTGGTGTGAAGAAGAGAACAGGTGAAAACATTCTGGATACGGCAACAGAAGTAAAGGCTATTTTAGAAGCCGAACTTCCTCTTTTACCACCAACAACAACATATAAGATCACCAACGATCAAAGCAAAGATGTTGTAAGCATGGTAAGTAACCTGGAAAACAACATTATTTCAGGTCTTTTACTTGTAGTTGGGGTTTTACTTTTCTTTTTAGGCGTTCGAAATTCATCATTTGTTGGTATTTCTATCCCAATGTCGATGTTCCTATCATTCATATTGTTGAGTATTATTGGAATAACCATGAATATGGTGGTGCTTTTCTCACTCATCCTTTCATTGGGGATGCTGGTTGATAATGCCATTGTAGTAGTAGAAAATATCTATAGGTATTTAGAAGAGGGATACGATAATTTCGAAGCAGCTAAAAAAGGGACAGGTGAGGTTGCACTTCCAATCATCACGGGGACATTTACCACAATCGCGGCTTTTGCACCAATGGTATTCTGGCCTGGAATTACAGGTGAGTTCATGAGCTACCTCCCAAAGACACTCATCATCACTTTAGGTAGTTCTTTATTTGTAGGATTGATCATCAACCCTGTGATTTGTGCATTGTTCATGAAAGTTGAACACGACAATAACCGAAAAGTTAGTTTCAGTCATTTTGGGAGAGTTTTCACCACAATTGTTGCAGCTTTTATTGCACTAATCTTGATCGCATCAAGCCCGATGACCTGGACGATGCTACTACTCATGGCGTTCATTTTATGGGGTATCAATAGAGTATTCTTAAATCCTATTGGAAAATGGTGGCAACTATCCGGTTTAAATACACTAATTGGATTTTATGAACAAACCATACGCTGGGCATTAAAAAGATGGGCGATTGTAGCTTTTGGTTTAGCTCCCACTGCTTTTATTTCTGCAATAGTATTATTGTTCATTTTCCCGGTAGGTGTGGAATTCTTCCCAGAAAACATCCCACCTCGTGATGTATACGTTCAGGTAGAAGCCCCTGTTGGCTCCGACGTTGATTTCACCAAAGATATTATTGATGAAATTCGCTACGATATTCCATACATCATAGATAATATGGATGATGTGAATTCAGTATTAGCTACTTCCGGTGCTGCAATTAGTGCCGACGTTGGTGGCGGCGGTGGAAATTCTACGCATTTAGGAACTGTAGCTTTAAACTTTAGAGATTTCCAGCAACGTGAAGGGGATGTTTTTGCATACATGGAATCCATGCGAAATGCACTGAGTGGAAAGATAGTTGGTGCAGAAATATCTGTTGAAAAACCAGCGGATGGTCCCCCAACCGGTAAGCCAATCAACCTCGAAATTTCCGGTCCAGACATGGATCAACTCACTTTGGCATCAAATGATATACTTCGAATTCTTGAAGAAGACTCCATCTATATAAAATTAGATGGGCTAGAATCTGATTTACCCGAAGCAAGGCCTGAAATTAAAGTCACCGTTGATAGGGAAAAAGCTGCTTTATACGAATTAAATACGAATTCAATCGGATTTACTATTCGTCAGGCGATCAATGGGGTTGAAGCCTCAAAATTTCGTGATGGAAAGAACGAGTATGACATTGTTGTTCGTTTGAGTGATGAGTACCGTGATGATATGAGCACCCTGGGTGATTTAACAATCTTCCATGAAGGTACTCAAATTCCACTATCTGAAGTTGCAAGCTGGGAAGTAAGCGACGGTTTAGGTGGTATCAAGCATAAAGAATCGGAACGAGTAATCACCATTAGTGCAGATGTGCGTGCTGGTTATCAGGCGAATGCTGTATTAACTGAAGCGCAAGGTGTACTAGCTGAGTATCTAAACGGAATGCCAACGGGTTATTCGCACAGTTGGACCGGCCAACAACAGGAACAGGATGAATCTTTTGATTTCCTCGGCAGAGCATTCATCATTGCGGTGTTTCTCATTTCATTTATTCTGGTTTCTCAATTTAACTCTGTAGTTAAACCGTTGATCATTTTAAGTTCTGTGATTATGTCTACTGCAGGCGTTTTTTACGGTCTGGTGATGTTCCAAATGGCATTTGGTTTGATGGCTTTCCTTGGGGTTATTTCACTTGCAGGGGTGGTTGTGAATAATGCAATTGTACTTATCGATTACGTTGATATTCTTAGAACTCGGGATGGACTTGGTCTTAAAGAAGCTCTCATTCAGGCAGGAAAAGTTCGTTTCCGACCAGTAATTTTAACGGCAGTTACAACAACACTCGGTCTTGTGCCATTAGCGGTAGGATTCAACTTCGACTTCATAGTACTAGTTGGAAACCCAATTGAATTTTTCACAAACCTAAGTGATTATATTTATATGGGTGGTGAACAGGCTGCATGGTGGGGACCAATGGCAATTGCAGTAATTGTTGGGTTGTTATTCGCTACTGCATTAACCCTTATTCTGGTACCTGTTTTATACTATATCTTTGAGAGAGCAAGTGTTCGATTCAAAGAATTAATGTATAATAAAGAGGAAGATATCTCAGCACCCGAAATAAGCTATCAGGCTCAAGAAGCTGTTTCAAGCTAGCTTAAATTCACTATACATTGAAAACTAAAGGGGCGAATAGCCCCTTTTTTAATTATGGAAATCCTATCTTTTCACACCAAAAAACTGAATAATTATATATAGTGATTCAACGACTTCAAACTGTTTTTCTAGGTCTCTCAGTTCTACTAACCGGTGGAGCGTTTTTTACTCCAATTTATAACCGCGCAATGGAAGATCCGCAGTTATGGATTGGTTATGGATTGGCAATCTCATTAACTCTTGCAATAATCGTAACAATAGGCACGATTTTCTTATTTAAAAATAGAACAAACCAGATGGTTTGGGTAAAGCGCGCGATGCTGATTCAGGTCATTGGAATGGGTTTTTGTTTTGGTGTACTATTATCTCTTGGCGGTATTGGAACGTATTTGTGGGATGAAGCTCTGGGTACAGGTTTGGTAATTCTGGGTTTTTTATCACAATTACTTGGGCTTCGTTTTATTCATAAAGACGAAAAACTAGTTCGATCAATTGATCGAATTAGATAATGAATGCCACGGAATCTTTTTCTAAACTAAAGGTATATGGCCTGTTAGCCTTTGGAATCTCTGCAATTGGATTCTCCCCAATTCTGGTCAAGGTAGCAACCGATTCTTCGCCATACTTAATTGCTGCAGTTCGTACCAGTTTTGCTTTCCTATTGTTGATTCCTCTTTATTGGTCGCAGAAAACAAATTCAGAAATCAGGTCGGTATCAAAGAAAGAACATGCACTGGTAGCAATTTCAGGAGTTTTACTTGGACTTCATTTAATAGCGTGGATTAGTTCTATCTACTTTACATCGATTGCCTCGGCATCAGTATTAGTAACCATTCACCCGATTATCATCATCGTATTCGAGCGTTTTGTTTTCAGAACGAAGTTTCGCGGCTTAGTCTGGTTAGGTGTAATCGTTGCATTCATTGGTTCAGTAATAATTGGATATTCTGATTACGATGGAAATGCAGAATACGCTAATCCCTTATTAGGAAATGGACTTGCCGCATTTGCTGCAGTGATTTTCGCCGGATATTTCTTAATTGGAAATCGAATAAGGCAACGAAGAAACTGGTTTGATTATGTATTCCCTGTATATGGATATGCTGCGCTAACCTGTATTTTAGCCATGCTACTGGTCGATGGACTCGAACCTGAAATAACACTTCTAGTTGTGTTAGTTGGTTTTGGGCTAGCCATTGGGCCTCAAATCGCAGGCCATGGCTCGCTGAATTATGCAGTTAAATATATTTCGCCCACCTTGCTTTCCACCTTAATTTTATTCGAACCGGCAGTGTCTTCAATAATGGCCTATTTATTTTTTGGTGAAGTACCACTGATTCTAACCCTTTTTGGTATGGCAGTAGTATTGATTGGTATTGTCCTGACCTGGACAAAAACTGAAAGTACTTCTTAAAATTGGTAAGTAACTGAAATTGTAAAATTGCGCCCCATTCCATCTAGGCTACTTGAATGCTCTCGATAAGCTTCATCCATCAAGTTGTCAGCAATAAATTTTACTACAAAATTTTCTTCCGGATATAGATTAACCAGCAATTGCAGGTTTACAAATCCATCGGTTCCATTTTGGGAAACACGATTATCGTTCTCCTCGGCGGGTGAAATTCTGCGATGTGCAAATGCATAACGTGCTTGAGGGCGGATGGAGATATTTTCTGCAGGAGTGTAATCAACGTAGAACACGCCATTCGCAGGTGGGATTCGGTCTACAGGCTCTGTTGAGCCATCAATATTAAGTAGATTTCCCCATGCATAGGTGAATGTAAGGCCGGTTTTTACATAATCATTATTCGTGTACGAGCCGGCAAATTCAATCCCCAGTAAATCCATAGAGTTTGCATTTACATTTCGCACTTCATTAAATGTTTGCCAGTTGAAAGTCACACTATCGGATGGGATGACCTCGCCAAAATCATTAACACGGTTTCCGGTTTCAACTCTGGTAATTTTATCAGAATAATGTAGCCAGAACGTATACATCTCTAAGCTATAAATACTGTTATCGAACATTAATCCGATGTCGATATTACGAGTTGTTTCCGGTCTTAAATCAGTACTTGGTGTTTGAAATTGATTGGTACTTCGAATGCCTATCTCGGATAAATCAGAAATGTTTGGCGCCCTAAATCCAGTTGAAATATTACTTAATAAAGCCAGATCATCAGTCAAATTATAACTGAGACCTAAAGCATGAGTGATCTGCCCAAAGGCATCTGAATATGCACTGAATTTTCTATCTGAGTTAAGACCTTCAAAAGGAATATTAGCATACGTATGAGAAAATCGAGCGCCATATTCTAGCGTAAATCTATTTGACGGTGCAAAGTCTATTTGAGCAAAAATCCCGGAAAGAACATATTCCGAACCATTGGGATAGCGAGGCAATCGTTCCAGACCAAAGCTTGAGTACCTGCGACTACGTACATAGTCATACGATATATCGCCGCCCCATTTCAGGTAAAAATTATGGTTTATTTTTGACTGAATATCTACCGACATTAACCATTGATTGCTTGAGCTTCTGTCGAAATTTGTAGTGTCGTTAATTGAAAAAGAATAGTCTCTATCTTCGGTATTGATTGAAAACGCAGGTGGGTTCGTTAAATCGAAATCTTGTTGTTTTCTGAAATCCTTTAGACGAAAAAACCCTGCCTTAACACCCACATTTTGAAAGGTTGGATTCTCATTAATCTGTCTAAACTCAATAGTATTTCCCCAGAATACAAGTGGTGATGTATTTGAGTAATATCCATTTCTAGGGCGTAATCCATCTTGCGCGTTCTCGATACTAAATCCGAGAGTTTGTCGGTCTAAACGAGGGGCATCAGGTATCTGGCCAGTATAGCTCACCAAAGTTAAATTGGAGCTATTTGACGTTTTAATGTTTGATGATAGTTGAAAAGATTTGAATTGATAATCAGCATTCGACAAAGTCTCATCATATGGAAACCATAACGACTCATCAGATTTTTCACTCATATTGTAGTAATCATAATCACGAAAACTACCCCCAGCGAATAATGTAAAAGTTGGCCCCTGGTAAGCGAGTTTCCCATGAATACTCTTTTCACCATTACCTTCAAAATTCAAGAAAGATGAGACTTCTCCGGAAACGTCTTTATCATAACTAAACTTTTTAATTATGGGCGAGATGTTTACACCTCCTGAGAGTGCATCACTACCATAATAAACAGACACTGGCCCACGGTAAACATCAAGTTTGTTAATCAAAAATGGATCTATAGCTCCGAAATATTGATTCTGTCCAGATCGCACAAAACTAGGATTCATTCGAAATCCATTAAATAGATATAAAACATCCCTTCCTGCGCGGCCACGTATGTACAAACTTCCTTGTCCAACGCTTGTCTGTTGAACATAAACTCCAGTCTCGGCACGTAATAGTTCTACAGCTGTAGTAACCGATTTATTAGAAAGTTGCTCGATACTAACAGTACTTCGAGCGATTGGAGAAGAGTTAGTTATTGGATTAATTGTACGATCCGGAACAACAATAATCTCTTCTAAATCCATTACAACTTGTTGCAAATAAATAATTTGATTGGTATCAGGCTGCTGAATTAAAATGGAAATGGTTTCAAAACCAAGAGCAGAAAATTGAACCTCAATAGGGAATGTGCTCCATTCAATAAAAAACCGCCCATCTTCATTTGTACTTGTACCGGTTAATTCATTTAGTATATTAATATTAACATCTGCAATTGGTGTAAGGTTTGAAGGATCTTTAACTATTCCACCAATTTGTGCAAAAGCTGAACTGCAACAAAAAAAGACGATCAATAAAACAGGTAGAAACCGTTGTAGCAATGTTTGCATTCTGTAGATGTTATTTAACTATTATATACTCAATTGAAAACATTCACGTATAATGGTCGCCTAAAGTTGAGAATTGAAAATGTCAATAATACTGCAAACTTTAGACTCAGACTAACGTCATCTAGGAGTTAAAATTTTGTAGAATGTTATAAAGTGACAAATAATGTGGTTACTTACTAAAGATAACATATCAGCTAAGAAAGTTGGAATAGTGATACTGCTTGTAGGGTGTATTTTTACATTTGGCTGTATTCTAACTTCTGAGCCGGAAATTGAATCAGTATCAGACTTAAACACTCCATTATCTGATCCAACGTATAGAGATTTAGCCCAAATTAAACAAAGCGGCGTTTTACGAATGATCACAAGCTATAGTTCAGGATCTTATTTCTTGCACAAAGGAATTCAGGTAGGATTTGAATATGAACTAGTTAGAGAGTTTGCAAAAGAAAATGATCTCGCTTTAGAAGTTATAATTGCCGGACCAGATGATAATCCATATGATCTATTATATGAAGGTGTTGGGGATTTAATTGCAGCAAGTTATACAATTACTGACGAACGAAAAGAGATTGTCAACTTCACAAGACCTTACAACCTGGTAAATCAAATAATTGTTGTTTCAGAAGATCTTGATCTCGAGCCGGTTTCAATCACCGATTTAGATGGAATTCCAATTACCATTCGTAGAAATAGCTCGTACTTCCAAACAATTGAAAAACTCAAGGAATCAGGCATTGAACTTGAGGTAAATGTAGTAACCGAAGAAATTGATACTGAGGCGATTTTGTATCAGGTTGCGAATGGGGTATTTGATGCAACCATAGCAGACGATCATATTTTTTACGCGGCAAACAAATATATGAGTGGATTAACGGAAGGGCCAAGAGTTTCTGAAAGGGACGAAATAGCCTGGGCAGTTAGGCCAAATGCACCGGATTTAGAAAATCGAATGAACCAATTTATGCGAAAACACTTTCGCTATAGCGATGATGGTTCACCAAGAAGATCAGCGTTTTTAAATATTCTAAGAAAAAGATATTTCGAAGAGAGTGATCAAATTGCCGATTATTTCAGCCCTGAAATAATAAGTAGAGAATCTAGTGTAATTTCTCCCTATGATAGTCTTTTCCAGGTAGTAGCAGACGAATTTGACCTTGATTGGCTGATGTTGACTGCAATTGCAGCACAAGAGTCTAAATTCGATCCATCATCTGTGAGCTGGATGGGCGCTGTGGGGTTGATGCAGGTGCTGCCTCGTTTTTCAGAAATTTCTGAAGACTCATTGATGATTGCTGAGGTTAGTGCCAGAGAAGGTGCAAGAATTATCAAAGATCATCTAGAACATTATGCCTATATGGATACCACAAACCAGTGGAAATTTGCATTAGCAACGTATAACGCAGGTCTGGGTCATTTAGCAGATGCACGAAGACTTAGTATCGACCGAAATAGGAATCCAAACGAATGGGAAAACATATCAGACTCACTCCTAAAGTTAATGCAGCGACGATACTATCAACACGCCAGATATGGATTTTGCAGAGGGATTGAGACGGTTCGTTATGTGAACGAAATTACCAATCGATATCAAACATATTTGGCTATTTTGGAGGCAAATGAAGCAAGAAATGATGGGCTTCCGGGAATAATGGGGATAAAAACCCTTAATTAACTTTTAGTACGATCATAGTAATATCATCGTATTGAATGTTGTCTGCAAATTGATTCACGTCTTTGATAATCTCATCCATTAAGCCAATTGCATCTTTATCGCGATGCTTGTTCACACATTCAATCAATCGCGGTTCTTCGTATTCTTCAGTTTGATCGGGATTCATAGCTTCAGTCACACCATCCGTAAAGAAGACTAAGGTGTCTCCTTTTTCAAATTCATATTCGGCACTTGAATAGGGCATTAGAGTTGGCATCGCTCCTAGTATCACGCCACCATCTTCTAATAAAATTGGTTCATTTTTTCCTTCTTTGAAAACCATCGGCGGATTATGGCCAGCATTCGTGTACTTGAATTTCTTACCGTCGCTCGAAATTTTACCCCAAAAAAAGGTGATAAACTTATCCGGTGGAGTATTTTCGTAGATAATATCGTTAATACGACCAGAAGCTTCTTCAAGTGTAACCGGCAAAGGAGCTAAGGCGTGTAACATAGATTGTAGATTTGCCATCAACAGTGAGGCTGGTATACCTTTTCCGGTAACATCTGCGATGGCGATTAAATGGCCTTCATCCGAGAGTTTTAGCACATCAAAATAATCTCCACCTACCTGTCTCGATGAAACATTTACGGCAGCTATATCAAATCCGGGTATTTCAGGAACAGGATTTGGCAATAACCCTTCCTGAATAGTTTTTGCCAGATTTAATTCTTCTTCAAGTCGTTTTTTTACAATCTGCTCTTCAAGTAATAAAGTTTTTTGGATGGTGAGTAGAGCAAGATTACCTAAAGATTGTAGAAAGTTGATCTCAGCATCACCATAACCTTCGCGAGTTGCACGCGGCCCAACACCAACTACACCAATTTTTTCATTTTGGAAGCGTAAGCCGATGACAAGCTCAATATTATTGTCATTTATAAAATTGCAGCAATCATTGTCTTTGGTACGGGTGATGTCGTCCATCCCAAATAGTTGATTTAAATCATCATCACTGGGCTGATCTTTTATTCCACTGATAGAAACCATTTCACGTTTACTATCAATATCTAGCGCAAAAAAGAATGTTCGAATAAGCATTTGACCTAACATGGCAAATTTGAAAACACGAGCGATTTCTTCCCGATCCACCATCATGTTAAAGTCTTTACTAAGCTCGAGCAATGTATTTAGATCATGAACTTTTCGGTCTAAGCGACGATTGATATGTCGCAGTTCTTTAAACATTCTGGAATTAGCTATTGCGACCGATGAAATAATACTTAGACTTTCAATAAACTCTATTTCATGATCGGTAAGTGCAGTCTTATTCCCTTTTGGGCCAAGGCATAAAAACCCAAGGTGATGATTGCTGGTTTTTAAATTGAAGAGTGTACTTTCTTTTTCAATTCCAATCTCTTCAAAAACTGCAGCATAGTCTTCACCGTAGATTACAGATGTTTCCAGTATGTGGTCATCAAAATCGGCTTTTAAGTCGCTTCCTTCATTCAACCAATTTCTACCTTTAGATTTTGATACTAAATAGGCTTCATCACCAGGTTTATGTATTAAAATCATTCCTTTAGGAACTAATAATTTACCCATAGTAATGAGCAAAAGATTATTCAAAACGAAGTCCGGATCTTGCGATTCGATTAATAACCGGCTTGTTTCAAGCAGGGTGCGAAGTTCAAATCGGCTACGTTGTTCGGTAGTAGATAGTGAAGATGTGTTCATGGAAACTCAAAGGTTTTTTACCATTCGAATTTCATTCATATTGCCTTTGCGGTTATACTGAACTTGATCCATTAGCTTTTGGATTAGAAAAACACCCATACCGCCGCGCTGTTTGTTTTTAATACGTTTTAGAATATCAGGTGCTTTGTATTCTTCTGGTCTAAAACTCTCTCCTGTATCTAAAATTGAAATCCATAATTTCTTTTTATCTGCCCCAATTTCAATTTTTACTGGATTGGTTGGACTATTTTTATAGGCGTGTTTGATGATATTCGTATATGCTTCATCAACTGCGAGGCGAATTTCTGAAATTTCTTTTTCGGTTAAACCGAAATTTTGTGCGTGAGCAGCTACAAAATCCCTAACCTCGCTCAAATGCTTCGTTGAAGAGTCGACGGATAATGTATGTATTTTTTTACTGCTTGCCACTGCGAGTGTATTAAAATGCTTTTACTGCTTCACTTTCGTCATCTAAAATGTCATACAACGTTGGAAATCCTAAAAGGTCGAATACATTGTAAACACGGTCGTTCATGTTTGATAGTTTAATATCGCCACCCAAACCTCGTACATCCTCTATATATGCCATAAAAACGCCGAGGCCTGCACTTGCGATATAATCCAGGCGATTGCAGTTCACAATAATTTTAATACTCTTGGCGGCTATTAATTCTTTTAGAGAATTCTCTAATTGTGAGGCTGTGTGTGCATCAAGTTCTCCGCTAATGTCAAGCACACTTATTTGATCGATTTGCCGTCTAGCGATACTGAAATTTTTCATTTCGCTTATGTTAAAATGTTTTTGGTGTGAATTATCTGCGGATTATAACGTTATCCCAAGAATTATAAAATTAATCTGGGACGCGTCTTCTACGAATTGACAAAAAAAAGATTCAAAAAAAATAGCCCCGCACATTTTTCGAATGTGCGGGGCTGACTATTCATCAAGAGAGACGCTACTTGAGCGTACTGCTAATTACGTAAATGCCTGGCAGAGTTACAACTATAAAATCTATTATTCGGATAATTTAGTCTTTGCTTGCAACCCAAAAACCAGAATTTATTTCACCGGCCAGTTCTGTACCGAAATTTTTTGCATCAAGTTTATTTGCGAAGTTTCCTACACGTACCCGAAACCAAATGTCACCCGTAAGTTCATTTCCTGTTTTTATCACATATGCATTAGGATAATTTCTATCGGCCCAACTATCAACAAATGCCTGAGCTTTCTCTTCAGATCTCCAGGCTCCTACTTGTACAACAAAATTCCCTTCTTCCGAGAAACCAAATGTTCCACTCATCGTCTCAGGCTCTTCCATAATACTTTCTGCTTCCACAGCATCAATAGAATCCTGCATAGCAGCCATCATTTCAGCAATTTTTGCTTGTTCAACTGCTCGAAGCGAATCCTGATATGCTTGTAAACGAGCCTGTTTTTCTTCTTCCGACTCTCCGCCGCATGCAGAGACCGAGAAAAGTAAGACAGCCAATGCCATTGAGAAGATATATACGTTCTTCATGATTATTAGATGATTTAATTATTATACACCGTTCTGAGAATTTGCCTTAAATTACATTATACCATTGTGTTTAACAAATAGGATGTACGCGCAAAGCTCATTGCTTTTATCGAATTAAGGGTTAATAAATGTACTTTTTTGATACAACTAGCTCGGTAAATACCGTGAATAAAGTTGAAACAATGGAGCATAAATTGAGTAATGTGATCGTTAATTCAGAGAATAAAAAATCACTTTCGGATGTATCGATTATTAGGGCTCACTTTCTTACTTATTTTAACTGCATCAAATATTCAGGCACAGCAAATTATAACTGGAAAAGTTGTTGATGCAAATACACTTGAACCACTGCCTGCTGCTCATATTATCATAAAAGGAACCTACAAAGGAACTATTGCAAACGCAGATGGTGAGTATACTTTGAAAGTAGATTCGCTTCCTGCCGTTATTACTGCTCGGTTTTTAGGGTATCAAACAAGTGAACAAGAAATATTACCGGGTCATGATGCACCATTAGATTTCTTAATGGAAGAAGCATTTCTGGAAATGGAAGAGATTACAGTAACGGGCGAAGACCCTGCCATATCAATAATGAGAGAAGTTATTCGTAGGAAACAGATTTGGCGAGAAAATTTGAATACATACAGTGTTGATGCTTACAGTCGTCAGCAGTTAAAAACAGATACATCCATAGTTTCTATCAGTGAATCTATTTCTGAGGCTTTTTGGGATCGGGAGCGAGGCAACAGGGAGATTTTAAAATCAAGAAGACAAACTGCGAATATTGAAGGGAGTGATAATTTTGCCGGAGTAAGTTACTTACCAAATTTTTATGATGATAACCTAGATATTGTAGAATTTGATGTTGTTGGCGTGACGCATCCTAATGCATTGAGTTACTATAATTTTGAACTGGTCGATTTTTCGAAAATCGATGACAAAGTAATTTTCGAAATTGATGTGACATCCAAAAGAAAATTACAGCCTCTATTCGAAGGTACAATCTTTGTTCAAGACGAAGATTATGCCATGATTTCAGTGCGCTTAAAACCAAACGATGTTATCGTTTTCCCGCCACCGGTTCAGGAATTTGATATGTATTACGAGCAACAGTTTAGCAATTTTGGAGGTGAATATTGGCTACCTGTTGATTTTAGAATGGATGGTGTAGTTGAGGTAGGTGTACCGGGATTACGCTTTCCCCCAATTGGTTTTAAACAAGTTTCAAAATTGAACGATTATCAGGTAAATATTGAATTACCCGATTCCCTCTTTAATGATTGGGACTGGATTTCAATAGACTCCACATCTATCGATAAATCTGATTCCTTGTTCAAAGCAACAGTTGATGTAATTCCATTATCTAAGGTGGAGCTTGAGGCATACGATTCTTTAGATAGTACTGCTACTCTCGAAAAAGCATTTCGTCCTAAAGGGTTTTTAACTCGATTTATTGATATGGATGACGATGATGACTTTGAAGAAGAATCATCAACAAGAGTTGTAACCGAAACTAATGAAGATGGAACTACAACAACCAGAACTATTGATAATAGCCCCGGCGCTATTCGGCAATTTATCAGTAATTTAAGTGTTGATGCTCGTTTTAACAGAGTTGATGCTGTTTTCGGTGGACTGAAACATGAACGGAGGTATGCAGATCGAAGAGTCCGATCCAGAGCTCGATTAGGGTATAGTACGGGTTATGAAGAATTAAACTATGGAGCAGATGTGAGTTGGTGGCCATTGCAAAGTACACGACGTTTTGCACTTACGTTGGGTTATGATGCTACTACTGACACACGTTACGATTCCGACCTTTTTAAAAAAGAATTGTTAAGTACCATGCCACTTTTTGGTTATTCAGATTATTTCGATTACTACAGAAAAGAAGGTGTTTATTTTGGTGCAGCTTACAGGTTAAGGAATTGGAGAGGTACGTTAAGTGCAAGATATAAATATGAAAATCATGCAAGTATCGATTTTAAAACCAGTTATGATATTGTAGGGGCCTCAATGATACAACGTTTGAATCCACCCATTAATGAAGGGAATCTAAGTTCACTGTCTGCTTCGTTTGAAAGTGGTGAGGGAGCTGAAGCCTTAGGCGTGATTGGTGCAGATAACATTAAAATTGAAGTTGAACAGTCTTTACAGGTACTTGGTAGTGATTGGGATTTTACACGATTCAATATTGATATCTATCGAAGATATTCCACGTTTTATAAACGAAGATTCATCCCAAATTCACTTGACCTTCGATTAAACGCAGGTACCTATATGGGTAATTTACCTGTTCAAAAAAATGGTACTATTGATGCTTCTTTAGGCTATTTCACTCCTTTTGGGGCTTTTAAATCAAAAAGATACACTCCATATGAAGGTGCAAGCTTTATCGCACTCCATGCAGAACATAACTTTCGATCTACTCCGTTTGAGGCTTTGGGTATTCCAAATGCCGCAAAAAGTGGAATTAGTCTAATAGTTTTCGGAGGGGCTGGTCGAACCTGGATTTCAGATAATCAAAGAAACTTCTTCCGATCTGAAATCGGGTATGTCCCATCGAATGCTGGTGAAATACATTCAGAAGTGGGTGTTTCGCTGAGTAATATATTTAGCCTCTTTAGAATCGATGTAGCATATCGAATTGATGAACCAGGTATTTACCCAGGAATAGCATTTTCAAGATTGTTCTAGACATAAAAAAACCCGGCAAATCATGGATAAGCCGGGTTAAAGTCTTGTAACCTGAGATTACATATCTGGAGTATATTTAAGAGTACTTAAAGGTACAGATTCAGCTCGTCTATTTTTCTCGCATCCATCATTATCTTCTTTTTCAGAAGCAGCACATTCAACAGGTGCTTTACCTAAACCACGAGATTCGATTCTATCTTCTGATATTCCATTGCTAGTGTAGAAATCAACAACAGAAGCGGCTCTTCGAAGACTTAATCGTAGGTTATATTGGTCGCCACCGACATGATCGGTATAAGCATCAACTCTTACTCTGAAGGCAGGTGCATTATTTAACACTTCAACATTTTCTGCTAAAATTTGAGCTGCACGATCTGAAATATTTGATCGATCGAAATTGAAGTTTACAGTACCTAAATCACTACCGCTTACAAAAACCGGGTCATCACCGTTATTTGGATTGGTTCCCATATCGATTTCTTGACTATCGGTAAATCCATCACCGTCGGAATCAGCGTTGGTTGGATCCGTATTGTACGTATTGATTTCATCAATATCAGAAATACCATCACCGTCAGCATCGCCATTGGCATCATTTGGATCCGTATTGTAAGTGATTACTTCATCGTAATCGGAAAGGCCGTCACCATCTGAATCCGGATTTGTAGGATCTGTGCCGTATGTGTTGATCTCGTCACCATCTGAAAGACCATCACCATCAGAATCTGCACTATTTGGATCTGTGCCTGCTGCAATTTCATCTGAATCAGAAACTCCATCACCATCAGTGTCAGCACTCATAGGATCAGTTCCATTTAGCAATTCTTGTTCATCGGTAACACCATCGCCATCTGAATCAACTGGTACTTCAACTACAGGTTCACTTGAACCGCACCCATATTGGGTAAGAACACCAGCAGATAAGAAAAGAGCTAAAAAAAGTAGGTGAAAATTACGTTTCATGTTAGGAAGACTCCTATTGTTATTTGTTTTGAATTAGTTTTTTAGATATTGCCCGTGAAAATAGTGATACTACACGCTCTATCAAACAAAAAATAAAAAACAAGCTGAGATAAATGTAAAATCACTGTATATTTCACATTCTTTAGGGGCTATAGCTCAGCTGGCTAGAGCGTCGCGCTGGCAGCGCGAAGGTCCAGGGTTCGAATCCCTGTAGCTCCACTAAAGCCTTCATTTGTGAAAATGAGGGCTTTTTTTGTTTGATTAATTCTAATTGTTTGTAAGCAAACATCGTTTAATATTACTGAATAATTAATTTTCAGAGGGTAATATGAATCATTTTAAAAGATTGGGGGTCATGCTGATGATACTATCGGTTTGGCAGGTAGTTCCGAATCTGGACGCCTATGCCCAAGATTGCAATTTAGAAGGTGTAATATCAATCGATATACAATTAGACCCAACTTTAGAACAATCCCAGGTACTTGGACTTACAGCACTTGGCATTGATAATAGGGGTTCAGGGCCACAACTCTTTTCTGGTACATTAAAGAATGAGACGGATGATAGATTAGATAATTTATATTTCGCATTTAGAATCGAGGCTGCAACGGTGGGGGTAATTGCAGAAGTTGAACAGCAAGCAGCTTATCCATTTTCACTTGCCCCTCAGCAACTTGTATATGGAACTAACAATGATATAGTAAACGAAAAAATCCCGGGTATTGATGAGGATATTCGTTTTAATGGTGGATTTACAATAGCCGGTGAGGATTTTATTGAAAGCCTGGGCGGATCTACAGAATTGCCTAATGATGTGTATTCTATTTATGGGTCTGTATCTCAAGTAACAAATGAATGTGGACGAGTTATTCTTGCAGAAGAAACTGTAACATTGGGTGGAGGTTCTACAGGTGCGGTTTTAGACGAACTTTCAATCACTTTAAGAACACCTGGCGCAGAAATTGGAACAAATTTTTCTATTAGCAATCAATATCCTCAGCTTAGTTGGGAAGGTGATGCAAGCGTAGACTACAGAGTTATTGTAGTTTCAGGTGATGCAGATCAAGATGTTCAAACTATGATTAATGATGCTAAGGGTAGTCCTTCAGATGGACCTCCGATAATCCCATTTGAATATCTTGATAGATTGGTATCAGGTACAAGTTTGCAGTATCCGACAAGTAATGCACAGGCTTTAACAGAAGGACGAACTTATTATTGGCAAGTATCAACAGAGGTATCTACGCTAAGTGGACCTGAAGAATACGTTTCTGATATATGGGCTTTTACCTTAATTGATCCGTCTGATGGATCTGCGGTAGCTGCACAAGAGATAGATGAAGAGACTATTCAGGCAATAATAGCTTTGGTTGGATCTGAAATGTATACTACACTTTCGGAAGATGGATTCTTATTTGAAAGCATTCAATTTGATGGCCAATCATTTTCTGGAGTAACGGGGATACAAAAGTTAGCTGATATTTTACAGATGATTAACGATGGCGATATAATTGTAAATGATAATTAGGTACAACATGAAGAAAATAACATCAATAGCAGTTTCATTGATATTAGTTCTGGTGGTTGGCTCTATGCTAGGTAGTGATTTTTATACCCCACCTATCGAAAATGAACAAGAACGGCCACTTGCAATCGTTCGAAGATTTAAACCAAATGTAGAATTAGCTTCTATAGATCGTGAAACTTTCAATTTGAATCTAGAAGAGAATATCGGTGAGCAATTATTTAATGGAGATACATTATCTACAGATGAAGATGGTTATGCACTCGTAATATTCATGGATAATAGCATAGCAAAGGTAAAACCTACTTCCCAGTTAATCGTTCGAGGGCAAGAACAACCAAATTCCAGAAATACAACTAGACGTATTGATTTAGATGAGGGGGAAATCTTTTTAGAAGTTGAACCTCAAGGATCTGGTAGTTTTGAAGTATCAACATCTCGATCTCTTGCTTCTGTAAAAGGGACAAGGTTTGGATCAACAGCTTTGGGGTATGTATGGGTAGAGGAAGGGCAGGTTGATGTAACGGCAACAAATTCTGGCGAAACAGTTTCACTATTCCAGCAAATGTATGCCGAAGTTGATGAAACGGGTAACTCCATTGAGTCTGGAACATTAACCGAAGACGAAATTGAAAATCTTCAAGAAGGATACGATACATTGGATGAAGATTTAATTGAAAGCGAAATTATTATTCGGTTCAGAGATGCTAATGGCCAAATTCGAGAATTAACAATTCCAATTTTCGAAAAAGGAAATTAATGTTTTTCTTTAGGTGCTTGGTTCAGCATCCGGCTATTACACAGAATTAGAATTATGAATACTGGGGGAGTACGGGCCTTAGTTAGTATAACTTTGGTACTAATTTTTACTCAATTAGGATTGGCGCAACTTACTGTTCAGCACCAACAACCCACTGTGCTTAATAGTAATGAACAGAATGTGTTGGAATTCTTTGTACCCGGTGTTAATCCATTAGATATAGTTGATGCCTTACTATTCTATAGAAACGAAGGTGATATAAGCTATTCACAAATAGAGACTCCTTTTGTAAATGGTGTATTTCAAGTAGTAGTTGATTCAGATATTCTGGTTGGAACAAGTTTCGAATATTATTTTCAACTTTCTCTTGGTAGTCAAAGTCAGGATTTATTCTATCCAGATAATGTGCCATCCGAAAACCCTCTCAAAGTTGATATTATTCAGGCAGAGGTGTTGTCAGAAAATTTGATAGAAATGAATAGACTTGATGGTGTGGATTATACCATCATTTCACCACAGCCTGGCGGGGGGCTTTCGCCAGATGACGCATTCATTGCAATTGCCTTGTATTACGATAATGCATCAATTCCTGATGGTAGATTTAAACTATTTCTGAATGATCTTGATGTCACAAGCCAATCAGATACTAGTGATTATTTCATATCCTATGCACCAAAAGACTTAAGTCGCGGCAACTATGAAGTTCGCCTCGATTATATAACCGCAGATGAGGTTTTTAATATAGCAGACTGGAATTTTAGGATTGTTCGCCCTGGGCAGGCTACAACAGTTAGTTTAGTACCAAGTTTGATTCCAACTGGAAGGCTGGAACTCACGGCAAGGAATCAGGTGATAGCGGGTGATATTAATAATGCGTATACCGCTCGATCAAGTATAAGCGGTGAATATGGAAAGTTTAAGTATAATCTGGGTGGTTTTTTAACTTCTCAGGAAGATCCAAGATTACAGCCACAAAACAGATATTCACTTAGAATGAATCTTGGCAAATGGTGGAAATTTGAAGCCGGTCATGTATTTCCTCAACTCAGTAAATTTACAATTGCAGGAAGAAGAATTTATGGTATAAATACATCCTTACATTTGTTGTGGGAGAATATCAATGTTCAATTTGTTTATGGCGAATTGAGTCGCAAAATTACGAATCAGTACACTTCAATAAACGAAGAGTTTGTTTATTTAGATTCTACACAAACTACCATCGTTGATACAACATATACGTTAGGGTTAGAAACAGGGGGGAGAGGTACATTTAAAAGAAATATCATAGGAGGTAGAGTTGCGCTGGGTAATCCAAGATTTTTCCAATTAGGTGTGCAGGCAATGAAAGTAGAAGATGACACAACTTCGATCTATAATGTTGTTGATTATTCTAATATTCTTGCCGGACCAACTTCCTTGCTTAGCGGAGTGTCTATTGCGGGCCAACAGCGACTATCAGCTGCGCCAGAACTTTTACGAGTAGATGGGGGAGGGGTGAGACCTAAAGGTAATATTGTTGCTGGGGTAGATTTGCGTTTTGCCTTTGATCAAAATCGGGTTCGTTTCCAAACTGAAACGGTTGCAAGTGCTTTAAATAATGATATATATGGGGGGCCTCTTACTGCTGAACGAGCCGAGGAATTAGGGTTCGATGATATCGATCAATCTGATCTGGACATCTTAACAGATATCGCTCAGATCATCATAATCAACGAAAATATTAACGTTCTGCCACTTAGGGTTACTGGGATTGGCTCTGATTCGACTGAAACAGAAATATTTTTTCCCACTGGAATCCTTGGTTCCAGCACCGAGTTTGCTGTAGTCTATCCAAAAAATACCTTTAGATTACAATATCGGTGGGTTGGACCCGACTTTGTTTCTTTAGCAAATTCAACCATCAGAAAAGATATCGCAGGATTCACGCTCCTTGACAGATTTAGACTATTTAATAATCAGATATACGTGACACTGGGTTATGAACGCCTGACTGATAATGTTACGGATTCAAAAGAAGCTACAACCGTCACTTCATCATTGCGTTCGAATTTAAGCTGGTACCCTGTTAATCAAAGATTGCCACGTATAAGTTTAGGTGTACGAGTTCGTAGTAGAGATAATGGTGTAAAGAGGTTTAATCCATTTGTTCCTACTTCTTTTGAATCAGCTGCCTTGCAAAATCTGGTTGTAAATAGCGAGGGTGATACACTGGTAACTCCAACCCCAAGAGTAAATGAGACGGTAAATTTAAATCTTTCAATTACACAACAAGTAGAACTACAAGGATCCGTCCATGATGCAACATTAACGGTAACAAATTTAAATACAACAGACGATGTTTTTGCCTTCGGAGATATTATTAACCGTTCATATGCATTAAATGTATCTTCAAGGTTTGTTTCTGCGCCTATTAGAACACAATTGGGAATATCCAAGAATCAAACTGAGTCAGGCTCGGGTCAATTGGATATCGATATTTTTGGAATTTATGCAGGGGCAACCTATTTCTTAATGGATGGTGCACTTCGAGTAAATGGGCGTTTAGCTTACACATCAAATACTTCTGAATCTCGAACACTAGATATCGTATCTGGTGATGATGATTCCCTTCAAAACGATTACTATGTTCTTAGCCCCGCAAAAGATATCACAGAGTTCAATACCTATGTGCTGCTAGCTGGGGCTGAGTATAGACTTACAAGTAAACAATCCTTGATATTCGATTCAAATTTTACAACCGTTTCTGGTGGCAGTGGTCTTAACGATCGTCTTGTTCAGCTCCGATATATTTACCGTTTCTAAATCATGGCGTCAAAAAAAAGCGGTAAAAAATCAATCTGGATTTATTTAATAATCGCATTGGTTTCTTTTGCTTTTTCTTTTTTGATAACGGTTACAGAAACAGTTAACAAAGTTGAATTATCAATTCGCGATTCATTTTTTGAAATTCGTGGCCCTCTTTCAGTAGAAGATTCTCCGATAGTTCTCGTTGCGGTTAGCGAGGAAGCGGATGCTGAAATTCCTGAAAAATGGCCATGGCCAACAAGTGTGCATGCCAAAATCGTTGAAAACTTGAATCGTGCCGGCGCAAGGGCAATACTGTTTGATATTCTTTTTAGTCAACGAGATGAATTTAATCCAGCCAATGATACCCTATTCGCTGAAACTATTGCCAAATATGGAAACGTGATTTTAGCGGGCGAAATTGAACAAATAGTTACACCCGATGGTATTGAAAGAGAACCTATTTTTCCAAACAGGGTATTACAGGATAAAAGTCCAAATCCTATTGGATTAGTAAGTACAAATCCATACATCGACGGTTTTGTTAGAACATATAGTTTTGGTAGAAATTATTTGGACAAGAGTTACTTGATGCTAGGCATCGAGGGGTTGAAAATATATGATAGCATCCCGGATTCTTTGGTAAGTCCGCTTGATCCAAATTCTACGGATCCGGAGTTTCATGTTGGTGATTATCACATTAAAAGAGAGAGTTTAAACTCATTCATCATTAACTATTATGGTCCTGAAGGGTTGTTTCCTCAATACTCCTATGAGCTGGTAATTGATGATCCGGAATATACAACCGTGATGGAAGCAGAAGCATTTGAAATGAATAATTTCGATGATCCCGACTTCGGAATTGGGTTACTTTATGATGAGGTTTTCAAAGACAAAATAGTAATTATTGGCTCAACTATGCCGGTATTACAAGATTTCCATCCTACCCCGTTTTCCACCGCAGATTTTCCTCGACCCGGATTCGAAATTCATGCCCATGCCCTTCAAACAATTCTGGATGGAAACTACATATCTCGTCAAAAGGATATTTTTCTGCTAATGTTTATGATTTTAACAGCATTGCTAGTTGTTTTATTCAATAGAAAGTTTGGTGCTGGATGGGGTTTTACTCTTACTATTATTGTGATGGCGGGTTACTATGGGATAGCTGTACAATCCTTTTTAACGGCACAAATATTTCTGAATGTTACCGGAGTATTGATCACAGCTTTTTTTAGCCAGGTTACAACAGTGGGTTATGAATATGTAAATGAACAAAGAGAGAAGAGAAGAATAAAAGGCATGTTCTCATCCTATGTATCACCAACGTTAGTAGATCAAATGATAGAGTCGGGTGAGGAGCCAAAATTAGGTGGTGAGGACACGTACATGACCGCCTTTTTTAGCGATATTGTATCATTTTCAACGTTTTCAGAAAAACTAGAACCAAAGCAATTAGTTACTCTAATTAATGAATATCTCACAGCGATGACTGATATCATTAACGATCAGGGAGGGACCTTAGATAAATTTATTGGGGATGCAATTGTAGCATTTTATGGGGCACCGGTTTATATCGAAGAACATGCACTCCGAGCTTGCATTTCGTCGCAGCTAATGGAAAAAAAATTGGCTGAATTGCGAATTAAATGGAAGAAAGATGGTACCTGGCCAGATATTGTTCATAATATGCAGCATAGAATGGGAATGAATACAGGTGAAATGGTAACTGGTAATATGGGGTCAGAACGCCGTTTTAACTATACTATGATGGGCGATAATGTAAATTTAGCCGCACGATGCGAAAGTGGGGCGAAGGCGTATAATGTGTTCACCATGGTTACGGAATCCACAAAATTAGATGCCGAAAAACAAGGGGATGATTGTCTTTTTAGAAAGCTTGATACCATTGTAGTGAAAGGGAGATCAACACCCGTTACGATGTATGAAATAGCAGCATTAAGAGCAGAAGCATCGCAGCAATTATTCGATTGTGTTGGACTGTATGAACAAGGTATGGATGCATATTTCAAGCAAGAATGGGATCAGGCATTGAGTTATTTTAATCAGTCACTTCCGCTAGAAGCACATCCAACTAATCCATCTCAAATTTTTATAGAACGCTGTGGCCTTATGAAGGCAAATCCACCTGGTAAAGACTGGAATGGGGTGTTTATAATGACTTCGAAATAACTTGCCTCTTGGAGTTTTTTAGTCTTATCTTAACTGTTCTAGGGCAAGTCCTATACAGTCAGCTCCCTTTGAACTCCGCCAGGACGGGAACGTAGCAACGGTAAATTGGTCGTAGCGACGTGATATAGGTCGCTTGCCCGTTTTTTATTTTAACGAGCTCGCAATATGTTCAGCGATTTGATCGGCATGAACTCTTGAATTTTCAATAAAAAGCTTGCTCGTATCCATTCCACCACAAACAACACCAGCCACATAAATACCAGCTCTGTTTGTTTCCAATGACTGATCATCATGAACCGGCATACACTTTTCATCTTCTGTAAGTTCAATACCCAGAGCTTCCATAAGTGTATAGTTTGGATGATATCCTGTCATCGCTAGTACAAAATCATTTTCGATAGTTATCTCGCCTTCAGGCGTGTTTAGTACTACTTCTTTTTCTCTGATCTCTGTTACTTCGGAATTGAAGTAAGCTTTAACCTCACCAAATTTTATTCGGTTTTCGATATCTGGTTTAACCCAGTATTTCACAGATTTCTTTATCTCCCCATATCGAATTGCCATAGTTACATTAGCGTTTGCTCTAAAACATTCTAAGGCGACATCAACCCCAGAATTTCCGGCGCCAATTACTAACACATTTTGCCATGCATAAGGATGAGGCTCGTCGTAATAGTGCTTCACTTTTGGGAGGTCTTCACCTGGGACATTCATCTTATTTGCAGTTCCATAAAACCCCGTTGCGATAACAATTTTCTTTGCCTGGTATGAATCTTTATCAGTTATTACCGTGAAATTTCCATCTTCTCCATCAATCTTTTGAACAGATTCATACAAATTGATCGGTAACTGATAATGCTCAGCGGCTCTTCTATAATATTCGAGTGCCTCGCTTCGAGTTGGTTTGGAACCATGTGAAATAAATGGAATATCTCCAATTTCCAGGCGGTCCGACGTAGAGAAAAACGTCATATTTGTTGGATAATGATAGAGCGAGTTAACAAGACATCCCCTTTCAATAATTTTAAAAGGAATTTCTTTTCTCTTGAGTTGAATACCGGTTGCCAAACCGATTGGACCTGCACCAATAATTATAACCATAAGTTGAAGTTCGAATGAATAGCTTCAATAAATATACGAGTCCATTACTCGTTTAACCATGAAACAATGGTTTTTTCTAACCAGTTTCTTGCGTTTGAGATAAAACCAACATGCCCCCCGGATTTCGTAAAAATTGACTCAATATTCTTGTTTTCTTCGATCACTTTAAAAGGGGCAAACTTAAGAGGGGTAAGAGTATCAGCTTTACTGTGAATGATTAAGAGCGGAGTTCTTACCTCGCCTAGAAAGTTTTTTGATGAACAGGACGAGTAATAATCAATCGCATCATTAAATCCATGAACAGGAGCTGTGACTACATCATCAAAATCAAAAACAGTTGTACCGTGAAAAGTGGGAAGTTCTGGGTACAAAGCTTTTTTTTGTGCAAGCTTCGTTTTTAATGTTCTCATGAATCGATATTCGTAGATACGATTGAACCCTTTTTGGAGGTTATATGAGCCAAGTTCCAAATCATAGGGAGGGGAAATGGCGACAGCTTTGCTCACGGGATGATCACTTCCTAACTCCCCTAGAGATTTAATTAAAGCATTTCCACCCAGTGAAAATCCAGCAGCATAAATACTCGAATCGGGGAATTTTGTATCAATCCAATTGAAAAGGGTTTTGTAGTCTGAGGTTTCTCCCGAGTGATAAAATCTTTTTTGACGATTTATGCGTGATCCACATCCACGAAAATTCATCGCTACACATGAAAACCCAGCAGCATGCAATTCAAACATTAAATTTCGGATATAAAACCGTTCTGAGTTTCCTTCTAACCCATGAAAAAGAGCTACAACTGGTTTTCCGGAATGGGTTTTTATTACATCAAGTTCGAGAAAATCGTCATCGGGAGTAGGAATTTCCACACGTTCGCAATTAACCGTTTTAACGGGCATAAATTGCGAAGAAACAACGGTATGAACATGGGAATTAATCGCCCACCAGGCACTTTTGTATTGAAGTGCCGGGGACGATGTTTTATTAAAAGGCCCTTTGTTCAATGATTACTTGATAAGTGTCATCTTTATGGATTGGGTAATATCACCTGATTTTAATACTGCAAAATAGATTCCGCTGTTTAATCTGCTTGCATCGAAGTTCACAGTATAGCTCCCTGCTGATCGCACCTCGTTTACAAGCGTGTGAACTTTTTGGCCAAGAATATTATAAATGCTAAGCTCAGTTAACCCTGCTTCTGCCAGCTCAAAATTCAACTCCGTAGAGGGATTGAACGGGTTCGGGTAATTCTGGCTAAGCCGTGTAATTGTTGGGATTTCAGTCTCCAATTCTGAAGAGGTGTAGACACCAGGTTCATCCACAGCAAACACATTTCTATCACGAGCTGCTAACAAATTATCTCGAAGATTGATGTAGTTCGAACCATATACATACATAAAACCAAGTTTAATGGTTACTCCAGGGTTGAATCTATAGGGACCGGAAGCTACCACCGAAGAGATATCAGCTGGACCAACATTTGTTACATTAGTTCCGGCCTTTAAAGAATTAATTTTTTCAGTATCCGTGTAGCCATCATTTACAGCAAATCGAAAATCAGATTCATCACTACTATAATTATTATCAATGGCGTGATATGCAGATGCCCCTTGCATCGGATCTACAGAGATGTAAGGATTTGAACTACCAGAAGTATTATCAAAAATATATAAGAATTCATTGCTTGCATCGAAACGAACAATATTATTTCCAAAGGTTGTTTCATCAATATCCCAATCGGTAAATATTCCGAAATAAAAGTCTTCTATTACTTCGTCCGTATTGTTTTTAATTAAATACTGGCTATAAACAACGTTTTCTACTTCCGGGTCTTCAAATGCAAATGTATTCAGCCTTATCGAAACTCCCTTTAATTCTGCAAACCTATTTGGGGAAAAAGTTCCTGTACCCTGGGCGGTTGCATTTTCACCGGGGCTATTCACAACGAAGGCATTATTTGGATCAAAATCGTTGTCATAAAGCCCAACTCCCCGAACATTATTCGAAATTTCTGGTTCTGTACCAAAGAATGGATTTCCTCCAGCTGCCATCATAATACCAGCCTCGTAAAGCATGTTAGGATTTCCTTCCGGAATAAATCCAATTCCACCCGAAGCCGTTGAAGGATCTGAAACTCCAATTGTGCCATTAGCGCTAAAGGACATGGTAATATTATTTGCATCCATTACACCAAAACTAAGATTATCAAATTGAACGACATCATAATCTGTGTAATTAAGGCCGGCATCTTCGAATCTGATTACAAAAGTAGGTACATTATTCAGATCATAATTTTGGGGGATATCAAATTCTAGTTCAACTTCAAGGTTGGTATCAGTTTCGAGTACACCCACACTAATTGGTTCACTTGTTACGGTAATCTCTTCTTGTAAACTTTCAAGAGTAATTGTTAAGGCGCCAGTTGTTTCACCGAAATTTCGAAGTCTTAGATCAATTATTCCTGATTCACCGACACTTAAGGAAGTTCCTTGCGAATCTGTGATATTGAATGATCTAATTGAAATACCGGGCATCAGATTGGTAAGTGCAGCCTCGGCATCAATCATACCTTTACCGAGGAAAAGAGGGTCTAAAGTGCTCGTGAAAGGAACTGAAGTACTTCTAATTTGATGGATTATTCTACGAGGCGACCAATCCGGAAACTGAGCTCTCAGTAAACCGGCCAAGCCAGCTACAACAGGAGAAGCCATAGAAGTACCACTTTTATCGACAAACCCGGTAGTTCCAAAACCACCTGTACTTCTGATACTTGAACCAACAGCGAATACATCCACTGTATACCCATGATTCGAAAAGTTGGATATTGCCTGATCTCCAGTAATACTTCCAACGTTTAATACTCCATCGTAAGCAGCAGGATAGAATGCTTCTGATGAAAATGAATTACCAGAAGCACCTACCATTATAACTCCAGAATTTACAGCAAATTGAATCACATCATTCTCAAAATCTGAAAAACCGGGCCCACCAAAACTCATATTGATCACATCAGCACCATTCAATACTCCATATTCGATGGCTAAATCCCAAAATGCAATACCTCTGGACTCATCGTTATCCGTATTAGGATCATCTTCGATACCACCTGCTTTAATTGCCATATATCTGCTATTAAAGCCTGTGCCTGCGAGACCAATAGTGTTATTTGCATCAGCTGCAGCTATTCCCGCAACATGAGTGCCATGATCCTGATGTTCGGCAAAAGGATCATTATCAGCTTCTACAGGTATCGTTGATCGAGCTTCCCAGAAATCCCATCCAAGGTAATCGTCCACAAATCCGTTGCCATCATCATCAATTTGATTTTCAGGAATTTCACCTTCATTCACCCACTGTTTATTAGCCATGTCTGAATGGAGGTAGTTCACCCCAGAATCAATAATTCCGATTACAACATCACTCGATCCGGTTGTAATATCCCACGCTTCGTTGAATTTGTGGATTGTCTCATAGCTATTTTTGATTGGATCATCAGTGGTAAGGCTCAGTTGACGAATTAATCGAGGTTCTGCGTATTCGATTCCCGGGATTTTTGACAATTTATCAGCCAAAATCATTGGATCTATTTCTGAAGTGTATTGGTATTCAACGATTCGTCGGATATCGTCGGTTAACTCATTGTTTGGAATAAGTTTTCTTTTTTCTGACAGCGTTCTCCAAAGGATATTTTCTTTTGAGTTATTCCAAAAAGGTTTTATTTCGGTCATCCCAAGGGTACCCAGGTAATCTTCAACTTGTTGTTGAACAAACGTTGCACCGGCTATATTCGATTTTTGAAGCGTTTCTTCGTCTTGATATTTAACGATTATTGCATTTTTAAAATATTGTGGTTGCGACTGAGCAAAAGTCAGGCTGGTGAAAATGAATACCAACACTGCGCTAGATAGTATTTTTTTCATAAGTAAAATTGATGTGCTTGATGAACTAAACGTTAAATTAGCCCTTAATCGCATCTCATAAAAAAATAATTTATTTGTTCCGATTGTATAGGTATTAATAATCATATTTAGGATTATTACAAAAAGTAACTACAGGTAAATTGGTTACACCACACTTCATAAAACGTCTTGCAGCCATTGACTTAGGAACAAACTCGTTCCATGTTGTAATTGCAGATCTTTTTTCTGATGGGAGTTATCGCAGATTGGATGACTTAAAGGAAATGGTGGAATTGGCTAAAGGTGGAATTGGGAAACAATTAAATAAAGGAGCGTTTGAGCGTGGAATTTCCGCTTTGAAGAAGATCAAAATACTATGCGATTCCTACGAGGTTGATCAGATTCTTGCTTACGCAACCAGTGCAATTCGGGAAGCCGAAAACGGTGGGGATTTCATCCAAACTAGTATTGATGAAATCGGTATAAAAATAAATGCGATTCCAGGAGTAGTAGAAGCAGAATTAATTGGTTACGCTGTTCAACATGGGGTAAGTTTAACTGCAGAACCTGTGTTAGTAGTTGATATAGGTGGGGGAAGTGTTGAATTCATCCTGATGAATGATCAACATTTTTTTCATCTGATGAGCAAGAAGATCGGTGTTTCGAGGATGACAGATTTTTTCAAGCCGTCGGATCCTATTTCAAAAAACGATGTTCAGGCATTGGAAGCGCATTACCGTTCAGAGCTGGTCTCTTTAGAGAAAGTGCTTAAAAAATATCCCACTAGTATAATGGTAGGGTCATCGGGAACTATGCAAGCAATTGGCTTAATGATAGCCGTTCAAAAAGGGTTTTCGCAGGAAATTAATTTAAACGAGTTCACATATTCCCGTTCTGATTTCATGGATTTTTATGATTCATACATTGTGCTTTCAGAAAAAGAGCGAGCGAATGTACCGGGTATGGAAGTGAAACGACTTCGATTTATAAATACCGGAGTTGTGCTTGTTCGGTGGTTATTCGAAAATCTAGGGTTTGAAGAAGTGAAAATATCAACGCAGGCGCTAAGGGAAGGCATCATAATTCGTGAGATAAAACAGGAGTTATCAGGAGATGTTGCAGATAAGGAGAGGAAAGATCCTAGACGAAGAAGTGTTTTCGAGTTATTGAGAAAATGTAATTGGCACGAAGCCCATTCAAGGCATGTTACCAGGTTTGCCCTTCAGCTTTTTGATGAGTTGGCAATTTCATTGAATCTTGACTCCGGTGATCGAGAACTTCTCGAATATGCTGGTCTGATGCACGATATTGGATATCATATTTCACATACAGCACATCATAAACACGCACTTTATATCATTAAAAATGCTGAGCTAAGAGGATTTTCGCATGATGAAATTGATGTGATGGCTCATGTAGCAAGATATCATCGTCGCTCCACGCCCAAAAAACGTCATATTGAGTATTGGGGACTTGGAAGCCATATAAAAAAGAAAATTAAAAAGTTGGCTGCAATTTTACGAGTAGCTGACGGTTTGGATAGAAGCCATTATCAAAATGTTCAAAATCTGGAAATAGAAATTGAAACACATGCCATCAGGCTAAAAATCCAAACCATGGATGAACCACAACTTGAGATTTGGGGCGCAACCCGTAAATCTCGGTTACTTGAAGAGGTAACCGGCAAAAAGTTGGTGATAGAAGTAGTATAACTACTCACCAAAACTACCAATCGGACCAGGAAATACAACTGGGCTTTCGAACCCTTCTTTCGAGACAGAAGCCACTCCGAAGTAGTAATTATCAATCACCACATTTTCTAGTGTATGTTCCAAGACATCAGCCGGTACAAATACACTCCATTGCCATTGGTTATGATCAGTGTAACGCCAGTAAATTTTATATCCGGCAAGTTGTGGGTTTTCTTCTGCATTTAGTGCATCCCATGAAAGGGTGGTGGAAGGTTGAACTGCACCTGAAATTTGTACATTCACTGGTGGATTTGGAGCCCAGGCCATTCCAGCCATTACTACTGCATTTAGATTGGTGAGTTTAGCCGCATATTCGAAATCAACACCATCAATGGTGTCGCCATATTTGATGCCATCTTCTTCCCTAATATCCTGATGTTGCATCACATAATTTTCGTTGGTTTCCATGATTCTAACTCCAGGAATACCCGCTTGATTAAATGGAATGTGATGTCCACCCCGGCGAAATCGATCCAATCGATAAATCATCATTACATCCAGGTTTGGAATATAACGGTCCGCCATAGTATCTACATAACGCGCTATGTTTCTGGAAGGTGAATCTACTTCGCCACCTGTAAATCGCCGGATTCTACCTTCACGCTCTGTTTCAACTGCTTTCGTTCCTTCACTAAATACACGAGCTGTGGTATTATCAATTACTCCGTTAATCCCTTTGATATTACCAATCATGTCGTTATTCAATACAGCCTTAATTCTCCAGCCTTGTTCAAGTGCGTAATCAGCAACAATTCGGCCACCATATAATCCTTGCTCTTCCCCACTAAGGCCGGCATAGATTATCGAACCTGGAAATTCATATTTGGTAAGAATTCGCGCGGCTTCGATAGCACCGGCCATTCCTGATGCGTTATCATTTGCCCCTGGTGAATCAGAAACTCCATCACCTACATCAGAAACTCGAGAGTCTATATCACCACTCATCATTACGAAACGATTAGGGTCAGCAAATCCACGTTGAATCGCGATTACATTTACAATATTTGTAGTAACTGGAATTCTTGTTTCAGGATCGCCTTCGATATATTCACTAACATAAAAGACCTCTAAACAACCTCCGCACTCCTCGGAAATTTTATCAAACTCGGCTTTAATCCAACGCCGCGCAGCACCAATACCTCGCACATCTGAAACTGTATCAGACAAGGTATGCCGAGTACCAAAATCTGCTAACAATCTTATATCGGTTTCAAGTCGGTCGGGACTTGCCGCAGTACCTATAGTGTGAAGTTCCTCGATGGTGATTTGTGCATTCGCTGTTGACGACAACATGAAATTAAAGGTGATAAATAGAAGAATTAGGGTCGTTTTCATGACTAATTTTTGTTGAGATTGTCGTGTGGACGTTTCAGCTCTTCAGGTAGTTGACCAGATTGTCGTAAATATTCGTACAACTGCTCTTTAAACGCAGCTTGTGCCTTTATCCCAGCTCGTTGCCCAAAATATCCACCCAGGAAACATCCAAATATCATGGTGATCATGTACAATATTTTGATGTTCCCGTAAAGTCCACCATCAACGATAAAAGACCAACCAATAGGTACAATTCCAACCAGGAGTGCGAATACAAATGGCAAGTTACTTGTACCATCTAATCGGCGCATAAAACGGCGACTCACTACAAAAGTGATGTTCATATACACGAGTCCAAACCCTAGTAGAAACAGGGAGCCAATTAATCCGGGATCTGCAATTTTTGGGAGTAAATCTGTGGTTAGAAGAGTAAATGCACCTGATACAATAACTACACCAGATAAATAAAATGATAGCCGAGGAAGATTGTCCAAACCTTGATGATAAGTTAGAATTGGCGATGAAAATACGAACGCTAATCGGCAAATTAAACCGAGAGAAAGAGGATTAACATTCCATCAATTTGAGGATAGCCAATCTTCCGGATCGAGATCTGTATTATTTTTTCGAACCATAAAAAAAACTGTCTCTCCTAGTTCTGAATCCTCTGTACCGGATAGACCAACAATTTGACCAGCTTTTATGATGCTGGAGTTTTGAACATTGATCTGACTCAGATTTCCATAAACAGTGAAATATGATCCATGCTTAACAAATACTGCATTTCCATAACCGGGAGTTGGCTGAATGGCAAATACATACCCATCAGAAACGGCCTTTACTTCAGAACCGGGATCGGCAACAATATTGATGCCAGGGTGCTCGGTTCTTGTACCATATAGCGGATTTCGGGTAATGCCAAACTTCTTAGAAACCGTTGTGCTATTTACCGGCCAATCCAACCGCCCTTTCGATGCAGAGAAATTAGTTTCATAAGCAGCCATTGTTTCATCAGATACGAAAGTTGCAAGAGTTGGAGAAGAATATTTGGCAATTTCTTCGGCTCTTCGTGCGGCATCCGCAATGTTTCTCGCTGCAGCTAATCGTTCCAGGCGTTCATTATTTGCGCGGCGAATTTCTTCTTCTTCTGCAATTAAAGCAGCAAAACTGGTTTCCAGATTTTCCCTTTGTTGTCGAATTCTTCGAAGCTCAGACAGCAGGTCGGTACTTTCGGCTTTGATTCTTTCTACGTTATTGCGTTGAACCGTTTGTTGATTACCGAGTTCAACTTTTTCGTCCCTGATTTCTCCAAGAATTACATCATTTCGAACCATACTTTCTTCGAGGTTATTTTTAACCCCTTCAAGTTCAATTTGCCTGATTGTAATTTGCTCGGCTTGTTTTTCCTTTTGCTCCTCCAGCTTTTGTAAATAATAGCTTCGAACAATCATTTGATTGATAGAGCTTGAGGTAACGATCAGTTCAAGGTTTGATGTACGTCCGTTTTTATATGTATACAGCAGAATGTCACGCAAGTTCTGTTTCAGCTGCTCCAGCTCTTTTTCTCTTAAGTTAATTTCCCCTTCTGTTAGTTGAATCTCTTCCTGAATTTGTCTTTGCTCACGTTCTAGTGTAGAGATTTTGTCATCCTGCAAGGAAATCAAACGGTTTACATTTTCATACTGACGATACATTTCTTCGTATCGATTTTCCGTTTGTTGGATGCGATCCTGATAGGTCCTAATTCTGGCATCCAGCACATTAATTTCGGCACGTGTGTTAGTTTGCCGATTCAGGATTTGTTGACGCTTCTCTTCATAGGTTTGAGCTGAGGTAGCTTCAAAAAGAAACAAGGCAAATAAGATTCCTACACACAAAAATCTGCTCATAGCCGTTCGATGAAAATATCTGAGGGAATATTGAGGGTTAAATCCGGTGAGTTTGGGTTAAGATTCAGCGATCTAATCTGGAATACCACTTTAGATTCACCATCAGCGCTAAATATGGTAATTTTCCGAGGCAAACGGTAGCCATCAAGCTCTCCATAGTTTTCATAAATTATCTGCGAATAGGGTAAGCCTGCTGAATAGGGTTGAGTAACTTCTTCTACAAGCATAGATTTTTTTCCAATCTTCGCTCCGCCATTCGTAGCTAATCTCAATAAGTAATGATCATCAGCTTCATAGGCTTCGATCACCGAAGTTTCGCTTACTTTAAAATGTAATAAGTCGATTAGATTGATAGAAGCAAGCTCGTTTAAACTGGTGAGACGACCATCGTTAATTGATACTTTTTGGGCAATTTTATCCACTTTGAAGTACATCAAAATAGAGTCTGGGTCTACGAGCATGGCGCCACCCTCAATGCCTAATCGGTTTTTGATTGTTAACAAACTCAAGGTGGTATCAGAAGCAAAATCTATATTGAAACGCTCGCTGTTTCCAGGTTCACTAACAATGGCTCGGCCTCGGCCATCCATTGAATTTATTAACCCATCATAGTTTGGGATGGGCTCTAATAATTCGCTAAGTAGAACTTCCGATTTAATGTAGTCGGTTGGTATAGGATCGACTGCCTCTTTAGTTCCTCTACAGGCAAAGGTAAATAAGCAAATGGCTACCAAAAGGATTTTTTGAGATCGAAGCATCGTTTAGATTTTTTCTTCTAGATGCGTTCTTGTAGGCTCCAGGTCTAATGCTTGTTTCCACCATTTTTTTGCTTCTTCAATATTACCAAGTGCTTCATAAACATCACCAAGGTGTTCTAAAACTTCTGCGCTAGCTGTACCAGTATCGATGGAAGCACGGATAAATCTTCTGGCACGATCAAAATCACCAAGTTTAAAGTAGACCCAACCAACAGTATCGAGATATGCAGCATTTTCTGAATCAAGTTCGATCGCGCGAAGAGCTAATTCTCTGGCACGTTCAAGATTCACTTCACGAACCGATAAGTTGTAGGCGTAATTGTTCATCGCATTATGATTTTGGGAATCATAACGGAGAGCGAGTTCATATACTCGATCGGATTCTTCATAATTTTTAAGCCCAGATTGGGCATCCCCCAATGTTCCAAAAATGATCGATTTAAATGGACGCCTGGCTGGGGCTCTGGAAGCTTGTTCCAACCAGATTACCGCACTCCTTGAATTATCATTGAGCATATAAGCTGTGCCAATAAAATATTGAATGAACGCATCTTCCGGAACACGAGTATCTGCCTCTATTCCAACATCAATAGCTTCATCATAACGTTGAGCCTGCAACAATAACTGAAGTCGTTGACGCCATGCAATGTCATCCTCTGGAATTAACTCATTTGCTCGCTCAAGCTTCTCGATGGCTTTATCTGTTTCGCCCGATATTGAGAAAAACTGACCGGCCAAAGTAAATGCAGGACCATAATCGGATGCGTTTTCGGTGTATAAATCAAGAATTCGAGCGGTTTCAATTTCAAGCTGAATATTTTGTGGTTCATCTTGATGACGAGCATACATAAATTGAGCAATCATATATTTTTGCTCGGCATTTATGATTGGGTCAGAAATGAAATTACCGAGTAAAGTGCCGGCGCTATCCCATTTTGCTTCGTCTATGTAGATGCTGGATAAATTAATTAATGATTCAGGATCACGAGCGTTTCTATAAAGGGCGTCTTTTAATACTGCTTTTGCTTCTTCGGTTCTTTGGAGACGTTCATAATACCCAGCTAAGAGATTAAGCGTATTCAAATTATCTGGTTCAACATCACGTAACAACTCAAGCTGTACTAACGCTGAATCTGGTGCTCCTAGGGCCTGGAAGTTTTCAAATTTTCGAACAAGAACAACAGGATTTGGGCCAGTTAATCGGAATATTTTATCCAGTGTTTGATTGGATTGAAGAAATAGCCCAAAATCATTTTGAGTATCTGCCAACATAAAAAGTGCATCATAGTCATCCGGGTGATACTCGAGAAGCGCAATCAATTCGTCTAAAGTCGCCTGATTTTGACCTGCCGCACGATAGATTTCTGCGAGTCTAAAACGATACCATTTATTTTGGGGCTCTAATTGTACGGCCTCTTTTCCGTAAAATGCTGCGTTCGGTAAATCCTCCTGCATGAAGTATACATCAGCCAATGCAAAACTTATACCTGATTGAGGGGCAAGACCTTCATAGGCTTCAAGCAAAAGCGTTGTAGCAACGTCATATTCTTCATTAACAAATGCTTCCATGCCTTCGATATAAGCTGTCTTTGCCTCTCTTTCTTCAACGGATTGAACCTGGGCATTAGCCTGATATTCAAACAGGATCAAAAAACTAAATAAGAAAATGAGTTCTCTTTTCATGTAGCTGTAAACGACAAGTTGACTTTATAAGTGCCGTAAAATTCTTTTTTGAAGGATAACAATAAATTATTGCATTGGCTGTTGGAATTAAAAATTGTTCTGCTTTTCTTTTTAGCCATGCAAAACATTGTTGCACATAGAATTGATTTTTCTCCCGTAGTTCGGATTCCGCGGCGGCGGTAATAGCTTTTCTTTGCCAGTTTGGTACTGGCGTTCATCCGTTCTTCATCAATTCTATTTATCACTCATTCACACTCAACCAACAATGTCCGTTTCAATTAAATATGCATCCAAAGAATATGAAAGCTATGCACAAGCTATTTGCGAGCTTATAGAGTCTGCTGCGAAAAAGCGTGGAACCGGAATCGCAAAACGTGATCCGAAATACATCAAATCCAAAATGAATAGCGGGAATGCTGTTATTGCAATCGATGATAAAGGAAATCTTGCAGGATTTTGCTACATCGAAACCTGGGAAGAAAAAAAGTATGTGGCCAACTCAGGCCTGATAGTTGCCCCGTCATTTCGAGGGCAGGGTCTCGCAAAGAAGATTAAAGCCAAAGCTTTTCAGCTTTCTAAAGAAAAATTTCCGGAGGCTAAATTATTTGGGATCACAACTAGCCTCCCTGTAATGAAAATCAATTCTGATTTAGGATATCGGCCAGTCACTTTTTCGGAATTAACGAAGGATGAAACGTTTTGGATCGGATGCCAGAGTTGTCCAAATTTTGACATCCTAACCCGAAATGAACGAACTAATTGCTTGTGTACGGGAATGCTTTATGATCCTGAGCATCCTAACAACAAGCCTAAAAAACAACGCGAACGTAACATCAAAAAATTCTATCGTTGGGTACAGCTTAAGAAAGAACATTTTCTAAAAGCGATGAACAACGCAAAATTGTTTCTGTCATGAAAAAAGTAGTTTTAGCTTTTAGCGGGGGATTAGATACCAGCTATTGTGCCATTCATTTAGCAAAAGACTTAGGTTATGAAGTGTTCTCTGCTGCAGTAAATACCGGTGGTTTTAATGAAGCCGAACAGAAAGAACTCGAGAAAAAAGCCGCTGATCTTGGAATCAAAAATCATGTGTGTCTAGACGTTGAGCAGCAATTCTATGATGAAGGTATAAAGTATTTAATCTTCGGAAATGTACTTAAAAATCATACCTATCCACTTTCTGTAAGTGCAGAGCGTGTTTTTCAGGCTATGGCGATTGCAAATTATGCCAAGGCAGTGGGTGCGGATGCCATCGCACATGGAAGCACTGGCGCCGGGAATGATCAGGTTCGATTCGATTTAGTTTTTAATGTAATTGCTCCAGAAATGGAGATAATTACACCTATTCGAGATCAAAAACTGAGTCGGGAAGAAGAGGTTGAGTACCTGAAAAGTCATGGAATTGAAAAAGAATGGGCGAAAGCAAAGTATTCCATCAATCAAGGACTTTGGGGTACTTCAGTAGGCGGAGCAGAAACGTTAACATCCCACAAATACCTGCCCGAAGAAGCCTGGCCAACTCCTGTCGTGAATCGAGATTCGTTAATCGTTGAAATTGGATTTGAACATGGAGAACCAATAACAATTAACGATGAACGAATAACGTCTGTTGAACTTATAAAAAAACTAAATGACTTGGCTTCCAAATACGGCATTGGACGGGACATCCATGTTGGTGATACAATTATCGGGATAAAAGGAAGAGTTGGATTTGAAGCGGCGGCACCGTTAATCATCATTGAATCTCACAGACTTTTAGAAAAACATGTGTTGGGAAAATGGCAATTATACTGGAAAGATCAACTTGGGGATTTCTATGGTATGTTGATGCATGAAGGTCAATTCTTAGATCCGGTAATGCGTGATATAGAATCGTTTCTAACTCATACTCAGGAGCATGTAACTGGTAAAGTGATCGTAAAACTTGAGCCGACGAGATTTGAGCTTCAAGGAATTGAATCTGAATACGACTTAATGAAATCGAAATTTGGCCAATACGGCGAGATGAATCAGGGCTGGTCGGGAGAGGACGTAAAAGGATTCACCAAGATTATGAGTAACGCCACCTTAATTCAAAGAGGTATCCAGAATGATTAAAGTTGGGATAATAGGCGGCGCCGGATATACTGCAGGAGAATTGATACGACTAATCATGCTCCATCCGGATGCGGAATTAGTATCGGTGGTGAGTAGAAGTCATGCAGGAGAAAGTATTTCAAAAGCACATCCTGATTTAAGTGGTTGGCTGGAAATGAGATTTGATTTTGATCTACAGCATAATCCAGATGTATTATTTCTCTGTTCTGGGCATGGAAAATCAGCGGAAGTTTTAGAACAAAATGAGATACCCAAAGACACAAAGATTATTGATTTGAGTGCTGATTTTAGACTTAAAGCGGATGAAAACGAATTTGTATATGGTTTGCCGGAATTAAATCGAGCGTATATCAAGCCGGCTCAATTTGTTGCTAATCCAGGTTGTTTTGCGACTTGTATTCAGCTGACTTTACTCCCTCTTGCTGTTCATAATCTTCTTGAAGCAGATGTTCATATCACGGCTATTACCGGGAGTACCGGAGCCGGACAAAATCCAACTTCGACCACACATTTTAGCTGGCGTTCAAATAATGCGTCTATTTACAAAGCTTTTACACATCAACATTTAGGTGAGATTAAACAAAGTCTGATTCAACTACAGCCAGGGTTTTCACAAAATCTGCACTTTATTCCAATGCGAGGAGCTTTTACTCGTGGAATTTTAGCTGCCAGTTATCTGAAAAGTGATCTGAGCTTGAGCGAGGCGATCAATTATTACAAACAATATTACTATGAACATCCTTTTGTGGATGTGGTCGATTTTCCCCTGGACGTGAAATCAGTTGTAAACACGAATCGTGCATTATTATCCCTTCAAAAAGAAGGCGATCAATTGTTAATAACCGGGGTGATTGACAATTTGCTCAAAGGTGCCTCAGGCCAAGCAGTACAAAATATGAATTTGATGTTCGGTGAGGAAGAGACAACCGGACTTAAACTAAAACCAGGTGCGTTTTAATCATGAAAGAATTTGAAATTGCGATTATCGGTGCAGGAAATTTAGGACAGGCTTTGGCTCACGGATTTTCTTCTCACATTCCAAGAGAAAAAATTGTACTTACACGCCGGCACGTATCTCGACTTGAAAAATTAGCTGATCAGGGATTTTCAACGACAGATGACAATGTTGCAGCCGCTAAGAATTCGAAAATTCTCGTACTCAGTGTTCAACCCAAACAAATTGAGGGCGTTTTAAAAGAAATCGATCATGTAATTGATCCGAATGAACACATCTTGGTTTCTACGATAACTGGGGTTTCACTTGATAGGATTCAGAAAGCTACTTCAAAGAAACTTCCTATCATTCGATCCATGCCCAATACAGCTGCGGCAATTTCCGAATCCATGACTTGTATCTGTGGAAATGAATTGGCGAATGGCCATCTCAAACCTGTTGAAACTCTCTTTAAATCGCTTGGCGAAACTCTCATCATTGAAGAGCGATTGATGAAAGCAGCAACTGTGTTAGCCGCTAGTGGAATCGCCTTTTTCTTACGATACATTCGTGCGGCAACACAAGGCGGAATTGAACTTGGATTTGAAGCGGAAGAAGCTCAGAAAATTGCCATGCAAACTGCACGAGGCGCAGCATCATTGTTAGTAGAAGGAAGTGCTCATCCTGAAATGGAAATCGACAAAGTAACTACACCAATGGGATGTACCATTGCCGGTTTAAACGAGATGGAGCATCAAGGGCTAAGTTCAGCTCTTATCAAAGGAATTGTGACTTCATTCAATAAAATTAATACTATCGCTGAATGAAGTTATTCGAAGTCTACCCACTATTTGACGTAGAACCAGTTGAAGCGGATGGAGCATTGCTCTTTGACCGCCAAGGGAATAAATATCTCGATTTTTACGGTGGTCACGCGGTTATTTCGATTGGTCATGGTCATCCACATTTTATTGAGAGAATTACTGATCAACTTGGAAAACTCGCATTCTATTCGAATTCGGTTCCGATCAACCTACAAAAAGATTTGGCCCATAAATTGGGCGAAATGAGCGGGTATTATAGTTGGAATTTATTCTTGTGTAACTCAGGAGCTGAGGCAAATGAAAATGCTATGAAACTGGCATCTGCACATAATAGCAGAAAAAAAGTAATGGCATTCACTGGTGGATTTCATGGTCGAACTTCGTTAGCAGTAGCAGCAACTGATAATCCGAACATTGTTTTTCCAGTGAATGAGAGTGCTGAAATTCTACGCTTTAATTTTGAAGATTTTGAAGGAACAGAATCAGCGTTAAAGAAAGAAGACATCTGCTGTGTAATCATTGAAGGAATTCAAGGGGTAGGAGGAATAGTGGAACCTTCCACTGATTTTCTTCGACATCTACGAACACTATGTGATGAGACGGGCACTATTCTAATTTTGGATGAAGTTCAATCCGGTTTTGGACGTTCGGGACGATTTTTTGCCCATCAACATTCTTTTGTTCAGCCTGATATCATCTCGATTGCAAAAGGAATGGGCAATGGTTTTCCAGTGGGTGGAATTTTGATAAGCCCGACCTTGAAGCCAAAAATCGGGATGTTGGGGACAACTTTTGGTGGAAATCACCTTGCTTGTGCAGCGAGTTTAGCCGTTTTGGAAATCATCGAAAATGAGAAACTCATTCAGAATGCAGCCAATATGGGAAAGCTGTTGATTGAAGAGTTAGGGCAAATATCCGCTATAAAAGATATTCGTGGAAGAGGTTTAATGCTGGGTTTAGAGTTTGAGTTTCCAATTGCCGAGATGCGAAAAAAGTTGTTGTATGAACAGAAAGTATTTACCGGTTCTTCCTCAAATAAAAATACATTACGTCTTCTACCACCACTAAATATTGGTGAAAAAGAAGTAAATCAATTCATAGATGCAATAACCCTTGTAGTAGAATGAAACAATTTCTCAGCATAGATGATGTCACTGAATTAGAAGTGTTGCTTCAAAAAGCTTTTGAGGTGAAGGCTAATCCCTTTTCAAATAAAGGGCTGGGCGAGAATAAATCTATCGGATTGATTTTTCTGAATCCAAGTTTAAGAACCAGAATAAGCTCGCAACGAGCAGCAATGAATTTGGGGCTTGATGTAATCCTATTCGATGTCAACAAAGGGGGCTGGAAACTGGAGTTTGGTGGCGGTGTGATCATGGATGGAGATTCATCCGAACATGTGATTGAAGCTGCTGGAGTACTTGGACAATATTTTGATATTTTAGCAATTCGATCCTTTGCTGGTCTCAAAAATCGAGATGATGACTATGCAGAAAAAGTGATCAACGCGTTTGTTGATCATGCAGGAATTCCTATCGTGAATATGGAATCAGCCACCGGACATCCACTTCAGGCTTTTGCCGATTTAATTACGATTAAAGAGCATCAAAAAACAGAAAAGCCCAAAGTTGTACTGAGTTGGGCACCACATCCGATAGCATTGCCGCAAGCAGTAGCGAATTCATTTGTTCGATGGATGAAAGCAGACAATGTTGATTTGGTAGTTACAAATCCGGAAGGATATGATTTGCCTGTTCAGGTTATGGAAGGTGTTCATTTTGAGCCAGATCAATCAAAAGCATTTGAAGATGCAGATTTTGTGTATGCAAAAAATTGGAGTAGCTATTCAAAATATGGTGAGGTGCTTACCAACGATTCAAGTTGGATGATCACTCAACCTAAAATGGAATTGACGAATCAGGCCAAATTCATGCACTGTTTACCTGTTCGTAGAAATGTAGTAGTGGAAGATCAGGTTTTAGATAGTCCAAACTGTATTGTTCTTGATCAGGCAGCAAACCGAATTGTTTCTATGCAAACTGTGCTTCAATCTATTTTAAAGGATTCTTAAATGGATACTATAAAAGTGATAAAAATCGGAGGTAAAGTAGCAGAGAATGAGATTATTTTAGATCAATTTTTGAAGGACTTTTATCACTTGAAAGGGTCAAAAATATTGGTCCATGGGGGTGGAGTAATGGCCACTAAGATTTCAGAGAAATTGGGCATCGATACAAAAATGCTTGATGGCAGGAGAGTAACAAGTGCCGAAGCTCTTGAAGTAGTTACTATGGTTTATGGTGGTTTAATCAATAAAAAAATAGTTGCTAAACTTCAGGCAATTGGTCAGGATGCAATTGGCTTAACCGGCGCTGATTTAAATATTATACATGCCAACAAAAGAAATCCGGTCCCAATTGATTTTGGTTGGGTTGGGGATGTGGAGCATGTAAAGACTGAATGGTTAAAAGCCTTCCTTGAACAAGGAGTTATTCCAATTATTGCACCACTTACACATGATGGTAAAGGGAATATGTTAAACACCAATGCAGATAATATCGCAGGGTATTTAGCTTCAGAACTTGCCAAAAGGTATTCGGTAAAACTCATTTTCTGTTTTGATAGACCGGGAGTAATGGATGGAGATATGGTTATTAAAACAATAGATCTACAACACTATGATGATTTAAAATCAAAGGGAATCATCTCAGATGGAATGATTCCAAAACTGGATTTAGGATTTCAATCACTTAAAAAAACCGTTAATCAAGTAACAATTAAAGCGGTGGAAGACCTCACTATCGAAGAATCAGGTACGCAATTATTATTATGAGAGAGATAACCCAAAAAGCAGTTGACCTATTATGCAGAATCATTGAGACACCTTCCTATAGTGGTGAAGAGCATGATACAGCAAAAATACTCTCCAACTATTTAAAGGACCATAGTTACGAAGCTCAACAAAAAGGAAATAACGTTTGGGCTAGATCTAATCATTTTGATGATTCAAAACCAACGATTCTATTGAATTCGCATCACGACACTGTTCATGCTTCTGCAAAATGGGTGAATAATCCATTTGTGGCTAACTTACTAGAAGGTAAGTTGACTGGATTGGGTAGTAATGACGCAGGTGGTCCACTTGTTAGCTTACTACACACATTTATTGAACTCGATAGAAAAGAGCAGCCATACAACATGATCTTTTTAGCAAGTGCAGAAGAAGAGTCATCTGGCAAAAATGGAGTTCCTCTGGTTCTGGATGATTTAGGAAAAATTGATGTGGGCGTGGTTGGTGAACCGACTTCTATGGATATGGCCATTGCGGAACGAGGCCTGGTTGTGTTGGACTGCATTGCTCATGGTGAAAGCGGACATGCTGCTCGTGGCGAAGGAAAGAATTCCATTTATCTGGCTATGCAGGATATTGAGTGGTTCAAATCCTATCAATATGAAAAAATATCTGATGTGTTAGGCTCGATTAATATGACGGTAACTCAGATTAATGCGGGGTCTCAGCATAATGTAGTTCCGGATGAATGTCATTTTGTGGTAGATGTAAGACCCAATGAACACTATGCAAATGCCGTGGTGGTCGACCTAATTAAGAGACATGTTTCATGCGAGGTACATCCTCGATCTCTGAATTTAAATGCATCAGGTATTGATTTAAATCACCCTTTAGTTCAAAAAGGAATTGAAATGGGAATTCATACGTATGGATCAAAAACCATGAGTGACCAGGTACATATGCCATTTCCAACCATCAAAATGGGACCTGGAGATACTCGAAGATCACATACTGCAGATGAGTATATTTTAGTGCATGAAATTGATGAGGGTATTCAGATTTATTTGAATTTACTAGATGGTTTGGAATTAAAAGTCCCCTCTTGAGAGGGGATTTAGGGGTGTGTCTAAAACACCTCACCATCCGCATATGCGGAGTACTCCCCTTGAGGGGAGATTGAAGAAGAATTAATGAGATTTTAAACATGTCAAAAAAACTTTGGGACAAAGGAATTATCACCGATGAATTCATCGAAAAGTTTACTGTAGGTCGTGACCGCGAATTCGATCTTTTACTGGCAAAATTTGATGTTCAGGGAAGTTTAGCGCACATCAATATGCTTGAAAGTATAGGGTTATTGGAGGTTGATGAGCTTGAAATCCTGGAAAAAGAACTTAATCGAATTCTCGTAGAAATTATTGAACCTGGAAAGTTTGAAATAGAGGCTGGCGTAGAAGATGTTCATTCCCAAATAGAAATGATGTTAGTTCAAAAATTGGGTGATATTGGTAAGAAAATACACTCTGGTCGGTCAAGAAATGACCAGGTATTAGTTGATTTGAAATTATTTTTAAGATCAGAGCTTTTTGAACTTGTTTCTTTGGTAAAAAAGTTGTTTGATACGTTACTACTGCGGAGCGAAGAACTGAAGAACGTATTATTACCGGGATACACTCATACCCAGGCCGCCATGCCTTCCAGTTTTGGGATATGGTTTGCCGCGTATGCAGAAAGCTTGGTGGATGACCTCGTACTGATGCAGTCAGTGCATACAATTGTCAATCGAAATCCTTTAGGGTCTGCGGCTGGGTATGGTTCTTCGTTCCCATTAAATAGAGAGCTCACCACGGATTTATTGAACTTCGAGTCTCCTGCCGTAAATGTAGTTTATGCCCAAATGGGACGTGGGAAAACAGAACAGGTTTTCGCTTACGGATTAGCCGGAATTGCAGGCACAATTAATAAGCTTGCTGCGGATGTTTGCCTTTATAACAGCCAAAATTTCGAATTCATAAAATTACCTGATGAATTGACGACTGGTTCAAGCATTATGCCGCATAAAAAAAATCCGGATGTGTTCGAATTACTCCGGGCAAAAACGAATGCTATCCTTGCTTTACCAAATTCAATTTCTATGGCAATATCAAATTTAACTTCTGGCTATCATCGTGATTTTCAGATTTTGAAGGAATTGTTGTTTCCCCAAATTCAGGAATTGAAATCCTGTCTGGAGATCACAGAATATGCGATGGCAAAAGTTGAAGCGAATCAGAATATTTTGGACGACTCAAAGTATGATCTCATTTTCTCAGTGGAAGCCGTGAACCAATTAGTATTGGCTGGAACTCCATTTCGAGACGCCTACTTACTAGTAGCTAAGCAAATCGAAGAAGGAACTTTTACCCCCCCAAAAGAAGTAAAGCATACTCATCTTGGAAGTATTGGTAATTTGGGAAATGAGGTGATTAAAGAAAGGATGGAAAAGCTTTTCGTCACATTTTCTGGTGAAGCATAAATAAAATCCGTTCATTCGAGGATTATTTAACTTAATCCTGCACAATGAATAAGGTCAATCTATCACTTGTAATTGCATTAGTAATCAGCCTGATTACGACTTCAACGGTCTTGATCGAAAACAATATTTCGGAAGAAAATTCTTATGAGTATTTAACTCAGGAATTAACCAATGCCAAAGAATTTACGTTAGAAGTGATGCAAAACATGCCAGCCGAAGATTATCAAATTAAACCTGCCGATGAAATGAGAACATTTGGTGCTCAGGCTTTCCATATTGCCTATTCGCTGGAATGGTTCAATGCAAGACTTAAAGGGGAGCCAATTGCCTGGGATCCCGGTGATGAAGACCGCTTGGAGAAAGATGAGTTAATCGAATATACTACCAGACAATTCGATGCTTTTCTTGACATCATTCATAGCGCAGAAGAAACGGACGCTTTGACAAGTGGGATTTTAGGAGCACTTCGTCATAATTCGCATCACAGAGGGCAAATGGTGGCCTATTATAGAGCGAACGGTATGGAACCGCCATCATACAGGTAGGCTTTGTAATATTACTTCACCAACAACATTTTCTGCTGGGCTACAAAGCGTTTTCCTGTTTTGGATTCTCCTTTAATCAGGTAAAAATAGACTCCACTAGCTAAACGTGTTGCTTCCCAACGAACGTTGTGCTTCCCCGCAGATTGATCCCGGAATTGCTGGGTATGAACGCGCTGACCCAACGTATTAAAAATGATGAGTTCCACATTCATGGCTTCGGGAAGTTGCCAGGAAAGCGTGGTGGCAGGATTGAACGGGTTTGGGTAATTCTGGAACAATTCAAAGTGATCAGGGGCCTCACTTTGAATACGAATTTCTTTGGTGCTCAGGTGTTGCCCATGTTCACGAACTTGAAATTCAATGGTGCCGGGTAATCCAATCGGAGCCTCTTTACTTACCGAAAACTGAAACCGTGCTACCTGTGATTCCTGCGTATCAAGTGGATGAAGTTGTTCCTGAAGGGAATGGAAGGTTACCCAGTCGGGCTGCGAAACCACCCGCACTTCTATATGGCTACTCACCTGTTCTCCCGCGTTAACCAGATCGAGTTCAATGTTATTTCCGCTACTCCCAAATGGTACGGTATACACCTGGGCTGTTGCCTGCGTGAGGAGTGACGTTAGTAGTCCCAGAAGTACACATAGATGTTTCATGCCTCAATCCCCTAATTATTAAAACCGTTGGAGTTACAGGTAGAAATTGGAATGATCGTGTTTGTGCCATCTGCCACGGTAAACGTAGTGGATAAGTCAGCAAAATTTGGGGCAACTACCCGGAGGGTATCCTCCACGGAGTTGATGGCTGCTCCGTTATTAAATTGAACATTACCGGAACTAACCAGCAGTTGGTTGGCGCCGTTGCTGGTGATGGCCCCGTTTAAGCGGGTGCTACCCACCGAAACCATCGTGTTGGTTCCTTGCACGGAAAGCAGCCCCTGACTGTTGATGGTCATCCGGCCACCAACCGAGACTAAAGATTCTTGACGGGTAGTGAGGGTACTGTTAAGCATGAGTGTTCCTTCCACCATAAGCTGACATTCATTAACCATCTCGGCGTTGGCGTTCAGGGTGAGGCGCTGCCCGACCGACCAGTTTCCTGCATTCCGTACCCCGGCTTGGTTCAGGGTCACCGAGCGGCCTACCGAAAACGAACCTGTGTTCTCGATGCTGCCGTTATTCTGGTTCAGCCCACCATTCACCACCAGGGTTCCGGCGTTAAAAAGATGCCCACGGTTTACGTTTACCTGATTTTGGAATTGGGTGGTTCCCCAATTTACCAGGCTATCTGTGGGATTATTATTGTTCCAGTTTTGGATGGATACCACCCCCGTTTCGCTTATTGCCACGGTTCCTGGATTATTCCCGCTAATGGTTTGAAAAGTCGCATTCCCACACACCTCCAATCTGCCGGACTGCTGAAAGAACACAGACCCCGAAAAGTCCCCTGAAATACACCGTGTTTCCCAACCGGAAAAGCGAATCTGGCCGGAAGTCTGGGTGACCAGGTTGGCACATTCGCAGGTAATCCCGGAGCTGACTTGTGGTTCCGGCAGGCGCTCTGCCAGATACTGAGCATTAAAAAACAGCAGCGCATATCCTTCGCTGGTTAAACTGGTTTCCTTTTCCTCTTCCACCAATTGGATAAACTCGGAAAGTACATTGGCCGCCCCCAGAGAATCCTGATCTTGCAAGGCGGTTTTAACTTCCGCTAGCTGCTGCACCAACTGCCCGCAAACAGTGGCGTTATTTGCCCAGCCCAGTTCTTCACAAGAACGAAAACGAAAAGTTTCGAGGGTGTCGGTGAAGGATTTGAGGCTTAAAGTGGAGTCGGGGAGCCAGGGGCCTAATGACATTTTCGCTACCCCTTCTGTTGTCAATGAATCTATAATAGAATCCAGCGTTCCAAATGGTCCTTCTTCTTCATTTGGAAAAGAACTCCAATAAGTGTTTTCAGAAAATGTGATTTTTATTGAAGGGGGAAACCGTGATTCATAAGAAAAGAATTTTTCTGAACTACCGACTGGTATTCCAGGTATTTGTGACCTAACCTTCGACCACGAAGCTCTCATTATTCGCTGTGAATACCTTCCAAACCAATCGCTATTCGGGGATTGTATCTTATCAACTACATTTGAAATTGGAATAGAAAACCTAAATAACGGTTGTAGTGCAGAACTATCATTGAGAATCTCATATAAATAAGTATATGTATCGAGTTGTGTTCTTACAATTGTAGCACTGAGCACAGGACTAACATTATTATTCGGCATAATTGTACCAGTTAATATAGCTGACGAGTCTGAATAGCTATAGTCGACAACGTAGTATCCCTTTTGGGTATCAAGCTCTATTTTGCCAATATTTTGTTGTGAATAAGATGGCTCAACAATTAAAGCCAATAGCAGTATTGATAAGAAATATCTCTTCATATTAGTTATTATTATAAAAGTAAATATGATAGTGCTCGTTAGAACTAGTTCCGTGTATTCTTGAATTCTGATCGGCACCTAAATCAAAAAGCAACTCTTCAAACATTCTATTTTTATAAATCTCATTATTATTAGCATCTAACAATGGTTGCCCAGAACCATCTAAAATGGGAGTTAAAAGTACCCCATTCCTATTATTTCCAATCGGTAAGTTTCTTGTAGTACGAATATCTACATCTCGCCCAACCCTGTGGTATGCATGAGAACCCGTCCACGAACCATTAATATCAAAATCTCCTCCATTGGGTAAGCTCATATCATTTATGTTTAACGGAGTTTTTCTATTATCCTGTAAACTATCTGCTAAGACAGTAGCCTCCCATAGGTTTGAAAGATCTACTATGAAATCCACCATCTCTTGAATACCGTAATGATTATTATCAGGCTCTATAAAATTTAGAAATAATTGATCAAACCGGGGGCCATTGTGGCTTGGTGTTCCTCCAACTTTCGAATAAGCTATTCCTTCAGGAAGTAAAACTAAATCTGGAACAGTGATATTAAGTGTATCTCTGGATAGTAATGTGTCACCATCTATTATATATCGGGCTTTTAATTCAACTTTTCCTCCAAATTCTGGAGCTTGAAACCGTAGATTTATAATCCCTTCAGTATTAGTCAGAGCACTAAGTGCTACATTTGCAGAATGGTTTGTTGAAGAATTAAATATTGTTCCCATACTTGTAGGTGGTGGAGTGGGTAAGTCATTGCTAGCATCATGGTTATGCCCACCTGAATCGATAATCCAATTTGAATAAATATCTATTTGTTGGTTTTCCAATGAAATTTCACAGGATTCTAGTTTTACGGATATACCCTCTTTTACATTTTGTACTAAATCAAAATCAAACCTAGTTGAAGCACCTGATGTTGGGATAGTCGGCCAGATTTCTTTGGGCTCTGGTATTTGTAAGGTCAATTTTATAGACGGTTGCTCCCCTACCCTAAACTCAAAGCAGTTTACAAACACGTTTTCGGCGATAGTATCAATAGGCAGGCCACAATCGGGGTCGTTAATATCATTATTTATCGATAAGCCGGGTGGCAGATTCACTAAATCACTTTCCACCGATGAAATGCTATTAACTAGTTTCCCCGCAGTTAATCCCTTCACCATATAGCCATACACACGAACTTTGAAGGTGCTGTCCTGGGTAAGGCTATCGGCAAGTACATTCAAGCCCGCTGATCGGGAAAAAGCATCCAGGAATACCCGCTGCTCAAAAGAGGGGCCGCTCGGTGGGCCAGGGCCTGGACCACCTCCCGGGGATGGAGGGCCGTCGTCAAAAGGGTCTCCACCGGGGTCATCATCGGAACCACCTCCAAAATATGCTATCGGGGCGCCATTTACGGTTGGCACATCGTACAATTCCATGGTGTAGTTGAGGAACATATCCGGGGCGGAGGTCGCTCCATTATCATAGAGAATACTAGGTTCAATCTGTGTTTGAAATATAGGCTGCAGGGTATCAACGGGAATGGTTCTATCATTATCAATGCTAAATCCGAAATACCGATCCTGTGCCACATCGGTTAAATCCGGGACGGTAAAAATGAGACTGTTTTTACAGGTATTACCAAATGAAAAGGTGAGCAGTTCTTCGGCTTCAAGCGTATCATTTATTGCCTCGAAGTTGGGAATTAGCTGCTTAAAATAGTTGGCAAAGGACAGGTCTAAGGTATCCCCGGCTTCTACGAACCCAATATCTATATAAGGATAAGTTTCTGAATTATCAGCCTCATTTACGATGACTTGATTTAGCGTTGGCGGAGTGACCTGAGTAGCAAATTCTCTACTACCTAAAAAATGGGTTCCAAAAGAGGCGAGTTCCAGTCCAAAACCGGTCGCTGTTAATGCTTCTGCTAGCTCGGATATATCTTTATTGTAGATTGAAAGGGTATCTCCAGACTGCGTGAGTAATAGATCGTCTTTTGTAATAATGGTTGCCGGAACAAAACTGGTATCTGCAGTGGGCCGGTTATTATAAGTGAGTGTTTGTTCTGACCACGCACCGGAGACAGGAAATGCTCTTAAAGATCGAGTAATGTCGGTATTATTTGTATCGGCTTGTAGCACAATAGTAGAAGTTGAAATAGAGCCATTTGTTGCAATATTTGGGAGTCCAAATCGAACAAAAATTGAGGCATTAGCAGAATCGGGTGAAAGGCCAACATTATATCCTGAAGCCACTAACTGAAGATCGTTTCCAAAATTTGATGTTGGATTGGTACGTGATACCCAAGTGTCTTCAATGGCAGGGATAGCCACTGTTTTTGTGGGCTGGAAGTATTCCTTTACTTCGTTACAACTCAGGTTCCCATTTTGGAATCGAATGGGGGTGCCAAGAGCATCCTCAATATTTTTAGTTCCTGAAAAAAGCGTATCAAATCCTTGAACAGTAAATGCAAAACTTGTGTCTTTACTCAAATCTCTATTGTATAACTCGGCATTTTCAATATAAAGTCGAAGTGTTCCTGACTTGAGCACTCTGAATTTCCCAAAACCGATATCTCGTAGGACAGGATAAAAAAGTTCACCCGGATCTGAAATTTTGAGTTTTACAAAAGAAGATGTGCGCTCCGATTGCTGATAATTTGAGCTAATCTCAATAGTTTCCCGAATGGTTACCTGAGCGTGAGCGTGATTCTGTACTACTATACCAAAGAATATGATTAAACTGAATGTACCAGCGAAGCCCCGAGTTTTCAACGTATCCTAGATTAGAATTAAATATCTGTAAACTAGGAGTAAGTAGTAAAGCTATAGTTAAAATTAACTATGAGAATAAATTAGAAAGAAGAAAATTCCATTCTCCAATTGGCGATGGCTTTAAATGAAGGCAACATCCGGCTTCCATACCAGCTGAACCATTCACCATTAATGAGTTGAATATTTGATTCGGGTAATTCATTCTTCAATTCTAGAATATTTTTTTCTTTAAAAGGATAAGGTTCGCTGCTAAGAAGAATCAATTTTGGTTTTAAAATCACCAATTCATCCATAGAAGTTGCAGGATATCTGATACGATCAGCAAACACGTTTCGAAGTCCAAATCTTTGCATTACATCATGAATATAGGTGTCGTTACCAACGCTCATCCATGGATCTTTCCAAATAAAATAAGCTGTTGGTATTGGTTCAGAATAGGATTGTTGTGGAAGGTAATTTCGGATTTGTTCAACAAGATGATTGGATTCATCGGATTTTCCGACTCTGCTTCCAAGTTCATCAATCCAGAAAAGTGCGTGATCAACAGTTTCAATTTCAGTAACAACGACCTCACAAAAGTTGCGAATCAATTCAACATCTTCTTTACGATTTTCTTCCTTATTTGCGATCACCAAATCCGGTTTTAAATCTTGTATCTTCTCAATGTTGGGATTTTTTGTTCCACCTATTATTTGAATACTCTTAACGCATTCTTCAGGATGAATACAGAATCTGGTTCTTCCAACGATTTGGTCGGCTAAACCGAGATCAACGACAAGTTCGGTAAGACTTGGAACCAGACTGATAATTCTTTTGTAAGGCAATTAATCAATTATTTTAAAATGGAATTAGGTCTATACAGTTTTGTAGAAAATAGTAAAAACGAAAGAACCGGAGAGCAAAGAAGTCCGGAGCAACGAGTTCAGGATTTGATGGAAGAAATAAAACTCGCTGATGATATTGGATTGGATGTTTTTGCAATAGGTGAGCATCATCGGGAAGAGTTTGTAGCCTCAAATCCGGCAACATTATTAGCCGCTGCGGCGACCATCACTCAGAATATTAAATTAACAAGTTCTGTAACGGTGTTAGGATCCGATGACCCCGTTCGTGTTTACCAGGAATTTGCCACCCTCGATTTGCTATCAAAAGGAAGAGCAGAAATAATTGTTGGACGTGGTTCATTTATTGAATCTTTCCCACTCTTTGGATATGATCTATCTACCTATGAAGAATTATTTGAAGAGAAGTTAGAGCTTCTGCTTAAATTGAGAAAAGAAAACCCCATAACATGGGAAGGAAAGTATCGATCGGCGATTAATAATCTTGGGATATATCCTCAACCAATTCAGGAAAAATTACCAATCTGGAGAGCAGTTGGAGGGACCCCAAAATCAGCGTATATAACAGGGGCACTGGGTTTACCATTAGCGTTGGCAATTATTGGCGGATACCCAGAGCAGTTTGTACAGTTTGCAGAAATTCATCGCCAGGCAGCGGCTCAGCATGGCTTTGAAAAACCAAAACTAAGTATTAATTCACATGGTTTTATAGCTGAAGATCATAAACAGGCCGTAGATAGTGCATTTCCAAATTTCAAACAAACGATGGATAAAATTGGGCAGGAAAGAGGGTGGCCACCTATGCTGAGAAATCAGTTTGAAGCTTCCACTACTTTACAAGGAGCAAATTTTGTTGGAAGTCCACAGGCAGTGATCGACAAAATTATGTATCAACATGAGTTGTTTAATCATGATCGCTTCCTTATGAAAATGACCATCGGGAGTTTCACTCATGAAGAAATTATGCGATCGATAGAGCTATTCGGAAAAGAAGTAGCTCCGGTAATCAAAAAGGAAATTCAACCAAATACTGAGAATGTAATATAGATCAGAAAAACTGTTTGAGAAGACGAGCGGCTTGTTCAATATATCCGCCACCAAATAAGTTTGCGTGAACTAGAATTGGATATAAGTTACAGAGCTTAATTCGCTCTTCAACTCCATCTTCTAAAGGATATATATCGTTATACCCAGCATAAAACTGCCGATCAAATCCACCAAAAAGACGAGTCATTGCAATATCCATTTCACGATGACCATAATAGACGGCAGGATCATATATCGCTGTTTCTCCATCTTTTGTCCACATATAATTGCCATTCCATAGATCACCATGCAAAAGAGCTGGTGGTTCATCTGGAAACCTGACATAGGTGAAGTTCATTACACGATCAAAAATGGATGATAGGGATCGGTCAATTTTACCTGCATCAATTGCGATTTTGACTTGAGGCTCAATTCGTTCTCGAACAAAAAAATCTAACCAATCAGCATAGAATTGATTTGATTGAGGTAGCCGACCAATGTAATTACTATGATCTAAACCAAAGAGTTCATTCGATTTTTTATGCATCATAGCTAACTTACTTCCAAATAAGTAAGAGTTTCCTGAGTGTCCTTCTTCAATAAAGTTCAATAGAAGAAAATCATCACCCATCAGAATGATATCAGGAATTACTAGTCCGCAGTCGGCTGAAGCAAGTAAGTTTAGTCCACTTGCCTCTGCTTTAAACATATCTTTTGGTGAAGACTCATTCCATTTTAAAAAGAAAACGCCAGCTTCGGTTTGAAGTCTGGCGCTTTGATTAATATCTCCACCGGTAACAGTCTGCGTTGAGGTTATTTTAGCATTTAAATGCTCCTCAATTGCAAACTGTATGGTTATAGGTAGATGCAATTATGAGGCCGGCCCAAAGATTACAATGGTATTATGACCTCCAAATCCAAAAGTATCGCTCATCACATAATTGATTTCACGCTCTTTAGCTTCATTTATCACGATATCCAAGCCTTCTGTGGCAGGATCCATATTTTCCACATTTATGGTGGGAGGGATTAAGTTATGCTCCATAGCTTTGATACCAGCAATCGCTTCAACAGCACCGGCAGCTCCAAGTAAGTGCCCCGTCATAGATTTTGTACCACTGATACTTGGGTTTGCATCACTATCACCAATAACAGCACGAATAGCTTTTAATTCGCTGATATCACCAACTGGAGTACTTGTAGCGTGTGCATTAATGTAATCGATATCAGAAATAGTTAAACCCGCCTCTTCGAGTGCCAATTCTATTGCATTTCTTGCGCCAAGTCCCTCCGGGTGGGTAGCTGAAAGGTGATAGGCATCAGCAGTACTTGCTGCACCTAATACTTCACAAATGATGTTTGCTCCACGTGCTTTTGCATGCTCATATTCTTCGAATATTAACGCACCTGAACCTTCGCCCATTACGAAGCCATCGCGACCGGTATCAAATGGGCGAGATGCTGCTGTTGGCTCATCATTATTGGTTGATAATGCTTTCATTGCTGAGAACCCACCTACCGAGGCATTAGTTATAGCCGCTTCTGAGCCTCCAGTTACAATTACATCAGCTTTGCCTAATCGGATGTAGTTGAAGGCATCCATCATGGCATTGTTTGAAGATGCACATGCGGAAGTAACTGTTTGATTGATACCCATAAACCCAAATTTAATAGCCACTATACCTGATGCCATATTTGGGATGGTTTTTGGAGTGTAATATGGACTGAATCTTGGAATTCTATTTCGATCTGCGAAATCCAATAATTCATCTTCAAAAGTTTCAAACCCGCCTACTCCGGTACCCCATATAACACCGGTTCTGGTTTTATCAATGTTTTCAAGGTCTAGCCCAGAATCTTCGATGGCTTGAAGGCTTGTGTAAAGTGCATAGACTACATACGAATCATTCTTTCGAACTTCTTTGCGATCTAAAGTTTGGCTTGGATCGAAGTCTTTTAGTTCATGTGCAAAACGAGTTTTAAAATGTTCTGCATTAAATTTAGTGATTGGACCAGCTCCACTTACTCCATTTTTTAATGATTCCCAAAATGAATCCACATCATTTCCAATTGGGGTTAATGCTCCAAGGCCCGTAACAACAACTCTTTTCATGGTACTTATTAGTAGGTAAGTTTATTTAGATATCCTTCTAAGGATGTTTTGTTTTATTGCTGCAAAGTGATCGCTTCCAGTAATTCTACTTAATTGGGTGGCAGCAAATATACTTGTTAAGATAGTCAATGCTTCTGAATTAGGCGTATCTGAAAGTTCAATTGTTTCATCTTTTAATCCGGCTTCCAATGTTGTGGCAATCCAATTAATAACCTTTTGAGTAAATCCAGTCATTGCTTCCTGGATTTCTTCATTCATTGCATTCCAATCGGTGGCAAATGCACCAATTACACAAATCCTTCCAGTTTGTTGAATTGAAGTGTAGAAATTCAGGAAGAATTTAATTTTCGAAATCGCAGTCTTTTCCGAGACTTTTTCAACAAATCGATCAAAACTTTCCTCATGAAACTTTACAACTTCTAGCGCCAAATCTGGCTTGCTCGGAAAATGATAATGAATAGCAGCATTCTTGATTCCGAGCGGTTTTGAAATGTCTTTATAGCTGAAGGCATTATATCCATTCGAGCGGATAAACTCGTCAGCTAGCAATGTGATTTGCTCTTTTGTGGTACTCATATACTTATCAGTGAATAAGTTATGATACTGACATATAGATAAGTAAGCAAATTATTGTTTAATAGCTTTCTCTAGCTGATCGAGGAGTGAATTGCAAGAGCGTTCTAAAATCTGATATACATTTTCAAAGCCTTTCATTCCGCCATAGTAGGGATCGGGAACATTTCCATCTTCCGGATTTGGATCAAAATCTCGCATCATGAACATCTTGCCAGAAAATCGATTATTACGGTCCATATAGTTTAAATTATGCATGTTAGAGGTGTCCATCGGGAGTATTAAATCAAAATCCTCAAAATCTGAATACTCAAATTGTCTGGCTCTTGACGGTAATTTTACCCCAAATTGATTAGCTGTAAACTGGCTTTTGCTATTTGCAGGTTCACCAACATGATACGCGGCTGTTCCCGCAGAATCGATATAAAAATACAATTGTAACCCGCGTTCTCTCACCTTATGAATAAAAATTCCTTCTGCAGTAGGGCTTCTGCAAATATTGCCAAGGCATACAAATACCACTTTAAATGGGTTCGTGGTTGTTATATCTCTAATATGAGCTAGATGATGCATTATTAATGTATTTGATTCAATTAAAGATCGTGGATTTAACGATTATTGGCTTAGTAATTTTTTGGTGATCAAATCTCAAGCTTTGCGAAAGTTTGATTATATTTAAGGCTTATAAACTATTCGCCGCATAACTTTTTTATGGCAAAGAAATTCAAAGAAATTAAGCAGCTTAGTTACCCAAAAATAGAGGTAGAAATTCTTGGGTGGTGGAAGGAACATGAAATTTTCAAGAAGAGCCTTGATAGCAGAGAGGATGGTATACCGTTCACATTTTTTGAGGGACCACCTACTGCAAATGGTAAACCTGGTATTCACCACGTATTGGCACGAACAGTTAAAGATTTGTTTTGCCGATATAAGACCTTAAAAGGATTCCGCGTTGATCGTAAAGCTGGTTGGGACACGCATGGCCTCCCGGTTGAAATTGAAGTTGAAAAGGAGCTTGGCCTGGAAGGGCGTCATCAGGTAGAGGAATATGGTATTGCAGAATACAACGCGCAGTGCCGTGAAAGTGTTCTTAAATACAAAGATTTATGGGATGATCTAACCGATCGAATGGGCTATTGGGTGGACCAGGAAAACCCATACGTGACTTTTGAGAATGAATACATAGAATCTGTTTGGTGGGCGTTAAAAACCCTTTTTGAAAAAGATTTACTCTACAAAGGCCATAAAATCCAATGGTATTCCCCAGGAAATGGTACTGTGCTCTCGTCCCATGAAGTAAGTTTAGGCTATAAGGAAACACAGGATCCGTCCATTTATGTGAAATTCCCGGTTCGTGAAGAAGAAAACACTTTCTTCCTTGCCTGGACAACAACACCTTGGACGACGATTTCAAACATGGCTCTTACAATCAACCAAAACTTAACCTACGCAAAAGTTGAGTTTGAAGGTGAGAACTATATCGTAGCAAAAGATACTGCTGGCAGAGTATTTGGTGAAGAAGCAATTATTATTGAGGAGTATTCTGGACATCAATTACTTGGCCGTACCTACGATCCAATCTTTGATTACGCCAAAGATGAAATTGACGCATCGGCTGCATGGAAGGTTATCTCGGCTGAATATGTGACTACTGAAGATGGTACAGGCGTAGTTCATACAGCACCTGCATTTGGTGCAGATGATTTTGAATCTGGTAAGAAAAACAATATTCCAGTATTCAATCCAATTGACAAAGATGGGAAATTCACCGATCAGGTTCCTGATTTCTCTGGAATGTGGTTCAAAGATGCGGACAAAGAAATAGCACGAGCCATCAAAGAGAAAGGTTTAATGTTTCGCCACGAGACTTATGTTCACAATTATCCATTTGATTGGAGAAAGGGAACTCCCTTGATGAGTTATCCGGTAGAGTCGTGGTTTATTCGTACTACCGCAGTTAAAAAACGGATGGTTGATTTGAACAAAACCATCAACTGGAAACCAGAGAACACGGGCACAGGTCGATTTGGTACCTGGTTAGAAAACAATGTTGATTGGGCTATTTCTCGGCAACGTTATTGGGGAACTCCACTTCCAATTTGGCAAAGTGATAAAAACCCGGAGTACGTTGAGTGTATTGGTAGTATTGCTGAATTACGAGAAAAAGCAGGTATTCCTGAAGATCAAAACGTAGATCTTCACCGCCCATATATAGATGAGTTTACGTGGGAAGCCCCAGATGGCGGAACCATGAGAAGAATTCCGGATCTTTTGGATGTTTGGTTTGATTCAGGGGCAATGCCTTTCGCTCAATGGCATTATCCCTTCGATCATGACCATGAGTTTAGCTATAGCTTTCCAGCAGATTTTATTGCAGAAGGTGTAGATCAAACAAGAGGATGGTTTTACACGCTTCATGCATTAGGAACTATGTTATTTGATGAAGTTGCATTCAAAAATGTAGTTTCAAATGGATTGGTTCTCGATGAAAAAGGTGAGAAAATGTCCAAATCAAAAGGAAATGCGGTAGATCCTTTTGACGTTATTAGCCAGTTTGGTGCTGATACTGTTCGTTGGTATTTAATGAGTAATTCTGCTCCATGGGAAAACCGCAAGTTCAGTTTAGAAGGCCTTAAAGAAGTTCAAAGGAAATTCTTTAACACGCTAGTGAATACCTATTCTTTCTTTGCTATGTACGCAAATATTGATGGCTTCACTTATTCAGGCTCTCAAATTCCAATATCAGAGCGACCTGAAATTGATCAATGGATAATTTCGCGATTGAATACCACCGTGAAATTGATGGAAGAGTATTTCGAAGAATATGAGCCAACAAAAGCTGCTCGTGAAATGGAGCAGTTTACCGAGGAATTAAGCAATTGGTATGTTCGTAGAAACCGTCGCCGTTTCTGGAAATCAGGAACAACTCTGGATAAAACAGCGGCATATCAGACTCTATACGAATGTCTAAAGAATATGAGTAGAATGATGAGCCCAATTGCTCCATTTATGGGCGAGTGGATTTACCAGCGATTAAATGAAGTTTCGGAATTGGATGAGCAATCTGTGCACCTATCATTTTTCCCGACGGTAGAAGAAACAGCCATTTTCAAAGCGCTTGAGCACAAGATGGATATGGCCCGATTGATTTCGTCGATTGTACTTAGAATTCGAAACCAAATTGATGTAAATGTTCGACAGCCATTAGCTCGAATAATTCTACCCATTAAAGATGAGGTTGAACGTCAGGCTATTTTGTCTGTGAAAGATATCATTTTGGAAGAAGTGAATGTAAAAGACATTCAGTTTGTAGACGACGACTCCGGAATTGTGCATAAAACCGCAAAACCGAACTACCCCTTGCTTGGTAAGAAGTTAGGGCCTAAGATGAAAGCAGTTGCTGGAAAAGTAAATCAGTTTGATACAGAAACAATTACTAATTTTGAGCTTCAAGGCTTCATCGATATTGAACTAGAAGATGGAGAAAATGTTCGACTGGATGCGGAGGAACTCGATATCATTAGAACGGGTCTGGAAGGCTGGCAAGTTGAAACAGAGCGCGGACTAAGTGTAGCAGTTGATACCGAAATTTCTCATGATTTGAGAATTGAGGGTTTAACCAGAGAGTTTGTGAATCGAGTACAAAGCATGCGAAAAGAAGCAGATTTTGATGTAATCGACCGAATTTCTATTGGGTTTCAAGGCGAGGAACTTCTCAAAGAAGCCGTCGTTTCTATGAGCGATTACATCAAAGAAGAAACTTTAGCTGAAGAAATTCAGCTCAATGAGTTGGAAGTTTCCGACTTTGTAAAAACATGGGAAATTGGTGACGGTGAATGCACCATTTCTGTGCGAAGAAACATTAATTCGTAAGGAGCAAGAAGATGGCTGAAAAACCTATTGAAGAAAATACCCGAATATCCCCTTATAACGACGAGGAGCTTGAATACTTCCGCGGAATAATCCTTAAAAAAAGAGATGCAGCCGAAGAAGAGTTAGAAACCCTTCAAAGAACGCTTCGCGAGAGTATGGAGAATTCTTCGGATGAATCCGCATATTCATTTCATATGGCTGATGCAGGAACAGATGCTCAGGAACGAGAGAAAACCTACATGTTGTTCAATCGTACACGTAAGTTTGTCAAATATCTGGACGATGCAATTAAAAGAATTGACAATAAAACGTACGGAGTGTGTAAAGTAACTGGTAAGAAGATATCTAAAGGTCGTTTAGAAGCAGTTCCGCATACTCAATTAAGTATTGAAGCGAAATTGAAACGTCGTTAAATCCGAGTCATTGACCCGAGCCAAATTATTCGCCCTATTTACTCCGGCAGTAATAATTATTGCCATTGATCAATGGACCAAATGGATAGTGAGAACTACACCCGATCTTCATAGGTACGATATTATAGAGGGTTGGTTAATGTTTTACTATACCAAAAATTCCGGGATGGCTTTAGGTATTGATATCCTGGATACTCACATAGTAAGTTTAATTTCTATTACTGCAACACTGGGTATAATTGCCTATCTATTGTATACCATCAAAGAATCACCAATCAGTTATTTGCTCCTTATGGGATTGGTGATAGGTGGAGCTTTTGGTAATATTATCGACCGACTTACTATGGCTTATGTGGGTGGTTATGGTGGTCTATTAGATGGTCACGTCGTTGATTTTATCTTTTTCTATCTCAAAGTTTTCGATCGAACACTATTCCCCTACATCTTTAATGTAGCTGATATAGCCATTTCTGTATCGATATTTACACTACTTATTTTTAATCGAAAATTCTTTCCTAAAGAAGACCTGGAGAACGATGAAAGGGAATCTGGATCTAATGAAGTGGCTCCGGATATTCAAATTGATACTCCTGCAAAAGATTAATTCAGTTCTGAATTAAATACACCACATTTATTGCCGATAAGATTTCTGGTACAGTATGTAATTGAAATCTTTATATGTATAAAAATATCAAAGAGGCAATATGAATTTTAGTAATAAGTGGAGCATAATTAAACAAGTGAAGGGACTTGGTATTGGCAATGCTATTATTGTTTGTTTAGTAGGATCGTCTGTAGCCATTTTCTTCTTAATGGTGGAGAAAGAGATTGCTGTTGGTACAGAAGAATATGCTCCAGTGTTCGATCAATCTTTAGTTTTGCAAATCGAAATTCAAGCTTTAAAGGGAGCTGCAGATGGATACGATCTTGAAAAGTTTGAACAAAGTTTGTCAATTATTTCAAATGCACCATATCTATCACCCACAGAAAGAGAGTTTATAGTCCTTCTAAAAGAATTTACAAGCAACAATGAAATATCAGACCATGACATTGACCTTTTAATGAGTACGGCTTTCGAATTAAGTAAGTCATTGGAAAGCAAGTTAAAAGCACAGCAACACAAAGCGGCCGGACTAATAAATCTGGCATTTTTTGTAGTTGTAGGTGGAACAATTCTGGCCACATCACTGAATCTAATATTGGGTCGATTAATAGGAGTATCAATTAGAAAGTCTATGCGTAAAATGCTTGAACGACTTTCTAAAAGTTCAGCAGAATTAGATAGCAGTGCAATACAGGTATCTGATGCAAATCAGCATGTTGCACAAAGTAATAGTTTGCAAGCATCGAATATTGAGGAGGCCGCTTCTTCTGTAGAAGAAATTTCAACCCAGATTACAATGAATACAGAGAATACGAATAGTACTGAACTGGCAATGAAAGATGCCGAAAATAAAATTGAATCTGGTGTTAAGGCTGTGAATGATTTAAAAAAGGTAATTGAGAAAATTAGAACATCTGCTCAAGATTCTACAAATGTGTTAAATACAATAGAAGGAATAGCATTTCAAACAAATCTACTTGCATTGAATGCTGCAGTAGAAGCTGCTAGAGCTGGTGATGCAGGAAAGGGTTTTGCTGTGGTAGCCGAAGAAGTACGTAATCTGGCACAAAGAAGTGCAGATGCAGCGAAAAACACTTCTGATATTATCAAGCAATCCCAAATGTACTCTGAGGAAGGCGTTACATCTGCCGAGTTAACTGTAGAGACATTGCAATCTATTTCAGAAGTATCGAATAAAATTTCATTAATGATTTCGGAAGTTAATACTTCTTCTAATGAGCAAACTTTAGGAATTAAACAGATAAATCGATTGATGAACGGAATGGAAGATGTCGTGCAATCAAATGCGGCTGCTTCGGAAGAGACGGCAGGTTCGGCTGAAGAGCTTTCAGCAATGGCCATTGAGCTACACTTGATTATTGATGAATTAGCTGAGTTAGTTGATGGAAAAGGACTTGAAAAAAAAGTAGGAACTGAAAAAACAGTTTCAATTAATCACGGGTTGATAGAACATGAGTTATATAACTCACAGAGCGAACCCTCTTTTAAACTTGTACATTAAGGAATTGATTTTTTGTTATTAAGTTTGGTTTGATAACCAAATAACACGATCTTTAGGGTGCAAGTTAAAGGTCAGGACTCGGTAAATAGTACAGTATTTGTTTCCCTTCTCTAGTTTGTACTTAATTAATAATAACACAGCCGATTTGAATGCAAGTCACAAGCTTATTTTGTGATTCACTGTACCTGTGATAGTAAAGTTTATAATGGAAAACGGTAAAGTAAAGTGGTTTAATGACGAAAAAGGTTTCGGATTTATAACCAGAGAAACAGGTGGAAAAGATTTATTTGTTCACCGCAATAATGTTGAAAATTTAGCAAGTAACGAAAGTTTACGAGATGGCGACGAAGTGGAGTATTCTGTAATGGAAGGTCCAAAAGGCTTAAGCGCTGTTGAAGTGTACGTACTCGAGTGATCGTACCTTAATTTGATACTAAAACCCGGGCTTTAGAAGTGCCGGGTTTTTTTATTCTATCCTTCTAGTGAAGTTTTTTTTGGAGGGGAGAATATTTCCAGATCATCCTCAAATTCAACTTGATCAACAATCTCCAGCCCAAAACTCTTAATACCAATTCGTTTTACTGGGTTATTAGTAAGCAACTTCAGTTTTCTAATACCAAGTGCTCGTAAAATTTGAGCACCAACTCCATAATCACGAGAGTCACTCTTTTTCGGATTATTATCTTCTTCTTCGGAATTGCCATTACGACCTTCCTGCATCATTTTCAAAGTGCGAAGCTGGTTCACCAATACAGAGCCGCGTTGATTGCGGTTCATATATAAAACAACCCCTGTTCCCATCCTTTCAACCTGAAGCATAGCCTGATGAAGAAGTTCACTTGTATCTGCATTTCGGGCTCCAAAAATATCACCAATTAAGTCGGACGAATGAACACGTGTGAGTACAGCGTCATCCTTCGTCCATGTACCTTTTGTAAGCGCGAGGTGAACATCACCAGTTAACGTTTCTTCGAAAGCGTGGAGTCGAAAATCGCCATACATAGTAGGCATATTTACATCCATCACCTCTTTAACCAGACTTTCAGTTTCATTACGATAGGCAATCAAATCTTTAATGGTGATGAATTTCATGTCGAATTTCTCCGCCATTACAGCAAGTTCAGGAACGCGAGCCATCTCCCCGTCTTCTCTCATTATTTCGCAGATGATTCCAACAGGTTGAAGCCCTGCAAGTCGGGCAAGATCAAGTGCGGCTTCGGTATGCCCGGCACGACGGAGGACACCACCCTCCACACCAATCAATGGAAAAACATGACCGGGGCGACGAAAATCACCTGGTTTGGACTCAATACTTGTTAGTTCTCGGATCGTATTAGCACGATCAGCAGCAGAAATACCGGTTGTAGTTAGGCGTTTATGATCTATGGAAATTGTAAAGTTTGCCTCATCCGGGTCAGCTCCCTCAACAACCATATTATTAAGCTTGAATCGTTCAGCAACAGGTTTAGTAACCGGGGCACAAACCAATCCACGCCCTTCTTTTACCATAAAATTGATAGCCTCTGTGGTTACTTTCTCACCAGCCATCAAGAAATCGCCTTCATTTTCCCTATCTTCATCGTCAACGACGATAATCATTTTACCAGCCTTGATGTCTTCAATAGCCTCGGGAATGGTGTTAAACCGGATATTATCCAACTTATTAGTCTTTCTTTTCTTGTTTATTCGGATTCACATCAGTGATAGCTGTTTTCAAGTATCGTAACTTTGTACCACCACCAACTTCGATTAAAACAGAGTCGTCTTCGATTGCGTTCAAAATTCCGATTAACCCGGAAGAAGTAACTACCTTATCGCCTTTTTTCATGCTTTCCACTTTTTTCTGGATTTCTTTTTGTTTCTGGCTTTGAGGTCGGATAATGAAGAAATAGAATACAAGAAAAATAGCACCCAGAAATACAAGATTAATAACCCCACCATTTGGATCGTTTGGGTTGCCCATAAAAAAGAGTAGCGTTTGCATACAGATTGTCTAAAAAATTCAAATTGATGCCAAAGATAGGCAATTTGAATTAAGAATTAGACAATGATCAATTAAGAATTGTCAAACTAAGAAATCGCTCTAATCATCATCTTCAAATCGAACAACAATTAAACTAGCCCTGGGTTGGTGTGCTGAAAAATACCCTACGCCATTTCGAATATTTGATGGGTGATTAACCGGTTCGTTAGCTAGAGAGGAAATAAAACTGCCTGAACGACCACGAGCCTCTAGAAAATTGTAGTATCCTTCTTCTATATTGGTTAACACAACGAGTGCAGAATCAATCGGTGAATTAAAAAACATGAGGTCATCTCTTCGTATTCTACCATCTTCATCAACTCCACGATCGGTAAATATGCGTTCATAAATCAGGAAATTGTCATCCCCAAAAAATAAACCACTTCCAGAGGTTGAGTCAACATTCGCTGTATCAGGAGGTGTAAACTGATAAATCTGCATCACATAGAAATTATCTTGAGCTGGAGGGTCTTCAAACGAAAAGTAAAGGTCGCTTAACTCAGTCTCACTAGTGTCTCTACGTATTATAATTACCGAATCAACCTCGACTGGTGGCTGAAGGATACTTTGAGCGGAAGCACTTTCCAACGTTGATGGGTCATAGACTTCCAATTCAAGCAACTGAAATTCATTAAAGGTTTCAATTTGAGTAAAGTACAGTCCAGTTATATCAAAAAATGATTCTAACGTATCGGTTATTCCTGCATAGGTAAGTGTCACTAAAGCGGAATCGATTAATAGTGCTTCTGTAAAATCATCTGTTATATCGGATATACTTTCTGCAGATAAGGTTGAAAAACTTTTTGTCAGCGATACCAAAATCAATTCTTCTGGGCCAACTAACGAAGCTACCGCTATGCTTGATTCACTTGGTTCAACGGAAATGGGAAGGCTTTCCGGCAAACAAGAGCTCGTAACAATCAGCAACCCAAAAAATAGAAGTCGATTTTGGGAGGAGTTGATGAGTGATAAATTGACAATTATTCTTAATGACGAAGCAATCTTTACTTCATTTCTTATTAATCGAGATCGCCACGTCGATTCTATTAGAGCACTTGATCTAGAAACTATGCTCCTCGCGATGACAAATATTTTACTAATCAATCTCATTTCGATGAAAAATTGAAGTTATAAGCTATGGAAGGGATGAAGCCAAAAAGACCTTCCTGAACATATTGATATGCAACGCCATTATTGTCGATGACTACGCGGAATGGAGCCGCCCGATTATAGAAATTGTAGGCACCAATATGCCATTCGCCTCCAAATCGGCGCTTTCCTCTAGGTTTTAAAATGAAATTGATGTCCAGTCGATGAGATGCCCCAAGTGGAGTTCCATTTCTTTCGCCATAAATTGGAATTAATTCAACCGCAGTTAATGATGCATTCGGCATCAAGAACTGACCGGTTTGTGGAGTAAACCAAGCCCCGGATTGATACGTCCATACAGCAGAAAATGAAACTCTGTCATTTAACTCAAAAAGTGAAACCAAATTGGCTACATGTCGGCGATCGTATTTGGCAGGGAATGTTCGCCCCTGATTTAACTCATCAAAATTTCGCGATGTTTTAGAAATTGAATAACTCGCCCAGCCAGTAAAAAAGCCACTATTCTTTCTTACTAACAGCTCAAGCCCATAAGACTCGCCATTTCCTGAAAGCAATTCTCGTTCGAAGTTATCATTCAAAATAAGCGAAGCGCCTTCCCGATATTCAATCAGATTTTCAAGGGATTTATAATATCCTTCAAATGTTAGGCTGATATCTTGTTCAGGAAAAATTCGAGTATATCCTGCACTAACCTGATGTGAATACTGAGGGCGAATAGATTTTGTAACCGGATACCAAAGATCTGTTGGAAGTGCAATACTAGACGATGAAACCCGATGCATGTATTGTCTCATCATACTATAACTCGCTTTCACAGAATGCCTGTCATTGAATTTATAACGAGTTGCTAATCGAGGTTCTGGGCCTCCATAGGTTTTATCCTCTGCAATTGTGAAAGAATATCTAAGTCCAACATTTAGACTAAATTGATTGGATAATTCTCGTTCATTGGCAAGATAAATGGCACCTTCAAGATTTTGAATCAAAGCACCCTCTCGCTCTTCAATAAAATCACTGATCTCGCCTGAGGTTCCGATAACATTAGGTCGAAAAAAGTGGCCTACAGATTGAGCCCCCCAAATAAATTTATTCTCCGGTGTTTCAAAATATTCCCAATCTGCAGAGATACCAACATCCTGTATTTGCGATCGAATAAGGACGTTATTGTCGATGAATTTTCCTGAAATATCATACTTAAATCGTGTTTGATGGAGTGTTACATTACTAAACATCTTTTGGTTCTCATAGATATGATTCCATCGCAAAGTGGAGGTGAAATTTCCGAGCTTAAAACCAAATCCCAGATCTTCATCACCTTCATCGGTCTCTGTTGTTTCGTCGAAGGCAAGAACATCATCCCCTAAATAAGTACTAAAATATATACGGTCATTTTCGCTGATTTTGTAGTTCAGCTTGGCATTATAATCGTAAAAGTAATAAGGTAGTGAAACACCTAGAGTTTGAAATACTTTATCGATATACGTTCTTCGGCCCGCAAGCATAAAACTCATTTTGTTTGGAATGATGGGGCCATCGATGGTTAATCGAGAAGTTAGCAATCCAATACCACCTCGAATGTTGTAGCGTTGTAGAGAACCTTCGTTCATTCGAACATCCATCACAGAGGAAAGTCTACCTCCCTGGTTTGCAGGAAACCCACCTTTAACCAGCTCCACATTTTTGATGGCGTCAGAATTGAATACTGAGAAAAATCCAAACAAATGACCCAGATTGTAAACAACTGCATCATCAAGAATTACCAGATTTTGATCATCGGTGCCACCTCGAACAAACATGCCCGTTGTTCCTTCACCACCACTTGTAACACCTGGAAGAAGTTGGGCAATTTTGATTAAGTCAGATTCCCCGCCCAAAGTTGGAATAGAGCTAATTTCTTTAGGCTGTAATTTGATGGTGCCCATTCTCGTAGAATTAACCTGTTCCTGAAGTTCAATTGGGGCAGCAGTAACTTCAATTTCTTCGAGTTGTCCAACATCTTCTTGTAAGTAGAAGGTGATTTGCTGGTTTTCTGTGAGAGTTATGGTGGTATCAATTTGTTGATAGCCGAGATAGGAAACCAGAACTCGAAATTGATTTGAAGAAGGCGAGAGTGAATAAAATCCAAAAGCATTTGTGGCAGTCCCCGTTTCAAAATCAGGTAAATAAAAGGTCGCTCCGGGTAAAGATTCACCGTCCGATTTATCATATACATGACCACTGATGGTGAACTGTGCATTCGCAGAACCGACTAGAAGCAACATCGAAATAAATGAGTAGAACTGCTTCATTATTGACGGATTTTAAACTGTAGGCTGAGATTAGTACCCCGAATAAGGCTTGATGAAGGAGTTCCATCAATATTTTGAAATAAGAAAGTAGGTCGACCCATTAAAGCCAAATGCATATTTCGAAATAAGGTGAAACGAATGCCATAATTAATTGAAAAGCCCAAAGAAGCCGATTGTTTGGCAAAAAAGTTGTATTCCTCCTGCAAGAACTGTGAAGTTATTGTTTGCATAGTTTTAGATGAAACAGGAATGCCAATTTGAAGTGAAGTTCCTGTAATAATTCGTATTTTTTTGTCGGCTCTGAAAACTCTCTGATATCCACCTTTAAGTGCGAAATATTGGCTAGAATTTTTTATGGTACCCACGAAAAGACTGGTATCCCTTTGAAGAGATAAGTCGTTAAAAAGTTCGCTTTCAACGGTACCAGCTTGAAAACCGAAAATAAATTCGTTTACCGGCTCATCCTTCTGTGATAAAACAAAATCGATTGCAAATCCATTGTTGGTAATGATCCCAATTTTTTCGGGTTGATTGATCAAATCAAATTGAAATAATGCTGGATTTCTAGCCTTTGAGACGAATGAGTTGTAGGTGCCGAAATCGTCGTCACCTGTCTGTTCGAAAGCTAAAATTTCAATGGCATCAATTTGTAGGGATTGCGCTTTTGCATATCCCCCCAAAAAAAGGCTCCCTAGAAATATGATATTTAGAGTTTTGCAGATCATTAACTCCCGAAAGATAGGAGCTTTGAATTAAGCAAATGTGACTTTGTTCCTAATTGGTAAAAAAATAATCAGTAGAAGGTTTTATTTGATTTAGCCATGTCGACTAATATCGGAGCAGGTTTAAATCGGAGGTCAATTTCATCGGCAAAGTAATTCATTCGATCCACCACATTTTCGATTCCGGCAAAATCAAGGTAGCGGAAAGGCCCACCTGTGAATGGCGGGAAACCAAGGCCGAGAATTGCCCCAAGATCTCCGTCTGTCGGTGAATTTAAAATACCCTCTTGAAGACAGTATGCAGCCTCATTAACCATCATTAAGGCCATTCGAAGTTGCGCGATTTCAGCGTCTGGATTCTTGCGATTTGATCCACCAAAATATTTGTAAACCTCTTCATTTGGCTTCTTATTCTTGGCGTGATAATCATACATCCCTTTTCTATTCTTTCGACCTAGATAGCCGGCTTTCACTAATTCATCGGCTTTTCGGGTTGATTTCCCGCCTCGGGCATTAAACATTGGTGACATCGTTTCACCAACATGAGCACCGACATCCATACCAACTTCATCGAATAGTGCCATTGGCCCCACCGGATAGCCAAACTTTCTCATGATGGAATCGAGATATTCAATGGAAGCACCTTCCTCAAGTAGTAAAAGAGCTTCATTCATGTAAGGTGCTAAGATTCGGGTTGTGTAAAATCCTGGTCCGTCACCAACCACAATCACCGTTTTTCCTTGTTTTACACCTATATCGTAGGCGGTAGCTGTAACCCAATCCGCTGTTTGATCGGTGGTTATAATCTCAAGAAGAGGCATTTTCTGAACCGGGGAGAAATAATGCATTCCGATAATATTTTCCGGTCGTTTTGCACCTTCAGCGATATCAGAAATAGGAAGAGAAGACGTATTGGTAGCGAAAATACAATGATCAGGTGTATTGGCTTCGACTTCAGCGACGATACGTTTTTTTAATTCCAGGTCTTCAAAAACTGCTTCGATTACTACATCCGCTTTATTAAATGCATGGTACGAATCTGTTCCGGTAAGCCGACTGAAAATCTGGTCTCGATCAAAAGGTGAAAGAATCCGTTTCTTCGTTTTTTTCTGAAGTTCATCCCACACCGCTTTTTCACCACGTGCCGCATCCTCCAATGATCGATCTTTCAGAACTACATGATATTTACCCTTGTTGATGCTTACATCTGCAATGCCAGATCCCATCAAACCGGCACCTAAAACTCCGATAGTTTGTACAGGCTTAACCTCTAATTCTATTGGGTTCTTTTTCGCACCTGTCATCCCAAAAAACAGATTTACCAATGCTCGGGATTCTGGGGTAGCACCTGCTTCACCAAAGAGCTTGGCTTCATTTTCCAGTCCTTTTTTCAATCCGTGTTTTAGTCCATATTCGACTGAATCGATGATCAAAAGTGGAGCCGGGTAATTTCCTTTTGTTTGCCCTAAGGTTTTTTTTCGAGCCTGGTTGAAAATGATAGTTCTTCCAATTGGATTTCCTTCAAGAATCTTCTCAATGGCAGATCGCTTATCTTTTCTTTTGATTGGTCCGTTCTTCGAAATCTTATGGACTGCTTTGATCGCTGCATCTTCCAGCGCATCTTTGTGAGTAAGTTCATCCACCAACCCAATCTTTTTTGCACTTCTTGCATAGATACTTCGACCGGTTAGCATGTAGCCTAATGCCTTTTGGATTCCAATCAAACGAGGCATTCTTTGTGTTCCACCGGTACCGGGAATAACGCCAAGCTTTACTTCCGGTAAAGCCAAAACAGTTTTAGGATGCTTTGATGCTAATCGATAGTGGCACGCTAAGGAGAGTTCTAGACCTCCACCCATACAGCTTCCATGAATGGCAACGACAACAGGTTTTTTAGAATCAGCAATTCGATTCAGAATTTGATGCCCATCCCAACTCAGTTGCTGCATTTCTTCGGCAGTCTCGCGTGCTTTAAACATTTCGATATCAGCACCAGCAATGAAATTGTCCTTCTTTCGGCTGATTAGGACTACACCTTTGATGTCTTTATTAGATCTCAATTCGGCAAGTAGGGATGAAAATTGCTCCATCATTGCTTCATCGAGGGTGTTTACTTTTTCGCCCGGTTTATCAAGGCTGAGGATTAGAACCGAATCTTTAATCTCTTTTTGGATGTAGCTCATTACTTATACCTCTTGAATTCTTTTGTCCTCACCCCAACCCTCTCCTTCAAAAGGAGAGGGAGCTCGTTGCTCTAGTAAGTATATATCAAAGAGTCCTTCTCCTTGCGAAGGAGAAGACAGAAGAGGTCGGAATGTACTTTGGTAACTCATTTAGGTATTAATCCTTTTCTTAATATTTTGTAAGACTTTTTTGTCTCATATATGACCTTATTATTGCTGAATCTTAAAACGTAGATTCCATTTTCAATAAGGAATGAATCTTTATTTACATCTTTTCTTGAACATCAGGTTTTAGGTGTATTTCTCCATCAACTTCGATGGCAAGTCGAATTTTTGGGATATAAAAGTCCAGAATGTAAGGTCCGATTCCATATTGACGTTTTACTTTAATTCCGAGCTGACTTGCACGTATTTTTTCCCATAAGATAGCTTCGGCTTTTGTCATATTCTGACGAAGCTGTCTTCTTATGTGTTTGGTGTTTTGTGGGTTCTTTAGGCTCAATTTATGACCTCTCCCCAACCCTCTCCTTCAAAAGGAGAGGGAGCTCGTTGTTCGAGTAAGAATATATCAAAGAGTCCTTCTCCTTGTTAATGAGAAGACAGATGAGGTAGAAAAAAGAACTTTTAAAAGTCATTACTTATACCTCTCCAAAATAATAGCATGACCTTGTCCACCTGCTGCACATGCGGTGACTAACGCATATTTTCCATCTTCACGAATTAAGCGATTCGCTGCAGTTGTGACTAAACGAACACCCGTGGCTCCAAATGGATGCCCTAAAGAAAGTGAGCCACCTAAGGTGTTCATTTTGTCCATCGGGATATGACCAACTTTAGAATCTTTTCCCAGTGATTCTTTCGCAAACTGATCAGAATCTAATGCATTTAATACGGATAAAACCTGACCAGCAAATGCTTCATGTAATTCAAATACATCAATGTCTTCAAGTTTTAGTCCCATACGATCTAATGCTTTTGGTGTCGCATAAGCTGGTCCTAATAATAATTCTTCTCCCGGATCTTGTGAGACATATACATATTCTCTCAAGTAGGCTTTAGGAGTTAGTCCCAATTCAATCGCTGTTTTCTCATCCATGATTAAGGAAGCAGAAGCTCCGTCAGTTAAGAAAGACGCATTTCCGGCAGTAATTGTACCATGTGGCTTGATAAAAGCAGGTCGAAGCTTACCGAGCTTCTCTAAGCTTGTATCTGCACGAAAACCATTATCGTGTTCTACTTTCTTGAATTTCGGTGGGATGGAAACAGGAAGTAATTCCTCATTTAGTAAACCATCTTCAGTGGCTTTTGCTGCCATATGATGAGAGCGCATTGCAAATTCGTCCTGATCTTGTCGGGAAACACCAAATCTTGCAGCCATCCGATCAGCACTTTGCCCCATGGTTTCACCCGTTGAGAATTCAGCAATGGCTGGGAGTTCAGGTAAAAAATCTTTAGGTCCAAGACCTTTGAAAAAGTTCAGAAACTGAATGGGCGATTTATACTTTCTGGCATCTAGAACTTTTTGGCGGAACTTCTTCTTAAAACGTACAGGTATGTCTGACATCGTTTCGGTTCCACCGGCTAATACAATTTTCGCCTGACCCGTTCGGATTAAATCCATCCCGGTAGTAATTGCCTGATTGGATGAAATACATGCCATCGACACAGTGTGTGCTGGAACTGAATTTGGAATGCCCGCACCAAGTGCACTTTCGCGAGCCACATTGCTCGTTTTCACTTCCTGAATTACAGTACCCATAATCACATGATCAATTTGATCTGTAGAGATATTATTTCGAGCCATTAAACCGTAGATCGCAAGTCTACCAAGATCATAGGCCATGAAATGCTTGTAATCAGTAGATGATTTTAGAAATGGTATTCGGGCGCCATCTACTAAAACCGGGTTGAAAGAATAATTCGTTGTCGCCATACACTTTAATTAATTTGCGCCTTAAGTTAACAGTGTTAACTAAATAATCAAGAATGGATTCCTTTTTTCTTTGGGTAGATTTGAAATAGTCGTATATTTGCGACCCTTCAACGAAGGGCGATTAGCTCAGTTGGTTTAGAGCACCTCGTTTACACCGAGGGGGTCGGGGGTTCGAGTCCCTCATCGCCCACTTTTATAAAGCTTCTCAAGATTTCTTGGGAAGCTTTTTTTGTTTAAAGAGGGCTGAAATTCATCACGTTTATATCTTGTATTCAGAGAGTCTGGATAAATACTATGTTGGGAGTACTTCGGATTTGGAAACCAGATTAATACGCCATAACAATGGGGAATCTAGATATACTAAATCAGGGATTCCATGGAGTATTGTTTACTCGGAAGAATTCAGTTCGCGATCTGAGGCGATGTCCCGTGAACATCAAATCAAGAAATGGAAGAGTAGAAAAATGATTGTGAAATTAATCGAGAGGAAATTGTAGGTCGGGGGTTCTCCCGACGAGTCGGGACTCATCGCCCACATTTTTCAAAGCTTCTCAAGATATCTTGGGAAGCTTTTTTTGTTTAAAGAAGGCTGAAATGCATCACGTTTATATCTTGTATTCAGAGAGTCTGGATAAATACTATGTTGGGAGTACTTCGGATTTGGAAACCAGATTAATTCGTCACAATAAAGGTGATTCGAGATTTACAAAATCTGGGATTCCATGGAGTATTGTTTACTCGGAAGAATTCAGTTCGCGATCTGAGGCGATGTCCCGTGAACATCAAATCAAGAAATGGAAGAGTAGAAAAATGATTGTGAAATTAATCGAGAGGAAATTGTAGGTCGGGGGTTCTCCCGACGAGTCGGGACTCATCGCCCACTTTTATAAAGCTTCTCAAGATATCTTGGGAAGCTTTTTTTGTATCCGTGGATTTGACTTCTGATTATTTCTTAATCATTAAATATTAAATAATTGATTCAATAAAATATTAGTAGAAAACTAATAATGAAGTCATTGAGTTTTTATAGAATTTATAGTCAAAGTTTTATTAAAACTGATTAACATTTATAAAATTAAAACTTCCTAAATTTGATTCATACAATTATTGAATTATACTTTACATCAAATAAAAATACTGTATTAGCAATCCTGTGGAAATTAAGTTTGTAAAACGATCAACAATAAAAGCTTCCAAAAAACGATCTTCGAAATTTAGACCATTATTAGAAGCCATTGAAAAATTGAAACCTAATGGTCAGGCTATCGAAGTTGCATATACCAGCGAAAAAGGGGTGAATTCAATGCGTACGGCCGTTTATCAGTTTTGTAGACAAAAAGATTTTACGGTGAAAAGCCGTAGAGATAGTGCAAATAAAAAAATCTTTTTTTATAGAGACAAATAGTTGATTTTTTTCAGGGTTTAATATTTAATAACCTGCATATTTTTTTGCATTTGTTTTGGTTTCAGTACATTGGTTCTCTAATATTTAACTAAAGAGAACAATGAGTACTATTAAAGAATCTGTTCTGCATTCGCGATTATCTAAAGAACATCTTCTTAAGGAATTTAAAAAGGTCAGAGCTTTTACTCATCATCTTGTAGAACCCCTGGAAACTGAAGATTTTGTAATTCAACCCATGGAAAATGCCAGTCCTACAAAATGGCATCTTGCTCATACCAGCTGGTTTTTTGAGACCTTCGTTTTAGGGAAGTATGAAAAAGGATTCGACTCTCATCATCCACAGTATGCCTATTTTTTTAACTCGTACTATCTACAAACGGGTGTTCCATTTACAAGAGCTAATCGGGGAATGCTTTCCCGACCAACAGTTAAAGAAGTTTTTGAGTATCGGGCTTATGTGAATGATCAAATGATTCAATTCATTGAAAAATGTAGTAACGAAATTTGGAATGAAGCCGCTTCAGTAATTGAGATTGGCAACCATCATGAGCAACAACATCAGGAATTGATTCTAACAGATCTCAAATATCTACTTGCACAAAACCCTTTACTACCTGTTTATCGAGATCGGGTTATTCACGAATCCCCATCACCGCTAGAAATTACATGGATTGCCTTTGATGAAGGCATGGTAAAGATTGGAAACAAAGGCAAAGAATTTACTTATGATAACGAGCATCCACGTCATCGTACATTTGTTCAAGAGTATGAACTGGCTGATCGACTAATTACAAATAAAGAATATCTAGAATTTATCAATGCGGGAGGATATGAGCAGTCTGAATTTTGGTTGGATGAGGGCTGGTCGACGGTTAAAAAAGAAAAATGGATTGCACCTCTATATTGGTTTAAACGAGATAGCAAGTGGATGAATTTCACACTTTCCGGTGCTAGATTAGTTGAAGAAAATGAACCGGTCACCCATATTAGTTATTACGAAGCAGATGCTTTCGCCCGATGGAAAGGAGTTCGATTGCCAACCGAGCAAGAGTGGGAACATGCCTGCGGCAAAAGAGAGATAAGTGGAAATTTTGTAGATAATGATGCCTTTCACCCAGTACCAAATACAAGCAAGGAAACCGGTATAAAACAAATGTATGGAGATGTCTGGGAATGGACAATGAGTAGTTATTCCCCGTATCCTAATTATAAGCCGTTACCAGGCGCATTGGGAGAGTACAATGGTAAATTTATGGCTAATCAGTATGTGCTTCGTGGTGGTTCATGTGCAACCTCAAAATCACATATTCGAAAAACCTACAGAAATTTCTTTCATGCGAATGCCAGATGGCAATTCAGCGGTATCAGGTTGGCTCGATAATTTATGGAAGATTCCTTGACGAAGAAGCAGACTATAATCAACGAGATTGTTGAAGGCCTTAGCAATTCACCAAAGCAGTTACCCAGCAAATATTTTTATGATGAAGTCGGATCAAAATTATTCGACGAAATAACTGAGCTGGAAGAATACTATCCAACAAGAACTGAAAGAAAAATTTTGGAGGATAATCTCGAGGAAATGGGAAAACTACTCGGTGATAATGTAGAGTTGATTGAACCGGGCAGTGGGAGTAGCGAGAAAACACGCATTCTGCTAGATCATCTTCCCAATATTCATATTTATGTTCCAATTGATATTTCCGGAGAGTATTTATTTAAGGTTGCTGAAAAGCTTCAGGAAGAATATCCTCACATTTCAATAGAACCTATGGCGGCCGATTATACTCGATCGATTGAACTTCCGGACACACATCCAGATGCACGTAGAATTATTTTTTTCCCAGGTTCCACAATTGGCAACTTTCGATTGAATAAAGTTCAGCGATTTTTTTCGGTAATTGCTCAGATCGTTGGTAAAAATGGTGGCGTATTAATAGGGGTTGATTTAAAAAAAGACATTAAGATATTGGAAGATGCCTACAACGATGCAAAGGGGATTACAGCAGATTTCAATAAGAACATGCTCACTCATTTAAATAATCTCATACATACCAATTTCGATATCAATAACTACAAGCACAAAGCTGTTTGGGTTGAAGATAAAGGCGCTATTGAAATGCGATTGTATTCAAAAAACCAACACACTATTAAATTGAACGGTCATAGTTTTGAGTTGAGTGAGGGTGAATATCTACATACCGAAAATTCACATAAATATACAATTGAAGAATTCTCGAGTATAGTTTCGCCCTGGTTTGAAATTGCGAAAATCTGGACAGACGAAAATGAACTATTTAGTGTTCAATATTTAGTGCCTAAAGATTATTACTCTTCTACTCCAGCCCAATCTAAATAAAGCTGTCGAACTTCACTCACATGATCGTCTATAGTTTCTAGTTTCCAACTACTTGTATCCACAGATGGGTGAATATGAGCTTTTACTTCTCCAGTTTTCGACAACATTGACCCTCCTAAGCTTAATCGATCGTTACCTTCGAAATAGATTGGAACTATTGGATAACCAAGATCTATTGCCATTCGAAAAGCCCCTTTTTTAAATGGACCAATAACCCCCTCATGTTTGCGTGACCCTTCTGGCGCCACCATTACAGAAAGTTTATTTTTCTTTAGCCGATCGTACGTAGAAACCAAAGTTTTTATGGCTTCTTCGCTTTTTTGTCGTTTAATAAAAACCTGTCCGGTTAACCGCCCCACAACAAAAAAGAACGGGAAATATTGAAGTTCCCATTTTGCCACAAACCGGATTTTATCCATTCCAACAGCCATCATCGTTAGAATATCGAGCGTAGAACTATGATTGATTACAACCACTGCCGGTTCATTGATAGGTTCTCCGTGGTGAATAACTGAAAACTTAATTCCTATTATCGCTAATACGGGTCTTGCGATACCGGGAGCAAACGTTCGTATCACAAAATCGGTAGCTTTTCCAAAACTGAATACCAGGATCAAAAAAATAAAGGGGATGGCAAGTATAAACAGGAGGGCAAAAACAAAAAGTCCCAGATAACTACGAACGTATTCAATAAAATTTAGTGAGGTAGACATTAGCCAAACATCGAGCTATTAGCACAAAATTGCCAGATATTTTAGCTATCTGAATGCATCTTTGGTATGTGTGATTTCGGGTCCTGTTTTCTTTGAAATTATGCCTATTACATCGAACCTAAGTGGGGAATGCAGCATATTATTTTCCTGAACCCATCTTTCAGCAGCTTCAAAAACACGTTGTACTTTTGATTCATTAACATGTTCGATGGGTGATCCAAAATAAGTTGATGAACGCATTTTTACTTCAATGAATACAATCACATTATCGTCTCTTGCAATTATATCCACCTCAGCACGACCTGCATAGTAGTTTCGATTAAGAATTTCCCAACCCTGTTTTTGTAAAAATTGACAGGCCAGCTCTTCTGCCTCATTGCCAATAGATCTTTTACTCTTTTTCGCCACCTTTTATCGACTCTTTTAGGGCTTCTTTTACCTCAACAAGTTTGACGAGCTGCTTTAGGAAATTTAGATTTTTTTTGTTGATATAGGGCAGTAATGCGTCGGTGAATCTTTCAAACATTTCGAGGAAATCATAATAATTTTCAATTCGCTGTTTGAAATCGATGCTTTCCTGATCTTCAAGTCCGCCTTCTTCCAGAGTTTTGATGCATTCCAATAGTTCAGCTCGAATAGGAGCAATTTCTCTTTGCTGCCGCTCACGAATTATGGTAGAGACAATTTTCCAGATATCAGTTTCAGCTGAATAGTAATCTTTTCGGTCTCTTGGATAGTTTACTTTTTTGATAAGCTCCCATTCCAATAATCGATGCAGGTTCATATTGGCATTTCCACGACTGATATCGAGTTTATCCATAATGGCGTCGGTATCCATGGGATGCGATTCTGCATAGAGTAATGCATGAATTTGGGACATTGTTTTATTAATTCCCCAAGCGGAAGCCATTTCACCCCATAGGTCAACAAATTGATCAACTGCTTTTTGATACGAGGGGTTCATTGCTAATAAACTGATTATTGAAAGGAAAGTGAGCTAAAGTTAAAACCACCATTAACCATTTCCACACGAATTTCAACGGTTCCAACTTCTAATTCTTCTGATCCTATTAATACTGGTTGCCAACTTTGGTAACTACCAGTGTTATTAATTTGAATATCCGGGCCTACGGGTTTACCATCAATTTTAACACGAATTCTACCATTAGAATTATTGGAAGCCACTCTAGCTATAACTTGATATTCACGTGCTTCAGTTACATCAACCGTATATTCCAACCATTCTCCAGTAGCGATAAAACCAATAGCATAACCAGATGAATTGTCGGTTGAAGCTTCAATATCAACACCATCATTACGCATTGACCACCCATCATTTCCATTATTCTGGTCATCTTCGCTACTAACCCTCATGTATTCAGAATCAGAATAGGATATGCCCTGATTTCCAATATCATAATAAACAGCTGGAATTATACCTGGTATCGATAAATCTGTATAAGGTACATTTCGAGTATTGAAATCAGGTGAGAATAGCGCGGCAACTAAATCAGGTCGGAAATCTGTGTTTTCAAATGCTAAATCTTCAGCCATTTGAAATAGACCATCTCGGGCTTCATCCACAGTTGGTCTTGGGCCATTACCCTTCCAATATTCGGTCACTTTATCATAATTCTCGTTTCTCTTTCCAGACAATGGAGAAGTTATTGTAGAGACTTTTTTATGAGTCCACCAATTCCAGCCTATGTCATTACTTTCTAGTAAATCTGTGACTTCATAAAACCAAACATTTGAGTTTTCACCAGATTCTCCCATCCAAAGCGGTGTATTCGTTTGATCGCGTAAAGCTAACAGATAATTGATGGTTCCCTGATCGGTTGCATTCCAATATTTATGGAAAGCAAATGCCACATTATCAGCTTGTGCTGGAATTTGATCTAATAAATCGAAGGTGGTTGAGAAATAGTTACCGTTGATGAATAGGATGTGATTTTCGTTTACGGCTCTTATCTCAGGAATAAGATCCGTATGGAATCTTAGCACATCTTCAGCTCCGTAACCTGATGGAGTAACTGGTTCGTTGAGCAAATCAAATCCAATAATAATGGTTTCATCTTTGTAGCGACGTGCTATTTCTGTCCAGATTGTAATAACATGAGGCATGTATGTTTCGTACTCAGTCCAAAGTCGAGCCACACCATCACTATCCGCAATTTCTTTATCGCTTTGTCCGCCAGGTGCTCCGTGCATATCAAGAATTACATCTAATCTATGACGCTTACACCATATTAGAACCTGGTCTAAACGATCAAATTCTCTCTCATTGAATTCTCCGGTATTAAGATCATAATATACCTTATGATTGAAAGGAATTCGGATGTGATCGGCTCCCCACTCTTTCATAGCAATGATGTCTGCTTCTTGCACATAATTAGTTCTGAACTCCTCAAACCAACGATCAGCCTCTGAAGCACCAAGTAAATCGGTTATTGCTTCTCGGATCGCAGTTGGTCCGAATCCTCCAGGCATGTTGAACATGTAACCTTCTGGCATCAACCATCCTCCAAGACCAAAACCACGAATTACAACAGGTTCACCCTGACGATTTAGTATTTGTGTTCCATCAGTTCGGAAGAAGGTGGTCTCGTTGTAACCGTTTGTATCAGTGTCACCAATTATATCAGGTCCACCTGAATTTGATTTACACTGAATAAATAATATTGTTATTAGTAAAAGTGAATACTTAGTAAGGCGTCTCATTTTCTTAAATTTTTTATGTCAAATAATAGTGTAACTACATAAAGTAGCTACCCTCTATGTAGATTTAGTGAAAGCAATATGGTTATTGAAATGCTTTCAAATAAATAATACTACGGCAAGAATAACAATGAAATAGCCAATTAAAAACAAATAGTTTTTCTTCCAGTTTTTCTCTCTAGTAAGCAGATTGGTAAAACTCAATGTGAATTTCTCTTCAGCAAGGTTATTGTTCGATATGCTAAGTAAGAAGGCTACACTCGCACTTATAACGCAACCAAATAAATTCCACCACATCCAGTAAATTTCTGAAAATCCAAGCCAAAGCGTAATATTGAACCCTACTCCAATCAAAATGCCAATAAACATTGCGCGTGTAGTAACTTTGCGGGATAAAATTCCAACCATGAAGGCGGCTAAAATTGGACCATAAAAAGCAGACCCAATCTTGTTGATGGCTTCGATAACTGTATCAGAAATTCCACCAACAACGAATGCAAAACCGGTAACTAAAATCCCCCAAATCACAGTGGTGATTTTTCCCAGATTGATTTGATTTGCATCGGACTTCCATTTACTCACAAAATCTCGCATGGTGGATGCAGAAAGTGAATTCAAAGCAGAATCAAGACTGGACATTGCGGCTGCAAGTAAAGCAGCAAAAAGTAAGGCTCTTAAGCCTGTTGGGAGCATTAATAAAATATACTCCGGAATCAGATAATCGGGTTTATCAGCTGGGATAGCAGAAGAGAGTTCCGGTGAGTTCTGATAAACAGCAAAAGCAGCGATTCCAAGTAAAATGTAGAGTACGGTTAATGGAAAACGGGCAAGACCATTCAGCATTAAGGCCTTTTTAGCTTCATCCACTGTTTTTGCAGAAAGACCGCGTTGTACCTGGCTCTGATCGGTTCCATAGTATGAGGCATACAAGAAAAATCCACCGAATAAAAATGCCCAAAATGGAACAGCGCCACCATCACCTAATCCGGTTGAGAAATCTGTTGCATTCAAACGTTCTGCCGGCATTACTGAAAACATGGCTCCAAACCCACCAATTTCTGCAGCTGCATATACGATACAAACGATGATACCTCCTAACAGAACTACCATTTGGATCACATCGGAATAAATAACGGCAGAAATACCACCAATGGTGTCGTAAATGATGGTAATTACACCAATCATCAGAATGGTGCTCCATAGTGGTAGTTCTAAAGCAACGGATAAAACAATAGCGCTGGCATAGAGTCCAACACCAGTGGCTAAACCACGACTAACAAGGAAAACGCCGCTTACCAAATTTCTAACCGATTGACCAAATCTTAATTCCAGATATTCATAAACACTAATCAGGTTTAGCTGTCGGAAGTAGGGGATCAAAAAAACCATCACTAAGATCATGGCAAGTGGGACTGCCAATTCATATTGGAGCCATGTTAAACCACCCCCATCTTTAAGCGCAACAAAAGCCGGTATGGAAATAAAGCTTATTGCCGAAGTTTGAGTTGCCATGGTAGAGATACCAACGGCCCACCAAGGAATATTTCGATTCCCAACATAATAATCATCCTGACTGGTTTGCCCTCTTCCTAAATACATACTCATACCAACTAAACCCAGTAGGTATACAATGATGATAATCCAGTCGATAGTTGTCATGCGCGGATGTTAACGCACTACGACCGATGAAGCAAATCCAAAAAGAGTGCCGCAGTCCATGAAAAATGGGAACTTCCGCAACCTTCAGTTTCTGATTTTTTTGGATGATAGTATTCATAGATACCATACTGCTCAATCAACTCGAACGTATCCCGACGAACTTGCTCAGCCCAAAATTTATATTCGTAGCTTTCTAATCCCTGCATAAACATCCAATTCATGTTGATCCAGATTGGGCCTCTCCAATAACGTTTTGGATCAAATTTTTCCGAGTGATACGGAGTGGATGGCATCAGATAAAAATTCTCGAGATCGAATGGAATTAAGTGGGCGTGCACAATCTCTTGAGCTTGAGTTTTGGTTGGAATCTCAGCATATAGTGCAGCCATGAAACTTGTATTCACTGATTCCTCAATCAAAGCATCAGCAACTAAATCATATCCCATATAATTGGAATATTCTGAACTCCATAGTTTCGAGTTCATGGCTTTCTTACCAGCTTCTGCCCAAATCTTGAAATCCTCGATTGGATCACCCAATTCAACCGAGAGACGGTATAATGCATAATTCGATTTGATCAAAAGAGCATTCATAACCGGGTCCTGAATCAAGAATGGACAATCCTCCTGGATCTTAGATTCGATGTAATTATTCCTCTTAAAATGCTCAACCAGCCAAAGGTATCGCTGGTATTCAGAATTTGTAGGCCTATTTGATGCATCAATTTTTGCAAGGTCTCTGCGAACGGTACTCAAGTCACGATCTTCCGTCTGGATAGCGTTTAACGCATCATCCCACATGGGGGAATTATCTAACCCAGATTCCCAATTATGTCGGATATAAATCAAACCTTCATTATTTGGGTCACGCTCTTTGTGGAGATATGCATGGAATTGATATAATTTTGGAATCCATGCTAGTAGCTTTTCTCTGGCAGCATCTTGGTCGGATGCAGACTTGTACATCTCTTCTAGTATAAACCCCATCACCGGAGGTTGGATAATACCAGAAGATTTTGGGGATTGAACCGTATGGGATTCATCCTGCGTTAACCAAACCTCAGGCCCTGGAAAATAGAGTTCACTTTCTTTATGAAAGATGATGTGCGGGATCAGTCCATTCTGCCATTGCCCTTTAAATAAAAACTCAATTTCACTCCAGGCACGTTCTTCATCATAATGCGACAAACCTAATGCGATGAAGCCAGAATCCCACAACCATTGAAATGGATACAAGTATGGGCTTGGTACGGTGTAACCATCTTTCCAATTAGAATCGAGGACCTCCATGGCCTCGGTTACACGCTTACTTTTCTTTGCTACTCTTTTCTTTGTCGCTAGGTTTGTTTTCATTTCCGCTACTTACAGTTTCTTGGTTATTATCGGATGAGGATTTGGAAATATCAGCTTCTTTTTTCTTTCCGCCGTTTTTGTAATCCGTTACATACCAGCCCTCACCCTTGTACACAACACCTCCACCACCAGAAACTACGCGTCTTACTTTTTGCCCAGTTGTTGGACAAACCTCTAATGGATCATCGCTCATTTTTTGGAGGATCTCAAATGTAGTTCCATCTTCTCTTTTGTACTCGTATGTAGGCATATAGACTGATTTTTCATCTAAATCAAGGTAAGAAGAAATCTACGGATTAGGAGCGTGGTGTAATGTTTTGATGCGTAAGAAAGCTTTTGAAACAGAAGAACTGAGCGACCTAATTTTATTCGATAGTTCACTTAAGTCACTTTCTCTTGATAAGGTAAATGCAACTAACTGATTAACTAGGATTTCAACCAAATGAGACGTTAACCCGCATTTTCACTTCATTTTGAGAGTGAAAAGCATTAATTGGTGATTATAAATTAATCAATCATTCACACCATTCTAGCACAAGATATCTGACCTTATTTAAAATATTACCATGAATTAATGCTGGCGAGTCACTAAACATCTTCGGTTTCATGGCATAACCCTGTCCAACCATTCGAGTAAGAATCGGAAAACCGCTTTTAATGTATAAGCTTTTAAACTGTCTGTTGATTTATTTATTCATCATGAAAAGTTAATTACAGTGCCATTATTCGTAACTTTGTAGGCTCCACTTGCAATTTTTCCAGCAAGAGAAATCAAATTTATCATCACTTAAATAGGCACCTACAGCCTTTTCTCTTCACTTCTTCTCAATGAAACAAATTTTACATCTATTCGATTTTTCGACTCAGATAAATTACCGTACTGAAGTTTTATCCGGGTTAACCGTGGCAATGGCGCTCATACCAGAAGCAGTGGCCTTTGCACTCATTGCTGGTTTGTCACCACTAACTGGGTTATATGCTGCGTTTATGATGGGATTGATTACTTCCATTTTTGGTGGTCGACCCGGTATGATTTCTGGGGCTACAGGTGCAGTTGCTGTAGTACTGGTTGCTTTGGCCAAATCGCATGGGGTTGAATATATTTTCGCGACCGTAATTCTCGCAGGTATACTTCAAGTAACTGCAGGTGCATTACGTTTAGGAAAGTTGATGAGACTAGTTCCGCACCCGGTAATTTTTGGATTCGTAAATGGTTTAGCGATAATCATATTTATGTCTCAACTAGATCAGTTCAAAGATCCAAGTGGTGCATGGTTGACTGGGTCACCACTTTTTGTATTGATAGGCTTAGTAGTTCTAACCATGGCGATAATCTGGGGATTACCAAAAATTAGTAAGGCTATCCCATCTTCGCTAGTAGCAATTCTATCCGTATTTGGAATCGTATTTGCCTTTGGTATAGAAACCAAAACAGTCGGTGATATTGCATCTATTTCAGGTGGATTTCCACCGTTTCATATCCCACAAGTACCTTTAGCCCTGGAAACTTTACAGATCATTTTTCCATATGCAGCTATCATGGCCGGTGTTGGTTTGATCGAAAGCCTGTTGACTTTAAATATCATTGATGAGATTACTGAAACACGTGGCCGTGGAAATAAAGAGGCAGTTGCCCAAGGCGCGGCAAATATTTTATCGGGTCTATTCTCAGGTATGGGCGGATGTGCGATGATCGGTCAAAGCCTGATCAATGTTTCGGCTGGTGCAAGGGCTAGACTTTCCGGTATTGTGGCAGCGGTAATGTTACTTGTTTTCATCATGTTTGGAGCAAGCTTGATCGAACAATTGCCAATGGCCGCATTAACAGGATTGATGATCATGGTTTCGATTGGAACCTTCGAATGGGCAAGCCTTAGAACATTCACCAAAATGCCTGTCTCTGATATTTTTGTAATGGTTCTCGTTACTCTAGTAACAGCTGTTCTCCATAATCTGGCGTTAGCTGTATTAATTGGCGTGATTATAGCTGCTTTGGTATTTGCATGGGATAATGCAAAAAGAATCCGTGCGAGAAAGCATATCGACAAAGACGGAATAAAACATTATGAAATTTATGGGCCTTTATTTTTTGGTTCTGTAACAGTTTTCAATGAAAAATTCGATGTACTAAACGATCCAGATGAAGTAATCATCGACTTTGCTGAAAGCCGAGTGGTTGATATGTCGGCAATTGAAGCCTTGAACCGTTTAACGGATCGGTATCAGAAAGTTGGAAAGAAGGTACATCTCAAACATTTGAGCAAAGATTGTTTAAGACTACTCAAAAATGCGGATGAGATTATTGATGTAAATGTACTGGAAGACCCAACCTATAAACTGGTTATTGATAAGATTTAGCTAAGTCGATTTCAAACTTCAAAAGAACGTCACCATTTTTCTGATATTCACTAACACTTGAAAAGCCTAGTCGTGTTAACAGTGAAATGGATCTATGGTTTTCCTTTAAAGTGATGGCTAAAATGTGCGATGCTTCGATATTAGAATTAGCCCAGGCAAGAAGTGACTTTGAAGCTTCATATGCGAAGCCTTTTCCCTCGAATTCTGGCAGAAATGCAAATCCAAGATCTGGATGATCTAACTCAGGTCTTTTCTTTAATCCGCATATTCCAATAGGGTGATTGGAATCCTTCAAAGAAACATTGAATAATCCAAAACCATGCGTTTCATACGAAGTGAGAGGGTCATTTTTTAGATAATTCTGCGCATCTTCAACCGAATGAATATTCCGATCTCCAATGTATTTCAGCCAACCGGGAGAATTGGTTATTTCCAGAATGAAAGCAGCATCATCAAGTGAAAACTCTGAAATGATCAGGCGATCTGTTTCGAGTTGCACCACTTAGTTGAGAGATTCTAACCCTTTATTAAATCGGCTCATTGCTTCTTCCAAATCTTCCACACTAGCTGCATAGCTCATGCGAAGTCCGTCTGGTTCACCAAAAGCATCGCCTGGTACAACGGCGAGACCAAATTCATCCAACAAATACAAACAAAGATCAGTGGAGGTCTCAATTTTTGAGCCATCTGGTTTTGTTTTTCCTAAATGAGCTGCAATGTTTGGAAACACATAAAAGGCTCCTCCAGGAGTAAAGCACTCTACTCCATCAATGGCATTTAATGAAGAAACCATGAAATCTCGTCTTTTAGCAAATTCGTCGCGCATTGCATGAACTTCACTAAGGTCGTTCGTGTAAGCGGCAAGACCAGCGGCCTGAGAAATGGATGAAGGAGCTGAAGTCTCCTGACTCTGGATTTTCGAAACGGCTTTTACAATATCCGGATGAGCTGCTAAATAGCCCAATCTCCAGCCAGTCATCGCGAAACCTTTAGAGAACCCATTAATCACAACAACGCGGTCTTTCAGGTCCGGCGCTACATTTAAGATACTCACATGATCTCCATCAAACACAATGTATTCGTAAATCTCATCCGAAAGTACGATGATATTTGGATGCTTTCTAAGAACCTCGGCAAGTGCTTCCAGGTCTTCTTTGCTATAACAAGATCCTGTTGGGTTGGATGGTGAACAAAGAATCAGAACTTTAGTTTTATCAGTGATAGCCTCTTCCAGTTGAGCAGCAGTCAATCGAAAATTACTTTCAAAAGAGGTGCGAATGGTGACAGGTATACCTTCTGCTAATCGAGTCATTTCCGGGTAAGAAACCCAATATGGAGCGGGAATGATCACTTCATCTCCTTTATCAACGGTAGCTAATAATGCGAAACCTACCGACTGCTTTGCTCCATTGGAACAAATGATTTGTGAAGGCTCGTAATCAAGTCCATTGTCTCGATTCAACTTTGCACAAATAGCTTCTCTTAATTCGGGAGTTCCCGGATTCATGGTATATCCATGCTGACCACTCTGAATGGCATCAATTGCAGCATCACAAATGTACGTTGGTGTTTTGAAGTCAGGTTCGCCGGCGCTTAGAGATACAATTGATTTTCCTTCTCTTTTAAGCTCCTTGGCTCGGCCGGTAACTTTTAAAGTGGCTGATGGTTGTACGTTTTGTGCACGTTGAGAAATCATTTATAGGATAACTTTATATGAGTGATTTGGGAAATTCGGACAAAAAGGAGTAAGGAACAAGGAAGAAGGAGAAAGGAAATCAGTTTATTCAAAACATCCTTTCTTTTGTTTCCTTTGTTTTTTTTAGTGATTCCCCATTCTTTCTTGCAAAGCGGCTGCAACATTATCGGGGACGAAAGATGAAAGGTCGCCATTCCAATAGGCAATTTCTTTAACAAGAGAAGCCGAAATGAATGTGAATTCTTCGGCCGGCATCAAAAAAATGGTATCAACTTTTGGTTCAAGTCGTTTATTGGTAAGGGCCATTCTGAACTCATATTCAAAGTCGGAAATTTGCCGAACCCCGCGGACTAAAGTTTTAGCTTTGCGTTTTTTTGCGTGGTGAACTAATAAGCCGGTAAATTGATCGACTTCTACATTCTTAGCCCACTCTTTGTCTTTCAAACATTCCTGAATCAGGGCAACACGTTCATCGCCAGTAAAAACAGAACGCTTGTCTTTATTTACAGCCACGGTAACTACCACTTTTTGAAATAAATTAGCAGCTCGCTCTAAAATATCGAGGTGCCCGTAGGTAATTGGATCGAAAGAACCGGGATAAAGCGCTAAAGTGTGCATAGTCAATTAAGAATTAACAATTAAGAATGCAGGAATTCTTAATTGATTATTGAAACATTGATAATTGTCTAGGAATCTACCGGATGCTTCTGAAAAATACTAACGGTGGTTCGGCCATAGGCTTTGCTAAAAAAACAGTGAGGATGATCTTTGTAATTATGATACTTGTCGTGCTCCAGGATGAACCAACCATCTTCTGTTAACCAGTTTTCTGATAAGATCAATTCGATCATTTCCTCCATCCATTCATAATTGTAAGGCGGATCACAAAAAATGAAACCGAAAGGGACGGCCATTCCGCTTACAAATCGTTGAACGTCTGAAACTGCAGCTCTAACCTGGGAATCAACATCAAATTCTACAGCGGTTTTTTCTATCAACGCAATATTCTTGGGGTTGATGTCGACAAATGTCACAGATTTAGCCCCACGTGAAATGGCTTCAAAACCCAGGCTTCCAGATCCACCAAATAGATCTAATACTTTAGAACCTTCGATGTATTTGTAGACTTCAATTTTATTGAAGATGCTTTCTTTGGTCCGATCGGTTGTAGGACGAACATCCAAACCTTTAGGGATGGTAATTCTTCGACCTTTGAGTTTTCCTGTTATGATTCGCATGGAATAAAAGTAAAGATTTACTTGATTCATTGCGAGTGAAGTAGACATAGAAATCCTTTATAGAGGGCATAAATAATAATATGTTACATATAAATATATTATCATGCATGTATTTAATTATAAGTTAATTTGAATTGGGGAGGGATTAAACATATGTTGCTTGCTCTTAAAACACGAATAATCAGTATAATTGGGGTAACATGAATAAAATAAAAATTCTCCAATCTATTCTTTTAGTAACTTTTTTGTGGGGTTGTAGTCAATCAACTTCGACAATTGAAGAACCAGAAGGATTAAATGATCAGCAACTAGAGCTGAAATCAAAGTTAGAACAAACGTCACACATTTTAACTGAATTAGTGAGAAATCCTTTGATAGTAAAGGAAATACAATTAGCTACAAATTATTCGCTAGTAAATGGTAGAGATGAAGACGTAACATTCTCAGAACTTTTTTATGAAGACGCAGAGTACAAGATTGCACTAAAGAGTAAAAATGAGAACATGATTGGCGCATTTAAAGATAGTTTTAGAGAGTATATCTATCTAAAATCAAAAACTAATGGGAATGAAGTTGATCCTGAACTTGAGGCTTACTTAGTTTCCAATCATCTAAAAATCTATTTTCCTTATTCAGAAAACTGGACTGATAGTGAAAGTATAAATCCTACAATTAGTTATCACCCACTCATAAATGAGGATATAAATGAAGGATTTATTAATTCTACGGGTCATCAGAAATCAATGAATTCAATTGAAACGGTAATGGTAGACGATCAATATGCCTATGATAATCCATCGTTTCTAGTTGTCCCATGTGAAGATCCGCCAAATTTAAAGGTTGTTCAGCATTCAGCTTCCTTTTGCGGTGGGGGCTGAGGAGGTGGTCTTCCTCCAGGTGATGGAGGTCCGATTGATGATACTGAACCCTCTATGAAAAGTGGTTACTGTCCAAAGAATTTCAGCAGACCAGATGTGCGCAATGACAGATGGAAGGATATTAGTTGTGTTATTGATGATGACTGGAGTGATTATGAACTTGCGAAGGAGTTATATATTTGGGAGGGTGATGAAGGAGATAATAAAATCAAGTTAAATTTAGGAGTTAGTGTTAAATTTGGCCCCCAAGACAGTAATACTGGGACTTTTGGTGTAGAAATATCTGCAGATAGAACCAGAGATGATATCTATAGAAGTTTCAAGCTTCGAGATTTGTTTTATTTTGAGAATACTCTGGAAGGTGATCATGGTATGAGAAATGGATTTAGGGTCCGAAAAGCTGGTGATTTAAAATGGACTTTTGAAGAAGAAGGTGTTAATACAAATAATTAAATGAAAACAAATGTTTATGCAGGAGGTAGTGTAATACTACTTCTTGCAATTTTTATTTTCTCTGAAGAATCAGTTGCACAAAAGCTGGATTTAACTTTAAGTACAGAGATAACTCATTTAACAAAAGATTCAGAAGAATGGTTTAATGCGGGAGGTATCAGAATCGGACTCAATTACGAACTAAACAAATCCATTCAACCATTTATAAACTATGGAAAGTATTCAAGTTTCAGTGGTGACAATTCGAATCCAGAACAAATTTTTAATCGGGGCTTGATAAACTATCGCATTGTATCCACAGGAATCGCATTTCCAATAATTTATTTCAAGAAATCGCACTTATCAATACAAACAGGTATTTCAGTAAGATTTACTCAACAAACAAGGGATACTTTTGCTTTAGTTGAAGGCAATGAATCAAATACTAACGAAGTTTTTGTTCTAACTAGTTATGATTCTTTTAGAGATGCCGGTGCACTATTTGGACTAGCTTATTCAAGAGAAATAACAGAAAAAATTACAATTAAACTTCATGCCACTGCTACAAATTTTGGGGATAATATAACCACTGAAGAAATTCCTACTTACTCAATGATTTCTAATGGTTTAACTTTTTTACTTAGAATTTGATTGAACATTTAATAAAAAATCTTTCAGCAGTTGCATTCTGCCTTATTATTACTGTAAATGCAAGTGGTCAAGAAATCAATGAAAAGTTCTTCCTTTCAACTGGTTTTGGATATTTTGATCCTGAAAGGACAGGCGAGAAAGGCAATTTATTTTATTCCAAGTTGCTAATAAAGACAAACTCCGATTTGTATCTAGGTTTCGGGTTTGAATCTAGCTTGTTGTTCAATAGACATAAAGAACTGCAAGGCTATGAGGACGTAAGATTCTATGAGAATATGTACTTATACAACATGATTGTTGAAAAACATCTAGAGTTGAATAATAATAAAAATGTGATTGTGCTAGGTACAGGGTTGATCTACGAACAAATTAAATCTTCTGAACCAAGACTTAATACTACTACGGATATTAATGGACAAGTTGTTACAGTTCTCGAGTTCTCTGTGAAGGATAATAAACAGCATAATGCCGGTACTTTTTTTGAACTTGGGTATAACAGACAGGTAAATAGAATTTCAATAGGATTCAGAACAAAAGCACATTTTCTATTGGATATCGGGTATTCGGGTTTAATCATATCACCGAGCGTATCAATAAAATTATGATGTTATCTAGCCAAGACTCAATAATATCGCAGGAAATGCTTCAGCTAGATCAAAACCATAGGTAGTTTCATCAGCCATAACGCCCATCTCATCTAGAGTATTTAACGGAACTGCTTTTGTAGACTTATCCCAAAAATGATTTAACACTCGTTCAACTTCATGAGACTGATAGCCAAATAAATAGGTATGGTCATGCAGGCCCATTAACCAACTTGAGTTTTGTGCGGTTTGCAACCAGTGATAAGGCAAATCTTCAACTTCATCAAACTTTATAAAGGTTGCTGCTCTAAATCGCCCAAGTACAAAGGATGTTATCGAGATTGCATGTTTGTGACATCCAATCATCATAAAGGACGCACTGCTTATGTTATTTTCCGACCAGGCTGCTGCAATTTCAAAGTCGCTGGAATAATCGTTGGTTCCAACTGAAAGTGCGAGTTTATTTAATCCATCCATCACTGAGCGACGACGGATACATAGAAATTTATACTGTGTTTTTGAGACCGCATGCCAGGTTGGTTCAATATCTTCTCGAGAAACACCTTTCATGATAATAGAAAGATGATCTTCTCGTTCATCGGCGTTGTCATAAACAACTTTTGGAAGTGCTGTCCAACATTCATCAGAGACCGAAGTTAAAGCACGTAGTGATACTATTTGGTGTTCTTTAACTAATTCCTCAACAGTCTTTTGGATGTGCGGATAATGGTCAGGATGTTGAGAACGAATTGCATCAGCAACATCGAAGTTATAGTCGAAGCTACCAATTTCTTTTAAGGTAGCTTCAGCATCTGTTTGATTTACAGCATAGTATAACCGATCAGAAAAGAAACAAAGTCCTAAATTCTGCGAGTTACCATTCATTAATTCCAGTTAGGTGCGTTACGCATAGTAGTTCTTGATAAACTTCCAACCTGGTCGTCAGAATCAGGATCTTCTAGAAGATATAGCGGTGGTCTGGTCGTATCTACATGCGTGTATAAGAACCTTTCACCTGATCGAGGTGCTATTATGATTGACTCCGCAGAATACTCTAATGGAGGTAGCTGACGGAATAACGTATCACCCATAGCAATCATTAAAGAATCTGTTGCTAAATACGAAGTCAGACTATCAAGTCCGCCCTCGGTTGGCGGAAAGTGACCAAATCGGCTTTCGTACTGAACAAGTGCATCTTTCAGAGTAAGCATTCTGTGTCTAACACCTTCAGTTTCAGCTTCTCTTTGTTTTACTTCCTGGTATGGAGTAACAATTGAGTCGTAAAGTAGCCACGATAATGCAATTATTACGATTCCAAGAACAACGCTTAAAATTTTATTTCGGGTATCGATATCCATTTGAGAAGCAGATTGTTAGTAATTGTTTGATGCTTAGGTTAATGAGGCAAGAAAATACACGCACCCCCGTATAGATGCAACCTAAGCAATCCGCCAAAAATTAACACGACAATTATTTAATTCTGTAAATATCTTGAATCAAAATTCTATGTTATTTATGTGGCTTGAATAAGCAAATACTACGACTAGCTATACCAAATATTCTTAGTAATCTATCGGTTCCATTGTTAGGCGCTGTAGATACTGCAGTAATTGGTCATTTGGACAAAGTCTATTATTTAGGCGCTATTGCAATAGGCAGTATTGTTTTTGATTTCATTTTCTGGGGATTTGGATTTCTGCGAATGGGAACTACCGGACTTGTTGCTCAGGCATTTGGCGGTGGTGATGAGCAGGAAAGTCGTAGAATATTGCTAAGAGCATTATTGGTCGCGCTATCTGCAAGTATTTTCATTCTATTTTTACAACGGCCAATTCTGGAGTTATCCCTGTTTATTGTTGATGCATCAGCGGAAGTTGAATTCTATATGCGGCAGTACTATCAAATTCGAATTTTTGCGGCGCCCGCAACATTGGCACTCTTTGGATTAAATGGATGGTTTTTAGGGATGCAAAATGCCCGTTTTCCAATGTATGTAACCATATTGTTGAACCTATTAAATATTCTGTTGAATCTTTTACTGGTATTACGATTCGACTTAAACGTGTCTGGTGTTGCATGGGGTAGTTTAATATCTAGTTATGTGGCACTTGGTTTTGCTGTTTTCTTATACAACATGAAATATGGGTATGAACCTATACATTTCAATTGGGCATTACTTTTAAATAAAGAGGAGTTGAAGAAATTCTTCTCTGTTAACTCCGACATCTTTATCCGTACGCTATGCCTAATCTTTTCTTATGCTTTTTTCACAGCTAAATCCGCAGAAAGCGGTGATGTAGTACTTGCCGCTAATACTATTTTACTTCAATTATGGTATATCAGTGCGTACGGTGTTGATGGTTTTGCATTTGCTGCCGAGAGTTTAGTTGGTAGGTTTTATGGAGCAAAAGACCGAATTAATTTAAACATTGCTATTAAGTGGAGTTTAATATGGGGGCTTGGTCTTGGGCTAATTGGTACTATTCTTTACTGGATAAGTGGTACCTATCTGATTCGAATTTTTACTAACCAGGAAGCGGTAATAGTGGCTGCATCTACCGTTTTAATATGGACAATTCTCGCGCCACTAATAAATAGTATCTGTTTTATTTGGGATGGTGTGTATATTGGAGCAACCTCGACTGTTGCAATGAGAAATTCCATGCTAATCGCAACGCTACTGGTTTTTATTCCAGTGTATTATTTGTCGTTCGATTTAGTTGGAGTTCACGCACTTTGGTTATCGATGATAGCATTTATGGTTGCACGAGGGGTTGCATTAACCATACTTGCCCCAAAACATATTTTCAAAAGTTCAACTTTTATGGGAGTCACAAGTTCATGAAGTTCATTCTTTTACTTCGGCATGCAAAATCAAGCTGGGACGACCCAAGTTTAGAAGACTTTGATCGCCCATTATCGAAAAGAGGCTTAGAAGATGCACCAAGAATGGGAAAGTATCTGAAGAAGGTCGGGTACCGACCAGAGTATGTTGTTTCTTCAACCGCTGAGAGAGCCAGACAAACAACACAGCTTTCTATTGAAGGTATGAAAAGAGATGAGAACATAATAAAATGGGATAGCGGTCTTTATTTTGAGTCTGTGAATAAATACATAACAGCAATTCATCAAGCACCTTCAAATACGGAAACAATCATGCTTGTGGGCCACAATCCTTTAATTGAGGCAACGGCTACTTTACTGAGCGGCGGAAGAGATAGAACAGCTTTTCGTGTACCAACAGCAGGATTAGTTTGCCTGGAGAGTTACGCTGTGCGGTGGGATGATATTAACCCGGGTACTTGCCAGGTTAAATGGATGATGATCCCAAAAGTAGTTCGCCAATTGTTATGATATTATTTATTTAATTCTTGCAGTAGATACGATGCAGGATCTAATTCCTCGATTTGTTGTATATATGAAGAAAGCCCAATTACCGGATATGAGCTGGGTTTATTATTGAATAGATAATTATTAGTTATGTCAGGGGTTAAGCCTCCGCCAAGAATCCCAATCAACGCACCGTTTTCATTTATTACTGCACTACCAAAAGCCTTAATTGTGAAGTTGAAAAGTCCTTCAAGTTCAGATGGGCTTCCACTATTAATAACCGCGCCATCATTTACTCTTAAAATTCCGTTAGCGTCACTATCAATGAGCGGAGAATCAAATGCGGTTCGAATTGCATCAGCATAAACCTGCCGAACTGGTTGTGCATATGCGATAAAGATAGACTGATTATTTCTGCTCATTTCTTGAGTAAAGATCAATTCGTCTAAAAGTGCAAATAATGGGTCATCAGATAAGCTATTTGCTTCAATACTTTGCAAAAGCTTTGTACTGTCAAAGAGCGCTGTATTATCACCGAAACTCTCTAAAGTAAACTCAGCTAACTCATTTGGATTTAAATCCGGGTTTTCATCAAAAATATCCTGAATAGTAAATGGAATCTGCGATTCTGGTAAATTGTTAAAGATAAGTATGAAGTCTGCAAGCAGAAGCAACTCTTCTTGAATATCCGTTCTCTCTAATAATAATCTCTGATTATTAGCTAGATTTTCTAGGCGCATTGCAGAATTGTTGGAAGTTGAATTTAGGTACTCTCGAACAATACGTGCGAATTCATCTAACTGGCTTAATGCCAGAAAATAACTGGACGCATAAAAACTCTCGCCCTGTCTGCCTGCAATTTCATATGCCTCTTTCAGATATTCAAAAATGATGAGGTATTTATCACTTAACGTAGAATCACTTTCTATTCTTGAGCGTAAATCAGCATCAAATTGGTTCTTTTTAAACAATATAGAATCCGTTTCAAAGGAAGATTGGACACGCTCGTAGTAGTTAATATTCTTTTGAACATAAATCCTATTTGCAATGGATCGGTGTGCATAAAGAGGATCTTTCCATGATTTACGTTCTTCTTTAGCTTGAAAAGCAGAGTAAGCTCGAATAATATTTGGATTTGTACTTTGGTTATAGAATTGAAGTGCCTGATAAGGCTCCAGACGAAAAGATTGTTCGGGAAATCCAAGTACTTGCGCTTTAGCAATGTCAGGAGTTGACAGCTCTACTTCCAAATATTCTTTAGGTGCAAATGGCACATTTTTATCAGAATAAGGTACAGAGTTTCCATTTTCTGATACGTATGCACGTAAAAAGACAGGTAAGTTTTCAGTTTTTGATAGGATGTCTTTCGAGTCGGTAATCGTTTCTGAAGTAATTCCGGTGCCGGGGGCAAACACGAGGCGGACATCTCTTATAATTTGGTATTTGGAAAGTATAAAACGATCGCCATTGAATAATTCATTTATCTGGAAAACAAGTTCGGGACTTTCCGCTTTTTCGTTTTCAATTATTTGTTGTGTCAGAGATTGCTTCATTAGTGCAATTTCCCTGTTCGATGAATTCTCTGTGATGCGGCTGTTGTATTGATCAGTCACATCAATTTGTTCAACCTCAATCATGAATGAAATCCCGGGGAGCGGTAATTCAGGATTATCTGCATCACTTAAAAAACCATCTGTTAACCATTCAACTGATGCAGAATTTGAAGAACTGAAATATTCGAGAGCTACTGAAAAATTGGTCGCAAATAAGCCATTGGAAGAGATGAAAACTCCCGACTGAATAAATCCATTACCCCTCAACACCTTGGCAACATAGGTTGGTGTTCCGTTCATCGAGGAATCCGAGTCGATATAAATATCCATCGGACTGGCACTCGATCGCAGCTCCGCATCATTAAATAACGTTCTTGAGCCCGAACAGCCAGCCAAAACAAAAGCTAGCAGAATAAAAATTGAAGATCTAAATCTCATGCCACTAATCCATCTAATGCAACCATTCCCTATATTCTACTTTATTGTTCACTAATTCAATCGTTAAAATCAATTCATGAATTACACCTTCAATCAATTTTACCTGTGTAAAACCCCGTTAAGTGCGGAAGGTCCATCAGACGTAGAAATCATAACTAAAGCTGAAAACAGTGAGGATTTTCCACGTGTTTTTAAAGAATTTGAAGAATTACGGTCTCATGCATTTAATAAAGACAACATTTATAGTGTCGTCCGTGCTGATGATATTTATGAATTAATACGAACTTCGAGCGATAAACTTGCAAAAGAGGAAGCGTACGAAAAAGCTCAATCTGAGATTATTACCAATTTACAGCATAGAGTAATGCAAGGTAATGACGCTAATGCAAAAGCTATTTTAAAAGAAGTCTATGACATTGAATAAGAAATTATGATTTTCACATAAATTATTAAGCCGACCCACAAAGCCGGCTTTTTTTATACCTTATATTTTTGATTAACTAACTATAAAAAATGGAAGAGTTTAACTTAAATACCGATGCTATTTTAGAGCAGGTAATACTTTATGCACCTAAAGTTTTAGGCGCAATTTTAATTCTGATAGTCGGACTTTGGGTCGTAAAAATGGTTTCCAAAGTTATCGGCAAACTTATTCGAGACTCTGTTATTGATGATTCTCTTGAAGGGTTTCTAATTAGCCTAATCTCAATATTGCTAAAAATAATGGTGTATATATCTGCCATTGGAATGTTAGGAATTGAGATGACTTCATTCATAGCAATACTAGGTGCTGCCGGCCTTGCTGTTGGAATGGCCTTATCTGGCACTCTTCAAAATTTTGCCGGAGGAGTAATGATCTTATTCTTTAAACCATTCAAGGTTGGCGATTTTATCGACGCTCAAGGTCATATGGGTTCAGTAAAGAGTATTCAAATATTTGTTACTCAACTGGCAACACCAGATAACAAAACCATCTTTATTCCAAATGGTCCCCTGGCAAATGGGTCGTTAACAAATTTCTCAGCACAAGATACACGTCGGGTTGATTGGACTTTTGGAATTGGATATGGCGATGATATCGATACTGCATATAAAGTAATCGGTGATTTACTAGCTGGTGATGATCGTATTTTAAAAGACCCTGAACCGTTTATGGCACTTTCCGAATTGGCCGATAGTTCTGTGAATATCGTAGTACGAGTTTGGGTAGATGCAGCAGATTATTGGGGCGTATTTTTCCGGATGAATGAAGAGGTTTACAAAAACTTCGAGAAGCATGGTTTGAGTATTCCATTCCCTCAAAGAGACGTACATATTCATCAAAACTGATCTTCTATTAAATTCTTATTTAAGGTTAAGCGGGCTTGCTTATCCCGCTTAACTTCCTTTATCTTTTGAATTCGCAGGCATAAGCCGAATTAACGAACCAAGTGGAAAGGAAGGTAGTTGTGACTAACCTGGAGCAAGAAGAATCGAATCTGAAAAAAGATCAAAACGAAGAAGAAACTGTGCCTACAGCTGAGTCTAGTCAAGAGTCGAACGTAGTTGAAGAAGTAGTAGCAAAGGAAGCTACAGAAAATACAGCTGAGGAAGTTGAATCCCAATCAACTGAAGAGACTACTGAACCACCCGCTATTGAAAATGAAAGCTCTGACACAACCGAAGAGCAAGAAGTAGTTACAGACACTGCGAAGGATCATGCAGAAGCCGAAACATTGGGTAAAGTAGCGGAAGAAGTTGAACAAGAAGTACCCACAAATGAAGAAGACTCCTCTAACGGCGACGAGGAATTAACTGCAGAGGATTTCTACTCTAAGATTTTAGAAAAAGCTGAAGAATTTATAGCTCAAGATGATTGGGGGTTTATAAGTAATGAACTCGCAAATTTAGCACTTCATATTTCTGAAGGTCCAGAGTCGGCTGATGAGGTATCAAAGGAAAAAATTACGGCATTCAATACTCTTCGGGAAGAATTTGAAGAAAAGAAAAAGGCGCATTACGCTGAATTAAATAAGAAGAAAGAAGAGAATCTTATTGCAAAAAAGGATGTGCTAAAACAATTAAGCGACTTGATCAGCGAGCAGAGATGGTCTGATACCAAAACGGTTAACCAGCTTAAAGGGAAATGGGAAAGCATAAAGTTTTTGCCTCAGGGAGAGGTCGATGCACTTAATGAACGTTTTGAAGCATTACTACAGGAATTTGAAAGTCATAAAGTTGATCGGTTAGTAAAAAAACTCCAGCAAGAAGAGGAAAATCTAACATTTAAGTTAGTGATTCTGGAAAAAATTGATGTTCTCAACCAGAAAGCTGAAGGTTCCGAAGTCGACTATAATGCTCTGAATTCAGAATTCCAGGATTTACTAGTTCAATGGAGAAAAATTGGTAGGGTACCAGCTGAGAAAAACCAACAAGTTTGGGATCATTTCAATTCTGCCCAGGATAAATTTGGTGAGTTACGTTTTAAACACGACAAGCAATATCGCATTAGTATTGAACGTGCTCTGGAAAAGAAAAAGAAACTAATTGCTGAAGCAGAATCATTAATTGATGATGATAGTATCGCTGATGCGGCCAGGCGAGTAAATAAGTTGCATAAAGCCTGGAAAAAAACAGGCAATCTTCCACAAAAGGAAGAAAATGAACTTTGGGATAAGTTCAAATCAGCTACTGACTTATTTAATGAAAAGAAAACGGAGAATATAGATCAGTTAAGAGAAGAAGAGAATAAAAACCTTCTTGCCAAACAAGCTTTAATTCAACGCGCAATATCAGCGCAAAGTGCTGAAAGCTATGACGAAGGACATCAGGCAATGCAACGCCTTATGGAGGAGTGGAAAAAAATCGGGCCTGTTCCTCGAAAAAAATCCTCAAAAATATGGAATCAATTCAAAGAGGCTATGGATGCCTTTTATGATCAGCGAAGAGAACATTTTAAAAGCATTAGAAAAGATCAAAAAGATAATTTTACTGCCAAAAAAGAAATTATCGAAAAGCTGACGCAGCTAATTGAATCAGAAGATGCTGCAAAAGCTGTTGAAAAGGCGAAGCAGTTACAAGCTGAGTTCAAAAAAATTGGGCATGTTCCCTTGAAATTTAAAAACAAGATCTGGAAAGACTACCGAGAAGTCTGCGACAAAATCTATGGAAACTTCCGTGCTACCGGTGCAGATCTTGGTATGGAACGCAGATTAGCATCTGAAGGAATTGAACCAGGAGCCAGAAAAGAAATTATTAAGTACCAAAAAGAACTGGAATCTTTACGAAAATTAGTTTCTAGTTTAGAATCAGAAATGATTCAGTACGAAGAAGCACAGACCTATTTCAAGCCTACGAACAAAGGGAATAAACTTAGGGATGAGCTACAAACCAAGATAGATAATTCAATAGAATCGATCGCTATTAACAAGCGGAAGATATCAGAGCTTGTAAAGAAAATTAATGAGTTAAAATCAGCTTCAGACAACGAATAAATAGGGAATTTTAAAGGGGTCATTTTAAGCTTTTTTACATCATTACGGTTCATTACTTTGAAGCGCGAATTTCATTAGCATTAGAACGTCATAATTTTTCTTTTTCGAAAAGTTGATGATTTTGGCTGCATAATGCTATTACTCTAAGTAACGCAGTTATTATTGGCGGAATCAGTTAAAATAAAATTCTGGGGTGTACGGGGCTCAACACCATGCGCAAATACCGAAAATATGGTATTTGGTGGCAATACCTCATGTTTTCAAATTTTATCAGATAACTTGCAGGAGTTGCTTATAGTTGATAGTGGAACCGGAATTCGAAATCTGGGTAATCACATTATTAATGGAAAATCCCGCACACGAGGACGTATCTTTATAACCCACCCGCACTGGGATCATCTGCAGGGGTTTCCATTTTTCAAGCCTTTCTATAAAGAATCATCGTGGTTTAGAGTGTATTTACCGCCACAGGATGGGGCAGGTTGTAAAGAAATTCTACAAGGGCATATGTCTAACACTTTTTTCCCTGTTACAATGGAAATGTTAGATGCCGATATGGATTGTGAGACCTTCTATCCGGGTACACTAAATTTTGATCATTATTCCGTTGATTTTATGTGGGCACGACATACCGTGCAAACCGCAATATTTAGATTTAAAATTGGGGGTAAAACGATAATCATTGCCCCCGACAATGAATTACCTCAAGATGGGTCCGCAGAATCACAAAAATTTATTCAGGAATTCAAAGAGTTTGTGTCAGGAGCAGACGCATTGATCCATGATGCCCAATTTAACAATCAGCAGTATTTAGAACGCAAAGGATGGGGGCACTCAACCTGGGAGCATGTTTTACAGGTTACCGCAGATTGTAACATCAAAAATTTAGTTTTTACCCATCACGACCCGGATAGTGATGATGATTATATGGAAGCCTTGGATCTAGAAGTGAAAACGAACCATGCATCCAATTACGATTCAGTATATTTCGCAAGAGAGGGCCAAGTTCAGGAACTCTAATTTGAATCGGAATTAACACTTGTCGATGGATAGAGTTTTACTCGTTTTTCAGAAAAATCCTGTACCTGGTAACGTAAAAACCAGACTAGCGGCTTCAGTAGGGGATGAAAGGGCGCTCCAAATATATAAGAAGTTAATTCAGCACACCAAAAAAGTAATAGAACCGGTAAGCGCCACAAAACAAATTTGGTATTCATCTATAATTGAGACGGATGATGACTGGGATTATGCGAAGTATCAGAAATTTAAACAGGAAGGTGCAGGACTTGGAGAGCGTATGTTATATAGTTTCAAGTGCGCTTTTGAAGACCCCTTATTTAACAAAGTTGTAATAATCGGAACGGACTGTGTTGAAATCACAAAGGACTTAATTGAAAAGGCCTTTTTATCTCTGGAATCGTATGATTTTGTTATAGGTCCTGCAAATGATGGGGGCTATTATTTATTAGGTATGAATTCGTTTAACCCAGAGATATTTAATGGGGTTGAATGGAGCACAGATACAGTTTTGTCGTCTACTTTAAATAAAATCAAAGATGGGAATAGATCAGTGTTCTTACTGCCAACTTTAAGTGATATAGATACACTTGATGATTGGAACAAAGCGAAAGCAATTATTGATGATGTATGATTAGCGTCATTATTCCGGCAATTAATGAAGAGGAATCGATTTCAACATTGATTAGTTACTTATTCAAATACGGGGAACAGGATTTGGAAATTATTCTTGTTGATGGAGGTAGTTCTGATTCAACGGTTGAAGTTGCAAAGCAAGCTGGTGCAAAAGTTCTCCAATCGCCCGATAAAGGACGGAGTAAGCAGATGAATTTCGGCGCAAAATCAGCAAAACATCCCATCTTGTATTTCTTGCATGCAGATACATATCCTCCAAAATCTTTTTATAGTGATGTTCTTGATGCAATAAACAGTGGTTTCGCAGCAGGATGTTATAGGTTATCTTTTGATAATACTCACCCACTATTAAGGCTCTATTGCTGGTTTACCCGATTTGATGTGGATTACTTCAGATTTGGTGATCAGAGTTTGTTTGTTAAAAAACCGGTTTTTGAAAGAGCGGGTAGATTCGATGAAAAATTGGTCGTAATGGAAGATCAGGAAATCGTAAGAGCGATAAAAAAGACTTCCAAGTTTAAAATATTCAAAGACTCTGTAATTACATCAGCACGAAAATATGAGAAGATCGGAATTGTAAAACTTCAATTAATTTTTACTTCTGTTCTTACCATGTATTACCTTGGTGTTGATCAGCAAAAGATAGTCGATTTTTACTTTCGCAAGATTCGTTAATCGTATATTATTAAAGTGTAAAATCGAACGCAATCTAATTGGGTTGAGTTAAGTAAGTGCCTATCTTTAGCGCTTAATAAATTTTCCTGTTTTCTTGAAACACCTATTCGTTTTCGTTGCTTTATTACTGTTAGCAGAAAGTGCATACGCTCAAGCATCTTTTGAAAGAGAAGAAACTAGTGCCGGTATTCTTGGTTTATCAATTACAAACTTTGGCACATTAGGGAAACCAGACGTACGAAATAACCCCGAAGGAGGTTTTAGTATGAGGTACCCAACCGACACAGGAACAGAGCATTTATTCGAGGCAGGAATATGGATAGGGGCACAATATAATAATGCAGCTCTTCGGGTATCGACAGCTTCAATAACCACTAGTGGTGGCTATTCCAGGGGGGCATCTGGTTTTGAGTTCACAGCAGATGCAGAGTTAGCTAGACGAAGTAATAATCCAAATGATGAATTCTTTTCTCCCTTTTCAATAGGTGAGCAAGATATTATAGCACAATTTACTGACCGAAGAAGAGACATCAATGGAACCTCAATAAATGGTCATGATACTCCATTGTTTGCAGATGTAACTCTTGAAAGTTATAACTGGGGGTTCCCCTTTACAGAGAACTTTACCATTATTAAGTACGAAATAACAAATAACACGGGAATTCATTCTTCAGCGTCTACTTGGGATAGTGTTTTTGTTGGAATGTATGCTGATTTGGTAGTTCGAAATGTAAATACCACAACAGAAACCGGTGGAGCATTCTTCAATAAAAATGGCATTGGGTATCTAGACTCACTGTATACTGCCTATGTTTTTGATGCTGGCTCACCAGATAATCCTGCAATTAATACATACGGTGCTATGTCAATAATTGGAGCTGAATATCGTGGTGAATTTTTCCATCCATCAAATAAGAATAGATTGGAAGCACAAGGATTGAAAGCGCCATTTATTGATCCTAGTTACTGGTTATTTGCCTCTGGAACTGGATTGTATGTTAGACCTAGTAATGATCAGCTTAGATATGAAAGAATGGCAACAAAGTTCCCACTTGATTCTGTTATCGCAGGTCAGCCAGTAAGAGAGCAACTTAGAACAGATGGCCAAACTGCCAACGGGAACTACATATCTATGCTTTCTATTGGGCCATTTCCTACTGTTGAAGATGGTGAAACCATTACGGTATACTTTGCCTTTTCAGCTGCATTAAAACCAGATGAGTTTCAAGGTCAAGCAGGAAAAAGTATAGACAATGAGGACTCGAGAGTTGAATTAGTAAAAACAATATCGAGTATAAATAGAGTATTCCAGGGAGAAGATAAAAATGGCAACGGTGTTCTTGATCCCGATGAAGACACAGATGAAAATGGAGAATTGACACGATATTTATTCCCAACACCACCTGATAATCCAAATATTCGAGTTGAGTTAGATGCTGGTAAAGTCACAATATATTGGGATAAGAAAGCCGAAAGCAGTGTAGATCGTGTTTCCGGGGAACAAGATTTTGAAGGATATAGGGTGTATCGTTCTGAATTAGGGGATGATCTGAACCCCCAGGCACGATTAATTAGAGAATTTGATACACCTGGAAATGATGTAGCCTTTAATACAGGGTTTAATGAAATAGAATTAGATTCACCTGTAATCTTTCCAGGTGATACAAATACATATCATTATGCATTTGAAATCAATGATTTATTAAGTGGGTGGCAATATGAGCTTTCTGTTACCGCTTTTGACAAAGGAAGTGATGAGTTTGAAATTGAAGGTTTAGAAACAAGTCCAAATGTAAATGCTGTTCGTGTTTTTCCAGGAACACCAGCGAACGAAAACTTTGGTAGTTCGGGAGCTGAATTTAAAGTTGGGGTTTATCCCAATCCATATAGGATTAATGCAGCCTGGGATGGAACACAGGAAAATGAGCGAAGGCTCAATTTTTATAATTTACCTGCAAGTGCAGAGGTTCGTATCTACACAATTGCAGGAGATATTGTTGGAGAATTTACTCACGATTCGGAATCATATAACGGTGATATTGGATGGTTTTCCAATTTCAGCGACGATCCAAGGGTGTTACCTGGTGGGGAACACGCATGGGATCTTCAAACAAATGCCAATCAAAACTTAACTTCGGGGTTATATATATACTCCGTAAAAGATTTGGCAACAGGAGAGATACAAACAGGTAAAATCGTAATCATTAAATAAAACAATCAATTATGAAAAAACTGATACCATTGTTTTTTATAGCTATAAGTTTGATTTCAACAGAACTTATTGCGCAAGTAGATACAGTCACAATACGTGAGCTAAACACATATGAAGATTTAACTGAGTTTTCAGAATCTGCAATTGAAGCCCACCCTTTAGAAGGTGTGCCAGTTCAGTTTACTGCAGTTGTTGTTTCTTACCCAAAAAGTTCTGGATTAGCCAATCCTGATGACGACGACAATGATGGAGTTGTTGATGGAATAGGCCGGGTTCATGTCTTTGTAATTGATACTAGTGCTGCTAGCATGGGACGTGACGGTATGTCGATTCAAATTGTTGAAGGCAACTATAGACTAATGGATGGATTTACTAGAGGTGATGTTTTAACTGTAACGGGTGACCTTGGATTCTTTAGCGGAACTGCTCAATTTGATGTTGAAACCGTTGATCGAGAAGGAAATGTTTTTGAAGAATTCCCTCATCTTGCTGGCCTGGTAGATCCCTGGGAAGTTGATCTAACTGAAATCAACATATTTGAAGAAAATTCACTGTCAATGAACATTGATAACTATGGTAAATACAATAATGCATATATAAAATTATCAGGTGCAATTGTTAGTAACGTTTCAACTGGCGATCGTCCAAATTGGGCGGTTAATAAAGATAATTCTCGAATCTATGTTTATGATACTTCTCTACGTTTTAGAAATGATCATGCAATTGGTGCTGAGGGGTATTTGGTAGACTATAATGCTCGTAGAGTTGATAGTTTAGATGGTGAGTTTGTACCGCCTGCCGCTGGTGCTGATATAGATATTAGTGGTTACCTGACATATTCAGGTGATGATCCCGACGGTATTGTTGATGGTGGTGCTTTCAGTATAAATCCATTTGAAGATGGTGTTGTTTGGTTGAATAACTTTAGGTTTGTAGATGGTGTTGATGGATTTGAATGGCCAAATGATGTTGTTGTTAATGGATTGCCACCAATTATTAGCGATGTTTCACTATCTGATTCAAGTTTCGTTCCTGATGTTGCTATTACTGTTTCTGCTACAATTGTTGGTGCAGAAGGCGCAACTGTTACTGCAGCAAATCTAATTTATACAGCAGCCGGTGTAACTGATACACTTGCAATGACTGCAAATGGTGATGAGTACTCAGCTACTTTACCTGCATTTAGTAATTTTACTCCGGTTTCTTTCATCGTTCAGGCTTCTGATGATAATGGAATTACTGGCTCGTCTCCAATAGCTGGTAGTTATAGCTTCATTATTCAGACCGGCGCTATTCCATCCATCTCTATTCTTCAAAAAACAGGTGATGGATCAACTGGTGCAAGCCCACTAGCTGGTCGTGGTTCATTCCCTATGGATATCACAGCAACAGTTGTTTCTGCGTTTGCTCAAGATGGTATAATTGTAATTCAGGACAACACTGAAATGTGGTCTGGAATTTACATTGAATCAACTAGCGCAACACAGGCATTAAACAGAGGTGATGTAATTAATATAACACAAGGCGAAGTCGTTGAAGTACCCATTAGTGACTTTGGAATTAGTAGTGCACCGGTATCTCAGTTGGTAAATACTACATTTACGGTAGAGAATACGGGTACAGATATCGAAGCATTAATTCCTTCTCTATTTACTGCAGATGTAGTTGCACTTCAGGCAGGTGGTGAAATCGAGCCTTATGAAGGAATGGTTGTAAAGTTTGAAAATGCTAAGCTCGTATCGGTTGATTCATTTGGTGAATTCCAAATTGCAAACTTGAAAGATGGTGAGACTGAATATCCGTCTTCAGGTATGATTGTTAACGAAGATATGCGACTTCCATTTGGTGACACTGATTTCCCTGGTGATGCAAACAGAACTGCGAAAGATGGTGTAATTTGGGATGCAGTTTATGGTATAGTTTCACCAGCATTCGGTAATGGTCTTGTTCATCCAAGAGGTGTTGAAGATTTAATTGCTGATAACTGGTCAAATGTTTCACAATTTGACTTAATCGCCCCGGGTGATAGTGCAGTAGTTGTTGTAGAAACTGACATTCAAGTGACTTGGGAAGAAGCATTCGATTATGACAATGACCCTGTGACTTACACTTGGACACTATATAATTCCGCAGATACTTCTGTTGTTGTTTCATTGGCTTCTGATAATGAAGGAGTTGACCCAATGATATCACTAGATTATGCAACTGTAGACGGTCTGTTAGCTAGTGCTGGTCTTGAAAATGGTCAAACTGGAACATTTTTCTGGGACGTTGTTGCTGCTTCATCGCTAGACACTACAACTTCTAGTTTGAACTTCTTGTCACTAACAAAAGCTGTTGAAGCAGTGTCAAGTGAATTAGATTATGAAACGCCTGCTCGTTATTCACTGGAGCAAAACTATCCTAACCCTTTCAACCCAAGCACAAATATCAACTTTGCAATCCCACAAGCAAGCAAAGTGACTCTTACAGTGTATGATATGCTGGGTAGAAAAGTTGCTACACTAATTGATGGCGAGCAATTAAACGCTGCGAATCATAGTGTAAGATTTAATGCTTCAGCGTTAGCAAGTGGTATGTATATCTACCGCATAGAAGCTGGAAATTTTGTAAGCACACGAAAAATGATGCTTATCAAGTAAAAACTTTAAATGCAGACTGGCTTATCCCGGTCTGCATTTTTTTAAAATTTGACCATTGCGATCTTTTAATATCATAAAAATTCTTCTGGTTGTGCTGCTTGTAGTTACAGTATGTGACTCAGCTCCAACAGGTGATTTCGTTGAGAATCAGCCTCCCAGTACTTTTTTAACTGTTGAGCAGATCAACCGAGAGGGTGATTTTAGATTATCAAGTCAAATTAATATCTCGTGGTGGGGTACCGATAGTGATGGATTCATAGTAGGGTATGAGTACGCGATAAATGATACCTCAGAAAATGCCTGGACATTCACTTCAAAAACTGATAGTACTTTTATTTTACCTATCCAAGAAGGGTTAATCGAAGATGATGTACTGTTTAAAATCAGAGCGGTAGATAATGAAGGAGCTATAGACCAAATTGGTGCGCGTTTAGTTTTCCCAATTATAAACTCTGCTCCTACCGTAAGTATAAATTTCACTGAAACACCTCCAGATACTCTATTCTCAATTGCCAGCTTTGGTTGGACAATCGATGATCCCGATGGAATTGGAAATATTGTTTCTACAGAAATTGCTATTAATGACACCGTATCCGGGTGGGTTGATATTCCACTTTCACAGGTTATAGATGGCCGAATTTTTCTAACCCTTGATTTTGATAACACTTCACTCGGAAATGCCGAGGCTGATATATTATTTGGACGATCATTTACTAGAGGTTTGGATTCTCAAGGTAATCCTCTTCAAATTTCAAATATCAACGTAGGTAGTAGAAATACATTTTTTGTAAGAACTACAGATGCTGCAGGGGCTCAGAGTGAACCAGATACAGTTAGTTGGTTTGTTAAACCAAGAACATCAAATGTTTTATTTATTAATGATTTTAGTGGGGTATCATCTTTTACAAAACAACAATTTCATCTTGAAAATCTTAACGACATAGGCATTCAACCAGATATTTGGCTGATTAACACAGGAGAAGTAACACAAGACAAAATTGCTTTGTCCGACCAGTTTCCAACAGTCATTAATCCCACTCTAAAAAAGTCGTTATTAGCCTGGGATCATATTTATTGGATATCAAATGATATAGACAGAAATATTACATATGCATTAGATATCACTTCTGAGTTTGTAGATAATGGCGGTACCATTTTTATAAATATACCAATGAAGCAGCTGAATCTATCCGACGAGATATTCAATTTCATTCCAGTGGATTCAATTGGGTACTTCCCAACAGGTGGATTTGAAACTGGATTCCTAATTAACGATGATGTTGATGTGACCCCCTTACCTGGTATTAATAATATTACTCTTAAGACAAATGCCCGACAAGTTGGCGTTTTACCTATTAAAGAATTGCCTGACGCAACATTATTATATCAAACGGATTTTAGAGCCACGACTTTAATTGGTCGTACTGTAGACTATACCATTTTTGAAGGTGTTGCAGTAGAAAACAGAGAGAAAAATTTGATTTACTTCGGTATGGATTTGTCAATACTAGACGGATCAAACAATGTGAATGAACTACTTCAGGATCTTCTTATCAACAGACTAAAATTTAAACAATAGCATTATGAGGAATACCCTTTTATTCGGCTTCTTTTTTCTATTTGGATTGATTTCAATGGATGCTATTGCACAAAGAGCAGGGACTGGAAATATTAGTGGAGTTATTACCGAAGCAGGTATTAATGAGCCATTGCCAACTGTGAGTGTTCGAATTCTTGGTTCTAATTCCGGAGCTGCAACCGATTTAGATGGTAGATATACCATCCGTAATGTTCGACCAGGAGAATACACCATTGAGATTTCATTTTTAGGATTTAAGCGTGTACAAATAACCGGAGTTCGTGTTGTAGAAGGTGAAACCACTGAAGTGAATCATGCGCTTGAAGAAGAAGTTTACGAATCAGATCAGGAAGTCGTTGTAATTGGCGAGGCTCCAATTTTTGATGTTGAAAAGTCTAATACATCGGTTACAATATCAAAACAAGATTTGGAAGCGGCTCCAATACAAAGGGTTGAGGATGCTGTTTCATTACAATCGGGAGTAGTAAAGGATCCAACAGGATTATACATTAAAGGGGGTAGAGCCTACGAAACAGGGTTTGTTGTTGATGGCGTATCGGCTCAAGATCCGTTGGCAGGTACCGGGTTTGGACTGGATTTAGGATCAAATTCTTTCTCAAACGTCGAAGTCATCACAGGTGGAGTAGGCGCTGAATATGGTGATGTGACATCAGGTGTTGTTGCTGTACAAACCCAGAATGGGGGAGATACCTACGAAGGTACTTTCACTCATAAAAGAGACAATGTTGGTTCGAATGTGATGAGCAATCAAGCTAATTTTTTCGAGGACATTTATGAGCTTAATCTTGGTGGCCCAAGCTTATTAACTGAAAAATTATTACCGGCTTTGGGGATTAATCTGCCAGGCACCATGACATTTTTCTTAACCGGTCAGGTTGGCCTTACAGATGGTTATACAAAAATCTCGGCCAATCAAATTAATTCATCAATTGTAGGGAGTGAGTTTTGGTCACCACGTCAAGGTAATCGCTGGAACGGCATGCTCAAATTGAATTACAATATTAGACCAGGTCTAAGAGTTCAGGCAGCCTACAATAGATCACTAACGATTAATCAGAATACGCGAATGCTTCAAATTACCGGGGCTGACACTCAGATACGCCCTGGGTTTCAATTTGCTTTTTCAAATGGGTTTCTGGATAACGCAAATACATATACCCACGACAGTAACCTGTCTTATATCAAGTGGACCCAAACGATTAGTGAAAGTTCATTTTATGATGTTCAATTCAGTCGGTTATTTACTCGATTAAGAGCAGACGCTAACGGACGAGATTGGCGACCCGATAATGTAGATAGTGAATTTGATCCGGAAAGTATCGTTACATCACCGGCCGAAGAATTTCAGGGTACGGAGGATTTTACGTATGTATTAGCCGGTCCTGGCTATTTTAATAATGGCGGTATAGCTCGGCTTTGGCACGATCATTTTGCAGAAGAGTTAACTCTCAAAACTACTTACACAAAGTTTTTTGGTGAACGAGTAAATCAAATTGTAATTGGGTTTGAAGCAAAATTCAATGATTATCAGTGGATTGATATTACCAGACCGTGGATTGGCGCTCCGATTCAAATTGATGAGAATACGGTATCAGAAACATTTAGAGTAGGCGAGACTTTTGATGCCTGGAGAGTGAAACCCAAACGTGGCGCTCTTTTTATAACCGATAAAGTTCGCTACAATGGTTTGATAGCTAATATTGGTGCAAGGATTGAATACTGGGCGCCCGGAGCTTATGTTGATAATGCCGTTGAAGATGCATTGGATGAAAACTCAATCTCTACGATCCCTCGTTTTATTGCAGAAGATTATCAGAAGAATACAACAGAACTATTTGGATTACGCTACAAATTTAGATTCCTGCCAAAAGTAAACGTCTCTTTCCCGGTAAAAGATAACCAGGTACTCTTTTTTAATTACGGTCATTCAGCAAGAGTACCTCACCCTACGTTTATTTATGCGGGTTTAGACCCATTCTTCCAGGATCAGTCAGACCTACCTGATTTAGGGAATCCTAACTTGAATCCAGAAATCGATATCTCTTATGAAATAGGGCTTCGAAATCAAATTACTGCAAATGATGCTTTCAATATATCTGCTTTCTGGCGAGATAAGTACGATTTCGTTACCTCACAACTAATACGTGTACAGGATGTTGACGGTCGTGATGTTTCTAAGGCATTTCGAATTAATGGAGACTATGCCCGAGCTCGGGGTATTGAAATGTCGTACATCAAGCGATATCGAGATTTACTGCGCGGTCAATTATCATTCACTTACTCAAGAGCGGAAGGCTTAAGTTCAACTACCGACGACAATTTAAACAGTATAAATGCGCGTCAAAATATTGGAGCAAATGTAGAGACCCCTTTAGCCTGGGATCGCCCGTTCGATATAAAAGGGAACGTAACGTTTACCTATGACCGAGCCAACCCACTATTTGATCTCGGGATACTAAACGACTTCCAAATGTTTTTATCAGCAGTGTGGAGAAGTGGTACACGATATACTCCAACGGAACTTGTTGGCTTTCAACGAAATCCTGTGACAGGTATAGAAGATTGGAGACCGATCTACGAAACCGTAGATGATCCGGCAAAGAGATTTAGTCGAGTTGGTCCTGCCTGGTTTACCATGGATTTCAACTTCCGAAAGTGGTTTGAAATCAATGGCGCAAGAATTTCAACTTTTGTAGAAATCACAAACTTATTAAATAACAGAAGTTCAGTAATAGTTAATCCTGTAACAGGGGAGGGCTATAAACAATACCCAACTGATCCGGCTACATTAATTGCATTAAGAGATGACCGCAGTTTTGATGTTCCGGGCAATGTTCGAGATCCTCGTTATATAGATCCAACAGATAATAATTTACCAGCTTATGATAACCCTGCGAATTACATAGAGCAGAGACATATCATGGTTGGTGTATCGGTTCGTTTTTAAATGATATCATTGAAATACATATCAACAACATTACTTCTGCTCTTTTTTGCAGTACCGCTTTTTGCTCAAGGTGATTTCGGCGAAGATCGAGCAGGAACTGAAGGATTTCAATTCACAAAGATTGCCGTTGATCCAAGAAGTGCAGCAATGGGAAATTCAAATATGGCCGATGCGTATGATGCATCAAGTTTGTATTGGAACCCAGCTCTTTCTGCTCGCTTAGAAGGGACGAATGTGATGGTAAGTCATACGGAATATTTTGCTGGAATCACTCAAAATTACATTGCTATTGTTCAACAAGCCGGTACTTTTTCTCTTGGGGGTTCGCTTCAATATTTAGGTTCGGGCGATATCACAGAAACCACGGAATTTCAACCTTTCGGAACAGGACGAACTTTTAGTACTCATCATATATCAACTGGTTTATCAGCTTCACATAGAGTTACCGACTTGTTCAGCTATGGAATCACGGTTCGGTTTTTGATGGAAAAAATTGAGGAAATTCAGTACACAAGTGGGGCAATCGATTTTGGATTTTCCTACTTAGTAGGAGACACAGGACTTCGATTTGCGGTTGGAATTAACAATTTCGGATTTGATGCATCACCTACTGGAACTACTACAAGAAATACCTTAGATGGTGTTATTGAGGTGGAACCGGAAGAACAGCAATCTTTACCAACAAGGTTTTTAATTGGTGCTGCTTACGATTTAATCGACCGTGATGAGACATCACTTGTAGTTACAGCGCAAATCACCAATCCAAGTGATAATGCTGAACAGTTCAATATTGGTGCTGAATATGGATTTATGAACCAGTTTTTTGTACGAACGGGTTATGAATTCGGCATCGAAGAAAGACGTATTCCTAGCCTCGGAGCTGGTGTTAAATTACCAGTTATTAATAGAGAAATCAGAGCAGATTATTCATACTCTTTGTACGAGCGTTTAGGTGAAATCCATAGAATTGCAATTAGTGTGTCACTTTGATGAATAGATTTTTAAGCATATCACTTTTTCTGGTTGCAGGTATTTTATTTAGTTCTTGTGACGACATTTTTAATTCAAAAGATAACGTAGATACGAACGAGATCTTTGAAGAAGGTCGAATCGATCCAACGCTTGAAAATCTGGATGGATATGCACCTGTTCAACCATTCTGGGGTGGATTCGATGCACCCGAAGATGTTCATGTTGGCTTTGATGAGTTTGTTTACGTCTCTGATGCAAATGGTCTTCACTTACTCGACCGGGCTGATTTATCACCAAGAGTAACTGTGCCACTGAGAGGTGCAAATGCAATCACTCAAGATCGTTTACTAAATGTGTATGTATCAGCGCGAATAGATACTGTAATCGACAATATTACCTGGGATCTTCCAGCTGTATTTAAGATTAAAAATATGAATGGCGCTGGTCCGCTCACCTACGTTGATACACTAATTTTTCCATTCGATGATGCTAGTTTAAGTACATCTGCAGCTCAGAATGCCCGACTAAATAGAAGTTCGAATATCAATTATGAGCGTGTTGAAGTAACCGGTCTTACCGTTTTAGGTGACAATACATTATACGTTACCCGTCGCGGTCCTTTTGATGAAACTACTCAGGTTGCAGCTCCCGATAATACGGTTCTAGAGTTTGCCAGAATTAGAGAAAATGGTGTTTTAACAGATAAAATGACAAATGTCCGCCAGATTAGGACACTAAATCCGACGGTACCATCTCTAAGAAGTGGTATTGGAATGAGTGCAATCGCCTCATTCGTTGCTGCCCCACAGAGAGATTCATTTACTAATGATCGAAGTTTTTTGATTGCCCAAGCTGATCAATCTAAACAAATACCATTTCGCGTTCTTTGGATTAATGCAGTTGAAACCGTTGATGGGTTAGTTTTCCAGCAAAATTCAAGTCTCTTAGCACAGGATACTACCCAGGCAGATGGCTTTTTGTACGAACCAAACAAGTTCCTTGAACCCTCAGACATAACGTATACTGCGGATGATGACAGTTATATCTTCATCATTGATGAAGGGCTTAATAAATTGTTTCAGTTCCAAACCAATGGTCAGGAAGGGGTGCCTCCTCCAGCAGGCGCAGAAGATCAGACCCGACAGATTGTAGTATCATTTGGTGAATTAGGCGCCGGTCCTAAACAATTTAATCAACCAAGTGGAGTAGCCTACTTTGATAGGGTGGTTTATGTTGCTGATAAAGGCAATAACCGTATTGCCAGATTTAAGCTAACTTCAGACTTCGAATAAACGCTTGATCTATGAATCGATGGATCGTCCTGAGTCTTTGTTTAGTTCTTGGATGTACTTCACCAGATTCTGTTCCTAACAAAGTTCTTCTTGTTTCATTTGATGGATTTCGCCATGACTATCTCTCCAAGACTGATACTCCAAACTTTGATCAACTGGTTGAAAATGGGGTATTAAGTGAAGGATTGATTCCTATTTATCCTTCTTCAACTTTTCCGAATTACTATGCAATAGCAACAGGATTATATCCCGAGAATAACGGTTTCATCAGTAATTCGATGTACGACAGTACCATTGGATCCTGGTTTTCTATGGGTGATCGAGCGCAAGTTGAGAATCCTGCATGGTACAGCGGCGAACCAATTTGGAATACCGCTGAGAAGCAAGGCGTTCGTGCCGGAACCATGTTTTGGGTAGGATCAGAAGCACCTATACAGAATATGCAACCAACACACTGGAAACCATACGACGGTTCTATGCCAAATACAGATAGGATAGATTCTGTGTTATCGTGGATGACTTTAGGAAGTGAAAAGGAAATTGATTTGGGGACACTGTATTTCTCCTTTGTTGATGGAGTAGGTCACGATTACGGTCCTGAATCCGAGGAAATAATTACGGCAATTCAACAAGCTGATTCGTTGATTGGTTACTTAATGCAGCAAATCAAAATGGTTGGTTTGCAAGATCAAGTAAACCTAATAATTGTTGCCGATCATGGGATGGCGCAGAATTCAAGAGATAAAATCATCTATATCGATGATTATATACACTTTGAAGATTTAGATATTTATTCATGGGGAACTAGTTTTTCACTTCGTGGAGATGCAGAAACTATTAGGGGTCTGTATCAACTATTAAAGCCAAATGAAGACAGGTTTAAGGTGTATAAAAAAGAAGATATTCCGGATAGATTTCGAGTAAAGAATTCACCTCGATTCCCGGATTTATTAGTTATTCCAGAGTCGGGCTATTTGATAAGTTCGAGAGGATATGCTGAGTCGAGAGAGAATTACGCAACGGGTGGTTCTCATGGATATGACAACCAGGCCAGAGATATGCATGGTTTATTCCTGGTTTATGGACCGGACTTCAAAAATGGCCAAAGTATTAGTGAGATAGAAAATGTACATATCTATGAGTTGATTACTCACCTACTCAAAATCGAATCAGCTGGGACTGATGGTTCTTTTGATGCTATAAAATCTGTACTTCGTTAGTTATTTGGATTGAATCTAATTCAGTTCAGATAGATATTCGTTTTTCAAAAAATCATCACACAACTCACTCCAAAATACTATGCCTTACGTTGTAACCGAGCCATGTATCCAATGTAAATACACAAACTGTGCAGCCGTTTGCCCGGTAGATGCTTTCCGCGAAGGACCAAATTTCCTGGCAATTGATCCAAACGAATGCATCGATTGTGATGCATGTGTATCAGAGTGTCCGGTAGAAGCAATATTCCCGGATGATGAAGTACCTGATAAATGGGAAAGCTACATTGAGTTGAACGAGCGTCTGGCTGAAGCCTGGGAAGATCGTATCATCAACGAAACGAAAGACGCATTACCAGATGCAGATGAGTGGGCTAACAAAGAAGACAAACTTGGTGATCTGGTCGAAGAATGGTAAACTTCGTTAATTGTTAATCGTTATTTGTAGTTTCCAATTAACGAATAACGATTAACCACTGTGTCTTCGAATTTCTCAATTTCTTCCTTTAGTACTCCAATAGTAATGGGAGTGCTTAATGTGACTCCCGATTCATTCAGTGATGGTGGTAGATACCATTTAGTTTCCAAAGCGATGGATCGTATTCATCGAATGTTGGAAGAGGGGGCCACAATCATAGACGTTGGTGGTGAATCAACTCGACCAAATGCCGATCCGGTTTCAGAGGAAGAAGAGCTAAGGCGGGTGATTCCAATTATTAAAGAAGCCATGGAGCATTTTCCAGGAGCCGTCTATTCTGTGGATACTACCAAACTTGAGGTTGCTCGACAAGCTCTTGATTTAGGTGTGCATATTGTAAACGATGTTAGTGGATTAGAAAAGGAACCTAAATTCGCCGAACTTTGTGCAGAATTTGATGCAACTTATGTGTTAATGCACAGTCAGGGCGATCCCAAAACGATGCAACAAAACCCGACTTATCATCAGGTTGTCGATGAAATTGAATCATTTTTCGACCAGAAAGTTCAGGTACTTCAAGATGCAGGAGTGGACGATATTATTCTGGACCCGGGGATCGGATTTGGGAAAAAGCTGGAGCACAATTTAAATTTAATTGCCCATCTTGATACTTTCACAAAAAAGCCGTTCCCTGTATTAGTTGGGGCTTCCCGAAAATCTATGATCGGACAAATATTAGACGGCCGTCCACCCGAGGAACGACTTACCGGAACCATTGCAACTCATTACCATGCATTGATAAAAGGAGCAAAAATCCTTCGAGTTCATGATGTAAAGGAAGCCAACGATTCAATTCGTATATTCAACGCGATTCAATCTCAAGCTTAAACATCTACTTCGTTGATCCCTATCGGTTTTCTCGATTTCGGAATTATGGATTTTGTCGAGACACTGCTTATAGCAGGTGTATTGGTGTATCTATATCAATGGATTAGAGGAACTTTCGCCATCCAGGCAGGAATTGGTATTATTTTATTAGTTCTTATCAATTTGGGAATTCGAGTTCTTGGCTTTAATACCATCGATTTTATTCTATCTGGAATATTAGATGTGGGGATTCTGGCCGTATTCATCATCTTTCAACCGGAGATTAGAAAACTGCTTTATCGTTTAGGGCAAAACACGAATCTGGATCGGTTTTTTGCACGGACGAATTCTGATGAAATGATCGACGAGGTGATTGAAGCCGTGAAAGTGATGTCGAAAGAGAAAATTGGGGCACTTATGGTTTTTGTCCGCTCTTCCGGTTTACAGGATATTATTGATAATGGGGTAAATCTTGATTCGAAAATTAATAAAGAGATGATTCTCACCATTTTCCAAAAAGACACTCCGCTTCACGATGGAGCAGTTATCATTCGAAATGATCGAATTGTAGCCGCTAGTGCATATCTGCCTATCTCGCAAAACCCGAATATTTCCCAGTCTTTTGGAACCCGACACCGTGCCGCCGTTGGTGTGAGTGAAACAAACAATGTTTTTGTGTTAGTGGTATCGGAAGAAACAGGCAGAATCTCGATTTCAAGAAATGGATCCCTAACCTCGGGACTTTCCATCCAAAAACTCCGTTCCGAAATGGAGGAAACGTTCGGCGTAGAACAATTCGAAGAAGAAGTAGGGTTTGGGTCTTCTCAGACTGAACTGAATCTTAAATAAGCTAATTCCCACCTTCACCCCAAATTCACATAGTTGTTCTTTATTGATTTCGGTTAAAACTCGTACATTCGAGCCATGAAACCGTTTTCATGAATGAAAAAGAGTATTATGTCGAAAGAAGCAAAATCTAAATGGGAAGCAGCTGTAGAAAAAGCATTAAAGGGGAAGCCAGCTGAATCATTAAATAGAGTGAGTCCTGAAGGTGTAAATATTCAGGCATTGTATGGTCAGGCTGATATTGAAGCCAGGGGAATAGAGGATGGGTATCCTGGTCAGTTTCCATTTAAGCGTGGACCATATCCAACCATGTATACTCAGAGACCATGGACGATTCGGCAATATGCAGGATTCTCAACGGCTGAGGAGTCAAATCAGTTTTATCGGGCGGCTTTAGAAAAAGGGCAGAAAGGATTGAGTGTGGCATTCGATTTGGCCACTCACCGTGGTTTCGATTCCGACCATCCACGCGTTGTTGGTGATGTTGGAAAAGCAGGTGTAGCCATTGATTCTGTGGAAGACATGAAGATTCTATTTGATGGTATTCCATTAGATAAGATGTCAGTTTCGATGACGATGAATGGGGCGGTTATCCCAATTTTGGCTGCTTATATTGTAGCTGCGGAAGAGCAGGGAGTTGATCAGGATGCACTGAGTGGGACCATCCAGAATGATATTCTTAAGGAGTTCATGGTTCGGAATACATATATCTATCCTCCGCAAGAATCCATGCGTATTGTTTCAGACATCATAGAGTATGCAAGCAAGAATATGCCTCGGTTTAATACTATTTCAATATCTGGCTATCATATGCAAGAGGCTGGTGCTGATTCGGCTCTTGAGTTAGCATTCACTTTGGCTGATGGTTTAGAGTACGTGAAAGCAGCGACAGATCGAGGCTTAGATGTAGACGCATTCGCTCCACGACTTTCCTTTTTCTTTGCGATAGGAATGAATTTCTTGATGGAAGTAAGTAAGCTTCGAGCCGCAAGAATGCTTTGGGCGGAATTAATGAAGGAGTATTTCGATCCAAAGAATCCAAAGTCAATGATGCTTCGAACGCACTGTCAGACTTCAGGTTGGTCGTTGACAGCACAAGACCCTTTAAATAATGTGATAAGAACTACCATCGAGGCGATGGCGGCAGTGTTAGGTGGTACCCAATCCTTACATACCAATAGTTACGATGAAGCGATCTCGCTACCAACAGAAACATCCTCGCGAATTGCAAGAAATACGCAGACCATCATCCAGGAGGAAACAGATATCACACATACTGTTGATCCTTTGGGCGGTTCTTATGCTATCGAATCAATGACACATGATTTAAAAGAACAAGCTCGTGAGATTATTAACGAGGTCTTCGAAATGGGAGGAATGGCAAAAGCTATCGAGCAGGGATATCCAAAAAGAAAAATAGAGGAAGCAGCTGCCATCAAACAGGCGGGTATAGATAAAGGTGATATTACCATCGTTGGTGTGAATAAATTCATCAATGAAAAAGAAGATCCGGTAGATATTTTGGATATCGATAATACCGAAGTTCGCATCAAACAAATTGCCCGATTGGATGAAATCAAGAATTCTCGCGACAATCATTCAGTGAAAGAGGCTTTAGAAGCTATTTACGAAGCCTCAAAATCAGGTGAGGGTAATTTATTAGATTTAGCTGTTGAAGCTACCCGTCGAAGAGCGTCGGTGGGTGAAATTTCCAGAGCAATGGAACGTGCATGGGGGCGTCATAAAGCAGACAATCAAACGATAAAAGGAGTGTACGAAAGCGTGTATAAAGACGACGAACATTATCAAGAAATCAAGCATAAAATCGAGGGTTTTGCTAATGAAGAAGGTCGTCGCCCAAGAATTCTTGTTGTAAAAATGGGGCAGGATGGTCACGATCGAGGAGCAAAAGTTGTTGCCACTGCCTTTGCAGATATGGGTTTTGATGTGGATGTTGGCCCATTGTTCTCTACTCCAGAAGAAGCTGCTAAACAAGCCATAGAAAATGATGTTCACGTGATTGGAGTTTCAACACTTGCTGCTGGTCATAAAACATTGATTCCCGAGTTAATCAAGATTTTGAAGGCAGAAGAGGCCGAAGACATCATGATTGTTGCTGGTGGTGTAATACCGGTGCAGGACTACGAATTCCTTTATGATGCTGGAGTTAAGGCCATATTTGGGCCGGGTACGAACATCCCTAAAGCGGCGTCGGCTGTAATCGACGAAATTCGGGCGATGAACGTATGACCATCGACCAACTGGCCGAAGGTATTCAGGAAGGAAAGAGAAGGTTCTTAGCCAAAGGTATTACATTGGTTGAGAGTTCACGTGTTGAAGATCAACAAAAAGCCAGCGAATTAATTAGTGCACTTCCTCGAAAAAATGACACGTTCCGTGTAGGAATCTCTGGGGTGCCGGGAGTTGGAAAAAGCACGTTCATTGAAAGCCTGGGAAATTATTTAATTGAGAAAGGTCATCGAGTCGCAGTTTTGGCTGTTGATCCGAGTAGCCCGACTTCAGGTGGTAGTATATTAGGTGATAAGACTCGGATGGAAACTCTATCTTCAAGAGAAGAAGCTTTTATAAGACCATCGCCCACTGCAGGAACATTAGGGGGAGTCGCAAAACGAACTCGCGAATCCATTCGGCTCTGTGAAGCCGCGGGATATGATATTATTTTGGTTGAGACCGTAGGAGTTGGGCAAAGTGAATACGAAGTGGCCTCAATGGTAGATTGTTTTCTGGTTATGATGTTGCCGGGAGCCGGAGATTCACTTCAAGGAATAAAGAGGGGGATTCTAGAAATCACAGATGTTCTTGTTATTAATAAAGCCGATGGTGAACAAAAAAAATTGGCTGATCTTGCCAAATCAGAATATGCGCATGCCTTTCACATGCTGGCGCCGAAATATTCAGGTATTCAGGTTTCAATTTTGACAATGAGTGCACTTCAACAAAATGGAATTGATGAGGTATGGAAAGCAATTTTAACATTCCAAGACCAATTACAGAAGCATAAAATCTTTGAAACGAATCGAAATCGACAAGAATTAGGATGGTTTAAAAGGCTTGTTGAAGATGAAGTAATTCGTGGGATTTGGTCAGGAGAAGAAGCTGAACAAAGATGTAAAGGCCTGAATCAACAAATATTGAAGGGTAAAATAAGCCCCGCAGAGGCAGCGCAAAGGTTTTTGTCTTTCATAAACAAGTGAAAGCAAGAGTAGTAAAGTGAAATAATAATTTTTTCAATAATCGGACTTTTTAGTAGTAAAAAAGCGCTTACAATTGTATATTCGCTACGCTCAAAAAAAGAGAATCTCGAAATAAGTAATGAATCAAATAGAAAACTTTATTCCCCCTTTATCGCAGCTCACAGAAGATGAGCAAATGCTGAGAGACGCAGCTGCGGATTTTGCCAAGAGTTCGATTGCTCCTTTAGTGCATGAAATGGATGCAGAAGCCAAATTAAACCCAGGCTTAGTAAAAGAATTTTTTGAAATGGGATTAATGGGGATTGACATCCCAGAACAGTATGCCGGTGCCGGTGGTACTTTTATGATGAGTATTGTGGCTATCGAGCAAATTTCAAAAGTTGATGCATCAGCAGGTGTATTTATGGATGTGCAAAATACATTGGTAAATAATGCTTTCATCAATTTTGGTTCAGATTTTCTAAAAGAGAAATATTTGCCGCAATTAGCTACTGAGAAAGTCGGTGCTTATTGTTTATCGGAAGCAGGTTCAGGTAGCGATGCATTTGCATTAAAATGTTCAGCCAAAGAAATGGATGATCATTTTGTTTTGAATGGTGCCAAGCTATGGATTACCAATGCAAATGAAGCGGATATCTTTCTGGTATTTGCAAACGTGAATCCAGAATTAGGATACAAAGGAATTACTGCTTTTGTGGTTGAACGAGGATTTGAAGGATTCTCTGTTTCGAAGAAAGAAGACAAAATGGGAATAAGGGCAAGTTCAACGTGCGAAATTTTACTTGAAGATTGTAAAGTGCCTAAAGACAATATTCTTGGTGAATATGGGAAAGGATATAAGGTTGCTATTGAAACACTAAATGAAGGTCGTATAGGTATTGGTGCACAAATGGTGGGTATTGCTCAGGGCGCTTTTGATGCAGCACTCGATTACATTAAGCAGAGAAAACAGTTTGGGAAAACTCTAAGCGAGTTTCAGGGGGTTCAGTTTCAGTTAGCGAGAATGGCAACAGATATAGAGACTGCACGACTTTTAGTTTACAACGCTGCCAGAATGAAAATGGCAGGTCAGGCATTTTTAAAAGAAGCCGCAATGGCGAAGTTCTATTCTTCGGAAGTGGCTGAACGCGTGAGTTCGATGGCCATCGATTTATTTGGTGGCAATGGATACGTGAAAGAATATCCTGTTGAGAAGTTTTACCGTGATGCAAAGATCGGTAAAATTTACGAGGGTACGACGAACATGCAGCTAAGCACTATTGCTAAGTTGCTACTTCGATGAGTGAGTGAGGAAAGGGGAACTTCGGTTCCCCTTTTTTATTTAGAGTGATTTCGCACATCTAAATCCGATATCCGTGGCTTTTACATCATGTAAAGTTCCTACTCGCCAATAGGTTCTGGTAGCCATTTCTTCTTCTCCAAAACTCCCGCCACGTATAATGCGAATTCCATCACCTTCATGATCATGCTTCATATCCGGCTCGCTATAAAATTGATAGAATTCACCAATCCACTCAAAAACATTTCCGCTCATATCGTACAGACCAAGATCATTTGGGCGTTTAGTGCCTACAATAAAACTGAAGTTAATTCCCGAACTTCTGATGATTGCATAATCTTTTATGAAATCTAAGTTTGTAGTTCCGGCAATAACCTGATCTTTCCCACCGGATCTTGCAGCATACTCCCATTCGGCCTCTGTTGGTAATCGATAACCAAGACTCTTGCAAAAGGCTAAAGCATCATCCCAGGTGAGATTTACGACAGCTCTATTTTCTCTTCCATAATTGTCATCATCCGGGAGTTCTCGCCTCGTTTCCAGTGCAAATTGATCATATTGTTCAAAGGTAACTTCATACTTTCCAATCAAGAATGGTGATATAATTACTTCATGCCTTGGAAGCGCATCTGAATTCGAGTTTTCGTAAAAATCTCCAATTACAAGAGTACCCCCCTTAACCTCAACCATTTCAGGGGTATATTTTTTTACTGTTTTTTGAAAATGAAAGCAGCTAGAAAATATTATAATTATTAGGTATACGAGAATAATTGAAACACGATTTCTCATTAAATGAGATAAAGATTTAGAAATTTAGAATTTCATGGAATGATAAGTACATTCCTAAAGTTTTTATGAGATAAAGATGGATTACTAACAAATTTGTATCAATGAGTAACGAAGAAAAACAGATTGTTGAGCAGCTTAAAGAGTATGCGAAGGATGCTGATTCTTTTAATAAGCTAGAAGAGACTTTTCGTGGGTTATATGCCAAGTACGCTCAGGCTAGTTCACATGTAGATTTGCTAGAAAGTGCTATCAGAAATGACTATGATTCAATTCTGATCACTGAGTTAAGCCTTGAAAAACCTGGTCCAAAAATTGTATATGTGAACGATGGATTCACAAGGATGACAGGATACACAAAAGAAGAAGCGATTGGTAAAACACCAAGAATGTTACAAGGACCTAAAACGGATCGAGCCATTTTAGATCGCCTTAAAAGACGTTTAATTGAGGGACAAGCATTCTTTGGGCATACCATTAATTATAGAAAAGATGGTACAGAATTCATTAACCAATGGGATATTCATCCACTAATAAATGCAGACGGAGAAGTTACACATTGGGTTTCTTATCAACGTGATGTAACAGAAAAGAAAGAAACAGCGAAAGCAATCTTTAATACCGATTTTGATGAATTGCTAAAGCGAAGAGAAGAATTCACCCTCAAGTTTGGATTGTCAGATTCTGATAGCTCCATAGAGTGTAAATTTGTTACAGAGGCTTTTGAAGAAATTACAGGTCTTAATAAAGACATATTATTTGAAGCAGGGTTCGAAGCAGTGGTACATGATGACGACATTGAATTAATTACAAATTCGCTAGAAAAAGCATTTAAAGGCGAAGCATCTGCAGAAACTTGCCGATATTTGACTACATCTGGTGATTATGTAGATATGATTCAATCATTCAAACCAATTTGGGACGACGCGCAAACTAAAGTTAAACATGTACGATCTGTTGTTAAGCTTGAGTTAAAAGAATCGTAATACAAGAACTAAATTTATACTCTTGGAAGCTCACATAGGTGGGCTTTTTTTGTTTCTTGCAAACAATAATCTGCCTATTATTTTCAGTATGAATATTCAGGATATCCAAACACGAATTATCAAAGAATTCAGTCTTTTCGAAGACTGGACCGACAAGTATAAATACATCATTAAATTAGGATCAAAATTAGATGACCTGCCTGAGGAGGACCACATCGACCAACATTTGGTAAAAGGATGCCAAAGTCAGGTTTGGCTTACTGCCAATATGGAAGGTGATAAACTGATATTTAAGGCGGACAGTGACGCTGCTATAACCAAAGGGTTAGTGGCACTCATGATTCGAATCTATTCGAATCAAACTCCGGATGATATTCTGCAGAATAATCCTGATTTTTTAAAAAAAATTGGTTTGGCAGAACATCTGTCACCAACCAGGGCAAACGGTTTGGCTAGCATGGTGAAGCAAATGAAGATTTATGCCATGGCGTTCAAATCAAAATTAACAACATAGTTGTCTCATTGTAGATAATTTCTTATCCATAGTTGCGCATGGATCATAAATTTTCACTTACAGGAATTGGTGCCGTTCAAAAAGAGCGAAAGTTCTTTGTTGACCCATTGGAAGAAATTCAGCAACCGGGAATCAAAATAATGAACCGGGTTTCATTCTTCCTATTACTTGTGTGCGTGTTATTTTTGATTCCCTTCTATTTCAACGACAGCGTTTCTTTAACCTGGTTTTTCCTTTCAGAAGCTTTAGCATTTGGGTTGATCCCGGTTCTTGCCCGACAAGGATATGTGAACACCGCAAAAATGCTACATATCATTTATATAGATATTGGCATTGTCATTCTTAGTTCTGTTTTTGGAAGTCAGGCTTTAATTCAGGCATTCTTTATACCCACAATGGGTTTGTCGATTCTTCTTTTTGATGGGAAAAACATCAGATTAAGAAATGTGTCAATCATTATATCTATTCTCTCATATTTCATTCTTGATTATATCATTTTCGACCAGGTGTATATTTCTGAAAATGGATTTTCAATCATCAGGTGGAGTGTTCTTACGGCCGCATTTGTAACTACCTGGTTGATCTTCAATACATTCTCAGAATTTAAAGAGAGTGCCGAAAGTAAAACCAATGAGTTGCTTGACAAGGAAATTGAGCTAAACCGAGAATTAAGTATCAACCAAAAGAAATTAGAACGATACATTTCTGAATTGGAGGATACACGAATACAATTAGAACAAAGTACTAAGGCGAAATCGGAATTTTTGGCTACCATGAGTCACGAAATCAGAACCCCGATGAACGCCATTATGGGGATGACACATCTGCTACAGAAAGACGAACCAAGAGATGATCAACTTGAACCATTAAATATCCTCGATTTTTCTGGCAAGACACTTCTTACTTTAATTGATGATGTTCTCGATTTTTCGAAAATAGAGGCGGGCCGACTGGAATTCGAAAAAACCGAATTTGACCTTGAACGACTGTTAGGTACCATCATAGAAACATTTAAAGTGATGGCTATGAACAAAAACGTTGACTTGCAAAGTAACGTAGAGGAAGGTATTCACAACATTTTAATAGGAGATCCGGCACGATTAACCCAGATCATCAACAATCTACTTAGCAATGCTCTTAAATTTACAGAAACTGGTTATGTTAAATTAGGTGTAAAAAAATTGGGTGAAACTGAGAATGAAATTAACCTTCAATTTTCAGTAGAAGATACCGGTATCGGAATACCAGAAGATCGTGTAGAAACAATTTTCGAAAGCTTTACCCAGGCTAGCGGGAGCACTAAGCGATTATACGGTGGTACAGGGTTAGGACTTACAATCAGTAAGCAATTAACAGAACTACAAGGGGGGGCACTTCAATTAGAAAGTGAAGTTGGAAAGGGAACCACCTTTTTTGTTGATTTAACGTTTGAAAAAGGTGAATCGACGCAAGTTGAAACTAAAGCTGATATTTCGGCAGAATCCGAAGAAGAAAAACTTAGGGGCATTAGAGTTTTGCTTGCAGAAGACAATATTGTGAATCAAAAAGTGATGAATAGATTCTTAGAACGTTGGGAGATACATTTATCTATTGTTGAAAATGGAGAAGAAGCTGTTGAATTGGTCAAGAAGGAAGATTTCGACCTGGTGTTGATGGATCTTCAAATGCCAATTATGGATGGGTATGAAGCGACAGCTGCTATTCGAAAATTGAAAGACGAAACTAAAAAAGATATTCCAATTATTGCGTTGACCGCCGCAGCATTGAAGGAAGTAAAAGAAGAGGTGTATGCTTCGGGTATGAACGATTTCGTTACCAAACCATTCAACCCTGTCGAATTACGAAATAAAATGGCAGCTCACGTTAGCTCCTAGCTCTGCTTTTTTAAAAAATACGTGGTATATCCAGGTGGCAAGTCGGTTATTTCTCCGCAGATTTGATACCCCAATTTTTGATAAAATACAGGTGCTTGAAAACTAGCCGTACTTAAATGATAGGAATAGATGTCTTTTTTGTGAGCTTCCTTTTCAATTGCACTCATTAGTTTCAAGCCTATTCCTTTTCCCCTGTAATCAGGATGTACCCATAGTAAGTCAATATACAGCCAGTTCCAGGCAAAATTCCCATATATCCCACCAATTAATTCTCCAGTCGGGTCCTCTACAGTGATGTAGCTAGAATCATAACTAAACTCTCCTGCTATATTTTGATTGAAAGCTCTTAGAGCTGCTCGAAGTTTATCAACTTCTAAATGATCCGGATTTTCATGAGTTGTAAATATCATTCTAAAAACGTTGATTTGATTTGTCCCATTAGGAAAAGGTGATTTGTCATTATGATGAACAACAATACTAATCAATGAAAGAACTATGAAAAAATACATGTTAATATTAATGGATAATACAGACAGTTATTCCGAAATGACTCAACAGGATTATCAAAATGAGATTGAACTCCATGGAAAGTGGATCCAGGAACTTGGCGACCGTTATGATTCTGGTGAAGCTTTAGAAGAAGACACTAAAATTATTAAGGGGAAAGAGCTGGTTGTAACGGATGGTCCTTTTATAGAGTCTAAGGAGTTAGTAGGTGGTTTTTACATACTTCGAGCACATAGTTTGGAAGAAGCCACAGAACTTGCAAAAGGATGTCCAACGTTACGACTTGGAGGAAGGGTTGAAGTTCGGCCGGTAATGCATTTAGAAATGTAAACTAAATAACGTCTATACTAACAAAGAAACTATGAAGAAATACATGCTAATTTTATTTGAGTCTGGTGAAAGTTATGCTACCATGAGCCCAGAAGATTACCAGAAAGAAATAGAAGCACACAGTATTTGGATCCAGAAGTTAGGTGATCACTATGATTCTGGGGAACCATTAGAACGAGGAGCAACCTCTGTTAGGGGTGTTAATAAACTTGTTACCGATGGTCCATACATAGAATCGAAGGAATTAGTGAGTGGATTCTACATCCTCAACGCAAATAGTCTGGAGCAAGCAACTGAGCTATCAAAAGGTTGTCCAATCCTTCGATTGGGTGGATCATTGGAAGTTCGTCCAATTATGCATATATCCATGTAGATGACCTCTTCAGCAAAATTAATGGATCATCTTTTTCGCCAACAATCGGGAAAGATGAATTCCATTCTCATTAATAGTTACGGCTTCGAATATTCCGAATTAATTGATGATGTAATTCAGGAGACTTTCCTAATTGCACTAAAACAGTGGGGAATGAAAGGGGTGCCGGATAACCCGGAAGGGTGGTTGATGCAGGTATCAAAAAACAAATTCCTGAATGAAATTAATCGCCTTAAAAGACATTGTAAATTAAACGTAAAATCTATCGAGCATTCTGAATTGGATGGGTTCCCAGAAACCTTGAGCGATAACCGATTCAAACAGGAACAACTAAGAACATTGTTTTCTTGTTGCACGCCTCAAATATCAGCTAAAGCTCAAATCATGCTCACTTTAAAAATAGTTTCTGGATTTGGGGATCGTGAAATTGCTAAAGCACTATTAATGAAAGAACAAGCAGTTAGGAAAGCCATCTATCGGGCAAGAAATACTATTAAAGAAATAGGTGAATCTGCACTTGTTGTGTCCCGATCTGATTATAAAGACAGGCAAGAGATTGTGTTGAAAATACTTTATTTGATGTTTAATGAAGGATATCATTCATCTTCTGGGGACAAACTACTCGATGAGGACATTACTTTCGAAGCGATACGATTGACAAGTTGGTTACTTGAAATCGAATATTTAAATCACAGTACAATCCATGCTGTACTAGCTTTGATGTTCTTCAATTTCTCAAGATTTGATGCTCGATTGAACAAAAATGGAGAGATTATGGATATCGAGCAACAAGATCGAAGTACGTGGAGTAAAGAACTCATCCAAAAAGGTATGTACCATCAAAAGAAATCAAGAGAAACAGAAGCCTTAACAAATTACCATATAGAAAGTGGAATAGCAGCGGTTCATTGCTTATCACAAAGCTACGATGATACAAATTGGGCACAGATTGCTAATTATTATGAACGATTAATGACTTTTGATTCATCTTCACAAGTACAGATTAATTTCGCAATTGCCCTTTCCGAAAATGGTGAATCATTACAAGCTCTCAACATATTAAAAGGTATTGATCAAAAGGGATCAGACAATAAAAGTCTATTATTTGGTGCGATGGCAAGGGTGCATCGAAATTTAAGGCAGATTGAATTGGCAACATCATACTACAAAGTAGCACTAGATATGACGGAAAATGACAATGAGAGAAAATTCTATGAGGCTAAAATTGCAAATCTGCTTCTAAATACAGACCGTCTAAATAATTAATCTTCTTCTATACTGATTGTGGATAAATCCACAAAATTTTAGACCATTTTTGTTCATCATTGCAATATGAGCAGTTTTAAGTAGTTTTTAATCAGTATAAATACGTAGTTTTTAAAATAATAATGTGGAAAACTTAAAAAATTTGTGCATACTTACCCCTCTTTAGTAAAAATTAAAAAATTACAGGCTCTAATTTACTCTACAGGGGTTTGAAATGGTTGGGAAAACACATAAATGGCTATTAGTACTGGCACTTGCCTTTATCACCAAAGGTTTATTTGCTCAAACATTACCGGGACAAGTTGTATCACCTGATGTTCAGGAAGAAGCTGCAAAATACGAACAGTATTATGAGGTAGTACTAAATAACGCACTTTCTGATTATTATCGGAAAGGTACATTCATTGTTGATGCAAAAGTAACACTCGAGAGAGTACTAGTACCAAGAGGCTATGAAGTTGTAGAAGGTGATGAGCCAATAAGAATAGAAAATTTGCCTGGACTTCCTTTTGTTCCACCCAATTTACAGCGTGAGTCGGAAGGAACTACGGATAGTTTAAAAGCTTCAGGCTTTGATGCTCAATTTAGGCTCACCCAGCTTAACATTACCGTATTGGTAGATACGTCTTACAGTGATGAAGATGTTGACTTCGTTGAAGAAGCTACCATACTAATAGCAAATGCAGATCCATTTAGGGGAGATATTGTTGCGGTAGATAAAAAAGTGTTTCCAAGAAGTGCCAGAGCAATAGAGCAGGATGTTATGGAGGCAAGACAATCGCCCGAACCAGAGCCTGTTGAAGAACAAGTTGAACGAATGGGTGCACTTGATGATGTAGCTTCATCGGAGCCTGAACCAAATATGTTTCTCGGAATTGATTGGAATAATCCTCAACATTTACTGTATGTAGTTGGGATACTAGCAGCACTATTCTTAATAACTTTACTCTATGCACTGCTAAAACGACCGGATCAAAAAGAAAGTAGTGCTCAATTACCGTATCCGGCATTCGATGGTGTGAATCCTATGCCAGCTGTTGATCATAAAACGGATGAACCAAAAGGACCAGATGCAAAAACGCTTGCACAATTTGAAGAAGATAAAACATTCGTAACGAATAACTGCATCAGTCACCCGGATGCCATTGCAGATTTAATTGGACAATGGATTGCGAGCGACGACGAACAAGGTATAATTCGATCTGCAAAGTCGTTAGCAGGTGTGGATGAAAAACTAATAAATGTATTAGAACCACATATGAAAGTAGAAACTTTTGATGCGGTTAAATTTGCAATCAACAATACAGAACCCTCTACTCTTGATGAGAAAATTGAAGAAGTTAAAGCGTTCCGAAAAAGTATTCAGCAGGTTAATACCAAAAATGGAGCTTCCGATTCTGGCTCCAATCTATTCGATTTTGTATATCAATTAACCGATGTACAACTCCAGCATTTGATTAAAGAAGAATCTGATGAATTAGTTGCAATTCTTCTCGCACAGATTGCTGGCGAAAGAGCGGGGGTAATTCTTCAAAAACTCGATGACCAAAAAAGAATATCGATTTTGTTGAAGATGGGTAAAATCAACAATATTCCAATTTCGGTTTATAAGAAAGTTGCCGCCCACTTTTCGAATAAAGCGCTATCCGTTTCTGATATGAAATATGTGGCAGCGGATGGAATTGATTCAATCCTTGCGACCATTGAGACCTTACCTCTAAGCGAACAAGATGATTATGTGCGTTCCATCGCCGAACAAGATCTGAATCTTGCAAAACGTATCAAGAAGTTCTTTATCGGGTTTGATGATCTTCCCAAAGTTAAAGATGAATTATTACAGGGTGCATTAGAAGAAATTCAGACTGATATTATCATTTTGGCTTTAAAAACAGCACCAGCAGCAGTGCGAGAAAAAGTGTTGAAGGTTCGTCCAAAACGGGAGCAACAGCTTATTCTATCTGAAGTTGATAACCCCGCTGAGGTTGCAAAAGGGGCGGTCGAGGATGCTCAAAAAACACTGTTATATGCCGTTAGGCGAAAAATGAAAACTGAGGCGTAGATCATGAAAAAGGTTTTCATTTTATGCGCTAGCCTACTTTTATGTATAAGTGGGCATACGTTTGCGCAAGATCATGAGAGTGGTGTTCCATATCAAATGGGGCAGATTTTTGAGCAAATGGTAGATCAGATAAATGATGTGCCGGTAAATATTCGCAGAGTGGCAGTATATAAATTGAATTATAACGCCATGCGATTTACGGTTCAAGAAGTGGAGTTTATTAGAGGAGAGCTTGAAGCTGCTTTTAGAGAATTTGCCGGATTAACTGTTTTATCACCACCTGAGTTAGAACCCAATGATAAAATGAAGATCATTGGAAACGATAGTACCTTACAAATTCTCAATATTCAGGGACGATCTCTGGCTGATGTTTCTCCGGAGCTGTTAACTGAAATTGCTTCGAATTATGGGGTACAGGGGTTACTAGAAGTAAGCATGCAAAAGAGGTCACCAGATGGATTAATTCTTTCATTAAGAATGATAAGTCCACGGTCTCGTGAAATTGTGTGGACTAAAAGTTTTATCTCAAATCCATTCAGAGTGGAATTAGAAGTCGACAAAGGATTTACTTCGGTACTAAAGTTTGGAGCGGGTACTATTGAAGCAGAGTCTATTACTCGGGCCGATACAAGTTTTGCAACCCCAGATACAGCGATAGGTAAACCAGTCGTAAATTATTCTGTATCATTTACCTATCGGCAGCCAATTAATCTAGATAACAGTGCTTATATAGGTTTTACAGGTGGAGTAAATATCCTTCGGTCTGCAAGTGATAGTAATTTCGACTTAACAATGATAGAACTTGGTGCTACCTATTATCAGGCTATCACTGAGAAGAATGAAGACATAAATGACTATCGAGTTATGCTGTTTTTTAATGGTAACATTAAGTTTCCAATTAACAGTACAAAAGGTGAATTCTATTCATTTAAACCTGGTGTCATGTTCAATATGAGTAAAAACTTAGGGTTGATACTTTATACTGATTTGATCATATCGGGTGAGACTTTAACATTAGAAAACAACGACAAAATTACATACGGTAAGGTTGGATATGGATTACAGGCAGTTGTTAGATTCTAAATTATTATTAGCAATACTTTGTATTGGCTTATCGATTTCCGCTTGTAGATCAGCTGGGAATGTGCAAGAACAAATTGATGCAGCTATTGAGGCAAGTGAACCAACAGAAACCACCGGTAATGTTGAGACTAACTTACTCGAAGGAGAGGCTCGAAGTAATCCGATTATTGTATCCTATAGAAATGCTAGTTCCAATATTCAGATTTCATTAGACCCAGACCAGGATGAATTTTATTTGGATTTAAAAGGGATTACCCCAACTGAAAAAGATTCCATAATTGTTGTTGATACTACGATTATTAATAATCGAGCCACCGATATTCAGACGCTATTATCTAGCTACAGAAAAGCGCAAGATTTATTCTATTTAGGAGAATATCGAGATGCCTTAGCCGAAGTGGATAAAACTCTGGAAATACAAGAAACGGCAGATGCATATGCTTTAAAAGGTACCATCTTTTTTATGATGGAAAATCCCTCTGCAGCTAGAGCAAATTGGGATATGGCTGTAAGAATGGATCCAAATATTCCGGTACCAAGTATTCCGGAATTGGAAACACTAATTAATGAAATACGTGAGGATGGGGGCCAATGAAACTTTCACTAACTAATATACTAGGGGTATTTTTTAGTATAGGGATACTAATTTTTGGGATTACAGAGACTTTGGAAGTAACCAGTGTATTGAGCAATATTCCGTTTCTTACCAATTATACCTTTTTAAATCTACCAAGCTTATTTATCGTAATGGGCGGTATTCTAAACGCTGTGTTTATAACCTATCAACCAAGATATGTAGGGCAGGCTTTCTTCAATATTTTATTTTTATTTAGTCAGGCCAAAACTTCAGCTAGAACTTTAGAAAACGATCTTGGCGAAATGTTGACCTGGAATGATCAGATTAAAAGTGATCGTGTTAAAGCTTTAGGCCGGTTAGAAGAAGAACATACTGGGCAAGTTGCCGGTTATCTATTTTCTTTAATGAGTACAAATTACTCAAACGAGGATATTAAAGAGTTTGGTTCTAATCATATAGAAGAACATTATTTTCGTCAATTAGTTGTTGTTGATGTATTACGTGCAATGGGTGCCGCTGCGCCATCTTTTGGGATGTTCGGTACTTTATTTGGTCTGGTGGTAATGCTAGGTCAGCTTGAAAACCCATCTGGAATGGGGCCTGGACTTGCAGCCGCATTGATTACGACACTATATGGAATTTCTTTAGCACGATTCATTTTCTATCCAATCGCGGAAAAAATTAAAAACATAGCGCAATTAAATCGCTTTCGTGAATACTTTATCCTGGAAGGTGTATTATTGATTAATGAGCGCAAATCATCGTTTTATTTACAGGATCGACTTAGCACGTATCTACGAAGAGATTTCAAAAACAATCAAAAAGCTGAAAATTAGCAGGTGACATTGTGATTGGTCGTAATTACAGTGGAAATTCAGATATCACAGAAGAACACGAAGAGGATCAGGAATGGTTGCTCACCTATAGCGACATGATCACGCTTCTATTAGCCTTCTTTGCAATGCTGATTGCCGTTTCATATGTAGATCTCAATTTATGGGAGCAAATGAAACAAGGTTTACGGTCAGAGATTTCGAAAGAAGAAAATGTTCGTACACCACTTGCTGAGGTAAAAGCAGATCTTGATCAATTATTAGCTGTTGAAAAAGCGCAAGGATTAGTAGATATCATTTTAGATAGAGAGGGTATTAAACTGTTTTTCTCAAGCAGCTCTTTTTATAATTCTGGTGAGGCTGATTTGTTACCTACAGGTCAGGGAATTATTGATAAGGTTACACAAGCCATGAATGCCCTAGATTTCTACAATTTCAATGTCGATGTGGAGGGTCATACTGATAATGTGCCGATTAATACGCCAATTTATCCATCAAACTGGGAGTTATCAGTTGCAAGAGCGTCTGGGGTAGTAAAATATTTTATCGAAGATGGTATAGAAGCAGAACGATTAAAAGCCTCTGGATATGCTGATACGAAACCGGTAGTTCCACATGTTGATGAGCAGGGTCAAAATATCATAGAAAATCGTGCCCTTAATCGCCGTATTGTAGTTCGAATTTACTATTAATTTCCAGAGGCACTAAATCATAAAAATCAGAGTTAGTAGTTCTAAACTCGCCTATGCAAAAAAAGCTACTAGTTCTATTATTTTCTCTTCTCGCAAGTGTACATTCGCAAGCTCAGTTTAACACAGATTCTTTATCAAATATAGTCAGGGGAAAAAGTCTACTTCAGCAAGACATACTTAGAGTACTTTCAGGAATTCACCCAGGGTTGCAAATTACATCAACAGGCGGTTTGACTGGTTCAGGGACTAACGCACTCATTAGAGGATATACAAGCCTGAATGCCACAAGCAATCCATTAATAATAGTAGATGGAATTAGGTTCGACGGTCAAAACAATCAAAATAGCAGCACCTTTACAGGTGGAGGTACGTTAACCACTCCAAATCGAAGTATTGATATTAACGCTTCCGAAATAATAGATATAAAAGTACTAAACTCTCTATCGGCAACAGTTCGTTATGGGGAGGAAGCCAGAAATGGTGTAATACTGATCACAACCAAAAGATCACAAAATAATCTAAGAGAAGACAAGCTGGAGATTTCCTATCAACAGGGTTTCTATAATACGGTAATAAGTAGTCGTCCACACTATCAGAATAAATATGGAATGGGTTTCAATGGTATCAATTCTGGTACTTTTAGTTCATGGGGACCCGAATTTTTAGTAACGGATGAAGCTAGCTTTAATACAAATTTTGCAGGTTTTGATTCTGATGGAACCGTATTACTTAATCACCCATTAACCGGACATGAATTTACAGCATTAGCATTTCCAGAATTTGCGACCGCAACCTACAGATACGAAGCAAAACCCAACGCCATTGACGAATTTTTTAAGAATGGATTTGCATCAACAACTCAATTAGGGGCTAATTATCGAACTGGAAATTATTTTTTAAATGTAAATTATGCCGGAAGTTGGGAAGATGGTTTTACCCCAGAGAATTCATTACAACGGAATAATATTGGAGCAAATTTTAGCTATCCACTAATTGAAAATGTTCACGGAAGATCTTCCTTACAATTAGTCTATACTGATATTAAATCGCCAGTTCTAAGTGCAGGTAGTGGTAGCGGCAGGGTTCAAAGCTCGGCCGGGCCTAGCGTTTTTTCTGATGTTTTTTATACACCAAGATCTATAGGATTCGATTTCCCCTATCAAAATCCGGATAATGGCGGATCAGCTTATTACAGAGTCGGAAACGATATTCTAAATCCAAGATGGACAATTGACAATACAAAAAGCATGAATAGTAGTAACAGGATTTTAGGATACACCGAAGTGCTGTTTACTCCAACTGATCGATTTGAAATACTGTACAATTATTCATTCGAAAGCTACGATGAAGATCAGGAATATAGATTGAACCCTTCGTTAGCTACCAATTATCCTTTTCCATCAGGGTTATATCAAACGATAGATGTAACCAGAATTTTCTATGAGCAATTATTACTCTTTAAACTAAAGAAACTTGAATTTGGGCAACTAACTTTAAATGTAGATGCCGGTTTAAATTATATATCAGAGACTATTGAAGAGGAGGGTCTTGAAAGTATTGATATTCGCGATTTGGGAATTTTCAAGCACAGTAATTTTAGAACTCAGTTACCTATAAGTTCTTTTACTAGTGAGTTATTTGCTCGGGAATTCGATCGCAGATCGTTCGCGGTGTTTTCAATGGCTAACCTGGATTTCAAACATATTATTGGCGCAGAAATAGGCATTCGAGGGGTATCAAATAAGTCGTTGCAACAGCAGGATTTAAGTGCATGGTATCCATCAATGCAGCTCGCTTACAGACCTATCAACCATTTTGATAAGCCAGTTGGTTTTTTGTCGGATGCTAAAATCGAGGTAGGATATTCCACATCAGGAAGATCCATTTTTACAGAGCAGGAGATTCTGGTTCAAGATCGTGCAAGTGTACGGGTTAATAACCAAATAAAGCCAGAGAGGTCTACTGAAAGGCAGTTGAGCTTAACACTGGGTTTTTTTGATAATAGAATCAAAATTCAATCGACATATTACAAGCAAACCCATACGGACTTAATATCTAGAATTGCAGATAGTAGCGATCCTACTTTTTCATCCATATTAGACAACTTGATGGAAATTGAATCAGAAGGGCTGGAATTGTCCTTGTTTGCAATGCCAATTCGGAGAAAAGTTCAGTGGACGATATTCAGTAATTTTTCCAGTATAAACACAGAAGTAAAAGAATACACTGGTTCATTTAATGCCGTTCAATTAGGTAATAGTTTACCAAGTAGGGGAAATGCCGCATTGATCGACGAGCCGTTCATGGTGATGTATGGTATTCAGATATTGAAAGTTAACGAGGCCCTGAAAGAATCTAATCCTGATTTTGCCAATGTTGCCATCGGCACCCCGATTATTGATGATTTTGGAAATTATGTGCCAGGCCAGGTTGGAATCATAGGAAATCCAATCCCTAAATGGAATGCATCCATGATTCATCAGATTTCTTACCAAAATTTGGGGTTAAGTATTCAGCTCGATTATCAACATGGTGGTGATATGTATAGCGCATGGATTGCATCGCTACTAGGAAGAGGAGTTGTAACCGAGACAACCAAAGATGATCGAAACGAAATGTTTATAGTCGAAGGTGTTGGATTTGATGGTGAGCCGAATGACGTAGAAATCAGTTCACAGCAATATTACTTCAATAATATATTGATTGGACCAGATCAGGCGCGTGTTTTTGATATGACTCATTTTCGCATTTCTTATATCAGTTTAGATTACGACTTGCCCGGTAAATGGCTAGAAAATAGTAGAATTCAACAGGTAAATATTTCCATTTCGGTAGAAAATGCCTTTCTAACAATGCCGAATATTCCCGATGGGTTAGGATTTGATCCTAATGTAAATTCAAATGGAGCAGGGGTTAACAATCTAGGTTTTGAGTACTTAACGGGGCCAGGTGCGCGAAGATTCGGGGGAGCTATACGTGTGAAATTTTAATGGCACACAAATTGTATTTAAGTACAAGGAATTCGACCGATAATTAAGGTGTACGGTGGACGAACCCTAAACCTAAAATGGGGAGAAACATGGACAGAGATATACGAAACATTGTGATGCAGCTAGAGATGCTTCTTGAAGAGTATCCTGAAGCCAAGTTTTACATTTATAACGGAATTAGAGGAATGGTTTCAGATTTGTTGAATTCTGTAGATTGTGTAGATGACCTACGCGAAGAAGAACGTTAAATATGTTCATAAGAACCCCGATACCCCAGGCTCGTTTTTTGATTGTGCGAGCCTTTTTGATAGATGACCCCAAAAGCCTTACTGGAGAGTAAGGCTTTTCTTTTTTTATTTTGTGCCAGAAGTAGTAAATCTATCAATGGCAGAAAAACCAGCACTTGAAATTGTTTTATCAAAACTCTTCAAAGAAGATGTGTTCAAATTTATGCAGGAGTATCCCGAGGAATTTGAATCAATTCTTGAATTAAGTATTACCGATGATAAACCAATCTGTTGGCGGGCAGCCTGGGTAGTTCAAAACTTCATGGAAAGAGATGATCAGCGGGTGAGACCTTACGTTGATCTCATGCTTGAAATCATTCCTCAAAAAGAAGATGGTCATCAACGAGAATTGCTAAAGATTCTTTCAAATATGAACCTGGATGATGATCGACAAAGTATTCTGTATGATGAATGTGTGACTATCTGGGAATCTGTTCGAAAAAAACCGGGTACTCGATATATTGCATTTCTACAAATGGCTAAGATGGTAGAAAAATATCCTGAATTAATTCAGGAAATACACGCTGTTACTCAGCCGCAGCATATAAATACGTTAAGTCCTGGAGTGAAACAGGGAGTTCTTCGAACATTGGCTGAGTTAGAAACATTAAGTAGTTAAGCAAAAATATTAATTTATCTCTTTGTCTCGGCGCCTGTACTGAATCTGTTTCTGTTCGTCCTTAATCTTCCCAACCCCAGGGAGCATCCGGGGTTGCAACCGTTTGAGTAAGATCAAATTTTATACTAAAATAACGCTCGGTTCCCAATCTTCTCAGATTATAGGTAAAAAACTCATCTTCCAATTCTATCCACCAGACATTGGTAGCTGCAGCTGGAATTAACTCAGCTGTTTCGACGTCAGCAGGGAAAAATTGAATGTTGCTTAAACCTGTATTTGGTGAGGTGCCACCATACTGAGTAACTTCATCTTCAGAACCATCCTCATGACGATGATCATGCTTCAAGGTTAATTGACTTCCGGATTTTGTAAACACCCAAGTTCTTGAACGATCTTCCCCAACGAAAAACGGTATTCTGATTACATTATCGGAGCAAGATCGAACATGCATAACTAATTCCTGACCACGAAAACTATCATTTTCAGGTGCTGCCATTACTTCAGCTGCATATGCATTCCCACATAAAGACTTCAGTTGATTCCAAAATACTGCATGGGGCTGATCAGCTTGCTGGGCAAATATAGGACTAGAAAGGGAAAAAATAGATATAATAAATAGAAAAAACCGCATATACCGGGTGATTTGAAATGATAAAGTGATATTCAGATCAATGTACTAAAAAGAGATTCATTCATTATTACAAATCCGTCATCCTGAACTCGTTTCAGGATCTTGAGAACTTATCCAACTCAATTCCTACCAAAAGATGCTGAAACAAGTTCAGCATGACCTAAATTTGTTAATCTACTTTCCTTTTACTCCTCAACATCACATATTCAATCGCTTTAATATTTAATTCGATTTCTATGATTCTATCTTCCATAGACTGGGGGATTATTCTTCTCTTCTTTGCAACGATGCTGGGTATCGGTTGGTGGGCATCAAAAACGGCCGGTAAAAACATCAATGAATACTTTTTAGGTGGTCGCTCGATGCCTTGGTGGTTATTGGGTGTATCAATGGTTGCAACAACTTTTTCGGCTGACACGCCAAACCTGGTAACAGGTCTTGTTCGTGAAAACGGGGTGGCCAACAATTGGGCCTGGTGGGCATTTTTAATTACTGGGATGGTCACCGTGTTTATTTATGCAAAGCTCTGGCGACGCTCCAACCTGACCACTGATCTGGGAATGTATGAGCTTCGATATGGTGGGAAAGCGGCCTCTTTTTTAAGGGGATTTCGAGCCTTGTATTTAGGAGTGCTTTTCAATTGTTTGATCATGGGAACCGTAACATTGGCGGCGATCAAAATTGGATCCATCATGTTTGGACTACAGCCTCTCACTATTGTTATCACAATTTCAATTATTGTGGTGATTTATTCAGCGCTTGGTGGAATTAAAGGAGTGATATGGGCTGATTTTTTCCAATTCGGAATCTCAATGTTTGGGGCTTTTTATGCAGCGTATGTAGTAATTCAAGAACCGGAAATTGGAAGTCTTAGCAATCTGATTACACACCCGAATGTGGTAGATAAGATCAATCTGATTCCTGATATCTCGAATCCATCCATCCTAATAAGTCTTTTTATTATTCCAATTGCCGTTCAGTGGTGGGCAGTGTGGTATCCGGGTTCAGAGCCCGGAGGAGGTGGATATATCGCACAAAGAATGCTGGCAGCAAAAGACGAAAAGAATGCAATCGGTGCAACTCTACTATTTAATTTTGCACATTATGCTCTCCGTCCATGGCCATGGATTATTGTCGCATTGGCATCCCTGGTTCTATACCCGGATTTAATGAGCATCAAGCAAGAATTTCCGAACATTGCCGATCAATATTTAGGGCATGATATCGCATATCCGGTAATGTTAACTAAACTTGGCCCCGGTTGGCTCGGACTTGTAGTTGCCTCATTAATTGCGGCGTTCATGTCTACCATAAGTACACACTTAAATTGGGGAGCTTCTTACATCGTAAGTGACTTTTATCAGCGATTTGTGAAACCAAATGCATCTGAAAAAGAGATGGTTAACTTAGGTCGAATCGCAACAGCAGTGTTGATGATTTTCTCTGCATTTCTGGCGTTAACCATTTTAGAGAATGCAACACAGGCATTTGATATCCTGTTATTATCCGGGGCTGGATCAGGTGCAATTTATCTTCTTCGCTGGTTCTGGTGGAGAATCAATGCATGGACGGAAATCGCAGCAATGATTTCGGCAACTTTGGTAGCATTTATTCTTGTGTTCTTCGTTTCAAATGAATCTGTTGAGACGGCTTTAATTGATGGCGCTACCGTAAAGCTTTTAATAGCTGTAGCCATTACTACCATAGTTTGGATAGTAACAACTTTTATGACCAAGCCTGAATCAGACGAGGTTCTTATCAATTTTTTGAAAATAGTTAATCCGGGTGGGCCGGGCTGGAAAAGTGTACTTGAACGCGCAGGAGACGAAAGCATCGATACCCAGGAAAAGTGGGACTTGCCTTACAGTTTGCTCAATGTTTTTTTGGGGTGTATGGCAATATATTCAGCACTCTTTGCGACCGGAAATTTGATTTATGGAAATATCGGTATTGGGCTAATGCTAGGTGCTGTTTTCTTCTTTGCCATATTTCTAATGATTAAAACATGGCCAAAACTAATCCTTCAATAAGTGGATCAATTATGGATAGAAAGACTTTTGTTAAAACGAGTTCTGTTGCAACGGTAGGTGCTGTACTTGGCGCACCAGCTATATTGAAGGCGAATCATTCGAAAAATGATACCGTTCGTATTGGATTTATCGGGACAGGATTACGAGGCAGAAATCATGTAAACAATATTCTCGCTTCGGAAAAAGTAGAATGCCCGGCATTTTGTGATATAGATCCTGTGGCTGTTGAGCGTACACTTGAAATGTTTGAAGAAAGACGGAAACCCAAGCCGAAAGTCTACAGTGACAATGAATGGTCATTTAAGGAGATGCTCGAAAAAGAAGATCTGGATGCGGTCATCATATCCACAAATTGGAAATGGCATACCGCGATGAGTGTAACAGCGATGGAAGCTGGGGTATTTGTTGGCGTGGAAGTATCCGGTGCATTTTCGGTGGATGAATGTTGGGATTTGGTTAATACGCACGAGCGAACGGGAACGCATCTCATGTTTTTAGAAAATGTGTGCTATCGCAGAGATGTTATGGCCGTATTAAATATGGTTCGCGACAATCTTTTTGGAGAGTTGATTCATTTCCGAGGTGGGTATCAGCATGATCTTCGTACGGTAAAGTTTAACGATGGGGAAGGTGGCTTGATTTACGGTGAAGGCAGTTATGGCGAAGCTCGATGGAGAACGGCACATTCCGAACATCGAAATGCCGACTTGTATCCAACACATGGCTTAGGTCCCATTGCAACATATATGGATATGAATAGAGGGAATCGGTTGACGACCATTTCATCCCATGCAACGAAAGCCAGATCATTAAAGAACTTCGCGACAAAACATCCGGATGGTGGAGAAAATCACCCTTATACAGAAATAAATTGGAAACTTGGTGACATCGTCACATCAACAATTACAACTGCGAAAGGCGAGACCATTATTCTAACTCACGATACCAATCTACCCCGACCTTATTCTCTTGGTTTTAGAGTTCAGGGCGTGGATGGTCTGGCAGAATTCGATTACTATACCAAAAGAGTGTACGTTGAAGGAACCTCTCAATCTCATCGTTGGGATTTTGGTGATGAATGGTTTGATAAATACGATCATGAACTTTGGAAAAAATATGGAGAAGAAGCGGTCGGTGGCGGCCATGGTGGCATGGATTTTTTCCTTGATCGAGCTTTTGTTGAGGCTGTACGTCGCGAAGTAGCACCAGTTTTAGATGTGTATGATGGCGCTGTTATGCGGGTAATTACCCCACTTTCCGAGCACTCCATTCAAGAAGGAGGTGCACCTCAGCCAATTCCGGACTTCACTCGGGGTAAATGGATGAATCGACCTCCCGTTTTCGGTTTAGGTGATTTATAAATCGAATGAAGCCAACACTTGTAGTATTAGCGGCCGGACTTGGAAGTCGATATGGAGGTCTTAAACAAGTTGACAGTTTTGGTCCATCTGGAGAAACACTGCTGGATTACACCGTTTATGACGCGATTGAAGTAGGTTTTGGCAAAATAATAGGTGTAATTCGAAGTACGATGATGGATGAATTTATCCCCAGAATGAATCGTCATTTCGGGGATAAAGTTGAGTTATCATTTGTTAGTCAGGAATTAGACGATCTACCAGAAGGATTCCAAAAACCGGATGATAGAACAAAACCATGGGGAACAGCACATGCCATATGGTCGACCAGAGATTTAGTTTCTTCTCCATTCTGTATTGTTAATGCGGATGATTTCTATGGTCGATCAGCTTTAAAGGAAATGCAAGAGCTACTCATTGATATGAATAATGAGGTGCAAAACGGATGCTTAGTTGGATATTATTTGAAAGATACCTTGTCATACCATGGTCCAGTATCTAGAGGAGTGTGCGAAATAGAAGATGGTAACCTGGTAACAATCACTGAAGTCACTAAAATCGAAAAAAAGGGTGGATACACTCCTGGCCATTTGAGCGATGATACTATTGTTTCGATGAATTTGATGGGGTTTTCATCGGCTGTTTTCACAACCATAGAATCTGACTTCAGGCAATTTCTGAAAGATCAAATACATGATTTAAACAGTGAAATCTATGCTCCATCCATACTACAAACGTTGATTTCGAACTCCGTGAAAGTTCCGGTTAAAGTCACTCACTCAAACTGGTTTGGAGTTACATATCCAGAAGACAAACCAATGGTTCAATCAAAAATACAGGAACTTGTAAAATCAGGTGTATATCCCAAAAAGTTGTACTAATGACTGAAATCGAATTGAAACACATTACAGATTTCTTTCAGGTGCCAAATAATTTCAATGAAATTGTACCTTGGGGTGGTGGCCATATTAATGATACCTACAGGGTTAAATATGTGGCTACTTCAGATTTCATTCTTCAGAGAATTAATACCCAGATTTTTACGGAGCCTGATTCGTTGATGCAGAATATCTTAAAAGTGACCAATCATGTTCGGGCCAAGAATGAAGGACTAGTCTTGCAACTTATTCCTACTGTGAATAATGAGTATTGGATTAACAATGAATTTGGAGTCTGGAGAATGCAACCCTTTATTCCCGATAAGATTAGTTATGAGGTATCGGAATCAGATGAAGATTGCAGAAAAGCAGGCCGATCATATGGTGCATTTTTAATTGCTCTCGATGATTTTCCTGTAGATGAGTTACATGTCACGATCCCACATTTTCATGATATTCGTTTTCGATTAGAGCAATTTCAAGTTGCATTGAGAAGTAAAAGTGTAGAGAGAATTGATGAAGCTCATGCAGAAATCGAAAAGGTTCAAGGCCTTTCTAAAGGTTTTGTTGAGATGTTTGAGTTTGCCACATCAAGGCTCCCAAGCCGAACTACCCATAATGACACAAAACTAAATAATGTTCTAATTGGGAAATCTGAATTTGGTACAGTTATAGATTTAGATACAGTAATGCCCGGATTTTCTTTTTATGATGTTGGTGATGCTTTACGATCCATTGCAATTTCAGCAAGGGAAGATGAACCAGATTTGGGTTCCATCGAGTTGGATCAATCAAAAAAGAAGGCGTTTTTAGAAGGGTATTATTTAGAAACCAAAGAACATCTTTCATCAGACGAAATCGAATTAATTCCTAAATCTGGACAGTATATGTCGTTCATAATGGCCGTTCGTTTTTTAACGGATTACCTGAATAATGATATTTATTATAAGACCGAGTACCCTACTCATAATTTGATTCGAGCAAGGAATCAACTTCGAGTTTGCGAATTGTTTTCAATTAGCGATGTTTAACGGATAATATAACTTCCTGATTCTTGAACTCTTTCTTTGAAACCACTCATTTATTTATCCGATATCAAACGGAGCATTTTCTGCTTTTGATAGGTTTTACAGTTTTAGCCATTTTCCTGATTCGTTGGTTAATGAAGCAGTCAGAAAAATCTCAGCAAAAAATTATGTTGGGAATTGCTATTGCTATCTCACTTGCTCAATTACTGAAAGTACCAATCAACATGTATGTAGGCATCTTCGATTCTACGAAAGATGTACCCCTACATTTATGCAATTTTCTACCATTCATCATGGTGTGGATATATGCAACAAAAAGTAGGTTAGTGTGGGCAACCACATTCTTTTGGGTGATTCTAGGAGTATCTCAGGCTAACTTCACCCCTTCCGTTGAATTCAGATTATTCCATTATGATGCTATTCGATACTGGATGGTTCATTTAGGGCTTGTATTGCTTGCGATTTACCCTGCCATAGCCTGGAAATGGGCTCTAGAGTTGAAGGATGTACTTAGAACATTTCTGGCATTGAATGGGGTCGCTCTTGTCATCTATGGATTTAATGAAGTTTTAAATAGTAACTATATGTATCTGATGGACAAGCCACAGGGAACTACCTTTTACTCAATTCTTCCGGATTGGCCTGTTTATATTTTAGTTTTAGAGGTAATTTTAATCGTTTGGTCATTCACACTTTTTGGAATATTTAAATTAATCCAGATCAGAAGTGTTAAATCAGGTGCAAAGCAGTATTCTGATTAAATATTAGCCTAATTAAACGTATTCACTGTAAGACAAATTGATACCTCGCTTCGTTATATTTTTAATTCTATCCATTGTATTGACAATTAACTCGTGCGATACATCCAGAACTATAAATCCTTTTGAAGAAGAAGTATTCGCCTATTCAATTTATGGTGCGGTGGAGCTGCAAAGTGACGAGAATTACATTCGAGTTAGAAATGTAAATGAACCTTTCCTGGCAGATTCAGGAGTAGCTTATAAAAATATCACGGTAAAATTAGAGGATATTAGTTCAAGTGACGACCTAGCAATTAGACCGACTTATGTTGACTTCAATGACAATTTCACACTTAATTACTTAATAGAAGATGAGTTAGAACCTCGGGAAACCTATGATTTCTCGATTTCTAATCAAAAGGGCGAAACTGTACGTTCAGAATTTACCATGCCTGGAATAAGCACCGTACGTTTAAATCGAACTGTGATTGAAAACTGCTTTCAAGAAATTCGATTTACATGGGATAACGTTAATAAACCAGAGTATATATTGGTTGAGGCCGGTGCAAGATATGAGGGGGTTTTATACTGGGGCGAAGTAAGAAGAGTGGATGAACCCGATCATATTCCAGGTGAGAATAAGATGGAAATGGAATTATCAATCAATCAACTTTTGGTTGATATTTTCCCACCATCTAATGTTACAGTTTCAAGTATCGAATCCTGGCGCCCTGAAGTTATGTGCCATCAATTAGATTCTAAAGAAATTTATATCCGATACATTCATTTTGGGCCCGATTGGGAACAATTCGAAGAGTCCAGTTACTTTCACAATGACTATCACGAAACTGGTGAGGTTGAAAATGGATACGGGTTTCTAGGAGGGATTTATAGAGACTCATTTATCATTGAGTTTAAGTAATTCCTTCGGAGTGGAACAATAAGTCCCTCCCTTGGCAAAGAAAGGGACTTTTTACTTCTTATTATCTATCGGCTATTTCACCAACGTCATTTTATTGGTGAATACTTTATCCCCAGCTTCGAGACGATAATAGTAAATACCACTTGAGAGTTTATGTGCATTAAATGATAACTCCTTCAATCCGGCCGACATCAACTCGTTGCTGACTAATGTCTGTACAGGTTGACCAAGGATATTGAACACAGTTAACGTCACATTTTGGGCTTTCGAAAGTTCAAATCCTATAGTTGTTGATGGGTTAAATGGGTTTGGATAATTTTGATACAACGTGATTTCAACAGGTACATCGTTATCCGTTTCCGAGCTAACAGTAAACTCGTTGAAAACAACTTTCACATCGATTGTTGTAGATTTCATTCCTTGTGTTGCAGTAATATGGAATGGACCTTCAACTTCTTCATCCACAACCCAATAGAAACGTCGTGTAACCGGGTCGAAGGTGGCTGTCGCCGGAATTCCCGTCATATTCACGTTAGGTATGGTTCTGTCTGGATTATATGCTCTGATAATTACATCAATCGTATCATCAATAGCTAAGAATAATGGCCCCGGATTCATGGCGGCAGGTAAGCTGTTAATCACATTCATCATTCGATCGCTGCCAAATTCCGTACTAGTATATCCAAAGAAACTGACCGGTTCATCAAACATTTCAACCATAAAATCTGTTTGAACAAATTCATGGATGCTTAAATCCCAGCTGTATCTGAATGAGTAATAATTTTCGCGCTCCATATACCAGATGCTTTTATAGCCACTGGTTGTGTCACCTGCATCAGTGAAAAAGAAGCTCATATCTCCATAACGCTCTCCGAATTCATCATACAAATTATGCCACTCGCTATATAGGTACAGCCCCATAGTTATGTATGAATACGAGTAATTTTGAGATAGTACATCGTAATATACTCCATCGATAAGTTCGTACGTGTAGGTATGTCTACTAAAAGGTGCAAAACCGTTCGATCCTACGGTAGAGTAAATACTTTCAATGAGGTTGTTATTTGCGTCATACAGATACTCAGTTTTGGATAAAAAAATACCTGTAACCATAGAATCAAGCTCGGAATCGTAAAACACTTCATAGGTTACTACGGAATCTAAACGAACACCGTGAGGCATTTCTGGAGCAGGAGTTTCGTAGGTTCTGGTATAATTATCCCATTCCCAAACATCGGTGTACCATTTGTACCCAAAAGCTTCTGCGTATTCTTCGTTGTAAACATATGCCGTACTATCTGTTGGATCTAAACGACTAAAGGTAGAGTTGTAGCTGTAATCCACGGTATAAGCAATCGAGCCATCTTCGTTATATAACCAAAAGTCTCTGGTCCAAAAGCTGATCATTCCTCCGGCATACGATTTGTATTCATACAAATAATGGGAATCGAGATCTTCCCGCATATTCTCATTATTTATAAAGTAATTAGCTGAATCTGCGTTATATCGGTAGTTTTTACTCCACGTTATAGTTCCATCTTCATTGCTATATGATAGATATCTACTGTCTTTTACCCATCCGAGCATGTTATCATAACGGTGATAAAAAGACTCACTAGTCGCTCCCATTGTTGGATTACGTGAATAAATGTAGAAACTGCCATAGGTAGGATCACCATTTTCGTCTGTATCGTAATTTTTTGAACTGTCTTTAAACGCATCTTTAATCCAGTCCATATTTTTACGGCTTAAAACCCATCCAGTGCTATCGTTTTCCCACCTGTAGTTTGTACTATGGCGAACAAAATCTGTCTCTGTACCCACATCAAAATGTTGTGTGAACATGCCTGGCTCGTAGTCCTCAAATCCCTGCCACTTAGCTTCGTTATAACTCCAGGTAGTATCTGTATTGAAAATGTAGGGTATGTCGGTTAATCGATCGATTCTATTTGTGTCATTTACAGACTGGTTTGGTGAAATGCCGGTTCTGTCCTGATAAAGAATTTCGTGAATGGTAAGAGGTTTCTGATGCTGATCTGTCGTTTGTGATACTGTAGAGATTTGCGCCAATATTGAGAGAGGGTACAGGGTAATCCACAGTGATACTGCTAATTTTTTCATGAGTACTCCCGATTTAGTTTTGTACCATTCTAGTGGTTACTTATTCTATATGAAGAGTTTATGAAGCTGTTTTGTTAATAATTTCTATGAGAGAGCATCAAAAAAATAGAGCTGTGTATTTTTAACATAATAAAACTGAATAAAATCAGTATTTACTTTAATCTAGGGTTCATTAATAGGGAATAAGAGGTAATGAGAATCTTTCATCAGGCCATAATTTTATCCGGAATTTTATTTTTTGTAGGGTGTGACACTTCACGCTCCATCGATCCATTTGAAGATGAAATCGGATCTTATTCTGTATATGGCGCCATCGAATTGGGGGAAAACAATAATTTTATTCGGATCAGAGATGTAAGTATTCCTTTTCTGGCAGATTCCGGACTGGGTTATGAAAATGTAATCGTCCGTCTGGAAGAAGTTGAATCGGGAAGGGAAATCGGCATCCGGGATACAGTTATCAATTACAATGGAAATTTTACGGTCAACTATCTTATTGAAGAAGATCTGCAACCCAGAGTAGCATACAATTTTTCGGTAAGTAACGAATTAGGGGAAGCGGTCAACTCAGTATTTACCATGCCTGGCATTAATACGCATCGAATTAATCAGAATCGAATATTAGATTGTTATCACCCGATTCGATTTTATTGGGAAAATGTAGTTGCACCGGAATACATTTTGGTTGAGGTTGGTGTCGATTATCAGGGGCAACGATATTGGGGTGAAGTCCAAAGAGTGGATGAACCGGATCACATCCCCGGAACAAATCAAATGGAAATGCAGCTTACCGTTCGTCAACTTTTAGTTGATATTTTCCCGCCACCAATTGGGGGTGAAGGTGCCAGTTCAACTCCAGTCGAATTTTGGCCACCTATGGTTGAGTGTAATGAGTTAGACAATAATGAAATCCATTTTCGATACATCCATTTTGGTCCCGATTGGGAACAATTCGAAGAAACGGATTACTACATTTTCGATTTCCTTGATTCTGGTGAAATCGACAACGGAATTGGCTTTTTGGGGGGAATCCGAAGAGACAGATTCAGTTTCCTTGTCGAGGATATGAATTGATTGCTGTTTCTATCAGTTGGATCAGACAAGTATTAAAGCTTCATATCCTATTTTAATTCTGAAGGCACTAAGGAATTAAGTACAAATCAATGTTACCTTGAGGATCCTACCAATAAATCGTATTGACTAAAATAAGTTAAACCAAATATGTACTCGTCATCCCGTGGCGAAGACTGGGAGCTGGATTTGCTAAACATTTACTGACGACACAATCTGGTTCCTCCTCCACAATAGGAGAGAGAATTCATAATTTGCACTCCGTAATCCTGAGGTTACATTCAAAAGATCGAAAAATTGGATCATCAAAAACTTTGACGGTATTTATACCTAAGTTTGCATTAATTCTGCTACCATGAGACATTTCACATCTACTTTGCTCGGGCTTCTCCTAGTTGCCGTTATTAGTTGCGACAGCAATACAACCGATTCAAGAATTATAATCACCAATGCAAAAGTGTATACACTTTCATGGCCGGACCCAGACTTAGCAGGAATTCCACATCCTGAGGCTCCATTCGAAGATGGTAACTGGATACCTGATGCCGATGCAATCGTGATTGATGAAAACTCAATTTTATTTGTTGGTGATGAAGCCACTGCATTAACCTATGGCACGGAACAAACTCGAATCATAAATGCAAAAGGGGGAACTGTTATCCCGGGATTGGTGGACAGTCATGCGCATCCGTATTATTTCGGGGAAGATCTGGGGAAAATTGAATTAACTGGGTTAGCAGATAAGCAAGCCATTATTGAACGTTTGATTGAACGACAAGAAGAGTCTACAGTAGCTGAGGATTGGGTGTTAGGCTTTGGATATGACGAAGGCAGCATATCTACCGAAAATCTGCCAGATGCTCAGCAATTATCAGAAACTTTTCCAGACCGACCTGTATTTATTATTGGATCGCATGGTTTCACGGCGGTTGCCAACTATGAAGCCATGAATAGAGCAGGAATCACATCAGTAACAGAAGTACCAACAGGAGGGGATATTCTTAAAGATTCGGAAGGAAAGCCCAATGGTATTTTCCTGAATAATGCCGCTGAATTAGTGGAAGAAGCATTGCCACCACGTACGAGAGAAGATTTCCGAAGAATTGCCTTACATGGGATGGAAATAATGGCAGAATCAGGGTATACAGCGTTACATGATGCAGGAACCAATCGAGATTATTTGAATGCTTATCAAGATCTAGAAGATGATGGGATTTCACCCGTTCGTGTATACGCTATGCTGCAGGCTACCGATACTGAATTGTTGAAGGAATGGAGGGAAAAAGGTCCCGAAACCGAAGCTGGAGAGATGTTTAGTGTTCGCGCGGTAAAGGCCTATTATGATGGCAGTTTAGGAATCCGGGGAGCAAAACTAATTGAAGACTATTCCGATTTACCCGGTCATCGAGGGATTAGTGGGGAAGATTATGGATTTGATGAGGATTTAGTCGAAAGTATGATGGAAGCCGGATTTCAATTAGGCATTCATGCCATTGGAGACGCTGGAAACCGAGACATGTTGGATTTCTATAAACGTGTTTTTGATTCTAACCCAGAAAACAAATCCAACAGGCATAGAATAGAACACGCGCAAGTAGTTCACCCTGATGATTTCCAGCGTTTTGCTGATTTAGATCTTATTGCTTCAATGGAACCACCCCATATGGCCGAAGATATGGGCTGGGCAGAAGATCGATTGGGAAGGGAGCGTATCCGCGGTGCATATGCGTGGCGAACCTTCCGAAGCTTAGAAGTGCCACTCACCTTCAATTCAGATTTAACTGGTAGTGATCACAATTTCTTCTATGGGTATTACGCTGCCATCACCCGTAAAAATAAAGATCGCCAACCGGAAGGAGGATGGTATCCGGAACAAGCCTTAACTCCAGAAGAAGCGTTAAGAGCATATACCAGCTGGTCCGCCTATGCTTCCTTTCAGGAAAAAGTCTTGGGAACAATCGAAGTCGGAAAACGAGCAGACTTAACTATTCTGTCATTAGATATACTCAATATAGGGGAGCAGAATCCGGACTCATTATGGAGTGGTGAAGTCCTTGCCACTATTGTGGATGGGCGGGTTGTTTATTCAGGATTGGAAGATTAAAAAAAGCCCCTTAGAAAACTAAGAGGCTTTGAGCTTCAAGTACACCCGAGAAGATTCGAACTTCTAACCGCCTGATTCGTAGTCAGGTACTCTATCCAGTTGAGCTACGGGTGCATTCAGTAAATGTGCATCGCAGGAGTATAGGTGATTCGTAGTCATTGTACTCATCTCCCGACAAGTCGGGAAGCTACGGGTGCATATCAGTAATAAATCTCAATTTCTTGAGAGCCCCAAATATACGGAGGTTTGGGTGTGTGAACAACCTGTGAAAGTGTATTTTTTGTTTTATTTGTTCTTTTGTTCCGGCAAAATAACTAAGTCTTGGTCACAACAGTGTTCTATGTAACTTTTGGCTTGATACAAGAGTCACCAAAAGATCAAGAAAAATTAAACTCCTCGTTTCCGATTAAATAAAATCTTCGGGTATTAACCTGCTGGAAACTCGTCAACCAGTCATTTTTCGTTTGACTTATGAGTGTTAAGACAACAAGCTTTTTGAACAACTCGGATTTATTGAATTGCCTCCAAAACCAAATCCGGAAGAAATGCGGTAGGGATGGTCTGAGGGGAGTTCGAATCGTTAACAGGTACAGAAAGCAGCGTTCATTCGCGGGTGAATCTCCATTTCTTACGGTGACTTTTGAATACTTTTGGTCAATCAAAAGTATCAATAGGTAGTTAGATAAACACTTACTTCGAAGAATTATTACTCGAAAAAATCGTATCAATAAACCCTTTTTTCGATTCAACATTACCTCTCAAAATCCTGACCATTTGAGGTAAAATCGATTTTTTAGGATTTTTGATCGTTGCAATAATCAGGCAGCAAATAGAAAGAGTCCAGGACCCACTATCTACATGTTTTGCTTCATATCGAACAGCACATCCTACATTGAAGTCAGAGTGATTTCGAACATTATGCCACCAAAATGAAGGATTATATAACACATCACCCGGTTCAAGAATGTATGTGTAAAATGGTACATCAGCTAAAAATGGGTGATCTGTGACGAGGTTTTCATAGCCATCAGTGTCGGTGAAAACATCTTCTTTTAACCCGGCTGAAGTATAGGTGCCATAGTCTGCCAGCATGGGTTTAAATATTGGGAGATAGGAAGGATGAATGAAGAGCCATTCTTTTCTTCCCTGAACATTCAAAAACATATTATCACCCAACGCATTATGTAGTGGTGTCCTACTGTTTTTTCGTCGACCAATAAACCATTGAGAAATGGCACTTTTCTGATTTCGAAATTCATCAATTTCATCTCCTCTGCATTTCTCATAATAATCTTCATCCCCAAGAATTCCATAAAATCCATTTACATAATTATCGATGTGCTCGTCTTCTGTCAGATATTCTTTAAGGGTAGTTTCTAATAACCGAACATTTTGGCCTACCCGATTAGACTGAATGCGGTCTTCTTTAGGTACATATTTAATGGTTTTGTGGCCTTGTTCCTCAACTAAAGTTTTGAGGGTAGTTGCCTCAGTTACTTTAGCATCTTTCAAATAGCCTTTTATGACAATTGGCATGTTGGCTTCTTTGCACCATTTCAGGAAGAATTCTTTGTCTACATACTCGGCATCAATTGAGGGTAAGATGATTGGCCGATCATATTTAGGAGTATTTTTATTCTTAAGATAATCAGCGATTTGTGCATGGTACTTTCTGAATAGTCTACCAGCAAATGAATTACTTTCGTAACCGAATTCCTGTTTTCCGTCTTTACCGACTTTTTTTGTAAGAGAAAATGCGTAATCAGCAATGAATAGTGTTGACCATTTGAATCCTAAAAATCCTAGCCCTGCTTTAGGGATGCTTGGATCGTAATTCTTAACCTTCTCGAACATATAGATGATCTTTGATTCCCGAAAAATAACACTAAATTAAAATGTAAACATAATCATTACTTTTTTTCAATTAGTATTCAAACAAAAAAAGCCCACTCAATGAGCGGGCTTCAAACATCCAAATTTGGATTCTTAGTATCTATATTCATCAGACTTATACGGCCCGGTGATTGGAACACCGATATAAGCAGCTTGTTCTTCTGTTAGTTCTTCTAACTCAACACCAATTTTTGATAGGTGAAGACGAGCTACTTTTTCATCCAACGATTTTGGAAGTACATGTACTCCAATCTCGAATTCTTCAGGACGATTCCATAACGCGATCTGAGCAATCGTCTGATTTGTGAAGCTATTACTCATCACAAAAGATGGGTGACCTGTTGCATTCCCAAGGTTCATTAAACGACCCTGAGAAAGTAAAATAAGCTGGTTTCCATTTTTAAGTGTAAAGATATCAACCTGTGGCTTGATATTTTCTTCTTCTGCATTGGCTTTTAACCAAGCCACGTCGATTTCATTATCAAAGTGACCGATATTTCCAACGATCGCTTTGTCTTTCATACTTTCGAAATGATCCCCAGTTAGGATGTCTTTGTTTCCTGTAGCCGTGATAATAATATCGGCACGAGGAGCTGCATCTGCCATTTTCTTAACTTCGAACCCATCCATTGCAGCCTGAAGCGCGCAAATTGGATCAATCTCTGTTACGATAACTCGAGCTCCGGCACCTCTCAGCGAGGCGGCTGTTCCTTTACCAACATCACCGTACCCTGCAACTACAGCAACTTTACCTGCCATCATAACATCGGTTGCACGACGAATTGCATCAACTGCAGATTCTTTACATCCGTATTTATTATCAAACTTAGATTTGGTAACCGAGTCGTTAACATTAATTGCTGGTAGTGGTAGTGTACCATTTCTTTCACGCTCTATAAGGCGAAGAACACCGGTAGTTGTTTCTTCAGAAATCCCTTTAATACCATCTACCAATTCCGGATAATTGTCTAACACCATGTTGGTTAAGTCACCTCCATCATCTAAAATCATATTTAGAGGTTTACCATCAGGGAAGAAAATAGTTTGTTCGATACACCAATCGAATTCTTCTTCATTCATACCTTTCCAGGCATAAACAGGAATACCAGCATCCGCGATTGCAGCTGCAGCATGATCCTGTGTAGAGTAAATATTACATGAAGACCAGGTTACTTCAGCGCCTAAATCAACAAGGGTTTCAATAAGTACCGCTGTTTGAATGGTCATGTGAAGGCAACCGGCAATTCTAGCACCTTTCAGTGGCTGTTCATTGCGATATTCTTCACGTATAGCCATAAGGCCAGGCATTTCAGCTTCTGCAAGCTCAATCTCCTGACGGCCAAACTTAGCCAGGCTAATATCTTTTACTTTGTAAGCGAGTTTTTCGTCTACTTGTGGCATGTCTATGTTTAAATTAAATTTTAAGATCGTTTGTTGTCTTCAATAATTACTTTCGCCATCTCATAATCACCTTGAGTTCCGGCGGAACCCAATTCGGCTTTAATAAGAAATCCTTCCGGATCGATAAAGACTTTAAATGGAATACCTAAAGTGATGATTTCATCCCCAATTTCATTTACATCCATTGAATAAATAAAATCATAATCGTTATCGGCCATAAACTGTTCAACATCAGCTTTTGTGTCGGCATCAATTAGATTAACAGTTAAAACTTCAAAATCATCCGGATATTCTACCTTCAATGAATCCATGGCCGGGAACACTTGCAGACAAGGCCCACACCATGTTTCCCAGAAATCGATTAGAACAACTTTTCCTGCAAAATCTGAAATGGTAACATCGTTGCCATCTAAATCCTGAAAAGTAGCTCGTTGAATAACAGCTTCAATTTGAGCGTTAGCCTCAGAAAGATTTCGAGGGTTTTGTGATTTTTGATCGGCACATGAAATAAATAAAAGTGCTGAAACAACTAAGAAAATGGATAATTTTATGTTTTTCATGGATGAATAAATTTGAAAATCAAAGATACAACCTTCCATGGATATTAAATAATCACGAAAGTTTATCAGTAGCCTAACATTTATCGATCAAATGAAGTTCTATTGAAAAGAAAATCAGCCAATTAATTTCAGTTACCGTATCTTTGCCCTGCATTTTATTTGCGTAGTTAAATTCATCTATGAGACAGAAGACCTACGATTTCATCATTGTTGGCGCAGGAATTGTTGGATTGTCGACGGCTTATAAACTTAGTCTCGCTTTTCCAGATTCCAGCATTTTAGTGCTTGAAAAAGAAGAGCAAGTTGCAGCCCATCAAACGGGTAAAAATTCAGGGGTCATCCACTCGGGCATTTATTATAAGCCAGGTTCTTATAAGGCAAGGAATTGTGTGGATGGTAGACATCAACTTGTTGAGTTTTGCAATGAACATGATGTAGCTATTGATGTGTGCGGTAAAGTGATTGTTGCTACAAAAGAAGAAGAGTTGGATCGCCTGGATGCCATCTACAAGCGTGGACTTGAGAATGAAATTGAAGGAGTAGCAAAGATCGACACAAAGGAACTGCACGAGCTGGAACCTTATGTAAAAGGTGTTTCAGCAATACATGTTCCATGCGCAGGTATTGTTGACTATGCAGGTATGTGTGAAGCTTTAAGAAAATTACTTGAAGCTAAAAATGGTCAGGTTGATTTCAGGCGTAAAGTGATGAACATTTCTCAAAATGGGCAGGCGCTTTATGTAGATACGATTCAGGAGCAATATAAAGGTCGATTTTTGATAAATTGTGCTGGTTTATATAGCGATCATATAGCTAAATCAGCAAATATTGATTCACCAGTTAAGATTGTACCGTTTAAAGGCGAATATTACGAATTGAAACCGGAAGCAGAATATCTGGTGAATAATTTGATTTACCCGTTGCCTAATCCTGAATTCCCATTCTTAGGTGTGCATTTTACCAGAATGGCACTTGGTGGAATTGAATGTGGACCAAATGCTGTTTTCGTATTCAAGCGAGAGGGATATGAAAAACTGGCATTCGATTTTAAGGAGTCGATGGAATCACTCACGTTTCCAGGGTTCTGGAAAATGAGTATGAAACATTGGCGCATGGGGCTGGATGAATACAAAAGATCGATGTTCAAATCAGAGTTTGTTAAAGGCCTACAGGAACTGATACCGGAAGTGACAGCTAATCATCTTAAAGATTCACCGGCAGGTGTGCGCGCAATGGCACTACAACCAAACGGAGAAATACTTGACGATTTCCATTTTGAAGTTGTAGAACGCCAAATCCATGTGTTGAATGCACCAAGCCCTGCTGCAACAGCCGGACTTTCAATTGGTGATGAAATAGTGCGTCGAGCGAAAGAGCATTTCAGCTTGTAATTAAACTGAAAGAGCTTCCCAAATCTTCAAATTTTCGCCTTTATTCTTAACCACAATCAATGGTAGATACTGATCACGATCGATCAATGCTTCCGTTACTCTACCCAAGAAGAACGAAGAGAGCGTACTTCCGCCCCGAGATCCTAATACAATGGCATCAATTTTTTGATTAAAAGAGAAACGGTTGATCATATAAGGAATTCCGTTAGAATTTAACTGTCGATAATGCATTGTAAAACGATCACGATCTATACCGGCCTCTTCTACAAACTTGTCGATTTCCTCTCGGGCGTTTGTAACTAACTCTTCAATAAATTCGCTTTTGCTGAGTCCAGTCTTGAAATATCCATGTGGTAAGCTGTAAATATGCACACCGTGGATGTGCATGTAATTATGCTTTGAACAAAGATCTTTCGCAGTTTTTAATGCCATTAAACTACTATTCGAAAAATCCATGGGAACCAAAAGGTTCTTTATGTTTGATGGTATAGAAGGTGGAATCAATGCAACAGAGCACGAAGAACGGCGAATCAATTTTTGTAGATAGCGGACCTCTTCATCTTCATCATCGGTGCGATTTATGATTAACAGATCAATATCATTTTCACGAATAAACGCCGGTACTTCCTGTAGTTTTATTCCACCTAAAGTTACAATCGAAATTTCATTTATCTCGTTGATATGCTCGTAGTTTTCCAGTTTTCCCTCAATTGCCTGATTAATGGATTCGTCAATATTAGGTATTAATCCCGGGTATTTATCCAAAATCGCTTTTGGTATGTCAATATCCTCAGCAACATGCACAAAAGAGACTGATTCTAATTCCTCCTTCAATACTGTGGCAATACGGTTTACAAAATCAAAAATTATATCGTCATGCTCATTTAAATCTAGCATTACGAGCAGGCGTTTAACTAAATGCATAAGTATTCAATTTTTTGAAAAAATAAGGGAAGGCTGGCCTCTCAAATTACCTAAAAATCCCTATAAACTTAATTCCCCAAAGATAAGGACATCTGAGCTAGTAAACATTACTTCAGTATTAGTCTTTTTTAAACGAAACAGGAAAGACAACAATAAAAACAGTACCTACGAATTATCCATGTTATTGAATTTAGAGTGAAACAAAATTTCCTTATTTGGCTACATGTCTTCAATTATTAATCGGGAGAAACAATGAAATTCTTGGCTTGGGTAATCATCGTATTTGGAATTATAAATCAATCGGCATTTGCTCAACAAACGGTTCGCGGAGTTGTTATCGACAAACTTACCAAAGTTCCAATCATAGGTGCTTCGGTTGTTCTCGAAAATACAAATCCACTTAAAGGAGATGACACCAATATTGATGGTTTTTTTCGTATAGAAAACGTTCAACCTAACCGATACAATATTCGAGTTACATATCTAGGGTATAAAGATGAATTATTACCGGGCGTAGTTGTTGGGAGTGGTCAAGAGGTTATTCTTACTATAGAAATTTCAGAATCGCCAACCCAGCTTGGTGAAATTACTGTGGGAGTAGATAGAGTAAATCCTACTCCAATAAACGAAATGGCACAGGTAAGCGGCAGATCGTTTACCGTTGAAGAAACAAAACGGTTTCCTATAAGTGTGGGTGATCCATTACGTTTAGCAAGTTCTTTTGCAGGCGTTGTAGCCACAAATGATTCAGATAATGAGATTGTTGTGAGGGGAAATTCGCCACGCGGTATTTTGTGGATGATGGAAGGAGTAGAGATTCCGAGTCCGAATCATTTTACAAGCGAAGGCGCGTCTTCTGGTGGAATTAGTATGTTTAGCACGCAGGTTATTTCGAGGTCTGATTTTTTAACTGGTGCGTTCCCAGCTCAATATGGGAATGCAACCTCAGGAGTGTTCGATATTCATCTAAGAAATGGGAATAATGAACAGCGAGAGTCAACTCTTCAATTTGGATTATTAGGTGTCGATACTTCAATGGAAGGCCCAATATCAGAAAACAGTAAAGCTTCTTATTTGTTCAATTACAGATACTCTACCCTTGCTATTTTTTCTGCTGTTGGCCTCGAACTTGAAGGAGAGAATGAACGAAATATTTTCCAGGATTTATCATTCAAAATTAATGTACCAACTAAGAAAGCCGGTACATTTTCTTTTTTTGGGTTAGGCGGATTGAGCAACTACAAATATGATTTTGAATTCGAATCGGGCTTCGTTGAATCAGATTTAGAGCGCTACAATATGGGAGTATTGGGTCTGAAACATAAGTATCTTATCAACAATACAACTGCTTTAAATTCAACGATATCCATATCAGGAACCAAGGTCGAGAACAATGAGCTGTTCCCAGTAAATGCAGGTACATTCGATTTTGAAGAAGTGTTCGATAAATCATTTTTACGAGCATCAACTGTATTGAATAAAAAATTGTCGTCTAGACTGTTTACAACAACCGGTGCCACAATAAGCCTGCTTTCGTATGATTTTACAGCCAGAGAACGAAATCCCAATAACGATCCTCCTTTCGATGATATCGTTTGGTTTGATGATAATGGGGCATCTTATTCAGTCCAATCATTCACAAGTTGGAAATATCAACTTGGTTCAAAAATGAGCCTGGTAAACGGTGTTCATCTTACTTATTTCGACTTGAACGGTGAAACAGTAATTGAACCACGATCTAATATTCGATATGATTTGAGTTCAAAAGCAGCAGTTTTTGGTGGATTCGGAATGCACAGTAAAATCGAATCTCTCGAATACTATTTTGGAAACGCTCCGTTTTCAGATGGTAGCTCACGAGATTTAAATGGAGATTTAAAACTAACTCGGTCTAATCATTATGTAGCCGGTTTTGACTTTACGTTTAAAAATCGAACCTATTTCAAAACCGAAGTTTATTATCAATACTTATACAATCTCCCAATTCTTGCCGATATAAGTGAGATCGACCCATCGAATAATGCACTTGCCTTTTCTTCCATCAACTTAAGTGATGGATATGTATTCTTCGATCTTAAGAATGGTGGTACGGGTCAGAATTACGGCGTTGAATTAACTCTTGAACGAAAATTTGAGAAAGATACCTACTTCTTGCTTAACGCATCAATCTACGATTCTGAATATAGTGGCAGCGACGGGGTTACTCGTGATACTAGATTTAATGGCGGCTTTGGGTACAATATATTAGCCGGTAAAGAATATTTAGTTGGAAAAAATGATGATCGAATTCTTGGCTTAAATCTAAAAATTAGCCATGCCGGTAATAAACGATTCACGCCAATCTCGAGAGCCGAGACGTTAGCTGAAGGCAGAGAAGTTCGATTATTACAAGATGTTTACACCGAAAGATACGCTAACTACTTTCGAGCTGATTTTCAGATAAATATTAGAAGGAATTTTCATAACAGAACCACTGAGTTTAGAATCGATATTCAGAATTTAACGAACAGAAACAATCCAACTTTTGATTACTTCAATTTCAATACCAGATCGGTAGAATATGAGGAACAATTTGGTTTGATTCCTGTAATCAGTTATCGCATAGAATTCTAAAAAAAATATGCGCAGAAGTTCTTAATTATTCATCTTAATGTGATGAATTACTTCTCCGATTCTTTATCCCGTAAGCTCTATGCGCAGGACGCTTCGATGTATCAACAGCTGCCTACTGGGGTCGCTTTTCCAAAAACGGAAGATGATATTATTCAACTAGTGCGACAAGCAAATTTGGATGGATTTACCATTACTGTACGAAGTGCAGGCACAAGTTTAGCCGGGCAAACTACAGGTGGTGGGGTAATCATGGATGTGTCTCGCTTTATGACGGAACTCATCGAAATTAATGAAGAAGAGCATTGGGCGGATGTTGAACCCGGGGTAATTAGGGATACTTTGAATAGAGAAGCCTCAAAAAACGGTCTGCTTTTTGGCCCTGATACGGCAACTACAAATCGTTGCATGTTAGGAGGGATGATAGGTAATAATTCTGCCGGTTCTTTTTCAATCAAATATAAAAGTACCCGCGAGCATGTACTTGAAATGGATGTAGTATTAAGTGATGGAAGTACCGCAACTTTTAAATCGCTTACTCAAGAAGAATTAGAGGAAAAACTTCTTCATCAAACCTTAGAAGGTGATATCTATCGGGGGATGCTTGAGCTGTTGGAAGAACACAAAGAGCTGATAGAAAAAAATTATCCTCACCCAGAAATTATTCGAAGAAATACGGGCTATGCGCTGGATAAATTATGCGAAATGGCACCTATCAATCCCGAAGGGAGGCCATTCAATTTGTGTGAATTGTTATGTGGAAGTGAGGGAACCCTTGCATTAACAACCCGGGCGAGAGTTAATTTAGAGCCGTTGCCGACTGAGAAAGTACTTTTGATTCCGCACTTTAAATCGTTGGATGATGCCATGCTGGCAACGATCGAAGCAGTGAAATTGAAACCATCTGCCGTTGAATTGGTTGATCACGTTATTTTAGATGCAACCAAAGGGAATCAAACTCAATTGCAAAACCGGTTCTTTATTACGGGAGAGCCAAGTCACATTTTGATCATCCAATTTGAAGGGGATAATGCCGGGATACTCGAAAAGAAAATTGAACGACTAAAAGACAGATTACGCGAGAAAAAGCTGTGTTATTCGTATCCAACTATCAAAATGAAAGAAGAAATCCAGAAGGTTTGGGAGCTTCGTAAAGCGGGACTTGGTTTATTAATGGGACTGGGAAAAGAAGCACGAACACCAGCTTTTTGTGAGGATACCGCAGTTCGCGTAAAAGATTTGCCAGCCTACATCAAAGATTTTCAGAAGATTCTTAAAGACCATAACACGGAATGTGTGTTTTATGCCCACGCTAGTGTAGGTGAACTACACCTGCGACCAATGATCGACACGACTACAGAAGAAGGCATCGAAACAATGAAAACGATGGCTTCTGAAATTGCAGATTTGGTTCGAGAATATGGTGGGTCTCTTTCCGGGGAACATGGGGATGGTCGGGCTAGGTCACCCTATATCGAGAAGGTACTGGGTGAAGAAATGATGCCTGTATTGAAAGAGGTAAAACAAATATGGGATAAGTTTGGAGTATTCAATCCGGGTAAGATTGTTGATCCCATGCCTATGGAAGATGATTTGCGATTTCCCCCCGAATATGAAGCGGCAGAAATTGATACAATGTTTGCATGGCGAAATGAAGGTGGGATTAATGGGATGATTGAAAGCTGCAATGGAGCGGGGGTTTGCAGAAAACTGGCACAAAGCGGGGGTACGATGTGCCCATCTTATATGGCAACGAATGATGAAAAAGATTCTACTCGTGGTCGTGCGAATGTTTTCCGGCAGGTTTTTGAGGGTGAAAATCCGGAAGGTTTTGATTCGGCAGATTTAAAGGAGGCACTTGAATTATGCCTTAGTTGTAAAGCTTGCAAAAGTGAATGCCCCGCTAATGTAGACATGGCCAAGTTAAAAGCTGAATTTGAGTATGGTTGGCATCAAAGGAATGGCGTGAGCTTGAAGAATCAGTTTTTTACGGATAGTTCAAAATTATATCCACTAGCGGCAAAATTCCCCAGTATTTCAAATGCGATGGCTGAATCTGAGCTGGGAAAACATACTCTAAAGACTTTCTTTGGAATTAGTAAAAAAAGAACCTTACCGAAATTCGCAAGAAAACCTTTCGATATAAAACCGTTTGAATCACCAAAAACAAATCGAAACAAGGTACTTCTACTTGTTGACATCTTTAATCAATATCATCATCCTGAGATAGTAGAATCGGCGATCAAAGTATTCGAATACTTAGGGTATGAAGTGATCATCCCGCCGATATTTGAAACTGGGAGAGTATCCATCTCAAAAGGGTGCCTGGATAAAGCAAAAGATTCAGCGATTCTTATAACTGAGATTTTAGGCCCTTTTGTGGATGAGGGGATTCCAATTGTTGGACTAGAACCGTCGGAGCTTCTAACACTAAGAGATGAATATCTCGATTTAGTAGATGAAAATGAGTTAGAAAAAGCAACCGATATTTCTAGATATTCATTTTTGTTTGAAGAATTTCTAGTTCGCCATCAGGCACCGGAGCATCTTAAAAATGCAGGGAAAGTGGTGGTTCATCAGCATTGTCATGCCAAAGTTCTATCATCAAAAACGGCATTACAAAATATGTTGGAGCAATGGGGATTTGAAGTTATACTGTTAGATGCTGGATGTTGTGGTATGGCCGGAAGTTTTGGCTACGAACATGATAAGTATGATGTATCCATGAAGATAGGGCGGGAACGATTATTCCCTGCAATTCAATTACTTGGAAAAGAAAGTAACATTTGTGCCCCGGGGTTTTCTTGTAGACATCAAATAATGGATGGAACCAAACGAGAAGCACTCCATCCTGCACAATTAATTGCTAAACAATTATCTAAATAAATCAATCATCACTCAACAAGAGGTTTACTATATGAAGAAAGGTTACTATTTATTCATTCTTATTTTTTTGGGGTTTTCATCAATTGCAGAAGCTCAGGTAGATTATGCAACTCAGGTACAACCCATTTTCAATTCTAATTGTACTTCCTGCCATGGTTCAAACGGTGGCGTAGATCTGAGGTCATTCAGTGCGTTAATGAGCAGTGTGGGTAATAATTATGGAACTAATGTTGTGGTGCCTGGTGATCCTGATGCAAGTGGGTTGGTAGATAAGATCGAACCAAGTCCACAATTTGGAAACAGAATGCCTACAGGTGGTCAACTTAATCAAACTGAAATCGATATGATTAGCCTATGGATTTCAGAGGGTGCGAATGAAGTGGCAACCTCGAATGAAATCAACTCACAGCTACCTACATCTTATCGTTTGCTCGGAAACTATCCGAATCCATTTAACCCGAGTACACAGATTCAGTTTGAACTTCCTGAATCAGCGCAATTCACTATTTCCATCTTCTCAGTTCATGGTCAATTACTGCTAGAAGAAGTTGGATTCGCGAACGCAGGCGTTGCAAGTATCTCGGTTGATATGCAGAATAACCCAACTGGTGTGTACTTATACCAGGTATCAGCGGTAGTTAATGGGCAAACTAATATGATCGGAACGGGCCGAATGACCCTGATTAAATAATTAGTTTCTGAACGTACTTTTATGAATCAGCTCTTTCGCACTAGAGAGAGCTGATTCAGTTATTTCGGCGCCACTCATAAGACTGGCTACTTCATAAATATGTTGTTCGTCTGTTAAAGCCATAATCTCCGATGTAGTCCTATCATCCTGCTCAACTTTCAACACTTTAAAATGATGATGAGCCTGGCTGGCAATTTGCGGTTGATGGGTAATCGCTAAAATCTGACAATGCTCGGAAAGTGAACGCATAGCAATTCCAACCTTTTCGGATACTTCTCCACTAATTCCGGTATCAATTTCATCGAACACCATAACAGGTAAGCTTTGTTCTTTTGCAAGGATGGATTTTAGTGCCAGCATAACTCGACTTATTTCGCCACCGGATGCAATTTTTGCTAAGGGTTTTGGTGCCTCTCCTTTATTTGTTGAGATAAATAGTCTAACAAAGTCACAACCAAATTCTGTGCACTCGAGTGATTTTCCTTCAATAGAAATCCAACCACCGGGTTGTTCCAAATAATCAACGGAGACTTCCAGGTTAGCATATGGAATTCCTAGACGGGCTAATTCTAGCTCAATATTTGATGCTAAAACTAAACCTGCTTCTATTCTTACTTCGTGAAGCTTTTGGGCAACAAAAGTCAGTTTTTTACTCTGTGTTTCAACCTTATTCTGAAGTTTTTCTATTTCAAGATCGAAATTATCAGCAATAGACAACTCTCTTTTTATTTCACCCAAATATTGAATTAACGTAGGAATATCACGCTGATATTTCTTTTGAAGTCGGTTTAATTCAGCCTGTCTTTGCCGAAGCTCTTCCAGCCTCAGAGGATTAAACTCTATGTTATTTCGATAACGCTCTGCAAAGTGAACTGCTTCCTGAATACTAACTCTGGCTTGATTGATTTCACCCAAATAACTTTCAAACTCAGGTTCAATCCTCGCTAAATCCTCTAGATTTAGTTTGATCTGATTCAAAAGTTGAATGATGTTTGAATCATCGGAATCAGCCATTTCAGAAATTGCCGCTGCTTTTTGATCCAGTATCTCAGCATTATCTAAAAGGTTCATTTCTGATTGAAGTTCCTCTTCTTCCACTTCAGTTAATCTAGCATTATCTAATTCCTGAACCTGAAACCTATAAAGCTCTGTTTTTTCTTGTAGTGTATGTTCTTTTTTGTGAAGTTGAGCTAATTGATTTCTCAAAGTCTTTAGCTCAAAATATTCATGTTGATATTCCTTCAAAACAGGATACACATATTCAAATGAATCGATAAGAGCTCGGTGGTTTTCTTCTTTTAGCAAGAACTGATGATCATGTTGGCCATGTAAATCAACCAGTAAATCACCAAATGCTTTTAGGACCCCAATATTAACGGGCGTGTCATTGATGAATGCACGGCTTCCGGTTTGCCGAATCTCTCGTCGAAGTATCAAATGTTTATCGGAGTCTATTTCGTTAGCAGCTAAAAGTTGATTAATGGTAGTGTTTTCAGGCGTATGAATGGTTGCCTCAGCGATGGCTTTGTCAGCTCCCTGCCGAATAACGTCGGTATCAGCACGTTCACCTAGAATCATATTCAATGCACCAATAATGATGGATTTCCCGGCGCCGGTCTGACCTGTGAGAATGTTTAACCCCTCTCCAAATTGGACTTCCAGTTCGTCGATTAACGCAAAGTTTTTGATGTACAATGATTTGATCATTGAATTAAGAATTACGAATTAAGGATTATGAATTTTCTATAGTGCTCTTGATAATCGAGGTTAAGATATTAATGATTTGTTGTATTTCATCGAGCTCTTTTGTCACATTTATTGTTGTCAATGAACTCTTTTTTAGCAACCTAAGCCAATACTTTGTTTCACGAGCTTCTTTGTTTGAGATCGATAACTTATGAATGAAATCTTTTCAGGATTGACCTGCGATAGCTTCTTCAATATTGGCTCCAATGCTCGTACCACTTCGCAAAATTTGTTTTGAGATCACATATTCCTTCTCACTAACTAGTGATTTATACAATTCAATAATCATTAAAGAGAATTCGAAACTTTTGGTCTGGATCAGGTTATCTTTAGGCATAATTCAAAATTCATAATCCTTAATTCATAATTACTCTTTGTAAGGCCTGAATTAAGAAAACTCCTTACAAAGAATTTGAGTAGCGAGAAAAAAACCACCATCTACGAATTTAAAGTACCTGACGGACAGCAGGAGATGATTCGACTAGATGTGTACATCACCAGTTTTGTAGAAAACGCCACCCGGAATAAAGTACAAGAAGCAATTAAAGCCGGATATGTAACTGTAAATGGCAAAAAAGAAAAATCGAGCTATAAACTGCTGCCTGGAGATGAAATCTTCATCGAGCTACCAAAAGCTCCACCACCCGAGGCCAAGGCTGAGGAAATGGACCTAAATATCATTTTTGAGGATGACGACCTCATCGTTGTTAATAAATCAGCTGGAATGGTGGTTCACCCCGCATTTGGAAATTGGTCTGGAACGCTGGTAAATGGTTTAATGCATCATGTGGATGAACTGGGTGAAAGTGATGATGATCTACGCCCAGGAATTGTACATCGTTTAGACAAAGACACTTCTGGACTTTTAGTAGTAGCCAAAAATGATGAAACCCTTGCAAAGCTATCCGCAAAGTTTGCTGAAAAAGATGTGGAACGAACGTATTGGGCGATCATCTGGGGGACACCGGCTGAAGAAGGAACTATTGAAGGGGATATTGGCCGATCCAAACACGATCGAAAACTGATGACGGTGTTACCAGAAGGAAGGGGAAAAAAAGCAGTAACGCATTATAAAGTTCTGGAGTATTTCGATTACTTAAGTTTAGTAGAAGTAAAATTAGAAACAGGTAGAACACATCAAATCCGAGTGCACTTTAATCATATTGGGCATAATATTTTTGGGGATGCAACCTATGGGGGAACATCCGTTCGATATGGTCCAAATACAGGAATGCGAAAAGTGATGTTCTACAAACTACTCACTGGTTTAGGCCGACAAGCACTTCACGCGAAGACGCTGGGATTTGAGCATCCAAGCACCGGTGAAATGGTTCGATTCGATTCAGAACTCCCTGAGGATTTCCAGCATGTTTTGAATTCACTTAGAGAACATTGTAAAGGAGCCTATTAGCTCGTTACTTAGGATCTAAGCTCATTACATAGTCATAACTTTCATTAAGGAAAGTGGCAAGAGTATCAAGATCATCCAGCAAATGATCCGGTACCAATACATATCCACGCATTACAGCATTATAGGATTTGAAAAAATCTGAATTCCATTCTTGGATATATCTCTCCTGAACTTCTTTCGAAAATCGAATTCCTAGCTCTCCGTCTTTATTGAGCATCGAAAACATATGACCATTTGCAGTAGTGCATGGTACTGATTTTCCTTTTCGCTCAAAGCGAGGACACTTTGTAATAAGTTCATCATAGATTTTAAGACGTTCATCCCAGTTCGCCATTTCTTGAATTCTAGTTAAAGTATAATCTTATTGGCGAAAAGTAATGATCTTCCCAGCCTTGTTTGTATTGCCCACCATTAGCAGGAAGGTTTGAGTGAATTAAGGTGATTTCTGTTCCTCCGTCAACTTCAGAGAAAAGGAGATCCAAAATGGAATCCTCTTCATCATCAGAAAACTCCGAGGTTCGCCATGTCTGTTTAATTCTTTTATTGGGTTCGATTTCCAGATTTTTTCCCCAAATGTATCCATCCCAGGCTGTGAATGTGCCTCCAACTTGATCAGAGACATCAGCTTCACCACCCGTCATTTTCGAATGAACATCGCTGTTTAACCAGGCTGAAAAGACCACATGAATCGGAGCTTTAATTTGTGATTTAATTTCAAACTTCATAATCATTCAGTTTATATCGACCCAAATTAAACAATCCCCATATCAGTAAAATCACTTCTAGTAGTAAGCCAATTAAAAATTGAGATGAGAACCCATCAAATAGAAAGCTTAAAACCCGGCCAAATGCCAAGCCACCCATAAACACTACGTTAAATATTGTCGCTATTCTCCAATACTTTTTATTAACAATTCCAACTATCCAAAATCCGGCAATTGCCAAGTATAATCCCATCGTAGCCCGCATCATATTTTTTAACTCAATTGTCTCAACTTCAAATCCAAAAAAGTAGGGGATCAATTCATTTGGTTTAAAACCATAGATAAAAGCTACACTAATGATTATGACCGCTGATACAAATAAATGAAGATTTTTATGCAATGTCTTCGTTTAGTAGGCTTAGATTCTAAGTGAGAGTTGACAGATTATCTCATTTTTTATGGCTTTTATAAAATAGTTATAAGTCAGAACTCTGGATAATCCCTCGTCGAATAAAGTTAGCTGTAACGGGCTCAAGGTCAAGTTCACGTGCCCAGATGGAAAATTGACCAACATGATGGATTTCATGAATCAATACATGTCGCATCACTTCACCATATGTAAATCGTTCTAATTCTCCTAAAGGATTTGGTGCTTCAAAGACTTTTGATTCCATTTCCTGAGTCCAGGTAGAAACGAATTTTTTAACTACTGGAAGAACATCTGTCGAGAGTTTTTTGATCTTACCTAAACTCGTGAAGTCTTTATAGGCAAATCGTTCAGCAGGTTTATTTGATAATCCACACAACCAGTAATACTCTACAACAATTATATGGAAGAGTGTCTCAGAAATGCTTTTGAGTCCACCAACTCTGGATTTAGTAAACTCTTCATCAGAAATAGAATCCAACAACTCAAACCATTCATTGCGAACTTGCCAGTTATATTCGAAAAGGTGTTTCATCATTAATCCTGATGTTTAATTTACAATGGTAAACAGTTCAATTTTTTCATTTTTACCTCTCAATTCGGTGTCTCCGAGAGCTTTGAGGTCAAATTCTTTTTGTGACTTTAGGGTAGATGCAAGTTTATCCGAGATCAACAAATTGACACCAAAACCATTACACAACCCTTGTATTCGCGCGGCCGTATTTAATACATCACCTGAAAAAGTAATTTCTTTTTTTATAACGCCAATCTCACCGGTAGTAACCTGGCCTAAATGAATTCCTGCTTTAAACGCAGGGGCGACACCGAAATCCAATTCGTAGGATGTTGCTCTATCTTCTAATGATTTCTTCATCGCAAAAAAACATTGAATACACTTTAAAGCCGATGAACCATCTTTTACTTTCCACGTGATCACCACTTCGTCGCCCGCATATTGATAGATTTCGCCGTCATAATCGATTATAGGCTGTGTGATATCGGAGTAGTACCTTTTCAGGAGGACAAAATATTTTTCGTGCCCTAATTTTTCCGCAATAGTGGTCGAGGATTTCATATCCAAAAGCATAAATATTCGGTCTTCAATTTTTGAAGAGTGATATTTCCCGACGAAGAAATTAACCAGAACTCCTAACCCAATATTATCGCTTATTTCTGCAAATAGAATGCAAAAACCAACGGCAAGAGACACATAAAGAACCACCGTCCAAAATGCGAACGATGAAATAAAACTTAAGGCTCTTTCGGTAACACGGTTATCAAATGGATGTGTGCCTAATTCTATCGAGTTAGTAATGCTGGTAACAAGCACTGTAAAAACAGTAGTAAGCGCGAGATATATAAGAATCTTCGAACTTATTTTTGTAATAAATCGATGATTCTCAAACCTTTTATTGATGTAAAAAATCTCAAGTAACCCAATGGAAAACCCAAAAAACATGGACATGATCACCGAAGGAAAGAAGTTGAAATTATATGGGTTTCCTGTGGATGGGTAGGTTGGTGAATCTCCAAGAATGCCTTTTTCAACCATAACAAACGCCATGCTGAACAACATAGATATTATCCCATATGGGATAATCTGAATGACAATCCGTTTGTTTTTAGGTGATAACATTCAGCGAATGTATAATTTTAAATGGAATAATTACTTACGATTTATAATCCATTCTACAATAAATTTATTCTCTTGATACTAGAAGTGTGTCCACTTCAATATTTTTAATGCTCAATTTTTGATATATCCATCAACTTATTCACTATTCGTTGGGCTTCTTCGCCACAATCACATCTCGTTTAATCGCACTATCCACGCGATGTTCGAAAAGATCATAAGGCGAGTCAGTCATCAACTCGAATCCCTCATTTTGAAAAATCTCCCCAAATTTCTTTCGATTTATAAGATGTGAATTCCAAGCCAGCACAATCGACCCGCCTTTTTTCAAAACTTTCTTCCATTCAGGCAAACAATCTGCGACTAAGTCGGCCGGGTTTCTTGTGGGAGTATCATATACTTTGCCCCCTTTATTTCCATGTTTGATGCCATATGGCAAATCTCCAACAATCACATGAAAACGTTCTTTCTTGAAATACTTATGCGCTTCTTTTGACGCTCCATGTACCATTCCCAGGTGTTTTTGAGCCCCTTCGTTCTTGAATTCCTCCTTAGACCGAGCGTATGCAAACTCCGTTATTTGAGCCGGTCGACCCTCTTCATTTTTGTATGCTACACGAGTTGACCTGGAATGTTTGAAGCGTTCTTGCTCCATAAATTTCTTGAAGAAAGTTTGACCTTCCTGAATGGAGTTTCTTTCAACCTCAATTCCAAATGCGTGATAACCAAAGGTGGTAGCCTCAAACAATGTTGTTCCTTTTCCAGAAACCGGATCTAAAAGTTCGAGTGCATCATCAAACTTAAAATTTGAGGAGTAAACGGCCACATTAATCATCATTCTTGTGAAGAGCTCGTTCGTCTTCCCCTTGTACTTCAAAAGTGTACTTATTTTTGGGTCAAGATAATGTGTTACCGGCAATTCGATAGGTTGTAGGTGATCATCAACACGAGAAAAAAGGGCAAACACAAATGAAAGCCTGGATAATATCTTTAAATCGTGAAACGATAATTGAGAATCAGTACAGAATGAGATGTATCGAACGTTGGCCAGTTTTATAACTTCAATATTTTCGAGATTGGATTCCATCGATTTCCCGGCAATCTCTAATTCTGCGACTGCAAGCTTATCCGCTGATTGATAATACACCCAATTATGGCCGGGATATTGGAGAATGAGATAATTCATATGTTTTAATAACAATCTTTAGCGTTTCAGTCGCAAAGTAAAGTCAGTATCACCGTATCTTGTTCAAAATTAAAAAGACTCGATGCAGAAGAAAGATATTAATATTACTGTAGAATTAGATAGCGATCATATCCCCACAAATATTCGTTGGCAGGCGGATGATATGACTCAAAAACATGTGGCTGATTGCCGGGCGATGCTGCTTTCTTTATGGGATGCCAGAAATAAAGATACTTTAAAGCTAGATCTCTGGACGAAAGACATGACCGTGGATGAGATGAAAATATTCTTTCATCAAACATTGTTGACCATGGCTGATACGCTCGAAAACTCGATTAATGATCCTAGAATCTCGGGAGATATGCGTGATTTCTGTGAATACTTCGCTGAGAAAATGGAAATTAAAGCCTGATCAATTAAGAATTATTCAATAAAGAATGAACAATATTCTACATTTATCATTATGGCATTCTTATTTGAATAAAATGCTTCCATAAGAAACGGCGCTTTCACGTTCCTTTTCATCCCAAACGTCGTAATTCAATATTTTTCCTTCAATCCCCTTAAATGTGGTAAGGAAAGTGATGAGTGGTGAGAATCCACAAATTCGGTATTGGTCGTAATTCTCTTTCATCATATACAACAAATGCTTGGGATTTCCTGATGCACCTGCTTGCATGAATAAAAGGTCATTTGATTCTACATCCCCAAACATGGTATTTGCCGGATTCTCATCCCCAAATTTCTTCCCAAAATGGGAGAGATCACCGCTAATTAGGAAAAAAGCGTTTTGGTCATCGCCATACGTTTCTTCCAAAAAAGCTGCAAAGGTTTCCATTTGCGCTTGCTTATGTGAATCATCTGCATAGAGCAGTTCATCCAAACCACCTACGAGTATTGGGATGATTTCGAATTCATGTTTCCAGATGTGATTCAGAAAAAGAAGGTGCAATTCAATGCTATGCTCTACCCGGTGTGCGCGATCATGGAAACTTACTCCTATTTGATTCCATTTTTTTGGTGATAGCATTCTCCGAAAATTTTTATAGGTATCAATACTTCCATTAGGCAGCTGAAATGTTTTTTCAGATACGATGAAAGGATAATCATCATATAGGTTTCCATACATTCCAGAATAATGAGAAGTAGCGAGGATAAACACCTTTTTAGGAGTGAGATGTCTTATCGCCGAAAAAGCTTCTACATAACTCGATAGTCCAACCCTTGGGTCAATATGTGGGGCAAAAAGCGCTCGTGCATCAAACGGATCACTATTTTCATGTTTTGCGAAAGCAACTTTTAGATGATCGATTAGTTCATTTGGTGAATCGGGGAATGAAATTCCGGCTGTATTCGAAATATGAAAATTTGATTGCTCGTAGTCGAGCTCCGTTTTCTCTGAAAGTTGTTTGAAGTATGTTGAAAAGAGAATTCCATTTTCATCTAAATACCGAACATAATTCAGTAAATCGTTTTTAGAAACTTCACCGGTACTGAATTTTATTAAATCATCAATGCTTCGATTTCCATCTAACAAAGATAAAATGCTCATTGAGTCTGCCGGGAGTGTGAAATTTTTTGTGGCATAAGCCAACGAATCATAAAAAAAAAGAAATTGCTCCCCATCCTGATCTACAGGGAAATTCTGAATATCATAACGAACGGGTGGAATTGGTTCGTTGAATGAATTAAAAAGGCTCTCTTGTGTTCCACTAAATAAAGTCATTGCACGTGTTATTACCAGACATTCGATTCTGTGTTATCGAAGAAATAAAAATATCACAAATTTTGAGGAATCTTAGGATTGGACTTCTCTCATTTTTTTGCACTCACATTTCTTCCCATAATTCACACAAAGCGGATGATCTGGTGCTTTAGAAATACGCGCTTTGCACGCATTTCGACCATGATGAATTAATAAATGCGATAGGTCTGTCCAGTTTTCTTTCGGAAACAAGGCCATTAAATCGCGTTCGATTTTGTCGGTGTTGTTTTTCTCGCGAGTGAAACCGAATCGATTTGAAATCCGTTTTACGTGTGTATCGACTACTACTCCTTCATTAATCCCAAAAGCATTTCCGAGTACAACATTAGCCGTTTTTCGGGCTGCTCCACGCAGAGTTAAAAGCTCTGGCATGGTTTGTGGAACTTCACCGCCAAATTCTGCAACCAATCGTTTTGAAGTTTCTTTGAGCGATTTTGCTTTATTTTTGTAAAACCCCGTAGTGCGAACCAATTCTTCTAATTCTTCGAGCGGTGCTTCAGCCATAAGTTCAGGTTTCGGATACGTTTCAAAAAGGGCAGGAGTCACCATATTTACACGCACATCAGTACATTGTGCGGAGAGAATCGTGGCTATCAATAATTCAAAAGCATTTTTATGATTTAATTCGCAATGAGGATTTGGATAATGTTGATATAGCTCTCTTAAGATCTCCTGTGCACGTTCCTTTTGCTGCTTTGTTTTTCGTGGCAATTTCATTGCAATGGAATTTAATCAACCAGTACTACTTCGATATCAAATTCGATATTGGTATTTGGATCGATTCCAGCTCCTGAGTTTCCAGTTTCTCCATATCCATACACCGATGGTATATATATTGTAATATCAGCTCCTTGTCGATACTCTGGTAATGCAATTTTCCAACCTTCAACCAGGAAGCTTAAATTAAAGCTTTGAACTCTCTGGTCACCATCATCGAATACTCTTTGCGACGAAGTAATGCGACCTTCATATTTAGCAAAAACTACATCACAAATATCGATACTTGCTCCATCCCCTTCATCTCTTACAACAATTCGGAGTCCAGAAGGGTGTTCTTCTGCCTGAATTCCATTGGCCTGGAGATAAAAATCTATGGCTGCAATATCTGCTGCAAGTTGAGTTTGGTCGACATCTAAATTTGCTCGTTCGTCGCAGCCTTTATCTTTACAAGCAGTTAGTGACGTTAATAGAAGTAGAACGAATAGTATTTTTTTCATGAATCAATTTTAAAAAAAGGAAAGCCCTGCAGATTTTGCAAGGCTTGGGAATTCTTTAGTAAGATAGCGAACCATCAACTATTGTTAAAGTCGATTACGTACTGTCCGGGTTCAGTTATTATTATCTGAACGCGGTTATCGATTTCAGAAGTGTTCATGAGATTTGGAATCTTATAATTCACAAAGAGCTCAAGAGGAAAAGACGCATTCTCGATTGTATATTCTAATGTTGAGTTGGTACCAGGTTGATTTGGCATTACACCTGATGAGTGGCTGATGTTCAATTGTGAGATTACGTTTTGTACATTTTCCCCATTTCGGCGGAAACGTAGAAAAATTTTACCCGTGTACTCACTTCCCTGGCGACGAATGGATGTGGAAACCACTCCTCGTTCAGAAATTACTCGAAAAGAACGATCATCGTCTGCAAGAACTTGCAGTTCACCTTCGTACCAAAAGCCTCTCATTGTTTTTGGAATACCATCTTCAACAAAATCTAGCTGACCGAAAGAATATTGTGTTCCTTTTCTCCAGTTTCCAGAATACACACGATTTTCATGCCAGGTGTAGGTACCTTCACCATCTGGATATCCTGCAATGAAATCACCTTCATACGTATGCAATCCAGAAGCAATGCCCTCACCATGAGCAAAACCATTTTTACAGAACCCTTCATAGTTTTCTGCAATAGAGGCCAGCATTACTTTACATTCTTTGCTCGAATCCGACGAATGATATACAGATTTACATGAAATAAATAGAAAACCAAGTACCAACAAAACAGTAGCTATTCGCATACTTAACACCTAAAAAAGACTTTAAATTAATTGATCAATAAGTTCGCAACGAACCTGATGATTATTTTAGTATTCTAAAAAAAACATCAGATTTAGCTACGAAAGATTCGAAATTATGTTTAATAAGTATCCAGAAATTCTATCTAGACATCATTTAAGGCCTCGTTGAGTGCCTGTAGACTTTTCTTGGCATCGCCAAAGAACATTTGATTCTTCTCAGCATAGAAAAGTGGATTATCAATTCCGGCGTAGCCAACATTCAATGAGCGTTTGAAGACGACAGTTCGCTTTGCATTTTCTACATCTAAAATTGGCATACCATAAATTGGGCTACCTGGATCTGTTTTTGCAATTGGATTTACCACATCATTCGCACCAATGATTAAAACTACATCGGTAGAAGAAAATTCTGGGTTGATTTCATCCATATCTTTTAACAGATCATAAGGAACATCAGCTTCAGCTAATAACACGTTCATATGGCCCGGCATACGTCCAGCAACAGGATGTACGCCATATTTTACCTGAACACCTCTGGATTCTAGTTTTGTAGCCACTTCTTTAATTATATGCTGAGCTTGAGCAACGGCTAATCCATACCCTGGAACCACCACCACTTTAGAAGCATAGGCAATCTGAATTGCAAGGTCATCAGCTGAGGTTTCGCGCACTGTTTTGTCACCTTCTGTAAGTTCACCAGCTGAACCTCCATCGCCGCCAAAGCTACCGAAAATTACGTTCGCCAATGATCTATTCATAGCCACACACATTATGTTGGTTAAAATGAGACCTGCGGCACCAACTAACGCACCCGAAACAATCAAAAGGTTATTTCCAAGAACAAATCCCGCCATCGATGCTGCAATACCTGAATACGAGTTCAATAAAGAAATCACAACCGGCATATCTGCGCCGCCAATTGGTATTACAGAGGTGATACCAATCAGTAGAGCCACACCTAGAATAATCCAGAAATAAGTAGTGTTAGTAGGATCAAACGTGAAGAAGCCTATCAATACCAAAACACCAATCATTGAACCAATGTTGATTACATTTAAACCCGGGAAGGTGATTGAATTTCCAGAAATAAATCCCTGTAATTTTCCAAAGGCAATAAAGCTACCTGTAAAAGTAAGAGCGCCAATAAAAATACTAAGACCTATTGTAACCAAACTCGAACCCTCGAACATTGTAACATCGGTTGTTCGGGCAAATTCACCCCATGCAACAAGGGCTGAAGCACCACCACCAAACCCGTTAAATACGGCTACTAGTTCAGGCATTGCAGTCATAGCAACTCGTTTCGCAAGAGTTGCACCAATCAGGCTCCCTACAACAACCCCAATAATAATTAATTCAAAAGAGATAATTTCGCGGTCAAAAAGAGTTACAACTACCCCAATAAGCATTCCTATTGCAGCAAGTTGATTTCCACGCCGTGCTGTTTGAGGTGAGTTCAGAAGTTTTAATCCGCGAATGAAAAATGCGGTTGCTACCAGGTATATAAGTTGAATAGCATCAGGTAGCCAAATGTTAAAGGTTTCAGGAAGAAATTGGCTCATTTGTCATCCTCCTTTTTCTTAAACATCTCTAGCATGCGATCGGTTACCATAAATCCACCTACCACATTTATAGTAGCAAAAATAATGGCTGCCAATCCGAGATATCTACCTAGTTCCCCACCAGTACTGCCGGCAACAATTAATGCTCCAACAATGGTGATCCCTGAAATTGCATTTGCACCACTCATTAACGGAGTGTGTAATGTAGGTGGTACTTTTGAAATCAGCTCGAATCCTATGAAACAAGCCAAAACAAATATGAAAAGTGAAAAGATTAGTGCAGACATAGTTAATTCGATTTAAGTAATGGAGTAACGATTTCTCCTTTATGGGTGATGGTTGTATTCAGAAGGATCTCATCCTCGAAATCGAATACAGCTTCACCTTCCTTGATTAAAAGATTTAGAAGGGCTTGCATATTTTTTGCATACAACATGCTTGCATGATTGGCTAACTGGCTAGGCACATTAACAGGTCCGATAATTTTGACCTCGTTTTTAACAACAGTTTTACCGGCCTCTGTTAATTCGCAGTTTCCGCCATTTTCAGCTGCCAGGTCTACAATAACAGAGCCTGGTTTCATATCTGCAACCATCTCTTTAGTGATTAATAATGGCGCTGGTTTACCCGGAATTAACGCCGTAGTAATCACGATATCAGACTTTTTTACATGATTATGAATAACTTGTTTTTGTCGTTCCTGGCTATCTTTCGATAACTCCTTAGCGTACCCGCCTTTTGTTTCAGTATCCTCATCTTCTAATGGGACTTCAACAAATTTTGCACCTAAAGATTCAACTTGCTCTTTAACAACAGGGCGTACATCATAAGCTTCAACAACGGCACCTAGTTTTCTACACGTTGCAATTGCTTGTAATCCAGCAACACCGGCACCTAGAATCAATGCCTTTGAAGGGGGTATGGTACCCGCCGCTGTCATCATCATGGGGAAATATTTATCCAGGTTATTAGCGGCAATTAAAGATGCTTTATACCCGGCAATTGAACTCATGGATGACAATGCATCCATATTTTGAGCTCTGGAAATTCGTGGAATGGCATCCATTCCCATCGACGTAATACCTTTCGATTTCAGCAGTTCAACGAGTTTTGGATTTTGAAGTGCCCAGATAAAGCAAACCAGAATAGCCCCTTCTTTCATCAAGCTGATATCATCTTCTGATGGGGTTTGCACGGCTAGCACTAGATCAGCAGCCGATAGAAGAGATTTTCTATTTTTCGCAATTTCTGCACCAGCCTCAATATATTGGCTATCCAAAAAGTTTGATGCTAATCCTGCATCTTTTTCAATTTGTACAGTTAAGCCATTTTTTGAGAGCTTTCCGGTTATTTCGGGTGTTATCGAAACCCTTTGTTCAAATTTTGCCGTTTCCTTTGGGATTGCAATAATCAAAGTTTACCTCCAACCTTAGTTTGGTTCAACATAATGAAATTGATGTTTTGCACAAATAAATCTGGGAGCGCTTTTTATTAAAACTAAATGAATCATAATTATAATTTTTCGTTTCCAGAGGTACATTTCGAGCATCATTGGGTCAAAATGAGTTTTTATTGTGAAGAAAATGTATACTTAATGAAATTATTTGGGGGAAAAATCATGAAGTACCTGTTCCATTCCTTTTTATTTTTGTTGATTTCTGTTGGTTTTGTTTCATGTGATGATGTAGATCTTAGTTTAGAGGAAAACCAAGCAGAAGAAGTTCTCGGGTTGTGGAAAATTGATAATGCAAACAAATTTACTTTTGTATTTATCAGTAATGCCGAGTTTAATTTTTATGAACTTGATCGAAATCTAGACTGTGTAGAAACAACAGCATATCAAGTTATAAAAAGAGATGGTTCAGGGTTTTTCCAGGTACAACAAGAAGATGGTTCTCCCATAGTATTTGCAGTAACCAATCAGGATGGTCAACTTAGAATTCGATCAATTGATGACCCAGAACAAGGGCTTACATATTACTGGCCAACCACCATAGATGTTACCAGAAAAACTGAATGCTTAAAGGAAACGGATATTCAAGGTAAGTGGGAGTTTACAAACCAGGATGGCACAACATATGTGGATATATCAGATGATTCGATTAAAGTTATCAGCGAAATTGTAGATGAAAACTGTTTTGAAATAATTGACTACAGAATCGATGGCAGAGCTGAAAATATCTATAAACTTATTGATGAGATCGCCACAGGCTTTGTTGCTGAATTATTTGTCGAGATTAAAAGGACACAAACAGGCTTAGAAATTACCCTAGAAGAAGACGGGACAACTAATACCGATAGTTACAGAAGTTCAAATGTTGATTTGACCGGTATTGGGCCAGATTGCGGCTTAAAGTTTCCAGGCGGTACAGAAGGAATATGGGAATTTGAAGCGGTTGCAAACACTGCTGCAAGTTTATTACACCTTGAAATGGATCAAGATACATTGCGATACTACACAAAGATTGTAGATCAAGGGTGTATTGATATTAATAATCACCCAGTCAGAGCTAAAAGATCGAACACCTATTTTCTTTCAGATGTAAATTCAGAAACAGTTGATTTAATTTATCAGATATTTTTTGAAACCGACGATGTACTTATAACTAGGATTACTGATATTAATTCAACTTTTGATGAAAGGTTTATACGATCTACAACTACCATTGATGAGCTTGAATCCAATATCTGTACCATCGATTTCTAAGGATTTAGCTATAGAAACTATAGGAAGTTTCAAACCAATATTTGTTTTGCATTGTGTATTTTAGTCCGAATTATTTTTTAGGATACTGATATGGAAGACATTGCAAACAAAACATTTAAGGTAGTTATAATTGGAAGTGGTCCTGCAGGGCTAACCGCTGCATTATACGCAGCAAGGGCCGACCTAAGCCCAATTGTATTTGAAGGGCCTGAACCGGGTGGTCAACTTATGACAACTACAGATGTAGAGAATTTCCCTGGGTACCCAAATGGAGTAATGGGTCCTCAAATGATGCAAGATTTTAGAGAGCAAGCATCTAAATTTGGTGCGGACTTACGATACGGTTACGTAACCGATATTGAATTTGGTGATCGCCCATATAAACTTACAGTAGATGAGAAAACTACGATCTACGCGCACACTATTATTATTTCAACCGGTGCAAGTGCAATGTGGTTAGGTATCGAAAGTGAGACTAAATTAAGAGGTCGCGGAGTTAGTGCTTGTGCTACTTGTGATGGCGCTTTTTTCAGAAATCAACATGTAGCAATTGTAGGCGGGGGAGATACTGCAATGGAGGAAGCTACTTTCCTCACGAAGTTTGCCAGTAAAGTTACCGTCGTTCATCGACGTGATGAGTTACGTGCTTCAAAAGCTATGCAAGCAAAAGCTTTTGCCAACGATAAAATAGAATTTGCCTGGGATAGTGAAGTTGAAGAAGTATTAGGTGATCAGGTAGTGGAAGGAATTCGCATTAAAAACAGAAAAACTGGAGAATCAACAGTCCTTGAAGATGTAACTGGTGTATTTGTAGCTATTGGTCATAAACCAAATACCGATCTTTTTAAAGGTGTACTTACGATGGATGATGTGGGATATATTCAAACTCAAGGTCAATCCACAAAAACTGATTTGCCCGGTATTTTTGCTTGTGGTGATGCGATGGATTCATTCTATCGCCAGGCAGTTACTGCAGCTGGAACAGGTTGCAAAGCAGCCTTAGACGCCGAACACTATCTCGGCGACTTAACCCCAGAAGAACTTGCTGAAGTTGTAGCTCAGTAAAAAAGAAAAGCCGGACTATTTAGCCCGGCTTTTTAATAAGCTTATTTCTTTTTCTTCTTCCCGACCGTTTTTTCTTCTTTCTCTTCCTCTTGAGTTTCTTCATCGGTTGAAGCTTTTTCTTCAGTCGTGCTCTCTTCTTCGTCTTCAGTGATTTCGATGATTTCTGCATCTACAGAAAATTCATCTTCATCATCTTCGATTTCTCTCTCAACCAAGATTTGATAATCATTGATAAACATGGCGAACATGCCAATTGCGGAAATAACCGGAGCCATTGCCCCAACTAGTGCTGCACCACCAACACCTACTGCAAGTTGTGTTTGAAAAACTACTTCGCCCTCACTGTTCTTAATAATCAATCGGCGTGCGCTACCCTCTTTAATAAATTCGCGAATCTTGGAGATAACTTCGTTTACTCCACCCTGCACTTCTTCAAAAATGTGCTTTGCCTTTGTTTTTGCCTCTTCTTTCTTCATGATATGTGCAATTTATATAAAATTTTTTGTAAGGAGTTACCTCCATCGGAGTCTAACTACGAAAAGCAAAAAAAAAAGATTCAAAGACAAATGCTAGCTAGAGTATACTGCGCATCAACTGTAGGGGTAGATGCAAAAATCATAGACGTAGAAACCCATCATACCAATGGAATGGTAAAGTTTTTCCTGGTAGGATTGCCTGACCGAGCAGTATCAGAGTCTCGAGATCGAGTGGAAGCAGCCATTCGAAATACCGGTTCTTATTATCCATTAGGAAGAATTACAGTAAATCTCGCCCCAGCCGATTTACCGAAAGAAGGGAATGCTTTTGATCTTCCAATTGCGATCGGACTGTTAAGAATGTCTGGGCAACTTCATACAGAAAAACTTGAAGATACCGTAATGATGGGGGAATTGGCTCTGGATGGTAAAATTCGACCAATTAAAGGAGTGCTTCCTATTGCAGTTGAGGCAAAAAAACAGGGGTTCAAATATCTAATTGTTCCTAGAGATAATGGTCCAGAGGCAGCAGTGGTAGATGGAATAGAGATATTTCCATTCGACCATTTAAACGAAGTTAAAGATTGGTTGGAGAATCGTGGGAACCTTGATCCCTATAACATTGATGTACAACATGTATTCTCGAAAAATGGTAAGTATGAGGCGTTGGATTTCAGTGATGTTCGTGGACAAGAAAATGTAAAGCGAGCCTTGGAGATAGCTGCAGCTGGTGGACATAATGTGGTAATGGTAGGTCCTCCTGGTTCAGGAAAAACAATGATGGCTCGTCGAATTCCAACCATTTTACCACCATTAAGCCTGGACGAGTCGCTTGAAACAACCAAAGTGCATTCAGTTTCCGGTTTGATGCAAAGTGGAAAAGCACTCATAACATCTCGACCATTTAGAGCTCCACATCACACGGTATCTGATGTAGCCTTAGTGGGTGGTGGTGGAATTCCAATGCCGGGTGAGATTTCAATGGCTCATAATGGAGTCCTTTTTTTAGATGAACTTCCTGAATTCAAAAGAAGTGCATTAGAAGTTATGCGCCAACCTTTAGAAGATGGTTTTGTATCTATTTCAAGAGCAAGGATGAGCGTAACCTATCCCAGTAGAGTAATGCTGGTTGCTAGCATGAACCCATCACCAAGCGGGGATTGGTATAATCCTGCTGAGGTAAATGGTACATCGTCAATTCAGATGCAACGATATTTATCTAAGATAAGTGGCCCACTTTTAGATCGAATTGATTTACATATTGAAGTAAATAAAGTGAGTTATGATGAACTTTCTGGAAAAGCAAAAGGTGAAAGTTCCGAAATAATTCGAGACCGTGTTGTTGAGGCTCGCGAAATTCAGTCTACCCGATTTTTAGGAATAAAGGGTGTGTATTCGAATTCACAGATGAATACACGACAGGTTCGAAAGGTATGCGAATTAGACGAGCAGAGTTCTTCAATTCTCAAACAAGCCATTACTTCGCTAGGATTATCTGCACGTGCCTATGATCGAATTTTAAAAGTAAGTAGAACGGTTGCTGATCTGGATAAGTCGGAGCGAATTCAATCCCATCATGTAGCAGAGGCAATTCAATATCGCAGTTTAGATAGAGATGGTTGGCTTGGGTAATTTTCAAATTAGAACGAGGTTTCACATGAATATGCGGTGCATGATTGGGAAACTATTTGGTACACTATTTGTACAAAGATTTGTAGTAAAGGACTACAGAATTAAATGTTGGAGGTTGATATGAGGAATGACTCGACATATTGGCAGAGTAACCTGATTTTCACTTTACCGATTATTCTTATCATTTTATACCTATTCATACTGCTTTAGGTTGATTTGAGCCCAATATTTGGATATGCTTTCAACAAAAAAACTATCCACGGGCTAATTTGTTTGCAGATATTGCTTTTCCAACTGCCGTGAGGCAATTATTTACGTTTGAGATTCCTGAGGAATTATTTTCCGTTTCGCTTGTTGGAAAAAGAGTATGGGTACCTTTCAGAAAAAGCTTTGCGATAGGTGTTGTTACTCAGGTTCATTCCAAAAAACCAGATTTCCAAACTAAACCCATTCGTAAAGTTCTTGATGAGCATGCTATTCTAAGTCCTGAACTTCTAACACTGACCAATTGGATTCATAAATTTTATTTTTGCAGTTGGGGAGAAGTAATTCAGGCAGTTCTACCGGCAGGTTTAAACTTTGTCTCAAATACTTACATCCGAGTTAGTAATCTTGACAATCAAAGATTTACTGAAGAAGAAGAATATATTATTACTGAGCTTAGTAATGAAACATCCATTACGCAATCTGAAGTGCAAAAAAGATGGAGAGGTACGAAATATCAAAAAGTAATAAATCGTCTTATTAAAAATGGTGCTATTGAATTATGGCAAGAGCCGAATATCAAATCAAAAACAAAGACCGTACAATGGGTAGATTGGTGTGAGGATAAAAACCAAGGAATAGCTTCTCAATTTTTGGCAGACCTCACAAAAACACATAAATGGCAAGAATCACTAAAAATTCTAAGCAATTATAAATTACCGCTGAAGCGATCAGAGATTAAATTCATAGATGGCATTACCGACTTCACTTTTAATAAACTTATTAAAGAAGGTTGGTTTAAAGTTATTGAAAGAGAAGAGACCGAATATTTCGATCAATTAAGTTTTCAACCTGAGAAGCTGAAAGCTTTGAATTCTGATCAAATGGTAGCTTTCGAAAGAATTACCAAAACCATCCAAACAGGTTCTTTTGGCAGTTTTTTACTATATGGCATTACGGGTTCCGGAAAAACAGAAGTATACATTCATGCACTGAAGGCTTGCATCGAAAATAATAAAGGTGGAATCGTCCTTGTACCAGAAATTGCATTGACGCCACAAACCGTTGCCAGGTTTTATCAGGTTTTTGGGGATAAGATCGCAGTATTGCACAGTAGGATGTCAAAGGGAGAAAGACTTGCAGAGTGGAAGAGTATCGAAAACGGTACTAAGCAGATCGTTATCGGACCCAGGTCTGCAGTATTTGCACCGATACAGAATTTAGGTGCGATTATTATTGATGAAGAACATGATTCTTCGTACAAGCAAATTGATCCTGCGCCAAGATATCATGCGCGTGAAGTGGCAATAATGCGCGCAAAAGAAAATAATGCAATTGTCATCATGGGTTCAGCAACTCCGAGTATGCAGGCGTTAAATATGGTCAAACAACAAAAGGCCATTCTTCTTTCGCTTGAAAAAAGACATGCTGATGCGACATTGCCTGATGTTCAAATTATTGATTTAACACAATACAGTGGTGCGATGCGTGGATCTATGAGTGTTGCACTTTTTGAAGCAGTAAAATCATCATTAGCTAGAAAAGAACAGGCGATTTTGCTTTTTAACCGACGGGGTTTTGCAAACTATCTGCAATGTGAAACCTGTGGAAATATCCCAAAAAGTCCGGAAAGTTCGGTAAGTCTCACTTATCATAAGCGATCGAATATGTTAATGTGCCATTATTCGGGGTATGCCAGAAAATTGGATACAAATTGTGAAGTGTGTGGATCTGACAAACTAATCATTCAGGGATCAGGCACTCAAAAAATTGAGGAAGAAGTTGCAGAACAATTTCCGGATGCAAGAATACTTCGTTTTGATAAAGATTCGACTACGAAAAAAGGGGCTCATGAACGGATTCTCACAGCTTTCGGGAATAAAGAAGCTGAGATTTTAGTAGGCACACAGCTGGTAGCTAAAGGCCTTGACTTTCCGGAAGTGACAACAGTTGGAGTAATTGATGCGGATACAGAACAAGCCTTCCCATCATTTAATGCAAGTGAGCGTTTATTTCAATTATTGAGTCAGGTCGCTGGTAGATCAGGGAGGGGAAGTAAAAAAGGAAAAGTCTACATCCAAACGAGACAGGCTGATAACCCAGCCATATTATTTGCTCAGCAACATGATCATAAAGGGTTTGCAAAACAAGAAATGAAATATCGTGAGGAGTTAGGATATCCACCTTTTTCACGGCTTATACAATTCAATTTTAAAGGAAAAGAAGAGCATAAAGTCATTCAATCTGCAAGGCTAATGGAAAGAGTATTGCTGCAACTTCTACCAAAACATGACATATTAGGCCCATCAGCGGGTGTAATTAGTTGGTTAAATGGAATGTACTTTTGGGAGCTTTATCTTAAAATTGAAACAGATAGGGGAGCAAATTTTCTTGAAAAGCTGTTAGAAACAATAATGCTTCATTATGAAACATCGAATAGTTATAGTTCAACAACTGTTAGAGTTAATATTAATGTAGATGCACAACGATAAATTCTTGCAAGTAGGCACAGAAAGTAAGTATTTAACCGCATCAACTGTTTAATCGACTTATATGGGTGATACAAGGGTAAAACTAGCTCAATCAAACGAAGAACTTCAGAATTTTATGAAAAATGTTCTGAAAGATCTGCGGGCCTTAGAACGCATGCTCGAAGAAGAATGGTTTGAAACCGATCCTATTCGCATTGGAGCAGAACAGGAGCTGTGTTTAATAGATCGGAATGCAAAACCATTTTTAGGTGCTAATGATATACTGAAAAAGGTGGACGATCCGAACTTCACTCATGAATTCGCCAAGTTTAATCTGGAAATTAATCTAAACCCACCTCTAGAATTTAAAGGAGATTGTCTTTCTCATATGGAACACAATCTTCAAAGAGATGTTGCCAGGGTTCGTGAAATAGCCGACGAATTCGATGCAGAAGTTTTGCTAACAGGAATTTTACCAACCATTCGAAAGTCGGATGTAAGCCTAAACAGCCTTACAGAAATCCCTCGATATAAAGCACTTTGCGATGCTATTGATAATCTTCGAGGGAAGGAATACGAGTTAAGGATTCAGGGAATGGATGAGTTATTGATGAAATTTGATACCCCGATGCTGGAAGGGTGTAATACAGGGTTTCAGGTGCACCTTCAAATTAAGCCCAACGAGTTTGTTTCAAAATATAATGCTGCATTAGCAATCACAGCACCGGTACTAGCATCTGCGGTTAATTCTGCTGTGTTTTTAGGAAAACGACTTTGGGCAGAGACAAGAATCGCGCTATTCCATCAATCTGTGGACACACGTGGTGTGGGGGATCATTTACGAGATAGTAGTCCCCGGGTAACGTTTGGTAATTCATGGATCAAAGACTCTATTCTCGACATCTACAAAGATGATATTTCTCGCTATCGCGTGCTTTTAAGTTCAAATGTAGATGAGGATGTTGATGCGATGATGGAGAAAGGAATTCCACCAGAATTAATGGCATTAAAAGTGCATAATGGAACGGTTTATCGCTGGAACAGGGCGTGTTATGGAGTTGGTGGAGGAAAACCACATCTTCGAATTGAAAATCGAGTGCTACCTTCCGGGCCAACGGTGATTGATGAGATGGCCAATACTGCATTTTGGCTAGGGCTTTTAAATGGGTTTGAGGATGAGCACCCGGATATCACCAAAGAATTGGATTTTGATGATGCCAGGTTGAATTTCTTTGCAGCGTCAAAAATGGGATTGGATACAAATTTTGAATGGACCGGTGGTAGAAAGGTAAGTGCTAAAGAATTAATCCTGAAAGAATTATTGCCACTCGCAAAACATGGGCTTGAAAAAGCTGAAATTACCAAGTCGGATATAGATACCTATCTATCAGTAATTCATGATCGTGTTGAGAGTTTAAAAACCGGCGCATACTGGATGGTAAAATCGTATGGTAATATCATCAAAGAAGGGAATCGTGAGCAAGCACTAACCACAGTAACAGCTTCCATGCTAAAAAATCAGAAAAAGGGGGAGCCGGTTCATAGATGGGGATTAGCAAAATTTGAGGATGTTACGGCATGGATTCCTTCAAAACTTCTGGTTGAAGAATTCATGACCACCGATTTGTTCACTGCACGAAAGGATGATTTGCTCGAATTTGTATCGAACTTGATGGATTGGAGAGCAATTCGATATATCCCAATTGAAGACGACCGAAAACATCTGGTAGGGTTAGTTTCAATGCGTATGGTGATGCGGGAATATTCGAAGGTAATAAATGATGATAGTATAGATAGCGTTCAACTGAGCGATTTCATGATTAAGAACCCGATTACGATACATCCCGAAGCTTCAATAATGGAAGCAATGAACATTATGCTAGAACATAAAATTGGATGTTTACCGGTAGTGAAGAATAGCCGATTAGTTGGTATTATTACCGAACACAATTACATGGATATTACTAGGCGTTTACTTTACGCTTTGGCTGGAGAAAAGGAAGACAATTAATGCAGGCTATTCAACAGGATCAGCAAGACCATTCACAAAGAATTTTAAAACACTTTATTGGCGATGTTAGGGGCGACCTGCCCGGACCGACTATAATTGCTGTGGCGGGAATCCACGGAAATGAGCCCACTGGTGTTGATGCAATTGAAGATGTTATCGATCAATTACAACCATTGAAAGAATTTTTGAAGGGCCGGTTTATTGGATTGCGTGGTAATTTAAGAGCATTAGAAAACAATGTACGTTTTATAGACGAAGACATGAATCGGCTTTGGATTACTTCAATTCTGGATAAAATTAGACGTACTCCATTTGAAGAATTGCAAAGTTCCGAACGTGTTGAACTAAAAGAACTTCTTACAATTCTAGATCCAATTGTATATTCAGAGGAAGAAGTGATTTATGTGGATTTGCATACCTTTTCTGGTACCGGCGCCATGTTTACCATCACCCCAAAAGAATCCCGCCACATTGAGTTGCTAAGTCAGTTAAAAATCCCTTTAGTCTTCGGCATACAGCATACGTTGATTGGAACCTCCATGGAATATGTGGAAGATGCCGGTCATGTTGGTTTTGCATTTGAAAGCGGAACACACGGCACGGTGATGGCAGAGAATAATGCAGTAGCGGGGTTGATGACACTGTTAGTAGATGCAGGGTATATCCCGGCTGATAAGCTCGAGAAATTTGGAATGTATTATGCCTACCTGATGGATAAAGTGGAGGGATACCCTCATAAACTAGATTTTGTGTACAAGCATATTATTGAAGATGGGGACGATTTTAAAATGAATCCAGGTTTCAACAACTTCGATCCAATTGAGAAGGGTGATTGGCTAGCAACGGATAAACAAGGTAAAATTGAAGCCCAAACCGATGGGTACATCTTAATGCCACTTTACCAGGAACAGGGATATGATGGTTTTTTTATAGTGAGGGATAGTGAGTAAAAAACTGAATGATTATCAGTTCATAGATGGGAGCAGGCTTTCATCTGTAATCGAAGCACTGATTTTCGCCAGTGATGAGCCTATTTCTGCTGATAAAATCAGATCCATTATAGTTGAGCAAGAGGATCAAATAGAAATTGATGAAAATATCGTTATTGCGTTTATCGACAAGCTAAATGAACGGTACGACGAACAGGGAATGAGTTTCAGAATCCAGCCACTTGCCGGTGGCTTTACGTTTGCAACCCAGCAGAAATATCATTTTTGGTTGAGTGTTTTCCAACATCAAAACGCATTTAGAAGATTATCTCAATCTGCCATCGAAACTTTAGCAATTATTGCATATCGGCAACCAATAACTAAGCCGGAAATTGACCAAATCCGAGGGGTAGATTCAGCCTATATTGTTCGCCAACTTATGGAAAAAACGCTGATCGAAGTATTTGGGCGAAGTGATAGTCCGGGTAAACCATTGCTTTATCGAACATCAAAGTATTTTTTGCGTCACTTTGGATTAAATGATGTGAGTGAATTGCCAAAACCAAGAGAGATTGAAGAGATTTTAAAGGATGATGACATGGCCGAGCATCGACAATTGTTGCTTGAACGTCAAATGATGATGGAATATGGGGAAGAGGAAACCGAATCCTCAAATAAAACTGAGACAAAATTTGAAGAACCAGATGACGAAGAAGAATAGGGTTCAATTAACAATTATGAATTAGGAGTTAGGAATAATTCGAAATGAAGCCCAGAAAAAGAAAATCAAAAAAAGATAGATCAGAGCAGAATAGAGAGAATTCAAAAAAGGGTTCAGAATTACCTAGAAGGAATAAATCAAAGAATTCAGTAAGCCAGAATTATTCTGTTTCTGAAGAGATTCGTATCAATAAATTCATTGCACATGCAGGGTTGTGTTCCAGACGAGAAGCCGACGCTTTAATCGCGCAAGGCAAAGTAGAAGTTAATGGCAAGATTGTTACCGAGCTTGGATTAAAAGTTAGTCAAAGAGATAAAATTGTAGTAGATGGGCAGACTTTAAGTCTTGAACCGTTCGTGTATCTGCTGTTAAATAAGCCTAAGAACACAATTACAACAACAGAAGATGATCGTGGAAGAAATACTGTTCTTGACGAAATCGAAAATGCGACAGGTTATCGTGTATATCCGGTAGGGCGCTTAGATAGGAATACAACCGGGTTATTGATTTTAACTAACGATGGTGATCTGGCACATCGATTAATGCACCCCAGCTATAAAGTTCGAAAAACGTATGAAGTAACTACAGATCGTGAATTAACCGACTCTGAGTTGAGCAAATTTATACAAGGGGTTGAGCTTGAAGACGGTGTGGCTGTGGGGCATAATGTGAAACCATTTGCAGATGTTAAAAATACTTTCCTTATTTCAGTGTTCGAAGGTCGTAACCGATTGATACGCAGAATGGTAGAGTTTCATGGTACAGAGGTAACAAAATTAAAGCGTATTGAATATGCAGGCTTAAATCTTAAGGGTGTTGCCAATGGCCGGTGGCGATTTTTAAGGCAAACTGAAATAAATAATCTGCGCAAACTTGTGAAACTAGACGCGCTAGATTTCAAAAAGGGATAGCATGGAATTTGATAATATTTCGATCAGCTCCGGAAAAATAGATTCCACCGAGGGTAATCCAATTCGTTGGGATTTGTATTCACCTATTAGTGGCACAAGCAGAGAATTTCCTGTTATTTTATTTATTCACGGGTTTAAAGGATTTAAAGATTGGGGAGCATTTCCAGATGCTTGCGAGGACTTAGCTCGTAGTGGATTTGGAGTAGTAGCATTTAATTTATCGTTAAATGGAATTGGTGAGAATCGAAGAGAACTTGACCGTTTAGATTTATTCGAGCGTCAAACATTCACACAAGATTTAAATGATATTAAATCGGTAATAGAGGCACTACAAAAAGGGGTGATTAAAGATTCGCATACTCATTTAAACACAGATTTTTTAGGAATTGTAGGCCATTCAAGAGGTGGGCATCTTGCAATTGCGGCTGCGGCAGAATTTGAAGCGGTACAATGTTTGGTTACCTGGAGTGCTGTTGCTAATTATTTGGATTTTTGGACGGACGAAGTAAAAGCAGCCTGGGAGACGAAAGGTAAAGCTGAAACGGTGAATTCAAGAACCAATCAGGTAATGCCTCTGGATAAGGTGATTTATGATGATGCGATAGAAAATGAGCATCGTGTAATTGCACTGCATAGAGTGAAAGAGCTTAGAATACCTTCTTTGTTTATTCATGCAAGAGAAGATGAGGCGGTTCCCTATTCCCACTCCGAGCAACTGCACATCCACTCAGCGGCAAAAGACAAAGAACTAAAGCTCATTGCCAAAGCAGGTCATACTTTCGGAATTTCCCATCCCTTTCAAGAAGATGACTTTCCAAAACCATTTCAGCAATTACTGGATGAGACAATAGGGTGGTTTAGAGAGCATTTGAGGTAATTCAGGCACAAAGGATCAAAGGCGCTTTGGTACAAAGAAGGGACACACTTCTGTGTCCCTCAAAGTTTTTAAGCTATTTGATTAGCTGCATTTTGAGCAATATACACGCCGGATGGTAAACCCGAAGCATCAAAGGTGTAGGTATGGAAACCGGCATTCAAGGTTTGATCTACTAAGGTTGAAACTCTCTGTCCCATAATATTGAACACAACAATAGAAACCTGTGCTTGTTCCGGTAGTTCAAACTGTACATTTGTGCTTGGATTGAAAGGGTTGGGATAGTTTTGTGCTAACCCAAAGATCTCAGGAATTGCGTTCGATTCTCCCCCGATTACTTTTGGTATTGCACCGGAAACGCTCACACTGATAATGTCTGTGGCAGTATCGTTAATTGAATCTGTTACGATAACCTTTAAATCCACATCATTGGTGAAAGAGCCACTGTAGCTGGAATTAGTTCCAATATTGTACCAGTAACTACTTCCTGAATTTCTCTTCTGCCATTGATAGCTGTAAGGTGTGGTACCGTTACTTACCCCGGCAGCCCAAAAACCAGTTTGTCCGCTATAAAGTGTGGTAGGACCAAATATGTTAACTGCCATTTCTAGTGATTTGAAATCAGCCATTATACTGGCGCGAACATCCCAAACTCTAGCGTTATCATTCCAACTGTTTGTACCCATTGCTATTCCACCATAATATTTATCTGGGTTTGACCAATATGGTATCCGATATGTATTAATTGAACCTGCATTAGTTGCCATTATTGTCCTCCAATAAGCTGGAAGATATTTAAATCCATGACCGTAAATATATGGACTTGTATTAGAGTCATTATCATGTCTAGCACCAGCTAGATGGCCAATTTCGTGGGCAAAAGTATAATTACCAACAGAACAGTCGTCAGCGGTAACTGCAAAAGCACCAACAGAACTAACTCCAATATCATAAGCTATTCCACATAAAGGTGCATTGTTTATAGAATATCTACCTTCAGATACAATAAGCATAACAACATCGGCACTATATTGTTCACGGATCGTATGAACATTATCCATATATCCATCAAATGGATTTACCATTCTATCGCGATCAAAATCCATATACCCGCTCTCTGAATACGAGATTTGCTGATAATGAACTAGGTTGAATGTAACGCTAGCATTACTATTAATAAACGAATCGTTACTTGATTGAATGGAAGCCTCTGCTAATGCTTGCATATCAGTTGTAGCAGCGGCTGCTTGATTCGAAAATAACACCATCACATCAATTACAGGATCTGAAGATTGGATGGTTGGAATATTCACCGGATTATTATTAATACTCTTGGATTTTCTTCCTTCATCATTTCCTTCTTGCATAGGGCATGTAAGTTCAGAATAATCTCTACGCAAGAGCAATGCGTATTTTTTGTTTAATGGTTCTATTTGATAGGATAAACTGTCTAAATGGATATTGCCGTACACATATCCATTAGTTGAATATAAAAACAGTTCGCCAGTTAGCTCACTAAATCTTCCCTTATAAGTGAAATTGCCCTCTTTTTCCTTAGTAAAGACTTCACTAATCATTGAGTAATTTTTTCCATTTAATGGTACTAACAAAGTGGATTCAGTAAGAACTTGAGAGAATCTAGAAATATCTATTAGCTCTTTTTCCATTATTAACTCTTCGCTTATAGAGGCATATCTACTCCCCTCGGATTCACTTAGTACTCTCTCTGCACTAGGTATAATGTCAAAGAGTGTTTTTAAGGATTGTGCGTTCAGATTAATGGTGGTACAAAAAAGTACCAAGGCACTGAGAAACAGCCTTATACTTTGTATATTGTGTTTCATGATTATTCCTGTTTAGTTTATGTTAAACAGAAAGAATTCAAGCCCCGTCGGGCATTCAATACTTCCTGTGGTTTCTTGATCGTGGTGGATCAAACTCGGTAGTAGCCCGGCTGGGCTTTACTTTTTAATGTTATAATTCATCAAGTACATCTCTTCTTTAATTTCATTTTCTCCTTTTTGTGAGATTGCAATTTGGGCAATTAGTCCTATTCCGGGACGATAATACTGATAGTAATCCCATGCTGTAAATGGTACTCCTTCTTCAAAAAATTCAACTGTAAATTTATAAACATAACAATTGAAAGTACCAGCAGGTGTAGTAATCTCACGTTCGGTATCAATAAGAGTAACCTTCAGAGTGTCAGAATGGTAAAAGTGATGCCTTGAATACGAAAATGAGAGCCTTGGTTCGAGAAAAGTATCCCCCGCTTTGAATGGAAAGGGACGCTGAAGTTCATTTATATATAAAGTGTCAACCTCAGATATTCCTCCCATCAAATAAAAGCCATTTTTACCATTTCGATATAACCAATAAAATTCGGGAGCACCGTCATGAAATGGCACGAGATTAAAAGCGTAAGAAATGTAGGTCGTATCACTAATTGGGACTTCTATTCTTTGCACAACGTCATACCTTAAGGTGTCGAATATTGTGCCTAAATAAGTGTATTCGTATTCCCAGTAGTTACCTACAGCCAAGGGAAATAAAACTTTGGGAGAGTCTTGTTCGTTTTCGAATTCAAGAATCCCACAACTGAGTAGAAGGGCTACAAGTAATAAAACATATACGATTCTGATTTTTTTATTAATTCCCCAATACATTAATTCCGCCCTATTACAAAATAATTAATATGATGGTATATAGATATTGATTATGAATAATTTATGAATAAGATATAGGGCCATTTACTGGAATGGTGATAGGTAATCACTGGGCGGCTACCAGAATGGAGGGGTGATTATCCAGTAACCAACTTCCAATTAACAGTTAACAGTTATATCACTTGTTGAATATTGTTAATCATCGGCTAGACTAACATCATTTTACACCCCAAATTTGCTTAAACGGGCATCTAGTCAGACTTTCCATTCTTTTCTAAAACCTAACAAATCAAGAATGAAGAACGGAATACTGAAATCAGGAAAAATCCTGTCCCTTCTACTATGCAGTGCGCTGGTCATTACCGGTTGTAAGTCAAGCCAATCAGCGACTTCAAACGGCAGCTCTGCACAAAGTTCATCACCAAGAAATGGTGGGAATGGTAGCGATATGAAATCTTTCAGCGAAATCGTTACAGATGAAGCAGAAACGGATGAAGGGGTTTTTAATGTCCACAAAGTAAAGGATAAGTACTATTTTGAAATCAGCAATGATCTTTTAGACAGAGAGATGCTGTTGGTAACCAGAGTATCCGGAACCACAGAAAATTTTAGCTTCGGTGGTGCAGGTCAGAAAGCTCGGGGTCAGCAAGTTGTAAGATGGCAACGTAAAGAAAACTCTATCAAGCTACGCCATGTATCTTTTTCTAGTGTAGCCGATCCGGATGATCCAATTTACGAATCTGTTGTAAATAACAATTTCGAACCTGTTGTTTACTCTTTTGAAATCGAAGCAGATGCAACTGATTCTACCGGTTTGCTAATTGATGCAACCAAACTATTTACTTCTGATGTTCCTCTTATCGGTGGTATGTCATCAGGACAAAGAAGGAATTTCCAGGTTCGCCGATTAGATGGTAGCAGAAGCTTCATCGAGAGAATGGCAAGCTATCCAGAAAACTTAGAAGTGCGTCATGTTTTAACGTATGATGCCGGCGCACCTCCAGCAGATGCCGTTACCGGAACCATCTCTTTGGAAGTTAATCAGTCTATGATTCTTCTACCTGAAGAGCCGGTAGTACCAAGAAATTATGATGAACGCGTAGCCTATTTCTCAATCGCACAATACGATTACTCTTCCGAAGAGCATCGCGCTGCTCGCGAGCGGTATGTTACACGATATAATCTGGTGCCAAAAGACAAAGAGGCCTATTTACGAGGTGAGCTGGTTGAGCCGGAAAACCCAATTATTTACTACCTCGACCCGGCAACACCTGAAAAGTGGATTCCATATTTAATTCAGGGTATCAACGATTGGCAAGTAGCTTTTGAAGAAGCCGGATTTAAAAATGCGATTATCGGTAAGGCCGCTCCAACACCAGAAGAAGATCCGGAATTCAGCCCTGAAGATGTTCGCTATTCAGTAATGCGTTATATCACCAATCCAATACAGAATGCGCAGGGACCACATGTTCATGATCCTCGTTCTGGTCAGATTCTTGAAAGTGACATTCTTTGGTATCACAACATTCAAAATCTCTTGAGAAACTGGTTGTTCGTACAAACAGCAGCTGCTAACCCAGATGCACGTATGCCTAAAATGAGCGATGATGTAATGGGCGAAATGCTACGATTTGTAATGGCGCACGAAGTCGGACACACCTTAGGATTACCACATAACATGGGTTCAAGTGTTGGATACACGGTTGAGCAATTACGTGATCCTGAATTCACATCAAACCATGGTACGGCGCCTTCAATCATGGATTATGCTCGATTCAATTATATCGCACAGCCAGGTGATGGAGTAACTCAATTCTATCCAATGATTGGTGAATACGATAAGTGGTCGATTAAATGGGGATATACCTGGTTCCCGGATATCGAAGAAGCCGATGACGAGAATGAAATGTTGAATGAGTGGGTAGTTGAGCGCGCTGATGATCCATTGTATTTCTTCGGTGCCCAAAAAATTGGTGCAGTTGCTGATCCTAGATCGCAAACAGAAGCCATTGGTGATGACGCTATGAATGCATCTGAACTTGGTCTTGCTAATCTTCAGGTAATCACAGAAAACCTAATCGACTGGACTACTATTGATGGTGAAGATTACGATGATCTTGGTGAAATCTACGGTCAAATTATTGGGCAGTGGAGACGATATATGGGCCATGTAACAGCATATGTTGGTGGTGTATATGAAGATCATAAAACTGCGGATCAGGATGGAGTTGTTTATACAGAAGTCTCAGAAGAAGATCAGCGAAGAGCGATGGACTTCTTGATGAGACATGCTTTCTCTTCACCAACCTGGGCATACAATCAGGAAATCTTCGATCTTGTTAATCGCTATTCTACTGTTGAAACATTCCGTAATGCACAACGAGGAGCCCTCGCGAACTTAGTTGATCCGCAAAGAATCGCTCGTTTAATCGAGTGGGAGAGAAGATCAGGAGGAGACTCTTACACTCCATTTGAGATGATGGATGATGTTCGAAATGGAATCTTTTCTGAGTTGCGTGCAAACAGAAACATCGATGTTCACAGAAGAGCACTTCAAAGAGCCTACATCGAGGAAATGGATGATTTACTGAATGAAGAGGTATCACCAGTACCTTCTGCTTTTAGAAACTTCTTCGATTATACACCTGTTGATGTTAGTCAATCCGACATCAGGCCGATTGTGAGAAATCAGCTAAACATCTTACGTCGCGACATCAACAATAGAATTAATGCCGGAAATATCGACCGGTCAACTCGAGTGCATTTAGAGGATGCACGTCATCGAATTGATGAGCTTTTAGCCATCGATGACTAACACACTTTGAAAGATGGCATGGAAACGTGCCATCTTTTTTTATCTCATCAACCAAAGAAAAGAGGAATGAAAACTATACTACGATTTAAATTAACGGGATTGATGCTTCTCGTTCTTTCAGTAGCTGTAACTGCTCAGCAACTGGATATGGAATTACTAAAAGGGATTGAGCCAAGAAATATTGGCCCGGCAGGTATGAGTGGTCGGATTACCGCAATTGATGTGGTTGAATCAAATCCAGACATCATGTACGTTGGGTCTGCTTCTGGTGGAATTTGGAAATCAATGTCGGGTGGAGTAACCTGGGAACCTATCTTTGATGAGTATGGAACTGCAGGTATTGGTGCCATCGACATCTATCAGAAAAGCCCTGATATCGTTTGGGTTGGAACCGGAGAAGGAAACCCAAGAAACAGTGCCAATGCAGGTGCTGGCGTCTATCGAAGTTTAGATGGTGGTCGTTCATTCGAATTTATGGGTCTTGAAAATACCCGAAACATCCACCGAATAATCGTACATCCGGACGATCCAAACACGGTTTATGTTGGTGCACAAGGTAATGCCTGGGCAGCAAGCGAAGATCGCGGAGTTTTCAAAACAACCGATGGTGGAAAAACCTGGTCGAAGATTTTGTATAACAATGACCGAACCGGTATTGCCGATATGGTTATGGATCCAAATAATCCGAATAAAATCTTTGCTGCAATGTGGAGGTTTGAACGTTCACCATGGTTTTTTGAATCTGGTGGAGAGGGATCAGGGTTATATTTGACCAACGATGGCGGTGATTCCTGGAATCAAATTACATCAGAAGATGGGCTACCTGAGGGCGAGCTTGGGAAAATGGGTATTGCTATTGCACCAAGTAAAACCAATGTGGTATATGCATTAGTAGAAGCAGAAAAGAATGCAATTTACCGTTCAGATGATGGCGGATATACCTGGGAACTTCGCCAAACTGTTGCTGATGATCCAGATGTTGGGAACCGACCATTCTATTATTCAGAAATTTATGTTGACCCGTTCAACGAAAACCGAGTGTTCAGCTTGTATACTTATCTGTCGGTGAGTGAGGATGGTGCGCGATCTTTCGAAAGCCTGTACCCATATTATAATTGGGTTCACCCGGATCATCATGCATTTTGGTTGAGTCATGAGAGTCCAGGCTTTATGATAAACGGTAATGACGGTGGTTTAAACATCACTTTTGATGGCGGCCACACCTGGAGATTCATCGAAAATATCCCTGTTGGTCAATTCTATCATGTTGAAGTGGATATGGAAACTCCATACAACGTATATGGTGGAATGCAGGATAATGGTTCTTGGGAAGGCCCAGCCTATGTATGGAGACAAGGTGGTATCCGAAATGGATATTGGGATGAGTTATTCTTTGGAGATGGTTTCGATGTCATGATCGACCCAAGTGACTCTAGATATTTGTATGCGATGTCTCAGCAAGGAAACGTTGGTCGAGTTGATCGTCATTCCGGTGCAGCACGATATGTTCAACCGAGCCACCCGGAAGGCGAAACATTACGATTCAACTGGAATGCACCTATCAATTTCGATCCTTATAATGAGACTGGAATATACTTCGGTAGCCAGTATGTGCACTATTCTTCAGATCGTGGGGAAACATGGGAAATCATTTCGCCGGACTTAACCACCAACGATACAACCAAGCAAAAGCAGCACGAAAGTGGTGGATTGACGATGGATGCCACCGGTGCTGAAAATCATACAACACTGCTAGCTATAACTCCAAGCACCATTGAAGAAGGACTAATTTGGACAGGTTCTGATGACGGGTTGATTCATATCACTAGAGACGGTGGGGAAAATTGGGATAATGTTTCTCGTTTTCCAAGAAGCGTGAACGAAAATAGCTATATCGCACAGGTACATGCATCTACATTTAATGCATCTGAAGCTTTTGCAGTAGTAAACGATTATCGCCGAGGTGATTGGACACCTATCGTACTTCATACGGATGACTATGGTCGACGATGGAGAAATATCCTGGAAAACTCGGCGGTTGAAGGATATGCACTTTCATTTGTGCAGGATTTAGTTGAACCTAACCTAATGTTCGTAGGAACCGAATTTGGTCTATTCGTGACCGTTGATGGTGCAGAAACTTGGACAAAATGGACTAATGAATATCCAACTGTTCCAACGTATGATATGGTGATTCATCCACGTGAGCATGATTTAGTGATTGCAACATTTGGTCGTTCTTTCTGGGTGATGGATGATATCCGTCCGCTAAGAGAATTGGCTGCAAACGGTACTGATGAACTCGAAAAAGGCATCAAAGCATTTGATTCTCCAGACGCATATTTAGCAAATTGGAGACAAGCTGCGGGAACTCGATTCTCTGCTGATGGCATGTATTCTGGCGAAAACAGAGGAAGTGGGGCAATGCTTACTTACTCAGTTAATAAAGAATTAGTAGAAGGCACCGGTGATGATAAAAAGGATGTGAAGCTCAACATTGAGGTGTATGATGCAGATGGTAATAAAATCCGAACACTTGAAAGAACACCATCTGAGTCTGGAATAAACAGAACTAGTTGGGGACTTGATAGAGCCGGAGTTCGTTCACCAAGTAGAAATGCTCCACGTCCTGGCGCTTCTGAACCAGGGGGCGCCTCCGTGTTACCTGGTACCTATAAAGTGAAGTTCATGTACGGTGATTATTCAGACTCAACGATGGTTACGGTTCATTCAGATCCTCGAATTGATGTTCCTATGTCTGCAAGACAGGCATCTTCTGATTTTGTAGACAAAATGATGGATCTACGAAGTTATTTGAACGAAGCGGTAGTCCTACTTCGTGATGCCAGCACTATTGTTGAAGTTAACGAGACATTAGTTAAGAATGATCCTCGCGAAGAGAAAGAAGATCTGACTGAGCTCAACAAGGCTACAAAAGAAAGTATCGAAGGTTTAATGGATATGATTTTTGGTAAAGTTGATGAGCGCCAGGGAATCACGAGTGATCCAACAGTAACTGTAATGGAGCGTTTATTCAGACCAATGTGGTATCTAAACAATGATGTTGACGGTCCGGGTGCAACAGAAGAAAGACTCTTCGGATTTGCTGAAGACGCTGTTGAAGAAGCTGTTACTGCTGTAAATGAGTTTATAACTTCTGATTGGGCTGAGTATGAGTCTGCAATGGAAGAAGCAGGACTTACACCTTTCAAAGAGATGAGTACTGTGGAGAAATAATCTCAATTAAATTCAAAAAACCTCGGTTTGATAAAACGAATCGAGGTTTTTTTATATTCATAAGGTTGGAGATCAAATAAAATTTATTGAATGGAAACATTTATCGACTTTTTTGAAAACATCCCATCAGCTTTTAGAGCTGGAATTTTAATTGGCGGAATTTTTCTTTTCTGGATTGTAGAAGGAGTTTTCCCTCTCTTTGAATTTGGATATCGAAAAGTTCGGCATGCAGGAATAAATGCTGTATTAACAGCTTTTTTTCTGGTGATAGGATTGCTGTTTGCAAGTGTATTGCTAGGAGCTTCTGATTGGGTGACTGCTAATAATTTTGGGGTACTTAATTGGATCTCCATGCCAATCTGGCTTCAAATTATTGTTGGGGTAATGCTACTGGATTTCTTTGGTGCTTACCTCGTTCACTTCGTTGAGCACAAAATAAAATGGATGTGGAAATTCCATTTAGTCCATCACAGCGATACCACTGTTGATGTTACTACAGGTCTTCGTCACCATCCGGGCGAAGCCATTTTCAGAATGATTTTTACGATTCTTGGAGTTGTTATCGTCGGTGCTCCAATATGGATTGTATTCTTTTATCAAACGATGTCGGCGGCATTTACACATTTCAACCATGCAAATATCAGAATGCCAAAGAAATTGGACAATGCGCTCTCTTTTGTGTTTGTAACGCCATATATGCACAAAGTTCATCACCATTATACGCAACCATTAACAGATACCAATTATGGTAATATCTTCGCTATCTGGGATCGTGTGTTTGGGACATTTGCTCAGGTAGACGACACTAAGGAACTGATTTACGGTATCGACACGCACATGGACCCTAAAGAACACGATGATGTGGTGAATCTTCTAAAGATACCTTTTCAGAAATATCGACCACCGATAGGTTCGAAGTTTGGGGAAGAGGAATCTGATTCTTCATTTAAGTCAACCTAAATACTAGCAAAGAATCACCAAATCTATTTTCAAACCGGGAAATGCTATTCTGCAGATTCTTCGTCCCGACAGCTTTCGGGATCAGACTGACTTTTATTGGGATTTGTACAGTAGAATTGTTGTCATCCTGAACTTGATTCAGGATCTGTAAAGAGTCTTTTTATTCATTAGTAAAGAGCTTTATCAGAGGATCACTATGAACTAAAACCGATCAACCACCATCACACCTGAATGAGTAAACTCATTCATTTTTGGTAAGATGGTAGTGGATTCTTCAAGGGTAATAGTTTTTTCGATGAGCCTCTGAGGAGCTAGTTTGCCGGATGAAATCATATCCAACATTTCTGGATATTTAAAGGCTTGCATCCCATGACTACCAAAAATTTCAAGTTCATCAGCAATTACTTTGTCCATCGGGATTTTGGGATGCTGATGATCCTCGGTCATCAAACCAACCTGAAGATGTCGCCCTCGTTTTCTCAGATTTGCAATGGAATTGAAACAAGTTTCCTGGCTTCCTAGGGCATCCATGGAAACATGAGCACCGCCTTTAGTGGCTTCCAGAATATGTTCGATGAGATTTTCATGGTTTCTGGCATTGATGGCGATATCCGTTCCAATAGTTTTTGCCAACTCAAGAGTCGAATCATTGATATCAACTGCTACAACTTTAGCACCCAGGGCTTTGGCGATCATGATTGCTGAAAGGCCGACTCCACCACATCCGTGAATTACAACAAACTCGTCTTCTTTCACTTTTCCCTGATGAACAATAGCTCGAAACGAAGTGATGAATCTGCATCCTAAAGCAGCTGCAGTTACAAAATCGATGTGTTCCGGTAATTGCACGATATTAGTATCAGCATAGTCAAGAGCTACATATTCCGCGAATGATCCCCAATGAGTAAAACCGGGTTGCGATTGATGATCACACACCTGATGATTTCCGGTATTACATTGAGGACAGGTTCCACATCCACAAACAAACGGTGTTGTTACTCGATCACCTACTTGTACTTGCTTGACATTTTTTCCAACTGCTGCAACAATACCTGCTAATTCATGACCAGGAACATGTGGAAGTTTGATATCCGGATCATGCCCCATCCAGCCATGCCAGTCACTTCGGCACAGACCGGTAGCTTTAACTTCAACTACTATACCATCATCATTCGGTGTTGGGTCCGGAACATTATCAATGGAAATTTGTCCCTGAAATTCTTCAAAAAGTGCTGCTTTCATTGCAGCAAGTTGAGTGATTAAATGAAGAAGATCAACTAATGACTATTCATAACTCTTCGAAAGGATATAATTCTCAATTAAAGTGTTGTCCGCTCTATTTTGAACATGTTTGGAATCCTCAAGAAGTCGAGAAAACTCTAGTGACGGGAAAATTTTCTTGGCTCGAGTAATCATCTTTTCACCAGGGAAAATCAAATCATGTTTTGCACCGAATAGATGAATCGGCGTCTTTATTGAAGAAGCTTCTTCCTTTTTTATTGTTGGAACAGGGGTAAAATCGAGATTAAAATGCAGTAGTATTTTTGAGATATACTGAACGGCAAATTCGTCTCTATCAGTAAATAATTCAGCTAAAAATTGTTCAACTAAATGCATCTCTTTAGTCTTCATGAACTTCTTCATTGGAAGAAACATCTTAAACAGTGCTTTAAATGGATTTCCGTTTACAATAAATGCCGGGGAAGCTAAATAGACACTTTTGATTCTTGATTCATTAAGAAGTAAAGTCTTCAAGATCACTAGGCCACCTAAGGAAAAACCGGCTAATACGGCATTATTCAGATTCAGTTTTTCTAAAACATCCCGGAACCATAGCCCATAGGAATTGTCCTTCATGGAAAGAAAACACTCAGTAGTTTTATTTGGCTGAGCCATTACATCAACAGCATACACACAGTACTTCTTAGAAAGATTTGGATAAGATTCTATGGCAATAGGCGCGCATCCGTTTGAACCATGTACTATAACAAGTGGCGGGTTTTTTTTATTACCGGTGATAAGAATATGTGTCGCCCCAAATCGTGTGTCCACATATTTGGATTCATATTGAATTTGAAGCTCCACAAGTTTTTTATCGTATAGTGCTATGATTTCAGCTTTTCCCTCTTCGGATTTAAACAGTCTCTTCATTTTTGTACATTTAATTTATTAGGACAAATTTACTAAAATATTTGGTATTAGGACAAGTTTACTAATGTCTAAAACAAAGAAAAAAATATTAGAATCGGCACGCAGCTTATTTAATAAGCTTGGATATAGTCAGGTTACTATTAGAATGATTGCGAAAGACATTGGAATTAGCTCTGGTAATCTTAATTATCACTATAAAACAAGAGATTCCATTCTTGAAGATCTCTATTTCGAAATGGTTGCAGTTTTTGATGCTCGAATAGCTGATCTGGGTAATCAGAAGTTCACGATTCAATCCATTAAAAATGATATTGAATCAAGTATGGAAACGATGGTTAGGTATCAGTTTTTCTGGACCGATTTGTACAACCTACTCTCCCAAAACAAAAAGATCAGAGATCATTTCGAAGATGCGTATTCCAAAAGAAAAGATGGTTACAGATATTTAGTTCGATATTTAATGGACAATGGGATTCTTTCGGAACCATCAGATTTTGCACGTTATGAGGTGCTAGCTACATTAATGATAGACTTTGGAAATACGTGGATTTACTCCTCGCAGTTATATAACGAGAAAAGAATCTCACAAGATGATATCTCTTACCAGGCTTATAGATTATTTTTGATGATGTATCCGTACCTCACAAAAAAAGGGAAGGCCGAATTCGAATCGATCTTCCCCGTCTAAATCTAAAATCGAGGAATTGTTAGTATCCTAACAAATAAGAGAATTTTATCAGGAATATGTTTTCAGGTTTAACGGAAAATAGATCATTGAAATCTGATCCGTAATTGAACTCTCCATTGCCACCGTCAAAACCAGTTCTACCCTGGTTCCAAACTAAGAATACTAAGGAACCAGGACGATATTCCCATCTTAATACTAGATTAGATCTGAACTGGCGGAAGTTGAAGTCGTAGTCATTTATATAATCTTCCGACGAAAATGAAACATCGCGACTAAATCGCTCATCAAAATTATCTGCACGTGGATTTGTAATAACCTTAGGATCCGAATAATCAACAGCACTAATAAATGGCGATCCGTAGTATTGAATAGTGAAATCTGGTGAAACTACATAGTCTAATCGCATGGTTATACTAGTAGTAACCTGATCAATTTCACCGAAGATATACGCGTCCTGATCAAATAAATCGGTAGTGGTTGTCATATACTGAAGCTCTCCGTTATAGACGTTCAAGCTCGGTCGCACGAATAATCTGATCGCATCGCTGGGTAAATATCTGACAAAAACTCCATAATTCTGGCGATGCCCAGATTCATCAAACCCAAACCATTGACTATGATTTGCCCCAAAGGAGATTTTTTTTCGGCGATCGGTGCTCACATTGGCAAAATAATTCCACCCACCCGGAACTTGCATAGATGGACCGCCACGTAAGAACGTGTTAGAAATCTCATCACCTTCCAGATTCATACCAAAGTTCACAAACCAATAATTCTTAAGCTGCCCGTTAATATTGAAATTACCCCCTTTAAAGCTGTTAGTGCCTCCAAAGTCCCAGCCGGTCCATTGATTAAAATTCAAGTTAACAGATCGAAATACTCCAATTGGATTTGCAATTCTATACCCTGCCCAAAGTACCTGAAACATAGAATCCCCACGGCGGAGGAATCCCATATCATTCAATTCTAATTCAGGTGATCGCCATGTAAACCACGCTAGATATCTCCAACCTGTGCTGGCTTGTTTACCAAATTGAAGATGTCCACCTGTTCCGGTTAGGGAAGTTCTGTTTGGATCATAACTTTTGTAGTCATTATCAGGGCGTTGGAAAAATCTACGTGAAGATAATTGTTGTGCTTGTATTGCCTCCGGGCTACCTGTAATATGACTACCAATTACATTTGCTTGAAAATAATAGGTACGGTCTTTCCAATAATGCTGGAAGTTTAATCCACCTGAATAGGCATTATCATTCAGATTGTTGAGAGAGTTATCATCGATGAAGCGGTTCGTTGCTGTGAACATTCCTCCGAAAATGGTATTACTCTCATTTGTTTCCTGCTGAATGCTGGCAAGGAAGTAATTGGTCATCGGCTCAACAATTTCTTCATCTGTGGAACCATTTCTGAAAACATCAGCATATTCGTTCGATGTTAAACTCTCCATTATTCCAACTGATAAGCCATTTTGTGTTTTACCCGTAAGTTTAACAGCGCCAAGGATAGTTGTATTTTGAGGGACATCCGCAAATTCATTATCCCCTAAATCTGGATAATTATGAGGGCTTCTTCCAACACGACGTGAGTAAAATAAGTTATCAGAAGAGTATGGATTCCCCCCGCCCGTGATTTGAAAACTTGTGATGTTTCTTCCCTCAATAAAGAACGGTCGTCTTTCCTGAAAGAACGTTTCAAAAGCAGATAGGTTTACTTCGGATGGATCAGCTTCTACCTGACCAAAATCTGGGTTGATCGTAAAATCGATCGTAAAATCGTTTGTTATACCAATTTTTCCATCAACACCGAGGCTTAAGGTTTCATCAGTTCCATCTCTAAAAGGATTACCATTTTCTGCCTCGTAGCGCTCCGCTTTTGTTACTGTGTATGGCGCAATTTCAACTTGTCGAGTAGGTTTAATTCCCTGAATGCCGTTAAGAGTACCAAAATTACTTACCCAGCCGGCGTCCTCTTGTGAGAAATATTGCCAGGTTGATCGCTCATCGTTTCTAAAAAAACGACGGGTAAATTGTATGCCCCAGGTTTGATTGTCATTTGCGTTGAAACGAAGTTGTGTGAATGGAATTTTCATTTCAGCAACCCAGCCTTCATTGTCAATACTGGTCTCGAAATCCCAAAGAGGGTCCCAGGAACTGTCCCAGTTATTTCCATCTTCGCTGATGGCCTCATCGCCTTTAACACCTGCAACTGTAGCCGTAAATGAATATGCAGTCCGCTTATCGTAATAACTGTCAATGTTGATTTCTACCCAGTCGCCTTCAAATCCGTCTCTTCTTGATAGTCGTTGTACAATTTCTTCCGGATTTGTATCGAATGCACGAATAGCTACATATAAATGGTCGTTATCATAGAGTATTTTAATCGCGGTTTCTTGTGATGGATCGGCACCATGATCGGGTTCAATTTGTGTGAAATCTCCCGACCATTCCACCATACTCCAGCTATCCTCATCGATGATACCATCGATACGTGGAGTTTCACCCATGACTTTTTGGGTTTGATAGCTTTTTTGTACGATTTGCGTTTGAGCAAATGCAAATTGAGTTACGAACGTACCAAGTAATAGAACTATTCCGATTCTGACTTTCATTGTAATACCTACCGAGAATTTTGTACCTGTTTGACCACATAGGCGAGTGGTAGATACACGTTCATCAAATCGAAAAGTTTCTCAATTAAATGTAAAAGGATTAAATAAACCCTTAACGAATTCCGGAAGAAATGTGGTAGGAGTGTAATTGTAGGTATGAATGACCGTAATCAAGTAGTATGAATCAACGATCATTAACGGGTGAATTTCCATTTCTTAAGGTGACTTTTGGGTATCCCGATTAATCGGGAGTCAATCATAAGTGCCAATAACAAGTCAAAAGCAGTCGTTACATAAATCTCCAATTGAAGAGATATCGATAGGCTCGGCTAAATCCCTGGATGTATGAATTTCCATGATCATCGGTAATGTGATCAATTTTGTCTCTCAGGTTATTTCTTAGGAAAAATATAACTCACCATCATCCCAACAATAACAACTGTGACTGCACCAACAGGGTTGAGCCATAGAAACTCTACAGCTTTGGTATAGGTTTCTGGAATTTGAGTCCAGGGGAGAAAGAAGGAGTAATCGGAGAGGGTTTCAGAGTAATAAAATCGATCGAACGTGAATACGGCAAACATTCCGGAAGCAAGTCCGGCTAGAGCTCCCGTTCCATTGGCTTTTTTCACCCAAAGAAGCAGAATAAATACCCCCAATATCGAACCGTAAAAATAACTTCCGATTTGGTTCACTAATTCAATGATAGAACGAGTTTCACCAAGGGCGAGAGCAGAAACTGTAGCAAAAACACCCCAACCAAGAGTTGTCCATCGCGAATATCTTAGGTAGTGTGAATCTTCATGCTTGTTTTTATCAAGACGCTTATACCAATCCACTATACTAACCGCACTCAATGCATTAAGTTGAGAATCGATAGAACTCATAGCTGCGGCAAAGATACCGGCAATTATTAGTCCAATTAAACCAATTGGGACATAATTCAAGATGAAATGAGGGAAGATGTAGTTGGTGTCGTTCACATCAGCATCTAGAATCTCGGCCTGTAACGCTAACTCCTGTTGACGGGCTTCATTCATGGCCGCATCTGCATCCACAAATAATTGCTGAGACTGCGCATCTCGATTTTGAATCGCTTGAAGGGCAGCATTCTCACGAGCAGAACGAGTAATATTATATTCCCGATAGATATTCTGTTCACGAATAAGCTGTTCCTCGGTTTGGGCAACAGGATCATCCGCACGGAAAGAAATCGGGGCATCATTGAAGATGAAAAAGACATATAACATCACCCCAAGTAGAAGGATGAAAAACTGCATGGGTACTTTCGCATAGGCCGACATCAACAAAGAATTACGAGCATGTTTAACAGTGGGAGTGGTTAAATATCGTTGAACCTGAGTCTGATCGGTTCCGAAATAGGAAAGCATCAAAAACAAGGCAGCGATCACCCCGCTCCAAACATTGTATCGTTCGGTGAGATCAAAACTTAGGTCGAGGGCTGTTAACTTATCCAAAGATCCTGCCAGATAGAGTGCATCACCAAAACCGACTTCTTCTGGCAGATTGAACATTATTAGGAAGAAGCAGAATATCAGACCGAACATCATTACTGCCATTTGCTTCACATCGGTAGAAATCACGCCGGCCATTCCACCAATCATGGTATAAATAGTAGCAATTATTCCTATGATGATGATCGTAATACTTAGTGGTAAATTCAGAAGCAAAGCGAGAACATAAGACGGAGCGGCGATTACGGTTCCGAGTGCAAGTCCACGAGATATCAAAAAAAGAGCACTAGTAGTGAGACGGGTTTTAAGACCAAAACGTTCTTCGAGCACTTCATAAGCGGTAAATGCCTTCATCTTGCTGAAAAACGGAACAAGGAACATGGAGATCAGAATCATAGCAAAAGGAATGGCCAGGTAGACCTGAACAAAACGCATGTCTTCGGTGTAGGCGATCCCTGTAGTACCAATAAAAGTTATCGCAGATGCCTGAGTTGCCATGATGGAAAGTCCGGCCGCCCACCAGGGGATTCCTCTTCCAGCCAACAGATATCCTTCGATATTTTCTGAATCTTTCCCTCTACGAGTACCATCCCAAATGGTGTAAGCTAAAAAGGCGATGAGTACAACCCAGTCTATCCAATGCATGGGTTAAGGTAGATTAAAGGTTGAGGTGAACCACCAGAATAGTAAGATGAAAACTATACCCGTCACGAAGACAATCGTGTAGATTTTTGTCCAGTTAGTATCGTCAGAAGTTTGTTTCATAAGGGATGATAGGAATTGCATACTTACTTTAAAAGATCAATCAGCTTATAGCTTTCTGGTCCATAATGAAACAATAAATGTAGGGTAGAAAGTTCAGCGATAGGCACTATTTCCGGTTGCTCAATTTCACTGAAACTAGCTCCCTCTAATCGGTGGATATAGTTCTTGGATTGGTATTCTTGAAAGATAATATGATGCTCTTCGAATTGAAACTCAGATTGACTGGCAAGATCAAATTTGAGTTCTATTTCCATGAAATTCATTAATCTTTGAAAAATAGTAAGATTGAAATCGATCAGCTTTTTTGATCGACGAACTTCTTCGAATAGAGCTTTCAGCTCATCTTCGAAATAATCGAAATACATGGCTGAGTGAAAATTATGATAAACCCCATTCCAAAAAGGGGGGTACCAATCTGTTGAATGATCTATTCTAACTTTACGAATTGGCTTTTTCTTGTCATCCGTTTTTATGGGAACGTTGATCCACTCCGAATCAGTAATTCTAGCTCGATGCGTTCTACCTTTCCTTGACCAGCTATCCTCATCTAAAAGTACAACCCGATCTGCTCGAAGCATGGAAATCAGATCATATAGATTTGGTGCAAATTGGGGTTGGATTAACGCAATTTTCATACTGGGGCAAACATCAACACCTTAACACTTAAACACAAACAGAATGTGTTCAGGTGTTCTTGTGTTGTATTATTCAAGATAGAGATCAAAGCTGTTTATAGAGTGGCTTTTCCGTATCTTCGTTGCCTTTTCAAATTCAAATCAAGCCAAGAATAAAAAATGAGCGTTCGCGTACGTTTTGCTCCATCTCCAACCGGATTTCTTCACATCGGAGGACTCCGAACCGCCCTTTATAACTACCTATTTGCCCGTCATCATAGCGGCACTTTTGTACTACGTATTGAGGACACCGATCAGGCAAGATATGTGGAAGGTGCTGAGGAAGATATTATCAAATCACTGGAATGGGCGGGAATGACCATCGATGAAGGTCCGCATGCACCCGGTGATTTTGGTCCATACCGACAAAGCGAGCGAAAGCCAATGTATCATGAATATACAAAGCAGTTGATTGATAACGACTGGGCGTATTATGCGTTCGATACCACGGAAGAAATTGAGGAAATGCGGGAGCGATTAAAAGCTTCAGGAAATCCGTCTCCAAAATACGATTCGATCACACGTCAGAGTATGAAGAACAGTTTGACGCTTCCAAAAGATGAAGTTGCTCTAAGACTGGAAGCCGGTGAAGCTTATGTGGTTCGTTTGAAAGTGCCTCGACGTGAGACCGTGAAATTCGAAGATTTGATTCGTGGAGTAGTTTCTTTTGATACTGCTGGTTTGGATGATCAGGTGTTATTGAAGTCGGATGGAATGCCGACGTATCATCTGGCGAATGTTGTGGATGATCATACGATGGGAATCACACATGTAATTCGTGGAGAAGAGTGGTTGAGTTCCGCTCCAAAGCACATGCTATTGTATCAGGCGTTTGGTTGGGAAGCGCCGACTATGGCTCATCTGCCGTTAATTATGAGTCCAAGCGGTGGAAAGCTTTCAAAGCGTAAAGCAGAAAGTGAAGGAATTCCGGTAAATACGAAAGATTACATTGCCGGTAATTATGATCCGGAAGCATTGATCAATTTCCTGGCTTATTTGGGATGGAGCCCAGGTGATGATTCTGAGATCCACAACATGAAAGAGCTGTGTGAGCTTTTTACATTAGATCGCGTGAGCAAAGGTGGAGCCGTTTTCAATCACAAAAAACTGATGTGGTACAACGAACATTATCTGCGTTCAACTTCAATTGATGATCTATTACCAACCGTAAAATCATTAATGGAAGAAGCTGGAATTGACACTAAAAGTGATGAGTATTTAAAAGAGGTTCTTGGCCTTCTTCATGAGCGTGTTGCCAAAGTAGATGAGTTTGTAGCAATGGGTTCATTTTTCTTTGCTGCTCCAGATGAGTATGATGCAGGCGCTCTTAAAAAGTGGAAAGCAGATAGCCCTGCGATGGTTAAAGCTTATCAGAACAAAGTGGCTGCTCTTTCTGAAGAAGATTTTAACGCTGCCAATCTGAAATCAGCACTAGAAGCGGTAGTTGCAGAACAAGAAGTTGGGTTTGGTAAGGTGATGATGCCGGTTCGAATAGCAACAACTGGACAAGGTTTCGGTCCGGATTTATTTTCAGCGTTAGCACTCGTCGGCAAAGAAGAAGTTCTTCGCCGAATGAATGTGGCTATTGAGAAGTTAATATAATTAACATGTTTGTAGGTCAGTTTTTTCTAAATCAATAATTTAAAACTTTATTAAAGTAAACTCGTTGTGAAAATCGAAGTTTTATTTTATAAAGTGTTCTTTCTAAAAAAAATTCACTCAACGGCATGCTTATGCAGCTTAGATGGCGAATGATTTTGCCATTATTATTCGAGAGGATAATGAGTCTCACTCATCCCTCTTATCATTGAGTAACATTAGATACCTTCCATTAGTGATATGCAAAGTGTCTTGTTCTTGCTGAGGAAACCTTGTATTAATTCTTTCAGTTAGATAAACAGTCATTTCAAATGTTCCTGAAATGGTCTTCCTCCCATCTTCTAATTCATTTAATTCAATTGTTACGAATCCATCACTTTCAGGTGGTGATTCAAACCTAGTAATAACAACATCTCCATCTAACTCAGTATAAGACCCTACTGGAATTCTAAATCCCATATCATTAGTAAGTGAACTGTCAATACGAAGTTGGTATTTAGTAACTTCATCTCTATGGATAAGTCTAAAGCTTAAGCGCTCTCTATATGGAGATGTGATATCACTATCGTAGTTTCCAAAGAAACCTAGAAAAGAATGACCTCTTTCTGTTTCTACGCCGCCATTTAGACCATTTGCTTGGAAAGCTTCACCATTAATTTCAGCGTAAAAATAGGCGTCGATTGGTTCCAATGGTTTAGGATCAGCATCGAATAGTCCGCAGCCTATCAAAATTAAATATAGTGGAAGTGATATGTGGGGAAACATATTCATGTAATAAAATAGAACGTTGCACTTAAGAATAAGACTTAATTACGTTACCATATTTAATATGGGATATGTAGTATGATAGAAGTTGGATAAACTCAGACCTAAATTCCCACAACTTAGGGATTAACATGAATTCTATTTAAGGATTGTCTAAATCCGCTTCAGTTACTGCTTCACCTTTTGCTTCTTTAAGTGTTCTGATCTTGATCTTAGCGAATGCATAGAACATCGTCATAAATGGACTTATGAGGTTGAAAAAAGCAAATGGTATGAATGCCATTGCAGGAACACCTAATACCCCTGCGTGATAGGCACCGCATGTATTCCATGGTACCAAAACGGAAGTTACCGTGCCTGAGTCTTCAAGGGTTCGGCTTAAATTTTCAGGAGCTAAGTCCATTTCTTTATAGGTGTCGGTGTACATACGGCCCGGAACCACGATGGCCAGATATTGATCGGAGGCGGTGATATTGAAGAACACACAAGTACCTACAGTGGCAGCTACGAGTGATCCCGCATTATTTACAAATGAGATTACTGCTTCAGCAATACGCTTAAGCATTCCGCATTTCTCCATCACACCGCCAAACATCATGGCTGCGAAAATAATCCAGACCGTTCCAAGCATGCCGTACATTCCGCTTGAGCTCAAAAGATCATCGACAATAGGATTCCCTGTAACGATCGATACATCTCCATAAAAGGAAGTAATAACCCCTACAAAAGCTGCTTCCCAGGTGTAGGTCTCGTAGCCTGAAACGGACAAAATAACATTCGACTGAAATATAAGAGCAAAGATTCCACCTAGAGCAGCACCGGCAGCAATTGCAGGAATAGCGGGAACCTTTTTTACGATGAGTGCGATGACTATTACAGGGACTAAAAATAACCATCCATTGATGTTAAATTGAGATGAGATGGCGTCCAAAATTTCCTGGGTATCTACGGTACTTCCATTACCGGTAGAAGTGAATCCAAGTATCAAAAATATAACTAATGCGATACTAATTGATGGAACAGTTGTTAAGGCCATGTATCGAATGTGCGTGAAGAGATCGGTTCCAGCCATAGCGGGGGCAAGGTTGGTGGTATCTGAAAGGGGTGACATCTTATCCCCAAAATAGGCGCCTGATATAATTGCACCGGCAACCATTCCGATATTTATACCCAATGCGGTTCCAATTCCTACAAGTGCAATCCCAACTGTCGCCGAGGTGGTCCAGCTAGAACCTGTTGCAATAGATACGATGGCACATACAACAGCTGCCGCTACAAGAAAAATAGTTGGGTTTAATATCATCAACCCGTAGTAAATCATGGCTGGTACAACACCACTCAAAAGCCAGGTGCCAGCTAATGAACCAATCAGCATAAGAATAATGATGGAGGCCATCGCAGAGCTTATACTTTGAACCATACCTGTTCGAATCTCTTTCCAGCTATACCCAAGTCGAATTGCAACTAATGAAGCTACACCAGCTGAGAACATGAGAATAATTTGATTTGAACCGTCTAGTGAGGCATCACCAAAAATTCTAACGTTAATGAAGAGAGCAATAATTAGAAAAATGATGGGAATAAGCGCCTGAAGTAGCGTAGGCTTGGTATATTTGTACGTCATTATGCTGGGTTGATTCAAAGATTATCCAACGGATGGAATCTGACTCTATTGGATTTAAACGGTGATAGAATAGGTATTCTCTTCCAAAATGTCATGCGTGCGAGGGATAAATCGTCGTTCAGTGAATTCTACGTTTCCTTCATGATCAATTAGAAGGATACTAGAGCAACGCGTACCATAATTTTCAGTTTTTATGAACAACGATGAAACTGCTTTTTCCCATTTATAAGGAATCCCTGTTTTTGGAAGTTGGTCATCCTGTGCCTGAGTTTCATCATTCAAAAATGAAAATAATTTTTCTTTGTCAATGGCATCAGAGCTGATATGACTTTTCAGCGACGATTTCGCCATTTCAAGTTTAGGCCAGGGTGTATCGAGTAACGCATTGCTAACTCCATGTAACCCGGCTTCTATTACGGTAGGTGACTTATCATAATTAGAAAAATGGATGATCCCTGAAGAATCGCCAAGCAGAATATTATAACCGATGTATCGATCTGCATGTTGTTGAAGAGTTTCCAGATATTCCAATGAGGTGTCGCCATTCTTTAAATAATTGAGAACCAATTCGCCACGACTAGGCGGGTTTTCAATTTTCCAGTTTGGGTCGCGATAATTAGTCAGTGCTGCCCATTTTCCAGTCTTAGAAACACCCATCCATGTGCCACCTGCTTCCAAATCTTTTCCAGCCAGAATTTCTGGATTTCCATCTTCATCCCAGAATTGTGCACGACGAGTTGGTCGATCATAAAATTCATCACGGTTAGCAGCTAATATCAGCCGATATTTTGGATGTTGATTGTAAGCAAAAGTGATAAGACACATATTTAAAACAGGAAAAAGAGTTGTTTTAAAAACGATTGAATCTAAGCATATTGCCGCAACCTAATCACAGAAATCCGTATAGATTTTTCATGTTTGCTTTTCACGATCCACGCTTTAAAGATATACTTCTTCTGGTATTAGGGTTTTTCGGGATTCTATGGTTTTTCTATGATATGAAGAATCATCATCCACTTAGTGCCATTGAGATAAAAATGAATGCCGAAAAAGCAATTTCGATGGCTGATTCGATTTTCTACAATTGGGAATATGAACCAGAAAATCTCAAAAAAAGAGCGAGTGTAACTGCTGATGATGATTTGATAAATAGAATACAATCTACATTTGGTAGGAAAAAATATTTATCAAATATTGAATCTGAGAATTATCAGGTTCTACCACTTTATACCTGGTCTATTGAAGAATTTAAGGTAACTAAAGAAGAGGTTGAAACAGCTGTACAGTTTGATTTAAGTGGAGATGGTGAACTCGTTTCATTTAGTGTATCAGACAATGTAATTGCAGATCAAACTCCGTTTAATCGAAAACTGATTCGTCTCGCTTTTGGAAATCAAGAAGGCTACAATATCCAAAAGGAGGATTCAATAATCAGCAGTTTGGTTGATTTTCAGCACTTGAGAAGTTCTCCAAACAGTGCGTACGAAATTCTATTAGTTGCTGGTGAGCAAGACGAAGGAAATTTTGTTTGGAGAGGTGCTGAATGGTATTTGAACAATAGTTATTGGAAACGATTTAATTTTAAAAGAGACTCTTTAGCGTTCGATGATAATGGTACGGTTCGCTTTGCAAAGGTATTCTTTACATCCACTGATACTTTGATGGGAGTTGTACCAAAAGTTGACTTAACGATGTTACCTGGAGGAAGCATCAGTGGAATGAGTTATACATTAGAATCTTCCTTACCGCCAATGGAAAAACCCAGCATTGTTTGGATGAACAGTGCTTTGATCATTTTTCTCTTTTTAGTGGTTTGGATGCTTATTTCATTTTATCTGAGAATTAAAGCTCGAGCTGTAGACACTCGGCCAGCATTAATTGTTGCGATAATTACAGGTTTTTTGGTTCCATTACTTGCTGTATTAAGGTTTTCAAAGGAATTGGCAGTTAATCTCGAACCAGATCAAATTGCTAATCTTTTCAGTCAGGTTATATCATTTGGTGTTTTTGGTGCTGTAACTGCAATAGCCTTTTTTGTAGCAACAGCGGTAAGTGATTCTATAACTCGTCAATATTGGCCGGATCAATTAAAAACATGGGACTTAGTTCGGCGAGGAATGTTTAGAAATAAACCCGTTGGCTGGGTCATAATCCGGGCGATAAGCATCGGTTCTTTTGTTGCCGGTTTATTTACAGTTCTGATATCGTTATTTCCTGAAGTTTATATCGAAGGCGAAGTTAGTTTTATGGAAAACCAATACTCGTTTTCACCTCTGGCAAGTATAATTGTAAATATGCTCTACAGTCTAGCTGTGGTGGTATTGGTATTTATGATCATTGGAAATCAATTGTATTCACTAACAAGGAAGAAATGGCTTATCCCAGTGTTAGGAGCTGTTATGTTTGCCTTCGAAGGGTTGCTTATAGTTACAATTGGTCCAACGCCATATAGTTACATCATAAATGGCATAATTGGGCTAGTTTTTGGATTGATATATATTCGATATGATTTTGTTACGACAGCTCTTGGATTTTTCATATTTGCCAACTTTGTAGCAACATCAAAAGGTTGGTTAGTTAACAATTCTCCTGACTTACAGGTTTTCGTTGGGTTTCTAATTCTTGTATTACTTCTAGCGGTTTTTGCGCTCTACTTTCTGATGACAGGAGAGGACAAAGACAAACTACCTGATTACATTCCCGAATACATTGAGGATCAGGCTAAAGAGCAGAGGGTACAGCAAGAACTTGATATTGCACGAAATGTGCAGGAAACATTTTTACCGGAAAATACGCCTGAAATACCCGGATTTGATGCCTCCGCCATTTGTATTCCGGCACAGGAAACCGGTGGTGATTATTATGATGTAATTCCACTGGATGATAACAAAGTTGCAATCGCAATTGGTGATGTAAGTGGAAAAGGGATTCAGGCTGCTTTCTATATGACTTTCGCAAAAGGGGTTATTCATTCGCTGTGCAGCATATTCCCATCCCCAAAAATGATGATGTATCGCGTGAACAAATTGTTCAATCAAAATGCGACTCGTGGTACATTTATATCTATGATATATGGTGTTTTAGACATCAACGAGAAGACCTTTACATATATAAGAGCAGGGCATAATCCAATTCTATATAAAAAGGCTGATGGGAAAATCGAATGGTTACAACCGGTAGGGGTTGCATTAGGCATGACCAAAGATGAAACCTTCAACAAAGTGTCTCGGGAAGATCAAATTAAGTTGGTTGAAGGGGATGTGTTAGTATTATATACCGATGGAATCACGGAGGCGCAAAACGAGGATGAAGAGTTTTACGATGAAAAAAGGCTCAAGAAGTTGATAAAAAGAGAAAAAACGAATTCCTCGAAAGAACTTCGCGATTTAATTATTGAAGATGTTCGTACATTTATTGGTGATTCTCGCCAATTTGATGACATGACTCTCGTTGTCATTAAAGCCTAACGAATATTATTTTTATTATTATGAGATCGAGAAATCTTCTATTATTTATTTCGATTTTTGCGCTCCAAACCTCACTTTTTGCGCAAACTCAGCGTGAAATGGAAGTTGGATTCAACTGGGTATCTTTGGAGGAAGCTCAGGTTGAAGCAGCTGAAAGTGGAAAGAAAATTCTACTTTTCGGATATGCTGAATGGTGCACCTTCTGCCTGAAAACCAGAAAGGAAACTTTTCCGGATTCTTCAGTGATTGCATCCATAACCGAATTTTACATACCTGTTCAACTTGATGCGGAATCGGATCAGGATATCACCTACAATGGGAAAACCATGCCGGAATATGAACTGGCTCGATACTTACGACTTAGCTCTTATCCCATTCATTATTTCCTGGATTCCGAAGGTGAATTAATCGGTGCCCAACCTGGTTTTATCGAACCTTTCGTCTATGGTCCACTTTTAGATTATGTGGGTTCAGACGCCTACAAAAACCAAAGTTTTGAAGAATACTTTGATGAAAACGATACAGGAGATGGCAACTAGATGAGTTTAAGCCAATCAGTAGAAGATTATTTGAAAGTGATTTATGTGCTTGAGTCTGAAGGTTCTGGTGCAACTACAAATAACATTGCTGAAATGATGGAAGTTTCATCCGCTTCCGTAACAAACATGCTAAAACGATTAGCAGGATTGAATTTGATTGAGCACAAATCTTACAAGGGTGCAAAACTTACTGATGCTGGGATGAAAATAGCATTAGAAATTCTGCGTCATCATCGCCTACTTGAATTGTACTTGAAAGAAATAATGGGTTACAGCTGGGATGAAGTGCATGATGAAGCTGAAAAACTTGAACATCATATCTCAGAACAGTTTGAGGATAAAATCGCAGAATTGTTAAACCATCCAACTCACGACCCTCATGGCGATCCGATTCCTACCAAGGATGGAGTTATGCCTGAAATGGCTTCCCTCCCTCTAGCAGATGCAGACATTGATCAACAGTACATAATTGGGCGAGTAAAAGATCAGGATCCCGAATTGCTGCGCTATTTAGAAAAAATGGGCATTATTCCAGGAGTAAAAATCCAGATTTTAGATAAAGCACCATTCAATGGGCCGGTACAGGTAAAGCTAGAAGATGATGAAAAAACCATTGGTTTTAACATTGCAGAGCAAGTGTATCTGGTTGAAGAAAAAATGCTTTAATTAAGCAAAAGCTCTCCAAACTGCAGCTAAAATCACAAGAATTGTGATGCCAAATCCATATGGAAGAAGTGTAGCTACAGTCGTCCATTTTAAGCTCTTTGTTTCTTTATAAATCGTATAGATTGTAGTACTACAAGGATTATGCATTAGACTGAAAAGCATCACACTTATGGCCGTTAAAAGAGTCCAGCCCCCTGCTTCAAGTACATTACTCAGAGTGCTGATATCTTCCGGTTCGAACATCACTCCGGCACCGGAACCTACGCCCGTTAACCCTGTGGCCAATACTGTGAGCATAAGGATTGTTGGAATGATGATTTCATTTGCTGGGATAGCGACAATGTAGGCCAAAAGTATCACACCGTTTAATCCAATAAACCATCCAATTGGATCAAGAGCTGTAATGATGTGTTCAGCAACACTAGCTTCACCAATAAAAATGTTAGAAGACAACCAAATGGCAGCACCAGCCGGAAGAGCAAATACTATCGCTCGCCATAAAACAAAGATGGTTCTATCGATAATTGAGGTATATAGCGTTTGCCAAATTCTAGGTGGTCGATAAGGTGGAAGCTCTAAACTAAAAGCAGAAGCCTCTCCTTTAAGTACCGTTTTTGATAACATCCACGATGCGACAAAAGTTAGTACAACGCCAAGCAGGGCAATACTCACCACTGATAAAGCAGTTGCAAACCCTGCAAACCATGCAGGCGCTAAAGCACCAACAAATAAACTGGATAGGATTATAATAGTTGGCCAACGACCATTACAAAGAGAGAAATTATTAGTAATAATGGCAATCAATCGTTCACGTGGAGAATCTATAATTCTTGCCGATATTACACCTGCTGCATTGCAGCCGAAGCCCATCATCATGCTTAAAGATTGTTTGCCATGCGCTCCTGCCTTTTTAAATAATCCATCAAGATTAAATGCTACACGTGGTAAATATCCCAAATCTTCCAGCAGTGTAAACATTGGGAAGAAAATAGCCATAGGTGGCAGCATCACAGAAATTACCCATGCTGTTGCCAGATACATTCCATCAATAAGTAACCCGCTTAGCCACCAAGGCCATGCATCGGCACCATCCTTTAGGATGGGATATAGTGTATCCAGAAATAAGGAAGCTAACATACCGGATGGAACATTTGCTCCCTCGATAGTTAACCAAATAACAAGAGTAAAAAGACCAATCATAGTTGGGAAACCCCATAATTTACTGGTCAATATCTTGTCAATTTTTTCGTCCTTTAGATATCGAATTGGGTTCTTTTTTACCGTTTCCGCTGTAATCTCGGCAGCCGTTAGATATAGATTTTCTACGTATTGGTCGTGCACATTCTGACCAATTTCTGCCTGATACGAACTCGATTTCGAAAGAAGAGATTCGATTTTTGCACTTCTATCCATTCTTAACCTCAGAACGATTTATGTCTTCCAATTCCTTCTGTAGATTTAAAGGCGATTGTCTATATGAATTAACTAAACGATCAAACTCATCATTTTTTAATGCTTCAATTATGCGTTTGTCTCCTTCTAGTAACCGAAGTGCAATCCACCTAGTATTTGGTAACAACGGATACATAATTTTTAAGTCTTCCTCGACACTTTCTAGCGAATTTTCCAACTCCTTAGGAATTGAAACATTAACGTTTTTCTTTGGGGTCCAATCACCTGTTACAATTTGTTCTATTGCTTCAAGAATCTCTTGTATACCTTCGCCGTAACGTGCGGTTGTTGCAATTACCGGAATTCCAAGTCGCTGCTCTAGCTTTCGAGTGTTTATTTGGATTCCTTTTCGTCTTGCTTCATCCATCAAATTTAAACAGAGAACAGCGTTTGGAGTGATCTCTAATATTTGAAGAGTGAGGTTTAGGTTTCTTTCAAGTCGGGTTGCATCCGCAACAACTACAGTTACATCGGGTTGACCAAAAAGAATGAAATTACGTGCAATTTCTTCATCTTCACTAGTAGATAACAGTGAGTATGTACCTGGAAGATCAACAAGTTTATAATGGTTACTGTTGAAAGAATACCCACCTTCTGCACGGTTTACTGTTTTGCCAGGCCAATTACCTGTATGTTGGCGCAAACCCGTTAAACTGTTAAATACAGTGCTTTTACCAGTGTTGGGATTACCTGCAAGTGCAACCACATAATCCCAGTTGTCTAACTTTAAACCTAGCTTAGTTAACTGCTTTATTCGAAAAGTTTGACCAAGCAGCCCATGCTCTGACGGCAAATGCCGAGAGCTTTCTTTAACTTTTTCCATGGATTTTTACTCTTCGGAAGTAAAAATCAAATCGGTTTGCTCTTTGCGCAATGCAATCACGGAGCCTAATACTTCAAATGCTCTTGGTTCGCCGGTAGCAGAGTTAAAGCGGTGAGTTATGGTAGCTCCAGGATAGATGCCTAAATCGAGTAATCTTCTTCTTTGAGCACCGGTAATGCCTTCACCGATCTTTGAGATCACTGAGCTCCTGCCTTGAGTTAGTGTTGTTAGTGGTGCCATTATAATTTTTTTTATTTATCTAAATTTAGGCAAGGCTAAATTTAAATTCAATCCCATAAAATTAAATTTAAAGCACCAATTAAAATTGTTTATTTAAGCAAAAGCATTCTTTTTGTGAAAGACTGATGTTCAGTTTCCAGTCGATATAAATACACACCAGATGGCATTGATGAAGCATCCCAATTCAGAGTATAAGAACCTGCAGAAAAACTGCCATTAGCCAGAACAGAAACCGGCTGACCAATTGTATTGAATATGGTCAGTCGAACATTGGATGCTTCATTTACTTCGAATGAAATAGTTGTACTCGGGTTAAATGGATTGGGATAATTTTGATCCAACCTGATCGATAAAGGGGACGAGCTTTCAACTTCAAATGAAGTTGCCAGAGCATCAAGTTGGGTTTGGATTTCTTCAATTACATCTTCGTAATCAGAATTAACAAATACATTTCCTTTATACTGTAAAGTACCGTTTGCTCCAATTACAACAGATCGATCATACGCTGAAGTTGTTCCATAATAATTGCTCAATGTCTGACGGCCATTTAAAAGCAAGGGATATGTAATTCCGGTAACATTTTGAAAACTTACATTTTGAGATGCCGAATTATTCCAGGTATCAATACCAAATGCTCTGAAATTGTCTTCGTTTTTAAACATCTGAAATATCTCAGTTTCAGTAACCGGACCATTTGTTCGGCAATGGGGACAGCCCGCACCATAGAAAAAGATGTAAACCACCTTATCCTGTAAATCCGACAGAGTTATAGTTTCATCGCTACCCAGTACCGAAAGTGTAAAATCCGGTGCAGCCTCTCCGACCGAAACCTGAGCAGAAACACTCGTTGATAACAAGAGAAGAGTAAAAATTGAGGACCATTTTTTCATACTAGTTTCCGATTTGGTTTAATTCTAATTGGATGACATCAACGACGGCGTTTACGTCTGTATTTACAAATCCATTTCCTTGATACACCACCAATCCATCCGGATTTATTACTACAGAACGATCATAAGCAGATGATGATCCATAATAATTAACCAATGTTTGTCTTGCATTAAGCAAGAGTGGATAAGTAATGCCTGTTGTATTTCTGAATGAGGTATTATCTGCGGATGACTGATTCCATGTGTCAAGTCCTAGGGCAACAAAGTTTGGATTACTTGCAAATTCCTGATTAATTCTGGTTTCAGTAACCGGGCCATTTGTTCGGCAGTGGGGACATCCCGCGCCATAAAAAAACAGATAAACGACCTTTCCACGAAAATCACTTAAACTGATTTCATTTCCATTAAGTGATGTGTGGGTGAATTCGGAAGCAGGTGTATTTGGAGTTGAACCTGTTGAACTGTTGCTGGATGTTGCTGAGCATCCAACTAAAGTAAAAAGTAAAGTAAGTGTTAATAGTGCTCTCATGATGAATTGTCAATTTAAAATCTAGTTGTTAAACGAAGTTCTATCCCTTCAAAATCAAGGATTTCATAACAGATTCCAGAAGTGCAGGCAGGACCGCCTCTTCGTTTTCCTGCAAAAATTTCGAAGGTGTTATTCTCATTTGCCTTATATAGGGCATTTCCACCAACCCAAAAACGGGTATCTTCTTCAAAAGTGGTAAAGGTTCTGGGATTATCCGTTAGCTGTGGATCTGTAGATGCTTCTACGATTCCACTAATGATAAACTCGGATGAAAACGAAAGTGAAAAGGCCGCATATACATTTGCAGTATTATCAGGATCGAATGAGCGAGTGAATTGTTGATATTGCAGGTCAAGAACTACACCCAGATCATTTTGGAAGATGTTTTCCGTGATTAATCCAATTGACAATCGATCTTCCTCGCCTTTTAAGTCATCTTGTGCATAATCAAAAAAGCTCTTCACGCTTAAGTTATCACTTACCTGATACAAGCCTTCGATAAAAAATTCATTGAATTCAAAACGTGCAAACCCATCGTTAACAGCTCGAGACCAGTTAAAGGTAATATTATGACCATCTTCAAAATTGTAGTAAACCTCTGATTGAAATCCTGTTTCACCTGCAGTATCCAGTACATGTGTGCTTCTATTTAAAACCGGATATGTATGTTCTCTGATAAGTGATGGAGGATCATTATAGCCACTGCCTAATCTAAGGTTACTGTAATTTTTATATTCAAGGCTACCGCCAAACCCTCCATAATAAAAATTGGACCCAGCATATAGTCCAAAAGCATCAACATCCGAATCAAAAGAAAATGCGTTATCTAATTCAAAGGCGTATTCACTAAACAATTGAACGTTCGGATTAAGGTTATAATCAACAAGCAAGGATCCATAATCCTGAAAATCTGATATGTTCGAGTTAGTTCTCATCAGAATGGCACCTACATTTAGGTCATCTGTTACATAAATATTTGCCTGTAACGCCTCTACAAGGTCTGGTCGACGTAAAGAATCTGGTTTGAAATTTGGGGGAAGTGGATTAAATAAAGGTTGTGCTCTAACCGCTTTTATTTCAAATCGTTCGGCAGTGTAGTCTATTGCAACTCCCTCCAGGTCTCGAAAAAATGCATATCGAGTTCGTTCAAATTCATCTTCAAAGACAGAACCGGGAATATCATAGCTGCGAAGAAGTAAACCTCGCCCTAAAGTCTCATAAAAATTTCCAACTCGAACTCGAAATTGGTCATCCTGAAACTGAACCCTTCTTTGGGTTAAATCGAAAAAATTTCTCTCTTCAATTGGGGTGTAGAACTGCTCAAGCTTACCATAAAGGCTAAAATTGCCAGAATCGTAATATAGATTTGTTTGATTGTATGAACTCGAATAATCAGTGTCTTGCTCATATGGAAGATTACCTAATTGAAATTCAAACGTATTGCTGCCATACCATTGGGCTTGGCTTAAAGTTGAAGTAGTTAGAACAATTAGGAAAGCTGCGACAACGCGTTTATGTAATCTCATTCCTCAAGTAACTTGATGATCTCGTCTCTAATCTCATCTTCTTCACCGGGTTTATAACCCTCATGGAAATAGATGATTTCATTATCCTCATTTACAATAAGAAGAGTTGGAACCGCGCGTACTGAAAGTTTAGCCATCACCTCACTATTTACATCCAGTAAAATGGGATAAGTAACACCAAGTGAACGAGCAAATGGTTTTACTTTAGCAAGGTTTCTTGGACCATCGATACTGATTCCTATAAACTGAACACCATCATCTTCGAATTCTTCGGAAATCTCGACCAATTTTGGGATGGATTTCACACAAGGTTTACACCAGGTAGCCCAAAAATCAATAACAGTAAATTTTTCTCCTTTAAGGCTGTTATAGGAAACGGTTCGGTTATCCAGATTCTTGAGTCTGAAATTTGTAACTGTTGGATTCTCAACTATGCCAGCAGTAAGAATGAGTAGAGCAATAAATAGTTTCATGATTTTCTTTTTTCCTGAATTTGCAGAAATAAATAGAGCTATTTATCACGAAAGCATAAAAAAAGCCCCGGAAGTTCGGAGCTTTTAAAAATTTAATGGAATTAAAAGCTAATCCACCCAATCAGCAATAAAAACATTGGTTGATCGATCGCCGCCATTATAACGATTTGATGCAAAAACGATTTTAGTTCCATCGTATGAAAACATCGGGAATGAGTCGAAGGTGTTGTCGAATGAGATTTGCTTCAAATTAGAACCGTCTGCATCCATCATATAAATGTTGAAAGGGAATCCCCTTTCGGAGCCATGATTTGATGAAAACACAATTTTCTCGCCAGAAGGATGATAATATGGAGCCCAGTTTGCGTTACCTAAATCGGTAATTTGTTTAAGGTCGGTTCCATCAATATTCACAGTGAAAATTTCCATATTGGTTGGTTGCACCAACCCTTGAGCAAGTAGTCTTTTGTATTCTTCTTGTTCTTCAGGAGTCTCAGGTCTTGAAGCTCTGAAAACTAGTTTTTGTCCATCCGGCGAAAAAAAAGCACCACCATCATAGCCCAGGTCATCGGTAATTTGAACTACATTAGAGCCATCTGTATCCATGATGAAAAGCTCAAGATCGCCAGTCCGCATAGATGTAAATACAATCTTTGTTCCATCTGGTGATAAAGTTGCTTCTGCATCATAGCCCGGAGTATTTGGTGTAAGATTCGCAATAATCTCACCATCTAAATTAGCTTTAAAGATGTCATATCCTTCATAAATAGGCCAAACATATGCTCCTCCGGGACCACGTTCCGGGACAGCAGGACAGGCATCATCGGCCAAATGAGTAGAACCATAAACAAATGTTGTATCACCCGGCAAGAAAAAAGCACAAGTGGTACGACCTAATCCTGTACTCACCATTTTAGGTTCAAAACCCGGTTCATTTGCTTTTGCCTTCATGTAGAAAATTTGATCGCAATCCACACCCCACTCAGAGTTGTCTGATTGGAAAATGAGTGCATCATCATCAAAACCCCAATAAGCTTCTGCGTTATTAGCACCATGAGTTAATTGCTGAATATTTCTAAAGTGTACTTCCTGATCATATCGTAGCGTATCGGTGGTTGGATCGTAAGTATTTTCAGGTGATTGTTCCGCACAATGGATGAATAGAATAGCTGGTAAAAGAAGAAGTAGGTAGTTTTTCATTAGTTATTGTGTTTTTTATTACGTCAAATGAATTATCACTTAATAAAAGAAAACTAAAAGATACGGCAGACAGACATTTAATTATTAAAAGAACATAATTTTTTGCGGTAATAATATTCTACCATTTTTGATCAATGAATTAAAGCTTTTATTGATGGACAATTTCTAGTCAAAAAAGAAAAAGCCTCATGTTCAGTGAGGCTTTCTCGGGGGGATGAGCCCCAATCCTAGGGTATGGTTTGGGGCTTCCTTTAGGGGTTAATTTCTAATACCAATGCACATTTCTTGATCGGTGATGAGTAATTATTTGGACATAAACTCCATCACGACCAGAAAATTTTAAAATCTGACTTTAATTATTGAATTAGACTGGTTGGAAAAACACTGCCGTACCTAAAGATGTGAAGAAGAATTTCTCTTCGTTTACTGTCCTTTCTTCTAATTCTTTCTATTGACCATTTTTTTGATGCTTCAAAAATAAGAAGCTCTTCATTCGATTGCCAAATGCTTTTTCAGAATTAATCTAAATTAATGTAAAGAGTCTAACGATTTGAAAATGCTTCTAAAAGTTGACCATAAACACTTTTTCCCATTTTAAAAAGTCGTTCCTGATTCCCTAAAGAAAGGTATCTAAGCGCAAGTCTAAGCTCTGTTAACAAGGCAGGTGGATTATTCACCAACGAGTCTTCTTTAATTGCATACTCCCAATCCATAGGCTTTTGAAATTTTACTCCAGCTCTTTGCATCACGGTTCTGTAGTTATTAGCCATGAGTGCATAACCGATGGTTGTGGGATGAAGCCCATCCAAACTAAAAATTCCCCCTTTATAAATTTTCCCCGTTTCTTTTTTTGCACGTATAAAATCTGTGGTTAGCATAGCTTCATTATCATTGTTCACTAAATGAGTTGTTAAATCATTTCTTTTCAGTGCGGCAATGAAGTCATCAGGATATCCTCTCAAAAGCTCACCACCAAGTCTGCGCTTAGCCATACTGGCTACATGTTTTGCCATCGGGACTACGTGCCAGCCATATTCCTTAGCAATTTTTCTAATGATGCTATTATACTCATCAACGGTAAAATCGATTTGAATGGCTTCATCCTTAGTTAGGTGTGGATGTTTTTCTGGGTCGAAATCTTCATCCCAAATCCAGAATCGGGTATAGTAATCGAAATACCCTAGATGATTTGATGAAAATTCTGAGTTAACTCCGCGCAAAATAGGAGGGATAGTTGGATAGGGAATGGTTGGAACAAAGACACGTTCAGCTCCAATTTCAGCTACTTTATGAGCTAATGTTCGATATTCAAATTCAAAATGCTCAGGACGATAAATCGAATGCTTTCGGAAAGCCATGAATGAGTTAAGATCTTCCGGTTCCGACCAGGTTAGATGTAGGTTAATGATTGCTCCCAACGCATTGTTGTGGCCAAGGCAGACAATCAAATTTTCAATCCCACCATCTTCTGAAAGTGCTCGTACATTCTGAATTTGAGTTCTTAGTTCCCATTCCGGGTTAAAGCTGGGATTCAATACCAGCCTTGCTGTGGTATATTTTGCGTGTTCTGGAAGAAGACCAAAAATTGAATAACGTTCTTTATGATCATCAATAAATTCACGGCTGTTTTTTTCATGGATCATCCATGAATCATTTATTGCCAATCCCCAAATCGCCTGATTATGATAAGGGGTAGTTCTGTGAACACGTAAATCCTTAAAACCACCTTCCCAGTATTTTTTAATTCGTTTCAGTGTGGTAAAAGTATGGGATAATGCCGATGGATATTCATCCATCGAAATATGCGGGCCAAACTCATCGGCAAGTCCTCTGAGAATAACTTCCAAATTTAGAGGAATACCGGCCTGAGCTGTAAATACAGGTTGCTGAAAATCAGGGAGAGGATCAAAGCAGCGAGCTATAAAAGAAGGAAAATTGATGTCAGTTCGGTAAATACCCCCATTTTGAAAACCCTGAGCAAGGGAATCTCCAAAAACTACCAATTTATGTTTTGCTTCTTTCTTCTTGAACATGATGCCAGAAATTTGCCACGAAATCATGAAAGCACAAAATAAAAAAGTCCCTCTTGAGAGGGGATACAGGGGTGTGTACATTAGAATCAAAAATCCAATATCATGTCAGATTCAGAAATCAAAAACCGCCTCCAGGAATTTCGCGAAAAAAGAGCAGCTCAGAATGAGAAAGTATTAGGACTAGATCATTTAGGAATCAAAAGGTTCTTTAATATGGACTCTAATACCTATCGTGATGGAGCTTTGGACTCCAAAACAAAAGAACTACTCGGACTTGTAGCTTCATCCGTTTTACGCTGTAACGATTGTATCGATTACCACCTGGAACAGTGCGCCAAAACCGGATCAACTAAAGCAGAAATCGTGGATGCTCTAAACGTAGCTTTGATTGTTGGGGGGAGCATCGTGATACCCCACATGCGGCATGCTGTGGATACGCTGGAGTTTCTTGAAGAGGAGGGAAGTTTTAATTAAGAATTAAAAATATTTCAATTAAAAATGAAAGAACAGAATTTTTTAAATCTTAATAGAATCATTTTTAAAGTTAAAATTCTCCAAAGGGCGAGGAATTTTTGAAAAACCTTTTTTTTCCTTTTTATTTTGGGAGAGAAAGTTTTCATGGAGTACAGGACAGAATCTGAAATATTAAGAATACAAGTACAAAGTTTATTTATTCTGGACAAGCTTTTCAGGAAAAACTTTGATTCGTTACAGGATCTGGTAGATTTGATGCCCGGTATTTTTCATGTGAATGACAAGACTGACCTTACAATTGGTCATTTAAATAAGGCCGGTGAAAATTGGGGGCTTCTTTCCAAAGAAGAAATAAATGAAATGGGGGTAGAATATTTCAACAAGTATGTTCACCCCGACAGCATTAAATTTGTAGCCCCACGATTTCTGGAATTCTATCAGAAAGCAGATGATGATCAGTTACATGCGGAGTTTCAAAAAATTCTTAATCCAAGAACACATGAATATGAAACTTTCTTTACGGTTTGTAAACCATTCAAGAAACATAATCTATTGCTTACTTCATCAAATCCTATTTCCGGTATTGATTCGGTAGTACGTAGGATTGAAAGAATAGCTGGTGAGGAAATATATGTAAGAAAACACTTTGAAAGTTTTCAGTCTCTAACCCCTAGAGAAAGAGATGTTCTACGACTCATTACTATTGGAAATACAAATAAACAAATCTCCGAGCAGCTTTTTATCACACTTGATACAGTGAAAAGTCACCGGAAAAAGATTAAGAAAAAAACGGAAATTAATACTACTGCGGGATTAGTCCGATATGCGTTAGCATTTGAATTAATTTGAAAATCCCCAGAAGTGGGGATTTAATACTAAAGATTACTCCATTATTTTAACATAAAAATTATGAAACAGCTTCTTTTTATTACTCTGGTACTTCTCATTAATCAATCTTTAAATGCACAAAACATTTTAGTGGTTGATAATACTGAATTGACTCCATCAGGAGATAACTATTACACCAGCTTACAAACGGCGATTACTGAAGCAGAACAAGGTGACATTATATATGTAATTCCTAGCACTAAAAATTATGGAAGCATTGACATTTTTTCCAAAACGAACCTCACGATTGTGGGTGGAGGTTATAATTCCGGTGCCGGCTCTAAACATAACCCATATGATTCGAGGGTTGTTAATGTTGATATGAGGAATTCAATAAATGTTGTACTCAAAGGAATAAATATTGCTGGGGTAAACGGAATGGATATAGGTCCAGTTACAGACGGTGCGTCGATGAATATTTATATCTCGGAATGTGTGATTACAGTTTTAGGTATAAGCCGTGCTGATGGAGTGACTATAGTGAATTCGTTTATATCAACTAATTTCTTTACAAGTTCTAGTTCAGCAACAAATATTTCAGTAAAAAATAGTGTAATAAGTGAGTCTAGTACTTTCACTAATGTTCACAATACAAGTTTTGAAAATAACTTATTTGTTGGAATGAAATTGGCGTCAACGGTTGAAAATAATATTTTTAAAAACAATATTTTTGCCGGAAATACAACAGATATTGAAGGACACATTTGGAGTAATAGGGGGAATACTTTTATTAATAATTTTTCAAGTACTCTTATTGATTGGGTAGGCGGTTCAAATACAGGAGAGGATAATATTTTCAATAGCATGCAGCTCGAAAATATTTTTACCGATGACAGTGTTCGATCTAATACCGATTGGAGCTTAGACTGGTTATTAACAACCGAAAATGCCTTTTTTGAAAACAGAGGACCATCTAAAGGTTCTAACCCAATGGATGGTTCCCCAATTTTTTCGTTACCTACAATTTATGAGTTAATAGCTCCTACAACTCTGAAAGAAGGAGAGGATACCGAGATCACCATCAAAGCGCGCGGAAATTAATGAAACGCTTAGCTTTCTTTCTTTTACTGAGTTTTCTCACACTTAGTATTCAGGCTCAGAATATTACGGCGGTGGAATATTTTTTTAACACCGATCCCGGGATAGGATTGGGAACTCCTATTCCAGTAAATGAAGTAGGAGAGGATCTAACTATTACTGCTTCTATAAATACAGAAGGGTTATCTGTTGGAGTACATACGCTTTTTATTAGAGCAAAAAACGACAGCAGCGAGTGGGGACTTCCCATTAAAAAACTGGTTTTTGTTGATCAAAGAACCCCAATTGAAGAGCAACAAATTACAGCAGTAGAATACTTTTTTGATAGTGATCCCGGAGTAGGAAATGGAATCGCAATTGCAGTAGATCCTGCAAATGATGCAGAAATACTCGCAAATATAAATACAGCAGAAGTCGGTAGAGGAGTATATACCTTATATGTCAGGGCCAAACAACAGGATAATGTTTGGGGACTCCCTATAAAAAAGCTGGTATTTGTAGATCAGTCAGCTCCAAATCAAGTAGGACAAATTGTAGCCGGAGAATATTTCCTGAATACCGATCCGGGATTTGCGGGAGCTACTTCATTTAGTATTGACCCAGGGACAGATATCGAAGCTTCATTTACTGTTCCTGGATCATTGTTGCCTATTGGAAATCAGGTTTTATATGTACGTGTACAGGATGAATTCGGACGGTGGGGGATGTACAGCAGCTTTACGTTCAATTTATTGGAGGTACCATTTGTTGAGCTAACAGAAAGTGATACTCTTTCAATAAATGAAGCAGATACTCTACTTCCAATAATGGAAGACCTTGCAATTTCGGCTTCCGAAGGCTTAAGTATAGATTCCGCTTCTGTTGAAGTTACTTCTGGATTTGTACCGGAAGTTGATTCACTGTTTATCAACGAAACCAATGATTTTGATTTTGAAATCGAAGTATCAAAAATTTGGGTTATTGGGACTGGTACAGCATCAGAATATCAAGAAGTATTTAACACGCTCACTTATAAGTTTTCGGGTTCTGAATCCATTGATACGGTCAAAATCGTTGAGTTTCAGGTATATTCGCAGGGTTTAAAAACAAGTTTAGTAACTAGGTATTTAAATCTTCAAATAGAAGTTGATACAACAGCAACTTCTGGAGAACCTGATCTTGATTTACCTTCTGATTTCAGTCTGAAACAGAATTATCCAAACCCGTTCAATCCATCATCAACCATTCAATTTGGGTTACCTGAAGCTTCGTTTGTAAGACTCGAAGTGTTTAATATGCTTGGACAGAGAGTCTCTGAATTAGTGAATGAGCAACTTCCTACAGGATATCATTCGGTTCGATTTGATGCTTCATCTTTGGCTTCAGGAATCTACATTTATAGAATTCAGGCGGGCTCGTTTGTGCAGACCAAAAAGATGATGCTCATTAAATAAGCTAATTGTTTAATAGCTGACTAATTTTCTATCATGAGCAAAATTATTCGGCTTGTATTACTCTATCGAAATAATCCGCTTAGCGGCCGTGATACTAATCACATTTACACATATCCGTCATTCCTTCGAAAGCGGATTTATGTACGTATTTCTAGAGCAAGTGCCTTTATACGGAACACTGATTTTGTCCATCATTTCGGGCTTTTTATATGCCGAAGTAACTTCATCAAAACCTGATCTACTCAAGAAGAAGGTCCGCAGTTTATTGGTTCCCTTTTTGATTGCGAATCTGCTTGTAATTGTACCTGCCTATATTGCGAATTTGTTTGGAGTTGATGTGCTCAATCGACTTAATTTTGACTGGGAAATAATTTTCGACGGCTTGTTTTCAATACGTGCTGCCCCAATAAATCCACCTACCTATTTCATTCGTGATATTTTCGTCATCTTTGTAATGATCGAGACCATTCGCACTAGGAATTATCTGCTATTAGCCGGAATTATAGCGCTCGCTTTTTTTGGTGAATTACTTTTGAGATATGATATCCTGGTGTTGTTTATTGCCGGATTCATTTATTCCAGAAACGCCGCTTTTTTTCGAAGATTCAAAATCCAAATAATCAGTTTATTGATTGTATCCGGTGGAATATTATTCTACTTCGAGAGCATTTTAAATCGGCACTTTTTTTCAATGGTGATGTTCATTTTACTGATTGATTGGAAAGTTAATTTCAAAAATGTTGGTGGATATAGCTACACGTTACACCTTTATCACTCTCCAATTATTGTAGTGTCTTATCCACTGATTTTACGATTTGTAGATAATCCATATTTACTGGTTTTTCTGCAAGTTGGTGTAGCTTATAGTCTATGTTTTATAGGATATCAGCTTATCCAAAAACTAAATCTTCGATTTATGCTAGGAGGTAGGTAATCCTTGAAGATTGGTTACATCACAAAACAAGATCCTAATGATATCCTCGCGTATTCAGGTACTCATTATCATATGTTTCAAGCTCTAAGGCATAGTTTTGATCAGGTGATACCATTTGGGCCAATCAATCAATCTTTTACAATCTTACCGAAGCTTTATGGAAGAGTGCTGACTTTTGGTTCGGGTAAGATTTATAAATACCAGTATAATGTAGGTCTGGCAAAACGTGCTGCTCGGCACATCGATAAAAAAATCAAACAAAATAATCCTGATGCACTAATTGCTTCTTTGATGAGTCCTGAAGTCGCGTATCTGAATAGCGATATTCCATTATATTTAACCACAGATGCCACTTTCCCATTGTTGAGGGACGTTTATAACAGTCATTCCAATTTGCATTCTAAATCGATAAAAGAAGCAATACATTTGGAAGGAAAAGCTTTTCAGAAAGCAGCGAAGCTTCTACTTCCACTTAAGTGGCTGGCCGACTCTGCAATGAAAGAGTATGGAGTACCGGCATCAAAAATTGAAGTTATTCCATACGGTTCTAATCTTGGATTGAAGAATTCTGAACTTGATGTTCGAACTTTGATTGAATCCAGAATATCAAACCAGAAGTTAAAACTTCTTTTTGTGGGGGTGAGATGGGAAGAAAAGGGTGGACCATTTGCTGTTGAAGTAATTGATGAGCTTCAGAAAATGGAAATAGATTCAGAGTTAGTGATTGCAGGTTGTGATCCTGAATTGTCAAACGACAAAAGCTACATCAGAAAGGTTGGTTTTTTTGATAAGTCTGATAAGGTTCAGAAAGATTCATTTATTCAATTATATAAGAAAGCACATTTCTTCATCATGCCAACAACTGCAGAATGTGTAGGAATGTCCTTTATAGAGGCAGCTTCGATTGGTTTGCCGGCAATTGGAACAAATGTTGGAGGAGTACCTGAAGCGGTTTCAGATAAAAAGACCGGGCTAATCATTAAAAAGGATCAATCGCCAAAAGATGTTGCTGAGAGGGTAACATCAACTTGGAAAGATGAAACCAAATACCGAAAAATTTCCTTAAACGCTTTTCAACACCAATCAAATAATATGAGTTGGGAGAGGTGGGGTGAAAGAGTTAAAGACCTCCTACAATAACCAAAAAAAGGAAGCCCCGACCAAAGGGCTCCCTTTATTGTTAGCAATCTATAGCCTGCCGTGTGTATACTCCGTTTCAAAACCTCGCCACGGAGCATGGGGCTATAATCCAGTAAAACAAATCCGGCTTAGACATAGCTTTCCCAAGCTATCTCTGGGGATAAGCCGTTTTCAGTGGAGATTAATCCATGATCTTGCGCAAAAATGCGGGCTGATCAGTATCACCTTTTTGGATACGCTCCGTGCTTTGTCGGAATGGGGCAACATTGGTTGGTTGCTCACTTTGTGGTGGCTCTTCCATATGTTGCTCTTCCTCACGACGAACGTTTAAGTCACGTCGCAGATAAGAAGGGGTATCCAATTTCTTGAGATTATTCTCGCCTTTGTAGTAATCACCAGTGGTTCGTGTAAAACGAGTTGGGATTTCCTTCTTTGCAGCTGGCGCCTGAGCTGGAGCACTCATTGCCTGTTCTGCTGGAAGTCCTGCTGGTTTATTTGGAGCGATTTTTACGCGGTTTCTTTCTTCAGCCAAATCAAAACCCGTTGCAATAACAGTTACTCTGATATCCTCGCCGAAGTTTTCATCCAACACGGTACCCAGGATGATTTCTGCATCATCACCGGCTTCTTGCTGAATGATACTAGTTGCAGTAGTTGTCTCACGCATACCAAGATTTGAACCCGCTGAGATATTAACTAGAACATTTCTAGCACCATTGATGCTTACTCCATCAAGAAGTGGTGAGTTGATCGCTTCACGTGCGGCAATTTCAGCACGATCTGGTCCGGATGCAGTCGAGCTACCCATAATTGCAGCACCACCATCGGTCATGGTTGTGCGAACATCTGCAAAATCAAGGTTAATTAGACCCGGCATCAAGATCAGGTCACTGATTCCACGAGTCGCATTGTATAGAACCTCGTTTGCAAGAGAGAAAGCTTCCATCAGAGATGTATTCTCATCAGCGATGTCTAGCAATCGCTCATTTGGAATAACTATAACGGTATCGCAGTTTTTCTTTAGTTCGTTGATTCCTTCAAGTGCATACTTTTTGCGAATTTTTCCTTCGCAATCGAATGGAGTGGTAACAATACCAACGGTAAGGATTCCACGTCGCTTTGCCATTCCGGCAACAACGGGTGCTCCACCAGTTCCTGTTCCACCACCCATTCCTGCAGTTACGAAAATCATATCTGCACTTTCGATGGATTCTTCAATTTCATGTCGGTTTTCTTCAACAGCTTCACGTCCAATCTCTGGTCGTGCACCTGCGCCTAAACCGCTGGTTAATGCAGCACCAACCTGTACTTTGATGTCTGCATGACTTGCTTTCAAAGCCTGTGCATCGGTGTTCAACGCAATGTATTCCACACTTTCGAGGCCCATATTTATCATGTTGTTGATGGCATTACCGCCACCCCCGCCAACGCCAATCACTTTAATCTTGGCATTTTCCTGGCTCTGTTCGTCGAAGAAGAATCGAGAGTTATAATTAGCCATGTTTGCTCCTGTTGTTGTTTACTGGATGTATTTTTATAGATGATTTGTTCTAATTTTTTGGAACATGAAATGATTCATGTTAAAGTTCTTTGAACCAGCTTTTCATGCGATCAGCGATTTTGTTCATCACTTGTTCTACACTGGTCGCTTTTCCTGATCCTGCGATCATGGTTTTGCTGGTATTTGTGCCGGTTTGCAAGGCGTGAACCACCAAGCCAACACCGGTTGCATAAATCGGACTATTAACTTCTTCAACAAGTCCGCCTGTGATTCCTAATGGAATACCAATTTTTGCGTCCATGCCAAGTATTTCGTTGGCTAAAGGACAAATATTTTTGATCAGAGAACCGCCACCTGTTAGCACAACACCGGCGCTTAAGGCATCCGAATAACCGCTTCGTTTTACTTCAATACTCACGATCTCCATGATTTCTTCCATTCTGGCCTGGATAATTTTTGCTAGAATACTTTTCGTGATTTCTTTTGGTGGACGACCTGCAATTCCAGGTACCGTGATCACCTCATCTTGTTCAATCAAATCAGCGTAACATTCCCCATGGTTTCTTTTCAGGGTTTCTGCCTGATCATCTAGCACACTTAAACCAAGTCGGATATCGTCTGTTACTTTCTGGCCAGCAATAGCGATTACTGCTGTGTGGCGAATTGTGTTGTCGCGGAAAATGGCAACATCAGTGGTACCGCCACCGATATCAACCAATACAACGCCAGCCTGTTTTTCCTCTAAATCAAGTACAGAATATGAAGAGGCCAGGGGTTCTAGAATAATATCAGCTACCTGATAACCGGCACGTTCCACACATCGGTAGATATTTTTTGCTGCAGATACCAAACCGGTAATAATGTGGACTTCCGCTTCCATACGCATACCGCTCATTCCAACCGGATCAGCAATACCATCCTGACCGTCAACTACGAATTCTTGTGGAATTACATGCAAGATTTGTTGATCAGTCGGGAGCATGATGCGTTGACAATCTTCCAGGAGACGCTCTACATCTTGTCCTGTAATTTCATTGTCTTTGTTGTTAATGGTAATCACACCTTTACTTCGCATACTTCTGATGTGATCTCCGGCAATCCCTACATTAACAGAATTTACCTGAATGCCTGATGCAAGCTCTGCCTGAGCGATTGCATCTTTAATCGCATTTACTGTTTTATCAATGTTTACGACAACTCCTCTGTTAAGTCCGTCGCTTGGAGCTTTCCCGACTCCTAAAATATTTATCCGATTTGACTCATCGATGGAAGCAACGATGGCACAAATTTTTGTAGTCCCGATATCGAGACCGACCATAATATTTTCCTGTTCTGACATTACCTTATACCGCTGTTTAGATGATTGCTAATATTTAAAAACACACTGTAGTCATGCTGAACTCGATTCAGCATCTTATTCCGCCACAGATCCTGAAATAAGTTCAGGAAGACGATTATTTGGAATTGTTTTGCTTGCAGATTAATCATGATCCAACCTCCCTTGTAACCACCTGATCGGCGAACCTCAGATCAACTTGCTGCATTGTTTGGATGCCTTTGTATGCTATCACTTCGCTGTAAAAGACTTCCCAATTTTTGAACTTTTGGTCGAAGTCATTTTGACCAAATACTAATTTCACACCATTCTCATGGCTCAACGCGATGACTCCATCATTTGGATCGTAAACCACTTCACTAATGGTTGCCCACCCAAACTGATTCCTAATCGCACTCACAAGAAAATCTCGAACTTGATAGAATTCTTCGGATGAAAGTGTATCTGCATTGAGTCTGGCATCAAAACCATACACTAAAGGAAGGTTTCGTTGCTTTTCCTGGATAATTGGAAGCTTTACACCGTGTGCATCCACATAAATTTCGTTGTCGCCCTGAATGAGAAGTGCGATGGGGAATCGTTCTCGCGTTGTAATTTTCACCTTCCCAAGTGCATCCACATATAGAGTTGCATTGTGCACATAGTCCAGGGATTCGATACGCTGAATTGCAGTACCAAGGTCCAAACTATCCGGATGAACCCCGATCTGAATTCCTGACACAGAAACAACGTCATCTGCAGGGGTGAAGTAATTCCCCTCAACAACTACAGTTTTTACACGAAGGTTTTGTTGCCAATACATTGCTGTGATGATTGATCCACCGAGAATCAAAATCACCAGTGCTGCCCATGGCAGAACCTTATTGGATGAAGTGCTATTTGAATTCTTTTTACTCAAGAATGAGTTTCCACTTTAAAGTTTCCAGATTCAATTTCATCTACGAATGTGTCGCCTGACTTATAAATATCACCAGCACCCATTGTGATGATGATATCTCCGGGTTCAATGATTTCTTTCAATTTATCAGAGACCGCATTTTTGTCTTCCACATAGACCACATTTCTATGGCCATATTTCTCTGCCGTATCCGCAATTAGTTTTCCGGTTACACCTTCAATTGGTTTTTCGCGAGAAGGGTATACATCAGTAACCACCATTACTTCTGCATCGAAAAAGGAGAGTCCAAATTCTTTATACAATTCCTGGGTTCGCGAATACAAATGTGGTTGAAAAACGGCCACCACTCTTCGATCCGGCCAGCCTGCATTTGCTGCCTGAAGGGTTGCCTGAACCTCGGTTGGATGATGGGCATAATCATCAATCACCATAATTCCATTGTTGTATTTCAATTGGAATCGACGATATACGCCTTCGAAACTCTCCAAGCCGTCTTTTATCAACTTGAAATCGATGTTCAATTCAAGGCCGGTTGCAATAGCTGCCAACGCATTTTTAACATTATGCTCACCCGGTGCTTTTAATGTGATAACACCTAATTTTTCTCTATCAAGTAAAACAGTAAACGTGCTGTTAAATTCACTCATCTGAAGATCCGTAGCACGTATCGAAGCCTGTGGTGTAAGTCCATAACTCACAATCCGACGTTCTAAATCGGGAAGGATGCTTCGAACGTTTTCATCGTCGAGGCAAACGATCACAGCACCATAAAATGGAACCTTGTTAGCGTAATCGATGAATGCCTGTTTTACGTCTGCAAGATCTGAATAGATGTCTAAATGTTCGGCTTCAATATTGGTGATAATCGCGATAGAAGGAGTGAGACGCAGGAACGTTCTGTCGAACTCATCTGCTTCTACCACGATTACGTCACCTTTCCCAACAACAGCGTTTGTCTTATCGAAACTATGCACTTTTCCGCCCACCATAATGGTTGGATCGTAATTCCCTTTCTGCGTGACGAGTCCGATCATGGTTGTTGTTGTCGTTTTACCATGCGTGCCTGCCACCCCAATTCCATATTTCATTTTCATCAACTCGGCCAGCATTTCCGCTCGCTTGATGGTTGGAATTCGTTGTTCTAAGGCTGTACGAGTTTCTTCATTTTCTTCTGCCTTAACAGCACTCGTGTAAACCACAACATCAGCACCTTCGATGTTTTCAGCGCTATGACCTTCAAAGATAGTTGCACCTAATTCTTCAAGACGTCGAGTGGTATCACTTAATGCACCATCAGAACCCGTGACCTTATAACCGCGATGAATGAGGATTTCAGCCATCCCGCTCATACCAATTCCACCTATCCCAACCATGTGGATGTGTTTGGTTTTCCCAAAAACCGGCTGTGTTTCAAATCTGCTACTCATTAATTCAATCGGGATTTTGCAAGTTCTAAAATTTCAGTTGCGATGGTTTTTGCCGCATCAGGTTTTGCAAGTGCTACTGCAGCTTTGTTCATTTCTTTCAATTTCTGTTGATCATTAATCAAGCTAGTGACTAATTCAGCGACTGTATCAACAGCATTGTTGTCTTTGATCAATTGTGATGCTCCGGCGTCAACCATAGCTTGAGCATTTTGTGTTTGATGATCACCAGCCACATTTGGGGACGGAATCAAGACACTTGGCATTCCAATCAGCATGAATTCACTACAAGAGCTGGCTCCGGCTCGGCTGATCACCAAATCAGCAGCAGCATAGGCTTCTGGCATGGAATCGATAAATGCAGTGAGTCGTAGGTTTGGATAAGCTGATTCATCAACTTCAGCTTTTAAAGCATCCACATATCGCGAACCGCATTGCCAGATTATTTGAAGCCCGGCTTTGTTATGTAGTTCATCGAGGTTCTCTTTAATGGCCTCGTTGATAGTTCTTGCGCCACCACTTCCACCCATTATTAGAAGTACGGGTTTCGAATCATCAAACCCGAATGCATTTAACCCAGTTTTCTTTTCAACCTGAGTTAACGTGCTTCTGGTTGGATTCCCTGTAATCTGTGTTTTAGATGCTGGAAAGAATCTATCGGCTTCCTCAAAAGCTGTGAAAATCTTGTAAGCAAACTTCGCTAATAATCGATTAGTGACACCTGGGAAACTATTCTGTTCTTGAATTACAACCGGGATTGATTTTTTACCAGCAACCCAGCCGACTGGTCCGGCAACATATCCGCCACATGAAACCACAACATCCGGCTTGAACTTGTTGAGGATGCCAAAGCTCTGTGTAAGAGCAGTAATCAGCTTGATCGGGAACATTAAATTCTTGGCTGTAAATCGACGATGAAATCCACTGATCCAAACATTGGCAATTTCGTAACCTGCCTTTGGAACAGCTTTCCATTCCATGTGATCTTTGGTTCCTACAAACTGGATTTCAGTTTCTGAGTTTTGAGCTTTCAAAGCATCTGCAATGGCAATGGCCGGATAAACGTGTCCACCAGTTCCACCAGCAGCTATTAAAATTCTTGGATTATGCATAGAAGGGCCTCCTTTCGTGGCTATGTTTTGAGATGTTGAGCAGTATGCCCACCATCAAGCCAGCAAAGAGCATGTTTGTTCCACCATAACTCACAAAAGGCATTGGGAGACCAGTTACCGGTAGCAAACCACTTGCTACACTTGCATTCACAAATCCATAAAGAACGATGGTTAGTGTACACCCAATCGCTAGAAGCGCACCAAGGGTGTCCTCTGCTTTTCGTGCGATGAAGACAACTCCACGAATCAAAATGAGGCTGAAAATCACAATCAAACTCATCGCACCAAAGATTCCATATTCTTCAGCAATAATGGCAAAAATGAAATCATTGTAAGGGGCGGGGAGGAAGTCACGTTGGGTACTTTTCCCGATTCCTACGCCAAAGAATTCACCTTTTGCAATCGCGATATGAGCCTGCTGAGCTTGATAACCACTTCCGGTTAAAAACTCTTGAGTTTCAATATTCTTGATCTGTCCTAGATATTGCTCAATTCGATCCTGACGATTAGCAGACTGATTAAGTAGTAGCATTCCACCTAATAAAGCGATCGCTACCATTGATCCCATCTGAATTATACTTACGCGACCGATAAACATCATCACTAAACAAATACCCATCAGAATACCTGCAGAGCTAAAATCTTCAATTCCAATTAACCCACAGGTTATGGTTACCCAAACCATAATCGGGATAAAAGATTTTTTGAAATCCTTTACATATTCTTGTTTCTCGCTAAGAAGTACACTCACATGTAGTAAAAGCGCTACTGTTGCAACCGTTGAAGGTTGGAAACTGAATCCGCCTACATTAAGCCATCTTTTGGCACCGAATTGTTCGGTTCCAAAAATCAGAACGGCGACCAGAAGTAGGAGGCTAATCATCATTCCTACTCGAGAAAATTTAGCTAGTGTGTGATAATTGATTTTCGATACGATCAACATCACGAAGAAAGCGATCCCAAGTTTAACAACATGTCGAATCACTAAAGCAAACGCAGAAGTATCATTCGATTCGGCAAAGAACGCGATTGAGGAATACACCGCAAGAATACCAAACATCATTAGCATGATGATGGTCATCAACAGTACTCGGTCGCTACCTTGCTTACCGGAATCGATGTCCTCCGGGCTTGTGCCGAGAACGTTTGAGAGTTTGCTATGTGGGCTTGTGTAGATCATTATTTGAGTGACACAGTTACAAAGTAATCGAGTGACAAAGGCAATGACTTTGTTCCTATATAACTTTGGTTATCTGTCACTTTGTTACTCATAACTTTGCGACTTCTTCTTTAAAAACTTTTCCTCTATGCTCATAATCTTCGAACATGTCGAACGAAGAACAGGCGGGACTTAGAAGCACTACTTCACCACGTTTTGCACCCTTTTTTGCCATTCTTACAGCCTGGTGCAAATCCTCAGCTTTTTTGAAATCTGGTACAACCTTGCTTAGTGCTGTTTCTATTTTATCCTTAGACTCACCGATTGCGATCACCGTGTGTACTTTATCACGCAATAAGTAATCCAGCTCCGAATAATCGTTCCCTTTATCTCGTCCGCCAAGAATGAGAGTTACCGGAACATGAAAGCTATCAAGCGCAAACCAAACTGCATTTACATTTGTCGCTTTACTGTCATTGATGTATTTCACACCATCAACAACTCTGACTAATTCAAGTCTGTGTTCAACACCAGTAAAAGACTTAAGGCTTTCACGAATGATATCATTTTTAATTTCCCCAGCGCGAGCAGCAAGTGCCGCCGCCATGCCATTTTGCAAATTATGGTTACCGGGCAAGCCGAGATCGTAAACGGGCATGAGTGATTCCTCGATGTTGTTAAATCTGAAGATGATGTGATCGTTTCGGATAAAAGCACCCTCCGGGACCTCGTTTTTCGATGAAAAACCCCAGAGCTGCGGGTGACTTTTTATATTCTGTAATGATTCGACGTGCTTTTTTATCAGCGGATCGTCGTAGTTGTAGATGAAATAATTTTCTTCGGTCTGATTTTCTGTGATTCGGAATTTGGATGCAGCATATTTCTCCATGCTGTTTTCATATCGATCCAGATGATCAGGAGTGATGTTTAGTAGTACACTAACATCAGGTTTAAATGTGTGGATGTGATCCAATTGGAAACTGCTGACTTCCAAAATATGTGGACCTTTGGCAGATAGAACTTTTTCTGAGAAAGCATAGCCGATATTTCCAGCTAATGAAAAGTCAACTTCTCCGGTCTTCCACATATGGGCTAGCCAACTTGTAACGGTAGTCTTGCCATTACTTCCGGTAGTTGCCAATATCTTTTGACCAGCGAACCAGCTGGCTACTTCAATTTCAGAATAAACAGGCGTATTGTTCTTTAAATGGTACTGTATAATAGGTGCTTCAGTTGGAACTCCAGGGCTAATTACCACAAAGTCAGCTGATTTAGCACGTTCTGAATGACCTTTATCCTCAAACTCAATTCCTGTAGATGATAATTGGGTCTGGAATGTATCATCGATGGTTCCAAAATCTGACACAAAAACATTCGCACCTTTTTGTTGAAGGAGGATTGCTACGGCAACACCACTTCTTGCAGCTCCAATCACAACGATATGTCTACCTCGAACTTCTGTCATCTTATTTTCAAGGTTAGGAGACTAATAAGTCCAAGAAGTACAGTGATAATCCAAAAGCGAACCACAATCTTTTGTTCACTCCAGCCTTTTTTCTCAAAATGGTGGTGGATGGGGGCCATAAGGAAAATTCTACGGCCCTCGCCATATCTTTTTTTAGTGTACTTGAAATAAGTAGTCTGGATAATTACAGAAAGGGTCTCAAAGAAAAATACACCGCAAATAAATGGAAGAAGTAATTCTTTGTGCAGCATCAATGCGAGAGCACCAAAAGCGCCACCCAAAGCAAGGGAACCCGTATCGCCCATGAATACTGATGCCGGATTGGTGTTATACCACAAGAATCCCATGCAAGCACCAATCAAAGCAGCACAAAAAATGGTGAGTTCACCGGCACCCGGTAAATACATAATATCCAGGAAGCCCGAGAAGTCAACTCGACCTGATACGTATGCAAAGATGGCAAATACAAAACCGCAGATAGCCGATATTCCAGATGCCAACCCATCCAAACCATCCGTAAGATTAGTTGCATTGCTGACAGCCGTGATTACAAAAACCGCAACCGGTAAATAAATCACCCAACCCCATTGTTCACCAAAAAAAGCGTAATCAATATTCAAATGTGCAGCAAATGGAACAGTAGAAAGGGTATTGAAAGATTCGAATTCAGGGTGGAAATAAAGAACTAACCCAAGAACTAACCCAACGGTTACTTGCCCTGCGATTTTGAATCTACCTGCAAGGCCACTCTTATCCTTTTTTACAACTTTGATGTAATCATCAATAAAACCAACAACCCCCAGCGAGAACATCACAAAGAAAATTAGCCAGCCGTAGATGCTGTCCATTCGCACAAAAAGGACCGTGGGAATCAAAGTAGCCAACAGGATGATAACTCCACCCATTGAAGGTGTTCCAACTTTTTCCTGGTGATGATCAAGTCCAATATCTTCCCGAATTACTTCTTTAAGCTGCATTTTGCTCAACCATTTTATAATTCGTCGACCAATAAATAAGCTGATTAACAGTGAACAAACTGCAGCTAATCCTGTTCGTGTTGAAATAAACGCCATGGCTGTGGCGCCAGGGAATTCATACATTCGTTCTAGCCAATCAAATAATTCGTACAGCATCAGTGAACCTCCTTTTTTTGTTGCAGTGCCGCTTCTGCGATTTCATAATCGTTGAAGGGGTGCTTGGTTCCACGGATATCCTGATAATCTTCATGACCTTTGCCTGCAATCAACACAATGTCTTTTACTGAGGCATTCTTCACAGCGAATTCAATAGCAACTTTTCGATCAGATTCAATGGTAACATTCTCCATCGACTCAAAGCCTTTCAGAATGTCCTGAATAATTAAATCAGGGTTTTCGAATCGAGGATTATCGCTTGTTACTACTATGTTATCTGCATATTTAGAGGCAGCCCTGGCCATTTCCGGGCGTTTAGTGGGGTCGCGATCACCGCCAGCTCCAAATACACAATGAAGCTTGCTATTCTTAAAACGGAGATTGTGCAGAGTTGCCAAAACATTTTGAAGGGCATCAGGTGTATGTGCATAATCCACGATTACTTTTGGCAGTTCTCCATCATCAACTACCACTGTTTCCATCCTGCCAGATGCCCCACTAGAAGTCTGAAGGGCTTTTGCCGCATCCAAAGCAGGTATATTCAGTGATTTACAGATCATAAATGCCTGTGCCACATTATATGCGTTGAAATCACCGACTAAAGGAGATTGAATATTTACGCCGTCTACAACAAGGGATAATCCTTCAGAAGTGTTTTGCAGAATATGATTGTGCTCGGTCTTAAAACTAAATTCGTTGATCGCAGCTTTGGTGTCTTGTACCATGTAATGCCCACGAGCATCATCAACATTAACAATTGCCGTTGAAGTAGCAGGTAGATGATCGAACAGTAATTTCTTTGCGGCTGCGTATTCATCCACCGTATGGTGATAGTCTAAATGGTCGTGACTCAGATTAGAGAATGCCGCAACTTTGAATTCAAGACCATTCACGCGTTCCTGCGATAGTGCATGTGATGATACTTCCATAATTAGAAATTCAGAACCAGCATCAATCATAGCTTTCATGTCGTTTGCTAGTTCGATTGGGTCGCTAGTTGTGAGCGAGCTATCAATTTCTTCTTCCAGAATTCGTTTTGATACCGTACCTAATAAGGATGCTTTTTTCCCAACCTTACAAAGTACCTGATAAACTAAGGTGGCAATTGTAGTTTTTCCGTTGGTACCGGTAATCCCAACAATATTGAGTTTCTTTCCAGGATCACCGACGAATTTCTGTGCAATTTTTCCCAGAATTGTTCTGGTGTTTTCTACCTCCATCACACAAACATCGGGGGCATCTGTGTAATAGGACTCCTCGCAAATTAAGACGTTTGCCCCACGTGCAATCGCATCTTCCAAAAACATATGGCCGTCTACTTCAGTACCCCTTACAGCGATAAATACAGAACCTTTGGTTACCAGACGTGAATCCTGATGCACCCCGGTCAACTCAACCGTAATCTTCTTATTGGTTACATCCAGCGGATTAACCAGCGCTATGAGTTCTTTAAGCTGCAATTAGTTGTTCAAATTTGCGAGTGTTCTTGTTTCTAGTGACCTGGCTTTGCCACGAATTGTGATTGTTCGACCTATTCTCATCACTTCGTCTTTTCTTGGGAATTGAGCGAAAACAGTTCCTGATCCAATTCTTTCAACTTTAAAACCACGAGCCGATAAAAGATTCGATGCATTTCGCATGCTCATTCCTGATACATCTGGAATTCTTTGAAATCCTTCTCGTAAAGTTGTGTCAGCTTCGGCAAATCCAGATAGTAAAAGCTGAATGTTCGAAATAGTAGAAAGTGTATCTAATGCTGATGGTGTTTGTGAGACTACAGTGCCAAAATCACCAGCGATATTTAGTTCAAGATTCATTGATTGAGCCAATAACTCTGACTCTACTTTCGATAAGCCCACTAAATTTGGCATGATTAAAGGACTTGATTCTTGAGCAAGGGGCGATGATAGTTGAAGTTCATCATCGAGTCCTGCAATTCTTTTAGCTACCTGGCGGAAAATAGGTCCAGCCGTATAACCGCCATAGCCAATGGGCTTTGGCTCATCCAGCATGATGAAAATCACATATTTTGGATCTTCTACCGGGAAAAATCCTGCAAAGGAACCTCGATAGCGATTAGTATATCTGCCGTCTACAACTTTTTTTGCCGTTCCTGTTTTTCCAGCAATTCGAAGTCCTTCTACCTGAGCAAACTCTCCGGTACCGGAATCACTTACAACACTTTCAAAAATGGGTAAAAGTAAATCCAGAGTTTTTTTCGCTGCAACCCGACGAATTTCCACAGGTTCATGCTCAGAAATTGTATTCCCATCGGCATCTTCAATTTTCTCGATGATATAAGGGCGCATCAGCATACCATCATTAGCAAAAGCAGCATATGCCTGGGTAACCTGTAATGGGGTACTCAGTAATTCATAACCATGCGACATCCACGGCAAGCTCACTAAGCTCCAATCATACGGTTTGGCCATTCTGCCACTTTCCTCACCTGCAATGTCTACATATGTAGGAGTGCCAAAGCCAAGGTTTCTTGCGTATTGATAGAATCTATTGTTGTCCATCCGCATGGCAATTTCAGCAGTCGCAATATTTGAAGATTGACGGATCACGTCTTCAAAATTGATATTTCCTAAGGGATCATGGTCTCTAAGTGTAAGTCCATGGATAACTACTTCACCATCTTCCGGTGTTTCAAAAATTTCGTCAAAATCAACGGCATTTTGTTCAACAGCGGCGATTGCAGTTACAAGTTTGAACGTAGATCCAGGCTCCACCATATCAGAAATGCCAAAATTACGACGATTCTCAGAATCTGATAAGCCCGGGAAGTTTGGATCGAATGTTGGATAATTTGCTAATGCTAAAATAGCACCTGTTTCCGGGTCCATGATGATTCCGGTTCCATAGTTTGCCTGGTGCCTTTCCACACCGGCTTTTAATTCATCTTCTAAAATTGCCTGAATGTAAGAATCGATGGTGGTTTGAAGTGCAAATCCTTCAGTAGGAAGTCTTTTTGGTGCGCCAACGTATTCGAAAATGCGGCCGAATGGATCTTTCCGTACTTGCTGAACTCCGTCTTCACCACGAAGTTCATTATTGTAGAAGGCTTCAATTCCAGTTCTACCTTCCAAATTATGATTTACGAAACCTAAAGAGTGCGCTGCTAAAGAGCCGAACGTATATTTTCTTCGGAAGTTCTCTTCAATAATAACACCGCGAATTCCAAGGTTCTGGATTTCATCTTTTTGGATACCGGTAAGATTTTTGGCAAGAACAACATATCTGGATCGAGATGGGGCTTCATTGATTTTTTGCAAATATACTGATGCAGCTGAACCTGTTACTTCACCAAGTTTTTGAACTAAATTCGAAATTTGATCGGCAGTTAGGCCCGATATTTTCGGATCTAGTGCAATTTGATAATCTGCAGAATTGGTTGCTAGAAGCGTTCCATTTCTATCGTAGATGTTACCACGCTGCGCTGGGATTGGAATTTCATCTAATGCTTGTTGGCTCCAAAGTTCTCGCAGGCCTTCGCCTTCAACATAGTTAATTCTAATTAACTGAAAAGCCAACGCACAAGGAATCAGAAACAGAAATCCTAAAACGATAAACATCCGGCTTAATATGGAAGTACGATGTTCTGTCATTCTTCCACCGTTATGGTATAATCAGCCGGTCCACCATTAATGAAACCAGCTTGCTGCGCATTATTGTAAATTTCTGCCGGTCCGATTAATCGATCGTATTGTAGCTTTAACTCATCGTGAGTTTGCCGTGCTTTATTGTACTCGTTTTCTAATGCCTGAACTTCTTGCAGTAGTTTTTGAGTCGCAAAAACATGCGTCAGGTATGCAAATCCCAAAGCTCCGATAATGAGGCTAATCAAAATAACCAAGCTGGGTCTAATCATTGGAATTGCAGCCTTTGTTGAACCCGATACCTTCTTTGTTTTATTTTTTGGCCTGTTTGATGAGGCAGAAGAGGGCGTTATGTCAGGTTTGGGGACTTTTCGGAGGTTCGGCTGTACTTCTCTGCGTTTAAGTGGTGATTGCACCATCATGAGCCGCCTCCGTTTATTTTTTCAGCTATTCGAAGTTTAGCGCTTCGTGCAGCTGGATTTTGGGCAACTTCGTGTGGGGAAGGGGTAATCACCTGACGATTAATCAGGCGAAATGGGGACAAATCGTTGCCATAAAAATCTTTTTCGATTTTACCGGTAAAATTACCGGATTTTAAAAAACGTTTTACCAAACGATCTTCTAATGAGTGGTAGGACATAATAACCAGTCTGCCCCCCACTTTAAGAACCTCAAGTGATTGCGAGAGTACATCTTTCAGCACTTCTAGTTCCTGATTAACTTCAATTCTAATTGCCTGGAAAACGCGTGCTAACGTTTTCACAAGAAACTTTTGATTAACTACCTCTGCAATTACAGTTCGAAGTTCACCAGTAGTTTCAATAGGTCTTGAATTGATGATTGCTTGCGCAATTTTTCTGCTTGCTTTCTCTTCGCCGTAATGGAAAATTATGTCTCTAAGCTCTTCGTACTCATAGTTATTTACAACTTCATAAGCTGTCATTCGAGTCATGTTTCCCATTCTCATGTCCAAAGGGCCATCTTCCTGGAAACTAAATCCGCGTTCTCCTTCTTTAATCTGATGGGTTGAAACTCCTAAATCCAAAAGGATTCCGGCTACCTGACCATGGTTGAGGGGAGGTAGAAGAGTAGTCAGGTATCCGAAATTTCCTTTTAAAATTGAAAATCTTTCATCGTCGCCGATATAAGCAGTTGCTGCTGCAATAGCTTCATCATCCTGATCGATGGAGAAAAGGCGACCTTTTGATTCAAGGTGATTTAAAATTTCTTTTGAATGACCGCCTCCACCAAGGGTACCATCAATATAAATACCATTGGTATCTGTTATGAGTCCTTCTATACACTCCGTTAGCATAACTGGTATATGCTGATGATATTGGGTCATATTACTCAGCATCGGAAGTAGTTCCGCCTCCCATTACAGCTTCAAAAATTTCCTCAAATGCACCTGCATCGAGATTATCATCTGCTTCTTGCAGTTTTTCTGGGGACCAGATTTCGATGTATTGCCCCATTCCAATGAATACAGCTTTTGAGCTGATTTCTGCGAATGTGCAATGATCAGTGGGGATTGCAAGACGATTTTGCTTATCTAGATTAATGTCTTCGGCAAAACGGAGGAAGTTTCTCTTAGCAATTCGGCCAGCGCGGGTAAAATTATTGGCCTGATTGAGAGCGTTTTCGACATTAATCCATTCATTTTCTGGGTATAAATAAAGACAAGTCTCGATTCCGCGAACTACTACAAAGCGATCCTGAGCGGCAGGATTGACCATTTTCCGAAGCTTTGCCGGAAAAGATATACGACCTTTTTCGTCGATACTATGCTCGTATTGGCCTTTAAAACTATGCACGATACCCGCGGAATGGATGATTGATTGCTAAAACGATCCGTGGTTGAAAAGTCCCCACTTTCTCCCACATCACTCCACAATGTACCCTTATTTGCCATAATCTGTCAAATAAAATCCACTTGTTGGATTAAAAAAAATCCTAAACTCTAATGTAAAAGGTGTTTGAAGTCAGGAATAAAGCACTGAAAGCTGAAACGACGTAACAAGTTGTGGTTTAGTAAAAAGAACTAAACCTAGTACACTTTTAAGCAGATAGGCGAGAAGAAGTTACATTTCGAAATGACTTAAGAGCATTATTTATTTGCTCGAACTCGATGAGAAAAGCGTCATGGCCGTATTTAGATTTTATCTCTCTAAAAGTTGATGTAGAAATCAACTCGGCTAATTCTATTTGTTCATTTATTGGGTATAGGATATCGGAATCAATGCCAATGATTAGTACTGGTATTTGAATTCTTGACAGAACGGATTTAGCAGTTCCTCGTCCTCGGGCCACATCATGGGAGTCCATCGCTTTGGATAGTGTGATGTAAGAGTTTGCATCAAATCGATCGATAAGCTTCTCTCCTTGATAATTCAAATAGGATTCAACCTCAAAAATATTCTTTTGGATATTCCAATTTCGGCCAAATTTCTGGGCATAATTTTGTGGGCTTCGATAGGTAATCATTGCCATACTTCTGGCTGCTGCTAGTCCATCAACAGGTGGAGCATCATCAGAATAAAAACCGCCATTCCATTTCGAGTCGGCTTTAATTGCATTTCTTTGTGCCTGACTAATTCCAATGGCCCAGGCCGAATGCGATTTACCCATAGCCATAAAACAGGCTGATTTTATTCGTGTATCCATTAAACAAAACTCAAGGGCAACCATCCCGCCCATTGAGCCACCAATTATTAGTTCAATTTCTTGAATTCCAAGTTTATCTAGCAATTGTTGTTCTAAACGAACAATATCACGGATCGTTAAATCCGGAAAATCAGCTCGATATTTTTCTCCAGATTGAGGATCGATAGAAGTTGGTCCAACTGACCCGTAACAACTTCCGGGATGATTGATACAAATAACGAAATGCTGCTCTAAATCAATGATACCTCTATCATGAAATAACCCTGAAAACCAATCCTGAGCATCGGCGTTTCCGGTTAAAGCATGAGAGATTATAATCACATTACTCTTATCGGCATTAAGTGATCCCCAAGTTTGGTAAACTAGATGAGGCTTGAAGATTAGTTTACCTGACTCAGTAACAAAATCTTCCTCAGATGTATATGTAAAAATTTCGGTCATATAGTAAAATCTAGAAGTTTGGAAGGATCATGTATCAATCCAACCAAACTTCTTCGATAAGTGAGATTAATTATGCTACTGTTTCAGAAATCGATTGAAATGCTAATTCAAAGTCTTCGATAATATCATCGATGTGTTCGATTCCTACAGAAACTCTAATCAAGTCAGGTTTAACACCACTTGCTGCTTGTTCAGCTTCAGAAAGCTGCTGATGCGTTGTTGAAGCGGGATGGATAACCAGCGTTTTAGCATCGCCAACATTCGCTAAATGGCTAGCAAGTTTTACATTGTTAATGAAATCTTTGGCCGCATCATACCCGCCCTTAACGCCGAACGTAAGTACAGATCCAAAATGATCGGGAGTAAAGTATTTTTTTGCTCGTTCGTGATCGGGGTGTTCTTCTAATCCCGTAAAGTTCACCCAATCAACATCTTCATGATTCTTTAAAAATGATGCTAATTTTAGGGCGTTTGAGTTATGACGTTCAACTCGTAACGAAAGAGTTTCCAATCCTTGCAGCAATAAAAAGCTATTAAAAGGTGATTGTGATGATCCAAAATCACGTAAACCTTCAACTCTAGCGCGAATAGCAAAAGCAATATTTCCAAAGGGGCCATCGGTACCAAAAACTTCCCAGAAATTAAGCCCATGATATCCTGGAGATGGCTCGCTGAATAATGGATATCGACCATTACCCCAATTGAAATTACCGCCATCAACGATTACACCACCAATTGATGTGCCATGACCACCAATCCATTTAGTAGCAGAAGCAGTTACAACGTTAGCTCCATGTTCAATAGGGCGTACGATTGCTCCGCCTGCACCAAAAGTATTATCGACAACAAGCGCGATTCCATACTTTTCGCCAAGTTTAGCCAGTCCTTCAAAATCAGCTACATTCCCTCTTGGATTACCAATCGACTCAACATAAAATGCCTTGGTTTTTTCATCGATGAGCTTCTCAAAAGCTTCTACTGTATCCTCTTCAGCAAAACGTACGTCGATGCCTAATCTTGGAATCGTAACTTTAAATTGGTTATAAGTTCCACCATATAGGTTTTGCGTTGAGATAATGTTATCGCCAGCTTCTGCTAAATTTGAAATCGCAAGAAACTGTGCCGCTTGACCTGAGGATGTAGCCAGAGCAGCAACCCCACCTTCCAATGCAGCCACACGCTGTTCGAATACATCTGTAGTGGGGTTCATAATTCTAGTATAGATATTCCCAAATTCTCTCAGACCAAACAGATTGGCTGCATGCTCGGAATCTTTGAAGTTGTAGGATGTGGTCTGATATATCGGAACAGCTCTTGATCCGGTAGTTGGGTCCGGCTGTTGACCTGCATGAAGTTGCAGGGTGTCAAATCTTAGTTTTCGTGATGTTAATTCGTTACTCATGATCTAGTTATTGTGAATGATTATTTAATGTTTTGTTCAATAAAAAAGCCTCGCTCAGAGAGTCCGAACGAGGCTTTTGCCAAATCTTTCGAACTCATCTTTTCCAAACACAATTTGTGTTGGACAGGATGTAGCACCTTTTCCTGATTTCTTTCAAAATCAAAACGGTTGCCAAGGCTTCATAGGACCTGATCCCTCCACCTTTCTTAATGAGAATGCAATAACTTTTTTAAAGAACGTTTGAGATTTACTCCAACAAAAAAGCCCTTAGGAATTGCATTCTAAAGGGCTTTATCTACAAAATGATTATATCAAGCCCTTAAGTGCGCATCAAACACATACACTTGCGCATACAAGTGGGCTTATTCATTCTATATTGGATTGAAAATTTCATTAGCTAAAGCTTACGAGTCATTGAATTGATATACAAGGTCTCTTGAAGTTTTTTTCGACTGGATTGGAAGTTTTCTTAATCCAATAAGTTAAGTGAATGATTTTATTTAGAGAATAATATTCTAGGAAAAGTTGAATACTGATAGTTAGTAGAATAATATTCTGTAAAAATTATGTATTCATGATATTATTCTGCGCGTTCAACGGTCATGAAAACCTTTTCCTGCAAGAATTTTAGGAATTAGCTTCTCAATTCTTGAGAATCTGGTTTTTGCTTGTTTGGGTTGTGAGAAGTGAAGAATATATCCTCTTTGTCGGCCTGGGGTAAGTGACTCAAAGGCCGTCTTCAATTCTGGATTTGAATCAAAAACAACAAGTAGTTCTTCGGGTAAAGGTTCGGGATTTTTTTTGAAAGCTACCTTTAGCCCCGCTTTCTCTATGTCTATAGCTTGTTGTATGTAATCCAGAATAATGATTTCCTGATCTTGGACTGTTTCCACCTCGGTGAAAACAAGCCTTCGGTCTGCCTGGGAGCTTTTTCCGGGACTTACTAATACACCATAAGTATCTTTGATTAGCGAACCTTTGAAAAAGCCAATTAGAGCATGATTCTTAAGTGCGCTTAACATCAGAATATTTTTTCCTTCAAATGTGTAGCAAGGGTTACTCCATTTAATCTCTTCTTTTAAACCAGACTTTAAAATGATTTCACGAAGAGCAATTAACTCATCCCGCCAGAAATTTACTTTACATTCCGGTGTACCTACTAATGGGCATCGCCCGCATCCAATTTCAAGATATTGATCAACACCCGAATCCATATTATAGTTTTACTTTTTTAGCTGATAAGAAATAAAATTAGGTTCGATATCCCAAATTGCGGACCATGTTTTCTTTTTCTCTCCATTTTTCCCGCACTTTAACATGAAGGTCTAAATACACTTTTCGATCTACAAACGCTTCGATGGATTTACGAGCCTCCATGCCCAACTTTTTAATAGCAGCGCCGTGTTTTCCGATGATCATCCCTTTTTGGGATGTGCGGTTAACAATTACTTCTGCATTGATATAATCCAGATCATCGCGCTCTTCGTATTGGATAACTTCAACGGTGGCCGAGTAAGGTAGTTCTTCGTGATAGAGCAGGAAAAGCTGTTCTCGGATTAATTCGGAAGCAAAAAATCGTACAGGATGTTCGCTCAATTCATCTTTTGGATAAAACGGTGGGCCTGGTAATATCTGTTTCTTTATCGATTTTATGAGAAGATCGATACCTGTATTTTCGAGAGCAGATACAGCAATTGAATCTGAGAATCTAAATTGTTCATTTAATTCAGAATTTACTTTATCAACTGTCTCAGACTTACTTTTGTCTACTTTATTGATGACTAAAAGAACAGGTTTATGAAATCGCTTCAATTCTTTGAACGCATAATCTGGAATTTCGGCAGCATTCACATCAACAATAAACAGAATTAAATCGGCATCTTTTTCTGCTTTTTCAACAAATCGCATCATAGCTTTTTGAAGCTCATACTTTGGGTTGATGATGCCGGGAGTATCTAAAAAGACAATTTGTGAATCATCATCTGAATGGATCCCTACAATTTGATGTCGCGTTGTTTGGGCCTTGTGAGTAGCAATTGAGAGCTTTGTACCAAGAATCTGATTCATCAAAGTTGATTTACCAGCATTTGGTTTCCCTACAATAGCTACATAGCCAGATTTATGAGGTGTGGAGACACTCAACTCACATCCTCATGGATACTCATCACTTCTAAATAAGATTTCACAGTTTTAGGAAGACCAAGAAATAGGGCTTCGCTTATCAGTGCATGTCCAATACTTACTTCATTCAGAAAAGGCACAACTTCTAATAATGTAGGTAAATTTTGAAGGTTCAATCCGTGCCCGGCATTCACTTTCATGCCTAACTTATGAATAAGTATTGCGGCTTCTCTAAGTCGAACTAATTCTTTGTATTGCCCATCTTTTGTAGGGGCATTGGCATAATTTCCAGTGTGTAACTCAACTGCATCGGCGCCAAGTATGTGTGCTTTTTCGATATCATCTTTAACTGGATCGAGAAATAAACTGATTTCAATCCCTGTAGGTTTTATTGCAGGAAATACTCTTTGTTTAAAATCCTCAAAAACTGCAGACATGTTTAAACCACCTTCAGTCGTCAATTCTTCTCGACCTTCGGGTACCAAAGTGCAAAGATGAGGTTTTGTATTTAATAAGATATTGAGCATCTCATCGGTAGCTGCCATCTCGAAATCAAGCGTGCCTTTTACAGCTTTTTTTAGCTCAACCACATCGCGATCTGAAATATGACGACGATCACCACGCAAATGAAAAACAATACCATGGGCACCGGCATTTTCACAAACCTTTGCTGCATCGACTGGCCTTGGATATCCCTCACCTCGGGCATTTCGCAATGTTGCAACATGATCTATATTAACTAATAAATGCATAGAGACAAGTAGTATTTAAGCAATAGACTGATTTAACTTTGAAAATAGTTAATAGTAGCTATATTTATTTCATCAAATTTTTGGGGACGATGAGACTGAAACAAATTACGTTGGTATTAATTGCAGGCTTACTATTTACTTCGTGTGGTGTTGTACAAAGAGGAACAATACCCTGGGAGGACACTAATGTAGTAGAAGGCTCTACTGCAATAGTTCCAATAAATATGTCTCGCTCGGAAAGGGCACTTAGAGATAAACTGGATGATGCTCATCAGGATTGGAAAGGCACGAGATATTTACTCGGTGGAACTAATTCTCGGGGCATAGATTGTTCTGCTTTTATGCAGGTAGTTTATAAGGATTATTTTGGTGTAACTCTACCAAGAACAACCAGAGAACAAATGGAATTGGGTAATTCTGTTCGTAAAAGAAATATTAAAATAGGTGATCTGGTATTCTTTAAAACCGGTAGAGATACCTATCATGTTGGAGTAATGATTAATGGTGTGCAATTCTTACATGCAGGTGTTAGTAATGGTGTAACTATTTCAACCTTGCAAAATCAATATTGGGCAAATACCTATTTAACTACCCGCCGAATACTCTAGATTAAAAATAAATCGCATCATATTGATGTATTCCTGACTTAGCTCAACACCACGTCGTAGCATCATTGCCCTCATAGCTTCAACAGCTTTATCAAATTCATAAACTTGGGTATCATCACCTAGCCAGGTAAATGAAGGGATAACTTTGGGTGGGAATCCGGTACAAAATATGTTAGAACTCACACCACATACTGTTCCGGTATTCAGACTTGTATTTATGGCCGTTTTGGAAAAATCGGCAAAAACAGTTCCCATGAATTGTACACCTTTATCACTCATTTCGCCTGTATCCCAATTAGGTAAACGAACTTTACTAAAATTGTTTTTTAGGTTCGATATATTTGTTGCTGCACCAAAATTACTCCATTCACCAATAACTGAATTTCCTGCAAATCCATCGTGTGCTTTATTAGAATATGAATGGAAAATACAATTGTTGATTTCCCCCCCTACTTTACAAACCGGACCAATTGTGGTGCCATTAAAAATCTTAGCACCCATTTTAATCTCAGTTTTTTGACAAATCGCGCAAGGGCCTTTTATAATTGAACCAGCCTCAATACGTGTATTTTCACCAATATAAACGGGGCCATCCTCTGCTATTATGATACAACCCGGTTCGACAGTCGCAGATTCATGGATGTAGATTTCATCAGTATTTCTGAGAATTACACTTGGGTCAAATTTTGTTGCTTTTTCAAATGATGCAGGAAGTAATTTTATATCGAATGCAATTTGCGAGGTATTGTGCGACAATAAATCCCAAACATTTTCTAATGCAATTGGCTCAAAATCGACTTCGGTTTCAATGGTTCCAGTTGGCAGTTTTTTAGATTCAAGAAGGGAATTTGAATCTTCGGCTGTTACTCTCGAAGCAATTAGTTGTCCATTTTTTGTTAATGCATGTCCAGGTTTTAAGCTCTGTATAGAAATGTTTAGTTCTGAATTTGGTAAAAACCGGCTATTTATCCAGATATAATCACTGGTTGCAACAATTTTACCAGTTGGAAAAAGTTGTGATAAATAATCATCTACCTGGCGAGCCCAATGGTCAGGTTTTAACACTTTAATCCACTTTTCCCGTATTGTAAAAATGCCAATTCGAAGGTCATCTAACGGCCTTGTAAGAGTGAGCGGTTTAAAATTGGTAGAATACTCGTCAGAAAAGAAACAAATGTTCATAAGAATGGTTCAAAAGTTTGGATTAAAATCTAATCTCAACTAATCAGATAATACGTTAATTTATCTTGTTTTCATCAAGTATAAATGGCTATAAACCCCTGTTAAAGAATGTGTGGAATAATTGGTTATGTAGGTAACAGAACAGCGAAAGATGTAGTGCTCGGTGGACTGAAAAGAATGGAGTATAGAGGATACGATTCGGCAGGTATTGCAACCTTAAACGGTGGATTACATGTCTCGAAATGCAAAGGAAAAGTCAAGGACTTGAAGAATATCATAAGCGATAACCAAGAAGGTTTTATAGGCATTGGTCATACAAGATGGGCTACACACGGTGAACCAAATGATATTAATTCGCACCCACACACAAGTAGTTCGGGAAAACTAGCCATTGTTCATAATGGTATTATTGAAAATTACTCTTCGTTAAAAAAAATACTTGAAGCAGACGGATATGAGTTTTATTCCGATACAGATACAGAAGTGGCTGCTAAGCTTATAGAGAGCATCTTAGATTCCAAGCCGGACCTTGAGCTTGAAAAAGCAGTGCAAATCGCACTTGGGCAAATTACAGGTGCCTATGGATTTGCAATGCTACATGCAGATTACCCGGATAGAATTATCGTAGCAAGAAAAGGCTCCCCTCTTTTAATTGGAATCGGAGAGAACGAAATGTTAATCGCTTCGGATGCTTCTGCAGTTGCAGAGTACACTGATAAAGTAATTTATCTTGATGAAGGCGAACTTGCTGTTATTACGCAAGATTCTTATCGGGTTTTAGATTCTAATGATGTTGCTCTGGATAAAGAAGTGCACGAGTTGGCAATGAATCTTGAGGAAATTGAAAAGGGCGGGTTTCCTTTCTTTATGATGAAAGAAATTTTTGAACAACCAAAAACCATTTCCGATTGTCTGAGAGGACGCATCAATATTGAAGAGGGGGAAGTTAAATTAGGTGGTTTAGAAGGTGTTGTTGACAAACTGCTTGATGCTAAAAGAATTGTAATTGCAGCATGTGGTACTAGTTGGCATTCTGGATTAGTAGGAGAATATCTAATTGAGTCGCTTGTACGCAGATCTGTTGAAGTAGAATATGCATCTGAATTTAGATACAAAGATCCTTTAATTGGAGATGGGGATGTGCTTATTGTCATTTCACAATCTGGAGAAACCGCTGATACATTAGCTGCAATGAGAACGGCTAAGGAAAATGGAGCAATGGTAATTGGCATCGTAAATGTGGTGGGAAGCACTATCGCAAGGGAGACGCATGCTGGTGTTTATTTACACACCGGACCTGAAATTGGGGTGGCATCAACAAAAGCATTTACCGGTCAGGTTACAGTTTTGATTTTAATCGCATTAATGATGGCCAGGAAAAACGGTACGCTTTCTAAAGAAAGAGTATCAGAGATTTTAGTAGAGCTATCTAATATTCCTTCGAAAATTCAGAATATTTTGGATAAATGTGGTGAACTTGAAAAAATTGCAAGTTTGTTCACATATGCTCCAAATTTCCTATATCTGGGTAGAACAGTTAGTTTTCCTGTGGCTTTAGAAGGGGCTTTAAAACTAAAGGAAATATCTTATAGCCATGCAGAAGGTTACCCTGCAGCCGAAATGAAGCACGGGCCAATTGCGCTTATCGATGAAATGATGCCCGTTGTTGTAATTGCTGCAACACATCATACAAATGATAAAATGGTTAGTAATATTGAAGAAGTTAAAGCAAGAAAAGGTAGAATCATTTCAATTACATCAGAGGCTAATAGCGAGGTAAGGGATCTCGCTGAGTTTAATTTTACAGTTCCAACTACTGAAGATGTTTTATCACCATTATTAAGCGTTATTCCACTACAACTTCTATCCTATTATATCGCAGTGAACAGAGGGTTAAACGTTGATCAGCCTAGAAATCTGGCCAAGAGTGTAACAGTTGAATAATTAGAAATAATTTTTATTTCTATCTAAGTCTGTAATAATATTTATTCAATACTAGAGTATATCTTTTTTTCTAAAATTATATATATGAATACTTGTTTTTAGTTTTCAAATTTAGTTTTATCCATTCCTGTTTGTAATCTCTATGCGTATCTCAAAAAATGAAAAACTGGAAAGGTCTTATCTTTAAAATTACAGTGTTTGTATTAGTGTGTATTGTCGTTTTTACTGGGTAAAAAATTTATAACTTCAATACTAGCTTGATTTACATTAAATTTATCTAGTCATATTGCATGACGACTAAACACTTCATTATTCAGATTCAGACGTAGTATTTTGATAATTAATTTATCTTATTTGGAAGAAATTACGGGCGGCGATAAGGCAATGATTCTCGAGATGCTCGACTTATTCATTAGAGACATTCCAGTTCAGGTGAACAAAATTCAGGAATTTTATGAATCATCCGATCTTGTTTCTATTGGAAAGGAAGCGCACAAGCTTAAACCAACTTTGCAATATATCGGCCTAACGGGGATGTTTGAAGATATCAAAGAAGTGGAAAAGATTTCAAAAACTAATGAAAACGTTGAAAAATTAGCAGAATTAGTTAAGAATTTGAATGCAGCTAGCCTTGCTTGTTTACCGGCATTGAAAGCAAAAAAAGAAGAACTCTCCTAAGCTACAAGCACCATTAATTGATGCGGGATATCATCAACTATGTAAACCTCGCCTATAGGCTCGAACCCAAATTGTTTGTAGTATGATGTTAGATCGGCCTGTGCTTCAATTTTAATAATCGAGCTGGGATATAATTCGAAAGCTTTTTGCACTCCCTTTTTTATTAATTCTCTACCAACTTCTGATCCACGGAATGGAATATCTACTACAATTCGCCCTAAAGAAGAAGCGTCATCAAATTTCACACCTGGCTTAAACAATCTTAAATAGGCGGCAAGTTTATCCTTTTTGAATAGTAATAAATGATCGGCACTAGAGTCCGAACCATCAATATCCTCATAAAAGCATTGCTGTTCAATGATAAACACACGTTGTCTTAGATTGAAAACTGCCTCGATCTCAGATGAACTAAGCTCATCAAATGTTGAAAAAACGAATTGAATTTCACTCATTGGTAAACAAATTTTTTTTTCTAACGTATGCCACGCCGAATTTTAATCAAATTAGTAATCTTATGATTTGGGCTTGGCTTATTAATAGTATTTCAGTTTTTATTACTGCGAAAGTACTAAGTGGTGTGGAGATTAAAAATTTCTGGGCAGCGGTTTGGGTAGCTGCTGGTATCTCACTGGCCAATTTTTTGCTTTGGCCAATCATCGGATTTTTTACCTGGCCATTTATACTCCTAACTTTTGGAATATTAGCCGTTGTAATAAATGCCGGCTTAATTATGCTAGTTGATCAATTTATTGAGGATTTCAAGATCAAGAACTTTGGATGGGCATTGGCATTTAGTATAATTTCTTCGATAATTAGCTCAGTGCTTATAGCTATTTTCAACTAAGAGAAATGCCCTCGTTCGAGGGCTTTTTCTATGTTTAAATATTATCACAAACGGCTTGTGTGAAGGTTGAAGTAGTTCCTTCTCCACCAATATCCGGTGTACAATAAACCTTCCTTTCCACCAACGTCTTGTAGATTGCCTTTCTGATTTCATCAGCAGTGTGCTTTTGGTCGATATGTTCTAGCATCATTAACGAAGAAAATAACAATGCAAGTGGATTAGCTTTATTTTGGCCTGCAATATCTGGTGCAGAACCGTGCACTGCTTCAAACATAGCGGCATCATCTCCAATATTTGCTGCTCCAGTTACTCCAAGTCCACCAACAAGTCCGGATGCGAGATCACTTAAAATATCTCCGAACAAATTTGTTGTAACAACGACATCAAAACGACGAGGGCGCATCACCATTTGCATGGCCATGTTGTCAACAATTAGATCTTCAAATTCTATGTCTGAATAATCTGCTGCAACGCTTCTTCCAACATCGAGGAATAGTCCAGTAGTGAACTTTAAGATATTAGCTTTATGTACTAGGGTGACTTTCTTTCGGCCATTTACACGAGCATACTCAAAGGCAGCTGTAATAATTTTTCTAGATGCAGCTTCAGTAACAACTGCAATACTTTCGGCATGATCTTTTTCACTTTCATTTACCCAGTGTTCTCTGCCGATATAGAGCCCCTGAGTATTCTCTCGAAATATCACCATGTCCACATTTTTAAACGGACTGTCGATGTTTGGTAGGGTTCGGGCCGGGCGAATGTTGCTAAACAAATTAAATTGTTGACGTAATGCCACATTCACTGATCTAAATCCAGTTCCTACTGGTGTGGTCAATGGTCCTTTTAAGGCAATTCGATGTTCTTTTATAGCATCTACAGTAGCTTCAGGTAGTGGATTTCCAGTTTCTTGATAGGCTTTTAACCCAGCTGACTTTTCTACCCATTCAACTTCGGCACCAGCCTTTTCGAGAATACTTACTACAGAATTTGTGATTTCGACTCCAATTCCATCTCCTGGAATTAATACAACTTTCTTCATTGACTACACAAGTTTTAATTTTTGCCAAATATATGGATTTATATAGTCGCTGTTATCGGATTCTATACTTTTTGCTTAACCCGTGTAGGTAACTCTGTAAATGGTGCCAGTATGATCATCAGAAATTAGAACAGACCCGTCCGGCATTTGGAGAAATGCTACAGGGCGCCCTAATATCTCATCACCTTCTTGAAGCCACCCTTTTATAAAAGGTTGATAGGACGTTGAATTCCCTGCATCATCAAAAGTTACAAGGCTAATTTGATATCCAATTTTCTCGCTTCGATTCCAGCTACCGTGTTCTGCAATGAAAGCTTGATTTTTATATTGCTGAGGAAACATATCACCCGTATAAAACATTACATCAAGAGGTGCTACATGTGGCCCGAGTTCTTGCTTAGGTAAAACAAAATCCATTTGCCGAACATCATCGCTTGAACCAAATTCGGGGTCCCAAATATCGTTTCCATGTAAATAAGGAAAGCCAAAATGCGATCCCTCAACGGTTAATTCATTTAATTCACAAGGAGGGATGTCATCACCCATCCAATCGCGACCATTATCTGTGAACCATAAATTGTTGGTTTCGGGGTGCCAGGTAAATCCGACGGTATTTCTTATGCCATGAGCTATAATTTCGCGGTCTGTTCCATCTGGATTCATCCTGGTTAAACTGGCATATATTGGATTGTCATCTTCATGATTACATACATTACATGGAGCCCCAACCGGGACATATAATTTGTCATCAGGGCCAAAAGCGATGTATTTCCAACCATGACTAGATTCGGTAGGGAATGTATCTGTGATGAGTGTTGGTGTCTGATCAGTTTCAAGATTATCATCAACATCTTCAAATTTCCAAATATTGCTTACCTCAGCTACATATAAGTCACTTTCAAGAAATGCCACTCCATTTGGCATCCTTAATCCCGATGCAATAATTTTAACTGTATCAGCTTTGTAATCATTGTCTTCATCGATAACAGCATAAACTTTACCATTATCACCTGTTCTTCGTGTACCAACATAAATAATACCATTTGGACTTAAAGCCATTTGGCGGGCACCTTCAACACCTTCTGCAAAAACTTCTACTTCAAACCCACTTGGTGCTTGTAAGTACCCAAAAGTAGTTTCATATGTATTTATTTCAAGAGAATTCTCGTTTGATGCTGTACAAGACAATGCAACAAAAACAAGTAACAGTAGGGTATAAACTTTCATATTGAAATTGTGTTTTTTGATACATCTAATGATATGAAGTAATTGATAATTAAATACGGTTAAACTGTAAAACTATCTGTTATATAGTCTTGATATGATAAGTGAGGGCTAAATTTAAAATGTCGAAACTGAATTTATTTAAACACGTAAGCGCTTTTCTGTAAGTATAGAAGGGTTTGGTTGTATCATTCCATTTAAAAATGTATTAAACTAAATTAAAATAAGAGTAGAAATTCCATTTTTTAGAGTATATACACGAACCTTAATACATGTTCGTTGAACAAAAAGAGTTGATAGTAGTAGAAGAGTAAGTTAGTTACCCAACATATGATCGATTTGGAGAATAAAATGAGAAAGAACAAGCAAGAGAAATGTGCCCGTATTTTACCGTTTAAAAAGAAGATGGATTTGTCTGGTGATCAAAATGTAACAGAAGTAACCCGTAGCTTATTTACAGAAACCTGGAGATCCTACCTTGATCAAACATCCATGGCAGCACTAAAATTGGATCATTCCATTCAGCCCGAAATGGAAGAAGAAACTAACTCTAAGAAGGCGAAACTAACTATCGTTTGATTCATTAAAATTTGAGTCGATCCCAAACAAATTGTGGAGTTATAGTTGCTATGAATGCAATTAATTTCCACCGTTTTGTGATATACGCTCGTTTCTTTCTTTTCTCAATGGCCGCGACCATTTGGGCAACGGCTTTTTCGGTACTTGCCACCCAAAACATGTTTTTATTATTCTCCGTCATTTCGGAAACAACATAACCAGGCCGAATATCTGAAACCACAATATCGAGCTCTAATCGATTTGCAATCTGACGCAAGCCAGTCATGTAATTAGAAATGAAATGTTTCGAAGCGGTATAAATTGCTGCACGCCCAGATGCAAGATGTGAAGCAATAGACGACATTCCTACAATTTGGCCGTGTTTTTGTGATCGAAAAAAGTTGAATGCAAAATGAGCACCATGAACAAAAGCTGTAACGTTTACATCAACTGTTTTTAAATCAGATTCCCATTTTGGTAGGAGCGTATCAATACCTACACCGGCATTTAAAATCATGATGTCAAGTCCACCCATTTCGTCAGTCAAACCCTGATACATTACATTTGCTGTTTCATGGTCGGTTACATCGCAGGTTCGGTAGTATGCGTTTTCTCCAATTTCCTCAGCGAGTTGCTCCAATCGTTCAGTTCTTCTTCCTATCAAACCAATTTTATACCCTTTCTTCGCCATCTGTTTGGCTAGTTCGTACCCAATTCCAGAAGTGGCCCCTGTAATAATTACTTTTTTCATTCAATATAACTTATATCGTTCGATAGATAATTTTGTAATGGTAGTTGTTGAAGCGCATCGAATGCAAATAAGAAATCCAAATAATGCTCCAATAATCGTTGATGTGATCTAAGTACGATCTCTTCTAATTTAAGTTTTCCTTCTTCTAATTCCAGCAGAGTTATTGGGTTGAAATTCTCCGAAACGGCAAGATTTGAAGTCATAGACTCAATATTCAGATTCTCTATTTCCGCTAAGAGTTTTTTGTGAAGGATCAGGTAATCGGAGAGAAAATTAGTTTCCAATACTTTATTTAGCGAATCTCTATACGCCACTGCCTTGAATTCGCTCTCTTGTTCTATTTCATCTAAGATTCTTTCTGCAATCTGGTCTTTATTATTCCTGAATATTGGAAGAGTGAAACCAAATGAAAATCCAACTTCATTATCACCGTTGTTTTTAAACGGGGCGTATTCAGTTTGAACAAATCCTAAATCAAAATCAGATCGTTCTGTTGAAGTTTCGAGTTGAGCAACTTCAACTTGCTGTTTGAGATATTGGAGTTCTGAATTTTGAAATGTAGAGGAAACCAATTCGTTCATTCTTTCTTCTACCCTTGTTGGGGATATAAGATCAAAGTCACTCCAAGCTATGCTATCGGTTCCTAAGATTAGTTTGATTCGTTCTGCAACCTGATTCCATTCTACACGATCTTCATCATACTCTTCTAGTAGCTCTATTGCTTCAAGTTTTGCATCAACATAATCGCGAGCATCAAACAAATCGCTTTGAATAGTTTGCTCGAATAATTGAACCTTACGTTGCGAAAGTTCGAACTTAGATTTGCTTAATTCTATCTCTTTCTGAGTAGCTAAATACTCGAGAATTAGCACATAACGATTTAGCAATGCTTCCTTAAATTCTAAGGACTGTCTCATTGAAATAGCTTCTTTGCGAGCATTAAACAAAGCGTTATTTCGACGTATTTTCCATGGATTACTGGGTCTAAATCTTAATTGATAGCGGGAATCACTTAAGGTTCGCTCATCATTTCCATATCTGAATTCAATTTCATCGCCAAAAGGAATACGATAATTTCGTGGTTCTAAAAATTTGATCTGATTTTGATATTCAATCAAATTCGGATCTTCAAAGGCAGTTAATAGAAAATCATTGGGGGAGTTCTGTGATTTAGCTTCCGGATGAACTATCAGGCTAAAAAAAATGAGCCAAATTCCATGTCTAGCGAAGTTCATTTGATCATCACTTTTTCACCAACAGGCAAATCGTTATTCTCACTGATTTCAATAAATACTTCCAGTCCAAATGCTTTAACAGCCGTTGATTTTTGAAGGATCTCCGGAAGCTCGGTAATAGATCCAAAACCTATAATTTTACCTTCAGTTCCGATATTAGCCTGTTCAGTTGAGCGAATTGTAACAATATCACCTAACTCACGATTACGGTCTTTACTACCCACCAAGTAACCAACTATCGTGGTAGGATGTACCGGGTTTATCGACAGCAGCGCAGTATAGGCTTCAACTTGCTCGCCAGGCTTAATATTTACATTATCAATTACCCCATCAAATAATGCGTATTTATTTAATTTCTCTTGCTCCAATAATCGCCATTCCAATTCTTGTTTAGTTAAATCAATGGTCGCTTTTATTTGAGATTGATCAAATTGGTGGTCTTGTTGGATATCGTTGATTTGGATATTGATAGCATCAATTTCTAATGCCCCTTTTTCCAAAATTGATTGTTTTTGAAGCTGTAATTCTGAGAGCGAATCAGGAACTGTAGTAACATTAACCAGATTTTCAGAAAGCGTTTTATTTAATGTAATTTTGGACTCTATTTGTTGAACTTCACTATCAACATCGTTTTGAACAATTCTTTTCTCTGATTCCAGAAGTTGTAATTCAGATTCCAGTAATTTCTGTTTTTCAATTATTTCAGTCTCCAGATGCTGAATTTCTTTTTCAAGTTTTCTGATTTCCAATTCCAGTTCCGGGCTTTCTAACTCAACTAATAATTGACCTATTGAAACGGTTTGACCAGGCACCACGTAACTGTTTATAACAGTGGCGGATTTCTCTGAATTTATCTGATATTTCTTGGCATAGGTTACCCCCAGAAAAGCATTACTTCCTTTGAAATACCGGGTGTTAACAGTTAAAAGTGTAACAAAAAGAAGACCAATAATGATGTAGAATGAATTCAATCTGGAAAGCATATTAGTTTTCCTCCAGAATGTCTTTTACTGTAATTCGAGTCCGGTTAATGCCGTCAATATTTGAAATAGCATCGGTTAATTCTTTCTTGTTGGCTTTTATTTTTAGCTCAATTGCAAATTCAACTTCAATATCACCTTCACCTTCGTTTGGGGTGCGCTGAATTATTTGAACCTCATTGAAACTTGTACAATAAGTTGGCAGTAGCTCTTCTAAGGTTGAAATAATTTCCATGTTTACCATCCGAACTAATAATCGGCCACGTTCGCCTGCTTTTGTACTAAATGGTGAAAAATGCAGAATGAGCGCACCAATACAGAAAATCATTGTTCCAACAAACGAAATGGTATATCCAAAAACCCCGATGGATAATCCAACACTTAAGGCGGCAAATATAAAGATGATATTTCGTGCATCCTGAATTCGAGTTCTAAAACGGATTATAGCAAGAGCACCAAATGCTCCTAAACCACGGGCTAAACTATCTCCAATTGCCATCATAACCATTGCGGCTACAATGGATCCAAGAGCAATTGCCTGGAAGAAATTTCTTGGATATTGTGGCCCGGTAAATGTGAATTTATGCGTGATCGCAATAATAGAGGATAAAACAAACGACCATATCAGCGAATAAAGGACATTTATAAAAGTGGGGTATTCGAATACCGGCTGATCCGGAAAAAGCTCAAACATATTGAAATGGTAAATTCTCTAATAGAAGTTCTGATCACATTAAACAGAGAGTATACTATTCTTTTATTGTAAGGAAAAGATGAAGAATTAGGCTTTTTGGAGCTTTGGAACTCTAGATAAAGCAAACTCAAATCCACCAAATAAAACAGCAGAATACACTAGATCTCCCATGATGGTATTCTTAAAAAATGGGATTGCCATTTCGTAGCAAAGTAACAGACCTGCGGCATTTAATGGGTAATCAGGATCGGAAATCCAAACGCCGAAATTTGAGATTAGAAAGAAAGCAACGGAAGCCAATAAACTGGACCCAATAACTCGTTGGATATTTACTTCTTTCAAGAGAATCATTCCAATGATTACAATTGCAGCAATACTTCCATAAATCCAACCAAACCCTGGTGTGAACAACGTGAAACTACCATAATAGCTTGCATACATAATATTGTTGATCAGAAGGTCGGTAAAAAACATTGCAACAATTGGTAGAATGAATGCAAACTTTTTGTCGGATAAATAGGCAGCGCCAAATAAAGACATTGCACCCAATGGAGCAAAGTTAAGTGGGTGAGGAATTAATCTTGTAAGTGCTGCAGCCAGGATTACACCTGAGACAATAAGTAAGCGTTTATTCATTCTTAGAAAAATTTAGTTAGACTAAAATAAAAAAAGCATCGCCCCAATGAAACGATGCTTTTTGAATTCTTGATGAATAGCTTGTAAAAATAAGCTCCCTTAGTTCGAAGCATTAAGTTCTAAATTCAAAGTAATATTTACTTCGTTTCCGATAACTGCATCAGAAATATAATCCCCTGTACCAACACCAAAATCGTTGCGTAGAAGTTGGAACTCAGAAACAATTCCGGCAACCTGAGTATTTTCTTGCCATGGGTGGTCCATAACTCCTAAAAGTGTAAAAGGTAGGTCAAAGTCTACGGTTGTATCTTTGATAGTTAACTGACCTTTTGCAACAAATTGATTATCACCAGTGGAAACAATTTCAGAGCTTTCGAACGTCATCGTAGGCCATGTTTCTGCATCGAAGAAGTCGGCTGTTCTTAAGTGACCATCTCTTCTTTCATTTTCTGTATCTACACTAGCAACCTGAATGGTGACATCAATTGAACTTTCAGCAATCTTTGCTGGATTGAAGTTTACATTTGCGTCGTACTCATGAAATGCACCAGGCACATTTGAGAAGAAGTGACGGATTTCAAATTTTATTGAACTATGTGACTTGTCGATAGTCCAGGGAGTAGCAGCCATATTTACGGCTGCAATCGAAGCAACACTAAGAATTGCTACTGCGATTGTAGAGAATAGTTTGTTTGAAAATTTCATTACTGAGAAATAATAGTTTAAAGTTTTAGTCTGATCAGAACCAAAGTCCCGAATAAATAATTCATTCAATGTTAAACCAATTTTCTGTGACTAGATAATCGGTTTTATTTATACCAATGATAGGCAGTTACTTGGCCGGACTGGTGAGTCCGTTGTCCTTAATGCGAAATCGCCAAGGTAACAGTGCGTCTTCTCCAGCATAATCAACGCCTACTCGTGGAGATGCGATGATCTCATCACTTTGTAAAATCTTTTCATGGTCTTCAATCCAAATCAAATCTTCAAGTAGATCGGTGCCATAATGATCAGTTAAAATACCAAGTGCTTGAGAGGCAATGCCTGGTCCACCACCAACAGATCGTTCAAGCTTTTTTTTGTTTCTTCTTTTTAGGATAAGTTCCACACCTTCTATAGGTTCAATTCCCCGAATAAGAACCGCATCTGCCAGACCTTTTTTATTTGTGACAATGTTGAAAAGATGATGGATTCCATAGCAGAGATATACATACGCAAGTCCGCCGCGTTCGTACATGATCTTAGTGCGATTTGTTTTCCCAGCGAAATGGGCGTGGCAGGCTTTGTCGGATCGGCCATTATAAGCTTCGGTTTCAACTATAATACCTTTTGTAAGAACCCCATTAATATTAGTGCATAGAACTTTTCCTAATAATTCTTTTGCGATTAGAACGACATCATCTCGTTGATAAAAATTAAGAGGAAGCTTTTCTGGCATTAATCCAACGAAGCATATGGGTTAACGTCCACATTTGAAGAGGGTGATTCGTACACTTCTTTATATGCACGAGTAAGAATTACAGAAACCACAAAAAGTAGTGAGGTATAAAATGCCCAAATCCCAATAATCACGAAAATGGCATAACCCTGATAGAAATACTGATAGGATTCGAAAGCGTAGCCCAGATAAATTGTAACAATCCATTTAGCAAGCTCAAATAAAAAAGTATAAATCGCTGCGCCAATAAAAGCTGTTCTAGTTGAGATTTTTCGTTCACTTACGAATCGATATATCACGAAAATGAGAAAGAATGTGAATACAATTGGAAGAATAAAATCAAGAACATCATAAATCCAGGGTAGACGAATTTCGATTTCTGTGTAAGGAATTTTTATCACACTGAAATCAAATAGTGATATCATCGAAATAGCGAGACTGAAGAAAAGAAATACAGAGCCAATTACCCCAAATCCAAGAAAGTTATACACAGCATCCATAACGGGGTGAGCTCGTTCTTCCACATCAAATACGTCGAAAATTACATGTTTGAAGCTATGTAATAACCCTTGAGTAAAAAGAACCAAAATGATTAAACCCGTTATCCCAAAAACTGTTCTGGCGCCGACTAAAGGTAAAAGCAAGCTCTCCAACGTTTGGGCACCTTGTATTATATCTGTTTCTGTGGCTTCGTAATCAAAAATCGGAATAAGCTCCGAACCATATCGGACAATCTCATCAAAGGCTTCATCGAAGGATAGTATATACCCGATGATGGAGATTAAAATCAGAACAAAAGGGATCGCACAAATAAACAAATTAAATGTAATAGCAGAGGCATTAAAGAAAATGTCTTTCTGGCTTGCCAATGCAAGTGCTCTGCTCCAATAAGCTTTAAATGTTTGCACTGAGATGATCCTGATTCCCATCAAAATACAGTTCAGAAAGATTAATCAAAAGTTGGAAGACTTAGATTTTAAGCAGATGCTTTGGTACTTTTACTACCAATATTCAAATAGTGGTCATCCCGGACTTGATCCGGGATCTGTAGGGAAAGAAAGAACATCCAGCTAGATTTAAATCAAAGCCAAAACAGACCCTGAATCAAGTTCAGGGTGACGACATTAACCTGGATCTAAATCGATACATGACAGCCCGTAAACAAACTCCTTTAATGCGCCAGTACAATGAGATAAAGGAGCAGTATCCAGGTACGATTTTACTTTTCAGGGTTGGTGATTTTTACGAGACATTCTCTGAGGATGCAATATTAGTTAGTAAGGAATTAGGCATTACTCTTACTAAACGAAATAATGGAGGTGATCAAACTCCATTAGCTGGTTTTCCTTTTCATGCTCTGGATACTTACCTGCCAAAACTGGTAAAAAAGGGATATAAAGTAGCGGTTTGTGATCAGACAGAAAGTCCTGAGGAAGCTAAAAAAGCTGGCCGCAAAATTGTTGAACGTGATGTTACTGAGATCACGACACCGGGAGTTACACTTTCGGACAAACTTCTCGATCATAAGCGAAATAATTACATAATCTCACTCTTTTGGGCAGGGCCGTTAATCGGAGTAGCATTTTCCGATATCTCAACAGGTGAATTTGGGTTGAGTGAAGTTTCAGAATCGGGATTAAATAGTTTAATGGCAGCCATTCAACCATCCGAGGTTTTGGTTCAGGCAAAGTTAAAAGGTAAACTGGCTGAATTTTTTGATTCGTATAACGTGTCGTTCATTGATGATTGGGTGTTTGAAGGTAATTATGGATACACCACACTAATCGATCATTTTAAAACCCACTCTTTAAAAGGGTTTGGTGTTGAGGAATTGAAAGTCGCTCATGTTGCAGCTGGTGCGCTGCTTCATTATATGAAGGAGACACAAAAAGCATATCTCCAGCATCTAAGAAGATTATATGCTTATGAAAGCAATGATTTTATGTCACTGGATCCATCAACTAAAAGAAACCTTGAGCTGACCAGCAGTATTCAAGAAGGTGGAACTGAAGGCACCTTGATTTCTATCATGGATGAGACGACTACTGCGATGGGTGGGCGTTTACTCCGGCGCTGGATTATGCGACCTTTGAAGCGATTGACTCCAATTCAGCAAAGATTGGATGCGGTGGATGAATTATATAAAAATCACTCGATTCGATCTTCCATCAGAAAGGAGTTGGAAGAAGTTGGTGATTTGGAGCGACTGATTTCCAGGATATGTGTAGGAAGAACCAATGCTCGTGATATCAAGCAAATTGAAAGATCGCTAAGTCAGGTTCCTAGAATTAAAAGTCTATTTGCCAGTTGGGAGAATGTCTTACTCCAGGACATTAATCAGAGATTGAAAATGCTGATTGATGTTCAACATAGAATCAATGAGACATTAGCTGAAGAACCACCTGCTGGAATTCGAGATGGAGGTATGATTGCAGAAGGTTTGAATGACGAACTGGATGAACTTCGAGACATAGCAAAGAATGGCAAAAATTACATCGCTCAGATCAAAGATCAGGTTTCGGTAGAAACAGGAATTCCTTCTTTAAAAATCGGCTACAACAAAGTCTTTGGATATTACATTGAGGTGACAAATGCCCATAAGGATAAAGTGCCAGAGACCTTTATTCGAAAGCAGACTTTAGTAAATGCAGAGAGATACATCACGCCTGAGTTAAAAGAAATTGAAGAAAAGGTGCTTTCTGCTGAAGATCGTAGCAAGATGCTCGAGTATCAGCTATTTGAAGAGCTGAGAGTTTTTGTAGCTGGATTTGCAGATGACGTTCAACAAATAGCCCAGGCGATTGCTCAGTTAGATGTGCTTCAAAGTTTTGCGGAGGTAGCATTCCGAAATGCTTATGCGAAGCCTGAAGTACGTGATTCTGAAGAAATCATTATTAAGAAGGGACGCCACCCAGTTGTTGAAAAGTCTCTGCCTTTGGGTGAGCCTTTCATCCCAAATGATATAGAGTTGAATAATTCTGAGCAGCAAATCATGATTATTACTGGTCCAAACATGGCCGGTAAAAGTATCATATTGCGCCAGACTGGATTGATCGTTTTGATGGCTCAACTAGGAAGTTTTGTGCCGGCAGAGTCAGCTTTTATTGGATTAGTGGATAAAATATTTACCCGCGTCGGTGCCTCCGATAATTTGGCTGCTGGTGAATCGACATTTCTTGTTGAAATGAATGAAGCTGCCAATATTTTGAATAATGCCACACCTCGATCATTGATTTTGCTGGATGAAGTAGGTCGTGGAACCAGTACCTTTGATGGATTGAGTATTGCATGGTCTTTAGCAGAGTTTCTACATAATCATGCTCCCGTTGCAGCAAAAACCTTATTTGCGACTCATTACCATGAGTTGAATGAGCTTGAGCATATGTATGGGCGCATCAAGAATTTCAATGTGCAGGTAAAAGAGCATGATGGCAAAGTCATTTTCCTCAGAAAGTTGATAAGAGGTGGGGCGGATCATAGTTATGGTATTCAGGTTGCGAATATGGCAGGTTTGCCGGATGTGGTCATAGAAAGAGCCGAAGAAATTCTGGGCAACTTAGAAAGTCACAGTTTAGATGTGACAAATAAAAATGGATCTCCAGAAAAGGATGCCATCAAACAAAAAGCCGCTGCAAAGAAAATGACTGAGAGTATCCCGGTTCAGCCTGAAATTGCTCAAATGAATTTATTCGCCAATCACCTGGATCCGAAGTTCGAGACATTGATGAACAAACTCGAAGCCATCGATCCCAATCGAATTACTCCTATAGAGGCCTTGATGATAGTCACCGAACTGAAACAGGTGATCGGTGATTGAGATGGTTGAAAGTGCTTTGGATTTTTTTGGATTCAGCAACTCAATCATTGATATAGCAGGTTTCTTGATGATCGGTGGTTCATATTTATTGTTTATTTCCGGCTTATTCTATCAATTTAAATGGGCGAAACTTGCTGGAGTGAAACTTGGAGACTTTACTAAGAGCCGTCAAGAAAGACTCGAAGACGCTGAAAAAGTTCGAAAGATTAGTCGATTTGATAAAAGGCTAAGAGTACGTTTAATACCAGTTCTAATTTCAGCCTCAATAATGTTGATTGGTCTATTCCTTTATTTTTACGCAGCACAAATAGCCATGAATTCAAATATGTAATAGGATTCGATTGAAAAACTCCGCCAAACATATCGCAGATCGAATCAGGTTAATGATTTCAACCAAGCAGTTTCAGGTTGGGGAAGTATTACCATCAACGAGAGAGTTGGGGCAACAACTTGGAGTTAGCTTTCATACCGTTCGAAAGGCCTATCATGTTTTAGGTGATGAAGGTCTTATTTCTGGGGAGAAAGGAAGGGGATTTATTGTCAATCGCCAGACTTCCTTGATGGATAAAGAACAACGTTTAGAGGTTGGCGGAGCGAAGGTACAAGCGCTGATCGAAGAATTAGTTGGTTACGGGTTGGATGATGCAGAAATCGAACTACTATTCCAGGAACAACTCGATTATATGGATTGGCCTAATCGAATTCAGACATGTGCGAGTGTGGGGGAGAATATCGAGCTTGGAGGGATGCTTGCAAGTGCCATCAAAAAGCAGGTTGGTGTTAAAAGTCGGGTAATTGAGGTTACTGAGTACGAAAGTGCTGCAAAGTTTGATGCTCTATTCGTGCCGGTTAAGTATGTGCACCAGTTTAAAAGTCTCAGTGAGACCATAATGATTATTCCAATTGTTTATGGATATGATCCAGATGTTCTTCTGTCTGTGGTGGATTTATTTGGAATTCAGACCATCGGATTAGTGACTTCACAGGAAGATTCTATTTCAAGAATTATTGCTGAAATTAAGCCTACACTTCCGTTCGAGGGATCAATAGTTGCAGGTAGCATATATGGGAAATCATTACCACTCTTTGTTCGCGAAACGGATTTGATCTTGTATACGCCTGATAGTGCTAGACTGGTTGAACAGAAAGTTCCTGAGAAAAAGCGTATTAAACTGGAATATAAATTGTCGGATAGATCGGCTGAAATGATCCGTTCTGAGCTTTGGGAGCAATAGAAGTGCAATTAAGAATTAAGAATGATTCAATTAATAATTCTTATAAAGTCATCCTGAGGCTGCTGCTGAAGGATCGACGATTCTTCTCTCGACCAATGTCGGGATCAGAATGACTAAAAGAGAAAGTTTGCAAGTAAAAGAGACCATTCAAAAGGCTATATCTGCCATTGGCAAAGAAATTGAGGCTGTTCGTGAAACTCCATCTACCGATGTTTTAACAAACGGAATCAAGGAGAAGAAATCTGGTCATCATGTGTATGTGTTTGAATCGAATAATCAGGGACTACGATTTGCAGAGGAGGTGAAAGCAAAAGTAGAGGGAGAAAAAGAGCAGATTGTAGATGTCGTAGATTTGAAAGATGGCAAGGTCTGGTTGGAGTTTTCCAAAGATGAAGGAAAGATGATTCCAGAAGTATTTTTGGAGTGGGAAAATGATTTTGTGCTTCGACGAACTGAAGAACACCTCCATACCCTTGAGGATAAGTGGAAAGATATCCCTCAACTTGAGCTGCTTCTCAATCCACAAGATCGATTCGATGCAGTTGGAACTCAGGTGAAGTCAAAGTTTGATGAACTTAGAAATGATTCTCAGATTGATGCCATTCAAAAAGCCATCAATAATAATATCACGTTTATTTGGGGACCTCCTGGAACGGGTAAAACAGCAACAATTGGTTATATCATCGCCAATTTTTTGAAATTAGGTCAACGCGTATTATTTGTCTCAAATACCAACCGTGCCGTGGATGTTGGATTGCTAAATGTGATGGACGCATTGTATGAAATCCATCCTGAATTCGATCTTCAGCAAACTACCCGATTTGGAGAAGCCTGGATAGATGATGAAAGGTTAGAATCTGTTTTGTTTGAGCATCAGGTAAAAGAAATACTTGACTCTCGAAAATCTGAAGCAGTTGAAATGAGTCAGCTTTTAAGCCAATTTGAAGCTATTCAGGATCAGGTGGATGAGTTGATGGAAACAGATAAAGAAGTTCCTCAAGCGTTAGATTTGCAAGCCCAGTTACTTGGAGAGAAAATAGACCGATTTGGTGGAAAGCTAGTATTAGAAGGTAAGATTGAACGGCTTCTCAATTTAAATGAACGATACGAGCTTAAGAAAAAGCAACTTGTTGCGACAACCATGGCAAAGGTTTGTACCTCAGAACTGTTTTATAATATCAGTTATGATGCTGTAGTGGTGGATGAATCGTCTATGGCCAGTATTCCATACTTATTGCTAATGGCTGCTAAATCCAAAGAGCATATTGTCATCGCTGGTGACCCGATGCAATTGCCACCTATATCGATCACCAATGATAAAGAAGCCGCGGCATTCCTCGAGCAAGACATTTTTACTTATGTGTCTAATGCATCGAATACAGATGATCTTTTCGTTTGGCATGACGAAAATCCGGATTTTACCTCCTTTTTTGATACTCAGTATCGACTGAATTCAGATTTAGCTGGTGTGATAAGCTCTGTGTTTTATGATGGTCGTCTGAAAACTGGAAAAATGAAATCCTCCAAAACAGACCATATTTCGGTGGCTTTGGTAGATTCATCGAAGTATGGTCCATGCATTGTGCAAGAAAATTCTGATCGCGGTTTTAAACCACAGAACGAAGTTCATCTAAGACTAGTCGAAGAAAGCATTAAGAAATTGAAGCTAAAATATCCATCCGATGAAATTGGAATCATAGTTCCTTTTAGAAGCTCGGTATATCAGGTACGGAATCATCTTAGGGAAAGGGGGCATACAGGAATTGAAGTTGGAACTATTCATACTTTCCAGGGAAGAGAAAAATCCGTGATTTTGTTCGATACGGTGATGAGTGCTGAAATCCAATATGGTCAAAGACGACATTTCTCTGTTCGTCCTTTTGATGAAACCAAAAACGGGATGAGTGTTCCTCGTTTATTAAACGTTGCTTTTTCGAGAAGCAAAGAATTATTAGTTGTGATTGCTGATATGAATCACATTAATCATATTTACGGGCGTAAATTCTTAGGCCGACTACTACATTCTCTCAAAGAAATTTCTCTATAACTTATTCCACGCCGTAAGCTTTACAGATATCCACAAAAAGTTGGTCTCTTTCTTCTCTATTTCTTAGAGTGATTTGCATATGGTCTTTCCCGAACCAAAGTGTTAAGCCAGTATTGCTCGAAGCTATTTCTACTGATGTAATTCTACCAAGATTTAGAACCTGCGCATGACCTAAACCATTAACAAATTTAATAGCATTCATATGTTTAAGATTTATGATTTAGCAGAAATAAAATGAAAACACATGAAGACAAAATAAATTTAAAGGATTTAGAAAAAGTCTTGATAAAATTGTGCAATCACTCTTATATTTAAAGCCGCTTCAGAAATGAGGCGTTTTTATTGAATGCGAGAATAGCTCAGTTGGTAGAGCACAACCTTGCCAAGGTTGGGGTCGCGAGTTCGAGTCTCGTTTCTCGCTCTTAAGGAAGGCAATCAAAGTTATATTGGTTGCCTTTTTTTGTTTTTGGTTGTTTTGTAGTCAGTTGGTGAGCATCACGCTGAGGCGTGACCAAGGTTGGGGTCGTCCCGATGAATCGGGAAGTCTCGTTTCTCGCTCTTAAGGAAGGCAATCAAAGTTATATTGGTTGCCTTTTTTTGTTTTTGGTTGATTTGTAGTCAGTTGGTGAGCATCACGCTGAGGCGTGACCAAGGTTGGGGTCGTCCCGATGAATCGGGAAGTCTCGTTTCTCGCTCTTAAGGAAGGCAATCAAAGTTACATTGGTTGCCTTTTTTTGTTTTTGGTTGATTTGTAGTCAGTTGTAGAGCATCACGCTGAGGCGTGACCAAGGTTGGAGTCGTCCCGATGAATCGGTCCCGATATATCGGGATCGCTCTTAAGGAAGGCAATCAAAGTTATATTGGTTGCCTTTTTTTGTTTTTGGTTGTTTTGTAGTCAGTTGGTAGAGCATCACGCTGAGGCGTGACCAAGGTTGGGGTCGTCCCGATGAATCGGGAAGTCTCGTTTCTCGCTCTTAAGGAAGTCAGTCAAGACTACTTGGTTGCCTTTTTTATTTTAGTGAATGAGAGTGCAGGTTTTTATATCACACCTAGCTCTTTTCCTACTTTTGTAAAAGCAGTAACCGCTTTATCGATGTGTTCTATTTGATGGGCTGCGGATAGCTGTACTCTAATTCTAGCTTGTTCTTTAGGTACCACTGGATAACTAAATCCGATCACATAGATGCCTTCTTCAAGTAGCTTGGCTGCAAAATCTTTAGAGAGTTTCGCGTCATATAACATCACAGCTACGATGGCTGATTCTGTTGGTTTGATATCAAAACCGGCTTTTTTGATTTCAGAATTGAAGTACTCAATATTAGACTGAAGTTGCTCTTGCAGATCGTTGGTTTCAGTCATCATATCAAACATTTTTACACCGGCTGCAGCAATTAGTGGTGGAATGGAATTTGAAAACAGATATGGTCTGCTTCTTTGGCGCAGCATTTCGATGATCTCTTTTTTGCCGGTAGTAAAACCACCAATCGCACCACCAAATGCTTTACCCAGTGTTCCGGTAATAATTTCAACCTGACCGGTGATATCAAAAAGTTCAGTTACCCCACGTCCTGTTTTACCAACTACCCCAGCAGAATGGCATTCGTCTACCATCACCATTGCGTCATATTTATTCGCTAACTCTACAATTTTATCCATTGGAGCCACATTGCCATCCATTGAGAAAACACCATCGGTTACAATAATTCTAAATCGCTGCTCTTGTGCTTTTATTAATTGCTGTTCAAGATCATCCATATCCGCCGTTTTATAGCGATATCTAGCTGCCTTACAAAGTCGTACACCATCGATGATTGAAGCGTGATTTAGCGCATCTGAAATAATGGCGTCTTCTGCGGTTAGAAGTGGTTCGAATAATCCACCATTGGCATCGAAACAAGCTGCATAAAGGATGGTATCCTCCGTTCCAAAAAATTGGGCGATCTTTTGCTCAAGCTCCTTATGAATATCAGTGGTGCCACATATAAAACGAACAGATGACATTCCATATCCATGAGAGTCCAATGATTTTTTCGCTGATTCAACCAACTTATCATCATTGGAGAGCCCCAGGTAATTATTCGCACAAAAATTGATCACCTTCTGTCCAGTGTCTAAAATAACCTCAGCATTTTGAGGTGAAACTATAATTCGTTCATCTTTGAACAAACCGGCTTTGCTTATTTCTGATAACTCGTTTTGCAAATGTTTCTGGAACTTGGTGTACATTCTCTTCTTTTTCTAGGATTTGTTGGTAGCGCTTTTTTACTGTAAAAAAGTGTGGTTTGAATGTAAGGTATCTTGCATTTATTAGCTTCCGGAAATACTTTTGTTGGCATTTATTTACCTACCCAAAGCAAAGCATGAAAGCACTGGTTAAAACCAAAGCCGAGAAGGGAATATGGTTGGAAGATATTCCAGTTCCAGAAATCGGACCTAACGATGTTCTTATAAAAATATCGAAAACCGCTATTTGTGGAACCGATTTACATATTTATTTATGGGATGAGTGGGCTCAGAAAACCATTCCTCAGGGATTGACGATTGGACATGAATATGTTGGTCATATTGCGAAACTAGGGTCGGAAGTTACCAACCTAAAAGAGGGTGACCGGGTTACCGGTGAAGGGCATATTGCCTGTGGGTATTGCAGAAATTGTAGAAGAGGTCGTCAGCACATTTGTGAGCAAACACTTGGAATAGGTGTAAATGTTCATGGAGCTTTTGCAGAATATGTTAAAATTCCTGCTTCGAATGTGTTAAAGGTGAATGAACAGATTCCTGATGAGATTGTTGCAATCATGGACCCATTAGGCAATGCAACCCATACAACATTGTCTTTTCCTGTGATAGGAGAGGATGTATTGATTACGGGAGCCGGATTAATTGGAAGTATGTGTATTTCAATAGCAAAATTTGCCGGCGCAAGAAACATCATAGCCACCGAAACCAGCGAGTATAGAGCTGAGTTAGCCAAAAAATTTGGAGCAACCAGAGTGGTAAATCCTCTTCATGAAGACTTACGAGATGTGATGCAAGAACTCGGTATGAGAGGCTTTGATATTGGCTTAGAATGTTCAGGATCTCCCGTAGCTTTCAATCAAATGGTGTCGCATATGTACAATTCTGGTAAGATTGCTTTGTTAGGGATACTTCCACCTAAAACGAATGTTGATTGGAATAAAATTATTTTCAAAGGTCTAACCTTAAAAGGTATCTATGGGAGAGAGATGTATGAAACCTGGTATCAAATGGAACAAATGCTTATTTCTGGCTTAGATGTTTCACCGATTATAACCCACAGATATTCTATCGATGACTTCCAGAAAGGGTTTGATATTATGGAAGCTACTTCTTGTGGAAAAGTGATTCTAACCTGGTAAAATTTCACAAAATGTATTACCGCAATTTGGGAAATTTGGTGGCTAATTAATTCAAGTGAAATACCAGGCATAAAAGCTATTCCGAATAAGCTATCGACAAACAATGAGTGTTTTAAAGCTTAATTGCTTTTTCAACTAAAAATGAAACATGTGTAATACACATTAACCAGCTATTGAGGAACCTGGAATAGAACTATATTACCACCTTGAAGAGGGAGCACGTTCAAATTCAATCATTGGCAGCGACATGAAGCTTGTCACCCCATCCACATGATATAGATTAATAAAGTTTTCAATTTCTTTAATTGTGATGCTTAGAACTCTCAATCTATAATGAAACGACATTGGCAACTCGTACCCTCGCATCTGTTGATACTGTGAATGCGTATTTATTTGACTCCATTCTGCTTTTAATTGCACATAAAACCACATCAAAGTGAGTTGAAATTCTTCTTCCTCATACATGCTTGATGTTGATAAAAAAGCATTTACTTTAAATTGTATCCACTTTTTTATTCTCTCTCGGTCTTCAATTTTGGTAATTTTTGAGAGTACTTCATCATAAATATTGGTTTTTAATTTAGAAATACACTCATCAACCGCAGTTTTAGTTATTATACTCATACGGCTTAATTCCTACACAATACGTAAACTTAATTTTTTTATCGGCAATCCATTAGATCACTTAATACAAAAAAGATGTGGAAATGTGAGTTTGTTGTTTTTTTGTAACTTATTGAGCGATATCACTTTGTTCTGAAAATGCGGCTTGTAGCTCAATTCCTGGGAAAAAAAGTGAGATAGTTGTTCCCTCATTCGGGGTACTATCAATTGAAATTGTCCCTCTATGAAGATGCATAAGTTCGACGCATAAATTAAAGCCAATTCCTGTTCCCTTTTCTTCATGGGTACCTTTACGCGAAGTGTACGTATCTATATCAAGTAATTCATTGATAAGCTTTTCATCCATGCCAATCCCTGTATCAGCAATATTTATGTAGGTGCCATTTTCAGCACTACTCGTAGTGATTGTAATGGATCCACCCTCGGGTGTAAATTTGATGGAGTTGGTAACTAAATTCCTGAGGATTGTTTGCAGTGTATTTTGATCAGCAAAAATTTCGATTGCTTGGATTGGACCTATGTTAAAGTTGATGTTCTTATTGGCCAAGCTAAAACTGTGTAAATCTTTAAGACTATTTAAGAACGGCTCAATTCGAATGGGTTTTAAATCTATGGAAATTCGATTTTCCTGTGTTCGGCTCCATTCAAGCAGGTTATTAACGAGGAAAGCAGTTTGATCGATGGTAGTATTCAGGATACCAATTAGCTCAATCAGTTCATCATTTTTTGATTCTTTGATTTCGTCCTCAATTAGAACAGAAAGGCTGGTGAGACTCATTAAAGGTGACCGTAAATCATGTCCAATAATTGAAAGAAGCTTCCCTTTAGTGCTATCCGATCTAAGTAAAGCACCAGATTGATCTTCAAGCTTTCGCCTCGCTTCCTGCTCAGAATCGAAGTAATGATTTATACTAATGATAAAAGCATAGATGATTACAGCATATACGGCTAATACAATTAAGATTGTAACAAAGCTTTCGAAGAGGAACTCGTTTTTCGTTATGTATGTGATTAATACAAATTGTACAAAGAACATAACCGTAGCAATTATGTATTCTTTGGTGCCGAACATTAAGGCAACAATGGGCAGTAAAGAGAAATAAAAGAGGGAGTTCCTTAGATAAAATGATTCATACAATTCATATTCTAACATTATGAATGGAGCAATCAATAGAGTAATCCAAAAAATAGTTGCATAAACCTTTAAGACGGTAAACTCATGGGATTTAAAAATTAAATAGAATAAAAGTGCCGCAGCTGTTAAGCCCGAAGAAATAAAATTTAGTGTATGCAGGTTTTCAGATGAACTATAAAAAATAGAATCCAGCATGTATCCCACAGAAGCAGCAATTCCAAAAAATACTATCGCCCAAGGATTGTTAATAAAATCCCTATAGGTTCTTATAACCTTCATTAATTACCCACAATGTCTTACTAGTCGCCATTAGCATACGCTGTTTAATGGAGAGGTACAAATAGGAAAATTACTACTGTACAGTACCTCAGCTTATCAATTCTTTACTCGGGAATGAGATTTAATTCAACTAAGTTATCGGGCGTATCAACTAATAAATTAATCAAATCAATTATGCCAGATAGAAATGCACAAGCTCTATGGAATGGAGATTTAAAGAGCGGAAATGGAACTGTAACTGTTGGAAGCGGATTGTTTGAAGGACCGTATACATTTGTATCACGGTTTGAGAGTGGTGAAGGAACAAATCCTGAAGAATTAATCGCCGCAGCACATGCCGGTTGTTACTCAATGGCTTTATCAAACGAATTAGCGAAAGCTGGGCACGATACCAAAAGTGTTGATACGAAAGCTACAATATCATTGGAAATGATCGATGGTGCTCCAACTATCACAAAAATTAAATTAGTGGCAATTGCAACCGTACCTGGACTTACTAATGATGAATTCCAAAAAATTGCAGAAGCGACCAAAGATGCATGCCCTGTATCAAGAGCGTTGAACATGCAAATTATTTTAGATGCAAAACTTGCATAAATTCGAGTAGCCCTCTTTTTAAAAAGAGGGCAAACTTATACGTCTTGTAGTTTTAGGTCTTTTGCTAGCTCCTTGTCTTTACTGGTTTTCCAAATGAATTGATCAAGAAAATAATGATGGAAAGCAAGCCCCATTAATATGCCAAGCAAAAGCTTATCTGTACCGAAATCGGCAAATAGAATTACATTACTTGATAAAGCGATTGGTATACAACCAGGGTGAACCTCAAATGTGCAACCAAGTACCCTGAATATTATACCAACAGAAATAGCCGTAATAGCATACCTGGGAAGAGATTTTGTTAACCAGGCAGAGATACCATATTCTGATTTATCTTTAGCTTTTTTGTACCGGTTTTTATGATGAAACCATACAATAGCGTGATATTGCAGATCATGGAAAATGGTTACGAATGCACCAAAAGCCAATATTCCAGCTTCTACCACAGCATCTGAAAAGCAGATAAAAATGTGCAAAGGTATAACAGCAAGCAAGAAAAGTGCTTTGGGGAAATTTATTGGTGTACCTTTTCTTGCAAGATAAATTTGTCTGCCTATGTAGATTAAAGACAAGACTCCTACAATGGAAGAGGTTAAGAAAATCATGATGGTTAACCCATCAATTCCAACCACAGATTCTACAGCACGTTGTACAGGTAATGTGATTTCACTTGATTCTGGGTAACGAACTGTGAAGGTGATAAAAGGGAGCATCAATCCTGCGTACAAAAGACTGGAATCGATGTAATAATCAAGTTTACCGTCTTCTTTATTTTTTTTCTTATAAAGAGCCAGAAATCCATAATGTTGTCGAACTACGTGCCAATAAGCCCAGAATCCAAAAAAAGCAGTGAGCAAAATCCATGGGAGTTCGTAATTCATGGATCCAGATGAGTAGAGCAGGTAACAAAGTAAAATGATAACAGGACCGGCAACAAACCATAAAAGACTCCACAGTAGTAATGGTTTTCTTTGTTGGAATTCTTTTTTATCAAGATAGGTGCGACTATAAGTTCCAAAAAAATGGGGGGTATCAATTAGTGCAACCCAAATAAACCAAATAGTTACCATGTCCCAACCTAATCCTGAGTACATAAACATTAGTAAATACCCACCTAAGGCACCGCCAATGAACCAGGTTAAGTCTGTTTTTTTATCAATGATCCAGTGTGTGTTGAACAATGGTTGTACTGCTTGAACCGCCATGCTAAGAATTAATGAGATTTTTAAGAGCGTCTAAATGTATGATTATTCAAAAAACGGACAAACCCCTTTTGTAAAACCACCCGGGATAAATACTTCTAATGTAAATCTGCGGAATGGATTTCTTATCTTTTTGCTTACCCATACAAAATGACCTTGGATCAATTTAATGAGTGATAAACCCCGCGAGTATTGTGGCGTTTTTGGTGTGTACGATCACCCTGAAGCCGCACTTCTTACCTACTACGGCTTACATGCACTACAACACAGAGGACAGGAATCAGCAGGTATTGTAACTTCATTTTATGATGAAGATAAAGAACGCAACATCATGCCTATGTATAAAGATTTCGGGTTGGTGCTTAGCGTTTTTGACAAACCGAAAATTTTTAAGAAAATTTTGAAAGGTGACTCTGCAATTGGGCATAACAGATACTCAACGTCAGGATCATCGAAAAACCCAGCCAATATTCAACCGTTCAGAGTTCATTATAAAACAGGGAATATTGCAATAGGTCATAACGGAAACCTCTCGAATGCGAAGCAGATTCGGCAACAATTCAGAGATGAAGGGGTTCTGTTCCAGAGCACTTCAGATACAGAGTTAATACTTCATCTAATTGCTCATAGCAAAGAAGAACAACAACTTGACCAGATCATGGATGCCTTGCATCAAATTGAAGGTGCATATTGTTTGGTAATGCTAACAGATGACAAATTGATCGCAGTTCGCGACCCAAATGGTTTCAGGCCACTTGCACTTGGAAAAGTGGATGGCAAATTCTGTGTAGCCAGTGAAACCTGTGCATTCGATATTATTGATGCAGAATATATCAGGGATATTGAACCTGGTGAAGTAATTGTTATCGATAGAGAGGCCGTAATTAATGACGAGCCCAAGTCGTATATGATACCACCAAAAACGGGAACCGATACCAGCCAGTGTATTTTTGAATATGTGTATTTCTCTAGGCCGGATAGCATGGTTTTTGGGGAGATGGTAGATAAAATTCGAAGAAATCTTGGAAAGGCATTAGCAAAAGAGCACCCAATTACAGATGTAGTTGATTTTAGTGCCTCGGATAAAAAGCCAGTGGTAATTTCTGTACCCGATTCGAGCAACACAGCGGCTCTTGGTTATGCCAGTGAAAGCCAGAAACTGGGTTATGATTGTAAGTACGATATTGGGCTGATCCGAAATCATTATGTGGGTAGAACATTCATTTCACCAGGCCAGAAATCGCGTGAGCAGAAAGTTCGGACCAAATTTAATCCGGTTCGTGGGGTGATTGAAGGGCGAAGTGTAATTATTGTTGATGATTCCATAGTTAGAGGAACAACTTCTAAATTACTCGTTGACATGATTCGCGCTTGTAATCCAGCTGAGATTCATTTCTTGGTTAGTTCACCACCTATTATAAGTCCGTGTTACTACGGCATGGATTTTCCAAACCCGGAGGAATTGATTGCAAATAAATATGACCGTGATATCGAAAGAATGGCCCGTGAAATTGGGGTAGATAGCCTTCGATATTTATCCCCGGATGGACTTGTACATGCAGTGAAGGAAGCAAATCCATCCGGACATGACTATTGTACAGCATGTTTTACATCAAAATATCCGGTACCTGTTAACTTCGGTGTAGAGAAAGAGGAAAACGAGCTGGTTTAATGTTTAACGGCCAAGCCACTTTTGTTACTAGTGCCCCTAAATTAGAGGATTGTCCAACCGCTACATTACCGGAAGTTTGCTTTGCGGGCAGGTCGAACGTTGGGAAGTCTTCGTTGATCAATGCATTGACTAATAAAAAAAGATTGGCACGTACATCTAATGTTCCTGGCAAAACTCAGCAGATGAATTACTATAACATCTCTGATTCGTGTTATTTCGTTGACCTTCCAGGCTACGGGTATGCAAAAGTACCTAAACGTGAGCGTGAGCGTTGGGGTAGAAACATTCGTGAATATCTGGAGAAACGTCATACTCTTCGTTTGATTCTGCATGTGGTAGACGCTCGTCATAAACCTACCGAACTTGATCAGGATTTTTTTTACTGGATGGCTACCAATGGAATGCCGTTTTCAGTCTTAATGTCGAAATCAGATAAACTTTCAAACAACAAGCGCACAAAATCGATAGCCGATGTGCGTAAAATTCTTGCTGAAATGAACATTGAAGTTCCTATTTTGGCGTATTCATCAGAGAGTAAATTAGGTATAGAAGCAGTACAGGATTTAATCTCTGAGTTCGTGGAATAATTATCCAAAAAACTCACTCAAACACACCTATGTCATTTAAAGTATTATTGTTAGATAGCGTTGATCCAATATGTGCAGAAGTTTTTAAAAGCAGGGGGATTCAGGCAGATCAGCCAGGAAAATTAACGCAAGATGAATTATTTGCCAGAATTGGTGATTACGATGGGATGGTCGTGCGAAGTGCCACAAAAGTAACTTCAGATTTACTTAATCACGCCACAAAAATGAAGGTAGTTGGTCGTGCAGGTGTTGGTGTAGATAACATCGACATTCCTGCTTCAACCTCGAAAGGTGTACTTGTTATGAATACACCAGACGGGAATACCATTTCTACAGCAGAACATACCTGTGGTATGATCATCGCCCTTTCTAGAAACATCCCTAAATCTGTAGCTAAAGTTAAAAGCGGGGGCTGGGACCGAAAAGCATATATGGGTAGTGAAGTTCATGGAAAAGTGCTCGGTATTGTAGGTCTTGGAAAAATTGGAACCGAAGTAGCCAAAAGAATGCTGGCATTCGGAATGGAAATTCAGGCATATGATCCATTTTCAACCGAAGAGCATGCTAATTCAGTAGGTGTTAAACTTGTAGAGTTAGACGAATTACTTGGAACTTCGGATTACTTATCTGTGCACACGCCACTTACAGAAAAGACCAGAGGTTTGGTTTCTCTTAAAAGCGCTGATAAACTCAAGAAAGGTATCAGACTAGTGAATTGTGCTCGTGGAGGTATTTATGAAGAAGCAGATCTTCCTCAATTATTGGATGATGGCATAGTTGGTGGTATTGCTTTAGATGTATACACAACCGAACCACCGACGGAAGAGATTTATAAGATTCTAGAACACGAGAATATCATAAGTACGCCGCACTTAGGTGCTTCAACAGAAGAAGCACAGGAAAAAGTAGCCGAGCAAATTGCGACACAAATGGCGGATGCACTTGAAAACAAAAATTACAAAGGCAGTCTTAATGGAAAGTCCATCGCCCTTTTAACTAATAAAGAAGTTGGGCCTTATTTAGACCTTGCTGAAAAACTTGGACATTTAGCAGTTCAAATCAGCCCGGATCATGCCAATAGTTTTGAATTTGAGTACTCTGGTGATAGTGCAAAATATGCGGAAGTTTTGACGGATGGCATTCTAAAAGGAATGTTGTCTGAGTATGTTAGTGAATCAATTAACTTGATTAATGCCCGTGTGTATGCAGAACAACGAGGATTCAATATCAAAGAAGTAATTTCCAACCAGACCCCACTTTATAACGATCTAGTGACGATTCGTTTACCAAAAGGAGCGGAATACAAAAGTATTTCTGCCAGCGTCTTCGGTGAAGGTGATTACCGAATTGTAGAGATTGAAGATTATGGGATCGAACTTCGTTTAGAAGGAGATATCATCTTTTATCAAAATGAAGATAAACCGGGTATGTTGGCTTCTGTGAGTGGTGCTCTCGCTGAGATGAATATAAATATTGGTGGTCTGAGCCTTGGCCGTGGAGAAGTAGGATCAAATGCAATAACAGCATTCTCTATTGATAAGCAGATGGATGAAGCTGAACTCAGTAAAGTTTCAGCATTAGAAGGAATCGAACATCTGCGTTACGTTTCACTAACTTAATTTTCGAAATCGCCTTTATTAAATCTTTCGATTAATCGGAGCTCATTCACACGTTTTAAGTGGATGAGCTTCTTTTCATTTAGGGAGGCAATCGTCATTTCTCGCTTGCCAAGTGCGCCGATTGCTTTTCCTAAAAACCATCCGGCTTTTGCCATTGCAGCTCTAGCTTTTGAAGCAGCGCAATAAGTAGTTAAAATAGCATCATCATCAGCGATTGTTCGTAGTTTTCTGAAGGTTTCTACTGACCAAAGTTCTGGATTAACCTCTGGTGAAAATGGGTCGTGAAAAAAGTAGTTCACTTTATTATTCAGTGATGATATTTCATCAAAAAAACCTACAAATAAAGAAAGTTGAAAGTTTGGATAAGCAGGAAATGAACATTCATTCCAACCTGGATTTAATTCAGAAAAAAGACCGGCTAATTGGTCACTTGTAAAGTCTATATCCAGTGAATCTGAATAATTGATGTTTCTAATTATTTCTGGTTCTGCCGGAAATGCTTCTACCGAATAAAATTTTACAGTGGCCTGAAAATCGAACAGCTTCAAATACTCCATTAGAAGCAGGAAATTTAATCCGGTTCCAAAACCCATTTCAAAAATCGAAATCGATTCGTTTGATTTTTTTAAGTATTCGAGTAATCCGGATCGCTCAAAAAATACATGCCGGCTCTCGGAAATAGCTCCATTCGGATTATGATAAAACTGTTCGAACTTCTTCGAATAAAGTGTGGATGAACCGTCTTTTGAAATATGGTGTTCCATCGAGCTCATTTGAAAAGCTTCTGAAGTAGTAAAAATTTAGCCGTATTATCGTGCAAAAATGAATCGGTATGCTGTTGAAAGAAAGAATACTTGAAGTTACTGAAAAATATGTGCCCTATATGATAAAGACCCGGCGCTATTTACATCAACATCCAGAGGTAAGTTATAAGGAATTTGAAACTACAAAGTTCATAAAAAAAGAGCTGGATTCTATGGGTATTTCGTACGAAAGTCCATTAGAAACAGGGTGTGTTGGGATTCTTCAAGGCGGAAAATCATCGAAAAAAGTGATTGCCCTACGTGCAGATATTGATGCGCTTCCAATGAACGAAGAGGGGGAATCTAAATCAGGATTTATGTCAAAGAATCCTGGTGTAGCTCATTGTTGTGGCCATGATGCACATACTGCAAATTTGCTGGGTGCTGCAAAAATATTGAATGAACTAAAAGACGAAATTGAAGGAAAAGTACTTCTAGTATTTCAACCTGGTGAGGAAACATTACCGGGTGGTGGTAGACTTTTATGTGAAACCGGATTTCTCCAGGAACAGAATATTGATGCAATATATGGTTTGCATACGGATCCTCTTTTAGCACCTGGTGAGATTGCAACGAAAGCCGGACCGTTAATGGGAGCCCCGGATGAATTTGAAATCGAAATTATCGGAAAAGGGGGGCATGCAGCTCGTCCTCACGAAGCAATAGATCCAATTGTATTGGCATCTCAATTTATTACATCGGTGCAGACAATTGTGAGCAGAAATATCGACCCAACAGATTCTGCGGTTCTTACCATCGGTAAGATTCAGGGAGGAACTGCGCATAATATTATCCCCGAACGCGTGCATATGTTAGGAACAGTAAGAACACTTTCTAAAAATAATGCCGATTTAATTGCAAGTCGAATTGAGAGTTTACTTAAAGGGATTACTGAATCTGCGGGCGGATCGTATACATTTAAATTCAACCGTGGATATCCCGTTGTAAATAACACAAAACCTGAAGTTGATCGAATTCTTAAGAATATGCGCATTCTATTCGGTGATAACTCAGCAAAGGAACTCGAAAAACCAATCATGGCCGGAGAAGATTTTTCTTTCTACCAGGAACATTTCCCTGGGGCATTCTTCTTTGCTGGAAGCGGATCAAAAGAAGCCGATTCGGAGTATGTTTGGCACCATCCACGGTACAATATCGATGAACGGTTCTTTAATTATGCGGCACCGTTAATGGCAGCAATAGTTTTAAATGGATAGCAAATACAATTCTAGTCAGTCTTTATGGGAAGATGTGCTTTATCATCAGAACTATGATATTGTGATAGTTGGTGCCGGATTAACCGGACTTTCAACCGCTTATTTTTCCAAAAAACTACATCCGAGTGCTCGAATTTTAGTATTAGAACGAGGAGTTTTTCCGATTGGCGCCAGTACCAGAAATGCAGGATTTGCTTGTATTGGAACTATTGGTGAACACCTTGCAGACCTAGAAATTGATTCAGAAGAGAGTGTAAAAGCACGAATTAAATCGCGATATGAAGGGCTACAATTACTAATCTCAACATTAGGTGAAGAACACATCGAATTTGACCCTTGTGGAGGCTGGGAAATTTTTACAGACCTAAAAAAATTCGATCCCGCGCAATTACATGTTGTTCGATTTAATGAAATTATGGAGGATTTGATTGGTGAAAAGGAAGTCTATCAAATTGGCGAATTCGAAGGGTACTCCGCAATTTTCAATCGTGTGGAAGGTTCACTCCATCCGGGAAAAATGATAAAGCGATTGATAGAAATGAATCAAGAATTGGGGACTGAAATTAGATGGAAAAGCGAAGTTACTAATGTAGATATTGATAATGGTGTAATCGACACTTTGAACGGGCAGCATATAACGGCTGAAAAAGTTGTTCTGGCTACCAATGCGTTTACCTCTAGGTTTTCATCAAAGGATAAGATTAAACCGGGTAGAGGCTATGTTTTTATTACAAATCCCATTCCCAATTTTAAGTGGAAAAGCACCTTTCATTTTAATAAAGGATATGTCTATTTCAGAAATGTAGGTGAAGACAGATTGTTGATTGGAGGCGGGAGAAATGTGGCATATGATGCAGAAACTACCGGTGAATTTGGGATAAATGATCGCATCAAAAACTATTTGATTAATTTTGTTGGATCGGTTATAAAATTACCCGATGGTTGGGAAATTGAGCGTGAATGGACGGGAATTATGGGTTTTACAGAATCGAAGTCTCCATCATTTGAGAAAATCGGAGAAAAAACCTGGCAAGTAGCCGGGCTTAGCGGAATGGGAGTTGCTTTAGGAATGGCTTTAGGGAAAAAGGCCGCTGATCAAATAGGAATATCATAATTAAGAATATTACAATTACGAATTAGGAATAAGGGTCTTTTGATGTTAGAAGAACCATTACTTCTTTATCTAATTCATTATTTCTTTCAAAATTATTCGGAAATTCAACAATTCTGATCAATGCTGATTTTATTTCATTTATAGTTGATGAACTCAATAAAGGTAGCAGGAAATTTATAATCGTCCCTTTCCATTCGAAATCAACCCCACTTAAAATCTCGGAAACCGGGTTGGTAAGATGAGATCCAAGTTTTGAAATTCTATTAATAATTAGCGGATATACTGGCCAATTAATGTCTTTTGTCTATTCAAATAGCTCGTCTAGATTTTCCAGAATTTGCTCATTACTAGCATCGTTAAGCCCCGATTCAATCGATAAATCCATTTTGCCTTTTGGAATGATTTGGGGCGCATCGCTCATTAATCTCAATGTTATTCCTAATTCAACTATTCTAAATTCCTAATTCAAGAAATTCCTCATAAATCACAACAAGTTCACTAAGCATCATGGATGTTGCCCCCCAAAGAGGAACTCGGTGTACATCCCAAAAAGGAACGATATAACTGGCATCACGAAGGGGTCTCTCTTCTTCTTTCAAATGTTTTTTACCTGATAGACTCGAAAAAGGTACACTAAAAATTTCAGCTACCTCATTTGGATTGGCTACGAAATCTTGTGGTTCATCCAAAAAGCCAACAACTGGAACCACCATATTGTTGGAATGATCAACATAGAGTGAACTTAATCGACCAACAATTTCCACGTTTGATTCGATAAGTCCGGTTTCTTCATGAGCTTCTCGAAGCGCAGTTTCTTCATGAGTTTCATCACCTTCGCGACCTCCGCCCGGAAAACTAATTTGTCCTCCATGTTTGATGCCGGCAGTTCGAAGTGTTAGCAGTATTTCTAATTCATAATTCCACGTTGTGAACAAAGCAAGAACACTACTATTTCGATAACTCTTCGTTTTTGGAGAATAACTTTTAAACGTCGGATTTTTGTAGGATTTGGGATAGGGTCGCATCCTATTTTGTGCGGTTGAACCCGGCAGATCTTTCTTTAAGCGACGTTTTAAAAATTCTCGGAAATCAGACACTACTTCTGACTTTTAAGTATTCAAATTGCTTTTGCAATCCCTCATTTAAATGGGTCTGCGGATTATACCCGAGTAATTCACCTGCTCTTTCGATACTGGCATACGTTTGGAAAACATCTCCTTCTTTTCGTTGCTGATATTCGATCCGTGCTTTCTCCCCACTTATAAGTTCAATGGCCGCTATCAATGCAGAAAGTGTAATGGGTTCCGAGTTTCCTAAATTAATGATTTCTCCATTCCCCGGTAATTCTGTGGCTAATGCAATTCCTTGTATAATATCATCAATAAAAGTGTAATCCCGACGTGTGCTACCGTCACCATAAAGTGTAACCGGTATGTGATTCATTAACTGCTGGAAGAATTTTGAAATACCCATATCAGGACGTTGTCGGGGTCCATAAACACTAAAAAACCTGAGTATGGTATACTTTAGACCCTTTGACTGTCCAAACTCAGCACAGATATGTTCGCCTTCAATTTTGGTAGCAGCATAAGGACTAACTGGATCAGATAAGATATCATCCTCTTTGAAAGGCACTTTATTCGTTTCGCCATACACTGATGAACTTGATGCAAATAACAGTTTAGCCGATGAGTGATCGGTCATCACATCAAGCAGGGTTTTGGTCCCACTTATATTAACTCTTTGATAAAGTTCAGGATTTAAAACCGATGGACGAACACCGGCTTTAGCCGCAAGATGAAGTACCACATCAATCTTAAAGGAGTTAAAAATTTTCACTAACAGGTTTTTATCGAGAATATCACCTTCAATAAAAGCAAAATTAGTGTTCTCGAGAGCATTGGTTAGATTTTGGTGCTTAAGAGCCGGATCATAAAAATCATCAAAATTATCCAGCCCAATAACCCGCTCTCCTCTTTGCAAGAAAAATTCAGCTGAATGTGAACCAATAAAACCGGCTACACCGGTAATCAGAATAGTCATTTAATGATGTATAAGAGGTGATGAAATCGAGAGAAAATACGAGCCCTTTTAATCAGAAACCGTGATTTTTCGTAATCGATAAGGTTTTTTCTCCTGGCCTTCGTAGTAGACGCGCATCAATATTTCTACAATTATGCCAGTGGTTAAAAACTGAAGTCCGCCAAAAAAAGTAATGAGCCCTAAAATAAGGAGAGGTTTTCCCCAAATATCCTGCCCCATCAGTTTTAGCCCAAATAAATAAAGATTGATCCCAACACCAACCATCGTAAAGAGCATCCCAATTCCGCCAAAAAGATGCATAGGTTTACTGAGGTATCGCTGGAAGAAAATCATCAGAATAAGATCGCTCAAAACTTTATAGGTTCGGCTTAGTCCATATTTGGAATCTCCTGAAGTTCTTGGATGATGTTTTACCTCTATTTGATCGATGGAAGCACCCTCTAAATGTGTAAGTAGCGGTATAAATCGATGCAATTCGCCATACAAGCCAATGCGTTTTGCAATATCAGATTTAATCACTTTCAATGTGCAACCGGCATCTTTAATGTCTATTCCTGTTAATCGACCAATGAGTTTATTAGCAATGAAGCTTGGTAATTTTCGAAGGATGAACCCATCTTTTCTGTTGGCACGAATTCCGGCGAGAACATCTAAATTACGTTGTAAAACAACATCCAGCATTTTTGGAATATCCGTAGGATCATTTTGGAGGTCGCCATCCATTAATACCACATAATCACCAGAGGCATGATCAATTCCAGCTGCCAGTGCACTACTTTGTCCATAATTTTTTTGTAGCTCGATAAGTTGCATTCCCGGTCTCATCACTTGCTTCACATTTTCGACGGTTGCGTCTTTCGAGCCATCATCCACATAAATTAACTCGAAATGGATATCAGTTAATGCGGCATAAATAGCTTCAACCAATGGCTTAATATTTTCCTCTTCGTTATACACACAAACTACCACAGATAACATGGGAGGTTTAAACTCTGATTTTTCTGTAGTCTGATCTTTTTCTTCGAAAATGGCTTTCATGTAAATGGTTAAATGCGTGCTAAATATAATTCAAGTGGACGAAACATAAATGACCAAAAGGAACTTCCTCTTCTTTTAATCGATTTGATGTGTGCGTACCTTTAGAACAATTAAATAAGCATTCAAATTGATGAAAAAATACAATGTTTATGGCATTGGTAATGCCCTTGTAGATTTAGAGTTCAAAGTAACTCAGCAGTTTATCGATGAACACAAAGTTCCTAAAGGGCTGATGACACTTGTAGACGAAAATAAACAGAATCGTTTGATTGAGGCGATTGATCATAATAGTGTGATAAAAAAATCTGGGGGATCGGCGGGGAATACAGTAATGGCCGTTACACAATTTGGTGGAAAAACCTTCTATTCGTGCAAGATATCAAATGACGAGTACGGAGATCATTTTATCAGAGATATGCATGACGCAGGTGTTGAGACAAATCTCGATACCATCGAACGTGAGGATGGGCATACGGGTAAATGTTTAGTAATGATCACAGAAGATGCTGATCGTACCATGAATACTTTTTTGGGTATTAGTGTGGATTTGTCCATTAATGAGGTAGATGAGGATGCAGTGAGAAATTCAGAGTATATCTATCTGGAAGGGTACCCGGTAACCTCCGATTCTGCATTTGATGCTCTTAGATATACTAAAAAAATAGCCGAAGAAAATGGCATCCTAACATCCCTTACGCTATCAGATCCATCTATTGTAAAAATCTTCAAAGAGCGATTTGTGAAATTGATCGGTGCTTCGGTAGATCTATTGTTTTGCAACGAGGAAGAAGCCATGGAATTTACTGGCCAAAGTAATTTACTAGATGCTCGGGAAGCTCTAAAAAAAGACGCAAAACGTTTTGTGATAACTCAGGGGGCAAACGGTGCTATGATTTATGATGGTGATACCTACATCGATATAGAACCTTATGCCGTAAAAGCAATAGACACAAACGGGGCAGGTGATATGTTTGCCGGAGCCTTTTTATATGGATTAACAAATGGTCTCGGATATGCAGGCGCAGGGAAATTAGCTAGTTTGGCGTCGTCTAGAGTTGTAGCACAATATGGGCCAAGGTTAAGCTTAGATAAAGTGCAAGAAATCAAAAAGAGGTTCCATTGATGTCTGGGATGGAATTAATTGGCTGGGCTGGATTTCTTTTACTTGTAGCTGCTTGGGTTCCTCAAACGATTGACACTATCAAAGCGGGTAAAACAGATGTAAACATGGTTTTCATCATATTGTATGTGATATCAAGTGCACTACTAACAATTTATGCGGTAATTAATGTTGATTATGTTTTCATAGCGCTGAATGGATTACTTACCATAGGCAGCGGAATAAATCTCTTCTATAAATTAAAGCCAAGAAAATCGGATGGATAAACTCGTTCTGGCTTCCAGAAACAAGCATAAAATAGGAGAAATGCGTGAACTACTTCTACCTCTCGGAATTGAAGTGATGTCTGCACTGGATTTTCCCGAATTACAGGAAGTGGAAGAAGATCAACCAACGCTTGATGGAAATGCTCTAAAGAAGGCCAGATATGTTCATGAAGTTACTGGGTTACCTTCATTATCTGATGATACAGGCTTGGAAGTAGACGCTCTGAATGGAGCTCCAGGGGTTTTTTCTGCACGATATGCCGGTGAGAATGTAACCTATCAGGATAATGTGTCGAAATTACTATCAGAATTGGAAGGAAAAGAAAACCGAAATGCCCAGTTTAGAACGGTGATGGCATTTATTGATGGAGAAATTGAACATACCTTTGAAGGAACTGTACCAGGTGTGATAACCAATCAACAAAAAGGGTTAGGAGGCTTTGGGTATGATCCTATATTTCTTCCAGAAGGATTCGACAAAACATTTGCAGAACTAGATCCTGAGGATAAAAACGCAATCAGTCATCGTGGTCGAGCCATTCAAAAGTTCGTAGCATTTCTATCTGCTTAGTCGTTTCTTCATTCTATGCAATTTGGACCTCTCGATTACATAGTCTTAGTAATTTATTTAATCGCAGTAGCCTTCTTTGGGCTAAAAGCTTCAGGAAAACAATCCTCCACACGAGACTATTTTTTAGGTGGTGATGGGATTCCGTGGTGGGCAGTGCTTTTTTCAGTTGTTGCCACAGAAACGAGCACTTTAACGTTCATAAGTATCCCGGCAGTTGCATACGGAGGCAATCTTACATTTTTACAAATCACGATTGGATATCTGATTGGACGTGTATTGGTGGCGCTTTACTTCCTGCCGAAATATTTTGATGGTGAGATGTATACCGCTTATCAATTTTTAGATAAGCGATTCGGACGTTCCATGAGAATAGCAACGAGTGCTACTTTTATGATAACCCGATTATTAGCAGATGGGGTTCGATTGTTCGCTACAGCAATTCCACTCGCTATCATTCTTCGGTTAGGCGGAGCATTTGTGGCCTGGACAGACCTCGAACTTTATTTGCTTTCAATAACTGTGATTGCAGTAATAACTCTCTTTTATACCTTTTTTGGTGGAATAAAAGCTGTTGTTTGGATGGATGTTGTTCAACTTGGTGTGTACTTATTTGGTGCTGGTATAGCTTTATTCATTCTCCTATATCAACTACCCGAGGGATGGCAAACTGTATCAGAATTTGCTGCTTCCGATAATAAAACGCAGATCATTCGTTGGGGTTTTGATCTGCCTTTTAAGGAGTTTATCGCTCAACCTTATACGATACTAACCGCAGTTGTTGGTGGGGCTGTATTTTCATTAGCATCACACGGTACAGATCAACTGTTAGTACAAAGACTATTGGCCTCAGGAAGTTTGAAATCAGCACAAAAAGCATTAATTGGTAGTGGCTTTGTAGTGATTTTTCAGTTTGCCCTGTTTTTAGTTATCGGTTTGATGTTGTATGCATTTTATAGTGCACAATCACCCGAAGCTCTTGGACTCGCCACTAATGACGAGATCTTTGCTATGTTCATAGTCGAACAACTTCCTGCAGGTATTTCTGGGTTGATTGTTGCCGCACTTTTTGCAGCTGCTATGAGCAGCTTAAGCTCATCACTCAATTCTTTGGCTTCTGCATCAACATTCGACTTAATTAAGCCACTTTCTAAAAAAACCATTAGTCAGGATCAGGAGTTAAAAATCTCTCGAATTGTAACGTTGATTTGGGGCGGTATACTTACAGGTTCGGCGATTTTATTTGCCATTTTACAGTTGAATGCTGGAGAACGCCCAACCGTGGTTGAGCTAGGATTAGGTATTGCATCCTACACTTATGGTGGCTTATTAGGAGCATTTGGTTTGGGAATACTGTTTAAATCACCAAATTCGAAAGACGCAATGTTAGGCTTCTTCGTTGGATTAACCTCGCTTTTATTCATGGTACAAGGGCCAATTCAGAATTTCTTGCCAGGCGATGGTTTAACTATAGCATGGCCTCTGTATACTCTTTTCGGAAGTATAATTGTAATCAGCGTCGGTTATCTATCTTCGATGATCAGATCTAATCAAGAATAGTCTGCCGCTTTTCGTTACTAGTAACCAATTCGACAAAATTATTTAACCCTTCCAGGTTTTTTAGATCAACATGGTACTCTATGGTCTCAAAAAGGTCGGCTAAATATTCACGAAGCTCAAAGTCGAAAGAAGAAGTATCTAAATTCATAATCGATTTTGTGCTTTCGAAATCTTTCTTGTCTAATGTAAGTTTGAAGTCGATTTCAGCTCTTGTAAATGTAATAATTTCATCCTCTAGATCTTCATTCATTGTTTTATAGCTGTACGTATTTGGATCATCTCGAATCCAGTCTATTTTTCCTGAGGTTGTAGCATTTTTTAATTCTTCAAGTGCTGATATATATTGACTTATTGCTTTCATGATAACCAGTAAAATTGATGAAACTTGAACATTATATACCTATAACCAGAAAGAGTTCGTAATGTTTCTTGTCTATAGTAAAAAGAACACTTTACAGGTCTTTTGTTACATTAACGCGTAATAAATGAGTACACTTATTTATATACTTTATATTTGACTTCTGAATTCGTACTCTTATCAAAATATCGGGTAAGGTGTCAAATAAAATAGATTTAGTTAAACAATTTTATGACGCGCTAAATAGAGGTGATTATAAATTTGTAAATCGTTTATATCATTCTGACGCACGCTATAAAGACGAAATTTTCGATTTCCAAGGAGCCGAAATACACGCGCTTTGGTATAGCGCAACCCGACCGGAAATGAAACTCTTTGCAAAACTCGAATCCATACATGAAGAGAATGATAAAGTTGTTACTGAATGGATAATGACCTATACCTTAGATGTTATAAATAGAAGAATTTCATTAAGGGAAAAAGGTACATTCGTTTTTCAAGGAGAGAAAATTATCAAACACACTGATGAGTATGATTTCTGGTCATGGTGTACCCAAGCTTTTGGCATCATTGGTAGAGCCTTGGGCTGGTCTGTTTGGCTTCAAAACAGAGTTAAAAAGCAAGCAAGGAAAAGTGTACTTGCTCAATTATATTCATCACAAGGATTATTAAACAGTGAACGAACAAGACCGAAATAACGCTCTAATTCATACATTTTATTCCTCTTTTGCGCAAAGAGACTACAAAACTATGGGCGAATGTTATCATGCAGAAGTAAAATTTAAAGACGAAGCATTCCAGCTTCAAGGAAAGCAGGTTCCAGCAATGTGGCATATGCTTTGTGAGCGTGGCAAGGATTTAACAATCGATTATGATCAAGTAGAAGTATCTGCCAATACAGGTTCAGCAAATTGGATTGCACACTATACTTTTTCTGCCACAAAGCGACCCGTAGTAAATGAAATTGCTGCTTCTTTTATATTTAAAGATGGATTAATCATAAACCACCAAGACGATTTTGACTTCTGGCGATGGAGTACTCAGGCTCTTGGGTTCCCAGGGTTGATATTAGGATGGAGTCCTTTTCTAAAAAATAAAGTGCGAAAACAGGCACTTGATTCATTAAATGCGTTTATTTCCAAACATCCTGAGTATCAGGACGGCAATTGATGATTTAGGTACATTATGAGACAAAAACTGCTTAGCGCGGGGGCAAACGAGCTTAGCTACGAGATTCGAGAGATCGTTAAAAAGGCAAAAATCCTCCAAAAACATGGAGTAGAAATTTTCTGGGAAAACATTGGAGATCCGATTCAAAAAAACGCCAAAATACCAGATTGGATTAAAGATATTGTTACCGAGTTAGCCCGGAATGAAAAAACCTATGGATATTGCGATTCAAAGGGAGAATTAACCACTCGGGAATTTCTCGCCGAACGAAATAATCGATTGGGAGGAGTTCAAATCACCCCCGATGATATACTTTTCTTCAATGGATTGGGTGATGCCATTGCAACCTTGTATCATTACCTCACACCCACTACACGCGTTATTGGTCCTTCCCCTGCTTATTCAACACATTCTTCGGCAGAGGCTGCCCATGCTAATCATCATCCGCTAACCTATACGTTGGACCCGGAGAATCATTGGTATCCGGACATGGAAGATTTGCGAAATAAGGTGAAGTATAATCCTAATATTGTCGCCATTTTGTTGATCAATCCTGATAACCCAACGGGGATGGTGTACCCAAAAAAGATTTTGCAAGAGATAGTTGAACTTGCTCGAGAGTACGACCTCTTCTTGATTTCTGATGAAATTTACAACCAAATCACCTACAACGGTGCCCGAGCCTACGCTCTTTCGGAAGTGATTGGAGATGTTCCAGGAATTGCGATGAAAGGAATCTCTAAAGAACTTCCATGGCCGGGTTCTCGCTGTGGCTGGATTGAATGTTACAATCGTGATGTTGATCCTGAATTTAAACGACTTTGCCACGTGCTTGACGATGCCAAAATGATCGAGGTTTGCTCCACTACGTTGCCTCAAATGGCCATCCCAAAAATTCTTGGAGATCCCCGATATGAGGAGTATCGTTCAGAGTTAAACAAAAAAACCGGCGAACGAAGTACGTTTATCTCTGAAACCTTGCAGGAAATCCCAGAGCTTACTTTTAATCCAACATACGGCGCGTTTTATAACACAATTGTTTTCAAAAATGGAACACTTACACATAGCCAAACGCTCCCGATTGAAAATCCACAGGTTAAAGCGTTAGTAGAAGAATGGGTGGATGGAGTTACGCTCGATTTTCGATTTGTGTACTATTTACTGGGTGCAACCGGAATTTGTGTGGTTCCAATTTCCTCGTTCTGTTCTGATTTAAGAGGTTTCCGAGTTACACTTCTGGAAGAGGATGAAGAACTATTAAAGCGCACCTTCCTAACGCTTCGGGATGCCATTAGAACCTACCTCGATTCCTAAGAATTATAAATTTTGAATTATGGAATATGAATGATTACTCTCAATTCATAATCCATAATCTTTAATTCAATATTACAGTGGTTCACGGTACACATAATGCATTAGATGATCCTAGGAATGCAGAAGTTCTAATTTCTATAAATGGCGAACTATTTCCACGAAGAAACGCGAAAATCTCTGTTTTTGATTCTGGATATTTAGTGGGTGATGGAGTTTGGGAAGGACTTAGATTACACCATGGGACACTTGTTTTCTGGGATGATCACATGGACCGCCTGTATCAAGGTGCCAAGACGATTGGGATGGATATTGGCATGACCAGAGATGAGATAAAGTCTCAAGTCGAAACAGTACTTGAAGCCAATAAAATGGACGATGGGGTGCATGTTCGGATTATGATAACCCGTGGAATCAAAAAGACACCAAGTCAGGATCCTCGCCTTACTATTTCCGAACCCAATGTCGTAATCGTAGCCGAGCACAAAAAAGCGGATCCCCAAACCCGAAATAAAGGAATTACTTTATTTACAAGTACCATTCGTCGCGGCTCACCGGATTATCTTGATCCTCGTTTAAACTGCCATTCGAAACTGCATGAAGTTCAGGCGCTAATTCAAGCGATAGAAGCCGGTGCTGATGAGGCTCTAATGCTGGATATTCATGGATTTGTGAGTACCTGCAATGCAACAAACTTCTTTATGGTTAAAGATGGCGAAGTCTGGACCTCAACCGGACAGTATTGCATGAATGGAATCACCAGAGGTAAAGTGATTGAAATTTGCGAAGAGAATAACATCCCATGCTTCCAAAAAAACTTCTCTTTGTTTGATGTGTATGGAGCCGATGAAACCTTTGTAACCGGAAGCTTCGGGGGACTTACACCGGTTACCAAAATTGATGGGCGTCAGATATCAGGATCGGTGCCGAGTACGATCACTGGACTGCTACAGAATTTATATGAAGGAAAAATTGAAGCCGCTTCGCGCATTTAACACTCAAAATGAACAATTGAATATGCTAGATTCCCAATTTTTAATCTTTCATTTTTAATTCTTAATTCCATGAAATGGTAAAAAAAAGAATTTGCGTCTGGTCAGGGCCAAGAAACATCTCAACAGCATTGATGTACTCGTTCGCTCAACGAAGCGACACTAACGTTGTCGATGAACCACTCTATGCCCACTACCTAACGTCAACTAGTGCCAATGAATATCATCCCGGCGCTGAAGAAGTAATCGCAGACCAGGAGAATGACGGACAGAAAGTAATTGAGGATGTGATTTTTGGAGAGTACGATGCTCCGGTTGTTTTCTTCAAACACATGACGCACCATTTGGTGGATCTGGACTGGAGCTTCATGAAAGACACCATCAATGTGATTCTTACTCGAGAACCTCGGGAAATGCTCACTTCCTTCATCAAACAGATTCCCAATCCAACGTTGCGAGACACCGGATATCCGCAGCACCTCGAATTGATGGAGTATTTGAGAGGAATCGGTCAGAATCCAATCGTAATTGACTCAAAAGAGGTGCTTCTCGACCCTAGAAAAAAACTCATGGAAATCTGTGAACATCTGGAAATTCCTTTCGAGGAAAACATGCTACGCTGGGAAGCCGGCGCCCGACCCGAAGACGGAGTCTGGGCAAAACATTGGTATCACAATGTTCACAAGTCTACGGGGTTTCAGCCTTATCAGCCGAAGAATCAGTTGTTGCCTGAGCGGTTGAAGGATTTATTTGAAGAGAGTCAGCGGCTTTATGATGAATTGATCAATTATTAGTATTTCCTGAAGTATAAAGTAATTAAAAATTTATAAGTAGGTATTCTATTGCTGTCACCTTGAGCTCCCAAGGTAATACTGAAAACGCATATTCTGAATAGCGAAAGGTATGAAGTGTAATCAAGCTCGAATCCCAAATATCCGGGAGTTCAAAAAACCTATATAATTCCCTGTTTGATACGCTTCGCGAATTAATTGGATGTATTAAAAAAATGGGTTGCGCTCAGGGTGACAGCAGCAAATGAATCTTTGGTAGCTATCATCAAAATGTTCATTAGTCCGTGGATATTCACTATTCCTAATTCTCAATTAATTCACATTCCGTTCCAAAAAGTGGGTATTCCCTTCCACTCGATGCATGGTATTAGCACTAATCACGGTTCCTTTTCCATAGCGATTGTTGATTTCATCCAATGCCTCATAGCGAGCTACGTGTTCAGCTTCATCCTGGAAAAAGAGATTCATCTGGCTGGTTTTGTCGATGGTGTGGGTGCCGATCATCATATTCCGGATTTCCATCCCTTGTTCTGCAGCTTTGGTGATGGCCGGTAAAATCCGCTCCATACAAGCTTCATATACATATTTGTTGATGTTGGTGAATCCATCAGTGACAAATCGGAACCCAACCCAGGGTAAGTCCGTGTCGTTGTAGCCAAACATCCCGCTAAAACTGTTTGCACGAATCCCATAAGCGCGCATTCGGTAGCAGATCATCTCGATCCCAATCGCAAATTCTCCTTTGATGCGTTCTACATCCTTACTACCCTCCGAGAAGGTATGTCCGTAACTCACGCCCCATTTTGGGGAATATTCATCGTTTTCTTCGAGGATGCGTCCCTGATCTTTTCCTGTGATCGTTTGGAAAAGCATCCGTCCAAAATTAGCTCCAAACAGCCGGATGAACGTTCGGATATTTCCTTTTGTGGCAACATCCCCAATGGTCTGATAACCTTCAGCGCGCAGATGTTCATATCTTTTACCACCAACTCCCCAGACTTCGTTTAAATCGAGCGGATGGATGTAGGCTCGTTCGTCTTGATCGGTAAGAATAATGCTTACTCCACGTGGTTTATCCAGACTACTGGAAAGCTTTGCATAGGTTTTGGATCGTGCAATTCCGATAGCTCCAAAAAGTCCCGTAACATCGTAGATTTCTTTCTGAAGTCGGGCTACAAATTTTCGAATCTCCAGTTCACTTTTGTCTTTCATGAAGGTAAGATCCATGAAGTACTCGTCCATCGAATAGCGTTCGATTTGGTGCGAATACTTTTTCATGATATGATGCACCTGTTTTGAAATGGCAGTGTAGGTAGCATAATCAACCTGAAGCATGCACACAAAGGGGCAGATTTTGTAAGCTTCTAATGCACTCATTCCCGTTTTGATGCCGAAAGCACGTGCTTCGTAAGAGGCTGTAGCTACAATTCCTTTTACTACTCCATTCTCTTTCCGCCATCCTCCTATTATAAGTGGAAGCCCATACATTCGTTTTCTGAGTTGTTCGACCTGAGCATAGTAACATGCGAAATCGAAATGCATATACAGTCGATCTTTTCGGGATCGATGTTGATGTTCTGGGTACACCGTATTGTACAGCGTGATGCGGTGGACATCATTCTCGTGATGGCTAGGATTTCCTCTCTTTTTCGGCATTTAATTTTAGTTCTAATTGATATGTACAATATATGTGTGTAATTTAAAATGACCAAACCTAATTGACGAATGAACAAGTTTCCTTTGGTAGAAATGGTCGCTTTTTTTTGCCGATTCAGTCGGCTGGAAACTCCCGCATGGAGAAAGGAATTTGTTCGTCATACTAAGCGAATTCGCTCGAGTCATACCAAGTTGGAAGGAGGGATAAAGAAGTCGTTTTATACGGTGGAGACCAAAGAAGGAGAGATTTTAAATATGCAGTTAGATCAAGAGGAAATGATTTGGGAGTTAGACTCCATCGAACCTTTTAGAGGATATGTGATCGATCGATTATTAGTATACACAAAGCGACACAAACACCTGCCGTCGGATTCTCATCGGATTATTCCATTGAGGTTTGAGCTCATCCCGAAAGAAAAAATGGAGCGCAAAAGTCCGATTGAAATGGCGATGGTTGATCGAATGCAGCCTTATCGGTTTAGAAAAGCGAAAACCTCTATTCAGGTACAGCGAATCGAAACGAAGCATCTGGAAAATGTGATGGTGACCAAGCACGCTCATTATGTGGCTGAAGATACCGATGGACGATTCTATCACCTCGTCTATATTTTGGATGAAGGTGACTGGCGTTTCATGCAGGAGGTAGACGAGCAGTTTTTGTTTGTTCGATCCCGCTAACATACTCAAGGAACAAATCCGCCGTTAAGAAGGTCTACAAAGAGAACAAGAGACGAATTAATAAATCATCTTAATCATGAACGAGATAATCATGACAAAGAAAGAATCCAAAAAGAAGGTTAAGAAGTTGAAAAGGAATACCGGTAATTCCAGCAAAACGCTCAGCAACGAAGAAATGAAAAAAAAGATCGATGAATTAATAGGTTTGCTCTTCGACCCACCTAAAACAAAGTAGCAGGCTCAACTAATTCAGAGCTATTATTTCGAACGTTTCCTACCGCCTTTGATACGATGTGTTCAGAGATAGCATCATCAGGATAAGGCTGAATCATATCTAACAAAAAATCTTCAGGCTGATCGGCATTCAGCCAATCATCAAACTCAGAAGGATGTAAAAAAGCAGGCATCCGATCATGAATGGGTTCCATTAGAGAATTTGGGGAAGTAGTAATCACAGAAAAGGATGGAACACCATCAATCGGACTGAGCCCAGAATAAATTCCCGCTGCGACCAACAATTCACTCTCTTTAGGGTAAATATAATGCGGTACTTTCTTACCTTTTGGTCCTTGCCACTCGTAAAACCCATTCATTGGAACCAGGCACCTTCTAGTGGAAAAAGCACGTTGCCACATAGGCTTTTTGGTTAAACTATCATCACGAGTATTTATTGGGAGAAAAGGTTTTTGCCCATCTTTAGGTTTCCATCCCATGAATCCCCAATGCATATTTTCTGCTACCCGTTTGCCATCAGCATCAGAATACGCAACCGGCATTTGATGAGTGGGAGCTACGTTATAATTCGGTGTGATCTCGCCCCTCCGCTCTAACACTCCTAAAAAGTGGTCGATTTCATCCAGCAATTTGAATAGGGCGTATCGACCACACATGATTATCGAATAATAGTTTCCGAGCGCTTTGGTCCGGTAGAAATGATGGTGAATTTCACGCCTAAATAGCCTTCCACAAATTCGATGTACGATTTTGCAGTCTCAGGTAAATCATCCCAATTTGTAATTCCTGAGATATCGGTATCCCAACCGGGAAGTTCGGTATAAACCGGTTCTATCTTCTCAATTTCCGAGAGGCTAAGAGGGAATACTTTAGTTTCTGTTCCATCTATGATGTAGCTAGTACACACTTTAATGGTTTCAAAACCATCCATCACATCCATTTTTGTGAGAGTGAGTTCATTCATCCCATTAATTCGAACGGCATATTTCAAAGCTACCAGGTCAAGCCAGCCACAACGACGGGGACGCCCAGTAGTAGCACCAAATTCATGGCCTTTTTTACGAAGTTCTTCCCCGGTTTCATCTAGTAATTCAGTGGGGAAAGGGCCATTACCAACGCGAGTGCAGTATGCTTTAGTGATGCCCATCACATGTGTGATCGCAGTTGGTGGAACACCTGTTCCGGTACATGCGCCACCTGAAGTAGGAGATGATGAGGTCACATAAGGATAGGTTCCGTGATCAACATCCAGTAAACAACCCTGGGCGCCTTCAAGAAGAATTTCTTCTCCTTTCTCGATGGCTTCATGCAAAATATTGGAAGTATTACAAATGTATGGCTCAAGTTGCTTGATCACATCATCCAGAGAGGCTACAACATCATCGGCATCAATAGTAGGCTCGCCGTACATGTTTTCCAGAGCAAAATTGATGTCTTTGATATTCTGATCAATCTTACTTTTTAAGACTTTTCTATCTAGCAAATCAACCATTCTGATTCCAATTCTTGCAACTTTACTTACATAAGATGGCCCAATGCCTCGCCCGGTTGTACCTATTGCATCTTTACCTTTGCGTTTCTCTTTTAGCTGATCTAGAACTTTGTGATATGCAAGAATAACGTGTGCGGTTTGGCTGATGTAAAAACGATTATCGAGTGAAAAACCCATGGCCTTCACACCCTCAATTTCTTTTACAAGCGCGATAGGATCGATGACTACCCCATTCCCAATGATACATTTTGCATCACCATTAAATATTCCCGACGGAACCAAATGAAGGACAACTTCTTTGTCGTCAAACTTTAAGGTGTGGCCTGCATTTGCACCACCCTGAAAACGAGCTACGAAATGAGTTTTATCACTTAAGAGGTCAACAATTTTTCCTTTTCCTTCATCGCCCCATTGAGCGCCAATTACAACACGTATTGCCATAAATATTTTGAAATAAAAAAGGGGTGTAGTTATCTACACCCCTCGAATTATATTGGTTTTGAGCTATTACCCTTCATTGTAAGATTCAACGGCTTTTTCAACTGAATCGAAGTTTTTAAATACCGTAATAAGTTTCGTTACAATAAGTAAGCTCTGAATTTTATCGGTAGCATTTGCAAGGCGAAGATCACCACCTGATTTTCTCATAGTAGTTAATCCACCAATTAGCATACCGAGCCCAGAAGAGTTCATGAACTTTACTTTTGCCAGGTCTACCACAATGTTGGTTTTTCCTGCATCAATTAGCTCATGAAGTTTTTCGTTAAGGCTAACCGCATCTGGTCCACCCATTACATTACCCTTAAATTCGATAACCACACTTCCATAGCGTTCTGAAGTATTAAAGCTCATAAGTTTCCTCGTTGATATTCTTTAAGATTTTTTGGAGCGTTTGTCCAGTTCAAGTACCAGAGGGCTAGCCACAAACAGTGAACTGTAGGTACCCAGAACCACCCCGATTATAAGGGCAAAAGACAAGCCTTTCAACACCTCACCGCCGAAAATAAACAGCACCAACACCACAAACAAGGTGGTAACAGAAGTAATTACAGTTCGGCTTAAAGTATCGTTCAAACTTTTGTTCACCATAGGGAAGAATTCCATGCCTTTATGAACAAGGCTGTTCTCACGAATTCGGTCAAAAACTACTACCGTATCGTTTAGTGAATAACCAACGATTGTTAGGAATGCAGCAATGATATTCTGATCAATTAACAAGCTGAAGTTTACTACATCACTTAAAAGGGTGAAAATCCCAAGTGTGATTGTAACATCGTGAATCAGCGCGGCAACTGCTCCCGCTGAAAAGGTCCAGTTACGAAAGCGAATCAAAATATAGATGAAGATGATTGCCATTGCATAGATTACAGATTGGGCGCCAGCAGATTTCAAATCATCAGCAATTTTTGGTCCTACTGAATCTTTTTTTCCAAAGGTAAATGCATTGTCTGGCATATCTTCTTGAAATGCCGTTTCAATAACAGTTTGTAATTCGCCACTTTCTAATTCACTATCGGTTCTAACCAGAATTTCTGAATCAGAGCCAAATAGTTTTACTTCTGGAGCAGACCCAAGCACATCAGTAAGTGAGGATCTGATTTCTGTTGTATTTACAGGCTCTTCGAATGAATACACAAATTCGGTTCCACCTTTAAAGTCGATACCGTATTGCAGTCCTTTTGTAATTACAATACCAAGCGATGCCAGAAATAATACACTGGACACGACATAAGCGATTTTACGCTTACCAATAAAATCGATGTTTGGAGTTTCAAACCATCTCATAATAAATACCTTATACTATTTAAATTTCTTTGATTGAGATTATCCGAAGCTCATTGCGTCGGGTTTATTTCGAGTGAGGTAGTCTACTACAACGCGAGTAATGATCATTGCGCTAAATACTGAACAGAAGATTCCGGCAAGAAGTGTTACTGCGAAACCTTTGATCGGCCCCACTCCAAAACTCAATAGGATTAATGCAACGAAACCAGTTGTTACGTTTGCATCAAATATGGCACTCCAGGCGTTTGCATAACCTGCAGATATTGCCGCTTTCATGGTTTTACCGCCACGTTGCTCTTCACGAATTCGGTCGAAAATAAGTACGTTTGCATCAACCGCCATACCGATAGTAAGTACGATTCCTGCCATTCCGGGTAGTGTTAGTACGGCACCAAAGCTGGCTAGTACACCTAAGATGAAGACGATGTTAAGCATCAATGCTAAGTCGGCAACTCCACCACCTTTGCGGTAGTAAATAATCATGAAGATGGCTACTACACTTAGTCCAAAAAGAATTGAGTTGAATCCCGCGCTGATAGAAGCAGCACCAAGAGTTGCTCCAACCGTTCTTTCTTCAAGGATATTTAGTGGAGCAGGGAGTGCACCTGAAAGGAGAATATTTACCAAATCCTCTGCTTCTTCAACACTTTCCAGACCTGTGATGGTAGAATTACCACCAGAAATTTTTGTTTGTACATTTGGGTATGAAACAATGTACCCATCAAGTACAATAGCAACAGGTTTTCCAATATTTGCACCTGTTATTCGGCTCCACGTTCTTGCACCTTCGCTATTCATACCCATTGCAACTTCAGGGGCATTTGTTACAGGATCGAATTGAATGGATGCTTCTTCAATTACTTCGCCGGTAAGTTCTATATCAGTATTTACACCAAATAGTGTGTACTGCTGAGTTCCATCAGCAAATTCTACAGGGTTAGCACCCCAAAGAACCTCTGTGCTTCTTGGTAGCATTCTTTGAACTTCTTCGTCTCTTAAAAGCTCCATTACTCTCGCAGTGTCCTCTGCAGCTGCATACCCGAATACATATGGAGTTTGACCTTGAACGAATCCTAAAACATCAACTAATGGATTTGTCGGTGCGTCAAGTTGTAGAGAGTCGCTGGTGTCTGGAGTAACTGCGTAAAATTCAACGGCCTGATTTCTAAATGTGCTAAAATCCTGGGCATCGGCACCAGTTCGGAATTCTAGTCTTGCAGTACCTTTTAGAAGATTTCTAACTCGATTCTCGTCATCCACACCTGGAAGCTCTACCACAATACGGCTATTACCTTGCTTTACAATAGATGGCTCGCTTACACCGAAACGGTCAACACGAGTTCGGATAATTTCAATGGCTCTAACAAGAGCAGCATCTCTCTGGTTCTTTAGATAAGCAACGATTTCATCATTCGTAGATCTACGAGTGATTTCATCTGCGTCGCTTCTGTAGTATCGACTTAAACGAGCATTTTCATCGTTAGCTACGAACGCTGTTAGCATCTCGTCGATGAAATCTGTCTCATTGATTTCAGCATTGTCAATGGCTGTTCTCACAACTTGATTTAATGCCTCGTCGCGATTTTCACCTGCTAATTCGAGAATCAATTGAGGGGTTCCAACTTCAAGCGTAACGTGCATACCACCTTGAAGGTCTAATCCTAAAGAAAGGATATTTTCACGGATGTTTGCCAGGCGTTCTGCATTATCGAGCTGATATTGCTGAGCCTCAACTTCCGTCATTTCGTCCATTTGTTTTTGTTCAAGATTCCAAATCACAGTAGCAGATAACTCGTACAGGAAGTATCCGAGAAATGCCACAATCAGGAATATTTTAAATCCGTTGCCTTGCATGTTTGTTCAATTATGAATTAAGAATTTTTCAATTAAGAATGATGATGAGTAAAAGCTCAACATCTGATTAGTTAGAAAAGAAGGTGCTTCATTGAAAATTGATCATTGAAGCTTTGATAATTTCCTAAGGGGCGCCTATGGCGATACCACTTTCAAGAGGAGAAAAGAGATAGGAAGAATTTGGAGAAAACTCAGAATTCTTGCCATGAACAGATTCAGTCTTTGGAGTTGTTTTTTTGAGAGAAATCCCATCAGAAGTACTGAATTTTCCATCATTAGGAAGAATGGTTTGAGTTTTTACAGTATCAATTATCACTGCTTTACTCATCCCTGCTTCAGAGTTCTGGAATTGATTCCATTGAGCCAATAACAGTTGGAATACCAGTTCTTCACTAGTTTCCTCATCATCGCTAACCGGCAATTTAAAATCATCGGCGTGCGAAGCTACTACTTCAGAAGCTTTGCGGATAACATCTTCTAACTCAGACTGATCGTTCGAGAGATTATCTAATTTTTTGTGTGCCTCGCTGTCATCATTTTTTAAATGAGATCCCAACCATTCAGTAAATGCAGAATGATGCGCTTTTTGCTCAGAGATATTGGCAATGCTCAGTCCAATCCCTATTAGGACTAAAAAGAGACCATAAATGCGGGTTATATGTAAGCGAAACAATTTCACGTAGACTTCCAATTTAAGGAAGAATCACCCACAGATGCACCATGTTTTAACACTCAATTACCTGGGGCGAAAAAAGTATTTGCTATATCTAACAGTATTAGGTATAATGCCTAAAGATATTATGTAACTAATATTGTTATGTATAAAAAGCAGGAGATTGGATTATGATGTGTTCATATAAGTGCATGAAAGAAAAAGAGGTTTAAATCATGGCAACAAAAGCATTAGTAGCGGCTTCATCAAAGCCCTTAATTTTATCAATTCTTTCTCATGGAGAGAGCTACGGATATGAAATCATTAAACAGGTAGAGGAGCTTTCGGGGGGGGAGCTTGCATGGACAGATGCCATGTTGTATCCGGTACTTCATCGATTGGAAGGAGATGGTTTCATCCAGTCGAAATGGGTAATTGCAGATAATGGTCGTAGGAGAAAATATTATGAGCTTACTCAAAAAGGGTTTGGTGAGCTTGAGGCCGAAAAATCGCAATGGTTAAACGTGCATGATGCATTAATCCAACTTTGGAATAAACCACCGAATCTTGAATTAGCTAGCCATGAATAGGTCATTTAATCTTGAGAACGCACTGAAGGATTGGAGAGCTGGTTTAAGAAAACAGCAGGGGATTGAACCGGGCTATATTGCTGAATTAGAGAGTAATTTGCTAGACAGAATTGATGATTATATATCGCAAGGATTGAATGAGCGAGAAGCATTTGAAAAGGCAACAGGAAAACTTTTCGAAACTGCAGAAGAAGTTGCAGATGAATTTTTTAAATCCAGAACACCTATTACTCATCAAACTCCTCCATGGAAAAAAAGTGCAGGGATTATAAATCTACTACCAAGTTATTTAAAGATTGCTATCCGTAGTTTAAATCGTTCAAAGGGATATGCCGCAATAAATTACATCGGGCTTATGGTGGGGTTACTCACCGTTTGCTTCGTAGGTTTGTATTTGAATTATGAATTAAACTGGGATGCTTTTCATTCGAAAGCAGATCGTATTTATAGAGTAGGGCAATTATACAGAGCTCAATCTTATAGCCTTGTTTCTTTTGAAAATTACTACAGTACTGAACGTGAGGTTCAGCTTGATCATATAAAAGGTTTTAAAGAAGTACCTGGAGTTGAGGATGTAGCAGAATTTTGGATTTTTGGAGGATCAAATTACCTGACATACAATGGTGATAGTTTTGTTGAGGAGAATATTCTCTCCACAACAACAGGTGCAGGGTTTTTCAATGTATTTGACTGGGATTGGTTGTATGGAAGTCCAGATGATTTTTCTGCTAATTTAAATAAAGTTGTGTTAACAGAATCTGTTGCAATAAAACTCAAAAAGGGAGATACACGAATAATCGGATCTCTAATTGGGGAGGTAATTGCCATTGATTCAGTAGGCTATGAGATCAGTGGTATCATAGCAGATGTTCCTTCAAACTCACATTTTGATTTCAACATAGTTCTGCATTCACCAAGAATTGATTATTGGGGAGCCCGTACGTATGCGTTACTTGAACCCGATGCAAAAGTCGATGATGTTCGTGTAAGTTGGGAAAATAATATGGAGAAGATAAATGCCAGGCTCGCCAGAAATGATCAGGGGCTTTTCAAGGGATTTGAAGTTATTAATCTAAAAGATATGCACTTGAAGGCGAATGCGTTGTATGAAGTAAAACCACCTGGGAATGTGAGATATTTGTACATTTTTGGGATTATTGGTGTAATTGTATTAATGATAACATTATCTAATTACACGAACCTTTCTGTTGCAATGTATTCTGGTAGAAATCGTGAAATTGGAATGCGAAAAGTAATGGGGGCAGGTCGATTTCAACTTGCAGGGCAGTTTCTAATTGAATCTATGGTGATTGCATTAAGCACCATTCCAATAGTCGTTGTCCTTTATCATTTTATGCTACCGTATTTTAATGATTTTATGGGTGTTCAACTTCCACAATTATTCGAGTTGTCGGTGTCAATGTATGTTCTACTCGTGTTTATTTCTTTGATTACAGGATTAGCAGCGGGCCTATACCCAGCTTATACACTTTCGGGAAAATCAATAAATGGATTATTTGATAAGCAATTAATAGCACCGATTCTTAGAGGATTCAACTTGAGAAAAAGTCTTATCACTTTTCAGTTTATCTTATTAATCGGATTGGGAAGTGCGACCTGGTTTATAAATAGTCAACTCCATTATATCAACCAAAAAGATATAGGATACGCGAAAGAAGGAGTGCTTTATATATTTATGGAAGACAGCGCTGCTTATGCGGATTTTAAATATACCGCATCATCAATAGTAGGTATTAACAACATCGGGAACGGGATGGCATTGGCTCGAGAAACGTACAATCAAACCACCTATTCACTGGATGGATACAACGAGATTTTTGATGATGGTTATTACTTGTACATGAGGCCTAGTGGCTTGATTTCATACGAAATTGAAACCACGGTTGATGAACTAATAAGAGATGAAAACACTAGCTTTGGAGAGTTAATGTTAATCAATAAGTCGGCTGCAGATCGTTTTGCAACAACACTGGGGATTGAAAAAGAAGACCTGATCGGTGCCACTTTTAGGACAGAGCCATCATATACACAAGAAGATGGGACAATTGGTTTTCCATATCAAATTGCTGGATTTTTTGAAGACATCAATATGTTTTCACTGCGTGAGGAGATAGATCCCTACTTCATGATTGTAGATCAACATGCATTCTCTAATTGGGCCATCATTAATTTTAATGTATCAAACGTATCATCCGTAGTTGAGCAAATCGAAGCTGCTTACAATAGCTTGAATCTTGAAACACCGATTTTTAGGCAATTTCAAGAAGATCGTCTAGAAACGTTATATGAACAGGAACAGCGCATAGCTATTTTAACAGTTTACCTCAGTTTTCTTGCTTTTACATTAGCTTTACTTGGGTTAATTGGGCTATCAGCATTTCTGACAGCGATGAGGAAAAAAGAAATTGGTGTAAGGAAAATATTAGGAGCCAGTAATTCGCAACTGGTTGTCCAACTTAATAAAGAATACATCTATTTAATATTGATCGCACTTATTATAGCCGCACCCATTGCTTTTTTGGCTATGCAAAACTGGTTATCAAGCTTTGCATATAGGATTGAGATGAATCCTATCATTTTTGTGTTCACCGCAATCATAACGCTTGGAATTGCTGCTATTGCTGTGACCTCACAAACATTACGAGCAGCAACTTCTAACCCGGTCAATTCACTAAGAAACGATCAATAGAGAGAAAAAAATTGAAAAAAGCCTTACAACGAATATTGATTATAGCACTGATTTGCTCGGCTGGCACAATTACAAAAGCGCAGGATACCCTGATCACCAATTATCCGGACTCGAAAAAAGTTTGGGAAAAACTGTTCGAAGAAGGAAATAAGATCAAAGAAACAATCTACTACGAAAATGGCCAAATATGGATGACTGCTTCGTACGATCCAAATAAACAAGAAACGTGGAATTGGTTTCATCAAAATGGGAAACCTTTTTTCAGTGCAACAATTATTGAGGATGAACTTCATGGGAATTACCAAATTTGGTATGAAAATGGTCAACTCGCCGAATCCTTAAATTTTGTTGATAATATTGAACAGGGTGAAGCTACATTTTGGCACTCCAATGGTCAGCTTGCTATTAAAGGTGTATACCAAGATGGCAGAATGATGGGCAAGTGGATATTTTATGATCAAGATGGACAGCCAGCAAATGGCAAATGGATATGGAAATTCGCCGCTTTAGATCAGTTTGTTCGAATGGAGGGTATTGTAGAAAATGGGGAAAGAACCGGAGTTTGGAGATACAAAGGAACTGCTGATAGAGGGAGAGAAGGGCAGTTGGTGTTCGAAGAGTCAATTGAAAATTAAGCCCGCAAGTTATACTGCGGACTTAATCTTTAATCAAATTACTTAATCAATAACATCTTCTTTGTAAATGTGTTAGCTCCAACATTTAGCCGATAGATATACACTCCTGTGGATAAATTCTGTGCATCAAAAGTTACGTTATATATCCCCGATGTTTGCTTTTGATTAACAAGAGTGCGTACTAATCGTCCTTGAATATCAAATACTTCAAGTAGTACGTTAGAATCTACATTTAGTGAGTATTCAATGTTTGTGGCCGGATTAAATGGATTAGGATAGTTTTGAGATAGCCCTATTTCCATAGGTAGCCCGATTTCGTCTTCTATCGAAACCGAAGTTGAATCATTTTCAAAAAATCTGGAGCCATTGAGTTGGTATTTGTAATTAAAAGTGAATGAATTTCCAAAGTTACCACCAGGTAATTCGGTAATCTCCATTGCTGCATAATTACCTTCACGAGTATAAACCGCCCAAAGCTGTCCTACGGATATTGGAAGTCCTAAAGTTCCATGCTGAAAGTCGTAGGATACGGTAACCCAGGGTGCTTCATCCGTTCTTAAAGGAACAGAAGTAAGGGTGTCTAACGAGCCTTCACCAAGTAGCAAAAATCTTCTGCCCGTATTTGCTAATGAAGTGCTGCCTTCGTTTCCAAAGTTTACTCCTTCGTTCGAGACGAACGCAAAATCAAGCTGGTAATTTCCAAAGTCTTCGTCGGAGCTTACTTCATTTAGCGAAAAATCAAATCCAGTTCCTGCCGTACTTGTGATGTTCGTTCCGGTAACCGTTTGATCGGCTGCAGTATCCTCTTCGTTTACGAATAATGAGAATTGAACAAACCTTGAAGTATCTGACACCAAAGTAGCCTGAACTTTATAAATCCCGGAGGCATCACCTGCTGTAAACAATGCCCAGGCGATTCCCGCGGTGTCTGTATATGTTTGCTGTGTTACCGAGGCACTAATCGAAACACTTAACGGTTGCTCAGTGATCTCAAATTTTACAGCTTCTCCTTCAACAGGTGATATGTCTTCATCGGTTACAAGTACTTCCAAAAATTCGTCGGGATTTAGCGTTGGAGCAACAATTTGACTATCACCCTGTGCAATTGAAATCGATAATTCCGGATCCGGCTCAACAACTATACTTGTGTCTCCATCGAAAAAGCGAGAACCATTTGGCTGATACTTATAGTCAAAGGTGAATGAGTTTCCAAAATTTCCTTCCGGTAATTCGGTGATTTCCATTGCTGCATAATGCCCTTCACGCGTGTAAACCGCCCATAATTGACCTACTGATATGGGTTGCCCTCCTGTACCATCCGCAAAATCGTAAGTTACAGTAACCCAAGGTGAAGCATCTATTCTTTCAGGAACACTTGATAAAGTATCTAGTAAACCTTCGCCAAGTAACAGAAATCTTCTACCAGTTTCAGTTAACGACGTACTACCTTCATTCCCAAAATTCACGCCTTCGTTTGCTACAAAAGCAAAGTCGAGTTTATAATCATCGGTATCAACATTAGTGCCTATTTCTTCGCGTGAAAAATCGAAACCTCGACCATTAACACCCGTTGATGAACCTGAAATGATTTCACCTGAAGTTGTATCCTGGGCTTCCACAAATAGTGTGAAAAGAACAAATTTTGTTGAATCTGAGAGAAGGCTTGCTTGTATTTGATATTCGCCCACTGCATCACCACCACTTACCTGAGTGCCTGCAATGCCAGAAGTGTCAGTGGTTACGAATTGAGAAACAATTCCATCAACTGTGGTACCTGCCGGCGAGAGTGTGAATTCAAATTCTACCTGTTGATTATTTACAGGGTCTTTATTTTCGTCGGTTACAAGAACCTGTAATAATGATGATGCAAACTCGGTAGGTGCTACTCTTTGGCTATCACCATTGGCAATACTAATGGAATATATAGGATCAGGTTCTACTGTAATTGAAGTATCCGCCTCGAAAGTGCGGTTGCCGTTGGGTTGGTATTTGTAATCGAACTCGAAAGAGGAGCCAAAACTACCTTCTGGAAGAGCGGTAATCTGCATTACGGCATAATGCCCTTCACGTGTGTACACTCCCCAAAGTTGCCCAACTGCAATGGGTAACCCGCCAGTGCCATCAGAAAAATCGTAAGAAACTGTTACCCATGGTGCAGCATCTACTCTTTCAGGAATAGTCGTTAAGGTATCTAATGAACCGCTCCCAAGTAGGATGAATCTACGCCCAGTATTTGCCAGCGATGTACTTCCTTCATTCCCAAAGTTTACCCCTTCGTTATTCACAAATGCGAAGTCTAATTGGTACTCTCCTGCATCATTATTGTCACCGGTTTCTTCTCTTGAGAAATCAAAACCTGTTCCGTTTGTACTGGTGGAAGTACCTGAAATCAGTTCTGAACCTGTTTCTTCATTTAAATTGCTTTCTTCAAGTGTGGTACCACCTTCGCTCATGTATTTAAATTTAAAAGTAAAACTATCCCCAAAATTGCCATTTGGCAGTTCGTCGATCTGCATTACTACATAAAGGCCTTCGCTGGTATATACTACCCATAATTGGCCCGGCGATATTGGTTGACCTTGAGTACCATTCGGCCAATCCCAACTGGTGTCAACCCAAGGTGCGGCATCGGTCCAGGTTGGTACGGTAGTTACTGTGTCGATATCTCCAGTTCCAAGCAATAAAATTCTACGCGCTGGAATTAATGGAGAAAACTCTTTTCCAAAGTTAACGCCTTCATTCGAGCTCCCCCAAATATCTGGGGTATAGGTGGCAGTATCGGCAATGCTAAATGAAGTAGATGCTGTAAAATCGTAGTATTCCCATTGTCCGGATAAAATTTGCAATGTATCAACTCCTGTTACTAGTTGAGCTTTTGCATCGCTAAAACAAAGAGTGAGAATAACTACAATAATACTTGCACATAGTTTACTGTGTAAAAGATGGTATCGATTGATCATTTCTTTTGGCTAAATGGAATTTTATGAGGCCAAAAAAAAAGAAATCAAGTCTACAAAAAGTATACCCGAATTAAGGTATAATTAGGCGAAATAAGTGCTTGTTTAACTAGCCAATCCTTTTGTTAGGGCAAATTTCACAGCCGATGCTCTAGAGTGAACATGTATTTTTTTATACATGTTTTTGATGTGCGTACGAACAGTATGCGGGCTAATAAACAATTTCTCTCCAATTTGTTGATCAGTTAAATCGTCTACTATTGCCTGGAGGATATCCAATTCCCGATCTGTTAATGAAAATGATTCTTTTACTTCTTCAGCTTTTAAACTAAGCGACGATTTTGATTGCTGTACATAATTAAGCACTTTCATCGCGATTGTTGAAGAAAGTGCAGCACCACCCTCTATTAATTCATTAATTGCACTTACATATTTTTGAATAGGATCATCTTTTAATAGATACCCTGAAGCCCCGGCCTGAATCGATTCAAATATGCGTTGATCATCCTCAAAAACGGTTTGAATTAATACGTCAATATCAGGGTATTTTTGCTTCACCAAGGTTGTGGCCTCGATACCTGTCATTCCGGGCATCTCAATATCCATGAGAATAACATTTGGTAATTGAGATTCTGATAGTTCTTGTAAGTAATTCAGTCCAACGTGTGCATTCGGAGCTTCGAATAATATTTCGATATCATCGAAGAAACTTAATCGTCTTCGAAGGTTATCCCGAACTCTTTCCTGATCTTCAAAAATTGCAATAGTGACGCTCATATCTCAATAAACGGGATTTTCCGCCCTCAGTAAATACCTAAAATCGGGTAGATTATAATTCAATATTTATAGCAGTTCCATTATCTGGCGAACTATGGATTCGAAGTTTGGCCTCAATTTCTTCAGCTCGAAATCTCATATTCTGAAGACCGTTACCAAGACTTGAAACTTCTTCAACTTTCATCCCTTTTCCATCATCTTCAATTTTAATGAGAAAACGGTCATCGTTTTGTTGAAAAGAAATAGAAAAAGTAGCAGCCTCGGCGTACTTTCGAGTATTGTTCAAAGATTCCTGAATTATGCGCATGATATTCAGGGATTCTGCCGGTTTTAGAATTTTAGTTATTTCCCCGTTTATACTTACTGAAGTTTTGGTATTTGGCAAATATCTTGACTGCCGGCGGATATATCCCTTTAAATGATCGGTAAAGATAGACGCCGGTATTTCCTCTTTATCCATTAACCAGATAGTTTCTCTGAGCTCGGTCATTGCACCACGGGCATCTGCATCTAAATCAGACAATAATTCCATGGCTTTATCAGACTCGTTTTTTTGAAAGTGAAGCTGACTGATTTCAAGTCCGGTTATAAGATTTGTTATTTGAGAACCAACATTATCATGTAAATCTCTTGATATTCGCTCTCGTTCTTTATGGATCTTTTGCTGAGTTTCTAACTCACGGTTTAATGCGTTTACTTTTGCTCGATAGTAAATTCTAATGCCACCTGCGATAATGCTTCCAAAACCTATTAGGCAAAGTGAAATAAACCACCAGGTTTTATAGAAAGGTGGGAGAACGGAAAAATTAATAGATGCAGTTTCGTTGCTCCATTGTCCATCTTGCCCTATTGCAGATACGGTAAATGCATAATCTCCTTCAGGTAGAAAATCATAATAGGTTGTGGTGCGACTATCCATATAAACCCAATCTTCATCAACACCAGTTAGGCGCACTCTAAAATCTGTTTTACCTGGAGTTTCAAAATTGATGGCTGAAAATGATATTTCAATTTTATTTTGATCCGGACCGAAGACAATACTTTCCCTATCCAGAACTGGGGCTCCATCAACGGATAACTCCGTTATATAGGGTTTAAACATACCCTCATGTTTTAATTTTCCATCAGGATCTATGACTGAAACTCCATCAATTGAAGCGAAGAACAAATTGCCATCAGAATGCTTTAAGACGGTTGAATTATTACCAGCCTGGAGATTATCTGAGATTAAACCATCTTCAATTGAGTAATAATGAAACGGGATTCGGTTCATTTCCCCATTTTCATATTCTTCAAATGATTTTAAGTCAATCGTAATTACACCGTTTCCGGTAGCCAACCACAAAGTTTTGTTATCATCTTCCACAATACCGGCAACATTAGCACCTTCAGGTAAACCTGATTCAGGACCAAATGTTATTAGAGAATCACCCACAACTCTACTGATTCCATAATTAAAGGTTCCAATCCAGATGTCAGAATTTGAATCTTCAAATATACTTAGCACCTGATCTGAGCGAAGTCCTTTCGAAGTATCATAAATTGTTTTTTGCCCATCTTTGAAACGCACCACACCGCCACCAAAAGAACCGTACCAAATACTTCCATCTGATGCTGTAAGCATGGTAATACAAAACGGATTCGGGATTTCGTCAACCTCGGAATACGTATCAATTACATTTCCTTGCGGACTAAAAACCGTTATACCTTTGTTACTTCCTGCCCATAAATTTCCTTCTAAATCAAATGTAATACCCCTCGTGTAGTTATCGAGAAGACCGTTTTCTGTAGTGTATTTAGAGATAAAATCAGAATCTTCGATCTTAAAAATACCAGAGCCTTGTGTGCCAACCCAAAGATTTCCTTCCATGTCAATTGCTCCGGATTGAGCATATCCATTGGTTTTATTTGGTGGGTTTTCGATGGAATTCCATGTTGAATTTTGCCAATAGCGATACCCTATTCCATAAGTACCCACCCATAATTGATTGTCTGCATTCTCATTTAGAGTTACTGCTTCATCAATAAATATATTAGTACCATCTATTGTAATTGGGTGGAAAAGCCGTGGAATCAGAACCGATAGTCCGTCTTCTGTTCCAACAAATATCACTCCATGCTCGTTTGCGTAAATTGTATTAATATTATCAGAGATCAAGCCATCATCCAGGCTGATTTGATCAAAAGTGGTACCATCGTATCTAAGTAGCCCACCGCCGAGTGTGCCAATCAGAATTACATCATTTTCCAGCTCCAAAATAGAATTTATTATTCCAGATGTAAGGCCATCATTTGTGGAAAGATACCTTACAGGTTGTTGATCTTTAAAGATGACAATTCCTTCATTATCGGTTCCAACCCAAACTTCTCCATTTTCCAGAACTTCAATACTTCGGATGTTATCATAAGAAAGACCATTTTCAGTAGTAAAGTTTGTGAACACTCCATCTTTGTATATGCTCAATCCGGTATTTGTGCCTACCCAAAGGTTACCCTCATTGTCTTTTCTTAAAACCCAGACTTCATCCCCAACTAATCCATTCGTTGTTGAAAAGTGTTGTATTACGGTATTGCCATCGAAGACTTTAAGTCCCTCGCCATACATGCCCAGGTAAAGAGTATCATTAATGAATTCAATACTTTTAACTAAATCTCCCGTTGCTGCAGATAGAGATTCTAAAGAATCATCTATGAATTTATAAAGACCACTTCCAATCGAGGGAATCCATAATATACCCTCCTCATCTTCGACTACATCATATAAAGTTCCGCCAATATTTCCCTTTCTTTTCTCACGAATTTGTAAACCATCGAATTGTAACAATTGCCTGTTACTAATCAACCAAACGTATCCTTCCTCATCAGGATGGATTTTGTATACTTGTTGGCTAAGTATACCGTCGTCAACTCCATAATTATTGATTAAATAATTATCCCAAAACGATGGTAATTCATATAAATTCTGTGCTAGAACTGTGCTCGTGATTAAACAAAGCACACCCAAGAAGAGTATTTTTTTAGTCATTCCCGATAATCTCCGGCAGGAATGTAAAAAAGCAGAAGCAGATTGAAAAGTTATGACTAATTAACGTTTACTTTTTTAAGTCGATCAAACTCTTGCTTTAAAAATCTGCCAGTGTGGGATTCTTCTTTTTTTGCTACTTGTTTTGGTGTTCCTTGTGCGATAATCTGACCGCCACCTTTCCCACCTTCTGGGCCAAGATCAATAACCCAATCAGCTGCTTTGATAAGATCGAGGTTGTGTTCAATAACCATTACCGTATTTCCTTTATCAACCAAACGTTGAATAACATCAACCAGCATACGAACGTCCTGAAAATGAAGTCCGGTTGTGGGTTCATCCATTACATACAAAGTATCGCCCGTACCTATTTTTGATAGCTCACGCGCTAATTTTATTCGTTGAGCTTCTCCACCTGAAAGGGTAGTACTCGATTGACCAAGAGTTAGGTATCCTAAACCTACCGCATTTAGCGTTGACAGGATTCGTGATATCGCCGGTTGTGCATCGAAAAATTCTGCTGCATCACCAATGGGCAAATTTAAAACTTCGGAAATATTTTTGCCTTTATAATAAATTTCGAGTGTTTCCCGATTGTAGCGTTTACCATTACAGGTTTCGCATCTCACGTATACATCAGGAAGGAAATTCATTTCGATTTTTCGAACACCATCACCCTGACATGTTTCACATCGCCCACCTTTTACATTGAAGGAAAACCGCCCTTGATCGTAGCCTCGGATTTTTGCTTCCGGCATTTCGGCGAATAACCGTCTAATATGATCAAATACTTTGGTATAGGTTCCCGGATTCGATCTTGGTGTTCTACCAATCGGACTTTGATCAATGGAAATAATCTTATCTACGTTATCCAATCCCTCAACAGAATCGTAGGGAAGGGGCACACTTTTCGATTTATAGAAATGATTCGAAAGAATAGGAACAAGCGTTTGATTGATAAGTGAACTTTTTCCTGATCCACTTACCCCTGTTACTGAAATAAACTTGCCTAGTGGAATTGTTAAATCGATATGTTGAAGGTTGTGTCCACGAGCATTTTTAATTTTGATCCGTTTTTTATTTCCTTTTCGATAGGTTTTTGGCAGTGGAATTATTTCCTCATCACGTAGGAAGCGAGCAGTCATTGAATCGTGTGTAAGCTCACTTGGAGTACCGGCTGAAACTATTTCACCGCCATGAACTCCTGCGCCGGGTCCTAAATCCAACACAAAATCTGCATGCTCGATGGTTTCACGATCATGCTCAACTACAATTACTGAATTCCCCAGGTCGCGAAGTGTTTCTAGTGATTTTATCAGTTTGATATTATCTCGCTGATGAAGACCTATGCTCGGTTCATCCAAAATATAAAGCACCCCAACCAGCTGAGTTCCGATTTGAGTAGCTAGTCGAATTCGCTGAGCTTCACCACCACTCAAAGATTGTGCTTCTCGATCAAGATTTAGATAATCGAGACCTACATTTAGAAGAAAATCGAGCCGATCTCGGATTTCTTTTAACACCTGATTTCCGATCAATTGTTGGCGCTCGGTTAGATGAAGATTATATAAAGCATCACGAATTCCGCGAATATCCATCTTCACCAGATCATGGATATTATACCTATCAATTTTATAGGACAGTGCTTCTTGATTTAATCGCCCCCCGCCACACTTAGGACAGGATACCTTACTCATATACGCTTTCGCCTTATCACGCTGCTTTGGCGATTTACTGTTTTCGTATTGATCGATAACGGTTCGTCTCAGTCCTTCATACTTATGTTGATAGGTAACTGAGTTGTCTTTGAAATCGTAACTGACCGCATATTTTTTATCTCCGCTTCCATGCATTAGTATTTGACGAAGTTCTTCCGGAAATTTTTTGAAAGGTGTATCAAAATCTAAGTCAAAGCTCTGTAAAACTGCGTTCAATTGTTTGAAGGCAAAAACATCTCTTGGTGAACCCAAATATCGGATTGCAGCTTCATTTACACTTTGCGACTCATTGGGAACGAGTAAATCCCAGTTTACATCATAGGTACTTCCAAGACCATCACAAGTACTACATGCCCCGTAGGGAGAATTAAATGAGAAAAGATTTGGAGCCGGATCTTCGTAGGCCAAACCACTGGCAATATCAAACAATTTCTGTGAAAACAGTTTATCTGTGGTTTTTCCTTCTTTATCCTGAACGGCGAGAATTACGTTACCATCCGCCATTTCAAGCGCAAGTCGAATACTGTCTGCAATGCGTTTTTCACTTTTGGGTGATATAACAAATCGATCGACAACCACTTCAATATTGTGTGTTTTATAACGATCGACCATCAAACCCTCTGATAGCTCGGTAAACTCACCATCTATTCTAGCGCTAACAAAACCCTGTTTTACAGTTTGCTCGAATAACTCACGGTAATGACCTTTTCGTCCTCGTACCACGGGTGCCAGGCAATATGCTTTTGTGCCATGTTCCATAGCCATAACAGCAGCAACAACTTGGTCTGCGGTTTGCTTTTCCATCTTATTTCCACTTATGTAAGAGTATGGAGTACCTACCCGAGCAAATAGAAGTCGAAGGAAATCGTAAATCTCTGTAACTGTTCCAACCGTAGATCTTGGATTTCGATTGGTGGTTTTTTGGTCAATCGAAATTACAGGGGAAAGACCGTCGATAAAATCAACTTCAGGGCGTTCCATCATTCCTAAAAACTGGCGTGCATACGCAGAGAGGGATTCCAGAAATCTACGCTGCCCTTCTGCATAAATCGTATCGAAAGCCAATGAAGATTTCCCTGATCCAGATAACCCCGTTAACACAACTAATTGATCTCTGGGAATATCAATATCAAAGTTTTTGAGGTTATGTTCGCGTGCGCCTCTTACAATGATGTGGTGCTGCAATGGACTTTCTCTTAGAGTTTTGGGAAACGTAGAATGTACCAAACCCAGCAATTAAAGTCTTAGTTCAGAATTAGAAAAAAAGATGAACTACGCTTTGGTGATGAAGTTGTAATCCCGAATAAATTGACGGTTTGGAATAATACCTTGCTCGTCATCAGAATATTCTGGCTTAATTCTGTTTAGAAAGTACATCTCAACTTTACCAATATTCCTTGCTTCAATTTCACCGCGGGGTTCACAATCGAAAAAGTCTTTCACTCGATCATAAGTTGATTGTGAAATATTGATACAATTACTTTCTGAATTTTGCTCCATTCTTGCGGCAAGATTTACTGCGGTTCCCCAAACATCATAAGCAAAGCGTTTTTTACCAATAACCCCAACCACCGATTCACCGGTATTAATGCCAATACGTAACGGAAAATAGGGTATTGAGTCGGGTAAGGCGTCTTTTAATTGAGCTACAAATGATCTCATTTTCAAGGCTGTAAGTACCGTATCGATAGGGTGGGTTTTATTTCTTTGCGGAATTCCTCCGGCAGTCATATAACTATCGCCTATGGTTTTAATTTTGATCAAACCATGCTGCTCTACAAACAGATCGAACTTGTCGAAATAAAAGGAAAGACTTTCAATCAGCTTTTCAGGTTTTAGGTCCGGTACAATTTTACTGAAATCATGGAAATCGGTGAACATAAAGGTAGCATCTTCATAGCGCTCAGGAGTTACCGTTCCATAAGCCAACAAACTATCGGCTACTTTTTGCGGAAAGATATTCTGAAGTAAATCCTCATATTCTCGCTTTGTTAATTCAAGCTCCTGATTGGTTGAATTTAATCCATGCTGAACTTTTTCAAGTTGAGCATTTTGTGCCAATGCATTTTTATAGGTAGAGACTAGCAGATTTACAAGATGCGAATAATCAGCTTTGATGTTATAGGGTTGGCTCTCAATACGTACCTGTACGGTCTCTTTCACATCTGAAACAGCGATTGGATTATTTAAGAGTTCATGAACTTTCGAAAAAAGTGTCTCATCATCGTAAGGTTTGGTGATGTAGTTATCCGCCCCTACTTCGATCCCTTTCATCAAACTGTCAGTTTGTATTCTAGATGTAACCAGGATTACGGGAATCTTCCGAAACTTGATATCACTTTTTATCTTCTGGCACAGCTCATAGCCATCCATCACCGGCATTTCTACATCAGAAATGACTAAATCAGGATATTCGTCCTGTAAAATTTCCCAGGCATCCAGCCCATTTTGAGCAGTGAGAACTTCATAACCCTGTTTCAGCAGTTTATGTCGAGTAATTGTTACCAACGCAGGGTAATCATCGACTATTAAAATTCGAGGTGTAGTTTGTAACATCTGTACCTATTCTAAGGGCGTGAAATATAGTACATAAGCATTATGATTAGTATTTAGATTTTTTATAAAAGCTTATTCTAAAAACTCATAAGTTTAGCGCTCCTCAAAACTCATCACGATGCAAGATATCATTCAAGACAATTGGACCCCCACAAGTTGGCTGGAAAAACCAGTACGACAATTGCCGGATTACCCGAATAAAGCGGAATTAGAAGAAAGTTTTGAAACACTTAAAAACTTACCTCCATTAGTTACTTCCTGGGAAATTGAAAAGCTTAAAAATAAACTTGCAGACGTACAGGCAGGTAAAGCGTTCTTACTTCAAGGTGGTGATTGTGCGGAGAGTTTTAATCTAACAAGATCACCAAAAATTGTGAATATGGTGAAGGTTCTGCTTCAAACCAGCTTCATATTAATTCATGAAATGGGTGTTCCTGTTGTTCGATTGGGGAGAATTGCCGGGCAATATGCGAAGCCTCGATCTAAAGACTTTGAGAATGTAAACGGGGTAGATATTCATAACTATCGTGGTGATTTAATCAATCGTTTTGATACAAATGCAGATGCAAGAACCCCCGATCCAAAGAGATTTGTTGAAGGATATCACAAAGCTGCACTGACATTGAATTTCCTGCGTGCTCTTGCAGATGAGGGCTTTGCTGATTTACACCATCCGGAACAGTGGGAATTGAATTTCATGAAGACGAACGATTACTACCATGAATATGAAGCCATGGTAGAGTCTATAAAGAAGGCTGTTAGATTTATGGATGCCATTGCTCCCGAAAAAGCAACAACTCTGCAAAAAGTAGATTTGTACACTTCTCACGAAGCATTGAATCTGTATTACGATTCTGCTCAAACGCGTCAGGTTCCACGCAAAAGTGGGTTCTACAACTTGAGTGCCCACATGGTATGGTTAGGAAATCGAACCAGAGATTTGGATGAAGCGCATGTTGAATATTTACGTGGCATAGAAAATCCAATAGGGATTAAAATTGGCCCTCCATATACCATAGACGAAACGCTTCGCCTGATCGAGAAACTAAATCCAAATCATGAAGCAGGCAAAATTGTCTTAATCACTCGTTTTGGTAAAGAAAAGATCAATGAAGAATTACCTTCATTAATTCAGGCTGTAAGAAGAGCAGGTCTTCCGGTTGTTTGGAGTTCTGACCCAATGCATGGAAATACGTTTTCGACATCCAACGATTACAAAACTCGTAATTTTGATCACATTCTATCAGAGATAAAATCGGCTTTTGCTATTCATCGTGCCGAAGGTAGCTATCTGGGTAGTGTTCATCTCGAACTCACTGGCGATAATGTAACTGAATGTGTGGGTGGTGCAAACGGACTTGCAGAAGGTGATCTAGATTTGAATTATGAGACTTTTTGTGATCCACGCCTAAATTATGAGCAATCTTTGGAAATGGCATTCCTCGTTGCCAAAGAGTGGAAGCAAAGCTATTTATAGCAATTATCAATTAAGAATTGTTCAATGTTCAATTTAAGAAGTGAAGAGTGATCTCATTCTTAATTCTTAATTGAAAAATTGATAGTTGAATTCTGACAAAACTTACCCTTCAAACTGACGGCTCGACAAACTTACGCTGACAGCATTTCTGTGTGTCAGAATTCGGTATGAAAAAAATTCATTTCAGTTTTGTCGAGCTGACAGTACCCTCTTTTTGATGTCTAATGGCACATCTGTTGCATATTACGAGGTGAATTAAACAACAATTCACGTAAAATATGAGAGGTTCAATCATGTCAATTATCAAATACAGAAAACCAAATTCAGATCTTTTATCTCGATCATTTGACGATCTATTTAATGAATTTTTTACCAATACTCCTGCCTATCGCAGAGATGGTTTTATGCCTAGCGTAGATATCTCAGAAACTGATACTCAATTCGAATTATCAGTTGAATTACCGGGTATGAAAAAAGAAGATATCACGGTAGATCTAGAAAGAGGTCGCTTAACTATTTCTGGCGAGCGTAAATTCGAGAACGAAGAAAAAGGTAAAAACTACCATAGAATCGAAACACAATACGGTTCCTTCAATCGTACTTTTCACCTACCTGATACTATCAACGAAGATAGTGTAGTTGCGAAATACGACAATGGAATTCTGAATATTACGATAGAGAAGAGCGACGATAAAGTGAAGAAACAGATCGAAATCGCATAGTATTCGATCTTTAGGTTAAGGAATGCTGAGGCCAGTGATATGGCTTCAGCTATTTTTTTGGTTACAAGATGTAAACCAACATACAAAGTTTAAATCCATCGGCGTTTAGCCAGAAATTATCAACTACAACCATTGATTTAACTATGAAAACCACGATGAAAAATATTTTCGGAGTAGCTGCGGCCATGATTGTTTTATTGGGATTTAATGCCGCCACAGATTTTTCGACCATCGATCTCCCATTTATTGATACAGAAGTAGCTACAGCTGAGGAGAAAGAAATCGTTTCACTAAAAGACTTTAACGATGCAATCGTTGATATCGCTGAGAAAACGAATCCGGCAGTTGTAACCGTAAATACAGAGAGAACACAGGAAGTGCAACTTATGGATCCATTTTCATTATTTGGTAATCCATGGGGACGTGCTGAGCCCGAAACAAGAGAGAGAACTCAAAGAGGGTTAGGGTCTGGAGTAATTGTATCCGAGGATGGTTTTATCATTACAAACAATCACGTAATTGAAGGTGCCGATGAAATTAAGATTCGTCTTTTTAATGGTGATGAAATAGAAGCTGAGTTAATTGGCACAGATCCACAAACAGACATTGCTGTTTTAAAGATAAATGGCAAAAATCTACCAGCTGTATCACTTGGTAATAGTGACGATGCAAAAGTAGGATCATTCGTGTTAGCAATTGGAAGCCCACTTAGTGAAACACTTGCGCACACTGTTTCTTTCGGGATCGTAAGTGCAAGAGGCCGTTCCCTAAATGATCTAACCTTCTATGGCGATTACATTCAAACAGATGCCGCCATAAATCCGGGAAACTCCGGAGGAGCACTAATTGATATGGATGGAAAATTGATTGGAATAAATTCTGCGATAGCTTCAAGATCAGGTGGAAATGACGGGATTGGATTTGCAATTCCTATCAATCTTGCCAAAAGAATTATGGATGATTTGATTGATGATGGCGAAGTTTCCAGAGGATATCTGGGAATGAATTTTGGAGGCGAGGTGGATCGAACCATGGCATTAGCATTAGGTTTAGACGATGCCAGGGGAATCATCGTTGGTCAGGTAGTAGAAGATGGACCTTCTTATAGTGCCGGACTACGAGTAGACGACATCATTATAAGCCTAAACAACGAACCCGTGCGCAATTGGGATGCTTTTAGTACAAAAATTGCAGCATTCAAACCTGGCGAAACGGTTGAGTTGGGTATAATTCGTGGCGACAATGAGCAGACTATCTCCGTAGAACTAGGAGAGCGCCCTACCGATTTAGCAGCTGTTAATACAGCACCTGCGCGTGATATGGGAGAAGAGTTGGGCTTTAATGTTGAGAGTTTAACCAACGATATAAAAAGACAGCTAAATTTAGGAAACGATATCGAGGGTGTCGTGGTTAACAGTATTGAACAAAGTAGCAATGCCTTCGAGCGCGGATTAAGAAGAGGTGATGTAATCACAGAGGTAAAGCGCAAGAGAGTTGAAAGTCCTTCAGAGTTTTATGACGAGATTCAACGAAGAATTGAAACTGGAGACCGAGCTATTTTGTTAACAATAGAACGCCAAAATACGAAACAATTTATCGCGTTCGAACTTTAAGAATTTGTTGACCTATTTATTGTACCCCGAAAAAGCCAAAGCCAAGGTCCTGATACGATCTTGGCTTTTTGTATGAATATAAACACTGTCATCACGAGGAGTACTTTTATTCTAATCGCTCAAAATAATTCGACAAAGTGATCTCCCTAAATAACAGATTGCTTCGTCTATGAGTACGGATTTAATAACTGAATTTGGGTTCCTCGCAATGACCATTTATCAAATCAACACAAAATCTCGATCTCGGAGTAGTGGACTCAGATCTTCGGGTGGCGGAAAATGCTCATCTCTGAATTTGTTCATGGCACCAATAGTGGCATTGCTGAGTAATTGTGTAACGGCATCCATTGCTTCATCAGAAATCATGAACGGAGTTCTTTCGAAAACAGCAAGCTCTCCTGTACATTGCAAACAAAGCTGATATTGTGAACATTGGTTCTGCGTTTTCCCAGTAATAATGCATTCTTTTAGCCATTCATTTGCATCGAAATTATCTTTGCCTGCAAGCATATATTGCCGGCTAAGATTCATGTTATCCATGAAATACTCATTCATTGCCTGATGCGATTCTTTGGAATATTCGCTCATTACGGAATCCATACAATCCATGCAGATAGCAAATTCCCAGATTAAATCGGTGGTACCTGCGCTTGGATAATTCACCAGCGCTTTTTCTATGATATAATCCACCTCAGAAAGTAAATAAGTATCACAGACTAGACAACGCTCGATGGGGGCTCCGGTTTCTGAATTGTAAAATATCGGTGGTATTTCATGTAGAGATTGTGGCATGGTTTTAGGATACTGTTATTCCGTCAGAACCACAATTCGGGCATGATTTTGGACATATTCTTATCAGAATAGAAAAAGATTGAGAAGAAGTAATGAATCTGAATAAATACACATTAAAAGCACAGGAAGTAGTTCAACAGGCGTTGGAACTGGCACAATCCGGGAATAACCAGGCGATGGAACCAGCACATGTGATGAAAGCATTTTTGATGGACGGAGATAATATCGTCCATACATTATTTAGTAAGCTGGGAGCAAACGCAAGTGGCATCGAGAAAGTAGTCGATTTAAACCTCGCACGTTTGCCAAGAGTAGAGGGAGCATCTGTATCTGGGCAATATTTATCCCCTCAATTAAAATCGGCGCTTGATACGGCACAAAAAGAAGCGACGGCTTTGGGTGACCAATACATTAGTAGCGAACATGTTTTATTGGGTTTGGTACAGGTTAAAGACGAGATCAGCACGGTATTAAATGATCAGGGAGTAACAAAAGACAACATCATAAAAATTTTGGATGATGTTCGTGGAGGTCACAAAGTGGATGACCCAAATGCAGAGAGTCGATTCGCATCCCTAGATAAATATGCCCGAGATTTAAATGAATTAGCCGAAAAAAATAAACTCGACCCGGTTATTGGACGTGACCAAGAGATTCGTCGTGTGATGCAAATACTTACTCGTCGAACAAAGAATAATCCGGTCTTGATTGGTGAGCCCGGCGTTGGTAAAACTGCGATAGCAGAAGGAATGGCTCTTCGAATTGTTCGTGGCGATGTGCCTGAAGGATTGAAATCAAAACGAATTCTAGCTCTCGATATGGGGGCTTTAGTGGCAGGTACAAAATTCCGAGGGGAATTTGAAGAGCGACTCAAAGCAGTTGTAAAAGAAGTGACGGAGTCGGATGGTGAAATCATTCTTTTTATCGATGAGATTCATACCCTGGTTGGTGCTGGTGCTTCTGAGGGAGCGATGGACGCAGCAAATATTTTAAAGCCCGCACTTGCCCGTGGAGAAATGCATGCCATTGGGGCGACTACTTTAGATGAGTATCGAAAATACATCGAAAAAGACAAGGCTCTGGAACGTCGTCTTCAAACTGTATTAGTTGGTGAACCGACAATTGAAGACACTGTTTCTATCCTTCGTGGATTGCAAGAACGATACGAAGTGCATCATGGGGTAAGAATTACAGATTCAGCGATTGTAGCTGCTGCCGAACTTTCTCACCGATACATTGCAGATCGTTTTTTGCCGGATAAAGCCATCGATTTGATTGATGAAGCTGCATCGAGATTGAGATTGCAAATTGATTCACTCCCAGAAGAATTAGATGCCGTAGAACGAAATATTCGTCAACTCGAAATTGAAAGAGAGGCTTTAAAGCGAGAAAAAGATGATTCCAAAATTAAAGGAATCGAAAAAGAGCTTGCTGATTTGGAGGAAACCCGAAAAGGAATGCGTGTTCAGTGGGAGCAGGAGAGAGATCTAATCCAAAAAGCTCAAGAACTTAAAAAGGCAATTGAAACAACTCGTAACGTCGCAGACAAAGCTGAACGGGAAGGTAATTATGAAAAAGTTGCTGAGCTTAGATATGGTACCATCACCCAATTAGAAAAAGAATTAATTGATGCTCAATCTTCCTTAAATGAGATGCAGCAAAAAAAATCTTTGCTTAAAGAAGAGGTTGGTGCTGAGGATATCGCCGATATTGTTGCTCGCTGGACTGGTATTCCGGTAACGCGAATGCTCCAATCAGAAAGACAAAAACTACTTCTTCTTGAAGAGGAATTGCACAAACGAGTGATTGGTCAGGATAAAGCGATTGAGGCGGTTGCAAATGCTGTACGCAGATCTCGCGCTGGTTTACAAGATGAAGATCGTCCGATTGGATCATTTTTCTTCCTCGGATCAACGGGTGTGGGTAAAACTGAGTTGGCAAGAACTCTGGCTGAATTTTTGTTTAATGATACCAATGCCATGATTCGCATCGATATGAGTGAATACATGGAAAAACATTCTGTGAGTCGACTGGTAGGGGCGCCTCCCGGTTATGTTGGATACGATGAAGGGGGCCAACTTACGGAAGCAGCTCGTCGCCATCCTTATTCTGTAATATTGTTGGATGAAATCGAAAAAGCACATCCAGATGTATTTAATATTTTGCTTCAGGTGTTAGATGATGGGCGTCTTACTGATAACAAAGGAACTACCGTCGATTTCAAGAATACGATCATCATCATGACCAGCAACATCGGTTCGCACCTGATTGTGAATGAAATGGAAAAATCCGGTGGTGAACTCAGTGATGAGCAGTATGTAGATCTTCAAAATCAACTTCTAGATCAGTTGAAGAGAACCATCCGTCCGGAATTTCTGAATCGAGTGGATGATGTTACCGTATTCCATCCACTTGGGAAAAAACATATTCGGGCTATTGTTGATATTCAGATGCGACGAGTTCATCAATTGCTGGAAAAAAGTAAAGTTAAACTCAATGTGCCGGATTTAGTGAAAGATTGGTTAGCCGAAAGAGGCTATGATCCTGTCTATGGAGCCCGTCCTCTAAAGAGAGTGATTCAACATAATATCACGAATGTACTAGCAACTCAGCTTATCATGCGAGAAAATGATGAGCCGATTGAATTTGAAGCATCGATTGCAAAAGATGGTCAGTCGATTACTTTTGCTGAAGTTGTAAATGATGTGGAAAGTTGGGTGGAGGAGTGATCATTCATTTATCAGGAAAACCTCTTCGATTGGCATATTAAAGACTTTGGAGTATAAAATAGACTTGCATTTATACCTTCTGTTGAACTGCCAGAATTGGACTTCAAAAAGTAATGCCCGGACTCATTACTCCAAGGTAAAAACCGACAATAAGTACACCCACAATTTTCCATGCAATGGATAAGTCAGGTTCGTTTTTTACCTCTATATAGTTGGATGATTTCCAAAAAGCTAAAATTAAAAGTGGGAATAGGAAAGTGAAACCATTTCCGATGCCTCCCATTACCATCATGAAACGATCATCGGTAGGAATAATGAGCGAAGAAATCGTTGACAAGATAGTTGTGGTTGCCAGAATTGTGAGAAAGATTGGTCTTTGTTTAAGTCCGATGAACTCATGCTGAAATTTACGACCTGAATATAGTCCAAGTAGTAGTATCAACAATCCAGTTCCTAACTCAAGTGAAGCCCAAAGTGTATATGGTTCTAGATCAGCAATGATTTTTGCCCAATCCATCCCATCATGAATGAACCGGCCAAAAGCAATATAGCTTCCAGCTTGCATCAGATTAATCATCACGCTAATCCATAAGAAAAACCTTGTCCAATAATCGTTGAATACCTCTTTATTAAGAAGTATCCAGCATATAACAGCAAATATTATGTTGTATAATGATCCGGATGCCTGAACAAACTTTATGGCTAATGGAGAAACTCCTGTTAGATCATGATGAAAAAACATGGCATCGACCGCGATGGGAGTTCCACCCACAATAATCGTTGATAGTCCATGACCGATTAATTCATGCCCACATTGAAGTATTGACCAGGCAATTGCAGTTAGAATTGAAATATTGAAAAAGCGCATCCCGAAAAGTTTTAGCCTTTCACGTAATGAAGATCATAAAGTTCCCTTCATTGATTTATAAAATAGAATGCACTAAGTACTTTGGCACCACTTAATTTAGAAGCCAGGCATTCTCGCTAGCCGGGGCACCGCCTTTAATACCATTTGGTAGTTGGACTTCTTCTATATGTGAGATGTTATAAGTTGCTCCATAATTTGTGTTGATTTCCATTCCTGTTACAGAAAATGGAGGGCCAGACACTAGTTCTTGCTCGAAGTCGAAAACGATGAGTAATTGCGGTGCAAATTGCGTAATTGATGTAAGATGCTGAGCATATTTAGTTCGCATATCCGATGGTAAAGCCACCTTTGATGCTCAGTCATAAACGGCATCAATAATGCCTAAATCTGTTACCTTTAAATCAAAGAAGTCACCAACAAACATGGTTAAATCTTCGGTTGAGTAAATAACACCATGTTGCCACTGAGTTATGGAAGGTTGAATTTCCAATAATTGAAAAAGCTCTATTATGGCCTGTTCACTAAGTTCACATCCTACAACTTTAAAATCATTCGATAGCAGCCAGATCACATCTACCGATTTACCGGTTAGCGGCACAAAAACTTTCGCTTTTTTTGGAAGTTTAAGTTTGTTGAAATGCTTAACAAGCAGTTGATTTGGAGCTGGCTGATCAAAACCAATCTGACGGTTTTTCCAACGATCTAACCAAAATTCTTTATGCATGAATTAACTTAAATTAAGTGTTGATGGCTCAATAATTCGTATCAGAGCGAGATATTTTCATAACATAACACTCATCATCATTGAACGTGCGATACTCTAGAAATTCAAACCCGAGTCGTTTATAGAATTTTATAGCTCTTTTATTTGTAACCAGTGGATCTATCAAAATTGCAGAGACCTTTGAATCTGAAAAGCATCGCTCGAATGCCAGATTCATCATTTTAGTGCCATAGCCTTTCCCTAAGTTATATTCTTCTCCAATCCAGATATCAATAGCGCGAAGGTTTTTATCAACATCGCCCCAATAATGAGTTTCTTCATGAAATGGATCAATAATTTGTATGAACCCTATAGGCTCTCCATTCAACTCTGCAATTAGTTGTTCTCGCCAAAAGGGTTGAGGGTTGATTAACTCTTTTTCCCATTCCCACTCCTCATCAGGGTCTGAGGCAATAACATGCGGTTTGGAATCCCAGTATCGTAAGAGTTCAAGATCGTCAATCGTGGCATTTCTTAGAGAAATATCCTTTGTTCCCATTCTTCTATTCTACTTGCATTTTGAGTAATGGTAATGATAATTACCATCAGAAATAATATGCGAAAAATGACTAGGGTGGGATAGCCAATGGTTTATATATGGCTCTGCATACACAGTAACACCTGCCATTAAAAGGAGAATTACTAAACCGGATTTTCTAAACTTTTTCTTGCTTGAGTTTTTAAGTATCCAGGCGATAGTTGCAAATATCCCAACAATAATAATTTTGATGAGTCTCGATTCCCAGGTTAAATGTGGATTAAATCCACCAAGAATCCAGAAAAAGAAGAGGGAGGCTCCAATAAGAAAAAAACGATGTGAAGATTTCATACCACTTAGATAAGTTGATCGGTATAAAATGCACGAAGAGAAATAAAAAAGGTTTCGCCCCGATCAGAGACGAAACCCAAATTTTAATCTTAGGATATACTAACTAACGAAATTTATATTCTTGCAAGCACTTGCTCTTTAACTTCTTTGAGTACGGCTACACTACCGAATACAAGGCCTACCATCAATGCTCTTACACCCATTTCTGCTACGGTATTGGAAGGATCAAGACCCCCAAAAATTCCAAATAGGGTTATTGTTGCTACGATATAAAAAATTGGTTTTGCGATTTCCATCTGTTTATTCCTCTGTGATAAAGTGTTCTCTGATGACCTGCTGCTTAGACGATACCAATTAGAAAAAGTTTGGACGAAATTGAAAAATTTCATCGGTTTTACAAGCTGTTACTAAACTCTGTAGTCGGAATTGAACTGTTAAGAAAAAGTTGGATTCTTCGATAACCCATGTTGTAATGCATTCAATTAAAACAAAGGAGTAGAGATGCTGGATACTAAATCGAATGTGCTAAAAATAGGTATGGTGGTATTATCGGTAGTTTTCATTAATGCAAATCTTCATGCTTTTCAACAAACTTTTGAGGTAGAAGGGAGTTTACGTCTAAGAACGGAATCGAAAGTTGATTACAATTTCAACGAAAGCAATCAGGGGTATTTTCTTTCTCAATTTCGACTAAATGCTAGCTGGCAACCAAATGATTGGATCTCTCTGGTTGTAGAAGGACAAGATGCACGTATATTTGGTGAGAGTTTGACTGGTGCACCTGCTATAAATCAAGATGCCACACCTAATATATATCAGGATCAGTTTGATATTCACCGAGCATATTTAACAGCAGATTTTATTGTGAGTGAACAGCCTCTTAAAGTTAAAGTTGGCCGCCAAAAATTTAATATGGGAGCTCAAAGGTTAATTTCCTCATTAGAATGGGTAAATACAGCCAGAGTTTGGGATGGGTTTCGTGTTACATACGGAAATCCAAATATGAGGTCATACGATGTCTTTGTTTCACGAGTGGTTCCGGTAACACCTAATAAACTAAATAATTATGATAGAACTGGAAGTAGGTATTTCAATAGCTCTTTTAGTGGTATATATGTGACCGATAACAAACTTATCCCAAATGTCTCAACTGAGTACTATTACCTATATCGTGCCGAAGATCGTGTGGATGATGCTGTTTCAACATTTGGGGCAAGGCTTGAATACAAAAAAAATCAGTTAGAAGTGAATGGTGAGTTTGCTTTTCAAACTGGCACATTCGGTGGGTTGGATCATGTTGCCCAAATGATTCATTTTGAGGTTGGGTACAAAACGGAAGTCTGGAGCCTACCAAGAATCAGTACTGCATACAATTTTGGATCGGGAGATACCGACCCCAATGATAACAAACATCAAACATTCGATAATTTGTATCCTTTAAACCACGCCTATTATGGATTTATGGATTTGTTTGGGCTTCAAAATTTACACAACTGGGAAGTTATCGGTACCGGTAAGCTGAATGAAAATCTCACTTATAGAATAGGATGGCAATCATTTTTCTTAGTCCAGGCTAACTCAGATGCATGGTACAATGCAGGGTTAGGTGTACTTCGAACTGCATCTCAAGATGTGTCGAGTTCACATGTTGGCAATGAAATTGATGTGACATTTACATATAAGATAATGCCAAAATGGACGGTTGTTGCTGGCGCCAGCACCTTCTTTAAAGGGGATTATGTTTCTGAAACCGGAAACTCAGCGGTGAACCCCAACTTTTACTTTTTGATGACTAAATATTCATTTTAACTAGTTATAACAATAGGGCTCTCATTAAAGAGTCCTTTTTATTCCATTTTATTCAAAGTGTCATCTGTAGTTAAATCTCTGTAGTCCTCATCTACAGGTTCCCAAAGCTCAATTTTGTAGCCGTTTGGATCCATGATCCAACCAAATTTTCCATATTCATAACTTTCCATTTCACCAACAACTTCTATCCCTTCTTCTTTCAACGTGGCGAGTAATTCTTCAAGGTTCTCAACACGGTAATTAATCATCGCATCTTTTGTACTTGGATCGGTATAGGTAGTATCAGATTTGAAAAAACTCCAGGCAGTAAATCCATCCCTGGTTGAATCTTCTGAATGCTTCCAATGAAACGTACCACCCCATTTTCCTGATTTGATGCCCAGATGTTTTTGATACCAGGCTTTTGTTGCATCCGGATCTTCTGATTTTAAAAATACACCGCCTATTCCTTTTACTCGTCGTTTCATAGTAGTTTATTAAGTTGTTAATCCCAGTGTGTTGCCGGCTATATCCTTAAACCATGCAAAGGTTTTTCCGTTAGGGAGTTCAATGGCAGGTACAATTGTTTTGCCGCCTTCTTTTTCGATTTTTTCTAATGCCATTTGCACATCTTCAACCTGGATATAAAACATTACATAGTTTTCAATTTCTGTAACAGCAGAGGTAATGTGGCCAGGAATACCAGAATTCGCATGATTTAAAACTTCATTAGAATTAGGAGCGCTTTTTACTTGCCAATCAAAACATCTTTGATAAAACTTTGTAGTAGCTTCTTGGTCGGTACAACCAATTTCAAAATGTATTACCGGATTTCCCATAACTCAAACATGTTGATCTACCAGTATTTGATTTCCATCCGGATCTGCAAGTACAAAGTGACAAGGCCCTGATTCTGCTGATAGTGTTTCAGACTCCGTTAAAAATTCCACCCCTTTATCCTTTAAGTATTGGTGAATTGAGCGGGCATCGGTTGGGTTGAATGTGATGATGTTGTTGTCAAACATATCCTGAAAGAGGCCTATAGTTATACCATCTTTTTGCATGATTAGCCATTTGTCTTCGACTGATCCTAGACCTTCCAATACAGTGAACCCCAGGGTTTCATAAAAAACTTTTGAAGCACGAATATTTTTTACAGCAAGAGAGGTTGAATGTTGTCCTAAGTTAAAATTCATGGGAATATGATAATATGTGTTTATGTTAAAATATTTGGGTTAATTATCTCTTTACAGCACTTTCGTACCTCTCAATCCAATGATCAACAGTCATTTTTGTAACCAGTTCACCTAATAATTCAAAAGGAATTTTATTCGGGTTTTTAAATCGAATACAACTTTTACCTATATCTAATTTGGTGGGTACATGGTTCTTATATTCTTCTGTGAACCAGTTCAATAGTTCATCATCTGTATAGATTCCCATATGGTAGAATCCAATATGGTTTTTTTGAGAAGCTATATTTAAAAAAGGGAGTGGGAGTGAAGTATCACAATGATAACCATCAGGGTAAATTGCATGGGGAACTACATATCCTATCATTCCATAATTCATACATTCTTGAAATCCATCAGGTAAATTTTGAAGTACAACTTCTCGTAATTTCTGGATGACTTCTTTTCGATCCTCAGGTAATTGATCAATATAATCGTCTACAGTTTCAGCTTTTGATTGCATGTTATTCTACCTCTGTTTGAAAATTTTTATTGGCTAAGAATTTCGGGTTTCTAAATAGTGCTGCGCTAATCAAAGATATAAGTAAACCAACAGGAAATATTTCGGTGAATGTCATCGGGATTCTAAAAAGCGCCTTTCCATATCGTTCAATCATTACTTCCATTTCGGCGATAGTTGATTGAATTTCATCTTCACTTGCCCCTGAATCTCTGGCCTGCTGAATTATTGAGTCTGTCCAATCATAAATAAAGGCATAGTCTGTTAAATACAGATTAATCTCCCACACAACTACATAAACAACTCCGGCGATGAGTGAGATTCCGATACCGACTTTAAATGCAGATCCGAATTTAATTACCCCGCCCAATTCCTCGTCTCGATATTTTTTGGTGGCAATGAAAATGGTTGTGAAGCCAATTATCATGATAGAATACCCAAGTCCCTCAGATGCGAAGAAAGAATCTGAACCAGACTGAGCTGCGTAGATCCCAAGAGTCATGCTTAAAATAATCACAAGCCCTGTGATCGCACCGTACGTAAGAATTAATTTTTGCATGGCAACTTTATGTTAATTGTTGGATGCAAAAGTGGCGAATCTGTTGATGATAACAATCACCCGAAAGTATGATTTTGGCTAAATCATACCAAAGAATGAAGTTATTTAATCAATTTTAGGGACTTTGCCTTTTCAACAGCTTGTGTACGTCGGTTCACTTCTAATTTTTCATAGACTTTTTGAAGGTGCGTTTTCACTGTATTGATGGAAACGAATAATTTACCTGCAATTTCTTTGTTGGATAAACCTTCCGATACTAATTCAAGAACCTCAAGTTCCCTTTCGCTTAGATGCAAATAGGCAATCGCTTTTTCATTTTTCTGGAATCGATCCAATGTGAGTTTCGGGCTAGTTAATTTTTTACCCGCCCACAAACCGATTCCGGTAAAAAACACTGCAAATATCAAGAGAAGTACTTCTACCGATAATTCACGAACTAAATAGCGATACTCGAAATACTCCAAAAGAAATACAAGTAGTGCTAATACTAGTCCATAAAAGATGATGGTCTTTTTCAATTCTACTTAAGCAAATTCTCTGGATTCAATCCTTTCAAATCTTCAACAATATACTCGCGGCCTTTTCGAATAAGCTCGCCATCGAGGTAGACATCGGCGCCAATACACACTAAGTCCCAATGAATGTTGGATGAGTTTCCATTTGGTGCGATTTCATAGTCTTTACCTAACGTAAGGTGATTTGAACCATAAATTTTTTCATCAAAAAGGATGTCATACATCGGGCTTTCAATCACAGGATTCGTTCCAAAACTGAATTCACCAAATCGTCGGGCACCTTCATCGGTATCCAAAATATCTTTTAATGCGTCGTTGTTGGAAGAATCGAAGTCGACAACAACTCCATGTTCAACCACCAGTTTTACAAACTCAAATGGTTTCCCCTGATATACAGATGGGGCATAAGTGATGTAACCATTTACAGAATCAAGAATTGGAGAAGTGAAAATTTCACCGTCTGGAATATTATGTGAACCGTAACAAGGAACCCAGTTTTGTCCCTTCACCGAAAACTTGATATCTGTTCCTTCCCCTTTTAAATGAACGATATCTGCAGCGCGTAATCTTTTTTCGAGTGGTTCCATAGCTGACTTCAACTGAGCATAATCAACCAGGCAGGCATCGTAATAAAACTTGGTAAACTCACGGGTTGGCATTTTCGCATTCATCGCAAATGCAGGGGATGGGTAGCGCATGATGCACCACTTGGTGTTATTTACGCGCTCTTCAAAATGCACTGGGTGCAAGAAATGCTTTGAATAAGCTTCATTCGCTTCTTTGCTGGCTAGTGAATTCTCATAAATATTTTCAGAAGCTCGAATTCCGATAAAAACATCCATTTGTTCCATTTTTGGTAGCTGGTCAACTTTCGCCTGATTTTTCCAAAAATCCACATCCCCTTTTTGAACTAATAACTTTTGAGTTTCAGTATCCTCAATCTGAACGAAAGGATGCGCTCCCTTTTCTCGGATTTGTTCAACCAATGCACGAAGTAAATTAATGCCATTAAGCCCAATCAATTGAACCATTACATTTTCGTTCTCTTGAACCTGGGTACTATGCTCGAGAATAAGCGTAGCCATGTTATAATCGTTTTCTGAAATCACTTTTTTTAAGCTTAGAGTTATGAGATTTGAGCTGTGAGGGAAAGTACACCTTTATTGATATAAGGTGAAACCAGGGAGATGCTTTTTAAAATGAATGCCCCATCTTGAGAAGCTTGTCCCGCATTCGATGCGGGAGGGATTTAGGGGTACGACAAGGATAGCTATCAGCTGATTGCTGAGAGAATTAAAGTTTTATCACCTGATCGCAGAGTTTTATTTCTTTAGGATCGTTCGATGCGATGATCACTAGTTTATTCTTCGCTTTCTGCATATTTACGATTTTCTTAATTAATTCGTGACCTGATTTATCCAAATTTGAACCTGGTTCATCGAGGAAAATGATGTCAGGTTTTCGGATTAAAGCAGCTGCAATTTTAACTCTTTGTCGCTGACCGGTAGAAAGTGATTTGAATAACTTTTGTCGATGATCTTTCATTTGAACCTGATCAATCTGACTATTGATGTGAGTCAACTGAATCGGCATTCCTGCAACCTGAAGTAGAAACTCGAGATTTTCGTAAGAGGTTAGCTCGTCATACAAATTGATGTATGGAGCCGCATACCCAATGTTACTTTTTACTTCGTCTTTAGACAGTTCAAGTTCCTGGCGCACCCATTGGATACTACCCTTTTGAGCTCTGGTAAGATAGGCAAGACATTTCAACAAGGTTGATTTACCACTCCCATTTGCACCGGCAATACCGAGTACACCATCAGTATGCTCGAATGAAATATCAGAAAAAACAGGCTTACGATTATACGTTTTAGTTAGCCCTTTCACACTCAATGAAATCATGACCAAAGGTAGTGATGAGAAAGAACATAAGGAATGGCAAAATTCTTCATCATTTCTCAATAATTATTAACGTAATTAAGTTGGATTGGCAGCCAAGTCGCATTAAATTGGCTTCAATTTCTGGGCTCCCATGCAAAAGATAATAGATCAAATAACAGACAATTTAGCTGGACTTGTTACCTCAGATAAGCCGTTCTATTCGCCAAAAGAGTTGCTTAAAGCTAAGATTCCATCTTTTGTTGTAGAACGAATCAGAATGTCTTTAGAAGACAAAGTTCGCGAAGAACTGGGTAAGTTGTCATCCGAATGGTTCGATTATTCAGCTCGACTGGTCACAGATGCATGGGTAGACTTTGAACAGGCGGCTCTAGGATCATCTCATATCCCAAGAGAACAACTTTATGTGATATTAAGCAACGTTGTATCAGACATCGTGCACGTATTCATTGAGCCACGTAAAAATATGGCGAACTATATTTTTCGGGATGATGAGGAACTTAGTATTCAAGAAATAGAGCATCGATGCGGCAGACTAACCGTTTATAAACACTTTGGAACAGCGATCCCTTTGTATATGAAAAAGAGGGAATTAGTAAGCCTGGAAAAGGAGCGTTGTAAATTGTTGATTCAAAAGATTGATGCAAAACTTGTAGCCGCATACAAACCAGAAGATTGGGCCCAGAAACTGGAGCAATTATTTGTGCTTTTTGGAGGGGAAGTGGACCCAAAATTACTAGCTATCTTTTTCGAAGACAAAGGCCTACCTGTGATGGCAAAGAAATTCTCTTCTAAAAGAAAGCTAATTACGAAGTCCGACTTCATTTATATCATCTCTTCTAAAGAAATAGACACAAAGAAAAAAGATGATAAAAGCAAAGAAGAACAGTCTTTAGTAGAATCATTTTTCGGTGAATATGCAGATGACCCGGGTAATTCAGCACTCTTTGATGATTCCCTAGCCGAGCAATTTTTAGAAGGCGGGCTTAGTGACGAAGAAATGACCGATCTACTTCATGATATTGCCAACGATGGAGTAGTAGAAGTAGATCATGAACATGTAGCTTCCCTGAACGAACTTTTTCAGGGTGATGCCGAACATATTGATGAGTCAATTTCGGAAACATCAGAAGAGATTGCCGCGAAAATTATGGATCAGAGCGAAAACGATCCCGAAGAAATCAAAGAATTCAGAGAAAATTTAATTTCGATTCTTGACCAGGCGAAGCACTCTTTTGAAGATGTAGCCGGAGAAGAAGAACAAACATCCGAAAAGGAAATGCAACCTGCTTTGAGCATCCAGCTAGACGAGGATGAACTCATAGATGAAGTTGAGCTCATCGATTCTGATAAGTTAGAAGCCGATGCAAATCAGGAATTCGAAGAAGAAACAGATTCTCATGATGTTAAAGAACAGCCTATGTGGGCTCAATTTCTGAGTTCTGATCAGATGGATGTTGTTATGGGAGGAAAGCGGTCGGAAGAGCGAATGGCAAATAACGAATCGTCTGCTGAAAATGATACCGAAATTGAAGTAAGTGATGACTATGAAGATGAAATATTCGAAGAACAAGAATCGGTGTCGATTTCAACTGAAACAACAAATAAAATTGCGGAACTGAAAGATCTATTAGATGATCGCAAACTCGAGTTTCTCGAAGTAATATTTAATTCAACAGAGACTGAGCTTGAAAACGCATTAATGAAACTGAGTGAATTCAAAAGCTGGCAAGAGGCTTCAAATTTTATTAAGAACGAAATTTTTACAAAAAACGATGTAGATCTGTTTTCGGGGGCAACAGTCGATTTTACAGATCGAATGCATCGATATTTCAATGAGCAAACACATTCATAAGGAGAACAAATGGAATCGAATGAGAAAGTAGAACGGCTGATGAACATGCGTGCCGAAGCTTTAAAAGGTGGGGGCGAAGCTAGAATTGAAAAACAACATGCAAAAGGGAAACTAACCGCAAGAGAACGCATCGATTTACTTTTAGATAAAGGTACGTTCGAAGAAATTGATGCTTTCGTAGTGCATCGAAGCTCGAATTTTGGCTTGGATAAGCAGAAAATATTAGGGGATGGAATTATCACCGGATATGGCAAAATAAATGGCCGCCCCGTGTACGTATTTAGTCAGGATTTTACTGTTTTTGGTGGTTCACTCTCAGAAACTTTCGCCGAAAAGATGTGCAAGATCATGGATTTGGCCATGAAAAATGGAATTCCGGTTATCGGATTAAATGACTCAGGCGGAGCTCGGATTCAGGAAGGGGTTTCTTCATTAGGTGGATATGCTGAAGTATTCTGGAGAAATAGTATGGCATCCGGAGTGGTTCCTCAGATTTCCGCAATAATGGGGCCATGTGCAGGGGGAGCTGTGTATAGTCCGGCACTAACAGATTTTATTTACATGGTTGAAAATACCAGCTACATGTTTGTTACCGGACCAAACGTTGTGAAGACCGTAACTCATGAAGAAGTTACCTCAGAAGAATTGGGCGGGGCATCAACTCATAATTCTAAATCAGGTGTTGCGCATTTTTCATCAGCTAATGATGCCGTTTGTTTACAAGAGATTCGAACTTTAATGAGCTACATACCTCAGAATTGTGAAGAGAAAGTACCAATGATTGCTTCTAAGGATCCGGATTCTGCAAAAGCAAAAGCATTGGATGAAATTGTTCCTTTGAATCCTAATAAACCCTATGACATGCACGAAGTAATTCAGGGGATCGTGGATGCAGATTCTTTCTATGAAGTTCAGAAAGATTATGCAGAGAATATTATCATTGGCTTTGCTCGATTAGGTGGCCGATCTGTTGGTATTGTTGCCAATCAGCCACTTTCGTTAGCTGGTGTTTTAGGTGTGAAATCGTCGTTGAAAGGAGCTCGATTCGTACGTTTCTGCGATGCATTCAATATTCCTTTAGTTGTTTTCGAAGATGTACCTGGATTTTTACCGGGAACGGATCAGGAGTGGGGAGGAATCATTAAGCATGGTGCGAAATTGCTTTATGCATTTTGTGAAGCAACAGTTCCAAAAATGACTGTAATCACAAGAAAAGCATATGGTGGCGCCTATGACGTTATGAACTCAAAACATATTCGAGCTGACTACAACGTTGCCTGGCCAACGGCTGAAATCGCGGTTATGGGAACCAAAGGTGCGGTAGAGATCATTTTTAGAAGAGAAATTATGGCAGCGGATGATCCTGCAGCAAAGCAAGCAGAATTAGAGGCTAAGTATGCGGAAGAATTTGCACACCCATATCGTGCTGCTGCTCGCGGTTATATCGATGATGTGATTTTGCCCTCAGAAACTCGTGCAAAACTGATAAAAGCATTTGAATTCTGCCAGAATAAGGCGGATACGGTGCCAAAGAAAAAGCACGACAACTTACCTTTATAGAGGTTTAGTAGTTATTAGTTGTAACCTGTATTCGATCATTTCCTGAATGAGCCCTTTCGGTAAGGGCTTATTCAACGGAAATTGTACCGAACCTTTGGCCTTTTTATATCCCTCAAGCTTATCCCAAAACTTTTCCATAGTGGAGGGATGTGGATAAAGTCCCACATGTTTTTTGTAGCCTGCAATCATAATTTGTTGTTCCCGTTTTCCTCCTTTTACTAACGCAAATGCAGGAATAGAATAATTCATCAATTCCTCACAATCAGGGACTGTTTCATTAATTAAAGCTCGAAGTTCATTTAAATAATGGTTTGCTATACCATCAAAACCCCCGATGTATTCATCAATTTCAGAATTCTTCATATTGCATAGTTACTTAGTATGTAATTAGGTATCAAAGTGAGAACCTTCTAAATAATTTAGTTTAATCAAGTCTGGTTGTTTTCTACTTTAATTTCTTGAGAACACTATCAAGGTTATCAAATGCAGCACTAAGACCTTCTTGCATTCCCATTTCAATAACTTGTTTTAAGTGTTCTTCGGAGGAATATTCAGTCTCAATGGTTACTAAGGTAGAATTTGAGCTAGATTCAAATTGATTTTTAAAGGTAGCAATGGGGAAGTCTGGATTAATGTTTCCTTCATCATCACAAAATGCATCTTCCCCAGCAAAGTCTTTCTTCTCATTAATCGACAGATAGTCGGTTCTTCCAACATGCTTTTCACCCTCGGGGCCAACCATTGCATAAATTCTGTGACCACCAACCTTAAATTCCATATACGAGGTAACCGATTTCCATGGTTTAGGAGCCCACCATTGATCAAGTAAATCTGCTTCTGTCCAAACCCTCCAAACCAAATCAAGTTCGGCATCAAAGGCTCGGGTAACAGTTAGTACATTCTTTTTTACGTTAAATTCTGTCTTATTCATGATTTTTATGTTATATGATTTTTTATTGTTTACTCCTTAAATCATCAAGCAAAAAATCCAGCTGATTAAAGCGATCTTCCCATAGTTTTTGGAAAGGTTTTAGCCAGTCGCCAACTTCTGCTATTTTATTTACTTCCAGAGCACAAATTCTCTCCCTTCCTTCTTTGTGAATAGATATTACACCACATTCATGCAAATATTTTACATGCAACGAAACTGCTTGTCTGCTGATATCAAATTTTTCGGCAAGTGAATTCACATTTTGTTTGTCTTCCGTCAAAGACATCAAAATACTTCTTCGTGTTGGGTCTGCAATGGCATTGAATACGTCTCTTTTCATACTTGAATTTATTATGCAAGTGAATTATTGCGCAATATAAATGCAAGAATATGCTTGCGCAAATATTTTTTATATAAGCTCTATTTTACCCCTCTTCAGAATACCACGATTAATAAATGTGATATGAAGTATTCCATAATTATGTGGGGACAATGCCAATGAAAAACTCTATAATTTGCCGTTTTAGAACCGTTGAATATTAAACTTCCAATGTGAAAATCGAAGATCTATCTTCTTCTTTAATGTTGGATGTTCATTTGAGGCTTTTCGCAACATCTCGAATTACTTCTAACAAATAATCGATGTCTTCTTTTTGTTTTCTGTGATTTATGATACAGGCACGAATCACAAACTTGCCATTTAATTTTGTGCCGGTTATAAAAATGCGCCCATCTTTTTCCAAAGCAGAGATCAACGCTTGGTTTAGTTCAGTGATTTTCTTTTCGTTTTTTAATCCACCAACATATCGGAAGCAAGAAACCGCCAAATGAGAACGCGATATGAGTTCAAAATCATTGGAAGCTTCAATTTGGTCTGAAAGATAATGAGTCAAATCAATGTCTTTTTGAATCATCGTACGAATCCGTCGCATGCCATAGGTTTTTACAGACATCCATATTTTCAATGACTTCGCATTTCTGGATAGCTGAAAAGTGTGCTGGTTAAAGTCGAGTCGGCCTTCATGTTCAAGTGAGGTATCCAAATAATCTGCTTTTTTGAAGTATGCCGATCGAAGCATATCCCAGTTTTTTACTAACACACATCCTACTTCAAAAGGTTGATACAACCATTTGTGAAAGTCCATAGCAACGGAATCTGCTCGTTCTATTCCGTCATATTCAAATTTTATTGAATCCAGACAGGCAGCAAGTCCGCCGTAGGCACCATCCACATGAAACCAGCAATCATAGTTCTCGGCGATATCAGCGAGCGCATTTAAATCATCGATAGCACCGGTATTAACTGTGCCGGCTGTACCAACAATGCAAAATGGTTCAAATCCATTTTTGATATCTTCCTGTAGCTGAGATTCTAACGCATTCAGATTAATGGTGAAGTCAGCATTCGTATCAATTTTTCTAAGCTGGTTGCTCCCAATACCTAAAAATTCTACACTTTTATCAACACACCCATGCACTTCTTTGGATGCATAAATAGTAAATGGCTTTTGATTAAATAGTCCGTTCTTGCGAATTTCATTCTTCTCAAAAAAAATATTTCTGGCGATGGTTAGTCCGTGAAGATTAGCAGCTGATCCTCCACTAACTAATACTCCACCTACATTTTCATTATAGCCGATCATATCGGCTCCCCACTGAACCACTCTCTTTTCGATTTCAGAAATCGAAGGACTCAAATGCCATTTCCCAACATTTTGATTGATTGTTGAAGCAAGCATTTCAGCAATTATCGACATCTGATTTCCACCAGCCATCACATAAGCGTACATATGTTTACCAAGATTATCAGTCGCTGTATCGGTAACCTGCACTTTGGTTAGTTTTAGAACTTCTTCAAAATCGAGACCTTCTTCCGGTAAATCTTCATCAAACCAGGATTCAATTTTATACTGAGGGAAATGATGGTAGGCTTTTCTATCTTCAAAATGTTCAAACTTATCAAGCACAATGTTAGACGCTAGTTCAATTAGTTTTTCGAACTCATCTCTATGTAGATCTAAAGAAATGTTACTCATTTCCTTTATTTTTTGTCAACAATTGCTAATGTACAGCGAGAAGTGCAAACAAGTTTTCCGCGTCCGTCTTCGATTTTTGTCTCCCAAACATGTACAGACCGGCCTAGCTGAATAGGTTTTGCCACAGCTCTAACTATGCCACCTTCTTTTACCGCTCGATGGTGATTAGCATTAATTTCTATTCCAACAGCGGTTTTGTTTTTAGAAATATTAAACCATGCACCTAGTGAACAAAGTGTTTCCGCTAATGCAACAGAAGCCCCACCATGTAAGATTCGAAATGGTTGAACTGTTCTCGAATCTACGGGCATTTCGGCAATAACTTCTTCTCTGGTTAACTTGATGAAAGTAATTCCGAGCGTTTTGCCCATATCTTCAGCACCATTTTCGAGGTACCAGGCAACTTTTTCTTTAATATTTTTCTCTATCTCCATAAAAATTTGCTTAACAGTGTTAAGTTACGTAATTATTTGTTGGAACCGCTTTCTTATGTACATTCGCATAACATCGGTCTGTAAAATAAATCACTAGAAAGTATGAAATATGAACCTGCAGTAGTACCGCTTTTAATAGATCAGCGGTTAAAAGAGAATAAGTTAGGAATTGCAGCTGCGGTAAAACGTAATGGAGAGTGGATAGAAACTAGCGTTGAGGATTTTCGCAATAAGGTTAAATATCTCGGTTTAGGGTTGTATTCACTAGGTGTAAGAAAGGGTGATCGGGTGTCGATTCATTCTGAAAATTCAACCGAATGGTTGATTTGCGATCAAGCCGTTTTATCGATTGGGGCAGTAAATGTGGCTATTTATACCACGCAACCAGCAGATCAGATTACTTACATTCTTCAAAATTCTGAGGCAAAGGTTCATATTGTTTCAAATGATGGATTATTCGAAGAGACAAAACCTCTTATCAAGGCAATTAAAACGGTTACTTCCATAATCTCGATTCAGCCATCAAACCATGAAAAGCTTTTAGGTTTTGGGCAAGTGATGGAGATGGGCCAAGCGCTGGAAAAAGACCAGCCTGATCTATTTGAAGAACATAGAAATGCGATTGAACCTGATGATTTAGCAAATATAAATTACACCTCAGGGACAACCGGTGTGCCTAAAGGAGTGATGTTAACTCATATGAATTTAGCATCTAACACTATTGCATCAGCTTCAAGGATGCCATTTAATGCAGAGATCATCGATCGGCCAAAAATACTTTCATATCTGCCATTAGCGCATATGTTAGAAAGAATTGCCACCTATTTATACATCCATGAAGGTGCAAGTATTTATTATGTCGAGGATATTCAGGAATTCAAAACTGATCTCATTACGATAAAACCTATTTATTTTGCTACAGTACCCAGGCTGTTAGAAAAAATTATGACAGGTCTCAAAGTGCGGGGTCAGGAATTAAGTGGTGCAAAGAAGACTTTGTATTACTGGGCAATAAAATTTGCTGAAGAGTTCGATCCAGAACATCCCCCAAAAGGATTAGATGCATTACGATGGAAATTCGCCGATAAACTAGTGTATCAGAAGATACGCGATGGAATGGGGGGAAATTTACTCGGTACAACAGTTGGAGGCGCTGCTCTGGCACCGAATGTAATGCGGTTCTTCAATGGAATTGGCTTTAAAGTAGGGATGGGGTACGGACTCACAGAAACCTCTCCGGTTATGACATCCAGTTTACCGGATCAGATTAGAATTGGTTCGGCTGGTGTACCTCTTGAAGACGTGGAAATTAGAATCGCTGAAGATGGCGAGATTCAAACAATTGGTCCTAATGTGATGAAGGGCTACTACAAAATGCCGGACAAAACAGCAGAGGTAATGACCGAGGATGGCTGGTTCTGTACTGGTGATATTGGGTATATCGATGATGAAGGTTGGCTATTTATCACGGATAGAAAAAAATCTATGTTTAAGCTTTCAACTGGTAAATATGTGGCACCACAACCCATTGAAAATTCACTTATGAACAGCGGATTTATTGATCAGGCATTGGTGATTGGAAATCAGGAAAAGTTCTGCGCTGCTTTAATTGTGCCGGACTGGACAAATATGAAAAAGAGATTTGAAAACAATGGATATGATTTCCCAACAGAAAATGTTTGTGAAAATGAGTACGTAATCCATCGTATTCAAAGAGAAGTGGATAAGGTGAATATGAAACTTCCTCATTGGGAAAAAGTGAAAAAATTTATCCTGATTGAGGAAGCATTTACCATTGATAAAGGAGAGTTGACACCAAAAATGAGTATCAGAAGGAGTGTAGTGAAAGAACATAACAAAGAGTCGATTTCTCGCATATATGCTGACTCTGAAACATCCGCAATATGAAAGCATTTCGAAAAATTAGAAAAGTCGCTGTTTTAGGTTCGGGTGTGATGGGGAGTCAAATAGCTGCCCATTGCATAAACGCTGGGCTTGAAGTCTTGCTGCTTGATTTAAAAAGTGATGACCCCAATAGACCTAATAAAATTGCCGAAGAGAGCCTTAAAAAGATATTGAAAATTAAACCAGCTCCCTTTGCTACTCCAGAGTTTGCTCACTTGGTTAACGTTGGAAATTTTGAAGATGATTTGCAGAAGCTATCGGAAATGGATTGGATTTGCGAAGTTGTAATCGAACGAATGGATATTAAACAGCAATTGCTTTTAAAAATTGATGCTGTTCGCTCTACAGATTCGATAGTAAGTTCAAATACATCCGGATTGCCTATTTCAGAAATTTCAAGCAAATGTTCGGATTCATTTAAAGAGCATTTTCTAGGAACCCATTTCTTTAATCCACCCAGGTACATGCACTTATTGGAACTAATTCCGATTGTGGAGACGAAGCCAGATGTTTTAGAAACAATGACGTTGTTTTTTGATCAAGTTCTCGGCAAAGGTGTGGTTAATTGCAAAGACACCCCGAATTTCATAGCAAACAGAATTGGGGTGTATTCAATGGCAAGTTTACTTCCTTACTTCTTTGAAGGTGATTTTCGTGCAGAGGAAATTGATCTTTTATGTGGGACGATCACCGGGTATTCAAAAGCGGCTTCTTTTCGGACTGCAGATATTGCCGGTCTTGATGTATTAGCGCATGTTGCATCCAATTTATATCCAGCAATTCCACATGATGAGGAAAGAGCAGCATTTGATCTAACTGATGGATTTTTGAATATGGTTAAAAAAGGGTCTATTGGGAATAAAGCAGGTCAGGGTTTTTATAAGAAAGTTCAAACGAAGGCTGGGCGTGAGTTTCATGTAATCAATCCAGAATCACTTGAATACGAACCTCAGGAAAAACCGGAGTTAGAATTTCTAATAGAAGCAAAGAAAATAAAAAACACGGAAAGCAGGCTGAAGTTCCTTGTGAATCATGATTCTAGAGAAGGACGCTTCATTTGGGAAGTTCAAAGAAAATTGATGCTATATGCCGCTAATAGAGTACCAGATATTTCTGATTCCATAGAAGCTATTGACCGGGCAATGAAATGGGGATTCAATTGGGAACTGGGACCATTCGAGCGGTGGGATGCACTGGGGATTAAAGAAGCATCAGCGCGAATTAAAGAAGATGGTTTTGAGATTCCCAAATTAATTCTTGAGATGTTGGAATGTGGTGTGACTTCATTTTATCAGGATGGGAATGTGTATGACCCAATTTCAAAATCGATGATCGAAGTTCCATTGCAATCTAGGAAAGAGATCACAAAAGCGAGTGTTTATTCACAGATACCTGTTATCGAAAATAGTTCATCTGCACTCCATGATCTGGGAGATGGAATTGCTTTATTTGAGTTCAAAACTAAAAATTCTACCCTAAATTCAGAAATAGTTCAAACTCTCGAAAAATCATTATCAGTAGTTGAAGAAAATTTTGATGGAATGGTAATTAGCCATTGGGGATCAAATTTTGCGCTTGGAGCTGATTTGATGGAAGCAATTACCAAATATCAGCAGGGCGATACCAGTGGTGTTTACAAAACGGTTGATGATTTCCAAAGAACAGCAGTTGCTCTTAGGTATGCGCCATTTCCTGTGGTAGCTGCACCATTTGGAATGGCACTAGGAGGAGGTGCTGAATTTATTTTGTATTCAGATAAGGTTGTTGCTCATCATGAATTATATATGGGGCTGGTTGAAGTTGGTGTAGGTTTAATTCCGGCTGGTGGAGGCACAACTGAACTGCTGAAACGAGCGATGAATAATTTACCTGCCGATGCAGACGAGCTGCCTTTTATTAAAGAAGTTTTCAAAACTATAGGGCTTGCAAAAGTTTCTGAAAGTGCTGAAATGGCGAAGAATATGACGCTTTTGCCAGATGATACAGTGATAGAAATGAATCGAAATAACTTAGTATCAACGGCTAAATCGGTAGCATTATCGATGGTCGCTGAAGGATATCATCCACCTAGAAAATTAAAAATACCTGTACTTGGGAAGAAAGCCGAAAGCACTTTGAATTTGATGCTTTATGTTATGAATGAAGCTGGTTTTGCAAGCGATTATGATCAAGTTGTAACTGGCAGAATTGCAAAAGTATTAGCGGGTGGTGATCTGGTTGAACCGCAGTTTGTATCAGAAGATTATCTGCATCATTTAGAAAGAGAAGCCATTTATGAATGTCTAAATGATGAGCGAACACATGCCCGAATCGAACATATGCTAAAAACTGGAAAACCATTAAGAAATTAGCCATGAGAGAAGCTTTTATAGTTGATGCGAAACGAACGGCCTGTGGAAAAGCCAATAAAGGAAGTTTTAGGTATACCTATCCTGATACATTAGCAGCCGAAGTAATAAAAGATTTAATGGGGAATACCCTTGAAATTGAACCCTCTAGAGTTGATGATGTTATTATGGGATGTGCTTTCCCGGAAGCTTCTCAGGGGTTGAATATCGCTAGAAATATTGCACTTCATGCCGGATTACCCGATTCAGTTCCCGGGATGACAGTAAATAGATTTTGCTCTTCTGGATTGCAAACTATTGCATTGGCTGCAGAGCGTATAATGGTTGGTGCCGCTGATGTGATCATTGCAGGTGGTGTCGAAAGTATGAGCATGGTTCCGATGGGCGGAATGTCTGTGCAACCAAATCCTGAAATAATGGATAGCAGACCTGAGATCTATATTAGCATGGGTTTAACAGCAGAAAATTTGGCATCAAAATATAATATCTCAAGAGAAGCACAGGACGAATTTGCATTAAATAGTCACTTGAAATCAGTATCTGCATGGAAGAATGGTCGATTTTCTGAACAAATCACACCTGTGAATGTTGTTCATCAAAATGTTTCTGGTGATGGTGAAATAATTGAAGAAACCGTGGAATTCAAAATAGATGAAGGTCCACGTGCTGATACTTCGCTAGAAGTTCTAAACAAACTTCGTCCTGTTTTTAAAGTGAAAGGAAGTGTTACTGCCGGGAATTCATCACAAATGAATGATGCTGCGGCAGCTGTATTAGTTGTTTCCGGTGAAGTTGTTAAAGAGCTTGGACTTGAACCTATGGCAAGGTATGTTTCTTATCAAGTAGCAGGTGTAGCACCTGAAATTATGGGTATTGGCCCAGTTGAAGCGGTGCCCAAAGCACTTCACAATGGTGGCTTGGAATTGAAATCCATTGATTTAATTGAATTAAATGAAGCATTTGCAGCTCAATCATTAGCAGTAATTCAAGAGCTTCATCTAAATCAGGATATGGTAAATATTAATGGTGGTGCAATTGCTATGGGGCATCCGTTAGGCTGTACGGGTGCAAAATTGACCACTCAAATTCTGTATGACTTGAAATCACAGAAGAAAAAGTACGGTATGGTTACCATGTGCATTGGAGGAGGCATGGGCGCAGCAGGAATTTTTGAAAATCTACAGGTTTAATATGTTTACAACCGATACGCTAAAAGGGAAAACAATTTTAATAACTGGTGGTGGTAGTGGGCTTGGGCTAGCTATGGCAAAAGGTTTCTGTAAATCTGGTGCAGATGTTGTGATTTGTGGCCGAACACCCGAAAAACTAGAAAAAGCTACTGTTGAAATTGGTAATGAAAGAGAAGGATCAAAAGTTCAAGGTTTTTCTGTTGATGTACGTGATCATGATGATGTGAAAGCAATGTTCCAACATGCAATTGAAAAGTTTGGGGCTATCGATGGGCTTGTAAATAATGCAGCAGGTAATTTTCTTTCTGCATCTGAAGATTTATCTCCAGGTGGGTTTAAAGCGATCGTAGATATTGTATTACATGGCACATTTAATTGTACTCATGCCTTTGGAAATTATTTAATCAACAGCAAAAGGGATGGTACAATTCTTAATATTGTAACTACTTATGCTGAACATGGCTCTTCATTTGTTCTACCTTCTGCTTGTGCAAAAGCTGGTGTTTTAGCAATGACAAAGTCGTTGGCGCATGAATGGGCAGAATATGGAATTCGAGTAAATGCAATTGCACCTGGACCATTTCAGACTAAAGGAGCTTGGGCAAGATTAGTGCCCGATTCAATGGTTGAAAAAACGATGGTGAAGCAAAACCCTATGAAAAGATTAGGTCAAAAAGAGGAACTGGCCAATTTGGCAATCTTCATGATGTCTAACCTCGCTACTTACATAACGGGAGAATCTGTCGTAATTGATGGGGGAGAAAGCTTAAAAGCCGGTCAATTCAATTTTGTGACAGATGTAATGTCTCGGAAAAAACTCAAAATGGCATTTAAAGCAATGAGGCCAAAAAAGTAATCAGCTTACTAAAAGAGCAATTGTAATTATGCTCACTATCAATGCAATATAAAATACATCCGTTACAATATTAGGGCGATGAAGCTTCATATAGTGTTTATTCACAATATGCTCAAATCCTAATTTATAGTATTTATTGTACAAACCGGTTTTCATCTTAAACCTCCTTTAAAGTCAAAGAAGTTATCAGTCAATTTCAGCTAATTGTTTTTCCAATTCAGCAACTCTTGCTTTTAAGCTACTTACTTCTCTGTCGCGTTGTGTTACTCGTATCATTTCACCTTCAATCCAGGTTTCAACCCAAATTTGAACGCCTTTATCATACTTAGCTCGAGTAACTAGTTCATATGTATTGTAATCGTAAAGTTTCCAAATTCCGTGTTCTAAAAAGCGTTCGCCATCCTTGTAATAATGACCTTCCTGAAGAACTTCACCCGTAGAACTAAACATTACTACGTCAAAATGGTTTCCTACAACGTGAGTAACAATTTTCTCATTCTCAGTGTCAATTTTGTTCTGGGCTGTTGTGTTTGTAAATCCTGTTAATATTAGTAGGAATAGGGTAACAATTAAAGTTTTCATAGCAATACCTCTCTGCTTATGGTGCTTTTCAATGTTACCAAATTGTTAACTTAAAGTAAAGCTAAAGTTACCTTAAATTTACCTCAATGTTATGCAAATTGATTTAACCTTGACTCAACCCTTTCTATTTGTATTGCTAATTGAAGAGCATCATAACTTGTATATCCGGTTTCTCGATTAAGCTGGATCGATTTCAAAAACAGGAGTGCAGCTTTTTCAGCGGCTTTAGTAGGATCGAATGTTTGCTTTTCAAAATAAATGCGATTGGCTTCACTGTTGCGGCCATATTTCACAACCTGATCAGGAACTGAACATTCGAGTATCTCATTCTTGTTACTAATAATTCGCTTGTGTCTATTTTCACTAGCGGCAGCATATAAATTAATGGTTGCAGTAGTCCCATTATCAAAACGTAGGAAAAAGTGTGCAATAGTTGGCGATCCCGAAGTAATTGATATTTGCTTTGCTTCGATATGATGAATTCCACTATCCACCCACTTCATGCAAAGTCCTATTTCGTCTATCCAGTGTGACCTAAATTCACTTGCTATTTGAACCATATGGTTCCGAACAATTTCTCTTTCAATGTGGATAAAACTTGGTTTTGCAATTTTGTCCATCATCCAGCGAGTAGCAGGAGCTAGTGATGGCCATTGAGCAAACTGAATCTGGCAATTAGATTCACGAGCTGACCGATGAATCTTTTCAAGTTTCTTTATTTCAGTGGGTTGTTTTGCTACAAAGAAACAGTTGAAACCTTTACGCACACCTTCTAATAGTATATCGAGGTTATGCTCCGATTCATCAAGTATGATGCAAGCATCAATATTATCCAAATCTGAGATGGAAGGACAAAGAGTCACTTCTCGAACGATATTATGTGGGCGCAAATGATGCTCCCATGCTACTCCACGTGTTGCATCACCAACAATACCAACTTTCATAATGTTAGCCTTTAATTTTAGGCTAAAATGCAAATGGAGAAGCTATTTTCCAACTTTGGTTAGTCGGGCATAACAATAGCTAAAATGAAGTATACAAGAATGGTTGAACCGTATAAAAAGGCAAAGATGATAAATAGAATTCGAACAATCGTTGGGTCCCATCCTAGGTACTCAGCTAGCCCGCCGCATACTCCGGCTAGCATTTTGTCTTTCCTGGATTTTTTCAATTTTGCAGGCATAAATCAAACATGTTTGGTTTTTATCTCGGCGTGAATACGTGACAATAAACATGTTGTTACAAAAAAGTTGAAAAATTTTTCAACTGACTTTTCATTCTGCATGATTAGTATCATGTAATAGCAATTCCTTTATCGCATTGAAATGTCATACAGGGTAAAGAGAAGACATAGTATGTTAGTAGTGAATTAAAACTCGGGATTATGAAAAAGATGTTATTAACCGTGTCTGTAATTTTGATGGCACTATCTGCACAAGGTCAAGACTTTAACTTTGATATCAGCTTTGCTATAGGTTCTCCTCAAGGCGATTTTGCACAATCATTAGATAGAGATGCTTATGGACTTGATGCAGCTTTTACCTATCAGGTTGGACGAGAAATTCCATTGCATCTTGGGGTTGGAATTATGTACCAGAATTACGGCTGGAGAGAAAGAGAAACACAATTTGTTGAAGGAGTTCCTGAAGTTGATGTTAATGTTAGAACAACAAATAATCTAATAACTCCTCAATTCATTATGAGATTAGAACCTAGGTTGGGAGGCTTTTCACCATTTATTGAAGGTTCAATTGGATTTAACTATCTCTACACACAGTCTTCTATAAGGGATGAATACGAAGATGAAGAAATTGCCAGCTCGGTAAACTACGACTATTTTACTTCTAATTATGGTATCGGCGGTGGAGCAAAATTTAGATTGTGGGAAGGATACGATGAGGATGGTGACTTCTGGGGAGTTCACCTGTTCATAAAAACGAAGTATATGCTAGGTGGCGAAGCTCAGTATTTGAAAGAGGGTGATTTAATAGCTCGGGGTAACGATCTTGAATATATAATTTCTCGATCAAGAACAGATCTCACTACGTTCAATATTGGTCTATTGTTTAATTTCTAGGAATGGATAGAAGATGCATGAGGTTTAAACATGCATGAAAAACATTAATTCTTATCGCAAGTTTTCAAGAAACAATAACCCAGTAAATGAGTCCGGCGACTATGTGCTTTACTGGATGCAAATCAACCGGCGCTTTGAATACAACTATGCATTAGAATATGCGGTGGCATGGGCAAATAAATTGGACAAGCCTCTTCTTATCTATGAAGGCTTAAACATTGATTATCCCTGGGCAAGCGATCGCTTTCATTCTTTTTTAATGCAGGGAATGCAGGAAAATCAGAAGATTGCAGAAAAAAAGGATTTAAATTTCTTTTCTTATGTGGAACCTAGTTCGGAAGCTGGAAAGGGCTTATTCTACAAATTGGTAGAAAAATCATGTTGCGTGATTTCAGATGAATTCCCCGTTTTCATCATTCGCAAGCATAATGAACGAGTTGCAGATCGAATTAATGTGCCCTTTACTACAATTGATTCGAACGGACTGATCCCACTCGGTATCACCGAAAAAGATCCTTATTCAGCATATCTGTTTCGAAAGATTATGCAGAAATACTTTTTGGAGGCATATACGAATCCACCTAAAAGAGACCCAATATCTGATTTAAAAAATCGTGAAAAAGTTGATCTAAAAGAGTACTTAAAAAATTATCAGACGGCTTTAAAAGTTGATGATGGTATTGGGCAAGTGATTCCAAAGCTTCAAATCAATCACTCGGTTCCAGCTGTTGAAAGGGTTTCAGGTACGAGAACTTCAGCTTTGACGAAAATGGATCACTTTATCCAAAATAATTTGCTCGAATATGATGAGAAACGAAATCATCCGGATGAGAAGAAAACAAGTGGGTTAAGTCCCTGGTTACACTTTGGGAAGATTAGTGAATATGAAATTGTAAAAGCCGCTCTGGACAAACAGCCTGAAGGTTGGGATTTGAGCCAATTAACTCCTAATGGTGGAAAGAACACAGGATTCTTTAACGGGGATGAAAATATTCAGAGTTTTTTGGATGAAGTGATAACCTGGCGTGAAGTAGGTTTCCATTATGCTCATCACAGACCGGATTATGATGAATTTGATAGTCTTCCAAATTGGGTGATGCAGACATTGAAAGCACATCAAAATGACGAGAGAAAATGGATTTATTCGTTAGAAGAACTAGAGCAATCAAAAACTCATGATGATATCTGGAATGCAGCCCAAACACAGTTAAGAGAAGAAGGGATTATCCATAATTATCTCAGAATGTTATGGGGTAAGAAAGTTATTGAGTGGACTCCGGACTATCGTACCGCTTTAGATTATCTCATCGAGTTGAATAATAAATATGCACTCGATGGACGAGATCCTGGGTCATATTCTGGAATTTTTTGGTGTTTTGGGCGGTTTGATCGTGCCTGGCAGGAAAGAGAGGTATTTGGTAAACTTCGTTATATGGCAAGTGAAAGCACAAGAAAGAAAGTGAAAATGAAAAACTACCTGGCGAAATACGGATCACAGAAACATTTGCTTTGAATATTTTGTGCAATCAACTTAAATAAACATATATTGCACATATTTCAATTAATTTTCATCCATGGATTTATTCCAGGAAACTCCATCGTCATCCAATCAAGCAAATGAGCCAAATTCAGGTGGTTTTAATGAACCACTGGCAACAAGAATGCGACCTCAATCTTTAGAAGAGTTTGCTGGTCAAAAGCATATTGTTGGTGAAGGAAAAATGCTTCGGCGAATGATTGAAAGTGGAGTAATTGGTTCACTGATTTTCTTTGGCCCACCAAGCTCCGGCAAAACTACTCTGGCTCATGTTATATCAAAAGAGATTAAGGCAGCATTTGAAGTGATAAATGCAGTTCTCGATGGTATCAAAGAATTAAGAGCAGTAGTTGAAAAAGCTGAAAAACTACGAAAGCTAAATGGTCGAAAGACCATTCTGTTTGTGGATGAAATCCATCGCTGGAATAAGGCTCAGCAAGATGCTCTACTTCCGCATCTTGAGTCAGGCATAATCACTTTGGTAGGAGCAACTACCGAAAACCCATTTTATTCGTTGGTTAATCCATTACTTTCACGTTGTCAATTATTTGAGCTTCATCCATTAACCGTTGAAGATGTTAGATCTATGCTAAAACGCGCCCTTGATGATGAAGAACGAGGACTCGGAATGCAGGATATAAGCATATCAGACGAAGCTATAAATCACTTTTCTGAATACGCTGGAGGAGATATTCGAAATGCACTTAACGCACTCGAGGTAGCCGCTTTATCAAGCAAGAAAGATGAAAATTGGATGATTCATATCAATCTGGAGATTGCTAAAGAGAGTATTCAACGCAGAAATGTTCGATACGATAGAACAGGAGATGAGCACTACCACTATGTCTCAGCGTTTATCAAGTCTGTCCGGGGTTCAGATCCTGATGCTTCGTTATATTGGATGAATGCGATGCTGGAAGGTGGTGAAGATCCAAATTTTATTTTTAGAAGATTATTTATCCTCGCCTCAGAAGATGTAGGGCTTGCAGAACCAAATGCGATAACTATCGTAAACTCTTGTCACGAGGCATTTATGAAGTGCGGGATGCCCGAAGGAATGTACTTTCTATCTCATGCCTGTTTGTACTTGTCAATTTGTCCAAAGAGTAACAGCGCAGGAGCAATTTTTGGGGCTGCGTCAGAAATAAAAAATTCCGGCGTGAAAGAAATTCCACCTTATTTGAAAGATCGAACTGCAAATAAGCTGTCATCTCGATTCATGGATACCGATAATGCATCTGAGGATTATAAGTATCCACATGTTTACCCCGGTAATTGGGTTGATCAGGGATATTTGCCGGATAATTTAAAAGGTATGCAATTTTATGAACCTGGGACTGAGGGTAGAGAAGGTTTATTGATTAAACGCCTAAATGAGATAAAACGAAAATAAAACAGCCGAAGAGGATCAACGCTTCGGCTGTTGTTGTTGGAGTCACTAATACATTCGAAAGGTTGTAGCCTAACCAACCATTCCTCTCGACACGTATTAGGCGGAATAAACACTAACTTAATCGACTAAAAGATACGTAAATCCTAAAAGAACAAAAATAAATTAGGCAAAAATATATATTTGACTAATTATTGTCAGTGTAAACGGAAAAGCGCTTACATTAACAGTGTTAACTAAATGTTATCAAAAAACGTTGAATGAAAGCAGTTTTTTTGATGTTTAATGAGCGTACAAAAACTTAATGATACGATGGATTTAAAAATTATTAGTTCTACAGATAGGCCAAATTCTACTTCACTGGCTGTGTCTAATTACGTGAAAACATTATTCGAAAAAGAGGGTGTTATAGCGGAAGTTATATCATTAGAAGATTTCCCTACTGCTGATGTCTTGGGTGGTAAATATGGAAAAGACATACCAAGTATTGAAGCATTTAGACGTCCTATTCTCGATGCAGACGCGATTCTTTGGGTAATTCCGGAATACAATGGCGGATTTCCGGGAATCCTAAAATTGTTTATAGATTATTTACCCTTTCCTGAGGCATTTGTTAAAACATCGATGAGTTTTATTGGAGTAGCTTCCGGAGCTTTTGGTGGGTTAAGGGCGGTTGAACAGTTTCAGATGATACTTAATTATAGAAACGCCCCACAATTTCCTGAACGCGTTTTCATCCAACGTTCAAGTAAAACATTTGATCCTAATACAGGCTTAAATGTACCATTCCAACAGGAATTACTCGAAAAGCAGGTAAAAGGATTTATCGATTTTGTTAATAAATCAAAAGAACCGGCTATTTAAACGGTCTTAAGTAGATATCCTACTCCATGAAGAGTAATCAAATAACGCGGATCATCGGGTTGCTCTTCAATTTTAGCTCTTAGTTTAGAAATGTGCACGTCAACTGTGCGAGTGTTTGTGCTAAATTCGTATCGCCATACTTTTTCAAGTAATTCATCGCGCGATACAGGTTCGCCACCAGCAGAAAGTAGATAGCGTATTAGTTCAACTTCTCGGGCTGTAAGTTCATTAACTGATCCATCGGGCATTGTAACTTCCGATTCAAGAAGATCGATAACGATGTTTCCAAGTTTCAAAACTTCCACTTCATTAGATGAGGAATAGGAGCTAGCTCTTCGTAATCTTGCCTGGATACGAGCTAATAGTTCTTTTACACCAAATGGTTTTGTAAGGTAGTCATCAGCCCCAAGATTTAGTCCCTTAACTTTATCAATTTCCTGGTCTTTTGCAGTTAGCATAATGATAGGGAAAGTGAATTTTAGATCGCGAACTTCCTTGCAAATATCGTAACCACTTTTTCCAGGTAGCATAATATCAAGTATCATAAGATCTGGGTTATGCTCCTGAACTAATTCAACGGCTTGTTCCCCATCTTCGCTAACAATAACTGCATAGCCTTCGCTTTCAAGGGTATCACGTAAAGTGAAAATTAAACTTGGTTCGTCTTCAACAACTAAGATTTTAAGGGTCTTGTTAGGCATATTCTTCTTTGTCGGTAATGTTTAATGGCGATTGTTTTGTCGAATCTGATTTTAACGAATGTTCTTCTTTCACCAAAATCGGGAATTTAAGTGAGAAAGTAGTACCAATACCAACTTCACTTTGCACTTCAATTTTGCCTCCGTTTAATTGTACTAAGTTCTTTACGATACTTAAACCTAAGCCATGGCCTTTCGTTTTAGCATTTAAAGAGTCTTCTACTCGGTAGAACTTTTTGAATATATTCTTGAGATGCTTTTTAGGGATTCCAAGTCCGGTATCAGAAATGTTAATGATCATTTCTTTATCGGTTGATTGAACTGTAAATAAGACGTTCTTATTATCCTTACTATATTTAATGGCGTTTTCGGTAAGATTACTTAGCACATTTTCAAGATGGTCTACATCCATCATAACCAGCGAGGGATCATCAGAAATTTTTAATCCGATATTAAAACCTTTTCCTTCAATAAAAGATCGGTTTTCAGCTATAAAGCGCTTTACTATTTCGTTGATGTTTACCGGTGTTGCTTTAATCATGGTTTGACCAGAATCTGATTTTGCCACATCCAATAATTTTTCAATCATTTTTCTTAGGCGAATTGCTTCAGAATATATATGATCGCCGTATTGTTTAAGACGAACCGGATCTTTTACTCTCCCATCTGAAATATTCTCACCTGCAGCTTGCATTACTGCTAGTGGTGTTTTCAATTCGTGTGTTACATTTGCTAAAAAACCTGCTTGACGTTGTGCCAAAGCACGTTCACGTTGGGCCGTGTAAAACATGAATAGAAATGCTCCTACTAAAAATAGAACTGCAAACCCAAGAACGATCATATTTTTTACCAGGGTTGCATTATACGCTGTGGTTACCGGGTTATCATTGAAAGCAATTTTGATATTCCATGTCTCGAACATGCTCGATCCAAATCGTTGCCTTTTATCAACCTCATCTATATCAAATGGAATGTTTGGATCATTGGTTGCTAACACAACTTCATTTGCCCAATCATGCAGCCATAATACTGTTCCGGAAACCGAGTCTGGATGAAAGTATTTTGTCATTAAAGGATCTATAAGATCATCTACGATATATTCTTTATTAAGAGTGGTTGTTAGATACCCAATAACCCTGTTCTCTGGAACATTGATAAACCCGATATTTAGGGTTCTATGTGCATCAAATTCGACATTATTATTCCATCTGTAATTAAAGCTATTTAACTCGATTCGGGCTTTCGTTCTTGCTAAGCCAACTCCATCGCATATAGTAGTTGGAAATGTATTGGTGAGTTCGAGTTGATTAGTGGTATAATCGAATGCGTAGATTTCGGATCCCTCAACGCATGGATCAGTATTCTCAGGGGTGTAATAAATTCCGTCATATACTGGACTTTTGGATGCCAGGATCAACTTTTCTTGAAGTTGTGGAGGAAACTGTCCCGTTTCTTCAATAGAATAGCCTACGGGTTCAAGTTCAAGCGCATTTAACCCCAAGAATGGATCAAGAACTTCATATCGAACATCACGCACCAAATCATCAAGCAATGCCATTTGACGTTCTTCTTCTCCGAGGGTCATTTTATCCCTGATATCATACAGAGAATACACATTCATGCCAGTAAGAGCGATTACAGCGGCAAAGCCTAAACCAAGCAGGAGGTATCTAAACCCTTTTTTTCTGATAAGTGAATTGATCGATTGCATAATCGAAGAAATTATTACTTAACGCGATGGAATCAATATTGAAGTAGTAAAAAATCGTGAAGTGGACGTTGCTACTTCTCGAAGTTACGTTCGATAGATTCTTTTATATCGCCAAACTCGATAGGCTTAACGAGATAGTCGATATAATTAGTTTCTTTTGCTCGTTGAACATGGTATGGATCAGAATTTCCAGTGATATAAATAACCGGAACATCACTAAATTTTCGAATCTCCATCATAGCCTCAATGCCGTCCATCTCGCCTTCCAATGAAATATCCATAAGGATCAAATCAGGACTGATTCTTCGGGCAACTTCAATCGCCGTTTTTCCATAAACAAGCTCACCTTCTGCGTCATATCCAAGTTTTTCTAAATAACTCTCGTACAAAAGGTTAAGGATTAGGTCATCCTCAACTATCATTACTGTTTTTCTGTTTCCGCTGTCCATGAATTTCAAGTATACGAACTAATTTATGCCTTAGCTTATATTTTCTAAAACATTCTATATTAATCAATTTTAAGTGCGTAAAAAAATTAGTCTCAAAAAAAATACAGTGATAAAATTTCAACTATTATCGACAAGAATTAACGTTGACATAACTAGATATTCTTAAAGCTTATTGAATTGGTAAAAGCCATTTATTAATTGTAAAATCGACCCACAATTAATTGTAGGTGATCATAAACGACATAATTAATTTGATCTGATCTCAATTTCCTAATGTTGGAGTTTTTAGTACAGAATGATCGAAGAGAAATCTCTTAATAGAACCAAGTCACGCATATTTTTAGCTGTTAAAAATGAGTTTTCTCATTGGAAAAAAGCAGATTTAGAATTTTTTATAAGTAGGGTAGAATACAATCTGGAAGCACTATTAGGTCACTTACACTTTTTATATAGTGATCAGCCGGACTGGTACTTCTTTGCTGAAAAAATGATAATTGAAGCCGGGAAAAGTTGGGTAAAAAGGACGAAAGCGTTAAAAGAATTAGATACGGAGAGGGAGGCTAATCCAACCTGGTTTAATTCTCATAAGATGGTTGGTGGTGTCTGTTATGTAGATTTATTCTCTGAAGATTTAAATGGAATTGAAGATCGCATTCCATATTTCAAAGAACTTGGAATTACATATTTACATCTCATGCCTGTCTTCGATAGACCAAAAGAGGAGAATGACGGTGGATATGCAGTAAGTAGTTATCGGAAGATTTATCCTGAATTAGGCAGGATGGCTGACCTGAAACATTTGGCCAAAATTTTAAGAAAAGAAGGAATTAGTCTCGTACTGGATTTCATCAATAATCATACATCGGATGAACACGAATGGGCGATGAAAGCAAAGAATGGAGATGAATTTTATAAAGATTTCTATTTCTTTTTTCCCGATCAGACCATTCCAAATCAGTATGAACAGAACTTAAGAGAAATATTCCCTGAAGTACGGAGAGGTAGTTTTCACAAGAACAAGGAAACAGGCGAATGGGTTTGGAGTACATTCCATAATTACCAATGGGATTTAAACTATAAGAATCCAGAGGTCTTAATAGCGATTGCTCGAGAAATGCTATTTCTGGCAAATCAAGGAGTAGAAGTTTTACGGTTAGATGCTGTGCCATTTACATGGAAACGCATGGGCACAGACTGTGAAAATCAGGAAGAAGCTCATGTATTAATAAAGGCATTAAATGCAGTAGCAAGGATTGCTGCACCTGCGTTGTTATTTAAATCGGAAGCGATTGTTCATCCCGATGAAGTTGCCAAATATGTTAGTCAGGGTGAATGCCAGATATCATATAACCCGACTACCATGGCAATGATCTGGGAGGCACTGGCAACACGGGAAGTTAAGCTGCTTAAAGAGTCGCTCAAGAACCGGTTTTCTATTCCTGATGATTGCGCATGGATTAATTATGTAAGAAGCCATGATGATATCGGTTGGACATTTTCTGATGACGATGCCTATAACATTGGGATTTTTCCGGATGGTCACCGTTACTTCTTAAATCATTTTTATGCTAAAGATTTTTCAGGATCTTTTTCCAAGGGTATGCCTTTTCAATATAATCCAACCAATGGGGATTTAAGAGTTTGTGGAACTACAGCATCCCTATCCGGCTTGGAACAGGCGCTTGAATGGAAGGATGAAGGAAGGCTCAACGATGCAATAAATCGAATTATTCTACTCTATTCTGTTGCTCTAACTGTGGGAGGTATTCCTTTACTTTATCTTGGTGATGAACTTGGCTTGTTGAATGAGTATGAATTTCAAAACGATCCATCCAAAAAAGAAGACTCCCGCTGGGTTCACCGGTTTAAAATGGATTGGGAAAAGGCAGCATCCGCACAACTAGGAAACGGTGTTGAAGGTAGGATTTATCAGGAGTTGAAACGTCGCATATATCTCAGAAAAGAAATTCCTTCGTTTGGTAATGGTATTCTGGACCTCATTGAAACTCATAACCCTCATGTTTTGGGATATATGAAGCAAGAAGGTGAACAAAAAATTGTGGTGATCCATAATTTTAGCGAGCATGAGCAAGAAATCCGTTGCTGGCTAAGCATTGGGGTCGATCGATTGACTGGGAACCAGGTTGATCTGAATGGGGTAGTGAGGCTGAGCAGCTATCAAAGTATCTGGGTTGAGTTGGATGTTTAAAAATCAATTGAAGCTGGTCGGTTCAGTTTTTTTTGTTGTTCTATCGTTCAATCAAGTTGTAGCTCAGGGCATTGTAAACACTGAGAAAATGCTAAGTGATGCCGAAGAAGTACTGTCTGCATCATTAGATATTTCAGGGAATTTCAGTTTTGGAAATATTCGATTATTCCAGGCAGGCTCAAGTGTATCGACAGGAATTCGAAAAGGGAATCAACTATATCGTGGGGTATTTGGCTATGATTTTCTGCGTAGTGATGGCAAAGTAAAATCGTCTGATTTATTTCATCAATTTCGATACAACTATTTTATTGGTAATCATTCTTTATATGGATTTTATCAAATCCAGAATACCAAATCACTAAGGTTAAAAAATAGATGGTTGGCCGGTGGTGGCATCAGATTCAGTTTATTCAAGAAAGAAGGAAATTACTTTGATGTAGCTTTAGGTGGCTTTTATGAATCGGAGGTGTACAATGCAAATTCGAATAATGATTCAGAGTTACCGGTTGATCATGTTAAAGGGAATATCAACTCGTTCTGGAATCTGAAATTATCTAAGAATATCGATTTTTTAAGCACATTGTATTATCAGGTAGCATTAGATACCATTTCAGATCAAAGACTTTTTGTTGAAAGTAAGCTCAGTTTTGAGCTAGATAAAGCGGACTTTACAATCACCTACAGAAATCGAAGTCATACGGAGCCCTATATTAATGGCATTGATAAATCCGATCAAAGATTATTGTTTGGGTTTTCATTTAATCTGTAAACTGGCTCCGGTCATATATATATCGTGTAGATTAGGGTGTTCATCGAATAGATTTTATGTCCCCAAAAACGTTATCGAACTTTGGTATGCAATCGCAATCAAACTATAAATCGAAATGAAACGCATACGACTATTCTTAATCTTTTTTTTGATATATCTAATCCAATCGGGGTGTTTCCTCAAATCTGTGCATCCCTTAGTTGAGGAAGAAAACGCTATCATGATTGAGGGATTAGAAGGTATTTGGGAAACAGAAGATCAAAGATGGACATTTGTAAATGATGCAACAAAATTTCCAACTCTTGCATCTTATTTAGGAGAAGAGAATGATGTAGATATGGAAGATAATGATGATCTGGGTTTAGGGAATGTGTATTTGATCTACTTTGAAAACTTGCAGGATTTATCTGCCGATACAGCCATATTCATCGGAATGGTTACAGAATTAAGTGATGCTTATTTCTTGGATCTCTCGGTATTTGCCAAGAGTATATCTGAACTGGATCAGTCTGAATCAAACTTTATAGACAATCACTTTTTACCTGTTCATACATTTTCTAAAATCACTATAGAAGAAGGTCAATTGGATATAGAGTTTTTTCAATCTTCATTTATAAGTGATCTGATTAGTTCAAATCGTATCAGAATTAAGCATGAGGATACAGATGATTCAATTTTGGTTACTGCTTCAACAAATGAATTGAGAAAATTCGTTGAGAAATATGCCCACGATGTGGAAGCATTTGAAGATCCAATAGAATTGCATTTTAAAGGTTTCGAGCATGTCCAGTAAGACTAAAACCATCCTAATTCACCTAATGCAACACTTGTTGTTTTGGGTGGTTTCTTTTTTAGTGCTTCTGCGTCTAATGGATCAAGATGGCGAGACAACCATTATTGATGTGATTTACACCGGTCTATTTCATATTCATTTAGTTGTATTCGTGAGTACGCTTTACTATCTGATAATTCCAAGGCATTTGAAAACGGCCCAATATATCCAGTTGTTTATTACGTCGATTGGTTTGTTTGGTCTTGGATATTTCATGTATCAATTTACCTTCAATTCAATATCCGATTGGCTTTTTCCAAACTTCTATTTTGTTGCTGTATATGAACCTGTTGAGACGTTTGGGATTCTATTGATCTACTATAGTGTTAACATTTTACTCTATCTGTCCAGGTCGTGGTTCGAATCTGTGGAATTACAGAAAGAAGTTGCCGAATTGAGGGATTTAAGCTCAACTAATGAATTAAAAGCATTGAGAGCACAAGTTAGTCCGCATTTTTTGTTCAATAGTCTGAATACGATTTATGGTTTGAGCATTAAGAAAGCTCCTGAAACACCGGAGAGTGTGTTATCACTTTCACAAATATTGAGATACAATCTTGAGCAATCCGATGTAGAACTCGCGAATCTAAAGGATGAGGTAGACTACCTTAAGGATTACATCAAGCTTCAAAAAGCCAGATTAGACTATCCGGATCAGCTACGAATGATCGTGTTAGGGGAAACAACCGATCAGAAAGTACCAACTCTGATGTTGATTGAGTTTTTAGAGAATGCGTTGAAACATGGAAATATTCAAAGTGAAGGGGCTTTTATAAACATTAAGCTGACCGTAAATCAGGATTCTTTAGAGGTGGTCTGTTCAAACAGTATTGATAAAGAAACTGTAAATGAGATTTCATCGACAGGTGTTGGAATGGAAAATATCCGCAAACGACTGGAGTTGTTGTATCCTGCTAAACACTTATTTACTGTTAAAGAGAAAAATCATGTATATGAAGTCAAGTTGAGGCTTAATTATGACTGATATTAAATGTTTAATTGTCGATGATGAACCAATTGCTCGAGATATTCTTCGCCAGTTTGTGGAGGACGCACCTGGTCTAGAAATTGTGGGTGAATGTTCAAATGCATTAGAGTTGATGGAGGTTTTAAAGAAGAAGTCCGTTGATTTGATATTCCTTGATATCAACATGCCAAAACTTTCAGGAATAGATTTTCTTCGCACACAATCTGTCCAACCAAATGTTATACTAACCACTGCTTACCCCGAATATGCCTTAGAAGGGTATGAGTTAAATGTGATTGATTACCTCTTGAAGCCGATTGCTTTTCCTCGTTTTCTGCAAGCAGTTGAAAAAGTTAAGCAGGTAGCGGATCAACAAGAAGTGAGTTTTACAGTTAAGGCAGATGGAAAGAGCTATCGAATTGATGCATCAGAAATTACTTACGTAGAATCTAAAGGAGATTACCTGATGATTCATTTAAAGGATCAGAAAATCATGGTGTACATGACCATGAAAAAATTGATGGAAGAAGCGCGTGGTCGATTATTACGGGTGCATAAATCCTATTCTGTAAATCTTGAATCTATTCAATATGTGGAAGGAAACTTGATTCACATAGCCGATAAAGAAATTCCGATTGGTGCCAGTTTTAAAGAGGATTTTCAAGCGAAGTGGACACAATAATTAAGAGGGAGTCTTCACTATGAGAATAGAAACGAATGGTTGGCAACAGCCGAGTCGACGAGGCGATCTCTGTTAAAAAGATTACTTCGTCGATCAGTTTCTAAGTTTTTCAACAAATTGTACTCCTCGCAATGACGGTATCATCCTAAAAATTAACCACAAGCCCAATCGAAGGCAGCACTGTCGCTTCTATATCCAGATTTACCTGAACCAATTCCTGTGGTTCGATAAGTGTACCGTTCACATCTCGTGCTAAACCAAACTGAGGCTCTTCCGGACTTGCTTGAGCAAGAGCATTTTGGATTTCCAGGAATACATCCAGACTCCAATTATTGAAACTCCATTTTTTATCAACTCGGATATCAACCTGACTAAAAGGATCTAGCTCATCTTCACCAATTCTGGTGAAATCTCGAATCAATGCGGGATAATTTGCCAATGTTCTGGTTTCATCAACTGGAGCAAAAGGCGTTTTTCCGAGATATCGGTACCGGGCACTGACTTCCCAATTCTTGCCCAGTTTATATCCACCTAAAAGTGAAATCAGCAAATTATTATCCCAAACTGATGGAGAATAATCATCGGTTATTCCATTGGTAAATTCACTTTTGTACAAAGTAAAAGCAGCAATTCCATAGAAATTCCCAGTGAACTTTTGCTGAAAAAGGAGTTCGGCACCATAGGTTCTGCCATCTCCGTTGCTAACCACAGGCTCACTTCCAAGCACTTCGAATCCGCCCCCTTTATTAGCTAAAGAAACCTGGTCACGTAAAGACACCGGATAGTTCGCATACTGCTTCCAGAATCCTTCTAAAGTGATTCTAGAGCTTTCATTTACTAAGTATTCGATTCCCAAAACTACATGATCTGTTCTGATATACTCCGTGTTTTTATTAACGAATTCCCCCAAATTATTTTTGAATCCCAGAATCGTATATGGCGGGATTTTATAATATCGACCTATTGAAGAATTCAGCGTCCAATCGCCATCTTTGGTTATTTTAAATGATTTGGAGATTCGTGGACTAAGAGTTTTCCAAATTTCATTTCCAGAATCCATGAATGAATTACCATCAACCCGAAGACCAAAAGAGAAAGTCGTACGATCACTAAAGCTGCGTGATGATTGAATAAACGCTCCATACCTATAGAAATTAATGTCGGCACTGAAATTCGCATTGTTTACCAAATCGGTTGTCGCGTTGGAATAATCGGCGTTTTGCAGGGATCCCCCATAACTCGTGATCCAATTACCAATAAACTTCGTGACATTTAATCTCAATTTAATTTCCTGTTCAGAGGCATCATTTTGGAAGTATAAGCCCTGTTCATTTACATTATCAGTGAATTGAGAGAATTCATTTTCAAGTCGATTGGTGGACAGAGTTAAGCGTAAATTTCCAGATCGATCTTTGAAACGTCGACTCCAGGTTGCACCAATGGTATTCGTCCGTTGTTTAATTACCGGAACTTGCTCTTGAACAGCTTGTTGTTGCGGGTCGAATTCATCGAGAGGGTTAACTGCAAAATCATCGATAGAACCTAGGCCAGTTACTAATAAACTGTTGTACTGATCAATTTGATGGTTCACTTTGTATTGATAATCCCAGTAATCAGGTAGAATAGGTAAGCCAATGGCTTCGAAAATTAATTGAAGATAGGACCGTCGAACTGAGGCTATATACGTTGTATTCGATTCTTCATTGTCACCTTTAAAAATTGGCCCTTCTACTGTAAATGCTGATTCACTCGATCCCAATCTGAAATTCCCTTGAAAGTGGCGAGCATTCCCATTTCGTTGATCAAATTGAAGTACTCCTGAAAGAACGTTGTCATATTGGGCATCAAATGAAGAAGCGGATAAAGTCACTCCCTCGAAAAAAGAAACATTCAACAATCCAACCGGACCACCGGCGCTACCTTGAGTAGAAAAGTGATTGATATTTGGGATTTCAATTCCATCTAAATAGTAGACATTCTCGTTAGGCGCTCCACCACGAATTATGACATCATTCCGAAAACCACCAACAGTGCCACCAACGCCTGGTAATGTTTGAACAACCTTTGCGATGTCGTTATTTCCGCCCGGGTAGGCAGCTACTTCTTCCTGACTCAAATTCTGTATCGAAAGGGGCGTGGTTTGGAGTTTTTCAAACGGATTGGGAGTAACAACAACTTCGCCTAGTAACTGGGCATCTTCTTGAAGTTCAAAATTGATGTCAATATTCCCTTCTGATCGAATTACAATGTTGAATTTAGTGACAGCGGTAAACCCAATAAATGAAACGGTAATGTTGTAAGAATCTGGCGGGATATTATTGATGAAGTAGCGACCATTTGCATCCGTAGCATCCCCGATGGTTGTACCTTCGAGAATTACAGTTGCTCCAATCAGTGGCTCGCCTGTTCTGGTGTCTGTAACTTTCCCGGATAGTTCACCCCTTTGGGCATAAAGTGACTGGATCGAACACAATCCAATGAATATGATGAATAAAATTTTTGAAGGCATATAATCTCTCAATAATGAATGCACCTCTAACCAGAAATCAACTCACAGCGCTCCAACATTTTAGCAAATAACGGATTTTTACTATTGCCCCTGATTCGATAATATCCAAGCTAAAATTCGGGTATGAAAAACACTTCCTCTCTTCTTTTTGCATCGATTGTAGCAGCATTAGCTGGTCTTCTTTTTGGATTTGATACGGCTGTAATCTCCGGCGCTGATAAACCCATTCAGGCTATATGGGATACCAGTCCTCTTTTCCATGGTACGTTTATCATGTCGATGGCGCTTTGGGGAACCGTAATAGGGGCTTTATTTGGAGGAATACCATGTGATAAATATGGCCGCAAGACAACGCTTATTTGGATTGGAATTTTATATTTGATCTCAGCTTTGGGTTCAGCATTAGCACCTGATCCATATACTTTTTCTGCATTTCGGTTTATTGGTGGATTGGGAGTAGGGGCATCATCTGTAGCGGCTCCAACCTATATTTCTGAAATTGCACCGGCCCACCGACGAGGCCGATTAGTGATTCTCTATCAATTTATGATCGTGTTGGGGATACTCATTGCATTCTTATCAAATTGGTTAGTAGGAAGTGGGCTGGGTGACAATGCCTGGCGCTGGATGTTGGGAATTGAATCATTTCCGGCAGCATTGTATCTCTTATTAGTTTTCAGAATCCCGAACAGTCCGCGTTGGTTAGTACTTCAAAAAAACGATGTCGAAACAGCACGAGAACTAATTACACAACTTGATCCAACCATCGATCCCGAAGAAGAACTTCAAGCCATAAAGAAGACTGAAAAGGCAGATGCAGGTAGTGGTTTCTTTTCCGGTCGATATAAATGGCCAATCTTACTGGCTTTCTTACTAGCTTTCTTCAATCAGTTGTCCGGTATAAATTTTGTGATTTATTATGCACCTCGGATTTTTGAAGCTGCCGGATTGGCTGCAAGTACAGCGCTACTATCTTCCGTTGGAATCGGTGTTACTAATCTGGTCTTCACAATGCTAGGTATTTATTTGATCGACAGAGCGGGTCGCAAAACGCTGCTCATTTATGGGTCATTTGGATATATAATCACATTGAGCATTGTCTCTTGGGCATTTTATTCTGGTACAGGCGGTATGGTCGTTGTCTTTGGTGTATTTGGATTTATTGCTTCCCATGCGGCCGGGCAAGGCGCCATCATATGGGTATTCATATCTGAAATTTTCCCGAATCATGTGCGTGCTTATGGGCAAGCTTTTGGTTCTGGTGTTCATTGGGTGTTTGCGGCACTTATCACCCTATTTACACTATTTTTCATGGATTTATTGGGCGACAATCCGGGGCCTCTATTCGCTTTCTTTGCATTTATGATGTTGCTTCAACTCGCTTTTGCATTACGAATGCTTCCGGAAACAAAAGGGCGCTCATTAGAAGATTTAGCTAAAGAAATGACGGGGGATTAGGTCTTGATAGCGCAAAAAGTAGCTTGCATTGGAGAAGTGCTTTGGGATTCTCTACCTCATGGAATGTTTCTTGGAGGTGCTCCACTTAACGTTGCGGTAAATCTTACGAATCTTGGAGTGGATGCTTCAATGATTAGCGCGGTTGGTAAAGATGAACTTGGCGAAAAAACCCTGACTGAAATTCAATCAAGAGGATTGAATACAGATTCAATCCAGATTAGTGATCATTTAACAGGTCTTGTTGAAGTGGAATTAGATAACCGTGGAGTTCCAACTTATGTGATATACGAAAATCGAGCCTGGGATAATATTTCGGCAACAGAATCTGCACATGAGCTTTTAACAAATGCAGATATAGCTGTTTTTGGCAGTTTAAGCTTAAGAAGTGAGGTATCTGCAACAACGATCAAAGAACTACTTCAGGAGTTCAAGGGATTCAGGGTTTTAGATGTGAATTTTAGAAAACCCTACTATTCCAGGCAGCTCATCGAAGAATTATTAGGGTATGCGGATTTACTTAAAGTAAATGATGAAGAAATTGAAGAAATCGCGGGTTGGTTCGGCCTACATTCAAATTACCAGTTAGCTATTCCTAAACTATGCTCTATGTTTGGGATTAATCAGGCGATCATAACATTAGGGGAAGATGGATCATCATTTTATACTGAGAATGTATTCCATCATCATCCACGATTTGATGTGGAAGTTGTTGATACAGTAGGAGCGGGAGATGCATTCTTATCAGGTGTGATTTTTAGTCTGATTCAAAAAAAATCACCCAATGAGTTACTTCAATTTGCCAATGCTATGGGAGCTTATGTGGCAGGAAGTAAGGGAGCTACTCCAAAGTTAGATCTCCAAAAAGTTCAACAGGAATTCAATCTGAACAGCTAAGAGATTATTTCGTTCGTTTTATTCGCAAATCTTCCAATGAATCCCACAATAAGAAAGAGAAGGCCAAGTGGCCAAATGGATGAATTTGGAAAGATCACAAAACCGACTATTAGCCAAACTGCACCTAGTACCAAAAATAGGCTATAAATACTTCGTTTGTTCATGTCTGAGCCATGTTTAGTAGCATTGACTAATAAGAGTGTAATCCTAAAATGTGAAGAGTAAAAGAAGCTTCCTGTAAATGTGAATTCAGCGATTTGTGGAAAAGGAACGCAAATCATCAAATAATCTTTGGTAAAATAAGAGTCTAAGATTCTATGAAAACAATTCTACTTACAGGAGCAACAGGCTACATAGGAAAAAGACTTTTACCTGTGTTATTAAGAGAGGGTCACTTTGTGATTTGTTGTGTACGGGATAAACATCGAATTGCACTTCCAGAAGGTCACGAACATCAAATTTCAATTGTTGAAGTAGATTTTCTAAATCCGGATACGCTCACAAAAATCCCGCTGGAATTCGACGTTGCATACTTTTTAATGCATTCTATGTCATCAACAGCGGATTATGAATCCCTCGAGGTTAAAATGGCGCATAATTTTATCAATGCGATGAAAGTATCTTCCGTAGAACAAGTGATTTATTTGAGCGGCATCATAAATGAGGAAAAGCTTTCAAAACATTTGGAGTCGAGAAAGAGGGTTGAAGAGATTCTTGCAACAGGTGAATATTACCTAACCACTTTGCGTGCAGGAATAATAGTTGGTTCCGGTAGTGCCTCATTTGAAATTATTCGAGATTTGGTGGAGAAACTACCGATTATGATTGCACCAAAATGGTTGAATACAAAATGCCAACCCATCGGGGTGCGGGCAGTAATATCATTTCTAAATCGATCATTATTAAATCCTAAAGTTTATAATCAACATTTTGATATCGCTGGCCCGGATGTACTTTCTTATAAAGAAATGTTGCTTGGGTTTGCCAAGGTTCGAGGTCTTAAACGAATAATAATCACAGTGCCAGTTATGTCGCCCAGACTTTCCTCATACTGGTTATACTTTGTTACTTCAACATCTTACAAACTTGCTGTAGCTCTTGTAAATAGTATGAAGGTAAATGTGGTGGCTTCCTCGAATGAAATAAATAAGTTATTGGATGTAAATCCGGCTGACTACCAAACCTCCTTACAACGAGCGTTTTTGAAGATTGAACAAAATGCAGTGATTTCCAGCTGGAAGGATTCATTGGTAAGTGGCAGGTTTAAAGAGAATATTTCTGAGTATATCAAAGTACCTGAATATGGTTGTTTTCGCGATTATAGAGCGATAGAAGTAAAAGATGCAGAAGCCTCATTGGATAAAATCTGGTCGATCGGTGGAAAAAACGGATGGTATTATGCAAACTGGTTGTGGGAGATTCGTGGATTTTTAGACAAACTATGGGGTGGTGTAGGACTTCGACGCGGTCGAACAAATCCAGATCAAATTGAAGCAGGTGATGCCCTTGATTTTTGGCGCGTTTTATACGCAAATAAGGAAAAAAAGCGCCTACTTTTGTTTGCAGAAATGAAAGTTCCTGGCGAAGCGTGGCTCGAATTTGAGATTAAAAATAACATGCTTTACCAACGAGCTACATTTCGACCTAAAGGTGTTCAGGGTAGATTATACTGGTACGCAGTATATGTTTTTCATGGATTTGTGTTCAATGGCATGTTGATGAGCCTGGCTGGAAAGAGATAAACAATGCATTTGTTAGACGGATTACATTCGGTTAAAAAAGACTAATCTTAAATCCATTAAGCATTTTTTTAAATGTCCGATAACTATAGAAGATAAGTCAAGAGTTTAACATGGAGAGACATCATGTCAGACAATAACATTAACAATAGCTTTAACAGCTCACTGTACCCAAAGAGATACGTTGATTCACTCAATAAAATCAATCAGGGTATAAACAATCAAAACGAAAAACTATCTACAGGAAAATCTGTAAATAGCGCAGAAGAGGATTCCATTTCCATCAGTAAATCGGCCAAGCTTAGCAGTAAGGTTGCTGAAGTAACCCAAATGATGGGCGCTTCAAGTTCTGGAAGGCTGGAAGAGTTCTATGGAGAATCGCTTGTTTCACTGGCATCTGCAAATAGTACAATTATCGATACCGATATGGCGAAAGCTCAGTCAGAAAGTATTCGGAACGCAATACTTCAGGAAACAACAACAGCCACGATGGCACAAGCCAATTTGGAGTTAGGTCAGTTGTTCAAAGTTTTAGGATAAACTGAACATATTCATTCACCTACCATGAGGCGCATCTGATAAAACGGATGCGTCTTTTCTTGTTTGGTTTTTCAATGAAAAAGTAGTCTTCAATATTACAGGTATAATCCGTAACTACCCTATTATCCAACTCTTCATTTCATTTCACGATAATAAAAATTTTCATTAGACCCAGGCATTATGATTAAAACAACTTCATTTCTATTAATTTTTATTGGACTATTGGCATCATCTTGCCAGAAAACATCGCTCCCGAATACAGCTGAGGTTGGATATGTCGATTCAGTGATATGGGCGGTGAATGTTGGTGGTTCTGATTATTTGGGTAGTGATGGAGTTTCCTATCAGGCTGACAATGGCTTTATTAGTGGTGATATACAGTCAATGTCTTCTGTAAAAGGAAGCCAGGACAGCGTTATCTATTTCTCATATCGCGAGGGAGATATCAACATAAACTATCCCTTAGAAAACGGTAGGTATGACGTGATGTTTTTATTTGCTGAACCTGAAGACATTCCTGGGGGTTCACGAATATTTGATGTTATCGTGGAAGAGGATACAGTAATACCTAACCTAGACGTCCGAGCTGCTAGAGACGGTAAACATATCTCAGCGTTAACGCGCACTATTCCCAATGTAAATGTAACAGATGGGGAGCTGTCTGCTTCACTGATTCCTATTAAAGGTAAACCTGTACTTAGCGCATTGATCGTAAGGAAAAAATTGATCGATGAGCGAAACTGGGAACTCATTTGGTCTGATGAGTTTAATTACGAAGGTGCTCCAGATTCATCAAAATGGAACATAGAGCTTTGGCCAGCCAGGAGGGTAAACGACGAAGACCAAACCTATACAGGTCGTCCTAAAAATGTACGCGTTGAGAATGGAAACCTCGTGTTGGAGGCACATAAAGAGCAATTCAACAATGCCGAATACACTTCAGGAAGAATTCAGTCGCAAGGAAAAGGTGATTTTACCTATGGCAGAGTAGAAGTCAGAGCAAAATTACCAGGTGGACAAGGTTCATGGCCTGCGATTTGGATGTTAGGGTCCCAAAGTCTGTATGGAGAGAACTACTGGCCTGATAATGGGGAGATAGATATTATGGAACATGTGGGATACGATATGAATAATGTTCATGGAACTGTTCATAATAGAGCCTACTACTGGATGAACTGGGAACAGAGAAAGGGAGCTATTCAGACCAAAAATATTGATTCAGAATTTCATGTTTACGCCATGGAGTGGACTCCAGAACGAATTGATATTTTCTATAATGGGACTAAATACTTCACGTACGTAAATGAAGGAGATGGCTGGGAATCCTGGCCTTTTGATCAACCCCATCATATGATATTAAATGTTGCTGTAGGCGGATTCTGGGGACGGGCTGGAGGTCCCATTGATGATTCCATTTTTCCTATTCGAATGGAGGTCGATTATGTTCGAATATTCAAAAATACATCTGATAGTTAACAGGGTCTTTATTTTATCAGATTTTTAGTACTAGTTGGTATAGGTTCAACATGAATGTGTCTTTTAGAGTTTAAGTAAGGCATTGAATTTTGAATTCATTGCACACTTTGTAGTTTTAGATTTCTAATGCGATTCTTTTTCTATGTCAAGTTTTGATATCTGGTCAGCACTCATCATTGTTGGAGTAATTCAAGGCTTTTTTGTATTGAGCTTATTTTTAATAAAGAGAGAGTTCAAGATTAAATCGCAGTGGTATTTGATGGGTATATTACTCGCATTTCTTTGGCTTCAATTAGAGTTTTTATCTATTCGCTGGCCATATACGATTAATTTTTCTCAATTTTATGGAACCAGATTAGGCTCATGGCTAATTATTGGTCCTTTGATTTTTCTGTATACACACTCATTAGTTGACAAAAATCGAACAGATCAAAAAAAGATACTTCACTTTATTCCATTCATATTCTTTGTATTAATTCTTCCACTTTTTTTTCCGGATTCTTTAGGATTCAGACAAGTTCACTATGGGATGCTCACAGTGTTCGATAACTTCAATCGTGAAGAGATAACAGGAACCCAGTACATATATTCATCCATTTTTATTGCCCAATTCATTCACCTTTTTATCTATTTGATACTCAGTTTAAGATGGTTGAATCGATACCAGCAAGCAATAAAGGCGAATGTTGCAAACTACCAGGAAGCCGAGATTACCTGGTTACGAATCACCATCTATTCACTAATTGGGATTCTTATATCTGCCACCGTATTCCTGATTCTGTTTTTCATGACTTTAGTATACAGACGACATCTGGATTATATCTATGTACTGCCAATGAGTTTTCTGATGTATGTAATTGCTTATAAATTATCCGGTGTTCAGTTCACATCCATTAAAGAAGTCGAAGTAACAACCAACGGTGCGAAATATCAATCTTCGTCTCTGAAAAAAGAAGATGCCGAGAGATATAGCAATCTGCTAAAAGAGTATATGAACACTCAAAAACCATATCTGAAAAATGGGTTACGATTGGTTGATTTGAGTGATGAATTAGAGATTCCGTCACATCATTTATCACAGGTAATCAACGAGAAATACAGTCAGAGCTTTTTTGATTTTATAAACCAATATCGAGTGGAAGAAGCAAAATCGTTAATGAAATTATCTGACGAGACCACTCTCCTGGAAATCGCATATTCGTCGGGATTTAATAACAAGACATCGTTTAACAATGCGTTCAAAAAATTCAATAAGTCTACTCCATTTGCCTATCGCAAAAAAATGAGATCTAAGTAAATTTTTTAGACAATCCTTATAAAGGTTGACGATTTTACTCAAACTTCTTGCAATCATGATTCATCTATTAATTCAAAAAGAGATCAATCATGAAAAAAACATCACTACTTATTCTAGTCTTATCCCTTCTTTATACTGATGTAACTGTCAGTCAAACGTATACGATAGATCCAGGTCATACTGCTGTACTTACTAAAGTAGTACGATTCGGTGTTGTACCGGTAATTGGCAGATTCAACGATGTGAGTGGATCAATAACATATAACCCAGATGATTTGGGAAATACAAAAGCCACTATTTTGATAAAAACTGAAAGCTACACTGCGAATAATTCCGATGGAGAGGCCGCTATCAAGAGCGATGCATTTCTAGATGTGGCAAACTTTGAGGAGATGAAATTTGAGGTCAATGATGTTCGGGAAGAAAATGGAGTGATATTGGCTAGCGGAACGCTTTTACTTCATGGAGTGGAAAAGCAAATAACGTTTCCTGTGACTTTAACCGGACCAATGCTTGATTTACCCACCCGTAAACAGTCTGTTGGAATTACAGGTTCATTGTCACTTAATCGGTTAGATTATGGAGTTGGTGCTGAGATGAAGTTTCCCAATGGTGCCGAAATTATTGGTAGTGATGTAGCCATAGAGTTTTATGTGCTTGCCATTGCAGAATAAAAACTATCTAAGTGTTCTAGTTCTGATTATTGCTGGTTCATCAATTTCTGCTCAGGAAATTGAACTTTCACCAAACAATACGAGTATCATATTCGAGATTACTCATTTAGGCGTACTTACTGTTGAAGGTACTTTTAATGATTTTATTGGGAGTATTTCGCAAAGTGACTCCGGTTACTCAATAATAGGTACGATTAAAGCAGCATCAATTAACACGCAGAATTCCGAACGTGATGAAACTCTTCGTACAGATGCTTATTTCGATGTTGAAGTCTTTCCCGAAATTATATTCAAGGGTCATGGCGTTAAAATGGATAACAAGATGAATGTTCTTGGTACACTTTTCCTGAAGGACTTAAAGGCTGAACTGGATTTTGACTTTATCCAAGACGGAGAAAACCTGGTGGCTGACCAGATAGTGATTTCGAGAAAGAAACTTGGTTTTACGTTTGGCTCAACGGAATTCCTGATTGGGGATGAGGTAGTGATTTCAATTAAAATCGAAGGTAATTTTTTATAACTAATCATTAAAAAAGCCAGCATTTGACTTATATGCTGGTTAATAATTTAGGTTGATTGGAATCTGGTCGACTCTATTTTATCAAGGTAACTTTTTGAACTTGAATCAAATTTCCGGTTTCTAGGCGTATTAGGTAAATACCTGTACTTTGATTTGTTGCATTCCACTGAACCTCATATGTGCCGGCTGCTTGACGTCCTTCAACCAATGTTGCAACTTCTCGCCCGAGTAGATCTGTAACTGTAATTCTAACCTGGCTTTGAGATCCTAATTCATAGGGAATAGTTGTTGTTGGATTGAAAGGATTCGGATAATTCGAAAACAATTTTGTCTCAGTTGGTTTGGCATCAAATTCATCAAAAGATGTAGCAGTAGAAATCGTGATCTTATAATCATTGGAATTGTTGTTATCCCAAAAATCACGGTCTGGATAATGGATCACAAAATTGATCTCCTGTATGTTATCAGATTCATCAAATCCCGCAAATTCTACAATAGACGATTCACTCTGAACAACAAAACCAGTACGTACTGCATTTGAATTTCCATCTGGCGAAGTATTATCCGGCCAGACAGTTTCATCCGGACGTTGCCAGCCGTTCACGCCCCAATGGAGTACTGCATTTTCAGTAGAATTGAGTGTTATAGTAATAGCATCAGAAATTTCTGGGTTTTCAGGTGACCAACTGAAACTTCCATCACCAGACTGGTTTCCTCCTCCACCGGAAGAACTGGAAATGGATACTCGGTAATCGCTTTCATTATTATTGTCCCAGGTTTCGTTTCCATTATTAAACACCATATTTAATTCGTTGGAAGCTTGAGTTGGTACAGTTACTGTTACTGTCCATAGTTCACCGGATTTTGACATAGCTGTAGAGCCCACACCATTCCAGCCATCATATCCCCAATGCATATTTACTGAACTTTCGTTATTAAGGAATCCATCATAAGTGACGGTTAGAGATTCACCTGAAACAGGGGTAGCCGGATCAAAATTCAGGCTTGCAGAAGGCTGATTGCCACCCCCACCTCCTCCGCCACCGCCATTGCCTTGACTGCCATTTGCATCAGTTTGGAAAAAACCGGCTCCTAAATCACCAATTAATCCTGGTCCGTTGAGTACATAAATACCTGCAGAACTTGGTGCTACTGTAAAGTTTAAAGAACCATTTGTCACTTCCACTTCGTGGCCTGTAACGGCATCACGATATGTACCATTTTGCAAACCAGAGAAGCTAAAATTAACGGACCCGTCTTTAGCTAATCCAACTACAGCATAACTATTTTGATGTTCTCTTACATAACCAACACCATTCCCTCCGCCGTTACCATCCCAACGCCATGTTCCTTTTTGGAGTGCAGGTATGGCTCTACGCATGGCATTTAATTTTTTTATGTGCTGATATACTCGATGTTCATGGGCAGTTTCAACATTGTCTCCATAATAGGCACGACCTGTTAAATCCAGGGATTTTTGATGTCCACCATATTGAATATCCGCATATGCCCCACGCATAAATTGTATTTCTGTACCATAATAAACACTTGGAATTCCTCGCCAGGTGAACATGAAGTTCATAGCAGCAGTTAGGTTTTCCGGTGAATTTCCAAAACGACGGTTCCAATCATTATTTGGTCCAAAGTCATGATTATCTAAGAACGTTACATTAGTTGATGGATCGGAATATAAGTGATCATATCTGGCTGCAGCCTGGACCCCAGACATAGATTCGCCTTTCTCAAACAAATGAAACGTCGACATTGCAAAGAAATCGATAATTGCCAACTCAGAAGGTTCTGATTGATTAGGGGTTCCTCTCCATGTGTACCAATGTGGATTGGTTTCTTCCACATTTAGAAGTTCATGGCGCTTCTGGGCAACCTCTCCAAAGATGAATAAGTCGGGATTTATCTTTTTGAATTCATCAAGAAGGTATAAAACATCATCTCGACTCATATGCTTGATAGTATCCCAACGAAAACCATCGACACCCATTTCGATAAATCGTCCGTAAGCATGTACCATGTAATCACGAACTGCCTGACTGCCCGTATTTAGATCTGGGGTATCCTCATGCAGGGCTCTATTTTGAAGATTTTCTACATCGTCAAAGCCTTGGGCAAAACCATTTCCTGAATGATGAAACCAATCAGGGTCAGATGTTTCAACATAAGTAATCGAGTTTGGCCAGTTGTAATCTGATAAGTGTTCATTATACGGGGCCGGGAGGGGTGCTACATTTGCTCGACTCCAAATTTTACCATCATCCGGGTTTGGTGTGATTCCGTCGTATTCCCAGTCCGGATTTGGTGCTAATAGATCACCATTTGAATCTTGACCCCAAGGTTGATTAGGGTCGCTATTGTATTTAAGCTCAGCCTGCCCTTTGATTCCAAATCGCCCACTATGATTTGTTACGATATCCAGGATGATTTTCATGCCACGCGCATGAACAGAGTCTATGAGTGTTTGAAAAGTTACTCCGTCAGATTCCAGTCTTGGATCAACCGTGTTGAAATCCCAGGCATGATAGCCGTGATAATCTAGCGGACTTCGATTCTGAACGATAGGGGTAATCCAGATTGCTGTGAAACCCAGGTCTTGAATATAGTCAAGTTGGTCAATGATACCTTTAAAATCGCCTCGGTAGGTTACATCATTTGGATCAGTGATATCAGGATTAATATTCGGATCCGGATGATAGGAAGACCATTCGTTTGGAACATTATTAGTAGGGTCTCCATCATAAAATCGGGCCGTTAATAAAAAATAGATGGATTCTTCGCGAAAATCGACTTGAGCGGTCGCAGTAGTGAAAAGTCCACTAAAAACGATTATTGATAAAATAGAGCTTACAAGATGTAAGCGCTTACATTTATAAATAGACATATTCCTGAAATCTGAGTAAATGAAGCGAAGAAGCTAAGAAATTCAGGAAAAAATGTCGAATAGTAACATTAATGCAGCTTATGAATAATTGCCTTCAAACTTTAGTTTAATAACCTCTTGTGGTACAATATTTTGATAAAATCTTACAGCGGTGGTCTATATAAATAACTCAGCAAATGGCCATAAAAAAAGTCAGCACATAATCTATGTGCATACTTACACCTCGGGCCGGGCTTCCCGATTCACTTCGTTCATTACCTTCAACCGTGCGAGTCGGTTTAGGCGAGATAAACTTCTCGCCTTGCTACTTTTTAATTAGATTTTGGGTACAAAAAAACCCGATACTCGTTTGAATATCGGGTCAGTACCGCGGGCCGGGCTCGAACCGGCACGGCCATTGTAATAGCCATTGGATTTTAAGTCCAACGTGTCTACCAATTCCACCACCGCGGCTAAAGTTCAATAAATACGCCGCAAGGTTAGTGTCTACCAACCTGCCTGTCGACAGACAGGTTCCACCACCGCTGCTTAGTTTAGGGCTGCAAATATACGGGTAACTTATCCTCTTCTACAACACCCATTTTGCAATCTTACATATTTAAAAAGGCATTAAACTTCGATTACGTTTATTGCATTTCTATTGAATTAGACTAAGTTATATTCCTTTTTAAACTGGGATAGAAAACTAACATATAAATCACGCTAAAATGTCAAAACTCAGATTTGTGGGGCTAGTGATTGTATTCTGTGCTTTCTCCACTTTAGGACTCGCGCAGGATGAATCTATCGTCTCTTCAACTAACTATGATGCTCTTGAATTAAGAAATGTAAGTACCGGGTTTGCCTCTGGTAGAATCTCCGATATTGCAATCCACCCAAATGATGATAATGTATGGTATGTTGCCGTTGGCTCAGGTGGTGTTTGGAAAACTGAAAATGCCGGGGTTACCTGGACGCCAATTTTTGATGATCAGTCAGTTTTTTCTATTGGTAGCGTTACAATCGACCCATCCAACCCACATATCATATGGGTTGGAACCGGTGAAAATGTTGGTGGTCGTCACGTTAGTTTTGGTGATGGGGTCTACAAAAGTGAAGATGGTGGCAGTACCTGGACTAACATGGGACTAAAAGCATCGGAAAGAATTTCTAAAGTAGTAATCCATCCAGAAAATTCTGATGTAGTTTGGGTTGCAGCACAAGGCCCACTTTGGAACAGTGGTGGTGAACGAGGTTTGTATAAGTCAATAGACGGAGGTAATACCTGGAGAAAAACTCTTGGGGATGATGAGTGGGTTGGTGTAACAGATATAGTAACTGACCCAAGAAATGCAGATGTAATGTATGCTGCAACCTGGCAGCGCCACAGAACCGTTGCGGCCTATATGGGTGGTGGACCGGGAACCGGTATCCACAAATCTACGGATGGTGGAGAAACCTGGAAGGAATTGAAGAATGGTATTCCGGGATCTAACAAAGGTAAAATTGGATTGGCGATTTCTCCTCAAAATCCTGATATCGTTTATGCCGCGATTGAGCTAAACAGAAGAACCGGCGGAATCTTTATGTCGGAAGATATGGGGGAAAGCTGGAAAAAAATGTCGGATGCAGTTGCTGGTGGAACAGGTCCGCATTACTATCAGGAATTGTATGCATCACCGCATCACTTTGGCACGATTTACTTGATGAACAATTTAACCATCGTTTCGCACGACCACGGAGCAACATATAGTACGCTGCCTGTGGAACAGAAACATGTAGATGATCATGCATTAGCATTCCGTGCGGATGATCCTGATTATCTGTTAATTGGCTCCGATGGTGGTTTATACGAATCTTTTGATCACGCTGACAACTGGCGATGGATTCATAATCTACCTCTGGTACAATATTATAAAGTGGCCGTTGATGATGAGAAACCATTCTATAATATTTATGGGGGAACTCAGGATAATGGATCTCATGAAGGCCCATCAAGAACCGATTTAGTTCATGGAATTCGTAATGCAGACTGGAAACATATTCTTTTTGCAGATGGTCATGATGTAGCTACAGAGCCGGGTAATCCAAATATAGTGTATGCAAATACTCAGCAGGGAGGAATGCATAGAATCGATCGAGTGAGTGGGGAAAGAACATTTATTCAACCACAGGCTTTAGAAGGTGATGACTATGAGCGTTTTAATTGGGATGCCCCAATAGAGGTTAGTCCGCATAGTCCTACTCGATTATATTTTGCATCACAAAGAGTTTGGAGATCGGATAACCGCGGAGACAGCTGGACGCCAATTTCCGGTGATTTGACCAAAGATCAGGGTAGGTTAAATCTGCCAATAATGGGTCGCCATCAAAGTTGGGATAATGCCTGGGATGTATTCGCAATGTCTGAATACAATACCATTACTTCGTTAGGTGAATCTCCTCTGGTAGAAGGATTGATTTACGCCGGAACAGATGACGGCATCATTCAAATTACCGAAGACGGTGGTGAAAACTGGAGAAGGGTTGATGTTGGGGATATCCGTGGAATTCCTGCAACAGCATTTGTGAATGATGTGTATGCCGATTTACACGATCCAAATACGGTGTATGTAGCTTTGGATAATCATAAGTACGGGGATTTCACTCCTTACTTGATCAAAAGTACCAATCGCGGACAGAGATGGACATCCATTACAGGTAATTTACCGGATAAACATCTTACCTGGAGAATTATACAGGATCATGTAAACCCAAATTTACTATTCACGGCAACTGAGTTTGGAATATTCTTTACCGTTGATGGTGGTGAAGAGTGGGTAGAATTAAAAGGTGGAGTGCCAACTATTTCATTTCGGGATATTGTTATGCAAAAAGACCACGATGATTTAGTTGCTGCCTCATTCGGTCGTGGTTTCTTTATACTGGACGATATTTCACCATTGCGACAAGTAAATGAAGAAACTTTGAATCAGGAAGCTGCTTTATTAGCTGCAAGAGATGCATTTTGGTATCAACCAAGAAGTGTAGAAATCTCGCCAGGTGCTTCTTACTATACCGCAGAAAACCCTGAGTTCGGAGCCATGTTTACTTACTACTTAAAAGATGGACTTCAATCTAAAAAAGCAGCAAGAGTTGCCTCGGAAAAAACTATAGGTGATGATGAAGACATCCCTTTTCCAGGCTGGGATGCTCTTGAAGAAGAAATGAGAGAAGAAGCTCCTTCCATCAGAATTACAATAAAAGATGCGAATGGCACGGTTATTCAACGTATAAAAGGAACGGCGAAAAAAGGCATGAATCGCGTAAACTGGAACTTACGGCTTACTTCCAAAAATGTCATTGAGCCGGGTCAGTCAATGGGTGGAGGTGGATTCTTTGGCGGGGGATTCATGGCGATGCCCGGTACATATACTGCAACATTATCAAAAGTTGAAGAAGGAGTTGTAACGGACTTTGGCGAACCAATGAGTTTTGAAGTTATTCCTCTCAGAGAAGGTACCCTGGAAGGTGCAGATTTTGATGAAATGGCTGCTTTCCAGAACGAGGTAGTTGCTTTCCAACAAGACCTTACTTCTTTTGATAATTCTGTTGATGATCATATTGATTTGATAAAAGCAATGAAAACAGCACTATCACGAGCAGATCAAGTTGATGACGAATTAGAAAAAAACTTATACGATACTCATATGGCCCTGCTAAACCTAAAGGAAAAATTAGATGGCAGTGAAGCGAAAGGAGAAGTGGGTGTGAAGAATCCACCAACACCAAGTGATAGAATGTTTGTAGGGATGAGAGCCATGCTAACAAGCTTGTATGGGCCAACCGAAATGCATAAATCAATGATTGAAATCGGTAGAAATGAATTTGCAGCGTTGGAAGTTGATTTAACTTCAATCGCCGGAAGATTTGACGGTTTTAGAGATAGATTAGTTGCTCTTGGAGCGCCTCCAATTCAGGATTAATCGCGATTATGTTCATCAACCCCACGCATAAATAATGTGTGGGGTTTTTTATTTCAGATAATTAACAGATTTTCAGAAAACAACGATAAAAAGCTTGTTTAATACGTTCTAGGTGCATAAAGTACAGGATCAGACGGATTCTATGGAAAACACCCCCATCATAGAGAAATACAACCTTGATGAGTACGAGCTAGAGAAAGCCCAAAGTCAGGATTTGAAGCAACTCATCAAGATTTGTCGCGAGAATATGGATAGCCTCGATGAAGAGGCTGTGTCTCGTGCTTTCAAGCTATGTTATCTATCACATGATGGACTTAAAAGAGCATCGGGAGAACCATATTATTACCACCCGGTTGAAGTAGCAAAAATCGTTGCCCAGGAAATCAATATCGATGATATCTCTGTTATTTCAGCACTTTTACATGATACAGTGGAAGACACCGATGTAACGTTGGACGACATCCGTCATTGGTTTGGAAACGAGGTTGCTATTATCATTGATGGTGTAACAAAAATTGCAGGGGTGTTTAAAAGCAGGGATACCAAGCAGGCAGAAGCTTTTATGAAGTTGCTTCTATCGATGGCAGAAGACATTCGTGTAATTCTAATCAAGTTTGCAGATCGGCTTCATAATATGCGAACTATCCAGCATTTGAAAAGGCAAAAGCAGATTCAAATTGCTTCCGAGACCATGGATTTATACGCGCCAATTGCGCATCGATTTGGGTTGTTCAGCATAAAAAATGAATTGGAAGATTTATGCTTTAAAGCAATTGATCCAACATCCTTTAAATTCATTGCCAGAAAACTAAGAGAAAAGAAAGAATCAAGAGAAGTATTTATTGATGAGTTTATGATGCCTGTTGGGCGGCAACTTATCAAGCAGAATTTCACCTTCGAGATCAAAGGTCGGCCAAAGCATATCTATTCTATATATCGAAAGATGCAAAGGCAGCAAAAACCCTTTGAAGAGATATACGACCTCTTTGCTATCCGTATAATTCTGGAAGATCCGCATACTAAAGAAGATTGTTGGAGAGTGTATTCTATTATCACAGACTGGTATACCCCAATTCCGGAAAGATTTCGTGATTTCATTTCTGTTCCAAAAGCGAATGGATATCAATCGCTGCATACCACTGTAATTACCAATCGCGGTAAGAAAGTAGAAGTTCAAATACGAACTCGACGTATGGATAACATCGCCGAGAAAGGGCTTGCTGCCCACTGGAAATATAAAGAAGGTGCACAGGCTGGCTCAGAGCCACTCGATAAAATGGTAAATTGGGTACGAGATGTGTTAGATAATCCACGCCCGGATACCACTTTGGATTTCGTTAAAGATTTCCAGCTGAATCTATATAAAGATGAAATTTATGTATTCACACCAAATGGAGAATTAAAAACACTTCCAAACAACGCTACCCCAATTGACTTTGCCTTTGAGATTCATAGTGAAATTGGGGAACGGGCTATGGCTGCCAAAGTGAATGGAAAAATGGCACCATTACGACAGAAATTAAGAAATGGGGATCAGGTTGAGATCATTACGGGAAATAAAGTTAATCTAAATCCTGATTGGATTGATGATGTCGTAACTCATAAAGCTAAGTCTAGAATTCGGCAATTCATCAAACAAAAACAACGAATTGTTGCCGACAAAGGCAGAGAGATCTGGCAAAAACGGCTGGATCGAGGTAAAATCGAGATTTCGGATCAGGAATTAACTAAGATTGCAAAAAAGTTCAAATACGATTCTACTCAAACTATGTTTTTTGAACTTGGAACAGGTTCATTAGATGTAAATTCGGTTTTTAAAGAAGTCAAGAAATTTAAGAGTACTGGTAGAATTGAAGAAGACCCAATAGAGGCTACTTCAAAAACTGAACAGGAAATACAAGATCATTACATCAGTACGGCAAGAAATATCGCTGCAGGGAATGCGCTGATTTTAGATGAACATATTAGCAACGTTAAATACTCATACGCGAATTGTTGCAATCCAATTCCAGGGGATAATGTAATAGGTTTTATTAGCAGAAATGGTGATGTGAAAATTCATCGTACCATGTGCAATAATGCACAGCACTTATTAAAGACAGAAAGTAATCGAATTGTTGATGTTCAATGGGCAAAAAATATCGACAATAAATTCTTAGGCGCTGTAAAAGTAGTAGGTGAGGATCGCGTAGGAATGATTAACGACATAACAGACGTGCTCTCTAAATCACTGTCTACCAATATGAAAAGTATAAACGTCTCGAGTGAGGAAGGGATGTTCGAAGGCATAATCACACTCTATGTCGACGGTTTAGCCCACCTGGATACGATTATGAAGAGGCTTACCAGAGTTGAAGGTGTAAAAACAGTGATAAGATATGAGTAATATTCGTATATCCATTTTGCAATAGATTTAAGCGCTAAGTATATTTAGATCAGAAAAGTTATTCGCTACAGACAATAGCTTAAGGAAAAACATATATAATTAGCGGAATAACGGAAGGACAACGTGCAAAAACCAGCACATAACACTTAATAGACTAGAAATATGATGACATATACTAAACGGGACATCGTTCGTCGTGTAGCCGAAGCGAAAGGTGAACCAATGATTAAAGTAGAACCTTGGGTGGATTCAGTGATAGTTGCCGTCAGAGAAATCATGATGTCAGCTAATACCGAATGCAGAATCGAGATTCGAGACTTCGGAGTTTTTGAAGTAAAAGAAACAAAAGCAAAGCCTAAGGCACGAAATCCGAAAACTAATGAAGTAATTTACGTGCCAGCACACCGTAAAACTCATTTTAAACCAAGCAAGTTGCTAAAATCTTTCTTACGTCAACCCCTGGAAGACTAATCAATTTTGCAAACGTATTCACGTCTGGTCGGTATCGATGTTGGCTCTAAGCGCATGGGTGTCGCCCAGACTGATCTGTTAAAAACCATTGCCACACCGGTTGGTACTTACCCACCAAATCAGGTTTTTTCAGAACTTAAAAAAATTGCATCTCAATCAACTATTGATGCATTTATAGTTGGTTGGCCTCTCACAACACGTGGTGAACCAGGCAAAGCTACAGATCGGGTAAACTCTTTTATTGGTCAGCTTAAAAAACAGTTTCCGGAAATAGAAATCCACAAAATTGATGAACGCTATACTTCTAATCAGGCTAAGGAAGTGATGATCAAGTCAGGTGTTCCAAAAAAGAAAAGACAGCAAAAAGAACGCGTGGATCAAATCGCCGCAGCCCTTATCTTGGAAAGGTACTTAGAACAGAACTTTTGATAATACATACGTTGAAATGTCGATTTTACCTATAGTAACGTATAATGATCCCATTCTACGACAGGAAACTGAAGATATTGAAGAATTGACTGATGAGATCAAAACCTTTATTAGCGACATGTTTGAAACCATGTATAATTCTGATGGTGTTGGACTTGCCGCACCTCAAGTCGGATCATCCCAAAGTATTTTTGTGATGGATGCCGATGCTATGATCGAGGAAGGAGAACCTGCTCTTGGTCCGCTCGCATTTATAAATCCTGAGATCATTGAATTAAAAGGCGATAAAATTCCAATGGATGAAGGTTGTCTAAGTATCCCTTTGGTTACTGACAAAGTATCTCGGCCAGAAACAATTGTGATCAAGTATCTGGATCAGAATTTTAACAAAAGGGAAGATGAATTTTCGGGTTGGATTTCTCGAGTAATTCAGCACGAATATGATCATCTGAAAGGTGTCTTATTTATTGATTATCTAAGTGCCTTTAGAAAAAGAATGCACAAGTCCGATTTGAAGGAAATAGAAAATGGTGAGCGCGAGACTAGTTACCCAATTGTGCAAAAGAAATAATTAATAGCCTTCCATGAATATCGTTTTTATGGGTTCTCCGGAATTTGCAATACCAAGTTTAGAGAAACTCCACGCTTCAAAACATACTATCAAGGCAGTAGTTACCAATGTAGATAAACGACGAGGTAGAGGAGGAAATACTTCTCCAACCCCTGTTAAGAAAAAGGCAGTAGAACTTGGGCTTCCAATAATTGAAGTTCAAGACTTGAAATCAGAAGAATTCAGTAATACGCTTTCAGAATTAGATGCGGACCTATTCGTAGTGGTTGCATTTCGTGTACTTCCAAAACACATTTTGGAGATTCCAAAAATTGGTTCTGTAAATTTACACGCATCATTATTACCTAAATATCGAGGGGCAGCTCCCATTCATTGGGCAGTGATGCATGGCGAAGAAAAAACGGGTTGTACCATTTTTTTTCTCGATGAAAAAGTGGATACCGGTAAAATAATTCTACAACAGGAAACGGAAATAGGGTGGGAAGAAAATACAGGTCGTGTTTACGATCGGCTCATGCATTTGGGTAGTGATGAACTACTAAAAGCAGTTGATATGATTAGCTCAGGTGATTACAAAACCTTTCCGCAAAATGATGAACTCGCAACACCCGCTCCAAAGCTTTTCAAAATGCAATCGCACGTAGATTTTAGAGCAAATGCAGACGAGATTCATAATAAGATTCGTGGATTATCACCATTCCCAACTGCGTGGGGAATACTAAATGGAGAAGATGTCAAGTTTTTTAAAGCTAAAGTAGGTCCTTATTCGAATATTGATGCAGGTGAGATACTTGTAAAGAATGGGAAATTACTTGTTGGTTGCAACGATGGGACGATAGAATTACTTGAAATACAATTACCCGGAAAGAAAAGAATGGAAGTTTCCCAGTTTTTAAAAGGGAATTCGATAGAAGGTAAATTTCTCTAAAATTTCGTGATTTAGTTGTTTGACTTAGACGCTCCGTTTTTTATTATTTCGCAAATAATCGGATTAAGAGATGGAAGCATTAGAGCTTATTGCTGCAGCAAAAAATGGGGATATTGAATCTGTAAAAAGACTTCACAAAGAAGGTGCGGATATCAATGAAGTTAATAGCAGTGGAGCATCGGCTCTTATCATAGCGGCTGAAAAGAATCACTTCAATATTGTAAAATATCTTGGTGATTTTAATGCCGATCTAAACATACAAACGAAAATGGGGGGTACAGCGCTTCAAAGAGCGGCCGAAGTAGGCAATCTTGAAATGATGAATTATCTCATTAATAAAGGAGCAAACGTTGGATCACTAGCCTTAATAGTAGCAGCAAGAACTGGAAATATAGAGGCAGCAAAACTATTGGTTGAGAAAGGCGCAGATGTAGACTTTCAACAACGTTGGGGACATACGGCATTAATGGTAGCTGCGAAAAATGGCCATTTCGAAGTAGTGAAATACTTAATGGAAGAGGGTACAAACCTGTTTCTTAAAGATAAAAATGGCGATACAGCAATGACCATCGCAACAGAAAATGATCAGGTTGATATTGCGATGATGTTACAACGTGCCGGAGCAAGTTATGTAGCAAAACCGGAAAAAGAGAAGCCAGCAGATTCGACAAATGATGATGACGATGATGAGGATTTAGATATTATCGACACACCTGATGTGGAAGACCTTCCTGCTGATGAAGATGACGAAGCACCAGACGATATCAAAGATGAAATCGATTAATTCTTTAGAGAATCCCTTTGGTCGGTTTGCTCTGAATTATTAACTCCATATATGTTGGTGTCTTCAATGCTAATTGAAGCCTTTGTTTGGGTTTCATCAGCTACAGATGGTATTTGATCAGCGATTTTATCCACCATATCTGATAAACCACGAAGTTTTTTCTTTCTCCAGGCAACATCCAGTGTATAAACTAGAATTGAGAAAACTACTAATAAAGAGGCAAAAAGAGCAGTTCCCTGATAAAATGAAGGTTCTAGAAAGGCAAATCCGAATGAAAATCCAACTAGACTTAAAATCCCTCCGTACATAACCCCCTCTGTTAAAGAGCTAGCTAAACCAACTCGTTGCGAAATTCTGAGTTTTACACCATTCGTACGAGACGATAAACTGGCAATGGTTTCAATCCCAGATAAACTCTTATGACTCCACTCTTTCTGCGTGGGATGTTCTTTTATTTCGCCAAAAGTATCACCAACTCCAAAATTATGGCGTAACTCAGCTCGAATTTCATCCCAGATTTTATCTTCATTAGCCGTGGTGCTTATTTCTCTTTCCTCAAAAATGTGTGTGTCGGTGAATCCAGAATGCCGGGTTACATTTTTTTCGCTGAATTCCATTGCAGCAACTTTAATGTGTTGCATGTCTAACCCAGAGCCCTCTCCAATTTTAAGCAACTCATCCATGGTTAGGCCATTTTCCTTCCTGGATGATTTCTCTTGCTCATCTTTTTGAAGTTCAGCTGCACGTTTGATGATTTTTTGAATTTCCTCTTCGGAAAAAACTCGATCGTTCATAGTTTTTTGATGAATGTTATTCGCAAATAAAGCAAAAAAAAACCCGTATTGCCAAGCGATACGGGTTTGAATTAAATATAAATTCAGGCTATTTGGTGTAGCTGAACTTCGGCAGATTCATATCAACCCCGTCTTGAGGGCGAACTGTCATCGACTTTGGCTGTAAGAAATACAGTAAATAATCACGCCCACCAGCTTTAGCGTCGGTTCCACTCATGTTGAAACCACCAAAAGGTTGAGCACCAACTAATGCACCGGTACACTTTCTGTTGATGTACAAATTACCAACTTTGAATTCTCGAAGAGCTTTTTCCAGTTTTTTTGGATCACGGCTGAAATAAGCACCGGTTAATCCATATTGAGTACTGTTTGCAATTCTAAGCGCATCATCAGTGTCTTTTGCTTTAATGAAAGCAGTAACAGGTCCAAAGATTTCTTCTTGTGCAATTCGAGCATTTTCATCGATATCAGCAAATACTGTAGGTTCGATATAGTGACCAGGATTCTCAGTCTCAGCACGTTTGCCGCCAACCATCAAACGGCCTTCTTCTTTACCGATTTCGATATAGCTCATAATTTTTTCTACTGCAGCATTATTTACAACAGGGCCGGAAGCAAAGTTATCTTTTGCATCACCAACCTTCAGTTCTTTAGTTAATTCAACTACTCTTTGTAGAACTTCATCATATACAGATTCGACAACGATGGTTCGGGATCCCGCAGAACATTTTTGCCCCTGGAATCCAAATGCACCTCTTACAATTTCTGATGCTGCTAATTCAAGATCAGCGTCTTCATCAACAATAGTTGCATTTTTGCCACCTAGCTCACAAACTAGTCGTTTTAAAAAGATTTGATTTTCAACAACTTTGCCTGCGATTTCAGCGATATGAAGTCCCACCGCTTTTGATCCTGTGAAAGAAATAAAGCGTGTTTTTGGGCTGGTAGTTAATGCTTCACCCACTTCGATATTCTCACCGGTAACAAAGTTGAAAACTCCTTTTGGAAGGCCAACTTCTTCAAAGATCTCGGCAATGATATGCCCCATTTTCGGAGTATCCGGCGCGGGTTTTGCAACTACCGTATTTCCAGCAACGATTGGAGCAGCAGCCATACCCAAAGTGATTGCAAAAGGGAAATTCCATGGAGAAATTGAAACTCCGGCGCCAATTGGCATATAAATAGTTTTGTTGTTATCCCCCCAGGAGTCCTTAACTGGCATCCCGGCGTCTAAACGCATTGCTTCGTAAGCATAGTAAATCAAAAAGTCGATGCCTTCAGCGGTATCAGCATCTGCTTCAAGATAATTTTTGCCGGCTTCGCTAATCATCCATGCATTGATTTCCATCCTGCGACGTTTAACAACATCAGCAGCTTTTAATAAATATTCAGCACGTTGTTTTGCAGGGGTGTATTGCCAGGTCTCGAAAGCTTCCCAGGCAGCATCCAGCGCACTTAGTGCCTGATCGGTACTTGCTAGCTGGAAGGTTCCAATTATTTCGTTGGTATTTGATGGATTTGTACTCTCGAACGTACCGGAGTCTCCCTTTACCCATTCTCCGTTAATGTACATGTTGTATTCCTTACCGAAGTTTGCGCGCGCTTCTTCAATTGCTTTTTTCTGCGCGGTATCTATAGTTGGATCACTGAAATCCAAATAAACTTCATTTTCAAATTTTTCTAGTGTTAAATCAGACATTTATTTTCCTTTTTGGTATCCAGGTTCTGTTCGAATTGATTAGAATTTTTTTGGCGGGCTGCAAATATACGCAGAAAAGCGCTCCCATCTCAAAGATACCAAACATCAAAGTTAACAAGGTGTAAAACCATTGAAAATGCGCTTCAGTAGTGGTAGTTTTGCATCTTCATGAGAACTTTACATGAGGGTGCTAAGTTCAATTTCGATAAAACTTAGACACGACAAATAATTAATTAACAGAGGATTCGAAATGTCAAAAATTAAGGTTGGAATTAACGGTTTTGGTCGAATTGGCCGAATGGTTACTCGTGCCATTATCGCTAACTATAAAGATGATATCGACGTGGTAGGTGTTAACGATTTAACTGACACTGCTACTCTAGCGCACCTATTTAAGTATGATTCATCTCAAGGTACCTATCCTGGTGATGTTTCAGCCGATGGGGATACCATAACAATTGATCATCTTTCCTTCAAAGTTACTGCAGAAAGAGACCCTGCTAACTTAAACTGGGGTGAACTTGGAGTAGATATCGTTATTGAATCAACAGGATTCTTTAACTCTTCTGATGCTGCTGGCAAGCACATTGAAGCTGGTGCAAAAAAAGTGGTTATTTCTGCACCTGCAAAAGGTGATGTAAAAACAGTTGTTTTAGGTGTGAATGATGATCAGATTGATGATGAAACAACGATTTATTCAAACGCATCTTGTACTACAAACTGCCTTGCTCCAATGGCGAAGGTAATCGACGACTTAGTAGGAATCAAAAAAGGATTCATGACTACAATTCACGCTTATACCGGTGATCAGAGAATCTTGGATGCACCTCACCGTGACTTGCGCCGTGCTCGTGCTGCTGCTATCAATATTATTCCTACTTCAACAGGTGCTGCAAAAGCAGTTGGTCTAGTACTACCACACTTAAATGGAAAGCTAGATGGCGGAGCAGTTCGTGTACCAACCCCAACTGGTTCATTAACTGATTTTGTTTGTGAAGTAGAAAAAGAAACTACAGCAGAAGAAATCAATGCTGCATTTAAAGCTGCTTCTGAAGGGGCTCTAAAAGGAATCTTGAAATACACTGAAGAACCAATTGTATCTATGGATATTGTAGGTGACCCACATTCAAACATCTTTGATGCACAGTTAACTAAAGTTGATGGTAATCTCGTTAAAGTAATTGGCTGGTACGATAACGAAGCTGGTTATGCTAACAGAACTGCTGACTTAGTGAAAAGACTTGGATAATTTTAGTATTCGACTTTTTCATCAAAGCCTATTCACATCGAATAGGCTTTTTTTTGATCAAAACATAGTTGTAAAAGAAGGTTTTGTCGTTGAGCACGTTAGTTGGTCTGACTACCTTAGAATAAAAATTTACTCATGCAAATTTCTTCTACATTAATACTGATTGGCCTTATAATAACGTCCTGTACATCTGTTCCTGAAGTTAAATTAGATACTAATCGTTTAATAACAGATATCGAGTATTTATCCTCCGATGAGTTGGAAGGTAGGTATGTAGGAACTGAAGGAAGTGCAAAAGCTCAGGCTTTTTTATTGAATCGGTATGAAGATTTAGGAGTAGAGCCATTCAAAGATTCTTATAGTCACTATTTCACCTTTGAACGAAGGGGAGAGGAATACGAAGGGGTAAATATTATTGGTCAGGTTGACGGTCAGTTAAAGGATGTTATTTTGATTACAGCCCACTACGATCACATAGGAATTCAAGATAGTTTGATTTACAACGGCGCTGATGATAATGCATCCGGAACTGCCGGGCTTCTGGCCATGATGGAATATTTCAGTCAGGTTAAACCTATTCATACCATTGTGTTTGCAGCGTTGGATGCTGAAGAAGGAGGGTTAAATGGGGCGGTAGCTTTAGCCAGCGATTCAAGCTTTTTAGAAACTGTAAAATTGAATATCAATATGGATATGATTGCACAGAATACGGAAAATGAACTATATGCTGTTGGTACCTACCATTTCCCAGACTTTATCCCTGTGTTAGAATCGATTGAAACTGGTGACATCAATTTATTATTTGGTCATGATCGCCCCGAAGATGGGAATCAAGACTGGACGTTTGCTTCAGATCATGGTGCTTTCTATCGAAAAGGAATTCCATTTATCTACTTTGGTGTAGAAGATCATGAGCACTACCATCAGCATACGGATGAATTTGAAACGATCCCTCAGGAATTCTATAAAAAAAGTGTAGAGGTAATCTTAAATGCTGTAATAGCAATGGATGTGTATCTGACAAATTAGGAATAGTTCAATTAGGAATTAGGAATTAGGAATAGGAACATCAATTATTCCTAATTCACATATTCTTAATTCCTAATTTCAAAATCGTAGCTAATCTTGCTGGTCTTTTCGAGTGCTTTTGAAACCGAGCAATACTTTGTGATTGATAATTCTAAGGCTCTGGCAACTTTCTTTTCATCTAAGTCACCAGATAATTTGAAATGCAAATGAATGGATTTGTATTCTGAGTAACCAGCGTCCAATTTCACACGATCTCCTGTTACATCAACAGAAAGAGTTTCAAGATTCTGACGCTGTTTTTCAAGAATCGAAATCACATCAATAGCACTACAACCTGCTGCACCCGCAAGAAGCATCTGCATTGGACTCATTCCTGAATTTAGTCCACCATCATTTGTATTTCCGTCAATTCGAATTAATCCGCCTTCCTCATTTCCGGCTTCAAAATGCATTCCTGATCCTAGCCAGTTAACATCAACTTTTACGTCCATTGGAACTCCTTTTTTATTCGAAGATAATAATCAACTCGATCAAAAATTCACTTTAAAACCAACCCCAAGAGATTTATTTATTGGATCAACTGCAGGCATTATTTGTACAGATTTAACCAACCCTTCATTGTACTCATAAACCCGGGTTCTAACCTGTCGAAAATCACGGAATGTGACTGTAAGATTATATATGGCACCTCCAAGTAAAAGTCCAAGACCAGCTGCAATTACTAAATTATCTGGGTCATCAGAGCTCCAGATATTATCTAGTGCCTCGACCAGAATGATAATCGTTCCGGCACCCATAACAAGCCGTCCTACGAATCTTCTTGATACACTACTCCAAAAATCATCCCAATTATTCGTGTAGACATAGCCCAATGCTGGAGCGGCCAGCAAGGATAAACTGGTAAATGTGTAAAGAAATATACTTTCACTTTCAGCAGAGACTAAAGCCAGGTACAGAACATATGATCCAACAGTAGAACCAACAGATATCCACATTGCCGTATTTGGATTTTTTAGCTGAATAGTTTCATCTTGTATTAAGGTCGTTTCAGACCAGTCATAATTCTGAGGAAGAACTCTATATTCTTCAAATGAAGAAGTATTAGTTTGAGCAATGGTTGAGAAGGAGACCCCACTGAGTAGTAGAAATAGAACAAAGATTTTTTTCATAGATAACCCCAAGATTTATTTCAATCTAATACGAAGTAAACAATGAAATTATTTCTTAATCAATCCCGAATTGCAAGCGCATGGTAATTGTAGCAGTTTTGAATTTTGAGGTTGTATTGAAACTTCCTCCCCAGCTGTAATTCTCGTTCGAGTTCTGAGCAATGATTTGAAAAACACCCATCTGAGCTTTCTTTAGATTCCCTAGTTCTGCATCAGAATGAATGGCTATTTGTTCCGCCCTAATTCTAGCATCTTCCGTTGCAGCTGCCACCATTTCTATTTTTAATTCAGCTAATTTGGTGTAATAATAGCTCGGTGAGTAGCTGTAAAACTCAACGCCTTCATTGATGATTTCAGTGATGTCTCGTGATAATTCTTCGATGTCATCCACACGCAAAGATTCGATGGTAATCGATTGAGTTAATGTATAGCCAGTGAATTCGGTACCCTGATAATCACCATCTTCATCATACACACTTTTAGTTTCTTTACTAATGTTGACTGAAGAGAATGCAATTTCGCTTTCATCTACCCCTTTGTTTGTTAGATACTCTCGCAATTTCTCTCGATCATTTCTGATTTGATCATAAGCATCGGCTAGCTCAAATTCATTTCGTGTAAAGGAACCTGACCATACAATTAAATCGGATTTAAAGTTTTTGGAACCCAAACCGGTCACATGAATGATTTGGTCTGGTTTGTTCCGATTTAGAAAAGTTGATGTAAGGATTAACGCAATGATAATTGCCGAAACGGATAAAATGGAAATTGGGAGTGCTCTCTTCAATACAAATAGATTTATGATGATGATTTCTATTGAAGAATGACGAAGCGAGTCAATTGTTCCCGCTTATTTCCTTTTCATTGAAAAAACCTCGGTTCTTACTTCACCTTCGCTGTTTCTGAGTTTCAATCGGATTTCCATCTCTGTATCTGATTTTCGCTCGAAAGTAAGTCCTTTCATTTCCAGTTTATTCTCTGAGTAGCTGATCATTTCGAAAGTCACGAAATCATCTTTTTCTTCCCAACTTGTAATATCAGGATTGAAATGTTTTAGCCGAAGACCAGTTTCGTCTAGCAGTAGAAATTCATAAAAAACTATTTCACCATCTTTATGATGGCGATACATGCCCATCATGGTTCCATCCACAGCGGGTGCCCATGATTCTTCGGAGACACCACCAAATCCATCGCCAATCCAGTCACCGACCAGCCATTCATAATTGTCGATATTGAATTCAGGATTTGGCTCTTCTATGAGATCATTTGATATGCTAAATGAAAATATTAATAGAAATGCAGGGATGGATAGGAAGGAATAAAGTCGGTTCATTGTATTGTTAGTTAATGGGATTCAATGAACTAACAAATAAGCATTCAGAAATGAGACATCAAAATGAAGAAATCAATTGAATAACATCATTGAGATCACTTCGTCGACTTAATACTTCGATATAATATCATTTAATGCTCCTCGTGATGACGGTCATTGCGAGGAGTCAATTTCAAAAATTCGCAATGTTAAGAAATCGACGAAGCAATCTTTAACCGATTAGCAAAGGTTAGAGACATTTGATCTCTTCAATTGTTATTTCATTAAAATCTGAAATGAATTTAACTACAGCCGGTATGTCTGAAAATTCTGCGGGTTGATGGGTGGTAGTTACTACAATCACTTTGCATCCGGCACGTGATGCAGCAATAGCACCCGTTCTTGAGTCTTCAAATATCAGGCAATCTTCAGGGTTAACTTCTAATTCATCTAATAACATCTCATAGACCTGTGGATCTGGTTTTCCTCGATCAACATCATCCGAATGCCGAACCGCTGCAAAATAATGCCATAAGTTTAATGTATTGAGTACAAAATCTACATTCTCTGGTGGAGCAGCCGAGCCAACTGCCATTAAAATGTTCAGAGCTTTCAGGTCGTGTAGTAATTCTGGGAGCCCTGTTAACAATTCTAATTCGGGTGCATAAATATGACGGTACGTCTCTTCTTTTTCTTTGGCAATAAGAATGCGTTCATCCACAGTGAATTTGCCGGGAAATTCACGTTCAAGGATTTCAATATTTACACCATGAATTCTGCGTTGCACTTCATCAACGGTCATCTCAATCCCGTATTCAGCCAGTTTGGTTTGCCAGGCTCTGTGATGCACCATCATATTGTCTATCATGGTACCGTCAAGATCGAAGATTACAGCTTTCATAACAATTAAGAATTAAGAATTATAGGCAATTGATCATTGTATAATTCTTAATTGAAAATTGTCTATTCGCCGATATGCTTATGATTCCCCTTATCGTGTCGTTTACGAAGAGTTTTCACCACTTTTTTTAATGGAATGTTCTTTTCTGCCAACAATAACATTAAATGAAAAAGTAAATCAGCAGCTTCTTCTACCGTTTCCTTTTGACCTCGATTTTTTGCTGCGATTACCGTTTCCACGGCTTCTTCACCCACTTTCTGGGCAATTTTATCCAGCCCTTTTTTATACATCGTTGTTGTATATGACCCGCGTGGCATTTCATCTTTGCGATCATATAATAGGTCTTCTAAATCCCTGATGAATTGTAAGTCTTTCTTACTAAGTGGTTTTTCTACGCCCATCTTCTTTGGTTAGATTTAAGGTGCCGAAAGGTCGTGCTTTTCTGTGGGCGAGGCAATTTATGTCCAAAAAAAATGAGTAAGTCTAAAATAATAGTCTTGGTAAATTAGTTATTTCAAAAAATTAATTGTCGGGTAATATGAAGTTACGTTTGATGGTAGTATCTCTTTTTATTGTATTAGGGTGTGACAGTATTTCAAATACAAATACGGTATGTACTGACGACTTGAGGTATAATGCAATTCAAATTGTAGATACAGAGGGAAACCCAGTTGATGATGTTAGTTTGACCATTATTAATCAAAGAACTGGTATTGCGGCTTGTGAAGGAATAGAAAACCCAGAAAGAAAAACCTGGTGTACTAATCAATACACCGACTATAAAGTTCATACAAACCTGGCCGGATATCATTTGATCCTTTCTACATTTAACATCACACAAGAAGATGTTCGAGACGGGGATAAAATAGAAGTCAGCTTCGACTATAATGCAACTTCATATTCCGAAGTATTTACAGTCGAGGCTGATGAATGTAATTTGCAGGATCTAGTTGGTCCTGAAATTATTGTAGTAGATTGATCTCACTTAGTTATTTTTCTTAGGAATAGTTTGATTTACATCCTCACCAACGGTAATCATTGAAAGTGGAATGTATTTCTTGAATTGCTTCTTCGCTGTTTCCCAATCGGAAGTTACATAATTGGCTTTTTTAGAACCTGTTTCGACTGCATAGGATTCAAGAATGGCTTTTAGTTTCTTGAAATCTAGTTCACTCATTACCGCTTCACTGATATATTCCGAGTTGATCTTCGACCCCGGGTCTTCAAACATATACAATGTTCCACCTGTCATCCCGGCACCTATGTTATCCGATGTTTGTCCAAGAATTACAACTGTGCCATTGGTCATGTATTCACAAGCATGCAGCCCGGTTCCTTCTACAACGGCAGTAGCTCCGGAATTACGAACTGCAAATCGATCGCCAGCCTGACCATGAACGAATAATGTTCCACCAGTCGCTCCATATAAAGCACAATTACCTATAATTGCATTGTCTTCTGCTTCGTAAGTTGCTTCTGCTGGAGGTACAATTACTGTTTTGCCACCATGCATACTCTTACAAACAGAATCGTTGGCTTCACCAATCAGTTTGATGTCCACCTCATCAGTTTGAAACACTCCAAAACTTTGTCCGGCACTACCTTTGAATTCCAAATTGATTTTTCCAGAATATGGCGTCACATCAGTTTTCTCACCGTTTATATCGGCCATTCTAGCTTTACTAATTCTACCTGCTAAATCCCCAAACAACGTTGCTAAAGCTGATCTATCTGTATTGATGATATTATAGCTTTTCGAAACGGATTCATTCTTATCGATTGAATCTTTCAAATCAGCCAAAATGGTAGCATTTAATTCACTAATTGGCTCTGATAGACTTTCTAACTGTTCGATTTTTCGATAAGCAGGTGCATCCAGGAAGAAACCTAAATCCAGATTTAATTCATTAATCAATTCCAGGTGAGTTCCTTCAATAGCAAGCAATGATGTATCACCACAAAGTTCGTTTAGCGATGTTTTGCCCAAAGAAGCCAGAATGCGACGAACATCTTCTGCAATGTAATTCATCGTTTTCACTATATGATCTTTATGACCGATATACTTTGCCTTGAATTTAGGATCGTGCGTTGCAATACCTCTTGGACATGTATTCTTTTCACAAATACGAGCCATCACACAACCTTGTGCAATAAGAAGCATCTTACCGAAATCGAACTCCTCAGCACCAAGGATACTTGCTAACACGATATCCTTACCACATGATAGTCCGCCATCCGTTCTTAGTACCACATGATCACGCAGATTATTTTCAACAAGCGCCTGGTGGACTTCCAACAACCCAATTTCCCAGGGCAAACCTGCATGTTTCATGGATGACAATGATGCAGCTCCGGTTCCGCCTTCACCACCTGAAACCTGGATGGAATCGGCACCGGCTTTGGCAACCCCTACTGCGATGGTACCAATATTAACACCGGCAACTAATTTTACCCCAACTTTTCCATTTGGATGGATTTGTTTCAGGTCATTTATGAGCTGCTTCAAATCCTCAATACTGTAAATGTCATGTAATGGAGGAGGAGAGATAAGATCGAAACCAGGATTTGCAAATCGGGCTTTAGCGATATCAGCATCCACTTTGATACCCATTAATTGTCCACCTTCACCAGGTTTTGCACCCTGACACACCTTGATCTGAATTTCTTCTCCTGACACTAAATACTCAGCCGTAACCCCAAATCTACCGGAGGCAATTTGTTTGATGGATGCCCCGACACCTTCTTTAAAGTAGTACGGGTTTTCTCCACCTTCGCCACTGTTGCAGCGACCACCAATTTCTTTCATTGCAAGGAAGATATCACGCTGAGCTTCCGCACTGATTGCTCCAAATGACATCGCTCCGGAACCAAAGGTTTTCAGGATATGAGACGCTTCTTTGACATGTTCAAGATCAATGCTTTCATTCGATGACTTTGTAGTAAATAGATGTCGAAGTGCAACAGGCTCATCAGCCATCCCTGATTTAACATATTCATCGTACAGTGCCCAATCCGTGAGTTCAAGACCATTCTTTTGGGCTAACTCGTGGATCATTTTTGAACGGGTGTTGGTCATAGAGTGCTTTTCACCCTGAGCTCCACGAGCGTGTTCTTTGTATTGGAAACTCTTGATTGGTTTATAAGACTCAAGACTTTCTTCTGATAAATCTTTAGTTCGCTTAAGTACCATTTCTGCGATCTGATCGATTTCAAGACCACCAATTGGACTTTGAATTCCTGGGAAGAACTCTTCGATCACACCGCTACCAAGTCCAAGTGCAGAGAATAGTTTCGCACTTTGATAACTGCGAACTACCGAGATTCCCATTTTAGCCATCACTTTAAGAAGGCCGTTTTCGAACGCATGAAGCAGGTTTTTCTCTTTGGTATCAGCGTCTAGTTCTTTTAACGATCTGTGCGGATCATTTCGTGCAATATCTAAAGCCAGATATGGACAAACAGCCTGTGCACCAAAGCCTATTAAAGCCGCAGCATGATGTGTGCTTTTGATTTCACCAGTATCAACAATTACAGCAGCATTTAGTTTTAGACCTTCATCATTAAGTCCGTTTACTACTTTTCTTAGCGTCAATAAACTGGGGAGTGGAGTTTTCTCCAAACTGGCTTTTCGGTCGCTAAGTATCAAAATTGTATGGCCATCCTTAACAGCTTTTACAGCTTCCTGTTCGATATGATCTAATCGCGATGTAAAGCCAACCACGCCATGCGTGCGCTTAAAAGTAGTATCGATCACATAAGGAACCACACGGTCTAAGTCCGTTTGGTTTGGAATACATGAGTAAATAAAATCCATCTGCTTTAGGCTTAAAAACGGGCTTTTAATCTCATATGCCGGAGCTGGAGGGATAAGCTCTTTTGGCTCAAATATGTTCGGTTTCTTACCCAGGTAAACCGTCAAATCAGTGACAACTTTTTCTCGTAAATAATCTAAAGGAGGATTTGTAACCTGCGAGAAATTTTGGAAAAAGTAATCGAAAAATGACCGAGGCTCATCCGACAAGATTGCAAGTCGGGCAGTATCACCCATGGATCCAATGGGCTCTTTGCCCTTCTCAGCCATTGGATAAATGATTTTTGTTAGCTCTTCATCGGTATAGGTGAAGAATGGCTTTAGATGTGAAAAGGAGGCGTTAATGTTGCCTACTTTTTCGGGAATCAATTCAACACGTGCATCAAAAGGGGCGTCATAATTTTCTTTTGAATAACTAGGATCGCGGAATAAGACCTGGCCACTTGCTAAATCTACAGTCACTCCTCGCCCGGCATAAAGTGTTCCTTTGCCTTCAATCGTGGATTCATCAATTTCGAAGGTTCCTGCTTCACTTGATAAGTAAAAATGATCCTCAGTTCGAACCCAACGGCATGGTCGGAAACCATTTCTATCCAAACGCGCGCCAATGGTATAGCCATTTGCATAGGTGATTAGAGCCGGACCATCCCACGGTTCCATGGCTCTACTCCAGAACTTATAGAATTCATTTCCTTCTGTAGCTGGGGGCATGCAAATTGCTAAAATATCTTCCACATTTGGGATAGAAGACCGATAGCGAAGAGATTCCACCATTTCATTTAAACTACCGGAGTCACTGATGTTTTCACGAGTAAGAATTTCGTTCTTTTCCGCTCCAATCATTTTCTCGCGAGACTTCGCCCAGGATCGGTTACCTGCAATGGTATTAATCTCACCATTGTGACCAATTAATCGAAAAGGTTGCGCCTTATCCCAGGATGTGGTCGTATTTGTGCTGAATCGACGATGGAAGAGGCAAAACCTGGTTACATAATTCGGATTCTTTAAATCCAGATAGAATTCTTCCAATGCATAAGATTGGGTGAGCGCCTTATATACGATAGTCTTTGCTGATAATGAGGTAAAGAATAATGCATCCTCAAGTTTGTTCTTATACAGCTTCGATTTTGTGAGCTGCTTCGCAGTGTATAATCTCTTATCAAAAGAAAGCATAGTAATTGCTCTCTTTGGGCGGTTGATAACCGCATGTTTAATATCAGGTACAGACTCAGAAGCACTTTCACCAAGTACCAAATCATTTACAGGTACATCACGATATTCAAGAACATCCAGTCCGAAAAGAGAAAAAGTAGATTCGAAAATTTTAAGAGCTTTAAGCTGCTCAGATTTATTTTTTGATAAAAATAGAGTTGCTACGGCCACAGTATCAGGCTCGTAACCAAATAATTCGAACGGGATGTCAGTCATGATTCCTGCACCATCCCCGGTTAAACCATCCGCAGCACAAGCTCCACGATGCTCCACACATCTGAGTGCGTGCAGTCCTTTTAATAAGTGCTCGTTGCTATATTCTTCGTTTCGACTTGCGATAAACCCAACGCCACATGCAGATTTCTCGGGCCCGCAATAGGTTCTTTTTTCATTGCTAATCATGGTAGTTGACTTCGTTGTGATGAGTGGGAATCCACAAAAAGCACAAAATTTTGGCGCTTGTCAAATTTCTACGAATTAAATAAAGCGCTCTAAAAACTTATAAAATTAGGTTTTCGAAGCTATTTAAGTCATAAAATCGAGTTTAAATCTAATAGGATGAATAAAACGAAAATAGAAAAGCGCTTTCGATAAAAATGGAAGATTTAAATTAATTAGTGAGATTGTAAAAAATGCCGAAATAAATAAAATATCAATTCTGGTGAAATTCTAATCAAAGTCGGACCGGAATTCCTGATTCACCCATTTTTTTCTTCAAATCTTCGATTTCGATCTCCTTAAAGTGAAAAATACTTGCAGCAAGAACGGCATCAGAGTTTGCAATTTCAATGGCATCAATACAATGTTGAATAGTACCCGCTCCACCACTTGCAATTACAGGAATGGTGAGTTTCTCATTTACTATTTTCAGTAACTCCAGATCGAAGCCGGCTTTGGTACCATCACGATCCATGCTGGTAAGCAAGATTTCACCAGCGCCACGTTCTTCGGTCTCAATCATCCATTCGATGGCATCCAAAGGAGTGTATTCGGTACCACCTTTCACATACACATTCCAGCTTTCACCGGTTCGTTTGGCATCAACTGCAGCGACGATGGCCTGAGCCCCGAAAGCTTCACTAGCATCATTTATAAGATCAGGATTTTTAACAATACTACTGTTTAGAGAAACCTTATCAGCTCCAGCTTTTAAAAGTTCTTCAATTTCATCCACCGTTTTAATTCCACCACCGACAGTAAATGGAATATTGATTTCACGGGATATTCTGGTTACCAGGTCAACGAGTGTTCTTCGTTTTTCCAGTGTTGCGGTGATATCGAGAAAAACGAGCTCATCAGCACCTTCATCCGAATAGCGTTTTGCAAGCTCAACCGGATCACCGGCATCGATCAAACCTTCAAAGTTCACCCCTTTAACGGTGCGACCATTTTTAATATCAAGGCAGGGGATGATTCTTTTTGTAAGCATGCTGAGAGAGAAAGCAGATAATTATCTGAAAATGAGTACCAAATGTACGAGTTCTACATTTAATCGGGTTGTAAAAAACGATGCAGTTTTTGCTTTTATATAGATGAGGAACACCGTAAATTTGCAGCCTTTCGATCACGTCTGGAACGTGACGAGTCGGGCCCATAGCTCAGTTGGTTAGAGCAGTCGACTCATAATCGATTGGTCGGGGGTTCAAGTCCCTCTGGGCCCACTTTTGTTTTTCTTTTAAAAACCCGTTTAAATCGCATTAAACGGGTTTTTTTGTGTGCTTTGATGAATTTTACATAGTTACAAGAGTGAATGATTTTCATTTAATAGCACATTTATGGAAATTGGGTGGTACAAAAAGTGGTACAAAATTTCATTATACCACTCAGATTTATTTTAATTATATGCTCATGGCTAGCCTAAAAAAAAGACAAGACAAGTATTACATCCGTTTTTTTAAAACAATTGATGGTAAGAAAAGACAAAAAGCATTTAGTTTAGGCACTACAATTAAAAGAGAAGCCGAAAAACTATTGATCGAAATGGAATTAACAGTTCCACTAATGATACTCTCGACCATGAATACATAAATGATACGAATAGACTTGATTCTGTAAGCATTAACAGTGACCCAAAACAATTTGATTATGATGCCAATGGCAATGTGATTCAAAACGAAGTGCAGGGCATATCCAGCGTGACTTATGATTGGAGGAACTTGCCTACGCAGATGATCGCAAATGGAACTACGATCAACTTCTTATACAATGCCGATGGACAGCGAATTAAAAAACTAGTAATTGGCGGAACTACTGATTGGTATGTACGTGGAGCAGATGGGCAAACCATTGCAGTGTACGATGGGACCGGTGCTTTGAAGTTTCTGAATATATTGGCAGGTGGACAGGTCATTGGTCAAATCATTAAAAACTGAGGAGGGGTAACATGAATACATTGATAAAGACTCAAAACACATCAAAATTCTATTTTAATTTTAACCAGTCCCTGCTTAGTGGGTTACTAGTTCTACTGATTTCTTTAGGTGTAAATGCTCAATCTTCGATCCAGTTTATATTAGATACCAGCACCTACCCCATAGAAGCTGGAGATCAGGTTATGATCTGTGGTAGCGGGTCAACTTTTGGTGAATGGGAATCACGTGATTTTATAATGAGTCCTTCCACTGAAGTACCCGATCAATATCAAATAGAGGTTATTTTTAGTGAAGAGGAAGTAGGAACAAACATATCATATAAGTATGTAGTTATTAAACCGGGCAACGTTCAGTATTGGGAAGAAGTAGCTAATCGAATGGTGATTATTCCTGAATCAAAAATCACTTTAGATCCGGTACGATTCGAAAACAGGACTGATCCAGGAGTTGCACAAGCTGTTATGCCGGTTACTATTGCCATTGACCTTAGCCGATGGGAAGGCTTCGACGAACAGGTAGATGCTATTGGTATCAAAAGTACATTATACCCACTGCCTCTTACTTTAAGGGTAGAAGATGATCCTCTTCTGCTTTCCGATGAAGACGGTGACGGTATATGGACTACGCAGTTCAATGTGTTATTTGGAAGCCCGCGTGATTTTTCTTTCTCATTGTACTACTTGCAGCAAGATGTATGGAGCCTGCATATGCTATATGGAAAGCAGGAACATGTGGCGTTACTTCCGGAACAGGCCGAACAAGTAACTATATCATTGGCTTTTAGTCCGGAAAATGGGGGATATATTTCAACGAGTCCAGCGGAACTATATGTTAACAACTATGCTGGTATCTATCAGGCACTAGGGCAATGGGCTCGGGGAACCCGCTTCCAGTATTTTGCAGTCATGGAATTTATGCGGAATGGTCAGACTCAACGAGCACGGCAAGCCTATGAGCAATATACTCGCGACCGTAACACCGATTGGGATGTTCGGGATGATTTTAATTACATGTGGATTCAACACCTGGCTGAAACCCAGGGAGTAGCTCAGGCTGAAGTATATGCACGTCAGGTAGGGCAGACTACATATGAATATCAGCGCCGTTCGTATCTGGCCAAGGTAGCTGAAGCTGCCTATATGGTTGGAAATACCAGAAAGACTAAAGCCTTAGCCCGAGAATTGAATAATAATCCACAATTCGAAAATCAACGTACCTGGAATGAGTATTTCTCTCGTCAGATTCTGGCTATGAGTTATATTGAAGATAACAATGAAGATTCCACAGCAGTTGCAATGGTGTTATTTGAGCAAGCAGCCAATGACAGTACCGATGCATATTGGCAACGAAACGCAATGTGGCAACAAATATACGCCCATTCTGATGCTAAAAACCCGGTTGCGGCACAACAAGTATATGAACGTTTAGCTACTACAGGCTTGCCGGGGCAACGCATTGCAGCTCTACACAGGCAGGCAGAGTATTATTTACGACTGGGTGATCATGATAACGCATTAAAGACGATGCAACAAGCTGATAGTGTATTAGCGATACAACCTAATAGCCAAAGTCGTCAAGCTTGGTGGCTAAGGCAGCAGCTTAAAAGGGCGCACGTTTTAGAAGAAAAAGGAGACTTTTCGCAAGCAATAGAAGTGTTGGAAAACGCTCAAATTGTAGCAAAACCTAGTCAGCTGCGAAGATTATCAAACTCTTTAAATAAAATTAAGGAACGAATAGATAATATAAATCAAGCCGCTGAAAACAATAGGGGAGGAAACTGATGAGAGTTGTAATCATTACCCTACTGACCCTATTAATTACCTTTGAAGTTGCAAATGCCTCTGATGTGCCTCCGACTTCACGCATAACGTTACAATCACCAGCTCGATCGGAGCTGATTGGCTATACAGGAGAATCGCTCACCTTTAGCAGTTCAACTACATCCGCTAATTGTGGTACTATTACAGCGCGGCAATGGAAGTTGGATGGAAGTGAAGTTTCAACGAGTATAACGTATACCAATACCTTTACGCTACCAGCTGGAGTGTATGAGCAAACCTATACCTTAACATTAACCACATGGAACAGTTGTGGCGGCCTCTATGATGTCGAAACGCAGACGTTGACGATCCGACGTGACCAGCGGGTGTACTTCGTAAAAGACCATTTGGGAAGCGTTAGAGCTACGGTAAACGAAGCTGGTGATGTAATTGGCTATGATGATTATTACCCGTTTGGACTAACCATGCCTGGAAGAAGTTCTAATTCAGCGAACCCCAATGACAATTATAAGTTTATTGGGGAGGAACTGGATGACGAGGCGGGACTTAATGTAATGCATTTAAATGCAAGGTCATTTGATACGGTTATAGCTCGATTCATGCAAGTTGATCCGATGTACGATTTATATCCAAGTTGGAATCCATTCCATTATTCGTTTAATAATCCAATCCGTTGGGTTGATCCAACAGGTAACTGTCCCGAAGATGGTTCCGAAGGGGATGCGGGAGATGGAGATGGCTATTGCTTAGCTGAAATCCAAGTAACAGCGACACAATTACCATGGATTGTTCATGTTAATTATGTACGGCCAAGTTATTTTGGAGCCTTCGCTTCATTCGCTGCTAGAACGGCACCTGTAACGCAAGCTGATGGAGCAGTGCTACCCTTTGCGGACTTTTTTTATACGGGCTTGTTACTGGGTAAAATCGGGACTACAATATATGACGCAGCAACATTTACAGATTCTGAAACTTTTGAAATAATGCTCAATTCTGAAGGGGCTAAGACTGTAGAAGATTTATTAGAAGGTGCAGAAGCTGGTCAAAGAACTAAAGGGAAAACCGAAAACTGGGAAAAAGAAGGTGGAATGGAGCAGGCTAATGAAGATTTTGATAGCTTAGGGCTTACTGATGTAAAGCCAATCCCAGGTGGAAGGGTGGGTACACTTCCAAATGGTGGTGGTAAAGTAAACGTAAGGGATCGTAGTTCAGATGGAAGGCCGACAATTGAAGTTCAAAGGCCAAATGGAAGAAGAACTAAAATTAGATATAACTGATCTGATGGATACAAATAGTTTAACTCAAAAAAACCAGAAATATCATAAATGGAGTCCTATAGGTGCTGATAGTATAGATAAGACCTACTATTGTGAAGGACTTCATGACGATTATGAGGGATTTAGGATTATTCTTAAAAGTGATGACCAAGCAGATGGTCTTCTGAAAATTTTGTTTGAGAATCACTTGGCGTACAGAAATATAGATGAGGGAGATAGATTGCGACTTTGGGATGAGCACCCTGAAACTCAAGGAAAGCATTCATTTTATAATGTAGAAAATTCGGAATGGGTACAGTGGTTTTTGAAAGAAAACTCAGGGAAATATGAGCCTGAAGAAGTATCTCACTATTCTATTCATACGCCCAATGATGTAATAGATATACTTTCCATTGGAGCTCCTACTAGTGTGAGTATGTAGTAATTAAAAAAAACTGCCCCCACCTAGTGCGGGGATGTAAGATAAAAAACTGGTTCCCTCGTTCCGTAGCTCTGCTGGGGAATGAGATTACGAGGCTCAGCCTCAATAAGAAAAGATGAATTAAAGAAACCTCTACAGAATATTCGAAAAAGGAAAAATGAACAAAATATTCCCTATCTATTTATTGCTTCCTCTGTGTATTCTTTTTCTTTTGGTTGGGGAAGCCAACGCTTCTGATGTCCCTCCGACTTCACGCATAACGTTACAATCGCCTGCTCGATCTGAGTTGATTGGTTATACAGGAGAATCGCTCACTTTTAGCAGTTCAACTACATCCGCTAATTGTGGTACTATTACAGCGCGCCAATGGAAGTTGGATGGAAGTGAAGTTTCAACGAGTATAACGTATACCAATACCTTTACGCTACCAGCTGGAGTGTATGAGCAAACCTATACCTTAACATTAACCACATGGAACAGTTGTGGCGGCCTCTATGATGTCGAAACGCAGACGTTGACGATCCGACGTGACCAGCGGGTGTACTTCGTAAAAGACCATTTGGGAAGCGTTAGAGCTACGGTAAACGAAGCTGGTGATGTGATTGGCTACGATGACTACTATCCGTTTGGGCTAACCATGCCCGGGCGAAGTTCGAATAGCGCCAACCCCAATGACAACTACAAGTTTACCGGGCATGAACGCGATGACGAAGCCGGGTTGGACCTGGATTATATGGGTTCAAGATATTATGATCCCGTCATACCACGATTTTTAAGTATTGATCCAAGAGCTGCAGAAATGCCTGCATGGAGTCCTTATGCTTATGCATTTAATAATCCAATTAAGTTTTGGGATCCAAATGGGGAAATTCCGATTACTTTCCATATACGTTCTTTTGCTCCATTCCAATACTTTGGTGGAGGATTCCATGGGGATAATCGAGGCTTTAGTTCTTCACGAGGTGTAACATCAAGGGTGTCTCAATCTTTCACTCTAGAGACTGAAACAGGGGGCCTTAGTAATGTAAATACGTTTAGTTCATCTTCAAGCCATAGGTTTCTTCCAGGAGAACTTACAGCCAATCCTTATGGGAGTGTAGGAGTAACACGTTCTAATTACAGTAATGGATTTAACAGCCATGGTATTGGTGCAGAGTATGCAGGAGCTAATCCGTTTATTCCGGGTTCGCCCGATATAGATGTGTTCTCTTCACTGTCGGTTGTAGAAGATACCAAGAATGGAACGGTAACTATTTCTGGGGCTTTAACCGGAGATAATTTTCCATCAACGGAAGCTTTTGTTCAAGATGCAAGCGGTGCGTCTCTGTTCTTGGGGGTTGGGTTTTATGAAGGCAATCCATTTAGCAGTTTAGGGGGAAAAAATAGGAGAAATATTACCGAGTTTAACCTAACAATCCATACTAATAAGGACGGAAACTTTACTGGGGTGTCCTTTAATGACAAACGGTATACTCTGGAAGAATGGAACAGCTTCTTCGAAAATGCTAATCCTCATGGTAACTAAGTAATTATGAAAAGGATGATGAAATATTTACTACTGGGCTTTTTGGTAATGTTTTTATTCACCTACATTGGGGGTTTATTTGACGATGCCTTTAAGCAAGTGTACCAATTTGATAATTGGTATGATGGAGTTATCGCTTCTTTTAAGTATTACTTCTTATGGGTTGTGCCTTATTGGTGGCTGATCATTTTAGTAGGCACTGCTATTTTTGGATTAATTTTTTATGGGATTGATGAAGGCATCAAAAAGCTAAGAGGTCAATCTCCCACGTAGCTGTTAAAAAAGAATCCACTACCTAGTCCAAGCATGTAAGGATTAAAAAACTGGCGCGGGTGTCCACCCGTGCCTTTTTTGTGTTTAGGAAGAAATGCGTTTAAGCTGCACGGATTTAATGAACCCGTCCAGGACGTGCAGGATGTGGGCTTTGTCCTCGGGGTCCATCTGGTCGATCTCGTGCAGGCGTTTAAGCATGGCCGGGTCTTTGAGTAGCCAGGAGGTTTTGGCTTCCCCGATCAGGTAACCCACGGTAGTATCTAACAGGGTAGCTACTTTCTTAGCCACCTCAATGGAAGGCACCATCTCGTCGCGTTCGTACTTGCCAATGGTGGTATGGGAGGTAACGAACAGTTTGGCCAGCTCTTTTTGGGAGAGGTTTTTAGCCTTGCGGCATTCGGAGAGTTTTTGGCCAAAAGTACTCATAGTGCATCTTATTATGGGTATTTGCCATCATTTGCATTCTTTACAAGTCAGAATGAAATCTACTATGTCCATACAGCCTACGGGGATGGCAGCTTTAAATCCTCATATGCAAAAATGGAGATAGTCAGGAAATAATTGGCTGTAATTTGAAACTAAAAACTCAAAGCCTCGGCATTTAGTCGGGGCTTTTGTGTGTGTGGTTATTGAATGGCTTTAAACTTGGCGGCTTTAATGAGGTTATCGAGGGTGTAGAAGATGTATTCTTTGTCCTTCTCCGGCAGGTTCTGAATGCCCTCCAGCCGCTGGAGGGTTTGCTTGTCCACTTCCAGCGATGTTTTGCTGACCAGAAAATCGATGCTCACTCTTTCTCGGTGCGTACTTGCTTTAAATTTGCTCCAAAATTCCTCTCGATCCGTAGCTCTGCTGCGGAATGCATTCGGGAAGCTCCAGCTTCCATAGATTAGCATACCACTCAGATTAGCAATTCAATTATGCCAGCCATTAGAATACTAGTTTTTAGTAAAACTAAGAATACCATGGATCTCTAGTTTATTGTTAAGAATCAAACACTCTCTTACTTCAAATATTCAATCAATTTAATCACCATATCAATCTGATTTTGCATATCATATGGGGTGATTATCAAGCATGAAATATGGCAAAAAGAACAAGGCTCGGCACTGAGTTCAGTGCTAATAATTTCAGTGATAATCCTCACGTTTATTGGTGCAATCTTATCAGGCATCGTGCTGCAAGCCAGGTTTATTCAAAAAAATATCAATCAAACAAAAGCGTTGTACCTTGCAGAACAACAAGTCTATGAATACCTAGCAAAACCTCATTTAAATCACACTAATATTAAAGCTACTTTTCAGAGTGGGTATGAGCGACTTGTTAGTATAGCTAGGGTAGGGAATCTGGAAGCTGTATTACAAGTACTAGTTGGTAATCAGGAAATTCCATCATTCCAATTATCAACGGTAGTTTTGGATATAAATAACGCTCTTACTCTTACAGGGAATACAGCATTAATCGGTGATTATGCAATTTCCAATAATTCCATTACCACTAGTTCCTTCCGAGGATTTCCATTTCGAGGCACCTTAGATGGTACTCGTTTAGAGGATACCGAAACAGTAGATCTTGAACTCACTAAATATTTTGAGCAAGTGGATTGGTATGAGGTTTTGTTTGAAGGTAGTAGACTTAACAGGTTTGCTTTTCATAATAAAAGAGCTATTCAAACACAGCTAGTTGAGCAGGATACTCTTTATGTTTCTGAATCATTGGAACTGGAATTGAATGATGTTCCTATTCGAAATCCATTTGTATTAATTGTCGAAGGTAATCTTACTCTGAGTGGTACCACAGAGCTTCCAGATTATGCTCACATCATCGTAAGTGATAGTTTATTAATTGAGGGTGGTTTGACAGGTAGTTTTATTCAACTATATGCAGAAGATTATATACGAATTAGTGAAAACACGATGCTTTCAGCTCAGGTGTTATCCGAGGGTACCATAGAAGTCGGTGACCAAGCTTATCTAACCTATCCAAGTGTGTTGATTAGTAGCAAAGAGGCTTATGCAGGTGGTGGTTTCTCCTCAATTTCAGTGAATGATCAGTCCATTATTGATGGAACCATTATGTATCCTATCAAGCCAAATCTGATTAACCGAGAACAGCTAAAGGTCACTATTGATACAGCAGCATTGGTTCGTGGGGTAATCTACACTCAAGGACTCACCGAATTATTTGGAACGGTTCATGGCACAATAATTACTGACCAATTTTATTTTTACGAATCCCCAACTTCGTATTTCAACTGGATTAAAGATGCTACCATTGATCGTACCCAACGACCCAAAGATTTTGTGATTCCTTTTGGTTTTTCTGATTCCGCCAGCTTTGAAATACTTGATTGGAGGATAATTAAATGAAGTGGTGGAAGGATGAATCGGGAGCTTCGATAGTTGAGACATTGGTTGCCATGGCTATCCTACTTGCTGTACTGGTTCCAACCACCATGTTTTTAACCTATATCGGCAGTAATTGGTTAGTGGAAGATAAAGTAGAAAGCTATCAATTGGCGCGAAACGAAATGGAATTGATGATAGCCACTCAAAATGATTCTAATCTGGTCAGATTTGAAGGAAAGTGGGTAGTAAGACGAACAGTTAGAAATCAGGAAGAATTGTATTATCTAACCGTGGATGTTTTTAAAAGAGATACCTTAAATCCACCGATTATAACCTTGGAAACAGCTCGAATTTGGTACAACGATTAATTCATAACGAGGAAGGGTACACGGTAGCCGAGGTATTGGTAGCCTTAACCTTGCTGTCCATTCTAACAACTGTAGTTGGAAGTGTATTTGTATTTACATCTGGTCAAATGAGTAAGTGGCGAACATCTGTGAATGCTACAAATGATATTCATATTGCAACAGAAAGGGTGTTTCAGGATTTTTTGCAAACCGATGAAATAATTGTCACCGATTCGACATTAACTTTAAATCATAGTACTAGAGGTCAACTTTTTTATTCTGGATTAAGTGATCAATTAATGCGAAATGAGATTCAATTATCTGATCAGTACGGCAGTTTATTTATAGAAGACATTAACATTCAAGAAAGTTTGAATCGGCTGAATTTATCATTTGTTTTAGACGACCAAACGGAGACTATTCCGGTTATTATTGCAAAACGTCAACCAATGCTTTGGGAGGAGATTCAAAAGTAATTAATGGGATTACCTCCAACCATACAAAAGCTAGAGAAACAGAAGTCGAAATCAATATCACAAAGAGATATTGAGATTCCATTTCTACCTGCAATTCCAGAAAAGTTAGTTATAGAATTCACCCGCAATTTAGCAGTAATGCTTAAAGCCAGACTAACCTTGCTTAAATGTCTGGATACATCCATTCAGCAGACCACGCATTCAAAATTTACAGAGATTCTGAAAGACATCCGATCAAATGTAAAAAAAGGAAAGAGTTTATCCCAAGCGATTAGTAAACATCCCAAGGTCTTTGATACGGTATTCATCCAGTTAACGAAAGTAGGAGAGCTATCGGGAAACTTGGAAGAGGTGCTTTTGCGGATGTCTAAATACCAGGAAAAGGCTTATAAATTAAAGCAATCTATTAGACTTGCTTTGGTCTATCCTGCAATAATCATCACGGTTGCAGTTGCGGCAGTCAGTTTCTTATTGGTATTTGTGGTTCCAACCTTTGTGGATATGTATCGTGACTTTGAAGCAGAACTCCCCGGACCTACGTTACTGATTCTTTCGGTGAGTGATTTTTTAACCAACTACATAGTTTGGATACTTGGGGCTTTGATTGGGCTTACTTTCTTAATCCGAAATTACGCTAAAACAGAAAATGGGAAAAAGCTCATCGACCGTTCAAAATTGGCGATCCCATATTTTGGACAAATGTATAGAAAGGGACTTATCAGTCAATTTTCAGATACACTTTCGACTCTACTATCTAGCGGTGTTACCTTAACAGAGTCGTTGAAAGTTTTAAAGGATTCATCCCCGAATAAAGTGCTTGAGGAAGAAGTGAGTGGGTTACTAACCTCCATCAAAAAAGGAAAGAGTATCAATAAATCACTTTCAAACTCATCAATCTTTCCATTGATGGTTGTACAGATGATCAGCGTGGGAGAGGAGACTGCCAGTCTTGATGAGATGTTAAAACAAGTGGCTCAATTGTATGAAGAAGAATTAGATATGATGGTCGAGGGATTATCCTCTGTAATTGAGCCCGTACTCATAGTGTTTATTGGGCTCATCATTGGAGTTATCATCGTTGCTCTTTATCTGCCGATCTTCGAAATGGTGAATGTGATTGGGTGATTAAGTTACAAAGTTTAACCAGGTAACAATTAAGGTGGTACAATAGGTGTTACACAATAATAAAATTTTTATCAATTTGTTGTTTAACGTAAATATTTAAGTCTTCTCATAATCGATTGGTCGGGGGTTCAAGTCCCTCTGGGCCCACAATTTTTGACCCCACCCTGACCCTCCCCTTAAACAAGGGGAGGGAACTCGTTGTTAAAATCTCATACTTGATTGGGAGTCCCGATGTATCGGGGTAGTTCTTTTGGGTCTACTTACTTTTTTCCCTTCTCATTATCACGGTGTGAGTTTTTTTAAGTTTTAGAATTCCGACCTTAATTCTAATAAAAAATCTCAATGAACAAACTGAATTCAATATTAATAAAGGCAAAGGAGGGACTTTCGCCCTGGGAACCAATTCCTGAACATAATTGGCCAAAAATTGCACGGCAGTTGAATCTTGAAGATTTACCCGAAATTCAACAGCGAATAGATGATCTAAAATCTGAATTAGAAACAATTCCAGATTGGGATGGCGATACTCAAGTTGAAATAAATAAAGCGATCTATTTCTTTAATGAAATCATTCGATTAATAAGAGAGAACTGACTATTAATTAGGTAAATGATTACGCCCACTGGTCGCACAGTTGTTCCGCAGTAGAGCCAGGGAACTAGAATAATGAATTGCTAATCCCTCTTATCTGTGAGCAACATTTGATATCGCCCGTTAGTAATATGTAATGTATCCTGCTTTTGCTGAGGAAAAGAAGTATTTATTCGTTCAGTTAGGTATACCGTCATTTCAAAAGTTCCTGAAATAGTCTTACGACCGTCTTCCAATTCTTCTAGTAGTATGGTAACAAAGCCGTCCGAATCAACTGGAAATTCAAATCTGGTGATAATGACGTCTCCATCTTTTTCATTATAAGATCCTGCTGGTATTCTGAATCCCATTTCACTAGTTAATTGTGAATCAATATGTAAAGGATACCTTGTTTTCCCTTCTTCATAAATCACAGATAAACTTATGTTTTCTCTATACGGAACATTATCAATACTGCTAAATCTTCCTGAAAATTCTAAGAATGATCGTCCACTATACGTGTCTTCAATTCCTGCACTAAGACCATTGGCATTAAATGACTCTCCATTAATTTCAGCATAAAAATAGGCATCAATAGACTGTAATGGTTTAGGATCAGCATCGAATAGTCCGCAGCCTAACATAATTAAATATAGTGGAAGTGATATGTGGATAAACATATTCATGTAATAAAATAGTATTCCGGAAGATTGAAATCATTTGCCAGAATATTAATTCATTATTTGACTAATGTTATAGTCTGAGTTTGTACAAATTCGTCCGCTTGTAAACGAATTATGTAATTTCTACAAGAATAAAAGTAAACTTTATCAAAAATTAGATGAGTAAAATAGGTCGAATATCGAATGTTTCACCTCGAGACGCTTGGAATCATGAGGCCCATGATTTTACACCATGGCTTGCTGAAAACCTTGATGCACTTAGCGATGTAATTGGAATCGAACTAGAAAAAGAAGGGGTTGAAGTTTCAGTAGGACCTTATTCAGCGGATATTTTAGCCAAAGATTTTCACGGCCGAACAGTACTCATTGAAAACCAATTAGAGCAAACTGATCATAAGCATTTAGGTCAAATATTGACCTACTTATCGGGTTTGGAGGCAGAAATTGTGATTTGGTTAGCAACAAAATTTAGTGAGCCACATTTGTCTGCTGTTAGTTGGTTAAATGAAAATACGTCAAGTAATTTCTCATTTTTTGCAATTAAATTGAGTGTAATAAAAATCGCTGATAGTGTTCCAGCACCAATATTTGAAGTTTTAGAGAGACCAAATGAGTGGGATCGCCAGTTAAAAAAACTTGCAGTAGAGAAAACAGGTGAGCTTTCGCACAGCGCAATATTTAGAAAGGAATTCTGGAGTCATTATTTAAATCTCTATCCAGAAGATGAAAGGCTAGGTTTAACTATAAATCATTCATCTTCACAATGGCTTAGAACTGATGACATTGGGGAATATGTTATATCAATCTATTTAGCCAAAAATGAAGTTGGCGTTTTTTTACGTGGAAACAGAGGAGTTGCGCCTTCCGATATCCAGGAAAGCATGAAACCACATATGGATAGATTTATTTCATTTGTTGGAGATTTACACAGAGTCGGCGATCCAAATCATCATCCTATTGATATTTTAAAGTTAGATACAAGAGAAAAGGAAAACTGGGATAAAGCTGTAGAGTGGCTTCATAATCGTTCTCACTCATTTTTGAATGGTTTATCTGAAGTATTAAGCTAGAAAGCTTAATTTTTGGTAAATAGTTTTTTTTAATCCCAACTCCCATACATCGCATTAGGTAGAACCAAAATGTCTTTTCCTTGTCTTTCAAGAAATGCTTCTAGGTCTACGTTTTCTTGGGTGGTTTGGTAGAAATCTTTGATGTTATCACCAACTTGCATCACTAATTTGAAGGTTTGATTCCATTCAGATTGAGCTTCCGGATGATTAGCCCAACAATCTGAAGCGCTGCCTTCTAAAATCTGATTTCGACGGAGATCTTTATCGTTAATGATTCCAGGATCACCTACTGAGTTTCTGTCGGCATCATTTCTACCCAAAATGCATGAGTTCGATCTGGTAATTGGGAATCCAAGTTTCTCCAAATTCGACCAGGTGTAATCATCCATTTCACGATCACGATTTGTAACCATTGCAAGTTTCCCACCGGTTGATAAAATCAATTCAACAAAATCCAAAGAACCTGGAACGGCAGTAGCTTCTTCTTTCATAACCCATTCGTTCCAGCTTTCTGGAGTGAAGGATAAGCCGGCAACATCACGTGAATAATTGTATGGACTATTGTTTAGTAAGGTCTCGTCCACATCCATAATTACCACCCAAGGCTCGTTTTGTGGTACATTATCCAAAAGATTAATCTTCGCCATTTCATACAAAGAGGCCGTAATCAAATGGTATTCAGCGCTGTTTTGAGTCCACTGAACAGCTGAACTTGGAAGAAATGTGTTTGCACTTAGCATCAGATCTAATCCAACCGGGCAGTGATCACTCAGCATCTCGTCCTCTGTCATGTTCTCATCCGTAAAGAAGAATACTTGCTCACTTCCTTCTTTGTAATAGTCTAAAGCCGTTGATCCGACTACCACATGATCGATCGGTGCTGGATATCTAGGATGGCAGCCACGAATATTTTCCATACTACTTCTTAGTTCGACAGGTGAACCATCCATAGTAGTTAGATCAGACCAAAGTCTATTACCCAGTTCAACAATTCGGTGATTGAAATCACCCAGAACTATAAATCCGGTACCATTTTGTATTCGCTCTTCCATCCATCCATCAAGAATTGGAACTTGATCCTCAAAAGTCTCACAAGCATCTCGATTAGAAGTAGAATAATCATCTACAAAACAGCCGCTTTTCATGTGAACATTCATTACATCAACCGGTTCTGGAGTGCCGGTTAATCGAATAACCAAACCATGTCGAAGACCAGGATTACCAATAGCTAACTCATCAAAACTTTCAATAAACTCGTAGGAAACACCTTTTCGAATAGCATAGGCTACTTTCTGTTGAGTTGAAGGTCGACCACTACCCCTGCATTCATACGGATTGGTATCTGGACGTTCTGATAAGAGTATTTCCCATTCATCCAATGGAAAAACACGAGCAACCGCTGCTTCATTTTCCACTTCCTGAAGGGCAACCACATCTGCATTCATGGTGGCGGCAAAATCTCTTAGTGCCTGATAATCACTTTCATTACGGGCAACGCAACCTTCGCCATCATTTTCGGCAAGATGTTCAATGTTCCAGGCCACGATTCGTAAATCCTCAGATGAACTTTGGGCTAGAGCTGAGCTATTGAATACAACAGTGAGTAGGAAAATGAATATGATTTTTTTTGACATATTGTATTTATCAAATGGTTATTAGAGCAATTGGATTTTTAAATCAGATAGTTAATTTCTATGCAAACTTAATAAAAGTGGAATCTCGGTATGAAGAATTTGGGGCTAATAATTGTAATATTTTTCTCTGCCTGTTCAGGAATTGAAAGTCAGAATTTACCTAAACAGCCAAACATTTTGTTCATCATGACGGATGACCATGCCTATCAGGCGCTGAGTGCGTATGACCAACGATTGATTGAAACTCCTCACATAGATAGGCTGGCAAAAGAAGGAATGATTTTCCATAAAGCATTTGTGACCAACTCGATTTGTTCTCCAAGCCGAGCAACAGCTTTAACCGGAAAATTTAGTCATCTAAATAGTGTTCGGGATAATCTGGATGTGTTTGATTCATCACAACCAACATTCGCTACAATGTTACAAAATGCGGGATATCAAACAGCAGTGTATGGTAAATGGCATTTGAAATCAGAACCGGTCGGTTTTGATCAATGGGAAGTTTTGCCGGATCAGGGGCACTACTACCATCCTGAACTTAGAACAAAAGATGGAATAGTCGTTGAAGAAGGTTATGTAACTGATGTTATTACGAATAAAACCCTCAGTTTTTTGGAGAATGAATGGGATCAGAGTAAACCATTCATGTTGATGTACAACCACAAAGCTCCACACCGGCAATGGTGGCCATCTTTGGAGGATTTGGATAACTCACATCACAGATTATATCCGGTTGCAGAAACTTTGTTTGATGATTATGCAAATCGCGGCACAGCAGCAAAAGAAGCTGAGATGAGAATCCACGATCATATGGCATTAACGGCGGATAACAAAATCGCTCCAGAGATACTGGAAAGGCTAAATTATGAGGAGTTTTTGGGTTGGTACACCGGCGCTTATACTGAACGCTTCAATAGACTTTCTGAAGAAGAGCAAGAGCAGTGGATGAAAGTGTATGGGCCAATTAATGAGGAGTTTGAAAAAAATCAACCTGTTGGACAGGCGCTTACACTATGGAAATATCAGCGGTACCTGGAAGATTATTTGGGTACGATTGTTTCTATAGATCGAAATATTGGTAAGGTGTTGGATTACCTGGATGAAAATGGGTTAACAGAAAACACACTCGTGGTTTACACCTCCGATCAAGGCTTTTATCTGGGTGAGCACGGCTGGTTTGATAAACGATTCATGTACGAAGAATCTTTTCGAACGCCTTTGTTGATGCGATATCCTCCTTTAATTGAAGCTGGTTCTTCAAACCAAGATTTGGTACAGAATATTGATTTTGCCCCGACTTTATTGGATCTAGCCGGAGTGGAAATTCCAATAGATATGCAGGGACTCAGTGTATTACCCTTATTAAACGGCGAGAAAACAGAGTGGAGAGACGAGCTATATTATCACTATTACGAGTATCCCGGAATTCATGCGGTAAAGCGGCATTATGGAATCAGAACGGAGCGATATAAACTAATTCACTTTTACTATGATGTAGAAGAATGGGAATTATATGATTTGGAAGTAGACCCGGATGAGTTGAATAATGTGTACGAGTCTACAGATTATGCGGAAATCAGAGAAGAGCTTCATCAACAGTTAATAGATTTGCGAATAAAGTATCTGGACTCTGAAGCATTGGATCAGCAGTTTATTGAAAATGACTTACAAAGATTAAGAGATCGAGGTTGGCTGGACTAGTTATTCCAGAGATTGATGCGTATTTTTGATAAGATTTTTATGCAAAAATTCTTCCAATTACATAGCCTTTCGTTTAGAAAACCCGCCTGATTGTGGCAGGTATATGCGTTGATTTTCAACTATTCGGGAGAAGTATGCCTGCCAGTTTATCCCATTGCACGTACAATGCGGATCCCATTTCAACACAATCAAAACATCTAAATCAGAAATGGACACACATTTTAAAAAACTAAAACAACTAGGTTTTACAGAATCATTATACGAATTCGTAGAAAACAATCATCTCAAATCCTTCGAAATCGGTCGAGTTAGTATAGAGCATAAAGATCGTTATATCATAAAATCAGATTCTCAGGAATTTAATGGCGAAATAACTGGTAATTTACGATTTACAGCAGAATCGCGAGAAGACTTACCAGCGGTTGGTGATTGGGTTGCATTCCAATCCTTCGATGATGGTTTCGCGATCATTCATAAAATTATTCCACGATTTTCGATTTTAAAACGTCAGGATGTGGGTAGTAAAAGTGCCATACAGATAATCGCTACAAATATTGACTTTGCATTCCTTGTTCAAGCAGTGGATCGGGATTTTAATATCAATCGTCTTGAGCGCTATCTAACTATTTGTTATACCTCGATCGTCGAGCCGATCATAGTTTTAACTAAAATTGATTTGGTTGATACTCCCGTGCTTGATGAGATCAAAAATCGAATTACAGAACGTATTCCTGAAGTCGAACTTATAACTATCAGTAATATTTCTCTGGATGGAATGGATGAGGTTAAATCAAAAATCACAGATGGTAAAACCTATTGTTTACTCGGTTCCTCGGGGGTTGGAAAATCAACCTTACTCAATAATCTGATTGGGACGACCAAAATGAAAACGGGTATCATCAGTTCCAGCAATAATAAAGGTCAACATGTGACAACACATCGCGAGTTAATCGTTTTGGATTCAGGTGGAATTATCATTGATAATCCAGGAATGCGTGAAGTTGGCATTGTGGATGAAGGTGGTGGTTTGGAAGTTACTTTCGATCAAATCATTGAACTTAGTGAGCTTTGTAAGTACAAAGATTGCCACCATATATCAGAAGACCATTGTGCAGTAATCCAAGCCGTAGAAACAGGAGAATTAGATCAGGCCGTTTACAGCAATTACCTAAAAATGGAAAAAGAACGATCGTTTTTCGAATCCTCTTCACAGGATCGGAAACGTAAAGAAAAACATCTTGGTAAGCTGATTAAAAATATGAAGCGCGACAATATTAAAGGTAGGAGGTAGTTGCCGCCGGATATTCATTTGTCATAATTTCTTGAAAGGCCACCCAATTCGGGTGGTTTTTTCTTTTCTGACATCTAAAAACAAAAGGTGTCGATTACTTCATCAACACCATTTTGTTAGAAAGTACTATCCCATCAAATACTAATTGATAAAAATAAACTCCACTTGAGAGGGAAGAAGCATCAAAGGTTACTGTATGACTTCCTGAGCTTCTGAGTTCATCAACCAAAACCTGTACGGTTTGACCCAGCATATTGTAGACTTTCAAATTAACCTGACCGCTTTCAGGAAGACTAAAATTGATCTGAGTTGTTGGGTTGAATGGATTCGGATAGTTTTGGGCTAATGTAAAATCTGAAGGGACACTAGATTCTATTTCATCTGAGTTTCCATTCACTCTTTCAACAACTACTCTATCAAAACTGAACAGCCAGTTCTTTTTTTCAGAATCGAAGTCGGTATCAAATTCCATACGCATGATATGAGTACCGGCTTCAAGCTCTACACTAGGAACTTCAAATGGCTGGAAGTTGATGAATCCACCAGTGCCGTTAACTCTAACCTTTCCACTTACATCTTCATTATTGATGAACATTCTAAAGTTTCCGAATCCGGGAACTGTTGCCATATATGGGGTGAACTTATATTCACCGGCTTCTTCTACTTCAAAAGTATATTCAATCCATTCGCTGGCTATTATAAAATAAACATGAATAGATCCTCCGTCCCCACTAAGATCTACCCCTTCATCTGGTCGATATAATAATCCGGCATTATTCTTATCCAAATCGTGATAGGCTATTCCTTCACCACCCTCGTCGTAGTCTCGAGCGTTGATGGTGCCTGGAACAGAAACGGGTGTTCCACCAAAAGCAGTACCATTATGGAGTACCTCAACTTGAATGCTGTCTTTGGAAACCAGTCCATCTGAGTTGGAAACAGTGAGTGTGACATTATATTCACCAACTTCAGTAAATACGACGGTTGTATCGGTTGCTAAACTGGTAGCTATTCCATCGAAATCCCAATTATAGGTGAGCTCAAGTTCATTTCGATCAAAGGAATTGGTGGCATCAAAGTTTATAGTCAATGGTGATTTTCCCCGAGTTCCGCTTGTTGTTAATATGATAACAGGGGCATTCGGATTGGACTGATCGGTGGTCTCTGTTAACATCTCACCTGCAGGTACAGTCATCGAATATCCATCTGAAAAAGTAACTAAACGATCGGTCGTTCCAGCATTATAAGCTATGTACGTATTCGCTTCACCTTTTTTGAAAACGGCATAGGTTGGAATATCTGCTGTGATTGAAGCATCAACATTTCCCATTCTTTTCATATTGTATAACCAGTGCATGGTAAATGCCTTGGATAATCCATTAAACACCTCAGGATCTTCGTATACAACATTAGGTGATTCTGTTAGATAATAAGTTAATGCCTGATTAGCATCAGACATGGATAAATACAACCAGAATAAATCTTTCCATTTCTCTGGTTGCCCACTGCGTTCATCAACAACCTCATTATAATTTTTTTGAACATAATCAGGATTTCTTCCCAAATAAAGCGAACCACTTGTGATTGGTAGTAAATTGATTCCATGGACAAATTCCGGGTCCCCACCAAACCAGGTTGCATGCACACCTTTGGAACCCCAAACCATTCCTATCGCATTATGAGGATAATCTTCCGGGAATACCTGTTCATCCAAATCAAACCAATATTGCTCTACTGCAATGGTTTCGGTGGCATATAAGAAAATACCCATATCACGAATTTCGGTTTGACCGGTTACCTCTCCCCACAGAATTACAGAAGATGCAAAGTTCATAGATTCCGAACTAGATTCCTGATTATTACCTTCTGCGAAATCACCATGACCTGCAGCCCATGAATGCCCCGCATAAATATCAAATGATCTTAAAAACGGGAGTAGTTCATCCTGTCGATTCCAGTTGTTCGCGTCACGGATTAACATATTTACCATTCCACCCCATTGTTCCAGAGCAGCCCAGTCGGGATCATACTGTGCTATTGTCGCCGCACTTACAATGGCATAACTCATGTGAAAGTGATGGTCGTTGATCTGATTATCAGCACCAAATCCAGAAGGGTATCCTGTTAAAACATCCCAATTACTATTGTAGGAATATTCCTGTTCGCCACCTACCGTAAACCAATCCTCTAAACGAGTTTTAAGTTCATCTATAAAATAATCTCTTTCGGTGGTAAGCCCCATTTGATCGGCGATATGAACCAGATTTGCAAAGCGAGCCATGGCTTTTCCATTTTCATAAGAAGGCCCGGCATCCAGAGACTCATTTGTTACTTCAGAGACTAATTCGCGTAACACTTCCGGGTTATAATCTCCCTGATTTGGTAAAGTTGGTAAAACGCCCTGAAATTTTAGATCAGTAGTAAATGAATTTCCATATAGCACCTTCATTTCACCTCTAGGTGATACATAGGAATGATTAGTCAGTGACTCATTTACATGCAACCATTGATGTCTATATAGTGCAGAAACGGTCTCATTTATATTGCCATCGGCAGAATCTTTAAGCACCGTTTCATAACTATATGTTGATGAAAGTGTTGCTGATGATTCATCATATACCCATTCAACTAACGTATTTGTCACAAACGCATAGGCTCGGGACTTGAATTCGTCTAATGTGGTTTGAGAATTATCAGGAAGTAATGCTACGGATAGATAGTCTTTGCCATTTAAGTCTGAGGAATAAGTCGAGCCTGAATTCCATGTCGAACCCGTTGGTGCAAAAATTCCATAATGCCTTCCATCTATGGAAACGCCAAGCACTCCATTATCATTGAACCAGACAGTAGGCGTTCCATTAAAATCGATTTCTGCATTACCACCTGAAATTTCGAAATACACAAAAGGTAAACCATGTCCTATTGTAGCCAACATGGATTGATCTCCATCATCCCATTCTGCCGTAACAGTCCAGTCATCATATTTATAGGTAGTAGTTTCAGGTGCATTTAATCCGGAAACCCCAACAGTCATTTGCCCATTTGGGTAATATGGGAATAAGTAGTCCGTACCTGGCGCTGATGTTGCAAAGGTGTGTTGAGATGTATAATTGAGCTGTAATCCTTCTGCTACGGCTTGCATTGATAAAGGATGTGCAATCAATTTCCCAGAATGAGGATTCTTAAAGAAGGGGAAAATTAAACTACTCCACCAATCATTCGTTTGAACTCTTTGATCGAAGGAGGAGGCAACTTTTGGTGAAATATTCTGGCCCTCAAAGTTTTGTGGCCCAACCTCGCCAGATGGCAACGTGGTGCTATAACTACCAGCACCAACCTGCACAGTTTGTGCAGTAGCAGATAAAGAAAATCCTCCCATCAGCAGAGTGATCAGGAGGATTTTGAGCAGTTTTTTTCTTGACGTTTCTAATAAGTGAGAAGTCATTGTTGTACCAAAAAGGATAAATTTAATCCATTAATGTACATCTATTTACTTCAATAAAATCATCTTATTTGTCAAAGCTTTACCATCAAATTCGAGTCTGTAAAAGTATACTCCACTTGAGAGGGAAGAAGCATCAAAGGTTACTGTATGACTTCCTGAGCTTCTGAGTTCATCAACCAAAACCTGTACGGTTTGACCCAGCATATTGTAGACTTTCAAATTAACCTGACCACTTTCAGGAAGACTAAAATTGATCTGAGTTGTTGGGTTGAATGGATTCGGATAGTTTTGAGATAAAGTGATGGAGTTTGGAGTCTCACTTTCTATTTCATCCGATACATTCAATACATTCGTATCCGGAACTAAATAACTTGAATGTACTACGTTTCTTCCACCAGGAACCGACCACCTTAAAAACATACCGGCAGCACCAGAATCATGAGAATATTCTACAACAAGCTTATTGGATACTCCCTCTTGCAGTTGAATTTGTGATGATTGAGATCCATTTTCTTGTATAATCAATTGATCATTTAAATATACAGCTGCAGTTCCATTGATAGGATCCGAGAAAAACCTGTAATTTCCATTTTCTTTAGCAATAAGTTCGCCCTCCCATCTTACACTAAAGCCATTTGCCGGAATGCTTTCTTCGGGGGATCTGGTACCCCAATTAAAACCTATCATCGGATCTTTTCTAACGAAAGTTGAACCGGTAAAATCGTTGTTTGAAAAATAGGTGGCGGCTAATCCTCTTAGTGAATCTGGATTATTAGATGCAATTCCCTGGCCATGGAAATCGATCCAATTTATATTGCCAAGACCATTGTCTCCTGTAGTACTTGTGAAAATGAAGTAGACATCATGAGTGCCTCCTGGATTATTCAATTCTGCCGTGAAATAATCATAGAATTGCCAATCACCGGTTACTTGTGTTCCAATATTTGCGATTAAAGGACCATTTTCAGAACCAACTCTAACTTCGACTTCTGCGGCTTGACCTGCTGACGCATATCGAAGTGTGATGAATTCGATATTTTCGAAATTCATCGGGCCAAATTTCAAAGCATCACCTTGATCAGCAAAGCCTACATTTTTTCCGCCACCTAAAAAGTCACCAGTATCTTCTAACTGGAAGTCACTTAAGTCTAAGGAGTGTTGACCTTGTTTTCTCTTGAGGTTAAGAATTACTACATCACTCCCTATTAAAGGAGTTCCTAATCCAGCACCATCATCTTCGTAATTGGCATTAAGAATATAGAATACATTATCCGGACCTTCGCCATGCGTTTCTGCCTCAAATGTGCCAACGCATCCATTTCTTGGACCAGTTCCGTGCGAATGATCATCGTGTCCAATGGATGGTTCCGAAACAACATCTTCACAATTTATACCATTACCAATAGTTCCTTGCTCGGCATCATTCACTTCTATTGCATATTCAATAGTGTCGAAATCTTGATAAAACCCGCCATTCAGTGGCTTTATAATGGTAACTACAGGAGCACTATTACCAACAACGATTTCAACTTGGGCAACTGCTGAGGCTCCTTCATTGTCAGTTACTGTTAATACAGCCAGATAGCTTCCGTTTTCGGTATAAGTGAATGTAGCATTAGCAGTATTTGCATCTTCAGCCCCATCACCATCAAAATCCCAGGAATAGGTAATTTGATCGTCGATATCGGGATCTCTTGATTGATCGCCGGTAAATTCAACCTCAAGTGGAGCAAGGCCACTTGTAATAGAAGCTGAAGCAATTGCAAATGGGGTTCTATTTGACAGGTTTTGAGCGAATTCAATTTTAATGATTCGATCATCCGGATTATCATCAAAAAACCCTGTACCCCATTCAATAATATATACGGCTCCATCCGGTCCAATGTGCATATCTATAGGGCGAATTAAGGGCTCCGATTCTAAAAATGGATTGATCTGGAAAATGTTACCGTTTTCATCAAATCGAACTTCTTTGATCCAATTTCTGGTCCACTCAAGAATGAATAAGGAACCATCGTAATATTCAGGAAGGCTGCCGGTTTCTGTAAGTGTACTATCATATTGGAAAAAACCACCAGCAATCGCGGTTCTTGCATCCTCGTTTCCAAATTCAGGTCGATCTGCCGTAAAACCATAAGGATAGGATATCCAAGCGGGAATAGCGGGAGGAAGTGAATCATTTCCTGTATTATTTGGAGAAGCATTTATAAGATTCTCACAATCAAAAAAACCATTTGTAGTACCTGTAGCAAAATTGTAATCCCCATAGGCAATATTATCGGCGATACAATACGGCCATCCAAAATTTCCGGGCTCCGTTGTAAAGTTGAATTCATCGTAACCTACGGGTCCCCGGCTATTACTCACTCTAGAATCAGGACCTACATCACCCCACACTAGTGCCCCGGTTAGTTCATTCACTGCCATTCTAAACGGATTTCGAGTACCCATCACATATATTTCCGGAAGGCCATCTTCAGGGTTTGCAAAGAGGTTGCCTTCAGGAATGGTGTACGTTCCATCATCTTCTGGATGAATTCTTAAGATCTTTCCTCTTAAATCGTTGGTGTTACCTGAAGTACCTTGTGCATCAAATGCGGATCGACCAGCTCTTTCATCGATGGGAGCAAAGCCATCCGCTTCAAATGGGTTCACATTGTCTCCGGTAGTGATATACAAATTTCCATTTCCATCAAATTCTAAATCACCCCCTGAATGGCAACATTGATCTCTTTGTGTAGGAATTTGAAGCATAATGATTTCACTTTCCATATCGACGGAAGATCCGTCAAATTCAAATCTTGATACGCGTTGCTCACTTACCGATTCCGGGGAATAGAAGACATATATCCATGAATTATTTTCAAAATCCGGGTCTAATACTATTCCTAGAAGACCATCTTCACGGCCACTATTTACGGAAAACTGAGCGGCCGGTGTTATCAATCCACTTTCGTTACTTCGTAGTTTCATGGTACCACCACGCTCTAAATAAAGGACGTCTAAATTTGGAAGAACAGCTAGCGCCATCGGGTTTGATGGATTCCCATCAATTACTGTAACCTGATACTGATTGTCATTTGTAGCATCAAATTGTCCGGTAATCGCGCCACTCGCATAAAGGATTCCTCCTAAAATGTGTTCTAAGAACAATGCTTCAGAATAACTTTCTTCTGTGTGCCCGCCTCCTGTATACCACGCTCTACCACCATCAAATTCATGCATCCATGCTATCGGATGGTCATAACCCATATTACCCCCACTGTAGGTGCTTTCATCTAAGGTTGCTAAAACATGAACGTTACCTCTTGGGTTATTTCGATAATTATACCATTCATCAAAACGCTCCCAGTATTCCGGTAAATTTCTAGTGGAAGGATGTATTCGGTCTGCTACTTTTATTGTAGCCGTTTGATTTTGAGGGTGGCTTTCGAAATAGGCCCCCACTAATTGTCCATACCAGGGCCAATCATATTCAGTATCTGAAGCTGCATGTATACCAACAAAGCCACCACCACTTCGAATATATTGCTCAAAAGCTGATTGCTGATCATTATTAAGTACATTTCCAGTGGTACTTAAAAAGATAATTGCCTCGTACTGAACTAAATTTTCAAATGTGAATAATGAAGCTTCTTTTGTAGCAACTACATTAAAATTATTTTCTAACCCAAGTTGTTGAATTGCAGCTATCCCATTAGGTATTGAGTTATGTCGAAATCCCTCAGTTTTTGAAAAGACAAGAACATCAAAAGTTTGAGCAATGCCTGCACTTGTTCCTAACATTAACATGCATAGTAGTAGAATAGATTTTCTGACCATGTGGAAGAGTATTAGTGATGAAAATAACGTGAGAATAATTCCCAGATATTTGGGAACGCTTTTCATTATATGGAACCCTTCTTAAGAAACAAAATACTTGAGGTGGAATTAGGTTTTGTCAAGTATCTCACTAATATGCCCAAGAAGAACTTTATAACTATTCACATTCTTTTGAACAATGGCTAATGCCTCCTGATAAAGTTCTTTTTGTTCGGTTTTACTGATCGTTTTCCCAGAATAAATAATAACAGGCGTTTCTTTATGACTATTCATCATTCGAATTTTGTGAAGCACGTCTTTACCATATGCATCCGGCAGGTACATATCCAAAATAATACAATCGAAATGTTGGTCGGAGTTTAGTAATGTATAAGCCTCTTGCGCAGATTCAGCCGTCACACAGTTTTTTACTACAATACTTAAGAACTCCTTTAAAGCCATATTATGAATGGTGCTGTTATCAATAAGTAATACAGTGCCTTTAGAATCTCTCCGTACTTTTTTCTTTGGTGATAAGTTTAGGTCGGTAGAGCTCTTAACAACTTTAACTATCTCTACTTCTGGCTTGCTTTCAACAGCTTTACGACTATTTAATGGCATGTAAACAGTAAATGTACTTCCCGTGCCTAAGTTACTTTCGAGGGCTAGTTTACCACCAAGGATTTGAGCAATTTCTTTAGAAATTGCTAAACCAAGCCCGGTTCCACCATAACTTTTTTCGGTTGATTGCCCCTCTGCCTGAACATAGCTTTCAAAAATGATGTGTACTTTTTCATCACTGATTCCAATGCCAGTATCTGCAATTTCAAAGGCTATCATATCTTCTGAATGATCCAATTTTTGCATCAATAATTCATCAGCTTTAGGTAGATATGTTCGTAATGAAACCTGGCCTTTAGAAGTAAATTTAATTGCATTCGAAATTAAATTATTTAACACCTGTTCTAATCGAATTCGATCTGTATGTATAAAAAGTGACGTATCAACTTTATTTTCAAAGTTAAAATTGATGTTTTTTTCCGCAGCTACTGGAATATACAGGCGTGAAAATCGGGTACTAAAATCATGAACATTAATTTCTTCAAGCTGGATATCCATTTTTCCAGATTGAATTTTTGATAAATCCAGAATCTTATTCAGCAGGTCGAGGAGGTTATTACTCGAGCCATGGATCAAATCGATGTACTCTATTTCATCTGTCTTAAGAGATTGATTACGATTTTCTGCCAGAATCTCGCTCAATAAGATCACAGAATTTAAAGTTGTTCTCATTTCATGGCTGATTTTTGCAATGAATTGAGACTTATAATTCAATTCATATTCAAGTTCTCTTGTTCTCTTTTGTAGAAGTGAAAATTCAATTTTTTGAGATAGTCTTATCTCAAGAAGAGTTGGATCTGTTATAGGTACAAACTCGTGAATTCCAGACTTTAGCAGGGTATTTACTTCATCTCTATTTCTTAATCGGCCAGTTGCAATTATTCTGGTTCTGCTTTTACGTCTTCGAATAGAGCGAACAGCCTTTTCAAAATCGAATTCTTCATCTTCAAGATTAAGTATTAAAATATCCCAGTTATGATGTTTGAAGGCCTTTGTAAAATCTGAGTTATTTCTGAGAAAACCGGTTTCAATCTCAATTCCTCTGAAATTCAATCTGGAAACAACATCCCGAACGATAACGGAAGTCTGTGCAAGAAGGATCGAAATTGTTGTACCCGTCATATTGATTGAACTCACAAAACATTAGATAACTAAAAACAATTTACAGGCTAAATAGTGCTCAGGTTATCGAATTGCTATTTATTTTGGGCTGAAAGTATTAAAATATTTTAATAATAAAAATAGAGATAAATACGCTGTAACTGATGTATATAAGGGTTTTATTGTTCAAATATTTCAATATCCAATTTTATATTTCACGAGTTAACGTCATTTCGTATCTTATTTATTAAAATATTTTAATGTCTTTAGTTTGGTATTCTAACCTTAAAAAAAGATCAATAGAATATAATTGTAAATGACGTTGGCGGGTATTATTGTAATGATAGAAGTTGCAGAAAACGAAATGCGGGTACAAAACGAAGAGAAAATTAAACAGTTGGTAGAACAGATCGTTGAATCTGTAAGTACTGTTGGATACCCCGGAGAGATTGAGCGTTTAAAGGAAAAGTACACGAAGCTTAAAACTGTACACCAGCTACAAAAGAGTATAGTGCGGCAAAACATGCACAATGCAATGTCTCCGCTAAGCGCAATATCAGGGTATTTAGAGCTTATAAATCTCTCTCTGAGTACAAATCCAGATCTTGAACAAATTGAGTATTACAGGAAGAAAATAGAGACAGGAATTCATGAAGTGAACACGATCATCGAGCAGCTTCAGGGTATTTATAACGATGAAAGTGATACTCTTTTAGTAGATGATATTGAGCACTTTCTTGATGTGGATCTGAACTGGTTGGTTCGTGAAGTTTGCAACAAAATGCATTTCACAGAATCGGATATGAAGTTGAGTATGAAATCCATTTCGTTACATGTTCAAACGGATATCTTTATCACCAAGCTAATAATATTCAATCTTATTAATTACGCTATCAAGTGTAATAACAATAAACAAGCCATTGAATTAATTACAGAATCAACCTCAAATTACGCAACTTTTGAAGTCCGTTTTGATGTAGCAGACTCAAAGAAAATTGAAATTGCACACGTAATAAAGAAAGCAAATTCACTTTCATCTAATCATGAAATTGAAAACTCATTTGATGAAGGCTTACTAACTAGCGTTAAGTTAGCTAAAGAAATAAGTAGCAATATTTCATGCCTAAGTATTCAGAAGGGAAAAGTAAATATTAAGCTATCTATTCCTAAAACTTCTGCTTAAACCTGCCTATCAATCCAGCTGCCGGAAGGGTTATCAAAATTCATCATTTGATTGAAGTAATTTTGATGGCGCTTCAAGTCCAAATTGTTATAGCTCGAATGTGGCGAAGAATTAAGGCTTGCAAGTGCAAATGGATTTAGCCGATTATGAGTAAGATCTACTAACTCATTAAAGGTAGATGAGACAGATGAATAGATTTCTTGTGCAGTAGAAGTGAATTTTTTACCGCTATTCTGGTCTTTCTTTGAGAGTTTATGAACTTTTTGTTCAGTTTTGCGATAAGTATGCTCTTTTCCTTCAACCCCACTAATTCTCCTGTTAAACTGAGAATCTGCTCGGTCTAAAAATGCACCTGTAATGGAAACATGTGCTGAAGCTCGTGTAGAATTGCTAATACTCATCTTATTTATTCTGTCCCACCATCAATATACTATTGATCTAACTTTCTGATCAGTTAGAAACGATTAATAATTGAGTTATCAGCACTCAAAAAAGAATAAAAAAAGAAGATGATTTTCTTAAGGATCAATAAGATTTCCCGATAAGTGATCAAGGCAGGCTATAAGACCATTTAGGAAAGCTTGCGAACTAATATCAATGCCGAGTAATCGGTTAATGCTAAACAAAGATCGAAAGCTAACAGGAGTAAATAATGAGCAAAGTAAGAGCATTGGTAGTTGATGATTCAAAAATTATGAGAAGTCAGGTTAAGCGCGCACTGGACCAGTCTTTAGTTGCAGATTTTGAATTTACAGAAGCCATGGACGGTGAAGACGCTCTGGAAAAGTTCAATGATGAAATCGACATGTTATTTGTGGATTGGAATATGCCCAAAATGACGGGCGTAGAATTTGCAAGAGAAGTAAGAGATAGAGGGTACGATGACATACCAATTATCATGGTTACAGCCGAAAAATCTATGGGGAAAGTTGATAAAGCACTCAACGAAGGTGGTGCAGATGAATACATCACCAAACCTTTTACAGCAGACAAAATGACAAAAACGATTAGCAAGTTTTTCGATGACCGAGGAGAACTAATTACACAGCAGCAGGAAGAAAAGAAAAGCTTCTTTAGCAGCATTCTTAAATAATAAACCCAGTAATTATGATTTCAGAACAACTAAAGCGAGCAAAAGAAATACCAACTGAAATAGTTGATGTGGTAAAAGATTCAGTAATTAATACTTTTGCTTCTATAGCAGGCGATCCTCCGAGTTATTTAGAGGACAATGGGCAAGAAAGCCCTCTAAATGGTATTATTGGAAATATTGCAGTTTTCAATCCAGAGTTTACCTTCTCTTTAATGCTCGCCATTCCTGCTGAAACTGCTATCAATATTTCTGAAGCATTCCTTGGTATGGAGCTTCCAATTGAGAGTGATGACATGGGCGATTTAATTGCTGAACTCTCAAATATTTTAGCAGGCGATGTAGCCGCGAATATGGAAAATGTGGGATTCCGGGGCCAATCTTCACTACCAACGGCAACCAGAGGAAGTGATTTAAGGTTGTTCATGCCTAATAAACCACCTTCTGCAAAAATGCGATTTGTTGGCTCTATTGGTGACTTTATCCTGAATATGGCACTAAGTGAATCAAAATAATTAAGGGTATAAAAACGGTACAGAATCGATGAGTAACACAAGCCAGAATATAGTAGATGAATTAGCTTCGATTATTAAATTGTTGGCAGATGTTTGGCCTAATGATAGAGAAAATGTTGCAATTGCCGGAGCTAAATTTGAAGGCATTATTGAAAGCTTTGACCAGAATTATGGTCAAATTCAAAAGCTATCAACTTTATCCTGGGAAGGGATAAAATATTTGTATGAAAAGGATGAATATTTTATCACCGTAAAGGCCACGACAATGCAGGCCATTAACCTGTTTCGTGAATATATACTCTCTGATGGGGATGTGAAAGTTGAGGATTTTGAGAAAGCATTTGATGAGCTTCAGAACTCATTAGCTGGTGGCGGCGAATCTGCCGATGAATTAATTACGGAACAGGAACTTGAGCAACTTCAAACAAGAGTAAAAACCACCGAAATCTCAAAAGAGGAAAAAATTGACCATTTGGCGGCTATTTTGCAATTATTAGCAGATGTTTGGCCGAATGAAAGAGATAATGTGGCTAAAGCCGGGGCTCAATTCGAAGAGATTTTTGAATCACTTATAAAAGATTCTATTCAAATTAAGAAGCTGGCTGACCTTACATGGGAAGGTTTGAAATATCTTTATGAAAAAGATGATTATTTCATAACCGTAAAAAACTCCACAATGCGGGCTGTAAATACTTTCAGAGAATACATCCTATCGGATGGAGATGTGAAAGTTGACGATTTTGAAACAATCTATGATGAGTTAGAAAATGCCTTAAACGGTAATGGCGAGTCTGCTGATTCTGTTATTGAGCTTACATCAGAAGAGATCGAAACATATCAGAAAGAAGAAAATCAGGTTAAAGAAAGTGGAAAGAAATTAGGTGAAGGATTGTTGCCCGCAGAAACCACCTTGAATGACCTGGCATCATATATTATGATGCTTGATGAAGAATCGGTGACAAACGATCAAATAGAACGCCTGGCAGCATTTCTTCAAAACAGTATCAATAACGAATCTGAGGCTGTTGCTAAGCATTTAACGGAAGCTTTTCAGTTAGTTTCCGAGGCATATAATAATTCAAATAACCAGGATGGCTGGCTCAGCATCGTTTCAGTTAAGATAGAAGCTGCAACAGTGCAGGAACAGAATCAGGAGTGGGAAGCTTCGCAGGAAGAAACTGAAGAAGTTGAAGAAACAGCAGAAGTACAAAAGGTAGATGAGCCTGAATCAGCATCATCTGAGAATGAAACCAAAGTTGAAGAATCTGTTTCTGAAGAATTACCCCCTTCAATTGAAGAAAAAGATGCATTTCATATTCCGGTGGATATTGACGTCACATTAGTGGCTGAATTCATAACTGAGTGTAATGAACTTATTGAAGCTGCAGAAGGTGCCTTACTTGATCTGGAAGATCGGCCTGAAGATAACGAGCTAGTAAACACTGTATTCCGTGCATATCATACTATTAAGGGTACATCGGCATTTATGGGTTTAGAACCAGTTACAGAGTTTACTCATTTTGTCGAGACCGTATTAAGCATAGTACGCGATGGTGATCTGCCTTTTGATCGGGCTTGTGCTGATATCAATTTTGAATCAATCGACATAATAAAAAAGTTACTCGAGTCTGTGGAGAATTTGCAGGCTGGGGATTTTTTACCAATGCCTGATAATTACAGTAGTTTATTAGGCGTATTAATTGATGTTTCTGAAAATAAGATTGCTCCAGCCGAAGCGTTGGCTAAGCGAAAAGGGAATCCTCTCACGAAAACCACCGATGAAAAGGCTTCGATTAACGAACCATTAGTTGACGCTCCTGCAAAAGAGTCAATCAAAGAACAGGTAAAGCCAACAAATACTGAGTCGGAAACTACAAATGAGTCTGCATCTCAAACTCAAAAAAACGAATCAGAAAGTTCAGTTCGTGTTAGTGTAAACCGCCTAGATCGATTAATTGATATGGTAGGGGAACTTGTAATTGCACATTCTGTAGTGGCACAGGATCAGAATATTCCAAACGATTCAGAGCTTCAGAAAAAGGTGAATCATGCAACAAAGATTCTTCGCGAACTTCAGGACACCAGTTTAACCCTACGGATGGTCCCACTTAGAGCGACGTTCCATAAAATGAATAGACTGGTTCGCGACTTATCCAGAAAAGCGGGCAAACCGGTTAAATTTTCTACAACCGGAGAGGACACAGAGATTGATAGAAATATGGTGGATATCATCAATGAGCCACTTATTCATATGCTTAGAAATTCACTAGATCATGGGATTGAAACCCCGGATCAGCGAGGCAAAACAGGTAAATCTGAGGTAGCTAATATCGTACTGAAAGCTTTCCAGGAAGGCGGCAAAGTTGTTATTCAAATTATAGACGACGGGCGAGGTATCGATAAAGACATAATTCTGAAAAAAGCCATTGAAAAGGGGATTGTTGATCCGGATAAGAAGATGACTGAATCCGAAATATTTGGTCTAATTTTCCTACCGGGGTTTTCATCTGCAGAAAAAGTTACAGACTTATCAGGCAGAGGAGTTGGGATGGATGTGGTTAGAAGATCCATTGAACAATTACAAGGTAAAGTTGAAGTGACTTCTGAATTGGGCGTCGGAACTACAATTACCATTGAGTTACCATTTACATTAGCAATAACCGACGGAATGTTGGTTAGGGTTGGTCAAGAGAGATTTATTGTACCAACAATCAATATTGATATGACTTTCAGAGCAAATCCGGAAGACTTATTTACCATTCTAGGTGAAAGTGAACAAGTCTCATTTAGAGGGAAATCGGTTCCGGTTATTCGGCTTCATAGTCTTTTTGATATTGAAAACGCTCAGGCAGATATCCTGAATGGAACCATGCTGGTTATTAAAAACAATAACAATCGTTATGCATTGCTAGTTGATGAGGTTATTGGGCAACAACAGCTGGTTGGTAAGTCGATAAATATGATAAACACTACAAAACATATCTCAGGTGGCGCCATTTTAGGTGATGGAAGGGTAGGATTGATCCTGGACACTTCTGCATTAATGGCTTAATTCTATAAGTAAATGAAATGAGCGTACTAACTAAAAACTTCGTGCAACCCGGTGAATCCATTCCAAAAGTAGAATTTGAACGGGTGCGTAAAATCATTCACTCCTACTGTGGTATTTTTATAAATGAAGGAAAAGAGGCACTGGTACAGAGTCGATTAAGTAAACGAATGCGAAAGTTAGGCATTCATTCTTTCGGTGAATATTTAGATCTCATCGAGCACCAAAAACCTCAAGGTGAATTTCTTTCTTTTGTAGATGTTCTCACTACCAATAAAACCTCATTTTATAGAGAAAATAAACACTTCGAGTTTATCAAAGAGGTGCTCTACCCAAAAATGAGAGGAAGAAGCGTTAAGTGGTGGTCGGCAGGGTGTTCTTCTGGAGAAGAACCCATAACCCTAGCCATGAATTTATTAGAGGCACAAAATAAATACGGCTGGCGCTCGGTGAAAATTCTAGCTACGGATATTTCCAGAGATGTATTACAAGTTGCAAAGTCAGGGGTGTATACACCTCATAAGATTGCAGATATCCCACCTCCGTTTTTAGATAAGTACTTCACTGCTCAAAATGATGATACCTATTTAGTAAATGCAAGTGTTAGGAACATGATTACATATGGCCGCTTAAATTTAAATGATCGCTGGCCCCTTAAAGGACATTTCCAGATGATCATGTGCCGAAACGTGATGATATACTTTAACAGGAAAACTCAGGAGCAGATTATTCGAAATTTCAGAGAGCTTTTAGAGCCGGGTGGATTTGTATTCCTTGGCCATTCTGAAAGTATGAATGCTGCGGCACTTGGTTTTCATAATGTGGCACCGGCAGTTTATCAGAAAAAGTAATTTTATTGTTAATAGTTAGTATAAGAGAGCACCTTCGGGTGCTTTTTTTAATTTCACGATAGATAAAAATCGGCAAGCGATTAAGCATTCGATTTTTCATCCGATAATAGAATACGGATAACCACAAAAGGGTAAACAGAATGTGATGAATCCTTCAGAATTCATCATCGAAACCTGAATGAATATAAGGTAGTTCTTAATGAAAAAAGTTGTAGGTGTAAGCGACTTAAAAGTCTCGAACAACGTAAATGATGATATAATTACACATGCTTTAGGTAGTTGCTTAGGTATTACTGCATATGATTCAAAAGCCCATGTTGGTGGCATGGTTCACGTAATGTTGCCTTTATCGAAGTCAGATCCTCAAAAGGCCCTACAACGACCTGCTATGTATGTAGATACAGGTTTTGCCCTCTTATTAAAAGAGCTTTACGCCCTTGGAGCACTAAAGAAAAATTTAGAAATAAATGTAGCCGGTGGGGCGAGTATGAAACAGAATGCTGGAGAAGACTATTTTAAGATTGGTCAACGAAATTTCACAACGTTTCGAAAACTACTCTGGAAAAATGGATTCATTATAGCTAATCAGGAAGTGGGTGGATCTATATCGAGAACTATGGTTCTGGAAATGAATTCCGGGTTAGTAACCATCAATAAAGTACCTATGAACTCGGCAAAGAAGAATTTGAGAACTGGAGTTTCTCCCACCTATAGTTTTGCTGCAGCTAAAGTAGGGTGAGAGCAATGTATCAGGATTGCTTAGATGCAAAGATTAAAACAAAAAACGATAACCAAAGAGAAAGTAAACGAACACGAAAATTACAAGAACGGAATCATGATTAATACGTATACCGATGACATTCACGATATAGCTTTAACAACCTTTGAGGTAACCTGCTTCATGTTTCCACTTGATGAATGGGAAATTGATGATGACATCGAATCCCCTTGTGACAAAACAAGGGCTATTGTTGAATTTGATGGCGCAATTGAAGGCGGCATGGTAATTAATCCATCAGAAACATTGCTAACGGCAATTGCCGCAAATATGTTAGGAACTGATGATCCCACCGTAGAGGAAAAAGAAGGTGCTTTATGTGAAATTGCGAACATAGTATGTGGAAATGCTGCTCCTCTATTTGCAAAAAATGATAAGATATGTGTGATTCGTCCTCCAAAAATTATTAGAAATGATGTTGATACCGACGAATTACATGCTGGAATGCATAAAGAAAAAGTGAATGTATTTCTTGATGAAGGAGCGGCAGAAATAACCGTTTATTTGGGGGACTAGCGATGATAAAAGTACTTGTAGTTGATGATTCGGCGCTAGTGAGAAAACTTCTTACGGAGGAGCTAAATAAACAAAAGGACATTGAAGTGGTTGGCACGGCTATGAATCCATATATCGCACGCGATAAAATTGTTAAGCTGAAGCCCGATGTGTTAACTCTGGATCTGGAAATGCCAAGAATGGATGGTCTTTCATTTTTAGCAAAGTTGATGAAGCATTTTCCAATGCCGGTTGTTGTTGTTAGTTCATTAACACCGAAAAACAGCCAAAATGCACTAAATGCATTGCGCTTAGGTGCAGTTGAAGTAATCTGTAAACCGGGATCTGCATACTCTACCCAAAATATTACACAAGATATAGTCAAAGCAGTTCGAACAGCATCGGTTGCCAGGTTTGATAAACAAACACCAGCCGTTACTTCAACCCCGAAAGTAGAACATACGATTGAACCGGTTAGTCTGGTGCATACAACTAACAAATTGATTGCAATCGGGTCTTCGACCGGTGGTACAAGAGCATTGGAAGCTGTACTAACTCAACTGCCTGCTAATTTGCCCGGAATTGTTATTGTACAGCATATGCCACCGGTTTTTACAAAGAGTTTCGCTGATAGATTAAACAACATATGCCGTGTGAATGTTAAAGAAGCAGAAGATGGAGATCATGTTCAACCGGGATCAGTATTAATAGCTCCGGGGAATTTTCATATGCTGATAGAGAAAAATGGAGCTCGATATTATACTCGAATTAAACAAGGACCTCCTGTTCATCATCAAAGACCAAGTGTGGATGTATTATTTAATTCTGTAGCTCAATCAGCAGGCATTAATGCAATGGGAGTAATTCTTACCGGAATGGGAGCTGATGGCGCTAAAGGACTTTTGAACATGAAAGAAAAAGGATCCTATACTATCGGCCAGGACGAAGCGACAAGTGTTGTATATGGAATGCCTCGCGAAGCGTACAAAATTGGTGCTGTAACAGATCAATTGCCTTTAAACCGGATTCCTGAAGAAATTATAAATCACATGAAACAAAAGGTGTTAGAACCACATCTATAAAACTGGAAAATTATGGCTGTAAATATTTTAGTAGTTGATGATAGTGCAGTAATGCGCAGTATGATCAAAAAAACAATAATAAATAGTGGTGTTGAAGTAGGTGAAATCTATGAAGCCGCCAATGGTCAGGAAGGACTTAAAGTTCTTGAGGATAATTGGCTGGATATACTTTTTATCGATGTAAATATGCCAGTAATGGATGGTATGGAGATGTTGGATCGCGTTCGGAGTAAAAATGAAACCAGCGACATTCCAATATTAATAGTGTCGACAGAAAGTAATCACGAACGTATTAAAATCATCCAAAATAAGAATGCCGGGTTTGTTCATAAACCATTCACTCCTGAAGTTCTAAGAGAAAGGATTTTAGAAGCCTTAGGTGTTTTGGATAGTTAGTCGTTTATACTTCTTTAGAATTCGTTTAGTAAAAGCCCTGTTCCAGTTTTCAGGGCTTTTTTATTTATCATAATAAGGTTAATTAAATCAATTGATTAAAGTGATATTCTCTTCATTGTTAAAAATTAAATTCCCCAAAAAACACGATAAGAATTACTTAAGAAATCATATGCTTTCCCGATAAGAGGGTTAGAATCTACAGATGGATTCTCCATCTATACCAGCAAAAAATATTTGAAACAATGGATGAACAAATGGTTGAAGAACAAGTAGCGAACACAAGCGAGCCGGTTGTTGAAGGAGGTAAGTTTTTAAGCTTTTTTTTAGGAAATGAGGAGTATGCAATAGAGATTCTTAAAGTTCAGGAGATAATTGGGCTACTTCCTATCACACCAGTACCTAAGATGCCTAATTATGTAAGAGGTGTTTTGAATTTAAGAGGCAAAATTGTCCCAATAATGAACCTAAGAGTTAGATTTGCTTTGCCTACTGTTGAGGATACCGAAGAAACCTGCATTATTGTTATCCAGGAAGAAAGTCATTTGATGGGTATAGTAGTAGATAAAGTATCAGAGGTAGCAGACATAGAAACTTCCCAAATAGAAAATGTCCCATCCTTCGGTATTACAGGCAATAGTGAATACCTATCTGGTATTGGCAAACTAGGAGAGTCTGTTAAAATGATTTTAGATGTCCATAAGGTTGTGTTCGATGTACCAACCGACGTAAAAATGGCAAATGCTGAATTGGCATAATTAATACTGGTACAGACTATGAACTTAATTGACAATCTTCGAAGCATAAATACCTTTAGCAGTAACTCTTCGTGGACCATTGGTAAAAAGATTTTCTTACTAAGTGGAGGTGGGATTGCTGTTATCCTAATAATCGGTGCGATTTCGATTTCCAGCTTAAGTAGAATTAATTCCTATACCGATAGATTATTAGATGTAAGCTTAAAAGAATGGCAATTAGCCGGTAAAATTGAAAATACAGGCAGAGAGATTGGGTATAATTTATTGAGTTATACCAGAGATTCTGATGACGAGGCCTGGAATAGTGTTTTATCCGGATTGGAATTATTGAAACTTGAAGTGGACTCTGCCACTACACTGGCTATAGAAAACGAGTTAATTGAGGTACAGCAATATCTTAGCAATCTAAATAGCGATCTTATTGTTTTCGAGAAATCCATTATTGGATACTACAACGCAAATGAATCTTTATTGAGTTATTACGAGCAAACTTCAGTTGCAGGAAGTGATTTTAAACAAAGTGTACATGATTATTTGGAGGTTGCTCAATCAGATTTACAAAATTTGAGTGGCTCAGCATACAACGAAGAAGTTCAGCGTATTCAAAAAGCAGAAGAACTCATCTTAAAACAAACAGAGGCGATTAACTCGCTCTGGGAAAATGAAGCGATAGGTAGTTACTCAAAATTGCCGGGCATTGAACAAGAAATTGTATCGCTAAGAGCAGAATTTGGGTCGCTACTTGAAGGGATTAACTCTTTAGAGGGTGAAATCTATCTCAACATTGCTCTTGCAACCCTAAATGATAATGTTGAGACTATCAAGGCAATGATTGCTGCCCGGAACGACGTTCAAAAAATGGATGACCAAAGAGTAGCATCTTTCAATAACATTTTAGTAAGCGCTATCGATTTGGCTAAAAAGTCTCAAATGGATGCAATTTCTGAAGCAACATCTACAAACCAAATTGTAGTAAGAACGGAATACTTAGTCGGTATTATTTCAGTGCTGGCGATAATTGTAGCCTTTGTATTCGGAAGTGTGATAGGTAGATCCATTACCAAAATTTTAAAAGAGATTATTGCACAGCTGGCTACCGGTGCAACGGAAGTACAGGCATCATCCGAGCAACTTTCAAGTTCAAGCCAACAACTTGCTTCCAGTGCAAGCAAACAAGCAGCAAGTCTTGAAGAAACGTCTTCATCGTTAGAAGAAATGTCATCTCAAATAAAACAAACGGATGAAAATTCATCGGAAGCTGAAATGGCCATGCAATCAGCAAAACCGATGATTGATAGCGGTGTGGAAGCAATGGTTCGAATGACGAATGCAATGCAGGAGATTAAAAACGCTTCTGATGAGACTTCAAAAATTATTAAAACCATTGATGATATTGCATTTCAAACCAATTTACTGGCCTTGAATGCAGCCGTTGAAGCAGCTAGAGCTGGTGAAGCTGGAAAAGGGTTTGCTGTAGTGGCTGAAGAAGTTAGAAACCTGGCTCAGCGAAGTGCGGAAGCAGCAAAAGACACATCAACCCTTATTCAAAAGTCTCAAGATAGTACTTACAGAGGTACTAGTATTGCAGACGAAGTGTCCGAAAATCTACAAAAAATAGCGGAGGACTTCGGGAGTGTTTCAACACTGGTTGTGGAAATTTCTGCAGCTGCCCAGGAACAGGCTGATGGTATTACTCAGATGAATGTTGTGATGAGTGATATGGACGGTGTAGTTCAGGGAAATGCATCAGCATCCGAAGAAAGCGCAGGTGCTGCTGAAGAATTGACCGCTCAGGCGGATGAATTAAATCAAATTGTTAGAAGACTGGCACTACTAGTTGGTGTCAGCGCTGGAGATGATTACACATCTAACAGATTTAACGATGCGTATGATATAGAACCCAGAAAGGTAGAATCAAATCAGCAACCGGCGAGTGGACCGAAACAGACTGGTAATAGTTCAAAACCTATGGATATCGTTCAAAATAGTGCGCCAAAATCGACGGAATCCGTTGAAGCCCATGAATTGATCCCTTTAGGAGATGATGATTTTAGTGAGTTCTAGAACTTAATACATAAACATGATGCTTTTATAGAGTATCAAAAACGACTTTGAAATAATGGACATCAAAAAAGAGCACTTTGCAAGTGTAAGATTAGTTGGGATTCTGATGTTATTCCTTGCTTTCAATCCAGTATTGGCGAAGGAAGCAAACCTGAATCCAATAAAAGGTGATAGCACGAATGCATATAGCATCGTAGAAAAAATGCCTCAAATAATAGGAGGTATCTCAGAATTATATGAATCGATTGAATATCCAAAAGAAGCGAGAGATAGGAATATCGAAGGAAAGGTATTCGTTCAGTTTATTGTTGACGTAAATGGAAATGTAACGGAACCTAAAGTTTTGAAGGATATTGGATTTGGATGTGGCGATGCTGCAATAGCAGCAATAAGATCCATTAAATTTACGCCTGGTATGCAGGATGGAGTTGAGGTTCCAGTGAACTACACTTTGCCTGTCATGTTTAGGCTTAAAGACTAATTGCATAGAGATAACCCAATATAGTTAGTTAGAGCGTAGTCTTGGTAGGGCTGCGCTCTTTTTTATTTCTGAAAAGTTATCAACACCCATTAAGATAAATCAGAATCGTTCGATAATCGGAGAAACGATCACGCAGATTCTAAACCTACTAAAACGAAAATGAAGATAGAGATGAAAAATTACGGGCTATTACTAATAACAACGATAATGATTTTCAGTAGTTCACTTTTAGCAAATACAATGCTCGAAGTAGAGCTTCGAGAATCTGCTGTTGATACGGCAGAAGTACTAACTATGGCAGAAGTGATGCCTGAGATTGAAGGTGGAATCGAGCAACTATATAAGAATATCGAATACCCAAGAGCAGCTGCATTGAATAACGTACAGGGGCGAGTTTTTGTGCGATTTATAGTTGACGAACATGGCAATGTACACCAACCGGAGATACTCAAAGATATTGGAGCCGGATGTGGTGAGGCAGCTATTGCAGGTATAAAGAAAATGAAGTTTATCCCAGGCAAACAAGATGGTGTTCCGGTTAGTGTTTATTACACATTGCCGGTAACATTTAAACTGGAAAGTTGAATTTTGATAACCCTATATAGTTAGATAAGGGCGCTGTTCGGATAGAGCAGCGCCTTTTTTGTAGTTAAAAAAGTGGGTTTACGCTATAAAGATTTTTTTGTGTAGAACGATAATACCATTGGTAAACAGAATAAATAATTAGGAGGAAAAGTTACCGGGATGAACAATTGGACCATTAAGCAAAAAGTGATTTCGATAATCGGTCTTGCTGTATTTGTTGCAGTAGTTTTGAGTACGCTGTCTATTATTGAACTAAGTTTTTTAACGGGAATAACAAGTAAACTAATAATTTCAATAGGATTAATATCTGTGCTTGTTGCATACGGTATGTACTCTACGAATGAAATTAATAATAGGTTAGCATCAATAGTTGAAACCTTAGACCAGGCGAGCGATCAACTAAATTCAGCTTCAGGTGAAGTTTCCGGATCTGGTCAAAGTCTTGCTTCAAGTTCCAGCCAACAAGCTGCCCGAATAGAGGAAACAAGTTCATCATTAGAGGAATTATCGTCTCAAATTAAAGTAAATAATGAGAATACCAATACCATGGAAGTGGAAATGGGGCATACGAAAGAGTTGGTCGAAGTTGGTTTGAAATCGGTAGATGAATTAATTGGTGCGATGGAATCGATCAAAGAAACTTCAGCAGAAACGTCGAAGATTATTAAAACTATCGACGATATTGCATTCCAGACAAACCTACTTGCTTTAAATGCCGCAGTTGAAGCAGCAAGAGCCGGGGAAGCAGGTAAAGGATTTGCTGTTGTTGCTGAGGAAGTACGAAACCTTGCTCAAAGAAGTGCCGAGGCAGCAAAGAATACCTCAGAGTTAATTCAAAAATCGCAATCTTCATCAGAGAATGGAGCTCAGCTCGCAGAAACCACTTCAGAAAACTGGCATTCTATCGCAGGGCATGCAGGTCAGGTAGGAACTATGGTACAAGAGATATCAATAGCCACAGAAGAACAAGCTTCTGCTGTTGAACAAATAACAAGTCTAATGTCTGATATGGATGCCAACGTACAACAAAATGCATCAAATGCAGAAGAATCAGCAAGTGCTGCGGAAGAGTTATCTGCTCAGGCTGCCGAATTGAATCATGTGGTGAAAGAGTTAAAATCATTGATTAGTGGTAAATCAAAATCAGTGAGATCAAGTTTTGAACTTGTAAATCGATCTTCATTTACCGCGAATGATTTTATTGAAGTTCCAGATTCTGAATATCATCAGCCAAGTGAAAAGCAGATCAAAAATGTTAATATGGCCTTTGAACATTAAGGCCAGTATGCGTGTATGTGATTTTTAATCATCTACACTATGTTAATTCTCTTTGATACTTAGAGAAATAGCGAAACATCTATTATCAAAAAAAAGAATTTGCCGATAACAGATGTAGAGAAGTCCCATAATTGTTTTTAAAAACGGGAGAGTAAATAAAGTGAAAGAGTCTACGCCAAGAAAAAAGAAAAGCAAAGAAGAGAGAGCGTCTGTTAATAACCAAAATGAAGAACAAAGAGGTAGCCCATTACGACTGGTAAATTCACCACAACACACAGTGGTGGAAAAGAAACAAGCCATGGTAGAAAAAATATGGGAAGATCTTGTTCAGAATTATTCGTTTTTAGATGGTAGTTCAGAACATTATAGTGATGAAGCGCTATATAGAAATACAGTAACCAGTGATCTGCTTCCTGGATTAGCGGGCCGCTTATCATCCAGAATTGAAAGTAATGCTGTAATACTCGAGGATGGAATGTTAGGAGTATACGAGCAGGGAAATATTTCTACAGAAGAGCATCTCAAATTCACCAAAGCTGTTCAATTAAGTCAATCATTTGTATTAATAATCGATCAAAATGGTTTGATCGAATATGCTAATCCACATTTTCAAAGTATTTCGGGATACACTCAGGATGAGTTAGTCGGGAAAGAATTTGGATTTCTTATCTCAGACCTGGCTTCCCACGAGGAATACGAGCAAATTTTACAAGCGCTAAAAGCCGGCGTTAGTTGGAAAGGTGAATTGGTAAATACAAAGAAAAATGGGGAGTGGTATATATTTACAGCCAAAATCTCACCTGTAAATATCAATAAAGAAAACTCAGTCGATTTCATTGTTGTTGGGCATGATATCACCTCTTTCCGAGAAACAGAGATAAAATTAGAGCAGGCTGTTCAGGAAAAATCAATTTTACTTTCTGAGCTGCATCATCGAGTTAAAAACAACCTTGCGATTATATCAGGAATCATGCAGTTGCAGGCCTTCGATGAAAATGATAATGAGCTGAAAACCAAGTTATTTTCAAGTGTTGGAAGGGTAAAAACTTTAGCCAGTATGCATGAACTACTTTATGAGTCGAGTAGCTTTACAATGCTTGAATTTGGTAAGAATATCAATAAAATAGTAGAAACGGTGGCCGAGATGTTCGAACAGGAAGATGCCAAAGTAGCCGTGAATTATAATTTGGAGCCTATAATTTTAAACATTAATCAGGCTCATCCATGTGCATTGATCTTAAATGAAGTAATAACCAATTCTTTCAAAAAAGCATTTTCATTAGTGGATGAAGTTCCAAAGCTAGATCTAAAACTAGTTACTTATGGAAAGAAGGTAATGATAGAGGTTAAAGATAACATTGGAAGCGTGCCTGATGGCTACACTGCAGAAAAACAACCACTAAGCTTGCAGTTAATTAAAACGTTAGTTAGACAATTAAACGGAAATTTCAATTATCTATCTGATGATTACGGCACAATATTTTCTTTAATATTCGAGAAAGAACACATAAAAGGAACGGGTAACGCTCGGTTGTCATAGTTCCCCGAAATAGCCAAAAAAGGCGGGTTTAATAACCTGCCTTTTTTTTATGTCTAGAGTTAACCATCCCAGGAAAAGAATAGATGGTTTCATTGCTTTCATCCAATTGTGAGGTATCAGCCCTTGCAATCATGGAAAGTAGAGGTTCGGTTCTATCGAAATCCAGGATGAATTAGCTCCATATATACAAATCGAATAGTCGGTTGATTGGTACTATTTAAGAGATTTTGTACTTCGAGCGATAATAATACTGATCGAGTTGATTTCTTTATAGGATGATATCTGTGATTTTTAGGTACAATTAATTGATGGAGAGTAATATGAAGATGGTTAAAGTGATTCTGAGCCTGGGAGTAGTTTTATCGAGTTTGGGGCATATAGAGCTTACAGCTCAAGATTTTCAAACCCCAAACACAGAGGAATCAAAAGAAAAAGAGTCTAGCAAGGATGGAGTCGATGAAGAATATTCAGAAGAAGAAAAAAAGAAGTTTAACTATAGTATCGAAGGAGAAATTCATTACAACGATATTGTCCAAGATGCGAATAATTCCAATGTAAGAGGTGAACTGGATTTTCATAAGCTTGCAATGAAGTCTGGTTACTACATTTCAGATCATTGGAGCTTAACCGGTAAAGTAATTGTAGAGCATTCATTCGATTCTGAATATGCTGGAGGAGATGTTTTTTTGCATAATTTATATGCGAAATATAAGCATTCTAAAAAGCTGGCAATTCAAGCCGGTATGATATCTGTGCCTATCAGTGGTGGTAAAAATGGATTCTATGGAAGTGTTGAATTATCACCTGTAGAAAAATACCTATCATATGCCTGGCGAGAAGCAGGGATCGGGTTAACGGGTTCATTAAATAATTATGTTAATTACAGAGTAACATTAACCACAGGCTTAGATCCATACGAATTAAGTAGTAAGTCTGTAATTTATTCTGCAAGAAATCATCAGTTTTCTAACTCATTAAATAATCTGGCAACAGGTTTACAGGTATATTTTCACAATCATCAAGGTTCTAAAATTGGATTCTCTACGTTGTATTCTGGTTTAAAGAATTCTGGCGAGACTTTCGAAACATTCAGGAGTTCCAATTATACATTTGCAGAAGTCTTTGGGTATACAAAATTCGGTTATGTTGGAACCAGATTTGTTATAAACTATAGCAAAATCAATGGTGTTGAAGCAATAAACAATGTGTTTCACAATAAAGTGGGGTCTGCTCAAGCAGGCAGTTTATTTGAATTTTCATATGATATTAGTCGTTATTTGAAAAATAATTCCCAAAAACTCTTCACAGTATTAAGAGCTGAATATTATGATTCACAGTATAGAACTGTTGGAGATACTGATAATAGTAAGTATGAACATTACGACTTTACCGTAGGTCTGGTATATCGTTTGGCCAGGTTGTTCGAAATTAAAGCCGATTATCAAATACAGCGTTTTGGAAGTACTTATTCGAGCCAGTTATTTGATATGTCCATAGGCTTTAAACTATAAATTCACCAATACCAATACATTCAATTTAAAGGAGGCTAATTTTATTAGATCGGATGCTATTTCAAAGAAACACAGACCTGAACTAATCTTGCATTGTGCTGTTCATAGTCATCAAAAAGATGTTCGTTATCAATAATTATAGTCTTAAGAGAACTCAGGTGTTTGTCAGCGGATTCGATTTGCTTTGCCAGATTTCCAAATATGTCTTCAAACATTGATTTATTACTGTGTAACCGCGGAATTTCAACTTTACCGGTTACCAAAATAAAACGGAGTACGGTTAGGTATCGCTCGATTTCTAAAATGCCATTCAATACCGTTCTTTTTTGAGCTCGTATTTTAGAAACTGATTGTACTAATCTTTGAAGACGAGGTCGATAAGACTCGTTTAAAAGTATCATGGCTTCATCTTCGTTTATAATTTGTCCAGCTACTACGTTACCTGCCTGAACTTCTCTGTTGTAATACGTAGCCATTTCCACCTGTAGTTTGGCAGAGATAATATCAAAGCTAAGTTCTGAAAATAAACGTTCAAGTTTTGAAACTGATGTAAGCAACTCATTTAAATTTGCTTCACCCATTTTAGTCTGTTCACCCATTTTTTCGGATATAACAAATAACGACCGATCAGAGCCGTCTAGTTTTGTAGATTGTAGTCGTGCATTTTGCGCTACGGCTTCTACATTATCCGAAAGTTCCAGTAAATAGCGAGATTGATTGAATAATTCTGCATGAAGCTTATTTAAAGAGTGTGAAAATTCAACAAGGTCGGTGAGAATTTGATCAACAGAAATGAGTCTTTGATCTAGTTTATTTACCTCGTTATTCCTTAATGCAGGTTTTGATACGGCTTTTATTTTATCATATCGGTGATGCATTTCTTGAAGCAATGCGAAGCGCATGAAATGATCATAATCTTTAAAACCCTCTTCTTGAATTAGTTCAATTAAATATTCTTTTGAATAATTTATAGCTTGTTCACGGTCCAATTCTGTAAGTAATTCTTTTTCCTTCACCAGAACTTTATCGTAGATCGTCTTCACTTTTTGGAACACCCGACTACCAGGTTTTAACCGAATGGAGAAATACCCGCCTTTAATGGGAAAAATTAATGCAGTAACCCAATAGTAACTGCCGTCTTTAGCAAGGTTTTTTACATAAACAGCTACCGCTTCCTTTCTTTTTAAATGCTCCCACATTATTCGAAACGCAGATTTAGGCATATCAGGATGCCTAATTACATTATGAAACTGCCCCATCATTTCATCAGAAGAATATTTGGCAACTCTTAGAAATACTTCATTTGCAAATTGAATGGCAGAAGTAGTATCTGTTATCGAAAAGAATAGCTCATCGAAATTGAAAGGGCTTTCCAAATTGATGGGGGTTGGGCGTTCTGTGATTCTTTTTACTTTCTCAGAACTAGAGGTATTTGAAACCATTGTACACCGATTTTTCTGTTAGATTATTACTAATCGTTATCGGTATTTTTTTTTCAGATTTCAGTCCGAATTCAAATTTTTTTTATGGAAAACAGATCGTAAAAGAAATTCTTCCCTGTTCACCGTTTTCGGTTTGGAAAATGGTGCCACCGAATTGACCCGCGTAAATGAGCGCCATCGTTAAACCGATACCAAGGTTATTTGCTTTTGAGGTAACGAATGGATGGAATATATGATCATTGATCTCTGGAGGAATTGTTGTTCCTTCATTTGAAATCTTAATGTATTTATTTGATAATTGTGAAATTGTGATTGGACTACCCTCAGTACTATACTTTAAAGCGTTATCAATTAGTAATTGAATAACTCTTTGCAGACTGTCGTTGGTGGCTAAAAATGGGCGCGATTCGCTAGGTTTTAGAAACTGAATTCTATTTCTAGCACTCTCTTCAAGTTCGAAGAGTACTTTATTTAACGTATTCTCTAAATCAATCTTTTTGAGTTTTGATACATTAAAAGTTGGCTCGATATGATAGAAATGCTCAAGCTCGTCCATTAAGTTTGCCAGATGCTTTACACCTTCATCAACTTTTTCTGCACGTTTTCTTGTGCTTTCAATTTCTGTCTCATCAATTAGTAAGTCCAGGTAGCCAGAAATTCCGGTAAGCGGGGATCTAAAACGATGCAACATAACCGCGATCATATGATTCCAACGGTCTAACGTTATTCCATCAGGAACAGCAGAATGTAATTTTAGTTCAATTTTTTCATAAACCTCATCGCCTGCTAAAAAGGTATCTGTATTAACCAGGTACCAATTACGGTTAAAGAAAACGATGGGTTGATCATCAAGTACCGTGTCTTTCACAACAAATAGATCATTGATCAGGACATTATCTAACACAGTGGCTTCTAATCCCTGTTTTGCAGCTTGATTTAATGCATAAATAGACTGGCTACCGCTCTTTATCACAAAAACGGGGTAAGTGATATCTTCGATAAGTGTTGAAATCACATCCATAAAAGCGTTACCTGAAACCGACGAATAGTAATCATCATATGGATTAAATTCATCTGTAGGAGTTAATTCTAAATGTAGAGCTTTATAGAAATTCATATCGATTATTGTGCCGATTATTCAATCTTGTTACAATTATCAGCGCATCAAATCCTTTCCTTAAGCGAATTTTCGAAAGTGGAAAAATTTGCCTTGATGCGGATAAAAGTCCCTTTATAGAAGCGTCCCTTATCGTTACTACATAGAAGAGTACTTACATATTTAGTTGTGGCACAGCAATTGTCTTATGAGTGATGAAATCTGAATAAACATCAACCCATGAACCTTATTGATAGCAGCCACGCACAGTTACTAGCCAAAACAATGGATGCCTATTCATTGCGCCAAAAAGTAACAGCTACCAACATTGCCAATGCAGATACCCCCGGCTATAAGCGCCATGAAGTGTACTTTGAAGATGCATTAAGCGAGGCAATGGGCACTACTGGAGTAAGTGGCAGCAAAGATGTTAATCCTTCGATTGTTGAGACCGACCAAAAAGTAATTTTGGAAGATGAGTTGATTGAACAGGCAGATACACAGCTTCGGTTTCAGATGGTTACTAAAGCACTAAGGCACCATTATAGCCTGGTACGAAATGGCATAACCGGCACCAACAGATAATTAACACAATATGTTACCTGAACGACTTTCATCAACTTTTAAAACAGCATCTCAGGGTCTTGCATTGCAACGCGAACGTATTGCGGTCGCTTCGCAAAATATTGCGAATGCAAGAACATCAGCAGCGCCAGGTTCTGATAATGTTTATCGGCCAAGAGAGGTGGTAACTCAAGCTCCTCAAACCCAACAATTTTTCGACATACTTGAAGGTGCACAATCTGGATTAAAAGTCACGAATTCTCAACATATGCGTTCGGCAGATGGCCTGGTAGGACAAAAAAGAGGAGGGTTAGGCCCTGCATTTGAGGTAGTAGAGCAAGAAAAATTTCGATACGAATACGATCCAAATCACCCTGATGCCGACGAAAACGGAATGGTAAAGTATCCGGATATAGACATGGTTAAAGAAATGGCTGTAATGGTAAGTGCAAATAGGTTATATGAAGCAAATCTTAGCAGTATTGAAGCAGAAAAGGAATTACTAAAAAAATCGCTGGAGATATAAAAGATGAACAGTATTAATTCAGTTATTCATCAACAGACCCAACGTGTTGCACAAAATAGTGCACTTAGAAAAGCAGCGGCAGCTCCCAAACTACCGTCATTAACATCCGATGAATCGACACTCATTCAACAGAAATTTTCAGCATCTAAAACCATGAGATCATACTCAATGGATGGCAGAGTTAATGAACATCAAGTTGTTCGCGGCTCTCATTTTGATGCACGCATTTAACAAGAGGAAATAAAGCATGGAACCAGAAATTACCGGCATAGGCTTACCTCAGAATTTAGAGATTCAACCTCGACACTATGACATCGCTGTAGGCGAAATTGATAATTCCTTCGGTGATATGTTGTCTAATGCTATCCAAAGTGTTGATGATTCAATGAAAGCTTCTGAAGCTGGTGTACAGGATTTTGTAACCGGACAAACAGACAATATCCATGATGTAATGATTTCGATGCAACAAGCTCAACTTAGTTTTCAAATGATGGTTGAGGTTCGAAATAAACTCGTTGAGACCTATAAAGAATTAAGCAGAATGCAGATCTGATCTAAATCATGAACAAGTACTTTCAATTATTTCAAGATTTCTTTGGCCCTTTAAGCCCGGCCCAACGCATCATGTTTATCGGGCTATTTTTTGTAATCGTTGGTATGATTGGTGGCCTTTTCTACTGGTCTCAACAAGAAGATAAAATGCTTCTATTTGGAAGTCTTGATTCTGAATCTGCACAGGAAATTGTTACCGAACTAGAGAGCCGTGGAATTAATTACAGCTTGCAAGATGGAGGGAGTTCCATTTATGTGCCCAGCGACCGTGTTCATGAATTAAGGCTTGCACTTGCACCAATGGGGAGTGGGTTTACCGATATTCAAGGGTATGAATTGTTTGATACCAACGCACTTGGGATGACAGATTTTATGCAGGAGGTAAATAAGAAGAGAGCCCTTGAAGGAGAGTTATCTCGTTCCATTAATAGTCTCGATCAGGTGGAATTTTCCCGTATCCATATAGTTATGCCGGAACGATCACCATTTGATGAAACAGCCACGGAAGCATCAGCATCAGTGATTTTAAACCTCAAGCCAAATCGGAATTTATCCCCAGAACAAATTGAAGGAATCACTGCATTAATAGCAGGAAGTGTTGAAGAATTAGAACCCAGCAACATCACAATTTTAGACCAGGCAGGAAATCGATTAACTGATGAGATTGATTACGAGTCGGAATTCTCTATGGGAACCACTCAAATGCAATTGCGCCAAAAAACGGAATCGTATTTGACAGAGCGCGGTCAAAGTATGCTTGATCGCGTACTTGGGGCTGGAAATAGTATTCTTCGTGTTTCCGTTGAACATGACTTCGATCGAATTACAAGAGAATCAGACTTAATCGATCCAGATAGCCGAACTATTATTTCTGAAGAAAAAAGAGAAACAGTAAACAACGATGAAGTTCGAGAACCTGTACCCATTGATAATCTTACTCCAATCGATCAAAGAGATGTCGCCGTTACAGTGTCTGCAAATAATAATAGTAATATAATTGAGACCAGAAATTTTGAGTTAAACAGAACTCGAGAAGTTTATGAGAAGGGTGAAGGTGAAATACAACGCATAACTGCCTCCGTATTATTAAACTTTAAGCAGGTCACCAATATCAATGAAGAAGGAGACGAAGTAATTGCTTTTGAACCATATTCAACAGAAGAGGTTCAACAATTTCGAGAAGCTGTTGAACTGGCGATTGGTATCAAGCCCGAAAGAGGCGACTTATTAACGATAAATCAATCTGAGTTTTTTACAACTCAATACGTGAGTGGTAACGCATTTATAGCTACTCAACCTTTATATACAAATGATATCGTTCGTTGGGTGATGATTGGGATCACCTTTGGTGTGATTATGTTCCTTATAAGTGGAATTCGTAAGAAAATGACCATTGAAACCGAGATGGCCATTAATTCGAATTTCCAGGGCAACTCAGAATTACCACCTGGCACAACGTATGCATCATTGCCAGCTAGCGCCTCCGGTGCACCCGCATTAGAGCCTGCATTCGACGAAGATGGTAACCCAATTGAACCAACCATTTCTGCAGAGGATTTGAATCAACCACAAGCTCCGCCAGAGCCAACGTACAACAAAGACGAAATAAAAGAATTTGTTGAGCTTAAGCCAGCCATTGCAGCACAAATTCTACGTGCAATGATGTCACCTGATGAAGATTAATCACCACCAGAAGAAACTATGAGCGAAGAAGCAACAGCAACAGCCACGGAACAAGAAGCAGAATTAGGGATTAATTTAACCGGTCCTCAAAAAGCAGCAATTCTCATTATGAGTGTTGGCACAAAATCTGCCACTGAAATGATGAAATCGCTGAATGAAAAAGAGATTGAACAAATAACTCTTGAGATTGCCCGGATGAAGAATATCCGCCCCGAGATGGTGGATTCTGTGCTGCAGGAATACTACACATTGATGGAGGTTAAGCAATATGTAATCAACGGTGGAATGGATTACGCTCAACAACTCCTAACCGAATTGGGTGGTGATTCTGAAAAAATGATGAAGAAACTACGTGCACAATCTGGAAGCACGGTCTTCAAAGATTTCCAGGAAACAAAAACCAGCCAAATTGCCGATTTCATCAGGAACGAACATCCACAGGTAGCGGCACTAATTTTTTCACAATTACGAGTTGAAAAAACAGCTGAAATTTTAGCAGAACTCGACGCCGAACTACAAGGTGAAATCACCTACCGACTTGCTATGATGGACAAGATATCTGGCGATGTAATTGATGAAATTGAGGAAGTAATCAAAGAACACATGGGCGGTATGGATAACCTGGGTGATCGTGTGAAAGCAGGTACAAATATCGTAGCACAGATTCTTAACGGTGCAGATATGAAAGTGGAGAAAAATGTTCTCGAATCCATCGAAAACCGCGACCCTGACGTTGCACAGGAAATTAAAGAGCAAATGTTCTTATTCGAGGATATCGAACATCTCGACGACAAAACAATTCAGATTATCATCAACGAACTGGACAAGCAGGATATGGTTATGGGCCTAAAAGGTGTGGCCGAAGAGCTATCATCGAAATTCCTTGGAAACATGTCGTCCAGAGCAGCAGATATGTTACGCGAAGATATGGATGCATTGGGTGCCGTGCCGCTTAAGGAGGTGAAAGACGCCCAGAATCGAATCATCAAGAAAATCAAAGAACTTGAAGATGCCGGACAGATTAGTACGCGACAGGCAGGGGAAGAAGAGGTAGTTGAATAAGCTATGAAAACACCCAGGGTTCTCGATAACGAACAAATTAATTGGTATAAAGAGAACAACACCAAGTTGAACTACAAAATGCTGTTCACCGATAATGAAGCACCTCCCGAAGTGCTTGAATTGGAAGAGGCAGAAGTGGTTGAACTAAGTCCGGAAGAAATGGTTCAGCAGGCGCGGATTGATCGAGATAGGAAATGGAAATTAAAAGTTGAGAAAACAAGAGAAGATGCCTTTGCCGAGGGGTATGAAGAAGGAAAAGCAGCAGGATATATGCACGCGCAGTATGATTTAGAAGGGAAACTGGACTTTATCAATGAGACCATAAAGAATGGCATAGAGGTATGGAAAAAAAGACAAGAGTTACTAGATCCCGGGATACTAGATATCGCTTTCGAGATAGCAGAAGCAGTATTGGGATTCCCGGTAGAACACCCTGAGATTCGAAATAAACTTGAACAATCTTTGGGACCATTGTTAGAACGCATAGACAACCAGTCGAAACCCGTACTTTTAGTTGCTGAATCCGACTTTGAGTACATTCAATTACTGAAAGAAGAGTATGCACCCAACACGTTTATAAAAGTAAGAGTAGACCCAGCATGTAGGCCAGGCGAGTATCGCTTCGAATCAACCGATGAAGTGGTGGTGCAAAACGTAAAAAACACATTAAAGGAATTCCGCAAAAATTTGCCCGTTCCTACATGGGAGTAGAAATACATGGCACTTCAAGAGCACTATTCTACCATTAAATCTCGCTTTATTGAGGCCAATAACCCAGCCAAACGATATGGAAAAGTAGCAGGGATTGTTGGCAATATTGTGGAATGCACTGGATTAGAGGCAAGTGTTGGTGAGATGTATGGAATCCAGACCATTCTTGGAAAGTCAATTCCTGCAGAAGTTGTAGGACTTAAAGATGGAAAGACTCTTTTAATGCCATTTGATAGAGTAGTAGGAATGAAAAATGGATGCCTGGTCGAAAGTTTAGGTGAATCTTTAAACGTAGGTGTTGGAGATCATCTATTAGGTCGTGTAGTTGACCCAAATGGGGATCCAATAGACAATTTAGGTCCAATTTTAACTACAAAATATCAACCTATACAAAATAACCCACCTTCCCCAATGGATCGGGCACCGATTAATGAAATTATGTTTTCTGGGGTACGTGCACTAGATGCTTTAAACACCATTGGAGTTGGGCAAAGAGTTGGTTTATTCGCAGGTTCCGGAGTAGGTAAAAGTACACTAATGGGGATGATCGCAAAATGTTCATCTGCAGATGTAAATGTGATTGGGCTAATCGGTGAGCGTGGTAGAGAGGTGCACGAATTTATTTATGAGACATTAGGTGAAGAAGGGCTAAAACGATCAGTTGTTGTTGCAGCTACATCCGATACAGCAGCAATGAGTCGTGTAAAAGGTGCATTTACAGCAACAGCAATTGCAGAATATTTCCGTGACCAAGGAAAAAATGTCCTGTTAATGATGGATTCTGTAACTCGTGTTGCAATGGCTCAAAGAGAAATTGGACTGGCCTCTGGAGAACCACCAACAACCAAAGGATACACACCAAGTGTGTTTACAATTTTACCAAAATTACTGGAACGACCAGGAAAGACAAATAAAGGTAGTATCACAGGCTTATATACGGTTCTGGTGGATAGTGACGACATGAACGAGCCAATTGCTGATGCTGTACGCTCCATCTTAGACGGCCATATTGTGCTTTCTCGACGTCTAGCTCATAAAAATCATTACCCCGCCATCGATATTTTGGAAAGTATTTCCCGTGTGATGCCAAAAATTGTCACTAAGGAACAACGTACTATCTCCCAAAAAGCAAGGGAATTGCTAGCTACGTATAGGGAGGCAGAAGACCTTATTAATATTGGGGCTTATGTGAAAGGTTCTAACCCTAAAATTGATCTTTCTATAAAAAAACATCCCGATTTGGAATCATTTTTGATACAGGAAATGGACCAGAGTGACTTTGAGACAAATCTCTGGGATAGATTGCAAACGATTATTGAATAAGGATAGATAGAAACATGAAATTTAAGTTTTCTTTAGAGCCGGTTTTAAAAGTTAGACAGCATCAAGAGAAGGTGCAAAAGCAGAAGCTTGCAGAAGAGCTGACGAATAAGAATAAAATTTCAGATATAAGAAACGCTGTAAAAGGAAAACTGGAAAGCTACCTCGAAAGTAAAGACCAGGGTGAGGCAGCGAACATCCATACCATAAAAACTCACAATGCCCACCTTATTCACGTGAACGACCACATCAACAAATTGCAACAACAAGAAGAGCAAGCTGACGAGAAGGTGAAAGAGGAGAGATCCAAGTTAGCAGAGGCTTTTAAAAAATTGAGCATTCTCGAGAAAGTGAAAGAAAATGAGCATGGCACTTTTGTGAAAGATGTGGCAAAGACTGACCAAAAGTTTATGGACGAAATTTCATCCCAATCTTATAGCAGATAAGAACCATGAATAAAGGTGCGATAGTAAAAATTGCCGGTTTTTTAGTAGTACCCATCATTTTAATGCTAGTTGTGGTGTACCTGCTTTATCCGATGATAAATAAAGACAAGTACGACCTAATTGTAAGAACTAATGGAACCATGTACGATTCAGTAATGGTCGATTCTCTTGCTAGAGTAGACAGTTTGATGCGAGCAGATTCCATTGCAGTGGCCGATTCTATTGCAATCGTTGAAGCCGCGCAATTAGAGAGAGCGCAGAAATTGAATATTGCTTCGAAAATAGACTCGTTAGAACGTCTTGTTTATGTGCTCTCAGCCCGACTTGAAGGATTAGCTGAGAGAGAAGTTCCTCAACAACAGTCTAATCCTCAACAACAAGTTGCGAGTACTGAGGAATTGGAAGAAGAAGCTTTCAAAGATCGAGTGAAAAGCTTACTGAATCTTGAGGAGAACGAAATGGCACCTATTTTGGAAAAAATGACCAGTCAACAACTGGTGCGGCTATATAGAGAAGCAGGGAATACCCAAAGAGAGAAAATACTAAGGGCATTAAACTCAGACAGAGCCGCTCGTTTGATTACTGAAGTAATGCTATGATCCAGGATTTGATTTCAAATATCATCCAAAATTCAGTAGATACTTCACCAGAGGGTGCTCAAAATTTACTGGCAAATGATCAGCTTAAAACTGAATTTAGCGCACTGTTGCATTCTCTTAAGAAAGAGAATGTAAGCGACAAATTGCCGGAGAATAAGCACGTACTCCATTCAAATAAACAGTCTGAAGCCGAAAGCATTAAACAAGATGCGCCATTGAATTCCGAGGAATTCAACATTACAAAACAAGAGAAAAGGGAAGAAGAGTACACAAATTCTTTATTGGATGATGCTGAATCAACGGAGTTACAGATAAAGAGTAAATCAGAAAAATCTGGACAGACGAACGAAGGTATTATAAGTGAGGGTGGATCGGCTACATATAATGATCAGGAAATAAAAACAGGGCGAATTGGGCTAGCTGATATTTCTGAACTGACCAATGCAGCCACTCAAAAAGTGGGTGAAGAAACTCTTTTAGAGTCACCTAAGAATTTTTCATCGACAGCACATGTCGATCTGGTTAATAGAGATATTTTTAGACAAGAGGTAATTCAGGATGTAAGTGGACCAATAAATTCATTGGTGCCTGAATTGAAAATTTCTGAATTAAACACAATTTCTCAAGAGTTAAGTGAGAATGTACTGGGTGCATCTGAAAAGCAAACATTCGAAACTAAACTTTCTGATCACGGATTTAAAGCTGAGACTACAAAAACTGAGGGTGATCTATCACACCAATCTCAGAACGAACAGCCAAATGCAAAGGAATCCAATCAACCGATTAGTGAAAAAAATAGAGTTCTAATAAGTGATAGTCTGGCTAATGATAATTCTCGAAATACTGAGCCAAATGCAAGGGAAGTTGTTAAAATCTTTGACATAGTTGAAAGTGATACTATACCTGGGAAATCGACAAATTCTCAAAATTCTCAGGCTCATTTGGATGTTCATTCACAGCCTAATCAACCAACAGTTGAAAAAAGAACGAGCTCTGAATTAACAGAGATTATTAATAATGATTCTACAGGCTCAAGTGCACAAATTACAGCTTCAGATCAGCACAAACAGCAAATTTTTGCTAATGAATATGTAGCACAGAAATCATTCAACCAGCTTAGAAATGAAGCGTTTACAGAGCCAATTATTCGGCAGCAAGCTAATGAGTTAAATCAAATTGAGCAGGTAGAAAGAACTCAACATGGCACGATTCCATCAGGATTTTCTGAGGGCAAAAACCCTGAATTGATTCAGTTTATCCAGTCCAATAAATCAGAAGTCATCAAACCAAAAGAAGCTAAAGACCAGCGATTTGCTCTTTCGATGACCGAGCAGGCTGAAACCAGATTAAGATTACTAGTTGACTCCGTTCGGCCGGAAATCCTTTCGTCACGAGAGGCTCCGGTCGGTTTTATTACCACACATTCTTTGGAGGAGAAAATCCAGTTCTTTAATCCAACATTGACTTTAAGTACCGATCAGGAAGCTTTCCTGAAAGAATTCATGATGGAGACAACGATTGGTAAAGATCAAAAAGCAACTGAACAAAATTTATTGGGATATCTTCGATTAGGGGAACTCCCATTGGCAAATGCACAAGCGAGACTTTCTTTAGTATCAAGTTTTGCAAAAGCGATGCAACAGGAAATTGCATCACCTTCAACTCGACAAAATGAAGGCTGGCAAAAGCATAGCTTCAAGCTCGATGATGGCAATAACATCGACATGACAACAAAAAATGTGGATGGAATTTTACACATAAAGCTGGCGGCGAGCAATCCGGAATTGAATCGCTTGTTGATGCATATGGAGCAGGAGATTAAGGATCACCTTAAAGAAGAATTAAACCTGGAGTTAGAGTTACAGTTTGCGAATGAAGATGAACAATCATTCTCTGATGCACTATCTGATAATTCCGGCGAAAGAAGAAATTCATTGAATCAATTAAAATCGGATTTAATTGATGATGAAAACTCAAAAGAAGCAGTAAAAAGTCTACAACCATCGATCCGTGATTTTGGCTACAACCAAATGGAATGGACCGCTTAATACACTAACTATGGATGTACAAGGAATTAACCCGACACTTACGCAATATAGTTCAGCACCACAGGGAAAATCTGAGCTAGGTCAACAGGAGTTTCTACAATTACTAGTTGCTCAATTGCAGAATCAGGACCCTGTTAATCCAATGGATGGCGCACAGTTTGCTTCTCAGTTAGCTCAATTCAACTCGGTTGAACAATTAATAAGTGTAAATGATGGACTAGGAAATCTAGCGATCAGTCAGGATTTAATGGGTGCTAGTTTAACAAACTCGATGGCAGCTTCCTTAACTGGTAAAGAAGTACGAGCTTTGAGTAATCAGATTTCGCTAAGTAGTGAAGGCAATGCTGAAATCAATTACAAATTAAACGATTCGGCAACGGATGTAGAAATAGTAATTCGAACAGAAAGTGGTGCAGAGGTACGAAGAGAAACACTGTCTGGTGTACCTTCGGGTGATAATGCATGGACTTGGGACGGTTTGGATACTAATGGTCAACGAATGGGAGAAGGTGCATACACCGTAGAAGTGATCGCTAAAAATGGCGACAACAAAATTGGTGCCCTCACTTTCCTTGAAGGCTTTGCCAGCAAAGTTCGATATACCAGTCAGGGCGTATTCTTATCTGTAAATGGAATTGACATCCCCATTGGCGATGTAGAAGAAGTTGGTACTGGAATACTAGACGAATAAGATTTTAAAAAGGTAAAACATAACTATAACGGGTTGCTCGACATATAATAGAGAGCAGCACATGCAGAAAAATTACTGCAAAAAAACAGGAGAACTCTCATGTCATTAGTTAAATCATTAAACGCAGGAGTTAGCGGCTTGAATGCATTTCAAGCGAAGATGGACGTGATTGGTAACAATATCGCGAACGTAGATACTGCAGGATTTAAATCTTCATCCATCACATTTGCAGAGATGATGAATCAAAACCTTGGTCGCGAAGGCGCCGGTGAATCTGCTCCCCAGCTTAGCAATCAGGTTGGTTTGGGAGTTCGAGTTTCATCGATTAGTCGAAACTTTGCCCAAGGCGCAATGCAAAATACTGGTAGAACCACAGATCTTGCACTTTCGGGAGAAGGATTTTTTGTAATCAATTCAGGTGGTGAAAATTTACTTTCCAGAGCCGGTAATTTTGTATTTAACAGCGATGGTTTTTTAGTAGATCAATCTGGTAATAATGTGATGGGTTACATCGCAGATCGTTCAGGAAATATCATTTCCGGCGGTACTCCGGATTCTGTTCGAATTGATTTTGAAAACCCACTACCTCCAAAACAAACAGACCTGGTTACTTTGGCAGGTAACTTAAATGCGAATACAAGTAAGAATAAGATACTTCAGGCGCAAAGTGGATTTACAGTGGGCGGAAATCCTGCTGATGGTAGTACGTTGATAAATGATATTTCACAAACACTTACCGATTTGGTAGATGGTGATCAAATTAGTTTTGATGTATCTCTTAATGACGGTACAGCCACAACAATTACGCATACATTTACTACCGGTGATACATTGGATGATATGCTCGCATCATTCAATTCGGGCTTACCAGCAGGCGAAGCTGAAATGGTATTAGTAGATGGTGCACTTACATTAAGATCATCGCAACTAGGCGATAGCGAACTTGATATCACTGCTGTAAATGTTACCGGTACGGGCACAATTAATGTGCCGGGATTTGGAGTAACTCAAGAAGGTGCTACCAACACCCAAACAATGAGTACAACCGTTTTTGATAATCTTGGTCGTGCACATTCATTGATTTTAGAATTCACACAAACTGCGAATAATGAATGGCAGTATGATGCAAAATTCCTTGATGGAGAAACTATTAGTTCAGGTCAATCAGGAACTGTTACATTCGATGAGTTAGGTCAGATGACATCTGGCGATATTTTCACACTTACTTTCGAGCCTGGTGGTGGTGCAGGTACTACCTCTTTTGATGTATCACTTGGAGATAAAAATACCGGAACTACTTTCTCACAATATTCCGGCCAAAACACAGCAAAAGTAACGAGCCAGGATGGTTATCGATCTGGTCTATTAGTCGACGTAGCCATTGATGGTGACGGACAAGTTCAGGGAATTTACGATAACGGTAATTCTGCTGTACTAGCACAGATTGCTGTTGCACAAGTTCAAAACCAAAATGGTCTTGAAATGATCGGTTCTGGTTTATTCCGTGCTACATCAGCAGCGGGTGAAACCTTTATAGATACTGCGGGCAATATTGCCGGAACTAACATTAACTCAGGTAGTCTGGAAGGCTCTAATGTGGATCTCGCTCGTGAATTCACAAATATGATTACTTCACAGCGAGCTTATCAGTCGAATGCGAGGGTAATCACTACTTCCGACGAAATGTTGACCGAGGCAGTTAACTTGAAGCGTTAAGCCCCGATAATACCTTAAGAGTTTAGTAGAACTTCATGGTAGGTTGGTTAAAACCCCCTCCCGACATTCGTGTTGGGTGTGGGGTTTTTTAGTTGAAACTCATTACATAAAAATGGTAAGGCTTAAAACTTAATAACCCATATTTAGCTGCCGATAAAATCAGGAGAACTGTACAACCATCCGCATAACGGGTAACAGAAGTTATACGATGCGGAATAACTATAAGCGGTATGCTGGATAAATCGAGTATGATTGGGTTAGTACTAGGGATTGTCCTGGTACTGGGAGCAATACTTCCAAAAGCGAGTATTCTGATTTTTATCGACGTCCCCTCCTTTATTATTGTAGCAGGTGGATTATTTGCGTCGACTATGGTGAGCTTCGATTTTAACAAAATCAAAGGTGCATTTGCATTAATGATGCGCCTCATGAAAGATGCTGGAGTCGATCTCCGTACGGATATGGAATTGATCACTCTTTTTGCTCGTCGTGTTAGAACCGGTGGTTTATTAGTACTTGATGAAGACATCAAACATTTACAAGACGAATATCTTAAAAATGGGCTTCAGTTAGCCGTGGATGGGTTTAAAACAGAAAGTCTGAATAGCATTCTTTCTGATGAAATATCCAGCGAAGAAGAAATTTCATTTACTGCAATAAACGTACTTACTGCAATGAGTAATTTTGCACCTGCATTTGGTATGATAGGTACTGTAATCGGGATGGTTTTAATGCTTCAAAATCTTTCCGATCCGGAAGCTTTGGGAGCCGGTATTGCAGTTGCACTTCTTACAACACTGTATGGAAGTATGTTATCAAACATGCTGTTCGCTCCACTTGCCGGGAAAGTTACCTATCTGGCCGAAAAAGATTTAAACAGGAAGAAAATGTTCCGGGTGGCAATTCTATCTATGGTAGAAGGGGAGAATCCCAGAATCATGGAAAAGAAAATGCTCATTTACATAGAACCGGCAGAACGTGCTGAATATGTAAAACACCATGAAGGGCTTAAGATCATGAAAGCCCGAGACGAGAAACTATATAAACTATGGAAAGAACAACAAGGTAAAGAATGGGAAAACCTAAAGAAGATTCTGGAACCTGGTTAATGACCTATGGCGACCTGGTGACGCTACTCCTGGTGTTTTTTGTTCTACTATATACAATGACGCCTGGAGTGGAAGAGCAGGCGTTTAATAGTTTCATTTCCTATTTCCAACAGCACTCCGGCTTCTTTCCGGATAACAGCAGTTTAACGACTAACTTGCAGAATAACCCGAATCCTGAGCAAGTAGATGATTTCTTGCAGGAGAATATGGAAAAGTGGCAGGCTATGGCAGAGTTTGTCGAGAATACCTCAGACTTGGAGGGAGTTGATATTGAGATTACAGAAGAAGGCTTCTTGATTACGTTGGCTGATTCGGTGTCCTTTCTAAGTGGTTCCTCAGACTTATTACCAGAAGCCAAGAAGATATTGGATGAGCTAGCCGGGTCGATAAATAATGGTAATTGGGAAATTGAGGTTCAGGGACATACCGATAATGTTCCGATTTCCGGAGGGGGTTTATATCAATCGAATTGGCATTTAGGAGCCGGACGTTCTGTTTCTGTATTACAGTATTTACAAGAGAAAGCGTCTGTTAAGCCAGAATTGTTTCAAGCAACAAGTTTTGGTGAGCACCGACCGGTTGCATCTAACAAAACCTCAGATGGTAGAAGAGCAAATCGAAGAGTAGAGATATATTTAAAAGACAATCTCAAGATCACTACAGAAGAAGAATCTGATTTAATTACGGTTGAAACCTCATTAAACGAGCTTGAATAGAGAGGATAATTATGGCAGAGAAGAATACTAACAAGAAAGAAAAAAAAGGGGCAGCAAAAGGTAAAAACCCCAAAAATCAGCTGGTTGCAATTGGAAAAATTTTCCTTTTAGTGCTAATTCTTGCAGGCCAGGCGTATCTCGCTTATGTATTAGTTGATAAATACTACCCGAGTATTTATGCGAAAATGAATGAAGAAGAACCACCGGAAATGGGAACATATACCATGGAACAATTGGTGGTGAACCCGGCGAATACAAATGGTAGAAGATACCTGATGGTGGAAATCAGCCTTGAAATGAACATAGAGCACATTCCAATGATGGAAACCAACAATCCAAAGGTAAAACAAGAGCTAATCGAAACATTTTCAAGGCGAACAGTAAGTCAACTAACAACACCGCAAGAGCGCGAACTGATTCGCAACGAAGTAACCGATATAATTAATTCATCCATCGGTGAGACTTCGGTACAAAACTTGTATTTCACGAAGTATGTATTGCAATGATCAAAACCACATACTCTGAAATCGATGGATTCCCAATCACCCCAAAAAAGAAAGGGAAAAGTTAAGTATGTAGTACCCTACGACTTTAAACGCCCAAAGCTTTTTAGCAAAGAGATAATGCGAACAATCTCGCAGATCCATGACAATGTATCTCGTGGGATGGGTCGAATTTTTAGTACTTCACTGAATTATAAAACCGATGTTTCTCTGAGTAGAATCGAACAGTTTTCGCCATCTGATCTCATCAGTGATATGCCAACCCCAAGTGTTGTTTATATGATGAATGGACGAACAATGGGGGGAGATATTATTCTTGCAATGCCACCGGAATTTTGCATCCACATTATTGAAAGGGAAAGTGGCGGACCGGGTATTGATCTTACATTTAAGAGAACACTCACTACCATCGAAGAGAAGATCATATCCAGAATTCAGGAGCGTATCCAGAACGAGATTATAAAAGCCTGGGAGCCATACCTCAGGTTCGAAGTAGAAAACACACATTATGAAAATAAACCTGAGAATATTCACCTAAGTTCAGTCGATCCGCTACTTACAGCAAAAATGAGGGTTGATCTAAATGAGGCTGTAATTGAAGTTGGTATTTCATATACCTATAGCTTTTTGAAAAAAGCACTCAACGATTCAATCATCAAGAAAGATAGAGGGGCAAATCTTCAACGACTAAATCACGAAGAATCGATTGATTATCGCCGAACGTTAAAAAAAGCGCCCGTTAGAATTCAGCCATTATTAGGGCAAACGGTTTTGTCACTTGATGACATTCTAAGTTTAAAAGAAGGGGATACGATTCCATTACTACAAAAGGCGGACGAACCACTAGAAATAAAAGTAAATGGAATCACAAAAATGAATGGTTTTCCTGGTTTAAAACAAGGCAGAAAAGCTATTAAAGTGTTTGAAATAATTGAAGAAATTAATGAACAGGAATTGGTGTAATCATGGAAAATTACGTTAACAAAATCACGCAGTACCTTCCAAAAATCGAAGAGTTTCTTACCTCGGTTTTGCTTGAAGAAACAAAGGTAACCGTTACTGATTCGGAAGTGCTAAATGCCACAGAAAATTTTGGCCAGCTAGGCCAGGACGATATTTATCTTTTTGCCCACGACAAAAATAATAATATGGATGTGATTGCCATTCTCGATAAAGAATGGTTTGGGTTACTATCCAGTATTATGCTGGGTATTGAAGAAAATACCTTCAATGAAAAGACCATGGATTTGTTAAAAAAATTCTCTGGCGAGCTTAAAACCACGTTCGAGAATGTTTTATCAGACGATGGTATTGTCGTTGATTTCGACGCAATTATGCCAATGAAACATGCCGAAGTTTCAGCAGAATTGCATCATACAGAATACTTCGTAACTAAGCTTGAAGTAGAAGGGCTTGCAGATGAAAATGTTCATGGAAAGGTATTAATTGGGAATCCCGATTCAGTTATAACATTGGAAGTGCCGGAAGAAGATATAAAGGCAGAAGTAGATAGCGATGGATTTAAAGAAACAAACGGAGAAGAATTAGGGGAAATTCATGATGAAGTTCTATCCGGAAGTTATATAGAATTCGAAGATTTTGATGACGATGCCCCGCTGGATATCCTATCAGAGGATGGTAAAAGCATGGATATGCTCCGCGATGTTAACATGGACGTTTCAGTTGAGCTTGGCCGCATCGAATTACCACTTGGTCGGGTACTTCAACTTGCAAAAGGATCAGTAATTGAGTTGGATAAACTCGCTGGAGAGCCGGTTGATATTATGGTAAACGGACAGCGAATTGCTCAGGGTGAAGTTGTTGTCATTGACGAGCATTTTGGTGTCCGTATTTCCAATCTGATTACCACCCGTCAACATTTAGTGAAAATGAACTGATGAACCTAACCAACCTCCTAAGTCATTCAACTAAACAACCGAAAACTATTCTGAGAATCATCATCTCGGTGAGTATCGGGTTGTTGGTACTTTGGATTTTTCTCGTCTCCAAAATGGAGTTACCTGGTGAAAGAGATTCGGTTTTGGTTTCTTCAGACTCCACTCAAAGTGTGGTTGAACTTAGAAATAGTTTATTAAGTGATGAAAAAGTAAATCAACCTGATATTGATGAAGCCATCACAGAAGAAGCACCAATTTTTCAAGGTGCCTTTACTACATTTTTTATAATGGTAACCGTGCTAGGTGGAATATGGCTGTGGACTACTAGAAAGAAAAAGAACGTTGACGTTAGTGAACATGATGTAAAAGAGATTACACAACACGTTATTGGACAAGGTGTTCAGCTAAAGATTTTGGAAATCAACGATGAAATTTGGGTGCTTGGTGTAACTGCCAACGCTGTAAACTTACTACATCGATATTCTAAGAGTGAATGGCATCCTTCAAAATTGCCAGATCCGGAGCCCGAAGAAATCTCCGGCAGTGATTTCAACTCTATATTCAAGCTGCTGGGGAATTAAAAGATGTATTGGGTTATCAGTCAAATCAGCAAGCGAACAAAACAACTAACTATACTGCTTGCATTCATCTTCGTATTTACGTTGATAGCAGAGTCTGTTCAGGCACAATCAACCATACCACAAATCGATCTTTCTATTGGTGGCGGGGGTAGCTCTGATGAGGATGACTTTTCTTCCGCGATCCAGGCATTAGTGATTATTACCGTGCTGTCGTTTGGAGCAGCGTTTGTAACTATGATGACCAGCTTTACGCGAATCATCGTGGTGTTTTTCTTTTTGCGGATGGGTTTGGGAACACAGCAATCACCACCAAATCAAGTGTTGGTGGGATTGGCACTTTTTCTCACCATTTTCATAATGAAACCCACTTTTGATGAAATCAATCAAGTGGCCATTCAGCCCTACACTAATGATGAAATGACGCAAATGGAGGCATTATCAGCAGCTTCTATTCCACTAAAGGAATTTATGATTCGCCAGACCAGCGATCAAGATCTTCTGTACTTCATGGACATGGCAGGCTTACAGACTGTTGGAAATGCGGAATCTCTTCCTCTTTTTGTCGCAGTACCAGCTTACGTAATTAGTGAATTGAGAATTGCATTTCAGATTGGGTTTATGATTTATATCCCATTTATGGTAATAGATCTTGTAGTTGCATCCATCCTCTTAGCTATGGGGATAATGTTCTTGCCACCGGTAATGGTTTCGTTGCCGTTCAAAATTTTAGTCTTCGTATTAACAGACGGATGGTACTTACTAGTGTCGTCCCTCGTAGAAAGTTTTAGGTAATAGTATGAATATTGATACTGCTTTATTTTGGGTTCAGGAGATGTTAACCACCGTAGTTGTACTTTGTGCACCGGTTATGATCGCAGCAGTAAGTGTTGGACTTGGTATAGCCATTTTCCAGGCAGCCACTTCTATTCAGGAGATGACCCTAACATATGTTCCTAAAATGGTAGCTGTAATAACCGTTCTTTTCTTAATGTTCGGATTTATGCTTCAATTTGCGATCGATTTCACACAGCGAGCTTTCGAATTTATTCCTCAAGTAGCTCTATAATTAGGTTTTGTGATGGGTGGAGAATCATTAACAATTGATTTGATTCTATCCGGTTTCCTCATTTTTGTGAGGGTTAGCGCAGTGGTAATGACTGCTCCATTTTTTAGTAATAACTCATTTCCTATTCAGGTTAGGCTTTACTTTTCAATGGTGGTTAGCATACTACTTTTCTATGTGGTACCTGCAGAAAATACATTTGTACAGGCAAGTGATGGCACCATTGAGATTTTCATAGCTATTGTTGCCGAATTATTGGTAGGAGCTGCAATGGGCGTTATTGGTCAGCTTGTATTTGCCGGATTTGAGATGGCCGGTACGCTTATCAGTTATAACACAGGTCTTAGTTTTGCTATGATGATGGATTCATCGACCAATCAACAGAATTCTATTGTGGCAAATATTTTGGGAATGCTAGCAATCCTCATTTTCCTCAGCATCGATGGGGATAAGATTTATATAACGGCTCTGGCAAAAAGCTATCAAATTGTACCAGCGGTTGATCATAATGTGCATTTGGCTGGGACCTACATGCTTGAAGTGGCAACCTATTTATTTGTACTTGGAGTTCAGCTTACTGCACCATTCATGATGGCTATTTTCTTGTTGGATGTTTGTCTCGCTATTTTTGGTAGAATTATGCCTCAGGCTAACCTGATGTTTATCGCTCTCCCTGTAAAGATGGGAGTTGGTGTATCCATCTTTATGTTGGTACTTCCATATTTACCTACTGCTTTCGATGTAGTCTTTCAGAATCTATTCTTCTTCCTGGAAGGACTTTTAGGCAATATTGTGCCGACGCCACCGGCCTAAGGAACATTCAACATTCAATAAGCAACATTCAAATTCGGTTGGTCATCGCGAGTAGGCTAGAAAAGCAAAAAAGTCTGTTTTGAGAACGACGCGGCGATCTCTAGGAAAACGGTTGGATCGGGGAGATTGCTTCGTCGATGATTGCAGATGTTAGTATAGATTTCGATACTCCTCGCAATGACTTTGATTGTAACTAAAGCGGTCATCGCGAGGAGGCTAGAAAAGCAAAAAAGTCTGTTTTGAGAACGACGCGGCGATCTCTAGGAAAAAGGTTGGATCGGGGAGATTGCTTCGTCGATGATTGCAGAAGTTAGTATAGATTTCAATACTCCTCGCAATGACGAGCTTTTTTAATAAACATAAATTGTCATCGCGAGGAGGCTGGATAAGCAAAAAAATCTGGTTTTAGTTCGACGCGGCGATCTCTAGGAAAACGGTTGGATCGGGGAGATTGCTTCGTCGATGATTGCAGAAGTTAGTATAGATTTCAATACTCCTCGCAATTACGAATAATTGGAGTTGTTATACTGAACGTATTACAAGAGTTGGATTGAAGCTAAGCCCTCAAATCGATCTTAATACCTTTGCCTTCGTCTTTCTCTTTGATGATCTCCGGTACTTCGGGCAATTTGGTGGGCATCTCCACTTCCATGTGAGATTTAGAAGCCTGACTAATGGTTACTTCATCAATGATGAACTTTGAATTTCTTTCCCTTTCTCTTTCGCGTTTTTTCTTTCGCTGATGCTCTTCTTCCTCTCTCTTATGCTTCAGTAGCTCAGGGATTTTGCTAAGTTTCGATATTTTGGGCAAGAGTGACATTCAACGTCTTCCATGGGTATGAGTATCCTTTCATGTTATCGGTTGGTCATTGCATTACTAAAATTGGTTCTGATTAGAGTTTTCTAATCAGTCTGATCAAAAAAAGCTAATTCTCAATATAAACTACTTCCTCTTTAGTAAGCTCCTGGCGTAGTTGGAGTAGAAGCTTCCCTACAATTTGCGAAATTCGTGCTTCAGTGAGTTCAAGGAGTAATGCGATTTCACTCATCGTCATATCTTCATAGTAGTATAACATCAAAATTAGGCGATCGCGCTCTTTCAACTCACCTATTTTCTTCATGATTGCAGCTGTTCGCTCTTTCTTTTCCAGATTATTGTCAGGTACTTCTGAGTTTGGATCTACCTGAGTCTCATAATAAGAGACAGAGTCCTCATCATAAGCAGGGCCATCTAAAGAAAGTACATTTCGTTGTTGAACGTTGGTAAGTAACTTGTGATAATCTTCAATATCCATGTCGAGTTCATCGGCTACTTCCTGGCTTGAGGGTTCTCTACCTAAAATTTGGCTTAGCTGTTCAATTACTTTTTGAACTTCGCCGTAATTCTTTCTTTGCTTACGTGGTAATTGATCAATACTTCTTAAGTAATCAACAATGGCTCCGCGAATACGGTAATACGCGAAAGTATTAAACTGAATATTTCTGCTACAGTCATAGGATTCCATAGCTTGCAGTAAACCCGTGATTGCTGCGCTTTCTAAATCCTCGCGTTGTGAAAGTGGTTGATCAGGACGACTTATTTTGCCGATGATGCTACGAATAAGTGGCATCGATTTACTGATGATCGAGTTTCTAAGCCCATCAACCGGGTTGCTGGCATAAAGCTCAATTAATTCTTGTAAGGTTTTATTTCCCATAACTATGTCTCCTGCTCAGGATTTTGGTTATTACCACCAATAGGTATTTGCTCGGCCTTATTATTGTCGCGAACTACATTCAATAGAAAAATGGATAGGTACATCACGGAGAAGAGTCCCATAAAAACCAGGAGGCTTCTATAAAGAGCTACATCAATCTGTACTCCTGAAATCAGTAAAAGCATAAATAGCAGTAATGATATCACTAATATGAGGCGTAATAACATGAGTATATCTCCTAATTATGTGCGTACGCTAGTTGTAGTTGAGGTTTTTCTAAGGTGTTCGACGTAGAGATGAGATTCTGAACTATGAACTCCACCTCCTGATTAATTGGATTTTCCGGGTCCATTCCAAGCAATGTATTTTGCTTTTTAACAGCTCTTCTAACTTGAGCGTGATCTGGAATAAAACCCAGGTAGCTACATTCCTGTTCAAGGAAATAGGCTAAAATGGTATTAAATCTCTCGATCGTGCTTTTGGCATCTTCTTCGTTTTCTGCAAAGTTGACAAGACTACCAAAATTGTAATCCGGATCAATGCTGAAAACATATTTACAAAAGCGGTATGCATCTGAAATGGCTGACGGTTCATCAACAAGCACAAGAAGACCGAATTCAGCCGCATCTAATGCCCATAGACTCATTTCACCAGCACCAGCCGGCGTATCAATTAAAATGAAATCATGGGATGGCTTCAATGCAAAAAGAACCTGGTCGAGGGCATCCATGATTATGTCATTGCCTAATTTCGCTTCCATGGGATCATCCGCCCCCGTAACCAATGTAATGCCACCAATATCCTGGAACGTATCTTCTAGACTACAATCATTGGTAATCCACTGGCAAACAGATGCCTGAACTGGTTGATTAAACATAGTAGCACAGTTTGCAAGCCCTAAATCTGCATCAATTACGGCTACTTTATAGCCCATGTCGTTTAACATTGCGGCCATGTTTACCACGCTTATACTTTTTCCAACACCGCCCTTTCCACTAATAACAGCAAAAACAAATGGTTCAGTTCTTTCAAATAGATGCATCATTTTTCTTAGTCCTCCAGCACTTTTTGGGCGAACCATTGTGGATTAAACTCGCTCAGACTTGTAGGTAGGTCACCTCCATTGCTAATGTATCTGGCAGCACAATCCATCTCTTTCATAAACGGAATAATTGGCCCCCATTGTGAGACTTCATCAAGATGCGTTATAGAGATATAGTCAGGTTGCATTGGATGATTCTTAGCAGTTGCATTAGAGAAGTAGAATTTGCTGCGGGCAGCATCCACCACAAAGTGAACTTCAAGAGGAGTTAGGGGCGTTAGTAATTGTCTGATCTTCCAGTATTCCCTAAACGAATCCTCCTGTTCGATACTAAGCGATGGTGTATCAATCAGTATATGATCGAATTCCTTCCACTCTTCTATATTTTCGCCCACATCAAGACCTTTCTTAACTGCGAAGTGAGAAATTTTTTCATTTCTACAAAAGCTCTCCAGGATACTGTAATACCTATTTCCGGGGTTTTGTTGTGGATGAACCGTAACCACGGCTACATTTTTATTGAGCATAAAATCCGGATGTAAGCAAAGTTTCATTATCAGTGACGTTTTACCGGAACCTGAAGGTCCTGCAAACAGCATGAATTTACTTGGGTCTTTCGAAGGAGCCTTGCCTAATGAGTCTCGCAAAATACCAGCGAGTTTAGCCATGAAAAGCTCATTGTGTTCAAATGGATCAATTCCATTTTTGATGATTTGGCTAAACCACCCACTTACTGTTGAAGTGTTAATTCCGGTTTGTACTAACTGCTGAAATACAGGGTGACAAGCATAATCCAGATTCGATGAGATTAATGAAGAATCCAGTAATGCTTCCAGCTTATCAAATCTTTTGTGAAGTGCCTTAATCGCTTTCTGGTTTTCGATTGGGGATTGAACCGCTATTCGAGCTTCATTAAAGTTCTCTTTTGGTTTTGATTCTCTAAAATGAGTGATGAATTTTCCAGCTGTTTTTGGGACGATAGTCGCAGGGGCTTCATCCTGTAAAATTTCTTCTTCCTGAATATTATTTTGAGGTGCTGGTCGTAAGCTTGCTCTTCGGTAAAACTGTTGGGAAGTTTTTTCCTGAACAGGCTCTTCTTGCGGTAAAAATTGTTCGCCTGCTCCAACTAACTCTTTGTTCGTCTCTTTCTTTTTCTCCGTCAAAATTTGCTCAGTCGCATACTTTCTAAGCGACATTAAATTAGAATTTCCTCTTTGGTTAGACGCCGATAATACCGTACTGCTACGCTCGAATTGAACCCCATCGTCCTCTTCTTTTAATGAATCTCTGAATGTTTTTGCTCTAGAATGATGAGATTTTTTCTCATCTAACGGTGAATCAGAAAATATGGTAACCTTAGCTTTTTGACCCTCTACAGTAGGTTCTGAAGCCTCTAAAATTAGGATGTCATCACCGTACATTTGGTGGGCAGTCTTCTTTGCAGCTTCGACAGTTTTTCCAAAAATATTCTTCAGTATCATACTAACTCAGTTTCTTCAGTTATTGGCTGTTGGTCAGTTTCGGCTTGGTGAGATGGTATTTCTCGAGCCGGCGCCTGAATCGTCAAACGATCAAAAGTTTTGAACTGAATGTCCTGGCTGATGTCGTTGTACGATAACACATTTATATCTGGCAAAATCGGTGCCAAGAATTCGAAAAGGGTGAATCGCAAGATGGGTGAGGTTAGTAAAAGCGGTTCAAATCCTTTTCGCACCATATTGGTGAAAGTCTTTGATGACGACTGATACAAACGCTCTACGGTGTCGGGTGTTAAGCCGAGTGTGTTGCTGTTTAAAGTGCCTTGTTGAGCCTGCGAGATTAAGTGAGATTCTAATTGAGGTTCTAGCATTACTACAACCACTTCGTTCTCTGGAGTTACAAATTGACGAGTAATGGTCTCAGATAATGCAGCTCGGCAATACTCATTCAATACATCGGTATTGTTTGTTTGATGGCAATAATCGGCCAACGTTTCAAGGATGGTAATAAGATCTCTAATTGGTACTCGCTCTCGTAATAATCGCTTCAATACTTTTTGGATATCCCCAATTTTCATTCCATCCGGTACAAGTTCTTCGACTAACGCCGGCGCTTGTTCTTTAACATTCTCGACCAATTTTTTCACCATCTGGCGATCAATCAATTTGTGTGCATTTTTCTTTAAAACCTCCATCAAATGCGTTGTGATAACAGCACCTGCTTCAATCACAGCTAGCCCATATTTTTCCGCCTCAGATTTATTCTTTCCACTTACCCATATCGCATCCATCCCGAAAGTTGGATCTTTGGTTTCAATTCCCTGAATATTTGGTTTAAAATCTTCAGGTAAGAGAGTGAGGAAATAACCTGGTAGCAATTCACCTCCACCTTGAACCACACCCCTCATTTTGATGGTATAGTGGTTGGCATCAAGCTGAACATTATCCCGTATGCGAATAGATGGGATGATAATTCCAAGTTCAGCTGCAAGTTGTTTTCGAAGAGAGGTCATGCGTTCGAGTAAATCTCCACCTTGAGTGGCTTCGACCATTGGAATCAAGCTATACCCAATTTCTAACTCGAGTGTATCCATTACCAGATAATTTTCAACCGGGTCGTCTTTTTTCTGAACTACAGCATTAGACTCGCTCTCTTTTAAGTCTTCAACTTCTTTTCGCTCTTCCGCTCTAAAATTCTTGAAAGCCATAAAGAATAGGAAACCGGCAATACCCCAGAATGGAACAACGGGAAGTCCTGGCATCATCCCTAAGAAGAAAACAAAAGAACCGGCAATAACAACCGTTTTAGGATTTCCAAGAAGTTGATCTGTTAATTCGTTACTCAGGTTTCCTTCTGACGCGGCTCGAGATACGATCATACCAGAAGCGGTTGAAATTAGGAGCGCAGGAATCTGTGAAACCAAACCATCACCAATAGTCATTAAAGTATACGTAGCGGCAGCTTCTCCAAGTGGCATTCGTAGTTGAAGGGTTCCGATTATCAATCCGCCAATTATGTTGATGAACGTAATTAACAAACCCGCAATAACATCACCGCGAACAAATTTGGAAGCACCATCCATAGCGCCATAAAAGTCGGCTTCGCGTGCAATTTCAGATCGTCGGTTTTTAGCTTCTTCGTCGGTTAAAAGTCCGGCGGCCAGGTCCGCATCAATCGACATTTGCTTACCGGGCATTGCATCTAAGGTAAAGCGTGCAGCAACTTCGGCAATTCGGGTTGCACCTTTGGTTATAACCACAAAGTTGATTATCACCAAAACTGCGAAAATAATTATCCCGATAACGAAGTTTCCCTGTACAATAAATCCCCCGAATGCCTCGATGATATTTCCGGCATAACCTTCACTTAAAATGAGGCGGGTTGTTGCTACGTTTAATGATAACCTAAAAAGGGTTAGGATGAGGAGCATGCCAGGAAATACAGCAAACTGTAGTGGTTTTAAGGCATAGAAGGCAACCAGTAGAACAATGAGTGAAAGTGTGATGTTTAAGGCGAGGAAAAAATCCATCAACTGAGTAGGGAATGGAATAATCATAATGAGTAGAATCATCACAATTCCCGAGGAAATCAGTACATCTGTCTGGAAAAATGTTCCCTTTAATCTCTTAGTATCTATTCCACCAATTTTCATCTACACTATATTCTGTGTTTGTTTTTTAGCTTGAAAACATAGGCTAGAATCTCTGCTACAGCTCGATAGAGGTCTTCTGGGATGTATCCGTCTTCCTCGGCTGTAGCGAAGAGCGCTCTTGCCACCGGCTTATTTTCTACAATTGGTATGCCATACTCCCTGGCCAACTCTTTAATCTTCTTTGCTCGCAATCTTTGTCCCTTCACCATTACTATAGGAGCACCATTTAATTCGGGGTCATATTTTAAAGCAACGGCGTAGTGAGTTGGGTTTGTAACAACCACATCGCTTGCAAGCACTGCATGATCCATTCTCTTCTGTTGGATGAGTTTTCGACCAAATGCTTTTCGTTGACCTTTAACATGAGGATCGCCTTCCATCTGTTTGTATTCATCTTTTATTTCTTGCTTGGTCATCTTCAGGCTTTTTGTGTATTGATACTTCTGAAAGATGGCGTCTCCAATAGAGAGGATTAACAATGCAGCAAACACTTTTACGACGAAGCTTAGAATGTGCCCACCCATCTGAGCCATACTATATTCAATAGGGACTATGGAAAAGCCTACATAACTGCTTACATCATTCTTGATTTCGTAGTACCCTATAATCCCGACTATACCCAATTTCATAAACCCCTTAACAAGCTCGCCAAGACCTTTTGTTGAAAAGATTTTCCCCATCCCTTTAATAGGATCCATTTTTTCCGGTTTGAACTCCATGGCTTTGGGCGAGAAAACACCTTTAGTTTGTGCCATGTTTACTCCGATTGCGACAATCATTAAAATCACACTCGTTGGCATTACTATCTGTAGGCCGAAGTAAAGTGCAGTTCGTAAATAACTCTCGGCCTGACTTTGATCGGTAAAACCCATTCCAGAATTAAAGAAGAAGCTTTCGAACAGATAGGTAATTCGATCAAAGATCATCCCACCTACTCCAAGAAACATAAGTAAGGCAGCAATCATAAGGATTACCGATGACACCTCTTTGCTGGTACTTACATTACCTTCTTCGCGAGCCTTCTGAAGTCGCCTCGCCGTTGGTTCTTCGGTTTTTTCCTGGTCGGATTTGTCATTAGCCATGACCCTCCATTTTCAAAAACGATACCAGATCAAAAAGAAGGCAAAGTGTGATTTAAACTGAAAATTGAGAACATGATGGAGCGGAAAATTTCGCAATTGGGGAAAAAATTTCTGCAAACTCTTCCTACTTGAAGAAGCGGTATACTATTTCAGCTATTAAAATAAATAGTGATGAAAAACCTTCTTAATGATATCAAAAAGAACGATTTCTGAATTGTAAGAAATGCTAATTCACTATATGGCATAAAGTTTGATGTGGCACCAGTGAACGATTGGTAACTATGTGTTATCGGCACACAATATCGACGACTTAAATTTTTCACTGATTTTTTAATCAAAAAAAATGCTTGATCGAATTTACATGCAAATGCAGGCCATGCAGGTCCTTTCAAAATCACAGGATGTGACTGCAGATAATCTGGCTAACATCAATACTCCCGGTTTCAAAGGGAATAAGTTGTTCTATCGCATGATGACTGAAAATCTGAATGGACAGGAAATCAAGAGAGCTGTTCCGATGAGTCAGGTAAATATGGATCAGGGCATTTTAGAGCCAACCGGAAATGAATTTGATGTAGCCATTAATGGTACTGGATTTTTTAAAGTACAGGATGGCGATCAGGAGTATCTAACTCGAGACGGTCGCTTTTCACTAAATTCTGACGGCATCCTTGTTAATAGCAATGGCGCTCAGGTTTTGGGCGAATCAGGTCCGATTCAATTAACAGAATTATTCCAAAGTACAAACGAATCGGGTGGACCAAACCAACTGGAAATTTCTAAAGATGGTACAATCCTTATTAATGGAAACGCCCAGGATAAGCTACAGATAGTAAAAGTTGATGATCCAACATTACTTGAGCGACAAGGAAGCACATACTTCACTGTAAAAGACGAGATTGAACTTTCCGATGATGGAATCGGAATGGTAATGCAGGGCTACTTCGAGAAAGGAAATGTAGAGCCTCTTGCCGAAATGGTAGATATGATGCGAAACATGCAAATGTTTGAGTCTCAGCAACGAGCACTTAAAACTACCGACGATATGCTTTCGCAAGTAACCTCCCGACTAGGAAGACTATAATGAATTCGAAATCAAACCCACAGAATTATGCCAACTAGAGCACTAAGCACAGCCGCATTGGGTATGAGTGCCCAACAGCGATCGGTTGATAATATCGCTAACAACCTTGCCAACGTTGGCACTACAGGATTCAAACGTAGCACGATTGCTTTTCAGGATCTATTCTATGAGAATATTGCTGCTTCAAAGATGGGAAGTGCAACTGGTCGTAGTACTAGCGACGGGCCAACTCTTCAAATAGGGCACGGTTCTAGAGCAGTGGCAACTATCCGTAACTTCATGCAGGGTTCTGTTGCAGAAACAGGAAATGTGTTAGATCTGGCAATTAGTGGGGATGGCTTCTTCCAAATTGAAATGCCGGATGGATCAACAGCATACACCCGTGATGGTAATTTTAGCCGTGATCCAAACGGATTGCTTGTAAATAATTCGGGATTACCACTCTCCGGACAAATTGAAGTACCAGCCGATGCAATTGGAATAAATATTACCGCAGATGGTACCATTACTGCGCTTTTAGGTGATAATACCAATGTAGATTTAGGTCAACTTGAACTGGCTAAGTTTGCAAACAACGCTGGATTAGAAGCGATTGGCGATAACCTGTATTTAGAAACTGAATCTTCCGGTTTAGCCTTTTTCGGAACCCCTGGCGATGAAGGTTTTGGTGTGGTTCGGCAAGGTTATTTGGAGCAATCAAATGTAGATATCGTAACAGAAATGGTTCGTTTGATTGAAGCGCAAAGAGCTTATGAGACCAACTCAAAAATGGTACAAACCGCCGAGGACATGATGTCTGTAACTAACGGTATCAAAAGATAAATGACAGTTAGCATATTCATATCGCTTCTAGTTGCTCTAGGTTTGATGCATCCATTAAACAAAGAAGAAGCAACGAAAGCCAAAGTGCTGCAGCTAGCTTCAGCTAGTTTAGAACAGCACTTAGATGTGAATACGTATCAATTTGAATTAACAGCCCGCTGGATACCAGGTAGTTTACTCCAAGTTGGACCAGAGAATATTCACTCGGTTTCATTATCAGGAAATATTGGGGAATACACCCGTTTCGATGTAATCCATCAAACTAGAGCCGGTAGAAAAACCAGCGAAATTCAACTTAAAATAGAAGCAGAGCAGCTTGTAGTGGTGGCCATTGATAGAGTTCGAAGTGGAGAACAACTAGACCTGCATAATTTTGAACTTCAGTGGAAACCGGTACGGCTTGGAAGAGATCGATTTGTTACAAACATAGACGAGCTGAAAGGGAAATCAATACGAAGAAATTTGTCCCACGGGCAAACCATAAGAGTGCATGAAATCAGCAGTCCTATTTTGGTAGCACCAGGGCAAGAAGTAGCAATGGTATTCTCACAAGGATCCATTCAACTGGGATTAAATTGCGAAAGCAGACAAAGCGGATCTGAAGGAGAAGAAGTACAAATTTATTGTCACGAAACAAGAAAAAAATACACCGCAAAAGTAATCGGTGCAGGAGAAGTACAATGGCTAAGAACAAATTAAATAAGAACCTTATTGGACTAACTATATTGGGTATACTATTTCTATCGGGGGATGTGCTCGCACAGTTTTCGTTATACAGTGATGTTAAGGCGAAAAAGGTAGGAGACATCATTACGGTAGTTTTGAGAGAAAATCTTCAAGGGAGTTCAACAACCGACTCTAAAGTCACGTCAAATTCAAATGGACAGGCTACAGGATCCTTATCCGGTAATTTCATGCCATTTGAGCCAGTATTTGGCAGTGGCGCTTCCGTGAATTATGGGTCAGATCAAAAAAACCTCGCAACTCAACGCCAGCTTCTGGAAGGATTTGTAAGTGTTCAAATTGTAGAGGTAAATAACCAGGGTGATCTGATTGTAGAGGGAAAACGTCAGACCGAGATAAATGGGGAAGTGCATGAAATGTCGATTGCAGGGACTGTTCGGGTTAATGATATCGATGGAAATAACCAGGTGCTTTCCTATCGCATCGCAAATGCCGAAATCAGCTATCAAAAAATGGGTGGAATCGGAGATAGGAAAGGCAGCAGAGGGATTCTGAAGAAAGTAGTATTTGGTGGAATTGGTGCAGGGCTTGCTGCAGCTGCCATCCTAAGAAGTAATTCTAATAACTAGTCCAGTGAGTACAAAAAAAGCATCATATCAAACACTTTTTCTCATTCTGATTGTATTCGGATTCACTTTTGAAGGATGGGCTCAATCAAGACTTTCAGATCTAGTAGAAATCCAGAATACATCAGGTAAAGAGCTTATCGGATACGGACTAGTTACCGGTTTAGATCGCACGGGTGATCGATCCTCAAGCAGTAGAGGAGCCGTTTTTACGATTCAATCGATTTCGAATATGTTGGAAAATTTTGGAATCACTGTTGATGCTGATCGCTTAAGAACCAGGAATGTGGCAGCGGTAATGGTAACAGCCAAACTTGGCCCATATAACGCCCCAGGTAGTAATATTGATGTAACAGTTTCGTCGCTCGGGGATGCAAGTAGTTTGTCGGGTGGGGTGCTACTACAAACACCATTGTTTGATCCGCAAACGGAAGAAGTTTATGCAAAAGCCCAAGGTTCACTAATAGTTGGTGGAATTACAGCCGAAGTTCAGGGATCCAGAGTAAGTCAGAATCAAACACTTACTGCAACTATTCCAAGTGGAGCAATGGTTGAACTTAATGATGATTATGAATTGTCATCGGAAGAGCCTCTTGGTCTTGTACTACGAGATCCAAGCTTTGCAAATGCCCGCAGTATTGTAGAGGTGATAAATGCAACATTTGATGAGGAGCTGGCCATGATGCAACATCCCGGTCTGGTAAAAGTAACCTGGCCCGATGCATTTCAGGATCAGGGGGCCATGAATGTGTTCACAAGTATCATACTTGAACAAGAGATTGAAGTAGAATCTATAGCACGTGTAGTAATTAACGAGAGAACCGGCACCATCGTAGCGGGTGGAGATGTGGTGATTGACGATGTAATGATATCGCATGGAAGTATCCAAGTTACTACCCAGAATACACCGTTGGTAAGTCAGCCACCAGCGCTTAGTGGTGGGTCCACCATACTAACCGGTGTTAATCAGGCAGGAATAAGCGAGCAAGCTGCCCAAACGATTGTATTAGAGCCACAAACTTCGGTGCAGGATTTGGCCGCTGCTTTGAACACGCTCGGACTTAGTCCACGTGATATTATTGCCATTTTTCAGGCATTGAACAGAGCCGGTGCACTTCGTGGTAAATTAATCGTGATGTAGAAAATGAAAGTTGGCAATCACATACCAATAGATCAATCAGCATTATCTCAATCAAGAAAAGAAGTGCGTGAAAAAGAGAATGCTGCAGTTCAGTTTGAAGAGATTTTTGCAAAACATCTTGTGAAAGAGCTAACCAAAGATTCCTTCAAAATTGAAGGTGGAATGATGGGGAATGCCAATAAGATGTACAGAGAATTTATAACAGATGCGTTGGCTTCTGAATTAGCCGCCCAGAGAAAACTGGGTATGGCCGATTTAGTCTCCAGGTATTGGAATCAGAATAACGACGAGCAACAAATAAATAACAGAGAAGATGAACACAGCCAATAATATGCCCGAAGAGATCAAGGTGATTTCGGAGAAAGTTGAATTATTACATGAGAGTTCCAATAAAATGATTGAAGTGATGGAGAGACAAATTGATGCCATCATTGCATCAAATACTACGAAAATAGAAGAGCTAGCTAATTTGCATGCAACTTTAACTATTCGATATACCGAGAATGAACAGGATTTTATCAACGAATTAAGCACAATTCTGAATAATACATCAGAAACTAAAGGCGTAAAGCTGGCAGCACTCAAAGAACTATTTCCAGCCTATACCAACCAAATAGAGTATTGGCAGAATATCCTGCATGAAAATGTGCAGAAGTTGCAGAAAAAGCATCATCAAATTGTAGAGTTACTGGAATTTGCGATGAACAGTAACGCCAAAATGCTCGAGACTTTGTACTCCAAAGGGACAGAAAAAAACAAACATTATAGCGCGACAGGAACAACCAGTTCCATAATGCCAGGTTTAGCAATTAATCAAAAAGCTTGAATAGGAAACTATGAACAGGCTGTTCGAAATATCAAAAAGTGGTTTGGCAAGCGCACAGCGTTCGCTTACCGTAACATCAAATAATATAGTTAACGCCGATACTCCGGGTTACACGAGACAACGGGTCGACAAAATGCCCGTTGGATTAAATACTGGTATGACCAGTATTGGACTTGGTGTAAATATTTCGACAGCTACACGACTTCGTAACGATATGAACGATGCTCTGACGAACCAAAAACGTCAGGAGTATGGGTTCATGAGTTATAAAAATCAAGTATATGAGCGGCTACAGGCCACTATGACAACCGACTCGGGGGGAGATCTTGATGTTCGAATTAGCCGTTTCTTCGACATGTTTTCAGAACTTGCCAATGATCCACAAGACATAAGTGTACGAAACAGTTTGATTTCAGAGGCTCAACAACTGACCTCTAAATTCAAGAACATCGATCAAACCCTGAGTGATACTGGTGAGCTTATAGCGGATACCGCTCAAACCACCATTACCAATATCAATAATCTGCTGCGAGATATACAGGCTTTGAATGAATCGGTCGTTCAAAGTACACATCGTGGTGCTCCAGATAGTACAAGTCTTGACATTAGAGTTAAGAAGTTAGAAGAATTGGCTCAGTTGGTAGATTTCACACAAATGAATGCAGATTCTGGTGCAGTTGAAATTCGTTTAGGTGGAATTCGGGTTTTAGATGATGAACATATTCTTGAACTAAAATCAGAGGTATCACCAAACGATCAACAATTCAATGTTCGTGTTGCAGGTGGAACCATTGTAGATGTGAAAGGTGGTGAGTTAGGCGCACAAATTGATATGTACACCAACAATATTCCGGACTTCAGAGCTAAGCTTGATGAGCTGGCAAACACCCTGGTTACGGAGATTAATAACATTCACAGTTCAGGATTTGGCCTAAACGATGCGATGGGACGAGATTTCTTCGTTGCTTCAGGGGATCAGGCTGGTACAATGAGTATCAATCCGGATTTGATTTCCAATCCTGAAAATATTGCAGCCTCGAGTACTTCGGGAGAAGCGGGGAATGGAGAGTTAGCTGCTCAAATCAATGAATTACGAAATGCTGGTTTGATTAATGGAAGAAAAATTGTGGATCAAACCATCGAAATAATAAGTACTCCAGGTTCTGAGGTTTACTCACTTGCATCGCAAATGGAAACCAATGAAGCAGAAATTGCCATGTTACAAACTCAGCAAGAGCGCCAGTCTGGGGTAAACATTGATGAAGAACTTGCAAACATGATTCAATTTCAAAACGCCTATCAAGGTTCAGCACGGGTAATGGAAACAGCCCGAAATTTATACGACACCTTGTTAGGAATAGTGGGCTAGATTATGAGAGTAACGAACCGAATAGTATTCGATAATTTTATGCGAGATGTGAATCGTAATCGCACGCAAATGGCTGATATTCAATCCAGTTTGTCGAGTGCGAAAAGTGTACGATTCCCTTCTCAGGATCCTATTTCTTTTCAAAGAAGTCGTTCTATTGAAGAAGACATTCGGGAATCGGAACAATTTCAGAAAAACATTAATAGTGGATTGCGTCAAAGTCGCTTAGTACAGGATTCTTTGGATAAATCCATCGATGAACTTATTGAGATAAAGAGAATTCTGGTGCAATCTGCCTCTGATTCTTATAGTGCAGTAGATCGGTCAAATATGGCAGATCAGATTTCAGGAATTAGAGACTCTTTGATCGCAACTTTCAACCTCAGTTATGGGGATAGATATCTGTTCGCGGGTACAAATAGTCAGGATAAACCTTTTGCTCTTGATATTTCGGCTACAGGTGGTGTTGCGGATACAAGCAACTCTTCAGCTATAAAAATAGCCGTAGACAATGATGTAGATATAGAAATAAGTGTTACGGGTACAGAAATTCGTGCAACGGATGAAGGCGACTTCTTCGAGATCATCCAAAACATAGAAACTGCACTGCGAACTAATGATTCTGAAGCACTGAATAACCTGATTCCGGCAGCCGATGAGTTGATCGATCACACTACAGATGTCACATCACGACTTGGAAATAATATTGCTCGTATGGAATACTTGTTCGAGCAATTCGAGAATACAAAAATTACTCAACATGCTGAGGTAAGCAAGTTGGTAGATACCGACTATGCACAGGCTATCTCAGAATTACAGAGAAATGAAACCATTTATCAATCGGCGATGGCCGTTCACACAAGAATGTTTAGCAACTCGTTGCTGAACTACATCTAACCAGGAATAAAACAAGAGGATGTTGAAAAATGAGTACAGATAATAATTCAACCAAAACAAATAAATCGGCTTGGGTAGATGTAGTATGGTACCTAAGTGATATTGCTTACTTCACAGAAGAAAGACTATCAAAGTTTTTATCAAACTTTGGAAAGATTACAGTTGCTAGTATAGAATCACGACCAGGAAATCTGCCAAGAAACGTGGTGTGGCATACATATGAGAAAGAGGAGCCAAGAGCGAATGTCTGGAATACATTACTAGATGTAGGAGCCAATAAATGGAAACTCTTTTTGATGGACGATGAAATACTAAGAATTGCAGAATTAGATCATACCATCGAAGATAATCCAACAGAATGGCCGGCAACCTTAATCCATCATCGCGGAAGCGAAAAAAACTATCAATACTATCAAATGCGATTGATTAACAATTTTGATGGTTTTCAATTTGATGGGGTGAATATTCCGGATGCAACTCGAAGTATTATTAACGAAGGAATTCGAATTTCGAATATGCCCATCGAAATAATGGCTACTAAAAACCCCAACGCGGATGCGGACATCGAAGAAGAAATGGCTATTCGAAATTTTGCGCCACAGTTGTTCATTGAAAATGGGTTTCGATTATTCAAGAATGGAAAATACATACATGCAGCTGCACAGTACCGGGTAATTGCTAATGCCGATAATGTTCTTCCTTTTGATCGTCTAAGTGCATTAAACGGAATTGCTAGTTGCCACGCAGAACAATTCAGATGGGAACCTGCTTTGGTTGCCGCTGAAAGATCAATTGAAGAGGAAACCTTTCAGCATCTTCCTTATCTGATCAAATTCAAAGTTAATCAATTGAATAAGAATTATGTAGAAGCGTATAAAGCTCTGCATAAATACTATGAAAACACTTTTTATGAGCGAATTAAGTTGCACTCAAAAGCAAATTACGATGTTCGCATAACGATTGAAGATACTTTGATCAGTCTGGTCGACTTAGCATTTAAGGCTGGATATATCCAGGAAGCGCAAGAGCATTTGGAAGATCTGTTCAACTTGAAAGAAGGGAAACTTGAAAAGAGTTTTCTGAAGCAACTTCTTGTTTTGTCCATAGAACTAGAAGACTTCGATAAGAGTGAGTTTTTCTTTAAGAAGCTGTATGCGAAGAAATTCCCCAAGAACATGACCGATCAAGAGGTTTCTTTACTAAATGATTATATGGAACTGTTCATGAAAAAGAATTGGTATGAAACAGTCTATGAGGTGTACTCAGAACTGAATTATCACTACCCTCAAAACGATGAATTCCGTCGTCGATTGATCGTAACACTGGTTAAAACAGGCAGGGTAGAGCAAGCAAGAAACTTAGCCTCAAAAGTGGCATAAGCACATAACTAACTATATGGGAAGCGGGTCTACGTTGTTTGTAGTACCCGCTTTTTTTGTTGGTTTAATCGTCATTGCGAGGAGACCATAATGAAACTTGAGGTAGGAAATGATCGACGAAGCAATCTTTCAAAATGTATTCATTTTTCAGAGATCGCCACGTCGGATAACTCAGATTTTTAAGAAAATCATTGCTTCCTCGCGATGACCTTATTTATCGAACAAGATCCTTTGTCCCGACCGCGGTCTAGATCATTATGACAAAGATCAAATTCAAATTGAAAGTTGAGTGTTGGAAGTTGAATATTGATTATTCCCTAATCTCCTTCTCCATACTGCTTCAGCTTATTTCGAATGGTTCGATCGGAAATCCCTAATAATTGAGCTGCTTTTTTCTGATTACCCTGCGTTTGCTCTAAGGCTTTTTTTATGAGCTTCATTTCCATTTCTTCGATAGACATTAACGGAAGATCCGTAGAGTCAACAGAATCATTACTCAATGTTTCTTCATCACTTGAGAAAAGTTCATTATTAACGTGCTCAACCAAAATCTGATTTGATTCTTGCGCCAGGATTATCCCCCGATGCATTTTGTTGTTCAACTCCCGAACGTTTCCTCTCCAGTCCTGGGAAACCATAAAGTCCATTAACTCTTTTGAAATTTCCTTGGCTTCCAGACCATACCTTTTGGTGTATAAATCAGCAAAATGCTTAACCAATAAAGGAATATCACTTTTACGATGACGTAGAGGCGGAATTTCAATAGGAAAAACATTCAACCGGTAGTACAAATCTTCTCGGAAAAGTTTGTCCGAAATGGCTTCTGCAATATTTCGATTCGAGGTTGCTACGATTCGAACATTGGCCCTGATTGGTTTCTGGCTTCCTACTCTATAAAACTCATTTTCCTGGAGAACCCGAAGTAATTTTGCCTGAACATTAAGCTCAATCTCGGTGATCTCATCCAAAAGCAGGGTTCCTCCTTCAGCGGCATCAAAAGCGCCTTTTCGATCAGAGATCGCACCGGTAAAAGCACCTTTAATATGCCCAAAAAGGGTGCTTTCAACTAATTCAGACGGTAGATTTGCGCAATTAATTTTGATATACGGACCATTTGCTCTATTACTATTTGCATGAACCTGATGTGCAAACACTTCTTTACCAGTACCACTTTCACCCTGGATAAGCACTGGCGCCACATTTTTGGCAATCTGAGGAAGAACTCGCATTAGTTTTTTGACCTGTGGATCATCACCAATGAATCGGTTTTCTCCTTTATCGCTAGCATTAACCGGACTAACAGCTTCCGCTTTTTCTCCCTTAACTTCGGCTTTTGGGGAAGAGTTTGCAGCAGGCTTTCTTTTAGCAGCTTCTGCTTCCGGATCAGCTTCAAAAAATCTATTTACCCGAAAGATGATTTCTTTGGCTTTAAATGGTTTGGTAATGTAATCGAAAGCTCCTTTGTGTAGCGCCCGAACTGCGTGATTAATATTTCCAAATCCAGTGATCAGTATCACTCCTGTATCTGGATACTCTTTTTTAACTTCAGCGAGTACTTCGTCACCGGTTAGTTCATTCATTTTTACATCAGAAATCACTAAATCAACGGTTTCTTTTTTCAAGAAGTCCAATCCCTTTACGGGAGAGTTAAATGCAGATACCTGATACCCTGCAGTGGTGAGAATTTCTTCAATAAAACCTAATAGTAATTCATCGTCATCAATTACAAGAATCGATCTTTTCATAGACATTGATTTAGTGGAAATAAGCCGTGTAGATCATTGTAATCTAAGCACCCATAAACAATGAAAATGCTGGGTAAAAAAAAAGAGAGCATTGTGCTCTCTTTTTGAATTCATAGTATGACCAACATTTGGATTAACGGAACATATTCTCCGCCATTTTTTCCCAAACTGCCGGGTCATTCAACATTTTTCCAAGCTCCGTTTCTTTAGCTGCTTCCGGTGATATTTGCCGAGCTTCATCATATTCTTTGATGCGTGCCTTGTACTCTTTCAATTTTGTAAAGGCAGCGGAATTCGCTTTTTCAAGTTCGATACGGGCAAACTGCTCGTCGCTGTTTTGGATTCCAGAACTACTAATCGAGACTTTGTCCGATAAGTTATTCGATTCCTGATTTCCGGCAACTCGACCTGTACGACCAGTTTCGGCAGCTTTCGAGCCGTCGATTTGTCCGTTTAATTGGGTTGAGAGTTTATTGATTTCCATGGTTGTGTTGTTTAGTAGGTATTAAAAATATGAAATATTGGGAGTTTTAATAGTCCCGTAGCTGTCCTGAACTTTGCGCTGTTTTGTTGCGACTGCCAGTTTCTCCATTTGGTTATTCAGGAGAGCAGAAATTCTGCGTTGTATTTCTGTATTCATAGAAACGAAAGCGCCAAAAAGTGGTCTCAAAATGTTGATTTCCTCGTCCGACAGTTTCATCTCGTTTTGGTTTTTCTGAACGATGTTCAAAACGTGTAGATATTCTTCTCGGTGATTCATCTCTTCACGAATCACTTCTAAAGAAGGTGCTTCTTTATCAAGTTCTGAGAGAATGTTATCACTCAGTTCATTTAATCTTGATATGGTGTGTTGTAATTTCTTCATGGATTAAATAAATGACGGTGCTTGTACTGATACACTTGCAAATTGAACAACCTGGTCGAACTGCTGCTGACCAGCTTCAAGCAGGGCATCCAATTCATTAAATATTCTTCGTTGTTCTTCCTCATAATCGACTAAAAAATCTTCTTCTCGTTTAATAAGTCGATCGAGGTTGTCAATTTTGTCATCAAGGCTGTCTTCAAGCGAGGATAAAATTCCACCCGATTCGGTGAAGCTTTCAGATTGTGCCAACATAGTAGCTATTGGGGACGAAGCATCCTCAAAAAAAGCAGTAATTTGTTCAGGATTATTCGATAAAATTTGATCTAAAAGATCAGCGTCATCAATTTTCATTTCCCCATCGTTACCAAAACTAATTCCGATATCGGTAAAATTGGCAACATTTCCACTTGTGATAGCCGTTGCATTCAGTAGCGCAGTTTGACGAAGAGTGGTACTGAAATTTCGAATAGTACGATACTTTTGAAGAGGACCTTTATTTCCTGTCTCAGCATTAATAAATGTGCGTTCACGAATGGTTTCATTTACTTCATTAAAAGCCTTTATGAAATCTTCTAAATTGTCCTTCGATGCTGCAATATCCCTTGAAACAGTCATCTGTTCTTCAACACCAGGTGCATCGAGAAGTGTGAAATCTAAACCGTCTATGGCATCAGTTACATTATTCGATCCACGAGTGAAAGTTACTCCGTCAATGGTAAAAGAGGCATCGAGATTTGCATCCGAAACCAGCTCTGTCATACCACCTGTAATTTCAGCAAGTACACCTGTTGCTCCACTAAATTGGATTCTTTCATCGAAACCGGTTTCTAAACTCTGGATAGAAAACTGTACATCAGAACTGTTTGTATTAAAAACATTCGCGCTTGCTTCGTCGCCAAACTTATCGGCGATTTCAGATGCAAATGCATCCAGAATTTCTTTATTAGTTAGTCCGGTGGTAGCTACATTTATAGTGTCAGTTTTATCACCAATAGTAAGTGTGACAGACCCATCACCAAACCCCGCTAAATCGGTACCGGCTGCCGTTCTGGTTGAATCAAGAGCAACGTCTCGGGTTGCTAGTCGATCAACGGTGATATTAAATGTATTTTCGCGTTCAAGCCCAGACACAGAATTAACCTTTATAACCTTACTATCAGAAACACTTGAAGTGAACTTTTCGAAAGAGTTATTCGATGAGGTTGTGAGTTCTTTGATCTTTGCTTCTAAATCAGATAAGGCACTGCTTACAGTTCCAACAGCGGTCTTGCTTTCCTTTACATCATCTTGTTCTGCTTCAAAACGAAGTTTCTTTTGGCTCTCAAGTAGTACTAACTGAGATACAAACGACTCATAAGAGGATGTTTGGGCAAATAAGCTGGAAATAGAAGCCATAACTTACTTGATTTGGTTAAACGGTTAAGTGATGAATGTTAACTTGCTTGCTGGATACTTCTTCCCATGTATCACGTAATGGTTCTAAAATATCACGGATTTCGTCGAAACGATGTTTGCGAGATAAGTCCTGGCAGTATCTGTAAAGTTCGAATAATTGGCCTGCAGGCTCATAATCAAAATTGAGTCCCTGAATTAATCCTGAGAGGATCTCTCTGACCTTTCTATCGTCTTCTCTATAAGACGCTTGAATGAGTAGGTCGTACATCTTAACCACTAGCTTTAGTGGTGATGCATTCATGATTGCTTGTCTCTGATATACTAATGTTGCGTTTTGCATAACAATTTATGGTTTCAACTACTTCTGTTTCAGTTTATCGGTACCAGTGATTTTTTGATAATAGTTCAATGTTTGTATTAAAGAACTCTAATACTTCACAAGTACAAACCTATCACATTCTATGCTTCAGGTTGACAAGTATTATGCCAAGGTGGGATATGCCCAATATAGAACGAGTTAAGTCTTTTCTATTATCAGCAAGGGTAAGTACTTCCTTAAATGAGGAAAAAAATTCGGTGTTGGAAAACATTTCACTACCTAGCTGGAAATAGAAACGAAAAGCTATTTAATCATCAATCCCACAAAAAAACGACGCTTAGATTGAATTAACGATTGTTTTTAATAATAGTGATAGAGAATAAAGCGAAAAAAAAGGCACTGGCACTATTTTTGGGTTAACAAGGGCAAAGCAACTAACTAATTGGAGAACTTGTGCAAACTGAACTAGCTCGTGCCCAGGCATTACTAAGTAAGAAGCAACCTAATCCTGATAAAGCGATTAAGATTCTTCGACCCTTATTAAATCGTGGTCAGGCTCCATGGATGGCGTATCATTACATGGGTGTTGCAATGCTCCAAAAAGCAGATTACAAAAAAGCACTCGATTATTTATTGCGAGCCAAAGAAAATGGTGGGAACGAGCCGGAAACTCTACATCTAATTTCCGTGGCGTATTACAATATTGCAGATTTCGATCAGGCTGTTCGCTTTGGAAATGAAGCCATCAACAAAAAAAGAGACTTTCTCGAAGCCTGGATTAATCTAGGGGCAGCATATCGTGCAATGGCTGATTTGGAAGGGGCAATGAAAGCTTATTCAGAAGCGAATCAATTAGATCCAAAGAACGCAGGAATTGCATATCGAATTGGGTCCATTTATTTCGATCAGGGTGATCTTAACAAAGCGAAAGAGTTGTATAAGATTACATCGAAAATGGAGCCAAATTATATAGAAGCATATTTGGGACAGGCGCTTATCCACCTTAAGGTTCAGGAGTTTTCGGAAGCGGTTGGAAAAATCAAAGAAGCACTAAAAATTAGCCCGAATAATCGGTTAGCAAAAATTCAGTTAGCAATTGCTTATAAAGATTGGGGGAAGTATGCAGAAGCTATTGCGTTGAATGAGCAGCTTTTAAAAGAAAAGCCTAAAGATGGTCGACTTCGAATAAATTATGCCCTTTGTCTTTTAGAAGTAGGGCGATTTAATGAAGCAGAAGAAAATTATTTACGAGCACTGAAAGATTCACCTGATGCACCAGAGTCGCTTTCAAATTATTTAATGGGAATTCATTACAACCCCGAGCGAACAAAAGATGAAATTTTCGATGCTCATTTACTATGGGATCAACACTTTGCGCCAGACGTTCGTAATCAGCGTCCTATTCCAAAAAACATCGACCGTAACAAGAGATTAAAAGTAGGCTTTATCTCGGGGGGATTTAGAAAACATCCGGTTGGGTGGATGATTACGCGAGCTATTGAAAATCTGCCTAAAGACCAATTTGAAGTTTTTGGGTACAATACGCATTCCATGTACGATAGCCTGTCAATGCGCATCAAAAAAAGATGCGATAAATGGACTTCGGTTCTTGGTTATAATGATGAAATCGTGGCAAAGATTATTCAAGAAGATGAAATTGATATTCTGGTCGAACTTTCTGGCCATTCAGCATTCAATCGATTGAAAACTGTTGCGCTTGAGCCTGTTCCAATCACTATAAAATGGGTAGGTGGTTTATTTAATACCACGGGTTTGCAGAGTATGGATTATCTGTTAACCGATCACTACGAATCGCCAGCAGGTGAGGAAGCTTATTACACAGAGAAATTGGTTCGAATGCCAGACGATTATGTCTGTTACGAGCCACCAGAATATGAGATTAATGTTGGTAAGCTCCCAGCATTGCATAAAGGCTACATTACTTTCGGTTGCTTCAATAATCCGTCTAAGCTAAACGATCAACTCATTCAGCAATGGTCGGATATTTTGCAAATGGTGCCTGAAAGCAAACTTTTTCTAAAAAGTAAACAGTACAATACGCAAAGTTTTGTAGATCAGATTACTCATCTTTTTGCCAATAATGGCATCAAAAGTGATAGAATCATTTTTGAAGGGTATGCAATGCATGAGGATTTATTAGCCTCATATAATCAGGTAGATATTGCTCTCGATCCCTGGCCCTATTCTGGTGGTTTAACAACATGTGAAGCTCTATGGATGGGAGTGCCTGTTGTAACTTGCGCGGGTCCAACCTTCGCAGGTCGCCACTCAGTTACACATCTTACAAATTCGGGAAATGCTGATTGGGTTACAGACAATTGGGATGATTATAAGTCGAAAGTAATTGAACTGGCCTCTGATTTAAATGAACTTGTTTCAATTCGTGCAGGACTAAGACACAAGTTATTGGAATCAGCGCTTTGTGATGGTGCACGATTTGGTGCACATCTAAGCAGTGCATTTCGCGAAATGTGGAACCAAAGAGTAACAGGCTATGAGCAGAACTTGAAAGAGGGTGAATGGCAGGATCATATTAATGTGGAAGCATTATCTGATGTGAAGCTCGAAGATTTCTGCAATAAGCATCAAATACCGAGAGAAGCGGCCTATGTGTTAAATCATCAAGAATTTCAACTAAGCAAGGATCTAACTCTCGCTCTACCGCGGAATAAAGAAAATTTCACGTACTACAATTTGACAGAGAAAGGAGGCGCAAACCAAGCCCTATCAAGTATTTTAAAGCAAATTTTGAATGAGGGTGATCAGGTTATTGAAGTTGGGGCTGGTTACGGAAGATCGACAGTTGTACTTGCTGGATTAGTAGGTAAATCCGGATCAGTAATTAGCTTTGAGCCAAATGCTAATGTTGCACTTTATCTTAAAGAAACTCGCAGAATAAATAACCTTCATCAAGTTGAAATACTGGAAACTGCAGCCTCAAATAATGAAGGCAAAACCTACTTAGAAATTGGAAGTGTCGAAGAATTTGCAACTGTTAATGAGGAAACAGGCACTTCAATTATAGAAACAGTCTCGGTTGATACATTGCTAGATAAAGTTGATGAAACTTCTTTAAAGCTATTTTTCATTGACACAGCTGGTAGTTGGGATAAAATTCTTGCAGGAGCCAGGAGAACACTGGATTCGGTACAGCCAGTGATTTGCATTGGAAATCATGCTGAACTGAGGTCTGATGATATTCGCAGTTTGACGGATGATGTATACCATTTATATGAATACATAGAGGAAGTAGGTGTACTTTCGAAGTTAGAAGATGGTCATGAATCAACAGCGAAGTGGATTTTTGGCCTGACCGATGAATGGGTTGAACGATTAACCACTAGTGGATTTGTATTCATTAACGAAGAAATTAACTTTGATTTCTACTCGAATTTTAAAGATGGTGTTCAGTTTCAGCCTTGGGTTCAGCATTTCAAATCAACATGGATTAACGCACCTGAAGGCGAAGCAGAGGAAAAGTATTTCAGAGCGATTAACACACTTTGGGAGGTTGATCAAAATTTTGAATTAACGCCATCACAAAGGGCTGCGCTTTCTGTTGAAGCTGCCACAATATTACTGGATTTATATTCAGCAAATCCGGGAAATATTCCAGTTGTTTGTTCTTTAAGTAGAGCATTCATACATATTGGAAAGCAAAAAGATGCTGCTAGTATTCTGAAGAATGCTTTTCAGCGTATCATTCAAAGTGAATCTGGAATTGATTTCAGTCTGCCGTTTCTTTTGCCACTAAAAGACCAGGAGGAAGGGCTAGTTCATAGCGATCCTCTAAATTGGCTAAAAGTAAAACTTGCCGAGGCATGGATTTTACTTCAAAAAGATTCTACTTATTACTTAAATGAAAAAGAAGTTAAGCTTCTGAAGCAATTGAATGGCAATCCTGATGCATTGCCAATTATCCCAAAAATCGCCGAGGAATTATTAGCAAACGGAGAAATCGAGATTCAGACAGCTCCATCCAGAAAACCTGCCGGTAAGTTTATTCATATTGTATTTAATCACGTATATGGCCAATCATTAAATGATTTACTGGTTTATACCAATGAAAAAACAGACCAGGAACATCATTTGCTATTGGAAAAACATACGGCCATCGAAGGTTTCTTTGTAGACCATAGCAATAATCCACTAGTAGAAACATTCGATTTTAACCATGACTTTGGCCGAGTTAAAAAAATCTGTTTGGCGGAGGATGTAGATGCCGTCTTTTTCCATGGTATGTTTCTTGATTGGCAGAAAAAACTAGTAAAACATATAGGATTCAAAAAGCATATTAGTTGGGTGATGTGGGGAGGCGATCTATATAATCCTATCAAATATGGAAGGCCAATGAGATTCCTGGTGGGACTGGTTGATAGTATTCACACACCGATTAGCGGTGATTTAAAACTCTTTAAAGATGTCTATGGCGATAAAACGTATTACAACTATGGGTATCCATACGCAGGGATGTATGGCGATGAGCAACTGATTATTGAAAGGCAAGATCGTCCTTCAATTATTGTAGGTAATTCTGGTGATAAGGGAAATCATCATGTAGAGATTTTAAATATTTTGGCCCAAAAAGAAGATATCCAGGATTATGAACTCATTTTACCGGTAGCATATAACCTGGACAAAGAATATGAGGCAAAGCTTCTATTCGAAATTGAAAAGTTAGGTCTTAAAGAGCATACTACGCTACAGAAGGAATTCTTACAGCCTGATGAGTACATCAAACTAATGGCGACTGCGAATATGTTTGTGGGAGCACATAACAGGCAGCAAGCGATCGGGAATGTCCTTGCATCGCTGTACGCAGGAAACAGGACCATCATTCGAAAGAATATCACCGTTAAGGATGAAGAACGCGAAAATCCAAGCTGGACATTTCTAACCGATTATGGTTTTGAGTTACAAGATTATGAGTTGCTTAAAAGCGTTACCGCGTTAAGTGAACTCCCCAGTATTTCTGCACAGCAAATCGAAAAGCAGCAGAACGTAATTAGAGAAAAATTCGGAATTGAAGCTCGCTCAAATCAACTCATAGAATCGAGCCGACAAATACTGGAAAAGATCCATCGTACACAACCGATGACAACAGAATCGGTTTAATAAGGAGGGAAAATGCAGCCACTAGATATACCTTTTAATAAACCTTTTATAACCGGCAACGAGCTTGAATACATAAAAGACGCTGTTGATTACGGCCACATTAGTGGAAACGGTAAATACACAAAACTAACACAGCAGTTTTTTGAGAGGCAGTTTGGTTTTAAAAAATGCTTACTAACCACATCATGTACAGATGCCTTAGAAATGTGCGCTATTCTGCTGGATATCCAACCGGGTGACGAAGTAATCATGCCTTCATATACCTTCGTAAGTACAGCAAATGCATTCGAATTACGTGGTGCAACTATACGGTTTGCCGATTCAAGAAAAGATCACCCCGGAATTGACGAAAGTTCCATCAAACCTCTCATTAATAACAAAACTAAAGCCATTGTTGTAGTTCATTATGCAGGCGTTTCTTGTGATATGGATGAAATCATGGATTTGGCAGACGACTATGGTTTATATGTGGTTGAAGATGCTGCCCAGGCAATCAACAGTTATTATACACATAGAGACGGTAGCGTGAGTCCACTTGGATCTATTGGTCATTTTGGCACATTCTCATTTCATGAGACCAAAAATATTATTTCCGGTGAAGGTGGAATGCTGATTGTAAACGCCGAAGAATTCATAGATCGCGCAGAAATAATCTGGGAGAAAGGAACTAATAGAACAGCCTTTTTTAGAGGTGAAGTAGATAAGTATGGTTGGGTTGATATTGGTTCTTCGTTTCTACCATCTGAGTTAAATGCGGCATTTTTGTATGCGCAGTTGAGCAATCTAATTCGTATCCAGCAAAAAAGAATGGCAATTTGGAATAAGTATCATAAAGCACTAGAAGACACTTGCGTCCGGTTAAGTATCAGCCAACCAATAATTCCGGAATTCGCAACCAATAATGGTCATATGTATTACCTGGTTTGTCGTTCCGTTACACAAAGGGATAATTTGATAGCGCATTTGCGAGATTTGGGAATTCATAGTGTGTTTCATTATCAATCGTTACATGCTTCCGAGTATTTCAGTGAAAAACACGACGATCGAGTGTTATTGAACGCTGATATGTACAGCGATCGATTAGTGCGGCTTCCATTTTACTACGAACTTACGATGGATGATCAGGATATTATTATTGACGCTGTTCGTAGTTTTGGTGGACGGCGTCAAAGTCTATTCCGCAAAGATTGGACTGAACCAATGGTAGGAACGCATGCTGCCACCGGGTAAAAAGAAACTGTGAAAACAGTACTGGTAGATCGGTAAGCCGATTTCACCTTTTAGTTAAATACGATGCTTGAATCGCCTTGACATGGAAAATGTCGAGGCGTTTTTTTTGGACTTAGGTTTGAAGATTCTCAATGCGAAAAACCTAAAATAAATCCACTCTCAAAATTGGCTGAAATAGCCATAAAAAAATTCATTTTTCTTTTTAAGCTAAAAAAATATTTAAAAAATATTTCTGCAAAATAGCCTTTAATGATATCAAAAACGATGATTTTAGGGTTTGAAAAAAATTTCAGAAAATTATTTAAGTCCAACATTTAAGACTGCTCATTCACGCACGATAACTCTATCAACTAACGAATTATGCAACTAACTATATAACAAACAACTAAACTATATTGGTGACATATTATGGCAAGCTTTGGAGATTTAAACCGAGTAGGAACTAATGTACAATCCATTGACGCGCAATTATCTCTTAACAGAATAAACCGCGATTTAGCGAACAGCCGGGAACGCTTAACAACCGGTAGTAACATTAACCGCGCAGAAGACGATGCAGCAGGTTATTCAATAGCAACAAAATTGAAAAGTAGAGTGGCCGGATTAGAGCAGTCTCTACAAAATGTAAGTGATGCAAAATCTGTTCTGGATATTGCAGAATCAAGTTTCGACATTGTAATGGACAGCTTGATCGAAATGAAGGCCTTAGCAACTCAGGCAGCAAACGATACCCTTGGCACCACTGAAAGAGGCTACATTGGTGATCAATTACAGGCAATTGGTGCCGACATTAATGAGATCGCAAATCAAACCATTTATCAAGATCAAAACCTATTAAATGGTGTAAGCAATTCAGGTAGCATACAGCTAACATTCCAAACTGGTGAACGCCAGGAAGATACAATCGTAGCAACGATTAATGCAGTAAATATTGGCGAGCTCTTCGCAGCATCCGGTGATGCAAATCTTGGTGCCACAGCGACTGCAGGTGGTGGAGCAGCTGGTGGAGCTGCAATTTCTGTAACAGCAGCAACAGCCTCAGATCAAGGTACATTCACATTTGCTACTACAGCTACAGGATCAGATTACAATGCCTTCATCAGCGCAGTAGATAGTGCAATAGACTTAATGGCTGAAAATGTGAACACAATTGGTATCACGCAGTCATCACTATCACTAAGAGAAGAAACCCTTTCAGAGTCAATTTCGGCAAATGAATCAGCAAAAAGCCGAATCATGGATACAGACTTCGCCAAAGAACAAGCTGAATCTGTAAGACTCCAGATCCTACAGCAGACTGCAACATCTGCACTAGCACAGGCCAACAACGGGCCACAAGCAGTACTTGGCTTCTTAGGACAGTAATTCAAGCAACGTAGACTAGAAAATCCATACACCTCCGGGTAGGGGGGTATGGTTTTCTGGTTACTAAAAAAGTATATGTTTTACCTCTTGTTTAGGGCCCGGGTGGAAGCCTGGGCGCTTTTTTCGAACAGAAAATTTAAATAAGTGGTAAAATTTTTTCTTTGATTATTTCATTTCTCGTCAGGTAAATACCTGATTTTTCATTTCTTGAATATTGAATTTCGGATCGGATATTTTTTCTAAATCCGATTTAAGATCGTTGTACCCCCCTCGATAAAAAACGAACCAAAGCAACGTATTTAGAATTCAAAATAAACAAGAGGTGAAATAATATGGCAAGTTTTGGAGATCTGAACAGGGTGAATACCAATGTGCAGTCGCTAGATGCACAGCTTTCCCTGAACAGAGTAAATCGTGATCTCGCCAATTCAAGAGAGAGATTAACGACTGGTCTACAAATAAATAAAGCCGAAGATAATGCGGCTGGATACTCAATATCCACGAAGTTAAAGAGTCGGGTAGCAGGATTAGAACAATCTTTACAAAACGTAGGGGACGCTAAATCTGTGCTCGATATTACTGAATCAAGTTTTGACATTGTAATGGATAGCTTGATTGAGATGAAAAGCCTGGCTACACAGGCTGCAAACGGAACACTAGGCTCTACCGAGCGAGGTTACATTGGTGATCAAATCGAGGCAATCGGTGCTGATATCAATGAAATTGCTAACCAAACAGTATATCAAGGTACCGAACTTCTTAATGGTACAGATAATTCGGGAAGCCTTACGCTCACCTTCCAAACTGGTGAACGTGCTGCAGACACAATTACAGCTACTATTAATGCTGTAAACGTTGGGGAATTATTTGCTGCATCAGGCGATGCTTCTTTAGGTGCAACAACTACAGCAGGTGGTGGAGCTGCCTCTGGTGGAGCTATCACAGCTACAGCTGCAAACTCAAGTGGACAAGGTTCATTTACCTTTGCATCTACAGCTACAGCAGCAGACTTTAACGCATTTATTGGTGCGGTTGATTCTGCAATTGATACAATGGCGGGTAACGTAAATACTATTGGTATAAAGCAGAAGTCACTTTCGCTACGAGAGGATACACTTTCAGAATCGATTTCTGCAACAGAATCGGCAAAAAGCCGAATTCTGGATACTGATTTCGCGAAAGAACAATCTGAATCAATACGGCTTCAGATTCTTCAGCAGACTGCAACCTCAGCATTAGCCCAGGCTAATAATGGTCCACAGTCTGTACTAGGATTTATCTAGTCTATAATAAAAAATACATTGCTTTATGTATGAATCCATACTGCTAATTAGCGGTATGGATTTTTTATATATACATAAGATTATATAATAAAAACTCGATAAATAGTCTTTGAAAAACATCATTATTATGATTATAAAGAGTAAAATGAGAGTAAATATTATATAATATTTAAGATTAGATTTTTCGATTCGATAAGCAATTTAACCAAAGCAACGTATATAAATACTTAACTAAAAAAGGTGGAACAAAATGGCAAGTTTTGGAGATCTAAACCGAGTGAATACGAATGTGCAATCTTTGGATGCACAACTTTCACTTAACCGAGTTAATCGTGATTTAGGCAATAGTCGAGAGCGTTTAACTACTGGTAAAAAAATCAATAAGGCAGAAGATAATGCTGCTGGTTATTCAATTGCTACGAAATTGAAAAGCCGTGTCGCTGGACTAGAACAATCCCTACAAAACGTAGGCGACGCTAAGTCAGTTCTAGACATTGCTGAGTCTAGCTTTGATATAGTAATGGATAGTTTAATTGAAATGAAGAGTCTTGCAACTCAGGCATCTAACGATACCTTAGGAGCAACCGAACGTGGTTACATTGGTGATCAAATTGCAGCTATTGGCTCTGACATTAATGAAATCGCAAATCAAACTATTTATCAGGATACTGAATTATTAAATGGTACGGATAACTCAGGAAGTATTTCCCTCACATTCCAAACTGGTGAAAGAGCTGCTGATACCATTACAGCTACCATTAACGCAGTAAACGTTGGTGAGTTGTTTGCCGCTTCTGGTGATGCAAACTTAGGCGCTACTGCAACTGCCGGTGGTGGCTCAGGTGGTGGTGCAGCTATCTCTGTAACAGCAGCTACTGCAAGTGCTCAGGGTTCATTTACTTTTGAATCTACCGCAACTTCTGCTGATTTTAATTCTTTCATTAGCGCAGTTGATACCGCAATTGATACAATGGCTGGAAATGTAAATACCATTGGTATTACACAGTCATCACTTTCATTAAGAGAAGACACATTATCTGAGTCGATATCATCAACAGAATCCGCGAAGAGTAGAATTTTGGATACTGATTTCGCCAAGGAGCAATCAGAATCTGTAAGACTTCAGATTCTTCAGCAGACTGCAACCTCAGCATTAGCCCAGGCTAATAACGGTCCACAGGCTGTATTAGGATTTATCTAAGAAATCCTAAACCAGATCTTAGAGATGATCCACGTTTTCTTAATCGGAAACGTGGATTTTTTTTGCTCATCATCCCAATAGGTGTTTAACAAATCAATTACTTCATCCCAAATTGATGTCGATATAAGTAATAGAATTTCAATCTATTAAAGTTGAATTAAAAAATTTAATATCGAGATTTAAGACGCTCTTTTCTGGTTCGATAAAACAAATATCAAGCATCGTATTAAACTATAACTAACTAAAAAGGTGAACAAAACATGGCTAGTTTTGGAGATCTAAACCGAGTGAATACGAATGTGCAATCTTTGGATGCACAATTATCACTTAACCGGGTAAATCGTGATTTAGCAGGAAGCCGAGAGCGATTAACAACTGGTAGAAAAATAAACAAAGCAGAAGACAACGCTGCGGGTTATTCAATTGCTACTAAATTGAGAAGCCGTACAGCTGGTCTGGAGCAATCATTACAAAATGTAGGAGATGCAAAATCTGTGTTAGATATTGCAGAATCTAGTTTTGACATCGTAATGGATAGCTTAATCGAAATGAAAAGCCTGGCAACTCAGGCAGCTAATGATACCTTAGGAGCAACCGAACGTGGTTACATTGGTGACCAGATTGCAGCTATTGGTTCTGACATTAACGAAATAGCTAATCAAACGATCTATCAGGATACTGAATTACTGAATGGTACCGATAATTCTGGTAGTATCACGCTTACTTTCCAAACTGGTGAAAGAGCTGCTGATACCATTACTGCTACTATTAATGCAGTGAATGTAGGTGAGTTGTTTGCCGCGTCTGGTGATGCAAACTTAGGCGCTACTGCAACTGCCGGTGGTGGATCAGGAGGAGGAGCTGCTATCTCTGTAACGGCAGCTACTGCAAGTGCTCAGGGTTCATTTACCTTTGAATCTACAGCAACAGCCGCAGACTTTAATTCCTTCATCAGTGCAGTTGATTCTGCAATTGATACTATGGCTGGAAATGTAAATACCATTGGTATTACACAGTCTTCACTGTCATTACGAGAAGATACGTTATCAGAGTCGATTTCAGCTACAGAATCAGCGAAAAGCAGGATAATGGATACTGATTTCGCCAAAGAACAATCTGAGTCTGTTCGATTACAGATCCTTCAGCAGACCGCGACTTCAGCATTAGCTCAGGCTAATAATGGACCTCAATCGGTACTAGGATTTATCGGATAAAAAATCTAAAGTTGATCCATAATAAGAACCCTCATGATTAAATTAGTCGTGAGGGTTTTTTTATTAATATTATATAATAAAAAATAGTAAAAAAATATAATATAAATTCTCAGTACTCTATTGTTAAAATGGCTTAAATAATATCAAAATTGATACTAAAACGAATAAAAGTAGATATTTTTAAATGAAAATTTAAGATGGCTTTTTTCGGATCGATAATGCAATTAACCAGAGCAACGTATTTAAATTATAACTAAAAAAAGGTGACAAAATATGGCTAGTTTTGGAGATCTAAACCGAGTGAATACTAATGTGCAATCTTTGGATGCACAACTATCACTTAATCGTGTAAATCGCGATTTGTCGAATAGCCGAGAACGCTTAACGACAGGTAAAAAAATCAATAAAGCAGAAGACAACGCTGCGGGTTATTCAATTGCAACGAAATTGAAAAGCCGTGTAGCAGGTTTAGAGCAATCGCTACAGAATGTTGGCGATGCAAAGTCTGTATTAGACATTGCTGAATCAAGCTTCGACATTGTAATGGATAGCTTGATTGAAATGAAAAGTCTGGCAACTCAGGCAGCAAATGATACACTAGGTGCCACAGAGCGTGGTTATATTGGTGATCAAATTGCAGCAATTGGTGGCGACATTAATGAGATTGCAAATCAAACGATTTACCAGGATACCGAACTCTTGAACGGTTCAAATAACTCAGGTAGCATCACGCTTACTTTCCAAACTGGTGAACGTGCAGAAGACACAATTACAGCTACCATTAATGCTGTTAACGTTGGCGAGCTGTTTGCCGCTTCTGGAGATGCTTCTCTAGGTGCAACTACTACAGCTGGTGGTGGTGCTGCGTCTGGTGGTGCAATTACAGTAACTGCTGCTAACTCTAGTGGGCAGGGTACATTTACCTTTGCTTCAACAGCAACTGCAGCTGACTTTAATGCCTTCATCAGTGCAGTCGATACTGCAATTGATACGATGGCAGGAAATGTTAATACGATTGGTATTACTCAGTCATCGCTTTCTTTACGTGAAGATACACTCTCAGAGTCAATATCATCTACAGAGTCTGCGAAGTCTCGTATCCTTGATACCGATTTTGCGAAAGAACAATCTGAGTCTGTTAGACTCCAGATTTTACAGCAGACTGCTACGTCGGCTCTTGCCCAGGCTAACAACGGGCCACAGGCCGTACTTGGATTTATCGGATAATTCACCGATCAAAACCTTTAAAACCCGTATTACCAATGGTGATGCGGGTTTTTTTATGCGATCCAATGGAACTATCCTTCATTTTTGATTTATAAAAGAGGAAATTATCTTGAACCGGGGAATAGATTAACTTAAAGGACACTAAACATGAAAGTGGGTTCAATATCAAAAGCACTAATACTTCTTTTCGGCTTAATGTTGTTTGCTCAAAATGTAGCCGCCCAAACTTTTGAAGAATGGAAGCGACAACAGCAGGAAGAATTTCAGGCTTATAAAGACAAGTTTGATGAAGAGTTTATCAAAATGTTAAAAACCACGTGGGAAGAAGTTGGCATAAATACCGGATCGAAATTCTATGAAAATGAAAAACCGGTTGATCTACCAATATTTACACCACCACCTCCGCCACCACGTCCTGATATCGAAAATGATGAGCCGGAAGATGAGATTATAGAGGAACGAGTGACCATTAATTTAGATCTTGATTTCGATACTAATCCACTGGATTTACCACCCCCTTCGCCGATGCCTATTACGCGTGAAGAATCAACAGGATTATTTGAAGGGTTACCGGTTGATGACCACTCTATTACCTTTTTTTCAAACGAAATCCCGCTCACCTATCCCGAAATGGTGAAATCAAAGCTAAACCCTCGAGATTTTAGAAATGGCCAGATCGATAATAACAAGATTGCTGAGTTCTGGGAAGTTGTGAGTAGCGTAAATCACACTGAATTCGTTGATCATACCAACGAATTGAGATCTCAAATGGGTTTAAATGATTGGGGATACATCCTTCTAATTAATGGAATTTCTAAAAGTATTTTTGGACAGGAAAACAGCAATTTAGTACGAATGATGAATTGGTTTTTACTTACAAAAGCCGGTTATCAAAATAGAGTTGGGTACGATCAGGATGGAGTGTATAATCTGTTTACGGTAAGTAACAGTATTTTTAATACTAAATACTATACGCTTGATGGAAACAAGTTCTTTCCAATCAATTTTAATGAAGAATACCAAACACCGTCATCGATTTTCACTTACCAGGGTGTGCATGAAGCACAGGTAAGAAAGCTGGATCTAACGATTGAACAATATCCAGAGTTTGTCAACTCGACCAGAGCGTACACCAGAAATTTGGAATTTGAATTTCAGCAAAAAAACTATTCGATCCCCGTTACAGTAAACAGGGATATTGTTTCGTATTTCGAATATTACCCACTCACAGATCTGCCAATATTCTTCACCGCGTCATTGTCGCCAACTACATATCAACAATTGGCAACCTCTTTAGAGCCCATTTTGGAAACTATGACAGAGTTGGAAGCTGTGAATTTTTTACTTCGTTTAGTCCAGACATCATTTGAATACAAAACCGATCAGGATCAATTTGATCGTGAAAAATATATGATGCCTGATGAGATCTTTTTTTATCAATATTCTGATTGTGATGATCGGTCTATTTTCTTTGCTACCTTAGTTCGAGATATCCTTGGATTAGAAGTTGTTGGTCTGCGTTATTCACGTCATTTGGCAGTTGCAGTACACTTTAATAGTTCGGTTGAGGGTGATTATCACATGAGCGACGGAAAGAGGTTTGTGGTAGCAGACCCAACCTATATAAATGCTCCAGTTGGCTTAACAATGAGTAGCTACATTAATGAAGAACCAAATATTGTGAAGTTTTAGAAATCGACTTGTTTTAGGAGTTGAATACTCTATTTTTGTCGAAAATCTAAAATTGAAATTAATTTAATGGCTTCTCAATACGAAAGAATTCCGTACAATAAATGCGGGAATAGTGGTCTTTATCTTCCAGCGCTTTCATTAGGACTTTGGCACAACTTTGGTGGACAACAAACGCCAGAAAAAGTCGATCAAATGTTGATTAAAGCGTTTGAAATGGGAATAACTCACTTCGATCTGGCTAATAATTATGGTCCCCCTCCAGGTAGTGCTGAAGAACAATTTGGCAGAGCTTTAAAATCGGTTTTTCATGGTCGTAGAGATGAAATGATCATTTCTAGTAAAGCAGGCTTTGGCATGTGGGATGGTCCATATGGTGATGGAGGCTCTCGTAAGTATCTGATGGCCAGTTGTGATCAAAGCCTGAAAAGAATGGGATTGGAGTATGTTGATATTTTCTATCATCATCGACCGGATTATGAAACACCGCTTGAAGAAAGTATGAGGGCTTTAGAGCAAATTGTTCGATCTGGAAAGGCGTTATATGCAGGAATATCAAATTATCCTGCCGACCGAGCCAAAGAAGCGATACAAATGCTAAAATCTTGGGGCGTACCCATCATCATCCATCAACCAAAATACAATATGTTTGACCGTTGGCCGGAAGACGGTTTGTTTGATGTACTCCTTGAAGAAGGCATCGGAAGTATACCATTTTCACCACTTGCTCAAGGATTACTCACCCCAAAATATCTTCATGGAATACCTGAAAATTCCCGAATTGCCGATCCTGATGGGTTCCTTCAAAAAGAGGAGTTGACGGATGCCATACTTCAAAAGATCAAAGATTTGAACGCAATTGCTGAACAAAGAGGACAAAGTTTAGCTCAACTTGCGCTGGTATGGGTGTTAAGACATCCTGCGGTTACTACAGCATTGATTGGCATAAGCAGTGTAAAACAACTTGAGAACAACATTGCAGCCCTGGATAATTTAGAATTAAGTGAAAATGAGCTTCAGCAGATTGAGAATATTTTGAATCGGTAGTCTTATTTATTCACATAACAAAAGTTGGTTTAAAACGTCTTTTAGTGTGAAGATTTCTAAGAAGCATGGGATTATTTTCAACTGTACTACTTGTAGCCAGCGTTCAGGGATTTTTTTTGAGCCTGGTTCTTTTTAAAAAGAATTGGACGGGTAAATCATCGGATAAGATTTTACCCACTTTTATAGCTCTAATCACGGTTACATTATGGGGGCGAATCTTCTTCGAAATCCCAAACAAGTCCATATTGCAATGGAAATTATTATTCATTGGCGATACAATCATTTTTCTGTTTGGACCCATTTTCTACTTCTATATTCGTCAAATATTCAATCAATCTGCATTAACAATCTCAAAACAATTAATTCATTTCATCCCATCTACCATATTTCTACTTAGTCTTCTTCCATTATTTATAGCAGAAGGGTATGCTATGTTTTCTGTGTATGAACGTTTAAGTAGGTACTATCTGACTACGGAGTTCGCAGCAATTTTCCAACTTTTGCTTTATTTCTTCTTTTCATTTCAGATAATTAATAAAGCTCAAGAGAAGCAGAGAGGAGGTAAAGATGAAAATAAGCAAATCTCGTTTTTTAGATCAGTTGTTCTTTTTATGTCAGCTATTACTGTCGTCTGGTTTGTAAGTGCGAGCGTCAATGTTTTAAGGCCACCTGAATTTGATTTATATCTGATATATCACCTCGTTTGGATTGGGTTGGCAATCATCATTTACCTAATCGGGTATATTAGCATTACCGACTATTCTTTGGTGGAGATTCCAATTGTTTCTAAAAAACATAAATCTCACAATGCCGACTCATCAAAAAAGTTGGAACTAATTGTTTCAACGATGGAAAAATCAAATGCATATAAACTCCCTGATATCACCCTTCAAACGTTTAGTGATCAATGTAATTTATCCCCTCATGAGGTATCAAGAATATTGAATGAGCAAGCGAAAGTTAACTTCTCAGAATTCGTGAACAAGTACAGGGTAAATGCATTTATCCGAAGCCTTGCCACTAATCAGCATCAAAATTATACATTGCTTTCGTTGGCACTGGAAGTTGGTTTTAGTTCTAAATCAACGTTCAACACCTCGTTTAAACGGTTTACGGGGTTAACTCCTAGCCAGTATATAAACAAAGAGTTGAAGCAGAATTAACCAAAAAAAGGTACAGCTTTATAATCCTGAACGATTCGACGAGTCAAAATTTCAATTTTTTGCGAAAAACACATGACTCGATTTTTCACCCTATTGATTGTAATTCTTTTTTCTGTTACCAATATGTTCGCTCAACAGGTAGAAACGCTTGTAACAGGACCTTCCACTTTTAATGATGGCTTAGTAATAGATTCTAAAGGGAATATATATGCTTCTCGATATTACAGTAGTACTGTTACGAAAATATTACTCGATGGTAACACAAGCATATTTGCATCTGGATTTTCGGATCCAAACGGTATGGTAATTGACACAAATGACACATTATATGTGACGAACGCTACCGGTAATCGCATCGATAAAATTGCGCCAGATGGAACAAAATCAACATTTAAAACCGGTATTGAAAACCCGACCAGTCTGGCATTCGATGCAGATAGTAATTTGCTGGTGACTCAGTATCAATTATCCAGAATCGTTAAAATTGATTCAGCTTTAAAGGTAACCACCTTTATGAGCGGACAAGGTTTAAATGGACCAGTTGGGATGAATTTCGATGAGGAAGGAAATCTTTACATCGGCAATTTTAATGACGGAAAAGTTTTAAAAAGAACCCCTGATGGCTCGGTAATACAGATTGGCGATATACCCGGTTGGATGGGATTTAGTACTTATTCGAATGGATATATATATGCAACAGGGTTTCAGCAAAATAAGATTTACAGGATTGCTACGGATGGATCTGAGCAAATAGTATATGCCGGAACCGGAGCCGCAGGAAAAAATGATGGGGATTTAAACCAAGCTACCTTCGATGGGCCTAATGGTATTGCGGCATCTGCAACAGGTGATACGTTATTTATTTCTGATTTCGAAACCCGATCGTTAAGAATGATTGTGGGAGTATTAGGTACATCAACAAATAATGAAGAGATTCAGAGTGATCTTGGAAATTTTAAGTTGTATCAGAATTTTCCCAATCCTTTTAATCCAACTACTACTATTTATTTTGATATCTATCAGGCAAATGAGGTTTTAATAAGTGTATACAATATAAATGGGACTAAGATTTTAGAACTTGTAAACGGCTTTTATAATTCTGGGTCATATAGTGTAGATTTTGATGCAACAAATCTTGCTAGTGGTACCTACATTTATGAAATGCGTACTCAGGATTTTGTTGAATCTAAAACGTTTACACTTATAAAATAAAATGCGAAACCTACTTATACTCTCATTATTCAGCTTTATCGCTTATCCAACATTCGCCCAATATGATTCAGATACAGAATCTATACAATCAACTATAGATGCCTTATATGCTTCTATTTCGGGTGATGCCGGGGTAGAACGAGATTGGGATCGATTTAAAAACTTGTTTGCCCCAGATGCCAGATTGATTCCAACATTCACGGATAGAGAAGGTACAATTCGTTACCTCAGTTGGACTCCCGACGAATACATTGAACGTGCCGGAGCAAGTTTAGAACGCGATGGATTTTGGGAATCGGAAATTGGACAACAAGTAGAACAATTTGGAAACATCGTACATGTTTTTAGTACATACGATTCTAAAAGAACACAAGATGGAGATGTATTTATGAGAGGTATAAATAGTATTCAACTTTTTAATGATGGTTCCAGGTATTGGATAATTTCGGTGTATTGGTCTTCGGAAACACCTGCTCATTCTATTCCTGCAAAATACATCGATAATTAGAATAAAAATTTGTTGCAATAAACTCTGGATTTCCTCGATTATAAAACATGGGATATTCGGGGAAACACAAAGAAATAAACATATTGCTGGGAACTATCTTATTTTGGTTTCTGGCAATATTCGCCTACGATATTTTTCGTAGACTAGGCATTGAAGAAATGCCGGGTGTCTTAGTTACAAATCCTATCACAAGAAGTGAAAACCTCATGTTCACTTCAATTTTGAGTGTAATTACAGGTATACTTTACTACTCATTTGAGCGCATTATCGAGATTCCAAAATTGAAAAGGAAGTCGATTGGATTTCAATTAGGTATAAAAATAGCATCCTATGCAGTGTTACTTACAATTGTAATTAACACCGGGTTGCACATGCTCAATCAAATTTTCGAAAACCAGGTTGTGTACCCCCAAAAAGGATTATTGAGAAGTGGTGCTGTTTGGTCGTTCGTTCTTTACTTCACATTATGTTCAGCAATTTTCAGTTTTCTGAAGTTAGTGAATGAAAAATTTGGTCATGGAGTGATGTGGAAAATGCTGACAGGCAGATACATGAAGCCCCGTGTTGAGAAGAAGATCTTCATGTTTCTTGATTTACGATCATCCACAAAACTGGCCGAAACTTTGGGTTATCAAACTTATAGCACGCTAATTCAGGAATGTTTTTATGATTTAAATGAGGTAGTAGCCAAAACAAGCGCAGAAATTTATCAATATGTAGGGGATGAAGCTGTACTAATATGGGATTTTGAAAAAGGGGTAAGACAACATGAATGCATTGATTTATACTTCTTATTTAGAAATCGAATCCATGAAAGAAAGGACTTTTATCAAGATAATTTTGGAATAATTCCAGAGTTTAAAGCAGGATTGCATGGAGGGGATTTAATGGTGGCCGAAGTTGGAGTAGTAAAAAAGGATATCGCATATCACGGAGATGTAATCAACACTACTGCTCGAATACAAAGTATGTGCAACGAGCTGCAATCATCACTCTTGATATCAAATCATTTATATAAAGCTTTAAATGAAAGTGAGGGTTATGAATTTGAGTACAAGGGAGATTTTAAATTAAAAGGGAAAGAGAGTCAGACAGGTTTACATAGTATCGAACTTCATCAAACACGATAAAAAAAATTACATTTTCTGCGTCCTAAATTGATTAACGTCCTCCAATCACTTTTCGAGGTTACTATTAATTCTTAGATCAAAAATCATGAGGACTTTTTTTCTGGGGTGCCTGTCAGCACTATTCATTTTACTTTCATTTTCAGTAGATACAAAAGCTCAAGATGAGCCATCAGATGAGCGATATAACACTCCATTTAGTGGGTTAACATTTAGAAGTATTGGCCCCGCATTTACATCTGGCAGGATATCCGATTTTGCTGTAAATCCAGATAATACAAGTGAATTTTATGTAGCTACATCTTCGGGTGGTGTTTGGAAAACTACGAACAGAGGAATTACAATGGAGCCAGTATTTGATACTCAGGGTTCCTATTCCATTGGATTTGTTGCGATGGACCCAAATAACCATAATGTAGTTTGGGTTGGAACCGGCGAGAATAATAACCAGCGATCTGTCGCTTATGGTGATGGGGTATATAAAAGTATCGACGGAGGGAAAAGTTGGAAGCATATGGGATTGAAAAATTCCGAGCACATTGGAATGATTGAAATTGATCCGCGAGACTCGGATGTAGTATACGTTGCAGCAACTGGTCCACTTTGGAGTGAGGGCGGTGATCGTGGATTATATAAAACAGTGGATGGTGGTGAGAATTGGGAAAAAATACTGGATATAAGTATCCACACCGGCATTAATGAAGTACATCTAGATCCGCGTAATCCGGATGTAATTTATGCAACGGCGCACCAAAGGAGGCGCCACGTGTTCACTTATATTAGTGGTGGACCAGAATCGGCCATTTATAAATCCACAGATGGGGGGAACACCTTCCGAAAAATTATGAGTGGAATGCCAGGTGGAGATATTGGTAGGATTGGTCTGGATATCTCACCTGCAAATCCTGATGTAGTCTATGCCACAGTGGAAGCTCAAACTGGAAGAAGTGGTTTTTACAGATCGACAGATCGAGGTGAAAGCTGGGAAAAAAGAAGTGATTATTCATCTTCTGGAAACTACTATCAGGAAGTTGTAGCAGATCCTGTTGATGTTGATTTAGTGTATGTAATGAATACTTTTTCTGGTGTTTCTGAAGACGGTGGAAAAACCTTTAATAATGTTGGCGAGTTAAATAAGCACATTGATAATCATGCACAATGGATTGATCCTGATAATCCTAATTACCTGTTAAACGGAAACGATGGTGGTGTATATGAAAGCTATGATCGTGGTAAAACCTGGCGTTTCTTCACCAATCTACCTGTTACTCAATTCTATAAACTGGCTGTTGATAATGATTATCCATTCTACAATGTTTATGGTGGAACGCAGGATAATTTCACGATAGGTGGCCCTTCACGTTCAATTGAACCCACGGGTCTAACCTATAAAGATTGGCAGGTTACACTTTTAGGCGATGGATTTGAGCCACACGTTGACCCGCAAAATCCGAATATAATTTATAGTCAGTATCAATATGGTGGTTTGTACCGGTTTGATCGTCAAAGTGGACAGGGACAGAATATAATCCCACAGCCACCTGCTGGAGCAGACTATTCATATAACTGGAATTGGGATTCTCCTTTCTTTGTGAGTGTTCATGATAATAAGAGACTTTATTACGCATCTGATCGAGTACACAGAAGTGACGATATGGGCCAAAGCTGGAGAGAAGTTTCAGGAGATTTAACTCGGCAGATTGATCGAAACCGGCTTGAAGTAATGGGTGAAGTTTGGCCTATGGATGCAGTTGCAAAAAATGCGAGTACAACCCCTTTTGGTAACATCGTTGCATTGGCAGAATCACCACTTGATGAGAATCTACTCTACGCCGGAACAGATGATGGTTTGATTCATGTTTCCCAAGATGGTGGTGCAACCTGGACTAAGTACGACGAGTTTCCCGGAGTACCAGACATGACATATGTAAATGAAATCATTCCTTCTGCACATGATATTAATGTGGTATATGCTGCATTTAATAATCATAAAAGAGGGGATTTCACACCTTACCTTTTGAAAAGTTCAAATCAGGGCAGAAGATGGACTTCAATAGTAAATAATCTACCTGAACGAGGCTCGGTCTACTCAATTGAAGAAGATACCGAGGTAGCAGATTTATTATTCGTTGGTACCGAATTCAGTCTTTTTATGACCATGGATGGTGGCGATTATTGGAAAAAATTTGCCAATGGAGTTCCAACTATTGCTGTTCGTGATATAAATATTCAAGAGCGGGAAAACGATCTGGTTCTTGGAACATTTGGTCGTGGCTTTTACATACTGGATGATTACTCTGCACTACGAGAATTTACAAAAGAGGTACAAGCATCAGAGGCATATCTATTTGATACCAGAGATACTTTTCAATATCTACCATACAGTTCTATTGCTGCAAGTAGCACGGTGTTCTGGTTAGGGCCAAAAGGTTTTCAAGGTGAAGATTTCTATATGGGTGAAAATCCGGAGTTTGGAGCCGCCTTCACTTACTATTTAAAAGAAGGATTTAAATCCCTCGAAGATGAACGCAAAGAAGATGAAAAAGAGCGAAGGGATGAGGGGGAAACAGTGTATTACCCAACATATGATCAGCTTCAAGCTGAGGAAGATGACCCTGCAGATTATCTGATTTTTACCATTCGCGATATAAACGGCGAATTGATTAATGAACTAAGATCAGCAGGTAAAAAAGGAATCAATCGTATTCATTGGGATCTACGATATCCAGATGTTGATCAGGTACGAACGAATTCAGCAAATCCAAGTCAGAATCTGGAATCTTCGGCAATCATGGTACTTCCAGGTACCTATACTGTTCAGTTATCTCAAAGTGTAGATGGTATTATTACAGAATTAAGTGAGCCAAAACCTTTCGAAGTAAAATCGCTAAATAATGTAACGCTACCTGCAACCAATCCAGAAGAGATGCTTGCTTTCCATAAAGAGTTGACGGTGCTGTCTAAATCAGCAAATAGTGCAAGAAGCGCGAATAATGAACTTTCTGATAGATTAGAATATTACAGGGCTGCTTCAAGAATTGTGACAAGTGATCGGCTTGAAGAGATGCTGGATTCGATGGAGTCAACACTAGATCAAATTCAATTAATTATGAGTGGTGATCCCATCAAGAGAAATCTGGAAATTGATCAGGCACCATCACTAAATAATCGTATTAATATTGCTATAAATTCAGGTATTGGAACCACACAAGATCCTACGGAAACCTCAGCAATGGTTAAAGCTATTGCAGAAGAGCAATTAGCACCAATCATCGAAATGTTAAAGGGATTACTTGAATCGGATGTGCCTGCAATTGATTCGGAATTAAATCGATTGGGTGCTCCTTGGACCCCTGGCCGTATTATCGAATTGGATTAAACTACAAGTAAAAGCCTTCTTGTTAATTGAGGGCTTTCTTTATGTATGTTCTTCAGAAAATTTAATCCAAGAAAAGAGACCATTCAAGTAAAAGGTTATAAGGTTGAAGTAACCTATAAACCAATCAAGAATCTTTACCTGAGAGTATCGAGAAGAACAGGTGAAATTCGAGTATCAGCACCATATCGTATTTCAAAAATTGAAGTCCAGAATTTTATTCGTTCACGATCTAAATGGATAGATAAACATTTAAGAAAGCCTGGGATCCAAAGTCCGAAAATTACTTATAAGGAAGGAGAATTGATTTCATTTTTAGGCTCTAAATTACCTTTAGAGATTGATTATGTAAATAAAAACATATACGCATATTTACATAATAATGGTATTGTACTAAAAATAAAGGCATCCTATGATGTAGAAAAGAAGGAAAAGGTTTTGGATTTGTTGTACCGAAAAGTACTGATAGAAGAAGTCGAGAAGATGGTAAGAAAATGGGAGCCGATCATGCATGTGGAAGTGAATCAAATCGGTATCAAAAAAATGAAAACCAGATGGGGTACTTGTAATATAAAGGCTCAAAGAATTTGGTTGAATCTACATCTTGCTAAAGAGAGACCCGAAGTCATAGAAATGGTAGTGGTCCACGAAATGGTTCATTTATTAGAACGACTTCACAACAAACGGTTCTATGCATTGATGGATAAATATCTGCCCAATTGGAAGGAATTATCTTTAGAACTAGATGGTAGTGTGTGTTAAGATTAAGCTCGTTCTGAAAGCTCTAACCACAGCAATTCTTTTTCCTCGATCTCATCTTTAATGGTTCCAAATTCCAAGGATAATTCATTCAATTTTTCGTAGTCGGTGATCCCTGAATTCATTTCGTTCTCGATGGCTTGTTTCTTTTCTTCAAGCAGCTCGATTTCTTGTTCCAGCCTCTTGGACTGCTTCCGCTCAGAATAGCTGAGTTTATTATTCGAGGTTTCAGATTGTTGTTTAGGAGCAGATGTTTTTTTGTTCTTTGATACAGTTACTCGCTGTTTTTCTAGTTCTTCCTGAAGTTTTAGACTTTTATACTCATCATAGTTACCATTGAAATCCTTTATTATCCCATCACCTTCAAATACAAAATAATGCTCAACCAAATTATCCATAAAGTATCGATCATGGGATACAATAATCAGGCATCCACCAAAGTCAGCAAGGAAGGATTCTAGTTTTTCTAGGGTGATAAGATCCAGATCATTCGTTGGCTCATCGAGAATCAAAAAATTCGGGTTTTTGATCAGTACCATCATTAACCCTAACCGTCGCTTTTCCCCACCACTCAATTTTGCAACTGGAGTGTACTGCATCTTAGAGTCGAACATGAAATGTTCTAAAAACTGTGATACGGAAATAGTATCGCCGTTTGCTAATTGGATCACTTCGGCTACTTCTTTGATGACATCAATAACGCGATCATTTTCTTTGAAATGATGACCTGTTTGTTGATAGTGTCCATATACAATGGTTTGGCCAGTTAGTACATGGCCGGCGTCCGGTTGTACATCTCCCGTGATAATTTTCAGGAAGGTACTCTTTCCTACGCCATTCTTACCGATGATTCCAATCTTCTCGCCTTTGTTAAAGCTGTAATTGAAAGAATCCAGAATTTTAACCTCAGAATAGCTTTTTGAAACATTTTTGAGTTCAAGAACCTGTCCGCCTATTCGGGAGTAACCAACTTCCAGCTTTATCTCTTTTTTGATCTTACCCGAATTAGCTTTTTTCTCGGTTTCGTAGTAGGCATCCAGTCTTGATTTCGACTTTGTAGTTCTTGCTTTCGGTTGCCTGCGAACCCATTCTAATTCTTTCTTTGCCAATTTACCAGCTTTAGCAATTTCCGTGGCATAAACGGCTTCCCGTTCTTCTTTCTTTTGAAGGAAGTATTCATAATTGCCTTTATGATGAAAGAGTTCTCCATCTTCAATTTCAATGATGTGATTGCAGACACGATCCAGGAAATATCGATCATGAGTTACCATCAACAAGGTCATGGTGCTCTTGCTTAAATACTTCTCAAGCCACTCGATCATTTCAACATCCAAATGGTTAGTGGGCTCATCTAAGATCAAAAGATCGGGTTCATCCAATAGGGCAAATGCCAGAGCCACTCGTTTCCTTTGTCCACCCGACAATGATCTGATATGCTGATCTAAATCCCTGACATTTAACTCAGACAATATCTGTTGAAGTCGTAATTCATAATCCCATGCATTATGGGCATCCATCTTGGTAAGAGCTGTATCGAAGGCTTTCTGTGTGTCTTCAGAATAATTTGCACTTTGCGCTTCTACAGCGATTTCATATTCCCGAACAATACGAACCATCTTATTATCACCATGCATGATATACTCATTAATGGTGAGTTCATCATCGAGCTGTGGTTCTTGTTCAAGCAGACTCACACGCAACCCATTTTTGGTCATTACTTCACCTTCATCGGGAGTTTCAAGACCTGCAAGAATCTTCAACAATGTCGTTTTACCGGTGCCATTTTGTGCGATAAGTGCCGATTTATCCCCTTTCTGAATACCAAAAGTGATCCCTTCGAATAGCGTCTTTAAGCCATATTTCTTTGATAAATTTTCAACAGAAAGATACGTCATGTAATGGAGTAGTGATGAATTGTCGTGAATAAAGGTAAAGCATTATACCAAGTATTAGGAATCAATATGAACCATAAATGCAAAGGTAGCGAACTATTTAATGCAGTTGAATTGATGCTGGGATGCAAACGAAGTAATTTCAACGCCACAAAATTAATACCTATATCAAAGAAAGCTTTAATGGTTCAAATTAAGAAGGTGCAGGGTGTATATGATTATTACATCAATGGAGAGAAATATGAAGTAAAAGGGGTTGGTCTGGATTCCACCCAGGGAGACGATTATGCATCCTTAAAAAAAGCAGGGGCAAATACGTTTAGGACCTGGCGTGCTGATAATGCAGCCTCTGAGCTTCAAGCGGCTAATGAGCATGGACTTATGGTTGCTTTGGGAATTGAATTAGGTCAGGAGCTTCATGGATTTGATTATGCGGATAAAACCGCTGTAAAAGTACAATTTGAAAAGGTAAAAGAGATCGTCCACAGCTATAAAGATCAACCGAATTTGCTTTGCTGGGTGGTGGGTAATGAATTGAACTTGTTGTTGGATGAACATGAAAAAATGCTGGACATCGATACGAAAGCATGGGAAGCGGTAGCCGATATTGTTGACTTTATCCATGAAGTAGATCCCTTTCATCCTGTTACAACCACTTTGGCAGGGTATGAAAAATCGCATATTCAAACGCTCCTTAAATTTGTCCCGAATCTGGACTTTTTGAGTCTGCAGGTGTATGGTGAGCTTGAAAAAGTGCATAAAAGGATGCACGATCTTAACATAGACAAACCCTTTATGTTAACTGAATACGGTCCCACCGGACATTGGGAAGTACCCCGAACTAGTTGGGATAGGGAGATCGAAGAAGCCAGTGCTCCTAAAGCAAGAGCCATGATGAAACGTATACATACACTCTTTGATCAGGAAAAAAGTAACCTGCTCTTGGGTGGATTTTTATTTTTCTGGGGACAAAAACAAGAACGAACTCCCACATGGTATGGTGTGTTCAATAAGACTGGAGATTCTGATGCCCGACTAGACGAATTGACTAATTATTGGACTGGTTCTTATCCCGAAAATCGAGCACCTTTGGTGGAATCAATAACCATCAACAACGGGCTGGCAGCAGAAAGCAGAATGCTTGAACCTTCTTCCAAAAATGTGGCACAAGTTGATTATATGGAACCGGATGGAGACGATGTGACTATTGAGTGGAAGATGCTCGAAGAAGTAAAGGTTAAAAGTCATGGCGGCGCTTTTGAAAAAGAACCGGATGAGGTTTCATTTACAACCCTTAATCAAAAGGACAATACCATCTCATTCTTGGCACCAGAACAATCCGGAGAATATCGGTTATTTGCATACGTGTATGATGGAAAAGGAAAAGTTGGGAATGCGAATTTTCCATTTTTGGTGAATTAGTATACTTAGATATTAGTTAGATTGAGCTTCTAGTAAACGTTTCTGCGTTCGATTTGCATTTCGTTTTTCAGTTAAACGATTGAAATACTCAATGAAATCAATATCAAACCCAACACCCCAATATGTGGGCGCTTTTGCAAATGATACATTACTTAATAAAGGCTTACCATAAGTAATATTCATGTTCAGATTGTTATAAAAGGTTAGTCCGAGTCCAGCACCAACAACTGGACTGTTAAAGTCTGAGGTGGTCCCTGTATTAACCAGATTGTAAAGTATTCCAGAACCGTATAGTAAGAGATGGATGTCACTCACAATGGGTTCTTTAGGAGGAGCTAATCTTCTGTATTTTTTTCCCGCATAGCTAAAAACATCACCTTCAGAAAATGAGTTGAAATATTTCCAATCTCTCAATTTTAGTTTTAATCCAATTTTTTCACCTACAAATGAATAATTAGATAAACTTGTAGTATCAGAAGTAGCTAATGGATCGGTAAAAGAGATTGTGCTTGCTCCAACATTAAAATAAAATTCAATGGGGCGCGCTCTATTATACGGTATGCTTCTAAACTCATATAGGAAGCCTTCCACATCAAGATTGATGTAGGTTTCTTCTTGTCTTTCGGTAAAACTTACGTAGCTCTTAACAAAGGAAATTATCTTATTGATTGAGTTCTGCATTGCAGCATCGTTAAAGATGTCTCCGGCATCCAACATTTGATTTAAAAACAGGCTGTAGGTTTCTGCCTCATCAAAATTCCAAAGATGTATTAGCATTAACAAAAAAGGTGACTCCAAATCCATCGACGATATATCACCTTCAAAACTGTTTAAATGATCCAAACCCGTTCTGTATAACACACTTTCAATCGCATCATTGATTTGAAGTAATGCAGGCGAATAGATAATCAACTTTTCAATAATTGGTCGAATATCATTTTCATATATACGTAACTGAGTGTCAATATTTTCAGTGGAAATAGATTTCAAGCCCTGTACAAATCGAAAAAGTTGGGTTAGTTCATTTTCTGAAACAGGGATTTCCAATCCAATGCTGTTTTCCAGAGTACCTGCTAGTAATTCAATGATATCTTCATACTCTAAAACAGGTAACGCACTATCGACAAGATCAGTAAAAATCTCTTCCAGGTTTTGATTCTCTCCATTAAACCCCTTGGTTATGGTGCTCTGCAAAAAACCTGCAATTTGTAGCAGCTGATCTAATGTTTGCGCCATATTATCGCGAACATCAACATAGGTTAATCCGCCAAATTCTTGTTCGCTACCCTCTTCAATCGATTTTAAATACAGATTTTTGTCTTTATACTTTGAAAAGGTATTCGAGCGCATTAAGCCATATTTGGCAAGTTCTTCGTTGTTGTAGACCACATCTGCGGCCATATCTAAGTATAAACTCAGGAATTGGTTTTCAATTTGCTGAGGGTTTTTAGTGATTTTATCTCTGCCATGATTTTCATCTAGTTTTTCGTCGTATTGAATGGCCGTAAAATCTTGCATAGAAAGACGATCAGCGCTAAAGTATTTATATTCATTAAAAGAAGTATCAATGCTGGTACCATAGGTATTTGCAATCAATCGTAGTTGCTCTCTGGCTGAATCGCCATCCTTAAGCGTGGACAAATAGTACTCTGCAAACCCTAAAACAAAGGCAAGATTAACCGTACTCTCCATCAAACTGTTAATGCGAACTTGTTGATCCATCGGGCTTAACATCAAGTTTATAGTATTGTCTATGTAGCCATACATCAAACTATTATCTACATTGATATTATTTAAAAGCATATTCTGAACTAATCGAGCTTGTACTTCTTTCTGTTTCTCTGCAATAATTTCTGCGATTAGTGCTGCGTCTAATTCACCGCGTTCAAAAGAAAGTCCGCTTAAACCAACTTGTAGTGTAGGAGCGGTGTGCTCACTCTGGCTAAAACCTTGTATAGGATAAAGAATTAGCATTAGTAGAAGCGTAAGTAACCCAGGATACTTCATTCTTATAGGATAGTGTGTTAGTAAATATATGTTATACAAGATGATATGTTTTTTTATCAAAGGAACCACATATTCATGTACTTTTATAAGGTAGCTATGCAAACGGCTAATATTTTTTTGGGAGACTTCAATTTTTAATAATTGTGAGATCTATTTAGAATCTGATAATTCAATCTTCTCTCCGTACATTTAGCTCCCAAATATTTGAATTAAATCAATAATCCATTGAGCGATCAAAAAATTATCTTCTCCATGGTTGGAGTAAGCAAGGTTCACAAACCAAACAAGACAGTTCTAAAAAATATTTATTTATCCTTTTTTTATGGAGCCAAAATTGGGGTACTTGGTTTAAACGGAGCGGGAAAATCTACCTTACTTCGAATTATTGCCGGTGAAGACAAAGATTATCTGGGAGATATTAGTGTTCAAAAGGGAATAACTTTTGGATATTTACCACAAGAGCCGCATCTGGATCCCGAAAAAACAGTGAAAGAAATTGTAGAAGAAGGGGTACAGGAAACAGTTGATTTACTGAAAGCCTATGAGGATATAAACGCACAATTTGCCGATCCGGATGCCGATTTTGAAGCTTTGATCGAGAAACAGGCCAAACTTCAGGAAAAGATTGATCATCTCGATGCATGGGATTTAGACAGCAAATTGGATCAGGCTATGGATGCACTTAGATGCCCCGATGGAGATACACCTGTTTCGGTTCTCTCTGGTGGGGAAGCTCGCCGGGTTGCACTATGTAGATTGCTCCTTAAAAAACCGGATGTTTTATTGCTTGACGAACCTACAAATCATTTGGATGCTGAATCTGTTGGGTGGCTTGAGCAGCATTTGGCACGTTATGAAGGAACTGTAATCGCGGTCACTCACGATCGTTATTTTCTAGATAATGTGGCTGGCTGGATTCTAGAATTAGATCGAGGAGAGGGAATTCCATTCAAAGGAAATTATACTTCCTGGTTAGAACAGAAATCTGAAAGATTAAAACAGGAAGAGAAGCAAGAATCGAATCGTCAAAAAACTCTACAGCAGGAATTAGAATGGATTCGACAAAATCCAAAAGGGAGAAGAGCGAAGAGCAAGGCTAGAATTAATGCATATGAAGAACTTTTATCGCAAGAAAATGAGAAGCGAAATGAGGAAATGCAGATTTTCATTCCAGCAGGTCCCAGACTTGGAAACAAGGTGATTAATGCCGATCACATTGCGAAAGGATATGATGATCGACTTCTTGTAGAAGACATGAACTTTATGCTGCCACCTGGTGGAATTGTAGGAGTGATTGGTGCCAACGGTGCAGGTAAAACCACACTATTCAAAATGATAATTGGCGAGGAAACTCCTGATAAAGGTAACATGGAAATTGGTGATACAGTCCAACTTGGATACATCGATCAAAAGCGCCCTCTTGATCCAAACAAAACAATCTGGGAAGAAATATCGGGTGGGCATGATATTCTTCAATTGGGTAACCGAGAAGTGAATTCACGGGCGTATGTATCTAGATTTAATTTTGGAGGGTCTGATCAACAGAAAAAAACATCTCAACTATCAGGGGGAGAGAGAAACAGGGTGCATCTTGCTAAAATGTTGAAAGAAGGTGCAAACGTTATACTTTTGGATGAGCCCACCAACGACCTGGATGTTAACACGCTTCGTGCACTAGAAGAAGCACTACTAAATTTTGCAGGATGTGTGGTAGTGATCTCTCACGACAGATGGTTCCTTGATCGAGTTGCCACTCATATTTTAGCTTTCGAGGGAAACAGTCAGGCTTATTGGTTTGAAGGAAATTATCAGGAATATGAAGAAAATCGAAAAGAGCGTCTTGGGATAACTGATGATCAACCTCATCGTATCCACTACAAAAAATTAATGCGCTAAAAACCGTCAATACTAAAAGTAATATCAGGTAGTTATTTCGATGTAAAACATCGGGGTAACATTGAAACGAGTTCTATTATTACTATTTATTAGTGCATGTATAATTCAAGAAAGTAAGGCGCAAAAATTCGCCGATGAATTTCGGCCTAAACATCTAGGGTTTAATATTTCATCGCTTAGCGGTGTAGGTGTTTCCTATATCCATGATTTCACCTATTGGGATAATCTTAAAGCGGTAGCTTTCTTTTGTTATGAATCGATTGATGATGATAGGAATTCATTTTTTTGTAACGAGGAAGAAGAAGCCAGATATAATTTAGGGCTGGAATATCAGCGAGATGTATTGGAAAATGATTTCTTGAGACTTCATCTCATCGTTGGGGGAAGTATTACAAATGTTGCGTATAAGTTTACTGATTGTCACTCGTATTTATGTAATCAATTCAATCGAGGTATTGGTCTTGGGTTAGACGTTGAATTGATTCCCGGTATGGCTCTTAATTTCCATAGAAGCTACCAATACACCACAACTTTTGGCGAGCGATCCATGATAGATCATGGATTTGGCTGGGGGATTGGTATTACGTTTCACTTTGTACCCGAAGACTAGGCCAGCTCAGGAGATTCGTCTTCGACTTCCATCATATTTTTAAATGTAAATGATAATGTGAACCCGTTATTAGAATCGATTTTATATTTGGAATCAAGTTGCGTGAGAAGTGAGTCCATGATTTGGAATCCAAGTCCGGTTTTGAATGATTTGTCACTCATATTAAACCCAACACCATTATCATAATACAATGCTTTTATTTGTTGCCCTTCTGCATGTATTGATAATTTGATTCCATTTTCCTCAGACTCTTCCGGAAAAGCATATTTAAGAGAATTTGTTACGAGTTCATTAACAAGAAGTCCCAATGGAATAGCTTGTGTGATATTCAATGACTCAAGGCCAATATCAAGTTCATGTTTTACTCCTTTGGTGCCGGTAAGCATGTTTGCTTTAATCGTTTGTATCAACTGGTCGTAATAAGCTTTTAAATCTACTTTACTGAATTCATCGGTTGAATAAAGCAATTCATGAACCATTGCGATTGACATTACCCGATTTTGGGCATCCAATAATTTGTTTTTCTCTTGATTTGAACTGGACTGATATACTTGAAGTTGAAGAAGGCTAACAACGATAGCCAGGTTGTTTTTAACTCTATGATGAATCTCCTGAAGAAGGGTTTTCTTTTCGTTTAATGATTCTTCTAAATGAATATTCTTTTGTTCTAACTCAGTTAGATCTAATAAAGTGATCATAATTTCTTCAACATTTCCACGATCATCATAAATACAACCACTATTTATCTCAATAGTAATTTTCTCACCATCTTTGGTTTTTCTATTTGTAACAACACTCAATTGACCTTCTTCTTTAAGCGTAGTAATGTTCTTTTTGAAATCTTGATTGAATTCTCCAGTACTTAATGGTGTTTTTTTTCCAACAACTTCATCTTTTTTCCAACCCAAAATTCTTTCTGCTGCCGGGTTCCATAAATCTTGAACTATTCCTTTTTCATCTAACGTGTAAATAGGAATTGGTGAAGCATCAATTAACGATAGCAATCGCTTGTTTGCCTGCGAAAGCTTTTGTTCGGCTTTTACACGGTCATCTATATCAGTTGCAATGGCCGTCCAGGAAATAGTTTCGTCAAATTCATTGAATTGAGGATACAGGACAATTTGAAACCATTTATATTCCCCACCATCTTTTCGAATTCGGCTAATCCTCTGTACTGGATTCTTCATTTGGGATGCCATGTCCCATTCTCGTTCCAACACTCTGGCTTCTTCAATATCGAAATAATTAAGCCAATCCCAGTTTTCAAAGTCCAATTCCGTTTTACCAAAATAATTCTTGGCAACGTTATTCATAAAGATGGGCTTACCGGTTATATCATTCGACCAAACCATATGAGGCATGGTTTCAGCTAACAGTTTGTACTTCTCTTCTGTTGCAAGCACAAGTTCTTTGTTCTTATCTAGCTCTGTATAATCTAAAGCAAAGGTTAAGTTGTATTTCTTATTGTCTATAAGAATGGATACAACTTCGATTTTACTAACTAAAGTCTTGCCTTTTTTACTTTTTACTCTCCAAATATGTTTTTCATGCTCTCCATGAGTTGAAAAATAATAATACTCTTTAAATGCTTTTAGTAACTGTTTAGGGCCTATTAATTTTGCAATGCTTTTACCAATTAACTCATTTTTGCTATATCCGGAAATTTCACAAAACGAGGCATTAACATATTCGAATTTGAGCGAACTGCTAGTAATACAAATTGGTATGTTTTTACTTACGTAGAGAGGTCTCCCAATAGCTTTCTCTACAACGTGCTCATCTAACATGTAACTCCTTACCTAGACGCTGAACCTTCCATTTTCAGCAGTACCTAATTCGTTTAATATAGAAGATTTTATCTCATAATTTTACAGCAAACATACATTTTTTTATCCACCTTCGACCATTAGGTACTAATCAAATATAAATTTACCATGAAGCGATCATTCTTCTACTTAGCTATTTTTTTCTTTTTTGGGACCATTCATCCACCACTTTTCGCGCAAGAAGAACCAACTGACTCAGCTAAAATTGAAAAAAAAGATCCGGATTTACCAATGGATCCCGAACGAATGTTGGAGTTCACTACAACCGAAGGAACCTGGATGTCGCTCGACGTTAGCCCTGATGGTTCCACCATAGTTTTCGATTTATTAGGTGATATTTACACCATACCAATTGAAGGTGGAAAGGCTACACTCATTACTGGTGGAATGGGATTTGATTCACATCCAAAATTTAGCCCCGACGGTACGCACATCTTGTATATCTCAGATAAAGATGGATCAGATGATGCCTATGCATTGAATTTAGAAACCGAGGAAGAGATTAAATTCTCGGGCGATGAAAACGATGAAATGGTCAACGCTGCATGGTCACCTGATGGCGACTATGTAATTGTTGCCAGGGGACGAAGAGAATACAAACTGTGGCTGTATCATATTGATGGGGGTAGAGGAGTGAAACTTGTTGACCCATCCAGCAGAATAAAAGCGATTGACCCAACATTCAGTGCAGACGGTCGCTATATTTATTATTCAAGACGAGTAAGCGCCTGGAATTATAATGCACAGTTACCCCAATATTCGTTAGGAGCATATGATCGCGAAACTGGTGAAGATCTTGTTATTGTTTCAAAATATGGATCAGCGTTTACGCCAACGGTATCCCCTGATGGTAATTATCTGGTATATGGAAGCCGTTTTGAAGCCGAAACAGGATTGATACTTCATGATCTTCGGGATGGCAGTGAACGATGGTTAGCCTATCCAATTCAACGAGACGATCAGGAGTCGCAAGCTACCATGGGTGTGTTACCTGCGATGAGTTTTACACCAGACAGTCGCAATTTAGTGCTTTTTTATGGTGGAAAAATTCAACGACTTAATATACAGTCAGGTCAATCAACTGAAATTCCATTTGAAGTTGATGTTAAATTGGCAATGGGGCCGGATATGACCTTTAAATATCCGATTAGTGATGATAAAGAAGTTCTTGCTACTCAGATTAGAGATGCTGTTCCTTCGCCGGATGGAAGCCAGTTAGCGTTCACAGTATTGAATAAACTATATGTTCAGGATTTGCCGGAGGGTACTCCACGTCGTGTAACAAATGATGTTCATACCGAAGCACAACCTGCATGGTCTCCTGATGGTAAGTATCTAACGTACGTTACATGGAATCAACAGGAGGGTGGCCATATATATAAAGTAGAGCCAAATGCTCGAAGAATTCGACCTCAACGGTTAACAGAAGAAGCTGCTTTTTATATCACACCGGCCTGGTCATTCAACAGCGATCGTATTGTTTTTGCCAAAGGTAATAAGTTCGATTTTATGAATACTAGCAGTGCAAATGGCTACTATTTTGCTACAGATGAACTCGCTTGGGTATCTGCTGATGGGGGTGATGTAACCTATATTGCAAGAACAAATGGAAGGACCAATCCTCATTTTATCAAATCAGACGACCGCATTTATCTTACAAATAATGATGGTGTTTTGGTCTCCATTCGTTGGGATGGATCTGATGAGAAAGAGCATGTTAAGATCACGGGAATATCAGTGTATGGAACACGTGATCCTGTTTCGGCAAGTGAAGCCGGAATTATTTTGAAAGCTCCTGAAGGGGATCAGGTGTTAGCTCAGATCAATAATGAGATCTATGTAGCAACAGTACCTGAAACCGGCTCCGTTGTAAATATTGGTCTGGCATCACCGGACAACGCGGTGTTCCCGGCAAAAAAATTAACCCTAATTGGTGGTGAATTTCCGAAATGGTCCAGTGATGGTTCCCAAATACACTGGTCGCTGGGTAAGGGGCATTTTATCTACAATTTTGATGCTGCAAAAGCCTTTGCAGATAGTGTAGAAGCAGCTAAAAAAGCAGAAGCAGATGCTGCAGAAGCAGAGGAGGAATCCGAAGAAATTGAAGATTTTGAAGAATCTGCGGATGATGCTGATGTAGAGGAATCGAAAGAAGAGGATGGCCCAACAGAATATAAACCCGAAGAATTAAGAATAGAAGTTATTTTCGAACGTGATATTCCTGAAGGATCTGTATTGCTACAAAATGCAAGAATTATCACAATGAATGGGTATGAGATTTTCGAACGTGGTGATGTGCTCGTAGTAAATAACAGAATTGAAGGCGTGGGTACTGCGGGTACTATCGATACACCCTCGAATGCCGAAGTAATCGATCTTTCAGGAAAAACTATTGTCCCTGGATTTGTAGATACACACGCACATCTTCGATCAACTCGGGGAATTCACAAGGATCAGGAATGGAGTTACGCAGCAAACCTAGCATATGGTGTAACAACAACGCGTGATCCACAAACCGGAACAACAGACGTTCTGAGTTATGGAGATGCGATAACTGCTGGTAACATGATTGGCCCTCGTATATACTCAACTGGACCTGGTGTAGGATTTTGGGGATATAAATTGAAAAGTCTGGATCATACCAAGGAAGTACTACGTCAATACAGCGAGTATTTTGATACGAAAACCATCAAAATGTATCGTGTTGGAAATAGAATGCAACGCCAGTGGATAATCATGGCATCTAAGGAACAAGAATTGATGCCAACCACTGAAGGTAGTTTACACATGCGGCTCAATCTTACTCAAATGTTAGACGGTTATCCCGGCCACGAGCATAATTTGCCCATTTATCCAATCTATAATGATTTAGTTGAGGCCGTTGCATTTTCTAAAATGGCAGTTACACAAACAATGTTAGTTGCCTATGGCGGCCCTTGGGGCGAAGAATATTATTACTCTCGCGAGAATCCATATGGCGATGAAAAACTGAGCTACTTTACACCTTATGATGAATTAGCCAGAAAAACCAGAAGACGAAGTTTCTGGGCAATTGACGACGAAATGGTATTCCCAAAACATGCTGAGAAAGCAAAGCAGATTTATGATGCGAATGGATTACTTGGTATCGGAAGCCATGGTCAATTACAAGGTATTGGCTATCACTGGGAACTATGGTCGGTTGCTGCAGGCGGACTGACAAATCATGAGGCTCTACGCATTGGAACAATTATTGGTGCAGAAGCAATTGGTCTTGATGGTGATTTAGGAAGTATTGAAGCCGGCAAACTCGCTGATTTAGTAATTCTGGACGGGAATCCACTTGATAATCTTCGAAATACAAACACCGTTTCACACGTGATGATGAATGGTCGATTATATGAAGCAGATACATTAAATGAGATTTATCCACGCCAAAAAGAATTCGATCAAAGGATTTGGGTGCAAAGTGCACCTATGAATGTTGCACTACCCGGTATAGATCGATAAATCATTCAAAAATTTATGAAAAGCTCACTTTAATTAAGGAGTGAGTTTATTCCTTAAAAAATACCCTGATTGGGGGATAGATAGGCGTTCATACTCTTGATATAATAATATCACAAACTAAAAGGAGTGGTATTATGGGAAGAACAATTGTTTACTTACTTGGGATTTCGATGTTGTTAATGTCGTGCGCAACCATTCAGACAAAAATGGGTGAAGTTGCAATGAAGTTTATGACCAAGAAGGAAAAAGATTTCACACAAATGGCAGCAGTGGGAGTCTATCAAAGTAATTTGTATTCAAAGGATACAGGTATTACGCTCGGTTCAGGTGCGGATTGGGAAGAGGGTCAAACTTCTGTAGGTGTACAATTATTAAAGCCAGATGGTAGTGTTGGCTTCATAGATTTAGACGGAACTGTAACCGTAGATGGGGTTGAAGCGACTAGTTACGGTGGAGGATTCTATATGGCTCTATTTGATGAAGGAGACCATAGTCCAAAATCAGTTAGACTTGAAAATAGCGATGGAGCGGTCACAGAGTTCGAAATAAAATCGGCACCTTCCATACAAATTGAAAGCATCAATGGATTGGAAGCAGATGCTATCATAAATATGAACGAACCCATTGAATTGGAACTATCTTTTGATGAATCTGCTAAAGGTAAAAGAGTAAGGGTAGCTCTTATTACAAAAGCTGTTGGAGTTAAAGGATTTGCTTATTTCCAATCAACTCTGGTAGATGAAAACCTGACCATTCCGGCAGATGCTTTCAAGCACAAACATATCACTGGAGGTTCACCAACTGGTAAAGACGTTACAAATTGGTCTATGGGTGAAAATCACTTACAGGTTAGTATTGTTGAAGATGATCGAGATCATGCAAATCAACCATTTAGTTATTTCAGAAGGCAATCAACCTCTTTTGATACAAAACCTGTAACCCTTGAGGGGGAAACGGAAGGGAGAACATTTGTTAGAGTTAAAGGCGATTATGAAACGGAACATGGTACATTTAGTTATGCAGCATCAAGCTCAAATGCTTGGTTTGCTCGCCCACTAAATACTAATATTGATAGAATTGGGATTGCCTCTTTATCCATAAATGGTGTGCTATTCGAACAAGAGATTGAAACAAGTTCAACTACAACCGACTATGGCTCATACCGAGTTATTACTACCACCACAACAACAACAACTTTTGAGTTTCCACAACTGGATGATTCCTACTGGAATCAGTTCATGGAAAATATGTATTCAGATTTAACCCATACACTTGAAGGTGAGTATGGAGCAAAGGTTGTAGATGTTGATCAGATAACATCGAATTCAATATATAATGAATTCTATGTGCCGGAAGATGAAAATACAGAGGTTTATATCAAAAAGAATCTTAGAGATACAAAACGCTTATTTCCTGCATCTTTAGGTGAAATTCTGGGAGATAGAAAAACAGCTATAATTGCTGATGCAGATCCACTACCAAAGCTATTGCGAGACATGAATCTTGATGCAATCATGACTATATCAATTGACTATAGAGTAGCATCAGATACTAATGATAACATCGTTCTTCTCCCGCTAGTTAGTTTCCAAATTAATGGCCAATCTCAGGCATTTGATGGAACATCGAGTACCTGGATGCAGGGCTCAATCGAAGGGCCGGGAGTTCCATTTAACCGGTCTGAATTTAAAGATCTCGATGCTCTAAATAGGATTGGTCAAAAGGATGTGTTAATCGAATTAATTAAGACTACAATTGAGGAATTAACCAAAGAACAATCAGAATTCGGTTACGACGAAGTTTGGAATACGGCATTAGCTAATAACTAATATAGACTGACCATACGACTAATAAGGTTGAATAGAAGAAAAGAAACAACTCAGGGATGAGTTGTTTTTTTATTTATAAATAGTTCATAATCAATCCGTAGTCTATAGTAGAATTCAGAACCTAATAATGGAGCTTACATCATGGGAGTGTATAAATCGGCAGAAGAAGCTGTTAAACTAATAAAATCAAATGATAGAGTATTTATTCACGGGGTAAACGCCGTACCTTTTAAGTTAGTAGAGGCAATGGTTGGTAGAGCTAACGAGCTTAGAAATGTGGAAATCGTTCACATTCATACAGAAGGTGAAGCACCTTACGCCAAACCGGAATATGCTGATAGTTTTCATGTAAATGCATTCTTTGTTGGCTCTAATGTACGTAAAGCAGTTAATGAAGGACGCGGCGATTACATACCGGTTTTCTTAAGTGAAGTACCCGGTCTAATCCGAAATGGAATTCTACCTGTTGACGTTGCACTACTTAATGTGTCACCACCGGATAAACATGGCTACTGTTCAATGGGAGTTTCACTTGTTGGCGCTTTACCTGCTGCAGAAACAGCGAAATTTGTGATTGCACAAATAAATCCAAATATGCCAAGAACTCATGGTGCAGGCTTTATTCACGTTAATAATATCGACGTGATGGTAGAAGTAGACGATCCACTCCCGGAACAAATCTTGCCTGAGCCAAATGACATTGAAATGCGTATAGGTCGTTTTTGTACCGAGTTGGTGGAAGATGGGGCAACGCTGCAGATGGGAATTGGTGCTATTCCTAATGCTGTTCTCAAAAGCCTGGTAAATCATAAAGATTTAGGAGTGCATACAGAAATGTTTGCTGACGGTGTTGTTGATCTGGTAGAAAAAGGAGTAATCAATGGCCATAAGAAGGTGAAATTCCCAGGCAAGGTGGTTTCAGGTTTTGTGATGGGATCGAAAAGAGTCTACGATTTTGTGGATGACAATCCATCGATTGCTATGTTAGATATCGAATATGTGAATTCTACCAAAGTGATCAAATTAAATCCTAAAGTAACGGCAATTAATAGTGCTGTTGAAATTGATATAACCGGCCAGGTCTGTGCGGATTCAATCGGAACCTATCACTATAGTGGTGTAGGTGGACAGATGGATTTCATTCGTGGGGCAGCTAAATCGCCGGGAGGGAAACCAATTATTGCTTTACCATCGCAAACAAATAAAGGAATCAGCCGAATAGTGCCATTTTTGAAGGAAGGTGCGGGCGTTGTTACAACCCGTGCTCACGTTCATTACATCGTAACTGAATATGGCATTGCGTATCTCTATGGAAAAAATCTAAGTCAACGAGCAAAGGCCATGGTTGAAATTGCTCACCCGGATCACCGAGAGGAATTAGACAAAGCCGTATTTGAACGCTTTAGGAGATAAACATAAAAAGAAGGGGATATTTCAGACACTCTGATCCCCCTCTATATCTTACCGCATATCGTATCTAAGGAAAGCAATAAAGCTACCTCCAAATGCAAGGATTATAAAAATCGAAAGCATCCCAAAATCTGGAATACTACTTGCAAATGCTTCATTTGGTCTTAAAACAGGTGCTGCGTATTGGGGCATCTCACTGGTATCAAGTGTTTGGTCATTTCGACCAAAGTCTATGGTTACACCACTTTCGCTATCCATGCTAATATTAAATCCACCGTGCCCACCACCTAATTCTTGCTGAGCTTGAATGTATTCGGTGAAATCATCTTTATATGCCCGCATAGATTCCTCGTATCGAACTTTAAGATCAATATCAGTGCCTGCCAATTTCATTGCAGCCAGCTGATAGGAGGATACCGGTGATACTCTGGCAATGTTAAAAGCGAGGCGTTCCTGAACGCGTTTTTTGTTTTGAGCATCCTCCAACAAACGACGATTGTTATCTACAATGTCTGTCTGAACTTGTTTTCGGGTTTCATCGTCTTCCTCAAGCCAATTCCACTCCATATCATCGCGATAAGCTTGTCGCTCGTCATCGGTCATTCCTTCCATTTCAGCTTCTCTGTCTTGCCATACTTCTGAAAGTTCAGCAGAGTATTGTTCCCATCGAGCTAGCCGATAAGCTTCTTGCTTGGCCTCTAATTGGGCAACACTTTCAACAGGAACGAGTTGACCGGCTGCCATAACACCTAGTCTTGGTACAATTAAGACACCACCAATCCATATAACAAGGAGAAGTAAGAATGAAAGCGATGAATTTCTTGTAACTGCCGATATCAATATCCCAATACCGATAAAAAGAGTAACGTATAAAATTGAAAGTCCAATAAAACGGATGATGGAAGACCAGTCTCCACCAGAAAGAGGGACATTAAACGCCATCAAAAGTAAAAGGCTTATCAATATGGGAATTAATAGTGGAATGATGAGTCCAAGCCAGATACCTGAAAATTTTGCTATTAAATAATTTGCTCGTGATACTGAATTAGCAAAGGCCAATTTAAGGGTCCCACTTTCTCGTTCTCCATTTATTGCGTCGTAGGTGAAGAGTATCGCGAATAAAGAAAGTACAATTTGAACAATAAAGGCAAAATCGATTACCCTGAATATTGCAAACAATGTTTCATCAGAATAAGGACTTCGAACAAGTTTTATATCCTGAAAATCAGATACGGCTGATAATCTGCCGACATCGAAATGAAGTCCAGAAACAAAAATTTGCATGGGTGTCGGTTCTCGGTGAAGGATGTTTCTGACTCTTCCCCAACTAGTAGCTTGTGAGATATCTTGTCGGGCTATTTCCTGATTGGCTTCGAACTGAACTACTGCATTTTGATACTCATTAATTCCAATATATACACTTATTAGAATGAGCACCGAACACACCAGAAAAGTTGCTACAAACTTCGGGCTAAGAAGTATGTTTTTAAGTTCTTTTTGAATTAATAATGATAACATAGCGGTCCTATCTTTTTATCTGAGATCGTATTTAATGAACGCTGCAAATGCTCCACCAAAAAATATTAGATTGAAAAGCAGAAGTAGTCCAATATCAAGCATGCTGTTAGCGGCTGCTATTCCGGCATTTTGAGATTCAAACTCAAATTGTGGCATTTCATCAGGATCAAGAGGTTCTGGTTCCGGCGCATCATCACCAACGGTTACCATTACCATTCTGAAACCACCGCCTCGTGTATTTCCTGTTTTTTCGGTCATAAAATCAGCATAAGATTCTTGATAGTTATAGGCCTCATCCATGTACCGGTTTTGAAGTTGAAGAGAGGTTCCTGCAAGTTCAGTTGTGGCTAAGGTAAAAGCGGATGTTGGTGATACTCTGGATAGCGAAAGAGCAAGATTTTCCTGGGCTCTTCGTCGATTTGTGAAATCCTCATTTAAGCGAGCATTGAACACATCCATTTTCTCCTGGCGCGCGTTTGATAACTCTGCCATGAATGAACTGAATTGCCCCATTATATCTTCCATTTCGGTACCGGGTTCCACCTGAAAATTGGCCATTTTCGGTCGATCTTCATCAAATAATTGAATTCGATATCGATTTTTTTGGGCCGTAATTTCATCCACATTAGGGACTTCCACTAATCGACCGGATATTAAAACAGAAGCTCTTGGTACTATGAGTACAGCAAAAATCCATACGACCAGACCAATTAAAAAGGCGTTGGATGGTTTTGATGTTGCCGCTGAAATGGCCATTGCCAAAGCCAGGAATAATCCAAAATAGGCAATACCCGCAAGTAGAATTAAACCAAGCCGAATCCATTCGTCGCCGGTTAGTTGAATTCCGAGGATTGGAAGCATAGCACACCCAATCAACATTGGGATCATTAGCGCTAGCCCAAGCCCAACAAATGAACCGGCCAGCTTCCCACCAATAAAAGATGCACGAGAAACCGAATTTGAAAAACACAATTTCAGTGTGCCGCGAACTTTTTCTCCGTTAATGGCATCATACGCAAAGATGATGGCAAATAACGAAAGTATGATCCCAATGATAAATTCAAGATCCATAAATCGGAAAATGGCAAAGATGGGCTCGTCATTGAATCGAGTGTTTTGAGCACTTAATTCACCACGACCACTCATTGCAATATTTCTTCCAATATCATTAGAAACGCCATTAACGAGCGTCATTAATGGTTGTGGCGGTAGCATGATCGAATGCTCGATCATTTGCCAGTCGGTATTAGCAGCAATTTGATTTCGATTTTCCTGAATTGCAGCCTCATACTGAGCCTGACTAGCGAGGAAATTCTGGGCACCCATAAAAAACGCTAAAATGATGAGCACCGAACACACTGCAAAGCTGATGGTAAATCGACTACTTTGAATGATATCCCGCAATTCTTTTTGAAATATTAAACTAAACATAGAGGTCACCTATTCGCTTAATGCATTTTCCAATGTTGATGCAGTTTCTTCCATGTAACCCGCCATGTATTCTACATAGAGGTTTTCGAGATTTACACCCTCAAGGTCTGCTCTGGTTTTGTGAGCTACCAATTCTCCATTATTTAGAATTCCAACGAAATCAGCGATTTCTTTAGCTCTAAAAATGTCATGAGTGCTCATAAGAATAGCTTTTCCTTCATCACGAAGTTCACCAATCAAGCGAGTAAATTCTTTCCCCGCTTTCGGATCTAAACCTGAGGTTGGCTCATCCAGGAGAATGGCCGGTGCATCTTTTAGTATGGCTATAGCAATCCCACACTTCTGGCGCATACCTTTTGAGAAATCCTTCAGTTTTTTGTCAAAGGCATCTCTTTGAAGCCCTACCCGAACTAATGCTGCTTCGTAATCTTCTCGTGAGTAATTACTTTTTCCACCCAAACGAACGAAAAAGTCGACGTTTTGCATCGCTGTGAAATTAGGGTAGAGTTGAACATTCTCAGAAACGAATGCCACAAATTTTTTGGCTTCAAGTGGTTCCTTATTTGCATCAATACCATTGATTAATGCCTGACCACTGGTTGGTTGAATGAAGTCTAGAAAAGTATTGATGGTCGTGGTTTTACCTGCACCGTTACCACCCAGCATTGCAAAAATTTCACCTGCATGAACGTTAAGTTGTAGGTTATCGAGTGCTTTCACACCATCCTCATACACTTTAGTAAGGTTGCGGGCTTCAAGTAAAGCTGCCGGTTGTATTGTTGAGTTTTCCATGTTTATTAGATTTATAGTTTGGTGTGAAGGGTTACTTTTTCGATAGCTTAATTCCAAAGAATACAAGTCCGCCAACCAGCCCGATGATCAAAAAGAGGATCACCGAAGTACCAAATACATTTGCTTGTGCAGCAACCTGAACCGTGAAGGTTTTATCCTCAGCGTTAACAGGTTGATTATCGGAAAGTGAGGTTGATCGTAGCCTTGTTTCGTAGCGTCCAACACTGATGTCATCGGGGGGGGTTAGGTAAAGCTTTACCGTAATTTCCTCTCTAATTCCCAAAGTTGGGATAATTGCCGGTTCTATTCGTTTTTCCCATTCAAATGGAGCATCTAGTTCAAATTCAATGTTGTCTAATCGTCGAGTACCTTCATTTACAACTTCCATGGTAAACTCAACGGGACCTTGGCCATCAAGCTCGTTATAAAGTTGTGGAGTTTTGACAACGAGGCGACCAACACCACGTGGAATCATTTCTAATTGGACAAACCCGACGTTAAAAGCTTCTATTTCTTCGATAGTCCAATCACCAACTTTATCATTGAATTCAGTCAATTTTGTAATTGGGACTGCCATCACGTAAAAATTGATCGGCACATCCATCGGTACATCTGAAGTAGGGCGATCTGGTAGAGAGACAGAGAGATTTGCGCGGATGTTATTATTCGATTCGGTGAATTTTATCTGGCTAATTCTACCTTGCTGGCCTTGCTCATTAAAGTACCTTGCGACGGAATTTGGAAGGTTTACCACTTCTAGTTTATACGTATCATCAACTCCACTAAAAAGCTCCAGTCCTAACCCATAATTTGCAGATTCACCAAGCTCAACTTCCTGCGAGAAACGTTCGGATTGAATCAGAACTTTATTTGCAGAGGCATCCTTTTCAAGAAAGACTTTCGGATTTCTTGATGAGCCATTTCCGTAAATAATATTCACCGTCAATTCATCCAAATCCTGTAGCAGATCAAATTCGATGGTTTCGGGGAAACCCGATGTTAATTCTTCGATTTTGATTTCATACGGTGAGCTAATAATCGCACCATCGTCGTTACTCAGCGACACATAGATGTTGTGAATTACATCTGGTTGAAGTGATCGGAAGAGTTCGTCCTCCATATTAACAACTTGTGCAAATTCTGCATTAGCACTACTTGTATTCTCAAGAGTAACCCTAACTCTCTTCTTGTTGTCTTCGTCCTGAGTTTTAAGCGCTCTTTTAATACTTACAAACTGTTGTTCAAAAAGTAACACCAACAATGATTGTTGATAGTTTACTTCCGCGTCCTGAAAAGTATTTAAGGCATCTTCATAGGCTTCCGGCGATATCAAGTCTCGCTCATAGAGTTCCTCTTGCCGAGCAAGGAAATTAGCAGCGCGTTCATAACTGCTTTTTGCTCTCTTCAGTCCAAGTAATGGATAACTGTCGTCTCTTGCGTTTGGGAAAGGGCTTTGCGCTGCTGACTCTGCCGGAACTAAGAATAGCAAACCGAGAAGCCAAATTGATGTGGTTAATAGCCGTCTGTTCATCGAATTAACCATCAATACTCATGTTTACCGCTCCACGGGCCTCTTGCTTTGCGAACGTGATTACTTTCTGATCGCCGTCTCTCTCAACTACCAAATCGATTTGAGATCCCACCGCGAGATCAGCAATGAAACTTTGTACCTCAGAAGCTTCATCAAATCTTTGCCCATTAATCGTTACAATCTGGAATCCTTCCAAATCATCGGTTTTAAGTTCATCCGGCATCAGTGGCTCAATTAGTGCCTGGATTTGGATTTGTCCATCAATCAATGAAAGCACCAATCCAAGTTCAGCAACTACAACAGGTGGCGCTCCATCGTCGCTATCCACACTCATTACCATTTGCATACCAGGAGTTTCGGGGAATTCTCCTTTATTAGCGCGAACAATAAAACGTTCGTCACCCCGGCGCACCCCTACACTAATTTCTTCATTATCAGCTAAGGCATCGTAAAGCTCCCTCAATTTCATAATTGATTCAGCTCTTGTTCCATTCATCATAAGAATTATGTCGCCTCGTTGCAGTTGATCGGTTTCAGCACCTGCTGTTTGTCCACCCATTCGCATCTCAACTTGAATCTCATCCTCATTTTGTACAAGCATTGCTGTAAATTCACGAAGTATTAAATTTGTGTTTGCATCGAACGTCATGCTTCGTTGTACCTGTGCCATTGCCGATTCACCCATTATGAAGATCAATGGGAATGCTAGAATTGTTTTTAAGAATTTCATGATTATGAATTTGGTTTAATTGATGGTGCCAATATTCGAATCACGTTAATTGGAGTTGTTAAAGGCTCGCAAAATGTTTGTTAAGGATGTTAAATCGATGCTAAATCTTTTCACTTAGGCTAGAAAGAGGCTAATTTTGAGAATGCAAAACCGCTGGTTCACATATGGATTTTTAACTCTGATGGTTGGAGCGCTTGTCACGCTTGCCGTGCTCCAATACCAATGGCTTGGGAGTGTAAGTGACGCGGAAAAACAACGATTGGAGCAGGGTATTGAGGCATCCAGCGAAAACTTCGTAAGTGATTTTAACCAGGTATTTACCGGGTTAAAAAATAATTTCAGAATTCAGGTTACAAACGAAAACACGGATATTTCACCATTGTTGGCCGAAAGCTATTTACGATGGCAGGATACATTTAATCATACAGATGTATTGTCAGAAGTGATATTTATTCAGAAATCGGAAGACAACGGGGTCGAATATTATCGGTTCGATTCGACTAATGGAGAATTAAACATATTTGTGCCAGATTCTGCGACAATAGCATGGGTGATACGCAATCAAGAAGATAATGGGGAAATAAAATCTTCTGTCTCTTTAAATTCATTGCCTGAATTTGGTGATGAAACCTTCATCGATATACCCATTCAGGTTCTGGATTTTATCACACTTCAAAGAAGCGAAGGCGCAGAAAACCTGGAAGTACAATTAAGTATCAACAGGCTTAATGACCAGCTTTTACTTCGAATAAACAATGAGTATGTAAAATCAGAGCTTATACCGGAAATAGCAGCCACGTACTTTGGAGATTCATTCAATGATCAATATCAATTATCAGTGTTGAAAGACGGTTCTGAACCTTATATCTACTACAATTCATTACCGGAAAAAAACCCAGTCGACCCGGATATGAAAGTTCGAATGGATCGTTTAAATTTTTCAAGCATCGTGATGTTAGAAGATGGGTTTGGGGGAGAAAATTTCGAATCTCTAGAAAGAGACAGCATTCGATTTAGTTATAGAGAAACTAGCTCAAGAACTACTTCCCGAAGATCATTTAAGCATATTGCACAGTTCGAAAGTAGAACGAGTGAAGAATTAATGGTTGAACAACACCGCGATACTGTATTCGGGTTTAGATCTTCGCCACCTCTTATAGATACCACTATTGCAACGGCATTTGTTGGAAATTTAAACCCGCAGACCTGGGAATTATGGCTTTCTTTTAAAGAAGGATCATTGGATGAATTTGTACAGAAAACCCGAAATACTAACCTGGGTATCAGTTTTGGAATCCTTTTTATTCTGGGTGTTAGCTCTGTTTTGATTGTTGTCTTTGCCCAACGCTCACGAGATTTAGCTGAACAACAAATGCTATTTGTAGCCGGGGTATCACACGAATTAAGAACCCCTTTATCAGTAATTCGATCTGCTGCCGAAAACCTAAGTGAAGGAGTTATTCAAAGCGAAGAAAGAAAGAAAGAGTATGCAAAGTTAATGCTAAAAGAAGGGCGAAGACTCAGTGATATGGTTGATCAAATCATGGAATTTTCCGGAATCCAAACCGGCAAACGCATTTATAGTTTTAGCGAGGTAGACATTGAACAATTATTAACCGAGGTTAAAGACGAGCTACTGCCATTCTTCGAAGAGCATAATTTGAAGCTTGAATATTCTAATATCTCAAAATTAAACACAATTAGCGCAGATCGTGATTCAATGTTTTTAGCCATCACGAACTTATTGCAAAACGCTATTAAGTTTAGTAACGGGTCGGAGAAAGTTATCCTTCGGGTTGATGAGATTAACTTTAAAGCGGGGTTAGCACTACGAATTCAGGTTCAGGATTTTGGAGTGGGCATTCCTTTAGAAGAGCAAGAACAGGTATTTAAACCTTTTTATAGAACGCAGCGATCTGTTGAATATCAAGTGAAGGGTAATGGTATTGGACTCAGTTTAGTTGAAAGAGTAGCAAAGGCTCATCAGGGAACCATTGAGCTTAAAAGCCAAGAGAATGAAGGCTCAACATTCACACTTATACTTCCCTATCACACATGAGTGACCATTCCAGAGGAAATATTCTTTTAATTGAAGATGAAGCCGGATTGATCATGACGATTCAGGATCGTTTGATGGAAGAAAAATTTCACGTCGAAACGGCTGCTGATGGGGAAGAAGGGTTCCAATACGCAAAAACCGGGGTTTATGATGTGATCATACTTGACCTGATGTTACCGAAAAAAGATGGGCTTGAAGTATGCAAAGATCTTCGAAAGTTAGACATCGAAACCCCAATAATCATGTTAACAGCGAAAGGGCAGGTTCTCGATAAGGTATTAGGTTTAAAATTAGGAGCCGATGATTACATGCAAAAACCTTTCGAAATGATAGAGTTGTTAGCAAGAATCGAGGTTCAGCTTCGAAAGAAAAAAAATAAATCAACAACACAGAATCCCGAAGAAATATCTTTTGGTGATGTTGTTCTTGATGCTCGCAAAATGAAGGTTTCTAAGAACGGAGAGGAGATCACGCTTTCAGCAAAAGAATTTCAATTACTTCAGTTTATGGTACTTAATGATCAAACTATCTTGAGTAGAGATCAATTATTGAATGAGGTTTGGGGGTATGATGCACTGCCATCAACACGAACAGTAGATGTTCACATTGCCTGGTTACGCCAAAAATTGGAAGTCGATAGCCGATATCCAAAACATATCTTAACAGTGCATGGTTTTGGATATAAATTTGTCCGCTAGACTAAATTATTTAGGCATAGTGTGATTGTGATCCATGCATGGTTTCTTCAAAAGTGAAATCAAGTTTAAATCTACCCTTGGTATCCATGGTGTAAGTTGAATCTAGTTGCATTAATAAGGTTTCTATTAACTGCCAACCAATGGTGTTTTTGTCTTTGATTTCGTCGATCACAAATCCAGGCCCATCGTCTTCGTAATACACCCTGATTTGATTTCCAACCTGACTAAAATGCAATTTCAGGTTACCGGTGCCATCTGTGAATGCATGTTTTATGGAATTGGTAAATAACTCATTAATTAGAAGACCAAGTGGTACAGCTCGATTTATATTTATTCTCTCTAAGTCAAATTTCAAATCGTAGTTTATCTCACGCTCCACCGAAGTAGTATTCGCCTGTAGTTTCTTAAGCAATTTCTGATAATACTCTTTTGGGTTGATATGACTAAAATCCATATCCTGATACAATTGCTCGTGAACCATTGCGATGGAATGAATTCTATTCCGCGCTTCGATAATCAAACTCATATCATGTTCATTATCATCTTTCAGAGCCTGTAGTTCTAATAACCCTGACACTATAGCCAGATTATTTTTAACTCGATGATGGATTTCCTGAAGCAAGATTTCTTTTTCTCTTAAAGCTGTTTCTAACGTTTTACGATATTCTTGTAGTTCAGTGATATCGTTAGCAATAATCAGCAGATCGGTTAGTTTGCCGTTTTCATCAAATAGAGGGCCTGCAGTTATTTCAAGTATAATTTCTTCGTTATATCTGTTTTTTCTAGTTATCTGAAACTGTTTAGGCTTATGTGAGATGCGAATATCCTCTATGATCTCATTGAATTCGTCCCTGTTACCATTTGCAACTGTTGGCATTGTATTATTTAAAACCTCATCCCGTGTCCAACCATATATTTGTTCTGCAGCCGAATTCCAGAAATCTGTTACGGTACCATTTGGGTCGATCTGATAAATAGCAATAGGTGATGATTTAATGAATGCCCGTAACTTGGCACTTGAACGATTTGCTTCAACTTCAGCAAGTTTTCTGTCTGTGATATCTAGATTTACAGCGTTCCAAACAATTGTACCATCATCTTGTTTGTTTGGGCTACCAAAACCCTGTAGATAACGAACTTCACCGTCAGGACGAATGATCCTATACTGGAAATCAAGTTTTGACAGGTTTGCAGCCGACTCCATCATAGAAGAAACAAAAAATGGTAAATCTACCGGGTGTACCTGGTCCCAGAGAATTTTAGGATTTTCAAGTGCTTTCGATTTGTCGAATCCGTGCAGTTCTTCAAACCCATCACTGAAATACGAAAAACCATCTGTTCCATCAGGGTTTCTGAAATAAACAAAAACTACCCCTGGAATTTGATCCCCAAGAATTTCCAATTGACGTTCTTTCTCTCTCGCTTCTTGTAAGGCTAATTCTTGTGCTGTAACATCAATCATTACAGTATCATACTCAACAATACCATTATCCAATAGTTTAGGAAGGCCGAAGCCATGCATATGTTTAATCGCACCAGTTGGGGAAACAAAACGCATAATTTGAGACCATTCACTCATGGATGCTATCGATTTTTCAATAGATTTACGGGTAGGTTCTACATCTTCCGGTACTACCCGAGCCCATGCTTTTTTCATATCAGTAGTAACCGTTTCGGCATCAACTCCCCAATATTCTTCAACACGACTGCTTATATACGGTATACTATCGGTCCCATCCGGGTGAACCTGATATTTTAATACTACCCCTTGAATTCTATCGGTAATACTCTCAAGCTGTTTTTTCTGAAACCGGGCTTCATCACGAGCAATCATTTGATCATTTATATCAAATGTAATGGATGTCCACAAGATTGAACCATCATCTAGTTGGGTTGGCATACCATATCCCTGGAACCAATGGTAACTACCATCAATAACTTTTACTCGAAAAATATTCTCCCACTCATTCATTGTAGTAGAAGATTCTTCAATGGAAACTGCAAAACTTGGAATATCATCTGGATGTACCAGATTCCACATTACATTTGGGTCTTGATAAGCAGCGTCTATATCTATTCCATGAATACTCTCCACCCCTTTACTTAGATAAGTAAGTAGTTCTGTTCCGTCCGGTTTTCGAATATAAGTGTATACCACTCCTGGAAAATGATCTGAAATGACATTTAAATGTTTTTGTTTCTCCAGAATCTTTAGCTCTTGCTGTTTTTCTTTAGTGAAATCTACCCCCACCGAGTACCACTGTATTGTACCGTCTGTAAGTTTTATAGGAGTGCCTGAACCTTGAACATATTTTAGTTTACCTGAAGGGGTAATAATTCTATATACATTATTCCATTGAGATAATTCCTTTGCAGATTTTTGTATAGACAAAGTAAGTTCTTCAAGATCATCGGGGTGAATACATGCCCAGATCGAAGAAGTGTCATTTAAAGCATCTATTTGTTGTAATTCGAAGATATCTTCAATCCCTTTACTTAGATATAGGAAGGCATCTGTTCCATCTGGTTTTAATTGATAAATATAAACAAGGCCAGGAATCTGGTTGGTGAGACTATCCAACATCTGCTGGCTTTCCCGAATGGCATTCTCATTTTCAATCTGCGCCGTTATTTCCATTGAGATGGTGTCCCAAACTATGGTTCCATCTTCCATTTTTTGGGGAGTACCTATACTATTAAGATGCTTTGTTTTCCCACTTTCCGTTACAATTCTATGTTGAAATTCCCAACGAGTAAGATTTGCCGCAGATTCAGCTACCGAACTCTTCATAAGTTCAATATCGTCCGGGTGAATGTGATCCCACATAATGGAGTTGTCTTCTAAAGCATCATCTCGGTTTACTTCATAAATATCTTCTACACCTTTGCTAAGAAATAACAGCCCATCGGTTCCATCAGGATTTAGATAATACCTGAGTGCAACACCAGGAAGTTGATCAGTGAAGTTTTGAAGTTGACTATTTTTATCCCAAATCTCTTTCTCTTGAAGAACTTGTTTCGTTATGTCTAGAGCGATGGTATCCCAGGTAATTCTGCCATTTTCATCCTTTTCAGGACTGCCAATTGTTCGTATGTACTTAAGATCACCTTTGATGTCATGAATTCTGAAGGTGCACTCCCAATCGGTTAAATTCAACGCAGATTCTTGCAACGATTCCGCCACATATGGAACATCTTCTTCAACAACCTGCTTCCAAATCAGATCTACATTTTTAGAAGTTTCGTCATGATCAAGCCCATACAGTTCTTCAACTCCGGTACTTAAATAATTGATGCCGTCTGTTCCATCTGGGTTAATATAATATTGTACAACGAGTCCGGGGAGTTTTTCAGTAATTTTCTTGAAATAATGAGCTTGCTCAAACGCTGCCTGTTCAGTTTCCACGAGCTGAGAAATATCAATATTTACGCCATGAACCTCGGTTACATCACCATTTTCATCAAAGAAAGGGGCCGCAGAGGCATAAATATGTTTAACCTTACCAGATTTAGTTTTAATTCTAAATCTTACATCAAATACATGTTCACCATCAAACGCTTTACCTAATTCTCGATTTGCGAGCTCCATGTCTTCTTCGAAGACCAATTTTTGCCATCCTTCGAGATCTTCTTCCCATTCTTCACGCGTTAATTCATAAATATCCAGTAATTCATCATTCCAGATATTTGTATTTGTTGCAAGATTAAGTTTCCAAATTCCAAGTTTGCCCGTTTTTATGGCAAGTTCTCGCTGTTTGTTCGTGTATTCAAGATTCTTTTTTAAGGAATGTTCAGAAGTTTTATCAATAACGAGACCAATACCATATTGTTCGCCATTTTCTTCGATTAAACTACCTTCAAAATCCAGGTAGAGTTTTTCTTCCAGACGGTTGATAATCTCCCAGTCAGTTTTAGGTATTGTTCCGTGCTCAAACAACGTTTTTACTAAATTTCGAACTGATTCTTTTTCTTCTTCTCTTAATACTTCAATCAGGTTTAAACCTTGTACTTTACCTTCAATCCCACGCATTAAGTGGTCAAATACTTCATTTGTGTAAAGCATATTTGCATCACGATCGATAACTAAACAACCTATAAAGCCGCTTTTGAGTATAAATTCACTGATATGCTTAGTGAAGTCCAACAAGTAGATCTCCCTGTTTTTACGTTATTCCCTTATTTATACAAAGCCTCTAAGTATGCTTTCATCATTATCGCTTCTTACACCTAATAAAACAAGTAAATATTTATTCAATGAATTCTTTGATTCAATCGTACAATATGCTAGACTAAAACAATTTTTAAGCAAATTTTTTAAGGTTGGATACAGATTTGTCGGAATCAACAAAACAGTTAAAGCCAAAAGGGTTGTTTTCATGGGCTATGTATGATTGGGCCAACAGTGCTTTCTTTGTAATGATCCAAACTTTCATTTTCGCTGCTTATTTCACATCATCTATCGCAGAAAATGAAACACTTGGAACGGCACAGTGGGGATTTACAATTGGATTGGCAGGTTTTGTAATTGCTATACTAGCACCCATTTTAGGCTCTATTGCTGATGTGGGCGGCCCGAGAAAACCCTGGATTTATTTTTTCGCTGGTATTTCAATAATTAGTACGTCATTGCTTTGGTATGCCGAACCAAGTATAGACTTTTTAATGTATTCGTTGGTCTTAGCCTTTTTTGGCACAGTTGGAGCTGAACTCTCTCTGATATTTTACAATGCCATGTTACCAGATTTGGCTCCACCGGATAAAATTGGTCGCTGGAGCGGTTGGGGCTGGGGATTGGGTTTTGCCGGTGGAATAGTTTGTCTAGTAGTAGGCTACTTTGTACTCTTTTTAAATGGAGCAAATCTATTTGGATTAGATGAGCAAATGGCTCAACATACCAGAAGTACCTTTTTATTTACTGGAATTTGGTATGCCATATTCACTTTGCCACTTATAGTTAAAACTTCGGATGTTCCTTCCAGAAAAAAGAAAATGGATGTGGCGGTAAAAGATGGCTTTGCTACACTTTGGCAAGGATTAAAAATGCTGAAGAAAGAAAAAAATATCTTTAAATTTCTCATTGCACGTCTCTTTTATAATGATGCCCTTGTAACCATTTTTGCAATGGGTGGAGTTTATGCTGCAGGTTCTTTTGGTTTTACTACCGCAGACATTTTTTATTTTGGAATAGCATTAAATCTAACGGCAGGACTTGGGTCATACGGGTTTGCTTGGTTGGACGATAAATCAGGTAGTAAAAAAACTATTTTGATTTCACTGGTTGGATTAATCGTCCCGGTAATCGCGGTAATTTTTGTGAAATCTGTTGTATGGTTTTGGGTGTGGGGGTTATTGCTAGGCGTTTTTGTGGGACCAGTACAAGCAGCTAGCCGAACATTAATGGGAAGAATGGCTCCTGAAAATAATCGAAATCAAATGTATGGATTGTTCGCTCTTTCGGGTAAAGTAACATCATTTGCAGGTCCAATGTTGGTTGGCTGGATTACCCTTTTAATGGACAATCAACGATGGGGAATGGGAGTAATTCTTGTAATGCTTGTAATCGGACTTGTGCTTATGTTTGGAGTTAACGAAGTATCAGCGAAAAAACATGAGCTTGCCAATTAATAAAGACGCAAGTCAATTACCTTCGACCAGAATTAACGAGAATGCCATTAAAGCCTGGAAATTAACAGGTTTTTTATGGGGCTGGATATTGTATGTCGTTCCCGGGTTTTTATATCTCATTTATACTTTTGAAAATAATATCAGTTGGTTGCTTCCAGTAATTTCAGCTCCAATTACTTTCATTTTGCATTTGTTGATAGCGTTCATTTTTCCAAAAATTAGATGGAAAAGATGGAGGTACGAAGTAACCGAAAAAGGTGTTGATCTACAAAGAGGAATCATAATCACTAAGAGAACAATTATTCCCATCAACCGAGTTCAACATGTTGATACTAAACAAGGCCCTATCTACAGAAAATATGGGTTGTCGTCAATCAGTTTATCAACCGCAGCAACAACGCATGAAATACCTGCACTCGACGATGAAACAGCGAATTCATTACGAACAATGATTTCTGAACTAGTCAGGAAAGTGAAAGAAGATGTTTGAGTTTAGACGCCAGCATCCGGTTGCCGCTGTTTCTCAATTATTTGAAGGGCTGAAACAAAATATCATCCCAGTTTTAATTTTTTTATTTGCCGGATCGAGGAATTCAAGCGACTATTTCTGGATCATTATTATTGTTGGCTTATTGCTTAGTTTTGTACTTGGAATTGTTAGTTGGTATCGATTTAAGTTTCGTGTTTACGAGGATGAGCTGCAAATCGATAAAGGGGTATTTGTTCGAAAGAAACTCTATTTAAAGAAAGATCGAATCCAGGTAATCGATATTACAGAAGGGATTATCCAACGGATTTTTGGGCTTGTTCAGGTTGAAATTAAGACGGCAGGTGGAGGAACTGAAAAAGCAATCATTAGAGCTTTAACCAAAGATGAAGCAACCGACTTAAGATCAATTTTACGAGCTCATGAAACAGTCGCTGTAGATTATGATTCAGTAGAATTGGATTCGATTCCGGAAAATGTCATCGAATGGAGATTATCCAATCGTGATTTATTTTTTGCGGCACTTACATCTGGAAATTTTGGATTAATTGCTTCGATTTTAGGGGTAGTTTCGGGGCAAATTGACCAATTTATCACTGATGAAAATTTAGACTATATCGCATCTATATTGCCGGGATATAGTCAACTTTCTACAATCTTATGGGGTGTAGCAATTATTCTTCTCATCTCATATGTGTTGTCTTTTCTTGGAGTAATTCTTCGATACAGTGACTTTAAAATCGAGAAGAAAGAAAATGAATTGCTAATTACAAGTGGACTTTTAGAGCGGAAACATACAACCGTTCCGTTTAACAGAATTCAAGCGTTTCGATTTGTGGAAGGTATACTGAGACAACCTTTTGGTTATGGAATGCTGTTTGTTGAAAGTGCCGGTTTTGAGTTAAAAGAAAATGATAAATCCATTGTGCTTTTGCCTTTTGCTAGAAAGGATTTTCTTCGACCATTTCTTGATGAATTTGTGGGAAATGTAGAGCACCCTGAAGAGCAAATCATTCCACCTAAAAGATCACTGCTTCGATACATACGTCGACCAAATTATTTACTCATAATCGCAATTCCACTTGCATGGTTATTTTGGGATTATGCATGGTTATTGTTCTTTTTGATGATACCTTTTTCTTTATTTGGGTGGTTAGAATATCGCGATGCGGAAATTAAAGTCGGATCTAGAATGATTCAGTTACAATATCGGGTACTTGCAAAAACGACTGCTTTAGTTCGTCATAAGCGAACACAAGTTAGTGAAGTAAGTGTCAATCCATTTCAAAAGAGGAAAAGACTTGCAAACATTCATGTAACCACTGCCTCAGGAGCGCAAGGCAGAACATTTTCCGTATCTGATCTTGATTATAGTGATGCTGAAAATATTTTAAAGTGGACACTCCCAAAACCTGAATAAATGGTTATTCAAGAAATAGAATCTAATAACCGGAAGCAAGCAACAGGATTGCTAGAGACTTTTAAATTACCAACAGATGACTTGAATTCCTCAGTGGTTACTCTCTTTGGAGCATTCGAAAACGATGAACTATGTGGTTGTATAGGATTTGAACAATTTGGTGTTTTAGGATTATTACGATCCCTTGCGGTTGATAAAAGGCATCAGGGCAAGGGGATTGGAATATCATTGGTACGTTTTTTAGAGGAGCATCTCGCAAAAAAGGGAGTACACCAATTATTTTTGTTAACCGAAACTGCTGAAGTTTTTTTCAAAAATAGAGAGTATCAAAGTATGGATAGACTAGAAGCTCCGGAGGCACTTAAAGCAAGTGCCGAATTCTCAAATTTATGTCCTGACTCAGCTCTTTTGTTGATGAAAAAACTATAAATTTTTATTTTAAAATATTTATCGTAATATTACGATATGGGTAAGTCGAAAACTTCTTCTTTTACATCAACTCAGAATAGATTAGCAAATACCGCTAAAGCTTTGGGTCATCCTGCCAGAATAGCAATTCTTCAATATTTAGCTTCGAAGAAAAGTTGTGTGTGTGGCGACATTGTTGACGAGTTGCCACTTTCTCAATCTACGGTTTCTCAACATTTAAAAGCCCTTAAAGGAGCAGGATTGATAAAAGGTGATGTGGAAGGCGCCAGTGTTTGTTATTGTATTGATTTGGATGCCTGGAAGGAGCTTACACTTCAATTACAGGCATTTTTGCAAACGCCGGCAGATAAATCCTGCTGCTAAAAATTTTTAATCTATTAATCGCAATATAACGATAATGAAAACATCAGAATTACTAAATAGCATCAATGAAACCAATCGAGCACTCATCTTTAAGTTCCCCGATGGAGAATTAATTGAGGGGGATCTACACATTACAGAAGTTAAAAATGTCCATGTTGATTCAACCGATTGTGGTGGATTTAAACATTCGTTTCAAGAAACAATAATTCAGCTTTGGCTGGATGAAGAATCAACTAAGACAGAAAACTGGACTACCGACAAAGCTACCAAAATTTTAAATATTGTAGGTAAACAAAGAGATTACTTGCTCGATTCTGAAGTTTTTATTGAATTTGGGGATTCGAAACACATTACATCTAAATATGCCATCGAAATCGTGGAAAATGACAATACAATGACGATTCAACTCGCCAATGTTTATCCACAATGTAAACCAAGAACATTAATGAAAAATGCGTGTTGCTGATAATATCTGCATAACATCAACTGTGTATTATCTGGAAAAAATGAAAATATTAGTTCTTTGTACTGGAAATAGTTGTAGAAGCCAAATGATGCATGGGTGGTTAAATACCTATGGTGGAAAAGATGTTGAAATTAGAAGTGCAGGCGTTGAAACACATGGGGTAAACCCAACTGCAATTAAAGTGATGGCAGAAGCAGATGTAGATATTTCCAATCATACTTCAAATCACATTGATGAATACATGGATCAGGAGTTTGATGCTATTATTACTGTATGTGATCATGCGAGGGAAAGTTGCCCGGTATTCCCATCATCAGCTGAACAAGTGCATCACAATTTTACTGATCCTGCAAAAGCCACTGGTTCGAAAGAGGAGATTCTGGATGATTTTCGCAAAGTTAGGGATGAGATAAAAGATTTTGCAAAGCAGTTTCTACGTAACAGGATTAATTGACCTAAAGCTATTCTTAGAAAGATTAAGTATTTCTCACATTGAGAAGTAATAATTTTGGTCTGTTTCACTTATTTTGAAGCAATGGAGCCAAAAACGGTAATTGCTGAAGCCTTTAAACAACCCATTAAAGATGGGATGGCAAGGATTCTATTAAAGCTCCAAACCATTGAGTGTGAAGTCGAAAATAGTGCACCAGATTTTATAACTGTTGAAGAAGACGAAGTCGTATTACTTATTCAACCTTCACAAGATGTTGATGTTTCTATTTCTAAGCTTGAACAATCCTTCCCGGTTGAGTTTACACGATATCTGCCAGATGGAAATGGCTCAATATTTAAACTAGAACAAGAATCTATCTGGTTTGACATTGAAATAGATCAGGTTAAAGACATTTGGATTGCAGATTTAAGTTTTAGACTTGAGAGTAAACATGGGCGATATCTTGCATATTATATCACCAGTTTAAACCATCAATTGGAGTGGTTGCAGCCTGAATTAAGAACTGGCGAAATCAAGAGTATGAGTATTTCGTCGAAGAAATTTAAACCTCCCAAAATTTCCGGGAAAGAGTCATTTTCAGCTACAGAAGTAATTCGGTGTGCAGATATGATTGGTCGTTCTGTTCGAAAAATTGATCTACGAACCGGTGGCGCCTATGTTAAATTTAATACCGATAAAGGGCGATTGGAGCCACTCATTATCGGAATTGGCGAGAAATTAGGTTATATCATAGAACCACTAGATAAAGACATTATACTTTCGATGGATACAGAAGGTAAAAGTGTCAGCCATGCAATTTATTTGAAGCGAATCTAATTTTCCATCTTCCAAAAATAGATTCCGCCAGCCTGTTTTCCGGTTTCAACAAAATCTATTACATCCAAATTTTCCAGATCAATTACATCTACCGATCCGGCTTCGCCCCCAATTCCTTCTACAGAAATAAAGGCAAATCTGCTATCCGGGCTAATAGATACTCCGTGCGAAACTCTACGTGTATTCGCAATTTTAGCTACTTCGGTACCTGTTTCTAAATCCCAAATTCCGGTTGAACCTTCTCCTTTATAACTAGCTACAAGATGCTTTCCATTTTCGGAAACTTCCAAATTATAGGGTGCTTTTCCGGTTTGGAATCTTCTTGTGATTTCCCAGGCATTTGTATCAATTTCTAAGATTTCATCAGATCCATTTGCAGCTACATATACAATAGGTTTTGTAGGATGAGGATCTGCCCATGTTGGTTTTTCGACGGGGTTGTGATTCATAGAATTATGATCCATCGAGCTGTGATCCATTGCCCCGTGATTCATTTCCATTTTATCGGAAAGTTGTAAAGTTCTAACTACCTCCATGGTAATCGTATTCACCTCGATGAGTTCATCACTCATCATAGAAACGTGGTAATTAAATGTGCCGTCGCGCGAGATACGAGAGCCATGAGGCATCACTCCAGTAGCAATTTCATCTAGTACTTCCATCGCATCAATATCTACAACCATAACCGAACTTGGTCGCATAGGGCCGTGAAGGTCGAAATTTACAATGTATAGTAAACCTGTTTTCCTGGAGATTTCCATAGTAGCAGGAAACATTCCCAATTCTGTTGTACCAACTAATTCATCCGTTCCTGTTTTATACTTGGCAAGCCATCCATAAGGATTGCCATGTGCAATTGAGACGAACCAATGTTCTCCATCCGGCGATACGGTGACGCCGTGTGGCCCATCAATTTCAGTGGGCATTCTTCCAACATTAATGGTTTTTGCGATCTCTACTTTTTCAGTCTCAGCATTGAAATGTATGAGGTGTACCTCATCTTCAGATTCTGCTGCTACATACAGGTAATAATCCTGTGCTGATATCGACCCTATTGCAATAAGAAATATCGAAAGATATGACAGGCCCATCTTCATTAATTTGTACCAGAGGCTGTAGATTCTCCGAGTTTTACAGCCCAAATACCAGAATTCCAGTCACTAAGGAAAATAAGACCTTTGTACGGTTGAGGACCCCAAGTAAATGGCGAATTTGGAATGGCTGCATTAGGATCTGTTGGTAGAAACAGGGCGATTTCCCGATCCTGCTCATATAAATCACCCATCAATTCGCCGCTAATATCTACAATACGTAAACCACCATTGTAAAAAGCGGCATACAAAACATCATCTTCGATCCAATAATTATGAGAACCGGCTTCTGGCACCTGATATCTTGCCACTTCTTCAGGATTATCCCAGCCATCAAATTTGACAAAGTGAACCCAGCCTGCTGCTCGATTTGGGCCTTCGAAGTTTAAACCGTACGGGAAAGCTTCATCACCTGCAGCGATATAGAAATCTCCGGTCGATTTACTTTTAAAAGGAAATGCAGCATGATTCCATCCACTTGGGTAGGTATAACTGCCAAGATACTTCGGGTTTTCCGGAGAACCGCCAGCTCCGGGCATATCAGCACTTTCGTTGCTTCCAATATCCATGGCAACAACCCCATCGCCCCAGTTAGAAGAATATGCTATTCCATCCTGAATCCAAACATCATGAATGGCATGCCCTGGAGTATCCAATTCAACTACACTTACCGTCCTTGGGTTTGTGGGATCTTCAATATTGATTATATCATACTTTCGACCATTATTTACAGCATATACATGATCTTCATAAATGAATGCGTTATGTACACCACCGGTAAGTCCGTCAGTGTATTCCGACAAAATTTTTACATCCCTCGGATTAGTTACATCAAGAATGATGATTCCATTTTTACGGTTTGATGCACCTTCTCTGGTAATTACTGCAATGGTTCCATCCTCCGAAACCTTAACGTCATTAACTGTTCGCGCATCCACTTGAACGGTGTCTATTGTATGAATATTTGTGGGATCGGTTACATCCCAAAAGAAAGCTTCACCTCTAGCGCCCCAGGTTCCTGTGACCGCATAATCACGTCCGTCAACACCTTCCCATACCCATAAATCTGAAGTTTTTACGTCGGGGACTATCCCCTTACCTACTACTTCGAGTGGTCTTTGAACATTTCGATAAACAACTCGAAAAGTAACTTCGGCAAATTCATTACCTGACCTTGCCATCACGGTATAAATACCTGTATGATTGGCAACAAACTTTCCATCTTGCTCGATTAAAGCAGACGCACCCTGACCAAGGTTATCATCCGGTTGAACAATGTAGGAGTAACTTACAGGTATATCTTCAACCTGTCTTCCACGACGATCTTTTGGTGTAGCTTCGAAAGTAACCACATCCCCAGTTCGAATGATTTTTCCCGAATAGTTAAGTGTTAACTCAAGACTCTCGACTGGGTTTTCTTTCACATCTAGTTCAATACTGGATTCAATCCCATCAGCAGATAATGTAATAGTCGCTTTTCCTTTCTTGATAAGTTTTAAATTGTCAAAGCTATCAACAAAAGCTATATCTGCATTAGATGAAGTGAAAGTGTATTCAACATTATCACGAACAGCGCCACTTTCATCGGTAATTGTGGCAGCTAATGGGGTTGAAGTTTCCGCGTATACTCTATCCGGTATTCCATCAATTTGAACATCAGTAACAGGAGGGTAGGCAATTGTAACATCGAAATCATATTGAAGGCGATCTTCGCCGAAAGTTCGGGCAGTAACGCCATAGGTCCCGGGTTTATAGGCAATTAAAGTTCCTTCTTGAGACACTCCAAGTGCCCTGCGATTTCGCCTGCTTTGTAGGAAAAAATAAACGGTGTCAGCTTGTACAGATCCATCCTCTAACACAACTCGTGCTGAAAGTGTAAGTTCATCTTCTACGTTCATCACAATTTCATTTGGCTCAACAATAATTCTAGCAGACTGGGCTACTGCATTTATCGAGAAAAAGGATAGAAGAAGTACGATGAGAAGAGAATTTCTTGAAAAACGATACATAAATACCTCGGTAATGTCTGAGCTAGTTCATGAAGCTCAATTAGATAGGGATGATACACCCGGTTGAATTTCTAAAAGCGTAAGAAATAACGAACTTTCGGGCATCAATGAAAACGATTTTACGCTTATTTAAATCCTTTTTTTGGTATTTTATCGCAGTAAGCAGGAACTGTGAAATTTAGAAATTGTTAGCCTGCCTTTATAGCTCTTACACAACAAAAATCAGCATAAAATTTTAGGATTCTACATCGATGAGCATAAACTTTGCTAAGGAGCAATTTGCCCACCGCCATCATGGCAATGATTCTAACGCCATCAATGAAATGTTAAAAACTATCGGAGCCGAATCTATTGATCAGTTGATTGATGAGACCATACCGGAAGGCATCCGATTGAATGAAAAACTAAACTTACCTGAAGCAGTGAGCGAGTTTGACTTTCTTACTGAATTCAAGGAATTAGCGGCTAAAAACAGGATCTTTTCTTCCTTCATTGGGATGGGATATTACGATACACATGTCCCGAAAGTGATCTTAAGAAATATCCTTGAAAATCCTGCATGGTATACCGCGTATACACCGTATCAGGCTGAAATTGCGCAAGGCAGATTAGAAGCTTTGATAAATTTCCAAACCATGGTTAGTGATTTAACAGGGATGGAATTGGCAAATGCTTCATTGTTGGATGAAGGTACTGCTGCTGCTGAAGCAATGAGCATGTTTTTAGGTCAGCGTAAGGGATCAAAAAGAAAGAATGCGTTCACATTTTTCGTGAGCGAATTATGTCATCCACAAACGATTGAAGTCCTTCAAACTCGTGCGAATCCTTTAGGTGTGAACATCCAAATTGGAGATCACAATTCGTTAGATGTAACAAACCCAGAATTGTACGGGATGTTACTTCAATATCCGGCAACTGATGGTTCAATTGAAAATTATTCAAGTTTAATTGAAGCGGCGCATGAACATAATGTACATGCAGTAGTGGCTGCAGATTTGCTGAGTTTGACATTACTAACTCCCCCGGGTGAAATGGGGGCTGATGCCGTAGTTGGAACCACACAACGCTTTGGTGTACCGATGGGATATGGTGGACCTCATGCCGCATATTTTGCAACTAAAGAGGCTTACAAAAGACAGATACCGGGACGGATTATCGGTGTAACTCAAGATGCAGAAGGTAAGGCAGCTTACCGTATGGCTCTACAAACTAGAGAGCAACATATTCGTCGAGAAAAAGCAACCTCGAATATTTGTACCGCTCAGGTTTTATTGGCGGTTATGGCCGGAATGTACGGAGTATATCATGGGCCGAACGGATTGAAAAAGATTGCTTCGAAGATTTACGGCTTAACCAAGCTTACTAAATCAGGTCTGGAAAAGCTTGGAATCGAAGTTCTGAATGATACATTTTTTGATACCCTCACTTTGAACGTTGATGCTCCAAATTTGAAATCTATCGCGGAAAAACATAAAGCGAACTTCCGATATTTTGGGGATGGTAGAGTAGGGATTTCTTTTGATGAGACAAAAGAGCTGAATGATGTTACTAAGGTTTTGAACATTTTTGCAGAAGCACTAGAAATAACGAATTCTTTTGATGTCGATACCAGTGCCAAAAATGTTGAGGTAGAATTACCGGAATCATTATCGCGTGAGTCTGAATATATGACTCATCCAGTATTTGATCTATATCATACTGAGCATGAAATGCTTCGTTACATGAAACAGCTGGAGAATAAAGATTTATCGCTGGTTCATTCTATGATTTCACTGGGTTCTTGTACCATGAAATTGAATGCAACCACAGAGATGATTCCTGTTACCTGGCCGGAATTTGGACAGATTCACCCATTTGTACCGGTTGATCAAGCCAAAGGATACTTCCAAATGTTTGAAGAATTAGTAACGTGGCTTTCAGAAATCACCGGTTTTGATTCTGTTTCGTTGCAACCAAATTCAGGTGCGCAAGGTGAATATACCGGGTTGATGACCATCAGAGCGTATCATCAAAGTCGAGGTGATCATCACCGTAATGTAGCGATAATTCCTGCATCGGCTCATGGAACAAACCCGGCAAGCGCGGTTATGGCCGGTATGGAAGTTGTCGTTGTTGCTACTGATGATTACGGAAATATTTCTAGTTCAGATCTAAAAGCAAAAGTTGAGCAATACAGTGATCGACTTGCCGCATTGATGATTACTTATCCATCAACGCATGGTGTTTTCGAAGATAAAGTGAAGGAATTTTGTGAGTTAATCCATCAGCATGGCGGTCAGGTGTATATGGATGGAGCCAACATGAATGCTCAGGTTGGCTTGACAAGTCCGGGCGAGATTGGTGCAGATGTATGTCATTTAAATCTGCACAAGACATTTTGTATCCCTCATGGTGGTGGAGGCCCAGGAATGGGACCAATTGGAGTGGCTAAACATCTTACTCCATTTTTGTCTGGTCATTCATTGATTAAAACAGGTGGTGATCAGGCCATAACTGCAGTTTCTGCTGCCCCATTTGGAAGTGCAAGTATCTTGACGATTTCTTACGCCTACATCAAAATGATGGGAGAGGAAGGATTAACAGAAGCTACTCGAAGAGCTATTCTTAACGCAAACTATATCAAAGACAGACTCAAAGATCATTATCCAATTTTATACACGGGTAAAACGGGTCGATCTGCTCATGAGTTTATTATTGATCTTCGACCTTTTAAAGTATCCGCAAATATCGAATCTGTAGATATTGCAAAGCGTTTAATGGATTATGGTTTTCACGCACCAACGATGAGTTTCCCTGTACCGGGTACTTTAATGATTGAACCAACAGAAAGTGAAAGCAAAGAAGAGCTAGATCGTTTTTGTGAAGCAATGATCGGGATTAGAAACGAGATTCGTGAAGTTGAAGAGGAAACTGCAGATCGAGAAAACAATGTTTTAAAGCACGCTCCTCATACGATGAGAGTCACAGTTTCTGAAAATTGGGATCGCCCATATTCTGTGGAAAAAGCTGTGTTCCCATTAGATCATTTGCGATACAACAAGTTTTGGCCAAGTGTGTCTCGAGTTGATGATGCTTATGGGGATAGAAATCTAATGTGCTCTTGTATTCCTATTACTGACTATGAGCACGACACAATAGAATTGTAACACTAACTTTGTTTTATATTTTTGAATAATCATATTCCTTAAAAAGTTTATAGGAATATGAATTCAGAATTAAAGAAAATAATTGGGCTATTCTTTGCATTGATATCTCTTCTTGGCTATACAATAATGTATGCTATTTTATTGATAAATAATGATGTGCCAAATGACCAATATATTATGTATGCAACTGGACTTGCTTCTTTAGTAGGTGGAGTGGTGGCAAGTAGTTTTGGTCAAACTTTACCAAAGAACTCAAAGATTACACTAAGCAAAGCACTACTAAAATATGAACCTAAGTATGGTGAGTATTTAGCAATTGGTTATGTTATTGTTTATTTCGGAATGGGTATTTGGGCGATTATACATCATAGTATGAACGGTGATAAATCTCACGAGTTGATCCAGAATTTAGCTTATGTTTCATTTACTCTCTTCCTTGCAATAGCTGCAAGTGCAATGACTTTTGTATCAAGTGAAGATTAGCTATGAATGATGTACATCATAAGATTTATGCCCTTTACATTTATCAGTTTACTCCCCTAAAATTAAATTCTGTGTATTTAGAAAATGAAAGTAAAGCATTCCATTCTGATCGCAATATTATCTGTATCCTCTATAATTACTAACGCCCAAATTTCTGATATCGAACAACGACTGGTAGATCATATCGATACCATCAATGATGAAGGCATGGAATTACTTATCGAGTCGGTGAATATGAATTCTGGTACCATGAATTTTGATGGCGTAAAAGCGGTAGCTGAACACATGATTCCACATTTCGAAGCAATCGGTTTTAATGCCTGGTTCGAAGATGGAGCCGAGTGGAATCGCGCAGGTCATTTTATCGCAGAGCACCTTGGAAGTGATGATGCACCGAGAATCTTATTGATCGGTCATTTGGATACAGTTTTTGAACCGGATTCACCATTCCAGAAATTTGAAATGATCAACGATACGACGGCAAAAGGTCCGGGAATCGCTGATATGAAAGGTGGAAACATTATTATGCTGCAAGCTCTTCGTGCATTAAAAGAAGTAGGAGCACTTGACGATATGAACATCAAGATTGTGATTACCGGTGATGAAGAATTGAGTGGTCGACCTCTGGATCTATCCAAAAAAGCGTTAATCGATGCAGCTAAATGGGCAGATATTTCAATTGGTTTTGAAAACGGTGATGGTAATCCAAAAACAGCAAATGTCTCTCGACGTGGAGCAATGGGTTGGACGTTAACCGTCACTGGTACACCGGCGCATTCATCTCAGGTTTTTCGCGAGGATATTGGAGCGGGTGCAATTTATGAGGCTTCCAGAATCCTAAATTCATTTTATGAGGAATTGAGATACGAGGAATTCCTGACTTTCAATCCGGGCAGAATTATGGGAGGAACAACCGTTTCGCATGATGAGGGATCAAGTAGTGGCAATGTTTTTGGTAAAACCAATGTAGTAGCAGAAACTGCAATAGTTGCAGGCGACTTACGTGCTTTATCGCCAGAGCAGGAAGAGCTTGTAAAAGATAAAATGAGGGAAATTGTGAGCAGAAATCTCCCACAAACGTCTGCTGTAATTGAGTTTGATGAAGGGTATCCGCCGATGGCTCCAACAGACGGAAATCGAGAACTTCTTTCTATTTATAGTAAAGTAAGTGAAGACCTTGGCTTTGGTGAAGTTGTAGCTGTAAATCCCCTTCGTGCTGGTGCCGCAGATGTCTCGTTCACCGCAAATCACGTTGATATGGCGATAGATGCCCTCGGAATGAGTGGAACGGATGGTCACACGGTGAATGAATTGGGTTATGTCAACCAATTTCCACGGCAGGCTAAACGCGCTGCAATTCTATTATATCGTTTAAATCAGTAAGAATGGATCAGGAAAAACTCGACCAAATTCTGGCACTCGTGGTCGAGTTTGCCCAATCCAGAGATGATATACTCGCGGTAGGTTTATGTGGTTCATGGGCAAGGGGAGATGCTGGCCCGGAATCTGATATTGATCTGAGTATCATTGTTGAGGATAAGATGAAGTTCAAATCAACGGGATGGGTTGAAGAATTTCCTTTTTTTAAAATTCAGGATTCTTTGAAATCATTCAGAGACGAGATTTATGGGGTAACATGGTCACGGCATGCATTTCTGGAATCGGGAATAGAAATAGAATTTGGCTTCGCTGGTACTTCGTGGACTGATATCGAAAATCTCGATGAAGGAACCAAAAAAGTAGTTACAGATGGGTATAAAATCATATACGATCCCAAACAAATTTTGGTAAAGCTAGTCGAGAATGTAAACTCTATTCTATAACCGACTTACAAATAAAATCTGGAATAATCCCTTTCGATTGAATCAAAAGCTGGGCGTTTTCTTCTCTGGTATTTCCCGATAAGACAAGCATCGTTTGAACGCCGAATTTATTACCACCTAAGATGTCGGTATCCAGAGTATCACCAACCATCAAAATGTCTTTTTTATCAATGGAGCCAAGTTCACCGTTTAGGCGTTCGTAGGCATACATAAACATTTGAGAATCCGGCTTGCCGAAATGAATGAACTTCCTATTCAACATGGATTCAACCAATTTGGCAATTCCGCCAGTTGCCACTGCAACGTCGTTACTGGAAACAGGATAAAACTTATCCGAATTAGCGAGGATTACCGGCATCGTTTTTTTGCGAAGAATATTCACTGTTTTGTTGATATCTGTATTCCAATCAAAGCCCTCATCATCCAAAAAAACAAAAGCCGAAATCTCGTCCAGGTTGTTTAAGTCAACATCGCTTACTGCGATGTGTTGCAAACCTGATTGAAGGATGTATTCTGCAGAATTTTCTGTACCTAAATAGGCAATTTTGCCAGTCGTAATTTTCTGTTTCAGAAAATGCTTTGCCATCATACCACTTGTGATGATCTCATTTAACTCCAAATTGGGTAAACCGAGTTTTGCCAGGCTCTCTTTTTGTTGTTGTCGGCTTCGAGAAGCATCGTTTGTAAGTAACCGAAATATTTTACCCTCCGACTTGATCCAATCAATGGTTTTTTGGACTCCTTGAATAAGCCCCTTATGGTTTTTAACCACACCATAGGAATCCAGCATGATGACTTTGAAATCTTTTGCTATATCGAAAAATGAAGGATAAGACATATCAGAGGTTCAGAGCTTTAAGAATTATGTTTGGATTGAATTTCTTGTCGATGGATGGTAAATGGATTTCAAAAGTCTCTTTCTGAAGCTTCGTTGCAAAAATTTCATGAAAGAAATAACTACCATATTTAACAACATAGGTAAGCAGAAAAAAACGATAACATTCTTTAAGTAAAAGGACTTCCTTTTCACTCAGAGGATTTCTTTTGTGGTAAGATTTTAGATACAAAAGAAATCGCTCATGCATTAGCACATCGATGTTGTAAGTGAACACGGTTCTGTCTCCAGCTTCAGAAACAACACGGCTAAAGAAATAGAAATCCATCATTCTAGAACTCATTCTAAACCAATCATAATCCCATCGAGAGAAAAGTTGAAGGTCGTCGGTAACAGAAAAGTTGCCAATATTCCAGTCCACAAAAACAGGAATTGCCTGTAAGGAATCGGCATCTAATTCAGCATAATTTTTTCTGAATATTTCGCATTGTTTATGAATCAAATCGAGTTGACCTCGATACTGAAACTTACCTTCCTCAGATTCTATTACCTTCTCAAGCCCTTCTATATCAACCAGCATTGATTTTGAAGACTCAGGCAAACTGTTTTTAATAGTAAAGCAGGCCTCATGAAAACGAGCAGTCTCAGATCCTAATCGAGAAATTTGGTGGTGATTAAGCTTACGTGGGAGTTTATTCAGAATTTTTACCGGTCGGTAAAAGACCACCCATGCATCGATTAATTCAGTTTTATGCCGATGCACAAACAATTCTGATCCTTTAAAAAGCGAGCGAGCCAAAAAATTCTCGAATGGCTCCGGTAGATTGTTGGCCATTGCATTTATGATGGCATGATCTTCAACAAAATGTTCGAATTTTCCGAAATAAGATAATTTTGCTACAACAAAATTTCGGTCTTTTAACGTTATTCGATACACATGATTTGTTGAAACCTTTGCGCTGATATCTTCAATTCTGACAATAGGACGTGACGAATCATACGCCATCCAGGCTTTGCTAACTATGTCGTTAAAATCTATGAAAGTCATTTAACAGTATTAAACAAGTTCAAAATAACGCTTCATTTCCCATTCTTTATCAGAATCCTGGAATTGCCGCCATTCCCATTCTCGGGTTCGGATAAAATGATCAACAAATTCTTCACCAAAAAGCTCTTTTGGAATTTCTGAGTTTTTCATTTTCTGGGTTGCAGCATTTAAATTTTCTGGAAAGAACACAGCACCTTTATTTTCATATTGATTGCCGGCAGTAGCCTCTACATCAAGTGAAAGTTTATGTTTAATACCATATAAACCGGAAGCTAGCGCAGCAGCCATACTTAAATATGGATTTGCATCTGCACCGGGCACACGATGCTCTACGCGCATGGAATCACTAAGCTGATTAATCACTCTAAGTGCTGTTGTTCTATTTTCAATTCCCCAACTAACACTTGTGGGTGACCAAGATCCTTCCACATATCGTTTGTAACTATTAGTAGTAGGTGCAAACATTGGTAAAATGTAGGGTAAACAGGCAAGTTGTCCGGCAAGATAGTGTTCTAATGTTTTGCTGATGTTGGTCGGGGCAGTTCTATCATACAAGATATTATTTCCATCATCATCCCATAAACTTTGATGTATATGTCCGCTGCATCCGGGTAAATCGGGATTCCATTTGGCCATGAAGCTTGCCATCATTTCGTGCCGACTTGCGATTTCTTTAACAGCAGTTTTGAATATTGCAGCTCGATCCGCAGAAACTAAAATATCATCATAAGTTATAGCAGCTTCATACACGCCATCACCGGTTTCGGTGTGAATTCCTTCCAATGGTATCCCAAATGCGAAAAGATCATCAAAAAGTTGGTTTATATAATCCGAGAATTGAGAGGCTCGAAGTACCGAGTATCCAAACATACCGGGAGAAATTGGAGAAGGATTTTGATAGTTCTTTTCCTTGAACGAGATTGGAGATTCGGCAAAATTATACCATTCAAATTCTGCAGAAAACATAGGATAAAACCCCATTTCTAAAGCTTGAGACCGTACTCTTTTTAATAGTGTTCTTGGGCAAACACCTCGTAATTCGTCCGAGTTTTCAAAGTCGCCAATAAAGAAGGGCTTACTATTTTCCCATGGAATCTTTCTGTAGGAATCAGGATCGATAGAAGCAAAAGAGTCGGGGTAGCCGGTATGCCAACCCGAAACTTTAGAGTTGTCATAACATTGATCATTGATATCCCAGCCAAATATTACGTTACAAAAACCAATGTCGTTCTGAATGGCCTTCAGAAATTTTTTTGTGCTGATAATTTTCCCCCGAAGAACCCCATCAATATCCGTTACCCCGAATTTTATATTCTTGACGTCCAACTCTTGTATGAGTTCAATTACATCCTGCCTGTCCATGAATTACTTTTCTTGCGAATATAGAAAAGTGATATGGGAAGTTCGTCATAATAAAGTGAATCTTAAGGAATATTAGGTCTAACCCAACCTAATGCTATCGCCCGATTAAGATCAGATTCCATAATCTGTGCCTGATAAACTATTCCTGTTGGACAAATACATGCTAAACAAACAGGAAAATTCACTTCTTTTTGATCAAAAACTTCAATGTTATTTGAAGTGAGCTGTTCAATCGCATTTTCAAGTGAAGAATAGGTAGGTGGGATACATTGTTGATCACCTGAGGCAACTTCTATCCAGAGAAGATTTTTAAACTCATCGTAGTTACAAACAGGAGAAGAGATAAAAAAAAGGAACAAAAAAAAGAAAAGTGACTTCATATCTCAATAAAATTGATTTCAGGTCAACGAAGGTAGAGTTATCAACGTATAGTTTTCTTTTATCTTGTAGCAATTTTGCAGATAAATGCTCTTATTACTATTGCGAATCCAAACTATGAGATGTTTTATGTTTGAAAATGAATTATCGCACGAGAAAGTAAAGCAAATTCATCAACCCAGGGAAAAAACAAAGCGATCACAAGTAGCCCGTCAGGCAAAAGGATTGTCAACTACTTTGGCTGAATATGTTCCGTCAGAGGGGATGCCCTGGAATCGAAAGCGAGTGTATCATGTACTGAAAAGACTTCAATTTGGCGCTAATCATGCAGATGTTGATGCATTACTCGCACAAAATCCTACAGAATTTATCGATCAAATAATTGATAATGCTATCGCAGCTCCTATGCCGGATGCACCTTCATGGATAAATATTGTACCACCATGGGGGCAAGGTGATGAGGCAATTCTTCAATACTTCAATGACAATTATTTTAGATACATAGGGTATCAGCAAGACTGGATTGATCTGATGAAAGTGCATCCTTTTCGTGAAAAAATGGTGCTTTTCTGGCATAATCATTTTGTAACGGAAATTGGTAAGTATGAGCATGCGCCACTCGCGTATCGTTATGTAACTTGTTTGCGCTCGAATGCACTTGGTAATTTCAAATCCTTCACCCACGATATTGGCCTGGAGGATGCCATGCTTTTCTATTTAGATGGGGTAGAAAATCATGCGGGTAATCCTAACGAAAATTATGCTCGTGAACTTTTAGAGCTTTTCACGATGGGCATTGGAAACTATACTGAGGATGATATTCGAGAAATCGCAAAAGCTCTAACCGGTCATTGGTTTGATTGGGAAAATTTGAGAGCTGTTTATGAGCGGCAACTATATGATCGTGGAGAAAAAACCTTTTTTGGTCGAACCGGAAATTTCAATTATGAAAATACCATCGACATAATTTTTGAAGAACGAGAGCATGAAATAGCACAATACCTGTGTACAAAACTGTATAAATTTTTTGTGCATGATGTACCAAATCAATCCATCATTGATCAAATGGCACAGACTTTTATTGCGAATAATTTTGAAATCGTACCTGTACTTCGTCAGCTACTAAAAAGTGAGCATTTCTTTGATACCGAGATATTGGGATCGAAGATTAAGAGTCCGATTGATTACTTATTGGGAATGCAAAAAGAAACCGGTACAGAGGTTGTCGGTAATATCAAAGAGTGGCAATCATGGTGGTTGTATCAACTTGGGCAGTTTTTATTGAGCCCGGTTAATGTTGCTGGTTGGCCCGGATATCGTGCCTGGATTTCTACAACCACGTTACCAGAACGTTGGGATATGACACTTGCTAATCTCTGGTATGTGGATGACGATTATTCTGTGGATGTGAGGGCAATAGCCAATGCTATGAGCAACCCGAACGATCCCCATCAATTAGCGGCAGATTTAGCAGAGTATCTGATTAGCGTTGACATACCACAACAAGATCAGGATGAATTGGTTTCTGTTTTACTTGCCGGAATGCCCGATTACGAATGGCATATGAACTTAGAAGATGATGCAATTATTTGGCGGCTGAAAAGCTTTCTTGCCCATCTCAGACAACTTCCAGAATACCAATTAATGTAAGTAGGAGCAGTATCATGAAAAGTATAAAAGGAAGCCGATTAGCAGATGGGCATCATCATCACGAGCATCATGATTCATGTAGCCGTCGTGACTTTATAAAGCGATTAGGATTATTCAGTGCTGGTAGTGCAATAGCGCTAGGTACTACTCCCGTGCAGGCATTACAAAGTTCCTCTTTATTTAAAAAACTCGCTGGTCTAGAAACAAATCGGGTATTAGTACTCATCCAGCTGGATGGTGGTAATGATGGATTAAACACAATCGTACCGTTCGAGAACGATTTATACTATAACTACCGTGGCGATATTTCAATATCGAAGCAACAAGCAATTTCACTATCTGATACAATGGGAATGCATCCGGGAATGCATTCTCTGGTTCCATTATGGGAAGAAGGTAAGATGAGTGTAATTCAGAGTGTTGGTTATGAAAATGGAGACTTATCACACTTTCGTTCAACAGATATTTGGTTAACTGGAAGTGATCATGATGAGTATCTGGCCACAGGTTGGGTTGGAAGACACCTTGACTTACAGAATCCAAATTTCATATCTGAACCGCCAACAAGTCCACTTGCTGTTCAAATCGGAGGAGCTTCGTCCCTTTTATTCAAAGGAGATGAGCTTGACATGGGAATGACTTTAAATAATGTGGACCGCCTTGAATATCTAGTAGAAAACGGAACCATACATTCGCTTGACGGACTTCCCGATACTATTTATGGCGATGAAATGCGTTTTATGAGGATTCAGGCAAATAACTCATTCCGTTACGCTGAGGCGATAAAGAGTAGTTACGAGGCAAGTTTGAATCGGGTAGAATATAGTACCGAACAATTAGGTCGAAGTCTTTCTATCGTTTCAAGACTCATAAAAGGTGATCTGGGAACTAAAATTTTCCTGGTAAGTCTTGGCGGTTTCGATACACATGCTAATCAAATGAGCGATCATGCTAGTTTAATAACTGAGCTGAGTACTGCAGTTTCCGATTTTTACAATGATCTTGAAGCTGATAGCCGTTCAGAAGATGTATTGATTGCTACCTTTTCAGAATTTGGGAGAAGGGTTTTTAGTAATGGTGCAGCTGGTACAGATCATGGTACCGCGGCTCCACTATTTATCTTTGGAGATTCAGTATCGGGTGGGCTCATTGGTTCTGATCCACAATTGGAGATGGAAAATCTAGATGAGTACGACAATCTTATTCATGAATATGATTTCAGGCAGGTTTATACCACACTTTTATGTGATTGGTTTGGAATTACGGATGCGGATGCAAGTGCAGCTTTGGGCGGGGAATTTTCGAAGATTCCTTTTCTTGATTCCTCAAGTCAGGTTTCAACAGAGTCAAATCAAGGCCCGGTCTCTTTCAGGTTAAATCAAAATTATCCAAATCCATTTAACCCGAATACAACCATTTCATTTAGTCTTAATCAAAGTACATCTGTTCGATTACAAGTATTTGATATAAGTGGAAGGCTTGTAAAAACACTTATCGAACAACGAGTTTCAGCCGGTGATCATCAAATTCAGTTCAATGCCGGTGCGCTTTCAAGTGGTATGTACATTTACCGATTGGAAGCAGGAAATAAAATTGAAACGAAGACAATGACACTGATTAAGTAACAGAAGCACTTAGTGTACTTTCGATACGTGTCTCATTTAAAAGTGTGCGATGTATTGGGCATTTTTTAGAGATTTCCAGAAGTTTTTCATGTTGAAATTCAGTCAACTCACCCTTAATGATAATTTCTTTTTCAATGAAATCAATTTTTGCATTGGGCTGATCACACCGAGCACAATCTTCAACATGATTTTTATGGTGCCTAAGTTCAATATAGATATCTCCCAATTCCCATTTTTTGCGCTCAGCGTACATCTTCATTGTAATAACTGTACACGATCCAAGCGACATCAGTAGGTAATCATAAGGATCTGGTCCCTGATCCAAACCTCCTTCAAGATGGGCGGGTTCATCTGAAATTAATTCATGCTTACCTGCAGTTAAGGTTGTTTTAAATGGTTCGTTTTTTGGTAAATGAACATGAACAATTTTCTGGGTGAGTTGGTCTGCCATAACACTTGAGTTTTTTAGTTAAGTCTAAGAAACATAATACAATCTGAAACTGGAAAAATATTTTAGTGTTACCAAATATTAACATTCAGTCTATGATCAGTTAACACAACACCGCGATCTTTAGAATTAAATCATCAGCAGACCTATGAAAAGAACAGTTGATACCGTTGTCATATCGGATGTGCACCTGGGTACGGTGGGGTGTCATGCAGTAGAATTGGTTCAGTATCTAAATTCAATAGATCCCAAGAGAGTTATTTTAAATGGGGATTTTATTGATATGTGGCAGTTCCGAAAATATTACTGGCCAGATTCACATATGCATGTTATTCGCACGCTTATCAATATGATGACTAATGGTGTAGATATCTACTACTTAACAGGAAACCATGATGAGACCCTACGGAAAGTTTCGAGCCTACAATTAGGGCCACTCTTTATTCGAGACAAATTAGTGCTTGAACTGAACGGTGAGAAAGTTTGGATTTTTCATGGAGATATTTTCGATATAACTATGAAATATTCTAAATGGTTAGCTAAGTTGGGTGGCAGGGGATACGAACTACTAATTCTTTTAAACAGAGGGGTGAATAAAGTTGTTCAAAAGCTTGGATATGGAAAGATTTCATTATCAAAAAAGATAAAAGATAGCGTAAAGACAGCAGTTAATTTTGTGGATGATTTTGAGGTTACTGCAATGGAACTAGCTATCGACGAGGGCTATGATTACGTAGTTTGCGGCCATATTCATAAGCCGAAAATCCGAGGGTATGAAAACGAAAAAGGATCTGTAATTTACCTGAATTCCGGGGATTGGGTGGAGAATCTTACCGCACTTGAGTACGATGGAAATGAATGGAGCTTGTATAGATATGATGCAGATTTAATTGCAAAAGAAAGCCCTAAAATCACATCCCTTGTGAATACGAATCCAATCCATACGTCAAAAGTAATGATCGGATGAAAATTCTATATGGTGTGCAGGGTACTGGGCACGGGCATATAAGTCGTGCACGGGTAGTTCTACCAAAATTACGTGAAATCGCTGAAGTCGATGTCTTGATAAGTGGATATAATTTCCACATGGATTTGGATGGTGACATTCAATATAAAGCGCGAGGCATAAGTCTAACTTACGATAGTAATGGAAGTGTCGATATTCTTGAAACCGCACTCAATTTGCATCCTGTAAAATTTATTCAGGATGTCCAATCGGCTCCAGTTGAAGAGTATGACTTTGTTGTAAATGATTTTGAACCGGTAACAGCCTGGGCTGCACAAACTGCAGGTATTCCATGTGTAGCAATAAGTCATCAGGCTGCATTTTTATCACCAAACGTACCGCGACCAGCAAAAAAATCATTGATGGCAGAAGGTGTGATGAAGCATTTTGCACCATGTACTCAAGCAGTAGGCTCTCATTATTTGAGATACGATGATTTTATAGAACCACCAATCATCAGGCAAGATATAAAGGATTTAAACCCCACTTTAGGCGATCATATCACGGTTTATCTACCTGCATTTGATCATGAAACGTTATGTTCAATTTTCAATAAAAATTCTCAAGTTCAATGGCATATTTTTTCTCCAACTTGTGAGAAAGAATACCACAGGAATAATGTCTGGATTCGTCCAGTTGGTAAAGATACTTTTCTAGAAAGTTTCGAAAGTTGCCTTGGTGTTGTTTCTTCTACCGGATTTGAGACTACTTCAGAATCAATGTTTCTAGGCAAGAAATTGCTCACTATCCCAATCAAGAATCAATATGAGCAACTAAGCAATGCTGCTGCGCTAGAGGAATTGGGTGGTTACATAGTATATAATATCGATTCCCATTTTAGAAATACTGTTAACGATTGGTTAATAAATGGAAAGGTTTTGAAATTAAATGAAATTTCTGACGCTGATGAACTTGCCCAAAAAATCATATCAGCTGGTACTAAAGAAAAAGTTACCGTTTAATCCGACAGGTACTTTTCTTTAATCATAGTAATGTGATGGCGCTCATGTCCGGCTATGATGAATGCCAAAGCACGAACTGTTACCTCGAATCCACTTGCTATACCTTTTTCACCTATCATTTCTTTTGTCATATTACTTAATAGATGAATGGTAGAAACTCGTACAGCTAAATACTCATTTGATAAGTTAGCCATGGTACGCTTGTTATAGTGATTACCTTCCATATACACATCTTGATCCATTCCCGGTAGAGGTTGTTTTTCCCCCCGGCTTATAGCGAAGGCACGATAACAGAAAAGGCGCTCGGTCTCAATCATATGACCAATCACTTCTTTTAATGTCCACTTACCGTCTTCATAAGAAAAAAATGCTTTATCACCCGGCACGGAATTAATGAGTGTATATAACTCGTGCATCTGCGAATTCAATGTGTTGATGATATTCGCTTTTTCTACCAGACTTACATAACCGGAATAAAAATGCACATATTCCGATGATGCAGGATATTCATTCTCCCAAATTTCCATGACTCAAAGCATTAATTTTTTCGAAAACCTAAGGTCTAAAGATAGAATTCGGTAGATAGGATCAAAACTTAAATTTGGGGCAAAATTCTTTAAGTGGAAGCCCATCACGCGAATTACCATCTTCATGATCTCCTCTGAATAATTCCATTTCGTAAGAGATGTGTTCCGGGTTATTATACCGTGTTTGGAAATACACTTTTTTGCCACCATTTGTTCTGGAACAACGATTTATCTCAAGTAGAGGGGCACCTTGCTGTAGATGAAGATGCTGAGCAATTGCAGGCTGTGCCAACGATGCAGTAATTGAATATCTACCAGCTTTTATCGGTATATCATACTCATCTTCTAATATTTCATAGATAGTACGGGTATTTAAATCCTGATCCAGTAATAAATGACCGTAACTTACCGGTAACCATGTAATATCGAATGCAACTGGTATTCCATTTGCATAGCGAATACGCTCAAGTTTCATCAATGATTTATCAGGTGGAATTTCTAGTATTGGATTTACCTTTTCGTTGGACGGCACTTTCCCAAAAGAGATCAGAGTTGATGAACTTGTAAGTCCAACCCTGCGCATGTCTTCCGAGAAATCGGTGAGTTGTACCAGATTCGGTGATGGATTCTCTTCTCTCACAAATGCCCCCAAGCCTTGTTTTTTAAAAATTAATCCATCGTTTTCTAGCGCCTTTAAAGCCTGACGAACCGTGATTCGACTAACTTTAAAATACTCACAAAGCCGCTTTTCGGATGGCAGCCGATCACCAGGCTCAAAAATTCTTTCCTTTATTTCCCTTCTCAATTGATCGGCTATTTCTTCGTACCTCGGTTTCATAGTTCACTCTCCGAATTATTTCACCTTACTTATTATGACATGTTGTTACATGTAAGATATACTAATTATTTTTTCGACCAAAAAAAAGAAGCTTTTAAGTCTTCTATAAATTTTAGAAATAGAAATGACCGACGTAAACATAATAAGATCATTGGTTTTGGCACTATTCGCAGCTAGTTCGTTTAGCATAACTAGCTATGCTCAAAATGTGGTTACACCAATGACATTAGAACAAGCTTTAATTCAGGCGAAAAATACTGGCTTCGAGAATCAAATATCTCAGAGAGAAGTAGAGGTTGCGAAGGCACAATTAACTCAAAGTAATGCCACATTTATGCCTCAGATTTTTTTTGAAGAAACGGTTGTTAGCACAAATGACCCAATTGGGGTATTTGGGATAAAACTTAGACAGGGCATTATTTCAAATGCTGATTTCAACCCCAATTTACTTAATAACCCTGATGCGGAAAGCAATTTCACAACGAAATTTCAATTAAATCAGCCGGTGTTTAATCCAGATGCATTCATGCAACGATCAGCGGTAAAATATATGCTCGCATCAGCTCAGGATCAGCAAAAAGTAACCCAAGAGTTTACCGAACTGAAAGTTAAAGAGAGTTATTTCCAATTAGTTGTAATCGACGAGCAGATCAATGTGGTTCAAAAGTATCTAGAAACGGTGAAGGCGATAAGAGATCAGGCGGAAGACTATTTCGATCAGGGAATCATAAATAGGGCAGAATATTTAAATGCTGAAGTTCAGGTTTTAAATACTGAAAAAGATTTTTTAGAGGTACTAAATTATCGAGAGACCACAAACGATCAACTCCTGTTTTTACTTGGAATTTCCGAGAAGCAGACCATCCAACCAATTGATCAGATTGAAGTAAGTTCTACTGAAAATTATTCAGGTTTGATGTTTACCGAAGGGAATTCAACCCTTTCCGCAATTCAGAATCAGGTATTGGCATCAGAGGCTATGTTGAAGTCAGCCAGGTACCGATTTTTGCCAAAATTGAATGTTTTTGGCAGCTACGAATTTAACGATTCCGGTTTATTCGGAACAGATGCTGACAGCTATATGCTTGGCGCGAGTTTACGATGGGATTTATTTCATGGCATGAAAAATATCGGAGAGATTGCTCAAAATAGAGCTGAGAATAAGAAAGCTCAGATTATGTACGACCAAAAGTTGGTTCAAATGCAGACTGAAACTGAAAGAATTAAACGTTCGATTACGGAAGCTATAAAATCGCTTGAATTGTCTGAATTGGTTGTTGAACAGTCTTCAGAAGATGCCAGAATTCGAAACGACCGATATCAACAAGGTCTGGAAAAGACAACAGATTTATTGCAATCCGAAAGCCAATTGTTGAATAATAAGCTCGAACAACTCCAGGTTCAGTTTAACTATCTAATGGCGGTTTCAAATCTTGAATTTATCCTTGAAACCGATCTCTAACCACAGTTAAAAAGAAATTATTAAAGCAATGAACAAAATCATGAATATCAATAAAACAGTAACTAAACTAACATTCGGAGCACTACTATTTGGCGGGTTGATTACCGGTTGTGGTGGAACAGAAGAAGCTTCAACCACAGTATCTGAAAGTATTCAGGTTGAAATCGGTCAGGTAAGATCAAGTTTGGCCAACTCGACAAAACAACTCTCTGGTTCTGTAAAAAGTGAAACACGAAGCGAAATAGGAACAAAAATACTTGGTGAAATCGAGACCATCAGATTTGAAATTGGTGAGCAAGTTCAAAAGGGGCAGGTTTTAATTCAAATCAAAGATGATGATCTGCAAGCCAGGAAAGCTCAAATAGAATCAGGTCTTGAAGAGGTAAATGCGAATCTTGAGTTAGTTGAAAAAGACTACAATCGTTTCAAAACTCTGTTTGAACAGGGTAGTGCTACACAAAGGGAATGGGATGAAGTTCAAACTACTTTTGCATCAACACAGGCAAGAAAAGAAGCGGTAGAACATCAATTAAGAGAGATGGAGGATATGCTAAGCTACACAAGAATTACAGCACCTTACACTGGTGTAATTGCCGCTAGATATGTTGATGAAGGCGATATAGCAAATCCAGGCATGCCACTAATAGCACTGGAAAAAGAACAGACTTTCGAAGTGGAAGTTACTGTACCGGAATCCAGTATTGGTTTTTTGAACATTGGGGATACGCTGGTGGTATCAATTCCTACAACTGGTACAAAAATGGATGGAGTTGTGGACGATATTAGTAGCTCCGGTGATCCAATGAGTCGGCAATTCAAGGCTAATATACTTGTACATGCGGCAGGTGGCTTACGATCGGGAATGTATGCAGAGGTAGCAATTCGAAAAGAAGATAGATCAACATTGTTTGTACCAAAAACAGCATTGGTTGAGAGAGGTCAGCTCGCCGGCTTATATGCAGTATCTGCAAACAATAATGCCGTTCTACGATGGGTAACGCTTGGTATTGAGCAAGAGGATATGGTTGAAGTTTTATCAGGGATGAAGGATGGAGAGCAATTCGTGGTGAATGCTTCTGCTATCCATTTTGATGGCCAGAAAGTGACTCGAATTAATTAAAAATTATCAAGCAATAACGGAGAGACAATGAAATCAGGAATTGCAGGACGAGTCGCCGAAGCATTTATTGAGTCGAAACTGACGCCTCTATTGATGATTGCATTCTTAGTGCTGGGTATTTATTCCACCTACCTAACACCAAGAGAAGAAGAACCGCAAATTGATGTGCCGATGGCAGATATTTTTATCGGGTATCCTGGTGCATCGCCGGCAGAAGTTGAGCAAAGAATAGCTATCCCACTCGAAAAAACACTATCCAATATTGAAGGCGTTGAGTATGTGTACTCTACGTCGATGAATAGCCAGGCTATGGTTTCCGCACGATTTTATGTGGGTGAGAATGTAGAGCAAAGTTTAGTTCGACTGTATACCGAGATGATGAAACACATGGATCGAATGCCTAAAGGAGTAACGCCGCCTCTGATCAAAACTCGTTCCATTGACGATGTACCGATGATGACACTTACGTTATGGAGTGAGAACTATTCTGATTATGAACTTCGCAGACTATCGGATGAATTAGGGCTTGAGATAAAGAAAATCACCGATGTTGCAGAAGTAAAAACTCATGGTGGCAGAGTTCGTCAGGTTCGTGTACTACTGGACAAAGAGAAGATGGCGAGCTATGGAATTAGTGCCATGCAATTGGCAGGTACCATTCAGGCATCCAATCAGGAATTGCCTTCGGGTAGCTTCAATCGAAATGATGTTGAATATTTGGTTAATACTGGAAGTTTCCTCCAAAATGCGGAGGACATCCAAAACCTTGTTATTGATGTTAAGAATGGAGCTCCAATTTATCTATCTAGTATTGCAGAGGTTGTGGATGGTCCATCTGAAGTAAGCGATTATGTATTATATGGAGTAGGATCAGCGGCATCAGAAAAAAATGGAATTGCTTCAGGATCATCCTATCCGGCAGTAACTCTTTCTGTAGCAAAGCGCCCAGGAACAGATGCGATGAAAATTGCAGATTTGGTTAAAGATAAGGTCTCAGCGCTGGAAGGTGCTTTAATTCCATCTGATGTGGAAGTGACGGTTACACGTAATTACGGTGAAACGGCGGCAAAAAAAGTAACTTCTTTATTGGAACACTTATTAGGAGCGATCATTGCTGTAACTATTGTCGTGGCACTTTCCATGGGTTGGAGAGGAGGCTTGGTTGTATTTCTATCAGTTCCGGTGACTTTTGCACTAACCTTATTTCTGTACTACATGTTTGGGTATACACTAAACCGTATTACATTATTCGCTTTAGTATTTGTGACTGGGATTGTGGTAGATGATTCCATAATTATCGCTGAGAATATGCATCGCCACTTTAAGATGAAAAAGTTACCGTTTCGTCAGGCTGCGATAGCATCAATCAATGAAGTCGGAAATCCGACAATCCTGGCAACATTTACAGTTATAGCCTCTGTACTACCAATGGCATTTGTGTCTGGATTGATGGGCCCGTATATGAGCCCAATGCCAATTGGTGCTTCATTAGCAATGATATTCTCTTTAATTGTTGCTTTGATGATCACACCATGGCTTGCATACAAGCTCTTACCAAATGCTGATCATGAGAATGGAGAAAAAAAGTATCGCTTAGAAGACACATTAATCTACATCTTATATGCAAAAACGGTGCAACCATTATTGGAAAGCATCACCAAACGTTGGGTTTTTATTGGTAGCGTAAGTATGTTACTCTTAATAACTATGCTACTCTTTGTTTTCAGAATGGTTGAGGTGAAAATGCTCCCTTTTGATAACAAAAATGAGATTCAGCTCATCATGGAGATGCCCGAGGGAACAACTTTAGAGAGAACAAATGCTGTTGCTAAAGAAGTTGCATTAAGTCTTACCGATGTACCTGAGGTATACGATTATCAGATTTATGCAGGCACAAATGCCCCAATTAATTTCAATGGACTAGTTCGATACTTCGACTTACGTCAGGGTTCGAACATTGCAGACATACAACTCAATTTAGTAGATAAAAGCGATCGAAGTGATCAAAGTCATGATATTGCAAAACGAATTCGTCCTATTGTACAGGGAATTGGGGAACAATATGGGGCAATCGTAAAAGTAGTTGAAGTACCGCCAGGTCCCCCGGTTATGTCTACCCTGGTAGTTGAAGTATACGGACCAAATGAAGAGCAGCGAGTAAGATTAGCAAATGAAGTGGCTGGGTTATTTGAAGCTACGGATGGTGTAGTTGATGTAGACATCATGAGAGAAGCAGCGCAACCACAGTTTAACTTGGAAATTAATCGCCAAAAAGCACTTCAACTTGGAATTACTCCAGAGAGAATAACTCAGACTGTGGCCATGGCTTTAACTGGTAGCAGAGTTGGGAGGTTGCACAGTGGTACGAACATCGATGAAGTTCCTATTATACTTCAGGTGCCAGAAAATGAACGCTCCGATATTGATCAACTAGGTCAGCTATATTTAAAAAGTGCTATGGGTGCAATGATTCCTGTAATCGATTTGGTTGAAGTTAATGAGGAAGCATTGGAGCCTAGCATCCATAGAAAAAATCAAAGAAACGTAGTTTACGTAACCGCAGAAGTGGCTGGTGCGATAGAAAGTCCGGTTTATGCATTACTGGATATCGGTGAAAAAATTAACGAAATCGAAATGCCAGCTGGGTATTCCATCACGCAGATCTTTTCAGGACAGCCATTCCTTGAAGAAGACTACACGTTAAAGTGGGATGGTGAATGGCAAATTACTTACGAAGTATTCCGTGATCTTGGAATTGCTTTCGCAGTTGTACTTGTGATCATTTATATGCTGATCATCGGTTGGTTCCAGGATTTTAAAGTGCCCATTATCATGATGATTGCAATTCCACTTTCATTGGCTGGAATTATCATCGGCCACTGGTTACTTGGCGCCTTTTTTACAGCTACTTCTATGATTGGTATGATTGCATTGGCCGGTATCATGGTTCGAAACTCAGTGCTACTCATCGACTTCATTCAAATTCGGTTGGATGATGGAGTTGAGCTAAAAAAAGCAGTGATTGAGGCTGGAGCTGTTAGAACTACTCCGATTTTATTAACAGCGGGAACCGTAGTAATTGGTGCGTTTGTGATTCTATTCGATCCAATATTTCAGGGATTAGCAATTTCGTTAATGGGTGGAGCAATCGGTTCTACAGCACTAACACTATTGATGGTGCCATTGATCTACTACATGGTAGAGAGAAAAAATCACGAAGAAACCCTGCAATCAGAACTTGTAACAGAAATCGAGGAGGCGGAATGAAACTACTATTGATTCTTTGTATCGAAGAGCACGAAAAAGAAGTGAGAAAGCTATTAAGAAAAGAGAAAGTACCAATGTATAGCGAAGTTGATGTACAAGGCTACCTAAATGAAAATAGCGATGCAGATGTGAGCAATTGGTTTGCCCATGATGAGGTTAAACGATTTTCAAAGTTGTTTTTCTGCATTCAAACCGATGAGAAAGTATCAGCCGTGATATTGGCAGTAAAAAACTACAACGAATCGCATGAGGGAATGAAAAATTATCCACTTCATGCCTACAAATTAAATGTTGAGGAGACCGTATAAAGTTATGAGTACACAGAACGCATCTTGCGCAAAAATGACCCAAATGGAAAGAGTGATAAGAAGAATGGCTGGCGTAATGGTGACCATCAGTTTAGTACTTGGATATTTTGTAAGTCCCTGGTGGTTTTTATTGACCGCATTTGTTGGACTTAACCTGCTTCAATCGTCATTCACAAATTGGTGTTTGGCAGAAGATATTCTTGTAAAATTAGGGGTGAGAAGAGCCTGATCCCACGGTTTCAGAATCATAAAAATTGACCTATTTTTATCACAAATTTTAAATCAACCTGAGGATGTAACCAACATGTTTTTTGAGCAAATTTTTGAGGAAAAACTAGCACAATATGCTTATGTAATAGGCTGCCAAAGAGAAGGTACGGCAATTGTCATCGATCCGATGAGAGATATTAAGCGCTATGAAGATTTAGCCAAAAAACATGGCCTCAAAATTATAGCTGTAGCTGAAACACATATTCATGCCGATTACCTTTCTGGAGTTAGAGAATTCGCAGAAAAAGGAGCTAAACTTTATGTTTCTGATGAAGGTGATGCTGATTGGAAATATGAATATGTAATAGGAAGCGATTACGATTACCAGCTTTTAAAAGATGGTGATGAGTTCAATATTGGAAATATCCGCTTCAAAGCAATTCATAGTCCCGGGCATACCCCAGAGCATATCAGTTATATGGTAACGGATGGAGCTGCAACAGATCAACCAATGGGTATCCTCACTGGCGATTTTGTTTTCGTAGGTGATGTTGGGCGTCCGGATTTATTAGAAACAGCAGCTGGCCATGTAGGAGTGATGGAAGATTCTGCGAAAACACTGTACAAGAGTCTGGATATTTTTAAAGCACTACCGGAATACCTTCAAGTTTGGCCAGGACATGGAGCAGGCTCTGCCTGTGGAAAAGCGTTAGGAGCCATCCCAAAATCTACTGTTGGATATGAACAGCGTTTTAATCAGTCTATTCTTTCAGCAATTAGTGAGAAAAATTTTGTTGATTTCATACTTGATGGTCAACCTGAACCACCTTTGTATTTCGCAAGAATGAAACGTGATAACAAGCTTGGACCAAAAGTACTAGGCAATGTACCATCACCACAAAAAATGGACGTGAAGTCTATTGTTGAAGCAACAAATGGTGAAAACGCTGTAGTTATTGATACGAGAAATCGAACTGAATTCATGAAAGGTCATCTAAAAGATTCAATTTTAGCTATCATGAATAAAGCTTTCAACACTATTGCGGGCTCATATGTGACGGAAGATCAGGATATGTATCTAATCATCGAAGAAGATAACATCGAAGAAGCCGTTGTCGATTTAATTCGAATTGGGTTAGATAATATCAAAGGTTATGCTACACCTTCAGAATTGCTAGCATCTGGAGTTAAGTTGGTATCGACCGATACGGTTAAATTCACTCAAGTTGATGAGATGATGGCTTCGGGTAACTTCACATTATTGGACGTTCGTAAACAATCAGAGTTTGAGGAAGGTCACGGAGAAAATGCAATCAACATCGCTCACACTCGATTGCTCGAAAGAATTGAAGAAGTACCAACCGATAAACCAGTAATTGTTCACTGTAAATCAGGTGCACGTGCTTCTGCTGCTACCTCGCTACTCGAAAGATATGGTCATACCGTTCATTATGTTGATGATTTGGTGGAACCATGGCTGGAGAGCAATAAAAAATTAGAAAACGTATAAATCATGTTTTGGGCCCTTTTGGGTGCCCTTTTGATAGGAATTTCATTAGGCCTTCTTGGGTCTGGTGGCTCCATTTTAACGGTACCCGTTCTCGTGTATTTAGTTGGAGAACCTGAGAAAGTTGCGATTGCAGAATCCTTAGGTATTGTCACCGCAATTAGTTCGGTGGGTATGATACCTTACGCTCTCAGAAATCTGGTTCATTGGAAAAGTGTGATTTATTTCGGCATTCCAGGCATGGTAGGAACGTATGGGGGTGCTTCACTTTCTGCCTTTATTAGTGGGAATACACAAATCATAATTTTCGCTGTAGTGATGATTCTAGCTGCAGGGATGATGATCAGAAATGGAATTGATTCAGATAAACACAAAGAATTATCTGTTTCAAAATTGGTTCTAGTTGTTGAAGGTTTGGTAGTTGGTGTTCTTACGGGATTAGTTGGTGTAGGTGGTGGATTTTTAATAATACCAGCGCTCGTACTTGTAGCCGGACTAGAAATGAGAGTCGCTGTTGGAACAAGTCTATTCATCATTGCTGCCAAAAGTGCGCTTGGGTTCTATAAATATCTTGATGTACTTAGAGCTGAAAAGTTAAATGTGAATTGGGAATTGCTTGCAATATTCACGGTAATTGGAATAATTGGAAGTTTTGTAGGGGGACGATTAAGTAGTAAAATTCCTCAAAAAGCGTTGAAACGAGGCTTTGGCTTTTTCTTGATTGTGATGGGAGTCTTTATTCTGGGTAGTAACCTGATGTAGATTTAATCAGGCTTCCTTCTTGCAATGAGATAGAAGCCTGTTCCGATGGCAATAAATAAAGCCGTCATCCAAATGTTGGTTAGACTCACCTGAAACATCAACCAAACACATGCCAGAATTCCCAAAATGGGGATGATATAACCGCCTTTTAAACTGAAATTATCTTCTGATTTATAAATAGGACGGAGTTTAGGGATTGCTGCGCAGGTTATGATATAGAGGAATAAACGTGACAATACAGTCATGGCAGCAAGTGTAGTAAATGAACCTAAAGCAGCCCCAATAAAAGCAAACATCCCATAGAAGATGATGGAGTTAGCCGGTGTAAGAAATGTAGGATGAACTTTGCCGAACCATGCTGGTAACGAGCGATCCAAAGAAAGAGCATAGGTTAAACGAGGTGAGGAAAAAATACTACCGACCAGGTTTGCTGAAACAGAAGTGACAACGCCAATCATCAAAATAATGGCTCCAAATTCTCCGAATAATGACGATGCCGCATCTAATAATGGTGCACTTGACGAAGCCAAATCAGGAACTGCTGCTTCAGCAACCATCTGAATAAATACATATAAGACAGCGATAAATGCCAAACCATAGATGAATGCTCTTGGCATATCTTTACCGGGATTTTTTGCTTCACCTGCTGGTACAATAGCCCCCTCGAATCCAACAAAGGCATAGATTAATAATAGTGCTGCAGCACCAATATCTATTTCTGAAGATGAAGCTGAATCGAATACTGGAATAATTTCAGAGCCCAGAAAAACAAGACCCCCAAATACTAACAAAATCAATACTGAAAACTTGATTACCGTAAATATGGCAAGTGTTCGTATTGACTCTACAGAACCCAAAATATTTATAAGTGTTAGAAAACCACAAATGAGTGCGATACTTATCAACCTACCCATTCCTTCCCCGGCTGGCGTATAAAAGTAACCGATACTTTCAACTAACAGAACTGTATTTGCTGAAAAAGATATCATTCGCGCCATGTAATAAAGCCAGCCCGTTTGAAACCCAATGAACCTACCAAATGCCTCGGTTCCGTATTTCACCGGACCACCTGTCTCCTTAAAATAACTCCCAACTTCAGCAAAACTTAAAATCACTGGTAGGATAAGGACGGCACAAAGAATGTAAACCAGAACACTATACTCACCGGCAAGACGAGATGCTCCACTAGGTAAACCGAATATACCCGCACCAACCAATCCATTAACTACTAGCAACCAAAGTCCCCAAGCGCCAAGTTTTCGGGGTAGTTGTTCGTCTTCTGTTTTATGAGTTGTTTTATCGATCATGCGAAGAAGGTACATGATTTTGGTATTTTATGTTGTCATCCCGGACTTTGCCAAAGGAATGCCTTTGGAAGATCCGGGATCTGTAGAGATTGTAACTCTGATTTAAATCCTATCAAATTCAACGTATCACACATTACAGATGCTGAATCAAGTTCAGCATGACAAAAAGGGTTATTTACCAATCACATCTTTTTACCATCCATTGAAATGCTTAGCTGTATTTTTTGGTCTATGTAATCGATTAAACCAAAAGGATTTACAGCACATTGAAATTATTTAGAGGCGTTTTACTTGTTTTACTGATGATGGGGTTTTCATTAAGCGTGCAAGCTTTTCAATCAACAGAAGAGGATAAATCTATCCAAGCTCATAGACTGTCGGTGGAAGAAAGTTCAAACTTTCGATTTGACGGGAAATTGAATGAAGATTTTTGGAATAGTGCGATTCCAACTTCTGGATTTACGCAACAATCGCCGATAGAAGGGAACCCAGCTACTGAAAAAACAGAAGTAAAAATCACCTATGATGATAAATATCTCTATATCGGAGTAATCCTGTACGATAGCGATCCTTCTCAAATTAAGGCGTTTCAAAAAAGAAGAGATCAAAGAATAACTTCTGATGAGCGCTTTGTTTGGATCTTCGACACGTTTAATGATCAGCGAAATGGTTATTTCATGGAGATCAATCCTAATGGAATGAGAACCGATGGCTTGATTAGTACCGGACAAGGCGGAGGTATCAATTTAAGTTGGGATGGAATATGGGATTCTAGAACTTACATCGGGGAATATGGTTGGTCAGCAGAAATCAAGATTCCATTTGCAACCCTCAATTTTGATGAAGAGAGTGATTATTGGGGAGTAAATTTCATGCGTGTGATCCGTCGAAAGAATGAGACCGCACTTTGGACTGGGCACCGTAGAAATCAAGGGATTGCCAGACCACAAGATGCTGGAGTATTAAATGGCTTGAGAAATATTTCACAAGGTCTTGGACTTGAAGTTGTTCCATTTGGGATTGGCACACTTTCTAGTGATCAAACTGGTGCTGAAACTGAAACAGAACTTAGTCCGGATGCTGGGGTAGATATAAATTACAACATCACACCAAGCCTGAAAGCTTCTGTGACTTTCAATACAGATTTCGCAGAAGCAGAAGTTGACCAAAGACAGGTAAACCTAACCCGATTTCCCATTGCTTTTCCCGAACAGCGCGATTTCTTTTTAGAAGGAGCTAATATTTATAGTTTTGCCCCAAGTAGTGGTATTGACCCATATTTCAGTCGCCGAATTGGTTTGAATAATCGAAAACCTGTCCCAATTACGTATGGTGCTCGTTTACTGGGCAATGTAGGAGAAAACAATCTGGCTGTTCTTCATGTTAGAACGGGTGAAAGTGGCGCAACACCAGCTGAGAATTTTTCGGTGGCACGATTAAAACGGAATATTGGAAGTGAAAGTACAATAGGTCTTATATACACTCGAAGATCATTAATTGGTAATCGTGCTGATGGTGATTTTATAAACAATCCGGGACTAATTGATATAGATCTAGGTTTTGATGAGGGTTTACATACTTTTGGTACAGATTTAGAATTAGCTACGAGTACATTTCTCGGTGATAAAAACCTGCAGTTTCAAGCTTTTTTTGTTTTTCATAACCGAAATTCAACACTTGATGATTCATCAGATCTGTTGGACCGATCATCTCGAGGAGTTCGAATAAATTTCCCGAATCGACCCTGGTCAGGGCATGCTTCATATCGTGAATTTGGAGATGCGTTTAATCCAGCTGTTGGGTTTGCCAGAAGAATTGCGTTTCGAAGATTTCAACCTTCCATTGATTTTACCCCCCAGTTTCCCAATAGTAAATATGTTGATCAGGCTAGGTGGGGGATTCGCTTTGAGCATTTAACGGATCTGGATTTCACGCTACTAACTCAAAACCTGATATTTACGCTCGGCGATGTATTTCTTTCATCCGGCGACCGGATTACCTGGCGTGTTGGCCGAAACTATGAGTTGCTCGATTTTGATTTCGATATTCGTCGTGACGGTAGCATAATCATTCCAATGGGAGATTACACTAATTGGAACACTGAGTTAGGGATTGAAACCGCAGAGTTCCGAAAAGTATCGGCTGAATTTGAGGTTGAACACAATGGGTTTTGGACTGGAACACAAACTGAATTAGAACTGGGCCTAACATTCAGACCTTTACCCGGAGTGGAACTTTCACCGAGCTATGAACGCGGAATGATTCGTCTTACTGAAGGAGATTTCGATGTAGATATTTTCCTATTAGAAGGGATTTGGGATCTAACGACTGAGTTATTCTTTACTTCAAATTTGCAATATGACAATGACAGTAATGAAATCGGCTTAAACAACCGTTTAAGATGGATTATTACACCTGGTTCAAACTTATTCCTAGTGTACAATCACAATTGGGAGGAAAATGCATTTGATCGATTTGCAACTACTACGCAAGCTGGTATTGTGAAGCTGAGTTATACGCATAGGTTTTAGTTGTAGGTCATCCTGAACTTGATTCAGAATCTTAAGGTCTTGATTTTCCTTAACGTTGTCATCCCGGTCTTTGCCATAGGCATTCCTTTGGAAGATCCGTGATCTGTAAAGGTAAAATCGTTGTCGGTGATTGTTTCTTCATCAAAGAACCACTCCCAACAGATGCTGAATAAACTCTGTGCTGAACTTGATTCAGTATTCAGCATGACGACCTTGACAGTATCCCAAGCACACTTGCGAAGGATCTTATCACATAAATCTCCATGAGCGTTATTGCTTAGACAAGAGTAAATCCCCTTCGATTGGCACAAACGTATTAGCCGATTGAATAAGTGTATTCGCTGTGAGTTGCTCCACACCATACACCTCAACCTCGGCATTACGATCACTTCTAATTTTATCGACAAGTAAGGCAAAATCGCCATCGCCGGATGCCAAAACCACAACGTCAGCTTCCTCGGAATATTCAAGGGCATCAATAGTGATTCCAACATCCCAATCGCCTTTGGCTGAACCATCTGATCGCTGAATAAATGGCTTGAGTTTTACCTCGAACCCAATGGCCCGGAGAATATTTTGAAATTGTTTTTGTTTTTCATCGCCACGATAGGTGGTGTAAGCTATGGCTTTGATGACCTCTCTACCTTCAGTGCACTTTGCCCAAAAAAAATTGTAATCGAAGTTTTGCCTGTGGATTTGCCGGGTGGTGTAATAGACATTCTGAACATCCACCAATACAACTACTTTTTGCATATATACTATTTATTTAATTTTAGAAACCGCTTGAAAGGCTTGTTATACCCACAAGCCATTTCTAAACTTTGGATAGTAGTTTTGATATATCGACAAACAAAGTTCGATAGCCAATATAATTGAATTCAAGTAGATAGCCATTTTCGTAGTCGAAGTTTAGTTCAAAACTACCTACAGAGTCTGCCCTAAATTCTTTGATGGTATTTCGTTCACTGTTTAGAACTTTGATAGTAGCATTTATCAATTTTTCTTCAGAAACATTGATATAGCTTCCTGTAAGGTATCCACCAATTCTTAGTGACTGTGATCTTTGAATTAACTCTGAAATTTCAACTTCTATTTCACCCATAACTACGTCTCCATCATTACTGTCAATACCATAATCTGCTTTATAATTAATTATGGCTGAATTAACCACATTTCCATTTACCGAAAGTGAGGGAGTTAGGTATATTGAAGAGGTAGATTTGGTTTTAGCGCAGGAAGTAAATACCAGAAAAAGAAAAATTGATATGTAGAAATGGCTCTTCAAGATTTCAGTGGGTATAGCGACCTCGAGTTTAAGCGGCCCAGGCACATAATTTAAGGTTTCGAAGCAAAGTAACATACTCGGGCATTATGTGAGAGGAGTTCGCTTGAAACGCTTGTTAGCTGGCTGACTTTCGATTTAATTAACAAAGCCCGCAATTACTTTATATTTAACTTCACTAGAAGAGGCTTTCAATACTTCAATTCTCGCACCTTTGAAAGCTATAACTCCTTTTCCGTCATCATCTACTTCATATTCAACATTTTGAGTAAATGCTGGCCTCGCTATATCATTATTGTATTCACGATAAAGAACTTTGATTATGTTTCCTGTTCTTCCCTGATAGACCAATTCAATTTTAAAACCACCCGTTTGAAAGGGAATACTTTCATCATCTTCATATTGAACTTCAGGCTGTAAGTTTATCCATCGACTGTTCATTTTTGAAAGGTTTTTTATTCGATCTAACTTCCCATCATTATTCTGATCACTCAAAAGAATACCAGGGTAATTAACGGTTCCGTAGGGACTATAAACAAGTACTCCATCCATCGTCATAGCCATGAATGTGGTATTTGCAGGTATATCGGCTAATGAACTGTTTACATTTTCTGTCAATTTGATAGTTTCTGTTTCCTGATAATCAAATTCTGTATAAATAGTACTTCCAACATCCGTGGAGCTTTCTTGATTTATTTCAGGAATTTTTCCCTGTCTGTAAGTTGTAACATTCTGAAATTGAGGAATCGACATTGACATGCAACCCGTTAATATCAATGACAAAAGAAGTAATTTGATTTTCATGGTGTCTCCCGAATAAGATTTATTCAAAGCGATTTATTCTTAAATAATTTTCGAATAATTGATCAACTATTTTATGTGGTTTAGAGTTAGAAAACAATTGGTTCGTTTCTATTTCTTTAGTTAGTTCTTGTTCAAAATCATCAATGCTTGAGTAAATTAAATCATGATGAAAATCTTGATTCTTTTTCAGGAAATTAATTGTATGAATGCGCCACGGATCATTTTTTTCCCCAAACTCGATGAGAAAATCCCAGAAAATTGAAACAAGAACTTGCAGGTAGTTAAATGACTCTGCTAAAAAGTTGTCTGGTATTTTGGTAGTATTGAATTTATGTGAGCTATGAGACAAATAGATTTCAGAGACCATTTCTCCTTTTTCATTTGTATAAATTGCCCCTCCAGTTAATTCAGAGACACCTTCTTTAAGAGCAACGTTTCTGAACTCGACGAAATAGGTAGAAAACTCGTAGATCTGGAATTTCTCTTTTTGTTTTTCATACCAATCCTCAAAGCCATTAAACTCATTGTTATTTTTGCACATTTTTTGAAGGACAAATGTGAAGCTTCTGGCAGCAGATAAAAATGCACTCAAATAATATTCTGTTTCAGATCTATTTACTGGTTCAGTGGAAGAGTGCTTTTACTTCTCAAAGAAGAAATCAGCTTCGTTGATTTTGTTTGTAACTGCGTGAATATTCATTTCGATTATTTAAGCCAGCTAACGACCCGGCGTTTAAGCGGCCCCGGCACATAATTTAAGGTTTCGAAGCAAAGTAACGTTCTCGGGCATTATGTGCGGGGTCCGCTTGAAACGCTTGTTAGGTTGCCAAGCACATTTGAGCGCTTAAACATCTTCGTATTTTAAAAGAGCTTCGATATCAGTTAGAAATGGAGGAATTACAGTTTGATCAGTAGAGAATGTAAACTTAAGATTGTGATCAGAAAATGTTCCACCGACCTGCCCACTGACAATAATTCTTCCATCTTTTTCAAATAGAAATGATAAAAAAGCATCTGAATCATAATCTTGAAGTTTAACTTCTCCACTTAATTGGGAATAACTTTCTTCGAGTTTTTTGAGTGACTTTTTAAGCTCTTCTTTTGAAATACAAAATGATGATTCCCCAGAAAATACACCTGATTTGACCGACAACTTAAAAGTAAAATGAAGTTGAACTAAGTACTTTAGTGAAAAGATCAAAGATTTTGATGGATCATGAGTTTTCAGCTCAAAAACTTTATCTATTTCTATCATTTCATTCGATTAAGCAAATTCTGAAATATTAGGCGACCTAACATATAATTATCCGAACAGGAATGTCAGGATTATTCAACTAAGATCAAAATAAACAAATGGTTAAAAGTGAACTCAATCCTCATTGCTCATACCTCAAAACTATTTAAACCTCCTCAAACCTAAAACAATCAATAGTATGATCATTTACAAGTCCACAAGCTTGCATATGCGCATACATGATGGTGCTTCCAACGAATTTAAATCCACGCTTTTTAAGGTCTTTGCTTAATGCATCTGATTCTGGGGAAGTAGCGGGTACCTCACTCATGGTTTTCCAGTGATTCACAATGGGTTTGCCATCCACAAACTGCCAGATATAAGCATCGAAAGTCCCAAATTCTTTCTGGGTTTCTAGAAATTTCTGGGCGTTGGTTACCGCTCCGCGGACTTTCAGTTTATTCCGAATAATTCCTTCAAACTGAAGTAACTCCTGAATTTTGTCTTCATCAAATTGGGCGACTTTAACAGGATCAAAATCCGCAAATGCTTGACGGTAGCCATCACGACGCTTGAGTATTGTTGCCCAGCTCAATCCCGCCTGAGCACCTTCAAGGATCAAGAATTCAAAGTGTTTTCGGTCGTCATGCACCGGAACTCCCCATTCTTCGTCGTGGTATTTGATGTAGTTTTCGGATTGGTTCTTCGACCAATCGCAGCGGATTATTTCTTTACTCATCTTTCTTCTTTGTTTCACCCACTCTGTCTCTCCCCTGTGATCAGTGGAGAGTACTTCAATATTAAGATTGAAAGCCAAATATGGAGCTCCCTCCTCTAATGTAGGGGAGGGTAGGGGTGGGGTCAAAATAAAAAGTGAAAATATATAAATTGTGATTGAAGCAAAGATCTGCTGATTCTGCTTCCGACAGCCGTCGGGATCAGAATGACTTTAAAAGATAGATGAGTAATGTGCTCCCTCCCTTAATGTAGGGGTGGGCCGGGGTCAAAAGAAAAATGATGGAATAGAAATAAAAAACCCCAAAGTTTTACCTACATTGGTGGTTCACTCTCACACTAAATAAATATCGAAGTAATGCATTGGGTAGAGACGGTACGTCGACTTGCAGAATCCAGCAACATTAATGAGCACCTGGCTGAAAATATCACCACCCTAACACAGATGCTTGAAGTGGTTTGTCGCGATCGGCAAGGGGAAGAGTTCATTAAGCTGCTTGGTGCAATGCCGCAAAAAGCGGTGGAAGCACTAGAAGAAGGAAACGAAGAATCATTAGCTGAGCTACAAAAATATGTGGAAGATTCGTCCGCAGAAGAGATCAAAGAATTCCTAAGAATCTACACGACGTTCTTCCATTTAGTGAACTCTTTAGAACAGCATGAAATTAGCCGAATTAATAGATTTCGTGAGTTTCAGGAAACCGCAGATAAGCCTCGAAATGAGAGTATCATGGAAGCGGTGTATAAAATGAAAGAGGCGGGGTATACACTTGAACAAGCCATCGACGTATTTGCTCAAATGGATATCCAGCCAACCATCACCGCACACCCTACCGAAGCACGTCGTCGAAGCGTATTAACCAAGCAGCATGAAATTAGCAGTATGATTGCCGCTCTTGGAGAAAAAAATAATACGGTTGATGAAGTCAAACATTTGAAGAGCGAGATTGTTAATCAATTGAAGCTTTTATTAATGACCGATGAAGTTCGTGCAGAACGAATGACGGTAGAAGATGAAGTGGAAAACGGATTGTTCTATTTCTCTCATACTATTTGGGATGTTGTTCCCCACCTTTATCAGGATATCAGGCTGGCGTTGGAAACGTATTACGGTGAATCGGGGGATCTGCCAATTGTATTGAAGTACCGCTCATGGATTGGTGCGGATCGTGATGGGAATCCGAATGTAACGTCTGCCGTAACCTGGCGAACATTGATGGAACAGCGAAAAACAGCGTTCAAAATGTACATTAAGAAACTGGACCATCTTCGTCGATATCTCAGCATTTCATATAAAGAGACGAGTATATCCAGTGAGCTTCGAGCTTCATTAAGAGAAGAAGAAACAGCGAATCCATTGAGTGAATTATACGAGCGTCGATATCAGCGAGAGCCTTACCGACGTAAGATTACTCATATGATGCAATACATTCAGGAGCAGCAAAATGTATTGAAATCTGAAAAGGCAGAGATACTTAAACTAGCTCCAAAGTATACAGCAAGTCATTTTATTGCTGATCTAGAACTTATCAGAAATAGTCTCATCGAAAATGATTTAGCAGGCTTAAGCGAGCAAGGCAGGCTTCAAGATTTAATTGTTTGTGCTAAAACGTTTGGTTTTCATTTAACGGCTTTGGATGTTCGACAGCATTCAAGATTGCATGAGGAAACCGTATCAGAATTATTGTCAAAGGGCGAAGTGATTGATGGATATGAAAATTTATCTGAGGAAGAAAAAATTGAGGTTTTAGAAAAAGAGCTTAAAAATCCACGCCCATTAAGCCCGATCAAATCTGAGCGTTCAGAGGTAGCAGAACGCGTGATGAGCGTTTTTGAGGAGATCAGAGATATGATTGCTCTGGACCCAAATAGCTTTGGAAGTTATATCATCAGTATGGCCCATGGGGTAAGTGATATGCTAGAGGTACTTATTCTAGCAAAAGAACTTGGTTTATGGAGCATGACCGATGATGGAATTGATTCCAAATTAGACGTGGTTCCACTCTTCGAAACTATTGAGGATTTGGAAGAATCATCCAATCATATGGCAGTGATTTTTGAGCATCCTGTTTTCAGTAAGCAGATTGCCGCACGTAATAATTTCCAGGAAATCATGCTGGGCTATTCTGATAGTAACAAAGATGGTGGTTATTGGATGGCAAACTGGGCGTTGAATAAGGCGCAGTATGATTTGGGGATGGTTTGTCGTGAATATGGCGTCGATTTCAGACTATTTCATGGAACCGGTGGAACCGTTGGTCGAGGTGGAGGCCAGTCCAATAAAGCAATCACTGCTATGCCACCAGTGGCCAATAACGGCAAAATCCGGTTCACAGAGCAAGGTGAGGTAATCTCATTCAGGTATTCGTTGGAGAAAATTGCCCATCGACATTTAGAACAATTGGTAAATGCGATGGCTCAGGTCGTAATGGGGCAAACCAATAAGCCAAGCTATCTGTTCGATTCTGATTATGAATGGGATATGATGCAGGATCTGGCCAAAGAAACTATGAATAATTATCGTGGACTTATCGACGATGAAGATTTTTGGGATTGGTTCGTAAGTCATACGCCGGTTGAACACATTGGTAAATTACCTATTGCATCCAGACCAGTAATGCGTGGCGCCGGAGGTAAGCTGGATTTTGATGGATTAAGAGCTATTCCGTGGGTGTTCTCGTGGACTCAGCTCCGCTACAATGTTCCAGGTTGGTATGGGATTGGCGAGGCTTTAGCCAAGATTAAAAACAAATACCCTGACGCTCTGGAAATCCTCCAGAAATGGCAAAATGAATGGCGTTTTTTCTATACCGTTATGAATAATTCTCAGCGTGAACTTGCAAGAACGCATTTGGCTACTTCGGTGATTTATAACCGAGAGGACGATATGAAATTCCATAATATCATTAGTGAGGATTTTGGAAAAGCATGTAATCATATCACTAGTATTACAGAGATTGATGAAATCTTAGGCCATAATCCAGTCATTCAAAAGTCGATCAAATTCAGGAACCCATTTACATTTCCACTAAATATTATTGAAGCTGAACTGTTACAAAGATGGGATCCATCAGCTCCGGTAGAAAAACAGCATGAAATAATGGAATTAATCTTCCTGAATATTAACGGAATTGCTGCAGCAATGCAGAGCACCGGGTGATGAATTCGCAGGCAAAAATCGTATATTCAGACTCCTGCCAAAACCCATGAAAAGAGTATAGAACTATGAGCGAAACACTTACAAAAACCGCATTAAAAATAGAACCGGCAACGTCAAGTAGGGTTCATGAAGTAGATTTCTCGAATCTACAATTTGGTCGCATGTTTGGAGATCATATGTTTGAAATGATCTTCGAAAATGGAACATGGGGAGAGCCAACCATTAAACCTTATGGTACTATTCCTATTGCACCGGCAATGAACGTTTTTCATTATGGACAGGCTGTTTTTGAAGGTATGAAAGCATTTTATGTGGATGAGAAAACCATCAACATATTCCGACCAGAGGAACATCATGCTCGCTTCAATAGATCATGCCGTAGAATGTGCATTCCAGAGACCGAATATGATACATTTATCACAGCATTAGAAGCATTAATCAAACTCGATAAAAAATGGGTTCCTCAGGCAGCTGGTACGGCAATGTATATTCGGCCATTTATATTTGCTAGTGAAGATTACCTGGCAGCTCGTATTTCTGATCGATATAGCTATTACATTATTACTAGTCCGGTTGGAGCTTATTATGCAGAAGGATTTAACCCGGTTTCACTGGCAACTCCGGATGGTTATGTGCGTGCTGTAAAAGGTGGAACCGGTGAGGCTAAAACCAGTGGTAATTATGCGGCAAGTTTCCTTCCGGCACGAGAAGCTCAGCAAAATGGATATACTCAGGTACTTTGGTTGGATGCACATCACAATGAATATATAGAAGAAGTGGGCACCATGAATATCCACTTTCTCATTAATGATACACTCGTTACACCTGAATTGAGCGGTTCTGTACTTCCAGGTATTACCCGAAAATCAGTGACCACACTTGCTGAGGAGTGGGGCTACAAGGTAGAAGAGCGCAAAATTTCAATTTCTGAGGTATTTGAAGCATCTGCAAATGGGAGTTTAAAAGAAGTATTCGGTTCAGGAACGGCAGCTGTAATTTCACCAGTAGGATTGATTGAACACAATGGTCAGCAAATCAATATTGGTGATGGAACCATCGGTGATTTCGCTCAACGTTTATTTAACGAAATTACTGGAATCCAGTATGGTAAAATTGAAGATCGTTACGGTTGGGTTCATTCGGTAAACGTGTAGGATGAACCTGACGCTTTGGAAAATTCTGGCTATTGGTGGAGGTGGATTTATTGGTGCAGTAGCTCGTTATCTACTTTCGACGACGATTCAGCATACAGTTAAGCCAGAACAATTTCCTATTGGGATTTTTGTAGTCAATATTGTTGGTTGTTTTTTGATTGGGCTACTCGCCGGACTATTCGAACTCAAATCCTGGATGAATGTCGAGCTTAGGCTTTTCGTATTTGTAGGATTATTGGGAGGTTTTACCACATTCTCTACATACATCAACGATACATTCATCCTTGGGAAAGAAGGGGAGATGCTAGCAGCACTTTTAAACGTTGGCGGACAGGTGCTTATTGGGTTACTTTTTGTATGGCTGGGGTATTTGATAATTCGATTGTTTAATTGATGTACAATCAACATCTTAATTGAAATAATTATTTGAGTATGGCAGAGAGTATAAAAGAAGAAGTAAGGAAAATTGCCGATAGTCTTGATGAAAATGCTGATTGGGAGGATGTCATGTATACTTTGTACGTACGTGAATCCATTCAAAAAGGAAAAAAAGACGTTAAGAAGAGTAATATTATATCTCACGAAGACATCAAAGTTAGATATAATTTGAAATGATCATTTGGTCTAGACGTGCATCAGATCAACTTGATGCTATCTTCGAATACATTTCGAAAGACTCGCCAGTTTATGCTTTAAGATTTGTTGAGAAATTAATTTCTGATGTTGAATTATTTGCAACTCAACCAGAATCCGGCAGAATAGTGCCCGAGGAATCGAATCTGAATATCAGAGAATTTCAAGTTCACCCATATCGTGTCATTTATGAGATAAATGGTGATCAAATTGAGATATTGACGATTATTCATGGTGCAAGACTTTTAGGGAACGTCGATTAATATCTCTTTACCCGATCCACTTCATATAACAGCTCCATCCCTGAAAGTGATCGTTTATAATTCTCTACGATAACTTTTGCTGCTTCTTTCGGGTCGGTGATTGAAGCAATATGTGGAGTGATCATAATCTTTGGCCGATTCCAAAAAAGATGATTATTAGGAAGTGGTTCTTCTTCAAAAACATCCAAAGTTGCTCCGTCAAGAACTCCGGTATCTAATCCATATATCAGGTCTTCTTCAATGAGATGAGAGCCACGTGCCACATTAATCAAATAAGCTGGTTTTTTTAGCTTTTTAAAGAGATCCAATTCAAGAATTCCATCCGTTTCTTTGGTAAGTGGCAGCAAGCAAACCAGGATGTTTGTTTTCGAAAGGAATGCATCAAGCTCATCAAAAGAAAATGTCTCAACTCTTTCGATCTCATTTTCCTTTCTAGACCATCCAACCACCGAATACCCATTTACGAGTAAGGAACTAACGACAGCCTGCCCCATTTCACCCAACCCCATTACGCCAACCACACAATCCGACTTTGGGATAGCATCGTGAATACTCCAGAATCCTTCTCGTTTTTGATCCACATATTTGGAAGTGTTGAAGCGATAATTCTGAACAGCATTTAAGGCATATTCTGCCATCTGTACTTTTAGGGATGGAATCATAACCCGAGTAATTCGAGCTGTTTCCGGAAGCGTCGGATCTCTGAAAATATGATCTACTCCGGCGCCCAGACTACTCACAACTTTGAGGTTAGTGTAATTCGACAGTACTTTTTCCGGATGATTCCAGCTCACTGCAAAAGTCACTCGATCTTTATTTTCAACTTTCGGCCAAACTTCCACATCCAGATTTGGGTCGACTTCCAGAAGAGCTTCTTTCCAGGGATTCATATCCCGATTTTTTGCAATAAGCAGTAATGACATAGTCTTTTAATTTGGTCATCTTGATCCCGACTTGTCGGGAGAAGGATCTTGTCGGATAAAATACACAGCTTAATTCAAAAAATTAGGAATTAGGAATAGATGAATAAGGAATAATTTGTTCACTGACCACTGACCACTGACCACTGACCACTGACCACTGACCACTGACCACTGACCACTGACCACTGACCACTGACCACTGACCACTGACCACTGACCACTGACCACTGACCACTGTCATCCCGCCTTAACCACCATTAACTCATCCCAACGAGTGGTATATCTTTTACTCAGATAATTCTGGTTCATCAACCACTTATTTCTATGATTCCCTTCTTTATGAAGTCCCGTTGCCGCAAAAGCAGTATGATTTCTCCCGAACTTCGCATTTATTCGATCCATACATTCCATTAATCGATGCTGCTTCTGGGTATATAATTCAGGGTCAAACAAATCCATTTGAACTTCTGATTGGGGGATAATTCCGGTTAACATAACCGAGGCTTTTTTATACTTTCGTCCTAACTCAAACACCTTTTGTGCCAGTTTCTTTGCTATTGCGATCAATGTTGGGGTATGAGCAGTTGGGACTGGAATTGGGAAATAAGCTCCAAATTTATACTTCCCACGAATGTTGTCATATTTGTCTCCAATGAGTTGAATTTGGATACATGAAGCCACGGAATTTTGTGCTCTTAGTTTTTCGGCAGCCCGTGTAGTAAAAGTCGACAAAGCTTCCTGAATCTCGTCCAATTGATAGAGGGGCTTTCCAAACATTCTGGAAGAAAGTATGCCTTTCCTCGAATCTCTACCAACAGTTAAACCCGAACATGGTGTACCGTTTAGCTCAAGAACTGTTCGAAGTCCTGTTACAGCCATTTGTTTACGAATCCACTTCTTATTGTTGATGGTATTCTTCAATTCCAGGGCATTATGTATTCCATATCGATTAAGACGAATAGTTAGTCCATTTCCTATTCCCCATATTTTATTTACTGGAAAAGCTTTTAGCAATTCTTCTTTCTTACTTGATGCAGTAAAATCAAATACACCCTCATATTCTGGATTCTTCTTGGCAATGTGATTAGCTACTTTAGCTAATGTTTTTGTGGATGCAATTCCTACTGAAACGGGAAGCCCGGTCCATTTATAAATCGTCTCTTTGATTACCTTTCCATATTCGGTGAGATTTGGAAACACATTGGTTGATAGTTCTGCAAAAGCTTCATCAATACTGTAAACCTCAATATCATGAGCCAGATACCGTAGTGTTTCCATAACACGATGACTCATATCTCCATATAGCGCATAATTCGACGATCGAACTGCCACTCCTTTTTCTTTAAACACTTTTCGATACTTGAATTCAGGTGCCCCCATTTCGATATCGCAGTCTTTTGCTTCCTCCGACCTGGCAATTACACAACCGTCATTATTTGAAAGAATGGCTATTGGTTTACCAATTAAAGAAGGATCAAATACCTGCTCACAAGAAGCATAAAAATTATTGCAATCGATCATGGCGTAGGCGAGGGTGGGCGTTGATTTTGGTTCCATAAGGTGTACGATATTTGAGCAATTAAATACTCAGTTTAAAGGCACAGAGGCACAGAGTTTAGGATTCTATTTTTTGAATCATACTGGAAAGCATTCGCTCGATTTCTCTGGAATCTTCATATAGAATATCAAACCATTCCTTTTTCATGTAATCCAAATTCAATGCAATTTCGATCTGTGTTTGCACCTCATACAATGATCCTATGGCAATATTCAGGAAGCGAATGTAATCTCCGGTTGATCTTCGGCCATATCCTTCAGCAATATTAGATGGAATTGAAATAGCAGATCTTCTTAACTGACTGGTCAACGAATACTTCTCATTATCCGGAAAATAGTTCGTAGCATTATACACACGATTAACCAAAGCCATACCCTTCTGCCAGACCTTTAAATCCCTAAAGGTCCTAATACCATAATCATGAACATTCTGTTCCTTTTTCTTCTTATTAATTGCAGTTTCCATTAGTTCTAAAGTTTAAGTTAAAGTTAAAGGAGCAACTTTGTGCCTTAGTCCCTCTGTGCCTTTTCGATTTTGATATAATCCCATCACTATTCAATTGCCTCAATACTTACTAAGTAAACCGATGAATCAAATGCGTCACCACTCCCCAAATCATCCATTGGGTAGAGGCGTCGATGGAAATCGGAGGAAGGTTGGAATCTCCGGTTACTAAAAAGCTACGGTCGTTGTGTTTGATCAGGCGACGAATAATCACCTCATCTTCATAAGTCACGACAAGGATGGATCCGCTTTTAGCATTCAATGATCGATCGACGACCAGTATATCCCCTTCATGAATTCCGGATGCTTTCATCGCATCGCCTTCAACTCGTACATAAAAAGTGGAAGTTGGTCTTCGAACAATAAGTTCTTCCAGACTTAAAGCCTTTTCCAAATGATCACTTGCCGGAGATGGAAAGCCGGTTTCTATTTTCCTGGAAAGCTGAAGTAAGTCTTTGTCATCACGTTCTTGCTGAACCTGATACGATGTCCAATCGCTCATAATTTCCTCCCGAAACAATATATGTATAATATATGTTCAGATTGAAATATTTAATTGAAAAATAAATTTCTATTTCTAGTCACCACCATCACCGCCGCCAGGAGGAGCTGGGGCAGGGATTTGCATTGCATCACCTTCATCTATAGTGATATATTTTATTTTGTAAATCATTGATTTTGTTCATCATTAATTTCCTTTTTCTCAACTTTACCAATTACTTCAGGAATAAATCGTTCACTAAATCCACTAATGAAGGCAAAAGCATGCACAAATGAATCATTTATGTTTAGTCCCCCAAATAGTAACTCTGCTTCGACAAGAATTAAAAGATAGCATCCAAATATAAAGCCAATTGTAATTCTAGTAAGACCTCTAAGAGCAACATATTCAGAGGAAGAATACTTTTTAATTTCTATGTCTTTGTATCTCTGTAAAATTGAAACAAAAGCTCCAACAGATCCTAGAGTTCCAACAATAATTAAATCAATTGATATTCTTAATCCGTAATAATTAGCAATGATAATTGTAAAACCACCGAGAATGGTCATCAATAAAAATGAGATGAATAGATAATTAAAGTGTGCTCTTTCGTTGAGTTTAGTTTCTATGTATTGTTTTACATTTCGAAAAGGATCAACAGATGTAGCATTTAATGGCATTTGCAAAGCAGCAAATAAAGCAGATCCAATCAGATTATAACCAATTAGTCTCTGCTCCTTAAGTAATACACTATCAATTCTGTTAGCTAGATCGTGAGCTATTGCTGTAGCATTTGTCGCATTTTTGCAAATTTCATTATCCCAATGCCATCGAAGTTTCTCAACGCCTTCGACATCAACAAAATAAACTATGCAGTTAATATTTTTACCAACAATTCTTGTAATGTTCTCCTGATACTTATTTTTTTTATTAGGTTTATACTCTACCCAATGTGGTTGATTGGATTTAGTTCTCTCATTTTCTTGACCTTCCGAATGGTCGTCTTTTTTTTCAAAATCATCAGTATTTTTGTCACTCATAACTTGGATTTTAAATCTATAATATTGAAATGAAATACTTTAATTATAAACATTCAAATAATTTTGAATGGAGGTTATATGAATTATTGGGACTCAATTATTGAGGGATTGATCACATCTGGTTTACTCGGACTAATCCTTTTTGCTACAAAAGATCTAATTAGAAACTGGATTAATAAGCCATATGAAGAAGAAATGGGAAAATTTCAAAATAATCTTGATAAAGATTTGGCTGAGTATTCCGGAAATATCGATAAGGAACTAACTGAATTCTCAACCAATCTAGATCAAGTTAAGGAGCAAATTAATTACAAATTTACGATCTATCATCAGAAGCAAGTTGAAGCAATGGGGGAATTACATTCAAAAATATATTTCTCACTTATGTATTTAGCTAGAGTTACTGAGGAAAAAAATCAGAATTTAAATGACATTAAAGAAATCTACGAGAAAGGTATTACTGAATTAAATGAAGCAAAGGCAGTACTATATGGCGCATCGATATTTATAGATGACAGTTTTTTTTATCGATTTTAAAATATGACTTTGCAACTAATGCAAGGATTTCATCATTTACGACATAGTTATAGAAATAACGAGAGCATTAATTTTGCAGACTTATCTCAAAAAATCCAAATCGTGAATAATGAATTAATAATGATAAAACGAGAGATAAGATCAGTGCTGAAAGTGGAACCCATTATGTAAGAATAATGAACTCGATTAGTAATCTCAGAATTCTATCATACATTATCGGTTTAAGATCAGTCATATGGTATTACCAAAGCATTCAATGTAGATCTGAATTTAATGAAATGCAGGCAGCTATAGCGAATCATGAAACAACCAGGATGATAAAGTTGATTAATGAATTCAAAAACTCCCGGAGAATCTGGAAGACAAAATATTCCGTGTTATTTATAGAAATCATAAGCATTCGGGTAACAGTGTTCATAGTAAACTAAAATTCTGTATAGTTTATAAATTTATGGAAAGTGAACATCTTGTGGAAAACTTCACGAGAAATCGGTAGCGCTGAACCCTATATTCATCAAGAGAAAAAGCAGTCGATCACGCACGAAGTTTCAGCCTTTTATGTACCTGATTTTTGATACCGAGACCACCGGTTTACCACGTAATTATTCAGCTCCAATCACCGATTTAGATAATTGGCCGCGATTGGTTCAGCTGGCGTGGCAGTTGCACGATCATACAGGGAAACTCACGAGTAGCGGAAACTACATCGTTAAGCCAGAAGGATTTACCATACCGTTCAACTCGGAAAAAATTCACGGTATTTCCACAAAAAAGGCATTAGAAGAAGGTCTGGATCTGGAATTTGTTTTAAAAGAATTCCGCAAAGACATGGACAAAGCCTATTTCCTGATCGGCCATAATGTGAGTTTCGACGAATCTATTATGGGCGCGGAATACTTGCGTAAGAAGATTCCATCGGCGATTATGGATAAGCCCAAGATCGATACCAAAGATGAGTCGACCGAGTATGTGGGCATTCCAAATGGTCGGGGTGGATTTAAATGGCCAACATTAGCTGAATTACACTGGAAGTTATTTGATAAAGGATTTGAAGACGCTCACGATGCGGCAGCTGATGTGGAAGCAACGACACGAGCTTTTTTAGAATTGGTTCGAATGGGCATAACGAAAGTGAACTTCCCGCTTGATGCTCGTTTATATGAATCATCGCAGAGTTACATTGTTAAGGAGCATTATATCGACCTGGTTTCTCCATCACGGTTGAAAAAAAAAGACGATGAAAAAGTAGAAGGGGAGTCAACTGGAGGTCTCGAAGAAGCTCCAAAAGTTGAACTAACCGATGACATAGTCTTTACCCATCTTCACAATCATTCCAAGTTTTCTGTACTTCAGGCTACAGCCGGAGTTAAAGAACTTGTTAACAAAGCAAAGGAACTGGGAATGCCGGCGGTTGCACTAACCGATCTCGGAAATATGTATGGGGCTTTTGCTTTTACCTCCGCAGCGAGTGCAGCTGGTATTAAACCGATTGTGGGTTGTGAACTTTATTTGGTGGATGACCGTCTTGCCAAGAAATTTACCCGCGAACATCGTGACCGTCGTTTCCAGATTGTGATGTTGGCAAAAAATATGGAAGGTTATAAAAACCTCTCCAAAATATGCTCTATCGGTTTCACGGAAGGATACTACTACAAATTCCCAAGGATTGATAAGGAAGTAATTAAAGAGCATTCGGAGGGTTTAATTTGTCTAAGTGGTGGTCAGAGAGGATTATTGGGTGACTTGATCCTTAACAAAGGCGAAGAATATGCCGAAGAAGAACTCAAATGGTGGATGGACATCTTTGGCGATGATTTTTATTTAGAAGTGATCAATCACGGGTTGGATGAAGAGCAACGAATAAATGAAGTATTCAAGCAGTTTTCACAGAAATATGGGGTAAAACTGGTTGCCACCAATAACACCTTCTATTTAGAAAAGAACGATGCCGAAGCGCATGATGCACTAATTTGCATCGATGACGGAGCGTTAAAAAGTACGCCAATTGGTCGTGGACGTGAATTTAGGTATGGGTTCCCAAATCAGGAATTCTGGTTTAAGGATACTCAGGATATGATTGAACTGTTTCCTGAAACGCCGGAAGCCATTGCCAATACTCAAGAAATTGTTGATAAGATCGAGGTGATTAACCTCGCAAGAGATGTCATTCTACCGAAGTTTGAAATCCCGGAGCAATTCGAAACCGAAGATGACTACCTTCGACATCTAACCTACGAAGGAGCCAAACCTCGTTATCCTGAAATGACGCAGGAAATTAAAGATCGTATCGAGTTGGAACTCGGTATTATCAAAGACATGGGCTTCCCTGGTTATTTTTTGATTGTTCAGGATTTTATTGCTGCAGCTAGAGATATGGGTGTTTATGTGGGACCGGGACGTGGCTCTGCGGCTGGTTCTGTTGTTGCCTACTGTACAGGGATCACCAATATCGATCCGTTGAAATATGATTTACTTTTTGAGCGTTTTCTGAATCCGGAACGTATTTCTATGCCAGATATCGACATCGATTTTGATGACGATGGTCGGGCAAGAGTGATTGATTACGTGGTGGAAAAATACGGCAAAGATCAGGTGGCGCATATCATCACTTTCGGTTCGATGGCGGCACGTTCTTCGGTGCGAGATGTAGCCAGAGTACTGGATCTTCCATTAGCTGATGCAGATCGAATTGCTAAATTGGTTCCCGAACGCCCTGGTACTTCTTTAGATGATGCCTTCTCAGAGGTTAAAGAACTTCGTGATATTAAAGCAGGTGAAGGACTGGAAGCTGAGACGTTAAAGATGGCTCACATTTTGGAAGGCTCCGTTCGAAATACAGGCATTCATGCGGCTGGTGTAATTATTGCACCTGATAACCTTACCGAATATATCCCGGTAACCACGGCTAAAGACGCAGATTTAACGGTTACCCAGTTTGATGGAAGTGTGATCGAAAATGCCGGGATGTTAAAGATGGACTTCCTCGGATTGAAGACTTTATCCATCTTAAAAACAGCCATAGGCTATGTAAAAGAGAATTTCGGCAAGGAATATGATCTCGATGAAATTCCATTGGATGATGAAAAGACCTACCGGTTGTATCAAAAAGGTGGAACTCTTGGCACATTCCAGTTTGAGAGTGAGGGGATGCGGAAGTATCTCAAAGATCTGAAGCCGACCGACATCAACGATTTGATTGCGATGAACGCCCTGTATCGTCCCGGACCGATGCAGTTCATCCCGGATTATATTCGCAGAAAGCATGGGGAAGAACAGGCGGAATACGATCACGAATTGATTCGAGATATTTTGGAGCCGACATTTGGAATCATGATCTATCAGGAACAGATCATGAACGTGGCACAGAAACTAGCAGGCTACTCTCTCGGACAAGCAGATTTATTACGTCGTGCGATGGGTAAGAAGAAGCGCGAAGTAATGGAAAAGGAGAAGCCGAAATTTGTAGAAGGTGCCAAAAACAACGGTGTTGATGAAGCAACAGCTACTGCCATCTTCGAGAAGATGGAGATGTTTGCGAGCTACGGTTTCAATAAATCTCACTCAGCGGCTTACTCAGTTGTTGCCTATCACACCATGTATTTTAAGGCGAATTATCCGGCCGAGTACATGGCTGCGGTGATGAGCCACAACATGAACGACATCAAGAAAGTGGCTGCGTTTATAGAAGAATGCCAGAAAATGGGCATTCCGGTTGATCCTCCTAATATCAATACAGCACGAGGTAAGTTTGTTTCTAAAGATGGCCACGTTCAGTATGGAATGAGTGCTATAAAAGGAGTTGGTTCTAGTGCCATTGCTCACATCGTGGAAGAGCGCGAAAAAAACGGGTTATTCCAAAGTGTATTTGATTTCGCTTCTCGAATTGATTCGCGGGTATGTAATCGGAAAACCCTGGAAAGTTTAATACAATCCGGCGCTTTCGATACTCTGAACGATAATCGCGCTGAGCTCTTAATGGGTATCGATGATATTCTGGCGTATGCTCATCGAAAGCAAGAAGAAGCTCGACTGAATCAGGTGAATTTATTTGGTGGAGCAGGTGGTGGAGGAATTCTTCAAGAGCCAAAGCTAAAACCCATTCCAAAATGGAGTAGCATTGAACGACTCAATAAAGAACGTGAATTGATTGGGTTTTACCTGAGTGGTCATCCCCTGAACAGATTTAAAGAAGATATCCGACTATTTGGAAAACAGAATCTTACCGAAGAGTGTTTATCAAAGCTGCAACATGACTCGGAATTAAGATTCATTGCTATCATCACCTCAAAACGGCAAGCGGTTGATAAAAAGGGAAGACCTATAGCATTTCTGATGGTTGAAGACTTGTACTCGTCGTTAGAAGTGGCGGTTTTCAGTCGCGAGTTCGATAAGTTTGCTCCATTGATTGAAGTAGATAATGTGGTGTATATAACCGGTAGGTTTTCGAAACGTGATCGTGGGAATAGTATGATCGTTACCAATATGGAGCGTATTGAAAATCTACGAGAGAAATTTCAGGATAAGCTGCGGTTGAAGCTGAATATCAAAACTGAGGAACTTTCTTCAAACGATCTCACTCAAATGGAAACTTTGTTCGAATTAAACAAAGGAACCACGATGGTGAAATTGAATGTGCAAAGTAAAGAAGCGAATGGCCCGATTAAAATGAACCTTCGCAATTTTGTGGTTGAACCATCCGACGAACTTTTGAATGGACTTCGAGATGTATTAGGTGAAGAATCGGTTGAATTATTTTTAACCGGATGAAGAAATAATTTATAAAGCGAGGCAATGCATTCGATAATGAATAACAATGTGACCAGGCATAATTTTCTTCCGATATTTGCGTCCGAATTTGATAAAAGTATTAATTAAACAAACACTAGGTAACTATTATGTCTAAAACAGTAGAATTCACCGATGGCAATTTCGAGCAAGAAGTATTGCAATCTGAACATCCGGTATTGGTTGACTTTTGGGCTGAGTGGTGTGGTCCTTGCCGCATGATTGGTCCAGTTGTTGAAGAAATGGCCGGTGAATATGATGGCAAAGCCAAAATCGGTAAAGTAAATGTAGATTTGAATCCAGAAGTATCTGTGAAGTACGGAATTCGTTCTATTCCTGCTTTATTGATCTTCAAGGATGGACAAGTTGTGGATCAAATCATCGGTGCAGTTCCAAAAACGCACCTTACAAAGCAATTAGATGCTCAGTTAAACTGAGGGATTTTCTAGTCAAGAATGGAAGCCGGTTTACGAAAGTGAATCGGCTTTTTTTATAAGTTGAATTTTAAAATCAACGTTCTTCCCTCATTCTGGTATTCTACTTCATCCGCATATTCTTGCATCAGGAAAACACCACGGCCTGAAGTATTTAAAAGATTTTCTTCATTAAGTGGATTCGGCACTGCTTCCGGATCAAATCCATCGCCTTCATCCGTTGTAGTTACGGTTAGCACTGAATCGGATACTTCAGCGAGTATGATTGCTTTTTTTGAGTTATCGAGATCGTTACCATGAACCACAGCATTTGTAGCAGCTTCGCTCACAGTTAACATCAAACGAGCATAGAAATCATCATCAAAACCAAGAGCTTGCTGCAAGTCGTTAAGCAGACCCTCAACACGTTCTAACTCTTCGTAGGTGGATTCCAGTTCTAGTTTAAATGAGATATTCATGCCAAAAAATTATCGGCACAATACTATCACTTAACTAGGATAATCCAAAACGAATATTTGTAAACTAAAAAGAGTAGTTCAAACTAAGGCTCGGATAGGCTTCGGGAGAAATTGGTAAATATTGAAATGATGAATAAACCTGAAGGTTTGACGACTTCATTTCATCATTGTATTTAAATGCATGCAGTCCATTATAAAATACTGTGAAAACTCCGGTACCGATATTAATTAATGAAACTGTTTTTTTTATAGGATTAGTTTCATCATAGTAAGTAAAAGGTATGTTTGTAACCTCAGGGTTTGATTCTCTTCGATAATTTTGATCACTGTTTTTAAATCCTTCAACACCAGAATAAATTGATGCCGCCCCTAGTGTAGCTACAGTAATACTATACCAATATCGCCTTTTCAATGAATGATCCTTTTTTGCTGAATGCGCTGATTTTGTAAGTAGAATTTGAGATGAAACTAAGCCGACGGATAGTAATCCATAATCCCATCCTATTTCTTTTGATGTAACGTCGAATGAACTTGGAGTAATAGGGCCACCATATTGAGGTTGAATCATCGCCGCTTCTAATTTTGAAAGGCCATTTTCTTCAAGCCATTCATCTAGTAACTCAGAATCCATTTTCATTATGTACTCAAACTGAAAGAGTGAATTCAGGAGTTCTGCGGTTTCCCTTCCGGCAATTTTTTCAACCAGATACCCAACGGCACAGATATTTCCATGACTATCTATGAAATTTGGTCGACGTGAATTGGATGAATACTCATTAATTGGAAAAGCTCCAGCTTCGATGTAATCAGCAAGATGTGAGAGAAGTATCATTCGATTTTCAAGCTGATCATTATTTAAGTCTGAAACATCTGCTTGATGAAGTTTTTCAAGGACAAATCTTAGATGTGTTTTGATTCTAAGGTCTTCGGAATCATACTGATTGGGTGATCTGTGAAATGTTTTAAAAAAGCTTTCATCCCCAATAATTGCATTTATGGAATCAGTATTTTTTGCTACAGTATTTGCTGATAATACACTAAGTGTGATTAAGGACAGAAAGAAGAGACGATGAATCATAGTTAAAACCTGAGAAAATTTTATATAACATAAATAATCAACGGTTTTGATGTATAGCATTAAGATGCTAACGAGCCTAGAAATGATTGAGTGTTTAGAGATAATACTGCCTTAATATTATTTCGCTATCATCAGGATTGTGTAACGATTAGCAAGCAACACCAAAGTATATATCCGGCTTTTTATGGCAAATGGAGTTAATAACGGGAACGGACGCAGTGTAGCAGAAAGTTTGATCCCATCCAGTTTTTTTCACATTATTAAACAAGAGCGCATTTTTATTGGGCTCATTGGTTTATTTTTCTTCATTGCCGGAGTCACATTCCCATATGCAGAAATAGCAATGTGGGTGGGTTTTTTGTTTGCAGGATATTCTGCAATTGCCAATGATTCCATCCAGACCATTGGAACATTTCTTGCCTCCAATCAAGATAAAAAGTGGTGGGCTCTGTGGATTTATATAGGTGGAATTTTTTTAGTAACAGTTTCAATAAGCTGGTTCTTATTTGATGGCGATGTGAGTTATCAGCGACTTTCATCTAAAGGATTCGATGAGGCGCCTTCCAATTTCACTTTTCTACAGGTAGCTGCACCCATATTTCTACTCATTCTAACTAGAATGAGAATGCCGGTATCCACAACGTTCTTACTATTAAGCTGTTTTGCAGCAGATGCAGAGGCGATAACTTCAGTTCTTGGTAAAAGTTTAAGTGGCTATTTTCTGGCTTTTGGAGCAGGTTTAGTTGTTTGGTTGAGTGTTACAAAAGCATTTGAAAAGAGATTCACAAATTCAAAGGCAGCCCCTTATTGGTTACCCATACAATGGTTAACATCCGGCTCATTATGGGCGGTTTGGGTGATGCAAGATGCAGCAAATATCGCGGTGTATCTTCCGCGCTCACTAAGTTTTGGTCAATTCCTTGGTTTCGCATTATTTATTTTCTTTGGACTAGGGCTTTTGTTCTACCTTCGAGGAGATCGTATCCAAAGAATTGTAACGGAAAAATCCAGGGTTACAGATATCCGATCAGCGACCATCATTGACTTTATTTATGCTATTCTTTTAGTCTATAAGCTAACAATCAGTACAGTACCAATGAGTACTACTTGGGTATTTCTGGGGCTACTTGCCGGACGTGAGGTTGGGATGAGCGTAATGGACGCGATGGGTATTGGAAAACCAATGAAGAAAGTATTGAAGATTGTAAGCAAAGATCTTCTCTACGCCTTATTTGGATTGCTCGTTTCCATCCTTCTGGCAATTTCTATTAACGCCGATGTTAGGGCAGAGTTATTAAACCTCATCGGCTATTGAAATTGACTTTCAAATCAAGCATTTTAAGGCGTACCTGCATGTAGCAAGTACGCTTTTTTTATATAAATATCCTGCGTTCTCTTCGAAAGATTACAACAACATACCTTAAACCCCAACTTCAAAAAGGTTAATACGAAATGAACGCGAACGTACTTGTGCTGAATCAAGACTATCAACCACTGAGTATCTGCTCGGTGCAACGCTCGATGAAACTTCTTTTTTTGGATAAAGCTGAGTTATTACACGATGACCCGGAAAAAGAACTTCGTACCATCAGAGACGCCTATCAGTTTCCATCTGTTATCCGATTGAGAAATTATATTCGTATACCATACACAAAAGTGGTTTTATCAAGACGGAATATTATGCGTAGGGATAATTTTACCTGTATGTATTGTGGGAAAAAGACGGATTTAACCATTGATCATGTATTGCCAAAGAGTAGGGGCGGAAAAGATATTTGGGAGAATCTTACAACCGCATGCGAAAAGTGTAATGTGAAAAAGGAAGTAAAACGCCAATAGAGGCAGAGATGCCTTTAAAAAAACAACCCTATCGTCCGGTGCCGATTACCTTTTTCCGCGATTATAATGGCAATGTCCAGGAACCATGGAAGCCATATCTGTATATGACCTAGTTAAACACCAGAGGCACATATCCTTGATGTACATACGTGGTATAAGTGGTTAGCATTGATAAAGCAACTGTTACATCTTCATTAATTTCATTTCGAGAATATTGCCTGGATAGTAGAGATTGTCCACATACATACACTTTAGCTCCTGCTTCTTTTAATGCTGTTATGAGCGCGATGTTTGGGTTATCTACCTCATATCTATTTTGATATGCCTCATTATCAATAATTACATCAGTAGCACTTCCATGAACAACTACTGCAACGTTCAAATTCTCAGCTTTCACACCGCCAAGACCATGAAGATTCATTAAACGAGCAACATTGTTTAACCCTGGATTGATACTTTCTTTATCTCTTTGAAGTGTTTTTAAATCAATAACGATTTTGTATTCCATCTCCGAATTAAGTGGCATGGCGTCGTCAATTTCATAAATGCCTCCAAATTCTGAGACTATTGGAAACTGAGCTTCTTGCGCATTCAAACTAAAACTTACAGCAAAAAATAAGATCAGGAGCTTAGGAAAAAACTTCATTGATTAGTGATTTTGATTGAAGATTTGTTCTTTTACGAAAACACTTTCAAAGAAATGAATAAATCTCTTTTACTTCTAACCTTTTTCTTACTGATCTGTTCAGAACCAAAGGCACAAATAAACATCATTTTTGATACTGATTTTGGTGGAGATGCCGATGATTTAGGTGCTCTCGCAATGTTACACACCTATCTGGATGCTGATAAAATTGATCTCTTAGCCGTGATGTGCTGGTCAACAGAAGAGTATGCGGTATCGGGAATTGATGCTGTAAACACGTTTTACGGTCGACCTGATATTCCGATTGGAGTAAGAAAAGCGGATATGTTTCACGAGCCATGGAATCACAGTAAACCGATTACAGAAGTTCATGAATTTGATCTCAATTCGATAAATGCAGAATACGCGACAAACCTTTATAGAAGATTATTAAGCCAGGCTGAAGATAAATCAATAACTATCGTCACAGTTGGTCCACTAGCCAATATTCTAAATCTCCTGGAATCAGGTTCAGATGAATATTCAGAACTAAATGGGGTTGAATTAGTTCATCGTAAAGTAAAAGAGTTTGTCGTAATGGGAGGACAGTTCCCAAGTGGAGAAAGTGAATGGAACTTTAATGGGAATATGCCTGGAGTAACTAAAAGCGTACTTCAACAGATTAATGTTCCAGTCACTTTTTTGGGATACGAAGTTGGTTTAGTAATTAAATCTGGAGAAGTGTTTAATGAACTTGATACTAATCACCCATTATATGTAGGATATTATCATTTCAGTGAGTTTGCTCCATGGGTTAAAGAGAATTTTGAAGGTTCGATAAATGATAATGCAAGCTATGATCAAACAGCCGTTTTATATGCTGTGGAAAGTGGAATTGGAAATTGGTGGGAGAGAAGTGAAAATGGAAGGTGTATACCAAATGATGGAGGAGGTAATACCTGGGAAGAAGATTTAAATTCGAATCATACTTTTTTGAAACTAAAAGTAGATCCAGAAGAAATTGCTGCAATCATAGAAGCAAGAATGTTAGGTAGGATGTGAAAAGTTACTCCTTGAAAACTAGACATAAAAAAAGCCGAAGTAATCTGCCAGCTGCTTGTAATTAAAGTAACTCCTACAAACATACGGCATGAGTGTGCCGGTTTCCAAATCAAATTTAAAATGTATAACTAATGATAACCTGTGTTAGGATATAAGTAGTAGATGTCTAATAAAAGTAAATTATAGTTGGATAATGCTGAGCTAGAATTACTCAAATTGGATATCATCCAGATAAAATGTGACAGGAAATCCCGGACTTCCGAGTGTCCAATAGAATGGAGTTTTAATTCTTCGAAGATCTTTCCCTTTTAGATCAATAGTATATTGCTTCCACTCATCAGATAGCTTTACATCATTCAATTCAGAAAATGCGGTATCAAAATATTCTTTGTCATCTTTAAGAATACCGACACCAAAGGAAACTACTTCATCTCCTTTTTTTCCTTTTGCCCAGAATGTGAGCTTTTCTGCTCCGGTTAGATTATACCCACCGGCTAAATCCCCCCAATCATTCATTGGATGCTGCCAGGTTACACCCACCCAGTTATCGAAAGCGCTGTAGTAAACCTTGATAGAAGTTTCGCCAGTATAACTGTCTTCGGTAGACTCCCAATCCATCTCGAGTTTTTCTGCATTTCCCATCCAACCAGATGGTGACCATGGCTGAGGTGCTTCATCAGAATAAACTTTAATGGGTAATTTTAGTTGCATTTCACTTGTGCCAGCAGCTAAGTCCTCGGTATTTGTCTCATTTACTTTGAATGGAATATTGGCAACCGCTGCTGCACCATTTCCATCTCTGATTGTGGCATAGACGCGAAATATTCCAGATCCTGGCGCTTTTAAAGTAGCACCTTCTAAAGATGATTCCTGAATAACTCCATCAAATTCTAGGGGAACTGCTTGAGCATCCCCTCCGGTAAAGTATTGTGTTGCCTCACCGAGAACTTTCCATTCAACAGATAGCTCATCATTATTCGGGTCAGCGACTTCCAACTCAATATTGAGCTCATCACCAGGATTGACTACTTCAGGGCCTGAAAGTCTAAAATGCTTAATTACTGGAGAGAGATTCTCCGGCTTTTTACCAGACCAAATTTCGGTCATCACATCAACAGCACCAAGTTTCTCACCAGTTGGAAGGAACATACCGAACCATGTTGCAGTAGCTTCCATTTTGTATCCCCAAATAAAAGCAAACCCACCAAGACATAAATCTGACTGGTTGATACAGCCATTAGTGTAAGCGTCGCGATAAATATCCGCTTTTTGAGTACTCGTAAGTTCAGGTGGAGCACCAAATGAGTTAGTTCCAACTTCCCAGGTACCTGGCGGACCAAATTCTGTGATAATGACCGGTTTGATTCCTCCCTGTGCACGATATCTTTCAACAACCGATGGAAATCCGCCATAAGAATTGATTCCATGAATATCGATGGCAGATGCAATATTATTGATGGACTCAATTCGTCCACCACCAATTTCTGCAGTTACAGTCATGGTTGGGTGGTTTGGATCAATCTCCTTTATCATTAGAGCGATATCTTGAACATGATTCCAAATCTTTGGATTATCACCGGCATCAAAGCCTTCCATTTCATTGCCAACACCCCACATTAATACAGCAGGATGATCTTTATACATCAGAACATCTCTCTTAACTCGATCAAACTGTTCTTGCACCATTTCTTCATTGTTATAATCAAACCCGTGACGTTCATGACCTAACCAGTGCCCAACCACAACAGCAAGACCTAATTCATGAGCTTGATCTAACTGTTCCATCAAGTTGTCACCTACTCCCCATGTTCTTGTTGCATTTCCACCGGATGCTACTAATAATTCCCAGGCATTTTCTCCACCTGCACCTTTTAAATCAAAGGGTTCACCACCTCTTAAAAGTTGCCATCCATTTTCAGTTTCAATTAATTCGACTGGGATCGGTTGAGCTTGCGTCAGAATAGCCATCAATAAAAATGAGAGAGTTAAAAGAAGGGATTTCATGCCGTAGATTTTGAACATTTGTTGAAAGATGAATCTAGTTCAAAAACCTGAGAAAAGTAGAATCAATTCAAACTATGCACTAAATAATCAATAACAATTAAGGAGCAACGAACCAGAATTAAAAAAGCTGTATCTTTGTTGGCCATTCAAGAGGTAAAATACGATGAGTAAAAAAGGCAGAGTTTTGGTGGCGATGAGTGGAGGTGTAGATTCTTCTGTTGCTGCCGTTATGCTCCATGAACAAGGTTATGAGGTGATTGGAATCACCATGAAAACCTGGGACTACCACCGTAGCGGCGGAAGTAATGGGAAAGAAACAGGCTGTTGTACCGTCGAGAGTATGAACGATGCTCGCCATATTGCTGTGAATCTGGGATTCAAACACTTTATCGTTGATATCCGTGAAGAATTTGGGGATTGGGTAATCGATCGTTTTGTAGATGACTATTTGGGGGGACGTACACCAAATCCATGTGTGCTTTGTAATACGCACATCAAATGGGCAGCACTGCTGAAAAGGGCTGACAATCTGGGTTGCGATTTTATTTCAACAGGTCATTACGCGCGGGTTCGTGAAGAAAATGGTCGTTTTTTAATTTCGCGCGGTCTCGATCCCAGAAAAGATCAATCGTATGCACTTTGGGGTGTGGCTCAGGAGCATTTAGCCCGAACTATTTTTCCACTAGGTGGATACTCGAAAACGGAAATCCGCCAAATCGCCGAAGATCACGGTTTATTAAATGTGGCAAACAAGCCGGATTCCTATGAAATCTGTTTTGTTCCGGATGATGATTACCGTCGATTTTTAAAAGACAAAAAACCGGATATTATAAAAGAACTAAGAGGTGGGAAGTTTGTCGATAAAGACGGAAATATTTTAGGTGAGCATGAGGGGTATCCGTTTTATACTATAGGCCAACGTCGTGGACTAAATCTACCAATGGGAAAACCTGTGTATGTTACGCATATCAACCCATATTCAAATACAATCACTATTGGTGAAAAAGAAGATTTGGTTAGTTCAACACTCATTGCAAAGGAATTGAATTTGATAAAATATGATCGAATTCCTGAAGGTGGGATGGACATTATTGGTGCCATTCGCTACAACGATGAGGGTGCTCATGGTACCATTGAGCAAACCGGTGATGATGAAATTAACGTACATTTCCCGGCAGGACGAGAAGCAATCACACCAGGACAAGCAGTAGTTTGCTACGAAGGTAATGATGTAGTTGCCGGTGGCTGGATCAAAAAAGTAAATATTGGTTTTGAAGATTTAGTTTCTACCTAATACGAAACATGCATAACTATTCGTTCGTTAAAGCATCAGAATTTCAAAATAAAAAAAGCGATTTATGAAGTTTCCTAAAATTTTATCTGGTATGGCATTAGGCACGTTATTGATGGTAAGTCAAACTGCCTCAGCACAGTTCGAAGGTCAAATAAGCATGAGTATTTATAATTATGATGATGGCGTACCTACAGATACAGAAGTAATTAATCTATATACAACACAAGAGCGTATTTTGATTAAAGGCGAAGATGTGATCAATATTTCCGATGGGATGATGGAAGCTAGTGGAATCCTTATTCGCTCAGACATGAAAGATTTTGTGGTTATGATGGGAGAGAAAGAGGCACTTCGGTTTACAAAAGAAGAACTGGAAGGTATGTTTTCAATGATCAGCATGATGAGTGGAGGAGCTGAAAGTGAATCAAAAACAAATTCAAATTATCGATATACGAATGAAGTTCGGACTATTCAAGGATTAAAAACCACTGAGTTACGCGTCGAAAACGATGACCAAAATGGATACCTCTCAATCTGGTTAACCAACGAATTAGACATTGACTGGGGCATGTTAACTGAACCATGGAACAATGTGCCTACATCATTTTCTGGTCAGGTAAATCAAATGACACAAGAATTCAAATCACGAAATTTTCCGATGCAGATTCAGGTTACAGAAAGAGGAAAAACACATACGATATTTGAGGTTACTGATGTTAGAGCATCTAGAATAGCGAAAGACATGGTTGAAATGCCAGCAGGTTTAGAATTGATGAGCTTGCAACAAATGATGATGAAAGCCATGATGAGTAACTAAAAGAAACGACTATTGATCAAGAGAGATGAAAGCCGACCTAGTGTCGGCTTTTTTTATTTCAAAGTAGTTTTTAATTCTTCTAATGAACTGATCGGTTGGTCACACGCATAGTTTTGGCAAACAAAAATCTGAGTCTCTCCATTATTCGCATTTTGATATCGAGTTAACTCAGTTATTTCATTCAAATTTTCCGACATATCCTTCCAAAGAATAATTTTATTAGGATGAAATTCTGACTGCACATAGGTTTTTAAATCAACTTCAGTTTTGTCACCAACAGCAATCACTATTTCACCAGAATTGTGGTTCAGAAATTGAAGGGCCATCATACTCATCGTTATACTTGATCCAGACCTAATTAAATCCGCTGAAAAGTATGTGCCGAGTGAATTTGCTTTTGCTTCATACGATTGATCACCTGTTATTCGACCAAGCTTAATCAAACAAAAAAGTCCTACTGAATTAGCAGAAGGTATTGCGCCGTCATATATTTGTTTTTGAAGACCTAGAGGTTGATCAGAGTGATTATTTGTTAAATAAAAACCACCATTCTCTACATCCCAAAATTTGTCAATTGCAGCATTCAACAAGTTCTTAGCATCAACCAAATATTGTTCATTGTAGGTCGCCTGATATAATTCTAATCCAGCCCACACCAGATTTAGATAGTCATCAGAAAATGCTGAAATTGCAACATCACCATCCTTGAAACGATGAAAAAGCTCGTCATTTTTAATTAGATTTTTTTTGATGAAGGTATAAGACTTTATTGCACAATTTATGAACGTTTGGTTCTGGAATACTGCACCTGCTTTCGCAAAAGCACCGATCATCAAACCATTCCAATCGGCAAGAACTTTATCATCTAATAAAGGGCGAATTCTATTAGTTCGTTCTTCGAACAACTTGATTCTTATTTGGTCCCACTTTCCTGATTTTTCTTTTATAGAGTCAGAGAGATGAAGAATATTTTGTCCGGTTTTTTGACGGGAAGCTTCATCTTCAAAATTACCTTCATCAAAAACGTTGAATGTTTGTGCTATGAAGTCAAAATCTTTTAACAAAATTTCTCGTAGCTCATCAGCCTCCCATACATAAAATTTCCCCTCTTCTCCTTCGCTGTCTGCATCCTCAGCCGAATAAAAACCTCCTTCAGGGTTCATTAAATCACGTTGAACATATTCTGAAATTTCTTCAACGGTCTGCTTAAACAATGGATTTTTTGTTAATTGCCACGCTTCAGTGTATGCCATCATCAGCAATGCCTGATCATATAGCATTTTCTCGAAATGAGGGAGTAACCATTCATCATCTGTTGAGTATCTATGAAATCCAAATCCAACATGGTCCCAAATTCCACCTAATCGCATTTTATTTAGTGAATGTTCAACTGCACTTAAAAATCGTTGATCTTTGGTATAGTGGTATTGTCGAAGCAAAAACATCAAATTATGAGGAGAAGGGAATTTCGGCGCTCCGCCAAATCCTCCAGACTTTTCATCATAGTTTTGCATCAATTGCTCAGCTGCGAAATCTATTGCCTCGGTTCCAGGAAACTCACCGCGCTTAAATTCCTGTGTTTGTAGAAAGCCCTTTTTGATTTGATCGATTGCTTTTTGAATTCTATCCGGCTCATTTTCCCACATCCCAGTAATCCCCGGGATTAATTGCCGCATACCAATTCTATTAAATCTGGCTTCTTTTGGGATATATGTACCTGCAAAAAAGGGTTCTTTTTCCGCATTCATAATTACGGATAATGGCCATCCTCCCTGACCATTTATAAGTTGGCAAACCGTCATATAGGTTGCGTCGATATCAGGGCGTTCTTCCCGATCCACTTTTATGTTTATGAATGCACGGTTCATCAATTGTGCGATATCCTCATCCTCAAAACTTTCATGCTCCATTACATGGCACCAATGGCATGTAGCATAGCCTATTGAAAGGAAAATAGGTTTATTTTCTGCTTTGGCTTTTTCAAATGCTTCATTGCTCCATGGGTACCAGTCCACTGGATTATTCTGATGTTGCAGTAAATATGGGCTTTTTTCTGATGCTAATCGGTTTGGCACATCTATAAATTAAAATGATGATTGAAAACCAAGTTACGAAGCATTTATGATTCCAGATACTTCCGAAAAATTATATTACAAGCCTTAAAGGTGGGCGCTCCAATCGAATTTGTTTTACTTTGAATTCTTCGTCTTTGAAGCCTTTCAACTCAATTTGGTCTTCTTTCACAAAAAGTATTTCTTTTTTCTTGGAGAGATAAAGTTGAACATCCGGGTGATTGAAAACAGCTTCTGAAATAACAATTTCTTTCTCTTTGGCAATATCAACTAAACGGGCTGCAATGTTAACTGTGGTTCCGAAATAATCAGTTCTGTCGTTAAGGTTTACTGTGGTACAATCTCCATAATGGATACCTGCCTTGATCTTAAATGAATCGCCAATCCCCGTTGAACCGGTGAAGATTTGTTGAATACGTTCAACTGCCTTTAGCGCAGAAACAGGCTCTCGAAAAACTGCCATAACAGAATCACCAATAGTTTTAACTATCCCACCTCTTTCTTCGGCAATAATTTGCTGTATTATTTTAAAATGACTCATCACTCTGCCTATGGCAAATTCATCACCCTCTGTTCTATATAATTCAGTTGAGTTCATCAAATCGGTGAAAAGCATAGTTACGCCACTTGCATTCGCATTGGTGCCCTCTTTAAGAACCTCCCGTGGAAACAATGTGCGAAATTCGTGAGCAGAACCAACTTCACTGGCATATGTAGCTTCTTGTTTCCAATCTTTTTTCTCGATAAAGCACACTTGCTTCTTAGATGAGTTATTAACAATGGTGATGTTTGGGAACGTAGATACCTCAACTTCCTGTCCATCAAAATCATCATCGGTCAAATATAGAGTAAAGGTGTCATTAGCATCATCACGTGCATGCAGAATTAGATGCCCTTTATGATTATGGCTTTTGAATAGGTACGTACCTTCTGCAAGTTTTACATCAAGATATTTGCTCTCACCAATAGTAAGGAAATGCTGCGAGATTTTGTGTGCCGTAGCATTGGGACCACCAAACGAGTATCTGCGCCTTGATATTTTCCGGATTAGTGGATGAGGTGTAAACACCATGTGTGTGTTTGTGTTGAAGTCTAGTTCAAAATCCAGATCACACTCATCACAATAATGGGAGGTTCGAATTTCTTTTAGTTTACGAACAGTGCTTTTTGGTGTCTTACAATTTGGACAGCAGACGTCCCAGTTAAAATCTAGAAAATCCAATTTTGATGCGTGTAGAAATACATTCAAAACAGAATATTTCTTCTCTCCCCAATACTCAGCCAAATGAAAAGGGTGGATACGAACGAGATCTTCATCATCTGCTTTTTTGATAAATTGAATTAAGTGATTGATGATTCGTTTGCGCTTGGTCTCCTCAACCAATGTCTTTGAAATACGCTTTATTCTCGATTCAGCACCTCTAACAAGTGTTCTAAAACTATTAACTTCATATCGAAGTAGTTGCTGTTTTGCACATCTATCATACTCTTTTAAAATGCGGAAGTAACGATGTTTTAAAAATCTCTCTATATATACTCGAGTAAAGAAAAATAACTGTCTATTGGAAGGTGTAATCCAAATTCGGGTATTTATTAAAGTGCCTTCATTGTTGGGGATTAGATTAACCTGGTATTTAAGACGCTTAATCACACCAACTTTATAATTTCGCGTAGTACCAAAACGATAAGGTTTTTCCCAGAAGTAAGGTTCTTGCTCCCATAGCGAATATGAACTCAAATGAGAATTTGTTACCTCAATAAATCCTTTTGGTGCAGATCTTGTGAGTTGAGTTTTTTTTACGGATGGAGCACCTAATAACCGAAATATCTGATTTGTATCAGATACAAATGGCCAGAGTTCCTCCGGGGTAGCGGTCAGCTGAATCGACCAGGTAAATAGATGTTGTAGATGTCCTTCTTCTTTCAAAATTGGTTACGCTACTTAAATTCTCAACCCTTATCTTCAAAGCTGTTTTGAAGAGATGGTCTTCAAGTAAGTGTTACACAATTTTAATATAACTAAACAATGGCAATAGAAAGAACTTTAACTATCCTGAAACCAGATTGCGTTCGAAAAGGACTTATCGGAGAAGTAACTAAGAGAATACAAGAAGCTGGTTTTTCCATTAAGGCAATGAAGCTTACCAGACTTACAGAAGACACTGCAGGCGGATTCTATGCAGTGCACAAAGAACGCCCATTTTTTGGCGAATTAGTTGAATTCATGAGCAGTGGTGCTTGCGTTCCTATGATTCTTGAAAAAGAAAATGCAATTGCTGATTTCAGAACATTGATTGGTGCTACTAATCCTTCTGATGCTGATGCCGGTACAATTCGCGCAGATTTTGCTGACAGTGTTGGAGAGAATATCATTCATGGTTCAGATTCTGTTGAAAACGGAAAAATTGAAGCAGCCTATTTCTTCGCAGAATCGGAAGTGGTAGCAAACAACAGCTAATTTCTTTTAGAAATATATGTTAAGCCTTGCACTATGTTGGTGTAAGGCTTTTTTTTGATCTATGAAAAATCAGGTTCTTTTAGTACTACTCTTTTTACCAATCCTATTAAATTGTAATTCAATAGCTCAGGAAACTTCAGCTGTGAAAACAGGGGCACAGGTTCTTATTGAAAACCATATAGAGGAATTGAAAGATCGAAAGGTTGGATTAGTTATGAATCCAACAGCAAGAATAGGTACTGTGCATGTTTTAGATACTTTGCTTAGTCTAGATGTAAATATTACAGCACTTTTTTCACCCGAACATGGTTTTCGTGGAGAGTTTTCTGATGGTGAAATAATTGAGGATGGCGTAGATCAGCAATCCGGTTTGCCGGTTTATTCATTGTATGGATCAACGAAGAAACCTACTCCTGAAATGCTTGCAAATGTAGATTTACTTCTATTTGATATGCAAGATGTAGGAGCACGGTTTTACACTTTCAATTCAACAATGCGATATGTTATTGAAGCGGCCAGTGAGCAAAGCATTGAAGTTTGGGTTTTAGATCGACCAAATCCTGCCGGAGGTGAATATGTTTCAGGTTGGGTTTTGGACCCGAAATATGAATCTATGGTTGGGTCGCACTATATACCTGTGGCACACGGCTTAACACTTGGTGAACTAGCCTTAATGGGGATAGGGGAAGAATGGTATGAAATAAATAAAGTCCCAAAAGTTCGAATAATACCAATGGAAGGATGGTTGCGAGATATGAGATGGCCCGAAACAGGGTTAACATGGTTTCCACCATCACCCAATTTACCAACCTTTGAACACGCTTTCGTGTATTTAGGTACTTGTTTTATCGAAGGTACAACAGTCTCTGAAGGACGTGGTACAAATGACCCTTTTTTGACAATAGGGGCGCCAGATTATAAACCTGATTTAATTCAATTATCAAAACTTGAAGAGCAGTATAATGTTTTTATCGATACGTTAACTTTTACTCCACGTTCAATCCCTGGAAAATCACTTCATCCAAAATATGAGAACACAGAAGTGATGGGTATCAGCATATCAATTGGGAATGGATTCACGAATCCCGTGGAATTTGGTGTTGACATAACGAATCATTTCTTAAATAAAGCCACTTCAGCCGAATATCGCGAGTTTATAAATTTATTGACGGGTTATGAGGCAACATTGAGTGACTCGTTAATGCGAAATTGGTATGCAGATACAGAGAGTTTTAAGCTTAAACGGAAAAAGTATCTTCTATATCAGTAACTTTTTCTCTTCCATTCATAACAAACTAATGCAGCTGTTACCGAAGCATTCAAAGATTCAACCTGATTTTCCATTGGAAGCATTAAAGTTTCATCCGTCATTTTCATCAATTTTGATGAAACACCTCGCCCTTCATTGCCAATAATAAAAGCAACAGGTTCTGCTATGTTAGCTTCCCAAATAGTCGTTACGGAATTACCATCCAGTGCGAATATTTTGAAACCTGCTAGTTTTAAATCTTTAAATCCCTGCACAGAATTTTGAACTCGTATCACAGGAATTCGTCCTGCTGTACCAGCAGAAGTCTTAAAAACGGTTGCATTTAACGGTGCCTGATATTGTGAAGGTACGATAACAGCAGCTATACCAGCTGCAGCTGCGGTTCTTAAAATAGCACCAAAATTATGTGGATCTTCAATTCCATCAAGCAATAAAACAGCTGGGTTCTTATAAAGATCAATTGTTTCAATCCAGCTAAAAAAGTCGGTGTATTCCAGGGTAGTTAGTTGTGCTACATAGCCTTGGTGATTAACATTGCCAACCAATTTTTCAATTTTCTTTTCGGGAACTGTAACAATTGGTATCAAGTTTGCTTTAGTAAGGGTAGTTAGATCTGAGTAAGAATTTGGAGGAATTGAATTTTTTATAAAGATCTTGCTAACAGTTTTTGCCTGGTTTGTCGCAGCTTCGATTACCGGATTGCGACCAAACACGTAAAAATTATCCGAATTTGACATATTTTATTTTAGATAAAATCGACTTTTATGTATAATGAAATTGTTAATAGTCGTAGTTAGTAAAAGTAAAAGGACATGCACGAGGAACCAAAAGAAAATTATTCCTTAGTTCAAGAGAACTCGAGTAAAATCGATTTACCTACGCGTCGCCTTAGCAGTTTTTCTGTCTTTTTTGATAAGGTTCATTCCATTAATGGATTACATTTATTATCAGCAGTATTTCAGATTATTTTAGGTTCACTTGTGGTAGCGCTTTCAGTGCTCGAGGTTATTCAGCCCGTCTGGATTGCTTCAATTATGATGGTTGTTGGAAGTGTTGCAACTATAACCGGAATGTATTTTTTATATTTCGTTTTTAGTCGCTCGAACACTTTCGATTCACTTCTTAATTTGGCAATCAAACGAGTTATAAATAATCAGAACTAGAGAATTTAAAAATTATTAGTAGCCACATTTTCGATGTAATAGTTAAGATTTTAGCTATTATCAGGTTAATTATGTACTAAGCATCAAGAATGAGACTTTCCATTATAATTGTAATTTGTGTTTTACACATCTTGCCCGCAAAAAGTATGGCGCAACCTAACCTCCCATCACTACCATTGTCGAATGGTGATGATTTCATAGTCATTGCTCATCGTGGAGCAAGTGCATATGCACCGGAGAATACTCATGCTGCCTTCAAGCTCGCAATTGAACTGGAGTCTGAGATGATAGAACTGGATTTGTTACTTAGTAAAGACGGTGTGCCTATTGTTATCCATGAGGAGGAACTGGAAAGAACCACTGGCGTAAACGGGCTTGCTGGTGATTATACCTTAGATCAGTTAAAAGAGCTTGAAACCGGCGCCTGGTTTAGTGATGATTACATTGGAGAACCATTTCCAACCCTTGAAGAAGTGTTGGCATATACAAAAGGGGTAATTGCAGTTAACATCGAAATTAAGCATGAATCGGTCACTGACGAAATTGAAGGCGGTATTGTTGATAAGACACTTCAACTTGTTAGAAAATACGAAGTGGAAAATGAAGTAATTTTTTCTAGTTTTGATTACAGAGTAATGGAACACCTCAATATTCTGGCGCCAGAAATTCCAAAAGCACTTTTGTATGAGGAACAACAATCGGGCGATCTATCACCTCTGCAACTTGTTGAAAAGTATAAGGTTGATGCTTTTAATTGCAGCCATAGACAACTAACAGACGAATGGATTTTGGAATTGAATGAAAACAAGATTCCTTTCTTTATATATACCGTTAATGATGAAGAATTAATGAGTGAAATTATTAGTGCAGGAGCAAAAGGTATTTTTTCTGATAAACCTGATGTATTGAAACAAGTTGTGGAAAACTTGTGAGTAAGTAATTCACTAATCTTGTGCCTTCAAATTGAAGAAGGGGATGGAGTACCCTATATTTAGCATCCATCAACTTCACTCTTCAATGAATGTCCACTAAATATATTTTTGTTACCGGTGGGGTAACATCGTCGTTAGGAAAAGGAATCATTTGTGCATCGTTAGGTCGTCTATTAGTTGCACGTGGCCTGCGAGTCACCATCCAAAAATTAGATCCATATATAAATGTGGATCCGGGCACAATGAATCCCTACGAACATGGCGAAGTTTATGTGACGGATGATGGTGCAGAAACAGATCTTGATCTTGGACATTACGAAAGATTCTTAGATATAAGTACATCTCAGTCAAACAATGTTACCACCGGAAGAGTATATTTTGATGTAATTAATAAAGAGCGTCAGGGTGCATATCTAGGAAAAACGGTTCAGGTAATTCCACATATCACTGATGAAATTCAATCTCATGTGCTAAAACTTGGTAAGTCTGGCGATTATGATGTGGTGATTGTTGAAATAGGTGGAACGGTAGGTGATATTGAAAGTTTACCATACATAGAGGCCGTTCGTCAGTTACGTTATAATGTTGGTAGAGTAAATACATTATCAATTCATTTAACACTTGTCCCATATCTCGCAGCTGCTGGAGAGTTAAAGACAAAACCAACCCAGCATTCAGTAAAAACTTTACTTGAAAGTGGGCTTCAACCTGATATCCTTGTATGTAGATCTGAGCATCCGCTAGATTCTTCAATACGAAGCAAAGTTGCTCGTTTTTGTAACGTCGAAATCGAAGATGTTATAAGTTCCCTGGATGCCCGAACTATTTATGAAGTTCCTTTATTGATGAAGAAAGAAGGGTTGGATGTTCGAGTTATTGAAAAACTTGGAATCGAAACCGGCGACCTCAATCTGGATAATTGGATTGGTTTCGTGGAAGCAGTTTGTAACCCATCCCAATCAATTGAAATTGCTTTGGTAGGCAAATATGTAGAACATCACGATTCGTACAAGTCAATTGTTGAGGCATTTATACATGCCGGTGCTGTAAATGACTGTAAAGTAAAAGTTCGTTGGATTCAATCAGATCATATTACTTATGAAAATATTGCCGAAGAATTAAGAGATGTTTCTGGGGTTCTGGTGGCACCTGGTTTTGGGGGCAGAGGTATCGAGGGTAAGCTCTCGGCTGTTAATTATGCAAGAACAAACAATATTCCATTCTTTGGAATTTGTTTAGGTATGCAATGTGCTGTTATTGAGTACGCACGTAATGTCTGTGGTTGGGACTCTGCAAATAGTGCAGAATTTGATCAGGAAACAGAATACCCCATTATTGATATCATGCCAGATCAAAAAGATATCGAAAATATGGGTGGGACTATGCGTTTAGGAAAGTATGCCTGTAAACTAACACAAGATACGAAAGCCTATGAAGCATATGGAAGTGAGCTCGTGTATGAACGTCACCGTCATCGCTATGAAGTAAATAATAATTTGCGATACAAACTTGTTGAAAATGGCATGCAGCTTGTAGGTATGAATCCTGAACGCGATCTGGTTGAAATTATTGAATTGGAAGAACATCCATGGTTCGTTGGGGTCCAATTCCATCCAGAACTTAGTAGCACAGTGAATAACCCACAACCTCTTTTTGTTGATTTTGTGAAAGCAAGCCTGAAATATGCAAAGTCTAACAAATTGAGCAAGCAATTAAAGAAAGGTACACCGGTAGAAGGGTGACCCAAGCTAATCTATATTCAGGGTATATCCGGGTTCGAGTAGGAGGTTTGTACCTAGAACATAATAAATTGCTACTCGTTAAAATATCTTCACCAATTTCTGGGGAGGAAATTTGGATTCCACCCGGTGGTGGTGTCGAATTTAAAGAATCACTTGAAGATGCTTTAGTTAGAGAGTTCGATGAAGAAACATCTTTAAAAATTCAAGTACACGATTTACGATTTACTACGGAAATAATTCAAGATGATTTTCATGTTATTGAGTTCTTTTTTCATGTATCAAAGGTTAATGGAGAAGTCACTCTTGGATTCGATCCTGAACATTCACTAGATCAGCAATTAATTAGTGAAATTGGATTTTTCAGTAGGCAGGAAATGAAGAATATGAATGTAGTTCCGAAATTTTTAAAGAAAGAATTCTGGGAGCCCAATAAGAACGAATTATTCTTTCGCAATCGGTAAAGTGAAACAGAAAGTGCTTCCTACGCCATAACTGCTTTCTACGATGATCTCACCCGAATTTTTTTCAATAAATTCTTTGCAAAGCATTAAACCTAAACCAGTGCCACTTTCATCCATAGTACCTTTTGTAGTAAAAAAAGTACCACTAAAAAGCTGATCTTGATTTTCTCTTTTAATACCAATTCCGGTGTCTTTTACACAAATTTTATATGTATCACCTTCGGTTTCTATCAGAACAGTAATATCGTCATCCAAATGGCTAAATTTTATCGCATTGGATAATAGATTCTGGACAACCAGGTCAATCATGTTAAGATCAGCATATACCAAAAACTCACCTTCTGGTTGACAAAAGTTCAATCTCTTTTCATCAATATTGGTTTGCAGGAGTGCCTTTTTGTTCGATACAACGATATTAATATCAAATACTTCAGGATTAACACGATATCCCTCCATCTGGCTCTGCGCCCATTGTAGAAGATTGTTTAACAGAGTGGATGTGTACTTAAATCTTCTAGCTACATTAGGTATTAATTTGTCTAATTCTTCTTGAGAAGCTTTATTCATTTCAATTAAGCTAATTACCCCATATAAAGAACTTAAAGGGCCACGAAGGTCGTGAGCAATCATCGAAAAAATTCGATCCTTTACCATATTTGATGCTCTTAATTTCTCAGCCTGATCTTGTATCTCCTGATTCTTTAAATTCAGAAGATAGTTGTTAGCTTTTTTCTGATGGAAATTTCGATACATCCCAATCATCACTAAACCCGATAATATGATTACCGTAACTGAGGCTATTAACAATGTTTGTTGTTGTTGAATCTTAGATGTACTAATCAACTCTGCTTGCTTACTCGCAGCAAGTAATTCCGCCTCTCTTTTGTTGAACTCGTATTCAGCAGATATGCGGCCAATTTCGGAATTGGTTTCTGAGCTTTTCAGGAAGTCAGAAATTTCTTTATAGTCTTCATGATATTTAAGTGCCTGCTCGGTATTACCCATTTCTTTCGAAATAAGGTATAAGGTCTCGAGGGTAGCATGTTTTTCCGGGATAGCATTATACTCATTAGCAATATTATAGCCCTCTAAAGCATAATTTAATGCGCTTGTAAGTTGCCCCAATCCCTGATTGGCAATTGCCAGTCCATTCAAAGATTGCACAGTTTCTAATTCATTTTGTCGATTTCTAAAAACCTCGATAGAAGATTCAAATGCATTAATTGCGAATTCATATTCAAATTCAGCATTATGAACCTGGCCAAGTTTAAAATTCGACAAGCCATAAACCCTTGGGTCAATATTACCGGTAAGACTCAAAGCTTTATTTAAGTGATATTTCGCTTCCTCATAATTTCTAAGGTCATAATGGATAAATCCTAAATTAACAGGGATACTAACTCTGGCAGCCATTGTTTGTGGCATTTCTTCATCCAATCGTTCGAATATTTCTAGAGCGGCCTCATAACTTTCCAGTCTCATATACATCACGCCAATATTGCTTAAGGTGATGTAATATCCCTCTTCATTTGAGTTTGCATCAAAAATCTCTATGATCTCATAAAATTTACGTAAGCCTAATTCATACATTCCCATGGCTCCATAAATTGTACCCTGGTCATGTAGGAGCTGGTACTTGATCTGGTGTATTCCAGGCAAATCTTCAACTAATTCGTATGCATCCTCTGCAATTTGCAGACTTATATCGTATTCACCCTTCATGAAATATGCCCAGGCTGATACCCCTTTTGCCGTAGCTACTTTTGCCGGATAGATTGAGGGATCAAGGATCGACTCTGCAAGCATACCATATTTTATTGTTGTATCTAGATCTACAAATTTATATGATTCGGCCAACTTAGAGTATATCTCATACTTCAATGTGTCTGCCATGTCATCCACAAAGTCATTTAAGAGGGCCTCTCTTTCCTGGTTTATATCTTCTACTTGCGCATGAGCTGGCAAATAACAGAAAACAGTAAAAGCAATTAGAATGAATACACGCATTAATACTCCATGAAGCTTATGAATGTAACCAAAGCGAAAGGCTAATTAAATTAAAATCAGTTAAGCTTGTACTTTGTAAAAGCTCTCAAATTGTCATGTTTCGCTTCTTTAATTCATTATTTTCAGCTCAAAAAAATTATGAGACTGCTCTTCCTATTTTTAGTAACAATTTTTACTGCCTGTATTCAACCTGAAAACATCACAATTATTCATAATGCAAATGGATATACCCTACAGAATGATGAATTAGTTCAGTTTTCTACACTAGTAATTCAGGACGGGAAAGTCGTTGAAATTGGTGATGAATCTATTGCAGAAAATTTCGACGGTAAGCAGATTGATATACAAGGTAAAACACTACTACCAGGACTAATTGATGCGCATGGTCATGTTATGGGGCTTGGGTATCAGGAATTGCAGGTAAATCTAATGGGAATACCTACTCTTGATGAGACACTAGAAGCGGTAAGAGTGTATGCAGAATCCAATCCTGATTTAGAATGGATTCAAGGTCGGGGGTGGAATCAAACATTATGGCCTGAAAATGAATTTCCTACGGCAGAAGATTTAGATCGCGTTGTTCCTGATAGACCTGTTTGGTTAAGTCGAGTTGATGGGCATGCAGGTTGGGGAAATTCCATGGCAATGCGGCTTGGCGGAATTAGTAAAGATACACCAGATCCACAAGGTGGGGTTATTATCCGAGATAATAATGGAGATGCTACCGGAATCTTTATTGACGCTGCTGAAGGATACATCCAAGCTGTAGTTCCGGAACCAACGGTTCTAGAACGATCACTTGCACTTGAAAAAGCATTAAAGCAGATGGCTCGAATGGGGATCACAAGTGTACACGATGCGGGGGTGAATGTTGAAACCTGGGAGATGTACAAGAACTTCGCAGATAATGGAAAGATGACTACTAGAATTTATAGTATGATTTCCGGGGCTGGTGATATTTTCGATGAATTAGCAAAAGACGGTCCAATTAATTCCTACGCGGATGATCTGCTGTCGCTTCGAAGTGTTAAACTATATTCTGATGGTGCTTTAGGTAGCCGTGGTGCGGCAATGATTGAAGAATATTCTGATGATCCAGGTAACTATGGATTACTTTTTGTAAGCCAGGATGAAATGAATGCCATGGCTTCAAAAGTAGTCGGGCAAGGTTTTCAGGCAAATATTCATGCAATAGGGGATGCCGGGAACAGGCAAGTTTTGGATGCCATTGCGTTTGCTCAGAATGAGCATCAGGCATTCGATCTCAGAAATAGGATAGAACATGCCCAAATAGTTAGTTTAGAAGACATACCTCGTTTTGCTGAGTTAGATATAATTGCAAGTATGCAACCTACTCACGCAACGAGTGACAAAAACATGGCTGAAGATCGTGTTGGTCCAGTAAGAATTAAAGGGGGATATGCATGGCAGAAATTCCTAAACCAGGGTACAATTGTCGCTGCCGGCTCAGACTTTCCAGTTGAACATTCAAATCCGTTTTTTGGGCTGTATTCAGCTGTTACACGAATGGATCATGAAGGCGAACCAGAGGGGGGATGGTATCCGGAAGAAAGTTTATCAAGAACAGAAGCACTAAGAGCATTTACTACAGACGCAGCATATGCAGCTCATCAGGAAGATGTGTTAGGTTCGTTAGAACCAGGAAAATGGGCAGATTTTATCATCATTGAACAGGACTTTTTCAATGTGGGAGTTGCTGAAATATGGCAGATCGAAGTACTTGAAACCTGGGTAGCTGGCAAAGCTGTGTATCAAAAACTAGCAGAATAATTACATTACTGATACAAATGTATCAACAGCTTCTTCGAGTGATTCCAAAGAACGTTGAAATACGGTGGCTGCTTCAAGCGGACTAGAAAGAAAGACTTCTACTGCCAGCCAAACATCGTCATCGATAGTATAACCTTTCACAACTTTGTGATCCCGATTTACAGTATCTAGTGCCAACAGTATTCGAGTGGCTTCTATCGCACTTTCAATAGGCCATATATTGAATAATGATAACTGGAAGAATTCAGGGTCATCTTCATAAATAGCAATGAAATAAGATTTCTCTGCATACTCGAATTGCACATCTCCATCTTCATCAACAAAACCTTCAATATTATTCTGGGATAAAATACCTAAGTAGATTCGTTGTAGTTCTGCATCGGTATAAGTGGTTTGTGCTAAAATATTTGCAGATCCGATTAGGAACAGTACTATAGTAAGAATAGATGATTTCATTCTGAGATGAGTTTGTTTCTATCAATATAGAGACAAAAAACATTAGAGTAGATATATGTGTGAAATATGTGTATACTAAAAAATGAAAGACATTGTAATAAAAGGAAGAGGAGCTAGTGACAATCCAGTAAATAGGTTTGAAGGTCACTATGTGGAATACCAACCAGAAGTTAGACCTGAGTATAAAACCAAATTATTCAAAGATGATACCAAAAATATTATCTCATTCAATCAAAGTCCGGATGTGCCATTTGAAGCTGGATTAAATCCTTACAGAGGATGCGAGCACGGATGTGTGTATTGTTATGCCCGTCCATTTCACGAATATTTAGGCTTTTCTTCAGGATTGGATTTCGAGACCAAGATTATGGTGAAATACGATGCGCCGGATCTACTTCGAAAGACGTTTCTGTCACCAAAATGGATGCCTCAGGTAATCGCCATGAGTGGCATAACGGATGTTTATCAGCCTATTGAGAGAAAACTCCTATTAACTCGAAAATGTTTGGAAGTATTTGCAGAGTTTAGATCACCTGTTGGGATCATAACAAAGAATTATTTGATCACTCGAGATATTGATTATCTGCAAGAGTTAGCCAGATATAAATGTGCAAGTGTATATATATCTGTTACAACTCTGGATAAAGAAATTTGCCAAAAAATGGAGCCTCGTACTTCATCCCCTTCCAGAAGACTTAAAGCGATACAAGAATTAGCAAATGCTGGAATTCCGGTTGGTGTCAATATCGCTCCAATCATTCCAGGTATAACCGATCATGAAATTCCTGAGATTTTAAAAGCATGCAAAGAAGCCGGTGCGCAATCTGCGGGATACATTATTCTTAGATTACCATTTAAAGTGAAGGATTTGTTTCAAGATTGGTTGACAAAGCATTTTCCTGATAGAAGAGAGAAAGTATTAAATCGAATCAAATCAATGAGGGATGGCAAGTTGTCAAACTCAAATTTTGGCGAGAGAATGAGTGGTAAAGGAGAATATTATGATCAAATAAAACAGAGTTTTAATATTCACGCAAAAAACCTGAATTACAATCAGTCTACTTTAAAATTGTCAACAGATTTTTTTAAAAAACCATATGGCGATCAACTAGGGCTATTTGAATAGTTTTGTTTTTACAATTATTTAATGCTTCCATGGAAACTATTTTGCTACTCATTCGTCTTAGGTGTGTAGCTTCCCGATACCCAATTAAGAGAATATTTTTTTGAACATAGATGACCACACTTTCTCTCCCGGGTATCGGGTTTTTTTATGTCCAAAAAATCCCAACTAACTGTGTGATTTGGAGAGACTAAGCCTGACAAAATTCGTATATTTTGCGTTCATAAGAGCGACGTTTAAATAACAATAAGTTGGATAACAAAAACAGGCTATGGCAGCAGTAGAATCGACGATGGTACCTCTTGGTTCAAAAGCCCCTTCTTTTAGTTTAACAAGTGTAACAGGTGGGCTAGTAGAATTGGAAAAGTATACGGCTAAGTCTAAGGGAACAGTAATTCTATTTATATGTAATCATTGCCCTTATGTAAAACACTTAAATGCTAAATTGGTTGAGATTGCGAACGAATATATTCAAAAGGGTATCGCATTTATTGCGATCAGTTCGAATGATGTTGTTAAATATCCTGCTGATTCACCTGAAAATATGCGTTTAGTTGTTGAAGAGGAGCATTATCCATTTCCATACCTCTTCGACGAAACACAGGAAATTGCAAAAGCATACAAAGCAGCGTGCACACCAGATTTATATTTGTATGATGAGTCACTGCATTTAGTCTATCGCGGTCAATTCGATGAAAGTCGGCCTGGTAACGCAAAAGCAGTTACGGGTGAAGACTTAAAACTTGCAATCGATACATTACTTAAAGGGAAATCACCTTTGGAGAGACAAATTCCAAGTATTGGTTGTAATATTAAATGGAAACCCGGGAATGAACCCCATTATTTTGGATAAAAGATGAACGAACAAGAACTCCAGAAACTTAGGCTGGATTATACAAAACATAGTTTAGATGTCACTGATGTACATCAGGATCCATTTGAGCAATTCAAGATATGGTTCAAGGAGGCTTTAGATGCCAACGTAATGGAACCTAATGCTTTAACTTTAGGGACAGTTGATGCGAACAATCAACCCCAAACCCGCATTGTGCTTTTGAAGGGACTTGAAGGTAATCTCTTTAAGTTTTTTACTAATTATTCGAGTGATAAGGGAACCGATATTGCAAAGAATAATAAAGTATCGCTGTGCTTTTTCTGGATGGAATTAGAGCGGCAAGTTAAGATTAATGGTACCGCCGAAATGCTTCCTTTTGAAGAAAGTGAAGCATATTTCAAATCAAGACCCCATATGAGTCAGATCGGCGCTCATTCATCAAATCAATCCGCCGAGGTTCCAGATCGCGAATATCTGGACCAACAATTTCAGAAATTATTGAATAACTTCGAAGAAGGTAATGTGCCAAAACCTGAAACCTGGGGTGGATATGGAATTACACCTACCTATTTCGAATATTGGCAAGGAAGGCCCAGTAGACTGCATGATCGTATCGTGTATGAGAAAACTGGTGTTGAATGGAAGATTAAAAGGCTTTCGCCTTAAATATGCCTAAAATCAAACTTGCTAGGATGGATGCCTTAAAGCACATGGATAATGTGTTTTTATGGACAGACTACAACAGTAAAAAGCCTTTCCCGAAAGGAACCTGGAATTCTGAGATTTTCAAGAATGAGAATCCGATTGTTTTAGAATTAGCATGTGGAAAAGGAGAGTATTCTATTGGTCTTGGAAAACTTCATCCTAATAAAAATTATGTCGGCTTTGACTTAAAAGGTAATAGACTTTGGGTAGGGGCAGATAAAGCCCTGGAAATTGGGTTAGAAAACGTTCGATTTTTTAGAGCTTACATCGATCATCTGGATCAGTTTTTCGCCAAAAATGAAGTCAGTGAAATATGGATCATTTTTCCAGATCCCCAATTAAAAAAAGATAGAAAAAAACTAACCTCACCCAAGTTTTTAGATTTATATCATCCGCTTTTAAAATCTGGCGCAACTATCAATCTAAAAACAGATAGTGCTGAGTTATACGAATTCACACTTAATGTTATAGATGATCTGGGTTTGAAACTCCATAGAAATGTCGCAGATATATATAAGGAATGCCCTGATGATCCTGAATTGAGTATTCGTACTTATTACGAAAGCATGCATCTTAAACAAGGGCGAACGATTCGATTTGTATCTTTTAGTCTGGACTAGTTTTCACCTGTGTAGTTATAGACTATTGATTGATTGCCTTCGTCATCTATTTTAATGATTCTGGGAACAATTTCGTCGTCTTCCTTATACCAAAATCTCCACCATCTTCCATCGCCAATCGAAGATTCTAATACATAGACATGACCGTTAAATACATCAACTCCATGTGTCGAAAAAGGAGCATTTGATTCGTAAAGAGTTGTTTTGATTCCCTGATCGGAAACCTTGATGATTTTTCTATCTCCATAGTAGGCTAGATATACATTTTGATTTTTATCAATAGACATATCAAAAAGAATATTAGCACCGTGAAACGGCAAATTTTCTGGGCTATCGTCTCTCAAATTTTCTGCGACTACATTGAAATTCGGTCCTTCAAGTTTATAAAGGTTATCGTCTGCTACAACGAAAAGTACTCCATCTGCACCTAATTCCATGAGTTGAATATTATTGAATTCAAATCCCGCTGAAATGATTTTGTTGGAATACGCCTCAATAACTTCATTATGCTTCGAGAAATAGATATTGCCATCATCAGATACAGCGTAAGCTTGTATAATAAAATTTCCTTCCATGCCTGTTGACTCAAGCATTTTTTTAAACGGTGAACTACTAATATTCCAAAGTTGATTTCGATAATTTGGTGATTGTCCCGTTCTTTCCGCAGCAAAAATTGATCTTGAAGGTGTTCTTGATAACACGATATCACTTGGTGAACGATCTGATGTAAAAACCTTAGAGATATTATTTTCCGGATCAATTTTCCAAACACAGGCATAATGATGATCATCTACCATTGGACAAATAAAGCTGAAATAAATGTTGCCTTCTTTATCGATTACTAGCCCGCCCCAGGGATGGGATGCAGCATTTTGATAAAATGAGAAGAGAAGGATGGGAATTAAGAGAATTGATTTTTTAAGCATTTCATCCAGAATTTTTGAGATGTCACGAAAATGATCAGAAAAAGTTCTATCTGTTTAAACACATTTGGTTCGATAAACTACGCCTTGATTTTTATTTTAGGATGATTAACTTAACACTGTTAACCATCTATCGAAATGCCGGATAAAGAAATTACTTTAAGAGAAAAAATTCTAGAAGCCAGTCGTAGTGTTCTATTTACAAATGGTTATGACGCATTATCAATGAGAAAAATTGCAACTGCTACGGGTGTATCCGCGACTAGTATTTACCTCTACTTCAAAAATAAAGATCACCTCGTTCATACTATCATTGAAGAATCAGTTGAAGAATTAAGTTCAGCGATCGAAAAAGGAGCAAGTAGAGTAAAAGGCACAATAAATCAGTTCGAAGCAATCATTCGTAGCTACGTCGATTTCGCATTAAATCAGCCTGAAAAATATCAGGTGATTTATATGGTAAAATCTGATGCAATGGGGAGATATCCGAAAGAAAAATTTCGAAAAGCACGCCGTGGATATGCTTTATTAGAGTCTGTAATTCAACAAGGTGTTGATGAAGGAATTATGGAACTCGATAGACCTATGATTGCTGCATATTCAATTTGGGCACAATTGCATGGAATAATAGACGTAGTTCTTAATCGACGGCTTGATAGCCGGATAGATCAATCAATTTTTATTGAGGATTCAATCGAACAAATTATTCAAGGGTTTTTAGTACGCATCACAACTTCTTAATCACACAATTATGGAATCACTAATTCAACAATTTGGATTTTTATCTCAGTTTCCGGTTGAGCTTGTCATTTTGAGTGCAGTCGTAATGGCGATTGCTCTAGCTTATACTGGTGCCCCTCTTTGGTTATGGGCGATAATGGGCTACAGTTTATTTTTAGGATTTGATGCCCCTTTTTGGTCGATGGGTGTTTATACAGTTGCTGTTCTGATATTCAATCTTCCAATTGTTAGAAGAAATGTAATCAGTGTTCCAATAATGAAATTGATGGAGGCGCTAAAGTTTCTTCCTACTATTTCTGAAACAGAAAGAACTGCTATAGATGCAGGGACTGTTTGGATGGATGGCGAACTTTTTTCCGGTAAACCAAACTTCAAGAAAATATTAGCAGAGCCATATCCCGAGTTAACTAAGGACGAGCAAGAGTTCCTGGACAATCAGGTTGAGAATTTATGCGCTATTGTTGATGATTGGGATGTTTTTGTGAAAAAAGATTTTACTGATGAAGTATGGGATTTCATGCGAAAAGAGGGCTTCTTTGGTCTGATCATACCAAAGAAATACGGAGGGCATGAATTTTCAGCAACTGCACATAGTGCGATTGTTGCAAAGTTAGCATCAAGAAGTGGGCCGCTTGCAACAACTGTTATGGTGCCAAATTCATTAGGGCCGGCTGAGTTATTAATGCATTACGGTACCGATGAGCAAAAAGAATATTATTTACCAAGATTAGCTGCTGGCGTTGAAATGCCATGTTTTGCCTTAACTGAACCAAATGCCGGGTCGGATGCAGGGGGTATGCAAGCTAATGGGGTAGTTTTTAAAGGAGAAGATGGTGAGCTTTATCTAAAACTTAATTGGAATAAGCGATATATCACTTTGGCGGCAATTTCCACTGTTCTGGGACTAGCATTCAAATTATCAGACCCTGACAATTTATTAGGAAAGGGTACTGATCTAGGAATTACATGTGCACTTGTTCCAAGTGATACAAAAGGAGTTGTACTTGGGCGACGCCACGATCCACTCGGTGTTCCTTTCTATAATTGTCCAACCCATGGTAATGATGTTATTGTACCAATTGATGCAATAATTGGTGGAATCGAAGGTGCTGGAAATGGATGGAGAATGCTAATGGAATCGTTAGCTGTTGGTCGCGGAATTTCATTGCCTTCACAAGCAGCAGGTGGTGCAAAAATGGCTACCAGGGCTGTTGGAGCTTATGCTTTAATCCGGAAGCAGTTTGGTTTAAATATTGGAAAATTTGAGGGTATCGAAGAGCCAATGGCTAGAATTGGTGGCTACTCTTACATCATGGATGCTGCGCGTAGATACACCACAGGCGGGCTTGATCAAGGTGCTAAGCCAGCAGTTGTAACTGCCATTATGAAATATCAATTCACTGAATTCGGGCGCGAAATTATCAATGATTCTATGGATGTAGTTGGTGGAGCTGGTATATCGCGAGGTCCTAGAAATATATTCGCAAACAGCTATATCGCACTTCCTATTGCAATTACCGTTGAGGGTGCAAATATCTTGACAAGAACGTTGATGATTTTTGGTCAGGGTGCAATTCGATGCCACCCTTATGCTCTAAATGAAATCAATGCGCTTACTTCAGGTGATGCAATTGCATTTGATAAGAATTTTTGGGCACATATTGGGCATGTAGCAAGAAACAAAGCTCGAGCGATGATTTTGAGTTTAACACGTGGGCGTTTAGCCGGATCACCGGTGTCAGGACCTGCAGCTAAATATTTCAGAAAGCTATCCTGGGCATCAGCTTCATTCGCATTCTATGCTGATCTAGCCCTTGGTTCTTACGGTGGTGCTTTGAAAATGAAAGAGAAGATCGCAGGACGTTATGCTGATATACTGAGTAATATGTACTTAGCGGCAGCAACATTAAGGAGATTCGAAGCTGAAGGGCGAAGGAAAGAAGACGAACCTTACTTTAAATGGAGTATGGATTTACTCTTCTATAGAATCCAAATCGCTTTCGAAGGAATATTAAGCGAAATACAGGTGCCAGGATTGAGTTGGGTTTTCCGACTTTCTGGAGTTTGGGGGCGCTTGAATCCAATTGGAACGTACCCGTCCGACAAACTTGGTCATCAGGTTGCATCAGCGATGCAAAAAGTTGGAGATCAGCGCGATCATGTTACAGATGGAATCTATATCCCAAAAGATCCAAGTGAGGCTGTTGGTAAGTATGAACACGCCATGGAGTTGATTTATGGTGCTTCTCGAATTTATAAAGTGATTCTGAAAGCGATTAAGAAGCGAGAACTTCCAAAATCACCAATATTATCTATTCTTAGTGAAGCTGTTGAGAAGAATATTATCACTAAAGAAGAAGCAGATTTTGTACGAAAGGCAGAGATCGCAAGAGACGATGCCATACAGGTCGATGATTTTTCACTTGATGAGTATATGGCAGAAACTGTGCGATCGCCGCACGGAAAGGGGGTAATCTCAGAGGACGTAGCTAGTTAATAAGAGCCTGATTAAGTAAAACTGCAGAATCTTTTTCTGTTTAACCTGTTATGGGTAGGGTTGAATAGTTTTAGATTCTGCTTTTTTTATTAATAATTAATATTAATTCTATTATTACTTACTAACTTAGAATAAGTATATTTTTGGTAGCGCTTTTTGTAGTATAATAATATAAAGTTCCTGCCATGAGACCAGTAAAATTAGACGAAATAGATAAGCATATACTTCGCATTCTTCAAACGGAAGGGAGAATCTCTAATAAAGAACTGGCAGAGCGCATCAATCTTACTACAACTCCGACTTTAGAGAGAGTTAGGCGTCTAGAGAAAGAAGGAGTGATATCAAGTTACGAAGCTAAAGTAGACCCCAAAATGGTCAACATGGGATTCAATGCTTTTGTGACTGTAACCTTGATTGCACATAGATTACCACTGTTAGACGAATTTACGAATGCAGTTAAAGCAATCCCTGAGATTTTAGCTTGCTATAATACGACAGGCGACGGCGACTTCTTGCTTCATATTGTCGCTAAAGATGTTGAAGATTATGAATTATTGATGCGAACTAAGTTGGCAACTTTACCTGACGTGCAACGCTTGTATACGAGCATTGTACTAAATGTGATTAAAGAGCAAACCAATATTCCAATATTATGATCGCTTCAAAAACTTCTCGAAAAAGGTTTTCAACGGCTGCCGTTCATGCCGGTGAAGGACCAAAAGACCAGTTCGGATCTCATATAAATCCAATCTACCAGACATCAACTTTCTATTTTCATGATGTTGAAGCGGGTGCAAAAGCTTTTAAGGGAGAAGAGGGTGGGGCTTCACATATATATTCTCGATTGGGCAATCCAACCGTTGAAAAATTAGAGCGGGCTATATGTGAGTTGGAAACTTATGATCTTCCCGATAGTGATTTACATCATGGAATGGCTTTTGGAAGTGGGATGGCGGCTATTTCAACAGCAATAATTGCTGCTGCTCGAGGTGGGCATGTTGTTGCACAGGACGCGTTATATGGTTGTACAAGTCAGTTTCTTGAGCTTGAAGCACCTGAACTTGGTATCACGACATCATTTGTAGATATAACGGATTTGTTCTTACTTGAAATTGAGTTGAAAAAGCATTCTAATACAAAACTGGTTTATATAGAAAGCATTTCTAACCCCACAATGCGCGTTGCAAATATTTCAGCTATTGCAAAGCTTGCCCATGAACATGGCGCACTGTTGATGGTTGATAACACATTCGCTACTCCATATCATATCAAACCATTATCACTTGGCGCTGATATTATTGCTCACTCGACTACAAAATATATCGGTGGACATGGGTCGGTGATAGGCGGAGCACTTGTTCTTAATTCAGAACTGACTGATGACATTCATTTGCACAAGTTCCGAAAGAATCTTGGTGGCATTGCAGGACCTCAAGATGCTTGGTTGTTAACTAATGGCCTAAAAACTTTACCACTCCGTATGAGCAAGCATGCTGAAAACGCACTCGAAGTTGCTAAATATCTAGAGAATCACCCTAAAGTTGACAAAGTTTGGTATCCAGGATTAGCTACACATCCAGATCATCAACTAGCTTCTGAAATAATGGAAGCAGGATATGGAGGAGTCATTTCTTTTGAGTTAATCGGTGGATTCGAAGCAGGGAAGAATCTAATGAACAAAGTTGAGCTTTGTACTCTGGCTGTAAGTTTAGGAACCGTTGATACGTTAATTCAGCATCCAGCATCTATGACTCACTCTGTGATGGATCCAGAACTGAGAGAAAAGGCTGGGATCACGGATGGATTAGTCCGTCTTGCTGTTGGTATTGAAGATGTAGAGGACATAATTCTAGATCTCGAGCAAGCTTTAGAAAAATAGAAATTAAAAATTGAGCATTATGAATTTGTTCAGATTTTTAATTCATAATTCTTAATTCAATAATCAATAATTCGGCGGAGTAGACTACCAGCTACCGCCGGCTCCACCACCACCGGATCCAAAGCCTCCGCCACCGCTGAAGCCACCAAATCCACCGCCGCCGCCGAAGCCTCCACCTCCACCAAAGCCACTACTGTCACCTCGGTTTCTTCCGCCTCCAAAAATCTGGCTCCAGAATATTGCTTCAATAACATCATCGGCGCCCAGGGTACGACGACCACCTCTTGGTCTGCCACCTTTAGAAACTAAATAAACGATGATAACTCCAATAATAATTATTACATCTATAGGGAACCCATCTCCACCATTACCTCGGGTATCATAGGTTTCGCCAGTCCCTTCAAATTCTCCGGAAGCGAGCTGAATTAATGCATTTGTTGCACGATCTAAACCTGCATAAACAGTCCCACTCCTTAGATTTGGAACCAAAATGTCTTGAACGATTCGATTTGCCATCACATCCGGTATAGCACCTTCTAATCCATAACCGACTTCAATCCTTAACTCACGATCAGATTCAGAGATTAGAATTAGAACTCCATTATATCGTTCACCTTCCCACATTCTCCAATTGTTAAATAGCTCAGTTGCTACTTCTTCTCTAGAATTACCTTCCAGGCTTTCAATTATAGCAATTGCAATTACATTGGAGGTAGTATCACGATATGTCCTGAGTTTTCTTTCGAGTAGATTTTCCTCATTTGGAGTCAACATATCGGCATAATCGTTCACCATACCCATTGGCTGGCTAGGCAGAAAATCCAGGTTTTGTGCAAATGTTGGTAAGGAGATAAAAATCAGTAATGTCATCACTAGGAGTGATGCATTTAACTTTGGATAAGGTATTGAATCGACAAAGTGATCTTTAGCTAAAGATTGCTTCATCCGTTCAATCGGATTCGCAATGACAGCTATTTGTTTGTTGTGGTTACTCATCAGATTCACCATAACTGATATCATCTGACAATTCATTTTCATCATCTGCTTGATAAGGGAAGTTTTCTTTCAGTTTGTCACCAATCATAAGAATAGCCTCTGAAAGCCCCGATTCATAATCACCGGCACTAAAATACTTTTGCATGGTCGCGAGCGTATCATTCCAGAAATCCTGTCCAACTTTAGTGTGAATTCCTTCATCACCCCAAACAGCAAGTTTATGATCTTTAATAGCAACATATACAATCACACCATTTCTTAGCTCGGTTTCGTGCATGTGCAATTCACCAAACATTTCAATGGCTCTCTTGATTGGATCGCCCCCTTTACATCGGTCTTCTAAATGAACACGAATCTCCCCTGAGGTATTATTCTCTGCCTCCTTTATGGCGTTCATTACTGTTTTTTCCTGCTCTTTAGATAGTATTCTAGCCATGATATATTAGTCTTTGCGAGAAATGAGCATAGCGAATGACGAAGCAATCTCTACTTAAAAAACAAGATTGCTTCGCTACGCTCGCATTTATTTAATTTGAAAAATCTACGGTAGGAGCTTGTTCAGCACCAGATTCTGCTTCGAAATATGCCTTACGTTCAAACCCACCAATTCCTGCAATTATACTAGTAGGGAATTTTCTGATGGAAGTATTATAACTTTGCGCTGCATTATTGAAACGCATTCTTTCTGTAGAGATTCGATTTTCCGTTCCTTCTAATTGTGCTTGTAGATCACGGAAATTACTGTTTGCTCTTAATTCAGGATAACGTTCAACACTTACTAATAAGCGAGATAATGCACCACTTAGTTGTTGTTGTGCTTCCTGGAATTGAGCAATCTTAGCAGGATCATTTAGATCTGCCGCGGACACATTAATAGATGTAGCCTGGCTTCTTGCTTCAATGACAGCTGTTAATGTTTCTTGCTCGAAATCAGCTGCACCTTGAACGGTATTTACAAGATTTGGTATCAAATCAGCTCTTCGTTGATATTGATTCTCTACTTGTGCCCAAGCGCTCTCAACATTTTCCTCTCTCTCAACCAGCCCATTGTTTACACTGATGCCATAAAACACCATTAGCCCTAAAATAACTGCAATAATTACTGCTTTGCCTTTCATGATTGTTAATTTTGATTGTTAACTTTGCGCCCGCTATACGAGCCAAAATTGTTTTGGTTATGATTTTCGAACACTTTACTCAAAAACTATTCCATTGTTAGATTTATCCCCGAAGTTCATCTATTTTGACCTAGATGACACCTTACTTGATCACAAAAAGGCAGAACAAAATGGCCTTGCCGATGTTCACCAGCATTTTGACGTATTTAACGACATCAAATTACAAGAATTAATTGATGTCTATCATCACATAAACAAAGGGCTATGGGAAGAATATGGAAGAGGGGAGATTGATCGGCATATTTTGCATCGCAGAAGATTTGAGGAGACCTTTGTTGAGCTTGGAGTTGAAGCTTCTTTATATAACGAAGCAGGCAAAGTGTATATGAGTTATTATCGAAACCACTGGGAATGGATTGATGGTGCTAAAGAAGCTTACGATCTGATTAGGGCAAAGTATCAAACGGGTATTATTACCAATGGATTTGCTGAAACTCAATGGATGAAAATTGATCAATTTGGATTCAAGAATACAACCAGTCAGATTGTCATTTCGGAAGAAGTAGGTGTTATGAAGCCACATCCTAAAATTTTCGATCACTCCACGGAAATAGCAGGATATAAACGTGAAGACATTTTATATGTGGGTGATTCTCTTTCATCTGATGTGAAAGGAGGGAAAGCCGCCAATTGGCAAGTCGCTTGGTATACAAATAATCCAGTTGATGAAGGAGCTCAATTAGCAGATCTGGTATTCAGTAATTTTGATACACTTTTAGAAGCATTAGGCGTATCAAAATAAAGATTCACAATTTTGGGAATCACAACACTGAATTAATACATTCCGAAAAATAATTTTTCGGATGAGTTCAAAGAAAATACTTCTAATCATAATAGGGTTATTAATTAGCCAACATTCATTTGCCCAGGTTGATAACTGGATATATCTATTAAACAATGAATCATTGTCAGGTTGGACGAAGTTAGGTGGTGATGCAACCTACTATATTGAAGAAGGAGCAATAGTGGGTACTACAAAAGCTGGTACGCCAAATACCTTTCTTACTACAGATGATTTATACACGGATTTTATTCTCGAGTATGAAGTTAAACTCTCAGATGCTACGAATTCAGGAGTTCAAATTCGATCGAATTCCAATCCTCAATATAGAGGTGGAGTGGTTCATGGGTATCAGGTAGAAATTGATCCTTCTGATAGAGCCTGGAGTGGGGGAATCTATGACGAACAACGACGAGGTTGGTTATATAACCTGGAAGACAGAGAAGAAGCTCAATCGGCATACAAACATTTAGAATGGAATAAGTTTCGAGTAGAAGCCATTGGCGACACCATCAAAACATGGCTAAATGGAATTCCAGTTGCTCATCTTGTGGATAATGAGACTTCAGAGGGTTTTATAGGATTACAAGTTCATAGTATTTCTTCTCGCAGAGATGCAGGTATAGAGATAAGATGGAGGAATATCAGGATAATGACCGAAAACCTTGATCAATTTGCCATGACCTCTTCGGCACCAATTAAAAATACATCTAATCAATAATAGAATATGAAAAGACGCGATTTTATCAGAAATACGAGCCTTGCAGGTGCAGCAGCATTAACATCTGGATTTGCCGGTGTATTTAGGCAAAAAGAGTTCAACGATCTTAAAATGGGTGTAATTGGTACGGGTGATCGCGGAGGTGGACTTACAGAAGTAATTCGTGAAATTGAAGGTATTCAGGTTACTGCTTGTTCTGATATTATCCCGTTTAGACTAGAAGATTGTGTGGCAAAAGCACCGGGATCAATTGGATATGCCGATTACAGAGCACTACTCGACGACCCCAATGTGGATGCGGTATTAATCGCTGTTCCATATGCTTTACACGATGAGATTTTAGAAGATACCATTGCTGCAGGAAAGCATATTTATTGCGAAAAAACGATGCTTCAGGGTATTCAACCTTCTATCGATTTGGTTCATAGAATTAGAGAGTACAAACCCGTTTTCCAGGTTGGTCACCAATACCATAGTAGTCGACTTTATCATCGAGCAGTAGAGATTATTCATTCTGGATATTTAGGTCATGTGGAGTCTATTGAGTGTCAGTGGAATCGTAATGGTGATTGGAGACGTCCTGTGCCTGATCCAAAGTGGGAGAGAATGATTAATTGGCGTATGTATAGAGAATATTCTGGTGGTTTAACGGCTGAATTGTGTTCACATCAGATTGATTTCTGCAATTGGGTAGCACAAGCCACTCCAAATAAAGTAACTGGATTTGGTGGAATCGATTATTGGAAAGATGGGCGCGAGACTTATGATAATGTGCATATCATGATGCAATACCCGAATGGAATGAATACAAAATTCACAAGTTTAACTACCAATGCACATGAGCGGTATCAGATTACAGTTCAGGGACAAAAAGGTACTTTGGTGATTAATTTTGGTGGAGCGAATATTTACTTAGAGAATTTGGATGAAGCTAGAGAAACAGGATTAGTTGATGGAGTTTCTGGAGCAACCTCTGAAGCATGGGAACAAGGTGAAGGAGCCCCGATCACCGTAGCGGATGACATGGATGCCAGTAAACAGGCATTGATTGATTTCCGTGATAATGTAAATATGGAAAAAGAACCCGATTCCAATGTAGAAACTGGTGCAAACGTCTCCATTCTAGTTTCAATGGCGATTGATGCAATGGATAATAATCGTGTGGTTGAGTGGCAACCCGAGTATGATTTTTAATCCATCATTGTCCCTGGAAACACACAGAAAGAAGAAACTCTTTCGGTAACTGCATCTGGTACGTAAAGATCGAATAAGATTAGCCCTCGAAGAACTAGAACCAGACCGAAGGTAAAGGCAAAGTAAGGGATGAAATCTCGGATCATTTGCCTCAAATCTTTGGATAAAATATTTGGGGAAAGGTACATAAAATACATAGCTGGTAAGGTTCCAAATCCAAATAAAGCCATATACGCAGCTGAATGAGAAGGTGAATTGGTTAAGACAGCAGCAGCTAAACCTGAGTATACAAATGCGCAAGGGAGAAGTCCGTTTAGAATCCCTAAACCAAACAAAGTTCCTTTAGATTCTTTTCGAAGCAGCTTCCCATACATCGAAGTAACCCATGCATTTGGTTTCTGAATGAGTTTACTAGCACGCTGCTTAAAGAATTTGTTGAAAAAAACTCCTAAGATAATTCCTGTTCCGAGAATTATTGATAGTGAACCTTGAAATCCTCCAATGGTTATTCCTGTGCCAAGGATTCCAAATATCAATCCAAAGACTGAATATGTTAGAACTCGACCAATGTTATAAAGTAGGGCTGAACCAGTAAGTGCCAGGAAGTTAGCACTGGATCTTGGAATCGACATGGCAATTGGGCCGCACATGCCTACACAGTGAAAGCTTCCCATAAAGCCAAGAACTAGTGCCGTCCAAAGTTCCATTCAGTGATTCCTAAAATTAAAACACCCGAGTCGTCATACCTTTCTTCAGAATCATTGTACCCCAAAAAAGCCCTGGAGAAAAGTATAATACTCGGGTGAAATCAATAAAATAATCTTAGATTATAATAACCTTTTCTGTGATATAATCAAGGTCGTTCATCGTCCAATTAATGGTAAGTACCCATTTTCCTTTTTCCATGCGTTCCATTGGTATTACATGGGTAGAACCACCTTCGAACTCGATGGGTAGATTCATATCCAGGTTTGCATCGTTTGGACGATAAAGTTTAATAGTTCCTTCCTGTGCATTTTCAACCACTTCGTCCGGGAATACCACCTTTACTGCCACACGTGCTTCATCATATAAAACAACTATTGGTTGGTCTAATGCTTCTGTTCTGGCACGACTATCAATAGTTTGTTGGTAGTTTACTCCTTCTTCGTAGTGGTTGTTATTTACCAAATAAAAATCCAGACTTATGATATAGCTCACAACACTTAATGTTGCTATCACAAAAATTGCAATAGCTAATGAGATTCCGTTTCCCCAGTTAAATGATTTCATCGATTTGTAATTAAAAATATTATCGTTTTAGTTTGATGGTCCTAAGAAACCAGTTCTTACGGTTTCTACTCGTTCGCCATTTGCGTAAATCGCAAAGGTAAGCTCCGTTTGTAGACCTTCTAGTTGAGATTCTGATAATTGAACCATGTATCTACCTTCTGAAAGGCTTTGGCCGGATACTGAGGTTATACCTCCGAGTGAGATCAATTCACCGGCCGGTTCAATAAGTTGTACATCGTAGGTAATGTCATCAAAAGTTTTATTGATGACTTTTACTTCATAAATGTTGCTGTACTTATTATCAGGAAGTTCCTGAAATAGTGTGCCTCGTTCGCGGAGTATTGAAGTTTCTAAATCAGCTCTCATACTAAGTAACACAATGAAGATGCCTATCAATACTGTGAGTACCCCAGAATAACCAATCACTCGAGGGGTCAAAATTTTCTTTGTCTCTTGTCGAATCGCATTTTCAGATGAATATCGGATCAGACCACGTGGTTTATCAATTTTATCCATGATTTCGTCACAAGCATCAATACACGCAGTGCAGTGTACACATTCGAGTTGAGTTCCATTTCGAATATCAATTCCCATAGGGCAGATTTTCACGCATTGGAAACAATCGATACAATCACCGAATGTGGTATCTGGTGCCAGGCCAAGATCGGCCAACGTGGCTTTTCCAGTTTCAACTTTTCTGCGGTCACCAACTTTGGCTCTACCTTCACCCCGCACATAATCATACATCACATTGATGGAGTTATTGTCGAGCATCACAGATTGCATACGACCATACGGACACACAAAGTGGCAAACCTGCTCGCGCATGAATGCAAATACGCCATAAAAAACTCCACTGAAAATGATCATAGCCGCTAACCCACCCAGGTGTTCACTTGGTGGATCGGTGACTAGTGTTATCCAGTCATCTTTACCAATTACATAAGCTAGAAACATGTTGGAAATCAGAAATGCGATTCCAAAGAAAATGGTGTGTTTGCTTCCTTTTTTAAGGATTTTCTCGCCATTCCATGGTTGTTTTTTCAAACGCTGCTGTGCAGAAGAGTCACCTTCGATCCAGAATTCAATGCGTCGGAAAATCATTTCCATAAATATGGTTTGAGGACATGCCCATCCACAAAATAGTCTTCCAAAAACCACTGTAAATAGAACTATGCCAACCACAAAGGCGAGCATCCCAAAAACGAGAAGGTGTAAATCCTGGGGCCAGAAAGCGACCCCAAAGATTACAAATTCACGTGAAATGATATTCACCATCAGCAAAGGATGCCCGTTTATTTCGATGAAAGGACCGGAAAAGAAGAAAGTGACGAGAATGAATGCTACGATATTCCGAGCCGTCCAGTGTCTCCCACTTGGTTTCTTTGGATAAATCCAGTTACGCCCACCTTTCTCGTTTACTGTTGAAAGGTGATCCCGATATTTATCTTTGGTTATTCGTCTTTCCTCTAATACTGACATTTTTTTGCCTGATCGTGAATTTACATACTACAGTTTACAGCCCGTTCTTCATCAACGGCTTTTGGGTTAGCAGGCTCAGTACCCTGAATAGACGCGATATAACTGATTAAATCGGTCATATCATCATCAGAAATTCTGGCACCACTACCGTACGCGATCATACCTTTATCCGGGAAACCGCTTGCAATACTTGTTGCAACTTCTGCTGGAGAGCATCCATGAATCCACATGTCGTCGGTTAGATTTGGTCCAACCATTCCTTCACCGGCTGCACCATGGCAGGTAAAGCAAAGATTGTTGGTACTCATGTATATTTCTCGTCCATTCGCTATCGAAGCATCATCGGTTTCGATGGTCCAGTCTGTAGCTGCAGTAACAGCTTCACCTTCTTCCGAATCTCCACCGAGACCATACAATTCGGCAGCTTCGGCCATTTCTGCGGCATACTGTTCGTGTTGATCTAAGCCAACATCAGTGAATTGATAGTACACCAGGTAGCCAAATCCCCATGCGATGGTGAAATAGAATAAGTATAACCACCACTTTGGCATATGATTATCTAATTCACGGATTCCATCATATTCGTGATCCATCAACAGATCTTTTTCGTCGTCGAATACTTTCATGACTTGTTCATTTTCAAAGTTGTAGTTTCATCTGATTCAAGCGGTAGGTTAGCTGCGTGCTCCCAGTGCTTTTTGCCGGTTCTAATCATATATCCAACCATCAAAAGGAAGAATACAAAGAACAATATCAGCGAGATGCTTGGATAAATTTCGATGCCCTCCATGGAGCGTAATACATCTTTATACATAGCTTAATTGGTTTTGATGTTAGCGCCCAATCGAGCATTAGAGGGTAAACCTGCAAATGGATCGTTATCACCTTTGATATCAACTCCGAGACGCTGTAGATATGCGATCAATGCGATGATTTTCTTGTCTGAAGTGATTTCGATGCCATCAACCGTTGAGAACCCGTTTTCCCGTAAACCATTGGCAATTTGCTCTGCCTGGAATTCGGCATCTCGTACAGCAATATCTTCATAATTGTCGGCATAAGGTACACCCACAGTGCGAAGTGCATTTACGCGATTTGGAATGGTTTCAAGGTTCATATCCTGAGTTAGAAGCCAGGTATAAGCAGGCATTAACGAGCCAGGAGAGGTTGAAGTTGGATCGTACATATGGCGTAAATGCCATGAATCTGGATACTTTCCGCCAATTCTATGTAGATCCGGGCCGGTTCGTTTAGATCCCCATAAGAAAGGATGATCATACACGAACTCACCCGCTTTGGAATACTCGCCAAAGCGCTCTGTTTCTGATCGGAATGGTCGAATCATTTGAGAGTGACAGTTATTACAGCCTTCAGAGATGTAGATATCACGACCTTCAATCTCAAGTGGAGTATATGGTTTCACACTCTCGATTGTTGGAATATTCGATTCTACCAATGCAGTAGGCATATATTCTACCACACCACCAATTAGGATGGCTACAAGAACAAGAAGTGTAAATTGAAGAGGTTTACCTTCTAATCTTCTGTGCCATTTTTCTTTATGACCCGCAGCCGGATCGATCAATGCAGGAGCTTGTGCTTCTTCGGATGCTTCCAGGCTACCACTCCAGGCAGTTTTTACCAGGTTATAAGCACCAATTACCGAACCAACTATGAACATGGTTCCACCAATAGTTCTTAATATGTAGAAAGGAACTAGTTGAGTAACAGTTTCAAGGAAATTTGGATACTGTAAAAAACCTTCAGCGGTGAATTGTTTCCACATCAAACTTTGAGTAATACCACCCCAATACATTGGAATTACATAGAATATTGCACCGAGGGTAGCAAACCAGAAATGTAAGTTTGCTAGTCGCACCGAAAATAATTTAGTCTTGTAAATCTTAGGTGTGATGTAATACAACATTGCGAATGTAAGACCACCATTCCACATCAATGCGCCGTTATGAACATGGCCGATGATGTAATCGGTGTAGTGAGCTATAGCATTCACGTTTGCAATAGAAAGCATTGGACCCTCAAAGGTTACCATACCGTACGAAGTTACCCCAACAACTAAGAACTTCAGTACTGGGTCCTCTCGAACTCGATCCCAGGCTCCACGTAAGGTAAGGAGACCGTTCAACATACCACCCCAACTTGGAGCAATTAGCATAACACTAAATACCGTACCAAGAGCTTGCGCCCAACCCGGGAGTGAAGTATAAAGAAGGTGGTGAGGACCTGCCCAAATGTAGATGAAAATCAACGACCAGAAGTGGACGATCGATAATCTGTATGAGAAAATTGGACGATTAGCAGCCTTCGGAATGAAGTAGTACATAATCCCCAAAAATGGAGTAGTTAGGAAGAATGCTACCGCATTGTGGCCATACCACCATTGTACCAGGGCATCCTGAACACCAGCATACAACGAGTAGCTTTTAAGCATAGTAGCAGGAACCTCGAATGAGTTCACCACATGAAGAACAGCTACGGTTACAAATGTGGCAATATAGAACCAAATGGCTACATATATGTGTTTTTCACGTCGTTTCATGATCGTCATGATCATGTTGATACCGAATACAACCCATATTAAAGTTATCGCGATATCAATTGGCCATTCAAGCTCGGCGTACTCTTTACTGGTAGTAATACCAAATGGAAGTGTTAATACTGCTGATAGGATGATAGCTTGCCATCCCCAGAAGTGTATTTGACTTAATAATGGGCTCCACATAGGAGTTTTACACAATCTTGGAAGTGAGTAATACACCCCATAAAAGATTGCATTCCCTGCAAATGCAAAAATCACCGCATTGGTATGCAATGGGCGAAGTCGGCCGTAAGATAATTCTGGGATGAAGCCCAGAAAATCAGGGAGGAAGAGTTTTAGAGCGATAATCAGCCCAACTAAGAAACCAATTACCCCGAAAGTAAGAGACGCAATACCGAAATTGCGCACGATTTTATTATCGTAATGAAAGGTATCCATTGACATGGTTATTCCCCTCGTTTTGTTAGTGTTTGATTTTTATTGATTGAAGTTTCGTTATCGAAGAGCATTCGAATTCCGGGTGTTTGAGGATCATCAAATTGACCAGATTTTACTGCCCAGAAAAAAGCATATAAGAATCCAAGTGCTACAATTAGGCTAAACAGTATTAGAAAAATGATTACGCCCATATCTTCAATTTCATTTGGTTTGCTTTAAAGCGAGTTGCAATGTTCGTGAACGCCATTACACTAACAGAACTAAGCGGCATAATGATAGCCGCCACCAATGGCGATAAATGACCGGTAATTGCGAAACCGAGACCCGTTAAATTGTAAAGGAGTGAGATGCCAAAACTGGCTAAGATGATCTTGAATGCAGATCGGCTAAAGTCTACCAACTGCCCAATATTCTCCATAGATTTTGATTCAGCTATTGCATCACATGCCGGTGAAAAGGCACTCATGTCATCGGAAATGGCGATACCGAAGTCGCTGTTTTTTAGCGCACCGGCATCGTTAAGTCCATCTCCTATCATCACAACATGTTCGTTCTGATCATGTAATTGATCAATAAATTCTAGTTTCTGAATGGGGGATTGATTGAAAAGCATGCCTTTCCAGTTAGGGTAAGCTTCTAAAAGTTTCTTTCCCTCGGCTTCATTATCCCCAGAAATCAAATAGGTGTCATGATGTGCCCCGATTTGTTCAAGTAGAGAAGCAATACCATCTCGAATCTTGTTCTCCAGTAAAAAAGCACCTTTATACTCAGAGTTGATCATCACATGAACCAATGAACCAGCGGTATTAGTCTTTACAAATCCTTGAATTGTGCATTCACATTGATCTTCTAAGAACGACTTGCTTCCAATAATAACCTCTTGATCCTCTATGATTGCTTTTATCCCTTTTCCAGCTATCTCAATTACTTTTTGAGGTGATGTATACTCCGAAAAAGCTAATTCATTGGCGATAATTTTAGATAAGGGGTGAATAGATTGTTTGACGGTAGATCGAATTAATTTCTTATCAGAGTTTGATAGTTCACCCCCCAAAAAACGAACTTGCGATTTCACCGATTCCGTAATGGTTCCCGTTTTGTCGAATACAAAAGCTGTTGCTTTACTTAGCGATTCAAGCACATTTGTACTTCGAACATATAAACCATTTAAGGAAAGAATATTTACTGCCGCCCCAAGCGTGAAAGGGGTAGATAGCGCCAATGCACAAGGACAAGCTACAATCAAGACTGCCGTAAAAATGGTAAATGCTTTTGTGGCATCGATGGATAGCCAAACTAGTAATGACGCAGCCGCAATAACAAGAACAGTAGCCGTGAAATATGGACTGATTCTGTCAGCAAATGTGGTAATGTTTTTCTCAGTTTCAGGATTAGCAAATGCTTCATTTTCCCAAAGTTGAGTGAGATAACTGTGTTCGACCTTTTTTGCTACTAAGAATTCCGCATTGCAGCCGATGATTTTGCCACCTGCGAAAACTTTGGTTCCTTTTGTAACAGAAACCGGCTCAGTTTCACCGGTAATAAAGCTGTAATCAATAGCTGCCTGATCCGATTCAAGAACGGCATCTGCGGGGATTAGTTCTTGATTTCGAACAATAATGTTATCTCCAATTTCCAGCTTATTAACCGGGATAGAAATTTCTGTATGTGCGCTCTTCTTTATAACCGAAATTGGAAGATAAGAGCGGTAATCACGATCAAATGAAAGGCGGTCGAAGGTTTTTTGTTGAACTACTTTGCCGATCAGAAGGAAGAAGATGAATCCGGTAAAAGAATCGAAATATCCAGCACCCGTTCCACTTAATATTTCATACAGGCTACGACCAAATAAAGCGATGATACCAATCGAAATTGGAACATCGAGGTTTACACCACGCTGGCTTAAAGCCGCCCAGGCCGATTTCAGATAATCGATGCTACTATAAAAAAGGACAGGTATTGCAAGTAGGATGTTTAGTCCACCAAAAAAATAACGGAACATCTCAGCCGAACCGGATTGGTCCATTTTGAGATATTCCGGAAAACTGAACAGCATGATGTTTCCGAAACAGAAGCCGGCCACCCCTAATTTAAGCCAAAGACTGCGATCAACGCTTCCTGTCTGTTTTTTATCTAGCTGTTCAAGTTTAAGATTAGGTTCGTATCCAATAGTTGTAAGTAACTCAACAACAGAACGAAGAGAAGTATGTGAGTCATCATACAGAATCGTAACGGTTCGCTTCAAGAAATTAACCGTTCCTTTAAGGATGCCGTCATCAATATTCCCAAGATTCTCCAATAGCCATACACAACTAGTACAGTGAATATTCGGAATGAAAAAGGTTACAGAAGTGGTCGAACCATTTTTAAAATCGACCAGTTTATGCTCTACTTCCTGATCCTGTAGATATTCAAAACGTTTGCGTTCAACACCAGTTTTTACGGTGTTTCCGGCATTTTCATCAAATGAATAGTAATTGCATAGGTTGTTTTCGTCCAGGATTTGAAAAACTGTTTTGCAACCCTCACAACAGAAAGACTTATCCTCGAGTGTGATGGGTTGCTCATCACATATCTCTCCACAGTGATAACATTTCTCTTTTGATATGACGCTAGACTGCTGCAATTACCCAATTCCTGTTGCAAAAGATAGGCGTTCATCAAACCAGGCCTGACTCATCAGTTTTTCAGCATCATCGAAATTCGTCTCCATTAACCACTGTTTAATATTTTCTCGCTGATCCGACCAGAAGTAATGGAACGGGCAGGGTTCAATATGCCCGCACCCTTCAATCCCCATAAAACAGGTGGTAAAAAAGGCTTCGCCATCGATGGCTGAAACCACATCATAAATAGAAATATCGGCAAGTGCGCGTGCTAAGTATACGCCACCATTTAAACCTCGTTGCGAGCCGAGTATACCAGGACCTTTAAGCTTAGAGAGAATTTGAGAGAGATAAGCTGCCGGGCAGTTTAAATTTTTAGCCAATTCTGAAGCAGAAATCACTTTGTTGTCGTGCTTCGAAATAGCGATGATCGCTGATATTGCGTATTGAGCGCCCTGTGAGACTAATTTCATATCCTCTACTTAATTCTAATATTCATATTCGAATATCGATATTAGATTTTAAGGACAGGTATCGACAAAAGCAACGCAAAGCATAAATTATTTTTCTAACGCTTACCAAAAAAGCCAGAGGTGACGGTATCTTTCTGGCCTTAAGTAAAATTTTCGGAATATGAATTACTTGTTAATGATGAAACAGGTATTGAATGGTGAATTCTACTACGTTTTCATCTTCGTTAAATTTCCAAAAATCATAAGTAAAAGGAGTGTTGGCATAAGAAACTTTCAAACCAACAGGTTTAATCCCAATTATAAGCTTGAAAAAGAATTAGCACATGCATTTTATTCAAAGAACTCAAAATCTTCATCTTTAACCGAGTATATCCATTGTTCTTTATTATTATCACTTAAGAACATCCAAAACGAACGGTTATAAACATCTTTGTAGTTTTCTCGAATCTCTCCAATATTAAAATCTAAATCTATATAACCGTATGAATTATTGGGTTTTAACCAAGATACTCGATTGGAATCTTTGAACTCAAAAACCAACGAGTCAAATTTTGATATGGAGCCAAAATCCCCGCCAATAGAGGTGAATTCATAAATGGTTCTAGAATTATTAGCTGGAAGAAAGATGTTATCGATTTCAGCACCGTGATGTAATGATATATCCATCTCGATGGATGTATCATTCATTATGATAAACTCTTTTGTATTACTTGGGTCACAAATCAGAAGTAATACTATCGGTAAGTAAAAATGTATTTTTTTTATAGCCATAGTCGTCAAATATGAAATTTACAAGTAAGGTATTTTTACCAACCAAGGTATTAAACTCTGTATTTAGTGCATGTACGGTATTAACATGAGCATTAAGAGAAAAAATACTTTAGCTATCGAGTAGTTTGCCTCATTGATTACCCTTCTAATAATAATCGGGTGAATCCAACCACTTACTAAACTTCGATAATATCTGACGATTTTAATCATAACAATCAATATAATCGAAATCATAAAGCGCTATTAATATTTGATTAACATTTGAAGTACTTACCAATACTAAGTATTAATTACTAGAAAATTGGGTAATATCTTCTGGATCTATGGTATAAACCCATTCTTCATTGTCTCCAGCGATTAAAAAAGTCCAATTCTTACGATCATAAAAATCTTTATATATCAAGCGGGTCTCTCCCACATTGTTTTCAGTGTCAATATATCCGAATCTATTTTCGGGTTTTATCCAGATGATATTATGATTTTCATCGATCATGAAATGAACTGAGTCGTAAGTTGTTATTGCACCGAAATCTCTTCCACGTGAATTGAATTCTAGAATTGAAAAGGAAGTTTTCTCATTTAATACTGCAAAGCTCGTTTCACCGTTTTGATATAGGTTTATTTCGATATCACTAGATGATTCATTTTGAAGAAGAAAAGACCTTGTTTCTTTTCCTGGATCACAAACAAATAGAGCAAAAAAAGATATCACTAATAAGGTTGTATTGAGAGCCATGTTTCAGATGATTAAGTTAATGCGTTAGGTTTGAAAACTAGATAATATTATTACGTTAAGGCCAATCGGGATAAGAATTAAAGTAAAAATCAACTTGTGAGTCGTAGATTGTCTTAGTTTTAAGCTCATTTATAAGCCTAGTGAAACTGTTAGTACTTGGCTTCAATGATGAAAATATTTCTGATGTTGTAACATCATTCAAACTATCTACATCTTTTAGAAATCCAGGATTAAACCAAAGGTAGTGTTCATTTAAATAATCTACTATTGAGTTGGATGGAAACTCGCTATTCATAAATACAGCACTAATATAATTCCCCCACATCTCCCCAATGCCGCAGTACTCAGCATTTGCGCCAGTACCGTTTCCATAAGCACCGTAGGAATAATATAGTTACTGTAATTCACCCAATATTCACTTCCTACTTGTTTAAAGTGTGAGGCATGACCAAGTTCATGGAAGGTAGTCTCATAAACGGCGGCTGTGGTATTGGATGATGAATATTTGGCGTCAATCACAATATCTGGTAATACATGCTGTATAAGACTTTTGATTTGATTTAGAGTAAGGGTAAACCCATTCAATTTCGAAAATAGCGTGATAATATCGGAGTGTACCGTGAACCCATACAGGCCGTATGTTTTGCTAAGCATTGGCGCGGCCCCTGTACCATTGGTACTATTTCGGGCAACTATTTTTAAGTCGCTGTGGGGTAAATCTATCCCAAACTGATTGGCGTATTTTTGATATTTAACCACGCTATTATTAACAGTTGCGAGCCGCCACTCGCCATTACCCGTGCTGTAATTCACATTAATTCCGTTGCGGGTATGCTTGCCTCTGTAGTCTTTTGCTGTAAAAAGCGAGAGTATCCCCTGTGGAAGTTTATAGTCTCTCATGGTTCAACATTTAATGGTTATTTATAAATAACTAATCATTTATGAATGTTTAGTGAATTTGGTGTTTATTTTATTGAGGATGAGGCTAAAAAATCGTTTAAGTGTCAATAACCTGTGGAAAACAAGCCCATCATTAAAGCCAAATTCCTCGTATTTTCTGCCCTTCATCTCAAACGCAATTGCAGAATCATATCATGGCTCAACCCATTATACACGAACCGGAAGTAACGTTAGAAATCGCTTTAGATCACGGTTTAACAGAAGAGGAATTTGGTTGGATAAAAGAAAAGCTCGGAAGAACCCCCACTTTTACTGAAATAGGAGTGTATTCGGTGATGTGGAGTGAGCATTGTTCGTATAAGAATTCCATCATCGAGCTGAAAAAATTACCACGTGATGGGGAACATTTATTAGTGGAAGCAGGAGAAGAAAATGCAGGTTTGGTTGATATCGGCGATGGTCTAGGTTGTGCCTTTAAAATTGAAAGTCACAATCACCCTTCGGCAGTTGAACCATACCAGGGTGCTGCAACAGGTGTTGGCGGAATTCATCGTGATATTTTTACTATGGGGGCACGACCGGTAGCTAGTTTAAATTCCCTTCGATTTGGTAGTATGGATAATCCACGTGTTCGTTATTTGCTCGATGGAGTAGTTCGGGGTATCGGGGATTATGGAAACTCGTTTGGTATTCCGGTTATTGGCGGGGAAGTGTATTTTGATGAGAGTTACGAAGGGAATCCACTAGTAAACGCGATGAGTATTGGCATTGTGAAAGCTGGGGAAACAGCCTCAGCCATCGCAAAAGGAATTGGGAATCCGGTGATCATAGTGGGAGCGAGTACTGGTCGAGATGGGATTCATGGTGCAACTTTTGCTTCCGAAGAAATCAGCGAAGAAAGCGAAGCAAAAAGACCAAGTGTGCAGGTGGGTGATCCATTCACAGAGAAATTATTACTTGAAGCGAGCCTGGAAGCTTTAAAAACCGGCGCAGTAGTTGGTATGCAAGATATGGGTGCGGCAGGAATTGCCTGTTCTACCAGTGAGATGACAGCCAAAGGAGAGCAGGGAATGCTGGTTGATTTAGATAAGGTGCCGGCTCGTGAGGATGGGATGACAGCTTATGAGTTACTGCTCTCAGAAAGTCAGGAAAGAATGTTGATCGTAGCTGAAAAAGGACGTGAGCAGGAAATTATTGATATCTACGAGAAGTGGGACCTGCACGGTGTAGTAATTGGTGAGGTGGTTGATGGCGATAAAGTCACCTACATGAAAGAAGGTGAGGTGAAGGCGGAGATTCCAGCTGAGCATTTGGTACTTGGTGGTGGAGCTCCTCAATACATTCGCGAAACACAAAAACCAGGCTACTTAGATGAAACTCAGAATTTCGATGTAAACACGCTGGATCATCCAACCGATCATGTGGAAACCATCAAGAAATTATTGAATTCACCAAATATTGCCTCAAAAAGATGGGTTCATGAGCAGTACGATACAACAGTGAGAACAAATACAGTTACTGCACCCGGTGCTTCTGATTCAGGCGTTATCCGAATTAAAGAGACAAATCGTGGTTTAGTAGCAAAAACCGATTGTAACGGTCGATATGTATATTTGAACCCAAGAAGAGGTGGTCAAATAGCTGTAATTGAGTCAGCAAGAAATGTAGTGTGTTCTGGTGGGCGTCCACTCGCGATCACAAACTGTCTTAATTTTGGAAATCCATACAAACCGGAAGTATACTGGACGTTCAAAGAGGCATTAGCTGGTATGGGGGACGCATGTCGCGCTTTGAACACACCTGTAACGGGTGGAAATGTAAGTTTCTATAATGAAAATCCTGAATCTGCGATTTTCCCTTCTCCAATTATTGGAATGCTTGGTTTGATAGAGGATGTAGAGAATCACACAACCACTCCGGGATTAAAATCAGAAGGGGATGTCCTTATATACGTAGGGGCAGATAGAAAAGGACTTGGTGCAACCGAATATTTAAAAGTAATTCACGGATTAACTACAGGTGATTCCCCTGAATTAGACATCGATTTTGAAGTAAAATTACAAAACACACTTTTAGAAGTGATTCAAGCTGGATTAGTTACTGCAGCTCATGATATTTCTGATGGTGGTTTATCGATTGCGCTTGCTGAAATGTGCATCTTTGGCAAAATGGGAGCTTCAGTAGATTTATCTGCCGTAGGTGGAAATACGCATGAAGTTCTATTTAGTGAAGCACAGTCAGGTGTAGTTATCTCTGTTAATGCCGAAAACGTTGATCAAGTTATGACTCATTTCAAGAATGCTGAAGTGCCGGCCTATGAATTGGGTAAAGCTGGTGGATCAAGTTTATCTATTTCTGGATTAGCTGATTTAGATGTTACTGAAATGGCAACAATCCACGATTCAGTGATTCCAAATGCGATGGATGTTTAAAACAGCTTATCACAAATAATTTCAAAGCATAACTGCAATTTCATATAGTAGGGCAAAAACCTTTACCTATGAGATTCCTCGGTACAGTACTATTTATTCTTTCAACTGGTTTAGTTCAGGCTCAAACTGAAACTCCAGAAGCCTATTTCGATTTTTGGGTTGGTAATTGGGAGCTCACTTGGGAAACTCCAGATGGGATAGAAGGGACTGGTACTAATCTGATCGAAAAAACGCTGGATGGAGTTGTGATTCAGGAAAACTTCAGGGCTTTGACGGGTACGTATGCTGGTATGAAAGGAACTTCATTATCAGTATACAATCCACAAACTCAAACTTGGAAGCAGTCCTGGGCGGATAATCAAGGGAGTTACTTCGATTTTACCGGGATTACGGAAAATGGTCAGAGAATCTTCCAGACTGCTGAATCCGAATTACCAGATGGTAGAACCATTATCCAAAGAATGAAATTCTACGATATTCAGGAAGAAAGCTTAACCTGGGACTGGGAATCTTCTTTCGACGGGGGAGAAACCTGGACGCTTGCCTGGCGAATATTTTATAAAAAAGCAGAATAGTTTGTCCTTATATATAAGGAACGAATTTAGGGGCTATTCTCATTTCTTAGTGTGACTATTCATCAAGAAAGAAGAGAACATTGAAAGATAAAATTGTATTGGTTGTTGGCGGAACCGGTGGAATCGGAACTGCTATTGCCAAAAATGTATCAGCACAAGGCGCTAAGGTTGTAATCGCTGGAAGAAATCGTGCTAAAGCCGAAGAGGTAGCTCAAGAAATAAATGCTAATGGTGGAGATGCTTACGCCATTGATGTGGATGTAACTAATCCAGCATCTGTAACAAATCTAGCAAATCAAGTGTCTACAGGACTAGGTAAGATTGATGTACTTGTAAATGCATTTGGTCAGGGGATTATTCAATCAATTAAGGAAATCAATCCAGCAGATGCGAAAGAGATCATTGATGTGAATGTATATGGAACTTTCCTTGTCACTCAGACTATGCTTCCACATTTAAATGAAGGCGCTCATGTATTAATGTTCCCTGGAACGATGGGTAAATTCATTATGAGGAATTCTTCCGTTTATTCAGCATCAAAATTTGCTATCCAAGGCTTTACAAAAGCTCTTACCGAAGAGTTAAAGCGTGATAAGGTAAACTTCACACTGTTTTACCTAGGTGGAGTAGATACACCTTTCTGGGACGACGAACGTGTACAGATGCGCGTGAAGAAAGAAGCAATGCTCACACCAGAAGCAGTTGCAAATACCGTAGCAGCGACCTTGTCGCTACCTGGTTCTGCAGTTGTAAATGAGGTTGTAATGCAACCCGAGAGTCACCAGTTAGTCTAGTGAGCAACAGGGCAGCGTTCGATCGCTGCTTTGTATGCATTCTCAAGTATGTTCAAACCTTCATCTACCTGTTCTCTTGTAACAGTTAATGGCGGTCTGAAACGAATGGTTTTATCGCCGCAGGAAAGTATCATCATGCCATGAGTAATACATTCATTGATCACCGCATTTCTTGAATGGGAATCTGGAAGATCAATAGCACACATTAGGCCTTTACCACGAACATTCGAGAAATGCTCGTAGTTTGTAGCAAGCTCTTCAAGTTTAATTAAAAGATAGGCTCCAACATCTGCAGCATTCTCAACAAGATGGTCTTCTTCGATGATATTCAGGATTCTACCAAAACGAACCATATCCACAAGATTACCACCCCACGTTGAGTTAATGCGAGAAGAAACTTTGAACACATTGGTTTCCACTTCATCAATTCGCGGGCCCGCAAGAACTCCACAAACCTGTGCTTTCTTGCCAAATGAGATGATATCCGGAGTTACGTAATGCTCATGAGCCCAGAATTTGCCAGTTAACCCTACTCCGGTTTGAACTTCATCATAGATTAGGAGGGCTTCATGCTTATCAGCTAATTGTCGAAGCGCCTCATGAAATTGAGGTCGAAAGTGGCGATCACCACCTTCTGCCTGAATAGGTTCAATCAAAATGCAGGCAATATCATCTTTATAAATATTGAAATACCTTTCTATTTGAGCTACGGCAAGCCGTTCGTCCTTTTTCACCATTTCGATATGGTGGGGCGTTTCAGGAAAATGCATAGCTGGGCTAATCACTCTTGGCCAATCAAACTTCGGGAAATATTTAACTTTGTCTTCCAATGTATTCGTAACCGAAAGTGTATATCCTGATCTTCCGTGGAAAGCTTTTTCGAAGTGAAGAACTTTATGCCCTTTTTCTTCTCGATACCCTTTTTGGAAGTTCTTCTGAACTTTCCAGTCAAAGGCTACTTTCATTGCATTTTCGACAGCTAGAGATCCACCTGATATAAAGAAGGAATGTTGAAGAGTAGAAGGCACAGCAATTTTACTGAACGATTCCATGAACTCAGCTAATTCTTCTGTATACACATCAGAGTTAGAGGGCTTATTAACAGCTACACGACCAAGTTTATTTACAAACTCGGCGTCACCAGCAATTTTATCATGATTCATTCCTAGCGGATTTGAAGCAAAGAAGGTGAAGAAATCCAAGTAGTCTCTGCCTGATTTACTATCGTGAAGATAGGCTCCCTTGCTCTTATTAAGATCCAACACCATATCAAAGCCATCTGTTAGCAGGTGTTTTCCTAAGATTTTTCTTACTTCTTCCGGGTGGATAAATTCTTGTACAGCCATCTACTCCTTATATATAGTGGTCTTGATTTAATTGAGTCGTTGAAGCTACCAAACTTGTTTATTGGACTCAATCAAAAAAGCGCTTTTTTATTGCGAGAATTCTTCAATTGTCTTTTCTATAATTGAAACGCATTCTAATAACTGTTCTTCGGTCATTACTAAGGGGGGAGCGAATCTGATAATATTTCCATGCGTAGGTTTTGCTAATAATCCATTCTCTTTTAAAGCAAGACAAAATTTCCATGCAGTATCGCTCTCAGGGGTGTCGTTAATAATAACAGCATTTAAAAGACCTTTGCCTCGTACTTTAACAAATAGTTCAAATTTGTCTACTAAGTTCTGCATTTTCTCTCTAAATAGATTCCCTAGATTCCGCGCATTCTGAACTAATTTCTCCTCATCAACAACCTCTAACGCTGCCATGGCAACTTTACAAGCTAGTGGATTTCCACCGTATGTTGATCCATGCTGCCCCGGTCGAATTACATCCATTATTTCTCGATCAGCTAAAACAGCAGAAACTGGATAAGATCCTCCGGATAGGGCTTTGCCTAAAATCAAAATATCTGGTTTGGTATAGGTCTCACCTCGTTCACACTGAGCCTTGCAATTGCAATCACCGCAAATTGCAAGTAAAGAACCTGTTCTGGCTATTCCTGTTTGAATTTCGTCAGCCATAAAGAGGACATCATTCTCCTTACATAGCCTGGCTGCTTCTCTTATGTATTGAGTATTTGGAACAACCACACCTGCTTCACCTTGGATTGGTTCTACCAGGAAACCAACCATATTTGGCATTTCAATTGCATCCTTTAGTGATTCGATATCATCATAAGTGACTTTTACGAATCCTTTAGTATAAGGGCCAAAGTTTTTTCTAGCATCAGGATCATTAGAAAATGAAATAATAGTAGTAGTTCTACCGTGAAAGTTATTATCACATACAATTATAATCGCTTCATTCTCAAGAATTCCTTTTTTCTCGTATCCCCATTTTCTGCAAACTTTGATAGCAGTTTCAACAGCTTCGGCACCTGTATTCATCGGAAGGATTTTATCCAGTCCAAAATACTCGCTCATGAACTTTTCATATTCTCCCAATACATTATTATAAAATGCACGCGATGTAAGGGTTAATGTTTTACTTTGTTCTATAAGTGTAGAAGTAATCTTTGGATGACAATGGCCTTGATTAACCGCAGAGTAAGCTGACAAGAAATCATAATATTTATTACCCTCCGGATCCCATACGAAAACACCTTCTCCTTTTGCTAAAACAACCGGTAGGGGATGATAGTTATGCGCACCATATTTGTCTTCTAAGTGAATTGCTTCTTTTGATGATATCATTTGGACTCCAGTTTTTTCCGAAAATAGGAATAGATAAAATTAATGTCTCAAATCACTTAAAAAATGATTGAAGTTCTAATCGAATAAATAGTATATTTAAGTCTTATCGCGGGGTGGAGCAGCTGGTAGCTCGTCGGGCTCATAACCCGAAGGTCGCAGGTTCGAATCCTGTCCCCGCCACTACAAAAGCCCTCTTTTCAAGGGCTTTTTTATTTTCACTAAAACATAGCTAAAACATTTAGGGCTTTTTAACAGGTCTCACAGCATTGAGAAGGGGCTGATGCTTCGTTCTTGTGGCTCTCCAATGGTTTTAGAAAAGAAAAGAAAGTTTGGCTATCAGAATATTTAGTCTGAATACGAATAGCATTTCCTATAGCGATCAATGCAACCCCTACGTCAGCAAATATAGCTTCCCACATAGTGGCAATTCCAAAAGCTGCAAGCGCCATAACTAATGCTTTAATGCCTAAAGCAAAGCTTATATTTTGCCATACTATCCGGTGGGTAAACCTCGATATATCTATGGCAAGGGGAATCTTAGAGGGTTGATCGGTTTGTATGACTACATCTGCCGTTTCTATTGTTGCATCAGAGCCGATACCGCCCATGGCAATCCCAACATCTGCCAGTGTAATAACAGGTGCGTCATTTACGCCATCACCAACAAAACCGACTATATTCTTTCCTCCAAGAGCTTTTTCAACATGGTTGTACTTTTCATCAGGAAGTAGGCCGCCATGAGCCTTGTTGATGCCCAGTGCTTCCGCTACAAATGATACGACACTACTATTATCTCCAGATAACATAACCAGCTGATGAACGCCTTTTTCTTTAAGCTGTGTGATGGTCAACTTACTATCCTCTTTAATCTGATCGGCGATACTGATGGTTCCAACATGCTCTCCATTTATCGCTACGTGTACGTAGGTATATGGATCAGAGTACCCCTTATTACCTTTAATCGAAATCTCACTGTCATTTAATAAATCAAGATTGCCAATCAGGACATCGTTATCCTCAATTTTCCCTTTTAATCCTTTACCTGAAATCTCTTGTTGCCCGGTTACATCATGTAAAGGTTCATTACCATTGAAAGCCGTAATAGCTTTCCCAATCGGATGAGTAGAATACTTTTCTAATGATGCTGCATATCTCACAAGTTCTGATTTAGATATGGTGCCATGAGCTTGCACGTTTTGAACTTCAAAAGAGCCCTTGGTTAAGGTGCCTGTTTTATCCATAAAAAGGACATTCATTTTCCGCAACTGATCCAGAAAATCTGATCCTTTTAACAATATTCCATTGCTTGAAGCAGCCCCGATTCCCCCGAAATACCCCAGTGGAATTGAAATAACCAATCCACACGGGCACGACACAACTAAGAATATAAGTGCTCTATAAAACCAATCTTGAAATATATATTGTTCAACGAAAAAATAAGGCACAAATGTAAGGGCAACAGCAAGCCATACAACGATTGGAGTGTATATCTTGGCAAACTTTGTCATAAACCGTTGGGTCGGAGCCTTGCGTTGTGTTGCCTCTTGAACCATCGCAAGAATACCCGACAGTTTCGTGTCTTTAAATGTGCTGGTAACTTTTATTCGAACGAGCTTGTCTTGATTAATCGAACCAGCCCAAACCTCTTCTCCGGCCTGTTTATTAATCGGTTTAGATTCACCTGTCAGGGCTGCTGTATTAAATGAGCTGCTCTGGGTTAACAGTTCTCCATCTAAAGGGACTTTTTCACCTGGACGAACTAAAATAATTTCACCAATTTTTATTTTGGAAGGGTGTAACTCAACAGTATTTCCATCTCTCTCAACTGTAGCTGTGTCCGGTTGTTGATTGATTAACCCCTCTATTGAGCGTCTTGCTTTATGAACGGCACCATGTTGGGCATATTCACCAATGGTGTAAAACAACATAACGGCTACACCTTCTGCATATTCACCAATAGCAAATGCGCCAACAGTCGCAATCCCCATGAGGAAGAATTCACTAAATAAAGTGCCATTCTTTAATGATTTGAATGCTTTGGCCCAAACTGGACCTCCAACTGCTAAATAGGATAATCCATATAAGGCTAAATACAGATATCGATCTCCATTGAAGCTTAAGAGGTGCTCGATCAGTAAAGCCAAACTCAGTGCGAAAGCACTTATAACAGCTTCTTTGTACTTTTTTATGAATGCTACCATGGGATTCTTTTTTTACACAATGATAGACTTATAATTCTCATTTTGATTGCAGATTTGTGTAAATCTTGTGCAAGATTTTGTCAAATTCTATCAATTGAGACTCTTTTATTTTCTTTAACATCTTTAAAGTGAGAAGGGGACAATCCCGTTTCTTTTTTGAATTGGCGGGAAAAATGCTGTTGACTGCTATAGCCTAATTCATAGGCAATTTCCGTCAGGTTTTCCTCACCATAAACAATGAGTTCTTTAGCCCGTTCAATCTTTTGTAAGATGTAATATCTCTCGATGGATTTGCCCTCCACATTGGAAAACAGCCGACTTAAATACTGATACTCTTTATTGAGTTGGTGTGACAGATATTCCGAGAGTTTCCCATCCAACTCTTTATTAGTTCTGACCAGTTGAATAATAAGTTGCTTCATCTGCTCGACCAATTTACTGCCCTGGTCATTTATAATTTCAAAGCCATTGGTATTCACAACTTTGATAAGGCGTTGATATTCAGGATCAGAAATTGGTTTTGAAAGTGTCAGCTCACCCAATTCTATTTTTTTTACTTCAAAGTCGGCAGAAAGAAGTTTTTCCTCCAAGACTTCTGCGCAATGGCTGCAAACCATGTTTTTTATATGAAAATGTTGTTGGCTCATGTCGTATGGTTGTCTTCTATTAATGATGATGTCTCTTCATCCAGTTCCACTTCTATGGTGCTATGGCTGAATTTATAAGGCTTTAATAATTCTCTAATCGCTTTTTTTGCCTTTACGATTTCTGAATAGGTTGAAACGTCTTTTAAGATGAGGTGCGCCGTCAAAACATGTTGCTCTCCATCTAAAGACCAAACATGTAGATGCTTAGTTTCAGATACAAAGTCTTTATCAAGAAACTTCTCTTCCAGTTTTTCTACACTTACGTCATCAGGACTACCTTGTAAAAATACATATAGCGTTTCCTTTAAGCGTTTAATCACATTCCACAATATATATGCCGTAATGAAAAGCGACAGGGCAGAATCCAAGTAGTGGATGTCCTTAAACATTAATACAATGGACACAATCAAGACCGCCGCCCACCCAAGTACATCTTCTAACAAATGCCAAGAAATAACCTTTTCATTAAGCGTTTTTCCATGGCTTACTTTCCACGCTGCATAGCCATTGACAGAGACACCAATGATGGCAAAGATCAGCATGCCTTGGGCATCGGTGTGTTCAGGGTTTATGATGCGTCCCACAGCCTCATTGATAACAAAAACAGAACCTGCAATCAGCACAAGGCTGTTCACTAAAGCCCCAAGCAGTGAAAACCGGGTATAGCCAAAAGTAAAAGAGCGGTTGGAGCCTTGTTTTGATTTATGATCTAAATACCATGACAACCCCAAAGACATACTGTCCCCAAGGTCGTGCAGAGCATCGGAAATAATGGCAACACTATTGACATAGAGCCCGCCAAAGAACTCTAGAACTGTAAAGCCAATGTTGAGAAAGAAAGCAATTTTTATGTTGCCGCTATTGTGGCTATGATTGTGAGAATGACTCATTTAGAAAGTATTTTGTCATTAAGATTATTAATGGGTGTGCGAGGTTTCATTCGCATTTATTACCAAAACTCTACATTATGCCAAATGAAGAGGTTGTTTTGATTTAACTTTATAGGCTTCCTTTATATTCGTTACATAAATAATCCCATCTCCAGGATCAGCGCTACGAGCTTTTTCACAGATTAAATCAATAACCCTATCAACTTCTTCGTTATGGCAAACGAGTTCAAGCTTGACAACAGGACTGTCTGTAAAATGGAAATCTAAGGATGGGGTAGCATCCTTTCGTTTATAGGTTCCGGTACCTTCACCTTTTGATAAGGTAACGCTATCGAACCCATGCTCTTTTAAAGTTTCAACAACTTGTTCTACTCGGTTTGGTTTTATAAATGCTTTAATTTCTTTCATAATGCTTTTCAATGAATAGTTACATTGGCAAATAATTACACCTGCCAATGCATTTAGTTTATCCTTTAATGTCCATGCGAGGTTTGGCTTTTCTTCAATTCTGAAATAAGCGAATAGGCGTTATTCAAAGCTACTTTTGTTCCTGCTGGTAAAGGTTCAAGCAACATTACTTCCACCCATCCTTCGTCTATTATTCCGGTCCTAATTTCAATGGGTGTAAATTCCCATTCAGTTTCACCATTTTCTTGGTGTTCTTCAGCAGAAAACATGTAGGTTAAGCCTTCATCTTCTATAATCGCGGTTTCAGGAAGGGCTAATACTTCTGTTTCAGAAGTATATATACTTCCATTGATATACATCCCTGGAATCAGAAAATTTTCTGTTTGATCTATTTCTGCATGAACGTGTACCGCTTTAGGGTTCTGTTCAAACTGTTTTCCAACAGAGAAAATTCGCCCAGTTAATCGTCCATTTGGAACGGATTGCACTGTAAACGACACTTTCTGACCCTTTTTGACTTTGTATATATCTTTTTCAAACACCATTAAATCGGCATGTACATGTTCATTATTCACGATCATAAATAATTCGGTTTGAGGATCAACAAACTGTCCAATCTGTATTTCTACTCCTTCGATATATCCTCGAATAGGGCTGACAATAGGAACCTGTTCATAAATATTTCCACTTCTGATTCTATCTACAGATAAATTTAATTGCTTAAGCTGAGCTTCAAAGCCTTTCGCTTCTGCAACGGTAGCTTTGTAATTCGCTTCGGTTTCCTGCAAGTCTTTACCCGAACCCACTTCGCCTTCAAATAACCTTTTTTGACGAGCATATTCTTTTTCTAAGTACAACATCTGTTCATAAGTGCGTACATATTGTGTTTGTAGATTAGCGAGGTTTGGGTGGGATAAATAAGCCAGCACTTGATTCTTTGCTACTTCATCGCCTTCAATAACTTCTATAGAGGTAATATTAGCTCCTAAAATGGCAGTTACGGTCGCCTCGTGTTGTGGAGGAACTTCTAGTGAACCATTCGCTTTGATTAAACCAGAAAGAGCTCTTCTGGTTAGGGTATCTACTTCTATTCCAAGGCTGTTAAACTTGAGTTCAGAAAGATGAGCTGCATTTTCTTCACCTTCCTCTGCACCCTGAACCAGTGCAGCATTCTCTGCATTCAAGGAGTCTACTTCGTCAACCTTACACGCGGTAAATAGGAGCAACAGTGTTATAAATAGTGTGAGATGTATATGTTTGTTATTCATGATATAAATGGTTTTAAAAGGTTGTTATTTAGAAGTGTTTAGGTAGTATTCCAGTTGAAAGCGACTATTCAAGTATTCACCAAAAGCATCCCAGGAATCAATTTCGATAGTAATGGCATCGCGGATATTTTGCAGGAACATCACATAATCAATGGCTCCCTCTTTATACGCTGTTAATGCGCCTTTACGTTGTTCTTCTGCCAGTGGTAATGCTTCATTTTTGTAATATTGCCATGAACTAAGCCACTTCAGATAATCTTCTTGCACCCTGTTATAATGAGTACTCATCTCTCGTTGCGCCTGATCAAGATTTTGCCGGGCAATATCCGTTTTTATATTGGCGGACTGAGTTTTGCCCAGATTTGACCAGAAAAGTAGCGGAAAGCTAATCCCAACTTCATAGCTGTTGAATCCTGATTGTCCGGCAATTTCCTGAAAACCGTATTGGGCCCTAAGCTTTGGCAAGAACTCACTTCGGTTATTTCTGGCAACAGCGCCCGCTACTTCAACTCTCTGCTCAGCCATATTTAAATAGGGATGATTATTCAAAGATACATTCTCAAAATTAATGGGGCTATCTAGCTTTTCGGAAGCAATCAAAGCAGTGGTATAGGCTTGATCATCGTTGAACCATTTATTCAAATTTTGAACAGCACTTAGATAATCTCTAAGCGCCTGCTCAGTTTGAATTTTGATTTTAGTGGCCTGATTCAGGGTTGCGAGATATTCCAATTTGGAGCTGGCTTCCGTTTCAAGTCGTAATTCAGCGGCCCGTGCAATATCTTTGAATTGGGTATTTAGTTGTTCTAATAGCTCATACTTCTGTTTATAAGCATACACTGTTGCCCAGTTTTGCTTTACCATTAGTTCAATTTCTATGTTCGTCAACTCAATATTAATCTCAGCAAGGCTCTTCTTCGCCTTTTGAAGGTTTACTCGGGAAGCAATTCCAAAAAGATCCAGGCTTTGAGCCACACCAAATTTTGTAGAAACCCCGTCTGAACCATTTCCCACTTCTTCTTTTCCGGTAAACAGTTCGGTATCTCCAATTTCCCATGCCGTTTTCTTAAGCGCTAGTTGGCTTTCAAGTTCAAGCTGCGCGGCTTTAATAGCCGGGTAATTATCCATTGCTTTTTGAACCGCTTGCTCCAATGAAATTCCTTGCAAACTATCAATTTGTATAGTTTGTGCATGTAATACTGATGGTGCTACTAAGCTTCCGGTAATTATAAGAAAGGCTAGCAGTGACGGAACTTTAAGTCTTTTTCTTTGGGCTCTTTTCTCTGATCTATGCTCAATGTATGCATACAAAACAGGCAGCACAACTAGGGTAAGCAAGGTGGCGCTAATCAATCCACCGATTACAACGGTAGCCAAAGGACGCTGTACTTCAGCGCCTGCTGAAGCTGAGAATGCCATTGGGGTGAAGCCCATAATAGCAGCTGTTGCCGTAAGTAAAATAGGACGGAGTCGCTCTTTGGTACCAATTAAAATTCGTTCTTTCAAATCGGTTACTCCTTCTTCTTTTAGTGAATTGAAGCGACTGATAAGTACCAGTCCATTGAGTACGGCAACTCCAAAAAGCACAATAAACCCAACCCCTGCAGAGATGCTGAATGTCATTCCCCTAAACTCAAGAAGAAACACGCCACCAATTGCTGCCAGTGGAATAGCTAAATAGATCATTACTGACTGCGAGAATGAGTTCAGAGCAAAGTAGAGTAGTACAAAAATCAGAAATAGTGCGATGGGTACTACAATTGCTAAGCGACTTTTAGCTCGTTGTAAATTTTCAAATTCGCCACCATAAGTAATATAATATCCCGGAGGTAAGGGAAGCTCTGATTCCAACCGATCCTGAATTTCTCCAACCAATGACTCTACATCTCTTCCACGGGCATTTACCCCTACATAGGTTCTGCGAAAGGTGTTATCACGTGAGATTTGCATTGGTCCCGGCTGATAACTTATCTCCGCCATTTCTTCTATGGGAACCTGACTTCCATTTTCAAGATCGATATACAGATTTTGTAGGTCCTCGATCCCGGTTCTAAATGTTTCATCAAAACGTACCACCAGGTCGAAGCGTTTTTCTCCTTCAAATACTACTCCGGCCACTCCACCAGCAAAGGCTGTACTGATATACTCATTCAACTTTGCAATGCTCAGTCCATATTGAGCAACTTTGTTTCTATTGTACTTTACCGTCATTTGTGGAAGTCCTGAAATTCTCTCAGGGCTTACATCACCTACACCAGGAACTGTTTGTATGATTTCGGCCATCTCGTCCACTTTTTGAGACAGTACATTCAGGTCTTCTCCATACAATTTTACCGCTATATCTTCTCTTACCCCTTCCAATAGTTCATTAAAGCGAAGTTCAACAGGTTGGGTAAATACCAGATTAACCCCTACAAGAGACTCATCAAGTTTAGTTTTAATTTTTTCGATGAGTTCGTCTTTAGAATTGGCCGATACCCAACTGTCCTTATCTTTATTCAGAATGATGTACATATCAGCAATATCAAAAGGCATAGGATCGGTGGGAATGTCAGCCACTCCGATCCGGGCAGTAACGGTCTTCACTTCAGGGAATTCGTTCAACAAAATTCGTTCTATATTTTTTGATACTTCAATGGATTCTGTTAATCCACTTCCCGGGCGAATAAGTGCCTGCATGGCAATGTCTCCTTCATCCAGTTGTGGAATAAATTCCCCACCCATCCTTGAAAAAGTAAAAATGGCGCTTCCGAAAAGGATTAAAGCAAAAACAAGTACAACGGCTTTTCGATCAAGTGATTGAATAATCAAAGGTCGATACACTCTTTGAATCCTTTCAATAAGTGAATTGCTAATGCTGTCTAATCTCTGCTCTATACGAGCAAACCAATTTGATTTGTTGGTGGATGGACGCATAACGAGTGCAGAGATCATCGGTACATAGGTTAAGCACAGAATGATCGCTCCAAGTACCGCAAAACCGAAAGTAAATGCCATTGGTCGAAACATTTTCCCCTCAACCCCCTCAAGAAAAAGTATCGGAGTAAATACTATAAGAATGATTAGTTGACCAAAAAAGGCGGCGTTCATCATTGTGCTGCTTGCTTTAAAGGATATCTCATCCATTTGAGCCTTACCAAACTTTGATTTCCCTGATTTTACCCGTTTTTCAATCTCATGGACAATTCCTTCCACTATAATGACAGCACCATCTACAATGATACCAAAGTCAATGGCTCCAAGGCTCATCAGGTTCGCCCAAACACCGGTGGCTTTCATTAAAATAAATGCGAATAATAGCGACAAAGGGATCAACGACGCTGTTATTAATCCCCCCCGCAGGCTTCCGAGCAGTAAAACCAAAACAAATACTACTATCAATGCTCCTTCTATCAGGTTTTTCGAAACAGTACTTGTAGTTCTTCCAATTAATTCGCTCCTGTCAAGGATAGGTTCAATTCTAAGCCCCTCAGGTAAACTATTTTGTATCTCAGATATTCGTTCTTTAACTCTTTTTACCGTTGCATCCGGGTTTGAGCCTTTCAGCATCATTATAATTCCACCAACTGCTTCTTCCCCATCCTGCGTAAATGCACCATACCGGGTTTGTGTGCCAAATTGGACGTGCTCTGCAACATCGTTGACGGTTATTGGGAGTCCGTTTTCATTTCTGATAACAATGCTTCGTATATCATCCAGACTTCGGATCAGCCCTTCGCCCCGGATGAAATTCGCCATTTTATTTCTTTCAATGTATGCACCACCGGTATTTACATTGTTCATCGCTAATGCTTCATATACTTCAGAAATTGATATGCTCATTGCATTTAGCTTTTCGGGGTTGATGGAAACTTCGTATTGTTTAATTCCACCTCCGAAGGAATTCACTTCCACTACACCTTCCAGCATCACCATTTGGCGCTTAATGATCCAATCCTGTATAGTTCGGAGTTCATTAGGGGTATACTCCGCTTCGTATTCTGGATCGACTTTGATAGAATACTCATAGATTTGTCCCAGTCCGCTCGAAATGGGCCCCATCGTTGGGCTTCCAAACTTCTCTGGTATGGTTTCAGTTAGTTCATTCAGTTTTTCCTGGACTAGTTGTCTTGGCAGGTAAGTTCCCATATCATCTTCAAATACTATTGTGACGACGGAAAGCCCAAAACGTGAAATGGAACGGATTTCTGTTACCCCTGGCAAATTCCCCATAGAAAGCTCTACTGGGTAGGTAACAAACTGTTCTATATCTTCTGTTGCTAGATTTTCAGACACCGTAATAACCTGAACCTGATTATTCGTGATATCGGGGACGGAGCCGAGGTTAACGGTAAGCATTGAATAAATGCCAGCACCGATTATTGTCAGGACAAATAAGCCGATGATGAACTTATTGTTTATAGAAAATGAAATTATTTTATCAATCATGTCGAACCTACATACTTCAGTAGTAAATTATTTTAGTCAGTTTTTTATTTGCCCAAGAGAGAAGCTATGGGCTTTTGAATAGAGGCGTTTCTATTCCAGAACAGGAGTCAATCCTGTGCTACTTATAGGAAGCGCTAAGTCAGATACGACTTAGATTAATAGACGAATTGTTCGAAGAGATTTAGAAATATCATCATCAAAGTAGGGCTGTTGAGATGAAAACGGTTGTTTAGCTTGTTCTATGAGGGGATATTCAAAAGCTAAATACGTACTCGATAGTAAAGGTAGATCAACTTTATCTAGAGTATTACGTGTCGTATTGTTGTCTTTTAAGCAAGTGTCAATAACATCAATATCCTTTTCGCACTCGGTTGAAGAGTGAATCACAGGATTATTGCCATGGTCATGCGACTTGTAAGAGTAACTATCGCATTCTTTTATGAATCCAAATGAAAAACCAGTTGTGGATTCAATGTTGACATCGCCATTGCTTTCAAAACAGTAAACCAAACTACCTGCAAAACCGTGGGCAATAAATGCATGCATAGCAATTACAAAAACCAACAATAAAGTCATCGGTTTTGTAAAGAGCTCAGATTTTCGGTTTAGATGTGTCAATTTTATAGCTTGGTTATATAAACAAGCTTACGTTAACAAAAATATAGCTAGATGTCTTGCACAATCTTGTTGAAAGTTTGAACTATTCTGGTTTTAAATGAAGGTCATTTGAAGAATTAAGTATAGTGAAAATATATAAATATTTAATTTATAGTAAGATATAGATTGTGCGAAATATAAAGTAAGAGAACTAAAGCCCTTTTTCTCGCTATAAAGAATACTTAACAATCTAATAACCGTATTATAAGTATGAAGTTATAAATCTATTTCGTTTACCTTGAGAACCTTTACCATCTTAAAAGGAAGACGGAGTATGGAGTGATTATCTCTTATCCAATTTTTTTGATCTTCAGATAAACGATCACCAGAGGATTTTACCTCAACAAAGAAAAATTGATCTTCTTTATAGGCTAGTAAATCCGGCCAACCTAAATAGCGACCCCAATAGTTTTCAACAAGATACTTTAAGATATTTACAACAATTTGATTGGGTAAAACAGATATAATTTTTTGTGCGCTAGCTATATCTTCCTCTTTGTGAGCCCAAAGATACTGGCGTAAACCATAACTGTATTCTAACCAATAATCGAACAGCCATTCAAACTCTTCCGTACGGGTTTCAAGGGAAGCTAAATGTTTATTGATATGCTTCTCTCGTCTCTTAAAATATCCTGCTGTACCAAAATCTTCCGGTAAGATTGTATGAATAGGTTGTTTTGATCCGTCTTTTTCAAAAGCGCTCCTTTCACCAAATCCTACCATTCTATTCTTAGGATCTGATGGGTCTTGAATGAGAAGCCACATAAATACACCAAATAGAACATGAAAAGGCCTGCTCTCAAGGTGGAGGGATTCAAATCCTTCTTTGGCGAAATGATCTTGAACAAACTCTTCAATCGACATAGAAGTGCGTTCCAAAGAAACTTGAACCTTTTTTGTTGCTAGATTCTTGATATAGGTCGCATTCAAATCTATGACTGGAACATCGTATTCCTCAATAGTTTCCTGCTGGGACTTTTCAGAATAGGAGTATTTCGGATTTGTCTTATGTAGTTCCTTAATTTCTAATAAAGCTTGTTTTTGGGCTTTTACATAAAGCTCTTCAACTTCAGGAGATGTAGAAAAAATCGGATCAATGTCTTCATCAGATGATAGTTCACCAAATAACTCAAGTCCTTTGAAATGAAGTTCTCTCCAATAATAGCGTTTGATTTTTGAAGTTCGGCCAAATGTCTCTGATGTAGGGAAAGCTTTAGGCTTTAACCCACGGCATTCAGGGCATACATTAGGCTGGAAACCGAGTGTTACTATAACATCTTCTTGTGTCCCTAATACCGTACCTGTTGAAAGTTGGTGAGATAAATATCGAGTTCCAATGTTTTTGTCACATTCGCACATCATTACTTCATGACATGTTTCACATCTGTATTTCCTTATAAGCTCATAAGGATTCAGACACTCTATATGTTTATGTGAGCAGTTGTTCACACCTAACTCTTCTTATCCAATTTTTTCAGTAATGCCTTTTTCTGAACAGCATTCTTTTCCGGATTAGTCTTAATGAGCTTTTGGATATTTTGAAGTTTCCATTGAATAGCTGGTAACTTTTTGAGCTTTACATGAGGAAAGAGATTCCATTTTGGTTCAACTTCAACGAAGCTTACTAAGAATGCCCTATCCTTATCGGTAAGGATTTTTAAAATCTCCTCTATCAATCGATTCCGAGTAAACTCAAAATCTTCATAAGTAAAAGCAGCATTAGTCATGCCAACAAATTGTCGATCAAAAGTTTCCTTCTGATCCAAAAAGTTAGGACTTAGTAATTCATGTATCGGTCTGTTATGGCTGAGTAACGCGGAAATGAATCCATATTTAATTTCTTCGGTTAGCCCTTCGTTTTTTAGTAAGTAGTATACATCAAATAAGTCCCTTGGATGTTGGCGATCCAGAGCTGCACATAGCTTTCCTCCAAACAACTCTGCTTTCGAAACCACGGTAATTTCCGCAAACTGCTCGAATAGTTCCTGAACCGCTGGCGAGAGCGCCTGTCGTTCTGGTTCAAACAGATACCCTCTCATAATCGTATTTACCTCAATTTTAATTTGCGCTTCTCCAAATTGAACGGTGAGCTTAGCTACCGTTCTATCTTTTTGGGCAACTTCATTCACCGTGCTATTTGGAATGGCTTGCTGAATGCGGCTTCCGATTTTTCTTAGCGAAGAGGTGATTGTTTGAAGCGCGGTGTTTCGATCATCAAAGAGGAGATAGGTTAAATCTATATCCACAGACAAGCGAGGTAAATCCCGGATGAAAAGATTAATGGCTGTGCCTCCTTTCAGCGCAAAGACTTTTTCCTCATCAATGATGGGCAAGATTTTAATGAGCAGATCAACCTGGGCTTTGTATATACTATCAAACATAGTCTACCAATTCTTTGGGCAGTACCAACTTAAATTGGGAGTCATAAACCCCGCTCTTAACTATACTGCGATCCCCTGCTCCCAGATCGATTTTTTCAAACTCCATATGTTTCATTATCGGAAGCTGTGCTTTATTAGCCATAAACAGAAAAAGCCGTTTTACTTTTATTGAAGTACATTTTTCTAAAAGTTGCTGCATCAAGTTCGGACGTAAAGTGGTAAGTCCTTCCACGATTTGATACGACTCCAGTAGTTCATAGCTTTTATGGGATACATATATTTTTTCCAATACCGCCCGTTCAGCCGTTGATGAAGCGAGTGGGAAACTTCCATATCCCTGTTCTCTGATGCCATGCTTTTCAGGTAAGAAGGATGTATTCACAGACTCTATCTCTACTCCCCAGTCTTGTTCTGAAAACCACTTGGGTAAGGATAAATTTCCGGAAGAAAAGATAAAAACCCGCTTCAGATTCAGGTGCAGGTAGTGAGCCATTCCCAATGTCCTCAAGGCGGTCATACCCCCGACATGCACATTCAGATTAAGCTGTTTCTGTAATGCGTACATAGCACCTTGCCAGTCGAGATCCTCATTGTGTTTTATATAGGCACCACGACCAAGCCCAGCCAGCCAGCCCGATTGCTTGTACTTTTGAACAAGTTGCCGGGATATACCAAGCTCATGAAGCCATGGGGTAGTTCCAACCATCCCAGGAGGCCACTCATTTAACAAAGTCATTAATTTTTTATCTTTTGGTAAACTCATAGTTTACAAATAGCAAATATTTTAAAGTAATGCAATATATTTAGCACTTTATAAAATGGCGCACAGGTAAACTATTGGTTTACGTTTGAGAGGGTTTTTGAAGTGGCTAAATGAAAATCCTCTTATTTAAAGAAGGGGGGGTAGAATTTAAAGAAAAAAAGAAATCGCCCTTAATATCACAAAAGAAGCATAGTTTGGGGGTAAAGGATTTTATCTTTATCGCTCATGCTTCTTTTTGTCGCAGTTTTACATACGGTTTATTTCAAAGTTATAGCAGTAGAATTATTCTTGGATTTTATAAAAAGTCATTTATAAATACTTTTTGCACTTGGGGAAGTTCTATTTCCTGGAATGACTACTGAAATAACATAGTCAGGATAGTTTAGTTCTAAATTAGTAGACGGAGATAAATGATGAATTTTAAACCAGTCTTTAAAGTTTGGTGGAGGTTCGGTTCCTTTATCACTCAATTCTAGTAACACAAATATTCCTAGTTGATCATAGCCAGCAGTATAAGTTTGTGCTTGAGAAATATAGTTTTCTTCAAGATCATTGTCTGATGGTCGGTTAAGAGATTTCTTTAATTCAATAGAGATGGTAATCAATTCTTTTTTATACAAAATATCAACACGCCCGCCGTCTACGAATCTTGCCTTCTCATGATCTAATCCATCTTTAATGGTTGAGTATTCAAAAAAGTGGAGCATACTATCCTGCAAATCTTGTTCAATTGCTTGTTGTCCTTTTCCTAATTGGAAATTGGAACTTTTGGTATAGAGAAAAGGAAAACGTTTTCGATCACTGTCGACGAAGGTTGTTCGTGCGTACCGAATTACTTCTGTAACGACTTTAAAATAAGCTTCAAGCTTCTCTTCTGGATAATCAGACAGTTTTTCTTCAATACGTTCCCTTAGTTCGTTATAGATTTCTTGACCTTTTATAGTACCTGTTTTATAGGGAAGTGATTGACTTTTGTATTTTCTTGTTAGGTTTCCAAGGTTCTGGAGTAGTTCAGTTGAGCCACTTTTATTAGCAATTGACTGATATAAAGCCAGTCCCTTTTCACTTCCTTCTATTTCAGAAAGGAGGGCCAATAGCTCGGGGTTATCTTGTCGATCTTGTTGATCTTCGGGCAGTTTTGGTAATAGGAAGTGTAGATATTGGGCAATTTCTGTTTCTGATGTGTGCTCTTGTAGAGCTTTTAATCGCGGCTTACTTGAAGTTAAGTGAATTTGATATATTCCCTCCTCAATGGTTTCGAATAGATTGGAAAATAGCCTCTCGGTTATAAATCGACTCGAAGTTGTACTCTCTTTTACTTTTCTTAAATTATCAAAAGCATCCAATAAAGCCTTGACCTCATTTTTTATTTCTAACCATCTGTCAGCGGTGTTTGAAATGGAAAAGGTTATTCTTAACTGTTTGACTAGATGAAAAACAAGAAAATCTAATTCTAAATTCTGATCATCAAACTCATAGAGATTGCGAGTTATGAGAGCCTCTTCAATTTTTTGAAACCCTTCTTTAACAAGAGCTGAATTATTACTAAGAGCCGATTTTAACCACGCAATTATTGCTAGGTAAAAATCTGAATCAGTTCTATTTTCAACTGATATGCTGGCTGCAGTAAAGTGAGATTCAGCATTTTCTAGACAGATGATTGCACCAGCAATGTTTGAAAGCGAAGTTGATTCTGTAAGCTGAAAAAGGCCTAGACAGAAGTATGCTTGGCTAGCTACATCACCATTAGGGTTATCAGAAAGTTCTTTGAGTTTTTCAATTGTGTCTGTAGTTCGTGCAATTGGAAAATATGGCAAATATTTTACTGCAATTGCTTGCAAGGTAGGTATGTTAGAATCTAGTAAAGTATGTAATTCTGCAAGTGCGTTAAAATGATTAATCTTTCCGGCTAGTGATAAATCACAAAGAATTTTGAAAGCTGCTCGCTTGATATAATCATTTTTTGAACTTATTGCCAATTGAAGTATTTCGGAAAGGGTTTTTTCTTCTGCTATTTCAACGTTGATGTTTTCGTAGAAATTATCAAGGAAAAGAATCTGCTTAAAGTCTGTTCCTGATCGGAATAGTTCACATTGATCTTTTTTTATCGTCATTAAAATATAAACTCGTCTTTACCCTTTATTACAGCCTTTTTTGTACTGGTTATTTGTGAGAACTCGCGAAGAGCAGAGCCAACAAAAATTTGTAATTCATCCTCAAATCGCTCATTGACCTTTTTTAGAATATCGGATAGTCCTCGTAAATGTTCTTCAATCATTTCTTCGCTTCCCGGTGAATCGAAAATTAAAAAACGAGGATGCCTCCCTAAATTATGTTCGATATCGAGTTGTATAAGGCTCAGATAAAAAGCTAATTTAACACGCAGTTTTTCGCCTTCTGTTAAATCACTAAAGCCTTCGATTTCGTCATTTTGAGTAAACTCAAGTTCATATTTATTAGTGATCTTTAAGTTGGATATGTTGTGTATACCAAATGCATGTATCTCATTTTGAATAAGAGTCTCCAGTTTGGTTAATATGTTTTTATTGAGTTGGATTCGCCTCTTTTCTAATCCTTCTAAAGCGTAGTTAAGGATTGATTTGTGCAAATTTAATTCTTGAATTCTGTTTGAATTTTCGGAGGTCTTTTCCTTTTCGATTTCTTCTAACCTGTATTTCAATACAGCTTCTTCTTTGAGCAAATCTTTTTCTTGCTTGATAAGATCTTGTTGATCTTTGCGCTCCTTATTTATCATCTCAATTTCAGCTTCAATTTCTTTGAGTCGCTTTAAATCAGCTTCTGTAGAAGGAACCGCAATCAATTCGTTATATAGTAATGGGATGGTAATTCTTAACTCTTGTATTCTTTTGGTTACACTCTCAATACTCTTTCGAAGTTGCTGTAATCTTTTTTGATGTCCTTCTCGCTCTTCTTTAAGCTTGTTAAGCTTAGCTTGTAGTTCTTCGGTCTCAATCTTTTGCTCATTCGAAGTTTCTCCACATAAGCTACATTCATGAGTATTCAATTCTTTTTCTTTTCTCTCTTTGGTTACTTCAATCTCACAATGTGGACAAACTTTTATATCTAAGTTGCTGAAAAAGCTACCAGCTTCTTTGTATAATTCGATATTCAACTCTTGCTTAACCAAACGACTTATTTCTTCTGCTACTTTTTTTCTATCGATTTCTAAGTTTTTGATTTCTATCTCAAGAGGCTCTATGTTGTCTCTTACAGATTGATAGGCCTCATTCGCTGACCGCCTTTTTTTACGGTTTTCGTTTACCCGTTCCTGAATCTGGTTGTATTCTTCGATCAATGGGTTTTCATCGAAATCGAGTTTCCCTTCTTTTCTTATTTTTTGAAGCTTTTCGGTAACATCAGAGTATTCTTTGGAAACTTTATCTCTTTCAGATTTTACTGTTTCGTTGTTTGTTGTGTCAGCAAGTTTTAGTTTTCCAATTTCTTCAGATACCCTGTCAGACTGTATAGTCAACATATTAATGGGGTATGTGAGCGGTAAACCAAGGATCATTTCAAAGATTTTTCGTCCTTGTGCGCCAAACTTTTCATTTTCAAAAAAGAGATATTCGTAATTACTTGACTCTAAATAAATAGATTTAAAATAGGTGGACCAGCTTAGATTCGCAGTGCTTAACCCAAAGTCTTCTTTAGAACTCCTATTTTGAGTGTATTTCAGAACATAAAAGTCAAAGTGATCAAAAAAGAACTCTTGCATATGTTCTTCCAACATCTTTTTACTTCTGAAATCGAACTCTTTTTCTTTATCTATAGTATCTAACTTTTGATTATCTCTTAGTTGCTGGAATCGATCTATTCCAAATGTGTATAGCGATCCTTTATCTCTTCCGCTTTTGTCTATGTGGATTGTGTAAATATCCTTTCCAATCTGGAATTCAAGGATAATTTCAGCTATCCATTTTTTGATGTCGTGTTTGTAGCTTTCAATTCCAGTTAAAGCAAATTTGATAATCTTAAAAATGGATGATTTTCCTTTAAAATTATCCGCAATCCAAATATTTATACCTGTATAAAGGGGTTGATCATAAATAAATTCAGTGTCGTTTTTTTTGCCTGAGAAAATCAATCGATTTAGAACAAGGTGTCTTCCCAGTGATTCAGGGTTATCTTTGTTATAACCATCTTCCAAATAAAGGATTTCTTTTACAGAATTCAGGTCAATTTCATCTTTAAAATGTGTATGAACATATTCGATGAATTTTTGGAAATCTATTTCATTATTGTTCATACTAGTTGCTCTTTAAACCTTTCGTTAAATGCCGATTTTACTTTCTCATCTATGTTTTGAATGTGGCTTTTATAAGAAATATCACTGTATTCCGAATACCGGTATTGACGAGCTTTTAATTCAGTTCCAGTAAATCCATTAAAGTATTTTTTGATTAACTCACAACGGTCGAAATACCATTTTACGGATAGAATGTCTTTTAAATTATTTTCAATTTTGTCAGCACAACTTTGTGTAACGAAATATTTCTTGTCATAAGCTCTCCCTTCTGTATTCTTTTTGCTATCGTGTTCTATAAATCCAACGCTGATCAAAAAGGCGATTGAATCATCAATGCTCTCATATGCTCCATAAAAGAACTTTTCCATTTCCTCTACTCGGATTTCTGGTTCCTTATTCTCGTATATGTTTTCAATTGTAGCTCTGATTTCACCCTGATCAATAGATGGGTCATTATCCATCAAATCCATCAATTCAAAAGACAAGAAATCTGGATAACGTAAAAGGAAATCTAATGCTTGAATTTTAACTTCTGTACGAAATACTCCATATATATCACCAGAATGATTCTTATCTGCTTCACAGAAAACGTAAAGAATTAGAATGATTCGTAGTCGATCTCTAAATTTTCTTAAATAAGATTCCATAACAGTTTAAATAGCTGAATATTTAATAATCTACGATTAAATTCAATAAGTTCTAACGAAGGTTTCTATACCAATAATTGATATTCAAACCATAACTATTTTAAATACAAAAAAAGTGCATATATAAGTAAAGGTCTAAGTACTAGAGTTTTTGACTAGATTATTTAAATAGAGCCCTCAATTTATTCAATGTTATAAATGTTTCTTGCAAAACCCACTCCACATCCTCAGGTCTAGCTTTGTATCCATCAACACTTAACCACTGATTTATAATATTGGCATTCAGAAATGACGGGGGATTGCACCCGTGGATAAATATTTTGCTTGGTAGTATCCCTGTCATGTCCCGGATTAAGCGAAGTTTTTCCAAATGTTCAGGATCAATCGGTTTCAACCCTTCCCGGTAATTTTTATACCGTTTGTTTTGATATGGATTGTCAGGTAGAGCTTCCCACTGGCTCAAAATGAATTCTAAATGATCCTTTCTCGCAGTCTTTGACCCTTTTCTGATCCAATTGTACACCATAGAGGAAGACAAACCGCCAGGGGCAATCTCTCTCTTTCCCCGGAGAAGCTTTTGTGGCCCTACTCCCGTGCGATGGTGATGATGGAGTAGAGTTTCTATAATCTCATCAGTGATATGAATTTTATTTGAAGGCTTAGACATCTGTTCATTCTATCATCATCAATCCCCAAAGCCCATAAATAGATAAAATTTGATCTAAATTTGGCTTAAATACGCTCCATAATTCACTGATTGTTCAGCATTTTCTGGAATACTATACGGGTATGAATGAGGGAAAATCATGTCCGATAAAGATGTAAATAAAGTGAATGAACTTGCTGAGCATGAGGATCAGAAGACCTTCCAGTATATGCTTCAGGGTAAAGATAATGGGCGTATTAAGCTCGGAAGTGCGGCAGATAATGCCGAATTGGTAGGAGAGACTCCAGAAAAAAAGCGCAAAAAGGAATTTGAAGAACTTCTTATAAGCACCGCTGGTAAACATGCCTTGGAAACAGCAGATAACGCTATTCAGGGTATGAGCAGTTCCTTATTGGCTATGAGTCAAAACCTTGAGAGCTTTAGACAAAAAAATGAAAGAGCCAGCTACCTGGGTGAACAACTCACTAGAATAACTGCCCTACTCCAAAACGGTACGGATGATGAAAAACTCACCTACCTGTTGGAACAAGGGTATTCTCTGGAAGACATTGCTAATATCAAAAAGGAAGGAAATGTCGATGATCATCTTGTCGCTCTGGGAAAAGAAATGGGAGGGGAGCTGCTATCACTTAAAGAGTTGATAGAAAGGGATTCTCAATCATTCCTGGAAGCAGAAGCTGAATATCAACGAAAATTAAAAGAAGCTGAAGAAGCACTCGAAAAAGCCGAGGCCGAAGGTGCAACCGATGAAGTAAAGGCAAGACGGGATGAAATACTAAATCTAAACAAGGAATTTGATACGCTCAAACAAGAGTATGGGGAAACGGTGTTAGAATGGGAAAAAACCTACTCTAATTTCGATACGATATGGAGCGATTTCATTGAAAAGGATAGCAGTAATAGAAGTTACGAAGATTTGGCAAAAAATCACTTAAATGAAGATCAAGAGCGTAATGCAAGAGTTATTACAAGTATTAGAGAGCCGTTCACCCAAGCAGCTACTGGTGAGTCATTTACTAATGATAAAAGCTTAGAATCAAATATATCAAGCATCGATTCTATGCCTAAATTAAATACTATTGGAGTGGATTTTTAATCTAAAGAAGCGACGAGTTGAGGGGTTACATCTTCCGGTATGAAATTGTCCTTACCAAATGATTGCTCATATTCATACATCAGTATTGGTAACAACTGAGCTACAACTTGAGGTGACAAAGCTGTATTACCTTCATAACTCCAAGGCTTACCATCAACATATATAGACACAAAACTTCCTACTGATGAAGCACCTTCTTCATAGGTTGCGGTGATATACATAGGGCGATTTCCGGTCTTTTCAGCTTCGGTAGCTGCGTTTGCTAGCCCTCTTGCATATCGGAACCCGCTAATAGAATCCTTAGCATCCTGATGGATATGTAAGCCAATATTCATCGGCTTTGAGCTTCTTTGAGCCTCAGCAGAGGAAGAATAAGGCAAAACTACAGGGGCAGTCAGTACTTCTCTTTCAGAAACAAGTTCTATTTTGGCTTTGTTTGAAGTATTCAAAGCCAAGGCATTATCACTGCTCTGTGCAAGTGTTTGACCGCCAAATGCTGTTAGGGCGATTAAGGTAAGTCCAGCGGTAGTTCGTTTAATTGCGTTCATAGCTATTCCATTCTGTACTCCTTTTATATCATCTATTGAGTGGTTTCCCAACAAGAAGGCGAAAAAGAGTTAATTTATTAATGAATCACGTTATTAATGACGTGAATATAATAAAGAAAATAATCACGTCAAATATGATGTGTTATAGTTTTTAATTTCGCACCACTTTTGAAATATGAGTTCAAAAGAAAGTGATAAGCGTTTAAAAATTATTGGAAATCGTATCAGAGAGTTGCGGATCGAAAATGGATTTTCATCTCATGAAGCATTTGCTGACATGCATGGGTTTACCAGAAAGCAGATTTGGAGATTAGAATCAGGAGAAAACTTCCAAATGAATACTCTATTTCGACTTATTGATATTCATGGCATAAGTCTCAAAGAATTTTTTGATGGTATTCAAGAATAACTCTTACGAAAAAAAGGTATTAAAATACCAGTGTATTCAGTCTTTTATCCTGTAAGACCCAGTAATACCACAGTTTTTCTATAAAAGAACAAAAAGTGAACATTTTTTCTTGACGAGCTTTTGATAAGCTGATAATTACTCATCCCATACTTAAAAAATAGGATTTTCTTCCTATTTCATGACTCATCATCTAAACATAAGGGAGTAAACCAAGAAATGAACACAACATTGTATTATGGGGAAATAGTAGCCCGAATTTCAGGGAAACTATATTCAATCAATCGAGCTAATGAATATGAAATACTATCGAAAAAGGATATGTCTTTTGAAGATATGCTTTGCGATATCAGCGCCGATGCCGGAAGGGTTTTCGATACCTTTGAAGATCTATCCGGAGAGCATTTCATAGACTGGAGAAAGGCGTTGGATCATTATTCTGATGCACTTTGCTCATTCATCTTGAGCGGAAGGATGCCTACGATGGCTGATATGATTTCAATGGCAACCAAAGCCATGGAATTATCCAGAGCGGAATGTTTGACCAACGCGAAGGCCGTGCTTTAGGGCGTTCCCCCTCGCGACACTCAAGGCTAAAACAAGCAAAAAAACAGTCTTCCCCACTTTTCCGCATTGCATTTGTGCAAAGTGGGTGATCCCCCTTCTCTGTTTTTTTGACCTTGCGCTCTGCTCACCCCCTGTTCGCCACATGGCAAGGGGTATGGACGGACCCATACCCCGTTATTAACGGGTTTTTAAACCAATGACATAAAGGAGAAAACAATGTCAGACAACAACGTAAACCAACACACTGAAAACCAAGAGAAACTATTTGCAGATACCAATATCTCCATGAAATCCGGGAGGCTCGTTAAAGATGCCGAAGTGATTGCAGATGGCAGGTACGTAAGATTTAGGATCGGTACCAACAAACAATATGAACAAGATGGAGAAGTAAAAAACCTGGTCAATTATTTCAATGTTTTAGTTTCTCATAACCTGGAAGATGCCTTTAACATTGCCAAAGAGCTGAAAAAAGGAGACTGGGCGTACGTGAAAGGGGAGGACAGCTCCAAAAGTGTGGATACCCCGGAAGGCCATAAAGAAACAGCCGTAACCACCTTTGCTTGGAAGGTGGTTAAGAAAAACACCTCCAATGAAACCAATCCAGTTCCCGTATAGGGCCTCTTAACTCTATGGAGGAAGCTGTGTGCTTCCTCCATCTTTTTTATTCAGGAGGGTATCAATGAAACCTCAAAAAAAACTAAAGAAGATCATTAAAGATACACCTGCCACTATTGAAGCATTCGTAGCTCAGGAGGCGTTGGGCCATGAAAACCTATCCCACTTTTTTAATGATCTCGCTACCTATGGGTGCGTTTCTGGTATGGTAAGCTCATTGATTTATTATCGCCAAACGCACCAGTTTTTTGATTGTTACTATGAACAGATTAATGAGCTTCGACTGGAATATGAAGAAAACACGGGAACTCAAATCCAATTAGGCAGTGATCTCAAGAATACATTGGCCTGGTTCGCCTTTGAAGAAACAGCCTTTCAGATGGGCAGTGATTTGGGCTTATTGTAAAAGGAACACATAATGAAAATAGAGGAAGTTAAACTGACCTATAAAAATAAAGTCAAAGCTTCGGATCGACTGAAAATCGCTTGTGCTGAAGATGCGTATAAAGTCTTTTTACAAAGTTGGGATCAAGGTCAAATAGAACTGCTGGAAGAATGCAAAGCGGTGTTTTTGGACAGAAGGCTCAGAGTCATGTCTATCGCTTCCATATCCAAAGGAGGCATGAATGGAACCGTGGTGGATTTGAGGCTGGTGTTTGCGATGGCTTTAAAAAGAAGAGCGGATAGTTTAATTCTCGCACATAACCACCCATCGGGTAGCTTAACGCCGAGCCAGGCAGATATTGGACTAACCAAACAATTCTATGAGGCTGGCAGAATTCTTCAGATTGAACTCAAGGATCATTTGATCATTACCAGTGAAGGCTTCTATTCTATGATGAGTGATTTTTAAACTCACGATCAGATTAAAGCACTGACTTCTTATCTATTGAATTTTGAGCGCATTCGCTCGCTCTTATTCTATTCACTATTTATTTTCTCATACTTGATTTCTTAATATGGACATCGTTCTTAGAACGATGGACTAAATCTATTGCTGTAAGAGCTAATTAGCGTATTGGATTAGGTCCATTGACCTGTATAGAATTTGCTCCTCATTGTGTAGCCGTTAAGTTCCTTTTTGGTGCATTAAGGGGTCAGTAGAACCAGTCCGAACATAGTAAAGGTCTCTCGCTCATTTTTCTATCACACACCACGTCAGGGGAGATCGACTCCCTGATAATATGCAACTGAATGAACCAAAAATGCTTCATGAATATGATCATACTACTTAAACAGAAATTATTATATGGTTTGCATGTTTAGTCTCAAAGTGTTGTATTTGAGTTATGGATATATCGTTGAATCGGGATACGAAACTTCGAGTATTGAAGCTTCTTATTTCAAAGCCGAATGTTTTTTATGGGAACCATCATGAAGGGATAATTGAGCTTCTGGACTCAGTTTTTGATCTAAGGAATAAACCCTCCCAAGATCATAGGTATAAGGATGCTTATGGGGATGCATATCAACACTTAGTCAACAATGATGATTGGGAGCTAGAATATACTTTTCTGACCCGGTTTGATGTTACAGAAGGAAACAAATTATTAAATCTAATTGAGTATCTGGTTAAACCTGAATTTCAGAAATCTGAACAGACAAGGTTGGATTTAGTTGATGACATCAATTCATTGATCAACTCACAGGGTATCGGCTTAGAAACTTCCGATTTTAATGGACAAGATCAGCCAATATTCTCATTTGCACCCTATGATCCAAGTAAGAATTATCCTGCTGGGGTAATTAGTAATGAAATAAGATTCTATCCAAACTATGAGGTTGAAGACCCCAATGATTTTAAGCCAAAAGAAGTAGAAATCTTCATTTTAGATTTTCGTGATTTTAGTTGGTGGAATGATTACTCATTACAGTCAAGATGTAATTTACTCTTTCGAAATTCTGATGGAAGTTTGGATAATTTTGGAGAATTAAAAATTATTACAAACAATCCAGAAAATTATTCTTACTCAAAAGATGAAGCTGATAAATACAGTAACTTCCATACTATTTTACCAGAATCCTTTACAGAATTAAATGATTCTTATTGTAGTCTAGGTCAAAGCAGAGAATATTACCACTGGTTAAAAGACAGGTTTAAAGGAAAGTACAGGTCGATTTTATTCGCAATAAAGGACGCAGCACTTTTTTCTGATATTGCTGACTCATTTGAAAGAGAGTCTTACTTTAGAAAATCTTTAGTAAGAAAAGATAAAGCAGAACGGATTTTAAGAGAGGTCAGATTTGAATTGAGTGGTCGGGATAGATCAGATATGTACAAATTTACCTATAAGTTCTCTCCTATCTTTGGTAATGATGATGTTCCTCCCACTCCGATAAACTTTGATTTCGAAGATGTTTCGGATATACCCAATAGAATCTGTGCTATTATTGGTAAAAATGGAGTTGGAAAAACTCAGTTTATTTCTCAGTTACCTAAAAACCTAATTGAGGAGAATGAAGAATTTTTTGAAGGTCAACTTCCATTATTCTCAAAAATAATCGCTCTTTCATACAGTCCTTTTGATACATTCAAACCGGGTAAGGCTGGAGTGAACGTGGATTACATCTTTTGTAGTCTCAGAGATGATTCTGGAGAAATTGGAGATGACAAAAGCCGGGCAATCAAGTTTGGTAAGACCAGAAGACGTATCGAGGAGCTAGAACGGCTAGATGATTGGCTATACATATTAGAGGAGTTTCTACCTGAATCATTCTTTGAAAAGGCTTTTCAAACAGATGAAAAAAATAACATTGTAGTAAATGTGGATCAGTTGAATTCAGAGAGACGTAATCTAAGTTCTGGTCAAAGAATTTTACTCGAGACGGTTACAAATATAGTAGCTCATATTAGATATGACTCTTTACTTCTATTTGATGAGCCAGAAACTCATCTTCACCCAAACGCGATAGCTCAGCTTATGAATACTATTTATGAGCTAGTGAAAAGATTCGAATCGTTTTGCATTGTCACTACTCATTCGCCCATCATTATTAGAGAGTTACTCTCCAGAAATGTATTTGTGTTTGATCGTCTTGAAAGTATGCTAGCGATAAGAAAGATTGGAATGGAAAGCTTTGGAGCTAATTTGTCAGATATAACAGAAGAAGTATTTGGTACCAATGAAATTCCAAAACACTATCAAGCCATCATTCGAAAGTTAAAAGATCGTGATAAAACTCCTGAAGAAATTATTGAAATAATTCAGAGTGATAACATGCCTGTAAGCTTAAATCTGCGTCTTTTTATAAGAAGCCTATATCAAGACGAAGAATGATAAATTTAATACCCTATAGTGAGGATTGTTTTGAGTTCTTTCAGGAGGTTGTTTCAAGAAAATACAACACCCGCAAAGACCCGACTTATAAAGATCGTATAGCAACCCTTGAGAGTAGAATTGAAGTAGTATTTCAAGAGTATTTAGATCTTATCGACAATGAAAATCTAGAAGATATAACCGCTCTTGGATTTACTAATGAAGAGAAGCAGGATTTGTTATTACTGTATAAATTCAAAAGCAAAGCATTACAAGAACTAAAAATACTCCTTACTACAATTGATGGAAGGAAATTTAATACGTGCCAAATGTGTACCGTTGAGCCTGTCGGCTCCTTTGATCATATAGTGCCAAAGGAAGATTACCCAGAGCATTCGGTTAACCCAATTAATTTATTTCCAAGCTGTCTAAATTGTAATTCAATAAAAGGAAGGAGATGGCTCTCCAATGGGCAGAGAATGTTTTTAAATCTCTTTTTCGATCTTATTCCAGATGTCGAATACCTGAAAATAGACTTCCAATCGTACCCAATCCCAGATTTTTCAATCGATGGGGCATTACTGCCTCCAGATAAGGAGCTTATCATTAGCTCTCATTATAAGAATCTGGATTTGTTTAAAAGGTACCGAGAAAATTCGAACGAGGTAATTGATCCAGTTATTACTCAGGCGAAGTCATTGGTTCCTAGAATTGGTCTTGAAGAGTTTAGGGATACCGTTCAAGAGTCTGTTAACGATATGCAAATGAAATACGGAAGAAATCACTGGAAATCTTTATTGAAATTAGCTTTGGTCAATCACGCCGATTTTGACACTCTTTTAGTTGACAACCCAGCACAATAGGATTAAAGTCCTAGTATGCTTTTAGATGAAATCGGGATAGCTCAATTAATTGGAAAGCCATTGACAGATCTTTCTCAGCTCGCCCAAAAAAGAAAAGTCCGGAAAATGATCCGGGATTCTGGAAAGATTCCACATGTATTCTTTATCGAAAAGATAGAAATCTGGTGTATTCCCGAGGATGAAGTGATAGAATTGATACGATGTCAAGCGAACTCAAAATCTTCAAAAAAACCAACTCCCCGAATTGGTACCTTCGTGGCACCATCCATGGTCAGGAAATCTACGAAAGCACAGGAATACCTCACCAAGGTTTAAAAACCCCGCCATCCAGAATTAAAGATTATCGTGATAAAAGGCTCGATGAGTTAAGAGATGCATACATTTATGGGCAGTCTTATTCGGCTACGTTTCTAGATGCAGCATTAAATTATCTAAAATCGGGAGGCTCCCCTAGATTTCTTGGAGAATATAAAGAAGGAAAATGGACAGGATTAATTGGTAAAATCGGTCATTGGAGAATAAGGGAACTTACCCAGGAACAACTTGATGAAGCTTGCCAAGAATTGTATGGACATTGTACTCCAGATACTCAAAACAGACAATTTTGGACGCCTTTCATTGCGGTTTGGAAGCATAATACCCGAGGACAAAACCCACTTTGTCCTATTGTGGAGTGGCAACGCCCCAAGCGATTAAAATCAAAAGCTCGATCACGTAAACCTGCAATGTATGAGGACGCTGTTACCTTTATAAATGCGTTATCTTATCCTGCTGCAAAGGTGATGTTTTTCTTATTCTGGACAGGATGTAGACCGCTTGAAGCGTACGATCTAGAAACCGTGAACTTATACCCTGAACACAGTTGGATCGCTCTGGATGAAACTAAAACCGATATGCCAAGAGGTATTCCCATTCATCGATGTTTGAATCCTTTGTTAGATTACTTACATCAGCAAGACAATGAATATGCGTTCTTAAACAAATCCGGTAGGAGATACCCTGATAATCGGATATTCAATAAATCTGGAAGGTTGATTTCTAATAGGGGAGGACAAATGGCTTCTCCGCTACATTATGCCAAAAACAAAACAGGATTAAATATTACACCTTATATGGCAAGACATACGGTTTCTACTCATCTCATATGGCCCGGTGGTGTAAGTGATATGATCAAAGATGAAATTCTTGGACATGCGTCTCAAAATGAAATGAGTAGGCACTATACTCACCTTCCCAGAAAGAGCTTGATTGAGGCGATTAATCAGTTACCATACCCAACTGGTTTGAGAGAAGACCTAACCGATCCGTGCAAAATCCGTGCACAGCATGAAAAAGTATATGGATCAAAAAGCGTTGAAACTCAAGCTGAGAGTGAATTAGGAGACGTGGCCGAGTGGCTGAAGGCGCTCCCCTGCTAAGGGAGTATAGGGTTTATAGCTCTATCGAGGGTTCGAATCCCTCCGTGTCCGCCATCACCCGCTCAGAACTACTTACAGAGCCTTTCTTCGTTCTGAAATCATGACTTTTAACTGTTTTAGCACAAAAGACAAACAGGGAACACATAGCGAACACTTGATGAACATAGCAATTAACCCGTGCAAAATCCGTGCACAGATTTTTTAGTTCGAATGTTGAGATAGCTTGCATCTTACAAAGTGAAATAGATATAAAAATTTGTTATTGAAATTCAGCGGCTGCTTTTATTTGGAAAAAACATCATTACTGATCGCAAATACTTGGTTAAAGAACTAATTTTTTTTATTGACATAACTTAATTCTCTATGTAGCAGTAAGTGCTATCAGTAAATCAGGAGGGATTATGACAATCACAAAACAAGAACTAAACAGAACTTTTTATAAACTCAGGGGACTTTGCGAAACTTTTCTAAATGCTGAATCTGCTTCATACATTAAAACAGGGGAAAGGCTTGACTTGTATACGGCTGCTGGTTCTGTCTATGAGGCTTTTAGTTATTTGGAAGAATTATTTGAAAACAATGATTGGAATATCAACGAGATTTTTAAAAATGCAGTAAATACTGAGATAGATCTCACAAAAAATAAGCCGATTATCAAAGGTGATTTTGCTATTCCTCCTGCTGCATTTGTTCGACACTCATATGAAATCGAACAGAGTTTAATTCTAAATGCGTTTGCTGCGTTACAAGAATTAGATCGTCAAGCCTCAAATGGTAATATGAGTTCATCACAATACGAAAAATGGGAAGAAAAGAATTTCGGGAATTCCTCAAATTTTGATCTCTGACAAATTGAAAAAAAACGTTCGATAATATCTTTTAAAGACTATGACGCTTATAGATACTGTTCACTCGTTTCTGTACACTCAACATAACTCTGAATGAGTTCTTGCTTTTTCTTCAACATATCCAGCTCAGCCAGAAGTCGGTCAACGTTACCTGTTTTTTTTTTTTTTCTCAGTCTCAGCTTCTTTCTTTTTATCGGTTTTTTCTGCCTCTTCTTCTGAGCTCAATAAATCTATTACCTTTTTATTAAGCTCTTTAATTAATCCTTTAATGAAAAAGTTGAGATTAACTAGCGTAAACCTCTTTACACCTTTTCGTTCAAAATACTCATAAAAATCTTTTCTGTATTGTGAAGCACTTGTTTTATTTCTACCATTGGCCTCTCCAACAATGAGTAGATCTGGTTTGCATTCTCCTCTGTCGTATTTGGATAACTCTTCCAGATATACTTCATTATCCTTTGTTCCACATAACGCAAATTGATAGGTTCGGGTCGGGTATTTTGTGCAATAAAATCCACTATGATAATATCTTTCCTGAAATCTGGGTTCTTTGCTGATTGTGAATAGTATATGTTCCAATAGTGAATAGGAGGAATATTTAACGATACATGCCTTTAGAGCATCATCTTCGCTTAACTCGTCATGTATAAAAAGAAACTCATCTAAATTAATATGTATTGGCGCTGCAAGGACTCTTCGATAGAAAAAAGGTAGCTTTAAGGAGTCGGGTAAGTCTGAAAAAACTTTTTTGGTTATTTTTTTATAAATATCACTATGAGCAACTGAATACACACTGGTCACACCAAAATCTTGATGAGGTTGCCTGTGCAGGTAATCATAAACGAGCAGTTTACCTGTTCGCTCTTCAAGAAATTCTTCAACAATATCCGCATATTCGGTCATGTGTTTTTGATAGTCATCTTTATCTTTACTATCAATATGCAGCACGCGGAACCACTCTTTATCTCTTTTAGTCTCTGTGTTCGCGCCTTTTTCTTTAGAGTATTTTTCGATTAAATCTTTAACGCTACTATTGCCATATTTACTTTCTGGTAAATCGAAGGTTTCAATTGGAACCCCAACAAATAAATGAAGCCAAGAAAGAAGTTTTAAATATTCTTGAACCCCATTCTTTTTTATTTTTTTGTTATGATGATGAGTAGCTGTTCTATTCAATGACAAAATAAAATCAGGCCTACTATGAAAAAGGGATGTTTTGCAGATTTTTTCGAGTCTGTTAGTGAAATCCTGTTCATTATGTTCAAAATGCCCAACAAGCCTAGCTAGTAGCCCATTTGTCATCAGGCTAACCTTCTCTTCTTCAAGTTTTTGCGATATACCCCAAAAGGTCATCGACATTTTTTTCATAATTAATTTTTTTTATTCAAAAGACCTAATTTATTTATAAAAAAAGTCACTTAATATTAATTAATTGATGTTGTATCTCGTAGACTCTTTTTTTTATGCGGTGAAAGGCAAATAGATACTGAAAATTGCGGTATATCGCAATAAGTTAATGCATTGTATCGCAATAAAAACATCATATAAGTTCAAAAAAAATAACAAATTGACTTATTAATTTTTTTTGAACTTCTTTTCTCATCCAATTGTGAAGACTAAACGAAGCTCTACTCAATTGTTGACGGACTTCTTTTCGAAGACTGTTAACCACTCACTATAAAACAAATAGAGGTATCCCATGAAAGTAGCATGGATAGAAGGCTTGCTGAAAAGCAAGGAGTACAGGTACGTCCATTTTCACCTTAACAATCTAAAGGTTGAACGAAAATGGTTTCGGATATCAAGGAGGAACAAAAGGGAAGGAATTCCTAAAGAGGAAACCTACTCCCAAGCTGAGTTAACCTTTGCTGACCCTGAACTGGCAATATATTCAAAATATTTCGAGCCCATTTATACTCTCGAAAGCGAGTTAGCTGAAATCGAAAAAAAACTGGCTCATATAAGCAAGCATTTCGATGAATATGTTCAATCTGAACTTAAAATAACTGACGAAGCCACCTACGAAAAAATCGACCTATTAAAGGCAGAATTGAAAGATCTGGAATCCCAGGCCAATGAGATAGAAAACTTTACAACAAAATCAATTGAGGAAAAATCATGAGTATAAAGATATATAACTCTGAACTGATAAAAGTTTTAAAGGACTATAATTTATCCCAATGGATACTTTTTGCGCTATCAGGTATCATGCTAGGCACGGAATTCACAGTCTCTAGTCCAGCATACACTGAGATGCTTGGTATGGGACTAATCCTTGGATATGCCTTAGCATTTGGTATGGCGATTTTATTTGCTGCATTACCGAAGATAACGGCTAAGCTTTTCGTAAAAAAAAGAATAAAACTTGGGATGGTAGGTGTCCTGTGCGCGGCTGGACTTTTGTTCATCGCATATTTGGGACAGAAAGCGGTAGCGATTGAACAATCGAACAATGTACTAGATATTTATCTGGCTGGAACAATAGGTGTTGAATCCAATTCTTCTTCGGAAATAGGACAAGAGCATCTGATCGCAACCGGACTCCTGGCGTTGCTTTTTAACTGTTCGCTATTTCTTAGTTATGTGTTCTACAAAGATGAAGCGGAGTTTAAGCCCACCGAGCAGAAATTGATATTTTCTAGACTCCGCAGAACTATTGATTATTTGCTAATCCCTTTACAAGGTCGCTGCGAACGCGCCGAAGCTAATCCGCTTCGAATTGCAGAAGACAAAGTGAGTGCTAAGATCGCTGATTTGGAGCATGAGAAGCTACGTCTACAACGCGAGCTCGATATCACCCTTGGTCGCAAAAATTATGAACTCAAAGCATTGAGTAACCTTCGCAACCGCATCATTGCAGTCATTGAAATCGCTTATAAATACTAATAACAACTCTTAAACATCTACTATCATGGAAACACTTTTAAAAACATATTGGCTACCATGTGATTCTCATCTGATAGCTTTCCTACTAGTCTTGCTTTTCTCTTTGGAAGTAGAAAGTCAGACGATTGAAATGGGCATCCTTCGCGATGTCAGTGAAATTTCCAACGGTCAATGTATTCTCGATGAAACAGAAATGTTTCGAACCATCTTGACCCAACTTGAGCTTCAAAACTCTTCAAAGGGCGTTAATCTTAGAACCGCTGTATTTGGGGTGAACCGAATTCCCGAAGTAGAACTAGCTCAACTACCCGAGCAAAATCGCTTCTTCGGTTCGACTTCTCAGCGCAATAAAGATATGAACACTTTCCTCATCAAAGCTAAGCGTGATGTTGGCTTGATGGTTGAAGAGCCATGTGGTCAAAACCAGACCAATTTGTACCGCGCTCTAGTACACATGACAAAGCAATTCGACTCTCAGGCCGACCAAACGTTTTTGGTTGTGATAAGCGATTTCATCTTGGTTTCAAGTGCATTCAACTTCAATACCTATATAGATAATCCCTCCAAAATGGTAGGAGAAGATTACGAAAGCATAGTTCAGACCTTGAAACGTGATGGAGAGTTACCTGATATGTCAGGGACGAAAGTGGTCTTAGTAACACCACAGACTAATGACCTCGAAATGTGGGCGGCACGATTTTGGGAAAAATATTTCTCAATTGAAAAAGGTGCCGCAGTAAAAATCAGAGCCTCTTTTTGAGGCTCTGATTTAATAGCAACTAAATTCAGAGAACGATGATTACCGAACAATCAAACAGAAAAATTACGCCTCGTTCCACGATGAAAGTGGGCGATCTGGCAATTATTTATGCTCTTTTTCATGGCAAGTTGTGGCACACCTTCGTCAATGAGCACTGGTCCAAATTTTTGGGCTTGATTCTGAAGGGCTATCTGCGGTTCACCCGTGCGATGCTCGCCTTTCAACTGTGGTCGATTTTTCGCTATAAGCCCGGATATCAAACGATGGGTATTTTGCTCTTAGTCGCATCCGTATGCTTTTTGCTGGGCTACAATAGTGCCCATGTTCCTGAATTGCTCAAACCAGTCGCTTTTTTAATTGTCCCGTTCGTGCCTTTTTTTGCGGCCCCAGAAGAATTATACAACATGGTTTTCGTAGATATTGAGTCGGAATACATGCTCATCTATTCGGGTATTTTTACCCTGAGTTCACTCGCCCATTTAGTAACCGTCTGGATTGCAGGGAATTCCAGTATAACCAAACGAGGGGAGAGCTGGATTGCATTAGGTTCTTCCAAGTTCATGAAGGTAAACGAGTATGTGATTTGCGGACTTCTGGAACCGTTAATCGTTGTAGCTATTGGCCTGACAGCCTGGAAGCTTGGGGAAGATCTTCATTTTGGGATATTCCTGTTTTTGATTGCCTTTTCGGAGGCGGTGCAACAACTCTTGGACAAAGCGTTGCAGGCTGAAAAAGAGTCCACGCTAAAATCTTAAGAAGTATGAATACACTAGGAATTTATTCCTTGACAGTGCATGCAAAACCATCCAACAATAGGATGGTTACATCAGAGAACTGTAGCTGTTGTTCAATGACAGATCCTTCTCCAAATACTCAATAAACAAAGACCGAAGACCATGATGGATATTAATATCAGCCGTGATGGAGCAAGTGCTCTGGAGTATTTCAAAAATGGACTCCGCAGAGAGGGTAATTACTACATGGAAGAAACCCCCGCCTATTGGGAAGGGGAAGTGAGTAAGCATCCCGAGCTTAACTTGAACGGTAAAGAAGTTACAACGGAGGATTTTCGCGATCTGATTTTCAATGTGAATCCGAATACGAAAGAACAACTTACTCCACTTAATAAGAGCAACAGACGCTGCGGGTTCGACATTGGAGCCGCCCCGCCAAAGTCGGTAAGTATTCTTAATGCAATTACCAAAGATGAAGATCTTTTCAGAGCGCATGAGTACGCCAACAGAATGATGATGCTGGCAATTCAGCAGGATGCCCAAGCTCAGGCGAATACCCAATATGGACGTTTCTATGAACCTACCGGTTCAATGCTATGGGCACCTTTCCATCACTTTACCAGTCGCCCGGTAGAACTAAAAAAAGACGGGGAGACTCTGTATGTGCCAGATATGCAGATGCACACCCATAATTACTGCATCAATGTAACCAGAAGCCCAGAAAGAGATAAGTTTTTAGCTCTCGAAATGGGAAATATACATCGCTTAGCACCCTTCTATCAGGCGACCTACCACGCGTTCATGAGCAAGCGTTTGACCGAGTTCGGCTACGCCGTAGAACGAACAAAAGATGCCTACGAAATCGTTGGCGTATCCCGTTCATTGATCGAGCAGTTTTCAAATCGAAGGCTTGAGATTCAGGCCTTTGCCAAAGAACAAGGAATCACCGATCCGAAGGAGTTAGCCCGACTTTCTACCCTTACCCGTAATTCCAAAGGGAAGGCCGTGGACAGCAAAGAGCTGTTGGGGCTTTGGAAAGATCGAATGTCCAAGGAAGAGCTTGAAGGCTTGTCCCAGATAAAAAAAAAGTATCGAAACGATGTAGAACCTATCTCAGCCAAAGAAGCCGTACAGCGTAGCCTGGATCATTTTCTGGAGAGAACTTCCGCGGTGCCCGAAAAACGCGTGCTTGGGTATGCCCTTGAGTTAGGCTACGGCGCTTTATTACCAGATGACGTTCATCGGGCGATGGATGAGCGGGAGGACATCTTACGCTCCGAAGATCATACCATTTCCACCATAACTACCCGAGAAATGGTAAAAGCCGAAGATAAGATGATTTCTCTGGCAACCCGTGGCAAGGGAAAGTTCAAACCCATCAATCCTGAGCATACAATTAAGCGAGAGTTCCTCAATCAAGGTCAGAGGGAAGCGGTACAGGTTACTCTTTCTTCTCCTGATTTTGTAACAGGCATTCAGGGAAATGCAGGTGCCGGAAAAACCACATTACTTTCGGAAATTGCCGAAGCCACCCAAGCCTCAAACAGGGCTTTTCTAACTATTGCACCCTCCTCCCAAGCTGTTGAGGTGCTTAGGAGGGAGGGCTTCGATGCCCACACGGTAGCAGCCTTTATGGTGAATCCAAAGCTTCAAGAGCAAATCACCAATGGAGTATTGCTATTCGACGAAGCCGGACTTAGTGGCGTAAAATCAAAAACCAGGGTGCTTTCCATTGCCAAAGAGCAAAATGCTCAGGTGCTCCTTAGTGGAGATACCAAACAGCACGGATCGCCTGGAGAATACGGGGACGCCTTTCGCATCCTTCAGCAGGAAGCTAAGATTAAAACCGCTCATGTAAAGGAGAATATGAGGCAAAAGCCGCAGGAGTACCGAAAAGCCGTTGATCAAATTGCAAGCGGAAGGGTATTGGAAGGCTATCAAACCTTGGACAAGATGAAGGCTGTTCATGAAGTCCCGGAGCGCGAAGAACGCCTCGCAAGAATTGCAAACGAGTATGTTTCCTCGGTTCAAGCAGGACGAAGCGCCCTTATAGTCAGTCCTACTCACAAAGACGGAAACCAAATTTCGGCTATAGTTCGCCAGAAGCTAAAGTTGGAAGGAAAAATCACGGGGAAAGAACGAACGTTCGATACCCTCAAAGACCTGTCGTTTACCGATAGCCAAAAAATGGATTTGGTCAACTATCAGGAGGGTCAAGTGGTACGGTTTACTAAGAATCAGAAAGGAGGGTTTAAGGCGGGTTCGCATTATGAAGTGCTGGCAAAAGAAAAGCCGAATCTAGTTCAGGTGATGGATTTGAATTCAAAGCAGAAGTATGAACTGCCTTATGCTACCCCTCAGCATTACAAAGTCTATCAGAAAACCAAAATTGATTTGGCGGTTGGAGACTTAATCCGACCTTCTGAGAACTTGAAGTCCAAAGAACAAACGAAGATTAACAACGGCACTCCTCAACGAGTGGCAGGGTTTTCGGGAGGCGATATTCGACTTGCTAATGGCAAGACCTTGGCAAAAGACGCTTTTCATTTTCGGCATAATTATGTTGATACCAGCCATTCTAGTCAGGGTAAAACAGCCGATGATGTATTTATTAGTATGAGCGACACCTCTTTTGCTGGGGTAAACGAGCAAGCGTTCTATGTAGGAGTTTCGAGGGGGAGAAAACGGATCAATCTGTTCACCTCGGACAAGGAACAGCTCAAATCCGCCATTATCCGGAGCGGTCAGCAAACGACCGCCAAGGAAATAGCCAAAGACCATGAGCGCAGAATGCATGAACGCAAACAACGCAATTTTCAGCAGCAAATAACCAAAACCACGGAGCAGCATGTCCTATCCAGACAAAAGCCGAAAGAAGTTGCGCGGGATCTTTCCGGCCAACTCCAGAGAAGCTAATAAAAAAGCAGGTCTACTGGATTCCCCTTCCGTTTTTCTGGCGGAGAACCAGTACTATGCCATTGCTTCGGAACATCAAACCGTGGAGCGATTTAAAGTGATCCTTCGCTCTGGCAAGGTACACAGTATTCCCTATGCCCTGCTCCCAATCTGTACGCTGGACGGCGGCAGCCTCTACATCAAAGCCTATGAGCTGCTCATAAAAATATCAGGACGTAACCTTGACCCCATAGAAGAGCATTTTTCAAACCGTTCATTGTTGTGGGTCAAGGCCAGTCCAAGCGGAAAAGACGATGGCAGTTCCTCCACCTTTATCCAAGACATTGTAGCCACAGGCAAAGCTGTACCAGAAAGCGAGAACCCTTAATCCATGACTCATGAAAACAAACAGCAAAGAAAGAAATACCGAAGATCGCCTGTCACCAACCACCAAGGAGTCCTCTTCACCCATTCATGTAAATCCAAAAAAACCAATGTCGGATAAACAGGTGCAAGAGCGATTGGAACTCTACAGTAAGGGAGGTCAGGAACAGTTTTTCAAAGTACAGAAGATTAAGAAGCGGTATGTGGAAACAAGTAAAACCCAGGAAACGAAGCGGATACAGGGAGATGCTCATTATGCGCAGGGCATACGAGCCGGATTACCTCATGCTCGTTACGAAATCATTCGTGGTTTAAGGGAAACTTCCGACGAAAGGTTTAGAAGCCAGGTAATCAATGAGGCAAAAGCGGTATATAACACTCATGAAAACCTCTCCAGTTGGTTCAGAAAAGAACATGGGCAAACACATGAACCTGAACAGCGATCAAATAGCCTGAGAAAATATTTTCCATCCCAGTCCTCTTCCCCGAAGGAAACCCAACAACCGAAGGGGAAGATTCAGGGCAAGGACAAGGAGATGCAACGATGAATATCAAAACAACCCCATCATGAAAGTTATAGTCATAGAGGAAAAAGCATTTTACGAATTGATCGAACAGGTCGTAGACCGCATCGCTCCGAAAATCAACCCTTCTGAGAAGAAATGGCTTTCAACCGAAGAGGCCATGAAAGAATTGGGCATTACTTCATCTACCACGCTTCAACGCTATCGGGACGAAGGGAAAATCCGATACACCCAACCGAGTAAACGGATCATTTTGTACGATCCAGAATCGATTCAAGCTTTCCTGGAAAGCAAAGCCAAAAACACCTTTTAATTATGCAAGAACTAAGAAACTCCGAGGAGTATAAAAAAGCCTACGAACGAGTAGATAAAATATGTCGCTACTCGCCTGAATTGTTGAAAGGCATGACGATGCCCAATGATAACCAGCCTGTGCAAAAGCTGGCCTTTGAAGATCGAGTTGCTGAGCACCGGATTGAACAGGATGGAATGAAAGGTCTTTCTAAAAGAACATTATTCAAAAAATACGGGTCAAAGCTTGCCCGATACCACACCTCCAGATCAAAGGAACAAACCAAAGAGCGGTAGTAACCATAATCTATATCCATCATGAAAATATTCGGAAACAAAACCAAGAAACTAAATTCCAGCAAGGAAGAGTTGCTCGACACTGTATTGTATAAGCTACCCAAAACCAGTTCGCCCATTACATGGGCAGATTCGGTAGAGGGAACGTTAATCACCGGAGCAACAGGCAGCGGGAAGTCGAGTGGCCCTGGAAAGCACATAGCTCATGCGATGCTAAAGAGTGGATTTGGAATGTGTATTCTCTGCGCCAAAAAAGATGAAAGACAGCGTTGGGTCAGATATGTCCAACAAGCAGCTCCGCATAGGGAAAAAGACTTAGTGATATTCAACAGGAAAAGAGGACTCTCCTTCAACTTCCTCGAATATGAAATGAAGCGGCAGGGTGAAGGTGCGGGAGATGTACTTAATGTAGTTGAATCGTTAATGAGCCTGAACGCAGCCAACCGTGTTCATCAATCGGGAGGGGGTGGCAACAAAGACGAACGATTCTGGGATCTTGCCCTTCGAAGCTTGATTAGTCGATGCATTACCACCCTTAGGTTGGCAGGAGAAGAAGTAAGCGTATTTAACATGCGGAAACTGGTTTCCTCCCGTTTTGTGGACGATGAGCCAGCTCTTTATCAAAAACTGGAACAACAAGCCTCCGATGAAACGATTGATCCTCATATAAGAAAACGCGCAGAAGAAGAAAGAAATGCATGGATCGAAGAGCGGTATTTTTTGCAAGTACTTCTCAAAATTGCGAATACCGAGCTTTCAGAACAGGACGAGGACGACGAAGACCTGATCGTGAGTTATTGGCTTCGGGAACTCCCCAAGATAGGAGAGAAGACCTCAAGTATTATTGTAACCAGCTTTATGAGTATTGTAGAGCCATTTTTGAACAATGGGATTCTCAAAGAGCAGTTTCGAAGTGGCATTAGTCCTGAACTGTTACCGGAAAATATTTACAGACAGAACAAAATTGTAATCATTGATTTTCCAATCAAAGAGTTCAAAGTCGCTGGTGCTTTCGCAGCAACCATCTATAAAACAGCATTTCAGGCGGCCATGGAACGCCGGGATATTGAACATGAAACTAGTCCTAAGCCTGTAGGGTTGTGGATCGATGAATACCAGAATTTTTGCAATCCCAAAGTAGATAGTCTATTTCAGACGACAGCAAGAAGTTCATGGGTAGCTACGGTCTATATCACTCAGAATATTAACAATATGTATTTCATTATGGGGAGTGAGCAGCCAGAAGCAAAGGCAAAAAGCCTATTAGGTAACCTCAATTTAAAATTCTTTGCTAGCAATGATAACTACGACACCAACATTTGGGCTTCCAACATGATTGGGCAACATCTGGTGGATTTGGAAAGCCTCAACATTAATGAAGAGATGAAACTCAGCAAGAGTAAACAGCAGCAGATGCAATATCGTATTACTCCCGATCATTTCACGATGCTAAAAACAGGCAGAAAGAACAATGACTTTAAGGTGGAAGCTGTAGTGTTTAAGTCTGGAAAGATATGGGGAAATAACAGACAAAACTTCATATTGATTAAGTTTACGCAAAAATGAGTAACTCTACCAGAGTTTTGATATATGTATTCTAAATCTCTTTATTCTGTAAGCTCTTTGAGTTTAGAACCACATTGATTGAGCTGAATGCCATGGCAATTTCTGCCAGTAGCGGATGTAAAAACCCAAGTACTGCTAGAGGGATCATAATCAAGTTATAGAAAAATGCCCAAAAGAGATTTTGTTTAATTTTTTTGAACGTTTCTTTACTCAAGTTAATCGCCCTCAATAAGCCTGATAAACTACCTTTTGCCAGTACAATATCTCCAGATTCAATAGCCACATCTGTTCCAGTTCCCATGGCAATGCCAATGTTGGCTTGAGTCAAAGCGGGAGCGTCATTGATGCCGTCTCCAACCATAGCAACTATTCTTCCTTCGCTTTGAAGCCTTTGTATAACCTCTGATTTTTGATCCGGGAGAACCTCAGCAATAACTTCATCAACGCCTACCTTTTCGCCGATAGCTTGCCCCGTTCTTGTGTTGTCACCCGTTAACATAACCACTTTAAGGTCTTGATTTTTTAACTTAGAAATAGCACTCTGACTATCATCTTTCACCTCATCGGCAATAGCTATAAGTCCTGAAATTGTGTTATCAATAGAGACGATAACAACAGTCTTTGCCTGAGCTTCCAGTTCTTCCTTTTTAGAAAAAAACTTATCAGAAATCTCTATTCCATTATCTTTATGAAGCGATGAGGTCCCAATGGATACCTCTATTCCTTCTATACTCGCATTGACCCCTTTCCCCGTTGTAGAACTAAAAGTTGTGGTTTTGAGTAGCTTTAATTCTTTATCAAAAGCGGCATCGACGATAGCTCTAGCTAGTGGATGTTCTGAATTATCTTCTACGGACGCTGCATATCTTAAAACTTCATCAGATGAGGTGTTTCCAGCTACAAACACATCCGTTACTTCTGGCTTGCCTTTTGTAATTGTACCCGTTTTATCCAGAACAATGGTATCTACATCTTTCATAAGCTGGATGGCTTCTCCTTTGCGAATTAAGATACCGTTGGTTGCTCCTAATCCAGAACCTACCATTAGTGCCGTAGGTGTTGCTAAGCCTAATGCACAAGGACAAGCAATTACTAAAACCGCAATAGTGGCGTAAAAAGCAAGAGAGGTGTTACTCCATGTGGTATCGATCCAAGGGATAAAGTCCGATGCCCAAAACACTATATTTTTGAAAAATTCAGGAAAAACCAACCAAGAGGCCAGTGTTAGTCCTGCAAGAACCAATACAATAGGGACAAAAACAGCCGTTACGCGGTCTGCAAATTCCTGTATAGGAATTTTTGTCCCTTGTGCCTCTTCAACCATTCTAATGATCTGGCTTAGGAAGGTTTCACTTCCCACCTTGCTTGCTCTTACTTTTAAAACGCCTGTGGAATTGATTGTAGCCCCGATAACCATATCGCCGATTTGCTTATCAACGGGCATGGACTCCCCGGTGGCAATGGATTCATCTACGCTACTTTCCCCTTCAATAACTTCCCCGTCTGTAGGAATCTTTTCGCCCGGACGAACCAGTATGATGTCCCCGATTTTTAACTCCTGAACAGGAATTTTTAATTCAGTTCCATTCCTCAAAACTGAAGCCTCTTTTGCTTCCAATGTTAACAGCTGGCGAATAGCTTGGGAGGCGCTGCCTTTGGCTTTCGTTTCTATATATCGACCCGTCAGATGAAACGCCATAATCATACCTGCAATCATTGCAAAGCTATGAAATTGAGGTCCGAAACCTAACGCATGTAGGAGAGTAACAAACCCTGTTGAAAGCGCTGCTAATGAACCTATTGCGATCAATACATCCATATTAGGATTCAAATTCTTAGATGATTTTAAGGCACTCACTAAGGTCTCACGGCCAGGAACAAAAATGACGAAAGAAGACAGAAGGATCATTCCTATTTCCATCCCGAGCATACCTAAAAACATATAGCCTGATACCCACATAGGGAGCATCCAAATAAGCATGGGGATGGTAGCGCCCCATGACCAGATCATATCTTTTTTGGCTTTCGAAAGCTTATCCGCTTCTCTCTTTTCAGAGAGTTCTGCTTTGGATATCGAATCAGATTGATCATTTAAAACAGAATACCCTGCATTTTTAATTGCCCTCTCAAACTCATTAAATGCGATATCTCTGTCATATTGGACAACCGCCGACTCCGTAGCGTAATTTACCACTGCTGAGGTTACCCCCTCTATGGCCTGTAATTGTTTATCAACCGCATTTGCACAGTTCGTGCAGTGCATACCTTCAATCTGAATGGTTGTCGTTTTCATAGTGGAATCTATAATGAGTGTGGGAATGTGGTCTTGAAGTCGCCTAGATAATTATTCGGAGACAACCGAATATCCAGCCTCTTTAATGGCATGTTCTAAAGATGAAACTTCAATATTCTGATGCTCGATGGTTGCCGTACCCGATGAAAGATCGACATCAGCTTTGATGACCCCTTTCTGTTCTATAAGTGCTTTTTGAACATGATTGACGCATCCTGAGCAAATCATGCCTTGAATGTTAATGTGAGTGGTTGTCATTACACTGTCATTTAATAGTTATCATTGAATGACTATTTTACCACATTATTGCGTGTTAGAAATGTCGGATTATGGCTAAAGTTTATCTCTTATTGCCATACTTCCTTACGCCCACACTTTATCAATCCCACCTCTTTTGTGCTCGTTAAGCTTCTTATACTCGCTCATACTCATACCTGTTACTTGCTTAAACTGACGGGAAAGATGTTGTAAGGTTTTGTACCCTAGATTATAGGAAATCTGGCTAAAGTTTTGCTCTCCATAGCTAATCATCTCCAATGCCTTCTCAATCTTTAGCTGAATGAAAAACTTCTCAATAGTAATGCCCTCGATTCTGGAAAAGGTTTTAGAAATCTGGGAATAGTTTTTAGCAACCGTATCAGAAATATGCTCAGATAAGTTAATATCCTCCACTTGGTTTGTATTCATCAGATTCAGTAAAATATGCTTCACTTTCTCAATCATCACTTCATCAGGTGACTTAATAAGCTGAAAGTTAAATCGATTGAGCTCTTTCTCAATCTCCTCATAGGTTGGCGTTGTCCCATGCCGTTTTACTTGGGCTTTACCAAGCTCTACATTAATAACTTCTAAATCGAGCGCCCTCAATGCTGTGTCTATGACCAGAAGACAGCGAGAGCAAACCATGTTTTTGATATTGAGTTCTAAAATTTCCATAGGTTTATAGTAAACGATAAATAGAAGTTTTTGCCTTATACAATTATGAGTATTTCTTATCTAATTTTGGGGTATTCGGGAATTTAAAACATTTAAAATCGCCGTTTAAATACCGAAAGAGTCAATATCGAATTCATTTCTCGATGCTGTTCGAATGTTAAGTCTTGTTCGATAGTACGAAAAAGACGTTGAAAAGTCTTATTATGAGGCATGATTGGAATATCAAGCATATCGAAATCACTTTTATATTCCTTGATACTGGTAGTATCGATAGGAAGTGTTATGCCCTCTGGGTTACACTCTAAGGGGATGGAATTTTGCTCAATGAAGAGTGAAATGCCCATTAGTACTGACCATAGCAGTGATGAAGATTGCTCAATGTCCAATAAAGCAGAAAATGAAAAGCCAGCTGAAGATCCATTCTGTGATCTTTATTTTGCCTGCGCTTGTTCAATAGCCAACCCTGCACTTAAAAATGAAGCTCTCATTGTTACAAAGCCAGAATACACTGGCCTTGTATTTACTTCCACGCTAACAGTTGAAGAGATTAAGGTAGAGTATCATGTACCTCATCCATCGAATTCAATATCTCTCTATTCATCACCGCCCTTGTTTTTGGTGAATGAATCCTTCCTGATTTAGGGATCAATACCGTCTCTTTTCAAAAATTGTCTAACTAAATAATTAACAAAGCCATTGGCCGTGTTAATAACTAGACAAGGTTTTGATATATCCACCTACATATGAGACGATGTAACTCATTGGTTTGAGCAGGCGAAGTAAGTATTGCTCACTCTATTAATTGACCCTAAATGAATTATAAAGATGTTAAACAAAACCATACGTTTTTTTCTCGAAAATAAGCTAATAGCTGTTCTGCTATTGGTTGCGCTGATCGGTGGTGGTTTGGCGACCGCACCGTTTGATTGGAATATCAATTTGCTGCCAAGAAACCCTGTTCCCGTGGATGCCATCCCCGATTTGGGCGAAAACCAGCAGATCATTTATACCGAATGGGCGGGTCGATCTCCTCAAGATGTGGAAGATCAGGTAACCTATCCGCTCACCACAGAACTACTTACTGTGCCCGGCATCAAAACGATACGTAGCAATTCTATGATCGGAGTGTCCAGCATCTACGTCATATTTGAAGAAGATATAGACTTCTATTGGAGCCGATCCCGTATTCTGGAAAAACTCAATGCGCTTCCATCAGGAACACTGCCTGCGGATGTGCAACCTACATTAGGCCCCGATGCAACAGGTTTAGGGCAAATTTTCTGGTATACCCTTGAAGGTCGAGACGAAAATGGCAATCCTGCTGGTGGTTGGGATCCGCAAGAGCTGCGAAGTATCCAAGATTTTTATGTGGGCTATGCACTCTCAGGAGCCAACGGTGTGGCCGAGGTTTCATCGATTGGAGGGTACATCCAAGAGTATCAAGTGGAGTTAAACCCGAATGCGATGCAAGTCTATAATGTAACCTTGCCCGAAGTATTCGATGCTGTTCGTAAAAGCAATAGCGAAGTAGGTGCCAGAACAGTAGAGCTTAATAACGCAGAATATCTTGTTCGCGGTTTGGGCTACATCAAAAACCTTGAAGATATCGAAGAGGCCGTTGTGAAAGTGTCCAACAATACCCCTGTTCGGATCAAAGACATTGCTTTTGTTACAAGAGGTCCAGGTCTTCGACGAGGACTTTTAGACAAAGGTGGAGCTGAAGCCGTTGGCGCTGTGGTCGTAGCGCGACAAGGGGCTAATCCCATGAGCGTTATTAAAAGTGTGAAGGAAAAGATTGAAGAAATAACCCCAGGACTTCCTTCAAAAACGCTATCTGATGGCACAGTGTCCAAGGTAAATATTGTCCCATTTTATGATCGAGGTGAACTCATTCAAGAAACACTCGGTACCCTTGAAGAAGCCCTCACCTTACAAATACTGATTACCATCATTGTCATTGTGGTCATGGTTCTAAACCTACGAACCTCCATGCTTATCTCAAGCATGTTGCCCATTGCTGTGCTCATGAGTTTCATCGCTATGAAATATTTCAATGTGGATGCCAATATTGTTGCGCTTTCAGGCATCGCCATTGCTATTGGTACCATTGTTGATATGGGGGTTATCCTTTCTGAAAATATGCTCCGGCATATGGAGGAAATGAAGAAAGGGGACTCTCTTTTAGAGGTCATTTATAATGCCACAACCGAAGTGGCTTCCGCCGTTCTTACCGCCGTTACCACCACGATCATTAGTTTTTTGCCTGTTTTCACCATGATCGCATCCGAAGGTAAGCTGTTTAAGCCCCTCGCTTATACTAAAACCTTTGCTCTGGTATCCTCCATTATTATCGCCATCACATTAATCCCGCCTTTTGCGCATTGGCTTTTTTCCATCCGTATTGAGAAAAGACGGATTAAACTCATCTGGAATTCTATTCTTATCACGCTTGGGTTTATTTCTCTCTTTTTTGTTGCCCCTTGGCTTGGACTAGCCCTGATCGGGTTTGGGCTTATTAATGGCTCCTCTCTGTTTCTGGAGAAACGCTATGAGCGACGCTTATCACTTTCCAATAATCTGCTTACAGTTCTGATTGTTACATGGCTCCTCACCCAATATTGGCTTCCATTTGGTCCTCAAGTTGCTTTTTCATGGAATTTGGTGTTCGTGATCGCTCTTATTGGCGCAATCCTCTTTAGCTTTTGGCTGGTCATTCATTATTACAGACCGCTTATTAGCTGGTGCCTGGATCACAAGAAATCCTTTTTAGCCATTCCTTCCACTTTGATTGTGTTTAGCATGGTCGTCTGGCTCGGATTCAATTCCGTATTCGGGTTTGTTGCCAAAAGCTTTGATGGGATTGGGGTTGATATTCGCACAACCTCTGTTTGGTCATCCGCAACCCATAGCTTCCCGGGCTTTGGTAAAGAATTTATGCCAGCACTCGATGAAGGAGCCTTTCTCCTTATGCCCACCACATTGCCCCATGCAGGGATTGAAGAGGTAAAAGATGTGGTACAAAAGCTGGATATGAGTTTAAGCGCCATTCCAGAAGTAAAAATGGCGGTTGGAAAAAGTGGTAGAACCAATTCAGCTCTTGATCCTGCACCCATCTCCATGTTTGAAAACATGATCCAATATAAGTCAGAATATAAAACCGATGAAAATGGACGCCGTGTTCGGTTTAAGGTCAATGAAGAAGGCGAGTATATCCGAGATGAAGATAGGGAACTCATTGAAGACTCCAATGGAAAATATTATAGGCAATGGCGAGATCATATTCGCACAACCGATGATATTTGGGAGGAGATCGTTCAAGCCTCAAGATTGCCGGGCACAACCTCAGCTCCGAAGCTTCAGCCCATTCAAACCCGACAGGTCATGCTCCAATCAGGCATGAGAGCGCCCATGGGAATAAAAGTGAAAGGTCCCGATCTTAAAACGATAGATCAATTTGCGCTTCGGCTTGAAGAACAATTAAAACAAGCTCCGGGTGTGAAAAGCTACTCTGTGTTTGCAGATCGTATTGTGGGTAAGCCCTACCTTGAGATTGACTGGAATCGAAGACAACTGGCGCGTTACGGTCTCAGCATACAAGACGTGCAACATTTTATAACCGTTGGTATCGGAGGGATGCCTCTCACCACCACCGTTGAAGGTCGGGAGCGCTATCCTGTTCGTGTGCGCTATGGGCGAGAGTTCAGAGACGATCCCCAACGCATAGGAGAAATGCTTGTTCCCACTAAAACAGGTACGGAGATACCGCTAAACCAACTAGCCGAGATCAAATACCGCCAAGGCGCGCAATCCATTAAAAGTGAAGATACATTTCTGATTGGGTATGTGATTTTTGACAAATTGGACGGACTGGCTGAGGTGGAAGTGGTTGAAGGGGTGCAAACCTATCTTCAACAGCAAATTGAAAGCGGAGAACTCATTGTTCCTGCTTCGGTGAGCTATGAGTTTTCGGGAAGCTATGAAAATCAGGTTCGCGCAGAAAAACGTCTCTCCGTTATTCTTCCGATTGCGCTCTTCCTCATTTTCCTTGTCATGTATTTTCAGTTCCGATCAGCGGCCACCACAAGCATGATCTTTACCAGTATTTTTGTGGCTTGGGCAGGTGGGTTTATCCTCATCTGGCTCTACGGCCAACCGTGGTTCCTGAATATTGAGCTGTTTGGGGAAAATCTCCGGCAACTGTTTCAAATGGGTACCATCAATTTAAGCGTTGCTGTGTGGGTCGGATTCATAGCCCTGTTTGGTATTGCCTCAGATGGAGGGGTGGTTATGGCAACCTACCTCGACCAGCTTTTTGAAAAAAGAAAGCCAAATAGTGTCCAAGACATCCGAAACGCAGTTATCGAGGCCTCTGCACGGCGTATTCGCCCCACATTGATGACTACAGCTACAACCATTCTCGCCCTCATTCCTGTGCTCACTTCCACAGGAAGAGGCTCCGACATCATGGTGCCTATGGCGATCCCAAGTGTGGGAGGGATGCTGCTTCAAGTAATCACCTTATTCGTAGTTCCAGTGCTTTATGCGATCTGGAAAGAATTTCAACTCAAAAAGAGCCTACAATTATGATAATTACCGCTCAAATTTTAAAAAGACTGTTAATAGATAGCGTCAAGCTGACTCTTATTGCCATGGTGTTTGGGAGCATATTGATCGCTCAAGCCCATGCTCAATCATTGGATGATTATTTGTTAGAGGCTGGGCGCAGTAACCCCGAATTAAGGGCTCAATACAATCAGTATCTGGCTTCACTTGAAATCGTCCCTCAAGTAACCGCACTTGCAGACCCTGACTTATCCTTTGGTTATTTCATCTCACCCATAGAAACACGGGTGGGAGCGCAACGTGCCCGTATTGGATTTAACCAAATGTTTCCTTGGTTTGGAACATTAAATTCAAGAGGGAATGTGGCTTCTCAAGTGGCGCAATCAAAGTTTGAAGCCTTTGAGGAGTCTCGCAATAAGCTCTTTTTTCAAGTCGAGAAACTTTGGTTTGATATGTATCACCTCAATCAATCCATAGATATTCTTAAAGAGAATATCTCCATCCTTCAAACCTTTGAAAATCTGGCTCTTCAACGCTATGAAACAGCGCAAGTGTCGCAAGTGGATGTGCTGAGGGTGCAAATTGAAAAGGAAGATTTAATCACGCGCCTTGCTTTGCTAGAAGACTCAAAAAAGTTGCAAGAACAAGAGTTCAATGAACTACTCAATAGAGAAAAAGACACACCTGTCAATAGGCCAATAAGCCTCGAAATCGAAGAACTGTCTTTATCTGAAGAAGAATTAAGTCGCACCATTCAGCAACGAAATCCACGGATTGCTCGGCTCGATTATGAAGAAGCCTCTGCCAGAACATCGATTGACGTCGCCAAGAAAAATGGGATGCCAAGTTTTGGTCTGGGTCTTGATTACATTTTTACCGAAGAGCGGCAGGATATTATGGTCTCTGGGAGCGGTGATGATGCGGTCATTGCCAAATTTGGGATAAAAATTCCTATATGGCGAAAGAAATATGAGGCAGAAAAAAAACAAGCACAACTTACTTTGCGATCCGTTCAAGACAGGCGAATTGCCATCGAAAACCAGCTTGAAACACAGCTTGAGAAAGCGCTAAGAGACTACGCCGATGCTACTCGGAGAACCAGTCTGTATAAAGACATCCAGATTCAACGAACAAAACAAGCCATTGAAATTCTTCTGGAAGATTACACCGCATCTTCTGCAGATTTTGAAGAACTCTTACGCCTACAACAAAAGCTATTAGGCTTTCAACTTGCACAAGAAACAGCCCTTGTTGACCAAAATGCTGCGGTTGCTTTTATCCAATACCTCTATGGAAAAAGCAATGTAAAGCCCGAAGACATTGAATTTAATAACTGAAAAGACACACCACCATGAACAATACATTTGATCTTAAACGAATTGGTAAAATCATCGGGCTACTGCTCATCGGTCTCCTTATTGGCTGGCTGATCTTTGGAGGCTCCTCACCCGAACGCCCGCAAACAACTGAGGAACACATCGAAGAGGCTCATACTGATGAAGAGGGAAATATTATCTACACCTGTAGCATGCACCCAAGTGTTCGCGAAAATGAGCCAGGAAATTGTCCAATCTGTGGAATGGAGCTTGTTCCTGTCTCATCTGATAACAATGCAGATGAAACAAGCCCAACAGAGTTAAGGCTCTCGCCGGCAGCTATGATGCTAGCTGATATTCAAACAACAAGGGTGGTTCGCGATGTGGCTATCAATTCACGCCGATTGCCCGGCAAGATTATGGTCGATGAACGCCGATTAAAAACACTGCCTTCTCATGTGCCTGGTCGGATTGAAAATCTCTATGTGAACTTTACGGGCGAGTATATTAAAAAAGGAGTAAAGGTTGCTTCTATATATTCCCCAGAACTACTTAGTGCGCAAAAAGAGCTTCTGGAAGTCGCTAAGTTCAAAGATCAAAATCCATCACTTTATAGAGCCGCCCAAAACAAACTTCGTAACTGGGAAATCTCTGAAGCGCAAATCAAGGAAATAGAAGCATCTCAATCAGTGATGAACGAAGTCGATATTACTTCCAAAGTGGAAGGATATGTCATTGAGCGCATGATAGATGTAGGCGAGCATGTGAGCCGAGGCAGTACGATGTACCGTATTGCTGATCTGTCAAAAGTGTGGGTAGTTTTTGATGCCTATGAAAGTGATGTTGCTGGAATTACCGTTGGCGATAGTGTCTCTTTTAGTATAAAAGCTGTTCCCGGAAAAGAGTTTTCAGCTGAGATTACTTTTGTAGACCCCGTGTTAAACCCACAATCCAGAACCATTTCCATACGGGCAGAAGCCGAAAACCAAGATGGGTTCTTGAAGCCCAATATGCTCGCTGATGGGATCATTACATCGAAAGTAAATGACGGAGAAACTCAACTCCTTATTCCAAAGTCAGCCATACTCTGGACAGGAGAGCGTTCGGTAGTCTACATAAAAAAGCAAGATCGCGAAGCTCCAACCTTTGAGTTCAGAGAGGTTGTGTTAGGACAACGTGTGGGCGATCAATATGTGGTTATTTCAGGCTTACAAGAAGGCGAAGAAGTGGTCACAAATGGAACCTTTAAAATCGATAGTGCTGCCCAGCTTGCTGGAAAACCCAGCATGATGAACCAAAAACCCGATGGTCGTCCTGTCAGAACAGGCCATGAAGGTCATCAAATGAATGGATCAGAGCCCATGCCCCCTAAAACGCAAGAACAAACTATGAATAGTGACGGGCATAAAGGGCATTCCTCTTCAGAACAAGCGCCCCAAGCATTTCAAGATCAATTGGCAACATCGGTTAAGGACTACATCACGCTTAAAAATAGCCTTGTTGGTTCAAACGGCGATGAGGCGAAGAATACGGCTTTAACCCTTCAAGAAAGCCTGAAAGACATTGATATGAGCTTACTTGGTAATCAGGATCATATAATCTGGATGGAGCAACTGGGTTCGGTCAGTAGCGCGATAAAAGGAATTACAGGTACAACAAATCTTGATAGTCAACGCACCCAGTTCCAAAGCCTCTCCAATGCTATGGTGTATCTAGTCAAACACTTCCAAATCGAAGGCGTGTATTTTCAACAGTTTTGTCCAATGGCTGACGGAGGCAAAGGCGCTTACTGGCTCAGTGAAAAAGAAATGATCAACAACCCTTACTTCGGAGAGCAAATGCTCTCATGCGGAGAAACCATTGAAAGAATAGAACACTAAACCCAATACCAGGATACCATCATGAAAACCCTACTTACAATTCTAGTACTCGCAGTCAGCATATCCTCAACCTATGCTCAGGAGAAAAAAGAACACTCTCATAATGAGCACCTTACTATTCTTCTCTCAGAATATTTAGAAGTCAAAAATGCCTTAGTGGTGGATGATTTTGAAAAAGCCTCAAAACATCTGATGAATTTTACTAAAGAGGTCAAAGGAAATGAAGAGATGAACAATCATGGCGACCATGCAAGTAAACATGAGATGCATCACAATAAAATGGTCGAGGCAGTAACCCTCGCATCTCAAGCTACAGATCTTGCCCAACTTCGAAGCTCTTTTGATGAAATAAGTGAAGAGTTGTTAATCGCTATCCAGAACCAAGGATTTGATACAGAAAAACTCTTCCTGCAATTTTGCCCCATGGCAAATAATGGTGAAGGAGCAAATTGGCTAAGCAAGAGTGAGCAAATAGCCAATCCCTATTACGGGACTAAAATGCATACATGTGGAGCAACCGTTAAAGCTATAAACTGATAGAACTATGAATCACGAACATCATCACCACGAACAACAATCTCAAGACTCCAGTCAACATGGAGGGCATCAAGACCACCATGCACATATGGCTCAGGATTTTATAAAACGCTTCTGGATATCACTGGCTCTCAGTTTGCCGATTATTGCACTGTCGCCAATGATTCAAGGCTTTTTAGGTCTCAGGGAATCTCTTTCATTTGCAGGCGATCTGTATGTTTCATTCGCACTTTCAAGCATCGTCTTCTTCTATGGTGGCTGGCCGTTCCTTTCCGGCTTGGTTTCTGAGTTAAAGAAAAAACAGCCCGGCATGATGACCTTGATCGCTATTGCAATTACCACAGCCTATATCTATAGCACATTGGTTGTATTTTTGGTGGACGGGAAAATTTTCTTTTGGGAGCTGGTTACCCTTGTTGACATCATGCTCATTGGGCACTACATCGAAATGAAATCGGTGATGAGTGCCTCGAAAGCATTGGAAGAACTTGCTAAACTTATGCCTTCCGAAGCACATTTGGTACAAGAGGATGGCTCCGTCAAAGATGTTAAATTAGAGGAACTCAAGAATGGGGATCATGTTCTCATCAAGCCAGGTGAAAAAATTCCAGCCGACGGAGTGGTTATAAAAGGGAGTAGCTCGGTCAATGAATCATTGATGACAGGGGAATCAAAACCTGTAACCAAAGGCGAAGACGATGAAGTGATAGGAGGTTCCCTCAACGGAGAAGGTTCTCTCACTATTAAAATCAATCGCACAGGGAAAGACTCTTTTCTGTCTCAGGTTATTGACTTAGTGAAGCAAGCCCAAGAAAGCAAATCCAAAACCCAAGACCTTGCTAATCGCGCAGCTTTTTGGCTCACCATGATTGCTCTTGGTGCAGGCTCAATCACCTTTTTTGTCTGGACTTTTATGACCAGTCAAGACTTTGTGTTTGCGCTAGAACGCACAGTAACCGTCATGGTGATTGCCTGTCCACATGCGCTTGGCTTAGCAGTACCGCTTGTAGTCGCTGTGAGCACCAATTTAGCTGCTCAAAACGGGTTTCTAATACGTAATCGAACCGCTTTTGAAGACGCCAGAAATCTTGGTGCAGTTATTTTTGATAAAACAGGGACGCTCACAAAAGGGGTGTTTGAAGTCACTGACATCATCGCCTTCACCGATGAGTACGAAAAACTCCGACTGGTTCAACTAGCCGCTTCCTTGGAGCAGAGTTCAGAGCATCCTATAGCGAAAGGGATCGTCAAACAAGCTGAAAAGATTTTGGAGGTAGATGACTTCAATTCGATCACCGGAAAAGGTATCGAAGGTAATGTCGATGGGCTGTCTGTTAAAGTTGTAAGCCCCGGCTTCCTGAGAGAGAAAAATATCGCACTACCCGATAAGCAATACTACAAGCTTACTGAACAAGGTAAAACCGTGGTGTTCATTCTTATAAATGATGCCTTGCATGGCGCAATTGCTCTTGGGGATACTATCCGGGAAGATTCCAAAACGGCTATATCACAGCTTCATAACATGGGCATTCAATGTATTATGCTCACAGGTGATAATAAACGAACTGCTTCTTATGTCGCTGACCAATTAGGTCTAGATGACTACTTTGCCGAAGTCCTTCCCAATGAAAAAGCGGATAAAATTAAGGAAGTTCAATCACGCGGATTAAAAGTGGCGATGACAGGCGATGGGGTTAACGATGCCCCTGCGTTAGCTCAGGCTGATGTTGGGATTGCCATTGGTACAGGCTCAGACGTTGCCGTTGAAACGGGCGATATCATTCTTACTCAAAGCAGTCCGAAAGATGTTGCCGCTTTGATTGCCCTTGCCAAAGCCACCTATAAAAAAATGATCCAAAATCTGTTCTGGGCAACTGGATATAACACCTTGGCCATTCCTCTGGCTGCAGGTGTTTTATACTCTTACGGCATCATTCTCAATCCAGCTTTGGGTGCAGGATTGATGTCTGTGAGTACCGTCGTGGTTGCTATAAATGCAAAACTACTAAAATTAGAACGCTAACCGTTTAATACTATGGAACTCATTATGGAACAGTTCTTTGATTACGCACCCAATATTCACCCAATGGTTGTTCATTTTCCTATTGCTATTCTTATACTAGCTATGGGGTTAAATGCATTTGCATTTTTTGTAAGCGAAAAATGGTGGGATGAAAAGAAGACCACATTTATATACGTACTTGGATCAATAGCGGCTATTGTTACCTATTTTACAGGTAGATCAGCAGCTGACACTGTATTTCTGCCAACTGAGGCACAGTCACTCTTAACCGATCATGCTGATTGGGCATTATGGACAGTATTGTTCTTTAGTGTTTATGCAATCATTCGCATTGCTCTGCATTGGTTTAAAAAGCTCGAAAAGAAATCGGTACAGGCCGTTGCTTTTGTTCTGGCTCTTCCGGGTCTCTTTTTTTTATTTGAGACAGGAGAATACGGGGCAACCATGGTTTATGGTTATGGGGTAGGAACAGGGCAATACTTAGAAGAAGCCGAAGAACCACCAATTACTCAAAACGAAAATTCAGATATAAAATCCCTATTTATAGAAAAAGAAAATGGGGATTGGGCTTGGGATATGTCCGTAAGTTCAGTCAACGACCTGAATGAACATTTTCATTGGCTTGAGGGGACTATGGAACAACTTGCCCCTGCTGTTTCAATAGCTGATAGCAGAACGTATCTCAGCTTTAATCTGTCAGACCACACATCCAATTTCTTTGTGACGCATTCGGACTATAAAAATGTTCAGGTCGATATCTATTTAGATATGAGTTCTTTTACCGGGGATGTAAAAATTGCCCACCATATTCAAGATGCCCAATACTACGATTTCGTCTCTCTCACATCCAATGGAAAAATGTCTCAAGGTCGCTTGGAAAATGGTGCCGAGAATGTCTTTGATGAAAAATCCTATCAAGACACAGGGCTTAAATTTGTGCGTGTTGTTGCCGATGGAACCCATTTCAGAGGCTACATCAATAAAGAAATGGTCGTCCATGGACACGGAGACGAGCCAACTGCCGGAAGTGTTGGCTTAAAAATAAATGGACATGGAACGCTCTTGATTCAAAAAATTGAACTATCCCAACTTAAATAATACAACTATGAAAACAATCTCTACACTCATATTAATCCTACTTTTTTCAGTAGCAATCTCTGTAGCACAAGAAAGTTCAGATCATCAATCAATCGTAAAAACATTGAATGATTTTGAAGCCGCAATCGTAGAAAACAACTCTGAATTAGCTTCTCAACTCCTTCATAATGAGGCAGTTATTCTTGAAGGAAGGGGTAGCGAAACCAAAGAAGAATACCTGTCCCATCATTTCCATTCTGATGGTAAATTCCTCAGTGCCATTGATAGAAATGAGCTTTCCCAAGGCGTGAAGATTGAGGGTAGTATCGCATGGGTTACAACCATTACAACGATGAAAGGAACCTATTCAGACAGGGATATTGATTTAACATCCCTTGAGCTTGCTGTCTTAAAAAAAGAAAACGGTAATTGGCAGATCGTGGCGCTACACTGGTCTTCCCGTTAAATAAAGTGTTTTGAAAGATCATATTAAAGAACTGCGCCCAATTGTAATTTGGGCGTTTCTTCTTAATACCATCTGGGAGTTTGGACAGTGCGTATTCCTTTATGATATGTGGGACTGGCCATTCTGGAAGGCTACAGTTTGGATGTGGGCAGCTATTATAGGAGATGTCTTTATCGTTTTGGGACTTTGGAAAATTACAGAGCGTATATTTTCGGCCACAAACTTTTTCGAATCTAACCTCAAAGATTACCTATATCTTTCAGGGGTAAGTTTTATTGCTAGTGTAGTTCTGGAATGGGGCGCAAAATATTTTGAGCTTTGGACGTATTCGAATATGATGCCGATTGTGTCTTTATTTAATTATGAAGTAGGACTATCTCCCATCATTCAAATTACTTTTTTACCAGCACTATCAGTTTATCTTTCAAATTCAAAATAACCCTTATCAAAAGTCAATTACTTTATCAAGCGCATCATCAGCTTCTTTATTGATAAAGTTAGCCTGATAATTGATGGTCGTTTTAAGGTCAGAATGCCGATAAAGTTTTTGGAGCATAAGTGGATGAATTTTCTCTCCTGCAATATTACCGAATGAATGTCGGGAAATATGATTAGAGAGGTTCTTATCAATTCCAGCTTGCTTAGAAATTCGTTTTAACCACTTATTCATTAAACGAGCAGCGTTTCTGGATTTGCGAAAGATATCTTCTTTATCATTTGGTGTTGCATGCTTTAGATAAGGGAAGATATAATCATTGTTAGATTGTTTGTCGTTAGAGTAAAGCTCAATGATGGCAAGTGCTTTGTCTGGTATCTTTAAAGACACTGGTTTATCATTTTTGCTCATCTGGTAATACAAACGGTCGTTCTTAATGTCTGACCATTTAATAGATAGAACATCTGATATTCTAACCCCTGCAAAGTAGAATGAGAAGAGCCATATGTTTTTGGTGTGCCAAATTGAGGTGTTCTTATTAAACCCTATCTCTTCTATTACCCTGATTTCATCTTCGGTCAAACCGATTTTATTCCCCGAACCTAATTTAATGGTGATATTCTCACCACCGAATGGATAGTTCTTGCCATCAATGACGCCTTCTTTCATCGCTCTATTGTATAGAGTGCGAATAAGCATCAGTTGATTGGTTGCTGTTCGCTTGCTGTGATTAAGTTGTGTTAAGCAGTAGAGTTTGTACTTCTCTAAGAACGATACAGTTATATCCTGAAAGGGAAGGTTTTTGTGTTTCAGAAATCCTTCAATATTATTCAAGATTGATTGGTCTGACCTCGATACAGAAAATGTACCTTTGGCTTCATACTCTTTAATGCGCTGTTCTCCAAGATCAAAGAAAGTAATATCACTGTTTTTTTTACGGACACGGTTTTTAATGTGTTTTACAGAAACCGCTTCATTGTCTGTCTCCATCTCAAGAGCTGTATTATTCGCTTCGGAGAGTTTCTTTAGTATCAGGTTGTTTAGACGCGTTGAATTCGGATGAGATTTTTTGACTCTTTGTATATCAGCGTTCCATTCTTTCTCTAAGATGTATTGTCCAAGCCAGATATAGCGAGACTTTCTATTCTTAGAAATTCTAATGGCAAGGGGAGAAGTGCCGTCACTTTTCTTATCATATTTATAGAGAACAGCTTTTACAGATGCCATAACTTCATTAACTTAGTTGAGAAGGATGCTTTGAAGTTATGAAAATTTACTAAAACATAACTAAAACATTTGGCGGTTTTACTTGATTATTGTGGTTTTAGATGGGTCATTTAAGTGCTTTAAACGACATTTCAGATCTATTTAAGACTATATTGATACAAAATGGGTAGGGCTCATAACCCGAAGGTCGCAGGTTCGAATCCTGTCCCCGCCACTATTTTAAGGTGCCGTTTTTTAAACGGTGCCTTTTTTTTTGCCCAAATTTCTGGTAGAAACGCTTTTCTGTATTAGACAACCAGAAAATTAGGAAAGAAATTTTCATCATAGAGATTAAAAATGGTGTTAAATTTTTGTGACGAATTTGTTGGATTTAAAAATGCATCTTAATAAGTTCTTAGCCTATGTGTGATTAAATTAGTTGGAAAAGCAGGATTGAAGAAATAAATTTCTTAAAAAAGCCTGCTTCTATAACTTTTTTATACACGAAACTTTTCAATTGTACTTAACTATTGAGTCAATTAAATTCATCTATTACTATTTATGGTGAGGTTTTTAATCTCATCAAAAACAAAAACCAAACATAAGAGGTCATCTATGTTCAAAAAGCTACTAACATTGTTAGTTTTTGCCTTGCTGTCTGGTAGTTTGTACGCTCAGGTATCAATTTCTGGTACTGTTACAGACGCTGAGACAGGGGAGACTCTTCCTGGTGTAAATATCCTTATCACAGAATTGTCGCGTGGAGCGGCAACAGATGTTGATGGTGATTACACTGTGAACAACGTCCCGGCAGGCACATACACTGTACGAGCCACATTCGTTGGTTATCAAACCTACACGGCTACCCTACAAGTTGGCAATCAAAATGTAGACTTCGATATCGCCTTAGAATCTGATGTATTCGGATTAGACGATGTTGTTGTAACTGCATTTGGTATCCAGCGCGAGCGCCGTGCACTTGGGTATGGTGTTGCAGAGGTTTCTGCTGAAACAATCGAAAACAGAAGTGATACAGATATCGCTCGTTCACTCTCAGGTTCACTACCAGGTGTTGATATTACATCAACAGGTGGTTTAACTGGTTCTGGTACAGACATCGTAATTCGTGGTCTTACTTCATTAACTGGCTCTAACCAACCACTATGGATTGTGGATGGTGTGAGATTTGATGGTGGATCAAATGAAACAAGTGATGCATTCGACGGTGGTGGAGCTCAGGTTACTCCTAACCGATTCATCGATTTGGATCCAAACAACATTGCTGATGTAACTGTACTTAAAGGTCTAAGTGCAACCGTACTTTATGGTGAGCAAGGCCGTAACGGTGTAATCATCGTTACTACTAAGAGTGGTACCTTTGCAGGTCAAGGTGATGCTCCAGCGGGCTTCCAGGTAACTGTTGATCAGTCTATCTACGCAACAGAAATTTCTTCAAGACCAGATTATCAAGATACTTACGGTGGTGGTTTCGATCAGAACTTTGGATGGTTCTTCTCAAACTGGGGTCCACGTTTTGATACAGATAATCCAGGCTTATTCGGTTCTGATTTTATCGGTACTGATGCAGATGGAACAATTCTTATCGAGCATCCATTACTACAAAACGCAGCTCAAGCAGCAGCTTTCCCTGAGTTAGTTGGTGTTGGTTACCGTTATGAAGCCAAGGATGATCCACTAGATGCATTCTTTAGAACAGGTCTTGCATCTAATACAAGTTTAAATATTGCTGGTGGTACTAACGACTTAAGAGTTAATGCAAACTACTCTCACTCTGGTGAGGAAGGTTTCACTCCTAACAACGAGCTTACTCGTGATGCATTCTCTTTAGGTGCTAGCTACAAAATCAGCGAAAGATTAAGTTCTCAAACTACTTTCAACTTCAGTTTAACTGACCTTGAAACTCCTCCTAGTTCTGCTGGTGGTGGTTCTGGTCCTGCGGCGGCTGGTGGTACTCCAGGTGTGTTTGGTTATGTAATGTTTACTCCTCGTTCTATCGATCTAGGTGGTATTCCATTTACAAACCCAGTAACTGGTGGTTCTGCTTATTACCGTTCTGGTAATGACATTCCTAATCCAAACTGGATTGCTGAAAATACTGGTTACAAGAACATTACTGATCGTTACTACGGTAAAACTGAATTAAACTTCAACGTTACTGATGGTGTAAACCTAGTGTATCGTTTAGGTTATGATGCATACAACGAAAGCCAAGAATACTTCCAGGATGCTGGTGGTGTTGAACCAGCTGCTTACATCAATGGTTATTACCAGACTGTAGAGCAGAAAAGAACTTCTTGGGATCATAACGTAAATGCACTTCTTTCATTCCAGGTAACTGATGACATTTCTCTTGATGGTACAGTTGGTGCTCAGTATGTAACTGATAGATTTGAGCGTCAAGGTCTTGAAAGTCTTGAAATGATTGTTACTGGTTTCTTTAACCATGGTAACTTCCTAAATACTTCTGCAACAAACACGTTAACAGAAGGAACAGGATACCAGAGATTAGTAGTTACTGAAAATGCCGGTGTTTTCGCTGAAGCTACTATTGGTTTCCAGGATTTCATTTACTTAAACGTTGCTGGTAGAAATGACTGGTTCTCAACTCTAGAGTCTGATAACCGTTCTATCTTCTATCCATCAGCTAGTGTTTCCTACGTACTATCTGATCACTTAGACATTACTTCTGATGCATTAACTTACCTTAAGTTATTCGCAGGTTTCGGTAGTTCTGCAGGTCAGCCAGGTGCTTATCTAACTAGAAGTACATTAGGTACAAATGCTCGTGCATTTATCGATGGTGGTGGTAATCTAATTACAACCAACTTTACTTCTGACTTCTTAGGAAACCCTGAGCTAAAGCCAGAACTTCATACAGAGTATGAGGGTGGTCTAGACATTCGTTTCTTAAATGACAGAATTGGATTAAGTGCTTCTGCTTATACCAGAACAACTACAGATCTAATTACACAAGCTGATCTTGATCCTGCTACAGGGTTCACTAGTACTCTTACTAACATTGGTGAAGTACTAAACCAAGGTCTTGAAGTAAGCTTAAACGCTACTCCGCTCCAGTCTGACTTACGTTGGGATATCAATGCTAACTTCTTTACAAATAGAAGTGAAGTAACTGATCTTGGTGGTAGCTTAAGCCGTATTCAAATTGGTTCTGGTTTCACAACACGCGGTAACTTTGCAATTAAAGGTGAGCCTTACGGTGTAATGCTAGGTTCTCGTCTAGTACGTGTAACTCAAGATTTGAAAGATTCTGATCCAAATTTTGCTAATATCGCTATTGGTACTCCAATTATCGGTTCCACTGGTAACTACATCCAAGAAAACGATATCGGAATTATTGGTGATCCAAATCCAGATTGGGATCTATCTATCAACAACACATTCCGTTATAAAGGTGCTTCTCTTTCATTCCAGGTTGATTATCAACAAGGTGGAGACATGTTCTCTGTATGGATTAGTACTCTAATGGCTCGTGGTCTAACAACTGATACTGATAAAGTTGATAGAAACAATACTTTCGTTCTTCCAGGTGTAAATGAGCAAGGTCAGACTAACACAGTTCAGATCTCTCCATCTGGTGTATTCTTTAGTAACTTTGGATTCGGTCCAGATGAGCTTCGCGTTTACGATATGACTCACATTCGTCTTGCTAACGTAGCTCTATCTTACGACCTGCCAACTACTCTTTTAGGAAATACTCCATTCAAACAAATCACTCTTTCTGTAACTGGTGATAACCTTTGGATGTATGCTTTCAATGTACCTGAAGGAAGTGGTTTCGACCCGAATGTTAACTCAATCGGTGGTAACTCACGTGGATTTGACTACTTAACTGGACCTGCTGCGCGTAGATTCGGTGGTAGTGTAAGATTCAGATTCTAATAAGAGACATTGAAAAAAATTGGATTTATGAAATTTACTAAAACCCTATTCGTGTTGGCTTCTGTACTTATGTTTACAGCCCAGTGCGAATTTGTAAACGATGATCATTTAGAAAGTCCGAATGCACTTCCGCCTTCAGCGGTAGATCCGGATTTCTTATTGAACCAGATTCAGATTGAAGCACGTAATGTATATCGTGATGCTGCTGAAGATGGTGGAGAAATTGCCCGTATGTGGTACATGTTTGGTGATACGTATGCAAATGCATTCTCTCCAAACTCTTTTGACGACACATACGACGACGCATACTCAGATCAGTTCAAGGATACAGAAAACTTATTAGCTATTACTGATGCTAATGGTTTCCTAATTCACTCTGGTATGGCCAAAATCTTACAAGGTATGACTCTAATTACTCTTGTAGATATGTTTGGTAATGTGCCTTGGAGTGAAGCACTTGACGCAACTAACTTCAACCCAGGTCTAGACAATGGACAAGACGTTTACGCAGCAGCAATCGCACTTTTAGATGCAGGTATTGCTGATTTAGCAGCTGGTGAAGCAGCTTCTGCTCCTGTACCAGAAAACGACTTCTACTACCCTGGTGAAGATGATCTTGATGATAAAGTTGAAGCATGGACTAGAGCAGCTAATACAATCAAGCTTAAAGCTCATTTAAATACAGGTAACACAGCTGCAGTTGATGCTCTTATTGCCGATGCAACTAACTCATTAATCGTGAATGAAAGTCAGGATTTCGTATTCCAATACGGAACAAATGAAGTTGATCCTGATTCTCGTCATCCAGACTACGCTGCAAACTACATTGATAATGCAGGTGCTGGAGATTACATGGCCGTTAGTTTCATGAATATGCTGTTAACTGATAAAGCGGATCCAGATCCACGTATGCGTTACTACTATAAGCGTCAGACTACTACTGACCCAACCGACATCAACGAAAACACATGTATTGCAGCTTTTGCTCCTAACCATTTCGATGGTGACGATCCATTCTGCTTACTTGGTGACGGATGGTGGGGTCGTGATCACTTGATCGATGACGGTATTCCACCAGATGGAGATTTAAGAACTACATTCGGTGTTTACCCAGTGGGTGGATCATTTGATACAGGTGCAGGCGGTACTGCTGATCGAGGTGATGGACTAGGTGGAGAAGGTTTCGAGCCAATTCTACTATCTTCATTCACTCACTTTATGATTGCAGAAGCATCATTAAGTTCTGATCCTGCTGTCGCGAAAGCTTTCTTAGATGATGCCATTGAGTTATCATTCGAAAAAGTTGAAGATTTCGGATCTTCAGAAGCAAGCGGATCTGCATTTGCTATCGACTTAGGTGGTCTAGACACTACGTATGTTGCAGAAGTAACCGCTCGTTGGGATGCTCCAGGTGCAAACAGAATGCAAATTATTGCTCGTGAGTACTACTTCGCATTATTCCCGAATGGATATGAGGCTTGGAACCTAATGAGAAGAACAGGTTACCCAGACCGTACTGATAACCTACAACCTGCTAGATCACCTAATCCAGGTAACTGGTACCGTTCAGTACTTTACCCAGCAACAATGGCTGAAAGAAATGACAACATTGACCAAAAGGCTAATGCTGACATTCTTCAAGGACCATTCTGGGATCCAGATAAAGGAAGCACTAAATTTAATTTCTAAAAATCAGGATAATCGAAATGAGAAAGTTTAATTATTTAATCGCTTCGCTGTTGATTGTTACTACGGCGATTTCGTGTGATGCTCTTGTTGGTGATCCTGAGCTGCCAATACCTTTGGCGGAGACTCTAGATAACACAGGTGCATTCTTAAGAGTACTATCTGTAGAATCTGCAGGTTTTGATGTTGCTGACCTTAGTACTGCGTCTTACGCATTTACTGGTGAGCTACAAGACATTAACAATGGTAATGATGTTGAAAGAGTTGATTTCTTCGTTGCATATCAGCCAACTGACAGAACTCAACCACGTGTTGAAGAGCCAACTAACCCAATCGCTACTTATACTGCAAGCCAGTTTTCTGTACGTGAGGCAAGTGGGCTACCAAGCACATCGTTTTCATTAACACTTAATGACATTCTAGCTTACTTAAATTTAAATCTTACAGATTTATCTCTAGGTGATGTTATGGAAATTCGTTGGGTACTTGTAACTAAAGATGGTACTGAGTACACAAATACAGATGCTAGCCCTGCTGTAACTGGTGGTTTTTATGTATCGCCATACTTTGCACGTGCTTCTGTAGTACAAGGTATTCCTACTACCATTTTTGTTGGAGACTATACCATTACTCAAAATGGACCAGGCTCTGTATTTGGTGGTAACATTTTTGGTGATGCTGGCGCAGATGCTGATGGTGTAACTACAATTACACTTGAAGTTGATCCTTCAAACACACTAAACGGTCGAATTGCACGTGATGTTTGTTATCTACCTGTATTTGGATGTTTCGGAAGTGATATTCCATTTACTTTCTTTAGAAAGCAAGATTTCAATGCATTCACAGCTGTAGACAACTGGGTATCGCTCTCAGGTACAGTTGATCTTGGCCTAAGTTGTGGTGGGCCTGGTTTATTCTTCGGTTCTGTTCCTGATGAAGCAGTTTCAGATTTCGATGTTGACGATGATTCATCATTCAACTTCACTATGACAGATAACAGAAATGCTGGATGCGGTGGTAGTCCAGTTGATGTTAACTTCTCTGCAGTGAAAAACTAATTGAGATAAATTCTCAATCAATCAAAGCCTGTGTACTTGTACACAGGCTTTTTTTATGTTCATATGTGAATTAGTATTACATGTTGACCATCATCAGAAAAACACTACAATTCATTAATCACTGTCGACACATACTTTAGTTAAACAATATCCATTTAGATAAGAATTAGATACTCGTTAACAATACAAGTGTATTAGTGTCTTTTTGTTGAATAATGAGATATTTAGAGGATTCCAAAGGAGAAGCAGCTACGGAACAATGTGATTAATCCATTAAATTATATCCAAAGTAAAGGATTACTCTTGATGATTTATTTATTAGATCTAAAGGTGAGTTAAAATATCAACTATAAATTGTCCGTAAGGATTTGCCCACTTAACCATATTGATCTCTGTCTATATTCTACGCTAAAGTAATCCGGATTTCTTCTTAGTAGATAATGATCAAAAGGGAAGTAATTACTTCGTGCTCTGGGTAAATAGAAAAAGAAATTGGTATAGAAATCTGAAGGGGTATACGAGTAAGACCAACTCATTTCTCTTAATCGTTCTTCCACATACCAGGGGTGCCCAAAAAGTATATATAGCTTTCCCTGATCCGTTTTCCAGCCTTCTTTAAAGTTTGAAAATAGCTTATTAGCTTGTTCTACTCGGTCATAATATTTCTGAATAACCTCTCTTGCGATATTAGGATTTCCAATATTCTCGAGCCAAAACCGATCAATTTCTTGCTTGATTTCACTATCATCATTGAGAGCCATAAGAGATTTGTACTCTTTATCATTCATTAGATAGGCAAGTGGAGCTGCAAGTTCTTGTACACTAGAAATAGCCGGATAGTTCTCAGACTTAATACTGAAATCTCGAGCCTGCTGAATTTCATCACCTTTATTATTGGTTGTAGTTACCACAAATCTGTAGTTCCCTCTTTGTAACTGCGGATATGTAAACTCTATATATACACTACCTGGTTGAGTTAATCGGCGAGTACTAGTTGCGATTACATCTCTCTCTCGATAATCGACTCCTCGAGAACCTATGGTTGAGGGCAAATAATTTCTGTAACTCATGGGTATTGATGGCAATGTATCAGAATCGAATCTAAATAATTGTGCTGATACAACTATTGGATCTCTTGAGTCATTATTAGTTGCCTGAAACTCAAATCTAAGGCTATCCATCTTGCCTGGTACATCATACGTAGATATTGGGAAAAATCGTTGGTTCAGCGCCTCATTATCTTTAGCAAGTAATAAAATACTAGTTAGATTGATTTCTGGCTTTTCAGGATCGGGAATATAAGTTTTAGTGCCTAGAGTGATGTCTTTAAGTGAATTCTGATCAGTTACTGTCACAAAGATTTCATATTCACCCGGAACAACCTGAAAGACTTTTTCAAGGTGATAGCTATCCAATCCAATTGCTTCTGCATCATTATTATAAACAACTTCAAATGTATCACTGAACGTTTGTAAAGCACTTGTTTGGGTATTGAAGACTTTAATTTCGTAGAGCACTTCTGCTACTCTTTGATTGTCGCCATTATTCTTATAAACTAAGGAACTAAAAATTAACTCAGTTGAAGTAGTAATAAGTGGTATATCATCATCAGTAATAATTCCAATTGCAGAAAGCCTGATCTCCGGAAATCCAGTCCTGAAAGTATATCCATTCCCTCGTTCTACATTTAAATTCGAAGTACTACATCCTGCTGAAAAAATTACAGAGAATAATATTAGGGAGAGAAGGAGATTTTTAATCATAGCCGCGACCTTTAACATAATTACTAATAACTAAAGGGATGATTAATTATTACAATTAAAAACATACTTACTCATTCTATAAATTATCTCTCAAAATATCACCTGAAAGCCAATCCTGTATTTGCTGATATTGAACACTGAAATATTGTTGATTGCGCTGTAGCAGATAATTATCAAACGGATAAAATTTACTTTTAACTTTTGGGTTGCGAAATAAGAAATTTGTTTCTGGGTCGTATAAATTGGTTGAATAGGACCAAACCATATCATTAATCGAAGTGCTAACATAGCGTGGTGGACCGAATAAAATGTACATCATTCCAAAATCTGTTTTCCAGCCTTCTTTAAAATTGGAAAATTGCTTATTTGCTTCTTCAACACGCTCATAAAAAAGCTCGATAACATTCTGAGCTACTCGTTCATTCTTTATATTATTAAGCCAAAATCTGTCAATGGCTCGTTTCATTTCAACAGGATCGTTTATGGTCATTAATTCCTCATGATCGCCCTTATCCATCAAATAAATTAGTGGAGCAGCTAATTCGAACGGTGTTCTTAAAGTGGGGTAATTTTTGCTTTTTATGCTGAATTCTCTTGCACGATAAATTCTATTTTCATCATCATTTTCCTCGTCAGAATATACTTCAAAACGATAGTTTCCTCGATCCAGATTAGGGAAAATGAAGTCGATAGATACATTTCCTTTTTGAGTAATTAACCGAGTGGATGAGGCAATTTCATCATATTTTGTGTATGAAATACCAATATAGGGTAAACTTGAAGGGGTGTAATTTGGCCAACTCAATGGTCTTGCTGAACTGGTATCCGATCTGAATTTTATTAATCTGGAATTAAGAGTTAGGGGAGCATCTGTTTTGTTATTTGTAACCTGAAACGTGAATTTTATTGAATCTGCAGATTCGGATAAATCGTAAGATGTAGCGGGTTCAAAGTTGCTTTCAATGGTCTGTTTTTTTGAAAATACCCTGATATTTGTGATGTGAGATTCTTCGTCTAATGGGTCAGGAATGTAAGCTGTTGATGATCGAACGGTTTGTTTATTAGTGCTAAGATCAGAGACGAGAACATTAACTAAATAATCACCGGGCTTAGCATCGAACGAACGATTAAAAATAAATTTACTACCGTCATTTATTTTTTCTTGTGACTCTAGTTGAATGGTAAGAGGAACCTGATAAGAATTAATTATATCAGCCCTATTATTTTGATCAATTAATTGAACTTCAAGTAATAAATTGGCCTCATATAATGAATCTACATTCTTGAAAATCAGACTTCGATTCAACACCTCAACAGAAATGTTAATTTTAGTGCTATCTGTTTCCTCATCAATAATTCCAGCAGTACTAAAAGTTACTTCGGGAAACCCGGGTTGATATTGATATACACCAGAGCGATCGATATCGTCGACATAATTATTAGAACACTGTACGATAAATAGGCTGAGTAACAGAAAAACCGTACATTTAACGGCTGTTTGTATATTGCTTCTCTCTGAAGTGAAAACCATAGAATAATAGAGGAACTCTGTTACTTTTTTTGGCTTCTTTTTGTTAAAGATGAACTAACAATTGAAACCTTTATTGATCTATATTTAGTATATAAACATTTAATTCTTTCACTCACAAGTTAATTCAGAAGTATTTTTTATGACACCAGTTCGCCGGACTAAAATTGTATGTACTATTGGCCCCAGTACAAAAGATTATGAATCTATCGTAAATCTTCTACTACATGGGATGAATGTAGCCCGAATTAATTGTTCGCACGGCACACATGAAGTTCATGCAAATAGTATCAATTTTATTAGAAAAGCAGCTCGAGAAAATAACTACAGTATTCCAGTACTAATGGATTTACAGGGACCAAAAATTCGGGTTGGTCATATGAAGGATGGGATGCAAAAACTTGAAGATGGTAGCATTATTACCATCACAGGAGAAGATATACTTGGAACTAGTTCTCTAATACCGATAGATTATGAGAAACTTGTAGATGAAGCGGAAATTGGAAATATCATATTATTAGATGACGGTCTTCTTGAGTTTAAGGTTATTGGTAAGAATGGAAAAAATCTGGAAGCAAAAGTAATTGTTGGTGGGTATCTAAAATCAAGAAAGGGTGTAAATTTACCCAACGTAAAAATTTCAATTCCTGCATTAACAGAAAAAGACTTAATTGATCTCGAATTTGCCGTTGAACAGGATGCAGACTATGTAGCTCTTTCGTTTGTTCGTACGGCTGACGAAGTATATGATCTTAAAAAGCGTTTGGAAGCACTTGGTAGCCTGGCTAAAGTTGTATCAAAAATTGAAAAGCCAGAAGCAATTGATAATATAGATGAAATCATTGCTGCTTCTGATGCTATTATGGTAGCACGAGGTGATTTAGGTATTGAAATTGCCAACGAGGAGGTTCCGGTAATACAGAAAATGATTATCCAGAAATGCCGAAAAATAGGTATTCCGGTAATTACGGCCACTCAAATGCTGGATTCTATGATAAACAATCCTCGACCTACACGTGCAGAAAGTTCTGACGTTGCCAATGCTGTGCTTGATGGAACAGATGCTGTAATGTTATCTGGTGAAACAGCTGCAGGTAAATATCCCATGGATGCGGTAAATGTAATGGATAGAATATGTCGAAAAGTAGAGGAGAGAAGCCCGCATCTTTACAACAGTCTCGAGTATACTAACCCCAATGATTACGAAAAGCAGATCATCGAATCAATTTCGCATTCATGCATTTTTCTTGCAGATAATGTAGGAGCAAAAGTAATTAGTACTATTACCCACAGTGGCAGTACAGCAAGAAGAGTTGCAAAATTTCGACCTCGAGTACCAATTTTTGCATTTACTGAGTCGCAGAAGATTCGTAGACAATTAAACCTTGTATGGGGTGTTCGTTCAGTTAGGTTAGACCAACTCTTTGATACTGATCAAAGTGTTCAGTTAATGAAAAATTATTTAAAGGATAATGGACAGGTAAAAGCAGGAGATCGTGTAGTAATAGCTACCGGCATACCTACTGCAAAGCGTGGCCATACAAATATGATGACAGTAAGTACGATTGAGTAAGATTAATCGTTGGTGGTATAAAATTTAGACTCTTGTATGCGTAACCTTTGGTTATCAATAATCATAATTCTATTTATTTCTGGCTGTGGATCATCTTTCAAGTCAAATTTTAGAGACTTTAACGCATACTACAATACCTATTATAATGCGAAGCAAAGCTATCAACGAGGGTTAAAGAAAAGCCTTGATCAAGATCGCACTTATAACACATTACAACCTATCAGAATCTATGAGACACCCAAAGGTGCCGGTGCTGGTGATTTTGAAAATGCTATAGATAAGGGAGCAAGTGTACTCCGCAATTATGATGACACCAAATGGGTTGATAACGCTTTAGAAATTATTGGAAAATCCTACTATTTCCGGAACGAGTATTTTAATGCTATTCAAAAGTTTGATGAATTATACGTAAATGCAGATGATATTGAACTCCGCCAGCGATCTGTATACTGGAAAGGTCGTGTTTTATTAGAACTTCAGGCATATAACGAAGGGATTCAATTTTTAAATGAGGAGCTTTCATTAAACGAAGGAGAATGGAGGTCAAAACTTGAATGGCAGGTTAAGGTAGTTCTGGCCGAACATTATATAGCCAATGAAAATTGGGTGAATGCTCTAGATCTACTTAATGAAAGTGTTGGCAAAATTCCTGATAGAGCCAATAATGAGCGAGGTTTTTTTCTTATAGGGCAACTCAATGAGCAAATTGGGGACTCTGAAGCTGCCTTTGATGCCTACGACAGAGTTGGACGATATTATACCAATTACGATCTCCAATTCGAGGCAAAAAAGAAAAAAGCAGAAGTAGCACGTGATTTAGGAGATATTGATGAAGCCATCAAAGTGTTTCGAGACATGGTGCGCGACGATAAAAACACAGAATTTATCTCTGAGTTGAATTACGAACTTGGAAAGTCTGAACAGATAAAGGGTAATGCAGAACGCGCCCGAGATATTTATTTATCGATACTAAGAGACCCACTCAACAAACCGAATAATGAAGTTAAAGCGCTAACATATAACGGCCTTGCAGAACTAAATCGATTTGAGTTCGATAACTTTACATTCGCTGCTGCATATTATGATTCTTCTGCAAGATTAAATATTTCTATTGATCGACTACCGGATGACTATGATGCTAGAAATCTAGCAGATTCCTTCGGGGCTTATGCTAATTTGAAGTATCAGGTGTATGAACAAGATAGTTTACTTTGGTTAGGCTCATTATCGGAGGAAGCATTCGATTCTGTTCTTAAAGAAATTGAAGCCAAAAAACTTGCAGAGTTTGAACGATTACGTGAGGAGCAGGAAGCTAGACGAAATACGTTAGTTAATGTAGGGGCAGATAATTCTGAGATCCAAAATAATGATGCAGAAAATGGGTTTTTAAATGTTCGAAATCCAGTTCTTATTGCTGAAGCTACAGAACGATTTCAGGCAATTTGGGGGATTAGACCTCTTGTAGATAACTGGCGGGTGAATTCACTAATTATCAATGCGTTAGTTGAGGATAGTACACAAACGGGAATAAATGAGAATGCAATAGGTGAAACTACAACTACCATTGATTTAAATATCGATTTAAGTAGAATTCCATTCACACCTAGCGATCAGGATTCTGTTAGGGACATAATAGCAAATCTAAAATACGAGTTGGGTAATTTATTTTTTCTTCAATTGGATTTGCCTGATAGTGCCAGTTACTATTTCAGAAAAGTTGTTGAAGAGCGACCGAATAGTAGAGTGGTACCCATTACATTGTATTCTTTATCTGAGTTATATGATATCCAGGGCGATGAAACACAATCGTATTCGTTTGCAAAGCAATTAATTGATCAATATCCAAACACAGAATATGCTTACAGATTGACTTCGAAATTCGATCTTAGTTTACCAGATGATATTACATACTCTGAGGTGAATCCGCTCGATATGTATTATGAAGTACTCAACAATCAAAATATCCCAGATGTTGTTCGGGCAGAGCAGTTGGCAGAAATTGCTACTAAATATCCAAATGAATCTTTTAGTGACAGGGCCTTATTCGAGTCAATCCAGGAGTATATCAAACTCGGTAAAACCGATTCAATTTTTGTTTCGAATTATGATTTGTGGTTCGCTGAAAACCAGCGATGGGAGATTGAAGAAACCGAATTCATATTTTTAAAAGATTCTCTGAATATGGCATTTGAGGATTCGAGTATCATTTTTAGCATCGAAGATTCACTGTTTTATGATTTAATTTCTGATTCGGTACTCACACAACCCGACTTAACCAGTATTTTTCCATATTCAGGAGAAATGTGGGATTCAACTCGCTCAAAAATTGATGTATTTGGCATTACTTTTAATAATTCTAAATATTCAAGTCAGGTGAGGACATTAAAAAGTGAATTTCAAATTCCTGTAATTTCAGTAGTTGAAACACCCGAAACAGAACAAGTAGAAGAGGCTGCACAAATAAATTCAGGGTATGTAAGTTGTTGGGATCAAGAGTTTACACTTGAAATAAGAGGTGGGGCAGATGAACTTGACGCTGCATTACAAGTCTCGCAAGAAATACAGGATGAGACAATTACATTTCTTTTTTATGTAAATCAGCGTGGTATAATTGACGAATTTCAACTGGCTTCCGATACTCAAGACGATGCCCTGATTTCAACTTATGTTGATGCAATTGATAAATTTATCTCATTTGAACCCGTATTAATAAACGGTGTAGCACATTCGGTAGCCTGTGAAGTAGAATTCACGATACCTAGGTAGTTATGGTTTTTGAAGCCCGCTTTTAATTTGCTTCACCAGACCAGGGCCTTCATACACCATGCCAGTATAAATTTGTATAAGATCCGCACCAGCTTCCATTTTTTCTATAGCTGCTTCTAAACTGTCAATTCCCCCGACACCAATTATTGGTTTAGAACCTTGAAGAAATTCATTCAACCAAGACACAATTTGCGTGCTTTTTTGGGAAATTGCATGACCACTTAATCCCCCGTTTCCGATTTCATCCAGAATTTCTTGATCGGTCTTTAGGTTATCTCTTGTTGATGATGTATTTGTAGCTACATATCCGTCAACTCCAAAACGCTCACATAATTGAACAAGCTGTTCAAGATTTTTTTTCTTGGTATCTACTGAAAACTTAACGAGGCTAGGAACCTTATTTTTTGAGATGTCTAACCCCTTTAATAAAGCCTCGAGAGCAGCTGGGTCTTCAAATGTTTTACCTTCCCCTGTATTTGGGCAAGAAATATTAATGGTGATGTAATCAGCAACCGAATGAGCAAGATCATAGCTGATTTTATAATCTTCGATAGCTGCATCACCATGAATTGTACTATCGTTTGTTTTGGCGATGTTCACCCCCATCGGAATATTCAGCTTGTATCCCTTTAAGCGATTTACAATTTGATGGGCCCCTTCATTGTTTAGCCCCATTCGATTGATAAGTGATCGGTCATCAGGTAAGCGAAATGCTCTAGGCTTGGGGTTTCCATCACTAGGTTTTGCTGTGATACTTCCAATTTCAACAAATCCGAAACCAATAGCTTGCATTGCTAATGGGGTAACTCCATTCTTGTCAAAACCAGCTGCTAATCCAACCGGATTTGGGAACGTTAAACCGAATAGCTCTTTCTCAAGTCCCTTATTTGGTGAGTCATACAAAGTTTCGACAAAAATTCTGATAAGTTCCGATTGATTTGCCCATGAGGACATTTCAATCGCCCAATCATGTGCTGATTCGGCATTTTTACTAAACAAAAAAGGTTTAAGTAGAGATGAGTAAAACATGATAGTATTTTGAAGTAATGATAAGGAAAAGGCACTAAAGAAATCCCAAAAGCCTTATCATCCGACGCGATAAAATGGACAATCTCAATTCAAATATCAGCCGATTAGTTAAGCAGCTAAAAGAATTTGGTGCTGTTATTCTGCTTGAATCACAAATGGAAGATCATCCCGCCAGTGAACGTTCTTATCTTGCTGCTATGCCTCAAAAATCCCTATATGGAATAGGTACATTAAACTATCTGCAAGATAGGAAGAGCATAAAAAAATTCGATCAAAATCCATGGCAAGCAATAAAAGACTTTCAAGAAACAGAAAATGATTGGCTTTTTGGATATCTGGGATATGACCTTAAAAATTATTCGGAAAATTTGAGTTCTGGAAATAAGGCTTTTAGCAGTTTACCAGATTATTATTTTATGAATCCGGGTTTAGTCATTGTGTTTGATCAATCAGGAGAGTTTGAAATTGTGAAAGGTGAGCTCCCACAACTCGACCATAGTGATAATTTGGATAACGATGGTTTACCGTTAAAACTTTGGAATGAGAATTCAATTTCGGAAAACGACTATCATACGAAAGTTGAATTAGCACATGAGTTAATCTATGAAGGGGATATTTACGAGATCAATTTCTCTTATTTAAAAACGTTTGATTTCGAGGGGTCAGGTTGGAATTTATATCAAGCAATGAAGGAAGCAGGTTCGGTACCTTTCGGGGCTTTTATGCAGATTAACAATATCGAGGTGAGTTGCGCTTCGCCAGAACGATTCCTTAAACGTGAGGATAATCAAATTTTTTCTCAACCCATTAAAGGAACTATTTCTAATAATGGGCAAGAAAACCTCGAAGAATTAATGAGTGAGAAAAATCGAGCTGAAAATTTAATGATTGTCGACTTGGTTCGAAATGATTTGAATCGGATCTCAATTCCTGGTAGTGTTAAAGTAGAAAATCTTTTTGAAGTTCAATCTTTCGATACTGTCCATCAACTAGTTTCAACTGTAAAATGTCAGGTAGATTCATCCGTACATTCAGTTGATATCATAGAGGCTTGTTTCCCTATGGGATCAATGACGGGTGCACCTAAAATTGCTGCAATGCAGGCAATTGATCAGTTAGAAGATTACAAAAGAGGCCTCTATTCAGGAGCTATAGGATATTTTAAGCCAAATGGGGATTTTGATTTCAATGTAGTTATTCGCACATCAATTATTGAAGATAAAAAGCTTATGTATCCGGTAGGTGGTGCAATTACTTCTGATTCAACTCCAGAGGATGAATGGAATGAAACGTTAGTAAAAACTGAGGCCTTAAAGAAAGCTTTGAATTAATTATTTCTAGGTGAATGATATCGATTGCTGGGTAGTTATATCTACTCAATAACGAAATTATGAGTATAACAAAACCGGCTATTTCTACACTTGGCGAACTTAAAGCCAGCGGGTGGCAATCAATTTCCATCAAAAATGAGATTAGAAAAAATCTCATACAAAAAATAAGAAATGGAGAACCACTCTTCGAAGGTGTTCTTGGGTATGAGAAAACTGTTTTGCCTCAAATTCAGCATGCAATACTATCACGACATGATCTAATTCTCCTTGGACTTCGAGGTCAGGCAAAAACCAGAATATTACGATCATTAGTTAATTTTCTTGATGAGTATATGCCCATTGTTGAAGGTTCTGAGATAAATGATGATCCATATAAGCCTTTGTCAAAGTACGCGAAGGATCAAATATCAGTTAAAGGTGATGAGACCCCAATTGATTGGGTTCACAGAAGCCATCGCTATGGAGAAAAACTTGCCACGCCAGATACAACAGTTGCAGATCTTATAGGAGATATAGATCCCATTAAAGCAGCCACACATAAGCTAAATCTGGCCGATGAAAACGCAATCAATTTTGGGCTTATACCGCGAACAAATAGAGGAATTTTTGTAATTAATGAATTGCCAGATTTGCAGCCCAGAATTCAGGTCGCGCTGTTGAATATAATGCAAGAAAGAGATATCCAGATTCGTGGTTTCAATGTCCGAATCCCGCTAGATATTTCGATGGCTTTTTCTGCAAACCCAGAAGACTACACAAACCGTGGTAATATCATCACACCACTCAAGGATAGAATCGACGCACAGATTATAACGCATTATCCTAAAGAATTAGAGGTTGGGATTGAAATTACTAGACAGGAAGCTTGGGATGATCGTGAGGAATCGTCCACTATTCTTGTGCCACAGGTGTATCGAGAAATCATAGAAAGAGCTGCTTTCGAAGCACGTGAGTCGGAGTATGTAGATCAAAAAAGTGGCGTTTCAACAAGAATGACCATAACGGCTATGGAGCAGATATTATCGTCAGCTGAACGTAGAGCAGTGCTGAATAATGAGGAAACAACCGCATTACGTATTGCTGATATCTTCCATATGGTTCCTGCATTAACCGGAAAGTTAGAGTTAGTGTATGAAGGTGAGCAAGAAGGCGCAATAAGTGTTGCAAAACACATAATCGGCAAGGCGATAAGTAAGACTTTTAAAAATTATTTCCCTGATCCACAAAGCAGAAATGGATCTGATAAAAGTAAATTTTCACCAATAACCGAATGGTTTACAAAAGGCAATGAAGTAAATCTACCAGATGTGCTGCCATTTGAAACCTACAAAAGTGAGCTAAATTCAGTAGACGGTCTCAGAAAACTTGTTTCTGAGTACGTGAAACCCGATTCAGAAATTGAACTATATTCGTGGATGGACTTGGCATTGGAAGCGTTGCATCAAAATTCAATGCTAAGCAAAGAAGATAAAGATGACCATTCTACATACTCTGATATGGTTGGATCCATGTTTTCGTCTTTTGATGGAATTAAGGATGAGGATTACGAGGATTTTGATATATAATCGTTGATATCACGAAGACTTAGTCGTATATTTACAGCCTTTCCAAGAAACTGAAGGAATAAAGCCAGATATGAAAGCAGGAATTCATCCAGATTATAAAGAGATCACAGTTGTATTGAGTGATGGTTCTGAAATTAAAACCAGAAGCACAATGAACACTAAAGACGGTGTTTATAAAACTGAGATTGATTCAAAAAACCACCCGTTTTACACGAAGAAAGCATTCACAGCAAAAGCTGGTCGTGTTGATCGATTCAAAAGAATGTATCAAAAGAAATAATCCTATTTCTCCATGTATTTTAAAGGATGTATCATTACGATACATCCTTTTTTTATTTTACAGATATGCATATCGAAGTATTTGAAGTAGGCCCTTTTTTAGAAAATACATACCTGTTAATCCAGGATGAGGAAGCTGTACTAATTGATCCGGGATTTTATGCAGAACAAGAATTTAGTGCATTTACAAAAAAGCTTGATGAGTACGGTGCAACACTATCTGCAATTGTACTAACCCATGCTCATGTTGATCATGTTTTGGGAATTCATCGCGTTCTTAAAGACTACAAGGTTCCAGTTTATTTGAATTCTAAAGATTTATTTTTGTGGGAGAACTTTGGAAATCAGGCAACTATGTTTGGTCTGCGACAGGTAGGATTTAGTTTTATTCCAGAGCCACTTCCAGATTCGGGATTATTTTCTGTTGGTTCAATAGAATTTGAATGTTTATATACTCCGGGTCATTCACCGGATCATACAGCACTATATTTTAAGGATAAGGGATATTGTATTGCAGGAGATGCACTTTTTAATGAGAGTATTGGGCGTACAGACTTATATAAGGGTGATTTTGATTTACTCGCGATGTCAATCCGAGAAAAGTTATACACGTTACCAGAAGAGACGATAATTTATCCGGGACATGGTCCGGCCACAACAGTCCGTCATGAAAAGAATCATAATCCTTTCGTCAAAGCTTAGTCGTTCTTAAGCTTATCAATCTTGTTTAAAAACTCATCTGCTTTATCCTCATTCACTTCTATGAGACGTTCATACATTTTAATGGCAGCTTTTTTATTACCCTGATTTATGTGGATTTTAGCCAGAGTTTCAGAGACAATGTCTTCGATGTTATTCGATTCTTCACTTAAATCATCCATCTCCGATTCATCAGAATCAAGTGGTATTTGAATTCGTTGAGACTCAACTGCTTCGAGCATTTCAATCAATCGATCTAGATCCAAAACCGGAGATCTTCGAGATCCCTGTTGAAGTTTCCGCTGCTCGGAATATCTGTTTTTGGGTACGATAGCATTAAACTGCTCTGGGTGAACAAGAAAATAATGCAGATGTTCCATTAGCGGACTACCGGAAGCGTAGTGTTTCGCAATAAGAGCTTCCTTGATAGCTTCTTTGTTTTCTTCTTTTAGGTGGTGGAACCATGCCAATAAAAAGTGACCAACTGCATCAGGATCTCTTTTTTTTACTTGTTTTTGAAGCTTTTCAATGGCTTTGCTCTGATCTTTTTCAAAGATCTCAACATATGAAGCCAACGATTTTGGTATGTTAAAAGGTAGTTGCTGCATTTCTGAGCTCAATAATACAGTACCGAACATAATTAAACAACGATTTTACCAACTACTAACAGCATCGTTGAACATATTATTTGCAATCTGCTCAAGTGCATTGTCTGCGGCGTCTTCTTCACCCTGAACAGGGTCATCGGTTGGATCGAAAGTAAAGTTTCCACTAAAATTTTTATCCCAAAGTGGAGCGTCGTCGATTTTGTATTTAAAGCTAGCACTAACTGTAATTTGAACCTGATTTTGATTGGCCTGTTCATTACCACCAATACTAAATGGTCGATTACTGTAACTAATAATCTGTCCATTAATCACAGCATCGGCTTCATCTTCACTGTTAGTTAGTTGCAGTTTACTTTCATTTACAAAACGCTGGATTAAAGCTTCTGTTAATCGATCGCTAAGATCTCCAATTCCACTGTTCGATTGATCAGGAAAAAAGGGGATAAAAATTGTATTTACCCCTTCAGGAATCGATGTTCCTGTAAAACTATACTTAAGGCATCCATTCCCTAATAATACTAGTGTAAGTAGAAAGAAGAGAGAGTTTTTACGCAAGCCCATATTGATCTAATTTTCTGTATAACGTGCGCTCACTGATTCCGAGTGCTTCTGAGGCTTTCCTTCTATTTCCATCATATTTTTCCAATGCTTTTTTGATAAGAAATTGTTCGGTTTCTTCTATCGATGGAATTTCTTCTGTACTAAAGAATTCTTCGATCTCGGTTGTTTCTTCTATTACCTGGGGCTCAGATTCCACTTCCTGATTTGGTAAATTCCGCATTCCAAGTGGAGTTTCAATATCTGGGTTATACTTGATAATTTGTTCCGTAGCCGATTCAAGTCCACCTGAGGAAAACTCTGGTAGTGCTGGTAATTTTGAACCTGAATTTGAAAACGATGAATATAGAAATGTAGATAGCATCTTTTTTACATCGCCAAGATCATTACTTAGTTCAACAAGAGCACGATATATTAACTCTCGATCTCTACGATTAAATCCCTCATCAAATCGTGGTTCTTCTCTACTATCGGCATCAGAAATCATCGGGAGATTATCTGGGGAGCCTTCATGCTGCCGACCTTTTAAATATTTTTGAAGGCGTTCGGCATCAATAAACTGAGATTTTTCAAGTACAACCAGTTGTTCTGCCACATTTCTTAATTCGCGGATATTTCCCGGCCATCTATATGAAACTAAAAGTTCACGTGCTTCATCAGAAAAACCCTTGAAAACAGAATCATATCTGGTAGAGAACTCCTGAACAAATTTTCGGAAAATCTCGATGATATCTTCGTGGCGTTCTCGTAATGGTGGGAGATAAATTTGAACAGTATCAAGGCGGTAATACAAATCTTCTCGGAAGTTACTTTCCTCAACGAGCTGCCAAAGATCTTTATTGGTTGCTGCAATTACCCGAACATCGGTGGTTTGTACTTTACTTGATCCAACACGGAAGAATTCTCCATTTTCGAGCACTCGAAGTAGTTTTACCTGAACATTTTTAGGAGTGTCGCCAATTTCATCCAAAAAGATGGTGCCACCATCTGCCTTTTCGAAGTAGCCTTCCCGACTTTCATTTGCACCGGTAAAAGCTCCTTTTTCATGACCAAACAATTCACTTTCGATGATGCCTTCTGGGATTGCTCCACAATTTACAATCACCAAATCGTTATGTTTTCTTTCGCTTAATCCGTGAATTGCACGTGCAGTAACATCTTTACCCACACCACTCTCTCCCTGTAGTAAAACAGTGATATCCGTTTTTGACACTTGCATGATTTTATCCACCACCTGACGGACAGAATCTGACTTGCCTAATAACCCAAATTGTTCCTGAAATACTTCTCGATCCATATAGAATATACCCTACGTCATTTTGACATAAGTTAAAGAAACTTCACAAGATTCCTGAATAATGATTACGAACTGAAATATTATTTTAAAAGCTCAGTAGCTTGTTCGATTGGGAGAGTTCGTGTTTCTTTAAAGCTTGAGAGCACGAGGTTTGATCGAGTTTTGTCAACTCCCTCCCAAGACTGTATTCTGGATAATAACTGTTCGAAAGAAGAGGTATTCTTTGTTCTTACTTTTAAAAGATGAGAACCTTCACCGGTAATAGAATGACATTCCAAAATCTCCGGCTCGTCCTGAACTTGTTCAACAAAATTAGGATAGTTATCCGATCCATCAACCTGAACAAATAAAAAAGCAGTGATGTCGAAATGGAAATCTTTAGAGTTTAGGATGGCATGATAACCTTCAATTAATCCTTTTTCTTCAAGTTTCTTCATGCGTTCAGAAACTGAAGGAACTGAAAGATTTACCAATTCAGCGATTTTGTTTCTTTGTGCCCGCCCATTTCTTTGTAGATGATTGAGAATCGATATATCGATCTCATCAAGAAGCTGATTCATAAATTTATCTGATTTCCTAATTATTGTAGTAATCCGAGAAAATAACCTAAATAATTTAGGCAATCAATCAAAATCATTATTGATTTTCAATAAAAATTCGAGATTTAAATCAATTGCAAAAAAGTGACAAACCAAGGCAGAAAGCACGTATCTTTGAGGTTTTAATGAATTAAATCAATCTGTAGAAATGCTGGATATCAACTACATCAGAGAAAATGTAGATACTGTGAAACAAGGGATGATCAACAAAGGTGAGAAAGAATCGGAGATTGTTGATCAGGTTCTGGTTAAAGATGAAGAGTGGCGTGCTTTTGTTCATAAGTTGGACACCATGAGAAGTGAAAATAATGCCAAAGCCAAGCAGATTGGTATGTTGATGGGGCAGGGTAAAAAAGAAGAAGCCCAGGCAATTATCAAGGAGACATCGCAATTTAAAGATGAAATAAAGTCACTCGAAGAAAAAGAAAAAGTACTTCTTATAGAGCGTGATGATTTACTATATCGAATAGCTAATGTCCCACATCCAAGTGTTCCTGTCGGGCATACTGAAGAGGATAATGTAGTTTTTTCAACATGGGGGAATCCCAATTCTGAGGATTGGAGAAAACCACACTGGGATATTGTTGAGCGACAAGGATGGGTTGATTTCGAAAGAGGAGTAAAAGTAACAGGAGCAGGATTTCCATTTTATGTTGGGCCAGTTGCTCAACTCCAGCGAGCATTGATTAACTACTTTATAAACGAAGGAAATGCTGCAGGATTTACTGAACTTCAAGCTCCTTACTTTGTAAATGAAGATTCTGCACGAGGTACCGGACAAATCCCGGACAAAGAAGACATGATGTATGAAATTCAGCGTGATGAATTTTTTCTGATTCCAACTGGAGAGGTGCCGGTAACTAACTTCCATAGAGACGAGATATTAAAGGAAGATCAACTTCCTATTAATTACGTTTGCTACACGCCATGTTGGAGAAGAGAGGCAGGATCTTACGGTAAAGACGTTCGCGGACTAAATCGCCTTCATCAATTTGATAAGGTTGAAATCGTGAAGATAGTGAAACCTGAGACTTCCTATGATGAATTAGAAAGTCTGCGTGAGCATGCTGAAAAACTACTTCAAGCTCTGGAATTGCCATACCGAACACTTCTAATGTGTACTGGTGATATGGGCTTTACCCAAACCAAGAAATATGATTTAGAAGTTTGGAGTCCGGGACAGCAACGCTGGTTGGAGGTGAGCTCTTGTTCTAATTTTGAAAGCTTCCAGGCACGTCGTATGCAGCTAAGATACCGAGCTTCAGAAAAATCTACAGAGATGGTGCATACGCTTAATGGATCTGCTTTGGCTTTGCCTAGAATAGTATCAGCTGTGTTAGAAGCCTATCAGGAAGAAAATGGTAAAGTGAGAGTTCCTGAAGTGTTGAGACCTTTTTTTGGAAGGGATTATCTTTGATCGTTAGTTGTATAATCGTTATTCGTTGGTGTCACATTCGAATAACGATTAACTAAAAACGAATCATTTCTTTTTCGCGAAGTACCAAATCAGCCAGCCGATTCCAACGATCGCTAGTGCGATTCCAAATCCACCCAGGAAAGCATAAAGCAAGTAGGTGAAAATCATTGGGATGATTACCGTAGAAATGGTTTTTACTGGAGCGGCTGCAACTCCAGCTGCTCCAAATAATGAGGCTATAATTCTTCCGAGTCTAGCTAGCATATTTTCTCTTTTGATTAGTTAACTGCGAGCGATGTACGGGCAAATCACCGAAAGGATTCGTTCTAATTAAGAATTAAGAATGATCAATTAGTAATACTTTGATTCACCCGCTCTTCGTCATGCTGAACTTGTTTCAGCATCTTGAGATCTATCGTTAAATATTGGACCAAGGCTCCAACCCGAGACTATATATTGGAGAAAGAAACTAATTATGAAATTTAAACCGATTGATAATTGAATTAAAGCGAAATACACTAAGTCATTTAGGCTAATGGATATAGGTACACTATTCGCAAGAGCCATAATTGAAAAGATAAATATGGCAATTACAAACATCAGAAAATGAAAGTAAGTTGGACTCTTAGTTCCTCTATTAATCCAAAGAGCAATTGAGAAAAATATTAACGCGATAGGTGCTGTGTATTATGCAAAAAACAGAACTAGACCTGCTCCTCTAGCCATTTCATCACTATCCTCGAATGAAGACGGATCATGAAAATGTAGTGCATACAAAAAAAATGTTAATGGAATGATTAAATAACCAAGTACACCTGAAATAATTCCTAATATTTGTTTGATCCAATAAATATACATCTCAACTCAAACCACAGCAAAAAACTCTTCTTCTTTATAGTTGAGAAGAATTTCTAAAATCGGGTCCATGGTGTCGTATTTCATTAACTCGAGACGAAGCTTTTTTCCGTTTCGGATACCTTTCAAATACTGTCCATAATGCTTTTTCATAATGATCACTCCGTATCGCTCACCTTGGTGAGCTACTGACTTTCGAAGCTGTTCGGCGGTGAGTTCAAGTCGGTCTTGTAATGTTGGTTCAGGGATGAGTTCTCCCGTTTCCAGGTAATGACGCGTTTGTTCAAAAATCCATGGATTTCCAATGGCTCCACGACCAATCATTACTCCATCCACACCGGTTTCTTCAAACATTTGTTTAGCTAATTCGGGAGTGGTCACATCACCATTTCCTATGATTGGAATTTCGAGTCCGGGCGTATTTTTGAGTTTCTTCAACCATTCCCACCGGGCATCGCCTTTGTATTTTTGAGCTCTCGTTCGTGCATGAACGGTCAATGCTTTAACTCCAAGCCTTTGGAGCATCAGCGCGACTTCCTGTATTTTGATAGTGGCGTCATCCCAGCCCAATCGGGTTTTTACAGTCACCGGTTTGGTTTCAACAGCATCAACTACGGTACCTGCCATGCGTTCCATCATCCCCAAATCCCGCAAACAAGCAGCACCGGCGCCTTTGTTAACGACCTTATACACTGGGCACCCAAAATTGATGTCTACCAAATCCGGATTATTATTTTCGGCTACTTTTGCCGCTCCATACATAGCTTCTTCACGTCCACCAAATATTTGGATTCCAAGTGGTCGTTCACTCTCAGTGTAGCTCATTTTATGAAGCGCGATATCAGAGTCACGGATGAGTGCTTCGGAACTTATAAATTCGGTGTAAACTATATCTGCGCCTTTCTCTCGACAAATTTGTCTAAATGGAGCATCAGAAACATCTTCCATCGGAGCGAGGAAAAGCGGTTTCTCTGGTAATTCAATTGGGCCTATCTGCATGGTTCATCAAAAATTTACAAAAGATACGGATTTTGGGGCGTTTCGAAGAAAACAAATCGTTTTACACGCAGAATGGGAGTAGTCAATGTGTCGATTAACTCCTATATTTTTGCATTAAACTTAATCTCAAAAAAGAAAGATATGTCACTTGATACATCGAAGATTGCGGAGTACTTGGGAGATGAGGCTTCGTATCTGTTAGAGCATGAAAGTAAAACAATAAGCAAAGATCGCTTAGCTCTTCCATCAGCAAGTTACGTTGATGATGTGTGGTACCACTCAGACCGCAATAATAGAGTGCTGGGGAATTTACAATGGTTAATGGAAGCAGGACGACTTGGAGGTACTGGATTTGTTTCAATTTTACCTGTTGATCAGGGAATTGAGCACTCGGGTGGCGCGTCTTTCGCAAAAAATCCAGACTATTTTGATCCAGAAAACATTGTGAAACTTGCTATTGAAGCGGGTTGTAATGGGGTAGCTTCAACATTTGGTGCATTGAGATCTGTTTCTCGTAAGTATGCTCACAAGATTCCATTCATCGTGAAAATCAATCACAATGAATTGATGACTTACCCAAACACATTTGATCAAATTATGTTTGGTACTATTGATCAGGCGTACGATATGGGTGCTGCTGCAGTTGGAGCAACAATTTACTTCGGTTCGGACGAGTCTAGCCGTCAAATTCAGGAAGTAGCTCAAGCATTTGCTTATGCTCACGAATTAGGCATGGCAACTATACTTTGGTGCTACACTCGTAACGGTGCTTTCAAAGTTGATGGTGTTGATTATCACACTTCGGCTGACTTAACCGGACAGGCTAACCATCTTGGAACTACGATTGGCGCTGATATCATCAAACAAAAGCAGCCTGATGTAAATGGTGGTTTCAAGGCATTGAACACTGGTGATTCTAGTTACGGTAAGTTGGATGAGCGAATTTACAGTGAATTAACCTCTGATCACCCAATTGATTTAACTCGTTACCAGGTTATCAACTGTTTCGCTGGCCGTGCTGGTTTGATAAACTCTGGTGGAGCTTCTGGTGCGAATGACTTTGCTGATGCTGTGAAAACTGCTGTCATCAACAAACGTGCTGGTGGTATGGGATTGATTAGTGGACGTAAAGCTTTCCAACGCCCATTGGCAGAAGGTGTTAGCTTGCTTAATACTATTCAAGATGTTTACTTAAATGATGATGTAACTATTGCGTAAACATCAGTAAACAAGAAAATGAAGCCACGCCTTGTCGTGGCTTTTTTTTTATATTCATGCACCATTTTTAAGTATTGAGTACAGACGCAGCCAACATAGAACAGCCCAAAAACTTTATCTCGATAAAGTATGTCGTCATTTCCATTTCGTTGAGTGTACTCACGATGGCGGGGGTTATCTGGTACACCTATACTCCTGGAATTTTGGATCATTTAGCCTGGAAACGAATGCCGGGGTTGGTGATTGCATTGGTCGTTTCTTTTTTAAGAGTGTGGGCTACAGCTGCAAAATTCAGAGTACTTTCAGAAGGTACGGTCAGTTGGCTTGGGGCATTCCGAATTACACTTAGCTGGGATTTTACCTCAGCTGTGACACCTTCAACAATTGGTGGAGCTCCAATGGCAACCTACGCCATGACTAAAGAGGGGCTCAAATTAGGGGAAGCGACGGCTATAATTCTATATAGTGTTCTATTAGATCAAATTTGGTTCGCATTAGCAATACCAGTCTTATTAATTGCAGGAATGTTTTATGCTGTTGTGCCACCAGAGGCTGGTTTAGTTGGCGACGTATCCATGATTGTTCTGTACATTACACTTTTGAGCTATGCTGGACTTTTGGCCTATGGTGTATTGGTAAACCCGGCAGCCATAAAGAAAGTGGTTAAGATTGTTTTCAAGCTACCTTTTTTAAATCGGTATGAAGAAAAGATTAGCTCTGAAGCTGAGAATTTAGAAAGCTATGCACATCAGCTTAGAAAAAAACCATTCTCTTTTCTACTTAAGGCATTCTCATGTTCAACACTTTCATGGTTATGCCGCGTGGCATTGCCTACTATTGTGATTTTGAGTCTATTGCCAGCGCCTGAAATCTTATCTGTTTTAAGGAGCCTAGCGATGAATTTAACCTTCCTTGTAGTTCCTACACCAGGTGGAAGTGGTGGAGTTGAAGGCTTATTCGTTTTATTCCAGGCGCCATTGATTTCGAGAGAATCATTCATTGGACTTGCACTTTTCTTGTGGAGGATTATTAGCTATTACATCACAATTGGTATTGGATTGGCAGCTACAACCTGGTATATCAATCGACAGGTGAATGAAATTCAGGCGAAGGGTTAATTATCCTTTATTAACCAAGTTGTATATACGTCTCTCCATTTAGTTTGACGATCACAACCAAAACAGCGAGATGATCCAATAATACCATCTTCTCGTGAAAACTGAATTCCTTTATACTGAACGGAATCAGCAGCATCAGCTGGAAAATGTGTATAAATATCTACTGCATCATGCATCATAGGGAAGAACTCTAGTGAATTAATTATTCGGTTCGATATGGTAAACTGTACAGTATCAATTTGTGGAGGGTTGAGCTCTTGTCCACCAAATGGAGAAGTATCACCGTACATGTGACGTTCCAAAACAATGGTTGTGTCATTATTAATTGAAATATCAATCGGAATTAAAAAATAGTCATAGATTCCATAGACTCCTTCCCCTACAGCATGATTTTTAAACTTATATTTCATTGTGTCCCCAATAATAGGTATCGGGAAATAATCAACTGTTCTTGGTAGTTGAGTAGCCGACAAATAATCATTCAAAATTTCATCGGGGTGTATATAAATGTGATTTATATAGGTTTCCCAGTCACGGCATGGTTTTGAACTTAAACCAATTGGATTTGCAAAAGGTAGTACTCCAATTTCTCTTTGAAAGTAATAACTCAAGCCATTTGAGTTGTTCATCCTAAAATTAATGACTTCGTTAAAGTCAAAATCTTCGGTCATTATTACCCCATTAAACGTCCCATTCAATGCCCCACGAGTTTCAATGAGGTCTTCATTGCAACGATCACTAGAATCGAAAGTCATCCAATCTCCGTTTGAGTTTTGCATTTGAATGGATTCAATACTTTCAAGGATATTCGAATCGATTGGAAAGCATGGACTGCAAATATGAGAACCCAACTCAACAATAAATGCTGCTTGGCCTACTGATTTTCGATCTACAGTCGCATTTATACCAAAGTTATTATTGAACTCACCTAATGTGACAGTTTTTGAGGATTTGAATCCATTAAATAAATCAGTTTCATGGACGGAATAATCAAAGCTTAAATTGTCATTTTCCGAAGTCCATTCTATTCTGATACCTGTAGTTTCGTACGAATCACTTTCCCAAACTTCACTATTTCCCCCATAAATAAAATCTTCATTTCTTATTCCATCATTGATGCTGAATACTCGTCCATCAAAATTAGCCTTAAATACTAAAGAGTTTCCATCCAAATCTTTTGATCCCCATAGATAATTAACAGGGTAATTATAGGTGTATCGATCATAAATCCGGACCTTGAAGTTGAAGGTATTAGTACCTACTTCATTTTCTTCCATTTCAATAGGATCATCTGGATCGTTTTCAATTTTAGGCGCAACGGCTTTATCACAGGAAATCACTCCGAAAAAAATGAGAATAAAGATGAGGAGATACTTATTATCGCGCATACCTGATGATCCCGAATTTCTATAAAGAATGTATGAATTGGGTACAACAATTAATAGTAAATCCCAGATTTAACAAAAGCTTAATTGGCAAAAACTAAAATTCAATTTGAATGCACATCCTGTGGGACTACTTCACCGAAATGGTTGGGTAGTTGTCCTAGCTGTGGGGAATGGAACACTTATGTTGAGGTGGCCACATCAAATAAAAAAGAAATTGAGCACAAAGCAATAGTAGCTGGTATTGAGTCTGCAGGAAGTCCACAGAAATTAAATGACGTTGAGACTTCCGAGAAATCCAGATTTCTGAGCAACATCTTAGAATTTGATCGGGTTCTTGGTGGTGGATTTTTACCGGGTTCTTACATTTTAATTGGTGGTGAACCTGGGGTTGGGAAAAGTACGTTGACGCTCCAAATTGCAAAATCGAACCCTGATTTAAAGATTCTGTACTGCGCGGGTGAAGAATCCGCAGGTCAAATCAAACAACGTGCGCAACGGCTTGGAGTGAATTCAGAACATCTACTGATTTATAACGAGACTCAAGTCGACCTGATCATTGAAGAGGCTCAGAAAGTAAATCCGGATTTACTGATCGTCGATTCCATTCAAACGGTTTATCGAACAGAACTCTCGAGTATGCCGGGATCCATTCAACAGGTGAAAGAATGTGCGGCTTTGTTTCAACAGGTTGCAAAGAAGAAAAATATTACCACTCTGGTGATTGGCCACGTGACCAAAGACGGAGATATTGCTGGTCCAAGGGTTCTGGAACATATGGTGGATACCGTTCTCCAGTTCGAAGGCGACAAAAACTACACCTATCGATTGCTTCGCAGTTTGAAAAATCGATTTGGTCCGGCGCAGGAAGTGGGTGTGTTCCAAATGGTGGAAAATGGGCTACATGAAGTGTCAAATCCATCAGAACTCTTTCTTTCTGATAAAACAGAAGGAGTTAGTGGAAATGCAATCGTGTGTACGATGGAGGGTTCGCGCCCATTATTAATTGAAGTTCAGGCTCTGGCAACGCCTACAAGTTTTGGAACTCCGCAAAGAACGGCAAATGGATTCGACAGAAACCGCTTGTTACTCCTTCTTGCAGTATTAGAAAAGCGTGCTGGATTTAGTTTTGCCAATCAAGATGTATATTTGAATGTAGCCGGTGGATTTCGATTAAGCGATCCAGCCGGAGATTTGGGAGTGTGCTGTGCTTTAGTATCAAGTTTGATAGATACAGCCATTGATCAACAAGTGGCTTTCGTAGGAGAGGTTGGATTAGCTGGGGAGGTTCGATCCGTTCCTCATATTGAGCAGAGATTAAATGAAGCTGCTAAACTTGGGTTTTCAGAGAGTATTGCGCCTATTTCGAAAAACGGAGTCGGAGTTCGTTATGTGCAAGATGCCATAAAAAAAGCCCTCAGATAATCTGAGAGCTTTTAAATTCGTGAAACAACGAATTAGTTTTATCGAGAATTAATAATTGTCTCGTTGACGACGACGCTGCTCGCGTACGGCTTTTTTCATAGCCTCACGCTTTTCAATAGATGGTTTGGTAAACTGCTGACGGTCTTTGTATTCATTCAAAATCCGAGAGCGAGTTATCATCTTCTTGAAACGATTGATCGCACGTTCAACACTTTCGTTGTCTTTAACTTCAACGCCTAGCATTGAGCCTCACTTCCTTTCATTAGGTTATTTCCCATAATTGGGAACTTTCAAGATACAAAAAAAAGTATGATTATTAGGCGTTCAATTTTTAGGGACAGGTAATATATATGGAACACAAAGAAGAAGATAAACCTGAGTTAAAGGAAAAGAATATTTTCGAAGACTTGTTGGGAGATATTTTAAGTCTCGAAAGGGGATTACCTGCTACATTTTGGACTATGCTGAAATCACCTGGTAGTGTGATCACTAGCTACTTTGAAGATGATAAACATTTTGTTAGCCCATTTAAGTACACCATATTTATACTAGCTGTTGTTACACTTATTAATACAACTTTTGTTGATTATGAGGCTCTTATGCAGGCTGCAGCACAGTCTGGAACGGACGATATTGAGCAGATGAATGAGAATTTAAAACAGCTTGATGAAGCATCTGGATTGAATTTCTCTGGATTTATGACAGCGATGAAAGATGTTTCTGTGGGGCTGCTAACGAAATATAGTCAGGTTTTCTATATCCTTGTAATGGCGCCACTTTTAGCTTTTTCAAGTCGATTATTCTTTAAGAAGATCAAGCCAAAGTTTTCGCATCACTATGTAATGATGTTATATGCAGTATCAACCTATGCTGTATTTACTTTATTGATGTTACCTCTGCTCGCTAATCAAAATCTGATTTGGATACAAACCTTTTTGTCATCAGTTCTAATGATGATATTTATGATGTATGTGCAGATTAAATACATGAAATTGAAAGGTTTTGATGGGTATATGATGAGCTTCCTAAGCTTTTTAATTGGGTACATACTCTATTTTATTGGAACGTTAGTCGTTCAGGTAGTAGGAGGGGTAATTCTTGTTATAGTACGGGGTTGATGTAGTATTTCTCATCTACTACATCTGGTCGAATTCCTAAACCAAATAATGCGTAATCATATTTAGAAGGATCATTCGGATCAAGAATTAGAAGTTTTTCCTGCAGTTCAAGTACTGATTTCCAATCATTTTGATGGCGAGACAGAAGTCCCAATGCCCTGGCCTGACGAGCAACATGCACATCTAACGGAATTTTTAATTCTGATGGTTTCATAAATGTCATCGTACCTAAATCGACAATACTTTTTCGGATGCACCATCTCAAGTACATGTACAATCTTTTTGCCGAACTGTTCTTCTCAGGATTCGCGACGTGTTTTCGAGAACGTTGTGGAGTTTCCGGGTGGAACTCAAAAAACCGTTGATGGAAAACAGCCATCAGTTCACGGTTTTCTTTTTTGGCTTGTTGGTAACAATCCAACCAAAACCCTTCGAAGGTTCCGAATTCTTTCATCGCTGATTGCATCGCTCGAATAATCCAATAAATATCTTCAGGCTTAAAGGTTCGGTGTTTGAAACCATCTAAAACATCAGCGTCCGAATCACTAAAATTTTGGATAAATTCGGCCGGACGATATTTCATTCGATTTAGTAAATCATCCACTTTGGCAATTACAATATCCCGTCGACCCCAGGCCATGATAGCCGCAAAAAAACCGGCTAATTCCTGATCATTTTTCGCTTCAAAAGCATGCATAAACTGGATAGGATCAGTTTCGATATAGCCCGGGGCTTCGACATCATCAACAATCCGATCCAGAAATGGTTTTAGCTCGAGTAGTTTCTTTTTCGAAAGGAGTTTGAGTTTTTTGGGCATTTTTTAAGATATAAATCCAGGACTTGTCATTCTGAATTTGATTCAGTGTCAATTAAGATTGATTAATTATTCAATTTGTACTTTTGAGCGACCAAAAGTACTCAAAAGTCGCCGAAAGAAATGGATATTCACAAGCGAATGATCGCTGATTTGAATTTCCTGATTACGGTCATTCATACTAATAACATTACTCCTACCGCATTTCTATCGGTCTGATTTAAGAATTTTTAAAAGGTGCTAAGCCTATCTAAGGCGCATCTTTATCATTTTAGATAAAAATTAAGAGGACCTTTGAATTGTTGATTGAAAGATTAACTGTTATTCCTGCGCCCACTAAATGCCGAATAAGTTTAGTCCCCTCTTGAGTAGCCTGTCCCGTATAGGCGGGAGGGATTTAGGGGTGTGTAATATTAAATCTCCAACTCTCACTGACCCTTACTCATCAATCTCTCTGTCAGCTGTTTATTCGCTTTAGGGAAAGGGTATTGTTCAAGTTCGGAAATCTCAACCCACCGAATTTCCTGACTGGATTTAGGGGAAGGTTTTCCTGAAATCAATTGGCATAAAAAAGCATGCATGGTAATGGAAAAGTGTGAATAAACATGCTTCAGATTCATGAATTCTTTGTAGGCTTTTACTTCAACGCCGAGTTCTTCATGTAATTCTCTTTCTACCGTTTGTTGTATGCTTTCTCCTTCTTCTTGTTTACCACCTGGAAATTCCCATAGTCCGCCAAGCATGGCATCTTCAGGTCGAAGGGCGATCAAAACTTTCCCATCTTCTCGTTCAATTATTCCAACGCCGATGTGTTTGTGAGGTTTTTTCTTAGCAGGTGATTTATAAGGAATCGAATCAGTCTTTGCAGTTTTTGTTGCCACACAATCAAATGAAATAGGGCAGTTTGAGCAGTCAGGTTTTGTTGGAGTACAAACTGTGGACCCAATCTCCATTAAGCCCTGATTGAATTCAGCCGGAAACTCCTGGCTGATCAAATCATCTACATGAGATTGAACCAGCTTTGTGGTTTTTGTAGAACGAACATCATCTTCGATTCCAAAATATCGGGTGATTACACGAATCACGTTTCCATCAACCACTGCATTGGCTTTTCCAAACGCGATACTGGTAATTGCAGCAGCCGAATACGGACCAATTCCTTTTAGTTTGATGATCTCGTTATAGTCTTCAGGAAGATTTCCTGAGTACTCTGAGACTATAGATTTAGAAGCGGCATGAAGATTTCTGGCCCGACTATAGTAACCAAGTCCTTCCCATGCTTTCATAACTCTTTGTTGTTCGGCTTTGGCTAAATCAAACACAGTTGGAAATTCACCTATAAAACGTTCGAAGTATGGCCATGCCTGATCAACCCGAGTTTGTTGAAGCATGATTTCTGAGATCCAAATCTTGTAAGGGTCTTTGGTTTCTCGCCAGGGCATTGGACGTTTATGTTCCGCGTACCAGTCTAATACAGCTTGGGTAAATCGTGGATTCGAGCTCAATTCAGAATTCTATTCGCCTCGAGAAATATTAACTACAGTTAAAGTAACATCAATAGAAGAGGCAGTTCCTTGTTCATCAGTTGCAACAATTCTAAACGTTTGTTCACCAATTTGGCGTTCGGTCGGAGTCCACGAAAATAACCCTGTTTGTTCATTCAAAGTAGATCCTGTTGGCAAATCAACGCCAAGGTATCGAATTAATGTACTCGATGGGTTTTCCGGGTCGATGGCATTAAAAGTTAGTTCGTAAGGATCTGACACTGCAATAGTAGAACCTCTTACGGGGCTAAATCTTGGAGGCGCATTGAATGTCCTAATATCAACCATAAAGTTAACACTATCGATTGCACCAGCAGAGTTTGTAGCAATAATAGTGAAAGATGTAAGCCCTACTTGATTGATAGAGGGTTGCCAAAATAATCCCTGCTTTTTGATTTTAGCATTCGCCACACTTGACCGATAGGTGAAAGTGACATCGTTTATATCACCTGATTCAAGTTCGAGACCCAGAAGTAGTGGCTGAGGAAATGTAAGGGTCTGATTTTCGATGTTCGTAATCTTGAATCCGGCGGTTGAAGTGCCACTTGATGATATAAGAGTTTCCCCGGATGATGGAATTAGTGAGCTGATTTTATCAAAAAAGGAAACCCACACTGCATCGTCGCTTCTTGTAATGAAGTTTCCTGCAGTTGATTCGGCTTGCCAGAGCTTGAATTCGTCACCAGATTGAGAAATCCAAAGCTGTTTATTTTCTGTATGAACAATAATGTCGTTTTCCACTTGTAATATATTAGCTATCGGGGCATCCACTTCACCAATTTTTCTGCCAATACCATTTGTGGTTATAGAGTAGATTTCGCCTAAAGCTGAACTTGCCCAAATTTGATCATCCTGAATAAATAATTTGTTAACAGGCTCGTCTAAATCTACTGATTCGGTATGAGACAATACCCCCTCTTCCATTTTGAATAGGTGGATTCGATCATCATTAGTTAGTACAAAAAGCTGATTTGCTAAGGTAGAGGATACCAGATCAATTACTGAAGCTCTTCCAATTACCCCATTTTCTACGATCTTTGGATCAGAATCAAAAATATCAGGATCGGTTAATGATAATTCGCCGAGCCCCTCATCGTTCAGTGCAATGTAAAGTTTGTCACCTAAACGAGCTACCCCGAGCGGTGGAACGGGTAATTGAGTGGAAGAAAAAACACCTAACACTGAAGTCGGTTCAAGTACAGTTAAGCGTCGGGAATCGCCATATAAATACCCAAAACGGATATCAGATTTCAATTGGTCACCCCGACGTTGCATTCCGTCGGATGTGTAAAGCCATTGTAGTGAATCACTATGAATTCGGAAAACAGCCATCCCTTCTAACTCCGAAAGTACATATAAATGAGAAGAGGAAGCCTCCATGGCCTTTACATTTGAGATTTCAATCATATTAGAAAAATCCTGAGACCATTGACTAATGGTTGCTTGAGGTACAAATAGAACCAGGAGTAATAAAAGTAGTAGAGGTGCTTTTCGCATAAATTGTGCTGATTTATAACCAGTTATGGTTTTTGTACCATCGAATAGTTCTGGAAATTCCTTCTTCTAATGTTGTTGATGGCAAATAGTTCAGTTCCTTTTTTGCTTTTTCCGAAGAACATACCCATTCGAGAACCATTTCGTTAGCTTTTTCTTCATTTAATACAGGGTATTTACCAAGTGCAGAGGCTCCAACTTCGACAATTTTTGCAATCTTCATTACCCAATTTGGTTTAAGCTTAATGGGAATCGAGGTACCACCCATAACTATTGAAGCGACCTTGTGGATTTGATTCCACGTGTATGAGTCTTTTTCACCACCCATGAAATAAGTATGTATACCAGTATCGTTTTTTTCCGCTGCCAGCAAAATTCCATTAATTAGGTCTTTCACGTATACCATGGATACTTTTGGTGAGTTCCCATCACCTATCACAGGAAAAACCCCCAACTTCATGGTCTTAAAAATTGTGTAGATATCTGTTTCTCGCGGACCAAAAACTGCAGGTGGACGAATTATTTTTATACTGTCTTTTTTCCCGGCGACTTGCTCAATAACTTTTTCCATCTCCATTTTAGACTCCCCGTACATACTTACAGGTTTTCGATGGGCACCTTCATTTAAAGGTTCGCCATTACTAGGACCAGTTGCTGCGAGAGAAGAAAGGATAACAAGATTTGTGATTCCCTTTTTCTGGGCTACTCGAATTAAATGTTCGGTTGCTTCAACATTGGCTCTTTTGAATTCCGACCACTTTGGGGCACGAACTAACCCTGCAACGTGGAAAATTACATCAACACCTTCTAGAGCAGATGCTATAGTTTGCAGATCGAAAAGATCTCCCTGAATTTTTGAATAATTCTTGTCAGTTAACCATTTTTCGTCTTTTCGAACCAAACACCGCACTTCTGAATATGTATCAGAAGCGATTAAAGCATCAACCAGATGACTGCCCACAAAACCTGTTCCGCCGGTAACAAAGGCTCTCATAATGTCGTATATTTGTCGGATTTTTTGATCATTGAACTTGTGATCATAAAGGAGTGTTAATTTAGAAAAGATACAAATCTGGCTACTGCTTTTAAACTGAATGAACGAACTGAGAGTCGCAATATTTACCGGAAATTATAATCACATCAGGGATGGTGTTTCACTAACACTTAATCGGCTAGTTAAATTTTTGGAGGATCAACATATTCCCGTTTTAGTATTTGGTCCGAGTATTAAAAATCCACCAATGGAGCATTGTGGAGAGTTGGTTGTAACACCATCAATCCCAATGTTAGTACCTGGTAGAAGTGAATATCGAATTGCCACAAGTTTTCCGAAATGGGCACAAAAAAGGTTGGAAGAATTCAAACCTACTTTATTACATATTGCAACACCAGATGGTTTGGGAACCGGGGCACTTAAATGGGGGCAGAAAAACAATATTCCTGTAGTTTCAAGTTATCACACTCACTTTCTCAGCTACGCCAAGTACTATGCATTCTTCTTGATGCCCATTTTAAATTGGGCCAAAAGACGCATGAAGATATTTTATAGACAGGTAGAGCAGGTGTATGTTCCAACTCAATCTATGATTGAAGAGCTTGAACGTGAAGGGGTAGTTGCTGATATGAGGATTTGGGCTCGTGGAATTGATCTCGAGCGATTCAATCCTTCTAAAAGGGATATGGAATGGAGGCGTTCAGTTGGTTTTAAAGATGATGAAATTGTAGTGAGTTTTGTTTCTCGACTCGTTTGGGAAAAAGAACTGGGGACTTACATTAAAGCGGTTAAGAATCTGAAAAAGATAAATTCGAAGGTAAGAGCATTAGTTGTTGGAGATGGACCGGCACAAGCAGAAGCAGAACGCGCATTGCCTGAAGCTCATTTTACAGGATTTGCAAAAGGGGAGGATTTATCAAGAGCATATGCAAGTAGTGACATTTTTCTGTTTCCATCACATACAGAAACCTTTGGAAATGTGACATTAGAAGCCATGGCTAGCGGACTTCCATGTCTTGTTGCTGATGCTATTGGCAGCAAATCACTTGTGCAGAATGGGGTAAATGGATATTGGGCCGCAAAAGAGGATATTGCCGACTTCACTGCAAAATTGAATCTAATCGTTGAGGACGAAGAAAAGAGATTAGAAATGGGGAAGAAGTCTCGAGAGTTTGCATTAGAATATAAATGGGATGTAATAAATAAAGAGTTACTTGAAAATTATTTAGAGGCTATGGCAAATTATCAGCGATGAAAATTTTATACATCTCACATTTACATCCCCCAAAAAATGCACCACTGAAAAGCATAGGTGGTATGCAAAGGGTTAGTATGCAGCTTGTCGAGGAGTTGAATAAGAATCCGGAAGTTACGGTAAAAACTATCATTCAGCATGCACCGTGGAAAGGAATTGAATTAAGAACATCTGTTTTCCTGGCAAAATTGACTCGAAAATTGCCTCAGATTGTTAAAGACTATAAACCTGATGTTATTCTATTCTCATCGATGGTTACTGCTTCATTGGCTCGGTTTACCAGAAGCAAAATCGACATTCCGATGGTAACTATAAATCATGGGCAGGATGTGAAAATGCCCATCGGTGTTTATCAAAAGTTTGTGCCTTCCGTTTTTGAGGCTTTAGATGGAGTGATTTCAGTTTCAAGAGCAACTCGAGAAGAGTGCATAAAAAGGGGAATGCATCCTGATAAGGGAATCGCTTTACCAAATGGTTTTGATTTATCCCATGCCGAGGAAACACCTGAAAAAGAAACATCCAGAAAGGAAATTGAGGCTCTCTTTGATTTAGACCTGAATGGGAAATCATTGTTAATTACCGTAGGGCGTCAAGTAAAGCGTAAAGGTCATGAATGGTTTATATCGGAGGTAATGCCAAAAATAAAATCGGATGTGATCTACCTGGCAATTGGTGAAGGCCCTGAACATGATCGTTTAATTGAAATTCGTGAAAGGCTGGGATACAAGGAGAACATCAAGTTTGTTGGAAAACAACCTGATGATGTATTACATAAAGCGTATGCTGCTGCTGATATTTTTATTATGCCAAATATACCAGTTGATGGTGATATGGAAGGGTTTGGAATCGTATTACTAGAAGCTAATCTTGCTTCAACTCCTGCTGTTGCCGCCGACCTAGAAGGAATTAAAGACGTTGTTACAAATGGTGAGAATGGCTATAAGATCCCTGTAAGAGATTCTGATTCATTTGCTTCAAGAGTTGATGAAATTATTTCTGGTGACTATGAAGTGTTCAGTGAGAGAAGCAGGAACTATGTAATGCAAAATTTTGCTTGGAATCACGTGGCAGAAAGATATATTTCATATCTTAGAAAGGTAATAAAGCATCATACTACCACAACAGGCTAGTTGCCAAATTTGATACAAATTTAATACTAGCTATATTCAACGTTATTTGGATCACACGCATAGGACTCATCGATGGGCGACACTAAAAAATTAGCCACCCAAGACATATTTCAAAAAGCATTTAATTTCACTAAGGCAGACGAAGTAAAAGCAATGGGTTTGTACCCTTACTTCAAACCATTGGAAGCTACCGATGGAACTATTGTAGAAATAGAAGGCCATGAAGTAATTATGGCTGGCTCTAATAATTACCTGGGTTTAACTAATGATCAGCGAACGATCAAAGCCGCGCAAGATGCATTAAACAAATATGGTACTGGCTGTACTGGTTCTAGGTATTTAAATGGCACTCTTGATATCCACATAGAGCTTGAAGAGAAGCTGGCTGAGTTTATGGGCAAAGAGTCTTGTGTATTATTTAGCACAGGATATCAAACGAATGAAGGATCTATACAAACAATTGCCGGCCGTAATGACCTGATTTTTTCGGATAGAGACAACCATGCCTGTATTGTTGTTGGTACTCTATGTTCCAATGCAAAAACTATTCGTTATAAGCATAACGATATGGATCAGTTGCGTAAATATTTAGAAGCTGCTGATCCGGAGGCAGGTAAAATCATTGTTACTGATGGTGTTTTCTCTATGTCTGGCACGCTTGCAAAAGTCCCTGAACTTGTGGCCCTAGCTAAAGAGTTTGATGCTCGTCTTTATCTTGATGACGCCCACGCTGTTGGTGTAGTTGGTGAAGGTGGCCGCGGTTCCGCCTCTGTATTCGGATTGACAGATGAAGTTGATTTAATAAGTGGGACATTCTCGAAATCATTTGCTTCACTCGGAGGATTCCTTGTTGGTGATCGACCAGTTATTGAATTTATCCGACATCAATCACCGGCACATATTTTCAGTGCGTCTATGCCACCAGCAAATGTTGCCACTGTACTGAAAGCACTTGAGATTCTAAAAGAGGAAACCTGGAGATTAGACCGACTTGCTGAAATTGCACTTTATATGCGAACTGAATTGGAAAAACTTGGATTTAATGTTTGGACAAGCCAGTCACCAATCATACCAGTTGTAATTGGCGAAATGATGGACTGTTTTGCATTTTGGAAAGATCTATTTGAAGAAGGTGTATACGCAAATGCAGTTGTTCCCCCGGCTGTACCTCAGGGACAATCTTTGCTAAGAACAAGCTATATGGCTAGCCACACTGATGATCACCTAGATAGAATTCTAGAAGCATTCAGAAAAGTGGGCTTAAAACATGGAATCATAGATAACAACGGTCACTCTGGAATAGAAGCATAATCAGTTATGAGTACTACGGGGGTAACGATCGTCACACTGGATGACGAGAAAAAGAAATTTCTTGAGTTTCCCTACTCACATTATAAAGATGACCCCCATTTTGTTCCACCTCTTAGGATGGATCAAAAGAAACTGATCGACACTAAATCAAATCCTTACTACAATAACGCTGAAGCTGTTTTCTTCATAGCTGAACATGAGGGGAAGATCGCCGGAAGAATATCAGCCACTGTAGATCGTCGATACAATAAAGAACATAATACAAAAACCGGTCACTTTGGGTTTTTCGAATGTATTAATCATCAACCGACGGCTGATTTACTGTTTCGCGTAGCTGAAGACTGGCTTAGAGATAAAGGAATGGAAAAAGTTCTGGGGCCTGCAAGTCCCGGAATGATGGATGTAATTGGGATTTTAACCGAGGGGTATGACAAAGACCCTTATGTATTAATGCCTTACAATAAAGAGTATTATCCAAAGCTAATTGAAGGATCAGGGTATGAGAAAGAGATGGAATTACTCGCTTTTATGATTACTCAAGATGATGTTTCTGTTGAAAGAATGGAGAGGGCGAAGCAACTGGTACATAAGAGAAATCCGGGATTAAGCTTTAGATCTGTTAATCTGAAGAAGATCAAAGAAGAAGTAGAAATTGTTCGGCAGATATATAATAAAGCATGGAAGAATAATTGGGGATTTCTTCCAATCACTAAAGAGGAGTTTGAAGAGTTAGCCAAAGATTTTAAAATGATCCTTGATCCAAATGTTGCGCATGTGGCAGAACTAAATGGCAAACCTGTTGGCTTTTCCATCTCAATACCGAATTTAAATGTGTTATTTAAAACTATGAATGGAAATCTATTTCCATTTGGCTTTATAAAACTACTAATGAAGCGTCGTAAAATTGGGGAGCTTCGTACGGTTTTGATGGGAGTATTACCAGAATATCAGGGAAGAGGAATAGAGGCACTTTTGAACCAAAGAACCATCGAGATGGGGAGAATACATGGTTATTATCGGTCTGAGATTAGCTGGGTTCTTAATAACAATAAAGATATGATTCGAGTTGCTGAACGATTGGGCGCTACCATAGATAAGCGCTACAGCATGTACGAAAAGACCCTTTAAAATCTTCATCTCAATTTCATAGAATTACGAGATGTTACAATTCAATGTTGATATCTTAATCAACGGATAACCTGGATGTATAACTTAATAGAAAAAAGATGAGCGATTACAGAATCGAAAAAGATAGTATGGGCGAAGTTAAAGTGCCTGCAGATGCTTTATATGGAGCACAAACACAACGAGCACACGATAATTTTCCAATTAGTGGAATTAAATTCAGTCGTGAATTTATAGAGGCACTCGGTATTGTAAAGAAAGCGGCCGCAATGGCCAATGCAGAGTTAGGATTGCTTGATGATGAACGATCTGTAGCTATTCAATCAGCTGCTCAAGAAGTGATCGATGGCTTACACGATCATCACTTTGTAATTGACATCTTTCAAACCGGCTCAGGTACATCTAGTAATATGAATGCGAATGAAGTGATTAGTCACATTGCAAATGAAGGCAAGGATGGTGAGGATAAGATTCATCCTAATGATCACGTTAATTTTGGGCAAAGCTCAAATGATGTGATCCCAACTGCTATTCGAGTAGCTGCGGTATGTGCTGTCATCCGTGATCTTATTCCGGCTCTAAGTCATCTTAAAGATGCATTTTTAACAAAAGGAGCTGAATATGCGCACGTTGTTAAAACGGGTCGAACGCATTTAATGGACGCAATGCCGGTTACCATTGAACAAGAATTTGGTGGTTATGCACGACAAATAGAATTAGGTATTGCTAGAGTTGAAGCTGCATTGGTTCGGGTTGCAGAGCTTCCTCAGGGAGGTACTGCTGTTGGAACAGGTATTAATACTCACCATGAATTTGGTGCTAAGTTTGCTGCCAATGTTTCTAGCCTTACGGGTGAGAATTTTGTCGAAGCAGAAAATCATTTTGAAGCCCAAGCCACAGTGGACGCACCTGTTGAACTAAGTGGACAATTGAAAACCATTGCAGTTAGCTTGATGAAAATTTCAAATGATCTTCGGTGGATGAATTCTGGCCCTAACTCAGGAATCGGCGAAGTTCAGCTTGCTGCGCTTCAACCAGGATCTTCAATAATGCCCGGAAAAGTAAATCCGGTAATCGAGGAATCAATGAATATGGTTTGTGCCCAGGTAATCGGTAACGATGCCGCTGTTACTGTAGGTGGACTTAATGGAAACTTCGAGCTAAATGTAATGTTACCAGTGGTAGCGCATAATTTACTTCAATCGATAAGTATTCTGGCAAATGCTGCGAGAAACTTTGCAGATCGTTCAGTTTCAAAATTAACCGTACGCGAAGATGTAATTGCTGATAAAGTAGGGAGAAATCCAATCCTGGTAACGGCATTAAATCCTATTATTGGATATGACCTTGCAGCGAAGATTGCCAAAAAAGCCTATGCAGAAAACCGAGCATTATTGGATGTGGCATTGGAAATGACTGATCTAACGGAGAAAGAATTAAAAGATGCTCTTGATCCAATTAAGATGACAAAAGGTGGATTTACCGATTAGAGTAAAACACTGAAAAAACTTTATTTACTTAACGACTTATGGATAAATGGATTCGTTGTACGTTTTTAAAAAAGTACACGAATCCGTATCTTGGAAGCCCTTTCACAGTTTCAAAAAAGTCAAGTAAGCGAAATTTTTTACCATGATAGAAATTACACCAAAGACTCGAACTAAATTTACTGCTGCAGAGAAAAAGGAGATTCTTTCGGATTATCGATTAGGTTGGACAAGTAGATACATGTCACTTATCGGCCGAAAGGAAGTGTTATCTGGGAAAGCAAAGTTCGGTATTTTTGGTGATGGCAAAGAAATTCCTCAAATCGCTCTGTCGAAAGTATTTCGCGAAGGAGATTTTCGATCAGGTTATTACCGTGATCAAACATTTATGATGGCAATTGGTGGAGTAACTGTAGAGCAGTTCTTCGCACAATTATATGCACATCCAGATCCAGAAGCTGACCCTAACTCCGCGGGACGTCAAATGAATTCTCATTACGCAACGAAGCTTGTTAATGAAGATGGGTCATGGATTGATCAAACAAAATCAAAAAATACTGCGAGTGGAATTTCTCCAACAGCAGGCCAGATGGCTCGATTGGTAGGACTGGCACAAGCTTCGAAAATGTATCGCAATATTCCTGAATTGAGAGGAAAAAATTGGGAAAAATTTTCTAAAGAAGGCAACGAGATAGCATTTGGTACGATAGGAGATGCTTCCACATCAGAAGGTGTTTTTTGGGAAGCGATAAATGCTGTTGGAGTTCTTCAACTTCCCATGGTAATGTCTGTTTGGGATGATGGATACGGAATTTCAGTCCCTAAAAAATATCAAACCACAAAAGAAAGCATTTCCAAAGTTCTGTCGGGTTTCCAAAGAACGGAAGATGAGCCTGGTTATGAAATTCTTACTGTAAAAGCATGGGATTACAATCAGCTAATAGCTACTTATAAAAGAGCTGAGCAAATTGCCCGTGAAGAGCATGTGCCGGTTCTAGTACATGTTGAGGAAGTTACACAGCCTCAAGGCCATTCAACTTCTGGCTCTCATGAACGATATAAGTCTAAAGAAAGACTTGAATGGGAAGTTGAATACTGTTGCTTAAATCAATTACGTAAATGGATTTTAGCAAAGAAGATCGCAACTGAAGCCCAACTTGATGAGATAGAATCTGAAGCACTTAAAACGGTTACTGAAGGTAAATCTAAGGCTTGGAGTGCTTACATCAACCCGATGAAAGAAGAGAAGGCATTTGTACTTTCGAAAGTGGTTGAATTAAAAACAGCTTTAAATGATGAGCGTTTTGAACAACTTGAAAGAAAACTAAAGGCTACTCCAACTGCTATCAGAAAAGACATACTACCAATTGCAAAAAAGGCAGTAAGATATTCAGTTGGTTCCGAATCTGAGGCGAGAAGAGATTTGATACACTGGTTGAACAATAATAAACCAGTAAATAAAGACAGATATAATTCTCACCTTTATAGCCAAACGCCGAAGTCACCGCTAAAGGTTGAACATGTTCCACCACTCTATCCCGAGAATACCGATAAAGTAGATGGTAGAATTGTTCTAAGAAATAACTTTGATAAACTTTTTGCAGAATATCCAAATCTAGTGACTTTTGGCGAGGATGTTGGCGCCCTTGGCGATGTCAACAAAGGGTTAGAAGGTCTGCAAGAAAAGTATGGCAAACTTAGAGTTGCAGATACCGGAATTCGTGAAGCAACTATTTTAGGCCAGGGTATTGGAATGGCACTTCGTGGCCTTCGACCAATAGCAGAAATTCAGTATTTGGATTATCTGCTATACTGTTTCTTTGTGTTAAGTGATGATTTGGCTACGCTCAGATATAGAACCAAAGGACAACAAGCAGCGCCTGTAATTGTTCGTACACGTGGACACCGCCTTGAAGGTATTTGGCATTCAGGTTCACCAATGGGGGTAATTTTGGCTGGAGCTCGCGGAATGCATTTATGTGTTCCAAGAAATCTTACCGAGGCGGCAGGTTTCTATAATCTGTTGTTGAAAGGGGATGACCCGGCTATTGTTATAGAGCCTCTGAATGGGTATCGGCTTAAAGAATTGCTTCCTGAAAATATTGGGGAATTTACTACGCCGTTGGGTGTGCCAGAAGTTGTAAAAGAAGGCACTGATATCACGGTTGTTTCCTATGGATCAACGTTTAATATCATAGAATCGATTGTGCCACAACTTGAAGAAGTAGGAATCAACATCGAACTAATAGATGTACGTACCCTGCTGCCTTTTGATATCAATCATACAATCGCCGACTCTATCAAAAAAACAAACCGTTTGCTAATTGTGGATGAGGATGTTCCTGGTGGAGCCTCAGCCTTTATTCTGCACAAAGTACTGCAAGAACAAAAAGGCTACTATCATTTAGATTCAGAACCACGTTGCTTAACTGCCCACGCTCATCGTCCTGCATATGCTTCTGATGGAGATTACTTCAGTAAACCAAACGCAGAAGATATTTTCGATGAAATATATTCCATGATACAGGAATGTGAGCCTGAGAAATATCCTGAACTCTATTAGAATATGAAATTGGTGTAACTATTTGATTTATTGCTCGTGCTAAAAACGATCAAAATCTTCGAAGCATGAGTAATAAAGAACGGCAAAAATATAATAGGGTTGAGTTCGATCTGGACGATTATCTGGAAGAACAAGCAGAAGGAAATCAAGAAACTTTTCAAGAGGAAGTTCCTTCATCTAATAAGAAAAGGAAGGTTGGTTTTTGGATCATAATCGCTTCGCTGATAGCACTCTATTTTATGAATCCATTATCAACCTTTGAAGGCTTCTTTGCGGAATCAGATACGGTTCCCATAGAACAACCGGTTGCACCGCTTCCACCTATAGCGGAATCACCCTCACAAGCTGTTGTTAATGAAGCAAACCTACAAACAAATGATGTGGATGTCTCATTAATCGAATATTTAGCTGCTCTACAGAGTTTTGATGTTTCGGAAGACATTTCGGTGAATGGAGCGAGTGGTTTATACTCCGATGGCGTGCCTTTAAGCTATATAGAAGCGCTCGAAGAATCAGATCTTTTTGATGAGCTTTCGGCAGCTGGAATTCTTAGCATATATCGCCAAGGTGTACCACTATCTTATATCAATGCGCTTGGTTCAGCTGATATTTTTGATGAGATGAGCGCCGCAGGAATTGTTGCATTGTACAACCAGAATGTACCTGAATCTTATGTTAAAGCATTAGGTAATGCTGATATTTTTGACGAAATGTCCGGCGCTGGGATGCTGGCTCTTTACAATAGGCAAGTTCCTGAAGAATATATTCGTGAACTTGGGACCTTTGATTTATTTGATGAAATGAGTGCCAATGGTATGCTAGCACTTTATGATCGAGGTGTACCCATCGAATTTATGAGAGTTTTGGGTGAATCTGATTTATTTGATGAAATGAATGGAACTGGTATGGTTGCCCTTTATAATCAGGATATACCAGTTGAATATATACAGGTAATGGGAGAAGCTGATATTTTCGATGAAATGGATTACAGGGGTGTTCTGGCACTGTATAATCGTGGAATCCCAGTTTCTTTTTACCAGGACTTAAGTGTTCGTGGGATTGATGAATTGACTTTTAGAGATGTATTAACCCTATACGATTCGAATTGAGTTTAAATCAACGCCCGCGCTTTTAACTCCAGATATTTATTTATCGCATTGATTGAAAGTTCTTTAGGAGGCGTTAGAATGGTTTGAATACCTTCTCTATTTAAAGATTTCACGATCTGCCGTTTTTCAAAATTGAATTTTTCAGCGACCGTTTTTAGGTAGATATCACCTACATTCTGGGAATCCCTGTGCAGAAGTTCATTCACTTCTGTGTTTTCAAAGAAAATGGTAACCAATAAGTGATCCCTTGCGATTCGCTTTAAATACGGAAGCTGTCGTTGCATGCTGGTCACAGTCTCAAAATTAGTATAAAGCAGGATGAGGCTTCTTTGTTTGATATGATTTCGAAGTCCAACTAATAGGCGGTCATAGTCTGATTCCATAAAATTGGTTTCAACATTGTAGAGCGCGTTCTGAATAGATCGAATATGTGTTCTTTTCTTTTCAGGTCGAACAGCACGAATTTCATTATTGGAAAAAGTTAGAAGCCCCGCTTTATCATCTTTAATTACGGAGATATTGGAAATAACTAAACTTGTATTAATAGCATATTCCAATAATTGCAATCCATCAAAAGGCATTTTCATTACACGACCCAGATCTATTACGTTGATGATTTGTTGGGATCGCTCATCCTGATATTGATTCACCATTAGTTGGTTACTTCTTGCAGTAGCTTTCCAGTTAATCGACCGGATATCATCTCCTCGAACATATTCTTTAATTTGGTCGAATTCCATGGTGTGACCAAGTCGACGCATCTTTTTCACTCCTAAATCTGTCAATCTGTTTGAAATCGCGTACATCTCAAATTTCCGCATTTGGATGAAGGACGGATAAACAGGAATGATTTCCTTTGCATCAATATCAAATCGGCGCTGAAAGAAACCCAGTCTGGTTGAAGCATAAATCAGAATATTGCCGAAATCATAATTCCCTCTATGAACAGGGCGAAGTTTGTAGCTAAAACTTGATTCCTCATAGCTCTTAAAAAGTGTTTCAATTTCAAAATTTCTAATCTGAAACTGAATTGGAACCTCATCGATTATTTTGGCAACAGTTTGAATCCTATATTTCGATTTGATGTGAAGTCGTATTGTATTTTCATCACCATTTGAAAGGCGCTGCGGGGCGTTTCTTGTAGCTGAATACCCAGAATTAGCCCCAAAAAGCAACAGAACATCTATCAACATGAATACAGCTACAATTATTACAAATACTTCACTTAGTGCAGAAAATGTAGTGTAGAAATTACCCAGGATGAAGGATACAGCTAAAAGAGCCAATACCAGATAAAACTGGGTGTTGATATATAGATTTCTAAGCAAATACACTATCGCGGTACTTCCACTTGATTTGCAATTTGTTGGAGAACAATATCTGGTGAAACACCTTCCATTTCCTTCTCAGGAGTTAGCATGATTCTATGCCGTAGTGTTGGTACAACAATCTGCTTTACATCTTCCGGAGAAATGAAATCACGCCCTCGTATGGCAGCCCATGATTGTGCGGCTTTCATAAGATAAACCGAGGCACGAGGAGAAGCACCAATAGAAATTGAAGCAGAATTCCTTGTCTCATGAACAATCTTGGCGATATAGGTCATTAGTTCTTTTTCAACATGGATTTCATTAACTAATCCACGTTGTTTATTCAATTCTTTTGCGTTGATGACTGCCTTGATCTCTTCAGTATCAGGCGCAGCTTTTCGATTATAGCTACCGTCCAGTATTGCTACTTCATCATCAACACTGGGATAACCCACTTCTATTTTGAACAGGAAGCGATCTAATTGAGCTTCAGGCAACCGATACGTACCCTCATGTTCAATTGGGTTTTGTGTGGCAATTACCATGAAAGGATCTTCCATAGGATACGTTGTTCCATCAATTGTGATTTGCTGTTCTTGCATCACTTCAAACAGGGCAGCCTGGGTTTTTGCCGGCGATCGATTGATCTCGTCAATTAACACTAAATTTGAGAAAACAGGGCCTTGTTTAAACTCAAAATTATTCGTCTTTGTGTTAAAGATGGTTGTTCCAATAATATCAGCGGGCATTAAATCAGGAGTAAACTGTATTCGTGAAAATCCTGTATCAACAGTTTTTGCCAAAATGCGAACTGTTAGTGTTTTGGCAACACCCGGTACACCTTCAACCAATACATGACCGTTTGCGAGTAAGCCACAAATCAACAGGTCAATGAATTCGTTCTGACCTACAATGACTTTTCTGATTTCCGTACGAACGGCTTCAACCATTTTTTGTAGTCCGGATAAATCAATTCGATTTGTAAACGGGGTAGAGGTGGTTTCCTGATTATTTTCAGATTCTTGATTTGTTTGTTCTTCCATTATCGTGACGAATTTTTATAGAACCAATCAACATGATCGGTAACCTGTTTAAGGCGTTTTTGCGAGATTATAGTTTCCTTTTGAGCAGATTCTATGAGTAAGAATAGCTCCTTAATTTTTTCTAAATCTATCCCTGAGCGATTAGATACCTGGATCATAGATTTTTCAGTTACTTCAAAACTGATTTTTAGGTTGGTGCGCATATAATCCTGAAAGAATAGAATTTTCTTTTCCAGAATATCTTTGTGAGTACCGTTGTTTAAATAAAGATTAGCTATTGTAGAGGTAAATTGAATAGATGTATTGCTAACTGATTTAATTTCTGGAATAATGCGCTGTTTACGTTTAGCACCAAATATTAAATACGCAACTAAGCCGACCAATGAAATAAACCATGCCCAGCGTAGGTCCGGTTGTGATACGACATATGACAAAGGACTGGAAAAGCTAACACGGCTTACTTTATAATATTCATCCCAAACCATATTCTTCGAGGGAAGGTAGGAGAGTGCAGTGAAGGCATAGTCATACCTGTTCACATCCCTCAGATAATAATTACTGAATAAAAATGGGTTGGTATGTATGAAAATTGATCCTCGACCGATATCGATACGGGCAAAATTTACTTCTTCGCTATTCACTCTACCCAAAACAGTAGTATTCGTCGTATCAAAAGAAGCGAAATATGACTCGGTTAACCTTACCGGGAATGCCCATTCAGGTTTGTTACCCAGTTTTTGATTAGTGAAATGAACCGGATTCTGTAGTAGCGAATCTAAACTACTAATCGATGGATTCACCGAAGGAAAGCTATATGCTACCCGAATTTTTAATGAATCAGCAAATGGTCCACCAAATTGCCAGGCAGCAATAAAAATATTATCGCCCCTTTCAACTCCTTTGAGCAAAATCTCTGTCTCAAATTCATCAATTTCAAAACTAGAGTTTATGAAAATCTGATTATTTGATTTTTCACGAGGTGGTTGTTCAAAAATTGGCCCACTATTTACTTCTATGGAACGACCAGGAAAGAGGGTGGATAGTTCATTGTAGAGGATGTATCCCCCGAAGGGCTTTTTTTCCAAATTGGAGTACCCTTCCGACCAATCAATTGGCTTTGGTTGAACTAAACGAATGAGTACAACCACGGCAGTTAATGCTATCAAAGCGAGGATATATTTCTTTTCCTTGCTACTCATTTACCGACGATATAAACCGATCAAACGTTGATTGGAAAGCTTCAAACTGTGATTTATCTATTTCAAAATCACCATATTCAACAAACTCATAGTAGGTTGTCAGTACTTCAAAATCTGGACGTAAAAAATGACCTTGTAGCTCTTTTAAGTAATCAAGATTTGTTTTTTGAAGCCCCCATGAGATGATTTCATTTTGAGTTAGCCTTTTCAATGCTATCAAATAACCAAACCGTGTAGCTGCATGGAAATCTTGTTCCAAAATAGCCTGCTTCAATAACTGATCATAATCTGTACTTTCTAGTTCTTCCTGTTCGATACCTAAAGAAAAACCATCTTTAGAATTATTCTTTTTGAACACATAGATAAGTTCACCACCCATTAGTTGATTAATCAAGACGATAACTAAACTTGCCACAGCCAGAATTAACATGGCCCTGAAGATAAACCCGCCAATCGGGTCTCCAATCAAACGAAAAAGTAGATTGAGAAGAAAATTAATGATTCGATCTCGAAGGGAATTGGGGTTATCAGGACTGCCTGTGTATTCAAAATCCGGGTCATTCGCATAACCCTCGATGGTGGATTTAGTGGGCATTCGAACATCAACCACAGAGGATGTATCAATATTGATGCTTTCCTGGCCTAAAACCTGGTTATTGATGGCTAATCCAACAAAGAGAAATACAAGAGCAAAAACCCTTTTAATCATATTTAATCGAGTAAACCCTCAATTTGAGATCGCAAAGTTCCACCTTCTTTTCTTTCAACCAAGCTGTAATACTGAAGTGAAATGGCCAGGAAGATGATAGTGGATATCAAAGAAGATAAAGCGGTCATGATTCCAGTGATTACAAAGTACAAATTAGCCCAAAAACTTGGGTCACCGGCTTCTCCTGCTCCGGTCTCAACTGTGAGGATTGATATTATGGTAACTGGGATAAGGATGGCATAAGTAACCATAATCATTAGAATATACATTACCAAAACAATGGCAAAAGTAGGCCACCAGTGGTCTTTTGTGAGTTCCCAGGATCTGCTTAATGAACCGAATACAGTTTCTTCTTCTAGGATTAATGCTGAAGTACTCAAGCAAAATTTTATTCCAAAAAAGATCATGGGGAAAAAGAACAAAAAAGCTGAGAAGAACAGTATGAAGAAATAGATAATGTAGAGTCCAATGTACTTGAGGACATTAGGTATCAAATCTTCCAAAATAGCTTCCGGTGAAGGTTCAAACCCTCCTTCAGTTAATTTTAGATGTTTAATTGTTACAACCGTTAATACTGCACTCGCAACGATTGAAAGAATAATACCTATGAAATATTGTGGGCCAAATATGGTATCTAAGGTTGCAAAATCACCGCCAGTAAATGCCCCAATCAATTGATCGGTATAGCCTTTCATTAAGAAAAACTGAATGATGTATAAGGGTAATACAAAGAAAAGGAGCGCTTTCCCTAAAGTTTGAAAATGAATGCGGACATACTGAAAAGAGTCAGTAATTATATCCCCGAGATCTCTAATTTTATGATGATTGAATTCTTGCATGTGCGTTAGCTCTTTTTTTATAAATGCGAACAGGTAATACGATATAGTAACCGATGATGAATGTAAATGAACCAATTATAATAATCAGGCTTAAGAACATTGGCATCTCAGTATAACGAGTTACAAAACTTTCCAAAGCTCCGGCAACTATAAACACTGGTACAAGGCTTAATAGCATTTTTATTCCATCTTTCGTCCCTTTTTTGAATGAAGTTGATCGCTTTAAAGTACCTGGAAATACAAAACTATTTCCAAGAACAAATCCGGCAGCTCCTGAAATGGTAATAGCGCTCAATTCGAGGGCGCCGTGTATGAAAATAACCAACATAGCTTCGGATAAAAGTTCATAGTCAGCAAAAAAGGTGATGAATGTGCCTACCATCACCCCGTTTTTAAGCATTACATATCCAGTTCCAAAAACAGTAAAAATCCCAAGAATAAAATTAATGAAGGAGACACGGATATTGTTAAAAGTGATCGCAAAAAACATATTCATTTGAGTGTGCGATTTATAAACTGCTAAAGGATCTCCTTGGTCAATATTATTTAGCGTCATATTCACATACCCATCGCCTAATATATATCGGGCAAAAGACGAATCATTTTGTTGAGAGATCATCCCAATTGCACAGAATAATAGAAAAACAACGATCGATGCAGTTAGCTCCTTTAGTCGGTGTGAGAAAATTTCCGGCACTTCTTCGGTCCAGAAGGTGATAAATCGAGAACGATTTTCTTTTTGGTTTTTGTAGATTGTGTTATGTGCCGTGATTGACAAATCATTCAAATACATCGTTGTCTTAGTGCCCGGATAACAACTCTGAGCGTAGGCTAAATCATTATTAAGTTCGATATAGAGCTCTGCGAGATAATCTGCTGATTGTGTTTTATGTGTTCGAAGTGTATGCTCATACATTTTCCACTTTTCGGCATTTTTTCTAAGAAAGGTCACCTCGCGCATGCGTCAATTCTTGATGTTGTTTTTATTGAAACTTAGAAATGGTGTATCTTCGCAAGGATACTAACAAAATTATTGACCAGATAGAACCCTTTTTGCATGCAATCTATTGGTGTTGAAACCACCCAACATGTTCAGCTAAATTATAATCCTGCGTCGGTCGGTGATCGATTATTAGCCTTTTTATTAGATGCCTTTGTTCTTGCTGGCTATTACCTGTTAATGCAAATTCTCGTTGGAGCTTTAACAGAGTCCAACATTGTATCATCTGAAGCACTCGAAGAACAGTACTGGGTGTTGATTTTAATATACACGATTATACCATTTTTCTATCATCTGGTATTTGAAGTGATGTGGAATGGAAAGTCTTTTGGGAAATGGGCTATGAATTTGCGTGTTGTTCGGGTTGATGGTACAAACCCAACTTTTGGTAATTATCTAATTCGCTGGATGTTTCGATTAGTTGAGATCACATTTACCACTGGATTAGTTGCGTTTATCACGGTATTGGTTAACGGAAAAGGGCAACGATTGGGAGATATTGCGGCAAAAACCTGTGTTATTAAAACTCGAAGGAAAGTAAAACTTACTGATACTATTTATTCAGAAATAGATACAGAGTATGTTGCGAAGTATCCATCAGTAAAGGAATTAACGGATAAGGAAATTTCTACAATTCGCGAAGTGCTTGCATCAAAAAGAAAGTACGAATACGCGACTTGGTTTGTATTGGTTCAGCGCACAGCAAATATCATCCAAATGAAACTACATATTGAGAAACTTGAATCTAGTGCGGATGATTTTTTAGTACAGGTGATTAGTGATTATAATCACCTTCATCGATCATAAAAGTACGCGATCTAAAAAAAGAACTACCCAAAAGAGTGGAAGATAAGCTATAGATGCGAACATAAGTTTGCGTGCATTTACCAATGATCGATCTCTTGCAAACTTGATTCCAAACCATAAGTAGAAAATTGCTAGAGCTATACTCAAACTAAGAAATAAAAACCCTGCAATATTGAAGTAAAATATTGCGCCGCTTACTGGAAAGAGCAACAAAGTACAAATGATTGCATAGAATGCAGTCTTTACTCCTTTAGTATCGTTTTTTGGGAGCATCTTAAATCCAGCCGAACTATAGTCGTCTTTGTATTTCCAGGCGATAGCCATTACATGTGGAATCTGCCAGAAGAGAACAATGCCGAACAATAACCACATTCCCGGATCTGAGATATCCCCAGAAGCGGCAGCCCATCCTCCAACAGGTGGAAGTGCACCTGGAACTGCACCTACAAGAATGTTAAAAGCAGAGATTCGTTTTAATGGTGTATACGCAGCCAAATAAATCAGAGTAGTGGCAAAAGAAACCATACCGGCAACTGGGTTTACTACCAACACCAAATATGCGAGACCGGAGAAGATTAAAAATAGCGAAAACAGCATTCCATTTTGCGCAGAAATGCGCTGCTGCGGTAGTGGTCTTTGTTCCGTTCGCTTCATTAATCCATCCAGATTACGCTCCATAAACATGTTATGTGCACTAGTTCCTGAAGCGATAAGGAAAGTGCCTAATATTGCATGAAGCATAAGAAAGAAATCTACATTGCCTTGGCTACCAATGATAAAACCCATAAGCATACTCATTAGTACAGCCAGTGCAATACCTGGTTTAGTGAGTTGGAAATAATCCGAAATTACAGCCTTGTAAGAGCGCTCTTGAAAAAGATTATCCTGGGTTGAATTCATGAATTTTGTTTGGTAGAGACGTATTTTAGATCGAACAAAAATAGGGATTATTAATCTTTTTTTCGCAATTCTTGATGAAATTAAACATCTACCAAAAAGTCGCCATTCTTACTGTATTTGCAACGCTATTCCTGATCTTAGTTGGAGGTTTGGTTCGAGCAACTGGAGCAGGTATGGGGTGCCCAGACTGGCCTAAATGCTTTGGGCAGTTAATTCCACCTACTGATGTTTCTCAATTACCAGAGAACTATAAAGAAATATTTGTTGAACAAAGAATCGAGAAGAATGAAAAGATCGTAGGGTATTTGAAATCGCTTGGATTTACTGAATTAGCCTCGAAGATAGAAAACGATCCAAATGTGCGAGTAGAAGAGGATTTTAATGCCATTAAAACCTGGACTGAATACATAAATCGTTTAGTAGGTGCAGTAATTGGTCTTTTAGTCTTAATTACATTTATCACTTCTCTCCGTTATTGGAAAACAAAAAAATCTATACCAATCGCATCTGCATTAGCTGTATTCCTAACTCTCTTTCAAGCATGGTTAGGTTCAATTGTCGTAAGTACAAATCTTTTGCCGGGTACAATTACCATTCATATGGTGTTTGCAATGATAATTGTTACCGTTTTGTTGTACGGGGCATATCAAGCTACTTCAGAATTATTTCATTTTGAAATAAGTGAGAAAGTAAGGGCTCGACTCTATATAATTTCAGTTGCGTTATTACTTGTAACTCTCATCCAGTTAGTGTTAGGAACACAAGTTAGAGAGGCTATTGAAGTTGTAAAGTTAACGACAGATGCTGCAAGATCAGGCTGGCTAGAGAATACCGGGTTGATTTTTGTAATACATAGATCATTCTCCTGGTTAGTTCTTCTTACAGGAATTTGGATGATGAGTGTATTGTGGAAAAATCAGATTCAAGGTGTGATTTATAAACTTGGTGTTTTTAATCTTTCTTTGATTATTCTGCAAATCGCTGTGGGTGTTGGGCTTGAATACTTAAATATGGCCCCTCCGCTGATGGTTATTCACCTGGTCGGAATTGCCGTGATGATTTGCACTCAATTCTTGATGATATTGGTTCTGGGTAAGAAGAAAGAGTCTACAATTTCTCTAGAAGCTGCGTAAGAAAAACTTTCATCTCCGTAAGGTCTTTTTGAATATTTGTAGAGCCTTGAGGTGCATGTTCATTTGTTTCGTTTTCACCATTCAAAACACGCTTTACCCCCTCGCTGGTATATTTACTATTCTCTAGTAAACCCTTTATTCTAAAAATTAATTGAACTTCTTCCTCTTTGTACGCCCTGTTGCCGGCACTATTCTTTTTTGGTTTTAACTGTGCATATGTTTTTTCCCAATTTCGCAAAACATGCGGCGCTAAACCAGTTAGCTCGCTCACTTCACCCATTGAGTAATACAATTTTTTCATAGATAAGAGAAAGTGTATTTTATCATCATTCTTACAGACTAGAAGAAAATCAATTCAACCCTTTTTTAAAAGTAGGCATTTTGCAGAAAAAGACAATTTCGTATCCAATCGATATTTCGGTGGTAGTTCCTCTTTATAATGAGGAGGAATCTTTGAAGGAACTAACTCATGCTATAGATGAGAGTCTTTCCAAATCGTTTAGTTTCGAAATCATTTTTGTTGATGATGGCTCTACTGATACTTCATGGGAAGAAGTGAACAAGCTAGCCAGTGAGAATGATTTTGTGCATGGCATTTCATTCAGAACCAATCAGGGAAAAAGTGCTGCATTGCAAGCCGGTTTTGAAAAAGCTGTTGGCGAATTCGTCGTTACTATGGATGCCGACTTACAGGACGATCCTAATGAAGTACCTGCTATGATTGCCACTTTGAAAGAAGGAAATGATATAGTTAGCGGGTGGAAAAAGAAAAGATATGATCCGATTTCAAAAACAATTCCATCAAAATTCTTCAACTATGTAACCCAGGTGGCGTCCGGTATAAAACTTCATGACTTTAATTGTGGATTGAAAGCGTATAAAAATGAAGTTGTGAAAAGCATTTACTTATATGGTGAGTTACATCGTTATGTGCCTGTTTTAGCAAAAAGAGAGGGGTATGTAAAAATCACCGAGCAAGTGGTTAAACATCACCCAAGAAAATATGGAAATACAAAGTTTGGTCTTTCAAGATTTATAAACGGTTTTCTGGATTTAGTCACTATTCTATTTGTTCAGCGCTATCTACAAAAGCCAATGCATTTCTTTGGCTCAATAGGGGTTCTTCTATTAATAATTGGTGGAGTGATTAATGTTTACATGGCATTCTTGCGCATAGTAATGAATGCCGGGATCGGAGATAGACCACTTCTATTTTTGGGGATATTATTGATGGTTTTGGGAGTACAGTTTTTCTCAACCGGATTACTTGGGGAGCTAATTAATAAAAACCATGTTGAACAGCAGAAACCTGGTATAAAAGACGAACTATAAGTAGCCAACTAAAACTGCTAACAAGGATAACAACTAATTTCTTGATAGTGAGCATCTATGGATTTACGCGTTAGCAACAATATTGTGATTGAATGAACGATATGATTTCTAAAGCCAGATTTATTATCGGCATTATTTTTTTTAGTGGAATTGTATATCAAAACTCCTATGCCCAATCCAATTCTGATTCCACCAATTTCAGAACCTATCCTTATTTGCCGCCATGTATAGAACAGGCATATATAACCTCTGATAGCGTTAGATCAGAAGCAGGGATGATTGCCGAAATCGACTGGTTGAGAAAACATCGAACGGAATGTGACAATAATAGTGCAGTTACCCGTAGACTTTCACTTAGGCTGATGGAATTGGGTGATGGGCAATATGGCGATGAAGGATTAGATTTTGAGATCGATAGAAAAGCACTATTTATTGAATCTTTGGACTGGGCACGTGTTGCAGTGCGTGAAGATTCTACAGATGATATCAATTATGAAAACATCTCAATGGCATTTGCAGCCAGAATATCAGTTGCAGGATTAAAAGGGAAATCATTACTTGCCGACAGTGTAAGAATTTATGCTGAAAAAGCTGTAGAAATTAATCCTGATAACCACCGGGCATACCACATACTTGGACGCTGGCACTATGAAGTATCTAAATTAAGTTGGATACTCCGAAGACTGTCCAAACTTGTGTTCAGGCATTCGCCAAGTGGGTCATTTAACCTGGCAGTTGATTACTTCAACAAAGCAATCGCTTTAAATAATATTCCGGTGCATCACTATTGGTTGGGTATGTCCTATTTGGAATCAGGTAGAAAAGAAGAAGCTTTAGATAGATTTCGTTATTTGATAGAAATTGAAGACGACGGAAGATATAATGCAGCTTATTTTAAAGAACAAGCCAGAGAATTAATCGAAAAACATGGGTAAATTTTCAAGCCTGGTTTTAATACTTCTCTTTGTCTTTAATACTGGGTTTGCGCAAGACTCGCTAAGAACGGGTCGAAATTTTATTCCCATTCCTGAACTTTCCTTCAATTCCGATTTTGGCGTTAAAGTAGCGGCAGAAGCTCTTATTTATGATTATGGACACAATGCAACCGTACCATTCGAAAATTATACGCGCTATAGAATATCATATTCAACCATTGGTGCATTTTCTTTATTAGCCTCTAATGATGATGTTAACGCATTCAATTCTGAACATCGAATATTTTACTATGCGTTTGTATCTAGAAATTTATCCGATTACTTCTTTGGCGATACAGATCAATTGGAGTACGACGAAGCGAGATATGATACCTCCGAGTACTACAATTTTGAAATAATTCGAGCTGATGTTGGTGGGTTAATGCGAACTCCTATTGATCCATCAAATGAAAATAGCGCAGAGTTTAAAAAGGGGATTACACTGATTTATGAAAAACCTCTTAACCAAACAGCAACCAAATTTATTAATGCAGCAAATATTGATGGAAATGAAGGGGCTTTTCTATCACTTATTGATATTGGATTGCTAATCGATAGAAGGGATTCTGAGTTTCGACCTGTAAGAGGTTATTTCTTTGATATAGGTACAAGATATGCAGCTCCATTTCTGAGCACACATCACGGAATGCATAATTACATGACCACTTATGGGTTTGCACCTTTAATAAATAGCTTTATAGATATTTCTCTCGCTACTCGTATTTCACTCTCAAATTCAATTGGAGAAAAACCTTATTGGATGACCCCTTCACTAGGTGGTACTGGCACTTTACGAGGTTTTATATTTCGAAGGTTTTCTAGTGATAACGCTCTTTCCTACTCCGCAGAATTACGAGGCTGGCTTTTTAATATACCAAATTCGAACATAGAATTAGGAGGGCAGGTTTTTGTCGATGGGGGTCGAGTATTTTCAAATAATAACTGGGGGGCAATCCTTTCAGAACATAAGTTCTCATTGGGTTTAGGGGGAGTTATGTCTATCTTTACACCTGATTTTATCATGAAGGCAGAATTAGGTTTTTCAGAAGACGGAACCGGCATTTATTTGGGTACGGGATACTCTTTTTAGATGCAAAAAACTATTCAAAAGGAACTGACGACTACATAGTCTGAATATTTTAATGCTACAATCACCAATCCCAGAAATAACCTTATCATTATTTCTATTATCAGTCCTGATCATTACAGTGTACACATTTGGCGAATTCCACTTAGGGTACATTATTGCAACCAAAGATAAGAAGAAGAGATTTAAACCAATTCTGCCGGCATTTAAGCTCGAAGATTTGCCTCAAGTTACGGTTCAATTACCAATGTACAATGAAATGTATGTTGCAGAAGCGGTAATTGATGCAACTGCGAAACTCGAATATCCAGTCGATAAATTAGAAATTCAGGTAATTGATGATTCTAATGATGAGACTGTTGGCATAGTTAATAATCGGGTTCAATATTGGAAAGATAAAGGGGTAGATATTAAAGCAATTAGAAGAGAGAACCGTAAAGGATATAAAGCAGGCGCGTTAGCTGATGCAACACCATCAGCAAAAGGGGATTTCTTGGCAGTATTTGATGCTGATTTTCGACCGAATTCGGATTATCTACTGAAATCAATTCCATATTTTCAGGATGAACGTATCGGTTTTGTTCAGGGTAGATGGGGGCATGTTAATAGGGAATATTCCTGGTTAACAAGGTCTCAAACCCTATTTCTTGATGTCTTTTTTATGGTAGAGCAGCGAGCTAGATCACTAAATAAGTATTTTTTGCGTTTCAATGGATCAGGTGGGGTTTGGAGAAAGGCGTGTATTCATGATGCAGGTGGTTGGTCATCGGATACCTTAGCCGAAGATCTTGATCTGGCTTTTAGAGCTCAGTTGAAAAAGTGGAATGTTATTTATGATGATTCACTTGAGGCACCAGCCGAAGTACCAATTAATCTGGTAGATTTTAAAGCACAACAATATCGATGGGCAAAAGGTAAAGCACAGGTAATTGGTAAACTCAGTGGGTTACTTTGGGGTGAAAAGATGCCACTCCTTAAGAAATTTCATGCCTATCTCGACTTATTTAATATACTTGTAATTCCTGCTGTACTTGGAATCGCTTTATTGAGTATCCCCATAATGTTCATACTTATGAGTTCGGATGACTATAACTCTTACTTGGCTTGGGGAACTATTGGTCTTTTAAATGTTGTAATCCCACCTTGGTTTTGTTGGGTAGTGCTAAGAAGGTATAACGAGACAAAAGGTAAAACATTCAAAGACCTGATTACTAGCATCTTTCCGTTTACCTTCCTTTTAGTTGGGATAATAATCACTCAATTAGCCTCAATTCTGGATGCAGTTTTTCGGAACAACACAGTCTTTCATCGTACATCTAAATACAACATAGTTGGCAAAGAAGGCACCATGAAAAACAAAGTGTATGCTCCTACTAAAATTTCCCCCATCACCTATATAGAAGCATTACTGGTAATTTATTTTAGTTGGGGAATATATGTTGGTATAACAAATCTGTCGTTTGGATTTATGCATTTCCATATAATTCTTGTAATAAGCTTTGGGCTTTCGGTAATAAACTCAATTCGACAGGCATAATAAAAGCTGATTCATAGTATGAATCAGCTTCAAGTACCGCGTACGGGATTCTCCCAAGGGGATGCCGTTGGTACCGCCAAAAAGGATAAACAAAAAAAGCTTAGTCCAAACGAACTAAGCTTTAGTAAGTACCGCGTACGGGATTCTCCCAAGGGGATGCCTTTGGTACCGCCAAAAAGGATAAACAAAAAAAGCTTAGTCCAAACGAACTAAGCTTTAGTAAGTACCGCGTACGGGATTCTCCCAAGGGGATGCCTTTGGTACCGCCAAAAAGGATAAACAAAAAAAGCTTAGTCCAAACGAACTAAGCTTTAGTAAGTACCGCGTACGGGATTCTCCCAAGGGGATGCCTTTGGCAGAACCATTGTCACCGCCAAAAAGGATAAACAAAAAAAGCTTAGTCCAAACGAACTAAGCTTTAGTAAGTACCGCGTACGGGATTCGAACCCGTGCTACCGCCGTGAAAGGGCGGCGTCCTAGGCCTCTAGACGAACGCGGCTAATCAATATGTTTTGGGAGCCTGATGGGAATTGAACCCACGGCCTCTGGTGCCACAAACCAGCGCTCTAACCAACTGAGCTACAGGCTCCATAAAGTCATTTTGCATGAAAATCATTCCGAGTCATCGTCATAATGTGCGTTAGTCATGGTAATAAGAAGCCAGTAACCAAAAGTGCACACGATGGTGCAAATAACTAAGAAGGAAACAATAAATGAGGTCATTTATTTGCAAAATGAAAGTACCGCGTACGGGATTCGAACCCGTGCTACCGCCGTGAAAGGGCGGCGTCCTAGGCCTCTAGACGAACGCGGCTGGTCAATAATTCAAATAATATTCTTAAAGCTGTTGCCAGAATGTGAGGCGACAGGCGGATTCGAACCGCCGTACGAGGTTTTGCAGACCTCTGCCTAGCCACTCGGCCATGTCGCCTTTAAAGTAGTAGTACGCCCATCAGGACTCGAACCTGAAACCTACTGCTTAGAAGGCAGTTGCTCTATCCAGTTGAGCTATGGGCGCTCAACTAATCTCAATATGTCAAATTGAAAGGCTGCAAAATGAAATTTTGAAACCGATCATTAAATCAGTCGAGTCCAGAGCAAGAAGCTATGGGCGCTCAACTAATCTCAATATGTCAAATTGAAAGGCTGCAAAATGAAATTTTGAAACCGATCATTAAATCAGTCGAGTCCAGAGCAAGAAGCTATGGGCGCTCAACTAATCTCAATATGTCAAAAAAAACTGAAATCCTCTTTCAAAGATTCCAGCGAATGTCGGGGAGACAGGATTTGAACCTGCGACCCTTCGCTCCCAAAGCGAATGCGCTACCGGGCTGCGCCACTCCCCGATTTTTCAAAGACTGCTAAGATAAGATTTATTGGTGCTGGAAGGCAATACTGAAATGAAAAAAAGAATGAAATTTTTAATTAAGAATTCAGAATTGCGGTTACGTAATTATCCCAACTCATTGAACTAGCAGCTTTCCTAACATTTTCTTTTGGTAATGGATGATCAAGAAACTTTATCATTTGGTTGGCCATTGATGTAATGTTTTCCGGCTCTGCCAGATATCCGTTAATTCCGTGCTCTATTGTTTCAGGAAAGTGTCCCACATTCGTCGCTAGAATTGGTAACTCAAAATTATATGTTAAAGATTCTACCCCTGAAGGAGTTGCAGTTAAATAGTATAGAATGCTGCAATCGGCTACTTGAAAGTATTTATGAACGTCCTCATTTGGGATGAACTCGTTTTTCACAATGATAGAATCACTAAGTCCAAGTTCATCTACTAAGTGTAACGGCCTGTAATCTTGTTCACTTTCTTTGTTTTTGAGGAATAGGTTTTGAGCAATGCCAAAAAGAATCCGTTTAACTTTAGTAGATAACTTTGAAGTGTCTAATGTTGCCCAAAATTCTTCACCACATATAAGAAATGAAACATCATCCCTTTGCTTCGAGACCTTCTCGAAGGCCCTAATCGCATTATGTAGTCCTTTATATTTTCGAATAAATCCGAAATAGAGGAACACATTTTTTTTTAAACCCAATTCCTTTTTAAATCCTTCAATATCAAAAGTGGGGTCTGGTTTATAAAGGTCGTAAACTGGATGGTAAAGTTTTATTACCGTTGTTTTATCATTACTTCTAACACCTGTTTCATTAATCTCGTAATCGGTATTAGGGAAGAGTTTTTTTAGCTCAGTTACTGTCTTGTATGCATGGGTGATGTACGTATCAGCATGTTTTATTCCCATCCTGGTAAGCCGTTCGTCAATAGTGCTGCCTTCTTTTTGAACCACAAAATGAAGGTCGAAGATCACTTCAGCATTAGAATTTTTCCTAAGCCATTTTGCAATGGAGCCCATAGGTATCCCTTGAATAGAAATGGCCCATTGGAAAATCACTTTATCGGGCTTTAAAGAAGCGATATACTTTGCAGTTTCACTCCAACTAAGTGGATTATTATAATTGGTGAGATATGTTACTTTAATTCGAGTTCCCTCCATGAAATCCGAATTGCTAGATTTATCTACAAATTCTCTGGGGATTATAGATGGATACTGATTGGTCCATGAAACAATATGCACTTCGTTATCTGGATCCTTATCAAAGGTTTTTGCTAGTGAAGTATTATAGTTAGAAATCCCACCTTTGAATTTTGGTCCGGGACCAAAACATACAATTCTAGCCATATTTCTCTACCGCTACATCATATACTCGACGCATTCCATCTTCTAAACTGAGTTTTGGTTTCCAGCCAAGTCTTTTGGTTACGTAATCCATATTCGCATATCGGGAATGCACACCTACAGGTTTGTCCAAAAGAGTTTTGATATTCGGATCATATCCTGCAAAGGAAGTAAACACTTTTATGATGTCTAAGAATGAGGTGAGTTTTCCGCTTCCAATATTGATAGCGCTACCGTCTGTGATATGATCCATCGCCAATAGTGTGCAATCCATTACATCTTCAATATGAACAAAATCACGACCTTGTTTACCTGTTCCCCAAACTTCAAATGGATTTTCTTTTAGGGCGGCACGGCGAGCAATTGCGGGAACCGGATAAGATAAATCCTGATCTTCACCAAATCCTGAAAACGGACGTATACAAGTTACAGACACATCATAATATTCTGCAGCTATTGATGCTAAGTATTCACCTGTTAATTTCGACCAGCCATAGGTCATATCAGGTTGACCCATTTTAGTAAAATCGATATCAGATTCTGCTAGTGCAATTGCATCAGATTCCGTTTGTAAATCTATAGGATATGCGGCACTTGAACTAGGGTATAGTGCACGTTCTGGTTTGGTCAGGCAAATCCAACGGAAAAATAGGGCGTCAATAGCCAAATCGAGAGCAACTTTCATAGGATCACCATCAATAGTTGCACGTCCCCCAACTATTGCAGCAAAATGGAAAACGTCCTTAAATGATTTGATTTGAAGTCCAAATTGATCATTCAAATAATTTGGATTTTCAATTAAAGCTTCTAAAATCACACGAATATCAGCTTTGAGAAAAACCATCCTTTCATCGATTCCAAAATATTCTAATCCGTTTTCATCAACTCTACTAGGTGTTCCAATTGGTAGCCAGGTTGAAGGGTGGGTTCCAACTGATAAATCGTCAATAAAAAAGATGGTATCAGAAGTAGTTCGATGTAGCCGTTTAACAAAATTGCGGCCAACAAAGCCGCATCCGCCCGTGATTAGATGATAATTCATAGTCTCATTTTTAAAGTGCTTTACAAGATAGTGAATTCTAAAAAAAGGGGTTGATGAATAAGCACTTTGTTTCAAAAATTACGTTCTTCCATGACCACAATTTATATCGATATTCTTCATGTCACGATTCACTCTAATTCTATTAATGGCGGTATTTTCTTCGACTGCCTCAGCTCAAACTCTACAAGTTTCGACATCGAATTATAATCTTCAACTACCTTCAGCTATCGTTAATTCGGATGGTGTTACGATATATGATGGAGATGTGGTTTTACAGAACGGATCGTACTCAATGCCTAGTGAACCTGATCCATCCATTAACGTTTACCCTTTAAACAATGGTGGGGCAATTCTTAGAGAGAATATTGCCAATTTTTTGTTTTATGATACTTTTGGCAGAGTTACTCAATCGATTTCAAATAGCACGCAAAGTGAAGGTGGAGAAGCAATTTCCGAACTTGCTCATGATCCGGCCGGTAAGACAATAATTTTATACAACCCCAAAATCGTTAGTGGTGGGAATACAGGATCAAGAGCCAAACTGATATCAGCAATTTCTAATCCTGTAGATATTTTCTTCAGCAGTGATAGAGCTTTAAGAACAGTTGATGTTTCTGATAATGGTGAATTGATCGCATTAGCGACCATGAATGAGGGTACTGATGACGAAATTATGATTCTTGATCGTTTTGGGAATAATCTTGGAGTTATTGAGTTCGACCAGGACGTGAAAGGAGTATCATTTTCCGAAAATGGTTTGTACATCACCGTTTATTCTGGTGGTCGTGCTGCCGCCTACGAAATTCGAAGTAGAGAGAGGGTTGGTTCAACAAGCTTTAGAAACACAAGTTTACTTTATGCAAACTATAGCCCGGAAGATAGAACCATTGTGGCTTTAACTGGTTCAGGTAGTGATAATTTTACAGATCTTGAGGGCCATGCCGTGAATGTAGCCGAAAGAAAAATTGCTAGAACAGCTATTAATGGCAGCACTAGACTTGTTCATCAGCCTTCGCTGAAAAGAATATCTTCTGGTAGATACGAAGTAAAAGGTTTTGAGCAAATTTTAACACTTCGTGCAAGTTTTTGACTTTCGAATAAAACAGAAAATTTTTAAATCAAATCTAATAAAAACTATGAAGTTTTCGCTGTTCCTGCTAATCATAGCACTGTTTATTATGACGGGTTGTAACACATTACCCGACACTATTATAGATTCCCCATCTGGAAATCTCACTATAGAATTTATGCTAACTGAAGATGGTACTCCTAGCTACCAGGTTATGCATAACGGCGCATCTGTAATTGAACCCTCCACTATGGGATTTGAATTCAATGACCAGGCAGCGATGGATTCGGGCTTCGAAATGATTGGTGGTTCAGAACGAACGTTTAAAGAAACCTGGGAAATGCCATGGGGCGAGCAGAGGAATGTTGAAAATCATTTTGCAGAAATGAAAGTGGAATTACAAGAGACAGCAGCCCCAAATCGTCGTCTTGATATTTATTTTCGTGCATATGATGATGGGGTAGCCTTTAGATATTATTTCCACGAGCAAGATGGTCAGGATGTACTAACTATTGCACAGGAAAACACCATGTTCGAGTTATCAGGTGATCACACCACCTGGTGGCAGCCGGGTGACTGGGACATTTACGAGCAGTTATATACCGAGTCTAAGTTTTCTGAGATTGATGTTGAACCATATAGGGAGAATCCGGCTGGATTAGCACAGACAAAAATTCCTGAAAATTCTGTGAATACGCCTGTTACAATGCGTACAGATGACGGGCTACACTTAAGCTTCCATGAAGCTAATCTGTGGGATTATGCAGGGATGACACTTCGAGTAAATAAAGATGAAAATCGATTTGAAAGTAGCTTGGTGATGTCGGACAGACTTGGCCATGCCGTACAAAGGGCTCTCCCTTTTGCAACACCATGGAGAATGATTCAAGTTGCCGAAACAGCTGGCGATCTTATTGAATCAAGACTAGTGGTAAATCTGAATGAGCCGAACAAATTGGGAGACGTTAGCTGGATCGAGCCTATGAAATACATGGGAATTTGGTGGGAAATGCACCTTGGTATAGCCTCTTGGGATTATGAACAAACCCAGGATATGACCACATGGAACACTGATGAGGCTTCTTCGCTACGACATGGCGCAACCACGGAAAATGCAAAGCGCTACATAGATTTTGCCTCAGAAAATGGAATTCGCGGAATGCTAATAGAAGGATGGAATACAGGTTGGGATCGATGGATTGGTTTCCCGGATAGAGAAGGAGTATTCGATTTTATTACACCGTATCCTGATTATGATATTGATGAAGTGGTTAGATATGCAGAAGCAAAGAATGTTCAAATCATCATGCATCACGAGACCTCTGCAGCAGTTCGAACCTATGAGCAGCAAATGGATACAGCCTATGCTTTAATGCAGAAATATGGGATGCATTCAGTTAAGACAGGCTATGTGGGACCAATAATTCCGGACGGTGAATATCACCATGGACAATGGATGGTGAACCATTACAACTTGTCGACAATAAAATCAGCAGAATATGAAGTAGCACTTAACATACATGAGCCCATAAAAGCTACCGGGTTACGCCGAACCTATCCTAATTTACTTGCAAGAGAAGGTTTACGAGGTCAGGAATTTAATGCATGGGCACTTGATGGTGGAAACCCACCCGATCACTTACCAATTGTTGCTTTCACACGTATGCTTTCGGGGCCTATTGATTTCACTCCTGGGGTTTTTAACATAAAATTAGAGCCTTATCGTGAAAATAATCAGGTAAATACAACTATAGCTCAACAATTGGCATTGTATGTAGTTATTTACAGTCCAATACAAATGGCTGCTGATTTACCTGAAAGTTATGAAGGTCAGCCTGCTTTCCAATTTATTCGTGATGTGGGAGTGGATTGGGAACAAAGTATAGTGCTGAATGGAGAAGTGGGTGATTTTGTAACCATCGCCCGTGAAGAACGCGAAACCGGAAACTGGTTTGTAGGTGGGATCACGAATGAAGAAGCACGCGAACTCACAATCAGTTTTGATTTTCTTGACCCAGACTCTGAATACGAGGTTGTGATCTACAAAGATGGGGAAGATGCACATTGGGATGATAACCCTACATCCATTGACATAGAAGAAATCGATATCAATCAATCCTCTTCTTTGACAATTAGCCTTGCTGAAGGTGGAGGATTTGCAATTAGTTTGTTGAAGAAGTAATTAAATACTAGAAAGTTTAAAACAATAAAAAGCCCAACTCAATGAGTCGGGCTTTTTAGTATTAATAAGAATCTAGATTAGGCTTCTTTAGCTTCTTCTGATTCGTCTTTCTTTTCATCAATAGAATCAGAAGCATCTGAAGCTTTTACTTCAGCTTCAACCCAATCAAATTCTAAGTCATCGCGTGACTTATTCATTTTGATTTTTATGGTTGAACCTTCAGGTTTTTTGTGCTCTAGTAACTCTTCTGCTAAAGGATCCTCAATATATTTTTGGATTGCTCTCTTCAGAGGTCGAGCTCCATATTTTGGATCAAAGCCTCTATCAGTAATAAAGTCCTTTGCTCCTTTAGAAATCTCTACGATATACCCAACATCTTTAATTCGAGCAAACAACTCCTCAGAAAGAATGTCGATGATCTGGAAGATGTCTGACTTTTCTAGAGGTTTGAATGTGATAACATCATCAATACGATTTAAGAATTCAGGGTTGAATACTTTTTTCAGAGCATCCTGAATAGTGGTCTTCATTTTGGCGTAATCGAATGCAGTTTCGTTAACATCACCGAAACCAATTCCTTTGCCCATATTCTTGATATCACGCGCCCCGATGTTGGAAGTCATGATAATAATGGTATTTCGGAAATCGACTCTTCTGCCTAGACTATCAGTAAGGATTCCGTCATCAAGCACTTGAAGTAAAATGTTAAATACATCTGGGTGTGCTTTCTCGATTTCATCTAAAAGGACAACACTGTAAGGCTTTCTGCGAACTTTCTCTGTTAGTACACCACCTTCTTCGTATCCAACGTAGCCAGGAGGCGCTCCAATCAGTCTTGAAACGGAGAATTTCTCCATGTACTCACTCATGTCAATTCGAATGAGAGCTTCGTCTTTATCGAATAGATATTTTGCTAGTACTTTTGCCATTTCAGTTTTACCAACACCCGTTGGTCCAAGGAAAATAAAAGAGCCAATTGGTCTAGAAGGATCTTTAAGACCAGCACGAGTTCTTTGAATCGCTTTAGTTAGTTTGATGATTGCTTCGTCCTGTCCGATAACTTTACCAGCTAGACTCTCCTTCATTTTCAGAAGTTTCATGCCTTCATTTTGGCTGATTTTGTTAACAGGCACACCACTCATCATGGCAATAACAGAAGCAACATCTTCTTCAACAACATCAAAAACGATACTTTCGCTTTCTTTTTCCCATTCGCGTTGAGCAACTTCCAGGTCTTCGATTAAACGCTTCTCTTTATCACGTAATCTAGCAGCTTCTTCAAAACGCTGCTTTTTCACCATTGAGTTTTTCTCAACGCTGGTTGTTTCAATCTCTTCTTCTAACTGAATGATATGCTTAGGAACTGTAATATTCGCTAAGTGAACACGAGCACCCGCTTCATCTAAAGCATCAATGGCTTTATCCGGCAGGAAGTGATCCGTTACATACCGATCCGTTAATTTTACACAAGCTTCTAAAGCTTCCGGTAGGTAGTTCACACTATGGTGCTTTTCGTATTTCCCTTTAATTTGCTCAAGAATCTCAACGGTTTCTTCAGGAGTAGTAGGATCTACCATGATTTTCTGGAAACGACGCTCAAGTGCACCATCTTTTTCTATAAACTGACGGTACTCATTCAGGGTAGTAGCACCAATTGCCTGTATGTCACCACGAGCTAGAGCTGGCTTCAACATGTTTGAAGCATCTAATGAGCCGCTAGCACCACCAGCACCAACGATTGTATGAAGTTCATCAATAAACAGAATTACATTATCCGTTTTTTCGAGCTCAGTCATCACTGCTTTCATGCGTTCTTCGAACTGTCCACGATATTTTGTTCCTGCAACAAGGGCTGCAAGATCAAGGGCAATTACTCGTTTGTCATAAAGCACACGAGATACTTTTCTCTGAACTATTCGGGCTGCAAGACCTTCAGCAATAGCAGTTTTTCCAACACCTGGTTCGCCAATTAAAACAGGGTTGTTCTTCTTGCGTCTACTTAAGACTTGAGCTACACGTTCAATTTCTTTGTCTCGACCGATGATTGGATCAAGTTTTCCTTCTTCGGCCATTTGAGTGAGGTCGCGCCCAAAGTTATCAAGCACGGGAGTTTTTGATTTGTCCATTCTTTTTTCTCTTGCACTACCAGTTCCTGATGCTCCTTTAGGTGGAGGTGTACTTGCACTTGCTGTCATCGAAGAACTGTCGTCCATATCTTCTCTGGATTTGCCGGATATTATTAAATCCAATTCTTCTCGAACAGCATCATAAGAAACACTGAATTGTTGTAAGATTTGTGCTGCAATATTCTCGTCATCTCTTAATAACGACAATAATAAATGCTCTGTACCTATAGTGTCGCTTTTGTATAATTTAGCTTCTAAATAGGTTATGCGTAATACTTTTTCTGCTTGTTTTGTCAGTGGGATGTTGCCAACAGTTACAGATCCACCAGTTCCGCGAACGGTATCTTCAATGGTCTTTTTTAGTTTGAAGAGATCACAATCAAGATTCTTTAAAATGCGAACAGCAACTCCGTCTCCTAATCGAACAATGCCTAAAATTAAATGCTCTGTTCCAATGTAATCATGACCAAGCCGCAGTGCTTCCTCTCTACTGAATTGTATAACATCACGAACTTTACTAGAAAAATTACCCTCCATGTGATAAGTCCTTAAATAAATATGAAAAATTCTATTCTCTTAGGGCAAAAAACGAGCCAATTCGAAAATTAGTTCATTTCAAATCGAATGTAGTAGAGCAGGGTAGGAAATGCAAACTAAATGACGGTAGAATCTTTAAAAAAGAGGTGCGCCTGTCATTTCTTCAGGTTGATCCAGATCCATCATTTTAAGTAGGGTAGGTGCTACATCGGCAAGGATTCCCTCTTTCAATGTAATTTCTTCCGGATAGTTTACAAGTATACTTGGAACTGGAACAGTAGTGTGCGCTGTATGTGGACTGCCATCTTTTTTTATCATCTGATCTGAATTGCCATGATCTGCGATAATCAATGTCCGATAACCATGCTCAGTGGCTGTTTCTACAACTTTCTTCAACTGTTTATCTACAGCTTCCACAGCATCAACTGCAGCTTGCAAATCTCCAGTATGTCCGACCATGTCTGGATTAGCAAAATTTAGAATAACCAAATCATAGTAATCTCGAGATAGTTGTTCAACTAAAGCATCGCCAACCTCAGGTGCACTCATTTCCGGTTGGAGATCATAAGTAGCTACTTTTGGGCTTGGAATTACTAATCGATCTTCACCATCATTTGGAACTTCTTCGCCACCATTGAAGAAATATGTGACATGAGGATATTTTTCAGTTTCCGCAATTCGAAATTGTTTCAGGCCTTTTCCTGAAACCCATTCACCTAACGTATTTTTTAGAATCTGTGGTGGGTAGGCAACATATACATTCTCGAAGGTTGCATCGTACTGTGTAAAGCAGGTGTAATGAAGATTTAAATCTCTTTCAACTTTAAACTCAGAAAATCCTTCTTCTTTTAACGCTCGAGTAATCTCTCGAGCTCTGTCTCCACGAATATTGTAGAAAATTACAGTATCGTCTTTTTGGATTCTTGAGTTGGGGTCATTATTCAGTAGTACCGGATTAATGAATTCATCAGTTACCTGGGCGCTGTAGCTTGCTTCAAAAGCTTCATCAGCACTTTCAAAGTATTCTCCAGTACCCCTAACAAGTAAATCATAACCACGTTGAACTCTTTCCCAACGGTTGTCTCTATCCATTACATAATAGCGCCCAACAATAGAAGCCAATTCCCCAACCCCAATATCATCGGCTTGCTTCTGGAATTCCCGTGCATAACTTTTTCCTGAATCAGGTGCTGTGTCCCGACCATCAGTAAAGGCATGTACGTAAACATTGTCAATACCATGGTCTTTGCAAAGTCTTAGCAAAGCAAAGAGATGATTGTTATGGCTATGTACCCCGCCGTCGGAGAATAATCCCATTAAGTGGATTTTATTTGTTGCTTTGGCGGTTTCAATAGCTCTTAACAATTCCTTGTTTTGAAAGAAATCACCTTCTCTAATTTCTTTATTGATCCTAGAAAGTGCTTGCCAAACAATCCGACCTGCACCTATGTTAAGGTGGCCAACCTCAGAATTGCCAAATTGGCCTTCAGGTAACCCGACATTTTCACCACTTGCAGAAAGCTGTGAATGTGGATATCTGGCAATTAGTGAGTCGTAAAATGGTTTATGCGCTTTGTCTATTGCGCTAACAGAAGGGTCCTCAGCTATCCCGAACCCATCTAAAATTACTAGCAACGCTTTTGAATTTTTCACGGGTGAATTACCTCAACGGGTTCGGTTAGTGAGTTACAAGTTGTTTACGTGCTTGGTAAGGCGTGCTTTTTTGCGAGCAGCATTGTTTTGGTGTACGATGCCTTTAACGCTCATTCTATCAATGTAAGAGGTGGCCTCTTTTAATAAAACTTCAGCTTGTGCCTTATCAGTCTCCACAAGCACTTTTTTGATAAGAGTACGCATTTTAGAACGTCGTGATGTATTGTGCGCGTTTCTAACTTTGTTCTGACGTACTCGCTTGATTGCTGATTTATTTTGTGGCATGAATTACAGTGTTTTTACTCTTTTGAGTGTCCAAATTTCTAAAGATTCCAAAATTAAGGTTTCCGTAAATAGTAAACAAGAAATGATTGTATTATAAATGGAATAAACTTAATTTAGCTATTCTGTATGATTGTAGTGATAGATGGACCTGCTGGATCAGGAAAAAGTTCGACAGCGAAGGCTGTTGCTGAGAAACTCGGCATTCAATATCTGGATTCAGGGGCACTGTATCGTGCTGCTACTTTGGTTTTCATCAAAGCTAATCAAGACAGAGAAACGTTCTTTGATCGATTGAAAAATATCAATATCTCTTTTCAGTATACCGACTCATTTTTTCATGTAGCAATCAATGAGCAAGATGTTTCTAAAGAAATACGCTCAATGAAGGTATCGGAAAATGTGAGCGAAGTGGCATCAATGCCAGAAGTAAGATCATATATTAATCAATTAATGAATGATGCAGTTCAAAAAAGCAACTTCATTGCTGATGGTAGAGACTTAGGAACAGCAGTTTTTCCGAACGCAAGAAAGAAGTTTTTCATGATCGCGGATCTTAAAACTCGAGCACAAAGAAGATTGTTGGAACTAAAAGATGATGATTCTGATGCAACATTGGAACAAATCTTGCAAAATATTGCGGAAAGAGATCGTAAAGATAGTAGTCGTGAAGCCGACCCGTTGTTGAAAGCTGATGATGCTATCGAAATTGATACAAGTTCATACAAATTTGAAGAACAAGTTGATTTTATAAGTGACAAAATCCGTCCACTTCTAGAATCAAAAAAATAACAATAACTCTTATCCCATTACCGAAAGCCGGTTTTGAGGTAAAATATTAACAAACATCTATAATGTCAGAAGACAACAAAAACATCGAACAAGAAGAAATCAAAGCAGAAGATACTGTTGTAGAAACACCTGCTGAAGAAGTAGCTGAAGTAGAATCAGCTGAAGAAAATCCTGTTACCGAAGAAGAAACTGTAGTTGAAGCAACGGAAGAAGTTGCAGAAGAAACTGAAGAATCAGCAAGCGAAGAAGAAACTTTAACCCATGTATTTAGTGGCGAGGTTGAAGGTGAAGTTTACACTTTCGATCAATTAGATACGCCATCTGATGAGTACACTGCTGATGAGTACAATCAGTTGATGGGAATGTATGAGAATACTCTCAACACCATCGAAGAGAAAGAAATTGTTACAGGTCGTATCGTTTCCATCGACGAGAAATATGTCGTAATCGATATTGGGTTCAAATCTGAAGGTATTATTGCCGTAAACGAATTCTCGAACAAAACGCTCGAGACAATGGCCCCTGGTGATGAAGTTGAAGTTTTCCTTGACCGTGTGGAAGACAAAGAAGGCCAATTAATCTTATCCCGTAGAAAAGCAGATATCCTACTTGCTTGGGAAAAAATTGAAGCTGCTCATGAAACAGCTGAAGTTGTTGAAGGTCTAATCAAGCGTAGAATAAAAGGTGGTATGGTTGTTGATTTATTTGGAATCGACGCATTCTTGCCAGGTTCTCAAATTGATGTGCGTCCAGTGCGTGATTTCGACGCTTACGTTGGTAAAACAATGGAATTTGCAGTTGTTAAATTAAACATGACAGCTGAAAACGTTGTTGTTTCTCACAGAGCTCTTATCGAGTCTGATCTTGAAGAGCAGCGCGAGCAAATCCTCGACACTATTGAAAGTGGTCAGGTACTTGAAGGTGCTGTTAAGAATATTACTGACTTCGGTGTATTCATCGATCTTGGTGGCGTTGACGGTTTACTTCATATTACAGACCTATCCTGGGGACGTGTTGACAACCCAAGTGAAATCGTACAGCTTGATCAACGTCTAAACGTTGCAGTTATCGATTTTGACGAACGTAGTAAACGAGTATCTCTTGGATTAAAGCAACTACAGCCGCACCCATGGGAAGAAATTCACGCAAAATACCCAGAAGCAATGAAAGTTCAGGGTCGTGTGGTTTCTATTGCTGATTATGGCGCATTCATCGAGTTGGAAAAAGGCGTTGAAGGTCTGATTCACATTTCTGAAATGAGCTGGACTCAACACATCAAACACCCATCTCAGTTAGTTGAAAAGGATGATGTAGTAGAATGTATCGTTCTTAACATCAACGAAGATGAGAAGAAAATTTCTCTTGGTGTGAAGCAACTTACCAGCGACCCTTGGGCTGACATCCTTGAAAGATTCCCAATTGGTTCTAAGCACAAAGGTTTTGTTCGCAACTTGACGAACTTTGGTGTATTTGTTGAGCTTGAGCCGGGTATCGATGGTTTAATTCACGTATCTGACCTTAGCTGGGAAGATAAAGTGGAGCACCCAAATGAGGTGGTAACCAAAGATCAGGAAATTGATGTAGTAATCTTAGGTGTTGATTTCGATAACCGCCGAATTACTTTGGGTCACAAGCAAGTTCTGGAGAATCCTTGGGAAACTTACGCGCGTGAGCTTACCCCAGGGACAAAAGTAGAGGGTGAAGTTGTGAAAGTAACAGACCGTGGTGCTTTTGTTAAACTTGCTATCGGTGCTGAAGCATTCTTGAATATGACTAAAGCAGTTGAGCCCGAGTTCAAAGAAGGTGAGAAGATTGAAGCGTTCATCCTAAAGTTTGATGAAAATGCAAAATCAATCGACTTAAGCCAATTAGACACTGATCAAAAGAAAGCTAAGAAAGCAGCTGAAAAAGCAGCGGAACAAGCTGGAATTGAAACTGGTGCTCCTACACTTGGTGAAATGAGTGGTCTTGCTGCTTTGAAAGAAAAAATGGAAGCTGAAGAAGCAGCTGAAGCCAAAAAGAAGTAACTAGATTTAATTACTTCAGATATTATAAAGCCCCGTTCTTTAGAGTTCGGGGCTTTTTTTTGAATCTATTTTAGATAAAAGAATACAATTTTATTCTGAGTGTCTTTTTTACTCTTAACCTTTCTATTGTTTTCTCTATTGAAGGCATATACCACATTTCTTGCCGAGCTGAGTTCCTTTTCGTTAGAATAACGTACCTGAATAGCATCGCCTCCTGGCTTTAATTTTGATAAAGCATCCATTAACGGAGAGTATTTTGAACTCTTTTTTCGAGAACTCGAAATATTCCCGCGTGGTACCATTTTAATTTTCATTATACGTAGATGTTGTATTGAAAAATGATCAATACACAATAATGTATTTCTTGAAATTAAAAAATTAGAAAAAAGTTTATGGTACCTGTACGTTCTGCATAATTTTTTCTACGATATCTTCCGAAGAAATATCTTCAGCTTCTGCTTCAAAAGTTGGAATAATTCTATGTCGTAAAACATCCATAGCTATTGTTCTAACATCTTCGGGAGTAACATAAGCTCGATGTTCCATGAATGCCTGTGCTCTTGCCGCAAGATTTAAATTGATAGTAGCTCGAGGAGAGGCCCCAAAACTTATTAAATCTGCAAGATCATCTAGCCCATAATTTTTCGGTTTTCTAGTAGCGAAAATTAAATCAACAATATATTTTTCTACTTTTTCGTCAATATAAATTTCATTAACAGTTTCGCGAGCCTTTAAAATAGTTTTTACGTTTACCTGTTTCTTTAAATTAGTTTTTATGCCGGTTTTGGCCATCCTGCGCATAATTTCAAGCTCTTCATTTTCAGTTGGATATCCAATTTTAAGCTTTAACATAAATCTATCCACCTGAGCTTCAGGGAGAGGGTAGGTTCCTTCCTGTTCTACGGGATTTTGTGTAGCAAGCACCAAAAAAGGTTCGTCTAGTTTAAACGTTTCTTCCCCAATAGTTACTTGCTTTTCTTGCATAGCTTCAAGCAATGCACTCTGTACTTTTGCCGGAGATCGATTTATTTCATCAGCTAATATAATATTCGCAAATATTGGTCCTTTTTTTACAAAGAAATCTCCATCTTTTTGATTGTAAATTAATGTACCAATTAAATCGGCTGGGAGAAGATCCGGAGTAAACTGAATGCGCTGGAAGTCTGTGCTTATTACTTTTGCAAGCGACGATACAGTAAGAGTTTTTGCTAGCCCCGGTACACCTTCAAGTAAAACATGGCCATTAGTTAATAATCCAATTAATAACCGATCAATCATATAATGTTGACCAATTATTACTTTATCTAATTCTACTCTAATGTCATCAATAAAAGCACTACTTTTTTCAATCTTAGCTTGTAATGCTTCCATGTCAATTACTTGTTCACTCATTGTATTTTTCGTGGTTAAACTATTTATATGTTCTTAATTTCTCGCCTTCTTTATAACGATCAAATATACTACATGGACATTTTACAATCTTTTTTATTGGGACTCATTCAGGGGCTCACAGAGTTTTTGCCAATAAGCAGTTCCGGCCACCTTGCATTAGGTAGATATATTTTAGGTGGTGAAACTGAGATGGGAATAACTTTTGAGGTTGTTGTCCATTTTGGGACGTTATGTAGTATAGTCATTTATTATAAGTCTGAGATAATTAATCTGATTAAGGCCGCAATTCGTTTTTTAAAATCGCCTACGTCTACAAAAGATGATTATGAAGTAAAAACCATTGGATTTATTCTTGTTAGTATGATACCGGCATTCATTGTTGGGTTTACGTTAAGAGATGCAATAGAAGATATTTTTATGAATCCATTGCTAGTTTCTGGAATGCTAATTGTAACTGGGGTTATTCTTTTTTTAACGCGTTTTTCCAAACATCCTGTTGGTAAAATTACAACCGGTAAAGCATTTCTTATTGGTTTATCTCAGGCTTTTGCAATGATTCCCGGAATTAGTAGATCTGGGTCTACTATTTCAACATCTCTATATCTTGGTATAAGTAGAGATGAAGCAGCTAATTTTTCTTTTTTAATGGTTATTCCTGTAATTGCAGGCGCAATGATTTTACAGATGGGAGAAGCTATTGAGGTAGGTATTGACTCATCAGAAATATTAAGTTTACTAGTTGGGTTTTTAACAGCATTTATATCCGGCTTCTACGCACTGAAATATTTGATCATAATTCTAAAAAAACAGGGTTTCCATTATTTTGCTTATTACTGCTGGGCAGTAGGAGGCATTGGATTAATTTGGTTTTTAGCCAATGGAGTTTAAAGCAAATAAACCATCGTATTACTGAATAGTACTATGTATAGGTGATGTGAATCTTTATATTTCGTAGCATCAAAATTCTAAAGAATACTATGCCTGAAACTAAGAATATCCTTACAGACACAATTGATCCGCACGTTACTAGAAGAAGAGCAATATTAAAGGCGCATCCAGAAATAAAAAAACTCTTCGGGAGAAATCCTGTAACCATCCTTTGGATACTATTTATTCTGATCTCCCAGGTTTTAATAGCGTTCTTACTAAATGGGTCATCAATTTGGTTGATATTAGCTATGGCTTACTTCGTGGGTGCATTTTTTAATCACTCAGCGTTTTGTCTAAAGCACGAGTGTTCACATCATCTGGTTTTTAAAAATCGAACGTTAAACATGTGGGCAGGTATTTTGTGCAATTTGCCGGCAGGTATACCTAGTTTCGCAATTTTTTCGGTAACTCATATCAAACATCATTCACACCAGGGTGAATATGAAATGGATTTTGACCTACCTTTAAGATGGGAGGCAAAATTGATCGATAACACACCATGGGGAAAGATTTTATGGATGTTTCTTCAACCTTTAGCTGTGTCTTTAAGGCCACTTAGAAAACATTACATGAATTATATTTCTAAATGGACCTATATCAATATTGCTGTTGTGATACTGTTTGATTTAGCAATCATATTTTTAATTGGTGAGAAAGCATTCCTCTATTTATTTATGTCAACTGTTTTTGGGCTTGGGTTACACCCTCTTGGTGCAAGATGGATTCAGGAACATTATGTGGTGCATGAAGATCAGGAGACCTATTCTTATTATGGCTGGTTAAATAAAATTACCTTCAATATAGGGTATCATAATGAACATCATGATTTCCCCGGCATACCCTGGAATAACTTGCCGAAATTGAGAGAAGCGGCACCAGAATTCTATGATACATTATACTATCATAAATCATGGTCTAAATTATTGCTGAAGTTTTTTACGGATCGAAATCTTTCTCTATACTCGAGAATTGAGCGTCCATTAAATCTCACACATTAAAACATGAAGCCTGTTGTGAAATAAATCCCCAGGCCTTCTTCTGAAAACCCAAAATCACCTCTGATTATAAAATCTGGGGTGAAGAAAGATGCCAAACCGCCAAAACCAATCGTAGTTTTTAAATCTTGTGTGATTACACTGATTTTATCGTTACTTGCAAAGGTTCGTCCAGTATCGAGAAATAACGTACCTCCAAATCGTGCTTGTGTTTCAGGAATTTTAAATAGCCAAGTTCTTAATTCGGTGTTTAAGAAAACTACATGGTCATCAGAAAAACGACGACTTTCATATCCACGGAGAGTTTGTTCATCACCAGCGTACGATAACTTCCAATAAGGAACATCACCGGATGTGAAACGAGTAAAAAATCGAGTTGCAAAAGTAACATCCCTGAATAAATGAAAGGAAGCATATTGTCTTAGGTCATTTTCAATTACGATTAAATCGTAGGAGCTTCCCCAAAGGGTATTTCCCATTTCAACAATAATTTCGGCATAATTTCCAGATGTAGGTTGAAATTCGCTATCACGACCTTCCCAAATTAAACCAACACCAAGCATTGAAGTTCTGCCTCCGTCAAATCCAAGTGGCCGTTCCCTCGTTATTAGCCTATTTGTGCCATTATCCCAGGGGGTTTCGTATCGAAAGTTGATGATAAAATTTGCATCAAGTTGTTTAAACGAGTTCGGCTTTATTAGCGGAAGTCTGGCATTGCTCCGAAAACCAAAAGTAAATGACTGGAACTGATAAAATTGAGGTAAATCTTGGGGTGTCTCAGTTATTTTCGAATAGTTCGCAATTCCAAAGTAGGCATCCTCAAAAAAACGAGCGGAATAAACTTCGGTAGTTATTCGCAAGTCTTTGCCAAATGCGAATGGCTTGTCATAAAATAAGCTGAATGATGCCAATCCTTTGGTTGATAAGACACCTGAAATATTAACAAAGCTATAAAATGGATAAATGTCGCTTTGATAGTTATACCAGCTAGTGATTCCTCCCGCGATTAAGCCTAGATCTGAGTTATAGGAAACTGCTGGTAGAAATGCGAATTCGGTAGAATCGGTTACTGATTGTTGGGCAGATAATGAGTAAGAAAACAGCAAAAACACTATAAAGAATAATGTTTTCTTTAGGATCATTTCAAAGATTGATGACTGCAAGGAGTTAGATAAAAATGAGCGTGACCAATACATAAATTGGCACCAATATACCTACCGACCAAATCATATATCCACCAAAACTGGGCATTTTTACACCGTTTTGATCTGCAATAGATTTCACCATAAAGTTTGGTGCATTACCTATATAGGTAAGAGCCCCAAAGAAAACGGCACCAGCAGAAATTGCGACAAGCGTGCTTGTCATTTCGTTCATTAACACTTCTGCATTTCCACCGGCTGCATTAAAGAATACTAGATATGTTGGTGCATTATCCAGAAATGCGGAAAGCATACCTGTTATCCAGAAAAACATATAATTGATAGGCTCATTTGAGGCGTCAAATACAGCGCTGTTAACAAATTGAAGTGCACCTTGTCCATTATTTGCTGCCTTTAGCATAGCAATTGGAGCAATGATTGTTATAAATATTCCAGCGAATAGTTTTCCAACTTCTTGAATAGGGAACCAATTAAATCCATTTGCGGCACGGCTTTCTTTTGATGTTACTCTCCAACTAACCCATGTTAGTAGTAGTAAAACAGCATCTCGTACAAGATTTTCATAACGTACGTGTACATGAAAGATGGTAACCTCTCCTAAATGTACCAGTCCTGAAAATAGTACGGCACCTACCACACCAAGAATTAAAATGAGGTTAAAACTGCCTTCAAGTCCTAACGGTTCAGAACCGTCATCCTTCGGTGGGGTATTAGTTTCACGATTGTATAAATACTTGTCCCACGCGTAGTAAACGATTAATAGGATGGTAGCGACAAATGCCATTTCCCAAAACAAGTTTGTTGTAGTCCAAAAGAACCCAACTCCTTGCAAGAACCCGAGAAATAATGGTGGGTCTCCGAGGGGGGTTAATGAGCCGCCTACATTTGCTACCAAAAAGATGAAGAAAATAACAACATGCTTTTTTGAATTTCTCCATGCGTTTGCTCTTAATATGGGTCGGATAAGTAACATAGCGGCACCGGTTGTTCCCATCCAGCTTGCTAAAAGTGTACCAATTAATAGGATTCCCGTGTTTACTTCTGGAGTACCTTTCAAATATCCTTTAATTCTAACTCCGCCCGAAATAGTAAAAAGAGCTAATAATAGGATGATAAACGGGAAATACTCCAGTAAATAAGCGTGTAGTACTTCGTAAAGTGTTGCCTCAAACCCAAAAATGATGATCATTGGAACTACCAATAGTAATCCCCAGAATGCCGAAACTTTTCCGAAATGATGATGCCACCATTCTTCATTTACTAATGGGAAAATTGCTATAGACAATAGAATTCCAATAAATGGGATCGTCCATAGCAGGCCAAGTCCACTTCCATCAATACCATATCCTTCTGCAGCGAATAATAATTCTGGTATTAACAAAACCCCGATTAGTAGAAAAAGTACCCTTGCTGCTCGTTTCAAAAATGTTGGCATCGCTAAGAAATTAAGTTCATTCTCTTATCGGTGGAAAATAGCATAACTATAATGCTTTCAAAATCAGGAATTCATTTGATGTTAAGGATATTAGTTAAAAATTTATGGAATCAACAAACGAAGACGTTGAACCAAAGGTTAGCTTAGAAAATTAATGAAAGAATAACATGGAACCATTATCAGAAGACCAAATTATTGACCAAATCGCAGACATGGATGGATGGAATTATTCGGATGACAAAATCTTCAAAGAATTCTTATTCAATGATTTTAAAGAGGCCATCGCTTTTATACTAAGAGTTGGATTTGAGGCTGAAAAAATGAATCATCATCCTGAAATTTATAATGTATATAATCGGGTTTCTATCGGGCTACAAACTCACGATGTTGGAAATAAAGTGAGTAACAAAGACATCGAATTGGCAAGGGACATCGAAACGTTAATAGAAAAGTAAATTTTCTTAAACGAAAATAGTTTTCTCTTTCTAAAAAGCTGTATATTTGAGGCTCTCTGTTACTCGGCAAATGCGGAGTAACTGTTTTCAATCGGAAACATCCAAAGACAAACTTATGAGCAAAAATTATTACGAGTTTACGTATGTAGTAAACCCTGTTCTTGAAGAAGAACAGTACAAAGAAGCCGTTGAAAAAGTTAACAAGCTATTCTCAGATAACGGCGCTGAAATTGAAGAAGTTGATGAGTGGGGCTTGCGTAAGCTTGCTTATGAAATCGACAAGAAAAACAGTGGATACTATGTGAATATGTATCTTACTGCACCAGTTGAAGCAATCGCGATTGTTGAGCGAGCACTGCGTATTGATGACCATTTTATGCGTTACCTAACGCTTAAGTACGATGCTAAAATGCTACGTCACCGCGACTTAGTTAAGAAAAATGCTGTGCCGAATGTATTCGAAGTACAGGAAGAAACAACTGAAGGTTAATCACTCATCAATCAAAGGATAATATTATGATTAAGAATCCATCGCATCCTAAGAAAAGTGTCCGTAAAGTTAAGCAGTGCAAGTTCACTCAAGCCGGACTCGAATACATCGATTACAAAGATGTAGATACCTTAAACAGGTTCACCAATGATCAGGGTAAAATCTTACCACGTCGTGTTACTGGTACATCAGCAAAACATCAACGTCAGCTAACTAGAGCGATTAAACGAGCACGTTTTCTAGCTCTAATGCCTTATGTAGCTGAAAACCTACGATAATCTACACAGGAGAAAAACCATGAAAATTATCTTAAAAGAAGACGTTGAAAAATTAGGTTCGGCTGGCGATTTAGTTACAGTAAAAGCCGGATATGGCCGTAATTACTTAATCCCACAGAAAAAAGCTGTTTTAGCGACGAAAGGTGCAATTAGTGAACTTGAGTTGATGAAAACTCGTGCAGCACAAAAAGCGGAACTTACAGTACAAGAAGCCAAAGAACTTGCCGCAAAAATTGAATCAACTTCACTTACTATCTCAGTTACAACAGGTGAAGATGACAAGATTTTCGGTACCGTTACTAATGTACAAATTGCTGAAGCACTTGCAGAAAAAGGCATCGAAGTTGATAGACGAACTGTTTCTATTGATAGCGATGTGAAGTTACTAGGTGAATATACTGCAACTGTAAGCTTACTTGGTGATTTAAAGCCAAAAGCAAAATTCTGGGTAGTTAAAGCCGACTAATTTCCAGGGATCAGTAATCTCGAATGTTTACAGATGCCAAATTGTTATACAAATGTTATTTCCTCAACTTTGATAGCAATCAACAGGCTCTTATCATTCAATGAATTACAAAAAAGCCCCAATGAAATTATTTAAAGCCTATGTAGTGGGGATCATCGTACTGATGTTATTCCCACTTTTTGTTTATGCTCAGATTCCTGACCCTGTAAAATATCAGGTCTCAGAAGTGCCTGACGAAGTGATTGCAGGAGAAGTCTTTACTATCACTATTGATGCATCGATTGAAGGTGAATGGCACCTTTATTCTGTCTTGAATGATCCTGATGCAGGTCCATACCCTACTGAATTCTCTGCCAACTCATCAAATTTTATTATTGTAGGAGAAGTAGGAGAATCTAAAGCGGATATTGAATTTGATCCGAATTTTGAAGCAGAGCTCGGTTGGCATTCATCCTATGCAAACTTTGAAGTTCCAGTTGCTGTAAAAACAGAAATGCAGGGAACTCAAACTTTAGATCTAGAAGTTTTTTATCAGGTTTGTGACGATCGGGTTTGTCTACCACCAAAAACTAAATCAATCATAGCTACAGTTGAAGTTGTCGGAGTTGCAGATAATCCTGTCGAAGGTTCAATAGGTGGAGCAGTTACAGAGGCACCCGAAGAAACATCAACATCCGCGACTCTTAGTGCTGATGGAATCTTTTCATTCTTATGGATTGCGCTACTTGCTGGTTTTGCCGCATTACTTACACCATGTGTATTCCCAATGATTCCGTTGACCGTTTCATACTTCTCTAAGCAAGATGAAAACAAAAAAGGAGTTGGTCAGGCGTTATTATTCGGTGTAGCTATAGTAATCACATTCACGCTAATTGGGGTAGTTTTAGCCGCTATTTTTGGAGTTTCGGCAGCACAAAATTTTGCTTCCGATCCAATCATCAACACTTTTATTGCTGTTGTTTTGATTGCATTTGGTTTGAGTTTATTGGGAATGTATGAGCTCCAGCTTCCACATCAGCTAACTAATTTTTTGAATAGAAAGAGTAACGAAAGCTCGGGAATAGTTGGAATATTGTTCATGGCAATGACAATTAGTGCAGTCTCATTTTCATGTACTGCCCCATTTGTTGGCGCCGTTTTTGCAGCAACTGCCGGTGGAGAATGGTTCTATCCAATTATTGGAATGGTTGGCTTTTCAGCAGCTTTTGCAAGTCCATTCGTTTTATTTGCTATGTTCCCACAATGGTTAGAGTCGCTTCCAAAGAGCGGTTCGTGGATGAACATTGTAAAAGTGTTGCTTGGGTTCATCGAAATTGCAGCAGCCATCAAATTCCTTTCCAATGTAGATTTAGTGATGGGATGGGGGCTGATAAGCAGACCGTTTGCTATCGCAGCATGGATTGCCATTTTCTTTATTGCAGGGCTATATCTCTTAGGTGTTTTTGTTCTTAAACATGAGACTAAACCAGAATATGTGTCAACTGGGCGTCTTTTATTAGCGATGCCATTTCTTCTTTTTAGTTTCTATTTAATTCCTGGCTTGATGGGGGCATCTCTTGGGATTTGGGATGCCTGGCTTCCACCCAAAATGCAAACTGATGTAAGTGTGGTCGGAACCATTGCAGCGATGGGGGGAACCGGATCTTCGGGCATTACTGACGAAGGTTGGTCGGAAGATTACTACGAATCAATAGACCAAGCCATTGATGAAGGCATTCCGGTTTTTATCGATTTTACCGGTTATACCTGTACAAATTGTCGAGCGATGGAATCTAATGTATTCCCGCTGGCTGAAGTCCGTGAGCGATTTGATGAAATGAAGTTGGTGAAATTGTATACCGATGGTGGCGCAGATGCCCAAGAAAATCAGCAGTTACAGTTTTCACTAACAGGGAATGTTGCACTTCCTACCTATGTGATTTTAAATCCAGCAAACGAACAAGTTCTAGCCATGGAGTTGGGTTACATTGATGCCGAAAAATTTGTATCCTTTTTAGACGAAGGCATCAATCTTTATAATTCTCGATAGCATCGCAAACAGCTACCTTTTTTTAATTAATTATTGATGCGCCATCTTTTTGATGGCGCTTTTGGTTTTACCAATGCGATCAGTTCAAAAACAGGTAGTTTTACTTTTTTTTGGGATCCTCCTCGCTGGATTCTATACTGCTGATGTATATGCTCAGTCGCAGCTTTTTAAGCGAATTGAAATATCCCCTATAAATAAAGACACAACCTTTTTTTTGGGAGATTGGGTAATCGAATCAAGCATAAATGTTCTGCCGGTTGATTCAATTAGTTGGAAATTTGATGTTTTAAGTGGCTTGATTCAAATAAAAGCTACACCGGTAAGAGACATAGTAGTTGAGTATTCAAGTCTCCCAATTACACTTCCAAAAACGATAAGTTTAAATCGTAAAATAAATGTCACGCAAGTTGATTCAAGCGAAACTATAAAAGAGGGAATCAATCAAAACCAATCGCGTGTAACATTTGATTCTGATTTAACCCAATCTGGGAGTTTGAGCCGGGGAATTATTGTGGGCTCAAATCAAGACTTTGCCTTAGAAAGTGGGCTTAATTTTGAGTTACAAGGTCAGCTAACAGATGATATTACCCTCGATGCCGTGCTCACTGATCAAAGTATTCCTATTCAGCCAGACGGTACAACTCAAAGTATCCGAGAATTTGATAAGGTGCTCATTCGACTTCAATCAGAGAATATGAGTCTTGAAATGGGTGATGTGGATGTATCATTAGAACAATCTACCTTTGCGAAATTGAATAGAAGGCTTCAAGGGGCGTCTGGTAGATATAAATCTGATAATGGAGTAATCAATGCAGCTATTTCATCAGTAAGAGGAACCTTCTTAACCCAACAATTTCTTGGTGAAGATGGTGTACAGGGACCATATCGATTAAAAGGAAAAAGAAGTGAAGAGTTTATAATAGTTTTGGCGGGTACAGAAAAAGTCTACTTAAATGGAATTGAGGTTAATAGGGGGGAAGAGAACGAATACATTATTGATTATGGATTAGGTGAGATTACATTCACTAATAATGTATTTATAAAGGATGAAACTCGAATTTTTGTAGAGTACGAATATATAGATCAGGATTTCAACCGAACATTAATTGCAGCCGAGGCGAAGGATACCTTTTTTGATGATCGTTTTAAGTTAGGTTTTAGTGTGATTCGGCAAGCGGATGGTGACGATCTCTTATCACAACAAACACTTTCCGAACAGGATATTCAACTTCTTGAACAAGTGGGCGATGATTTAAATCAGGCTACGGTTTCTGGCGTCATCATCAATCCAAATCTTGAAAATGCTAATATCAAATATGCTCGGGTTGATACGACCATGAATGGACAGGTATTTACCATCTTCAAGAATATTCCAAATTCACCAGCATCAAACCTGGTAGTACGTTTTTCAAATGTTGGTGATGGAAATGGTAGTTATGATCGGATTGGAGATACCATTAATGGATTACTATATAAGTGGGTTGGGCCTGATAATGGAAGCTATGAGCCATTTCGTCAACTACCGGCCCCACAAAAGCATCAGATGATGGCAATCAATACCGAGTTTGCATTGTCTAACAATTTGCACATGGAAGGTGAATTTTCGTTGAGTGATTTCGATCTGAACAGGTTTTCTTCTATCGATAACAATGACAATACAGATATTGCCATGCAAACTACACTTTCCGCTTCTGAATTGGATGTTGGTTTCGCTGATCTAGATATAAATTATTATCGAAGACAAAGTGGTGAAAACTTCAGATTTTTTGAAAGAACGCGAGAAGTAGAGTTTGATAGAAAATGGAATGTTGGCATGTTTGACCTCTCGGGTGAAATACTTGATGAAGTTGACTCGAAATTCAATTTTACAGATAATTCAAGTATTGGTGCTGGACTTGGAAGATTGAGTTTCAAAGGTTTTGAAAGTACAAGGCAATATGCTCAGGTTAATGTTAGTGATACTGAAAAACTTGGGATTGATTATTCTCAGGAATACATCGCATCTGATAATTCCCTAATAGGTACTTCTGGAACCTGGTTTAGGCAAATTGGTAGTGTTAATTCAAAACTAACTCAAACAATTTCACCCTTTTTGATTTTTGAGCATGAAGATCTAAGGGATCGGGGTATGAATACAGAATTAAATCCTACCTCGATCAGGTTTTATGAAGTAGGTCCCGGTTTTGAGTTCTCAAATGACAGGATCCGTTTTGCGTTGGCATACATCTACAGGCAAGAAGAAGGAGTGCTGAATAACGAGTTTAAAAAAGAATCAACTGCCAGAGAACAACGTTATAGTTTTGAATATAACTCGAATATGGGGTTCAGAACTGACAATAGTATTCATTTCAGAACGAAAGAATTTACAGAACAATTTGCAGCACAAGGTGAAACCGATCAAAATGGATTCCAGCTAAATTCGATTTCATCATATGATAAGGAAAACCTCTCAACACGATTTGTTTATCGGGCTAATACACAGCGACAAGCAATTCGCCAGGAAGCGTATATCGAAGTTGGTCCCGAATTAGGACAATTCGTGTGGATTGATGAAAACGAAAATGGAATAGAGGAAATAGATGAATTCTTTCAGGAGCTTTCACCGAATGAAGGAACATATGTATTGCAATTTCTTCCTTCAGACGAACTTCTTCCGGTTATTAATTTGAATTCACGTTTTACCGCAGATTGGCGTCCTTTTAGTACGTTTGATAATTGGATAAGCACGCTACGATTAAATTCACTTATAGATTTACGGGAGAATTCTACAACTCAAAATGAACGTGATGTTTACTTATTAAAAGTAAATTCCTTTCGAAATGACTCTACGACTTTGTATGGCTCCATTAGATTTGAGCAGGCTATTGAAATAGATCCTATTCAGGAATTTTCCATTAGGTTGAGCTACAATACCATTGAGAATTTGAATAAGAGAACAACTGAGTTACAACGAAAAAATAGTGAACAATTTTTTCTTGATGCCGCATATCAGGTTCATCGGGCTTTACGGGTTCGATTAGATGCATCAATGGGTAAAAATTCTTTAGTAAGTGACGCTCTCTCGAATAGAACCTACGATATCAGATTTTGGTCTATAAACCCAGGGGTGACATCACGTATATCACGATCATTTCAGTATGGGTTTAATACAGGGATTGCAATCAAAAAAGATAGGCAATTCGACACTGTACGTGCGAATACATTTAAAGTCAGTACATTTACTCGAGCATTTCTGTGGCAGAAGATTCAATCTACCGCAAATATTGAGTTGAGAAATACCAAGTTAAAAAATGAGACCAACTCATTTACTAGATTTGAATTAACAGAAGGTACTGGAGAAGGAACCAATCTTATATGGACCTTATCAGCTAATTATCGAATAAATAATTTAATTCGGTTGAATTTTAATTACGACGGAAGAACGGTAGAAAACAGACCGAATATTCATACAATTAAGCTAGTAATTAGCGCAGTTTTTTAGCAAATACAGGTATCTAAAACAATTATCTCAACTACAGGAAAAAAAGTGCCTAATTGACCTCAAAAAGTTCACATTTTAGCCTTTGCTGAGCTTTGACATTTAATACAAAATGGCATATCCTTTCGCTTCACTAATCTTAGATACTAACATTTAAACTAATATTTGGAGTGAACATGACATCGTCGATTGCTCTCTTTTTATTGCAGGCCCCGGCACAGGACGGGTTCTTTAACCTTATTGTTGAGAAATTTAATGAAGGTAATGATGGAGGCTGGATGTGGCCTGTACTTATTACTCTTATTTTAGGTCTGGCAATTTTCCTTGAAAGAATTATCACACTTAACCTTGCAGATATAAATACGCGCAAGTTTATCGTAAATGTACAAGAAGCGTTACAAGAAGGTGGTGTAGAAGCTGCTGAGCAACTTTGTGCGCAAACTCGCGGTCCTGTTGCTTCTGTATTCCAGGCTGGTCTAATGAGATCTCATGAAGGTATTGATGCTGCTGAAAAAGCAATTGCTGCTTATGGTTCTATTGAGATGAGTTTCCTTGAAAGAGGTTTAGTTTGGTTATCTCTATTTATTGCAATCGCCCCACTATTTGGATTCCTTGGAACGGTAGTTGGTATGATTGAGGCATTCGACGATATTCAGGCAGCATCTGATATCTCTCCAAGTATTGTAGCGGGTGGTATTAAAACCGCACTTTTAACTACAGCAGGTGGTCTTATTGCAGGTATTATTCTTCAAATCGGTTACAACTATTGTGTATCAAAAATTGACCGATTAATTGCTGAAATGGAAGAAAGCTCAATAACTCTTATCGATTCTATTATTTTACTTCAAGAAGGTAAACCGCTTATTCCTGTTGTAGAAGCTGCATCAGACGAAGCCGACGCTGAATAATCACCAAACGGAGTAACCAAATGGAAAGCAATGTAATTGTACAAATAGCCGTTATTGGTGCGTTTGGTTTGATTGGGCTAGGAATTCTGTCCATGATAATTTCAGGGATTAAAAGTCTCGCCCAAGGTAAACAAGAAATAAAGAGAATCGTGATTATGGCGGTGCCATTTGTGATTTTCGGTATTTCATACGCAGTTTTAGGTGATGTTGCAAAAGCTGGTGTGTTAACAACGATGTCAATGATGGGAATCATGGTAATATCTGTGGTAGTCACAGGTTTACGTGGTACTTTCAAATTTTAATTGGAGCATCTAGATGCTACTAAAGAAGAAAAAAAGAGATGGAGCAGAGATCAACGGATCGTCGATGGCCGACATCGCCTTCCTTCTTCTCATCTTCTTCCTTGTAACAACCACAATTAACGTGGATACAGGGATTGGGATGGTTCTTCCTCCACCTCTTGACCCAAATGTAGAACCACCACCAATTCGAGAACGGAACCAAATGAATATCCTTGTTAATGCACAGGGACTAATTCTAATGGATGAAAATCCAGTTCAAATTGGTGAAGTGAGAGAAAAACTGAAAGAGTTTATCGATAATCCAAATAACGATGAAAATCTATCAGTGTCACCAGAAGCAGCCATCGTTTCGCTAAAAACTCAAAAAGAAACACCTTACCGAATTTACATTGATATGCTAGATGAAGTAATGGGAGCTTATAAAGAGTTGCGCGATGCCGCTTCAAGAGCAAATTATGGTGTTGAGTTTGCCCGACTTCAGCCAGACTCACCTCAACGTAAACAGATTCAGGATATGTATCCTAAGAAAATCTCAATTGCAGCGGAGGAAGATTAATGGCAGGTCATTTTAAAAAGAAACAAGCTGGAAGCAAGCAGGAAATCCCTACATCTGCTATGCCTGATGTAGTATTCATGCTTCTATTCTTTTTCATGGTAACCACGGTACTGCGTGAAGTTACACTGAAAGTAAAGCTTGATCTTACTCAGGCAACTAACATCGAAAAAATTGAGGAAAAACGACTGGTATCCTACATATATATGGGACCTGAGCGTTTACCTGGCAATCAAGTTGGTGAAGACAAAGTTCAGATCGACGATGCTATCGTAGAGGATATTGGAGCAATTAGAAATATCATGTACGATAAACTTTTAGAAGAGCCAAGATTGATTGTTTCACTTCGTGTAGATGAAGACTCAGAATTCTCTCTCCTATCTGATGTAACCAAAGAATTACAACAGGCAGGTACTTTCAGAATTAATTATTCGACAAAACGCGAAGACTAACTCACTTCAATTTAGAATCAACAGGCATCTGCGCTTAGCGTAGATGCCTTTTTTAATATGTAATTATGGAGCAATCATTTACCCCGGTTTCACAAATTGGCAGAAATGCTTTATTACAGAAATTGAAGCGATATAAAGGGTATCAACACTCAGCTATGATGAGTGAAATTGGTGACGACTCTGCTATACTATCAACATCAAATGATCTGCTAACTTTACTGTCATCAGATACATTTGTTGAAGGTGCTGATTTTGATCCTACATATACACCATTTACACATTTTGGGTATAAAATGGTCTCAGCGAGTATATCGGATATCCTGGCCATGAATGGTACTCCAACTGCTATTTTAGTTAACCTTGCGATACCTAATCGAGTGTCAGTTGAAATGATTGAAAACTTATATAGAGGGATTGACCAGGCATGCAAAGACTATAGCGTTTCAATAGCAGGTGGCGATATTACGGGGAATCATCAGAATGCCGTTTTTACACTATCAGTAATTGGAGAAGTATCAAAAGAAGATGTTGTAAAAAGATCAGGTGCAGTTCAAGGTGATGCAATTTGTGTGACTGGTGACTTGGGTGCCGCCATAGCTGGTCTCAGAATACTGATGCGAGAAAAAACATTTTGGGAGAAACACGGAGATCAGGCAGCCCAACCTGATCTGGGAGATTATAAATTTGTAGTTGAACGTCAATTAATGCCAAAAGCTCGTCTGGATGTAATCAAAACCCTCAAAGCACATGAAATTGTCCCCACTTCTATGATTGACCTGACAAAAGGAGTGATTGAAGAAGTTACCCAACTTTGTGAAAATTCTGATTTGGGAGCTCATTTATATCAGGCCGCATTACCCATTGCAGTTGAAACGCGACAGGTGGCTGATGAAATGGAAGAAGATGTTGATAGATATGCGTTGTATGGTGGTGAAGATCTTGAACTGATATTTACTTTACCGGAACACAAAGTTGATGAGTTAATTAAACATTTTAACGATTTTTCAGTAATCGGGCGAATGACACCGAAAGAAGATGGGTTAATAATACAGACGGCAGAAGGCGACTTAATTAGTTTTGATGAAATGTCATAAAACTTCTAATGGCACGTTTTTTGCCAAACCCCGACTAGTTAATCAATCATGAATTCAGGTTTGTATTAACTATATTGGTGAAATAAATATTTAAGAGATAAAAATTAATGGCTGAAAACAAGCCCGATAAGAAAAAAGAAGTTAAGCCACCGGTTGGAAATAAGCCCGGTACTCCAAAGTTTCCAACCTGGGGATTTTTGGTAATTATTCTATTCCTCATTTTTGTTCAGTTTATTTTTCTAAACCCTGAACCTGGTAACGGCATTAAATACAGTGAATTTCTATCGCACGTTAAAAGTGGTTACGTTGAAGAAATTGTAATAAAGAATGGCATAGATATTTATGGTAAATATAATGACAATGCAGTTCGCGATGGTATTGTTCAACCTCCTGTGGAATCTGAAAGCCCTTTAAATATTCCAACTGGTACAGGAGAAGAATACAAAGCATTTGTCACTACAATGCTACCAGGAGATGAAATCAGGCCAATTCTAGATGAACACGAAGTAGTTTACGAGGTTAGAATAGAAGAAGACTGGTTCAGCGGAGTGTTCATGTGGTTAATTATGATTGCCTTAGCAATCGGATTCTGGGTATTCATTTTCCGTCGAATGAACCCGGGTCAACAAGTTCTTAATATTGGCAAGAACAAAGCTTCACTGTACGATCAGCAGACGGATACAAAAATTAGCTTTAAAGATGTAGCAGGGCTAGAAGAAGCGAAAGAAGAAGTGAAAGAAATTGTAGACTTTTTAAAAAGTCCTGGCAAATTCACACGATTAGGCGGGAAAATTCCTAAGGGTGCCCTTTTAGTAGGATCACCGGGAACAGGTAAAACTCTACTTGCAAAAGCTGTAGCAGGCGAAGCCGCTGTTCCATTTTTCTCTCTTTCTGGTTCCGATTTCGTAGAAATGTTTGTTGGGGTAGGAGCAGCACGGGTACGAGACTTATTTAAACAAGCGAAAGAAAAAGCGCCATGTATAATTTTTATTGATGAAATTGATGCCATTGGTCGCTCCAGAGGAAAAGGGCAAATGCCTGGTGCTAATGATGAACGAGAGAACACATTAAACTCATTGCTTGTTGAGATGGATGGTTTTGCTACAGATTCTGGTGTGATCATTCTAGCTGCAACAAACCGACCAGATGTTCTGGATAATGCATTATTACGTCCCGGAAGGTTTGATCGTCAAATTTCTATTGATAAACCTGATATCGTAGGAAGAGAAGCTATTTTTAATGTGCACTTAAAGCCATTAAAGCTTAATAAGAAAGTAGATGCAAAAAAATTAGCTGCACAAACTCCTGGTTTTGCAGGAGCTGAAATTGCTAATGTATGTAATGAAGCTGCGCTGATTGCTGCAAGAAGTGATAAGAAATCTGTGGATATGGATGATTTCCACGATGCAATCGACCGTGTAATTGGTGGATTAGAGAAGAAAAATAAAATCATTTCTCCCGAGGAAAAAGAAATTGTAGCATATCACGAGGCAGGGCATGCAGTAGCAGGTTGGTATCTTGAACATGCGGATCCATTAGTTAAAGTCTCAATTGTACCGAGAGGTATCGCTGCTTTAGGGTATGCTCAATACCTACCAAAAGAACAGTATTTACACCAGACCGATCAACTATTAGATGAAATGTGTATGGCATTAGGTGGACGTGCTGCCGAAGAAATTATCTTTGGCAAAATCTCTACCGGTGCGTTGAGTGATTTAGAAAGAATCACCAAAATGGCATATAGCATCGTTACTGTATATGGCATGAATGATAGAATTGGAAATATTTCATTCTATGATTCAAAACAGAGCGATTATGCCTTCAACAAACCCTATTCTGAAGACACGGCCAAGATTATCGACGAGGAAGTAAAAAAGATTGTTGATGGAGCATATCAACGAACAATTGACTTACTTACCGATAAAAAAGAACAACTCGAAGTGTTAGCAAAAGAGTTATTAGATAAAGAAATTTTGTTTCAGTCGGATTTGGAAAAATTAATCGGGAAACGCCCATTCGACAAACCGACCAACTACGAAGCGTATACCAATGGAACAGCTGATTCTAATGAAAAAGAAGAGGTTGAGGAAGAAGCTGAAATTGGCACAAATGTAGATGCTACAATTTCAGATAAAAACGTAGAGGCTGAACCTGAAGCGAAAAAAGTGCATGAAGAAGATCAAATAAAAAGTGCTGATGAAATCATAGCAAATATACCTCCAGAAGACGAAGAAGGGGAAGAAGACTCTACAAAAGAGAAATCCACTTAACAATTCGGTAACCATCAGATAACAGAAGCATAAAGGGCAGATAACAGTTCGGAAAAGCTAGTGCGGTAGTTTTGTACACGACTAAAAATTGTGAACAAAATATATATCAGCACACAAACGTGAACAAAATAAAATCTGCACTTAGCCTGTGTTTACTTCTTTTCTTCTCGGCTAATCTTTTTGCACAAAGTACAGGTAGAATAACTGGTACTGTAGTTGATAACCAATATGGTGAACCACTTATTGGAGTTAACGTTGTAATTGGAGGTACTATTAAAGGTACTGCAACCGACATTGATGGTCGTTACACGATCAGGAGTGTCGAGCCAGGCACTTACACAATTGTTGTAAGTTATTTATCATTTGCTACTCAAACTATTACTGGAGTTGTAGTTGGAGAAGGTGAGACAGTAACACTTAATGTTGTTCTTCAAGAAGAAACCGAATTTCTTGAGGAAATTGTTGTAACCGCCGATGTTGTTTTAAATAACGAAGCGGGACTATTACGACAACGTCAAAAATCGATTTCATTTTCAGATGCAATCTCTGCGGAAAGTATTTCAAGATCAGGAGTTGGTGATGCTGCTGGTGTTCTTAAAAAAGTAGTAGGGGCATCGGTTGTAGGCGGTAAATACGTATACGTACGGGGGCTAGGTGAAAGATACTCTTCAACTCATATGAATGGTATTGAGTTACCAACTGCAGACCCTGATAAAAAAGCATTCCAGTTAGACCTTATTCCATCCAGCCTTATTGAAAATGTTGTTACTCTAAAAACATTCACACCTGATAAACCGGGTAACTTTTCTGGAGGTTTAGTTGATGTAACAACCAAAGATTTCCCAGAGCAAAGAACCTTAGAGTTTTCTGTTTCCTCTGCCTATAACTCACAAATTTCATTTCAAGATGGACTTCTTGGTGAAAGAAGCAGTACCGATTGGTTAGGGTATGATGATGGACAAAGAGAGATACCTGGATTCTTGCAGGATCTTAGCGAATCAAATACTGAACTACCAGGTTTATCATCGGGTGATAATATTGGAAGTGAAGAATCACGGTTGTTAAATAGAGCCTCACAAGCGTTTAATAATGAAATGATACCAGTTAATACCACTTTACCAATGGACTATGGATTTGGTTTATCATTTGGTGATCAAAATGAAACTGGAATCGGTAAACTAGGTTATTCAGTATCTCTAACCTATTCTCGTTCCATTGATAATTATGAGAGTGGTTCAATCGGTAGATACCTATTAGTTGGCGAGACCGCTACTACGGAAGAATTATCAGCAGAAAGATTATATTCTGATACCAGAACGGATGATAATGTGGATTGGGGTTCATTAATAAACCTGGCGTATATCCCTCATTCTAATCACAAATTCAATTTTTCTTACTTCAGAACACAGTCTGGAACTCATACGGGTAGATTAGTAACTGGTTTTTGGGATGAAGCTCCATCGGCTAATCAGATTTCTCATGTCCTTTCATATCAAGAGAGATCACTACAAGCGATGTTCCTAACTGGTAAAAGTGTATTTAATCAGTTAAATGATATTGAAGTAGAATGGAAGCTATCTCAGACTGATAATGCAATGGAAACACCTGATTTAAGGTATTTTCTTCTTCAATCAGAAGATTCGCAGATAGCAGGCAATGATACAACTTTGTTTTCAAATCCATCTTCATTGTATCCAAGACCATCACGCTTCTTCCGTGACTTAAATGAAACAGGTAATTCAGCAATTGTTGATTTAACTATACCAATTCTTAAGAATTCTAAATTAAAAACGGGTTTATTCTACGATTCAAAAGAAAGAGACTTTAATGAAAGTAGGTATGACATTTTCGATCATGAATATGGAATTCGAGATGCAGAAGGGGATGTTTTTAACTTCTTTGGTACACAAGGAATTATTGATTCAACAGTTACCGGCCGCGGTCAGGGATATGATTACGGTACATATATTCAGGATGGTACTGATGTAAGGAATTCCTATACGGCAGAAAGCAACATTTCAGCTTATTACGGGATGATTGATTTGTTCATCACTGATGAATTAAGATTTATTGGGGGTGCAAGAGTCGAGAACACAGATATTACTGCCACTTCGGATGATTCAGTTCTGGCAACTACTCCAAACCAAATTACTCCAGAAAACCCTACTGGTGAAGGATTTCAGGGTGTCGGTCGGTTAGATAACATGGATATTCTGCCATCTCTATCTCTTGTTTATTCAGTGAATGAAAAACTCAATTTACGGGGTGCGTATACGAAAACACTTGCTCGACCAACAGTTCGTGAGCTAATGCCACTTATTACATTCGATTTTGCTGGTGATTTCCTTTTTCAAGGTAACCCAAATCTAAAGCGTACTTTGATTACCAATTATGATTTCAGACTCGAATACTTCACCTCACCTGGAGAAATCATTGCATTTTCAGCTTTTTATAAAGATCTCGAAAACCCAATGGAACGGGTTATTAGAAATGATATTGGAAATAACGCTACTTCCATTCAAAATGTACCAACTGGCCGTGTTCAGGGTGTAGAGTTCGAGATTCGAAAGAATCTTGGGTTTATAAATGAAAAAACTGAAAACCTAGATTTTGCTGGTAACTTTACTTTGGTTCATTCAGAAGTCGATATTGCAGATATAGAGCTTGATTTCATTCGTGCTGCAAACCCTGATGCTTCTTCTACGCGTCAGTTATTTGGTCAATCACCTTATATCATAAATCTCGATCTACAATACCAAAATGAAAAGGGATTAAGCTCAAATCTATCCTTTAATAGATTCGGAGATCGGCTATCGCTAGCAACAGGTAATGCTACACCGAATGTATTTGAACGTGCATACAACACGCTTAACTGGAATCTCAATTACCAGCTCACGAATAATATCTCTCTGGGTGCTAAAATCAACAACATCCTGAATCCAGATATTGTTCAATCATACAAGTTTAATGGCGAGGAATACATCTTCCAATCGTATCAGCAAGGGATCACTTTTAGTACGAGCCTTAAATATTCTCTTTAAATAATCAACTAAACCAACAACTAACACACATCATGAGAAAATTACTACCATGTACACTTCTCGCACTTATTGTTTTCGCTTTTTCGTCAACAGTATTTGCACAAAATAGAGTAGTTATTACCGACGCTGATTTAGTGGGTGATACGGACTATTACTGGACAGCTGATAATATTTATGAGCTAGACAAACTTGTATTCCTGGAAGCAGGAAGTAGATTATTCATTGAGCCGGGTACTCGTATTGAGGGATCAACTGGTTCAAACCTGGACGCTTCTGCGCTCGTAATTACACGTGGAGCTCAGATTTTTGCTGAAGGAACACCAACAAGCCCAATTATCTTTACTTCCACTTCAGACGATGGAACGTTCGACGAGACTAACCGTGGTGAGTGGGGTGGCCTTGTGGTTCTAGGATACGCGACTACCAATAATGCATCTGAGAAAGAAATCGAAGGAGTAGGTACAATCACTCCAGACGGTGATGATCGTGCGTTTTACGGTGGCACCGACGATATGGACAACTCAGGTGTGCTTCGTTATGTTTCTATTCGCCATTCAGGAAAGTCGATTGGTGCAGAGACGGGTAACGAGATTCAAGGTCTTACAGTAGGTGGTGTAGGTGCCGGAACAACTATTGAGTATGTGGAGTCTTTTGCATCTGATGATGATGGATTCGAGTTCTTTGGTGGTACGGTAAATACGCGTTACTTAGTATCTGCCTTCAACGCCGATGATGCCTTTGACTGGGATTCAGGATTCCGTGGGAAGCACCAATTCTGGTTTGCTATTCAGGCGGCAGACAAAGCTGGTCGTGTAGCTGAGATGGACGGTGCTGGTGGAAACGAGAACACAACTCCATTCGCATTCCCGATGGTAGCTAATGCTACGTATATCGGTGCTGGTGTGGATGCTACTCCGGAAGGAGACGGTAGCCAGATGTTAATGTTCCGAGACAACACGGGTGGATTCTACTACAATTCTATTTTCACTGATTTTGGTTCTTCAGGCGATGGTACTGCAATCACAGTTGAAGACATCGACAATGCGGGTGACAAGCCATTTGATAGCCGTCAGCGATTAGAGAATGATTCATTGATCGTTGGAAATTCGGTATGGTTTGGGTTCAAGGCGGGAAATGGTCTAGCTGATTTTGCCCCACAGGATTTCGTACAGACAATGTTAGGAGCTAATGGTAATGAAATTGCTGACCCAGCTTTAGTTGGTATCGATAGAACTGTTGAAGGCGGTGGATTAGATCCTAGACCCAGCGCTTCTTCGCCAGCATTATCAATCGATCTAAAAGACATGGGTGACTCATTCTTCCGCGCTACTACCTATGCAGGTGCATTCGGTCCTACAGATAACTGGATGAAAGGCTGGACTACTCTTGATGAGTATGGGTATTTAGCAGATGTAACAAATACTCCTGGTTCTAATAGAGTAGTTATTACCGACGCTGATTTAGTGGGTGATACGGACTATTACTGGACAGCTGATAATATTTATGAGCTAGACAAACTTGTATTCCTGGAAGCAGGAAGTAGACTATTCATTGAGCCGGGTACTCGTATTGAGGGATCAACTGGTTCAAACCTGGACGCTTCTGCGCTCGTAATTACACGTGGAGCTCAGATTTTTGCTGAAGGAACACCAACAAGCCCAATTATCTTTACTTCCACTTCAGACGATGGAACGTTCGACGAGACTAACCGTGGTGAGTGGGGTGGCCTTGTGGTTCTAGGATACGCGACTACCAATAATGCATCTGAGAAAGAAATCGAAGGAGTAGGTACAATCACTCCAGACGGTGATGATCGTGCGTTTTACGGTGGTACCGACGATATGGACAACTCAGGTGTGCTTCGTTATGTTTCTATTCGCCACTCAGGAAAGTCGATTGGTGCAGAGACGGGTAACGAGATTCAAGGTCTTACAGTAGGTGGTGTAGGTGCCGGAACAACTATTGAGTATGTGGAGTCTTTTGCATCTGATGATGATGGATTCGAGTTCTTTGGTGGTACGGTAAATACGCGTTACTTAGTATCTGCCTTCAACGCCGATGATGCTTTTGACTGGGATTCAGGATTCCGTGGGAAGCACCAATTCTGGTTTGCTATTCAGGCGGCAGACAAAGCTGGTCGTGTAGCTGAGATGGACGGTGCTGGTGGAAACGAGAACACCACTCCATTCGCATTCCCGATGGTAGCTAATGCTACGTATATCGGTGCTGGTGTGGATGCTACTCCGGAAGGAGACGGTAGCCAGATGTTAATGTTCCGAGACAACACGGGTGGATTCTACTACAATTCTATTTTCACTGATTTTGGTTCTTCAGGCGATGGTACTGCAATCACAGTTGAAGACATCGACAATGCGGGTGACAAGCCATTTGATAGCCGTCAGCGATTAGAGAATGATTCATTGATCGTTGGAAATTCGGTATGGTTTGGGTTCAAGGCGGGAAATGGTCTAGCTGATTTTGCCCCACAGGATTTCGTACAGACAATGTTAGGAGCTAATGGTAATGAAATTGCTGACCCAGCTTTAGTTGGTATCGATAGAACTGTTGAAGGCGGTGGATTAGATCCTCGCCCAACTGATGGCGGTCCTGCGACTACAATCGATCTAAAAGACATGGGTGACTCATTCTTCCGCGCTACTACCTATGCAGGTGCATTCGGTCCTACAAGTAACTGGATGTTAGGCTGGACGACACTTGATGAATATGGGTACCTATCTGATGATTTAACTAGAGTTGATACTGAGCTTGAAAATTTTGAAGCGCCAACTTCTATTTCACTTAACCAAAATTACCCTAACCCATTCAACCCTTCAACTAACATCTCTTTTGCGCTTCCATCAGCACAAAATGTGACTCTGAAGGTTTATGACATGTTAGGACGTGAAGTTGCTACTCTGTTCAATAATCAGCGTATGTCTGCTGGTGAGCAAACTGTAAGCTTCGATGCTACAGGTCTTTCTTCTGGCGTGTACATCTACCAACTAGTAGGTGCTAATACAACAATTACCAGAAGAATGACTCTTATAAAGTAAGAGATTAATTATCAAAGAAACGTCTCACATATTTGTGTGAGGTGTGCTGATCACAAAGGGAGCTCCAGGGAACTGGGACTCCTTTTTTTTTGGAATTCATTTTGGTATAAAGGGGTTTACCAGGGAAAGAATAAGGAGAAAATTTTGGTATTTGTTACACGGAAAGCACATTTCAATGCCGCACATCGGTTAAATAATCCATCAAAAAGTGAAGAATGGAATGCTGAGACATTTGGAAAATGCAACTATCCAAATTGGCATGGTCACAATTATGTAATTGAGGTAACCGTTGCAGGAAATCCTGATCCTGATACTGGATATGTCATTGATTTGGGGAAATTAAAAAAAGTGATGGAGGAGAAAATCCTCGAGCCCTGTGATCATCGTAACTTAAATATGGATGTTCCTTTTTTAGAGGGGATCATTCCTACATCAGAAAATTTAGTGATTGCATTCTACGAAGAATTAAAGGAAGCGGTCGAAAACATTGCTGCAGAAGGGAGTATACTGTATTCAGTGAAGCTGTTCGAAACCGAACGAAACGTTGCTGAATATTGTCCTTTTAAGCAGTTATCTATTTAATAAACGACTATATCAAGAGTTATGATTTCTAACCAAGTACGTAGGTTTTATGATCCTACATTTACTATTACACCAGAATACAAAGAGTCTTTACCGGATTTACAGAATGGTCCGGCATCATTAATCGAGGGTGCCAATGTGCCAATCCAACAAGTTGGGATTTCGAATTTCAGATTACCATTACAAATCAAAACAAGAGATGGAAAACCAATTGTTTTAGAAACTTCTGTAGACGGTTATGTAAGCCTTGATGCCGGCAAGAAAGGCATTAATATGAGTCGAATTATGCGAACGTTCTACAAGTTCAAAGACGACGTTTTTTCACTCGATATGCTTGAAAAAGTATTGAAAGCGTATAAAGAAGATTTAGGTTCACAAGAATCCTTCTTACGACTTTCATTTTCTTACCCAATGATTATGGAAAGTCTAAGATCAGACATGGAAGGGTATCAGTATTATGAAGTCTCATTTGAAGGGCACTTAGATAGCTATGATCGATATCATAAACATATGCATATGAAATTTGTATATAGCAGTGCTTGTCCATGTTCGTATGAATTAGCAGAGCATGCTCGTGAAACAAGGGGAGTAGCGGCAATTCCGCATAGTCAGCGTTCTGAAGCAGATGTAACAGTAGCTTTAAGAGACGAGTTTTTCGTAGAAGATTTAGTACAAGTGTGCCGTGAAGCGTTGAAAACCGAAACTCAGGTCATGGTGAAGCGTGAAGATGAGCAAGCTTTTGCTGAACTAAACGGTGCGTATCAAAAATTTGTGGAAGATGCAGCTAGATTACTCTATGAAGAGCTAGATAGTTACAATAGCATTCGTGATTTCGTAGTTAGATGTGCCCACTTAGAGAGCTTGCATAGCCACGATGCTGTTAGCAGAATTTGTAAAGGTTTACCGAACGGATTGAGATAAGCATTTCAATCTAAGGTTAGTGAGAGAGAAGGCTGGATGGAGATCCAGCCTTTTTTATTTCTACCAGGAAAAAGTCGCTGTTTCAGTATTCAGAGTTATGGGTTCATCACCATTCATAAATACTACATCCCATAATTCGCCATGCTGCTCTACTTTTATTGAATTTTGTTCCCCTGATTTTGAGAAGTAAAAAGAAAAAGTATCCTCCCCAATCTTCACGTTTTCTAAACTAGCTTCGTCCCATTGTGAAGGCATTAGTGGTGATAAATAAATAGTATTTTCAGAAGCCATTGGATCAATTCCGAAAAACTGTCGGGTAATTGGAACAGCAAAAGAATAGATATTCCAAGCCTGTACCATCATCCCATAATCGGGAGAAACTTCATACATCGAACCAGGAAGTGCATAACTGAAAGAACGTACCATTCGCTGGAGATAGTTTAGTGCCTGATCCGGGCGACCATTATTATTTTCTGCTATAACCTGAACACCGGTTGGAAGTGTCATAACAGCGCCCACATAAGAAAACTGCTTGGTTCCTGCGAATGAACCATCGTCAGAGCCGGCTGATTCATCCCGATCGATTCCGGTAACAAACATGCCAAATGGATTTACATAGTTTTCTGCAGTTTCTAATGCGATAAGTGCCTTCTCCGGATCTGCTAAACCAACTTCCATAGGAGTATTTACCACCCAATTATGGTGAACAACAAAAGGTCGCTCTTCATCAGATGGATTATCCAAAATTGCCTGTTTAGTAGCTCTTAATTCTTCAACTGCCCATGGTTTACCTAAAGTGTCAGCGCGGACGATTGCATCGTCAATTAAATGTAACGCTTTTTCGTCGGTGCTGATGAAATCGGCATAAGAGCCGAACTCCTCTGACCAAAACTCATTATTGATCTTCTGCGCTAATTCGCTGGCTTTTTCACGGTAATTTGCCGCTAATTCAATTTTACCAAGTTCATCCGCCATGAAAGCTGCATCTACAAAAGCTTTTTGAGTGTACGAGGCCACATCAATCATCTCGCTGGATAACCCATGAATTTCCATCATTCCATACCCTTCTGGAAAGAGGTTACCATCGGCATCATTTTCAGCTAATAACCAATCCAGCCCTTGCTCAATTTGAGGGAAATAGGATTCAAGAAACTCGCGATCTCCATTCCACTTGTAAATTTCCCAAATCAGAGTTGCCCACTGCGGAGTTTCGTTGATATTTCCAGGATTAAATACAGCACCGTTCGTAGACATTTCATGGATAATTCGGCCATTACCATTGGTAACTCTTGATACACTATCGATCATTGCAATGGTGCTATTTACGACTTCATCCTGGCCAATCATTTGATAGCCTTGCAACGAGTATTCACTATCTACCCCAAAGAGCCATGGATAATCAGGGATGCCTGCACCAATAGCAGTTCCGAGCTCAGGAATGGTTCGAACGAGCCAGTCTGAATTATACTTTAGCCACTCGAAGGTTTCCTGAAGTTCTTTATCAGGAACAGTTAGTTTAGATTGTTCTTGAAGCCGCTCATATCTCTTTTTCTTAGCGATAAGAAGGCCATGAGGATCAGCTTTCAAATTTTCGAGAGTTGTTAAGAGTTCTTCTTCATTGTTATAGGAACCAGCAATGAAGAATTTCTGGGTATAGACTTCATTAGATTGTATTGTTATTTCATTATATCGTTTAGTTCCTATACTCGTATTATTCTTAGGGTAATTTGTCTTCCATTCCCCTTCATTTGCTTCTACTTCAGATTCAAATATGGTATACCATGGATTGTTTGAGTCTTTAAACATCCATCCATCATCATCAAGTTGTTGGAATTCGTCCGGCCCATCTTCCATTTCAGTTCTTTCACCTAGCCATGTAGGGCTTAAATCAGAGGTAGCTTCAAATATAAAGTCGAATGAAATTTCCGCATCAGAAAGATTTTTAAATACATACTCGATGATAATTCCTTCTAAATCATCCGGTACATAATTCCACTGCTGAACAGATAACTCCAGCTCGCTTAAATCAAAATTCAATCGGTTCGCATAAGGGTAATTTGTGAATGACGTAGCATCATCAAGCGTAATTTCAGTACCATCACTGAATGCAAGTGTGGTACTAAAACCATCCATAAGTTTAATAGGATGATTCCATATTCCACCCATTTCACCGGGAATATGCCAACCAAGAGGAGGGAATGTTCCATTTTGATGACCCACCATATACACCCGATTACCGGCCGTTACATAAGGAGAATCAAGATATTCTTGCGGTCCGGTAATAGTAGGAGAATCGGCTGTGATTTGCTCAATCTTGGATTGTGGAACACTTTGACAAGATATTCCAATGCCAGAAATAAAAAGAATTGTGAAAATTAGACTACTCTTTTTCATGTTAATTATTCCTCTACAACAATTGCTAATTTTGTTCCTGTTGAATTTGCAGCCAGTCTGGAAATGCCGGTTAGATCAAAGTTAGATAGATCAACCAATTCTAGCCAATTGCTATCAGAAGCGATAAAGAGTTTAGATCCCAGCCCCATTAAAATTTCACCCGAAGGTAACCAAGCCATATCCTGCGAATCTGAAAGTGTGGAGTGAATAAATTCAGTGCTTTCATTAACAAAATAGTAGCCAAATATTTCAGGTGCTTCATGTATTGTTTGGATGTAACTAACTGCTTTTGAACCAGGAATTTTATGAAACGATCTGCCTGGATTCTCACCTAAAATTGTTTTTTCACCAGTCTCTGAATTATGGATTTGCAAGGTCGATGGTTGATCTTCATTTGCTAAAACAAAACTCAGGTAGGATTCGTCATCAATCCAAACGAAATAGCCAATAATTGGATCATCTTCTATAAGAGTCTCTACTCTGGTTTCTACATTGATTTTTCTAAATTCCTGAACACCCTCATTAGTTAAAGAGATGAAAGAAATATGATTTCCATCTGGGGTGATGGTCGGTGAATATTCACTACGTTTGGCAGTTTCGGTTACCCAGGTTTTTCCACCAGAACCAATATCATATGCAACTAAATCTGTTTCGCCATTGCGATTCGATGTGAAGTAAAGGATTGTTCCATCAGGTGAGAATGAAGGCTGATTATCATAACCCACATTTTGTGATACATTCAAAGGGTTGGATAAACTCCAGGTTTCACCATCATTTGATACATCGAATAAATAAACTTCAGTGCCTGTTTGAGCAGTAGAACAACCTAAAAGTACAATAGAAATAAACAGAGATAGTAGATAGCGCATAATTCATTTTTTAGGTTGAATCTACCAAAACAAAGCCATAAAAAAAGTCCCACACCTTCTAAAGTGCAGGACCTCTGAAACAAAGCTACAACTTAGCTTTACTCACATGATTGATTAAAGGCTTACTTTATTAGCATCATTTTCTTAGTACTAACAAAAGAGCCAGCCTGAATACGGTAGATATACATACCACTTGCAAGGCTACTAGCATCGAACTTAACGGCGTGATAGCCAGCTTCCATTTTACCTTCAACTAGCGTCATTACTTTCTGGCCAAGCATATTGTAAATCGTAAGATTTACTTCAGCAGCATTTGGTAATGCGAACGATATATTAGTAGATGGGTTAAATGGATTTGGATAGTTTTGCTCAAGAGCAAAAGTACCAGGTAAGCTAGGATCTAATTCACCGTTTACAGGAAGTTCGTCTGTAAGAGAAATTCTACCGGTACCATCAACTGGATACTGTGCAGCTGTAATTAAACCGCCAAGACCACCTTCCTCAATAGGGGCTTCAAGGTAGTTAAATAATGTTTGCTGATAGGTTACGCCAAGAAGTGTTAGATCGTTTGTTTCGTTGAATGGATACTGATCACCACCACGAGCTGTAAAGTCAGCCGTGGCCAGGTTCACCGTTGGTGCACCATCAGCAATTTGGCCATCAACTATTATTGGAGTTCCATCATCAAGTGTAACATCAATTATTCGTTCTCCAATAAACTCAATTTCACCATTATCACCATATGTTAAAGGATCAAGTGTGGCATTATATGTGAAGGAAAAGCCTGCAACCTGAGCATAACGACCTGTTCCACTTCCTTGCCTTTGAGGTATGCCTTCACTATCAAGAATAATTCTTGAAACAGCATTCTCAAGGATAAGCTTTAGTTGAGAAGGTGTGATATTTTCAACAACTGTAAGGAAGTTTAAGAAAGACAGAATATCAAAGGTATTTAGCTCAGAGATATTACCGGCTGGAATTTCACCATTTCTGATACCACCGCCATTGGCAATTGCTATTTCAGGAATCGGAGCTCCGAATTGAGCTGCTAATTGCTCTGCTTGCCACAAATATGCATCGGTAACTATGTTCCCCGTGTTAGTCTCACGAGATCGAAGAATATTACTTGTTCCCTGAAGGGGCACTTCTGATACAGCAATTACATTTTCTGCAAGTGCTGATAGTCCTTCAGCTACAGGATCAACAACGTTCTCCTGAAGGAATTGATCCGGTTCAACTGCATCTGTGTTATCACCACCAGCTACGCGGATTGGGCCAGATTCGTCTAAAATCTCGGTAACAACCCCATTTTCGTCAAATTTAACTACTAATTGACCTAAGTAACTGTAGTTTCCAGCTGTTGATACAATAGGAATTTGAACATCATCTAAATCTGGTGCAAAGATAGGATATGGAGCTTCAGCTTCATCACCTGGAACTAATAGGTCGCCATCGTTTGCAAGAAGGTCGTCACCACCACCGGCGATCATAATGTCTAACCCTCGTAGTTGAGTAGCTAGTAATGAGTCTTCTTCAACACCTTGAAGATGAGAAATCAACACAATTTTATTGATACCTTCAGCAGTTAAGGCATCTATTTGAGCCTGTACTGCGGTAGCAACATCAGTATCCACTTCCACATTACCTGTAGAAGAAATGAATGGTAAGTTTGGAGTAATAGCTCCAATTACACCAACATGATCACCATTTACTTCGAAGACTGCAGCTGCACCCAACTTGCCTTCGGTTTCGAGAGCTGAAAGAGCTTCATTTGCCGAAACATCAATATTTGCGCTTAAAAATACGCTTTCTACATTATCGATGAATTCCGCAGCAAAGTCAGGACCTAAATCAAAGTCGTGGTTACCGAGTGAAAGTGCATCGTAACCGATAGCATCAACGGCAATTGCATCGTACAGTATCGAATCATTCAAGCCAACCGTGAATTCAGGGCTAGGTAGGAAGTTATCACCAGATGATAACATTAATACACCACGGCTCATCGCCTGATTAGCTGAACGAGTATTTTCTACAACGGTTTTAAACCGTGCAACACCACCAAAGTCTTCACTGCCACTTCCTAGATTTACAAGCTGAGACTCGCCATCATTGTTGTGTAGAAGAGCTAATGTAAATCCTGTTTGAAGATCTGCAGGAGTGGAGGGTACGAGTTGATAATCATTTCTGAATGAGCCGATAACTCCAATGTATGTGAACTCACCAGAAGGTATAGGTGTATCAACTACATTGGCTGATTCACCTGTGCTACTAGTCTGAATTCTTAATGTCATGGTTCCGGTACCATCAGTCACGTCATAATTAGTGCCTGATTGGAATTCAGTATCTGAAGTATTTATTGTTAAGCCTGGAACAGCAACTAGTGCATTTTCGTACACTTCCCCATTTGTTGTTAATTCCTCGACGTCAACAGTTACCGGAGCTGGAAGTGATACACCTCTTTCAACAACTCTGAACGACAGATCGCCAGCAATTTCCATTAAATCATTGAATGGTGAGATTTCACCAACAACCTGAACATAGTCACCTGGTTTCACAGCTCCAGCTTCCACAGAGTCGCGAAATTCACCGCCAAAACTAAATATTGCAGTTGCAGCAGTTTCGTCTTGAATTCGTGCAATAGCTCCAGCCGCACGAGTGATTACACCTTCAACCCCAACCAGTTTACCATCCGCTAATTGATTTGCATCAATGATATCAAGGATGGGATATGCGTTAATTCTACCTTCGCCACTTTCGGGATAGTCATTTTCAGAAATTAATCCTTCAAGACCACCTTCTGTAGCTGAAGATGTGATATAGTTAAATAGTGCTTGTTGATAGGTTACACCTAGGAGAGTAAGTGCATTGGTTTCGTTAAATGGATATTGATCGCCACCACGAGCTGTAAAATCTGCAGTTGCAAGATTAACATTTGGGGCACCTTCAACCACTTCTCCGAAATCTACAATCTTTGTTCCATCATCTAAAGTTAGATCTAAGATTCTAGAACCTGGATAATCAATGTTTCCAGCTTCGTCGAATGTCAGAGGATCTTCTTCAGGAAGATATTTTATGCTAAAACCTGCAACCTGAGCAAATCGGCCAGTTCCACTTCCTGATCGCTGTACTTCAAGTGTATCGTCAAGAATTATTCTGGAGACTGCATTCTCCATAATCAGTTTGAATTGTGAAGGAGTAATGTCTTCCACTACGGTAATGAAGTTTAAGAATGGAAGCATGTCGAAAGTGTCTAACTCGGTGATATCGCCCGCAGGGATTTCGCTATCGTTTCTGATACCGCCACCATTTGCAACAGCCACATCAACATTAGGTGCACCAAAGCTAGCCGCCAACTGATTTGCTTGCCATAAGAACGCATCAGCAATCAAGTTGCCCTGGTTCGTTTCACGAGCACGGATGTCGTTACGCTCCGCGTCAAGAATTACTTCCGATGTAGCAATTACGTTATTAGCTAGAGCATCAAGTCCAGCAAGTACAGGCTCGACTACGTTTTCTTGTAAGAAAGGGTCAGCTTCAACACCATCGGGCAAGGAGGCATTAGCAACTCGTATTGGACCTGATTCATCTGATACAGCGGTTACCATACCATTCATATCGAAGTCAACTATTAGTTGACCTAAGTAGGTATACTCGCCGGGACCAGTAACGATTAGAACTTCGTTTCCTTCAGAATCCATAGCCGTTAATGGATATGCACCAGAAGCTTCATCACCTGGAATTAATAAATCGCCATCGTTTGCAAGCAATTCATCTCCACCACCAGCGATCATGATGTCAATACCGGTAAGCTCAGTAGCTAATAGTGAATCTTCTTCTACACCTTGAAGGTGAGAAATCAAGATAATTTTATTGATACCTTCACCTTCCAAAGCATCAACTTCTGCCTGAACAGCAGCAGCGACATCCTGAAGAACCACAACATCACCGGGAGAAGAAATGAATGGTAGATTTGGTGTGATTGCACCTACAATTCCAATTTCCTGTCCATTTACATTAACAATTGTACTCTTAGCAAGCTCACCAGCAGTTTCAAGTGCAGAAAGGTTTGTATTTGCTGAAACATCTAAGTTTGCACTTAAGAAAGGGGCATCAACAAAAGAGATGAACTCTGCTGCTAAATCGGGACCAAAATCGAAATCATGGTTACCAAGTGAAAGGGCATCATATCCAATTTCATCAACTGCGATGGCATCGTAGAAAATACCGTCATTTTCACCAACGGTATATTCCGGACCAGCCAGGAAGTTGTCTCCAGAAGAAAGCATCAACACCCCATTACCCATGGTTTGGTTCATTGATCGTGTTTGTTCAACAAGTGTTTTGAAACGAGCTACTCCTCCAAATTCCTCACCATCCTCTACAATACCAGCGATTTGAGATTCGCCATCATTATTATGAAGTACAGCTAATGTAAATCCAGTTTGGATATCAGTTGATAGACTTGGCACCAGTTGGTAAGTACCATTGAATTCACCAACTATACCCACATAATTGAATTCACCAATTGGTATTGTATTTCCAATGATGTTTTGTGATTCACCTGTAGATGTTGTTTGAACACGTAAAGGTACATTTGCACCAGTTCCATCGTTAATGGTATAAGTTGTACCTGACTGAAACTCAGTATCGGTTGTTGTAAATGTTAAGCCAGTAACAGCAACGAGCGTATTTTCGAATGACTGACCGTCAGCTGCAATATCAGCTAAAGTAACCGGAGTTGGATTTGGGAGTGTATTATTTCTGCTTGCAACGATCACTTCAACTGGTCCTGTAATTTGCTCCAGACCATTAAAAGCGCCTCGCTCACCAGAAACCCACACATAATCGCCAGGAGCAATCACACCTGCATCTACAGAATCACCTAATGCAGATGGCAAGAAAACTGCAATTCCGCCAGTAGCATCTTGAACTCTCATTAAACGACCAGCAGCTCGAGTTACAACACCTTGAATTGCAACAGGAACATCATCGGACGGATTTAAGGCAAGTACATCCTCAATACTGGTAGTAATTGCATAGGTTAGTATAGAACCAGTAACCTCATTTGCGATAACTGCTAAAGGTACACCAACTGGGCTATCAGAAGAATTTATATATGTTATGTCTTCAGGTGCCGAGGCAACAACAGCTTCTAAGATATCAGGAGTGTTATTGTCATCTTCATCAAACGCAATATTGAAGTTTCTAGCATTCGTATAAGTAACAAATTCAGGTGCGGTTGGATCTGTGATGTTGTAGACCATAATCCCACCAACACGCTCTAGAGCGATGAATGCGTAAGTGGTTCCAGCAAAGTCAACTACTGTGATTGCTTCAGGTTCTGGACCTTTATCATCTGAACGACTATCGAAAGAATCGTTTTCTGAATTTGTTGAGTTGAAATTATTTGGAAGATATTCGGCAGTGATTTCTTCGAACTCTGCACCACTATCCCATACCTGCTCACCTGTTGACGCATTCCAGATAGAGAATGAACGAGCACCATAAGAATAAAGCTCATCAAACATTGGATCTGCGAAAAGCTGACCTCTAATTGCACCGCCAGGTTGACCTACTGTATGAGTATTTACGTACAGTGAAATTTCATCTTCAAATAAAGCAGATTGCATCTCTGCCACGAAAGCCGCGAAAGATGCATCTGCTTCAGACCACTCTCCCGTAATGGTAGTCACACCGCTTGTGTCTGTTGAAACTTGAGTATCAGCATCAGTTAATATGTTAAAAACAACACCACCGTTTTGGCCACCTACGGCATTGTGGAAATGCATTGCAGTTACATCGTCGGTGTTATCAGCCGTTGTTAAAGTATCATTGCCATTGAATGCATTGAAATCAAGACCTTCGAAAGTCATTGTGAAAGTCAAAGATTGGTTGGCAACCGAGTATTCAAACTCACCTAAACCAGTGCCACGGTTATCACCTCCAGAAACTTCTTGTGCTGAGTCAGCTTCCATGAGGAAGAATAAAGTTTCTGTATTCATGCCTAATGTAGAGGTGGTTCTAAGGCGACCTAGATGTTCATCTTCAAGGATATTTGGATCTGTAAAAATGGAGGTATTAATTCTGAAATCACCCATTCTATGCTCTTCAGAAAAGCCATTGTAATCGCGAGCGTCACCTTCGTTAGCTGTAAGAATGTAAGTTGTACCATTTACTGTGTAGTTTGCAATAGCATCTGGTTGATACATTCCTTTTACTGGCCAGTTTGTGATATTAATCATGTCATCACGGTTACTTGCATCAAGCTCATTACCTAACGCTGAATGATCTTTAAACCCTAGAGGATAAATATCAGTAACTGTGGAAGTTGCGATATCAACAACTGCAATAGCGTTGTTTTCTTGAAGAGCAACATAAGCTGTAGTGTTATCCTCAGAAATTGAAATGTACTCAGGTTCTAAATCTTGCTCGAAAGTTGCCCCTGGGCCAAAAATTCTTAAACCAGCTGCAACTAGTGAAGCTGAATCAGCTGAGATTGCCGTGAACGTAGCAGTAGTAGGTGTTGCACCAGCAATCCCACCAGAAATATCTATAATGGTGATTGAACCTTCCGGATCAACATCGTAATCGTCATTAGGCTCTCCTTCATTGGCTGCAATAACGAAATCACCATTCGGTGAGAATGTCACCATATCAGGTAATGCACCAGCTGCTTTAGTGGCAATATGAGTGACATCAGCGGCATTGAAAAATTCAATAGTACCTGGATCTGTTGCCGGATCGGCTTGAACAGCTACGGCAACTATCCCATTGTAAACAGCAACACTGTTCACACCATCACCATAGATACTCATATCGATTGAAGTGATTAGTGTAGGTTCGGCAGGATCGCTAAGATCTAAAACAACGATTGTATTTTGATCGGCATTTGTAAAGAATAATCTTTGTGAAGCTGCATCATAGGCTGAAATTTCAGCTGCGCCTTCATCAAAGATACCGGTTTGATATTGCCCGATTAGATCTAGAGTTACCTCTGTATCTTGTGCGAACAAACCCGATAAGGACATCCCAAATACTGCTAAGAATAGCAGTCGAATAGTATATTTCTTCATTAGTTAGGTTTGATTAATTAAGGGTTATGAAGTCCAGCAGAATCCGAACCTAACTTTACTACACCGTTACAATAGGATTACAGAATTGTTAACAAGTTAAGTGTAATGTTAACTATTTGTTACGTGATTAATGAATTGTTATTAAATCGCTACCATTCTGTAAATAGGAAGCACGATTGGAAAAGTTTTATTGAAATAAATGAATCCAATAATCGGGTAGATAAGATTATGAAGAGGTAATAATAAAAGAGTATCTTTGTCCACTATTTTGAAACAAATTTATTCTATGATCTCTATGCGAAAAATTCTATTCACTTTCTTAATCGTTTTGTTATCTCATACGGTCGCAAACGCTCAGTTATTCGAAGACTTTGAAAGTGGTTCAAAAAGCAGTTATACAGGTGCTCCGGTTACTTTGGAAAGTGGGGATTGGTTTTTGGATGATGCATTAATAGGCAACCTCTCAAACGATAAATTTAACGGTACACAAGGGGTGCGATTAGACCGTAGAGATGGTAAAACAGGGAATATCTATATGCAGTTTGATAAACCCAGCGGAGCCGATGAAGTGTCTTTTTATTTAGCACACTATGGGAATCTTGCAGAAGAAGCAGCTTTACAAGTTCAATATTCTATAGATGCAGGTAGTTCATGGACGAACATTGGGGATGAAATTGTTGCTCCTTTCGAGTTAACTGAATTCGCGATCCCTGTTCAGGTAGATGGAAATATTCGTTTCAAATTCGTTCAATCCTCCGGAACCGACCGAATGAACATCGACGATATTCGCATTACCGATTACATCGCTCCACAAGAAGAACCTGCATTATTAGTTACAATTAATGACGAAGTGGTTGATTCTGGTGCCACGGTAACCTTCGAAACTACAATTACTGGCAATACTTCAGAAATTGTAGCTGAATTGAAAAATGTAGGCAGTGATACTTTGAGAATCACCGAAGTTGTTCCTTCTGTTGCTCCTTTTTCCATATCTGATTTGCAGGATTCAGTTTTAGCATTCAACGAGACTACGGAAATAACCCTGTATTTCTCACCCAATAACGAAGGTTCATTTACATACGAGAATGGGCTGGATATTCGATCGAACATAAGTCCGTACAAAGTAAATTTAGCGGGCGAAGCGGTTGCTTCGGATGGGCTAATACCAATTGCTACTGCACGAGACTTGCCCGAAGGCACCATTGTTTCTCTAGCTGGAATCGTAACTGTTTCTGATGAATTTGCCGGTCCCATGTATTTTCAGGACGAAACAGGAGGCATCGCCTGGTTCTATGGACCAATGCGTGATGAAACTCAAACATTTTTTGCGAACATAAGTCGCGGTGATTCTATTTATATTACGGGAGAGTTGGGCTCATTCAATGAATTGAAACAAATTGTTGGAGATTCACCTCAATTCGAATTTAAGGCAAATAATACTGTTCCAAATCCTATTCCAATTACTGTGCAAGAATTAAACTCAGGTGTATTAGAAGGCCAATTAGTTTCAATTCAGGTTGAAATCGATCACACAGGGGCACTTCAGGGTAATACCAATTATACTATTTCTGATGCAACGGGGTCTGCTGTTATGAGAATAACTTCATTCACAGATATCGTAGGTTCTACTGCACCTGAAGGTACTACAACTATTGTTGGCGTTGTTGGGAATTTCCGAGGTACTTATCAATTAACGCCAAGAGACCTTGAAGATATAGACGCAGAAATAAATGAAATTCCGGGTGAGGATGTACCTAAGGATGAGACTTTCGAAATTGTTACATGGAATATCGAATGGTTTGGTAGTGCCGGTAATGGACCTGAAGACGACGAAGTTCAACTAAATAATGTGATCACAGTTATTGATAGTATTGATGCAGATGTCTTTGCTCTCCAGGAAATTGCAAATGCGACCATGTTTAATCGGTTGATTGATTCCCTGAGTGCATACGAAGGGTTGCTTGCCAGTTTTTCCCAGTCCCAAAAAACCGCTTATTTGTATAAAACCAGTACAGTAAATGTATTGGAGTCTGGATTGATAACACAAGGTCAGAGTAGTTTTGATTGGGCAAATGGGCGTTTTCCATTTGAGCTGGATTTTGAAGCTACTATAAATGGTGAAGTCCGACAGATTAAAGCCTATAACATCCATGCAAAAGCGTTAGGAGAACAGCAAGATTATGAACGGCGAAGAGATGCCTCAATTTCCATAAAAAACTACCTGGACCAAAATGAATCAAATTCTAACGTGATCTTTATTGGGGATTATAATGATGAAATTCTACAATCTTCTGTTGGGGGACAAGATTCGCCCTACAAAAATTTTGACGTAGATCCAGAGTATACAGTTGTAACAAAGTCGCTGGAAGAACGTGGTTTTACCAGTAGAAGCAGTACTTCGATGATCGATCATATTACATTCAGTTCAGAGCTTTCGGATGAATATTTTGTAGGAACTGAACGAGTTGAAAATCCATCCTACATCGGCAGTTTTCTCAGCCAAACATCAGATCACTATCCGGTTTGGGTTCGATTCCAATGGGGGCAGGGCGTATCAAATGAATTATTGGAGTACGAAACACCAGAAATTTTCAGTTTAGATCAGAATTATCCCAATCCATTTAACCCATCCACCCAGATAAACTATCGTTTAAGTAAATCAGGAAGCGTAACCGTTAAAGTTTTTGATGCTCTTGGAAGAGAAGTTGCACTTTTGGTTGATGGAGTAAAATCAGCTGGAAGTCATCAGGTTACATTTGATGCTAGCTCGTTATCTTCGGGATTATATGTGTATCAGCTTCAATCTGCCGAAGGTACAATCACTAAAAAAATGTTATTAGTGAAGTAATCTGAAAGATTAGTAAGCTTTTAGGCAAAAAATTATATCGTATCTTTCAAAGATGAGTGCCCAAAAAGTGATAGTTCGTCTTGAACAGTTGAACCCTACTATTGGAGATATATCCGGTAACAAACTGCTTATACTGGATGCCATCCAAAAAGCAGAAGAAGCTGGCATTGATATTCTGATACTGCCAGAATTAGTTGTTACGGGATATCCACCCATGGATTTACTTGAAAGAGAAGTGTTTCGCGAAATATGTTATCAAACCAATGATGAGATAATTCAGTCAACCGGCACAACAACCGTAATTTTTGGATCGATATCGAATAATGCATCAGGGACTGGCCGAAAATGTTTTAACTCAGCGATTGTAGCTCAAAATCAGCAAGAAATTGCTCGAGTACATAAAGCATTGTTACCGACCTACGATGTATTTGATGACCTTAGATACTTTGAACCTGGAACTGAATTCGAACCTGTTGTAATCAATGAAATCCCATTCGGAATTACCGTATGTGAAGATATTTGGTTTAATGACAACGAGATTCAATATCACACCTATTCGGTAAATCCTGCGGAACTGCTTGCAGAAAAAGAAGCCAGGGCGATAATCAATATCTCGGCTTCACCTTATTCTAAGAATAAACCGGTTTCGAGAGTAGGTATGCTTCAAAAACATGCCCGTGAGCTTCAATTGCCATTATTTTATGTGAATCAAGTAGGTGCGAACACTGAACTGATTTTTGATGGTGATTCCCTGGCATTAGCGCCAGACGGGTACATCGTTACTAGAGATGAGCGCTTTAAATCTACATTTGTTGATGTTGAGTACAATTCCGAAAGTCAACGATTAGAGGCAGGTAAGTATGCAGATTGTGAACGAATTGCACCTTATAAAATAGGGACGATGTTCGATGCTCTCGTACTTGGAGTTCGAGATTACTTAAGAAAATCTAAACTTGGGAAGAAAGTAATACTCGGTTTAAGTGGTGGAATTGATTCAGCTTTAGTCTGTACAATTGCAGCTGAAGCGGTTGGAGCAGAAAATGTATTAGCGGTAACAATGCCGTCTCAATATTCGAGCGAGGGAAGTGTCACAGACTCAGAGGCGCTAGCTAGAAATCTGGGAGTAAATTTAATTGAGGTTCCCATCAAACCAATTTTTGATGCTTTCTTGAATCAGCTTACACCACATTTTGAAGGAACTGAGCCGAATGTTGCCGAAGAAAATCTTCAAAGTAGAACACGTGGTGATTTGTTGATGGCCATTTCTAACAAATTCGGCCATATGTTACTTAATACAGGTAATAAGTCGGAAACTGCGGTTGGGTATTGCACCCTTTATGGTGATATGGCAGGAGGATTGGGCGTGATTTCTGATCTATATAAAACCGAAGTGTACGAAATGTGCCATTGGTTGAATGAAGAGTATTATCAAAAAGAAATGATCCCAAATTCCATAATTACCAAAGAACCAAGTGCAGAATTACGCCCTGATCAAAAAGATTCAGATTCTTTACCCGATTACGGAACATTGGATGGCATACTGCAATACTATCTCGAAGAACAGGCATCAAGAGATGAGATTATCGCAAAAGGATATGAAGAAGAACTCGTAGATAGAGTTCTTCGATTGGTTGATATTAATGAACATAAGCGATATCAGGCGGCCCCGGGACTTAAAGTTTCGGCCAAGGCATTTGGTGTAGGAAGGAGGTGGCCCATTGTGCAACAATGGACTGGAACTGAAAGGATTTTATTGAGAGAAATTTCGAATTCTTCGCAACATCAAAACTGACTAAATGTAAAATCTTAGCTAATTTCATAAGGCTAAGTACAAACACGCATATTTTAAAATAGAATTAGTACATTATTTATTCGAATCTACAGACTACTATGGTTAAGAAGACACTATTTACTTTTATCACCGTTTCATTGTTTTCCACTGGGTTATTTGCGCAGGATACAACAGCAATTCCTAAAGTGATTATGCCACAACGATTGCTTCCGTATGAGAACCCAATGGAATCAAAACAAGGAGTACAGGATAACGATCTGCAACCGGCTTTAATCCAATTGGATAGTTTTCAGAAAGATGTTTTAAGTCGAGTATCTGATATCTATCATATTCATATCTTATCATTAGAAGCACAAGTAACGGATAATCCAATTCAGGCAGAGAAGCACATCAATGATGCTATTCAGGCTTCTCAACAGTTGCTGGATGATTATCCCGAGATTCGAAGCGATCGACGTTTTGCCGAGTTATCTCGAATTGTAGTTAGTGAGTACCGCAATTTTTATGGCATCACAGAGAGTGAGAATGAACCTCAAGGAGAGGTTTTTACGATCCAACAAGAATTTCTTGATAACGAAGTTACCATTTCAGAAAACTTTGAGTTCCCGACCGATGCAAGCATCCAAAAGACCCAGGTTCCTCTAATTCAAAATGCTCAGGTGAATAGACACCTGGTGTATTATACACTTCGTCGTCCAGAAGTAATGGAAACATGGAGAGAGCGTGCAGAAGTATACAAACCAATGATGGATAAAATTTTTGCAGAAGAAGGTGTTCCACCAGAGTTGGTGTATTTGGCATATATCGAAAGTGGACTAAATCCAACGGCACGAAGTTGGGCATCAGCGGTAGGGATGTGGCAGTTTATTCAAGCAACTGGTCGAGTTTATGGTTTGGAAGTTAATTGGTGGGTGGATGAACGCCGTGACCCGGAGAAAGCGACCAGAGCTGCTGCACGCCATTTAAGAGATTTATACAATATTTGGGGCGATTGGCACCTGGCTATAGCTAATTACAATATCAGCCCAAGAGGGCTGAATCGTGCAATCCGACGAGCTGGAGGAACCAAAGATTACTGGGTAGCATATCCATATCTGCCAAGAGAAACCAGAGGATATGTTCCTGGCTTTATTGCAACGACCTTGATTAATATGAACCCGGAAGAATTTGGATTCCAGAAAAATTATGGTCGTGAACCATATAGTTACGATTTAGTTGAAGTTGATGGGCTCATGCCACTTGATGTCCTGGCGGAATCAATCGGGATCTCAACCGACGAGTTGAAGGGCTATAATCCGGAATTATTACGATGGGCAACACCACCCGGTAATAAATATGCATTGAAAATTCCAGCTGGTAGAAAAGATGATTTCCTTGCTGCCTATGATGATCTGCCAAAAGAAGCAGCAAATCAAAGTATTACCATGCATACGGTTAGAAGTGGCGAATCTCTTGGTTTAATTGCACGTAAGTATGGCACGACAGTAAGTGGAATATTTGCAAGCAACGAAAATCTTTCGACGACTATTTTCCCCGGACAGATTTTAGCAGTTCCACTACCTGCGGGCAGTGTTGCACAATTGAGTTCAGACAGGCCATCGAATCAGAGAAATGGTACAACTACTTCTCGCGCTACTAGAAATACAACGGTTAATATTCCAGCAAACTCAACCGCACTTACCTACAAAGTTAAAACTGGTGACACGATAGGCCATATTGCAGAATGGTACGATGTGCGGGCATGGCAAATTAGAACATGGAATGGAATAGGAAACACAATTCGTGTTGGTCAAAACTTGAAGGTTTATGTGCCAAATAATATGCAGTCTTTTTATGCCGATGTGAACACGAAATCTTTCCGCGAAAAGCAGGATGTTGAAGCAAGACAACGTCGAGGGGAAAATATATTTGCTTCTGCTAGTTCTGGAAGTGACTCTAATAATTCGACTACTTACACCGTTCGTAGAAACGATACATTAGGTGAAATTGCAGAAACGTACGGAGTATCAATATCGCAATTGAGACGATTGAATAATATTTCTGGATCTCGCATTTATGTAGGTCAAGTGCTAAGAATTAAATAAATCCAGTATGAAAAATTGGTCGCGTAAGGCTAAAGTTATTGCTTCAATTACCATAATAGGGGCAGTTACGGTCGCTTTTCAGCCTACCGACATTTACTTCCTCATTAAAAAGAACTTCACCATTTTCAGTGAAACGTACGAAAATGTTGCACTTGAATATGTTGATCAGGTCGATCCTGAAGTTTTAATGAGAAACGGTCTCAACGCAATGCTTGAGACTCTCGACCCATATACCGTTTACTATAACGAAGCCCAAAACGAACAGGCAGAAATCTTATCGAGAAGTAATTATGCCGGTATCGGAATTGACGCGGGATATCGGGATGGACAGGTTGTTGTTGTTGCACCAATGGAAGGTGGACCAGCTGATTTGATCGGAATAAGAGCTGGGGACATAATTCTGGAAATTGATGGTGTAGCTACAGAAGGGCTTCAACCGGAAGAAGTTCAAAATCTAACTTTAGGTGAAATTGGGTCTTTTGTAAAATTGACCATCCAACGATTTGGATTTGATTTGCCTTTAGAATTTGAAATTGAAAGAAAAAGTATAGAAGTCAATAATGTGACTTTTGCTGATCGAATTGGCGATGATAGTGAATTCGGGTTCATCCGTTTAGCACAATTTGGAATGAATGCTGCCGATGAAATCCGAACTGCAATTGCTGAACTTCAAAATGAAGGTGATATTGAAGGTTTGATTCTAGATCTAAGAGATAATCCAGGTGGAATTTTAGGAGAAGCCGTTTCAATCATTGATAAATTTATTGAGCCAGGGATATCAGTAGTCGAGACTAGAGGTCGAATTGCGGAATACAATCAAAGTTATGAGACACAGGAGCCCGTTTTCTTCGACAAACCGGTTGTCATTTTAATGAATGGTGGTAGTGCGAGTGCATCGGAAGTTGTTGCCGGCGCTTTACAAGATTTAGATCGAGCAGTGGTTTTGGGTGAACGTAGTTTTGGTAAGGGTCTGGTTCAGATTGTTAAGCCAATGCCATATAACACTTCGTTGAAAATCACTATTTCGAGATATTACACACCTAGTGGTCGTAGTATTCAGTCTGTGGCGTATACGCATAATGCACAGAATGCGACCATCAATAGAGAAGAAATTGCTAACAGAGTATTTAGAACTCGAAATGGCCGGCCTGTAAATGAGGGAAGAGGGATTGAACCAGACATTGAATTGTTGACTCCTACACCAACATTGATGGAAGTAGCTTTATTTCAGCAAGGCTCAATTTTTGATTTCGCCACCCAGTATGAATCGGAAAATGCTGAGTTTACTTTTGATGAACTACCTGATGAAATCTACGAGAATTTTATAGAATTTCTTGAACTAAGTGAGTTTGATTTAAATTTAGAATCTGAGGATTTACTGGATCAACTGGAAGCTAATTTAGATGGAATACAGACTGCCGGACCTCATATTAATGCACTTCGAGAATCAGTCGAAGAGGAGAAGCTGCGTCGATATGCTGCGAATGAAGCACTTATTCGGGAGATTTTATACCTCGAACTGGTTTCAAGATATCAGGGGCAAAATGCTCGAACAAAAGCATCTTTTAAATTTGATTTACAGGTTGATAGTGCAATCGAGTTGTTATCTGAGTCTGCAAACATAGATTCAATTTTAGACGGTAACAATTAATGTTACCCAAAGGTGATCTTCATATACATTCTACTTGTTCAGATGGTAGATTGAATCCGCTTGAAGTGGTTGATGCAGCGTTAAACGCTAATTTATCAGCCTTCGCAATAACAGATCATGATACAATTGATGGATATCTGGAAGCAAGGACATATGCACTTGAATTGGAGATTGAGCTAATTCCGGGAGTTGAAATCACTGCATCAATGGATGAGAAAGAAGTGCATATCCTGGCATATTATTTTGATCCGGAATCAGCCAGTTTAAATAAACTCTTATTGGCTCAAAGGGTAGGCCGAAGAGAACGAATCAAAGGGATCATTAACACGTTAATTGATCTTGGATTAGATATTGATTACGAAGAAGTTCGAGCTGAAGCAAATGGTGCTAATATTGGGCGTCCTCATGTAGCTCAGGTACTTATTCAAAAAGGTTATGTTGGAAATTATTTTGAGGCATTTTCAAAATACCTTAGCACCGAACGTTTAGGAGAAATAAAACATACGTATCCTAGCTATATAAATGTAATAAAATCAATTAAAAATGCAGGAGGAGCATCAGTTTTAGCGCATCCCGGGAAATTATTTTCCACAGAAGAGATTGAAAAATTCTTGTTGGCTGGAATTGACGGCATCGAGTGCATACATCCAAGCCATAATTATACACTTCAAAAGAAATACACTGAACTAACAGAATTACATTCTTTGTTACTTACCGGAGGAAGTGATTATCATGGGAGCATTGAACGTGCACATGTTCATTTAGGTGTTGTTGCAGTTGCAATGAAGCATATTACCAAAATGAAGCGGATGACCGATCAAAGAAAATCAATAGTTAATATTACCTGACATGTCGTACACACTTATTGAGGGGAAAACTAACCCTAAAAATGCAAAAATTGGGATTGTAGTTTCACGTTGGAACTCGAACATTACCGAGCAAATGCTTGATGGTGCAATTGCTGCACTGAATGGTAATGGAATTAATAAAGAAGATATAATTGTAACCAGATGTCCGGGATCATTTGAAATCCCATTAGCAGCTGATTATTTACTTGATAAGACCGATGTAGATGGTGTAATAGCACTTGGGGTTGTAATCAGAGGTGGAACTCCACATTTTGAGTACGTGTGTGATGCGGTGACCAGAGGTGTTATAGATTTAAATTTAAAGTATCAAAAACCTGTCGCTTTTGGAGTCTTAACAACAGATGACGTAAAACAAGCATTAGATCGTGCCGGAGAAAAAGGGAACAAAGGGGGAGAGGCAGCATTAGCATTACTCGAGATGATCGATTTAGGTGCTAAAGTAGGCGCTAATTAACATCAAATAGCTTGATTTAGGAGAGATAATACTCTAATTTTGAGGGCTTGAAATCAGTCATTAATTCTTCGCTTGAAAGAACTAACCCTCACCAAAACGGTACAAACCGACGAAGACAAAGCAAAGCAAAATACGCTTTGTAATACGGGTGAAATTCCGGAACACATTGCCATTATTATGGATGGTAACGGAAGATGGGCGAAGAGTAAAGGGAGCATTAGACTCCATGGCCATAAAGTAGGTGTTGATTCTGTTCGAGATATCACCGAAGCGTGTGCTCAATTGGGGGTTAAATATCTTACTCTGTATGCATTTTCAACTGAAAATTGGGGAAGACCATCTGCCGAAGTTCGAGGACTGATGCGCCTCTTGGTTTCATCACTTAGAAAGGAAGCAGACAATCTTCACGAAAATAATATTCGTCTTGTCACCATAGGGCAAATGGATCGTTTTCCGGTTGATTGCCAGGATGAATTACTGGAGGCTATCGACCTTACGCAAGGAAATTCAAGATTACAGCTTTGTCTCGCACTAAGTTATTCTGGGCGATGGGATATCACCGAAGCTGTAAAAAAAATAGCGCATCATGTAAAAGATGGCCGTCTTGATCCAGAACTTATTAATGATCAGATGATTACGGATCATCTCTCAACAGCAAATGTTCCCGATCCGGATCTCATTATTAGAACTAGTGGTGAATATAGGATCAGTAACTTTTTATTATGGCAATTGGCGTATTCAGAATTATACATCACTGAGCAATACTGGCCAGATTTTAGGAGAAATGAATTATATCAGGCAATACAGTCGTACCAAAAACGGGATAGAAGATTTGGAAAAATACAAAATGGCAAAGACGAAAAGTCTACAGACTCCCGTTTACTCAAAAATTAACGCAAATCATCAATAGGCTACTACCAGCGTGACAAACTTCACGAAACGAGTTTTTCTTTTATCAGTACTTACTTTTTTGCTAACAGGAGCAACATTTTCTATTCAAGCCCAGGATTTTCAAATAACCGATCCTACCCTTGAATTTCCAGCGGAATATACCATTGATAACGTTACTGTAGAGGGAAATGAAAATACAAGAACTCAATTTATTATAAATGCCAGTTCATTAATTGCAGGAACTAAAATCACCTACCCGGGAGAAGAAATTCCAGATGCAATTAAACGACTTTATCGGGTTGGGTTATTTTCCGATGTAAAGATATTTATTACAGAAAAAACACTAACTGGGGTTTCACTACTCATACAGGTTCAGGAGCAACCACGACTTTTAGAATATAAACTAGAAGGAATAAAGCGATCTGAACGGCGAGATTTAAAAGACGAAATCTATCTAGTGCCGGGTACTGCAATTACAGAGGCTAATATTGAACAAACAAAATCAACAATCCGAAGATTTTTTCGCGAAAAAGGATTTTGGTTTACGGAGGTAGAAACACGGGTTGATCCGTCAGAGGCTGAAAATCGCTCCGTTTTGGTTTTTGAAATTTCTAAAGGCAAACGACTAGAAGTTAAAGACATAATTTTTGATGGAGCTGATGCATTTTCTAATCGGGTGTTGCTTAAAAATATCAAACCGTTGAAAGAAGATGCCCGTTGGAAGATATTTGGAAAGAAGACCTTCAAGAATGAAGATTTTGAAGAAGGTAAAGCCAAGTTACTAACTCTATACCGTAAAAATGGATATATCGACGCCAGAATTGTATCTGATACAGTCTGGGTATACGATTATGGAAGTGATAAGCAAGGTTTAAAAGTTCAACTTAATGTTGATGAAGGTCCACAGTATAAGGTTCGAAATGTAACCTGGGACGGAAACAGCGTTTATTCTGATGATCAGCTAACCACTTCGCTTGGATTTGAAAAAGGGGATGTATTCAACCAATCTAAGTACGATGAGAATGTTAACTTTAACAGAACCTCAACAGATTTAAATAGTTTATATCAAAATATCGGGTATCTATTCTTTCAGGCAGTTCCAACATTAACGAAAGTTGGAGAAGATTCACTAGATATACACTTCGATTTATACGAAGATGAAGTAGCAACCATTGGCGAGGTATCTTTTACAGGAAATACGCAAACTCATGATGATGTAGTTCGACGAACGCTAAGAACGGTACCTGGAAATACATATAGCCGTGATGCCATTGTTCGTAGTGTTCGTGAATTGAGTACATTAGGATATTTCAACCCAGAAAATATAAATCCTGATTTTGTACCCAACCCACAGGACAAAACAGTAGATATTTCATTTGATCTGGATGAATCGCAAAGCACAAGTAACTTTGAATTTTCGGGAGGTTATGGTGGTCGATTTATTGGAGCTATCATCTCTGCGCGACTCAACTTCAATAATTTCTCATTAAAACGAGCTTTAGAAGGCGATTTTAATCCATTCCCATCAGGTGATGGACAAACCTTATCGCTCGGTGTTCAGGTAACCGGTACAGGTTATCAGAGTTATAGCTTCGGATTTGTTGAACCCTGGTTAAATGGAAAGCCTACATCATTTGGCGTGAATTTCTCTTACAACTTAATTAATTACACTACTACTGATGAGCGAAATAAACTCTTTTCAGCTAGTGTAAGTTTAGGTAAGAGACTCCGCTGGCCGGATGATTTCTTCTCAACTAGAACGGTACTAAGCTATCAGTTATATGACGTTGCCGGTGCAACCTCATTCTTGGCAGAAGGAACTTCAAGTTTGATTTCGATTCGTCAGGTATTGGAAAGAAACTCCTTAGATAATTTCATTTCACCGAACTCGGGATCTAAATTAACCTTATCTCTTGAGGTTGCGCCACCAATTCAGGGATTTTCTGAGTATTACAAGATCAAATCCGAATTTCAACATCATGTGCCAATTGCTGGAAAACTGGTGCTAACAAGTCAGGCGGATTATGGATTTATTGGGTATCTGACCAAAAACAATCGAAGTAATTTTCAACGTTTCTTAGTTGGGGGGACTCAATTACAGCAGCGCCAGAGTTTCCTATATGACAATATTGATCTTAGAGGATATCCCGGAGGATTAAGTGAAAGTATTGCACCAGTAGTTGATGGAGATAAGATTGGCGGTCGCTTATACTCTAAATATTCACTTGAACTAAGGTACCCTGCGGTAAGTACTGAACAATTACAATTGATTCCATACATGTTTATGGATGCAGGTAATTCTTATGAAAATTTTGCTTCATTCGATCCTTTCAATCTAAAACGATCCGTAGGTTTTGGTACACGAGTTTTCTTACCGGTTCTAGGTTTAGTTGACTTAAGTTATGGTTACAGACTGGATGGAGTACTCGGTGAAACCTCTAATTCAACATTATTACCTGGTAAATGGGAGTTCTTGTTTAATATTGGTTCACCATTCTAATGAGAAATTTGTTTAAACATATTCTGTTTTTACTGGCAATAGCATTTTGGTTCACTGATGCTATGGCACAAAATCAAAAAATTGGGTTTTTCGAATCAGATTTCATACTCACCAATATCCCGGAGTATTCAGGAATCGAGCAGCGGTTACAACTTTTAAGTGATGGTTGGAAGCAAGAGTTATCCGATATGGAGTCTGAAATTAACGCACTCCAGGATGACTATACTGCGAAAGAGATACTTTACACGGAAGAAATCAGAGAAGAAAAGCAGCGCGAAATACAACAAAAGAAATCTCAAAGAGATACGTTCTTAAATCAGAAGTTTGGACCAGATGGTGAGTACTTTTTAAGCCAGGATGAATTACTTGAACCAATCATGAGGCAGATTTTTACAGCAGTAAGTGAAGTTGCTAGAAAGCAGGGATTTGATTTCGTTTTCGACAGAACTGGAGATATTTATATGGTATATGCGAGAAGCGAATGGAATTTAAACGAAGCAATATTGATCGAATTAGGAATCGATATTGATGAATAACTTTATCAAAACAAGCGGTATTTTACCGAACAATAAATAAGACGTATGAAGAAACTTTTCCTATCAATTTTTTTAGTTGGTCTATTTACAATTGGCTTGAAAGCTCAGGTTAAAATTGCATATATGAATCCAAACGCTGTTCTAGCTCAGTTGGAAGAAGTTGTTGCTATTGATCAGCAAATTGAGGCACTAATCAATCAAAGAGATCAGGAAATAATTAATAAAGCAAATGCATTACAGCAAGCATTTACTGACTATGAGGCAATTCGGTTATCCCTTTCACCGGAGGAGCAGCAAGCTAGAGAAGCTGAGTTGCTGCAACAAAATCAGGATTTAGAAACGGAACGTGATTCATATCTAAATGAAATTAGACAGCGTAGAGCTCAATTACTTCAACCTATTATTGAGCAAATGGATGCAGCAATTCAAAAAATAGCTACCCAAATGGGTGTAGATATGGTTCTTAACGAAGGGACTTCTTATGGAGATGCGATCGTTTTTTATGCAAACGAAGATCGCTTAAATATCACCAATCAGGTATTAGCAGAACTTAAATCAGAATAAAATCTAATCATCTAATAATTAAACAATGATGAAGAACGTAAAATTAACACTCGCGGCGATCTTGTTGGTTGTGGGATTTGGAGTAATTAATCACGCTGAAGCACAAGCGACAGAAGAAGTAAAAATTGGATATGTAAATCCACAGGCAATCCTGTCGAATATGCCGGAAATGCGAGCTGTACAACAAAGAATTCAGAACTTTGCGCTTCGAAAGCAACAAGAATTGGCTGAAAAAGAGCAAGCATTCCAGGCAGAAGTTGTAACATATCAGCAAAAAATTGGAGTTATTTCAGCAGAAGCTCAGGCTGCAGAAGAAGAACGTCTTGGTCAACTTCAGAATGATTTATTAACTGCTCAACAAACTGCAGAAGGTGAATTAGAGCAAAAGCGGCAAGAGCTTGTAGGCCCACTATTAGAGCAAATTGGTAATGCAATTACAGTAGTTGCTGAGCGAATGGAATTAACCTATGTATTGAATACAACCACCTCAACTGGTGATCTTGTTATTTTATATGCTTCAGAAGAATACAGTTCACGATTTAATATTACAGAAGCTGTAATGGAAGAACTAGGTATGTTCTAATCAAGCAATGTTACGATTTATTAACCCATGCATAGTATGTGTGGGTTTTTTTATTTCACGTTCTTTCTTCTGTTCCGGATATAATCTTCAAAAATATATCCGCCTAGGTTATCTAAAGATGCGAAATAAGCTTTTCCTTTATTCGCTTCGGTCATTTCGCGAACAAAACTTTGTAGATAAGGATCACTGGCAATCATAAAAGTAGTGATTGTGATTTTATCTCTTCGACATTTCACTGCTTCATCAAGAACTTTATTTACAATTTTTCGGTCGAGTCCAAAACTATTTTTATATAATTGCCCATTCTCCATCATACAAGATGGCTTGCCATCTGTAATCATGAATATTTGCTTATTTGCATATTTTCTTCTTTGTAAAATATGTCTGGCAACTTCTAACCCCTGTTTAGTATTTGTATGATACGGACCTACTTTTAAGTAAGGCAAATCTTCTACAGATATTTGCCATGCTTCATTTCCAAAGGCAACAATATCGAGCGAATCTTTGGCATAGTTATTCATAATGAGTTCTGATAATGCCATTGCTACTTTTTTTGCCGGTGTAATGCGATCTTCGCCATACAAAATCATGGAATGGCTTAAATCAATGAGCAGAACAGTAGCAACCGAGGTATAGTGATCTGATTCATAAACCTCTAAATCATCCTCGTGAAGATTCAAATTCTCAAGTGTTGAATGTTGGAACATATTCAACATGGTCTTAACGGTATCTATCTGGCCAATATCATCGTTTTTATTCCATCTTCGAGTTTCGGGTTGCCGCTCTAATCCGCGACCGGTATGCTGGGTTTTATGATCCCCAATTCCTCCTTTATCTAGGGATTTAAAAACATCTTCTAGTGATTTTTGCCTTAGACTTCTTTCAGTTTTTCTTGTGATAACGACTTGTGTATTATCATCGTTATTTTCGAGAAAACCACGTTCCATCATTTCTTCAATGAAATCACCCAAGCCATAACCATCTTCGAATTGGTCGGTAATCTTATATTGTTTATCCAGCTCAGATAACCATTTTAACGCCTGATTTACATCTCCACTCGCAATAGTGAGCAGCTGTTGAAAAAGATCCCACAAGGTATCAAAAGGTGCTTTCCCTTTATTCGGGTTAAACTTTTCGTCCCATTCAAAATATCTGAAATCCATACATTTTCCTTTAACAGAGGAATACTAAAAATTAGAAAACAGTTCCTTTATTCCATCTTTTCCTTTCTATATTTGAAGATGAACTTAAAAGCAATAGACCGATTAACGTTTGAGAGACAACTTTGGAATGAAGGTTTTGAACGGGTAATGGGATTAGATGAAGTAGGTAGAGGTTGCTTAGCAGGTCCTGTTGTAGCAGCAGGCGTGATTTTTGATTCTGATAATATCATTCCGGAGATCAGGGACAGTAAAAAGATTCCTGAAGATGAGAGAAAAGAATTAGCGGAAATAATCAAGTCTGAAGCAAAATTTTGGACTATCCAGGAAGGGGAAATTTCAAGGATTGATACACTAAATATTTTATGGGCATCCATCGAGACTATGCAGAATTGTACGGAGCAAAAAGGTGCTAATCCGGACTACTTGTTAGTTGATGGAAATAAGTACACTTCTTCCCTGATTCCATTTACTTGTCTTGTGAAAGGTGATGACAGAAGTATGAGTATTGGTGCTGCATCAATTCTAGCCAAAGTTTATCGCGATGATTTAATGAATACATTGCATGAAGAATATCCCGAATTCGGTTGGAATCATAATGTTGGATATCCTACACCAAAACATAAGCAAGCGTTGATTGAATACGGATTCACAAAGTATCACCGTCGTAGCTTTAAACTTGGAACAGAGAAATCATTTAAACGTCAACGATAGATACTGAATTCACGTTTATGAAAGTCCATATTTAGGATTATTGCAAGCATCAAAGTATTTGAAAGGAATGCTGATCCACCATAACTGATAAAGGGAAGGGGGATACCTATTACAGGTAATAGAGCTGTTGCACTTCCTACATTGATGAAAAAGTGGATAAAGTATACGGCAGTTACGCTAACTGTAACAAGCTGAGCGAACGGATGCTTGTGATTTCCGGCAATACCTAATAATCGCATAAAGAGAAATAAGAAGAGCACAACAACCAAGCCTGCGCCAATAAATCCAAACTCTTCGCCGATTACACAAAAAATAAAGTCGGTATATGATTCTGGTAGAAATTTAAGCTGAATCTGGGTTCCTTCAAGAAAACCTTTACCAGTTAATCCACCCGAACCAATAGCGGTTTTTGCCTGTATTACATTCCAACCTGCACCAGTAGGATCGTACGATGGGTTTGTAAATGCAACAATTCTAGAAACTTGATGAGGTTGAAGTATTTCTGTTAAAGCTAATCGTACGCCAAGAACAGTGAGAATTCCTGTAAAAAATGAAGCAACTGCTAACCATGTTCTTCGCTGAATAATAAAAATGGCACCAGTTAGAACAAGTGCAGATAGTAGCCCTAATTGCCAATTTACTACGGTTAAATAGAGAATTACTGCTGGTGAGATGATGAATAATGAAACTCCATAAGGTAAACCTGACCAAAAAAGCATTACAGGTATCAAAGCGATAAATATAATAGCCGTTCCAAAATCGTTTTGTGCAATTACTAAGGCAGTTGGAACCAGAATGATTAATACAGAGATAAATGCATAGCGAATATTTTCAACGGAGATATTGCGCCTACTTGTTAAATAATTCGCAACAGCCATAATCGTTGCTATTTTCATGAGTTCACTACTTTGAATACCAAATGGGCCAATACTAAACCAGCTTTTTGCTCCATTTATCTCTTTACCAACAAGTAGAGTTAATATCATTAATAGGATACAGAAGCCATAGAAAATATATGTTAGCTGGATGAATGTTCGCGGTGATATGAATTGGACTCCTATCATCACCAAAATTGATATAACAACAAAGCCAAGCTGTTTATAGAAACTATTTTGGATATAGTTTGGTAGAAATTCAGAAACTGGACCTTGAGTTGCGCTATAAATTGCAATTAGGCCAAATAGCGTAAGCGATAGCCAAATAAATATAATCGACCAATTGAAATCCTTAGGGTTATTCATTCTGCTTCTCGTTGTGAATTATCTTCCTTTGGTTCCCAATTCATCACGTAGTTGTATACATGATTTCGAGTAACCTCTCCAGTTACGTACTTTTCATGAAGTAAAGCCGCTATTGGTGCAGCAGAAATAGAGGCAAAACCAGCATTTTCAAGAAATACGGTGACAACTATTTGAGGATTTTCAATTGGACTGAAAGATGTAAACCAACCGTGGCTAAATCCATGTGGATTTTGAGCTGTACCTGTTTTCCCGGCAATATCTATTATATCTGTTTTTGCATAAAAGCGACCGCTTCCTTCCTGCACAACCCGTCGCATACCTTGTTTAGCAATTTCAAGATATTCATCTTTTACCCAATCAATTTTATCATGCACAATAGGGTTGAATTCCACAGTACCATCACTCTTTTCAACGGAATGAAGAATATGAGGTTTAATTTGATACCCTCCATTAGCGATAGAACTGGTCATTTGGGCAATTTGTAATGGCGAAACAGATAATACACCCTGTCCGATTCCAAGATTAATTAAATCTCCAAGTCCCCACTGTCTAACTCCAAACCATCTATCCAGAAACGCACTATCGGGTACAATACCCTGATTAGCACTTGGTAAATCAATAGAATTAGGTACGCCTAATCCAAATTCCTGTACTAAATCGTGCCAGATATTTAGCTGGCCGTTTGTACCAATTTTATCCATTAACGCGTAGAAATAGGTATTACTGGAGTAGGCAATTGCTGATTCAAGATTATAATCTCCAAGTGGAGCGATATCCCGATAAAGGCGCCCACGTCGGTATCCACCTCTATTTGGAATAATGGTTTCCGGAGTTACATGGCCAAGATGAAGCCCAATCATACCCATTAATGGTTTGAAGGTAGAACCAGGTGGTTGCCGTGATGATATTGCCCTATTATAAAGTGGCCTGGTGGTGTCGGTATTTATATCCACCCAGTAATCACGATCCAGGCGCCCAGCAAGTCGATTTACATCGTAATGAGGCGAACTTACCAATGCGAGTATTTCACCATTATTAGGATCCATTGCTACTATTGCACCACTTTTACCTTGCATCAATTCTTCGGCGTATGCCTGTAATTCGGCATCTATTGTTGTGATAATATTGTCACCTTGTAAAGGGGTTGTGCCTGTTCTTTCGCCCTCATATTCTCCAAGAGATTGGCCAAGTGCGTTAACACGTAAAAATTCTACACCTAGATCGCCTCTTAATTCATCCTCGTAAATTAATTCGAGACCACTTTTTCCGATTTTATCTCCTAATCGTAAATCTTCGGAAGCTTCATACTCTTCACGATTTGCTTCACGTAGATAACCAAAAATATGTGAAGCACTCATCTGTGTTGGATAATGCCTTTTACTACCTATTTCATGGCCAATTCCTGATAGCTGCCAGATATTTTCTTGTATCTTTGTAAAGGTATTGAAGTCAACGTCGGTAAGAAGAGGTGAAGTGCGATACCAGCTATAACGTTGTGCCTCATCTACCCGTTGAGTAATTACACTATCCTCAACCTCAAGTAGGTTAGCTAATAACGGAATTTTATCTCTTTCAAAATTTGCTGGAGTAATTGTTATCGTAAAAATTGGTTCGTTATCAACAAGGAGAACTCCATTTCTGTCATAGATTAAACCTCTGGCAGGGCTTACATATTCTTGACGAATAGAGTTTTCCTCGCCAAGTATTGAGTAGGTTTCATACTGGACTATTTGGAGATAAAATACGCGCCCAAATACAATAGCGCATAAACCAAACATGATTACCTGTAGTGCTCGGATAGATGTTCGAGTTCTATTTGATGTTCTTGAATCCAATTATCGTACTCTAAAAATGTAAATCAATAAACCAATAACCGCAGTGTAAACTGAGTTACCAACCACTATTAAAAATGGGGAATAACCAACTGCATATGCATTAAAGAAACTTGTAAGGATGAATAAAATTATATTGTGAATTATTGCAGCACCTAAAATAATTAAGAAAATTTGCCACAATAATAATTGGCTTTCAGAGCGCCTTCTTATGAAATTATACACCATAAAGAGTGTTAGCGATTTTGAGAACATCATGATTCCCCAGAAATCGAAAAAAGCATCTTGTATTAAAGCTAAAACTGCAGTAAAAATTATCAACTGAGTACGATCATATTTTTGTACCATCCACAGAAGGAAGAATAGAACCGGATCAATCGTGGCTCCAAAAATCTTAAGATGTTGGAAGAATAGAACATCTAACAAGATGAAAAATAACCCATAGGCAAAATGCCGTACAACCTGACTACTCATCTGAAAAGTTGATTAGCTTGATTGTTTAAATCGGTAAGAGAGGAGTCAGGAATAAACTTGATTACGAATCCTTCAGAAACCTCAGACAAAGAAGTAAAAGGGGTTAAATAGATGCGTTGTGTATCTTTTCCTTCTTCTTCTTCCGTTCTTATAACTTTTCCGATAGGTACACCACCTGGAAATTCATTACCAAACCCACTGGTTTCGATTATATAGCCAGAATCCACAGGGATGGTTTTTGGTACAAAGTTTAAAATTAATTCAGACATATTTTCACCTTGCCAACTTACAATACCCATTGAACGAGTTTCCTGTATCCGTGCACTTACACGAAAAAGATTATTGTAATATGGCATTACCTGAGAATAAAATGGACTACTTAAAATCACTTTTCCAACTAAACCGTCAGAAGTGATAACTGGCATACCAACTTCAATTCCGTTATTTGTACCTGCATTAATGGTAAAAGTGTTATTAATACCGCTTAAATTTTTACTAACAAACCGGACAGGATGTAACGTGAAATCACTATTGTTTTGATAGTTCAGAAGGTTTCTTAACTCCTGATTCTCTTGTTCAATTGTTCTGAGGCGACTTAATTCGTCTTGAAGTAAGATATTTTGTTGTTGTAGATAAGTGTTTGTCCTCAATGCCTGACGATACACTCTAATATTGGAAAGTGGCTCCTCAAGAGCACTTACTACGGTAATTGAAACTTGGCGCAGTGTATTTAACCCATCACGATGGCGATTTACCGCTATTGCCAACGCAAGAACAAGAATAATTGCGGTTACGATATAGTCGGTAGCATTCTCAACTTTAAATACTCTAAATTGCATTCAGCAAGGTTATGAGTCGATTACTGGTCGGTAATACTCTAAGTTCTCTAATATGGCACCGGTCCCACGAACAACAGCTGTTAGTGGATCTTCGGCGATATGTACCGGAAGATCGGTAGTTTCCATGATTAGTTTATCGAGGTTTTTAAGCAATCCGCCACCACCAGTTAGCATAATCCCACGATCTAAAATATCGGCAGATAATTCTGGGGGAGTTTGTTCTAACGATTTTGTTATTGACTCCACAATTGTATTAACTGATTCAGCCATTGCTTCACGCGCATCTTTCGATGTAATATGACGCGTTCTAGGAACTCCATTTACTAAATCACGTCCTTTAGTAATCATCTCAAGTTCTTCATCAAGAGGGGCGGCAGAACCGATTTCACATTTAATTTTTTCCGCAGTTCGTTCACCGATTAACAAGTTGTGGTTTCTTCGGAAGTAATTAATGATGTCATCGTTCAACTCATCACCACCCAAACGAACTGATTGAGCGTATACAATTCCAGATAGTGCAATAACGGCGATTTCTGTAGTACCGCCCCCAATGTCCACGATCATGTTGCCAACTGGTTCATGAACATCAAGCCCAATGCCAATTGCAGCTGCCATTGGTTCATCTACTAAGAATACCTCTTTTGCACCGGCATGCTCAGCGCTATCCCGTACTGCGCGTCGCTCTACTTCAGTAATTCCACTTGGAACGCAGATTACCATTTGGCGCGTACTTGAATACCATTTTACCTTCACCTTCTTAATCATTCCGCGTATCATTTGCTCTGCAACCTCAAAATCAGCAATCACACCGTCGCGAAGTGGTCGAATTGTACGGATTTTTCTATGAGTCTTCTCGTGCATCAATCTAGCTTCGTGCCCTGTTGCTACAGGAATATCTTGTTGATTGAGAGCTACAATTGATGGTTCATTTAGAACGATTCCTTCGCCCCGAGAATAAATGAGCGTGTTTGCAGTACCTAAATCGATTGCAATATCTGTGTATAGAAAATCAAAGATTCCTTTTTTTGGTGTTTTCTTTGCGCGAAATGGGGAAGGGGTTCCTTGCGGAGTGGACATTATAGGTGCTTAGCTAAAAGTTTTAGGACGATATAAATTCGGTTGAAAATACAATTTTGATATTCTATTTGCGAGTACATCGAAATAGAATGTTATATCAATTTTTTAATGCTTAAAATGGCGCCTTCCGGTAAAAATCATGGTTAAGCCAAGTTCATTGGCTTTTGCGATTACCTCTTCATCTCTGATACTACCGCCTGGTTGAATTACAGCTGTAACTCCAGCTTCAGCTGCAGCTTCAACACCATCAGAGAATGGGAAGAATGCGTCGCTTGCAATTGCGGCACCTTCAAGTGAAAGACCTTCTTTCTCTGCCTTAGCAACGGCAATTTCGGAAGAATCTACTCGTGAAGTTTGACCGGAACCAATCCCTAGGGTTTTTCCATCTTTAGCGTACACGATTGCATTAGATTTTACATGGCGAACTACCTTCCAAGCGAATAACAAATCATGAAATTCACTTTCAGAAGGTTGGCGTTCAGTAACCACTTTAAAGGCATTCTCATCAAAAGGTTCCAGATCCGTATCCTGCTTCAAAAATCCTCCAAAAATTGATTTATAAGCAGTTTTTTCACTGTGTGAAACATTCTTCTTGATACGAATTAACCGTCGATTTTTCTTCTGTATTAGTAATTCTTCGGCCTCTTTTGAAAAATCCGGGGCAATAATTATTTCAGTGAAAATTTTATCGATGGAGGTTGCCGTTTCCAGATCTAATGGCTTATTAACTACCACAATACCACCAAAGGGTGAGACCGTATCTGTACTAAAAGCTTTTTGATACGCTTCATTCAAGCTGGCGGCAGTTCCAACTCCACATGGGATGGTGTGTTTAATAATTACACAAGCCGGTTCGATACCTTCGAAGTCACTGATGATGTTTAGAGCTGCGTCAACATCTATATAGTTATTATAGCTCAACTGCTTGCCGTGGAAACAATCGATAATCGAGTTCTGATCACCATAAACAGCAGCTTTTTGATGTGGATTTTCTCCATATCTAAGTTCATGTGCCAGTGGTGAGGAAATATTGATTTGCCTGGCGGGCGACTCTTCAATTAAATCCGTGAAGTAATTTGAAATAGCAGAGTCATAATCAGCGGTATGCGCAAATGCTTCTTTTGCGAGTTCTTTTCTGGTTGTAAAAGTGATTCCTTTCTCTGATTTGAGCTCTTCGATCACTTTTAGATATTGACCAGGTGATGTTAAGATGCCGACGTGAGCAAAATTTTTTGCTGCAGCTCTTATCATGGTTGGTCCGCCTATATCAATAAATTCGGTAGCAACTGCAGCTGTTATATCTGGTGAGTCAATGGTCTCTTTAAATGGATAAAGATTTACTACCACTAATTCAATTGGTTGAATACCAAGTCGTTCGATTTCAATATTATCAGAATCATGGCTGGTTCGGGCCAAAATTCCACCATGAATATGTGGATGTAGTGTTTTTACTCTACCGTCTAGGCATTCAGGGAATCCAGTTATTTCTGATGCATCTTTAACTGGGATTCCGGCATTGGCAATAGTTTTTGCTGTTCCACCTGTTGAGATCAACTCAACTCCAGAATCATGAAGTGCAGATGCTAATTCTACAATTCCGTTTTTATCGGAAACAGATAATAATGCTCTTTTTATGGGTAGAGTGTGTTCAGGGAGTGACTCAAGTGGAATTAAAGCCATACTAAGACAGTGTTTTTAAAAATTCAGAAATTACTTTAGGGTATAAGGTGTGCTCTTCGGCTAAGACTCTATTTGCCAGATCAGAGGGTGTATCCGAGGGTTGTACTGGTACTTCAGCCTGGCCAAGAATTGGTCCATCATCATACATTTCATTCACAATGTGCACGGTACAACCAGATTTTGTATCTCCATTATTAAGTACAGCCTGATGTACTTTTATTCCATAAAATCCTTTTCCGCCATACTTCGGGAGTAATGACGGATGAATATTTAATATGCGATCACGATAAGTGTCAATGATGGAATTAGGTATCTTTTTTAAGTAACCTGCTAATACCAGAATATCTGCGTTGCAAGATTTTAAAGTCCTGGATAATTCAACATCATAAGATTCTTGTTCAGAATAACTTTTTGGCGGTAGTATGAAATAAGGAATATTGTGAAATCGGGCTCTTTCAATAGATTGTATTCCATCCCTATCTGTTATTAGGCCAGTGATTGTAGCCTCTAAGGATCCCGATGAAATGGCGTCGATAATAGATTGAAAGTTTGAACCCGAACCCGAGGCAAAAACTACAATATTCTTCAAATTATGATTGCTTGTACGTTGTGGATGTGCGTGGCAAAGATACTAAAGTTTAAACCGATGAGGAATTCAAAAAATGGTTAATTACCCACTATTTATAGAACCGCTAACATTTTCGATTCTAAAGACCTGATAATTATTAAAACTCCAGGAAATCTGGTTGATTGTGATTTTAATAACCGTTGCAATTGGAATGGCAATCAACATGCCCAGAATACCTGCAGTTTCAGCTCCTACCAGAATGATAAAGAGTATGGCAACTGGGTGCATATCTGCAGAGCGTGAAAACAAAAAGGGTTGAAGAACAAGGTTATCAACCAATTGAACAATAAAAATTGCCAAAACGCATACAAGAACGAGAGAGAAGTCACCTGTTTCAATTATGGACACAATGATAGACAATACATAGCCAATAATAGGACCGAAGTAGGGGATGGTATTGGCCACACCAACTGAAATCCCAACTGATAATGAGTTTTCCAGACCTGCAACACTTAATGTGGTCCATGAGATTAATGCTACTAGAAAACTTTGAGCCAGAACACTTCGGAAATAGAGTCCTAGTCTCTTTTCAATTTTATCAATCAGGGTAAGTGTTGTCTCGAAGTATTTATTTGGGACTAATCGGAGAACATCACGTCGAATTTTACTTCCATCCTTCAAAAAGAAAAAAGCAGCGAACGGCACCACTAAAATAGCAGAAAAGATGTTCGTGAATAATCCAACAGCATCACTTAAAACAGTAGACAGTTTCCCCAGATCAAAAAGTTCGGCTGCAATTAATGTCACATTTTCTTCAAGAAATCCTTCAGGAATAAAGGTATAGTCAGTTGTAAGCCGTTCTTCTATCGCAATCGCAATTAGCTCGATATTCTCAATGTTCAAATTCTCCGTCAGTTTTATCATTTCCTCAACGAATAATGGAAATACATTGGTTGAGATGTAAACCAAAAGCAGAATAACGGCAGAAAGCGTAAGTGCAATACCAAATGTTCGATTAACCCCCATTCTCTGTAGGCGATTTACGAATGGGTCTAAGATATAACTTAGAATCATTGCGAGAATTAAATATGCTACAAGGCTGCTGTAGTTGTAAAGAATCAAACCAACAACACCAAATGCTGTTACACCGATAAAAAACCTGACAATTTTCTCTAATGTGATGTTTCTCATGTATCTAATTCAGTTAGCCATTTAGGTAATGCTTTTAATATCTGGTCACTATCGTAGCCTTTTCTCAAGAAAAAGTCGAATATTTTCTTCTTCCTTTTTAGTTTATCCGAGCGCAAAAATTTTGACTTAGATTTTTCAAATAATTGATTCATTTTCTCATTCTGATCCTTTGAATCAAGTTCATCAATTGCAGCCTGAATATCGTTTTTATGAATACCTTTCTTACTCAATTCAATTCGAATTTTCTGGCTTCCCCAACTGTTGAACTCAAACTTATCTCGTGCAAATTTCTTAGCAAACTCTGAATTATTGATATAGCCTTTCGACTCTAAATCGCTACAGATTTTATTTATAAAATCAACGTTATACCCTTTCTTGATCGCTTTTTGCCTTAACTCTGAAGTTGCATGATCTCGTCTGCTCAATAACCGGAAAAAATATTCTCTAACCGACCATTGCTCCTCATAGTGTTGAATCTTGTCTAGTATTTCCTGATCAAAAACATCACCTTTATGCAAATTTAGGTTTACCAGGCAGCTATCTGATACTCCTACAACAAAAGTATCATTTACAAAAATTGAGAAGCGATTCGAATTCTTTTTTTGGCCCGAAATAGATGTTATTAACCCCGAATCACTGCCCAATACTTCAAATAATCTAATGGCATTATGTTTTCTATTTGGTTTCATTTAAAGAATCTCTAAAAGAATAGTTGGTTAATATGCGAGTACGACAAGAAATTTATTCGGGTGATACGGGTTGGGAAACTTCTGATAGCGAGAAAAACTTCGAGAATCAGCGTTGTAATTTAGTATTGGCTTTTGGTGCTAAGAACTTAGTGAATAGCAAAGAAATCTTTAAAGAACTTCAAAATAAATATCCAAACGCACAGGTTGTTGTTTGCAGTACTGCGGGCGAGATTGCCGGTTTGAATGTACAGGATAATACGATTGTGTCTACTGCAATAATTTTTGAAAAAACTAGAGTTGAGACAATAGTTGTGAATATCGAAGAGTTTGAATCTAGTTTTGATGCTGGGAAATTACTTGCTGAGAAGCTAAAAAGTGAGAGTTTAAAGCATGTGTTAATTATTTCGGATGGTCAGCTAGTAAATGGATCTGAGCTTGTAAAAGGAACAAATACTGTATTAACACCGGATATTCCGGTTACCGGTGGATTAGCCGGAGATGGAAATGAATTTCTAGGTACAATCGTCGGTCTTAATGAAGATATGAGAGAGGGTAATATTGTTGGTATTGGATTCTACGGAGAGCATATCAAAATAGGATTTGGATCGCATGGTGGGTGGGATGAATTTGGCCCTCATCGAAAAGTGACAAAATCTGAAGGGAATGTATTATTTGAAGTGGATGGAGTAAATGCCCTCGCGCTTTATAAGAAGTACTTAGGTCCCAAAGCTGATGAATTACCAGGGTCAGCTCTGTTATTTCCATTAAGTATGCGTGAACATGAACATTCACCAGTTCTTGTAAGAACAATTCTATCAGTTGATGATGAAAATCAGTCTATGACTTTTGCTGGTGATGTACCTACAGGCGCAACTGTTAGATTTATGAAATCAAACTTTGATCGATTAATTGACGGTGCATCACAGGCCGCCAGTGATGGTTTTTATTTTCAAAATGAACCAATTAATCCAGAATTGGTTTTACTAATTAGCTGTGTTGGTCGAAAACTTGTACTTGATCAACGAATTGAAGAAGAAATTGAAGCTGTTGAAGAGATATTTGGCGATAAGGCGGCATATTGTGGTTTTTATTCATATGGTGAATTGGCCCCTACTTCTACAGGAGCAACTTGTGATCTACATAATCAAACAATGACATTAACTACGTATTCAGAGAATTAATATTTTTTGGCCTCTTTCGACGATCTAAATAACAAACTACTTCTTAGACAAATAAGAAAATATGTTGGATCTGTTCATGATCTGCCGCCAGAATTATATCCACTATTTGAAGCAATTAGTCAATCCTATGGCCATCATGATAGTGATAGAGAGTTGCTCGAAAGAGCCATGGACTTGAGTTCTGAAGAGCTGCAATCAACAAATCAAAGATTAAGAGACGAATTAGAACTACAAACAAAAGTAATAGCTAGGCTCAAAAAAAGTTTGGGGATGATAGAGGTTGATGATGAAACCTGGGATTCTTCTGACTTAGTGAAAGTTGCTGAATATATATCCATAGAAATAGAGCGCCGGAAAGAAGCCGAAAATGCACTTCGATATAGCCGAAAAGCATATAAAACATTAGTAGAAACTGCCCCCGATATCATCTATCGAATCAATAAAGAAGGCTATTTTACCTATGTGAACCCATTAGGTTTTGAGATTTCCGGGCTTACTGAAGATGAAGTATACAACATGAGATATATTGATGTTGTAGATGAAAAGTTTAAAAATAGGATTGGTTCATTTTATATAAAACAAGTTCGAGATAAAGTCCCTTCCACCTACATGGAATTCCCACTAGTTAATCGGTGGAACAGGGAGATTTGGGTTGGTCAAAAAGTGCAGTTGATTTATAAAGATGGGGAATATGATGGTGTTTTGGCAATCGCTCGTGATATAACAGAGATCAGACGAATTCGAGAGGACTTGAAAAAAGCTAAAATCGAAGCGGAAGCATCCTCGAAAGCAAAAGAGGCTTTTCTGGCAAATATGAGTCATGAAATTCGAACTCCAATGAATGCCATTGTAGGTATGTCGAAATTGCTGAAACAAACAGAGATTAATAGTGAACAGGCCAAATACCTAAATGCAATATCAACTTCATCCTCAAATTTGATCGTATTAATTAATGATATTTTAGATTTATCAAAAATTGAATCCGGAAAGCTTGAACTGGAAAAACTTGGTTTTAGCTTAAGCGAGCTAATTGAGAGCCTATTTTATACGCAGAAAATGTTATCCGATCAGAAGGGTATTGAGTTTCATTACACTATTGATTCAAACATTCCAAAAGCACTACATGGAGACCCTTATAGATTAAACCAGATTTTAACCAATTTGATAAATAATGCAATTAAGTTTACAAACATAGGTCGGGTTGAATTAGCGGTTCATCATAACATTACAAAAGATCAAATGTGTCTGCTTGAATTCAGAATTAAAGATTCTGGCATTGGTATTGCAGAAGGGAAGTTGAAAGATATTTTTGATGCATTTTCGCAGGCAGATACTAGCATTACAAGAAAATTTGGTGGTACAGGGCTAGGTCTTGCAATTACTCAGCATTTAGTGATGTTGATGAATGGTGAAATCGACGTTCAAAGTACACTAGGTTCAGGAACAGAATTTAAAGTTCGAATTCCACTTGAAATTGCTGATAAAGTCGATGTTAAAGTAGAAGAAACTATTGATTCAGAGTTACTAGACTTGAAAGGGTTACGACTACTACTGGTCGAAGATAATCGAATAAACAGAATGCTTGCTTTTTCTTTGTTAAACAAATGGGGAATAAGTTATGATTGGGCAGAACACGGGGAAGAAGCAATACAATTATTATATGAAAATTCTTACGACCTGATATTAATGGATATGCAAATGCCAGTAATGGATGGCATAGAAACTACCTTAAAAATCAGAAATGAAATGCATCTGGATATTCCGATTATCGCATTAACTGCAAATGCCTTCAAAGACGATGCACAACGTTGTATTGAAAGTGGAATGAACGATGTGGTTACGAAACCGTTCGAGCCTTCTGTTTTATACAATAAAATTCTTAAACAGATGTACCAGAAAATTTAAGGGGTATAATTATACCCCATTCAGATTTTCAGCTACTGGTACTTGAGCTTCTTTTGTAGCCTCTTCCACAACTATTCCATTCAATTGATTTCGCACCTGGTTTTCAATAGAATCACACAATGCTGGATCTTCTTCCAGGAATTGCATGGCCGAATCTGCTCCCTGACCAATTGGTTCGCCATTATAACGGAACCAGCTTCCTCTTTTTTGAATGATATCGAATTCGACGGCCAGGTCCAGAATCTCAGAAACACGTGAAATTCCTTTTCCATACATAATGTTAAATTCTACCACTTTAAAAGGAGGGGCGACTTTATTCTTAGCTACTTTAACTTTGGTACGATTACCGATTACCTCATCTGCTTTTTTAATAGAGCCAATTCGACGAATATCTAACCGAACAGAAGAGTAAAATTTCAATGCACGTCCACCTGTAGTGGTTTCAGGATTTCCAAACATTACTCCAATTTTCTCACGTACCTGATTGATGAAAATACAAGCAGTATCCGTTTTATTTACCACACCTGTGATTTTTCTGAGTGCCTGCGACATTAATCGCGCTTGTAATCCCATATGAGAATCTCCCATTTCCCCTTCTAATTCTGCACGTGGAACCAAAGCAGCAACAGAATCTACCACAATAACATCCAATGCGCCTGAGCGAATCAAAGTTTCTGTAATTTCAAGAGCTTGTTCACCGCTATCTGGTTGTGAAACAAGTAGTTCTTCTGTATTGATTCCTAACGCTTTTGCATATCTAGGATCAAAAGCATGCTCTGCATCAATAAAGGCTGCATACCCACCATTTTTTTGCGCTTGAGCAATTACTTGAAGAGCGAGGGTGGTTTTACCACTTGCTTCAGGGCCATAAATCTCTGTGATTCGACCTCTTGGAACACCTTGCACTCCTAAGGCATAATCAACCATTATAGAACCGGTCGAAATTACTTCAACATCGTTTAAAGCTTCATCACCTAATTTCATGATGGTGCCTTTTCCATGTTGTTTTTCAATTTGCCCTACGGCGATGTCGAGTGCTTTTAATTTATTAGTGTCAGCCATGATAATCTTTTATTTGAGTTTGACCGAATTTACAGGTGATGGGTGTCAAAGTGTGTCACTCTGAAGTCGGTGTTAATATATGTTCGATATATGTAAGACTCAATAAAAAGTTATTCCTTACAAAATATTTTCAACGGACTTTTTTAACTCGCCCATAACATCTTCTATTTGAGATTCAGTTGTGTAAGGGGCTGGGCCAAAACGTAAAATCTGATTTCTGGCATCCGTAAACACGTTTCTTGATAATAAATCAGCCCGAAATTCTCTCGCTTTTGGTGAAGTGAGAGACATGAATCCACCGTTTCTGGAAAGCGGCTCATTATGCGTGAGACGAATCTTTTCGGGGTCGAAATCCATTTCTAAAAACAAACTTCTCAGCATTCCAACTTGTGCTTCATATTGATTTCTGAGCACGCTAGGTGTTAACCCTTGTTCTTTAAAAAACTCAACAACTTTAGCCGCTCTAAATTGCGAGGATGGATCGTAAGTTGCACTGGCAAAACGTTGATCGGAATGATCATAAGCAATTGGTTCATCATTTCTTGGATGTTCTAATGTGCTAAATGAAGCAAACCATCCTGTGATTACAGGACGTAAATCACAATCTCGTGGAAAACGAAGAAAGCAATTTGCTTCGCCCCATTGTAGGTATTTGTATCCACCTATCATGATAAAACAATCTTCAAGTCTGGCTTCTCTAATGGAAAGTGGAACTACGTTGGTGCCGTGATAATCATCAATGATGACAGGAATTCCTTGGATTCTGGCAGCGGCAGCAATTTCAGTAAGATGCGTGTTTATTAAACTTGTCTCGAAATATACTCTTGACAGCATAATAGCTGAGGTATCTACATCAATTTCTTCAATAATGCGTGTGGAAAAATCCGCATCCGGATGAATGGGAACTCGAACTACATTAAGCCCTTCTTCTTCAAGTCGGCGTAGTTGGCGAAACATAGAATGAAATTCAGAATCCGTGGTGATGATCTTCGGCTTATTTTTCAAATCAAAGCTGCTCATCAAACTAACCATCAAAAAGTGAGTGCTCTCTTCTCTGCAATAAAACCCATCTGGATCATCATAATAATCACGAAGATAATTTCGTAGAATCTCTGTTTTTTCGAAACTTACTTCCCACTTTTTGTCAACGTCTCGTGCGCAAATATCAAAGTATTCAGTTTGACCATCTCTCGCTACATCTGGCCAGGCTTGATGGGAATGTCCTGTAAATAATAGTCTATTGGCGACATCAAATCGTGAATAATGAGGTTGTAATCGTTTGGCTAGCTGATCAATTTCTGACATAAAAGGTGATTAAAATTCTGTTCTTATTGCCCAAAGATCCGGGAAAATTGCGTGGCTCACTGTTTTCTGTAGGTAGGCTACACCATCAGAACCACCGGTTCCCTTTTTCCTGCCGATAGTACGTTCCACCATCTTTACATGCCTATAGCGCCATTCCTGTAAACCCTCATCAAAATCCACAAATAATTCGCACAGTAACGCCGCTTCCGGGTCATTTTTCATTATATGTACTAATTGTTTTTGGATGTTATCTGAAGGATTAAACAATAAGCCTATTTCGTTTTCACGTTCGGGATGCACAGGGAATCCTTTTTTTGTGAGATACATTCCAAAACTCTCCCACAACGTAGTTTCATCCATTCTTTTTTGTAGCAAGCTAATGGTATCATCATCACCCTCATGAACTTTAAGCATCATTGGTAATCGTAATCCACATACAATTTCTAATTCCCGAAATTGTACCGATTGAAATCCGGTAGATTGGCCTAAAAATGATCGAAAACTATTGAATTCTAGGGGGGTCATAGTTTCCAGGATATCAACCTGAGAAACCAAAGTTTTCATGATTGTGAGAACACGACGTAATGTTTTTACGGATGTCCATGTTTGTCCGGATTCAAGTTCCGACCTGAGTTTATCGAACTCGTGCAGAATTTGTTTGAACCAAAGTTCATACGTTTGATGAATTATGATGAAGAGCATTTCGTCATGCTCTTTCGGTTCCGATTCAAGCTCCTGAAGCTCAAGTAATTCATCTATTTTTAAGTAACTTGTATATGTGATATCCATTTATTCCTCCAACTCGTGAATGATAGTTAGAATTATGATTATCTTCGAAGAAAAAGAATGAGCTTAATAATTGCCGACGGTGGTGCTACTTCGACAACCTGGGCCGAAATTAAAGGGGATCAGGAGCAACTTTTGCGTACTTCCGGGATTAACCCGGCGATAAAAGTGGATGCTGAAATTGAATCGGTTGTTTTTGATGAACTGGGTCCACTGATAAATTCTTCTTCTGTCGATCAGATAATTTTTTATGGAGCAGGTTGCTCTGATTTTAATCGTGCTCAAAGGATGAAAAAAATCCTGGGAGAAGCTTTTAGAAATGCTAATATCATAATAAAAACAGACATAGAAGGAGCTGGATTGTCTGCATTTGGTAACTCAACGGGGATTGTTGCCATTTCAGGAACGGGATCTAGTGCTGGTTTTATGGATGGAGGTACCTTAGTAGATATCATGCCATCGAAGGCTTACCCGGAAGGTGATTTTGCATCTGGAGCACACATTGGTGCATTAATAATGATGGATTTCTACGAAGGAAGCGCACCTGTTGAAATCAAGAAATTGATAGAATCACGCAGAAGATTAAGTATTGATCAGTTATTTGTGCTTTTTCAGGACCCTACTAAATCTAAAATGATTGCATCAAAGGTGTTGGCAGATGTTGTCACCTCCAGTGAATTTGATAAACCTATTCATAAAGATTATTTACAAAGATTGGTCTATCAATCGTTAGATCCATTTTTTGACCAATTGAAATATCATTTTAAAAATGCGCTTGCGCTTCAATCCCTAAGGTTTGTTGGAGGTACAGTTGCAGTTTTCGAGGATGAGTTTCGCGAGTATTTCCGAAAGAAAGGTTTGATAATCGACGATATTCAACGAACTCCCATTCATGGATTAATCGCGTTTCATAAAAATCAATGATAGATACCCATTCTCATATTTATCTATCGCAGTTTGAGGATGATTTAGATGAGGTGCTACAACGTGCAGTTGATAGCGGAATCACCGATATTTTTATGCCTGCCATTGATTTTTCCTCACTCGATCAGATGGAGAAATTGCATCATCCGATTATTCGTTTTTATAAAATGGCGGGCCTACACCCAGCTGATGTGAAAGAATTACCTTCAGATTTTGAGCATACTTTAGTTGATTGGTGTCTTCGTGACGATATATTTGGAGTTGGTGAAACTGGGCTAGATTATTATTGGAGTACCGATTTTGTTGATCAACAGAAAGAAAGTCTACACTTTCATTGCAGAGTGGCAAAGGAAGTATCCAAACCAATAGTACTTCATAACCGAGAGAGTACAAACGATCTGTTATCGATTATTGAAGCCGAACAGGATGGAAATTTAACTGGGATTTGGCACTGTTTTAATGGTTCGGTTGAGGAAGGAAAACGTGCCATCGATTTAGGACTTCATCTTGGGATAGGAGGAGTGGTAACTTTTAAAAATGGGGGAGTAGACCAAACCGTTAAAGAATTACCGCTCGATAAAATGGTTCTTGAAACAGATGCCCCTTATCTTTCTCCAACTCCCAAAAGAGGTAAACGAAATGAACCTTCATTTATGGAGTTTACAGCAAAGAAACTTGCTGATATTTTCGAATTAACGGTTTCAGAAATTGAGGAAAAAACCGCAAAGACAGCTAAAAAACTGTTCAAGATTTAAGGTTTATTGATTCACAATTAACCGAGGACCTTGCCCTTCTTGTGATAATGAAGGCTTGAGGATTGATTTGGTTATCAATTCACATCCAGTTGTTGTGCCCGCTTGGATATATTCAATTGCAGCACTAAAAAGTCCTTCAGATTCATCTCCAAATGGTTTTGATAGGTCATCACAAGCGTTGAAATCGGGTTCAAGGCCATCAAAGAATTCGCCTTCGTCAACACTATTCAGAAATTTGAAACTAATTAAAGAATATACTTCGGTTTCATCTATGCTTAACCAGCTGTATGTACCCACGGGTTTTCCGTATGTATTTCCTTCACCAATATGGGTAACCTTCATTAGAGGGCGCAAACCATTTAAAATAAGTTCACTTGCAGAGGCGGTACTTTCAGTGGAAAGTATGATGAGTTCCTCCAAATCCAGAAATCCTTGTTTAAACAAAGAATGGGACTGATTACTTGATGCCCGATCTGAATTATGAATGAATTTATAGAGAGGCTTACCATTGTCATCATCTTGAATTAGATAATTTGCTAAATAACTGGCTACCGATATTTGCCCACCACCATTATAGCGTACATCCAGAATTAGCTTATTTATATCGGAATTTTGGAATAACGCGAACGCCTCATCAAGTTGTGCCCGTGCTGGATTTATGAAGTTATTGAATACTAGATAACCTATAGTTTCAGTTCCAATAGTTAATGTATCAGCATGAAGAACAGGGTTAATGGTTACAATATCTTTAGCGATTTCATATTCAGTCTGATTGCCATCAAAATCTTCAATGAGAAACGATTGAGTAAACCCGATTTGATCTTCGCCAAATACATTCGACCAATCCGTTATAGTTTGCACATCTGTCCCATCAATTTCGAGTAGTTTCCACCCACGTTGAATACCCGCTTCTCCGAATGGCCCATCATCATATGTGAATCTAAATCGGAGATCGTTTTCTTCATCCCAACTATAGGAAAATCCGTACCCTAAGTATGTTCCTTCATCATAATAGGTTGTGAACTCATAGGCATTTGAAATGTTGCTCCAACGATCTAACTGAGTATATTTTACCTGGTCCAGTAGTTCTTGAGGCGATTTGTATGCAGATGGTGCTGTATTCGAATCAAGTTGATCATTCCATAAATACCAGTTTTGCATAATCGAGAATAGATTCTCATTATCAGCAATTATTTTTTCATTTTCGGCATTATTATCCTTTTCGCAACTATTTAAAAATACAGCTAAAAAGAGCAGTATAGTTATGGGTCGAATATTCATTCTATAATTCTTGAAGAGCAGATTGTTTGATGTTAAGATAAACTTTCGAGATTGAAGATTTATTATCTCAAAAACGAATTTAGTCTATGAATCTAACAACAGTTCCTTTTATTTCGATATCGATATTTGCTGGGGTAAATATATATGCGAGTATAGAACCGCCGGCAAAAGCTGCACCTTCAGTTGAAGGTTGAGATATTGTTACACCGGTGGCAATTATAGAACCCATCAACGCAACAGATTTCACAAATACCATAAATGAATTTGTACCTGTATTTCGCATTGATATTTCCAGATTGACAATAGCATCACCACCTTTCTCTTCAATGATTTCATTTAGCTGATCTGAAATATCTTCCGTGGATTGAATTTTGATAGTTGAGTTGCCCCATTTTTTAAAATTGTAGCTAAAATCTGTGATCAACTCATAGTCTTCCGGATAAATAAACTCACCGGATGGTATGTATAGAGCTGTTGACTGTGAAACTGGAAAATCAAGATTCTCAGCTTCGATGTTTACCTTTGCACCAACTGAACATCCTGAAAGTGTGATCAATAAGAAGGAAGAGACTAACAGATTAATCTTCATCTTGAACTCCAGCAAAACTAGCCTTGTATAGGATACTTTTCTGATTGAATCTCTTGATTGTATAAGTTCCTATGTCTGCATCTTCGCCTGTTATTGATGCCGCAATTGTACCAAAAATAAATGCCCCGACTCGAATTCCATGTTTAATTTCTAATAGCAATACCGAGTTGCCTAAGAAATAATTGGATTGTTCGAACAGAGGATTCAAAAGGGTAGAATCGATGGTATTAGTTTGGAACTCTCCACCCAGCATGGTAATTGAAGTGTTCTCATTTTCAGAGTAGGTGTCTTCAATGTCTTCAAATTCCAATAAGCCGGAAACCAACTTTAAACTATCTATTGAAACCTCGGTCTCAAAACTTCCAAAATGCATAGGTTTCTCAATATCATAGAATGCAAGAGACGCATCATAGGTCTTACACCCAGTAAGACTAGAAAAGAGAATTAATGAGAAGAAAAGAAGATGTTTCATTTAGTCATTTAACCCATTAAAGTAGCTGAAATAAAATAATTAACTGGTTAATTGCCAATATCCTACATTCAGCCATTTTCCGAATTTATATCCTACTTCTTCAAACTCAGCCACTTTTTTGAATCCCATATTTTCATGAAGCTTTATACTTGGATCATTTGGAAGAGTAATACCACCAATGATCGCATGGGCACCTATGCTTTTAAGTCGATCAATTAGATTAGAGTATAGTTTTGTGCCGATTCCTTTTCCTTGTGAGCCTTCCTTCACATACACACTAATTTCAAATGAATAGCGATAGGCACTTCTTGTTTTCCAAGGCGTAGCATAGGCGTATCCACTTATTTCGCCATCCACTTCATACACAAGCCAGGGAAGTTTTGGCATTATTTTCTCTATCCGATGCTGTATTTCTTTTTCATCTATTACTGCCTCCTCGAATGTTGCCGTAGAATGTTCGATGTAATAATTATAGATATCAGCTATTTCTTTGGAGTCTCCTATTTGTACTAATCGAATCATACTTTTTTAGAAATGATAAAAATTTTGATGCATTGTTTATGCAACTAATTTCTCATATATCTGTAAATGGGTAATCATAACGGAGATAATTAATTAGAGAGATTCTCCATTAATAAATATTGGGAAAAATGAAACGAGCATTTTGGTTTTTACTTGCAGGTACACTTTTTACTTTCTCCTGTGCCCAAGCCATTGACGTGCAACCATTTGTTGAAGCAGAACCTTATGGCTTCTGGAGTGGACTTTGGCATGGTATAATAGCACCATGTACATTTTTCATCAGTCTTTTTGTAGAGGATGTAGCCATTTATGCTGTTAATAACACAGGTGGTTGGTATGACTTTGGTTTCGTACTTGGAGCCGGAATCCTATTCGGCGGTAGCAGAAAACGAAAACGAAGTCGAAAGAAAGACGATTAATTGGTGATTCCGAGTTTCATTAAAATGGGATGTTCGCTAAGACTTAGATTGGGAATTCTAATCTCAGAGTATTCATTTCGGAACGGGAAATCTGTTCTAAGTTTAGCGAATTGGTTCATTTTATCATTCTTTCGACTTAAATCCCTTAAAAGTGAATCATATGTTAAGATCGGATGAATTTCTGCAATAACCTCATGAGCGTTTTTGATAGTGCCCAGTTCAGGTCGTACTTCCTTTTTTGAGTGTACACGTTTGGGAAATTCAAGTCCAAAATAGTTGCAAAATTGTTTTGCTAACATTCTACTAGCATTCATTTTCGATTGGATAGAACTTCCTGCAATGTGTGGGGTTGCAATATCACAATGATCTACAAAGTTCGTATCAAAATTGGGTTCATGTTCCCAAACGTCGATAACTAAATGTTTGATACTGCCTTCTTTCTTTGCGTTCATTACAGCGCATTCGTCTAATACACCACCCCTTGCAGCATTAATAACCGCAAGATATTTTCGATGTAACAATTTTGTAGAATCTAACCAGTGATACGTTGAAAAAGACCCAGTCTTTACTAATGGGGTATGCAGAGTTATGACGTCACAATTTAATACTTCATCTAAACTTGCTGATTTAAACACAGGATCTCTTTGTTCTCTTGGCGGATCATATAGAACAGTTTTATGACCGAGTTTAGTGAGCAATTCATATACTCTACTGCCTACTGCACCTACACCAACAATTCCAATTTTAGCGTTTAGAATGGATTTTTCTTTCTCACTTAGAAGGATTAATGAAGTGACAACATACTCAGCTACAACATTTGCATTTGATCCCTTTGCATCTACAAAATGAATGCCACATTCTTTTAATAAATCTCTATCAACATGATCATTTCCAGATGATCCTGTACCTATGAATGTTAAACGAGCAGGGAAGGAATTAAATGATTTTCTATTGATTTTGGTAACTGAGCGAATAAAAAGGGCGTCGAATCCTTCGACTTTTGGGGTTTCAACATTTGGATCATACGTTATCAGTTCTACCTCATTAGGTAAAAATTCTGATAGTCTATATAGATTCCGATCAGCTAAAACCTTTAACAAAGAAAATCCTGTTTTTATAAGAAAATATGCCCTTTTTCAGCTATACTTGGCTTCATGAGCAGCAAGTATAATATAGTTTCATTAATTCGCAAAAAGCGAGAAAAAGAGTCTCTTACGCAAGATGAGATCACTTATCTGGTAGGCGCCTATTCGAAAGATGAAATCGAAGACTATCAGATGAGCGCTTTTTTGATGGCAGCGTATTTAAATGGTTTGAATGATGAAGAATCATCTGCACTAACTAGTTCAATGCTGCATTCTGGGGAAATTGTTGATCTAAGTCATGTCCCAGGCATCAAAGTTGATAAACACTCTACTGGAGGAGTAGGAGATAAGTTATCGTTGATTTTGGCACCCATTGTGGCAAGTGCAGGAGTTCCGGTGCCAATGATTTCGGGAAGAGGACTTGGTCATACAGGTGGTACATTAGATAAACTTGGATCGATTCCCGGATTCTCTACGGATATGGATCTGAATCGATATAAAAAAATTATTGATAAACACGGTTTAGTATTAGCTGGACAAACCGCAGAAATTGCCCCAGCTGATAAGAAATTATATGCACTGCGTGATGTTACAGCAACAGTTGAATACATTCCATTCATTGCCGGCAGTATTATGTCGAAAAAACTGGCAGAAGGGATAGATGCATTAGTGCTTGATGTTAAGTTTGGAAGTGGCGCATTCATGAAAACTCAGGAACAGGCCATTGAACTAGCGGAGACACTTGTGGCAATTGGTAATCGGTTCGAGAAGAAGACCGTTGCCTATATCACAAACATGAATCAACCCACAGGGAATGCGATAGGAAATTGGTTGGAGGTAGTAGAGAGTATCCAGTGTTTGAAAGGAGAAGGCCCAGAAGACACAAATTTCTTGTCGCATTTACTTTCAGGAACTATGATCTACCTGGGTGGCAAAGCTAGCTCAATTACAGATGGAATTGATATTAGTCATCAAAAAGTGAATTCTGGTGCAGCTTATCAGAAACTACTAGATATAGTTGAAGAGCAAGGCGGTGATAAATCATTTATCGAGACCCCAAAGAAATATCCTGCCTCAAGTTTTGAGTTCGAACTAAAAGCCCAAAACGATGGATACATTCATGCCTTTGATACATTTTCAATTGGTATGTCGGGATTAGAACTAGGTGCTGGTAGAAAAGTTATTTCTGATAAGATTGATCCAACCGCAGGAATTCTATTGAAAAAGAAAATTGGTGACAAAATCAAGAAAGGTGAAACAATTTTGATAGGTTACACGAACAAGCCCGCCAAGATTGAAATGGTTTCGGAACAATTATACGAGGCAATAACAATTGGAGGTGAGGAACCTGCAGCAGAGGTGTTGGTAACTCATATCAGCGACAGCCAAGGCACAAGGGCATTTGAGCTTTAGCATGTTGAATTACATAAATAATCAATTAACTTAGATCCTCTACATACAAAGGGCATAAAAAATAGGATAGAACAATGTTTCAACGATTAATTCGCGCAATCAAATCAATGTTCGGTGGCTTGGTAAGTTCCATGGAGAACCCGAAGCTTATCCTTGAACAAAACATTCGGGACTTAAACGATCAGATTCCTCAGATGAATGAAAACATCGCTACAGTAAAAGCGAATCTGATTATGCTTCAAAAGGAAGTAAAAAGAAATGAAAAGCAGATACAGGATTTAACTGCGAAAATAAAATCTGCAATCCAGGCAAATCGCGATGATATTGCTGAAGGATATGCGCTGCAACTAGAGAAAGCGAAAGAAACTATCGAGCATTCAAAAGATCAGCTAGCTTTTGCAGAAAAAGCGTATGAAAAAGCACTTAAAGTGAAGAAAGTATTTATGCGTGAAAAGGATCGAAAGATTCAAGAAGCAAAAGAAGCTTTACGTGCTAGCGAAAGAGCTGAATGGCAATCAAAAATTGCGGACACTTTAGAGCAGTTTGAGGTAGGCGGTATTGATCAAACCCATGATGAGATGATTTCGCGGATCAACGAAGAAGCTGCTAAAAATGAAGCGCGAATGGAAATTGCACTAGATAGCATCGATACGAAGACTATGGAAATCGAAGCCAATGCAGAAAAAATACGTGCACATGAACTTGTTGAGCAGTTTAAATTAGAAATGGGTGCTTCTTCTGGATCTATCTCGATTGATGAAGAACCTGCTGCTGAGGAGAAATCTCCAAAAAAATCAGTGGGTAGCAAAGAAAAGAGCTAGTTAATCATGAGTACTTCAGGTGAAGAAGAACGTGAACGCCTTAAACAGGAATACAAAGAGCATTATCGTAAGATAAAAGAGGCGAAAGAGCGATTAAAAGCCACGGAAAAGAAAGGTAAAATTGCTCAGGCTCTTAATGATATGAATGCCGATGAATTGCTCGGTACTGTGGATGAGTTCTTAGGTAAAGTTCGGGAAAAGGTTAATCTGTCAGAAGCCAAGTTCGATATGGCAATGGATAGCTTAGAAGACGAAGATTTATCTGATACAGCTCAAAAGGTTAAACAACAAGAGCGCGACGAAGAAATCAAAAAGCAGAAGGCAAAGGATACCCTGAAACAAGTGAAAGCCGAAATGGGTATGTTATATTCTGAAATTGAAAAAACGGCTGATGAAACTCATGCCAAGAAAACGATTGGTACTAAAAAAGAAGATAATGATCAGGAAGCGGATACATCCGCAGAAGTAAATTAATGTCGACTGAAGAACTAAACATAAATTATACTCGGGAAGCATTCCTAAATCCAATAAATCTAGGTGCATTATTGGTAACAACTATTGGTGCGCTATTTGTAAGTAATGTGAGTGGTGATATTGGAATGAACCTATCCAACTTGTTACTAACAACAGTTTTTGGAATTGAGTTAGTCTATCTGGGAGTAATTCCCAGACTTCCTCGTTTTCGGAAAAATCTCGAGCTTAAAAAGTTGAAAGAGCGACATGCTTCTTCGAATGATAAAGACATGTTCCAGGCATTAGATGCTGCAAGTCAAAAAAGATTTCTGGTTCTTAAAAAGCTCGCGAATCTGGTTCAGGAAAATTTCGAGAAACTCCCGTACAGTTCACAGGGTTTGTTGAATAACATCAAAAAGAAAATTGATGAATTGCTTGGTAATTATATCACACTTCTTGATTTGATAAAACGATATGAAGTGTATCTGAATACATCACTCGAAAGCAGCCTAAAGGAAGAAGTAGTACGCCAGATTGAAGAAATCAAATCAATCGAGTCGGAAAAGCTTAAACGCACAAAGGCTCGTCGTGTAGCAATTATGAAAAAGCGATTAAATAAATTTAAGATCGCTAAAGAGAAGTACCTGGTATGTGAAACTCATCTGGAAACCATCGAAGATGCAGTTCGGTACATTTACGAGCAGTCGATGACGATGAGTAATCCAGAAGAAATTGGATTTCAATTAGATAATTTACTTACTGAAGTGGATGAGACTTCTCAGCTTATCGAAGATTTAGATCAGGATATAACACCTGAATTTACTACTGAATGGGAGACTGAATTAGATTTTGATTCAATTTTGGATGAACTTTCAGATGAAGTAAATTCTGAAGCAAATCAAAAGAAAAGAGTACGAGAATAAGCTTGATGAACACCACTTTCGACACCCTTCTTTTTGAAGTGGACGAACAGGGCATTTGCACTATAACAATCAATCGCCCGGAAAAACTTAACGCTCTAAACAATCAGGTTTTTTTGGATTTGGATGAGGCTATCACCAAAATTGAAGCGGATAGTTCCATCAAATTAGTAATCCTAACCGGTGCAGGTGAGAAAGCTTTTGTTGCCGGTGCTGATATTAAAGAATTCTCTAACTTTAGTGCTGAACAGGCATCAAATTTATCCACAAGAGGACATCGAGTTTTCCAACGAATTGAAGATCTGGGAAAACCTGTAATTGCCGCAGTAAACGGGTTTGCCCTAGGCGGTGGATGTGAATTAGCTATGGCATGCCATATCCGAATTGCATCAGTTAATGCTAAACTTGGGCTGCCAGAAGTCACTCTTGGCTTAATTCCCGGTTATGGGGGCACTCAACGATTAGTAAAATTGGTAGGTCAGGCAAAAGCACTTGAATTAATATTTTCAGGTAAGTTTATTGGAGCAGAGGAGGCACAAGTTATTGGACTTGTTAATCAGGTTGGAGAATCCGCCATGGAAGATGCGAAGAAATTAGCATCTTCTATTATTAAACAAGCACCACTAGCTTTAAAAAATGCTATCTTTGCTGTTAAATCTGCTGGTTCCAGTAAAGGATTCCAGCAGGAATCGAAACTCTTTGGTGAGTTATTCGAAACCGAAGATTTCAAAGAAGGTACTGGTGCCTTCTTCGAGAAACGAAAACCATCGTTCTCGGGAAAATAAGAACAAATTATTTTTAGATGAGCGACGAGCCTCCATCGGGTAGTACAAGTTTAAATATCAATTTAAGGAGTCTGTAGATATGGAATGGCTCCTAATCGTTATAACCGTACTTTTAAGCGGTTTCTTTTCTGGCTCCGAAATAGCTTTTGTTTCGGCAAATAAATTAAAGTTAGAAGTGATGTCTCGCAAAAGAAATGTGCTAGCGAGTTCAGTAACTTTTTTCAAAGATAATCCAGATACATTTCTTACCACTACATTGGTCGGTAATAATATAATCAATGTACTATATGCCACATTAATGGCTATTTTTCTGGTTTCACCAATATCTGAGTATTCGCAGCTTTGGTTCGATCACGTTCCAACGAATGTTCAAATCTTAGTAGCACAAACAATTATTGCTTCCATAATTATTATGATTTTTGGTGAAATCATTCCCAAAGCTATTTTCAGATCGCAGGCTGATTTTATGATGAATGTAATAGCGGTGCCATTACGGATATTTTATTTCTTACTGCGCCCATTAATTGCATTAGCTAATAGTTCGTCAAACGTAATTATCAGGTTTTTTGTACCAAATGCTGAGAAAACGGAATCATTTTATAGGCGACAAGATGTTGAACTGATATTTAAGGAGTTGAAAGAGAGTGGAGGTAGTGTAGATTTGGATGAAGACGACACAGAAATCTTACAAAATGTACTGGAACTCTCTAATATGAGAGTAAAAGACTCAATGATTCCACGAATTGAGATTCAGGCAGTTGAAAGAAATACTCCAGTTAAAGATGCTCTTGATCTTTTAATCAAATCAGGACATTCAAAACTACCCGTTTACAGAGAATCAATTGATGATGTGATTGGTGTTGTGTTCGCTTCGGATTTCTTCGATAGCCCAAAAACACTAAACGAAATTATTCGACCCGTTAAGTTGATTCCATCATCAAAAAAATCAAAAGATCTTCTTACAGAGTTTCGTCAGTCAAATCTATCTGTTGCCATCGTGCTGGATGAATATGGTGGTACAGCTGGCATGGTTACAATAGAGGATTTGCTCGAAGAAGTAGTAGGTGACATCCAGGACGAACATGATAAGGATGTTGATATCATGAAAAAGCTAACACAAAACACCTTTGTAATTAGCGGAAGTGTGGAAATTGAGGAGCTTATGGTGAAGTTCGAAGAAATTGAGCTTCCATTGGAACCTTCTGAGTATGATACCGTAGCGGGTTACCTGATAAATCATTTAGGGCGAATTCCAAAAGTGAATGAGGAGTTGCTAATAGAGGGCAAAAAGTTCATCATTAGTAAAGCAACTCAAAGCCGTATTGAAACGGTAAAACTTATTCTAATCGAATGAGCTCTTTGAACTAACGATGAAAGACAAATACGATGTTTGATAATTATCCAGATTGGTCGCAAGAATTTGCACGAAAATATCTTAGCCGTACTATAAATACTTTTTTATTGCATGGTAACGTCCATGATTTAGTTCCCCTTCAGGATGAAGAAAAAACCGAATTTCATCGTCTAAAATCATTTTTGTCGGATGAGTTTTTTGGTGCGCGTGATTACGTGATTTTCTACGACCGTTCGTCTGGGATTTATTTCAGGGATAAAGAATCGCAAGCAGATTTTAACCAGGCGATAGCAGGTCGTGATAGTTTAGTCGGAACCGATTATGCTAAAAAGATGCCAAAAGACCCTGTTCGTGTGTTCTCATTACTCGAACAGTATTTCCGACTTCGTTTAGATCAAAAAAAGAGCGTCGCTTTGATCATTGATTATGCCGAAACCATAATTCCAATGAGCGATGCAGGATCTACGGGTAATGAAGACCGAACTGCGTTAGTATACCTAAGCCGCTGGGCACACGACCCAATGTTCCTGGCTTCTGATTTTACGAATGTATTGATTACCGAAAATCTTGCTGATCTTAATAAAACGTTGATTCAGAATCCGTATACCACAGAAATAAAGATTACGATACCCGGCGAAAAGAACAGGCTTAGTTTTATCAAATTCGAGACTTCAGATGACGAATTTGATAAAATTTCTGATGTTAAACCTGAAATTATTGCACAACAAACGGCGGGCCTTAATTATGTAAACATCCGATCTGTTCTTTCAAACGCTCGTGAAAATGAAGAGAAAATCACTTTCGAAAGTCTTTCGCGAAACAAAAAGGAATTAATCGAAGCGGAAGCTTACGGCTTACTAGAATTTGTTGAGACAGAATACTCACTCGATAATGTAGCGGGACATACACAGGTTAAAGCACATCTCAGACAAGCAGTAAAAGCATTGAAAGAGGGGCGACAGGATGTAATGCCGATGGGGTACCTTGTTTGTGGTCCGGTTGGAACCGGAAAAACTTTTTTGGTGACTTGTTTTGCAACCGAAGTTGGAATCCCAATGGTGAAGTTGAAAAACTTCCGTAGCCAGTGGCAGGGGGTTACTGAAGGAAATTTGGAGAAAATACTATCCATCCTGAAAGCAATGTCTCCGGTTGCAGTAATGATTGATGAGGCAGATGCCTATCTGGGTGATCGTTCTTCAAGTGGGGATAGTGGTGTTTCTTCTCGGGTATTCTCCCAGATAGCCACCTTTATGAGTGATACAACAAATCGTGGGCGTATTATCTGGTTTTTGATGACTGCTCGTCCTGATTTGATGCCAATCGATTTGAAACGTCAAGGTAGGGCGGAAGAGCACCTGGCACTTTTCCCGCCACATACCAATGAAGAACGCGTTGAACTTTTTACGGCGATGCAAAAGAAAACAGGCCTCAAAATGACAGAAGAATATATTCCTGCAATTATTGAAGAAGGTTTTAAAACATTTTCCGGCGCGGATATGGAGGCCGCTCTCACGCGCGCTAAATTCCGTGCTGCTGCTGAAGGCCGGGTTAAAGTTACTCCAGAAATTTTGGATATAGCTTTAGGTGATTTCATTCCACCAACGTATCCTGAAGAAGTAGAGCTCCAGACGTTGAATGCGGTTATCGAATGTACTTCTAAAGAACTTCTACCAGAACGCTATCGCGAAATGGACAGAAATGAAATACTATCGAAGATTGAGGAATTGAAGTTTAGAGTGGGGTAATTAATTACCTGCCTGTAACTCCTCAATTTGCATTAGTACTTCGTTTGCTTCCTGGGCTTTTTGATCGCTTGCCGTGCGATTTGAAGTAGATAAACGGAATGATTCTTCCATCAATTTCTGATACTTCTCATTTAATTTCTCTACTTCTGATTTCTTCTTGAATAGTCCAAACATCGGGTTTTGTGTAATAATGAATAGTTCTATATCTAACACTATTTATATTCTGAATCGTTCAAGAAAATTACATGATTACTTTAGAGCGATGAACAAATCGAGCAAACTCTTTCCCCCAAATCTGATAGGTAAGTTTAGAAGGGTGAACACCATCACTAAAGAAATCTTCTGGTGTTTGATCATTTACAAGCAGGTGAATCCAGTCTTTAAGTTCTAGGACAGTTGAAAAATACACCACATTTTTAAATTCCCTCAGGATAGTGTCAAGTTCAATACCTAGAATCTCAACCAGGTTGCCAACTACAAATTTGATGGATTTTGTGAAAGCCGGAAATTCTTTAATAGGAGGCATATTGGTGAATGCAATCGAAGCTTCCGGGTAAACAGAACTAAGTGCACGAATTAATTTTGAGATTTCAAATCGCCATTTCCAGGGAGAATGTAGTTTAAATGCATCATTACCACCCAATCCAAGTATTATTAAATTTGGTTCAAAGTCTCCAATATGTCGCATTAGTTTTCGACGAACCATACGCACGGTATATCCACTGCGAGCTACCACTTTCCATTTAATATTTTGATGATATAATCGACCCAGTTCTCTAGAAGCAGAACCTGCAAAACCTTGTTCATGTGTTGATACACCAACACCAGCAACGGTACTTTCACCAAGAAAAAGAACCTTTGTGGTTTCATCGAAGTCTAAATCAACGAACCCTTCAGGACTTTTTGCTTCAGGTAATTTCGGCACTTTTTTCCTAATACTTTTACCCTGAAAAACTAATATCGGTAGTAAGGGTAACGCAAGAAGTGCTCCAAATATAAATCTAAGTCGATGTTTCATTCATTACCACTAATCCACATATTCGAGTTTTTCTTCGACTCAAAATCAATCAAATAAGGTGGGTAATTAATCCAGTCTACGTGTTTTATTATTTTTCCTTCCGTGTTAAATGTAAGAATCGTTGTAAAATGCATTGCTTCAACTTCAAGTCCACCCCACGAAAAGGGTGTGAAATAACCAATAGTAACCACTTCATTACTACTTAAAATTTGATCTGTCACCACTAATGCTACAGAATCTCTAAGTTCGAAGTTAGGATTTGGCCAGTCAAAAAAGGCACGAAAATTATCGATGCCTTCTACTCTGTTTCCATAAATCATGTCTTCCAGCACCATACTTGAATCATAAAAAGTCAAAAACTTTTCAAAATCTTGGCGATCAGCATAGGTTTGGTAATAGTCATCAACAATGGGAATAATATCTTTTTGGGCTGATTGTGCACATCCTACAAATGAAGCAACTAGTAAGAAGCATAAAAGACGATGCATAGGAATTTTTTTATGAAAGAAGACGATTTTTTACCTACCATCTAAGTTAAATCATTGGGGATCATTATGAAACGTATACTTCTTTTCTTTTTGGTGATTGGAATTTCAACACCAATTTTTGCTCAACCACAATTTCGAGCACTACTTTTCACAAAAACAGATGGATGGCATCACGAGTCAATTAACGAAGGCGTAGATGCACTTCGAGCTTTGGGGCAGCGACATCAATTTGATGTGGACTGGCAAGAAATGGCTTGGCGAATTAATGATGATTACCTTCAAAATTTCGACGTAATTATCTTCCTTAGTACAACTGGAGACATCCTCAATGAAGAGCAACAAGCAGCAATGGAGCGCTTTATTCAATCTGGAAAAGGATTTGTTGGGATTCATGCAGCATCTGATACAGAATATGAGTGGGAATGGTATACACAACTTGTAGGCAGGATGTTTGATTATCATCCAAATAATCAGACTACCAGAGTTACCGTGATCGACCGCAATTTTCCAGGTCTAGAACGAGTGCCAGACTCATACTTATGGACCGATGAATGGTATGCTTTTGGTGAAGAAAAAGTGGATGGATTAAATTATCTGCTTACGATGGACGAAAGCATGATTGACCTTCAGCCAAGTTGGGTAGAAGAGCCAGTGACACCAATGGGTGATTTCCACCCTGTGGCCTGGTACCATGAATTTGATGGTGGGCGATCCTATTACAACGCCATGGGACATATGCCTCAAACCTTTTCTGACACCATGTTTATGGAAATGCTGTATGGTGGAATTTACTGGGCTGCTACAGGTAAGGGAATTATGAAGTAGTCTCTTGTTTTGGTTTGATCAAAAACCTAAAAACAAGTAAAGTGATTAATCCGGAGATTGAAAGTGCAACGGTAACCAACATTCGATTGATCATTTCGCTAACTGGCATGGCTGTGCCGAAATAAGCCACTGTGTCCATTAGAAGTAGAGAGCCAAGTACAAAAGCTAATGCTTTGAATTTGCTTTGTTTTGGTATGATTACAACCAATGAACCTGTAATTGCACCTGCAAGTAAACTCATAAGATAACGAGCATTAGTTGCACTTGTGAACTCATCTAGTCCAAAAGCATATGCCATATTTGTAAGGCTTTTTGAGAGAAAATAAGCTCCAATTATTCCAACAATAAAGCTAAGGCCAATCTTTGATCGTTCTTGTTTTTCCAATGTAACAGATTATCGAGTTCCGGTGATATCTTCGTAATTGCCACTCTCAATCAATTTTAAACCATCTAAGTTCCGATTGTAGATATAAGAAGATGCTTGAAAAATAACTCCTTCAACAGAAACCGGGACTACCTCTTTTCGATATTCATTAGGCTGCTCAAATTGAGGACCACATTCTTCAAACTCATCCAGGTATTTTGTTAATCCTTCCTTATTTGAAGTGATCTTAAATACTTCGCCTGTTACATAAGTCGCGGCTTCAGCTTCATAAACCACCCCCGGGTAAGTTCCAAGATCAAAAAGCCGACCAGGAATGGATCCCTCACCAATTAGTGTGCAATGTTCCCGAATGAATCTCGCTGCTTCATTGTCATACATGGATTTGAGTAGGCCATAAACGAAAATGTAATCTGGCATAAATTTTTTGGCTAAATATAAAAAAAGCCGCCAGTTTTCACCGACGGCTCTTTTGAGTCAGGAGGTTGAGTAGAGAATACTACTCAACAATAAATTTTCCGTTCATTAATGCATAGTGACCTGGGAAACTGCAAATAAACGTGTATTCACCAGCTTCTGGTGCTTCAAATTCAATGGTAGTTTCTTCACCACCTCCGATTAAATCTGTATACACAATGAAACCTTCCGCAGGAATATAATCGTTATCACGAGCCTGAATTGCTGCTTGAGCAAAAGTGCCCATTTCAACGCCTGGTGATAAGAGTACCCAATTGTGTCCCATTGCCGCTGCAGGAAGTTGACCAACATGCTTTAATGTTAGCTTTACAGTAGCACCGGCTGGAACATTAATCTCGCTAAGGTCGAATTTCATTTGATCGTTTGACTCGATTACGATCTCTACTACCTCTTGTGTTAGCTTTGGGTCTTCAATTGTTGTAAGTGGATTGATGAATAGTAATGCGAAAAGAGTAATAATTAGGTTCATTTTCCTCTATTGATTGTTAATTATTAAAAATTCTGCCAAATATAGGGCTCAAGTGTGAAGATTATGTGAATTTCGACTTCATTTTCAAAAAAGTGATTTTAAGATTCTGTTCATTTTTTAACTACATTTGCAGTTCACTCATTTTGAAGAAGCACTACAGGCATGAAAAAGGAATTAGAGTCTATTCGACATCGACTCGATGAAATTGACCGGAATATTTTGATGGCACTTGCAGAAAGGCAGGACCTGGTAAAAGAAGTGTCGTCATTTAAACTCACAACAAATACAGGGATTCGGGACTTAGAACGCGAAGAGCGTCTTTTAAACAAAATTCGGGATATTGCAGCGGAAATTGGTCTAGATAGATATTATGCCGAACACTTATTCCGGGAGATCATTACAAATTCTGTTCGTTATCAAACCCATTCGTTACTGGATCACCAGAATGAGAATAATGGAAATCACATTGCGGTAAGTTATCAGGGTACCGACGGAGCGTATAGTCATTTAGCTGCCCAAAGACACTTCAATGAGCGATATGATCATGTTGATTGTTATGGTTACGATACATTTCGGGATGCAGCAAAAGCATTGAAAGATGGCCATGTACAGTACGCATTACTTCCGATTGAAAATACAACAGCTGGTTCTATCAATGATACATATGATATCCTCGGTGATTCAGAGATTCACGTTGTAGGAGAGGAGATTATCAAAGTTGTACACTGTTTACTGGCAGTCGAACAAGTTGAAGTAAGTCAAATCCGACGGATATTATCCCACCCAAAAGCGATAGAACAATGCACCGATTTTCTTGCAAAATTACCACGCTGTACGGTTGAGTCTTATTTAGACACTGCGATTTCTGCAAAAAAAGTGATGGATGATGGAGATTTATCTCAGGCAGCAATTGCGGGAGCTCATGCGGCTGATCATTATGGTTTGCATGTTATAGCTCATGACATAGCCAACCAAAAAGAGAATTTCACACGATTTGTGGTAGCGTCAAAGCAACCAGTACATGTTGACTTGCAAATACCAACTAAAACAAGCTTGATGATGGTAACATCCCACAAAGAGGGCTCATTAATGGAATGCTTAAACGTACTTCATAAGCATGGAATTAACATATGTAAGCTGGAATCTCGACCAAAAATTAACGAGCCATTTCGGTATCAATTTTATGTGGATATTGAAGCAAATGCTGCAGATCCAAATACCGAAGCGGCTCTGAATGAGTTGACTAAAGAAGCTGAAGAATTGAAATTGTTAGGCAGTTACGCGAAGCAAATCAACAACTAAAAGTTAATTAAACGAATAAGTTGCTCTGATAAATGTTGAATAAACATTTACACGGTTATCAGCTCTGAAATCTCTGATTCTGTATCGTGCATCGAATGCCCATTTTGAAGAGTAGAAAAATCTATATCTGATTTCCATTTCATCAGCACCTGCGCGATAAATGTTTCTTGGCAGAAACCATTCATCATCGGTTTTTGCAAACTCAATCATAATTTCATGTTGACCAGCAAAGTTATTTATACCTACAGAAGTGACCATGCTGGTTCCGTTTTCGAAACTGGTATTAAGATTTTGCCCTAATTCACCGGCAATACGAATTGAACCACCCTGCAGAGTTTCACCTTGTGGGAAGTCAAGTGTAATACGAGATGTGAATGCTACGTAATCGGAAAAGTCGTTCCCTTTAACATAAATGTTTGGGATATACATCACTCCAAAACCTTTTTGGATAACATTATTGGTTACTTCACGGCTTTCAGCCCCAGCGTATAATGTGAAGTTATGTTCATTTTGTGAAAAGTCTAACCCACTCTGATCATATTGAAATGATGGCTGGCCTTCCGGGTGATATTCTATAATCCCTTCACCATACCAATTATTATCATTATCGAGGTATCTTTTATAAAAAATACCGTCAGACCAATGTACATTGTTACTGTTGCTTGCATATCTTGAATGAGATCGTTTGGCATTCGTTAAGGTATTTAATGACTTCTGAAATCTACCCACTCTAAGTTCATTCTTTTCATCTTTAAAACGGTAGTAAAACTCATCGAAAGTCACTGAACCCAAAGCCAATCTTCCTGACCCATCTGCTTCCAGTGTGGGATTTATTGGTTCAAATTCTTTTGATAACAAATAAGCCACTCGAACATTAAAACTATGATTTTCTGAATGTATATATCTAACGCCTGGTCTTAATCTCATGGCTGTGTTATCGCCACCAATACCATGTGCATCTTCGGTTGATCCGATATGAGCGAACCGTACATTACCGTAGAATTCAAACTTTGAATTAGTTTGTGCGAATACAAATTGTGTTGTACAAAAAATGATGAGGCCAACTAAGAATATCTTTTTCATCTTCCTATAATGATAAATTGAATTTTGGAATTCAGGCGCTAAGAATCAGTATTAATGTAGAGATAGTTTATTAAAACCATAATCGGTTATAAAATGAAAGAAAAAAGAGCGCCCCGGTACCACCAGTTGCGCTCCTTGATTCTTAGGTACTATTTTAATCAATGAAAGTCACTTTACCAGTGTCTAAATCATAGAATGCACCAGCAATAAGAATATCGCCATTACGCTCCAGTTCAGCGATCATAGGGCTATTCTTTCTCATCTCTTCGATGGTAAAACGAACATTGTTTTCAACAACATGTGTTACATAGTCGTTGTTAGCGTTAGACTGGTCGCCTTCGAAATCACCAGACATTTCGATTGCAGGCTTAATGTTTGACAGTAAAGCCGTGATATTTCCAACCTGAACATCATCGATAGCTGACTTAACAGCACCACATGCTTCGTGGCCCATTACTACCACTACTTTTGATCCTGCTACTGCAGTTCCAAATTCAATGCTTCCAAGCATATCTGTATTTACGTTATTCCCTGCAATACGTCCTACAAAGATGTCGCCAACACCTTTATCAAATACTTGCTCTACGGGTACTCGGCTGTCTAAGCACGAAATTATTACCGCTTCCGGAAATTGACCACCAGCAGTTGCCGCAACTTGTGCTTGCCAGTCGCGCGCAGTTAGATTATTGTTAACGAAACGCTCATTACCAGCTTTTAATCCTTCTAATACAGCTTCAGGAGTAAGAGCATCTTGTTTTTCTTTTGTAAGAACTTCTTTAACCGGCTCTGTTGAGCTGTAGTTCTGTGCATTTGTGCAAGCCACAGTTAGTAAAGAAAGTGCTAGCACTGAAAGAATGTTAGTAGATTTTAGTTTTAACATGTTTTTGTTTGTTTGTTTTGTGATGAAGTAGTTTTTGCTTTTGCAATTCTTCTTCTAAGTAAGAATCATTACAGCTTTTTGGTTGCTGCTTTTCCTAAGACCGCATCAATGTGCGGATATGGAATTCACCTAAGTTGTTTTAGGGCTGATTTTCAGCTACGTTCAAAAAGACTTTTGTGGAAATACGTGAAGTCTTCGCCTTTGTAAAAGGAAAGGGTAGAGCACAAAAAGTTGTAACAAGCTGAAATTAACCCAAACATGTTACTTTTGGCGCAAAATAAGGCGTTGAACGTTGAATAAGACATAGCCAGGGGCTGTTAATATTTAATTGCAGTTTAGCTAAATCAGTACAAATTCGAATATCAAACTTGTATTTATTTATATCAATTCTAAATTAGGAGAGATTTTTTCATCAGGCAAGATGAACCTGTCCGGTTTTAAAATCATTTACAAATTCAGTTAACGCGCAGTTAATACAGCAAAGATGGCTAACCACTTATTTAAGCTGAATTTTTCCATCTAACCACTCGAGTTCAAACTCCGTTCCCTTTTCAAGATTTTTTGAGGATCGAACCCATTTTTCATCCTGCCAAACTCTTGCAAAGCCTTTTTCAAGTGGAATATTTGGGTTTTTAGATGCTAGTGATTGCGAAATATTTTGAAGGATATGTGTTCTGTGAGTAAAGAGTTTTTCTGTGGCTTGCATCAATCTGGATGTAAGGAAAGAAACTTCATTTGAAGCTATTTCCATTTTTTGTTTCACAGCAAGCAATGCATAACTCTTAGAAAGATGCTGAACTCTATCCCTGTAAAGCTGTATGGCTCCAATAGTATTTACTTCAACTCGACGGGTTAAATCCTCCACTAACATACTCACTTCGTTAATATCTGGTGTAGCGAAAACGGCAGCCTGAGTTGGGGTAGCCGCTCTTAAATCGGCCACGAAATCTGAAATGGAAAAATCAACTTCATGGCCTACTCCAGATATTATAGGTAACCTACAATCAAAGACAGCTCTGGCTACAGCTTCTTCATTGAAAGGCCATAAGTCTTCTAGCGATCCACCGCCTCGTCCAATAATTACTAAATCTACTTTTTGTGTATTTGAGAAATACTCAATGCCTTTAACAATTTCGGGTGCAGCATTAACTCCCTGCACACTGGCATGGTATAAGTCTACTTCAGCTATAGGCCAACGTTTTTCTAATGTCGATCGGATATCCTGAAAGGCAGCGGTTGTTTTGGAAGTAACCACGCCGATTCGTTTGGGGTACTTTGGAATTGGTTTTTTGTGGATGTCTTCAAATAAACCTTCAGCTTTTAATTTCGCTTTTAATTCCTCAAAAGCTTGCTGAAGTTTTCCAATTCCGGCTTGTTGTACTAATCCAACAATCATTTGATATCGGCCATGTGGAGCGTACACCTGAATGTCTCCGCCAACTACAATTTGTTGACCATCAGCAAGTTGGATTCCATTTCTTTGTGCCGTATTTCTCCAAATCACACAGGGAAGCTGAGCTCCTGAGTCTTTCAAAGTGAAATAAATATGTCCATTTGCACTTTGCTTTACATTGCTAGCTTCTCCCTCTACGAGGATGTCCAAGAAGTTTTGCTCTAGCAGACTTTTGATTTTTCCAGTGAGTTCGGTGACTGAAGGAATATCAAATAAAAAAGGAATCTGTTTGGACATACTTGGATTGGATTTCCGCCAATGATAAGGATATTTTGGCGACGTTTTAGTCAAACTTTATGAATAAAGAAGAAGCCCAGAAATACATCGAAACGAATATCCCTATGACAAAAATCATGGGAATGAAAATCGTAGAGCTAACTCATGAATCGGTTCGAATTGCCATGCCACATGCACCAAATGTGAATCATCAGGGATCGGCATTTGGTGGAAGTATAGACAGTCTTTTTTTTGTGACCAGCTGGGCATATGTCCAATTATTGATTGAAGATTTCGATCCGCATCCTCGAATTGTTGGTCGACGAGGAAGATCAACTTTCCATAAACCAGTTAAATCTGATTTCGAAGCAAAAGTTTTAATTCCTGAAGAATCAACAGTTCAGACTTTTTTAGATGATCTAACTCAAAAAGGAAAAGGTAGACTTACCGCTAAAGCAGTGGTTGAATATGAAGGAGAAATCGCAGCAGAATTTGAGGGCGATTTTGTGGTTTTGAGGGATTAACTAATAATGATATCTAAGTTGGATGATATATAAGTATTCGTCGTCAACTTTGTAAACCATTCTATGTTCATCGGTAATTCTTCTACTCCAAAAACCGGATAAGCTGTACTTCAGTGCTTCAGGTTTTCCAATACCATCAAATGGGTCGCGTTGTGTTTCTTTGATAAGCAGATTAATTCTTTTATGGATTTTTTTGTCCGTTTTGATCCAAAATTGATAATCATCCCAGGCATGCGTCGTAAAGACCAGATTCATTCAATAAGATCTTTTTGTTTCCCACCATTCTCATTCAGTTCTTTTAATGACTCAAATAAACGAATTGCATTCACTGGAGATCGAAGGAGGTAAGCAGTTTCGTTAAGTGCCTCATATTCATCCAACGAGATCATAACCACCGATTGATTTCTATTTCGGGTGATTATCACCGGTTCCGCATCATTTACAACATTATCCATGGTTTTTGCGAACTGTTCTCTTGCTGCTGTATAAGTGATTGCTTTCATATATTTAGAATTTGTACAGGATCATGTACAATAAAGAATAATAATTGGAATTTATCAATGTGAATTAACTAATCAAATAATACTTAATCATGTATTAATCTAATATATTTGAGAGAACTTTGAATTTTGAACATTAATGAAAATGCTCCTAAAAAACGTCCGACCAGTTAGCAAATCCCACAAAGGTGACGAAACCACCGATATCAGAATAAAAGATGGCAAAATTGAAGAGATTGGATCAGGACTAGAGGCAAATAAAGGGGAGGAGACTCACGATTTTGGTGGGGCATATGTAAGTCCGGGTTGGATGGACATGCACGTTCATTTACGTGAGCCGGGATATGAGCATAAAGAAACAATCAAATCGGGTTGTAATGCCGCAGCATTCGGAGGATTTACTGCTGTTGCTTGCATGCCAAATACAAGTCCTGCAACACATACTCGTGACGTAGTTGAGTTCATTATCTCAAAAGGAAATGAAACACCGGTTGATGTTCATCCTATTGGTTGCGTAACGAAAGATCGAGCCGGGAAATCCATTGCTGAAATGGGAGACATGCAAAAAGGTGGTGCGGTTGCCTTTAGTGACGATGGAGATCCTGTGTATGATGCCCAAGTAATGCGAGTTGCTCTAGAATATGCTTCCATGTTGGGTGTGCCAATTATCAATCATGAAGAGGATTTGCAGCTTTCTCGTCCGGGACATATGAATGAAGGAGCCGTTTCAACACGTCTTGGCTTGGATGGAACCCCTGGGATTGCTGAAGAAGTGATGATCGCTCGTGATATCCTCTTAGCTGAATATACAGGTGGACATGTGCATGTGGCTCACATCAGCACTAAAGAAGGAGTTGAATTAGTTAGACAAGGAAAAGCGAAAGGAATTAAAGTTACTACAGAGGTTTGTCCTCATCATTTTGACTTAACAGATGAAGAAATTGATCGACAGAAATTCAGTACAAATTTCAAAATGCATCCACCACTTCGAACTCAGGAAGATGTAGATGCAATGATAGAAGGGTTGGTTGATGGAACCATCGACGTAATTTGTACAGACCATGCTCCACATGCCATCGAAGAAAAAGAAGTGGAATTTATTTATGCGCCTAATGGAATCATTGGACTTGAAACCTCATGGGCCATCACAAACATGAGACTGCATCAAACGGGAAAGCTGAATTTACAGCAGCTAGTGGATAAAATGAGTGATGCTCCGCGTTCAATTTTGAATCTTCCTGAACTAAAAATTGAAGAAGGAGCAGAAGCCAATCTTACTTTCTTCAATGACGACGAAAAATGGATTTTTGATGAAAAGAACGTTCGTTCAAAATCACGAAACTCACCGTATTTAAATACTGAACTAACAGGACGTGCTGTAGGTATTTTTAACCGAGGTGAACTGGTGTTGAACGAGTTGAAATGATCCTCGCTTTTGAAACATCCACCGATGTTTGTTCTGTAGCTTACCAGGATTCTGATGGCGAATTCTTCGAGAAAAGAATTCAGGGAAGATCGGTCCATTCGGACAATCTTTTTCTGTTCACCCAGGATTTGATGAAAGACCATGGCTTTACCATTGATCAAATCAACACAGTGTTAGTGAGTAATGGCCCCGGTTCATATACAGGGCTCCGAATCGCTGCTAGTGCAATCAAAGGAATTTTCTTTCAATCCAATGTGGATGTTTTAGCTGTTAATACTTTGGCCGGTTTTGCAGCCTCTCAATTGAGTTCATTTAAAGGAATAGTACACTCGATTATTGATGCTAGAAGAACTCATGTATATCATCAAAAATATGAGGTTAATGATCGCTTGATGGCTATTACCAAAATGGATGTCATAGAAATATCAGATCTAGAAGATCAACTTGAATCAGGACAGAAAATAATTGGAACTGGGATTCAGCGCATTAATCAAGAGAAGCTAGCAAGAGTTGAAGTGTTTGGTTCGGAAAGCATAAGGGCTAACAATCTCATCGATTTATATAACATACTTCCAGAATCTGAATTCTTCGAAAAGACTACATTAGAAGAGCTTGATCCAAATTATATTACTAGTAGCCAGGTGAATAATTCAGCTCAATAGCTTAATTCTTCCAGTTGGTTCATAGGATGCTGAAACTAGTTCAGCATTACGAAATTAGGCGTGTATTGTTGTTTCAAAAGATCAGATTATTTAGCTAGGAATCCCTATTTTGGCTAAAATTTTAGAAGGATTTTATGAGCTGGTTTAAACGCGACACAGAAAACATTCAAACCTCTACAAAGAAAGAAATGCCGGAAGGTGTCTGGGTTAAAGTACCTACAACCGGCGAAACAATTCATCGACGCGAATTAGAAGACAATAAATTCGTCGATCCATTAAGTGGCTATCATTTCAGGATCGGAAGTAGGCAATATTTCGACATTATTTTTGATGATGGAAAATTCAAAGAAATTGCGGGTAATATCAGGTCTAACGATCCACTCGAATTCACAGATCGAAAAAAGTACACCGATCGACTAGAAGCAGCTTATAAGAAAACAGGATTGTCTGATGCAGCAATGATTGGAGTTGGAAAAATCAATGGCCTCGATCTAGTGGTTGGCTGTATGGATTTTGCGTTCATTGGCGGGAGTATGGGATCTGTTGTAGGTGAAAGACTTGCCCAGGGTGCGGAATATGCGTTAAAGCACAAAGTACCTTACATGATTATCTCTCAATCTGGAGGTGCACGTATGATGGAGAGTGTACTGAGTTTGATGCAGCTTGCTAAAATTTCGTCAAAGTTAGCTTTATTAGACGAAGCAGGAATCCCATACATCTCATACCTCACAAACCCAACAACAGGCGGGGTTACAGCGAGTTTTGCAATGCTGGGTGACTTTAACGTAGCAGAACCGGGTGCATTAATTGGTTTTGCGGGTCCTCGCGTTATCCGACAAACAATAGGAAGGGATTTACCGGAAGGATTTCAAACATCGGAGTATTTGTTGGAGCATGGGTTTTTGGATTTCATTATCAATAGAACAGAGATGAAAGAAAAAATCACCCAACTTTTAAGACTGATTTTACAAAAATAATTGCCAACCAGGTATGTAACGATAGCGGTCTCGGGGAGTCGTTACATACAATTTAATTTTATAAAATTATGCGATTATCGTTACAAGTTTGTATTGCTCTGGTTTTTTTTGCCAGCTTTTCTGTAACTGCTCAAGAACGTCAGCCCATTGTTTTCGAGCATCTTTTTGATGGAACCTTTACCCCAAATCGAATCCAGAATATTCGATGGATGAACGATGGTGAGTTTTATTCAGCAACCGATGGTCAAACGATCACCCGATTCAATATTTTGAATGGTAACTCAGAAGTACTATTTGATGGGAGTGAACACGATGATCTAGTAGTACAGGGGTATGAATTTTCAGCTGATGAAAATCTGATCCTTATCAAAACAGATGTTGAATCACTTTGGAGAAGATCGACTAAAGAGAACTACTACATTTTTAATCGATCTGCGAATACACTTACAAAGCTTACACAAAGTGAGGAAAAGCAACAGTATGCGGAATTGAATACCGATGGAGATAAAGCAGCTTTTGTTCAGAACAACAACATTTTTTGGGTTGATTTAACTACTGGCGAAGAAACTCAAATTACCGAGGATGGAGAATTCAATTCCATTATAAACGGTGCAGCAGATTGGGTGTACGAAGAGGAATTCAGTTTTGCAAAAGCATGGTTTTGGTCACCAGATGGCGATCGAATTGCTTTTTATCGTTTTGATGAGGCACATGTTAAAGAATTCACTATGGAGCAGTGGGGGACATTATATCCCGAACAGGTTCGATTTAAATATCCCAAAGCAGGTGAAGAAAATGCAGTTGTAAGTATTCATGTATACGATTTAAACACCGGCGAAACTATCACAATGGATGTCGGGGAAGAGACCGATCAGTATATTCCACGCATCAATTGGAGCAGGGATAATGATCTATTAGCAATTCGTAGAATGAATCGTCTGCAAAATCAGGAAGATTTACTTTTTGCTGATGTAATCACTGGTGAAACTACATTGATTATGACCGAAACCAGCGAAACGTGGTTAGATGTTCATGACAACCTCTACTTTCATGGGAATGGAAAACAATTCATTACCACTTCTTCGAAAACAGGATTTAATCATGTGTACTTATATAGTCTGGAGGGAGAAGAAATTCGTCAAATTACAAAAGGCGATTATGATGTAACAGATATAGTTGGATACAATGAACGAAACCATAACCTTTATTATCTAAGTACTGAAATTTCTCCACTACAAAGGCATCTATATAGAATTCGAGTAGATGGTCGTAGGAAACGAAGTATGACCGAAGCGGAAGGTTGGTATTCGATTAATATGAGTCGGGACTTCAAATATTATATTCAAACGTATTCAGACTTCGATAAACCGCCCATTTATACTCTCCACGAAGATAATGACAAGTTAGTTCGTGTGATTGAGGATAATGCTCAATTAACCGAGAATCTTCAGAATTTCACCTTTCAGCATAAGGAATTCATGACATTGGATGTGAATGGTGTGTCATTGAATGCATACATGATCAAGCCGCCAAATTTTGAGGAAAATCAGGAATACCCCGTATTAATGCATGTGTATGGTGGCCCGGGAAGCCAACGTGTAACTCGCAGTTTTAATTCAAGTGAACGCCCGATGTGGCATCAATATCTGGTTAATCAAGGATATATTGTTATTACTGTAGATAACCGAGGAACTGGCGGACGGGGAATCGAATTCCAAAATCAGGTATATAAACAGCTTGGAGTATTGGAAACGGAAGATCAGGTAGAAGCTGCTCGGCAAATTTCAGAACTCTCTTATGTGGATGCAAATCGAATTGGAATTTGGGGATGGAGTTATGGCGGATATATGAGCACATTAGCATTGGCAGAAGGAAATGATGTTTTTAAATCTGCAATTGCCGTTGCTCCGGTTACTCACTGGAAATTTTACGATACGATTTACACAGAGCGCTTTATGCAAACTCCACAATTAAATCCAGATGGATATAACGCAGCAGCTCCAATCAACGTAGCTGATAAAATTACTGGTGATTACTTACTCATCCATGGAACAGGTGATGACAATGTGCATTATCAAAATGCGGTGGAGATGGTTCAGGCATTGATTGAACACAATGTTCAATTCGAAACAATGTATTACCCAAATCTTGCCCATAGTATATATGGTGGGAATGCTCGTCGCCATTTATGGCGTTTGATGAGCAACTTCATCATGGAGAAACTTTAACCCAAAGTCATCCTGAACTTGTTTCAGGATCTTAAATCTTAATAATAAACTAGATTCCTGTCTTCGAAGGAATGACTTCAAATATTAAAAAATGCGCTTCGCTGATTACGCCAAAATTTATGTAACTGCCGGAAAAGGTGGAGATGGTTCTGCTCATTTTCGGCGGGAGAAATTCATTCCAAAAGGAGGTCCCGATGGTGGAGATGGTGGAAAAGGAGGAAGCATAATCCTTAAAGGAAATCAGCATTTAAATACCCTACTCGATCTTCGATATAAAAAGTATATCAAAGCAAAGAGGGGGGAGCATGGCGCTGGGAGTAGAAAAACCGGTGCTGGTGGACCAAATATCATGCTAGATGTTCCACTTGGAACAGTTGCCTATGATGCCGAATCAAGAGAGAGGCTAGGGGAAATTACTATCGATGAAGAACAGTTGATAATAGCTGAAGGCGGCAAAGGTGGACTTGGAAACTGGCACTTTAAATCGGCTACTAATCAGACACCCCAGTTTGCACAAGAAGGAAAAGAAGGGGAAGAACGAACGGTAGAATTGGAGTTAAAACTTATAGCCGATGTTGGGTTAGTCGGATTCCCAAACGCCGGAAAAAGTACGTTACTTGCTGCACTTTCAGAAGCAAAGCCAAAGATCGGTGATTATCCTTTCACTACTTTAGAACCAAATTTAGGAGTGGTGAAATTCAGCGATTATCGAAGTTTTGTAATGGCCGATATTCCAGGGATAATAGAAGAAGCGCATCAGGGTAAGGGACTTGGGATTCAGTTTTTACGGCATATCGAAAGAAATAATGTATTACTATTCATGGTAGCCGCAGATACCGATATTGAATACGAGTACCGTGCACTGGTAAATGAATTAAAAGCATATCGATCGGATCTTTTAGATAAGCCACGCGTTTTAGCTATCACTAAGATGGACTTAAAACAAGGATTTAAGTTAGACGAAGAGTTGCATTTTGAAGATGAAATTCCCGTTATTCCCATTTCATCGGCCACCAATTTTGGGGTAGATGATTTAAGGGAAACACTTTGGGGAGCGATTCAGCATGCAAAACAACTCGATACTTAGAAATTTACTCGCGTTAAACCTTGTTCCGGGCTTTGGTCCGAAAAGAGTAAAACTTTTACTAGAAAAGTTTCCAGACCCAACCAGAGCATTCAAGCTCTCCAAAACGGAATTGCGAAGTATTGAAGGTGTAGGCGAGGCGACCGCACTATCTTTTCTATCATTCGATGGTTGGGAAGAAGTTGACAAAATCATTGAAGCCACTGAAAAAACGAAAGCTCAAATCCTTACAATTGTTGACGACAAATATCCCGAGTTACTAAAACAGATTTATGATCCACCGATTTTAATTTGGTACAAAGGTGACATAGATGTCCTCCACAATCCGGGTGTTGCTGTTGTAGGCACAAGAAATACGACTAGCTATGGAAAGAGGATGGCTAAGAAACTAACCTCTGATTTATCGGAAGCCGGATTATGTATCTTCAGTGGATTAGCTCACGGAATTGACTCATTTGCACATCAGGCGACAGTAGATGCAGGCGGTAAAACGGTTGCAGTTTTGGGATCAGGCATTGATTGGATTTATCCTGCTAAAAACAGAGGATTGGCGAATGCCATCGTTCAAACTGGTGGGCTGGTGATCTCTGAATTCCCACCTGGTACAAAACCGGACGCAGGTAATTTCCCCGTTCGAAACAGAATTGTAAGCGGCTTAAGTCTGGGTACGGTAGTGGTCGAATCAGGAATTCAGGGGGGAAGTATTATTACTGCTGAAATTGCATTAGATCAAAATCGAGAAGTATTTGCTGTGCCACATCCTATCGATAGTGCTAGTGGAACGGGGTGTAATTATTTGATCAAAAATGGGGCTAAACTAGTTCAGACGGTGGATGATATTTTGGAGGAACTGCCAATTGAAGGGAGTACTAAACATCGAACATCCAACATTGAAGAACCAAAGAGGAATAATTGGCGAGATCAAGAGTTGGATGATTTAAGTAAGAAAGTATGCGAGTTGCTTGAAGAAAAAGAGTACCAAATTGATGCATTAGCAGATGAAATTGGTGCTTCAACCAGTCAATTGTTGGTTGCCATGCTCACTTTGGAAATGAAACAAATTGTGACCCAAAAAGCAGGAAAGATTTTTGAGTTGAAATAACACTAACCCTCAGATTCAGCTTTTTTTTCATCTATCCAACGTTCAACAATCTCTTCAAGAATACTCATTGTTACAGTTCCTTTACTGAGAACTATATCATGAAATTCTTTCACATTGAAATGTTCTCCAAGTTCCTCTTCAGCTTGGGCTCTTAAATTCTTGATGGTGATCTCACCCATCTTATAAGCCAGAGCTTGTCCCGGCCAGGTGATATATCGATTGATTTCTGTGTTTACCTCATGTATTGATAAAGCTGAATTATCAGCCAGATATGCAACTGCCTCATCACGAGTCCAGCCCATATAATGTACTCCGGTATCAATCACCAAACGGCAGGCTCGCCACATTTCATATGTGAGTCGTCCAAATTCTGAAATAGGGTCTGTATACAATCCAAGTTCATAACCAAGATACTCTGCATATAACCCCCAACCTTCCCCAAACGCATTGATGTACATATTTCTACGGAAGGATGGTAGTGTTTCTAATTCGGCTGTTAACGCTATTTGTAGATGATGCCCCGGCATAGCTTCATGAAGTGTTAATGCTTCAAGTGTGTAAAGCGTACGACTTTCTAGCTTGGTAGTGTTAACCCAGTACTGTCCACCTCGATCTGAGTCCAGAGATGCGCCTGAATATCGTCCTGCAGTATAATTTTCGGCCAGATAATCCGGAACCGGTACAACCCCATATGGCTGGCGTGGTAGGCGCCCAAAAAGAGCGGGAAGTCGACCGTCCACAGTTTTAGAAATCCATGCAGCCTCTTTTAAAAGCTCTTCACCAGTCTTAGGGTAGAATTGCTCATCTGTTCTTAGAAAGTCGACGAAATCAGGAAATGAACCATCAAATTCGAGTTCTTCAATAATAGTTTCCATTTCAGATCTTATTCGTGAGACTTCATTTAATCCAATATCATGAACTTCATTAGGGCTAATATCCTGAGTTGTGTAATACCGTGTTTTGTGCTCGTAATAAGCTTGACCATTAGGCATGGTAGCTGCACCGAGACCTTCTCTAGTATTTGGGAAATACTCGTTTTCAAAGAAATTTTTTACCTGTTCATAGGCAGGAGTTACTGATTCTTGAATTGCATCATGAACCATATTTTGAAAAACCCTCCAACTAGCCCAACTCATATTTTCGGGTAATTGTGATACTGGTCCTGTAAAAATTGAATTTTCTGGACGACTAACGATATAAGGCTCATAGGTAGCCTGGTAATTTTGCAATCCTTCTAAAGGTTGAGCGATTCCAAGCTCCATGCCTTTTCGCATTAGCGCAATATGTTCATCAAAATAGCGGGGGATATCTTCAAGAAACTGGATGTATTCTTTTACGGCTTCTTCATTATTAAGTGCTCGGTTTGTTCTCCATAAAACCCGGGTATGAAACCCACTCTCTGATAGGATTGGAATCAAATATTCTTTGTATTCAAATAGCTTGATGTCATTATCTATATCAAAACGTAGTAAAGAATGCGAAATGTAATCATCAAACGACAATAATTCGATATCAATGGCATCCAGGCGCTCAAGAATGGTTAGATTAAATTGATACTCTTCATCATAGAATTCTTCAGTAGCAAAGCCTAGTGGATATAATGCTCGTTCTTCATCGGTGTACCGATTGTCATGAAATCGTTCAATATCGTGGAGAATGGTATTTAAAGTTGAGTCTGTAGTAAGTACAGTCTGTGCCTTAAGATTAGCACTTAAAAAAATTAAAAATAGAAAGAGAGGGCGCATATTTGAATCTTATTTTGTACAAATAAAAAAAGGTTTTCCGAAACAAATCGAAAAACCTTTTAAATAATAGCAATTACTTCTTATTGCTCAAAAATAGCCAATCCCCAGTAGCATGGTTCAACTTCGCATGCATACATGGAAACTTCGATTTGATAACGCCCGGTTCTACTTGGTGTAAAGTAGATTATTGGGAAGTCATCGTCTTCAATATCACTATCGATTTGATCGCCATCATTATCATACAGATAAAGGTCAAGATCATTACAGTCTTCATCGCAAAAGCCTCTAAAGAGGTAATCTGTTCCACCTGTTAGATAGAATGTCCATGTATTGTCCTCATCTTCATTGATGGCTCCGATAATGTAATTTTTCATTCCATAGCCATCATCAGAAGCACTATCGAATGAATTTTGGATTTGCGACCATACAATTTCAGTGTATGACTGAGCATAGGTTATGGAAGTGCCAAGAATCATTAAGAAGAGCACTAGTAGTGTTTTTTTCATAGGTATCACCCCGTTGTGTTAAGCTTTATGATAGATAATAACGTAAAATTTCCAATTCTAGAAACTACCTAGTTTGGGTTATTTTTATACTCCCAAATCGACTAGAATCTGGTCGATTTTTTGCTCCATTTCTATTGATTTAGCATCATAATGTTCCCTGGTATCCAAATCTGTGTTTACACTGCAATAAAATTTGATTTTTGGTTCTGTTCCTGAAGGTCGAGCAGAAATTATGCTTCCATCTTCAGTGATAAATTGCAATACATTTGATTTTGGAAGGTTGGTGGATTCAATGATTCCGCTGCCAAGATGTTTAACTTCCTGTGATTGATAATCTTTTAAAATGGTAACGGGTGATCCACCTAAGGTTGCCGGAGGTTTGCTTCTGAACTCAGCCATCATGTGTTGGATTTCTTCTGCACCCGCTTTTCCTTTCTTGGTTACAGATACCAGGCGTTCTCTGAAGAACCCATGCTGAACGTACATATCAACCAATGCTTCAAATAAACTGGAACCATGGTCTTTGTAATAAGCAGCCATTTCTGCAATGATCACAGCCGAAACTACCGCGTCTTTATCCCGAACATGTTCACCGATTAAATACCCATAGCTCTCTTCACCCCCTGCTATAAACGTTTTTTCTCCTTTAAGCTTTGTTATGATTTCTCCAATGTATTTAAATCCTGTTAGTGTATTGAGGCATTCTACACCGTACGACTCTGCAATTCGATCAATCAGATAGCTGGTTACGATGGTTTTTACGATGTATTCATTGCCCGTTAGTTTGCCTGCCTCTTTCCACGCAGTGAGCATATAATTTAGAATGAGTGTACCAGTCATGTTACCGTTGAAGAGTACGATTTCGCCTTTATCGTCCTTAACGGCAATTCCAACTCTATCTGCGTCGGGATCGGTTGCCATTACAAGATCCGCATCAATGTCTTTTGCTTTTGCAATAGCCATACTTAAAGCCTCCTGCTCCTCAGGATTCGGATAGACAACGGTGGGGAAATTTCCATCCACGGTCATTTGCTCCTCAACTAATGTTACATTAGTAAAACCATAGGCTCTCAAAGCAGGTATGCAGGAAATACCAGTGCCATGAATCGGTGAAAAAACGATTTTCATATCGTGATTCCGCTTAATAGCTTCTTTTGAAACAGAAAGTTTTACAAGTTCAGCGATATACTTTTTGTCGATTTCTTCGCCAATTACTTCGATTAAATCTGGATTGCCTTCGAATTTTACCTCATCAACAGAACCAATTTTTTGGACTTCCTCCATCACCATTTTGTCGTATGGTGCCACGAATTGCCCGCCATCAGAACCATAGGCTTTATATCCATTGTATTCTTTCGGGTTGTGTGAAGCAGTTAAAACCACACCACTTTGGCATCCTAGTTCTCTTATCGCAAAAGATAGCTCGGGTGTTGGCCGCAGTGCTTCGAAATAGAATACTTTGATACCATTTGCTGAAAATACATCCGCTACAACTTTTGATAGAGTATCGGAATTATTTCGGCAGTCGTAGGCTATGGCCACTTTAATCTCTTCATTTGGGTATTCTTTTTTCAAGAAATTGCTTAACCCCTGGGTAGCCATCCCAAAAGTGTACTTATTTACTCGATTCGATCCAATTCCCATAATACCACGCAAGCCACCGGTTCCAAATTCTAAATCTTTATAAAATGCGTCAGTAAGCTCGGTGTATGCTTTATTGTCCAGTAAGTCACGAATATGAGCTTTTGTATGCTCGTCATATCCCCCGTTTAACCAAGTATTAATTTTGTTTTCTACCGATTTTTCCAGCATGGTCTTGAATTTTAAAAGGTGGTTGTCAAAAATCGTTCGAATATAGAAATATCTGAAATTATAGAGAGGCGAATTAACGTAAAGCTATCGTTAGCAAAATTTTTATAGGCTGAAGCAATTTTTCAATAATAACCGCTGTTTTTTTGTGTAGTTGATGCCTTTTTAACTACCTTCAAAAGCTGTTAAAAAAAATGGACAGTACATAAATAATTACTGATAGAGCAATGAGTTTTAAGAGTGTATTCTTTCTAGTATTAATTGTATTCACAATAATAGGCTGTAGTTCATCTAAAGAAGTTGCTGAATCGAGCACTGATCAGCCCAACTCTGACGTATTAATTGTTGAGGATGGTCGAGAAAACAATGAAGAATTAGAAGAATTGTTTTGGGCTCGACGCGATAGCACAAAACTGAATTTCACAGAAGCAGATGTTGATTTCATGAGTGGGATGATTGGTCATCATTCGCAGGCACTAATTATGTCAAGTCTTGCAAAGCCAAATAATGCAAGTAGATCGGTACAAACCCTTGCAGCTCGGATCATCAATGCGCAGAAAGATGAAATAGCCATTATGCAACGATGGTTGAGTGATCGGAACCAAACAGTGCCTCAGGTTAAAATTGAAGGATTGAACCTAATTTTAACTCCAGGAAGTGAACCATCCTTAATATTTACCGAGCAAGCTGTTATTAATGGAATTAATCGATCTGAATCGGCTGATGAGCATGCCATGCATGATGCAGACAAAGAAAAGCCGGAAGAAATGCAGGATAGAATGCATAATGAAATGGAAGCGATGATGAACAGAACTTCTGACATGTCGCACATGGCTAATAATGGAACAGGTGAAAAAGAAGAAATGGATCATGCAGCAATGGGGTATGATATGGGAATGCACGATCATTCAAATATGCCGGGTATGTTGAATGATATCCAATTGAAAGAATTAGCTAATGCAAAAGGCAAAGATTTTGATAAACTATTTCTACGATATATGATTCAACACCATGCCGGGGCGATAACTATGGTTAATGAGTTAGTAAGTACGGATGGTGCAGCACAGGAAGTAGGTATTGGTAAACTTGCAAGTGATATCAATGTAGATCAAAAAACAGAAATTGAAAGAATGCGCTTGATGCTAAGACAACTATTAGAGGCAGAAAGCGGGGAATAAATTACTCATCAATCACATTCACAACAATCAACAACAATAAATAGGATAAGTATGAATCATACTTCTACAAAAGAACGGTCATTCGGATTGCTTAAAGGATCTGTCTTGGCCTTAGCATTGCTTGTAAGCTATGCGTGTTCATCGTCATCAGAAACAGTGATGGCACCATTTACTGCTCCTGAAGTGGCTTCATTGGATGAAGCTGTTATTCCTTCTCCAGATCCACGTGTAGGATTAGGCGAAGGTCTTTTTGATGCAGAGCAGGCTATTTGGAATCTTGAAATTTTATCACAGACTCCACCACCAGAAAAATTCGTAGGTAAAACTAACTCCGACTTAGCATTTCAGGGTAATTATGCATTTCAGGGAAATTACAATGGCGTGATTATCTGGGATATCTCTGATCCAAGCAGCCCGGTTTTAGTGCGAGACTACGAATGTCCGGCTTCACAAAGTGATGTTTCTGTTTACGGAAATTTAATGTTTGTTTCCGGTGAAGGATTAGAAGGCCGACTTGATTGCGGTACTCAGGGTGTTGACGAGCAAGTTAGTGCAGATCGTTTGAGAGGTATTCGAATTTTTGATATTTCAAATATTCAGGAACCAGAATACATTGCTAATGTTCAAACTTGCCGTGGTTCTCACACTCATTCTGTATTGAAAGATCCAAACGATGATGAAAATGTGTACGTATATGTTTCAGGATCAGCTACAATCAGACCAAATGAAGAACTAGAAGGCTGTTCCAATCTTCAACCTGAAGAAGATCCTAATTCTGCATTATTTAGAATTGAAGTTATTAAAGTACCACTTGATAGCCCGGAAGATGCTGCAATTGTGAGTTCACCAAGAATCTTTGAAGATCTTGAAGAACCACCAACACACGGACCTGCTCCAGCCGACATTCGTGCTATTGAAGAAGCGAAAGCAGCGGGTAAATTCGTTGTATTCTTCTTTGGACAAGATCGCGTACTTCCTGATGGTTTTGCAAGAAATTTACTTAATTCTGTTGTTGCAGAACGTGGTGGAGAAGGCGAACCGACGGCAGCAGATACAGTTGCACTAAATGAAACTTTGGAAGCTCGCATCCAGGCAATGTTTGGAGGTGGAGCTGATGACGAAACGGCTCGTCGCGGTCCAAATCAGTGCCATGATATCACTCTTTATCCTGAAATAGGGTTAGCTGGTGGGGCATGCGAAGGTTACGGACTTTTATTAGATATCTCTGATCCTGCAAACCCAGTTAGAATTGATGCTGTATCGGATTCTAATTTCGCATACTGGCATTCGGCTACTTTTAGTAACGATGGCGAATCGGTTATCTTCACCGACGAATGGGGTGGTGGTGGTGGACCAAAATGCCGTATCGACGATCCATATGAGTGGGGTGCTAATGCAATTTTCACCATAGAAGATGGTAAAATGGAATTCCAGGAGTATTACAAAATGCCGGCGGCTCAAACTCAATTCGAAAACTGTGTAGCTCACAACGGTTCTATTATTCCTGTTCCAGATCGTGATATTATGGTTCAGTCATGGTATCAGGGTGGAATTTCGATTTTCGATTTCACAGATCCGTCTAACCCAACTGAGATTGCATTCCACGATTACGGTCCGGTTGCAACAGATGGTTCTGGATTTGGTGGAAGCTGGAGTGTTTACTGGTACAACGGCTACATCGTGAATTCTGAAATCGCTCGTGGTTTAGATATTTTTGATCTAAAACCAAGCCCATTCTTAACTGAAAACGAAATTGCTGCTGCAAAAACAGTACAATGGGATTACCTGAATGCTCAAGGTCAGCCTAAGGCAGTTTGGCCAAAAACCATGCATCTTGCAAAAGCTTACGTTGATCAATTAGATCGTGCTAATGCAGTTGACGGTACAGCATTAACTGCACTTCGCCAGGGAATTGCAAATGCTGAAGCTAATCCAGATAGATCATCTAGAATTCTAAATGATTTGGCCGAAACTGTTGATGGTATGACTTCTGGTTCAGCCCATGCTGACAAAATGATGAAGCTTTCAGAAGCATTGAAAGGTATTGCTTCTATGTAATCTAAATAGATAACTGAATTTGCAAAGCCCGGTTCTGGTGAATCGGGCTTTTTTTTATGATCTGAGATGCATTTTTTAACTCAATTTTGGTGTGATATCCCACGTTGGTGCATTTCTTTTTTCAAAGCTTCATGACGTTTTCCTTTCTTCAAAAAAATATATGCCAAATACAATGGTAGCAATGTTGCGAAACCCCAGGTATTTACTACAATTCCAAATATTACGATTCCAATCAAAAAACCAATAAAAAAAGCATCGAAATATGGGGAAGGTTTGATCTTGTTGAACTCATCGATTAGTTCTTCATTGGATAGATTCAAAATGTCGTCAGGGTTCATTTATCCGGATTTTATGATTTAGTGAGTATTTTTTATGTATTAGAAAAACTGGAAATTAGATTTTGTAATTCACTCATTCTACTGAATATCGGAACATTTTTAATTTCTGTTTGCAGGCTCGTTGGATCGAATAATAAAGTGTTCATTTGTGCTACTAAACCAGCTTGAATTCCTAACAAACTATCCTCAATAACTACACATTCTGAAGGGATAAATCCCATTTTATTGGCAGCAAAAAGAAATAAGTCAGGTTCTGGTTTCCATGAATTGATTTCATAGGAGCTGAAAAGGTTCTCACCGAAATACTTTGATAAACCAGTAATTTCAAGCGATTGTTTGATTTTATTGATAGGACCACTTGAAGCGACACAAACAGGAAGTGTGTTTAGATTTAAAAACTCTACAAGGCCTTCAAATGGGAGTAACTCTTTTTCGAAAAGATCACTTACTAATACGCGGTACTCAGTTACAAAGTTTTCGTTGAGTTTGATTTGATGTTCAATTTCAATCGACTTCAAAATATTGGATAGTTTACCACAGCGATATCGTTGCATCATCGCATCTGCTGAAGCTTCAACATTATACTCGCGAAGTTTAATCTCTAATCCGAGATTGCAAAGGTATTCACTGTCAACTAATGTCCCGTCACAATCAAATATCAAGCACTTTATCATTCGTTTAATTTGCCTAATTAGAATAGTATTTAAACTCTAGTTAATCGTTTAATAACCTCCTTGTGTTCAGGAAATAATTCGAGCATTGTTGTTTGTGAAGGCAATTGAAAATCATCGAAATCAAAACCAGGGGAGACAGTGCATCCTACCAACGAATAAATGCCACCGCTAGTAACCTCACTAGCAAACCAGACCCCAGCCGGAACTGTGAATTGAGGAATTTCTCCAGCATCTAAATTTAAGCCAATATCCTGATACGTATACTTGCTTTTATGATCAATCATATGAACTCTTAGGGGATCACCTTCATAGAAATGCCACATTTCGTCTTGATTGATCTTGTGGAAAGCCGAGAAGTTGCCTTTCGTAAGTAAGAAATAAATCCCTGTGCAATAATTTCGATCCCCAGAAAACTCAGTACTAAGATTTTCCTTTGGAATTACCCCATTACTTCGGTAAGTCTCTTTGTAGAAACCACCTTCAGGATGTGGGGTTAATTCTAATTTGGAAACCAGTTGATCAACTCGGTTCATAATTTCAATTTTCAATATTCAACAAGGAATAACCAATTAATAATTTGTTATTTGAACATTGATAATTGGTTCTTGTTTATTGAAAAATCTACTCATTTCCTTCTCTGAAGTTTTCGTTAACCAAAATCGGTTCTCCGAACCCAAGTTCCTCTAATCGATTCATTTGAGTTTCTGCATCACCCACCACAACGTATATCATTTTATAGGGATTAGCATAAGATGAAGCAAGTTCAGATATATCCTCAATGGTGATATCTCGAACAATTTGCTCTTGTTCTTTAACGTAATCTGCATCCCACCCGTAATCACTAATTCGTCTTAAAATGCTGAGTTTTGCATTCAAAGTCTCAAAACTTCGTGCATTACTTTTTAGCAACGAGCTCTGTGTGTTTTGAAGATCAGTATCTGTGAATGTGGTAGGATAATCTTCCATTATTTGCTTCACAAGAAGCAAAGATTCTAAAGTCACGTTAGTACGTACACTACTGCTTAATGTAAATGTACCCGGTAGTTCAGTTCCGGTAAATCCAGATCTGATTCCATAGGTATAGCCTTTAGCTTCGCGAACTTCAAGCATCAATCTTGAGGCAAATCCACCACCACCTAAAATGTAATTCATTACATTGGAAGGGAAGAAATCAGGATCGGTTTCAGGCATCGCCAGGTAACCTAAACGCAATACTGATTGTTTTGCACCTGGTACATCGTAGAAATATACTTTTGATTCAGACGGTGCTTCTGGAATTTTAAATTCAGGGAAAAAGACATCTTTTCCATCCCATCGAGTGGAAATCCCGGAGAATGCATCAGCAACTTCTTCTTTATTAGTAGCTCCAACAACAAGTAAACTAGCGGTTGATGGAACAATATAGGTGTTGTAATACTGCTTCAGATCTTCAATCGTGATATTTTCGACGGTATTTGTGGTGCCAATAGGATTATTTGATAAGATATTATCATCCCCATACACCAACTTATTAAATGTATTTGTGGCGATCGAATTTGGATTAGCGCTTTGCGCAGCTATCCCACTTAAAGTACTCTGTTTAGCAAGATTAAATTCGGTTTCATCCCAACGTGGTTCTAGCAAGATTTCCTCGACCAGTTCTATGGTAGATTTAAAGTTTCTGGCTAATGTATTTCCCGAAATTACAACTGTTTGACGACCAGCATTTACATTGATGGAGGCCCCTAACATATCTATGGCTTCTTCTAATTCTTCAGGAGTTTTATTAGCAGTTCCACGAGTCATTAATTCTGCCATAAGGTTGGAGACTCCAACTTTATCAGGTTGTTCAAGTAAGAGTCCACCTTTCATTCTCAACTGGAATTGAACCAAAGGAAGTTCACTGTTAGTAATACCGTGCACTGGAATTCCATTTTCAGTAGTCATTTCCCAAATATCAGGCACATTGGTTTCGGGTGAATCGCCATAATCCGGTTCAATTGTTCTATCAAAACTTGAAGCTGTTCGTTCAAAATCTGTTTCTTCAGGTAATTCAGAATTTTCATCTGAACCACTTTCCGCAATTATCTCTTCTTCAATCTCAGCTAACACAGATCCTTCTAAAATCAAATCAATTTGACCCTGGGGCACAAAACTGGTTGCTACATAGTTCTTTTCTTTGATGTATTTGTTGTACACACGCATCACATCATCAGCAGTGACGTCGAGCGTTTTTTGAGAGACTTCGTTGATAAAATCAGGGTTACCTGTGTAAATATTGTATTGGCCAAGATCGATAGCTTTTCCAAGAACACTTGATAGCTCATTATAAAATTGAGTTTCAATTCCCGCTTTAATTCGATCCAAATCTGCTTCCGTAAAACCATTGGTTTCGAATCGCTCAAAACCATCTTGCAATGCAGAATAAACGTCATTTAAATCAGTGCCGGGAAATGCGCGAACTATCAGGTTGATATCGCCAGCGATTTCTGAGAAATAGTTGAAATAAATTACCGATGATGTTAACTGCTTTTCATCAATCAACACCTGGTTAAGAGGTGCTTTCTTGCCATCGGTCAGCAATTCGAAAAGAATTTCCAATGCATAAGAATCTTCATGATACAATTCCACGCCAGGCCAAACCATTCGAAGTTCAGGAAGACGTGCAAAATTATCTTCATAGTACAACTTTTTTGTTTCACTCAACGAAGCTGGGCGCCTCTCAAGCGGAGCTATTTCTTCCCCTCTTGGAATCTCATCAAAATATTTATGCACCCACTCTTTGGCCTGGTCGAAATCAAAATCACCGGCAATAACTAACGTGGCGTTATTTGGCACGTACCATTGGTTATAGAAAGCCTTTACATCCTCAAGAGTTGCACCTTGTAAATCTTCCAATGATCCAATTACCTGCCAACTATATGGATGATCTGCCGGGTACATATTCTTACCAACCACATACATGGCATGCCCATAAGGTTGGTTGTCAACTCGCTGGCGCTTTTCATTCTTAACTACCTGCTTTTCTACTGCAATGGTTCTTTCTGTCACTGTATTAATGAAATAGCCCAGTTTGTCTGCTTCAGCCCAAATCATCTTCTCCAACGCATCATTGGGAACCGTCTGAAAGTAGTTAGTCCAATCTCGAGAGGTTGAACCATTCGCGCCTGATCCACCAATTCGGCTACTCATAGCATCTAAACCGCCTTTACCTAAATTCTCTGAATTAAGAAATAAAAGATGTTCAAAAAGGTGTGCAAAACCTGTTTTGCCTTCTAATTCGCGGGCAGACCCAACATGGAATGTCAAAGCGACGGCTACTACAGGGTCTGATTTGTCTTCATGAAAAATAACTTCAAGACCGTTTTCAAGTGTGAATTTCTCAAACTCAACAGAGAAGTCTTGAGCGAATAGATGGTGGTTGGAAGTGAGTAAAACTGTTAATCCTAAAAGGAATGTGTACCGAAAAATTGATTTCATGACAAGCTTTATAGATTTGATTTTGAGAAATGTACGTGAACCATGCTCATTTAATTGTTAAAAATATTTGGGTTTTGATGTCCAATCTCAAATATTGGGGAATTACCAATGGCACGATTATTGTATATTGAAGTATGATTAAGGTTGGCGACATCATATTGTCTGACGATATAGCTACCAAAAAGTTTTCCTGTAATTTACCAAAATGTAAGGGAGCTTGTTGTGTAGTAGGGGATGCTGGAGCACCAGTATCGCGGGAGGAAATACCGGTGCTTCATAAAGCCTATCGGGAACTTAAAAACGAACTTAGACCGGAGTCGGTCGAGATTGCCGAAAAGGATGGGGTAGTGATCGGTACCAAAGAAAAAGGCTATGAAATTTCCTGTGTAAATGGTGCAGAATGTATTTTTGTGAATTATGATGATCAGGATGTTGCTTACTGTACCATTCAAAAAGCCTATTTCGAAGGTCGTTTTGGATGGGAAAAACCAATTAGTTGTCATCTTTATCCAGTTCGTTTAAAAAAGATTGCAGGATTCGAATATGCTAATTTCGAATACGTTCCAAAACTATGTTCGGCGGCATGTTCTAAAGGAGAGGAGGAAGGCACCTACCTGGCAGATTTTTTAGAGAAACCTTTTGTAAGAAGATACGGACAAGAATGGTATGATGAATTTCTTGCAGCATGTGAATATGTAAGAGAAAGTACAGATGATTAAAAGTCAGCAAAGTATAGGTCAGAGGTTACAGCAGGGGTTGCAACAGAAATTGTCGCCTCAACAACTACAGTATATCAAGTTGCTGCAGTTGAATACCATTGCTTTGGAGCAACGCATAAAGGAAGAAATGGAGTTGAATCCAATTCTCGAAGAAGGGGATAATATCCAAACAGAAGAGCAATATGAGACAGAACTTTCAGCAACAGAAAAAGAAGAGAATGAAGATGGGGTGGATAGCCTGGACGAACATGAACCAGATTGGGACGATTTTGAAGAAAACACAGACTATGATGGAGAAACCTATTCCACACCTGTAAATCCTGATATTGAAGAATGGCGTGAGTTACCTAATAAATATGAAGTTACACTACTCGAAAAATTAGAAGATCAGGTCCGCCTACTAGATTTAAACGAAGAAGAAGAACTTATTGCCGATCAGATATTGGGTTCGTTAGATGAAGACGGGTACTTTCGACGTGAACTGATCGCCGTTGCAGATAATATCACCTTTAATCATGGGGTGTTTATTGAAGAAGATGATGTGGAGGAAGTACGAAAGAAAATCCAGTTACTTGATCCCATTGGCATCGCCTCTCGTGACTTAAGAGATTGCTTGTTGATTCAACTTCAACATTCTGATACAGAAATGCCTGGCCGAAACCTTGCAACTCGTATTGTTAGAGATGCATGGACCGCTTTTGAAAAAAAGCATTTCAATAAACTCATCCAAAAGTTCAATGCTGATGAAGATGCATTAAAAGAAGCGTTTGAGGCTATTCGAAGGATGGATCCGCGGCCGGGAGCTGTTAGTGATGGACTTGAAGAAACTCAGAATTATATCGAACCAGATTTTGAAGTGTATTGGAAAGGAGCAGATCAGACTGCCAGTGGTAAAGCTGAATATGTGATTACTCTTAATCAACGAAATGCTCCACAGCTACGAATTTCTCCAGAATACACGCAGATGTGGGATGAAATTAAAGCTAAGAAATCACAACCTGATGCTCAGACTCAGCAGTTCATGCGCAGTAAGATAGATTCAGCCAATTGGTTTATCGAATCCATTCGACAGCGACAGAATACGTTGATGAATGTGATGAAAACCATTGTGGCATTACAGGATGATTTCTTCATGTTTGGAGATGGTTTAAAGCCAATGATTTTGAAGGATGTGGCTGAACGAATTGGGATGGATATTTCAACAATCTCTCGTGTAGTGAATGGCAAATATGTCCAGACTAACTTCGGAGTCTATGAACTAAAGTATTTCTTTAACGAAGGCTTGACCACCGAAAGTGGAGAAGAAGTCTCAAACCGAGAAGTGAAAAACATCCTCCAAACGATTATTGATGGAGAGGACAAGAGAAATCCACTCAGCGACCAGGCCCTTGCCGATATGCTGAATGAAAAAGGCTACAACATCGCCCGCCGAACCGTTAGTAAATATCGCGAGCAATTGAATGAGCCAGTTGCGAGATTAAGGAAGCAGATTATTTGATAGCTCCCCTGTCATTCTGGGTTTGACCCGGAATCTGTTGAGAATGGAAGAAATAGCTGATAGAAAGTTAGACCAAAAAACCTATCCCCGTAGATGCTGAATCAATACTGAATCAAGTTCAGCACATGGTTAAGCATCGCAACTAGAAAAAGTTATTTAAGCAGTACCAACGATTTCGTTTCGGTAAACCCAGATTCAGTTGTTATTCTATAGAAGTAAATTCCACTGCTAAATCCTGATGCATCCCACTGTACAAGATGTGATCCTGCAGTATGAATAGAATTCACTAGTGTTGCGACTTTCTGTCCCTGTAAATTATAAATACTCAATTCAACATTACCCGCAGATGGAATTTGGTATTGAATATTTGTAACTGGGTTGAACGGATTTGGATAATTATTATAGAGCTCAAATCCTGTAAATTCGCTATCAACATCATGTCTTTCATTCGAGTTGATTAATCCATTATCGTAGAAAATATTGTCGATGGCAAATTCTGCGTTGGCTCCACTTACCTCGAGAATCACGAACTCATAAGAAAGCATTCTTAAATCAATATAGATTCCACGAAGTTCTGATATTGGAATGCTTGCATGTCCCCATTCCCCATTACGTTCTAGTCCATAGGCTGTTTGATTGGCAGGAAAATCAACGTAATTCTGATTTCCCCATGCATCAATCACGCCAATCTGAAAGCTGACATTTGCAGGCATCTTAATACTGAATTCTAGCGATCCTTCAGCAAACTCTAAAAGATTTATGGGTTGCACAGATTGAATTCCGGCGCCAAACCATCCCTTATTATTTGATCTCCATGAGAGTACATTTTCACCCTCTAATGGCGCAATAGAACCACCTGTTAGAGTCCCTTCCCACACCCAGATATTTCCAGGGTCATCAACAAACATGCTCTCTTTGGTTTCTGCTGAATCCGTGTAAATTCCGTAGGTCTCAGTCTTTGGAGTTGGAGGTCCAAGTTGAACACTACCTTGCTCGTTCCACTCAAACACTCGTACATAATCAACGTACATTTCGGCAGGAAAAGGCATCGAAACTTGTTCTCCTGATCCCGGATCACCCAATTGATGAGCATCGGTTAACGAGCCACCTATTGCCAGATTTGTGATAAAATAAAACGGCTCAAGAAACTCTTCTGCTTCTTCGCCTATTCCAAATGGATCCGTGAATAAATCATATTCAACATTATCATCAATTACAGTGAATCGAATAGAGGTACTATCCCAATACATACGATATATCAGAAATCGATCATTTAATGGATTTTCAGTGTTGAAATAGGGTTGAGCATACCCCTGATCAAACGCAAGACTTGCAGCACCGATTTCATTGCCCGGTACGATAGAGCTCTCGGCAAAAAAGAATGCATTGGCGCCGATCATATTATTTTCTGTTGCATCATTTTGATCACGACTGTCTCGCGAAGCCTGTCCAAATCCCATTTCCATTAAATCCAATTCACCACTTCCCGGCCAACCAACATTGGATGTTCCCAACATCCAAAAAGCCGGCCAACCACCTGTTTCTAAATCTGGTACCTGTATTCTTGTTTCAATCATACCAAAATGGACACTTACTTTTGATTTGGTATTAAGTCTGCCAGAGGTAAAATCCAGAGGATTTCCCCATTGATCTTTTATATCCGCACCAGTTTCTCTTTTTGCAACAATTTTTAATGCATTATTTCCTGCATCTCCATCAATTTCTGAAATGGAGACATTATTAGGACTATAATATTGTAGTTCTCCATTTCCCCATCCCCAGTTTCCGTTACCGGTTTCAATAATCCAGTTATCAAGATTGTTGAAGTTCTCTTCCCAAATTAACTCACCAACCTGGGCGGTTAGTTGGGTTGTTGTATAAGCAATAAAAAGAAGTAGGAAAATGCTTCTCATCAGTACGGTGAATTTTAATTTTCATTTACTCTTACGAAGGTATTTATTCTTGAATTCTCAAACTACTGAGAAGAATTCTCACAACTCCCAAATGTTATACTTTATCACTCCGGTTACAGAATCAAGTTCTACACAAGCTTGACCGGGAATCTGTAGGGAGTGCAGGAGAGAATTCTTATTAGTTAGATCAAGGATTCAATCCTCACAGATGCTGCATCAAGTTCTGCATTACTACTTGTAATTGAAATAAGGTGCTCAAATTCCTGAATCAACTTTTCTCTTACTGGGATACCTTTTTTGAAAATTGATTGTTGTGCTTCCAAATATTCAGCTCGACCTTCTTCGGTTTCAATTTTGATGGGTTCAAGTCCATGATCTGCCAAATCATAGGGACTGGCTTTCATATCAATTTCACGAGCTTCGCAGGCCAGCATAAAAGCTGCGAAAACAATTTCCGAAGAAATCCAGGGAAACCCTTTAAATGCCCATTTATATAAATCCATGTTTGAATGGATACATCCTGGTTGCTCCATATCCGAGAATGTTTCTCTTGAAAGTTGATTTTTGTTTAACGGGATTGCTTCTGGAGTAAAGAATCGAAAAGCATCAAAATGTGTGCAAAGTAGTGGACGGGATTCCACAAATTCAGCCAATTCCTGGGGCTTCATTCTTAGCGGAACCTGACTATGACGAATTTCTTCCGACTTATATACCATTGCCCACTCATGCATCCCAAAACATCCAAAAGAAGGGCGTTTATCACGAGTGTTTTTTAAGAGATTAAGAATCCATTCGAAAGATTGTTTTCGTTTTTCAGGAATGGACAGAGGATCCAGAAAAGCTTTTCCGGCATGGAATGTCCAGCCTTTTGGATTTGGAAAATCGTTCGGATTTTTAAGTTCTAGAATTACTCCTACACCCGGACTCCATCTCTTCAACCAGGAGGGTCTAAAAGGATAATATTCAAACAGGAAATCCATAACTGGTTGTTTCAACCCACGACTTCGTTTTTCAAGATAATCATCGATAAGAAGACCTACTTTGGAACTATGTCGCTCTGCGATAGTACGCCATTCAGTTTCCGTGAAGGAGCTTTTTATAGAGATCGAGATTTCTGCCTGTTCAAATTGCATCCTCAAAGATAAGGATTTACCTAAACTTAGAAATCGCATAAAACCAGGAATCGAAATACAAATACTTATATCAGCTATAGAGCATTTCAATGATAGGTTGGATCAAACCTTTGTAATTTATAGTTCTATTATTATTAATTATTTCAACTATGAAAACTATTACCAATTCTCCTATTACTCGTGAAATTATTAATCAGGCGATGGATTACGAGACTTTTAATGAATTGACAGTCTCACGGTTTGAAGAAGGTCGTACAACAAACGACGACAATTCTGAGAGTATGCTCAATTATACCCGGCTGAATATCCAACGAACTCAACGAATCGATAAAAGAGGTATCATTAATGAGGCAACTTATGCTGCCATAGATGATATCGAACGTTCACAAATTTGGTTCGTTATTACGGAAGGTTGGTGTGGAGATTCTGCTCAACTGCTGCCATACATCCACAAAATGGCAAAACTAAATTCGAATATTGAATTAAAGATTATTTTAAGGGATGAGTATCCAGAGATAATGGATGCCTTTTTAACGAATGGTGTAAGTCGTTCTATTCCGAAATTAATTATTCTTGATGCTGAAACGTTAGAAACTCTCGGTGAATGGGGCCCCAGACCGGAATTTGTGCAAAACATTTATATGAAAGAGCGAGCAGATGAAGCTATAGGAGGTAAGCAAGCTTCGCAAAATTTGCATGCATTTTATGCCAAAGATAAAGGAGCTCTACTTCAGGAAGAATTCAGAACATTATTAACATCGATTTAATAAAAAAGGCAGCTACCCGGGCTGCCTTGATAGTTTTTATTTGATCAGAGTCATCGTCCTCGATTGGGTAAAGGGACTTCCACCGTTAATTGGACTCGCTTCAAGTCGATAAATATAAGTTCCACTTGCCAGGGCAGAGGCGTCAAAACTAGACGTATGTGCACCTGAGTTAATGATTTGCTGATCAAAAATCTTAGCAACTTCACGACCATTAATATCAAAAATAGTCAAACTTACACTAGAATTTGATGCGAGTGTAAACTCAATATTTGTGGAAGGATTAAATGGATTTGGATAATTCTGTTGTAATTCGAATGTGTTTGGTGATTCGGTAGTTGGTTCAAATTCATTCGAAACCATAGTACTCACTTTACCGACAAATAATCCCCGACCATGTGTAGCAACAGCTAATATGTGATCTGAACGTCGATAGTCTAATTCTGAAACAATCGCATTTTCAATTAAATCTTCGGCAACCTGAGTCCAAACTGTACTGCTCCCATTCAACTGATCTGTGTAGAATAATCCAATACTTGTTCCTACAAAATAATAAGTGCCTTCCTGATCGGTTGAAGCAATTGCGGCTGTTCTGATTGAAGGTCCATTTTCCCCGCCCAAATTACCTTCAATATCTGTCCAGCTGGTTCCGCCATTTGATGTATGCCAGATACTTTTTACTGAATAATTAGACATTACAGCTATCACTTCATTTCCATTATCAGGATTAACGGAAATATCGTTTACAAAAGATCCAGGATCTGATCCGGTTATATTAATTGAAGTTTCACCATCATTGGCATCAATATTATCAAATCGTCTTATTACTGGCGCAGCTGATTGTTCAACAACATCAGATCCTCCAAAGTACAGTCTGTTAGGTGGATTAGTGGTTGAAAATGTCAGGGCAGTGATCTCATGATTATCTGTTCCTGTATTTACACTATTTAATTCAGACCACCCTTGATTAGTCCCATCAGTATTTGATGTATTTCGAGGCAGTGTAATCATTTGGTCATTCTTCCATAGATGATCAAATTCGGGATAAAATAGATAGTTTTCATCCGATGGGTTTACTGTAAAAGGATGAATGAACTGCTGATCGGTAGCTAAAAGTGGGGTTATGTACGAGAAGTTGATTGGGTTAGTTCCTGAGTAATCATACCGTAATAAAAATCCATTCTGTGAAGAAGTAATCAAATAGTTATTACCAAGAAATGCGGTTGCTCCATCACCACTAGAGATATCCACAGAGTTTGATGAGGCTGCTTCAAAATCAAAGAAGAAATACGGAGAACCATTGTCTTGTGTTCCACCCATGATTCTCGAGTCGTCGTTTCCGGGGTGAATGGATAGCTTATAGAATTGGGTTACATTATAACCATTATCAATATCTGTCCAGGTAACACTGTTGGCTGTAATATTCTCAGTTCTACTTAATCCACCATCATGAGCACTTATTGCCCGGTTAGGATTTTCAGGATAGAAGATCAAATTATGTTGATCCGGATGGTGAGAGGGGTACTGGCTAATATCATTAGCTATATCATATCCGCCAATCCAATATTTTGGAGCTTCACCGGCATTTGTAGTCCCATTCGTATTCGGTGGAACTGATGAAAATCCATCTGTTGATCGAAATAAATTGGTGCCACCTACAAAAACAATATTCGAGTTTGATGGATGCACTTTGCAAACAAGATTATATCCACCTTGCGGATTCAAATCTCCTACATCACCTTTAAAATTTGGTATTCCTGAAGAACGATCGCTTGTTACTACACTATTTGGATTTGATATATCAAATCTGTGTAAGGTTAAGCCCTCTGCTCCAATGCCCGTATCGGTGAATACATAAAATACATCAGGGTCTGATACAGAAACTCCAATAACACCTCTGTCAGGATTGTTTGGATATGAACCAGGGGTAACATTTGTCCACGTGAGTGTGGCACCATCATTTGTTGATATATATACACCGGGACTAAAGTCCGAGCCACTTCCAGATGAAAGAACGCCAATGACATCTCCATCACTATTAACGGCTACATCTGCCCAGTCATGATTATTTACAACACCTAGCACATAATCAACAGAAACGAAATCATTGGTTGTTCTAAATATGCCGAAAGGTGATGCGGCGAAGAAAATGGTACCTGTAGTTGGGCTTATTACTATGTTTGAAATGAAATCATATTGAGAATTAAAGGCCACGTCGGTATCCGCTGTATTCTGAACTTGTGACCAGGTTTCGCCATTATCGGTTGATTTAAAAATTCCGGAGCCAAAGAAAGGAGCACCGTCTGCACCGGCTGAACCAAAAAATTCACCTGTAGAATAATACCACACATCAGGGGTAGTTGGATGTTGCACCAATGCTGTAACTCCTAAATGGCCGCTAATGTCTGACTTTTTAACCCATGTAACTCCGCCATTTATTGATTTCCAGATTCCACCGGAAGCACCACCGGCAATCAGAATGTTTGAATCCCGCGAATCGAAGGCAATGGCACGTGTTCTTCCTCCTACATCATTGGGACCAACTTCTTTCCATTCAAATGGATCGTTAACCGCCTTTAAGCGATTCTCTTGATCTAATTTTAAATCCTCAAGAAATTCGACTTCTTTCAATTGAATATTAGGTGGAATTTGATTGGTAACGGGGTTTCTAAGCATTCTAAAGAAATACTCAGATCGATCTTTCTGTGTCGTCTCTTTATTTATAATGGTCGGATTTTTTACAGGGCGGAGTGATTCAGATTTTTCATTTTGTGAAAATTGGAATACCTCTAAATGCTGGTTAATTACAAACCCAGTAAAAACGAAAAGCGTAATTACTACGCTAGCTGTGATAATTTTCTTCATTCCCGTACTATTTATCGATCTAAAATTTTTGTGATAGTCCAACCGGTAGGAGTATTAATTCCCGCAGGTTGCATGGCTAAAACTGCTTCAAATTCAGTCCCGGATTCCATCTCTGAAAGGCGTTCAATGAGTGTTTCATGCACTGATACTTCAATAGTTTGAGAAGGTGCTAATCTTCCTGCTGACATTCCGTATCCCATGATCTCTTTCACTTCAACCTGGGCTATATTATCATTCAATGTTACAAGCTGAAGACGTACTTCGGCAGACCCGGCATCAATTTGTCTCGATTGTTCAAGACCTTCCGTATCAACGTTTGGAGTTCGTTGATTTTTATTTGAAGCACAACTTATTGATAGTGACCCAATCAATACCCCTATAACTACAATTCTATATTTCATCTATGATTGTTTAGTTAGTCGAAAAATGAGTGAACAATATGGTAAATTAAACTCTTCAAAACACTGCTTAATTGTATAAGAACATTTCTAAATGTCGAATTTGTCACGCTTTAAATCTGTAGTTGCCCAAACCAGCGATGCACCCTTAGGTCTTGAAATCGAGTCGGCTGAAGGCGTGTATCTTAAAACTACAGGTGGTAGAGAGTTCATAGATTTTATTTCGGGGATTGCGGTTAGCAGTTTGGGGCATCGTCATCCATCGGTAGTTTCAGCAATAAAGGAACAAGTAGACAAACATCTGCATGTGATGGTTTATGGAGAATTTATTCAGAAACCTCAACTTGAATTTGCTGAATTGTTAACAGCCCAACTACCCGAGCATTTAGAACAAGTTTATTTTGTAAATAGCGGAACAGAAGCCAATGAAGGCGCTCTAAAGCTTGCAAAAAAATATAGCGGTCGATCAAAGTTTGTCGCATTTAAAAATAGTTATCACGGTGATACCCATGGTTCACTTTCAGTAACAGGAAGAAATATATATCGTGATCCATACTTGCCACTATTGCCCGATGTTCATTTTCTGGAATTCAACAGTTTTGAAAATCTAGAAATAATTGATGATAAAACGGCAGCTGTAATACTTGAACCCATTCAAGGTGAAGGGGGGATCATCCCATCAAATTGGGATTGGCTGGTTGAAATTCGAAATCGGTGTAATGAAGTTGGTGCTTTGCTAATCTATGATGAAATTCAGTCCGGCTTTGGGCGTACGGGAAAGCTTTTTGCTTTTCAACATTACAATATCTGTCCGGATATTTTGTGTATTGCAAAAGCGATGGCTGGCGGAATGCCGATGGGTGCTTTCGTTTCGAGCCAAAAGATTTTTGAGACTTTTATGTACAATCCTCCTCTTAATCATGTTACAACATTTGGTGGGCATCCGGTTTCATCTGCAGCTGCTCTAGCAACGTTGAAAGAGCTCTTGTCTGGTGATTACTTAAACAGGGCGTCAATCATTGAACAAAAAGTGAAAGAAAAATTGCGTGGTAATGAGATTATTGAAGTTCGCGGAGTTGGAGCAATGTTAGGTCTACAGCTAATTTCGAAAGATTTGACACAAGCAGTGGTTGAAGATTGTTTTGATAAAGGAATCTTACTGGGTTGGACCCTTCATTCTGATACATTGATTCGTTTGGCTCCACCACTTATTATCAATGACAAACAGTTGGACACAGTATTGAATACAATTCTGGAAAGCATTAAAAAATACAGTTAATTATGCTTCAGTCTATTAATCCAGCTACTAACGATCTTATTGGCGAATACGACGAGCATTCTTTTGAAGAAGTAGATCATATCATTGAAAATGCAAATGATGCCCATGTTACATGGAGAGGAACCGAGTTTACTCATCGTTCTGAAACATTAAAAAATCTAAGCGATTCCCTTGAAAAGAATAAAGAACAGTTAGCCAAACTCATGGCCCTTGAAATGGGTAAACCATTAGCACAAGGGAGGAGTGAAGTTGAAAAATGCGCATGGCTTTGTAATTTTTATGCAGATAAAGCTGAATCTTTTTTGCAGGATGAGTTTGTTCAAACAGATGCTTCCAAAAGTTATGTGACTTTCCAACCACTAGGTGTGATTTTATCTATCATGCCGTGGAATTTTCCATTTTGGCAAGTTTTAAGATTTTCAGCACCGGCGCTTATGGCAGGAAATGCTGTAATTTTAAAGCACTCTGAGAATACTTCAGCTTGTGCGTTAGCTATTGAGAAATTGGTCCATAATGCAGGATTCCCCAATGACCTATTCCGAACAATCTTGGTGGATAAATCCAAAATGAAGCCAATTGTTCAGCACGAAGGTATTGCTGCAGTTACTTTAACCGGTAGTACAACAGCCGGTAAAGCTGTCGCTGCTCAAGCAGGTGAGAAACTAAAGAAAACGGTTTTAGAACTAGGTGGGAGTGACCCATATCTAATTCTTGAAGATGCTGATTTGGAACTTGCCTCCATTGTATGCGCAAATTCTCGTCTGTTAAACAGTGGACAAACCTGTGTGGCTGCCAAACGATTTATTGTTGTTGAATCGGTGTATGAAAGGTTTCTAGAGTTATTTAAGGAAAGATTGCAAGAACGTACGGTAGGAAATCCTTCTGATGAAGGAGTAAATGTTGGCCCAATGGCGCGCCATGACTTAAGAGATGAGTTACATCGACAGGTTCAGGAAAGTATTATTAAGGGAGCAAAAGCTGAATTTGGGTGTGAAATACCGGATCAACCTGGGGCGTTTTATCCAATTTCCTTACTCACCGATGTTGGCCCAAATATGCCAGCGTATGATGAAGAACTTTTTGGGCCGGTTGCAGCAGTTATTAAAGTTGAAGATGAAGAAGAAGCGATTCGGGTTGCCAATGATTCGAATTATGGTCTGGGAGCAGCTGTATTCTCTAGAGATGTTGATCGAGCTGAAAAAATTGCTGCTGAGCGACTTCAGGCTGGTTGTTGTTTTGTAAATACGTTAGTTAAGTCTGATCCAAGATTACCATTTGGGGGAATTAATGAATCAGGTTATGGAAGGGAACTTGGACTTTATGGTATTCGAGAGTTCGTAAATATCAAAACCGTTTGGGTGGATTGATAAACTCAAATCATGTTTACCGGTCATATATTTTAAATTGAATTTGAGATAGCGAATCCTTCTATGACTGTATTATCCATTTACTTTAGACGAAAGGCATCAGCAATTATTACCTTCACTTTACTGTAATGATCGATCATAATGAAGTGAATAGAATTCAGTTCAATGAGAAATATTCAGGATAAATGTGAAATGTATTTAAAAAGGACTTTTCAAATCCCTTGAATCCAGCCACCATCCACCGGTAAAGAAACTCCCGTGATATAACTAGCTCGGTTGCTTGCTAAAAAAGTAACTGCTGCGGCAAATTCTTTGGGCTGACCAATTCTACCCAACGGGATTTCATTCGTGATTTCTTTCAAAGCAGGATTCTTTTCCATTAAACTTTCCAATCGCTCTGTTTGGGTGTATCCAGGCATCACATTATTAACGGTAATGTTATCTGGACCTAATTCTAAAGACAGAGTTTTCACTAAACCGACTATGGCGGTTCGAACAGAATTTGAGAGCACCAGACCGGCAACAGGCTGCTTCACCGCTTGAGAAGTTATTGTAATTATCCGACCCCATTGATTGGCTTTCATATCAGGAAGAACGCCACGAATCATCCCAACCGAGCTTTCTAATAATAACTTATAAGCATTCTCCCAGTCTTTATCATCGTGTTGTTCAAAAGTACCGAAAGGTGGTCCACCGGAATTTGTGACTAAGATATCAATAGAACCAAGATTCGATTTGGCTTCTGCTAAAATGTGATCACGTCCTTCTTTGGTAGATACATCCCCAACTGCATACCCAACATCTTTATAACTGATGGTTCCAATTTCTCTGGCTGCAGTCTTTAAGTCGTTCTCACTTCGGCTACAAAGAAATACATTCACACCTTCATTTGCCAATTCTAGAGCAACCGCTTTTCCCAGACCTTTGCTGGATGCCATGATAAGCGCATTTTTACCTTGAATTCCTAAATCCATATTCAATTCTATTTTTAAATAGTCTTTGCGAGGAGCATTAATTGAGCTAAAGAAGTTAATGTAATCAACGAAGTAATCTCTTTTAAAATTCTGAGATCACTTCGTCAAGAAAATCAGTTCAGGTTAAAAAATTCAATCTCCTCGTGATGACGATTACCTCTTTAAATAATCATCAGTTCCATCAATCCAATAAGTTCTTGGAGGAGCCCAGGTATCCGTTTCTTCCACATCGCCGATCATCAATGCTTTATGGGGAAGATTTCCGGGGATTATTACAGAATCACCAGCATGTAGATCAACTGGTTCTGAATCTTCAGTTTCAAACCAAAATCTGATGGTTCCTTTATGAACCTGAGTAATTTGCTCATTTTCATGACTATGCATGGGAACTACAAATCCATCTTTAAATTTCATCCGTGCGATCATGATTTTCTCTCCATAAATCATTTTTCGCTTCATTTTATCATTTACCTGCTCTTCGGGGACTTCATCCCAATTTATCTTTTGGATCATAGTATTATTCCTATATCAGTATTTCGCAGGTACGCCTTCACCTGGTAAAGATTTCTCGATAAATTCTCTTAAATGCTGATTCGAAAGTTCTAGATCTTCATATCGGAGGTACATCATATGGCCACTTCGGTATCCTTCAAAATGAAGGCGATCTTTCATTTTTCCTGATGGATCAAGGTGCCACATCGAATATTTAGCATCGTAGTAGGTGGTTGCGCCGTCATAATAACCGGCCTGGAAAAGCACATGCATGTATGGGTTCATTGCCATTGCCTGACGCAGGTTTTCACCGGTATTATCACCGGATCGATCCCATGGTCGAACTGGTCCAAACATGTTGTATTTGATATCAGTTACATAGTTCAATTCATTTTTGAAATAGTAATTGATAGCTGGTGTGAATGAATGCAACCAGGAGGTTAGCTCTGAATTGAAGTCAGGTCGAACTCCTGCATCATTTCTATCTAGCCCTTTATATCGAGAATCTAATCGACCTACTGTGTTTCCTTCATGGCGAAGTAAGTCTTTCCAGAAAAAGGAAGTAGGAACGTCCAGGTTGTGTTGACGAATTACTAACTCATCCAATCCAGAATACTCACTGAACATTTCAACGGCAGAATCGAATTCTTCTTCTGATGCCCACGCACCTTTTGCCATTACCGGGATCAACGTATTTTGAGTGTAGTTTTCTGATAATTCGAGGACTTCGTATAAATCCATTGCCTGGAGTTCATCACTTAATTGACCATGATACCATGCTGCAGCCGTGTAGTATGGAAGACGATTAGCTGCTTTAACAGGCCCATCTCTATCGATTGCTAAATCGGTTGGAGAAACCAAAATAACCCCATTTAAATACATCCAATGTCGATTTTGAAGTTCGAGTGCTAAACCAGAAACTCGAGTTGTCCCATAACTTTCACCAATTAGATATTTTGGTGAATTCCATCTGTTTGATCGAGTCACAAAAGTATTTATCCACTCTGCCAGATATTCGATATCCGCTTCCACTCCGAAAAATGTTTCTCTGTCCGTTTCTGGATCAAGAATTCTTGAATAGCCCGTATTTACAGGATTCACAAACACGATATCAGCAACATCCAACACAGAGAATGGATTGTCTTTTACACCATAGGGCTGAATCGGAAACCCTTCGTCATCAATTTTAAGTATTCTTGGGCCGGTATACGCCAGATGCATCCAGACTGAAGCCGAGCCAGGTCCGCCATTAAATGAGATAATTAACGGGCGCTTTTCGATATCATCTACGTCCTTCCGCTGGTAGTACGTATAGAATAAAGTGGCAATGGCTTTGCCGTCCTCATCCCAAACCGGTTGAGTTCCAGCAGTTGCTGAATATTGGAAACGTTCGCCTAAAATTGTAGCCGTATGATTCGTGGTGATGGAAGATTCTGCTTCAATCGCACGGTCTTGTGCAATAATTAACGTGGAACAAACACTATAAAACAGAATAGAAAGAGCAAACTTTTTCATTGTATATCATTAATTAGTTACATGGCGATAAATAATGAAATCGGGGCAGCTATGCTGTAAAAAAAATGTATCTCTCTTTACAAAACGGGTATAAAACTTCGAAATCTAATAGGCTCGAAGTTATAGATTCGATATTTTCTGTGAAACGAGAGATATCATCACTTACACTCAATCGGCTATGGATTTTTCTTTTTTTCGTTCAATGATAACTGCAATAGTGATCGTTGCATTTCTAGGTACAGGATGTGGTAAAAAAGGTGGGGGCTCAAACGGAATTACCGTTGATTTAATCGAGGCAACTACTGAATTACCAGCTAAAGTTCGTTTATTTTTTCAGGTAGATTTGGGTGAAGAAATTAATTTCAGAGCTCTAAATGAATCAGATTTTGAAATCTATGAAAACAACCTTTTGATCTCTTCACTTGAGTCGCAGGCGAAGGTTCAAAACGAAGTAGGCTCATATTTATTCAGCTCAATTCTTTTGCTCGATTTAAGCGGAAGCGTTCTTAATGGGGATGCACTTCCGAGGGTGAAAGACGCGACGGTTAATTACATCGAAAATGTAATGCCAACTTCTTCTGAAGAGGACTATGGTGCGAAAGAAATGGCTGTATACTGGTTCGATGGTGAGGAAGAAATCCATCTTTTGGCTCCATTTACAATTGATAGAAACGCTATAATCGATTCCGTGCGTGCTATTACTTCTGATATTAGCAACGACAATTCAACAAATTTGAATGGTGCTGTAATTCAGGGTTTATTTGAATTAGAAAATAGAATTTCAGAAAGAAATCAGGATCCAAGACTTTCTACCGCTGGTATGATGCTGGTTTTTTCTGATGGTGCCGATCAGGCGGGGCGTGCATCAGAAGATGCGGCTATTACAGCCGTTGAATCACTGACAAATCAGTATTCTGTGTATACAATTGGTTTAGGTTCAGAAATCGATGAGCGATTTCTAACTAGAATTGGTCGCGATGGATTTCAATTAGCCGTTAACTCATTTGATTTAAATCAAGCATTTCTAGACATGGCTAGAGAAGTGGATGAAACCGCAGATAGTTATATTGTTCTGGAATATTGCTCTCCAAAGCGATCTGGCGATCATAAAATTGAGTTACGAGTTAACTTCGAAGAACGTGTAGGACGCATTACTACGGAGTTTAATGCGACAGGGTTTACGGGCGGTTGCGCGATTCAATAAAAAAACCAACCCATTTCTGAGTTGGTTTATAATTTCAAGAGTGATGAATTAAACCTTCATCGCATCTTCAACAAGTTTGGCTTGTTCTGCATCATGCATAGCTTTTTGACCTGCAGCCGGCGATGCTGATGCTTGTCGACCGGCGTAAACTAGTTTTTGGCCCAGATCGAATTGTTCCATAAAGCGGGTAGCCACGAATGTCCAAGCCCCCATATTTTTAGGCTCTTCCTGGCACCAAACTATATCTTTAACATGCTCCATTGACGCCAAGTATTCCTTTACGTCATTATCAGGGAATGGATAAATCTGTTCAAGTCTGGCAATAGCAACATTTTCAATGTTGTTGTCTTGTTGATACTTAAGCAGGTCGTAATATACTTTCCCAGAACAAATCACCAATCGTTCTAGTTTGTTTGTATCTGTGACATTTAAATCAGAGATAAACGGTTGGAACCCTCCATTTGCTAATTCTTCTGCATTTGAAGTAGCCATTGGATGTCGAAGTAAACTTTTTGGCGACATCAATACTGTTGGTTTGTATTCCTTCCTTAGTGTCTGCATTCGAAGCATATGAAAATATTGTGCAGGTGTCGTCAGGTTCATAACATGCATATTATCTTCAGCACATAATTGAAGGAATCTTTCTAGCCTTGCAGAAGAATGTTCAGGACCTTGCCCTTCATATCCATGAGGTAAATTCATAACTACAGACGTAGTTTGGCCCCATTTTGCTTCACTTGAAGAGATAAATTGATCGATGATAATCTGTGCACCGTTGGCGAAATCGCCAAATTGAGCTTCCCAAATTACAAGTGCATCTTTTTTAATAGAACTATATCCAAACTCAAAACCAAGTGCAGCATATTCACTTAGCAAGCTATTATGAATATGAAATTTTGCCTGATCATCTGACAAATTATTAAGTGGAGTAAAAGTCTGAAGAGTTTCTGTACCATGAAGAACTGCATGTCGATGCGCAAAAGTACCCCTTTCTACATCCTGGCCGGTTAATCGAACCGTTCTTCCTTCTTTTAAAAGGGTTCCAAAAGCGAGCGCTTCGGCAAATCCCCAATCAATTTTCTTTTCGTTCTTCTGAACTAAATCAAAACGTTTTGCCAATTGACGTAGAAGCTTTGGATTAGCATCAAAATCAGTTGGAACGGTATTAATTTTTAAAGCGATTTCATTCAACTCTTCAATTGAGCAAGTCGTATCAGGCATTTCATACCAGTCCTTTTGATCCTGCTCAACCCGATCGAAGTAGGCATCCTGACCACCAAGATTTGGTGCTTGCTTCGCATCTTCAAAAGCTTCCTGAAGTAACTGATCAAATTCATCGAAAATGGCCTTGGTTTCTTCCTCAGAAAGCTCACCGTTTCTCACCAGGTGCTGAGTGTAAAGATCACGAACAGTGTTATGGTCGTTGATTTCTTTGTACAATCCTGGTTGAGTGAATGCTGGTTCATCGCCTTCGTTATGGCCGTGTTTTCTGTAACCTATCAAATCGATGATCACATCCTTACCAAACTTCTGGCGATATTCAAGTGCCATTTGAATGGCATGAACAGCAGCCTCGGGTCTGTCGCCATTAACATGAAAAATGGGTGCCAGAACGGTTTTTGCCAAATCGGATGCATATTCAGTCGAGCGACCATCTTTGGGCAGGGTAGTAAATCCAATCTGATTATTTATGATTACATGAATAGTACCACCTGTTTTATATCCCTCTAATTGTGACAGATTTAATGTCTCTGCAACCACCCCCTGACCTGCAAAAGCAGCATCACCATGCATCAATACTGGTAGAATTCGTTTTTCAGCATCATCTTTTTCATGATGGTCTACAATAGCACGACAAGCACCTTCAACTACTGGGTTTACCGCTTCCAGATGAGAAGGGTTTGGCATTAATTCGATGGCAACTTCAACTCCATTTTCAGCTTTATGTTTACCACGGGCACCAAGGTGATATTTTACATCTCCTGATCCCTGAATTGTACTTGGATCGACATTACCCTCGAACTCAGCGAAAACACGGTGATAAGGTTTATTCATGATATTCACGAGCATATTCAAGCGTCCCCTATGAGCCATGCCAATGAAAATTTTCTCAATTTCCTTTTCGCTTGCACCTTCAAGGAGGAAGTGAATCATTGGGATTAAGGTGTCATTACCTTCTAATGAAAAACGTTTATGCCCGATATACTTTTTATGAAGGAATTCCTCGAAGGCCATTGCTTGATTCAACTTATGCAGAATCTGCTTTTTATTGTCATGAGATAATTCCGGATCGTTTCCTGTGGATTCCATTTTTTCACGAAGCCACCGGCGCTCTTCCAAATCAAGCAGGTGCATATACTCAGCACCGATACTTTCACAATAGGTATCTCTAAGTTTTTTAATGATCTCGCGAAGTGTGGCTTTTTTCTGATCAGGGAAAAGCATCCCACAATAAAACTCACGATCAAGATCCCACAGAGACAATCCGTAATACTCGAGATCAAGCTCAGGATTATGGCCCGGTTCTTTTTCCAGTGGATCGATGTTAGCGAGAACATGGCCTCGCATTCGATACATATTTATTAATCGCCAAACACCGATGGTTCTACGATCTTCGGTGACTGATTTTGATGCACCGCCAAATGCACCAGAAAACATATCCTCGCCATAAGGAATTGGTTCGTAGGGGATTTCCAGGTCGGTGAAAATATCCATCCAAAAATCAGATTGGCCAGTAAGTAAATGGCTCACTTTCTGAAGAAATGCACCAGATTCAGCTCCCTGAATAATTCGGTGATCGTAGGTGCAGGTCATGGTCATCACTTTGCTGATTCCTAAATGATTCAACATATCTTGAGACATTGCCTGATACTCCGCCGGATAATCAATGGCACCAGTTGCAATAATCGATCCCTGACCCTCCATTAATCTTGGAACAGAAGACACCGTGCCTAAAGTACCGGGATTAGTAATACTTATGGTGGTACCCTGATAATCTTCAATTTGAAGTTTCCCTGTTCTAGCTTTAGTAACCAAATCAGCAAATGCATATAAGAACTCACGGAAGTTCATTTTATCAACACCTTTGATATTCGGCACGACCAGATTTCGAGTACCATCTTTATTTGGTAAATCGATAGCCACCCCAAGATTTACTTGTTCTGGAATTACTTTGAAGTGATCTTTTCCATCAAAATGGTAGGTGTTATTGATAGATGGGAATTCTTTTAATGCCTGAATAACTGCCCAGCAAATAAAATGAGTGAATGACGCTTTTGGTTCATGGCGTTTTACCAAATGCCGATTGATGATTGTACGATCTTCGATCATCATTTTAACGGGAAGAACACGAAGCGAAGTAGCTGTAGGCACTTCTAAGCTTTGGTCCATGTTCTCAACAATCTTAGTTGCTACACCTTTTATCTTTTGTAATTCAGCATTCTTTGGAGCTTCAGAAATCACTTTACCTTTAGCCGGCATAACAACTTGTTCCATTACCGGAGCTGACGTGCCATTTCTTCTGGTTTTATCAGCAGTTTCTTTTGCAGGGGCGATTGTGGATGTTTCTGTTAACTCGTCGAAATATTTTTGCCAATGAAGAGGAACAGAATCCGGGGCTGATTTATACTGCTCGAATAATTCTTCTACTAAAGCTGAATTTGGCCCAAATAAGGCATCTAGTGATTTCAAAGGATAAACCTCAGTTAGTTTTAAATCGATTTATAGGGATGAAATGATTGTCGGGAGAAAGTGAGTGTACTTAAATGCTGATTTATAACAATAAAAGCGATTTTAAAGGTACGTAGTTACGTTTTAAAAATCACAATAATCGGTTTTACAAACATTTGTGAAGAAGATTCATTCCGAATGGTTTTGAGGCTTTATATGGCTGCGATCAAACCCTATATTCCAGCGTAAATTAATTAGGAGACATTCAGCATGAGCGACACCGCTGCAAAACGAATAACCGGAGCAGAAGAGATTAACTGGGATTTGAGCGATTTATACACATCAAGTGAGGATCCCCAACTGGCAAGAGACAAAGAAGAAATTTTATCGGAAGCAGATGCATTTGCTACAAAATACAAAGGGAAGATTGCAGATTTATCTGTTTTAGAGTTTAAAGGAATGCTTCAGGAATACGAAGCGCTACAAGATAAAGGTGGGAAAATAGGATCTTTTGCTTATTTGCAATGGAGTACAAACACCACAAATCCAGATTATGGCAAGCTTGTTCAGGAGTCGAATGAGTTAGGTTCAGAGCTCAATCAGAAATTAGTTTTTCTTGATGTGGAATGGATGCAGGTTTCTGATGAAGAAGCTCAACAAATGATCGATGCTCCAGAGTTGGAATTCTACAAACATTATCTGGAGTCGTCTAGACGATACAAGAATCATGTACTGAAAGAAGAGCAAGAGCAAATCCTATCAGCGAAAAGTGTAACTGGTAGATCTGCATGGGTTCGCTTTTTTGATGAGACCTTAGGTCAGGCAAAGTTCGAACTGGATGGAAAGGAATATGCCGAGCAAGAAGTATTGAGTAAGCTTCATGATGGAGATCGTGATCTTCGAATTAGAGCACATGCATCACTATCAAAGAAGTTCAAAGAGCTAGCTCACCCACTTACATATGTGTTTAATACTTTATTAGCTGACAAAAGCACGAATGATAAGCTGCGTGCATATCCGAGTTGGATTACCTCTCGAAACATGGCTAATGAAACGGATGACGCAACTGTAGATGCGTTAGTAAATTCAGTTACTTCTCATTATCCATTAGTGCAGCGCTATTACAAGCTGAAGGCCAAGCTTCTTGGTCTGGAAGAGATGTTCGATTACGATCGATATGCGCCCATGATGAAAAATGAAGCAACTATCACCTGGGATGAAGCTCAGAATATGGTGATGGAATCATACACAGAATTCCATCCGACAATGGGAGAAATTACAAACGAGTTCTTCGAGAAGAATTGGATTGATGCCGCCATCAAGCCGGGGAAAAGAGGGGGTGCTTATTCAGCTAGTACGGTTCCATCTGTTCATCCCTATGTGTTTATGAATTTTGATGGAAAGATTCGTGACGTTCAAACATTAGCGCATGAATTAGGACATGGAGTTCATCAATATTTAAGTCGCCAGCAAGGACCACTTCAAGCCGGAACCCCGTTAACGACTGCTGAAACTGCTTCGGTGTTTGGCGAGATGCTGGTTTTCCAAAATCTATTAAAAGAACTTACTGATCCTAAAGAAAAACTCGCTCTAATCATTGGCAAAATTGATGATACAATTGCGACTGTTTTCAGACAGATTTCAATGAATCGTTTTGAAAATGCTATGCATACTGCGAGAAGAGAGGAAGGGGAATTAACTACAGAAAAGTTTTCCGAATTATGGATGGAGCAACAAAAAGCTTTGTACGGTGATTCAGTAACACTAACGGATGAATATGGTATTTGGTGGAGCTACATACCGCATTTCCTTCACACACCAGGATATGTTTATGCATATGCATTTGGAGAATTACTTGTTTTGGCTTTATATGAAGAATTCACAGAAAACCCAGATGGCTTTGCTGATAAATACATGGAACTACTAAGTGCTGGTGGATCAGAATGGCCACACGATTTAGTGGCTAAAATGGGTTTAGATATCCGTGATCCTGAATTTTGGAACAAAGGCCTGTCATCATTTAAAAAGATGATTGATGAAGCTGAAGAGTTAGCCAATAACTTATAAGAAATAACTCCTAATGTCCCATTTGTTTAGTACATTCAGCCCATATTTAGGTAAGAGGATTCAAAAAAGTACAGCGTAGGAATGTCGTTCGATAGACAAGAAAAAGCATTACGTGAGTTTAAGCAGATTATGGCCGATCTGGTACATTTGCTTAGAACGTCTTCTCGCGTACAATTAGCTTACATGTGTTGGGTTAATCACGCACGGCAACAGTTTGTGTGGGAAAGTAATAGCACCCATCTCCCGAATGTTATGTTCAAAGATCGCGTAGCGTTTGACCATCACTTTCTGAACGACTATAAAGAAATTACAGAGATCGTTCAGCTTAAAATTGGGGAAGATATTGCAAAAGGTAAATTGGGCCATTATTTCAATTTTGTTAATGCTAAACATATGCTCATTATGCCCTTCATCAATAAAGGTGAAACGGTAGCATTAACGGTGCTGGAATCAGAAAATGAGATCATACTTCGCGATTTGACCGATCAGTTGCATGCCTACAACAATGCCATGGTGAATGTTCTTGATACCTATCTGGAAGTTGTAGACTTACACGAACAGCAGAAAGAGTGGGAAGACTATGAGCATTCTTTAAATGCACTCGATTATAGATTGCATAGGGCAGATTTGCTCTCAAAAATGTTGGAAGAAATGCAATTATTCCTCCCGAATGGCGGAGTCTTTTTGGTTGCACCTACCATGGATGGTTGGAGTAATGTTTTGACATCAAAATTCTCAAAAAATGCTCCCCATATTGGCTTAATGATGGAGGATAAATCGGTAGCTTACGATGCGATTGAAAAAGGAGTACCCGTGTTCAATATGCATTTTAATAACAATCCAAAATTGATTTCCAGTAAAGAAGGCAGAACGGAAGGTGCAAGTTTTGCAATGCCATTGCTTATTCATGATCGACGTCAGGCTGTTATTGTTACTTATGATTCGGATCCTCTTTCATTTAAAGAATCGACGAAACACAAACTAGCAAACCTTGTTCGAATTGCGTCGTTAGCAATTCAATCAGTTGTAAAAAAGTCTGGAATGACTGAAGAACTACTCACTGAAAATTACGGTGCAGTAATGACTGAACTTTGGGAGATGGCCCTTGAAAACGAGATTAAAAAAACACAGTCTGGTAAAAACTCACATACCTGGTTTGGACTTATCACTCCTGATGATCTTTCGACCTTAAGAACAAAATATAGATTGGAGGACTTACATCGCATTCAAAAGGACTTTGTTACATTTTTGAATCCAGCAAAACATGGAACACCTGGATATGTCGGCTTCAATTCGGATTACGTGTATGCATTTATCATTCAAAGCAATTCAGAAAATGCAGTTAATGATTGGATGGATAGCGTTCGAACCAAGTTGGCACATGGATTGAAGTTATCTGCGGGTGGGACACTTGATGTGAGCTTCAAAGCTGGTTTTACAAAAATCACTGCTGAGGATAATAATGCTTATCAGGTACTTACCAAGGCCAAAAAAGCGCTCAGTGAAGTAGTAAAAAATGAAGAGCTTGAGCTTTTCGAAGCCTAATGGGAAATTGCTATCTCATCATAATAGATGGGCTGGGAGTAGGGGCTCAGGAAGATGCTTATTTATATGGGGATGAAGGTGCGAACACGCTTGGGAATGTATCAAAAGTTACTCGAGTTGAGCTGCCCCATCTGGCTAAACTAGGGATTGGAAATATCATTCCATTAGAAACAATTCCTCTGGCTGATAATCCAACTGCCGCTTATGGTAAGATGAGAGAAGTATCGGGGGGTAAAGATTCAACTACCGGGCATTGGGAGATCGCGGGTGTGCAGTTAGAAAAACCCTTCCCTACGTACCCAAATGGCTTCCCTCTAGATGTAATAGATGCCTTTTGCAAAGGTATTGGTGTAGAAGCGGTCTATTGTAATCTTCCGGCTTCTGGTACGGATGTAATTCGCGATTTTGGGCGGGAGCATCTCAAAACGGGATGGCCCATCGTATATACTTCCGCAGATTCAGTTTTTCAAGTGGCTACCCATAATATGGTTACATCAGTAGAAAAATTACATGAATGGTGTGATTTTGCTCGAAAAGAAATTTGTGTTGGGGATCATGAAGTAGGTCGTGTAATTGCACGACCATTCTCAGGCGAGCCTGGATCATTTTATCGATTAACCAACGATCGGAAAGATTTTTCAGCGATTCCGCCTAAAAATAATATTGTTCAGGCAGCCTTCGATGCAGGAATCAGAACCTATTCCATTGGTAAAATCATCGATCTATTTGCAGAAAGGGGATTCTCTGATTATCAGAAAACCAAGAGCAATGCTGAGGGAATCGAGATCTTGTTGGTAACCATGGATAAAGTTGAGAATACCTTTGTATTCGTGAACCTGATCGACACCGATCAATTATTTGGTCATCGTTTAGATCCAGAAGGTTTTGCAGGAAGTCTGAAAGAATTTGATGATGCACTTCCGGAAATATTATCAAAAGTAAAGGACGATGATCTGTTAATCATTACAGGTGATCATGGGAATGATCCATGTTCTTCGTCTACTGACCATTCTAGAGAATTTGTGCCATTGTTGGTTTATCCAAAACATAAGGCAATAAATCAGAATTTAGGGATAAGAGAGACTTTTGCTGATGTGGCATCCAGCATCGCTGAATTCTTTGAACTTGAGAATTCCTTTCCAGGGAAGTCGTTTTTGTAATTTCGTTAGTTGCTACTGCCGTTCCATCTAGATATAAGCTGAAGCTTCTCCTTCCAATTACAGTGAAAAACCTATCACAACAGGAAAAATGGTACCCTAAAATCCGGAAAAGTTGCACACTAAAGCTTCCAAAAAAAAGGAAGTAAACTACCGGCTGTTATCACTTTTAAGGAAATCTGAAATTGACCCAACAAGATAAACGTATGCTATAAAGTCACTTATATGATTACGATCATCTTAAATCGTCAATTATACTTAGTATTTAGTTAGTCGAAATAGTTTTAATAAGTGATCTAGTAACACAAAGATTAAATTAACTTAATGTGGAGAAATTGTTCCAGATATTATTTTTTAGTGAGAAATTTTGAAGTGATTTCTAGTACAGCTAAGAACTAACCCATTTTGAAATTCTCCTCACTATTCTAATTCAAGGTTTCATCTTTTCAAAAATAGGGTTCAGTTGTAATGGCTTTTTATTCAAAAATTCTGAAATCACTACGTGCGATTTCGATACTATCTATATTAGTAGCTATCAGTTCTTTAGTAACTTATGAAAAATCATTCGCCCAGTTCGCCGGCGGTTCGGGTACATTAGGCGATCCGTATCAAATTGCAAATGTAACCCAGCTACAGGCTATTGGTAACTCACTAAGTTCACATTTCCAACTTAGCAATGATATTGATGCTACGGTAACTTCTACTTGGAATTCTGGCGAGGGATTTGAACCAATTACGGGAAACTTTACGGGGAGCTTGAATGGAAATGGATTCTCTATTACAGGGTTAACTATAAATAGATCCTCAGAAGATAATGTTGGACTGTTTGCTTATAATTTTGGTCAAATAACAAATCTAGGTCTGATAAATGTAGCTATAAATGGAAATGCAATGGTGGGAGCTATTGCTTCTGATAATTCTGGTACAATTTCAACTTCGACTATATCAGGTACTATAAGTAGCCCAAATAATGAAAGTGAAATTGGGAGTTTCGTGGGTACTAATTCTGGTACAATTTCAGGTGTAATGTCGTATGCAAATGTAGATGGAGGACATCAAACAGGAGGAATTGCAGGATCGAGTACAGGGCGAATATTTAATGCTTATACAACTGGTAACATAGAGGGTTTTGATCGCGTTGGAGGAATTGTGGGCAACCAAGAGTTTGAAAGCATTGTACAAGGAAGTGCATCAGGTTCGGTAACTGGCTTCGCAAAGGTTGGCGGTATAGTAGGTGAACTAATAAGTTCCCGTTTAGATTCAAGCTATTTCGGTGGTACTGCAACGTCTATGGGAGGCCCGGACGGTGGCATTGGTGGTATTATAGGGCATTCAATTTTATCTTCTTCCTCAGAAAATTATGTAAATGCTAATTTAATATCGCTAGCTCCTAATTCTGGTGGTAGTATTGGGATTTTTGAAGCTTCTAATATTTCAAATAGTTTTGTTCAGGGTCAAATACAAGCTGGCGATAATACTGGCGGACTCATTGGAAGTGTTTTAGGGAATAGTACGGTAACAAATTCTTACTCAACAGCCAATGTTTCTGGGGGTAGTAATACAGGAGGATTGATCGGTTTAGCCAGCGGGGGACAAACGATTTCCAATAGTTTTTGGGATACAGATGTTTCAAATCAATCAAGTAGTGCTGGAGGTATTGGTAAAACTACCGCAGAATTAAAGCAACAAGTAACATTTTCTAACTGGAATTTCTCCACTATTTGGGGAATTGGTGTAAATAGAAATACTGGATATCCCTACTTATTACAAGTAGCCGATAGTGTAGATTTTTCCCCGGTTGCTTCTAATGTAGGAATTTCAGGAACCACTGTGGTAGGAGATACACTAACTGGTTCATATACATATTCTGATACTGATGGAGATCTCGAAAGTGGAACCACTAAGCAATGGTACCGTTCTGATGATCCTAGCGGAACCAACAAGGCAAGTATATCTGGTGCTACTGATTCAACCTATGTTCTGGTAACCCAAGATATTGGTAAATACCTCAGTTTTGGAGTTACACCAATGAACAGCCAGGCAACTGGACTTGAAGTAGAAAGCGTATATACTGCGGCTATACAGGATAGTGTGGTAATCCTGTTCGCCGGCGGTTCGGGTACATTAGGCGATCCGTTTCAAATTGCAAATGTAACCCAGCTTCAAGCCATTCAGGATTCCCTCGATGCACACTTTATCCTAGTAAATGACATTGACGCTTCGGAAACCTCATCATGGAATGCCGGGGCAGGGTTCGACCCAATCGGTGATTTTGCGAATCCATTTACGGGGAGTTTGAACGGAAATGGATATGCGATATCTAACGTACGAATTAACAGAGCATCTTCTGATAATGTTGGATTATTTGCACACATTACGGGGGTAGTTAAACATCTCCGGATAGTTAATCCAAATATCAATGGCCAAAATAATACAGGAAGCCTTGCCGGTTATTCTACCAATGCACTGATTTCGAATATATTTAATGAATCAAACATCGATATATCAGGAGCGGATAATACAGGAGGCTTGGTGGGCTACGCCACGGGGGGTAGTATTGATAGTAGTTTTTCTACTACGATAGTAGGTGGCGCAAATAACATAGGGGGACTTGTTGGGCAAGCTGTCAATTCCTTTCAACTTTCAAGAAGTTTTATGTTTAAAAATGTTAGTGGAACAGGGATCAATGTAGGGGGATTGATCGGCTTAATGGAAAATAGCAGCATTGATAATAGCTTTACAAATGGTCAGGTAACTAGCACCGTGAGTGTTAGCAGCGGATCCGGTGGACCGGGTGGACCGGGTGGACCTGGAGGACCTGGAGGTCCCGGTGGGCCTGGTGGACCTGGTGGACCTGGTGGACCAGGATCAGGTTTAACCGGAGATTATGTTGGGGGATTAGCCGGTGCTTCTTCTAACTCAACCATAACTAATAGTTATACCTTAATGGAAATAAATGGTGACAGTAACAGTGGAGCTCTCTTGGGAGCATCTTCCGGGGATGTTATCACTTCCAGTTACTGGGATTCTACTCGTTCGGGGCAAACTTCTGCTGGAGGAGGGTTGGCAAAATCTCCGGCAGAGATGACTCAATCAGCTACCTTTACAGGGTGGGATTTCCTTCAAACCTGGGAGATCACCAAATCAAAAAATTATGGATATCCATTTCTGGCATTTAGTGATTTTTCGTTAGACAATTCTCCTGTTGCATCGAACATTCAAATCTCAAATACGTTAACTTATCCAAGTTTCGGAGTATCCACCTCCTATACTTATTTTGATGCAGAAGGAACGACAGAGTTCGGAACTACTTTTCAATGGTATCGTTCTGATGATGCTTTAGGTACAAATAAAGTAGCCATTTCGGAGGCTACCAACACCACCTACTTATTTACTGTAGCCGATACCAGCAAATATTTAAGCGTAGTAATTACTCCCAAAAATACAATTGCAGAAGGTATAGCAGTTGAAAGTGCGATTGTTGGTCCTGTTGATCCGGAAACACTCACAGGTTTGGGGAGGATCGCAAATCCTTATAAAATTTCAACTATACAGCAATTGCAGGATATTCAAAACAACCTAGAAGCGCATTATGTGCTAACTAACGATATCGATGCCTCAGAAACCATGAATTGGAATGCAGGAAAAGGCTTCAAACCAATTGGGGGAACATCTAATAATGATGCTACTTGGTTTACAGGTAGTCTTGATGGAAATGGATATTCCATTTCAAATGTATATATCAATCGGCCGGATGAAGACAGAGTGGCGTTATTCGGTGCTGTAAGGTATGCAACCATTACAAATGTGCACTTAAAAGAAGTAGATATTACAGGAAATAATCTTGTTGCCGGATTGGTAGCTATTGCTCAAAACCTAACCACAGCAAATGTTTCTACAACCGGATTAGTTACCGGTAATGGTGTATCAATTTCAGGATTAATCGCAAGCGCAGAGAATTCAACCATTACCAATGTGTATTCCCGAGCTGAGGTTTTTGGGGCAGGAGCAGTTGCTGGTTTAATTGCCCTGCTAGAAGGTAACTCAACCCTTTCTAATGCATACTATCATGGCCATATCAAAACATCATACGGTATAGAAATTATTGGTGGAGGCCCAGAGGGTGCAGCTGGCTTAGTTTATGTTGCAGGAGGAAGTAGCTCCATAACAAATACCTACACCAGAGGTGAAGTAACCACCAATGATACTCGTGCCCCTGTTATTGGATTAGTATATAGAATGAATGGCATTCCTTTTTTTATAAGTGATAATGTGAGTCTGTCTAACAGTTATACCACCATGAAGAGTACTTTTGAATTGGTAGGTAATGATAGACCGGCAATATTACATAATGGTTTTGGAGTTACGATTGAATCGGTGTATTGGGACACTTCGGCTACAGAATTTTCAAGTGGTTTATATATCATAGAATTTTTAAATGCAGAGTATCAAAATTTTGTGGATGGTTTATTGGTTCCATTGGATATAACCATAGAAGATTACAATGCCTACAGTGGCGAATCTACTGCCGAAATGAAGCAACAAGCGACCTATGCCGGCTGGGATTTCGAAAATGTGTGGGCTATCGACGAAAACAACGATGGCTATCCCTACTTGCGAAACGTGTCTAACGAAATAGAGTATGTTCTTTCTGCCCAAAATGTGGCCGTAACCGGAGAGATGGTGTACCCAAATACCGTTCATGCAGAATATATATATCAACATTCGGCAGGCAAACCAGAGTCTGGAACAACATTTCAGTGGTACCGCGCCGACACCCATTATGGCACCAATAAAACTCCTATCGTCGGGGCTACTGCAGAAGGGTATCAGGTTCAACCCGCTGATATGGGTAAATATATAGGCTTGGAAATCACTCCCGCCGATGGAATCTCAACAGGAAGAACGGAACAAACGGTATGGAGCGGTCCAGTTGAGCCACGTATTACCAATGATCTATCGCTTTCGCTAGATGGCGTTGGAGATTATGTGGCAGCAGGTTCAGGAATTCCCTTAGCAAATTCATCTTTCAGCCTAGAATTTTGGGCGAAATTTAATACCCCAACTTCTCGCGGATATGTGGTGGGAATAGGAGATTCAGGTACAAATTATCACGACTTGTACGCTGGCTTCACGCCGGGTAGCAATATATTTACTTTTGGATTTTTGGGAGATGAATTATCCACAAATACCCAAACCTTCGACACTAATTGGAACCACTGGGCAATGACATTTGATGCAAGTACAAAAAGCCGTGCGATTTATAAAAACGGTCGATTGCTGGTTAATGATCAAGCCGGTGCCAATTTCCAAGGCAGCGATTCTGTATTTATTGGGGTTTGGAATAACCAATACTTCGATGGCTGGGTAGATGAAGTTCGAATCTGGAGTGATGTGAGAAGTGAACAAGAAATTCAGGATTTCATGTTTCGTCCCTTATTGGCAAGTGCAGATAGCTTACTCGCAAATTGGACATTTTCAGGAGAATTAGAAGACACGACAGCCATTGATGAATCTGGAAATGGTCATTTAGGTGTATTTAGAGGTGATGCGGCAAATGATTCAAGTATGGTGCGGCCACAAGGAACGTTCTTAAAAGGGAACGAAGGATGGCGTTTAATTACAGTTCCTGTAGAAGGCGTAACCTACGCCGATTTATTAGCTAACATTTGGACTCAGGGGTATCCCGGCGCCAACACCGAATCCGGGACTTCGAATGTGTATTGGTATAACGAGGTTACTCGAGCCTGGGAAGCACCAGCACACGCAAACAATCTAGTAGGTACCAGTGTTAACTCGGGTGAAAACAATACAGGAAAAGGAATACTAGTTTACACCTACGCCGATGACGATAACGATGGTAATGCCGATGCATGGCCTAAAATGCTTACTGCCGATGGGAGTTATTTTATTCAAGATATTACCATGAATTTAACTCAAACGATCACCGACCCGGGTGATGGTATGGAAGGATGGCATGTGATTGGGAACCCATATCCTTTTAGTATGAATTGGGTTGATCTGGTAGCTGATAATGGGCTCAATAATGTAATACCATTGATTTTTGTGTACGACCCAACCGCAAATAGTGGAACTGGTGGTTATAAAATAAATTATGGCTACGATATTCCAGGTCTGCCAACTTCCGTAGCGCATGATGGCGTGATAGAACCTTTCCAGGCGTTCTGGGTTAGATCTTCGGATAGCACACAAAGTAATGTTAGATTTGATGTTGACTATAGAACAGATGAAATTGGTACACTTTATGCCAAGTCGATGGAAATTGCTGCCAATCAAGAATCAAACACGCAATTTCTCCCATTTTCAATAACCGGAAATGGCGCCGCGGAAACCGCATTACTATCTTTCGGGCAAGGCAACCAAATAAAGACAGATAGACCCATCCCTATAGCGGAACCGTTACTTCAATTCGGTTTCTTGGATGATTCAAACCAATCTAATGTGTTTATGAGTCTAGATAATTCCGAAGATTCGTTTTTCCGTATTCCACTTCATTTCGAAGCAGAAAATAGTGGAGAATTCGAGCTTAAAGTAAACGGTATTTACGAAAAAGACGAACTTCAAATAATTGTTTTAGATACAGATAATGGAAAAAAAGAAGTCCTAGATTTTGATAAAGGCTATAAATTTAATTATGTAGCACCCGTAACAAAAAAGGTAGCAGAAACCGACCAAAACCGATTAGATCCGAACCTTTCAAAGAAGGTGCATACATCAACAACACCTCGATTTATGCTGGAAATTGCGTTTGGTACCTCAATCGAAGAGAATGCGGAAGAATTACCAAGTATATTTTCATTATCTCAAAACTACCCGAATCCATTTAATCCGAATACTAAAATCGAATATACACTTCCTAGTTCATCAAAAGTAAACCTTCAGGTATTTGATATACTTGGCCGAAAAGTAGCTACTTTGGTTGATCAGAGAATCCAAGATCAAGGAAAATACAGTGTAAATTTTGATGCGTCCGCATTATCATCCGGAGTATATATCTATCGCTTACAAGCGGGAAATAAGGTGTTCACAAAAAAAATGACACTTATTAAATAATTAAAAATTTGAAATTAAGAATTAAAAATGGGTAAGAAGCACCCCCATTTTTAATTCTACATTGTTCATACTTAATTCTCAATTCTATAGAAATGATTAAAACTAAGCCCCGTCTTCTAGCAGTTTGTTTTGTACTTGCAATTACCACCCTCTCCATTCAGGCACAACCCGGGTTGCCCTCCGCACCCTCTCAAGCACCCATTGATGGTGGGTTAACGCTACTTGCTGCTGCTGGTGGAGCTTATGCTATTAAGAAATTGAGGGAAAGAAACACATATTGAATGGATTAATGTGTGCAAGTTCTACGACAACACCATTCAATAGTAATTTGATCAAATAGATCTAACACGAGATCTCAGTCAATCGCTATATCCGACTCTGTATCCCTTTGATTCACCAAAAACTCTCAACAAGATTTAATCAAATAATAAATAGAAGAATCCGTATATTTACCAAATTATTCAGATGGAGTGCAGTTGCCCAAGAAGCTCAGAAACAAGGTTGCAACCGTTTAGCTTAACACTATTCACTGTTCCCATCACGCGTTTACGCAAATTTTCACCAAAACTTATTAATTGTGGCAAAAAGTTCAGGAATTTCGACTCGTGAATCGGAATCATTAGATCGTTATTTACACGAGATCGGTAAAGAAAAACTCATTACTCCAGACGATGAAGTACGTCTGGCGAAAGAGATTCAGAAAGGAAGTCAGAGAGCACTTGAGGATTTAACTAAAGCGAACTTAAGATTCGTAGTATCAGTAGCAAAGCAGTACCAAAACCAGGGATTATCGCTGGGTGATTTAATTAACGAAGGTAACTTAGGGTTGATCAAAGCGGCAAAGCGTTTTGACGAAACTCGTGGATTTAAATTTATTTCATATGCTGTTTGGTGGATTCGACAGTCGATTTTACAAGCATTGGCTGAGCAAAGCCGAATTGTTCGTTTACCGCTAAACCGTGTTGGTGCGTTAAATAAAATCGGTAAAGAATTATCGAAATTAGAGCAGGAATACGAGCGACTACCATCTGCTCATGAGCTTGCAGAAAGTCTAGAAATGACAGTAGGCGAAGTTGCTGATACTTTAAAGATTTCAGGTCGTCACCTTTCAATGGATGCACCATTCGCACAAGGTGAAGATAACCGACTTCTTGATGTACTCGAAAACGAAGAGATTCCAAACCCGGATTTTGAGTTGATGGGCGAATCTTTGAAAGTGGAAATTGAACGTGCACTTTCAAAATTAACAAAACGTGAAGCTGAAGTAATAAGATTATACTTCGGTATTGGTCGTGAGCACTCATTGACACTGGAAGAAATTGGTGAGCGTTTCGATCTTACTCGTGAGCGTGTACGACAAATAAAGGAGAAAGCACTTAGAAAGCTTCGTCATCATAATCGAAGCGCAGCCCTTAGAGTATATCTGGGATAAGGTTTTACCAATTTGAAAAAAGCCAGTTCACCTATATGAGCTGGCTTTTTTCTTTAATTTAAGTTGAACGATAATCCAGCCATTACTGAAAACCCTTCACTTGGGATGTTACCAATACTAGTATGTGTGTGATATAATTCATCCGTTAAGTTTCGGAAATTTAAGGTAGTGGTGATTCTTTCTTGTCTCCATTTCTTTGAAAAGCTTAGATGATACACAGCGAACCCGTCTGTAACATCTTCTACCATAGAACTTGTTGAAATTCTGGACTGTTTGGTGGCCCAGTCTACAATTAATGAGCTTTGTATACCAGATATATTCACCTGAACAGAGCTTGACCCCGATAACGGTGGGATCAAAGGAAGTGCTTCATCAATCGTGATATTCTGAGCGTAAACATAGCTCATTCTATGATCGAAGATAACTGATTGAGTTATACTTGCTACACCTCGGAATTCACCACCTAGAAAAACAGCGTCACCAATATTATCGTAACGTTTGAATTGAAGTCCCTGGTTAAAGGTATCACCAGTTAAAAAACCATCGATATAATCAAAATAATACCGGGCGAAAGCAGAAGTTGAAAATGAAAGGTTTTCTCTTTCTGATAACAACGCAAGTTCCGTGCTGATAGCTTGTTCATTTTTTATCCAGGGATTTCCATTGTAAAAGAATCCATCGGCATAATTGTAAATGTAATGTCCATATTGTTCGATATGATTCCCCATTCGCATTGAATACACTGAACTACTTTTCAGACTGAGTCCATCTTTTAAGAGGTAGATTAGTTCTACCGACGCAGAAGGAAGTAATTCAACACTTTCTGACAATTCTCGTTGGTATGTTCCTTCAAAGAAAGCTGCATATGAATCATTTTGAGTGGATAATCGTGCAATAGTAAGACTCTGTTCCAGATTGATTAAGAAATCAGAATTCACCATTACATTTTGCTCAAATCCGAGGGATGAATTTAGTGTCACTACATCATTCAAATTGTAGATGTACATATCAGCGATATTAGGAAGGGTACTTATCATCTCCATATCGCCAAATGCAGTTGAACGATAACTATTTAGATACCACTTAAAGTTTCTATCAGCTAATCGATAAGTTCCTTCTGTATTTAGTCCGAAGGTTAACGTTTCACCATACATGGGCATGTTCATATCACGCATAATCGCTCTGCTACTAACATCACGATTATTATCATCCATGGTATGACGAATGAAATTCGCATACACTGCTAAGGAATGGACATTAAATGGGCCATCGTTTTCTTTAATGTTTAATTGAACACGAAGAATATCTGCGAAAGCTGAAGTTGCGTCCATTAACAGGGCAGGATATCCTACATCAAATGCTTTATCAGTGATATAATTTGTTTCAATACTTAGACGATCATTCAACATTGAACTTAGTGCAATATTGAAATTCCATTTTTCGAATCTTGAATTATCAATTCTAACACTGTTTCCCGCAATTATGTCGTCCGATTTACGATAGCTTCCAGAAATACGATATGACATTCTTGAACTTAAACCAGAACCGGAAGTACTTATCCTGAATAAATACAAATTATTCGGTGCTTTATAATTCGATTCGAATTCTAGAGAAGGTCTTGTTATAAATGGTGATTCTGTTTCTAAATTTATGGTTGCTAACCCGTTCCCAGTCTGCGCTACTGAAGATCCAATTTTGTCAACTTTTAGGCTTGATAGATTATTCACATCCACATATGAAGTAATTGGGTCCATTTTATCCACACAAGCTTTGAAAACAGCCATACCATCTATCATTATATTCAGTCTTTGATCTGATTGACCTCTGATTGATGGTTCCCATGCGAATGCACCTCTTTGAATCATGTCAATTCCATCTACACTAGATAGGAACTGATCCATGGATAAATCTGAAGATTGATGCTGATAATGGTGTGCAGAATGATGATGAGTAGCCACTCCATTAACTACAATTTCGTTTTCTGATTCTAAAATTGTTGGTAAAAGCGTAATGACTTCTCCATCCTCAAGCTGGTAAATTCTTTTAGTAGTATAACCGAGTCTATGTACCATTAAAGGATAGCTAACATCATTTTCCTGTAAGTAGAAATATCCTGTCATTGACGTAAAAGCAATCATCTTGCCATTCGAATCCATAATATGTACGTCGGGCAATGCTGATTGAGTTTTAGCATCAATTATTTGAATAGACAACTCCTGGGAAAAACCAGAAGTTGCCATTACAAATAGGAAGAAGAATATAAAGCTGAGCTTTTTCATCTTGATTGATTTATGCTATTGTGCTCGTACATGATACTCGAAAACTACTTCAGGTAAGCTTTCGTCATCACTGGTAGTAATAGTAACACTGGTTGTCCAAACGCCGCTCATGTTATAAGTAATATTACCTTTATAAACGCCATCTTCAGTCATTGATGGATTTTCAAAAGCTGTACTATGGCCCTGACCAGACCCCATATCCATATATGGGTAAATTTCAATTTGTGCATCCATTACCTTTGGGAAACTCATCATAGTTTCTCTTTTGTATAGCATAAATGATATATCATTACTACCACTTACTGGTTCTTTTGGTGTTTTCCAGCTTATGAAATATCGATCACCCGAAGTACTATTGATTCCAGTAAGATGCCAGGAACTCTCCACATCAATATTAATATTCCCGGATATTTGAGTATTGTTTTGAGTCTGTATATCAAAACTAATATCCCAATCTCCCATTTCACCAGAGGGCATTATGAAAGCAGCTTCACTAACGAAATATCCAGGATATTCCAGAGATTCAACTGGCTGCGTATATGGAGTTGAGTGTTGCATCATACCCATGTCCATCATTGGCATGATCTCAAAAGTCTGTATATCAACAGCTTCATCATCTTGGGTAATTCTCCAATAAAGGGTGTTTTCACCTGTAATGAGACTTGTTTCGCTAAATAAATCAACTGTAAAACCGTCCACAATTTCGCTATTAATTAAAATTGCATCGGGTTCAGGGTCGGGTGTTGAGTTACTTGAATCGCACGAAATTAGCACTACACCAAGAAATAGCAGTGCAACGGTCCTCTGACCATTTTTTAAAAAATTCATTATAATTAGTTTAAATACTAAGGTTTTAATTAAATCCGTAAGTGATCTAAACTAAAGTGGGTGGGCGTAGAAGTTTGGTTACATATTCATCTGCAAATGAATCACTTCCTGGTAACCACTCTAATTCAATATTATTAAGTAGGGTGGCGGGAGAGGAATTATCCAGAATATAATTTCGAGTATCCCAACTAATCAAAATTTCCTCATCTAATGGTGGGTTAAGCTCTAAATCTGTGATACAATGCATCATATTTCTTTGATCATGATGCATAGAATCTTGTTCATGATTACACGTACACTCTTCTTTACCATGCTTCATCTTACAAAACGTAACTTCATGATGTTTTTCAGAAGCATGTAGAATCTCAAAAATATTAGATCCCAAAAAGAAGCCAATATATCCAAAACTATTCCATGCAATTACTAATGTAAGAGCAATGGATAGAATTTTATGATATGTATATTTAAGACTCATTGGTCTGAAATATCATTTACGCTTATGAAGTAATTATGAATTAAACGATAATAAAAAAATTTGTTGCTTTAAGTTGAAAAAATATATTTTTCAGACTAAAGAGTCTTAATTACAACGCTATGTTACTTTCTAACAAATGTCAGTACGCTCTTAGAGCAGCAATATATTTAGCAAATCATAAAAATGAGGGGTTAATCTCTATTAAACAGATTTCTGATAAGCTGGAAATTTCCTTCCATTTTTTAACAAAAATTCTACAACAATTTAATAATGAAAGACTCATAGAATCGCAGAAAGGCCCTAAGGGAGGAGTGAAATTGACAGTTAAAGGCCTAAATATGCGGTTATACGACCTTGTAGAAATTATCGACGGTGTAGACATCTTTCATGAATGTGTATTAGGTTTGCCAGGGTGTGGTCATTTAAAACCATGTGCCTTACATGATGAATGGGGGCAAAAGAGAGACAATCTAAAAAAAATGCTTCAAGAAATGACTCTTGAGACTGTCGCTGATTCTGGTTCTACAGTTCACCGTCTAACTAATAAATAACTGCTAATTGTATAGCAATCTTCATATATCATTCATAAAAAAAAGATAAAATAGTCTTAAATCTTAATTAGCTTTCGATATGGAATCTCTTCACTTTATAAAAAACGGTCTTCTAGTGGCATTGTTAGTGATTTTTGCTTGTTCTGATAAGCCACCAAGAGAAGATTCTCAAACATCGAATACTCTAGCAACTGTAGATCCAAATGATTGGACGAAAAACAAAGGTATTGGTCCAATTTCATCGGTTTCTTTTTCGGCAGAAGTAGATGAAGCATTAGCAACAGAAGGTGAAAACATTTTTGTAGCGAAATGTTCTGCGTGCCATAAACCAAACAAGCGCTATATAGGACCAGCTATGGTTGATATATATGATCGTCGAACACCAGAATGGACCATGAATATGATTCTGAATCCAGATGGTATGGTAAAAGACGATCCTATCGCCAAGCAATTGCTTATGGAATACAACGGTACACCTATGGCAAATCAAAATCTTACAGAAGAAGAAGCGCGTGCATTACTCGAGTATTTCAGAACACTAAAATCCGAATAACATGAAAACACGAACATCTCTCATAGTAATATTGACGGTGCTGTTCATGGCGTGTACTTCTCAAAGTGGTGATCAATCCGCAGGGTTAGAAAATACGCGTCCATTAGGTCAGGCATCGGTAGTTGATGAGGAATCCGATCCAAACATTTTGCAAGTTGCAATTGGATCTGCCGACCATACTACACTAGTTGCTGCAGTACAAGCTGCAGGTATCGAACATGTACTGGTAAATGCCGGGCCATTAACCGTGTTTGCTCCGGTAAACTCAGCATTTGAAAACCTGCCTCCGGGGACCGTCGAAAGTTTACTTAAACCAGAAAATAAAGGACAGCTTGCCGCTGTACTAACGAAGCATGCCGCCCCGGGCTCCTTCAATCTTGATGGCCTTCGAAAAGAAGCTGAAAAGGGTAGGAAAATTTATATGGCAGATGGCTCTTATCTCGAAGTCACCATTGAAGGTGGTGATATTTATGTCGAAGGAGCGAAAGTGATTGCCAGCGTTCAAACGTCTAATGGTATAGTAAACGTAGTGGACAAAGTAATTTTATAACAAAAGTGCTAACAAAAAAATAGGTAAAACAATGAAATTAATGCAGTACATACTAATTACGGGATTTTTGTTCACCTTTGCATTTAGTGCATGTATGCGTAGCAACAACAATGGGGCACTAGGCGGAAGCGCTGCCGAACGAGTGTATGTTGCTCCTGGTGAACAGGATGAATTTTATGCTTTTTTATCCGGAGGTTATAGCGGAAACTTAACGGTTTACGGGTTACCATCAGGAAGAATGTTGAAAGAAATTCCGGTATTCTCACAGTTCCCAACATCGGGATATGGATATTCGGAAGAGACTAAGCCAATGTTTAATACATCACATGGCTTTATTCCATGGGACGATTTGCATCACCCCGATATATCTCAAACCAATGGCGAGCTTGACGGCCGGTGGATTTTTGTTAATGCGAATAACACTCCCAGGATAGCAAGAATTGATATGTCAACTTTTGAGACAGCAGAAATTATTGAAATTCCAAACTCTGCTGGAAATCACAGTTCATCATTTATCACAGAAAACACAGAATACGTGGTAGCAGGTACCAGATTTGGTGTACCGGTACCTCAACGTGATATTTCTATCGATGAATACAAAGGTAATTTCAAAGGCGCTGTCACATTTGTGAGTGTAGAAGAAGAAACGGGGCATATGGATCTTGCTTTCCAAATAATGCTCCCAGGGTTTAATTATGATTTGGCTCGACCTGGACGTGGTAAATCACATGGATGGTTCTTTTTGTCAACCTATAACACAGAAGAAGCAAATACACTACTGGAAGTAAATGCTTCACAAAATGACAAGGATTTCATAGCGGCCATCAACTGGAAACTTGCCGAGGAGTATATAGCTCAAGGTAGGTATACAACCATGGAAACAGAGTATGCTCATAATATTTACGACGAAAGCACTCATATGGGAACCTCAACTATGAAAAATGAAGTTCGCATACTTGATCCCGCAGAACTTCCAGGGCTTGTGTACTTCTTGCCGACTCCAAAATCACCACATGGTTGTGATGTCGATCCTTCTGGAGAATATATTGTTGGTGCTGGTAAATTATCTGCATCGCTAACTGTACATTCGTTCACAAAGATGCTGGATGCAATCGAAAACGAAGATTTTGATGGCGATGCGTATGGAATTCCAATTCTTAATTTCGATAATGTAATTGCTGGACAGGTTATATCTGCAGGATTAGGACCACTACATACAGAATTTGACGGACGTGGTAATGCCTATACTACCTTCTTTATTTCTTCTGAAGTAGTGAAGTGGGAATTAGAAACATGGCAAGTTCTTGATCGTCAGCCAACGTATTACTCTGTGGGTCATTTGATGATTCCAGGTGGTAACTCCCGTGAACCTCATGGAAAGTACGTAGTAGCAATGAACAAAATCACCAAAGACAGATACCTGCCAACTGGTCCGGAAATGGAACATTCTGCTCAGCTATATGATATTAGTGGTGAAAAAATGGAACTGTTGCTTGACTTCCCAACTCATGGTGAACCACACTATGCTGCCGGCGCACCTGCGAGTTTGATAGCTCCACTATCTAAGAAATTCTATAATCTAGAGGAAAATAATCATCCTTATGGGGTAAAAACAGAAGCTGAAACCCGAGTAGAACGTGACGGTAATATTGTTCATGTGTATATGACTACTATTAGAAGTCACTTCGCACCAGATAATATAGAAGGGATTAAAGTTGGTGATAAGGTGTATTTCCATGTTACTAATCTGGAACAGGATTTTGATGTGCCTCACGGTATTTCCATGATTGGAGCGAATACATCAGAAATTTTGATTATGCCCGGACAGACAAAAACATTCCTTTGGGAACCAGATAAAGTTGGTGTATGGCCATTTTACTGCACCGACTTCTGTTCAGCATTACACCAAGAAATGCAAGGATATGTTCGTGTATCCCCACGTAATTCCAATATCCAGCTTGCCTGGAGCCTGGATGGTGAATAATACCTAAATGGAGCCCATAATCTGGGCTCCATCTTCTTATCAAAAAATAATATTAAAAGCTGATGTGATGAAAAGATCGAAGATAATAATGATTGTAGGGTCGCTTTTACTGCTATCGTTGTTTGTTATGCCGATGTGGAATATCACTTTAGAAGCGCCTCAGTACCCTGATGCAATTGGAATGAATATCTGGATTAATAAAATCACAGATATGAATCCAAACGACATCAAGAATATAAATCTAATGAACCATTATGTGGGGATGAAAGAAATCCCTGAACACATGAAAGAATTTGATGTATTTCCAATAGTAATAGCAGTAATGGTAGTACTTGGAGTTCTAATTGGCTTGTCAGGTAGAAAAGAACTCTATCTAACCTGGTTCATTGTGATGGTTATTCTTGGAACTATTGGTATGTACGATTTTTATCTATGGGAATATGAATATGGTCATAATTTAGATCCAAAAGCTGCAATAAAGATTCCTGGACAAGGATATCAACCTCCATTAATTGGTATAAAACAGATTCTGAATTTTACAGCGATTTCAAAACCATTAATGGGTGCATATCTCATGTTCATAGGAATGTTCATGAGTGTTTACGCTTATTGGTACGAACGTAAACAGGAGAAATTAGCATGAAAACGCTGCCTAAATCATTGATCATTTTTGGATTTATTTTATTGGTTGGATGCGAAAAAGGGCCGAAGCCAATTATGTATGGAAATGAAAACTGCGACTTTTGCAGCATGACAATCATGGATGATAAACATGCGTCCGAAATAGTTACTCAAAAAGGTAAGGTGTATAAATTCGATTCTATCGAATGCATGATTCGTAGTTTGGAATATTACGGAGAAGATGCAGAATCAATTCTAGTAATGGATTTTAAAAACCCTGGTGCTTTCATTGATGCTAACACAGCTACTTTTTTAATATCTCCTGATTTACCAAGCCCAATGGGCGCGAATCTAACCGCATTTCAGTCTTCCGAGGATGCAACCGAGTCTGGATTTGAAGGGGCAATTTATACCTGGGAAACGATCAGGGTGCACATTAATTAATGTAAACCAAAACAATCGAGGTAATCATGTTGAAAAAAAGGTTAATAGTTGGAGTTACCTCTTTCATATTATTCAATAGCGCATTGTTTGCACAAGTTAGAGTATGTAAGAACTGTGTTTATACTACTGTTCAAGATGGAATATCATATGCAGTTCCTTTTGATACCATTCTAATACAATCCGGGTACTATCCCGAACATGATATTTTAATCGATAAACCTCTTACAATTATTGGTGAAGATGGGGTAATAATTGATGGTGAAAAAGAAGGTTCAATTTTCAAAATTCAGTCAAATGATGTCCATATTTCATCATTAACATTGCAGCGGGTCGGGCTATCACATACAACTGAATATGCCGCAGTTCATATCTCTGATTCCAAAGATTTTTCACTGAGAAATATTGTAGTTGAAGACGCCTTCTTTGGTTTTTTAATAGAAGGCAGTAAAAACGGAGAAATTTCAGGGAATATGCTTTCTGGTAAATCGGATCTTGAATTCTATTCGGGGAATGGAATACATGGGTGGAAAAGCGAAAATCTTACCATCACCAATAATTCGATTAGCAATTTAAGAGATGCGATCTATTTAGAGTTTGTTGACAATTCAACGGTTTCTAAAAATTTAAGTGAACAAAATATTCGCTATGGATTACATTTCATGTTTAGCAACAACAATTCATATACAGATAATATTTTTCGGGAAAATGGCGCAGGGGTTGCCGTTATGTTTTCTAAATTCATCGAAATGAAAGAAAATGTATTTGAGAATAATTGGGGAACAGCTTCCTTCGGATTACTACTTAAAGAAATATATGATGCAGAAATTGAAGGAAATATTTTTAATGAAAATACCGTAGCAATTATGGTGGAGGGTTCCACTCGAATTAACTATCTCAATAATATCTTCAATCAAAATGGTTGGGCAATAAAAATGTCGGGTGGTTGCTATACAAACTTGTTCTCAAAGAATGTATTTAGCAATAATTCATTTGATCTTTCATTCAACTCCAGGCTAAATGACAACCATTTTACAGGCAATTATTGGAGTTCATATAGCGGCTATGATTTAGATAAAGATGGGGTGGGAGATGTACCCCATCGGCCGGTGAAACTGTTTTCATATGTAGTTAATAAAACTCCGGAAAGTATCGTATTACTGAGAAGTATTTTTGTTGATCTCATCAATTTTACAGAAAACGTAACGCCAATTTTTACTCCCGTGGATCTCATTGATGAGTCGCCTTTAATGGAGGTACCATCATGATTTCATTTCAAGCATTAACCAAGAACTTTGGTGAACTCGAGGTTTTACAAGGTATTGATTTCGACGTTGTTCCTGGCAGCATAACTGCCGTATTAGGTCCAAATGGTTCTGGAAAAACTACACTTATAAAATCACTGTTGGGAATGGTATTTCCGGACAACGGGTACATACTCCTGGACGGATATAAATTAAATGGTGAAGCGAATTACCGCGATAAAATTGGGTATCTACCGCAGATTGCAAGATTTCCGGAAAACCTGACAGCTCGTGAATTGATAAAAATGGTCGGTTCTGTGCGACCATCTGAAAGGCAGGATGAGGAATTAATCGGGTTATTTGAATTAGATTCTTATTTAGATAAAAAGCTGTCAACATTATCAGGTGGAACAAGGCAAAAAATCAATCTTGTTTTGGCCCTCATGTTCGATTCGCCTTACCTGATTCTAGATGAACCAACTACGGGACTCGACCCAATTGCTCTGCAAGTTTTGAAAAAAGTACTGATTCAGTTTCATGAACAAGGCAAAACGATTTTGATTACTTCGCATATCCTCAGTTTTGTAGAAGAGATATCCGATGAAGTTGTGTTTCTTCTTGAAGGGAAAATCCAATTTCAGGGTAAAGTAGAAGAACTAAAAATTCAGACTGCATCATCCAGTCTGGAGGAAGCAATTGCAACATTAATGGAGGCATGATGCTTAACATAATTCGTTATACTTTTTACGATTTACTGCGCAGTCGGTGGAGCCTGTTTTACATGTTGTTCTTTTTGATAACAAGCTACAGTTTACTATTTCTGAGTAATGATTTAGGTAGTGCAATCATCTCATTAATGAATCTTCTTTTGATTTTAGCCCCACTTGTGGGAACCATATTTGGTGTAATTTTCTACTACAATTCTTCTGATTTTTCAGAACTACTTCTTGCTCAACCCATAAAAAGAAGTACAATTTTCTTGGGTCAACTTTACGGATTATGTATCTCACTGAGTTTGAGTCTATTACTTGGTATTGGTATTCCATTTTTGATGTATGGGTTATTGTCGTCGACAGTTATTTTCGATTTTTTAATCCTTTTAGTTGATGGAGTTATACTAACCTTCATATTTGTTGGATTAGCCTACATCATTGCCTTAAAAAACGACAACAAAGTAAAAGGGTTTGGTTATGCGCTATTGATGTGGCTGATATTTTCCATCGTTTATGATGGTCTACTACTAATTCTTTTGGTTCAATTTCAGGAATACCCACTGGATAGCTTCTCATTAGCGGCCACGGTTTTAAATCCGATAGATTTATCGCGAATATTAATTCTACTTAAACTCGATATTTCTGCTTTATTGGGATATACAGGGGCGCTATATCAGAAATTTTTTGGCACTATGTTAGGGCTAATTATTTCGTTTGGTTTGCTGGGAATTTGGGCAATGCTGCCAACTGGATTAGTACTTCGAATAGCAAATAAGAAGGACTTTTAAAGCTGAATCCTCACCCCACCATTTTTTGATGATTCCTGAATGGCTTCAATAATTGCGATATCTTTCAATCCTTCTTCACCCGGGACAATGGGAGTTGAATTCTCTTTTATTGCCTGCGCATCATTGTCCATTTGTCTGGCTTGTTGATGTGCTGGATCAGCGGATAAAATTATACCATCACTGGTTGAGCCTGCTACACCACGATATGATTGAAATGGTCGGAGGTTGTACGAACCAATTTCTGCTTCTATATCTAAATAGTTTGTGCTTTTTCCAAAGCTGGTTTCACCATGTGCAACTGCACCACTAGGGAACCACAGTGTGAATTCTGTGAATTCATCCACTTCAGAATACATTTCTTTTCGTTCGGAATATTGCTTACCTGAGACAGCAATTGGCTCTTCCTGCACCGCATAACGTGCGGCATTTAATGGATACACCCCCATATCGTACATTGCACCACCACCTAATGAAGCTATTGCTCTCCAATTATCTCTTGCATGCCTTCCTCGGTATCCTGCTCCAGTTTTTACTTCTTTGATGGAGCCATATTTTTTGGTTTTAGCATAATCCATTATTTGTTGTGTATTTGGTTCATGCTGCATTCTATAGCCAATCGTTAATTGTACATTATTTTTATTGGCAGAATTAATAATACCCTGGCATTCTGCAACTGTTAAAGCCATCGGCTTTTCACACCAAACATGCTTTCCGGCATTAGCAGCAATGATCGAATATTCCGCATGAAGTCCACTTGGTAGAACGATATAAACGATATCAATTTCATCGTTATCTGCAATCTGATGCATGTTTTCATAGTTATATACATTTGCATCGGGGATATTATACTTCTCTTTCCAAACTGGAATTTTCGATGGTGTTCCGGTAACAATTCCTTTTAACTCGCAGTGGTTAGTTAATTGTAAACCTGGCGCAAGTAAACCATTACTATACCTTCCAAGGCCTACTAGTGCAACTCCTAGTTTCTCTTTTTTCGACGGCAGAATAATATTTGGAAAACCAATGGTAGCAGCCATTGATAGTGCAGCTCCGGTTTTCTTAAGAAAGTCTTTTCTACCAAGTTTAGTACTCATTTCTTATCACATTTATTTTTGGCTTAAGTCATATCTAACGCAGAAACAAAAATGGGGCGTTTCAAAATTTCACGCAGACCCTTTAAGTCATCTTTTTTTTCGCCACTAGTTTCATCACCAGACTGAGGTTCAATCTTATCATCACTTCTGACCACTTCAGATTCAGTGAGCTCTGATTCATTTTCCTCTTCAATCGATTCAGTGGATTTTTCTATGTTCTCCGTTTCATCAGATTTATCACGTTCATTAGATTCAATCTCGAACGATTCATCTTCTTTAAGTGGAAACTCAAGTTCCTCATCGATTTCTTCGTCTCCATTCTCCCCATCTTTAGTAAAGTTGATAGGTCTCACCATCAAATCTGCTTTTACAGATCCAATTATTGAGTGAACAAACCCCAAATCATTTCCAGACTTTAGATTTTTGATTAAACCTGATTTCATATCGCCCCAAATCATCCCCAAATTAATTCCAAACAACGAACAGCAATGAGACATTAATTGAGGAATTACATGTTCACGATCTGGCAAATGCCAGGCATAATCAAATGCGATAAACTTTAGTATATCCGGCTGAAAAAGTCGGTTTGTAAATGGCAAATGAGGAAGGACATCCTGCATCAACCAACCTTCAAAACCGGGATAATCAACTAAGTGCCAGTTTACAGGGACAGCCCGTATGCCACCAATAATTTTTCCTTTTTCTTTTTTAACTAAATAAAAGCCAGTTTGAAATATCCGATCTTCAAAGTAGAAAGAGTAGTCGCGATAGAATGCTTTAAGTTGTTCTCTTACATTGTCTTGCTCATCATCTGCAATATTATGAATGCTTCGTTTTTGGCCAGGATTGAACCTGCTAAATAGTAACGTCTCAATCTTCCGCGTAGGATGGAATCCCATCGAAATACATAGATTCCTCGAATTTATATTTGCTGATTCTACATATGCATAAAACGCACCGGTTCGCTCGTTCTCTATAAAAGGTTCTTCAAAATGGCTGGTTATTTCATTAGCGATCAGGTTCCGTAGGCTTCCTTTTCTCTCTCTAATGCGTCGGTTTTTTTGAGCACTGGTTTGCTTTCGTGATTTGAAGGGCTGGGCAATGGAGAGATACCTTACATAGAGCGAATGTATAGAATCATCGCCATTCGAAACAAGGCGATTAGCCATACCCACTGTTCCCAAAACCCTTGTAGATTTCAAAATTTCAATGAATTGTACATTGGCTTGCGACTTTATTCGCTCGACTATTTCTTTTTGTTGATATCTTAATTTGCCTTCTGTTCCAAAAACCGTCTTTTGAAGTAATTGAGCGATTCGCGGAGAGCCGTGCCTGCTTACTTTAACCTGTAAGCCAGATGTGTTTTCTTGTTCTACTTTTTCCTTCATTATCACGAAAATAGAGTAAAGAAAGATCGATTAAAACTTGATCTACTATTCTGATGCTTTTTGCGTTACTTTCTCGCTATGTGTCGAATTCTACTTCTTTTTTTAATGATTAGTGCAGTCTCAAGTAACCTGATTGCACAAACGTATCCCTTTAGAACCTATTCAATAGAAGATGGGCTTAGTGAATCGGTGGTTTATGATATCATTCAGGATCAAGAAGGGTATATCTGGCTTGCCACAGGATTTGGACTCAACAAATTTGATGGACTCGAATTCGAACAGTTTTTTGAGGATCACGGGCTGATAAACTCACAAACTAATACAGTTTTTGAGGCAAGTGATGGTCGAATCTGGGTCGGAACCATTGAAGGGGCTCAATATATTGTTGGGGACAGTGTGTATTCAGATCCAAACCTAAAGAGCCTGAACTCTCAAAGTGTAATCAATATTTTTGAAGATACATTTGGTGGATTATGGTTTGGGACAGAATCTAACGGGGTTTGGCACTACTATAATAACGGGCAGATTGATGTGTACAGCACTAACAATGGCTTAAGTGGGAATCAGGTTAGAGATATTACTCAAACTGCCGATGGGGCATTATGGTTTGCAACTCGCGATGGACTAACAAAACTCTATGAAGGCAACTTTACATCCTATTATGTCGAAGACGGCTTGCCCGAAAATAGAATTCGAGATTTAGAACCAGACCCGGCAGACGGAAATACTCTTTGGATTGCAAGCAGGAATGGTGTCTCAAAATTCGATGGGCTAACATTCGAAAACTATTCGGATGACGATGGGTTACTTGATCCTCGCGTTCGAGATTTAACCTGGCAGGAAAATGGGGATCTATGGCTGGCAACCGAAGGTGGAATCAGCAGATTCAGAGACGGAGAATTTGTGAACTATACGACCGATGAAGGTTTATCATCTGATATCATTTATTCAGCAATTACAGATAGAGAAGGAAATATTTGGTTTGGAACGTTCGGCGGTGGGGCTAGCCTGTTTTTAGGCGCGTACTTTGAAAATTTTGATACCGATTCAGGTTTGCCAAACAATCTGGTCACTACCATAACCGAAGATTTTGAAGGTAATTTTTGGATTGGAACCTATGGGGGAGGGCTTGTTGCATATAATGGGGATAATTTCACTTATTTCTATTCACAACAAGGCTTACCAGATAATAGAGTTTATACCCTATTCACCGATTCTAAACAAAGAATTTGGGTTGGGATGCGAGACGGTTTGTCGTATTTCGAGAATGGGAGATTAATAAATCTAAGTGACGAAGAGTTTCCCTTTAGAAAGGTTCGTGGAATTATGGAAGCATCGAATGGTGATTTCTGGGTGAGTACCTACGACGAGGGGTTAATTCGACTTCGAGACAAGTCATATCAACAATTTACAACAGAGAACGGACTACCTAATAACACGGTAATTTCTACAGTAGAAACGGATGACGGGGCTATTTGGATAGCGACTTATGGTGGTGTAGTTAAAATGAACGACGGCCAGATGGAAGTATTTGGCTTGAACGAAGGAGTACCAAATAATGGCGTGATGGATATTATTTTGGATAATACCGGTACAGTCTGGATTTCAACATTTGGGGGAATTGCATGGTATGATGGCGTACAATTCGTTGATATTACATTCGAAGATGGATTACCAGGAAGGGTGTGTTATTTCATTGAGCAGGATTCCCAGGGAATTTATTGGATTGGTACCAATGCTGGTATTGCCAGACTTGATGTCGAAAAATTTTATAGTTCCAATCCTGATAATAAAGATCAGGCTATTCAAATTCTGCAACAAGAACAAGGGTTAATTGCAGATGAAGCCAATCTTGGTGCAGTGTATGAAGATCGAAATGGTGATTTATGGTTTGGTACTGTTGATGGAGTTTCGCGATTTAGACCAAATGAATACAGAGGTAATCAGGTAGAACCACGGGTTAAGTTAACGGCATTTACAGCTTCAGGCCGGGCATATGATTTTGATCAAATCAACTTAAAACATGACCGTGATTTCATCGAAATTGATTTTGCCGCAATCAATTTTACTGCTCCGGATTTAATCGATTATAGATATAGAATTCGTGGCATAGACCCTACCTGGCAATTTACAAGCGATCGAGTTGCAAAGTATCCATCACTGCCACCAGGTAATTATACATTTGAAGTTCAGGCAAGAAATTCAAGCGGAATTTGGAGCTATAACACCGCAAGTGTAGAGTTTGTATTACATCCACCTTACTGGTTAACCTGGTGGTTTATAAGTTTAATAGTAATAGCAATTTCAGGAATCATCTTTTTGATATATCGCAATTATCAGGCTTTAAAAATGATAGACATTGAACGTATGAGAGTTCGAATTGCTAGTGATTTACATGATGATGTTGGGGCAAGTTTAACCGAGGTTGCACTACAGTCAGATTTCTTGCAAGCAAGTAGCATGAATTCCGAATTCAAGCAAAGCCTAATGCAAATTGGCCAGCAGTGTAGAAAAATTGTTACAGCACTTGACGATATTGTGTGGTCGATTGATGCTCGAAATGATACACTTGGAGACCTTACTGACAGAATGCAAGATTATATTTTAAATGTACTTGAACCCCTTAATTTTGATGTGGTTTACGATTTTGAACAACTCAAAATGGAAAATCATATTCCGGTACCTGTAAAAGAAAACTTATATCTCATTTTTAAAGAGGCTGTTAATAACATCGCCAAATATTCGAATGGGAATAAAGTAGATATTACCATGTATTCAAATAACAGTGAATTTAAATTTACAATTCATGATAATGGTAAATCAGGCAAGACCGGAAAGAAAACAGGTCATGGACTGCGTAACATGGAAATGCGAGCGCAAAGAATGGGCGGCCAGGTAGATATTAACAATGAAAACGGATTTAAGATTACCTTAACCGGTAAACTAACTATGAATTGAGAGGAAGGAATTATGGCAGTAATTGGAATTGTAGAAGACAACAAAAAAATCAGGGATTTAATACAACGTTATTTAGACATGCAGGAAGACATGGACTGCCCAGTTGCCACAGATACCGTAGAGGAGATGTTGGAATTCCTGGAAGAACATCAACACCCAGATGTATTATTAATGGATATTCAATTACCAGGAATGTCTGGTATTAAAGGAATGGAAATCATCAAATCTAAATACCCGGAGATAGATATAATTATGCTAACCGTATATCACGACTCGCATAAGATTTTTGATTCGCTCAAAGCTGGGGCATCCGGGTATTTACTGAAACATACATCTCTACCTGAAATCAAAGAGTCGATTGAAAACTTGATGAAGGGTGGTGCGCCAATGTCGCCTCAAATTGCACGCAAAGTTATCACTCATTTCAATGATCAAGCCCCAAAAAAATCAGAAGATTCAATGCTCACTTCCAGGGAGCAGGATATTGTTAACGGATTGGTTGATGGATTAAGTTATAAAATGATTGCCGATCGTTTGGATATTTCAATTGACACCGTTAGGGCGCATATTCGCAATATTTATAAAAAACTGCATGTTAACTCAAAGGCCGAGGTTATAGCAAAGTCATTGAGAGGGGAGATTTAGCTCGCCCTAACATTATCATGTGATTTAAATGTTAGATTGGTTTAATGATTTTAAAACAGAATCCTAACCAAAGCTATCGGAGCCTGTTATGAAAGTTCAGAAAAACTTATTTGGAATTGCCTTAGCATCCCTTTCACTCTTTCTCACAGGTTGTTACACACAGCTTCAAAATCTAGAATATTCCTCGCCTACTAACAGAGGTATTCATAAAGATTATTATTCTTGGGGTTCATCCTCTTCAACGTCAGGTGAAACTCAATCTGATGCCGATAGCCCATCATCCACAAAACCTGCAATTACAAGTAAAACAGCAGATCAAGAAGATGTAGTAACAGAAGAAGAATTAGCAGAAACAGGTATTTTTTATAAAGACTACGAAACGGCTGAATGGTACGAGGATAACTATGCCGATAAGATTTATTGGGAGGGATATGATGACGGTTTTTCAGATGGGTATGACGAAGGGTATGAAGATGCTAGCTATCATTACTGGGACGCTCATTTTTATAGTCTAAAATCACTTCATCGCAGATCATTTAGTAGAATTGGCTTCCATTACGCGTGGAGAGGTCATCTGGCATTTAGCTATTATCCATATTATTACAACGATCCTTTTTGGTATGGATATAACTCAAGTTATTATTACTGGAGTGGCTTTCGGTACCCGATATGGGGATTCTATGACCCATATTATGATCCATTCTTTTATGGTGGATGGGGGTATTATGGCAGCCCATATCGAAACTATATAGTTGTTTATAACGATTATCACCGAGTTAACAGATCAAGAAGCGGCCGACATTATGATGGTCCAAGAAGTACTGGACTTGTTAGTAGAGGAAATGGAGCACAAAATGCGGGCATAACCAGAACTCGAGGAGCGTCTTCTACCATTCAATCCAAAAATACTGGAAGAACAGGTAATACAGCAATTAGTACAGGCCGAACAAGGACTAATTCTGGCTCAGATTCTAGATATACAGGTCGTACAAGAACTTCAAATGATACAGGAACCAATTCTGTAAGAACTAACCGTTCAAGTGATACTCAATCAAATGGGGTAACAAATACCAGAACATCCAGAACACGTTCAACCGGTGTCACCAACCGATCCCGATCAACAAATAATTCATCAAGTGTAAGAAATAATTCCGGATCAACTACACGTTCTTCAACTGGTGTTAGATCGAATAATCGATCAAATAATAACAACCGATCAGTTAGGACAAGTAATAGTGGTTCATCACAAAGATCTTCTTCAGTAAGAGGTAACAATACTCGTTCGAGTGGGAGATCTACAGTACGAAGTAGTTCAGGTTCAAATCGCTCAAGATCGTCAGGAACTCGATCTTCATCTTCAAGAAACAGATCAAGAAGCGGCGGCAATTAACAAATAAATTATTTAGAAATTATGAAATCGCGATTACTCATAGCGGTATTGGGTATGCTATTAATTTCATCCCAACTTTATGCTCAAGACGGAGCAAATCAAATCAATTATTCATCCATTGCCCAGCAAATTGTTCAATCCAACTTGAATGGGGACCCAAATGCTGGAATATTGCCATCTGTAGCTCTTGATAATGGCTATGGTAGCTTTCTTGATAATCCGGCAAGTATGGCACTCATCAATGATACTTACTTCACAATGGGGTATCTGTCAAATCATGCCGAAAACACAAATTCATTTAAGAATATCTCATCCACCATTGATGGGCAGCTGGGTAGATTTAGCAATTTAGGTTTAATCTACTCAGCGCCCACCAATCAGGGAAGTTTGGTAATTGGCGGGGGTTACACAGTAAATAATTCCATCAACCGTAAAAACTTACTTGCAGCGGAGAATACAACCAGTACCATAACCGATGTTTTCAAAGACTTGAACTCTACATATAATGCTATTGCCTTTGAGACTTTTGCAATTGACTATGCAGACGTTGAACAAACTCAGTTAGAATCCATCTTCAGGATTGGATTCGATCCGGGTACATTCCCGGGAATATTTCAGGATGTAGAGATTTCTCAAAGGAGTAGTATTGGGGAACTAAATCTATTTGGAGCTACTGAATTTCAGAAGAACTTGTTTATTGGCGTTTCGTTAGCCTTGGTATCAGGTACCCATAATTACACGCGAAATTTTTTAGAGCGTGATTTAAATAATATATACGATGGCGATTTTCTATTTCAAGATGAAAATGGCTTAAATGGCACAGACGTTGATGCAGTTTTACTTAGGGATGAAATTGAATCGGAAGTATTAGGAACAAGTGTAAGGGCGGGATTAGTTTATAAAGTAACTCCGTTTTTGAATATTGGAGCGAGTTATGCTATTCCTAATAAGTTTTTTATTACCGAGAATTATTATTCATCAATTCGAACAACGTTTGATGATGCTTCAATAAGTGAAGATGATTTTGATGGTGATTTTAGTTATGAAATTCGACGACCTGGTCAATTGAATGTAGGCGCAGCCATAGATGATCTTTCTGGCTTCAGTTTGTCCGGATCGGTGGAATTCATCAACTATAAAAATACCGAAGTGATATTAACCTCCGATCCCGACTTAAGTTTTGAGGATATTAGTGTATTAAGAGAGGAAGAAGACTTAATCAAACAAGAAATTGATAGGGACTATAACAATGTTATAAATGTTAAAGCTGGTGTAAAATATAACACCGAAACGGGCTATGAAATTAGAGGTGGATTTAGCGTACTTCCTGGCCGAAGTAATCGCTTTAGCGCCGATCGTAGTGTGTTATCGGCAGGATTAGGGCTTCCGCTTTCGCGAGATATCTACCTTGATGTTACCACGCAATATTCGCAATGGGATGATCGTTCGATTGTATATGAATACTTCGACGACGTGGCTGGTCAGGTGAGAAGCGAGTCTATTTCAGAAAGTATTTCACAATTAAATGTTTTGGTGGGGCTCAAATTCAGATTCTGAGCAAGAAGTTATCATAAAACCCATCCTCCGTAGTTAGTTTTGAGAGGAGCCTTTGTGAGAGAAGACTCCTCTTTTTTATGTTCCTTCCTGGCGAAGAATTTCAAGAGGTGGTTTTGAGTGAATTCCGCGCGTATTCATCAAACCAATTAATAGTACTAATGCAACTAATAGCACAACTTCAGTTGCAAGAATTGTAAGATTTGGTACAAATTCTATATTGAAATAGAGGTTACCTATTAAAGCACTTGCACCCAGAGAGAGAAATAGCCCTATAAAGGCTGCAAGGATCCCTAGAAATGCATATTCAATGATTTGTATCTTCACTACTTGTTTCTGTTTTGCTCCCAAAGTTCGTAGTAATACCGATTCTTGGATTCGTTGAAACCGACTTGTAGCGGCTGATCCAGCTAGTACAATCAGACCCGTAATGATGCTGAATAGGCCAATAAATTGAATTACGAAAGTAACTCTATCTAGAAATTCACGAATAGTACCCACAATTTGACCCACATCTATTGCAGATACATTCGGATAAGCAATCACAATTTCGCGCTGTAATTTAATACTGGCCTCTTTGCTTGGTGTATTCAATGTGGTTGCAAAGAATTGTGGAGCTGGTTCAAGAACACCTTTTGGAAATACAACAAAGAAATTCGGTTGAGGTGTTTGCCAATTAACCGTTCTGGTACTTGCAATGTAACTCGAAATAGGTATACCCTGAACATCCCATACTAATGTATCACCGATTACTGCTCCTAGATCTTCCATCAAACCAATCTCTACAGAAACAGGTACTGGATTTTCAATAGATGCGACAGATCCGACGAACTCACCTTCAAATAGCGTTTCTGTATCTACTAATGTATCGCGATAGGTTGATCGATATTCACGGTTCAAAGCCCAACGTTTTGCAACTCGATTTGTATCATCCAAAATTTCCTGAACTAGTCTACCCTGCAACGATTGAAGTCGCATTGTTACAATAGGTACGTTTTGGATAATCTCAAGACCATTATCAGCTATAATTTGATTCACACCTTCATTTTGATCGTATTGGATATCAAACATAGCCAAATTTGGCAGATCATCTTCACCCTCAAAATCAATAGTGCCAAGGAGTAAATCCTGAGTTAGATACAGCGAGCTTATCAAAGTAACACCCAATCCAAATGTCAGTAGTAATGTGCTTGTTTGATTATTTGGGCGATACAAATTAGCAAGACCCTGACGCCATTCGTACTTCCACCCGGATGGGATAAATTTTCGAGCTCCTCGCATAATTAAAACTGCAAATCCTGCAAGAATCGCTAGGCATAAGATCAAGCCACCAGTAAAAAATAATGCGGCTTGTAGATCAAGAAGCATGATCCATGCATACCCTGTTACACCTGCCGTTACCAAAACGAACAAAGAAAATCGAGTTGATCGCTTTAATAGTCTCATCAAATTCACTTGAGCAGATCGAAGCGTAAAGAGAGGAGATATTTTTCTTACTGCCAAAAGTGGGATCAGTGCAAATAAGATGGAGATAAGTACTCCCGTAATCAAACCAATAAGAATCGAGGTCCAGGATATGAACAGGTCTATATCAACGGGAATAAAATCTTGAACCAGCACCGGTAAATAAAGTTGAATCAAAGTCCCGGATAGAGCTCCGAGCAACGATCCAACAAAACCCATTGCTGTGGCCTGGATTAAATAAATGGCCAAAGCCTGATTCGACGACGCACCCATACATCTAAGAACTGCGACAGTTGATATTTTTTGGCGCACATACACAAAGATCGAACTTGCAACGCCAATGCCTCCTAAGAGTAATGCAATGAAGCCAATCAAATTTAGAAAATTAGATAAGTATACAATGGCTTCTCCAACTTCTTCTTGCCGCTCAGCTACGTCATCAAATCCAAAACTAAGAGTATCAGCTAAATTACTTAATTCTTCAACAACCAACTCAGAATCAGTCCCAGGTAGGTATTTCACAAAAGTTGTGTATTGTAGTCGACTCCCACGCTCTAATAGTCCAGATTCTTCAATTCCTTCAAATGGCAGTATTACTCGAGGACCAAAGAACGTATTTGCCATACTTTGGCCTGGAATGTCAATTATTCCACCAACAATTTCATAGGTGTTGAATCCAATTTTAACAGAATCGCCAACTTGTAAATCAAGCTGAAGAAGCATTGCATCATCAATTAATGCCCCATTTCGAGCAGTGTATTCAGATGCAGCATTGGGTGGAATCGTCTCAATTATCCCGTAATAGGGAAAATGAGGCTCCAGAGCCATAATTTGAGACAAACGAGTAGCTCCATTTTTTGGGAAGAAGGCCATTGAACTGAAGTCCAACATTTTGGCCTGATCTGGACTCAATGAATCAAGGTATGCCTGCAATTCCGGCTGAAATTCCGCATTACGCCCAACTTCCAAATCTGCGCCTAACAGTTCTTTCGCCTGATCGTTTATACTCTCATTTAGATTCACTCTGAATGATGTAATTGCAACTTGTGCCGCCACGCCAACAATTATGGCAGCCATGTATAAGAAGAGTTTTCGGCGATTGGAGCGCGAGTCGCGCCATGCCATTTTAAAAATCCAACTCCAACTCATTATTGAACAACCTCTGCTTTTTCAACGATGGTGTCGGAATCTATTTTTCCATTTTTAATTCGAATTATTCGATCACATTTTTGAGCTAAATCAAGATCATGAGTAACCAAAACTAAAGTTGTCTTCTGACTCTTATTTAAATCAAAAATCAACTCTTCGATATGTTCCCCTGTTTCAGTATCTAAGTTACCCGTTGGTTCGTCGGCGAATAGAATTTTCGGTTGGTTGATAAATGCACGGGCAATAGCAACTCTTTGTTGTTCACCACCTGATAACTGAGTTGGGTAGTGGTGGGTTCTATCACCTAAACCAACTTCTGTAAGAAGCTCTTTTGCACGCGCTCTAACATCTTTTGTTGATTCTCCGCGAAGTTCCAGTGGAACCATTACATTTTCGATTGCCGTAAGTGTTGGAACCAATTGAAATGTTTGAAAAACAAATCCAACATGTTCATTTCGTACTTTTGCCCGTTCATCTTCACTTAAATCACCTAAGGAAATTCCTTGTAGAATCACCTCTCCTGATGTTGGCTGATCAAGGCCGGCGCATAATCCAAGTAGGGTGGTTTTCCCACTTCCTGATGGGCCTACAATAGCGCTCACTGATCCTTCCTTTATTTCAAAATTAATGTGGTTAACAACAGTTAGTTGCCGTGTTCCACTTTTAAACTCTCGCGTTAATTCTTTTACCTGTAAAATGTTAGACACTATGCTATTTAATTTTCGATTACATTTCAAACCCAACAAAGGGTTAAATTCATTCCGAACAAATTGGCGACCAAATACGTTATCCCTGCCAATATGTTATACAGATAAAAGAAACTATCCAGATGTTGAAGAAATTTATGCTCAGCTTGCTTTTTGTAAGCGTAATTTGGTCGATTAATCTAAGTGCACAAGACAAAAAGACAATTTTAGTTTTTGGTGATAGTATCGCTGCTGGACTTGGGGTTGATCCTGAACAGGCATTTCCGGCAATCCTTCAAGAAAAAATCGATTCTGTAGGATTAGCATACAATGTAATAAACGGAGGATTAAGCGGTGAAACTTCTGCCGGCGGACTTCGCCGTATTTCCTGGGTGCTTCAGCGCAAGGTAGATATTATGATTCTAGAGCTTGGCGGTAATGATGGGCTCCGAGGTATTGATTTGACTAACACGAAAGAAAATCTTCAAGAAATCATTAACATTTCTCAAGCGAAAAATCCTGAAATCCAGGTTATAATTGCTGGAATGCAGGTTCCTCCGAATCTTGGAATAGAGTACACCAACGAATTTGTAAATTTATACCCATCACTGGCTGAAGAAAACAACCTGCCTTTAATTCCATTAATTTTAGACAAAGTAGGGGGATATGAACAATTTATGCAGCCTGATCAAATTCACCCAAATGCAGCGGGGCATAGAGTTGTTGCAGAGACTGTTTGGGAAACCCTATATCCTATTATCAAATAAGTTCGCAGAAATGAAAAAAGCACTTTTTATGGTTTTTGCTGTGATTGCTGTACCAGCAATGGCACAATCAGAATTGAATTACAAACCAAAAATTCTCCTCGTAACAGCCCATCCAGATGATGATGCCTTAGTGTCTGCAACGGTTTGGAAAACGACACAATTATTGAGTGGAACAGTTGATTTAGCATTACTAACCAATGGAGAGGGTGGGTATACATATTCTACCATGGGTAATTATTATTACGGACTAGAATTAGATAAAGAAGAAATTGGTCGTGAATTTTTGCCTTCAATTCGAAAGAAAGAGTTAATTGCAGGTGGGGATATTGTCGGTATTCGTAATTATTTCTTTTTCGATCAACAAGATTTCTATTTCACGTTAGATGTAGAAGAAACCCTCGAAAAGTGGAACACAGAACCAATTATTGATCGTTTGGAAGAAATTATGATCGAAGAAGACTATGATTTCTTATTTCTTCTACTTCCTTTTGATCAATTTCATGGACACCACAAAGCTTCTACAGTAATTGCGTTACAGGCGATGGAAAGATTACCCGAATCAAATCGCCCTATTGCACTTCCGGCATTTATTCGTCGTGGACCTGATGATCCGGGTGTTGAATTCACAGAATTAGCTGGGCATCCGAATACAAAGGCGATGGAAGGTGTAACCTTTGAATTTGACCGAAACCAAACTTTTGGTGTTAATGATCGACTCAATTATACATTAATAGCTCATTGGGTAATTGCTGAGCATAAATCACAAGGTACCATGCAGATGCGTATGCAAAATTCAATAGGTAATATTGAGCAATTCTGGTATTTAGAAATTAACGGTGATGATAATCTGCAAAAAACCAGAGAGTATTTTGAAGCTGTTAACTCAGTTCAACCTGATTAGTTTTCGATCTTAAATTGAATCGAAATATTAGCTGATACACTTACAACCTGTTCAAAATCCATCATTGATGGAGCACTTTCAGACATAACCATCATGGCATCCATTCTGCTCGCTTGATATGGCTGTACCATGTGTTCCGAATAGGTGATTGAATATGTATTGCCTAATTCAACTCCAGTTGCCTCAGCAATTAACGTTGCTCGAGCTCGCGCTGCATGAATCGCAGAAAGTAAAGCAGCTTCTTTACCTTCTTCAATTTGTGAACTTGAAAATGACCCACTGAATGAATCAAAATTATTCTCGATAAGCGTCAACTGAATTTCTTCGTAGATGTCAAAATCATCGAAAGTAACACTAACCTGTTGGTTTGTTCGCGAAGAATGATCTCGTTGATTATTTCGATACATTTTATCAATGCGGATTGGTTGAAATTGGATATTATCCTCTTCGATCTCAAATTTTTGAAGTAACCCAGCCAACAAAGTTTCTTGCTCTTTGTGTTTGTTAAAAGCTAGTCTTGGATTTCTTTCTTCCGCATTCAGATTTATGTTAAATACAATTCGATCAGCGGGTAGATATTCGGTGGCACTCATCGAAATATTGATGGTGCCATTTTCTCCATCTAATGTCTGTGCTGTTGCACTACAGCCTATTCCAATCATTAATACGAATAGATAAATCCCTTTTCTCATGACAAATACCATTTATTGATGTTCAGTTTTTAAAACTTAAGTAATTAGTAGTCTATTGCCCGTCCAGTAAAATTTTCACATCCTCTAGCATTAGTTCAACCCACTCAGTATACATTTTTCCGGAAGGATGTAGTCTATCATTCGCTATATATGAATCGTCATCTTTCGCTTTTTCTGATATTGGAGTGATGTTGAAAAATGGAATTCCAAATTGTTCTGCGATTTGATGAGCATATGCGTCATATGCCAAAAGTTCTTGTCTAATTCTCTCTTCGCCACGAGATTGCCCAAATGGCGTTACGCCATAATTAGGAATAGAAACCATGAAAACTCTATCCGCTGTTCCTCCTGCTAACGCGATTGCTCGATTTACTAAATCAACCAATTCCTTTTCGTAGATTTCAAAATCATAGCCCCTAAACTGATTATTTACTCCAATCAAAAGAGATACAAGCTGGTAATTGGAATCAGGGTTTTCAGCTGATATTCCAGACATAAGTTCGGCAGTTGTCCACCCAGTTGTTGCTATGATATCGGTAGTTATGATGCTGTAACCATGTGCATTCAAAGAATCGGAAAGTTGAATAGGCCAGCGTTCATTTTCAGGAACTGATTCGCCTATTGTGTATGAATCACCTAGTGCTAAATAACGAAATTCTTGGGCCTCAATTGGTGTTTTTGGCGAGGAACACCCAATAAAAATTATTAAAAATAGAGATGAAAATAGTCTTAAATAGGTCTGCAATGCGGTGGATTTTATTTTAGAAAAACGAAGAAAAGCATTTTTTAAGAAAATTAAAGGTCATAATAAGTCGCTTTTTTAGTAATTTTGCGCGATTTACGAGTTGGAAGCGCTTGCATAAACCCAAAAACAAGCGTTATTTATCTATGCTAAATTCTCGGTAGGGGTGAAATCATCTACCAAGTTGGAGTAAATACACAAATCATCTTAACAAAAACTTAATCAGGATCAGATATGAGTAAACAGATACGGCGTATAGTCTTTCTGTGTCTAGGTTTATGTATCGGGTTTGGTCAGGCAACTTATGCTAATACTATACTCAATGCAGACACAGAAATTACAGGTCGAGTAGTTGATGCCGATGGTGAACCATTAGCCGGTGTTAACATCAGAGTAAAAGATCGCATTGTTGGTACATCTACTGATGTGAATGGAAATTTCTCACTTTCAGTGTCGCAGGACCCGCCTTTAACATTGATATTTTCAATAGTAGGCTTTCAATCCGTAGAAATTGATATCACCCAAAATAATGAAGACATCGATGTTATATTGCAAGAGCAAACAATATTTGGGGATGATGTTGTAGTCTCTGCATCCAGAGTAGAAGAAAGTATTCTTCAATCTCCAGTTTCGATAGAAAAAATTGATGTATTGGACATCCAGGCTGCTGCAACAACAAGTTTCTATGATGCTATCGGAAATCTAAAAGGTGTTGATTTTAGTACCCAGAGTTTAACATTCAAATCAATCAACACTCGCGGATTTGCTGCGAACGGTAATACTCGTTTTGTACAACTAATCGATGGTATCGATAATCAGGCTCCGGGATTAAACTTCGCAGTAGGTAATATTGTTGGAATCTCTGAATTAGATTTAGAAAGTGTTGAGTTGATCCCTGGTGCAGCATCTGCATTATACGGTCCAAACGCAATCAATGGTATTCTTTTGATGAACAGCAAGAGTGCTTTTGATTATCAAGGTGTGTCTTTCAGTGTTAAAACGGGCGTAAACCATATTGATAGTGCAGTGGAAGATCCATCTTTGTATCAGAGCTATAGTGCGCGATATGCCAAGTCGTTCAACGACAAATTCGCATTCAAAGTAAATGCCTCATATCTGAGAGCAAATGATTTCGTGGGCGAAGATTTCCGAGATCAATCAGGATTAATTGAACGAGGTGGTTCTTCTCGAGAGTCAGCTTTAGTGCCTCGATTATATGATGGAGCAAATGTTTATGGTGATTTTGGAATAACTGTGGGAGCCGTTGCTGATATTGTTATTGCCGGTGGAAGTGCACCTGGCGCTACTCCTGCTGATATCGCACTCGCAGATCAGGTAATCGCAACTAGAGCTCTTTTCCCCGATGGAATTGATGGGGCTTTCACTACAACTGGATATGCAGAATCTTCATTCGTTGATAATACAACTGAGTCTATCAAATTAGGTGCTGCATTGCATTATCGTTTAAATGATAACTTTGAGTTAGTAGGTCAATATAATATTGGGTACGGTAGTACAGTGTATACTGCAAATGACCGTTTTGTGCTAGATGATTTCTCGATTTGGACTGGAAAAATTGAACTAAGAAACCCTGATTTTTATCTACGTGCGTACACAACACAAGAAGATGCAGGTGATTCTTATGCAGCGAATACACTTGCTTCACTAATCAATCAGCAAACCTATTTAACCCCATATTTCTCAACATTTGCTGGTGCACGAACTCAGGGTCTAACTGTTGAACAATCTCATGCTGCAGCACGTCAAGCGGCTGATGCAGTTCAACTTTCACCTGATAGTCAGGAGTTTCAGGATCTGGCCAAAACGCTGCGAAATACACCTATTTCGCAAGGTGGAGCACAATTCCTTGATAAATCAGATCTTTATCATGCGGAAGGTTTCTACAACTTTGGAAGTGTAATTGATCCCGAGGTTGTTCAGGTTGTAGCTGGTGTGAACGTTAGACGTTATGCGCTCGAATCTCAAGGCACGCTATTTGCCCTTCAAGATAACGGCGATGAGTTTGATATTGATGAATGGGGAGCTTTTGCTCAATTCGGTAAGCAGGTTATGGATGGAAATCTCGATTTAAGTGCTTCGTTTAGATACGACAAAAACGAGTACTTCGATGGTCAACTTTCTCCAAGAGCATCAGCGATTTTAACCGTTGCTGATAACCATAACTTCCGAGCATCCTTCCAACGAGGATTCAGAATTCCTACCACGCAGGATCAGTTTATTGATCTTGATGTAGTCTCTCGTCGTTTAATTGGTTCTAATCCTGCGCTTGTTAATCGATATAATTTCGAAACGAATACAGTATATACAGGTGTAGCAAGTGCAAGGGCTGCATTAGCAGGTGGTGCAGATTTAGCATCTGCAATGGCTTTGGTTCAGCCTTTCAATTTTGAAGATTTCCAGCCGGAAAAAATTCAAACGTGGGAGATAGGCTACAAGGCATTGATTGGAGATAACCTGTTTATCGATGCATATTATTATTTTAGTGACTATACCGATTTTATCGCTGAAGTTACTTTCACTCAAGGAATTCCTGGTGGTTTAACAGTTATGCCTGATGGTTCAACGTACACAGGTGCAACAGCAGTAGGCACAGATGCCTGGGCAACATCAGTGGTAACTCAGACAGACCCTAATAATCCAAACCAATCTTTTGCTACTCAGTCATATGGATTTGATATCAATGCTGATGGTAATGTACGATCACATGGTTGGGCTGTAACCGCCGACTATTCTCTTACAGGCGGATTTGTAGTAGGAGGTAATATTTCATATAACAAACTACTAGATCAGGATGATTTGATAGATCAAGGTTTCAATGCCAGTTACAACACTCCGGAGTGGAGATACAATGTTAAGTTTTCAAACAGAAAGCTTACTGATAATGTTGGATTTAATGTTACATACCGTTGGCAGGATGCGTACCTATGGGAGTCTTCTATTGGTAGCGGTATAATTGATGCGTTCGGTACTATGGATGCTCAGATTAGCTATAAACTTGATGCATACAATACCATTCTAAAAATCGGCGGAAGTAACATCCTAAACGAGCGTTATACTACTTCGTTAGCAAATCCAAATTTAGGTGCGATTTATTACTTCTCGCTAACTTTCGATCAATTCCTGAACTAATAAGACTTTACAGAAATGAAAAATTCATATAAATCTATATTCTTTGTACTTGGTCTTGCAGTTCTATTGAATGCCTGTGAAGGCCAGGGAGACTCGCTAATAAACGATAGATTAGAAGATAATCCGCTTCCAACTGTACCTGATTATACCTCGGGTAGTGCCGACTTCAGCAATTTCGTATCCATTGGGGCTTCATTTACTGCTGGTTATGCGGATGGGGCCTTATACAATCTTGCTCAGCAAAATTCTTTCCCGGCAATGATTGCATCTTCTTTTGGTGCAACGATAGATGGCGGGATTACTTTCCAACAACCAGATATAAATTCCGAAAAAGGATTTAATACGAGTGTTGGTCAAGCCGCTGATACACCTAATCCGCTTGGGCGTTTTAAGTTAGATACTAGTATTCCAGGTCCTTCCCCAACAATAGGTGGAGATCCGATTGGAGCTTATTCAGGTCCTCAGATTCACAATTTTGGTGTTCCCGGTATTCAAGTTGGTCAATTAGTTACACCGTTAACTGGCGGACCAGCAGACCCTGCTAACCCTGCTTTCAATCCATTTTATCAGCGATTTGCAAGTGCACCAGGAACATCAACTATTTTAGGTGATGTGGTTGCAACTCAACCTACATTCTTTACGCTTTTTATTGGCGGTAACGATGTACTTGGGTACGCAGTTTCTGGTGGTGCGAATGATGGTATTTTAACGGATGCAGCAACTTTCCAGGCAGCGTATGGAGCTGTTATTAATACATTGATGTCTTCAACATCTGCCGATGGCGCTGTTATGGATATCCCATTTTTCTTAGGGCTGCCATATTTCCAAGCTGTACCATTTAATGCTATACCTGTTACAGACCAAGCTTCTGTAGATGCACTTAATAGTGCATATGCTGCCTATAATGGTGGATTACAAGCTGCAGTTGCAGGTTCATTGATAACTGCTGAAGAAGCTACTCGAAGAACAATTAACTTTGCTTTAGGTGCTAATGCATTTGTAATGGAAGATGAGTCTTTGACAGACCTTTCCGCTCTTGGATTGCCTAATTATCGCCAGTCAGAAGCTACTGATATAACATTACTAGGAGCGGCTGCCGCATTCCCAACAGGCGTAGGAACTCAAACACCAGCCGGTGATGAGTTAGTACTAACTCCAGAGGAACAAGCAACAATTGAGACAAGTAGACAAACCTTTAATGGTATTATTGCTGCAATTGTTACTGATGCAGCTGTAGTGAATCGCATCGCGCTTATTCAAGCAACACCATTTGCAAATCCAATTGACCCAACAAGCTGTACAGGTGGTACATTTTGTGATGTGTTTGGTTTCACTGATGGTGCACCTGGGATTACAATTGAAGGTGTTAATTTAGCTCCAGATTTCTCACCCAATGGAATCTTCTCAACCGACGGGATTCACTTAAATCCAAGAGGTTCTGCTATCTTTGCAAATGATTGGATTAATGCAATTGAAGCGAAATTTGGAGCAACGTTACCTGCCGTTAATGTAAACAATCTACCTTCTGTAGTTGTATGCGGTGTTGGTGATTGTGTGAGTGAACAGTAAATCTGTTTAACTGAAATTTATTAAAGCCTTCATGCCATGCATGGAGGCTTTTTTTATATGCATTAGTTAAAACGTAAGTTTGTCACATTGCTTTTTAATAGGGGTGATGGCATCATATTTGCTATCAGGATTCAAAACTACTAAAACACTGGTGTAATTCTTAGAAATGAGTACAGACGACATCAAAAACGAAGAATTAGAACAAGAAATTAATACTACTGAATCTCAGTCTTCAGTAGAAACAGAGGAAACTTTGGGAAAAACAGACGATGCCATTGAGCAGGAAATGGACGAGCAGGAACAAGAAATCATACGTTTGCAAGAGGAACTAGCAGCTGCGAAAGATTCACTACTTAGAAAAGCAGCTGAATTAGAAAATGTTAGAAAAAGAGTACAAAGAGAGAGAGCAGCACTATATGAAGACGCGAAGGTTGCTGCATTACAAGAATTTTTACCAATCTCAGAAGATCTGTTTCGTGTACTTACTGCAACCGAAGAATATGAAGTGGATGCAAATTTTAAATCTGGTGTGAAACTCGTTGCGGATAAGTTCGAAGAGGTGTTTAGTAAATATGGGGTTGAAGTTATCAATGAAATAGGAATCCCATTTGACGTAAACCTACACGACGCTATGCTAAAACAGCCATCACCTAATGAAAAGACAGAAAGTGATACAGTACTTCAGGTTTTAGAAAATGGCTTTAAAATTGGGAACAAAGTTATTAAACACGCTAAAGTGATCGTAAGCGAATAAGGTCAATTATGAGTAAGCGAGATTATTATGAAATTCTGGGCGTAGGTAAAGATGCCGGCGAAGCTGAAATGAAAAAGGCTTATCGCAAATTGGCTATGAAATACCACCCCGATAGAAACAAGGGAGATGCTAATGCAGAAGAAAAATTTAAGGAAGCTGCTGAAGCATATGAAGTTCTTCGCGATCCCCAAAAGAAAGCCAGATATGATCAATTTGGTCACGCAGGTGTAAATGGCCAAGGTGGATTTGGTGGCGGTGTAGAATTCGACGTCGAGGATATTTTTAGCCGATTCGGTGACATTTTTGGTGGTGGATTTTTTGGTGAAGATATTTTCGGTGGTGGTCGATCAAGATCTCGCGGTGGACGCCGCCAACCGGGAACCCCTGGTTCTGATATGAAAATCAGAATGCCTCTCACACTTGAAGAAATTGCTTTCGGAACTGAAAAAACACTAAAAGTAAAAAAGCAGATTACTTGTAATACTTGTGATGGTACTGGTGCTGCCTCAAATTCTGATTTCGAAACATGTGGTACGTGTAACGGAATGGGAGAGGTAAGACAGGTTACCAGAACGATGCTGGGACAAATGGTTAACGTTCAGCCATGCCCAACCTGTCAGGGCGAAGGCCGCATTATCAAGAACAAGTGTAAGACCTGTAATGGAGAAGGTCGTGAAAAAGGGGAAGAGACCATCAAAGTGAGTATACCATCTGGAGTTTCTAATGGTAATTATATCACCTTAAGAGGGCAGGGTAATGCCGGACGACGTGGTGGTCAAGCTGGTGATTTAATAGTTTTAATTGAAGAGAAAGAACATGAACACTTCATTCGCGATGGCAATAATATTTACTATGATTTAGGTCTTAGTATTCCAGATGCAATTTTAGGAAGTGAACAAGAAGTGCCAACGCTTAAAGGGAAAGCTAAACTAAAAATTGACGCAGGAACTCAGCCGGGCAAACTATTGAGAATGCGCGGTAAAGGAATTATTGGGCTAAACAATAGTGGAGAAGGAGATCAATTTGTTCGTGTAAATGTGTACATGCCTAAAGACCTTACCGAAGCGGAAAAGAAATCAATAGAGTCACTAAGAGATTCTAAAAACTTCAGTGCCAGTAATCAAACCAAAGAAGAAAAAAGCTTCTTTAGTAAGATGAAGGATGTGTTTGGCTAGGTAACGTCATGTAGATCTTTATTTCGCTGAAATACACGGCGTGCAAATGGACACAGTGGAAGAATTTTAAGTCCCGTCTCTCTTGCAAACTCTGCTGAATGGTAAACTAACTTTTTACCCAGACCTTTACCTTTTTGAGATTCTGATACTTCTGTATGATCAATAATAATTCGATAATCACCATTTTTTGTGTAGGTCATTTCAGCGACTCTAACCCCATCTTCTTCAATAAAGAAAGCTCCCTTGGTATCTGTTTGTTCGTGTTGTATGTTCATGCTCACGTATTTAAATAATTTTTATATGTCCCTTAAAACACTTCCAAGTCTACTGATATTTTTGGCCTTAAGTCAAGCTGCTGCACAGGAAATCCCAATACTAGAATTGGAAGCATATAAAAGAATAGATGAACCGGCCAGGAATGAAGTTTCCGGTATAGTGAAAAGTAGAGCATATGAAAATACATTTTGGGTTCATGGGGATTCAGGTACCCCAGACCGAATTTATGCAATCAATGAAGATGGAGATATCATTTCTAATGATAAAGATTATCGTGGTGCAAAGGTTAAAGGTGCAAAAAATCTGGATTGGGAAGATATCGCACTCGGAGAAAACGGGACAATAATTCTTGCTGATATTGGGAATAATTGCGAATGCCGTGATGATTTAAAAATATTTATTCTCGAAGAACCAAATCCAAAAGATGATGAGGTTGAAGTACTTCGCGAATATGCGGTAAGCTATCCTGAAAGAGACGATTGGTTTGGAAGGTTGATGCGTTCGAGTTATAACGCCGAAGCTGTTTTTCAGGTTGATGGGACTATATTCATCCTTACAAAGCAGCCAAGAAAAACACTGTTATTCAAATTGGACCAACCGGTAGAAGGCGAACAAAACATTCTGGTTTTAGTTGATAGCATGGAAACACGACAGTATGTTACAGCCGCTGATATTTCGCCGGATGGAAAGCAGGTTGCAATTCTAACCTATGAACAACTAATGGTATTCGAATTTAATCCAGAAGGATTCTTTAATTCGAGTTATCTAACAGCCTTTCTTGATGGAGTTGAACAAATTGAATCTCTCGGTTTTAGTGAACAGAATTTGATAATAGCTGAAGAGAATGGGCATTTGTACAAAGTAGGTCTGGATCAACTCGTAGAAGTAACGGCAGATTAATTCAATCTGTTTCTAAATACTTCTTGCTCAAGGTCGTTAATTACAGACTGTTCAGACATAAGTTGTACTTGTTCACCCGAATTTAATCGAAGGGGCTTTATCATTTCCTTTTTTGATGGTTTTAGTAACCCTAATACTATCGCAATGATGATTGAAACAGTTAATGCGGTAGTGCTTAATGATATCATGAACAAGACTACAGCTATTATGCCAAACCCTTCTATGAGAGCTAGTCGTAGAAAATATGCAGTTTTATATGCTGATAATTTTCTTGTAAGAGAATGTGATTCATCTAGCCTAAGCAATAGTATTTGAAATAAATAAAAGGAAGAAAACACTCCTGAAAATGCAAGCGCTAATACTCCGATATCTATAAGCATATTGCTTTGCAATTCCGGTAATAGAGGCACAACATCAATAAGGAACAATACTACTGAGATAATAAGAACAAAAGTATATCCTGCAACTAGCGTTAGTTGTAGAATCCTTAAAGATTGTAGAAATGCATTTGCTGTCATCGTAATGTTACAAATATATACTTTAAGATTAGTGATTTCTTCGATTACTTACATGGTGATACAAAATTTCTTCTCAATACTTTTAGTTATTCACAAATTATTCATAATCAATAGGTAAATAATAAAACAAGGAGTCAAGATGTCTAATCGGCGTACATTTCTTATTGCCCTACTTTTTGGAATTTTTTTCTTATCTCAGGGTTGTGATTTGTTTGAGGACGAATCTAACTCAATTATTTGGTATCAGGAAAACCTAAATGATTTCATTTTATATGCCTATGAGCCAGATGGAAGTTCATTTGCAGTCATTGATTTATTAACAGGAGAAATTTACCGTAACATAGACGTTTTTCAAGGGATACAATCTGTGGCATCAAACGAAGATGGCACTCTTATTTATATAAGTACGTATCGGCGGGCTTCAGGATCAGGAGACTCTCGTCCAGGTGAAATATACAAGTTAAATACATCTACATGGGAGCATGAAATTATATATGAACAAGCGGCACATTTGTTGGAAAACCGAAATGGCGGCATCCTTTTTATCACAAAAGAAACGGATCCTTCTACAGGTAATGCCATTTCGGACAGAATGTTTGGGGAAATTACCCCCTCCACCGGAGAGATTACTGAGATCGATAGCATTCAAGTTGATTGGGGAGCCTGGTATGATGATAGAAGGATTAATATTCATCCATTTAAGCCTTTGATTTATACACTAAATGGTGATAAAGAATTATACCGATTTGATTATAGTACATCGGATATTAACTATCTTTTTTCTGAACTTCCCTTTCCACCTCTTGCTAGTTTTTCGTTATCAGGAGGAGGGGATTCCCTGTTTATTCCAGGTGGCCCGGTTTTAGATTTAAACCATGAGAAAACCGTCGGAACCATTCCTGTCTGGCGATTGGGGACTGCCGTTGCACGCAAAGATAACAAAGAGGTATATATTACTGATCCAGGGGGATATCTGAGGGAGCCATATTCACAAGGTAAACTTTTTGTTTATGATCCGGAAAACGATCAGATGAAGAATGCTATAGAGTTGGAGAGTGTAACCGATCTTATCTATCTGACCCCAAAAGAGAGATATGTGGTGGTCAATAATTGGCTGTCAAAGTTCATTGTTGTTGATCTGAAAACACGATCTATCGTCATCGAACACGAATATATTGAAAACAATGTAGCAACGCAAAGTATTCAAGGGATGTACCTGGCCCCTAAGCCAGTTTCTTTACGATAACTCAAACAAAAGGTGGAACGGTATGAAAATACAACAGTTAATAAAAAAGCATGTGTTGTTAGTATTCGCCTTGCTGTTTCCGTATATGTCCTATGGACAGCAAGAATATTTCTATTCAACCAACGGAAAAAAAGTGTACATGGAAATAATGGAAGACCGGTTTGTGGTTAAACCGGTTTCGCCTGTTACTACAGGGCAAACAGAAGAATATATAAGTCGGGCATTTGCCAATGCCCGAGCGAAAACAATCACCGGAATTAGTAATTTTTATGAGATCAGGTTAGGTTTAGGTAATTTTACCAAGCAAGAGTTACGTGAGGAACTTTCTGAGCTAAAAACTGACAATAACTGGGCAAAGGTGTATCCGGTATACCTAATTAACGGAAGCCCAGCTATAGTCTACGACATATTTGTGGTAAAACTTAAGGAGGAGTCCGAATTTCAAAAACTCAAACAATTAAATGATGAATTCGGAGTGGAATTAATTGACAGAAATGATTTGGTTTCTACTATGATTACACTTCGAGTACCGGACAATTCCAGGTTTGAAGTAGTTGAATTGGCGAGGATTTATTTTGAACGTTTAGAACTAGAGTGGTCGGCACCTGATTTTAAAATGGAAACCGTGCTTCATTCTAATGACCCTTATTATCCCTATCAATTTTATATGAATATGATCTCCGCAGATAGGGCATGGGAAATCAGTTTAGCGAATCATGGTATAGTAGTAGCTGTTTTGGATCAAGGGGTAGAAGCCCATGAAGATCTTCCGGCAAGCCAATTGATTAACGGATACGATGCTTTTGGAGTAACTGTAGGAGCGCCGGGCGGTAATGAGGCGCATGGTATGGCCAGTGCAGGCATTATAGCGGCTAACCACAACACTAAAGGGGTGGCTGGCTTGGCTCCGAATGTTAAAATCATGCCTGTAAGAGTTTTTAATGAATATGGACAAGGTACAACTAACCAGAATATTGCAGATGCTATGTCACACGCAGTTACAAACGGGGCAGATATAATTAATAACAGCTGGGGATACACTCAACCGAATGGAAATAGTGTAACTGAAGACGTAAATCCCGCACTAACTACTGTAATAAACAATGCAAATCAAAATGGTCGCAGTGGTTTGGGTACGATCATTATTTTTGCTGCAGGCAATAATGGGCAAGCGGTTACTTACCCTGCTTTTTTGAACAGTGTAACTGCTGTGGGCGCAATAGACAATACAAGTACAATATTCAATTATAGTAATACAGGTATATCATTAGATATTGTTGCCCCTAGTGGTACCTTAGGTGAATTTGCAGGTTGGGGACCTTGTGGAACTCCAAAAACTGAGTTAACTGGAACAGTCTGGACTCTTGACCGAGATGGAACCTATGGGTGGAATCCAGGAGATCATGAAATCACAAATCCAACTTGCTTTAGCGAATATACATGGTCATCTCACAGTGGTGAGCCCACACCTACGAATGGTTATACAGCTAATTATGGAGGAACTTCTGCAGCAGCCCCACAAGTAAGTGGTGTAACTGGATTATTACTCTCAGTTAATCCAAACCTGACTTCATCGGAAATAAATACCGTATTGCAAAATTCTGCAGACAAAGTTTCTGGAATGAACGGACTTAACTTTACCAAATGAATATGGCTATGGTCGCCTTAACGCACTAAAAGCTGTCTACCAAGCCCAGCGAATGGCAGTACAAGATCAGCTGGTAAATTTCAAATCATTAGATGAGAAAGCTTCCGGTACAAATTTAAGCAGACGTTCGGTATATTAACCTGAAACAGGTACCTATCATGTGGTTTTCCAATCCGGAAGTGAAATTGTCTACTTCAAAAAACTACCTTGGATGACTACAACACCCATAATTATCTCGGAAATTCAAACCGATGAGTTTGGGAAAAATCAAAACCCGAATATTACCATAGATACTAATGGTAATCTTCATGCAGTTTGGGAGCGTAAAGCTTATGGATTTGATCAATGGGTGGTGTATTACGCTAAAAGTACAAATGACGGGGTTACATGGAGCACTCCGGAGAAAGTGTCACCGGTATGGACAGAACCAATGAATCCACAAATTCTGGCCTAAAATTCTCAGTATGATAATGAATTGATGTTGAGCTATTATTATTTCGATAGGATAAGAGCAAGGGTATATAATTCAGGTACCGGAGACTGGGATAAATGGGGCACAACAGATGCCATTCCAAATACGGACGTATATACTCAGAATTTTTCTGCTATCGCCTCTGATGTTTATGGGTATACCAGTTTTAATATTACTTATGCAGATGAACTGAGTGATGATATTTACTATAACCAGTTTAATTACATCACGCAATGGAATAAGTTTAAAAATCTATCCTCCATTGTTCCAGGTAGTGCTACACATCACTCCCCTTCAATTAGCAATGGTCCAACTTATACTAACGGTTCATCACCGGCGGTTCATGTTGCCTGGGTGCGAACAACGGGTAGCGGTAGTGGAGCTTATGACAATAAAATCATCCATCGATGGACATCCAGTGCTCACAGTTGGCCAAGCGTGTATTATACAACCTATTACCAGTTACAAATTAATCCAACGATTTCAGGTGTAGGCAGTACAGGTAATTATACAGCTTATTTGGTTTGGGAAATACAGGGCAATGCCGGTATTGCAAGGCAATATTTCAACGGGTCGAGTTGGTCTTACCCTACAACAATAAACTACGATGGAAAATACCCTTCACTATCAACGGGCGGTAGTGAAGCTAAATACTTTTATACTGATGAAACTGGTCCAATATTTGATGTCACACTTAGTTCACAATCTTTAAGTAAATCATCAACCTTAGATACTAATTTTAAGATCGACGAACTTGTGTATAAGAGATCAATATCATTTATGGATACAACTGGAGCCTTTTTAGACTTTATAGTCCATGATGTTGAACAGGTAGATGAATTTGGATTTAAAAATTCAAAAGAAATGAAAGCTATAAATCAAGATGAAGTAGATTTAAGCATACAAAATGCATTGAAAACGCTGAATCTGATTCCGAATGAAATCGACAAAAACAGTGATCTGAATTTCAAACTCGAAATACGAGGAAATAGAGTTTCTGAACTTTTTGAAGATGGAGTTATGCCTGAGATAACAGTAGGGAACCAAAAACTGAAACATAATGATCAATTAACAGCCGAATATATATCAAGTCTTACAGAAACAGATCAAACTTTGAAAAGAGAAGTATCAATATCTAGTTCTGTACTTGAACAAGAATCCGTGTTTAATTTATTAGACCTGGAAAGTTATTTGAATTTCAAAGAAGGAGTGTTTGCTAGTCTGGGTCATATCATTGATAGAAAGGATGAAAGTGTAGTAGTTGAAAAACAGATGGTAAATATTGAATCAGAAATAGAAAGTGAGCTATCAACTTCTGCTCATCCAAATCCATTTAATCCTTCCACTACTATCAATTTTACTTTACCTAATGAGTCGAATGTTGTTTTAAGAGTATTTGATGTTTTGGGAAGAGAGGTAGCAGAATTATTGAACGAGGTTAAATCGGAAGGTTCACATTCCGTGTATTTCGATGCATCGTCGCTTTCTAGTGGAGTGTACTTTTACACCATTGAAGCTGGAGATAAAATAATTACAAACAGGATAACTCTAATGAAATAAATGTCGTAAAACCCTCTCTTTTCGGGGAGGGTTTTTATGATGGACTCCTCCCAAATTTCTCCCAATTCGGTTTTCTCTTCTCAAGAAAGGCATTTTTCCCCTCCTCAGCTTCATCGGTCATATAGGCTAATCGAGTAGCTTCACCAGCAAATACTTGTTGTCCTACCAAACCATCATCAATCAAATTAAATGCAAATTTGATCATCTTTATTGCAGTTGGGCTTTTTGCCAAAATCTCTTGGGCCCATTCAAAAGCGGTGTCTTCCAGTTCTTCATGTGGTACCACCGCATTCACCATCCCCATATCGAAGGCTTCTTGAGCGGAATAATTACGACCTAGAAAGAAGATTTCGCGTCCTCGTTTTTGTCCCACTTGTCGGGCTAATAGTGCTGACCCAAAGCCACCATCAAAACTGGCAACATCGGCATCGGTTTGTTTGAAAACAGCGTATTCTTTGCTTGCCAGGGTCATATCGCAAGTTACATGAAGGGAATGTCCACCACCAACTGCCCAGCCCGGCACAACAGCGATTACAACTTTTGGCATAAATCGAATTAGTCGCTGAACTTCCAAAATATTTAACCGTGGGATACCATCATCAGCCTTATATCCGGTTTTTGATCTCACATTTTGATCTCCACCTGAGCAAAACGCCCAGCCACCATCTTTCGCGGAAGGACCTTCCCCTGAAATAAGGACAACACCAATTTCATTGTCTTCTTTCGCATCATCTAATGCTTCATACAATTCGAACACTGTTTTTGGTCGAAACGCATTTCTTACTTCTGGTCGATTAAAAGCAATCCTGGCAACGCCATCACATTTTTTGTACGTGATATCTTCAAATTCTTTGACTGTCTTCCAGTTAATCATATTCGGTGTTTTTCAATAAATAGTTTTAGGTGCTCAGCAATCTCAAAACTTGCATTGGAATGTACGCGATGACCGGATTCCGGCAAAATTACCAATTCAGCTTGTTCTAACTCTTTTTTCATAACCTGATTTATGCGTGTGAATTTAGAATCATATTCTCCGGTAAATAACAATGTTGGAGCAGCTATCTTATCTAAATCATCACGTAGACAAGGCATCGTACCGGTTCCAAAGCCAAGTAGCGAATTTGCCATCCAATATGGGTTTTGCTTCTTTTGGATAGTTGCAACTTCATCATTGTAGATGCTGTGCTTAAACAAATCCATGTTTTCCCATTCGATTAAAAAATCCTGGAAATTTCCAATAATTTGATCGGCTCTTGTTCCATCTAAAGCTTGTCTCGCCTGGCGCTCTGTTTCAACTTCGATTCCAAAAGTGCCACTTTCAAGAATCAATCCTTGAATCAAATCCGGACGATGTAATGCGATGTTTAAAGCTAACCTAGCTCCCATACTATATCCATAAAGAAATACAGGAGAAGGAAGTTGTTCTTGAATTAACTTTGAGATATCAGCAATCTGTTCTTTAGAAGAAAATCGGTAATGAAGTTCAGCTCCCTCTGTTTTTCCGTGACCAAGTAAATCTATGGTAACCGGATTGGAGAAGCTTGTGCAATTATCAATTAATGACGTAAAAATTTCACCTGAACCTAGAAACCCATGTAGGAATACGATTACTGGTAACCCTTCCTTTGAATTGTGCCACTCAAAATGGTAACGGATTCCCCGAATTTGGATATTCATTCCTGATCCGGTTTATAATCCCAGAGAGTTTTTCTCAAATTCATTGAATCTTCTGCATCTGTCATACATTCGAAAATGTGAGCTCCAGGCCGTTCTATCAGTGATTCAAATGTTGGAATGATCTGTTCAGGGCGGGAAATTAATGAGTGATCAATTTTATGAGCCCGACATAAAGCTGCTAGAGATACGTTGTGAGGTGTTTCAAAATAATCACTAAACTCGTTCTTATGTTCATTGATAGGAAGCATTTTAAAGATACTTCCTCCACCATTGTTCAATACAATCACAATGAAGGGGTCTTCAACCTCGTGAAGCTTTAACAATGCATTTGAGTCATGTAAGAATGCGATATCCCCAATGAAAAGCACACCCGTTTTTTTTGATGTTGTACTGATCCCAATTGCGGTGGATAAAATACCATCAATACCGGCAGCTCCACGATTTACATACATCTCCTTCCCATCATAATCACCAAAAAGAGCCATATCTCTAACCGGAAAAGAATTAGATAGCATGGTAAAACTTTTTGATGGAATTAGATTACTGATGGTATGAAAAACATAACCATCGGTTAAAGGTGATGTAGGGAACATCAACCGTTCTTTTTGTACATAATAAGATTTGTGATTTCGCCTCCAATCTCTAATCCATTCCTTGTCAGATTCTGTCTCAACTTCATGTACTTCAAAATGGTCATCTACATTAATGAACTCATCAGCAGTTAGGGTTTCATCCGTAATTTGATTTGATGAGGTAAATCGAATTTGCTTAACGCCATTGTTAGTATTCAAGAAGTTTTGAAGCGCTTTGCTGACTGGGTCTCTACCAAATCTAAGAATTAAATCAGGAGTTAAGTCCTCACTAATTTCTTTGTTTCTCAAAAAGCCATCAAAACCAGTAATGGTATATTTTGATGAAGAAAGATTACTTCCCGGTTCGATTAAAATGGGCGAATTTAAAGATTTCGCGAGATTTTGGATCGAGTTACCTAACGAAGAGCTAATTTCACAGCCTGCAATGATTAAAGGTTTTAAACTATCTGATATTGAAACCCAAAAATCAGGTGGAAGTATCTGGCTAGAGTTAAATTTCGAAGGTATTGAAAATTTCTTTTTCGCCTGTTTTTCATTGTCTGCTTTAACTACTTCCAGAAAGTCGCTGGCTGGCTCAAACGGCTTTGAAAAGGCGAAATTTAGGTGACTAACACCTTCTCTAAATATTGCCTGTTGAACAGCCTGTGAGGCTGCTCGTTCAAGTCGCACGATACTATTATTACTCTCTTTGGGTTCACCAATTTCATGAAAGAAAACCGGATAGTCTCCAAAGATCTTTAATTGATCTATAGTTTGGGAAGCTCCAATTTCACGTAAATGCGGGGGGCGATCTGCACTTAAAACAATTAACGGAACGCCCGACTGTGAAGCCTCAATAATCGCAGGAAAATAATTTGCAACTGCTGTACCTGATGTACACAATAAACAAGTTGGTGCATTATCAACTTTCGACATACCCAATGCCATGAAGGCTGCAGATCGCTCGTCGATATTTATGGTTTTTTTAAAACCGGGATGAGCCGCAAAAGCAAGGGTTAAAGGGGTTGACCGTGAACCCGGGGATATTACGACTCTGGTAATTCCTTGTTCAAATAAAGAGCGAACAAAAAGGGTGCACCAGTAAAAATTTAGGTTTTGTGGATCACGATCCGGCATAGTCCAGGGCTGTAAGCATTGGTATAAATTTCATGTTCGTTTCTTCCCATTCTTTTTGGGGATCCGAATCCTGAACGATACCACATCCTGCAAAAAAGCGCACCTGATTCTCCATTATTAGTCCACTTCTTATAGCCACCGCAAACTCACCATTTCCACTGGTATTTATCCAGCCTACTGGTGCTGCGTACCAACCTCTGTCGAAATCTTCATGCTGTTGAATAAATTTCACAGCCTCTGTACGAGGATATCCTCCTACAGCTGGGGTTGGATGCAAATTCTTCAATACTTCAGTCCTGGAAACGCCTTCTCGAACGGTTGCTGTAATTGGAGTGTAAAGATGCTGAACATTCGAAAGTTTTTTTACAGTTGGATGTTTTGGGTGTTTGATGCTTACAGAAAATGGCGCCAACTGTTGTTCAATTGCAGATAGCACAATTTCATGTTCATGTAATTCTTTACTGCTGCCTAGTAGGTTATTTTCTAGCATAACATCCTCTGAGGCCGTTTTACCTCTGGAGATGCTTCCTGCAAGGCCTTCCGTAAGAATGTACTTCGACTGAAATGAAGCCAATCGTTCTGGTGTGCACCCAATGAAACTTGAACGTTCGTTATGTCTGATCAAAAAACAATAACAATCCGGATATTGCCGCCGAAGTTTGTGAAGTATGTGTGTATCATTTACATGATTGGGTAAATCAATGATTAACTCTCTCGCTAATACAACTTTATCAAAATGACCTTCATCTATACATTTTTTTGCTCTATTTACAGTTTCTATCCAATGTATATGGTCGAATTCTGATTCATCATTTATTTTGATTGCAGCAGGTTCAGGATGATTATTGGATTGATATTCATCAATATTACAAATTGGTTCAAGCTCTTTTAGGCAGCTATACAACCTATCTTTTACCTGTACGGTATCCTTGGTGCCTTTAATGTCAGTAGTAAAAGTTAAAATGGTGCATTTACCTTCTCTTATGATCATCCATTTGGGTAGCGTAAATGAAGAAGCACCATAATTTTTCCAGTTTTTAGAATTGTTCTTATCAAAAAAGGAAAAGCCTCCAAAGAGATGCACTTCTGCATTCGGATGATTGATCGCCTTATAATGATGAACACTGTTTAGGAGTGATTTTCCCTGGGTGGATGAATCACGAAATCTAGAATCTCCATCGTTAACTAATCGGGTTAATTCCCCAGCTGCTGAAATAGAAAATTCAATGGATACTTTCTCCCAGTAATACTGGAAATCGTCTTTATTACTAACCTGTTCTAGTGCTGCAAGTGTATCAATAGAATCGATGGAAAACGAAATAGCTAAATAATCTTTCTTATTGGCTAATGCATCAGAAATAACACGGTCAAGTTCAGATACAGCTATTTGTGCATGAAATGACTTTATCAGAAAGTTTTGATATGTAGAAATATTGTGCATACCGAATGTCTCGGTTTCAATTTTCAATCTAAATTGAAAATACGCACTTTTTTTGAAAAGAACAGCCAAAAAAGCTGGCAGTTATACAGCGTCGTCGGTTTGCCCAGTGTTAAAAGGATTCGTAATCCCTAAAGATGCTAAATCAAGATCAGCGAGTTCAAAAAGGTAATTCCAAGCGGTTTCGCTGGTACCATCTTCATTCACCCAATTAGGATGACTTTGTTTTATCAATCCAACAACACGTTTAACATATGCCAGGCGTTCATCACCTTCAGGTAAGCGAGGGATCGCGGTTATCATTAAGTCAAGATTGTAACCGCAATCGTAATCTTTTGGTTTTCTCTGTTCTATGAACATAGGTATTTCATTGTTGTCTTGTGTATTACATAAACTACTATAAAAATCTCTTTTAGCACACAATATTTTCCTTTAAATAAGTTTATGTTAGTTGCTGAGAGTACACAACTATTTAATAACTATTTATCAATGAATTCTAAGAATATATCCAGATGTTCACTCCTTCTAATTTGTGTGCTAACCTTACAAACCTTTCAAGTTGGTTGTGATGACAGAACAATAGATCCATTTGAAGATAGGGTGGAGGTATTTTCTATATATGGTGCTCTTGATTTAGCAAATTCTACAAATAGTGTTCGGGTGAAACGAACATCTACATTTTTACTACAAGACTCAGCTGAAATTGAGCCTTTTGAAGTACTTTTTACAGACTTGCAAAATAATTCAACTGTTGAATTGAACCCTGAAATTATAAATTTCAATGGGAATTATACTTTCAACTATCCAATCGACTATCCTTTACAATCCGATTCCAGATATCAAATTGTTATGACTGATTCTGAAGGCCAACAGTCGAAAGTAATCGCCAGAATGCCAGGCGTTGCAGTTCCTTCTGTGGATACCCTTGGAATAAATAATTTTGGCCCTCTCTTTTTTGAGAATACTGAGTGTACCACCGAGCATGAATTTGTGTTTTCAAACGTGAAGGAGGGAGAACAAATTTTTATGTTCTCCGGGATAAAGCATAATGGTCAATTAAAATGGGCTAGAACCAGAACTGTTGATCGACCAACCAGGCTTGCGAATACAGATTCGTTAACTGCCCTTTTAAGTATTCGACATTTATTATTTGACCATTTTCCACTCAATGATGAACGATATGTTCATGTTAACCCCAGATTTTGGCCGGCTACTGTAGATTGTGATGAATTAGATAGCAATGAAATTTTGATTCGGTATTTTCATTTTTCGCCTGATTGGGAAGCTATAAATGGAGAAGATATAAGTTCAGATTTCCTTTTTGATTCTGGAGTGGTCGAAAATGGTATCGGTTTCCTCGGTGGAATGTATACGGGTGAATACAGATATCACTTTTTGTTTTAGAAATGGCTTTTTCTCGACACGACTAATTTAAGCGCATAACCAATCGTGTTCCTCGGTGAATTATTTCTTAGTTTTGGTAGTCTTATCAATCAACCAATCACAATAAAGAATTAATGTACCTGAACTCCATAACAGAGGCTATTGGTAATACTCCATTAGTAAAGCTTCAGAAAGTAAGTAGTGAAACCGATGGAACAGTTTTAGTTAAAGTTGAATATTTCAATCCTGGAAATTCGATAAAAGACAGAATCGCCATTAAAATGATTGAAGATGCGGAAGCCAAAGGGTTATTAAAGCCGGGCGGTACTATCGTTGAAGGAACATCTGGCAATACTGGTATGGGGCTCGCCCTTGTTGCAATTGCTAAAGGCTATAAATGCATATTCACTACAACCGACAAACAGAGTCAGAGTAAAGTTGATATCTTAAAAGCGATGGGGGCAGAAGTAATTGTTTGTCCAACAAATGTAGAGCCAGAAGATCCAAGAAGTTATTATTCGGTTGCAGCTCGGCTTGCTGAAGAAACAGAGAACTGTTACTACCCAAATCAGTATGACAATAAATCAAATCTAGTTGCTCATTATGAGACGACTGGTCCGGAGATTTGGCAACAAACCGAGGGGAAAATTACGCACTATGTTGCAGGTATGGGGACGGGAGGTACTATATCAGGAGTAGGTAAATATTTGAAAGAGAAGAATCCTGATATTAAAGTTATAGGAATTGATTCGGTTGGATCTGTTTATAAAAAGTACTTCGATACAGGTGAGTTTGATAAGAACGAAATCAAACCATATATGACAGAAGGAATAGGTGAGGATATTATCCCTGGAACCATTGAATTTGAATATATCGACCATGTTCTTCAGGTTGATGATAAAAAGTCTGCATTAGAAACCCGCGCTCTGGCAAGCGATGAGGGTTTATTCATCGGCTGGAGTTGTGGCGCAGCAGTTGCTGGAGCAAAGAAATTCATAAAAGAAAACCCACTGAATGAGGATGACGTAATGGTTATTATTCTTCCAGATAGTGGCACTCGTTACATTGGCAAAGTCTATAACGACGAGTGGATGAAGAAACAAGGATTTAAAGATTAAGGAGATTATGGCTGAAAACAATCAAACTGCAAAAACTGGAAAAATGGAAATTGAGCTTCCTCAGGAGGAGGCTTCCGGGACATACTCAAATTTGGTGATGATCACTCACTCGCCATCAGAATTTATTCTTGATTTTATAGCCGTTATGCCGGGTGTACCTAAAGCGAAAGTAGCCAAACGAATGGTTCTAACGCCCGATCATGCAAAAAGATTGGCTGCTGCTCTAACCGATAATGTAAAACGATATGAGGAAGAGCATGGTGTTATTAATACACGAGAAAGGGTAGAAATACCGATGTATCGAGGTCCACAAGCCCAGGCTTAATTCCAATCATTTCTCCAGCTACACAGCAGTCAAGTTTGTAGTAAAAATCATGAGACCAGCGGTTTTACTACTTGCATAAAGTGCTTGATGGTTAGGATTTGGTGAGTTTAAAGCCGTAAATAAAGTAAATGGCTTGTAACGGTAGTCTGAAGGCGACTTCCTATATTAAAACATTTTAGTCACCAGCTTAAAATTCAAGTCGTAGCTACAACAAATAATGTATGCTATGAGCGTAATACGAGGTTGTGCGTATACTTTCATCAATTCTAATTGGTGTATGTTTACATTACTGCTCAATTCATGTGTGCAAATTCTTTGAGAAAACGATGTTTTCATATCCTGTTCCATTCACAACAAAAGTCGATTTTTTAACTTTCTCATACCCATTTTTTTGATAAAAGCTTATTGCTCTTTTGTTTTCTTTATAAACCGAAAGCCACATGGTATGATATTTTAATTCGATGGCTTTGTCTTCAAGAAAGGTTAAAAACTGTTGCCCTATTTTAAGTTGAATAAAATCGTTTAAAATATAAATTCTTTCCAATTGGCAGCTTTGCTTTGATGCAATATTATTGTGAGATGAATTCAATTGCAGTTTTGCATAACCAACAGGCAATTGGTCGGCATAGATGATATAGAATAAATTTTCAGAGTTTTTTAAATCTCGATTCGTTTTGTTAACTGAAAAAGCAGTCTCAAGATATTTCCTCAAATCATCTTTATCGGAAATGAAATGACCATGAGACTCATTGTACGTTAAGGTTCCAAGTAATGACAATACTTCTGAATGTTCCTTATTGGCTTGTTTTATGGTGATCATTTTTTACTGGGTTTAAGTTTTTTAAGCGATATATGTGCAGCCCTACAGCTATAGAACAACCAATAATTATGGGGTAAGCAACCAATAAAATTCCATAGAAGATATATATGACGTTTGCTAATGCAGAAATCAAACGAAGTTTATATTCTCCCTTTACAGACATAGAATACAAGTTGATTATCAGCGCGATATATCCAATGGTGTCTATTGTTATGCTATTCATTTCTTTACTGTAATTTTTACAGTACCAATATATTTTTAGTACATTCACCTAGCAATAACTGTTAAACTAGACAGTCTAAATTTTTATCCATGATAATTGAAGGAAAGCACAAAGCGTATAAAATAGATGGTAATATTTATCACTGTGGCACAAGCCTGGCAATGAATTTTATTGGAGGTAAGTGGAAATGCGTTATCCTATGGTTTTTGAGAAAAGGGTCATTGCGCTTTTCGGAATTGAATCGATTAACACCATACATCACCGAGAAAATGTTGAGTATTCAGTTAAAAGCATTGCAAGAGGATGGTCTGATAGAAAGAAAAAGTTATGGTAATAAAGCTCCTTTTCGTGTTCATTACAGTTTGACGAAATTTGGTGAAACTTTGATTCCTGTAATTGAAGTCATAACCCGATGGGGAATAGAACTCGCAACCCAAAAAGGGGAAATAGTGGATGTTGAGTGAGTTTGGTTAGTTTTCACATTTTGGTAATGAAGAGTAAAGCGACTTCATTTAAACAGTCTAGTCATTGATTCTACAACTAAACTCAGCCATTATATAAATGCCTCTAACCGGTAAAGCGCTAAACCATAAGGTATGTAGAGCATTGTTTGGGTAGGCTTTTATGTCCGACTTTCATATTCCATAAACTTTTTTTGCGCTCTCGATTTGTTCTTTTTCGGTTGTTTCAGGATATAGTAAATATTTTGGTGCTATTATTCGTTTTGCCTGTCCAACTGTAATTTTTGTTATGGTTGTAAAGGGAAATTTTCCGCCAGTCATTTTGGTCAATATTTTTTCCATCTCCTCAAATTCTGAATTAGTTTTTCCAATTATTTCAGCTTTCCCTTTTACCTGAAATCCTTTTTGTACCAAAATATCTATAAAGCTCACACAAACAGTATTATTTCGTTTGATATTCCGAATGGATTGCGGTGAGGCGATATTTGCTATGATTATTTTATCCGATTCGTAATAGTTGAATATTTCTTTTGGGGAAACATTCGGTACGTTTTCAGACGATACTGTTGCCAGCCAGCAAAGAACGCTCTTGTTTATATATTCCTTGATTTCTGTTGTCAGTTCCATTATTTCAGGCCTACGCACTTGGGAGATATGGAGTGCAGCGAATTCTTCTCCAACAATAGAGTAAAGCGAATTCTACTTACTTTTCAATAAATCAGGTTTAAGTTTTATTCATTATATCCTAATGATCCTTTAGAGTAAAGTGAACAATACAGATTCGTAGGTAAATTTTCTGATTCATCTTATCAAGGCTCTATGAAAAGCATGGAAGCAGTGATAATTTTTTTGGAACTACAAGAAGTTTTAAGTTTTGGTTTAAAACGGCTCGAATAGAACGCAGTTGACTCCCATTAAACGCTATAAAGGTATTTCTCTAGGTTCGAAGCTCACTAAAAGAACCTTAAGTAGATAAAGCTCGTTACTTCTTTGCTGTAATCAATAAAATGACACCAATTACAAAAAAAGTGATATGAGGAATGGTTGCAGCCATTTCGGGAGATATAGTACCGTAATAACCAAAAGGTTCGGCTATTTTCATAAATGCTAAATAGAGAAAACTAATAGCTAATCCCACGGCTAGATAGATTCCTCGACCTCCACGCCGCCTAACAGAGGCTACAGCAAATCCTATGATTATTACAACAATTATCGAAACAGGATAAGCTAATCTTCCAAAATATTGCACTTTAGGTATGTTCACACCACCAGCTCCACTTCTTATAATGGAAGCGATATAATCCTGTGCTTCAACATAGGATAACTGATAAATATCGGAAGTTGAACGTGATAAATCTTGCGGAAAAATTACCAGTGTAGTGTCTTTTCCTGAAAATTTCGTTTCAACAAAACCTGAATCGGTATAAACTCGCTCTGTAACTGAGGTAAGAACCCAGTGATTTTCAACCCTATTCCAACTCATGCTAGTCGCTTGTGTCGTTTTTTTGAGCTTTAGACTATCATAATCGATGAAGCGAACTCGATAAGCGGTAAGTTGAGCTTCATCAAAATAATTGACTTCTAAAATACTACTTGAGGATAACTCCCGGTATATATCACTGCGATCAATTCGCTCGTTTTTTGATCGAATAAACTCATCTTCAAAGGCGATTCTAGTTTTATTCGATTTTGGGATGATACTCGAATCCAAATAGCTGATACTCACAGCCGCAATAACAGCAAATGCCAGATAGGGCATCAGTAGTCGATATAAACTTACACCTGCGGCTTTAAAAGCTGTAATTTCTAAACGTTCAGATAATTGACCTGTTAAAAATAAACAAGCTGAGAAAATTGCAACGGGTATAACCAAACGAATCATCTCCGGGATATATGGCAAATAGTAACTAAGCCATATTTCATTGAAAGTTGCCCCACGATCTGTAAAATCATCACTGTTTTCTGAAAAATCGATCATTATGAAAATGAATATGAAAATCAGCAGCACGAATGCAGTGATGATCATTAACCTTAGAAATACATATTTATCAAAATGCTTAAGCACGTTTTGGAAATAGATGTTTCAGATTAAGACGGGTCGTAAGCTGAAGGATTAACAGCAAACCTACTCCTGAGAAAACAATATTAAATGCCCACATACCAAAGAAAGGAGAAATAAATAATCGATCGGCCATTTTTTCACCTTGAATAATTGATACCCAGTATATAGTGAGTATAATTGCGCTGATTAATGCCGCATACCCGAAATTCCCTTTCCTTGTCATCATTCCAATTGGCGCCCCAAGTAGTACAAAGACAACACAAGCCATTGGTATTGAGAATTTTTTATGAATCTCTACCAGGAATTTGTTGATTCGTTTTAATCGCCACAATACATTGGAAGACGTACTTTCAAAATAGGTGTTATCCTGTTGGATATTACTTCTAGCAAGATCTACAATTCTACGTTGATGAGCGTCTTTTTCAATAAACTGTAAAACAAAATAATCAGGTATATTAGCCTGACTAACAAAAGTCGGTTTAGTTGTAGTGACCGTATCTGGCCGAAAGTTCATGTCGAAGCTAGAAATAAAAGGTTGAGAATTCACTTCTCCAAAAATGTGGGTGAAACTTGTGTTTTCGGCCGCACGGGTGGTATATGAGTCTACTTCTAATCTTAGAGTGTCTACAACGGCACTCATTGCCTGAGCACTCATGGTTCTATCACTATCACTTCTTCCTGTTGGGTCAGACCTGGAAAATTCTAAATCAGAGAGGTCGAACGTTAATCGATATTTTGAAAAAGCAGTTTTCTCTTGATTTTCCAGACGTGTTTGCCGGTTTCTTTCAAGATATCGTAGAATCTCACCATCTTCTAAAATCAATGTTAAACCCTGAGCACCTTCGCTCTGTAAGAAACCTCGTTCTGCACGGATATACGCTCTTTTTCGGTTATTCGCAGGTTCCTGAAATAACGTCACATTAAAAAGACTGTCAGTATCATTGTCAATTTCTCGGACAAGGAAAGTGTAACCTTCAATGCCATCGTAAAATACATTTGGCTTTAAATCAAAACCGGGTTTTTTAACCCGAATATCCATAAAAAGGGAACGAGCTTTTGAGTTGGCTTCGGGCAAAACATTATTAGAGAACCAGATTAGAAATATTCCAAGAAAGAATGCAGTTACTACTACAGGTTGAATCATTTTGATGGGATTGATCCCAGATGCCCTTAAAGCAGTGAGTTCGTTCAGTTCTGAAAATTTACCAAACGCCATAAGGCTAGCAACTAAAACTGCCATAGGCGCAGCTAGTACAACCATATATGCAAGGTTAGTCGCAATCAACTCAATAATAATTGCAATCGGAATGTCTTTTCCGATTAGTTTATCTACATGCAAAATTAGAAATTGCATTAGGAGTAAAAACATCAATGTGAAAAAACAAAATAGGAATGGGCCCACGTGTTTTTTCAAAAGATCGAGTTGTATTTTATTTCTCCAGAAAAACAATGCTATTTATGTAGATGACGGATACTTTTTTTCGATTAAAAACGTACTGAAACTGTACAAAATTTTAGTGCTGATAATGCTTCGTTTTAGCCTCTAATCACTTTCAAACTACTTAAATATATGGTATTATCTGCGTCTATTTTCAATAAAGAATCATCTAAAACAAGGCCTATCGACCAAAGCTACATACTGTTCATAAGTTTCTAGAATTATTTCGGGACCTTTTTCTCTTAGGACTATACTTATAACAGCGCTTTTAGCATCAATAAGCGTACTTTTTGAGGTACGTGAAGGGTTCACACAGCAAACACAGGATACCACCTTCACACCTGCTATACCGGATACTTTGGCTGATGGGATCAAGATCTTCAAATCACCTCGTCGTTCCATCATTAGTGGACTACCCGATTTAACTAAAGGTCGGCTTTATTTGATTGGACGTGATAATTACCAAACCAATGTTACATGGGATTCTGTTGATACCTATCAAATAATAAGCAGGATACAGGGTTTAGAAGTTCAATTACCTTCTATTGTTAATTTTGATACCTATCGTGAATTAAAAAAAGAACAACAAAAGCAAAATATCCGAGCAAAACTTGTAGAGGAGGCTAAAAGTCAGCAACAAGATCGAAGAGGGCTGCTAGATTTTAGTATTAATGTTCCCGGTGGTGAAAACTCTGCCTTCTCAACCATATTTGGTAGTAATGAAGTAAATCTTCGAGTGAATGGATCGGCAAATATGAACGTGGGTGCTTCTATTCAAAAACTTGATGATGGATCATTACCACCTGATTTAAGAACACGTGTAGATCCAACGTTCAATCAAAATCTTCAATTGAATATTCAAGGTACTATTGGGGATAAACTTACCATTGCAACCGACTGGGATACTGAACGACAATTTGATTTTGAGAATCGCTTAAGCATTGTTTACAAAGGATATGAAGACGAAATAATTAAAAGCATTGAAATGGGTAATGTTTCGATGGCTACAGGTAATTCGTTGGTGAAAGGAGGGAGTTCCCTTTTTGGGATTAAAGCAGTTTCTGAACTAGGTCCATTAAAAGTTACAACGGTTGTTTCCCAACAAAGAGGTAAAAGTAATACCCAAAGTATTTCAGGTGGATCGGAAGAACGTTCCATCAATCTTAGACCTGCAGATTATGAGGATGGACGCCATTTCTTCATCGATTTTTATAATCGACAGGAATTTCAACGAGCACTGGCAAACCCACAACAAATTCTTCAACCTTATCAAATAACCGAACTCAAGGTATACGTTCGAAGAACTCAGCAAGAACTCGGTATTAATACCGTCAGTGCAATCGCCTTACTCGATTTAGGGGTGAATTTCGATGGTACGGATAATGAGGGGAATCCTACCTACAGTCTTCCTGGAAACAATTTTGATGGATTTGCACAATCTACATTAGACGCATTCAGGCCAATTGATAGTAATGCAACTAATGAAGATTTTGGAGTAACCTCGCAAGAATATGTTGATGCATTATTTGAGGAATTGGTAGAAGGGGAAGATTACATTGTAAATTACTCTCTGGGCTACATTTCTATGCGAACCTTCATCAACTCGGGTGATGCAATTGCCGTCGCATACACATACAGTAATCCAGCAAATCCGGCAGAAGTTATTCAGGTTGGTGAGCTTGATACACAAAACTCGAGTCGTACTTATTTGAAATTGATTCGTCCTGGTGGGATGACGACCCAAGATCGCGCATGGCCACTAACCATGAGAAATATTTATTCACTTGGAGTATCAGGGATTACCCAAGAAGGATTTGAGCTGCAAATATTTGATACAAGAAATAATATTCCGGAAACAAATTTACCTGAACGGGGAGAGACGCTACTCGCAGATTTAGGCTTAGATAGACAGAACACGGATGGTTCAATTGGGGTTGATGCCCAAATAGATTTTACTGGTGTTACTCTAGATGCAGGCGCAGGTAGAATTATGTTTCCCTATCTGGAACCATTTGGTGAGCGTATAGCAAATGTACTTACAAATACACCATCTATTCCTGATTCTGTGGTTGAAGCACTCGCATTTACAGAACTCTACGATCTAAAACCGGTAGATGCTCGTCGATCCTCAAAAAATACATTTTATGAAATATCCGGAACATCGAGTGGTGGGGTATCTGGAAATTTCACATTGGGTTTTGGGCTTGTAGAAGGATCAGTAACAGTGACGGCAAATGGGGTTACTTTAGTTGAAGGTACCGACTACGAAGTGGATTATTCATTCGGAAGCCTGACTATATTGAATGATCGTTATCTGGCAGCCGGACAGGAAATTGAGGTCGAATATGAGAACAATCAATTTGCCATAATTGGTCAAAAGAACTTTACGGGGGTTAGGGCAGAATACTCCATCAGCGATGATATTAAGATTGGTAGTACGTTCTTTAGATTAAAAGAACAGCCTCTTTCCGATAAAATCAGGATAGGTAATGAGCCAATAAACAACACCATTTTAGGTTTGGATGCAAAGGCTAATTTCGAAACTCCCTGGTTAACCAGATTTATTGATAGAATTCCACTTCTCCAAACGAGAACTCCAAGTAACGTTAATTTTAGTGGGGAATTCGCACAGCTGCGACCAGGTGTTGCCCAAACAAATGCAGTTCAGGAAGCCATAGATCGGGGTGATCTCTTTAAAGATGAGGAAAACGGTCTTGTTTTTATTGATGATTTTGAAGGTGCGGAATATACTATCAGTTTTTCTAATCCAACCAGATGGAACCTTGCATCTGCACCTGCAGCACTTCCAGGGATTTTGGAAGATCAGAATTACTTCATGGATTTATCACCGAGTACCATTCAAACTCCTCAGTTTCGTAAAGCGCGTGCAGATTTAAGGTCACAATTCTCATGGTATACCATTCCAAGAAATATAAGTGTGGAACAATCTGCTGTTACGGCAGAAGTAGAAACGGTTCGCATCAACGACATTTTTCAGGGGCGGGTTGTAAATCAACAGGAAACCGATCGCATAACCCCACTTGATGTCTACTACGACCCATCTGCGCGTGGACAGTACAACTATAACATGGGGTTGAAAGATTTACTGGATTTAGAACCTGAAAAAACTTGGGGAGGTATGACTGCCGTTATCCCGACTGGGCAAGAAGATTTGGTGCAGAATAACATCGAGTTTCTGGAGTTCTGGGTACAGGCTGTTTTACCAAACGGAGAAGATCCTACCGGACAGGTGCCAGATTATGATGGAAAAATTTATATCGATCTGGGTACAATCTCCGAGGATATCGTACCAAATGCTCGTTTGAATACCGAAGATGGTTTTTCTACCACCATCAATAATTTGACCGAAGATGATCCAAGTGGTCAGCCTCGATCTTATATCCCACCAACACCACCAGTACCACTGGGACAGTTTTCCACCGATCAAAGGGCTTTAGAAGATATTGGGTTAGACGGTGCACCGAATCCCGGTACTGTGGGTGCAGAAAATCGAGATGAAAGTGTACTATTCCGCGAATTTATCGATGAGATGCGCATTCAATATGGGGAAGGTTCGGCAGAATTTGAGGCAATTGAGCAAGATCCATCCAACGATGATTACGCGTATTACAATCAAAATTCAGTTCGAAACTTGCCGCTGAATCAGCGTTTTTGGCGACTTTTGGGGTATCACGATGGAAACACCCCTGAAAGTGGTGGTAGCGATAATAAAACTGCAATTACACTTAAACCAGATACAGAAGGTTTAATTAGCGCGTCATCCATTCTGCAAACCAATTCGTACTATCAATACGAGTTAGATTTTAATCCTGCCGATATTGATGAACTAGAAGTTGGGGGTTTAAATGGATTTATTGTAGATAAAATAGAACGCGATCCTTCATACAGAACGTGGTATTTAGTTCGAGTACCTTTGAAAGAATTCACCAGAAAGTATGGGCAGATTGAAAGTTTTCAGAATATCTCACATATGCGAGTGTGGATGTCTGGTTATAAAAAGCCATTCACATTGCGTTTCGCAACGTTTGAGTTTGTTGGTAGCCAGTGGAATAAAATCGACAACTTAACGGAATCACCATCAACATTAGACGGTTTTGAAATTTCAACCATCAATATTGAAGAAAATGCCAACCGGGTACCTTTCCCATATCGTCAGCCTGAAGGTTCTATTCGTGCTGTAAATCGGGGCGCACAAATCCAAACTGTGCAAAATGAACAATCGCTTGTCCTCTCGGTTGAGAGTCTTGGGCCGGGCGAAATTCATATGGTAAAAAGAGTGTATGCAGGTAATCTGAATCTATTAAACTATTCGAACCTACGGATGTTTGTACATGGTGAAGGGTTTGATGATCGTGGTGATGCTGAACTTGTTATAAGAATGGGGAACGACTTAGAAAATAATTTCTATGAGTATCGACAACCTGTCTCTCCATCAATCGAACGCGATTTTTCATACGACATTAACGATCGTGGTGGGTTAATTGCTGATGCACAGGATATCTGGTTGTATGATGAAAACAGCGTGAATATCATCATATCAGCCTTTAACGTATTGAAACAGAATCGAAATAATACCAATCAAGATCCGAGTGAGTTGTTTGAACAGGCTGGACTTCTAGGTGAAGAAGGAGTTCAGGGTGCGGTTTTAGCAATTAAAGGAAATCCTTCGCTTGATAAGATATCTGAAATTGGATTAGGTATAAAAAACCCATTTGATCCTGCAGACATCAATACAAATGGTCAGGCTAGTTTAGATGCCGAAATGTGGTTAAATGAGCTTCGTGTTTCCGGATTTGATAATGAGCAAGGGTGGGCAGCGAATGCTAAATCAAGTGTAAAATTTGCTGATTTTGCAACACTTAACGCAAATATGACTCGAAGAACGAACGGGTTTGGTGGGCTCGAATCTCGATTTGAAAATAGAAGTGTGTCTGATCAATTTGGATATAATATTAGCTCAACAATTAATCTGCATAAACTGATACCTGATCGTTTTGGATGGAATTTCCCTGTTACCATCAGTACTGCACGTGATTCTCAAACTCCAAAATTCCTGCCAGATCAGGGTGATATCAGGCTCACCGACTTTATTGATGCGGTTAATTCGGATGAAAACCTATCATCAGATGCAAAACAGGATAGTATCAATACTAGAATCCGGGATATTCAAACTATTTCAGAGCGTTTTTCCATCAATTTGTCCGACATCTCTAAACGAAATTCGAAGGGAAATCTGGCGAAATACACCATTGATAATACCCGGTTGAGTTTTGTTTACAATACAGGAAGTTCGCAAAATCCACAGTTGCAGTTTCAAAATAAATGGGATTACCAGGCCTCCATATCGTATAACTTGTCACTCCGTAGAGTTAAATTATTTACCCCATTTGGGTTTACTAGAAATATCCCAATTGCTAAAGTTCTTTCGGGATTCAGGATGGGATATTTACCTTCTTCCATTACCATGTCATCAGGTTTGTCCAGGAATTATAATGAATCTCGGCGAAGAAGTTTGGCTGATCCAACTTCAATCCAACCATTGCAACAGTCTCACAATTTTACACAGAGAAATAGTTTTTCACTGAATTACAATTTTACCCAATCTATACCAATAACATTCAGAACAAGCACCAATTTCGATCTTGCAAATTCAGGAATAGAATCAAGAAATGAGACTGGCGTGGATAGTTTAAGTTTTGATGTTGTTCCAACTTTTGATGTGCTTAGAGGAATTGTAAGTGATACGTTAACTGCTCGGAGATCCTCTTATCAAGAAACGTATTCTGCAAGTTGGAGACCCAATTTAAACCAAATAGAAGCAATAAATTGGCTTACTTATTCCGCAAGTTATGGTGGTGGATTTCAATGGAACAATAGTCCTAGAGGATCTAGTCTTGGAGCTTCAGTTTCGAATAACTTTTCTTTAGACAATTCCATAAAAATTGATGTGAGTAACATTTTTGAACGGCTAGGTTTTATTAATAAAATAAAACAGGCCGATGCTGATGAAACTAAAGATCGACAAGCGACTAAGGATCTGAGGAATAAAGAAATTGAAGACGAAGTTGCTGATAGTTTAAGAACACCCAGAAATCCACCAAATATCTTCCATGATGTACGTTTTATTGGTAGAAAACTATTTCTCGCCACGTTTAGCATGCGTGAGATTTCCGGAAGTTATAAGCGTTCTAAGCAAGGCAGTCAACCAGGTTATCAAGGGGAGTCGCAGATATATTATGCTTTCAATACACCCGGAAGTGAAAATTATTCACCACCATTGGGTTATCGAACTGGATTGTTAGATCGAATTCCACAATCTCAATTGATCGATAATCTTGACGGTGATGCGAATGTTCAATTACCGGCAAATAATAGTATCAACGATAATTTTACTGCAAAAACTAGGATCAATCTCTTTCCCAATTTAACGGTTGATTTAGATTGGAGCGCAACAATAAATAATAGAAGTACTGAAACAATAACCGTAACACCAGATGGAGAATTTTCATCCGTTCTTTCGGAATCAGGGGGATATAATTCATCGGTTTGGGCATTTGGTAGTGGCTATAAAGATATGTTAAGCCGGCAAATTCAAACTGCAGTTGAAGATATAAACGAAGGTTCAACTACGCTAAGCGACTCAACCGGAAATGGCGACGGTCGATTCGTTTTAAATCGAAATACTCTGGAAGAGGATTTTAGAAAAGCATATCTCGGCGCAAATGTTAGTGGGCGTGGTGATAAAGGCTTATTTGTTTTTCCTCGACCAGGTTGGCGAGTTAATTGGAGTAAAGTTCAGGATTATATCCCGATTTTGGGCCAATTTATGAGTAATGCAACGTTATCCCATTCTTATCGAGGCTCTTACAAAGTAGATTGGGCCTTAAATACTCTAACAGGTGAGCAGTCTTCACAGGTAATTGGGTTTTATGATATTACCGATAATAGGGGTGATTTCGAACCTACTACCATTCGAGCAGAACGACGATTTAGTCCACTTGTTAATTTAAGTATTACGTGGGATTCAAACCTTAGAACTGAATTAGGCTACGATAGAAGTACCATTTCTACCTTTGCCATTTCCAGTAAGCGTGGAACCGAAACATTATCTCAAGGAATCGATTTCTCATTAAATTATACATTTAGAAATGTGAAAATGAAGCTATTTCCGAATATCAGAAACAATATCGATTTGAGTCTTCGTGGTAGTTATAAAAATGATACAGAACTAAGTTATAAGCTTGATAGTGATCTTGGAACAGCGCTAAGTGGGGTTGATGGAATCATAACTAATGTTGATGAAATTGAACTCTCAGGACGTGAAACAGGGCAACAGCGTATTAATGGAACATTCTCACTCGGGTACAAAATATCGGCATCTATCTCATCAAATTTTGAGTACACATACAGTAGAATTGAATCGAACAATATTCCAACAAGAACAAATCACGACATCCGATTTAATGTGAGAATAGCTATTTCATCAAGGTAGAAATTCCTTGAGGATATAGAATGGCAAGTATCCAAAATACAAGGGTAATTCCTAGACACTGGTAGGAGAGCCAGTCTCCATAAGTAGCATAAAATGTTTGTTCTTTTATGATTGGGATGTTTGAATTAAATGCGGTTCTTACCCAATACTCTGTTTTTTGCTCTACGGTTCCATCAGGTCGGATAATCCCCGAAGTACCATTGTTTGCACTTCGAACAATCCACCTATTAAATTCGATTGCTCGTAGTTTTGCATATTCAAAATGCTGTCGATGTCCACTTGAGTCGCCCCACCATCCATCATTGGTAATAATTGTGAGAAAACCTGCACCATTATTCACAAATTCTCTAACCCAACTCGGATACACAGAATCATAGCAAATTAGTCCCGGGGTCATAAAATCAGCAGTCTCAAGCATATCAGGAGTTGTTCCTTTCCCAAAACCAGCAATTCTTCCCCAATCAACTAATCCAAACACATCGATGGTGGATAGAAGATTTAAAAACGGTACACGTTCGACTATTGGAACAAGATTGTTCTTATCGTAACGGGATTTCGAGCCCATTTCATCGGTAAAGAATGCACCATTATATACGTTATATGGGATATTACCGTAAAGTCCACGAGTAAATTCCGGAGGGTCATCCGGGTAAAGTGTGATTAATCCTGATCCCACAATAAATGAGGTATTCCACGCATTTGAAGAATCGGCAACTCTATTCACATGAACTGACTCCATCAGTACAGCTCGCTCAATTGCATTTTCGGGCCAAACAACCAATTTAGTTTCTTCCGTGAAGTATTTCTCAGTCAGGGAAAATAAACTATCTACTACTTCTGTATTTCCACTCATTCCACCATACGGTTCATAAGAATCATGATTTGGCTGAACCACTGTTACAGGTATAGATTCCTCATTAGGTTCAATGGGGGTATCAATAGCGAAATAAATAAGTGAGCTAAAAGGTAGTATCAGAAGAGAAGCAATTGCATAATAGGCATGCTTCTTCTTAGTTGTTTTTATCGCTTGATAGCTTATTCCAGCAGTGAATACAACCCAAAAAGTGATTCCTAAATGACCAGTAATTGAGATGTATTGAATCAGACTTACCTGCTTTGCCCACGCATTACCAATTGCAATCCATGGCCAGGCTAAGTCCCAATTGTGATGCAGGAATTCATAGGTCGTCCATGTGCATGCCTGTAGCAAGACAATAAATAGGGTAGATTGATACTTCTTTTGGAAGAAGCGCATTAATACCAACGGAATCGTCATGAGTACGGCATTGGCAAGATTTGCTGCTAAACCTGCAACAATACTAGCCATCATTAACCAATAAGTTGTAATCAAATTCCAAAGTAAAAATCCGGCATAGCTATAAAATGCAAGTTGTTTGTTGGTATCGCACGTATTTGCCAAATGCAGAAATAACATGAATGCCGGAATGCTCAGAAATGAAAGATTCACGGGAGGGAAACTTAATCCAAGTAAAAGACCGGCAGTAAGGGATACGGCCCATTTATTTTCCAGGAATTGATTCATTCTGAGTATCCTTTTCCTGCAATTATTACGACAATTTCTCCCTTTATAGTGTCACGAGTTTGGAATTCTTTCTTCATGTCAGAAACTGTCGTTCTTACCACCTCTTCAAACGTTTTTGTTAATTCACGTGCAATTGCCATCAATCGATCTGATCCAAAATATTCTTCAATTTCACCTAATAATTTCACTAAACGATTTGGGCTTTCATAAAGTACGATTGTTCTTTCTTCTTCTGCCAATTGTTTCAATCGCTTCTGCCGTCCTTTTTTATGGGGTAAAAACCCTTCAAACACATATCTATCGCTAGGTAATCCACTTGCTACGAGTGCAGTTGTAGCGGCATCTGGTCCAGGAATAACCACAACTTGATGTCCTGCTTGTTTTGCAGCTCTAATAGCAAGAAATCCGGGGTCGGATATTCCCGGCATACCTGCATCACTTACCAATGCGACATCTTGATTGGCTTCAAGAATATTAAGTATATGCTCAATTTTTTTATGCTCATTGTGCTGATGGAAAGAGAATGTCGGTTTATTGATCCCAAACTTTTGGAATAATCGCCCAGAAGTTCGAGTGTCTTCACACGCTATATAGTCTACAATCTTCAGAGTCTCAGCAGCTCTAGGGCTAAAATCACCTAAATTCCCAATTGGTGTGGCTACAATGTATAGGGTAGACAAGTATTTACCGATTTGATTTCGGCAGGAAATTCAACAAAAAATCAGGAAAAACCTACATACTCTTCAATAATTTCATTCCAGCCGTATGGACCCGGTTTTTCAATTTTCTGAAGATTTGGAATTTCGATTTTAGCAAATGTTCGGTTTGGTTTTTGAACAAGAAACGGTCTATCAACTTCAGCCAGCATAGATAAATCATTAAAACTATCACCAATGCCAACAGTAGTAAAATTCTTGGAGTTTATTTTCTTGAGATGAGAATTCAGCCAATTTATCGCTTTTCCCTTATTACTCGACAAACCCGAAATAGTGAAAAACTTACTACCTGGAGTGCATTGTAAATCTACTTCAAACAGCGCTTGCCGTAATTTCTGGAAATTAGGTGCCTTAAATTCACCAACTAGAAGAGTTTCACTAAATAGCCTGTTCGTTGTACGTTCAAGATCATCAGTAGAAATACCCGTCAAGTTAGATATCTCTGTTTTTTGAAGATCATGATATCCCAACAACTGAAGGTCTAGTTCTTTTCGAATACGATCTAAGTTTTCGAGAATGAAGTTATATCCTTCGGTAAATGAAAAAAGAAGGAAATCGTCGATCATTCGATGGGGTAAGTCCTCGAAGTAAGGGTGAAATTGTCTGGGAATTACTACGCCTGCTCCATTTTCAACTATCATAGGAGTATGTAAATCGAATAACTTTTGAAAGTATCTCTGCTCGGCAAATGTTTTAGAAGAACAAAAAATTACTGGCGTGCCTGTTTCGGATAGTTTTTTTACTGTACCTACTGAAGTTAAATGATCATAAGTCTCCAGCTCGAGTAAGCTCCCATCTAAATCGGTATAAATGATTCGATTAAAATCCATTATTTAATCTCCAAATGACCAACTTCCTCTGTTTCCTCAAAATCCTCGGGGTGAATAGTTCTGTCAATTTCGTCTACGGTCTCAGCATAAACTGATACATCTCCATTTAGAAATTCGAAATAGGGGTGATTTTGTAGTGACTTCTGAAATTTTGCAACATTCGATGTTCGGATACTAGGATAATATCTGATTGTATCCTTAAATGGCTCTCCTCGCTCTAATAGGTTTCGATTATAAAGATCATCCAGAATCTCGTCTTTTAGTGTTTGAGGGGTAATTGGTGATCGATAAATCGATTCAAGGGCGGCATAGGACATATCCTTCACATGCTCATCGCCTTTTACTTCATGTAAATGAGGATTTCGGGACTCAATTTGAAAAATCTCAATTTGATTGTTCATTATTTCATCATCTATGGGGCCGATGATTCCCCCAAAACGCTCCAGCATTCCAACATAATGGTATGGTTCTATTGAATAACCGGACGAATAATCCAGCTGCGAGGCTAAATCAAGAGTCATCGCATGTTCACCTGCATTTCCTGTTTTGATGATTTCAGTACCGAATCCAGTGAATGAACTCACCAAACGATTTAGAAATTTATTCGTGTGTTCCGATGCTCGACCTCTTTTAGCAAAAAATAGACTCGATTCAATAATTTTTGGTTTACTATGCCAGGAAATCCGAACCATAGAATACTTCGAATGCGACATTAAAAATCCTGCCGCGTACTCTTTAACATACTCATGTACAGCACCAGGGAAATAGTTGTCTGAATCAATAAAGCCTATATACTTTTTCCCGGTAAGCATACCTAGAAAAGTAGCCAGGATCATCCCTTCTGCCTTTCCATTTCGTACAACGCCTTCTTCATCTAAAATGGAAGTGTACCCCGCAGCTTCGCAGGCAAGGGCTAATTCAGGGTCTTTTTGATGGAATACGAGTATATCTTTGCCCATGAATTTTCCCATTCGCTCTAGCGCTTTTTTTTCAATCATAAAACGATCGATAGGACCACGTGGGCTATTTGAAATAACAATTATTTGGCAATGGGCAGGAATTCCAAGTAAAACACCTTCTAATAGTTTAATTCGTTCGTTTTTCACGGGAATCACAATTACCATGTCTTCTTCTACGGTGTGAAATGATTCATATGAAATTCGACGAATTGCCTTCTTTTTGCTTTCATGTTTGGCGTAGATAAGACCAGAATCCAGTTCATAGACTTTCTGTACATCATGAATCATTATTGGACCAAACCTTTCTACTTCTCTTGGTAATTCTATTCTCATAAATAAATTTGTGTGTGATGAGTTTTTAATAAAATAAATAATGATATAAGGAATAAAAACATAAATTATTTATGTAAGCGCTTCGAATTGATTAAATCAGTGTTAAATTTTTGATATACAGCACTAATTTTGGTTTAAAGGTGTAAAGTCATTGCCTTTTAGTATCTTCGGTAGAATTTTTAAACCTACATAGCGGAATGAATTTTAAACCAACCGGTCTTAATCATATAACAATTCGAGTTAATCGTATTAATGCATCAAAAGAATTCTATGGAGAGATATTAAATTTCGAACTTGTTAAGACGATGGGGCAAAGTATGGCTGTCTATGATCTTGGCAATGGGGATACACTTGTAATTGTTGAAGCAGAAACCAGTTACGACCCTTCATCGCGAGACTTTAGAGTAGATCATTTTGGTTTTTATGTAGAAAACCCGGAAAAAGTGGATGAGCTAGCCGAGTATTTCCGGCGCCATGAAGTAACCATCATAAGTGGACCTGCAAATCGAAAAAAAGGTCGTTTCCTATTTGTGGCTGATCCGGATGGCAATATGATTGAGTTTTTCTACGAAGAGAAGTAAAGGCTAAAACTCGTAGAATTCCTGGTGGTGTACTTCAAAATAGTCGTATCTATTCCAATCTGTATTGATAACAATACCGCCTAAAAGGTATAGTCGAATATCTTCCAGGTCGTCCTGTACTAATTCGAGAATATCATGCACCTTTTTGTGTATAGCTTCATAAGCTAATTCCGTTGCTTTTTTTAAGGGTACCTCAGAGGAAAGAATATCATCTTTAAAGTTACTCAGATGCTGAATTACACGCGCTTGTTGATAGTCAAGCGGATAATCAGTTGGGGGGATTTGATTTTGTTTTATTGCATTTAATGCTGCTGCTAGAGATCCACAACAGGTTGATGATGCAAATTGATTCTGTCGATTTACCGTACCGATTTGGCCTTCATCGGAAACCCCTATGTGCGGACCATACAATATCATGGCTGCTCCATGCGTGGGAACATGACTTAAAAACGCTTTTAACCCGGTCACCCCTGTGAAAGGTAATCCTGATATTCCACCTAATTGAAAAGGTCCAGGTCCGGCAAACAAGTGGTAGAATTCAGGAAACATATTACTCACCTCATCACTGCAAAGAGAAGTAGCCCATAAACTCGATTTCAATTCAAGCCCTTTTTCAATAAAGTCTCTTACAATCTGATCCTCGAGTTGGCGAATAGTAACTGCGTTAGGAAAATGATGAGGTATAGTTGTGAACATAAATCATTTTTTGTTTTGAGCTGCGAAAATAGTCAATTCTTAAACTAATGAAAGCGAATTAGTTAGCCAGGTGATATTTACTGAAACACAAAATAATTGTAAAAAATTATACCTGAAACGATGCAAGTTCCTAAATCGCAGTTTCTTGTAACAAATTTGTTAGCATCCCCTCAGATTCATTTTTTCAGTATCTTAGCTTGAACTGCGTAATACAATTACATCTACTAAATATCGATTTATGGAAGGTTTACTCTCAAATTTTGCTTCGCCCGTAGTATTGGCATTTGTATTGGGCATTTTGGCGAAGACTTTTAAAAGTGATTTAGAAATTCCCAAGCCCCTTTATCAGGGGTTATCCATCTATTTATTACTGGCGATAGGTCTAAAAGGTGGGGTTGAATTAAGTAAAACACCATTTAGTGAATTTCTTTGGCCCGCAATCGCAACTCTTGCACTCGGAATAATTACACCAATTATTGCCTATTTGGTTCTTCGCTTTATTGGGAAGATGAACCTTATAAACTCAGCTGCAGTTGCTGCCCACTATGGATCTGTTTCTGCGGTTACATTTATAGCCTCTGTTGCCTATATGCAAGCACAAGGATTAGAACCAGAAGGATTCATGCCAACCTTAGTTGCAATTCTAGAAGTTCCTGGAATTATTGTAGCACTTATGATTCCTCAAATGTTTAGCAAGAGTAAAGGATCATTTAATAAGGCACTGCATGAGGTTGTGACAGGAAGTAGTATTGTTCTGCTACTAGGTGGATTGATTATAGGTTTGATTGCTGGTCCTATTAAATTTCAATCAGTAGAACCATTTTTTGTAAGTGGTTTCCAGGGAGCACTGGTATTGTTTCTGCTGGAATTAGGGATGGTAACAGCACGAAGATTACAGGACTTAAAAAAAGTGGGGGTATTCTTAATTGGTTTTGGAATAATTATTCCAATTCTATTCGGTGTTATGGCAGTTTGGGTTGGCCAACTTGCTGGGTTGAGTATTGCAGGATCGGCAGTTCTAGCCGCTATGGTATCTAGTGGTTCTTATATAGCCGCACCAGCTGCGGTTCGAATTGCACTTCCAAGGGCGAATCCAACATTTTATCTTACAGCATCATTAGGGATTACCTTCCCATTTAATATTGCATTAGGTATACCCCTATATCTTTATATAGCAAACATTTTTGGAGGTTAAAATGGCATTAACGGAATTAAATTTAGTTACAATCATAACTGAAAGAATTTTTCGGGATGATATTGTTGAGGAAATAAAAAGTCTGGGTGCTACTGGCTACACCTTGTCTGATACTACCGGGGCAGGATCAAGGGGGGTGCGAGCCAGCGATTGGGAAGGTAAAAATGTGAAGATTGAAGTACTTGTTAACCAGGAAGTGAGCGAAAAGATTATAAATACGGTGGCAGAGAAGTACTTCGAGGACTATTCAGTAATCGCATATGTGCATCCTGTGCAAGTAGTTCGAGGTGAGAAATACCTTTAAGGGAAATTAAATTTCGTTCTTAGAATTATAATTTCTCGCACAAAATGTTAAAAAAGCAGTGAAAATTACTGTTTTTGGAACCGCTTTTGGTATTTTTTTGAACCGCTTCCATCACTTTTTTTCGAGGCACAGAATTTTATTTTTTTGGCCAAATATTAGAATTGGTATCGCTTTTCTACCCAAATTTCAGCAAATAGGATTTTCACGATTGCTTCTATAAACATCTTCTATGTTGTAAAAAGTAACATTATCCAAAAAACGTCGATAAATTTGTTGTCAAATAAAACATGCTAAACAGACGACGGCACGAAGGAAAGACGAAAAGAGTAAAAACTCTTAGAGAGCTTGAAATGGACAAAGAATCCAGATTAAACAATTAGGTAAAAAACGATTAAGTAACTATTCAAGAAATTAAAAACTATAGGAGAGCTATGATGTTAATTCAGGTAATGCTATTAATTGCACTTCTTACAATCAGCACGACATTTTTTTGGGTGCTTCTTAAGAAAACTATCGAAGTATAGGGTACACCAATAATCCAGGTGTTTAGAATTGCTAATCACAATATATGATTAGCTAGCCAATTCAATTACACATTGAATAGAAAAATAGGGTGTGTTATGTCTAATAATCACAGGCAAAAAACACTCAATCATCACACATAAATTTAAATAGGAGGAGAGCTATGATGTTTTTACAGATAACATTGCTAATAGCACTTCTTACGATAAGCACATCATTTTTTTGGGTGCTATTAAAGAAGACAATAGAATCTTAGGCAATTACAAAATATTGAGCGCTATTCACGTGTAGAGTAGCAGGTAAGGTCAATCGAGTATTGAATAAAAGTAGAAGGGAGAAATACCCTTCTACTATAACTAAAAACATTTTTTTCACACACTCACTCATCAAAGTCATGAAAAACACAATAAAAAATATCACATTTGCTGCAGTATTAAGCATGGGGTTCCTATCAACAAGTAACGCTCAAGGGATAACCCACCTTAGAGCAGTAGAATTAACTAATTTCGACAAAATTCAGGTTAGTCTGGATACAGAAGTAATCATTATGAAAAGTGGTAGAAACCACGTTACTCTAGTTGGTGATTCATCTTATATAGCATCATTACCAGTATTGGTCGAAGATGGTATCCTTGAATTCAATTATGCTGATGAACCAAATAAAAAACTCAGCAAAGTTTTAATCGAATACATGGAAATTGATCATGCAACAACTGGCGGAGCAGGTACTTACTACTTCCATAATATAAAAGAAGATCGATTGGTTGTTTTCAATCCTTATGCCAATGTAAAGTTAACGGGAAACACGAATCATATTCGAGTTGTATCGCAACAGGGTGTAACTGATGTTACGGCATTAATTTCCGTAGAAGAAGCAATGTACATTGGGGATGATGCACTATTAGTTGCCAATGATCCCAATTAATTAACCTAATCTTTACCTGAAAGAGTCTTCGGAAAGTTTCGTATCTTATGCGGGTGAGCTCGCGACGAGATTAATCACAGTTTGTGATTCCAAAGACCTTTCAGGTTTATAAATTTTGCTGGCTTTTATGATTCAAGCAGTCGTGCTTGTCACTTGTCCCATGCTCACCTAACAATAACGGGCAAGTATAAAGTGCAGCACTTTATGCGATTCCGCATAAAATCTACAGATGACAACATTCGAAGAACTTGGTTTACAGCAAGAGTTGCTGGATGCCGTACAAATATTGGGATTTGAACAACCTACTCAAATCCAAAAAGAAGCTATTCCTCAAATCCTAAACAGCGAAAACGATTTAATCGCCCTCGCCCAAACCGGGACAGGAAAAACCGGAGCATTTGGGTTGCCTTCGCTTCAAAAGATTGACTCAAATCTCTCAAAAGTTCAGCTTTTGATTCTATCACCAACTAGAGAATTAGCCATTCAAATTGCGAAAGACTTAAAAGCTTTTAGCAAGCGATTGAAGAAGATAAAAACAGTCGCTGTTTATGGCGGTTCAGATTATCGCACTCAAATTAAAGCACTCGAAAATGGGGCACAGGTTGTGATTGGAACTCCCGGCAGAACGCTTGACCTAATCAAAAGAAGAAAACTCGATGTGAGCAATATTCACACCGTAGTGCTGGATGAAGCCGACGAAATGCTAAATATGGGATTTCAGGAGGATTTAGATCAGATTTTAGCCGATACACCTGAAAACAAGCAAACGCTTCTTTTCTCTGCGACGATGCCAAAGCCAATCGCGAGAATGGCTAAGAAATACATGCATAACCCAGTTGAAATTGAAGTTGGTGAACGAAATTCCGGTGCAAAAAATGTAGAGCATCATTATTACATGGTGCATGCTCGGGATCGTTATGAGACGTTAAAGCGCTTAGTGGATATGCTTCCGAGTGTATACGGTATCATTTTCTGTAGAACGAGAAATGAAACTGCAGAAATAGCTGGAAAACTGAAGAAAGAGGGATATAATGTTGATCTTCTAAACGGTGATTTATCCCAAAATCAACGTGATTATGTGATGAATCAATTCAGAACCAAAGAACTACAGCTATTAGTTGCCACAGATGTAGCTGCACGCGGTTTAGATGTGAATAACCTGACCCATGTAATCAATTATAATTTACCTGATGACTTAGAAGTATACATCCATCGAAGTGGAAGAACAGGTAGAGCTGGCAATCATGGAACATCATTATCAATTATTCATACGCGTGAAATGCGACGCATAAATAATCTTGAACGAATGGTTGGCAAAGAGTTTCATCGAAAAACTGTACCAACAGGGGAAGAAATTTGTGGAATAAGAATGCTGGATTTAATTGATAAGGTTAAATCTACAGAAGTTGATGAAAATCGTATTGCGCCATTTTTGCCAGAAGCAGTAGCTAAATTGGAAGACCTAGATCGTGAAGAGTTAATCAAACATTTCTTATCTGTAGAATTCAATCGATTTCTGGAATATTATGAAAATGCATCTGATTTAAATGTACAGGGTAAACCTGAACGAAGAGACCGAAAGGATAGAGGAAGAGATCGTGATCGCGATAGGAGTAGGGATAGAGATAGAGGAAGAGATCGAAGAGAAGACTCGAATTTTGAGCGATTCTTTATAAATATCGGAAAAAGAGATGGCCTAAATCCGGTTCGCTTAATGGGTGTAATAAATGAAGTTCTAAATGGTGAGAAACCGGATTTCGGAAAGATTGATGTAGAATTGAATTTCTCATTTTTTGAAGTTGAGCCAGGCTTTGGATCGTCGATAATCAATAGTATAAAAGGAATTCAGTTTGAAGGTAGAGATGTATCCATCGAGCCCTCAAAAAAGGATTCTAAACGCGGTAGATCAGATAGGAAAAAACCTGGACGCAAGCGCGGAAAAGGTAAGAAGAGATAAAAATCAGTAATGAAACCCATAGATGTAGCCATATTAACGGAATCTCGGTATGTAAATCCCACTGAAGACTCGGAGTATGTTTCAAATATTCTTTGGGAGGATAATTTGCTTAAATCTGCCTTGGAGAAATACGATTTCAACGTTATTCGTGTAGATTGGGCAGATCCTAAGTTTGATTGGAATTCCACACGGTGTGCAGTATTTCGAACAACCTGGGACTATTTTGATCGATTCTCTGAATTTGATGCCTGGCTTTCAAGAGTGAAAGACCAGACGATGTTTATTAACCCAATTGATCAGGTTCGATGGAACATGAATAAAACCTATCTCCGTGATCTTAAAAAAAAGGGTGTAAAGATTGTTGAGACTAAGTTCATCGAACAAAGAGACGCTCGTACGTTACGCGAAATATTTCTAGACATGGATTGCGAAGACGCCGTACTAAAGCCATTAATTGCAGGTGCAGCTCGGCATACGTATCGTATTAATCATAATAACATAGATGAGTATGAGGGAATCTATCATACGCTGATTTATAAAGAGGGCATGATGCTTCAACCATATCAATATAGCATCACTTCAAAAGGGGAAATTTCTTTAATGGTGATTGGTGGAGAGTTTACCCATGCCATCCTAAAAAAGGCTAAACCCGGCGATTTTCGAGTGCAGGATGATTTTGGTGGAAGTGTTCATAATTATGAGCCTGGCTATCTGGAAATGGAATTTGCTGAAAAAGTAGTAAAAGCCTGCGATCCAATGCCAGCTTATGCAAGAGTAGATGTAATGTGGGATAATGCTGGTGATTTTGTGCTCTCGGAGCTAGAATTAATTGAACCAGAATTATGGTTTAGAGAAAACATGACAGCAGCTGAGAAACTAGCACGAGAGATCAAAAAGAGAATTGAAGAGAGCTCAGTGTTTTACTGAGCTCTAATATTTTTGCGGGTATTGTAAGCGACGAAGAAATCTATAGTTTAAAATTTAGGGTTCAATTCTCCTGACATTTGTCGGGATCGTGAATGTGTTAGTCCTCAAAAGCTACTTTAGATTCCCAATTGGCTTCTGCAGAAGGGTAGAGATTGTCTTCATCACGATTCCATCGGTTTAATGTATTCACTACAAAGTTGTTGAAGAATACTAGAAGCTTTCCATCTTTAATCTTGTAGGTCTCTGGATTAGCATCTGCTAAATAGCCTTTCCCCATTGCATATGCGCAATATCCACCATAAGCAGGTGCATATTTTATAGGATCTGCATTGAAAGTATTCAGGTTCTCCTGAGAGGCAAAATGATAAATAGCGCCCTCATGTTCAGCTTTGAACTCATCTTTTCCTTTTGATGGACGTTCTTGAGTAAAATAGCTTACAGGATCATATCCACCCAGGCCGATAAAATTGTCATCAACATTTGAATATGATTGTTCTTGAGCTGTTGCAGTTAATGAAATTGCAACAATAAATAGTAGCGTAGTAAGTAATGATTTCATGTGTTTGAATTATAAATAATGTTTACACATTAATGTTAAAACATTAAGATGGTTCAACTATCACGAAATCGTAACATTTTAAAACAAAAAACCCAAGACTTTGCTCGGGTTTATAAGAACTATAATTTAGTTGGATTTGGTGCGTCACCATATACTTCTTTGGGGTCGAATACTTTTTCTGATTCTTCATAGAGTAGTTCACCTTTCTTTTCGAAGAAGTCATCACCTGTTGGTACACTTCGATAAAAGCATGATCGGTAACCAACATGACAGCTTGCACCATTACCCTGAACTTCAACACGTAGCCATACACAATCCTGATCGTCATCAATACGAAACTCTTTCACAATCTGTGTTAAACCTGAGGTAGCTCCTTTATGCCAAAGAACTTCTCGGCTGCGGCTGTAATACACAGCTTCACCTAGTTCAATAGTCTTTTTGAAAGCTTCTTCGTTCATGTAGCCATGCATTAATAACTCACCTGATGCAAAATCTGTAGTTACAACAGGTATTAAACCGTGCTCATCAAACTTTGGAGCTAAATCGTAGCCTTCTTCAACTTGTTCAACGGTTATTCTCTTTTTGAATATAATTTCGCTCATGATAAATATTATTCTTTCAATTTCTTTTGTTCATTCTTAGGAACCGGGTCATGACCGTGACTACCCCAAGGGTGACATCGGCCAATACGTTTAATTCCTAACCAAAATCCTTTTAAAGCACCCCATTCATTCACAGCTTCAATCATGTACTGAGAACAGGTTGGGGAATACCTGCAAGTTCTACCCAAATAGGGTGATATCGCGCCCTGATAAAATCGTACAAGTCCGATTATTATTCCACGACCTATTTTGCTGACGACTCCCATTAATCAAACTCATAAGTCGTGCCGTCTTTTCCGTCTTTAAGTTGAACGCCAATTTCTTTCAAATCATCACGAATCTTATCAGATAATGCAAAGTCTTTGTTTGCTCTGGCATCCTTTCTGATTTCAATCAAAAGTTCAACTAAACCGCCAGTTAGGTTCGAATTTCCGCCTTCATTTTTTGGCCAGATCCCAATTATATCATCAGCAAAAGTTTTGAATAACTCTTTTAATTGATCCATATTAGAAGGCGCATTTCCTGATGAGATTTGCTTTCTTATTTCCTTGCCATGCTCAAATAAAACAGCCATTGCTTGAGCTGAATTGAAGTCATCATTCATAACGGCTTCAAAGTCTGTTCGGAACGTATCAATTGCATATGCTTCACCTTTTCCAGAACTAGCTTTTTCGATGGTGTTTATCATCGAATGTAAATTCTTTAAGCCAGTTTCAGCAGCTTCGAGCGCATCTTCAGAAAAATCAGTGGTACTTCTGTAATGGCTTTGCAGTAAGAAAAACCGAATTACCTCTGGACTCCAGGCTCTGGTTAAAAGGGTATGATCACCAGTAAAAAACTCATTTAAGTTGATCGCATTACCAAGTGATTTCCCCATTTTTTGACCTTCGAGAGTCACCATATTGTTGTGCATCCAATATTTTACAAACATGGAACCATGAGCACATTCAGATTGAGCAATCTCGCATTCATGGTGTGGAAATTGATTCTCTAGTCCACCTCCATGTATATCAAAGCTTTCGCCAAGATACTTATTACTCATTGCAGAACATTCTATATGCCAACCCGGATATCCTTCACTCCACGGTGAATCCCATTTCATTAGGTGGCTATCATCGGCTTTTTTCCATAAAGCAAAATCAGCAGGATTTTTTTTGTCTGATGCAATATCCACACGAGTTCCTGATTCAGCTTCTTCTAAAGATCGACCACTAAGTTTGCCATAATCTGGATCTGAGGCTACATCGAAATACACATTCCCGTCTACTTCGTAAGCATGACCTTTTTCAATCAGGGTATTGATCATCGCAATTTGTTCAGGGATGTGTCCTGTTGCGCGAGGGGTAATATCGGGTCTTAAAACATTCAACTTATCCATATCGCGGAAGTAGGTATTCGTGTACTTCTCTGCGATTTGCATTGGATCAACCTGTTCTATGCGCGCTTTCTTGGCTAATTTGTCTTCCCCTTCGTCTCCATCACCAACTAAATGACCAACATCTGTGATGTTCTGAACATACTTCACTTTATATTTGAGATACCGCAAATAGCGAAGAACCACATCAAAAGAAACATAACTTTTTGCATGCCCTAAATGAGCGTCTCCGTAAACTGTAGGTCCGCAGACGTACATCCCCACAAAAGGTGGGTTCAAAGGTTCAAAACGTTCTTTCTTGCGAGTTAAGGTGTTGTAAACGTGGAGAGATTGCTCAGCCAAAACGATTTAAAACTCAGTATTGGTTTTTATGAAATCGATGAACTTTTGTTGTACATCTTTTTGCTTGAAAGCACCTCGGAATTCTGAAGTAATGGTACTACTACTTTGATCTTTTATACCACGGGTTGAAACACAAAGATGTTTACTATCAATGAAAACGGCCACATCATCGGTTTCCATCGCAGTGGCTAATGCATCTGCAATTTGCAATGTTAAACGCTCTTGAACTTGAGGTCGACGTGAGAAATAATCAACCAAACGATTGATTTTTGATAATCCAATTACTTTTCCTTTCGAAATATAGGCCACATGTGCTTTACCAATGAAAGGCAGGAAATGATGTTCGCAGAAAGAAGTGACCTGGATATTCTTCTCGATAACCATATCACTGTAGTCATATCCATTGCTGAAAGTTCTTGCTTCTGGCCTATTTTTAGGGTTTAACCCTTGAAATATTTCTTTCACGTACATTTTTGCAACACGTTGAGGTGTACCTCTTAAACTATCATCGGTCAAATCCAGACCAAGAGTCTCCATTATTTTTGCAAAATGTTCTTTAATGATTTCAATTTTTTCATCATCGGATAAATCGAAAGCATTCTCTCTTAATGGAGTTAATTCAGAAGTGCCAATATGGGCATCTCCGATGTCCTCTATCGATTCAATATGTTCTAAATCTATATTTTTTTCCAAACCTGGAGTATTTAGTGGTGCCGAATGTATTGCTGTGTAAGCGTTTAAAACAGAACAGTAAAAATAAGAGTTCCAAAGAAGAATTGCATTAGTTTAAGTATTATCTAAAAACATTCGGCATTGAATTTGAACATTGAACATTCAATATTAGGAGAGTCTAAAAAAGACTAGGAGTACAATGATTAAGCACATAGTAATGTGGAAGCTAAAGGATGAAGCTGAAGGAAGATCTAAAGCGGAGAACGCAATATTAATGAAAGAGAAGTTGGAATCTATGCCTCCACTTATTCCAGAATTAGAATCGGTTGAGGTTGGGCTACATATGTTCGATGGTGGTGGTGAACCGATTTGTGATATTGTGCTAATTGCAACATGCGAGAGCGAGGAACATCTACATGCATATGCTGCACATCCAGAGCATAAAAACGTGGTCGATTTCATTTTAAAAGTAGTAAAAGAACGTAGAGTTGTGGATTTTGAGCAGTGATCAGATCATCATTTTAACGCCCTGCATCAAACGAAAAACGATTAACTTTTAGCTAATAGCATTAACGAAGAAGAACACATAGAACTTCCCATTGATGGTATTTTAGATCTTCATTTTTTTCGCCCAAATGAAGTGAAGGATTTAGTGCCAGACTATATTGAAGCTTGCATCGAAAAAGAGATTTATTCACTAAGAATTATTCATGGTAAGGGGAAAGGGGTATTAAGAAGAACGGTACATTCTATCCTTGAAAAGAATGAACATGTTAAATCTTATAGAATGGCTGATGACCGAAGTAGTTGGGGTGCTACCCTTGTGGAATTAATGACAAAGTGAATGAATACAGTTAAACTAATAGAATTGCTACATCGCCATATTGAGCGTATTGATAAAAGAATTGCTGACCGTGAAAAGTTAGAAAATCAACTTTCCAGACTGCGACTGTTCTATTTTCTTGCGGCTACAGTATTACTCATTCTTGTAATTAGATATGTAAGTGATGAAGTTTTTATTACTGCTCTGTTAACCTCAATTATTGGGTTTTTTATAATTATAGATCGGCATAATAAAGTTGAGCGCTCATTAAAGAGTTTTAAATTCTTAAAGAGTATAAAAGTGGACCATCTTGCCAGAATAGATCTCGATTGGGATAAGTTTGGTTACAAGCACATTGAAAGTGATACTAAGAATCACCCGTTTGCAAATGATCTCGACATATTAGGGAAGCATTCGCTTTTTCACTTATTAGATACTTCAATTTACGCAAACAGTTCTCACTTATTGGTGGATTGGCTTCTTACCAAGTCCCCAACCGCTGAAGAAATACTCAAAAGGCAAAATCAGATATCTGAGTTAATTCCTTTAAGCATGTTCCGCGATAAGTTAAGAGTAATCGGCTTGCTTACCACCATACGCAAATCTATTAGCAACTGGACTATCGATGATATGTTGATCTGGTTGCGTCTGCCGAGAAAGGAGAATGTCAAAGTACCTTTTATTCTTCTAGCGATCTTATCAGTACTTAATATTACATTTTCCTTTTTTTTGATGCTTGGTACCATCAATGCACTTCCGCTTACAGCAAGTTTAGTCACCTATTTACTGATCTTTAAGTTCAATGATCATAAAGTGAAAGGACTGTTTGATGCTGCATTTCAAATCGAACAAATTTTGGATCAATTTGAATCTATTCTAATTCATGTCGAAAGCTTTAAGCCTAAAAAAGGGAGTGAAGTTGAAAAGTTATTAACGAACTTTCAAAATGAAGAGGTGAAACCGTCTTTTACTATTAAAAAAGCACAGAAGATGATGGCCCGTGCCTCCATGCAAGCAAATAAACTGTGGCAAGGTGTGGTTAATCTTGTAGTACCATGGGATTACTATTATGTACTAAGGATGGAAGATTTGAAGGAAGAATTGGAGCCTAAACTCACAATCTGGATGGATACTTTCTACGAGATAGAGGCGCTCAATTCCTTAGCTAATTTCGCGATGTTACATCCAGAATATTCAATCCCTTCATTCGAAAATACCAAAGGTAAGAAATTTGAGGCAACCCAATTAGGACATCCGTTAATACCTGCACGTACTAGAGTTTGTAATGATTATCTGGTTAATGAGGGCAAAGATTTATTTCTGGTTACTGGCTCAAACATGGCTGGAAAAAGTACCTTCTTACGAACCGTGGGAATAAATTTAGTACTGGCATATGTTGGAGCTCCTGTATGTGCAACTATGCTTAATTCTGAGCTATACCGTGTTTTCACTAGCATTAATGTGGTAGACTCACTTGATGACGGTTATTCTCATTTCTACGCCGAGGTTAAACGCCTTAAATATCTATTGGATGAACTCAATAAATCAAACGAAGCGCCGCTTTTCTTTTTCGTGGATGAAATCTATAGAGGTACAAATAACAAAGAACGGCTTATTGGAAGTACCGCTTTTCTGAAAGAAGTGGCTGGTAAGAATGGAATTGGATTAGTTTCATCCCACGATTTGGAATTAGCCTCTCTTGATAAAGATATCACTGAGTTGGTAAACATCCATTTTGTTGAATCCATAAAAGAAGGGAAGATGCATTTCGAGTACAAACTACGAACTGGACCTTGCCCAAGTACCAATGCTGTACAAATTATGAAAATGGAAGGCTTACCAACTTAAATTAAGCGACTAGGAATCCAATTCGTAAACGCGCACATAGTCTATCTCGAAAGTAGCTGGGAAGTTGTCATCATTGACATCGAAACCACCAAAAGTCCCACCAACTGCCATGTTGAGTAAGAAGAAATGTGGTTTTGAGAATGGCCAGTTTGATTCTGTCGGATTATCCGGGCGATTTATAACTAACACTATATTTCCAGGATCGTTGAGATAAAATATTAATCGATCTTCTTCCCAGTATAAACCAAAAATATTGAACTCTTCTTCAATGTTTTCTACTGGGATGTATCCTGATCCAATTTGGGTTCCATTGAGATGGTTATTTGCTTCACTATGTATAGTAGCAAAATAAGCGTTCGGATTGCGGCTCACGTATTCCATTATATCAATTTCACCGCAGAAGGGCCAAGATTCACCATTTCGAATTCCATCTCCAAGCATCCAAATTGCCGGCCAAAGTCCATTTCCAGCATAATCAGGCATTTTTGCCCGAACTTCGATTCTACCATATGTAAAAGATCGAATTGAAAGCAGTCGTGCGGATGTATAGTCGCCAACATCCTGACCTTCATCAACTTTTCGGGCTATAATCTTCAAGGTTCCATCACTTACTTCTATGTTATCATCAGTTGCAGTATAGTTTTGTAATTCCTGATTACCCCAACCATTCGCACCTAGTTCCGGATACCACTCGTCTCTATCCCAATCGTCGCCATTAAATTCATCACTCCAGATTAGTCCTTCGGGTAATTCGGGTTCTGAATTGCTTGTACTGTCTTTACACGAGACAAGTATGAAACTAAATAATAGAAAGGGAAGTAATAATTTTCTCATTGATGGAAGTAAATTAATAGTCTTGAATAATAGACCGTAGATTACCTCAAAGCGCGAAAAGTTTCAAATGAGAAGATTTCTCAGTCTAGTATAATAGGAAGGTCAGTGGTTCTTTGATTCGCATTGCCCAGTACTGCTCCTTGTGGTCGTGACCTTCAAACTTTTTTGTAATCCAGTTTTGACCTTGAATGTAACCTGAAGCTTCCATCATTCTGTCAACTTTAGTTTGCTCAGGTTCATAATTTGCATCTAAGCCCACAGTACCAAAATCAAAATAGATTCTGTGTGTTGATGGATCAGGTAAATTGTTCGCAACATAGTTCACAAAATCTGCTCCAATTTCTGGTACTATCCAATGTGTAGAAACACACCCGGCGGCACCAAATACGTCTGGATATTCCATTATGGCATATAAGGAAATCAACCCACCCATACTCGAACCCATAATGGATGTAAATTCCCTTAGTGGTTTTGTGCGATATTCCTGATCGATAAATGGTTTTAGTTCTTCAACAATAAATTTGAGGTAACTATCCGAGAAAATCGGCTTGCCTGAATTCCGAATCACTTTTTCTTGAATTTCTTCGCTGTTCATAATTTCCGAAGGTTTTTGAGGCATATATTCTGGAAATCGGGTAATTCCACTGTTCCATATGGCCACTACAATTGTTTCTTCAACTTCACCGGATTCGATCAATTCTGTTAGTGCTTCATCTACCATCCAATCGTTGCCATTATAGGAGGTTACTGGATCGAACACATTTTGACCGTCATGCATATACAACACCTGATATGATTCATCAGACTCGCTGTATCCTTCCGGAAGCCAAACCTCAATATTTCTATCCTCAACATAGGCTGATGGAAAAGCTTCATGATCTATAACGGTTCCTGTTACCGCCAAAATTGGATTTACAGGTTCTTGTGTTTCTTGAACAGTGCAATTTTGTAGCATTAAACCCAGAAAAAGGAAAATGATGAATGATTTCATGACAACGTAGTTTTTGAATGATCTCTTAAAATATGACTGAATTGTGATTTATCTGCCAAAAATATCTAATACTCTAGATAACGGAACAACAAAACAAATTCATTACAGATTTTCTACGGCTTTTTTTCTTTATTGATGCCTAAAAATGATTAAGAGGTACTATGACAAAAACAAAACTATGTAATTGGGGAGATCTTTCGGATCGAGATCCGGAACATTTCATGATCAATGGACTGGATCTGGTTGCAATTCGATATGATGATAACATTTCTGTGTTGTATGGACGATGCATACATCGAGGAGCACTTTTAGGGGATGGTCATATAGAAGGTGAAAATTTAATTTGCGGCGTTCATAATTGGGATTATCGCTTTGATACCGGGGTTAGTGAGTATAAAAACGATGATGTACTTTATAAATTCAATGCCTGGATTGAAGATGATGTTATTTGGGTGGATGAAGATGAAATTAATCGATATTTGGTTGAGCACCCTCAGCCTTTTGATCGAGATTCATACTTAGGGCAGTACGCAGACACTCATCCCGAAAACACAGAACCTTATACACTCTACATCAAAGAGTTGGCCCAGCATGGACTAAAAAATGTAGGTCATCATGGTTTTTCTGAAGCAATGGGGGTTGATCGAGATACACTCCCAAAATGGGAAGATATTCAATTCTTACCTGCGCAGTTAGCAAGGCGACCGCTTTTAGATGAAGAACATGTTTCGACTAAAGTTATCATCGGTAAGAAAGCCAACAAACCTCTCGAACTTGATATTCCAATTTTTGTGAGTGATATGAGCTTCGGCGCCTTATCAAAAGAAGCAAAAATTGCGCTTTCTAAAGGGGCTGAAATGGCAGGAACAGGAATTTGTAGTGGTGAAGGGGGGATGTTACCCGAAGAGCAAGAGAGTAATTCTCGATATTTTTATGAACTGGCATCCGGTAAATTTGGCTTCTCCTTTGACAAAGTTAAAAAAGCACAGGCTTTTCACTTCAAAGGTGGTCAGGGAGCGAAAACGGGAACAGGCGGTCATCTTCCGGGGCATAAAGTAACTTCTGATATTGCAGAGGTTAGAGGGTTGAATGTAGGTGAAACTGCTATCTCACCGGCAGCTTTTCCAGATTTAAAAACAGCATCAGACTTCAAAGAACTAGCCGATGAAATTCGAGTTCTTACTGGAGGTATACCGATTGGATTTAAAATTGCGGCCAGTCATATCGAAGCTGATATCGATTTTGCCCTAGAAACGGGTGTAGATTACATCATTCTAGATGGAAGAGGTGGAGGTACAGGCTCAGCACCAACGGTGCTACGAAATAATATCAATGTACCCACCATTCCAGCACTAGCAAGAGCCAGGCGCCATTTAGACAAGGTAGATCCTGAAGTAAGTCTCGTAATTACAGGTGGGCTTCGAGTTGCAGAAGATTTTGCAAAAGCAATGATGCTAGGTGCAGATGCCATAGCTATTTCAAATTCAGCAATCCAGGCAATTGGCTGTTTAGGCATGCGAGCTTGTAGTAGTAATAATTGCCCGGTTGGTATTGCTACTCAGAAAGAGAGCTTAAGAAGTCGATTAATTGTAGAATCATCAGCGATGCAATTATTCAATTTCTTTAATGCCACTAACGAATTGATAAAAGTTATTGCAAGATCGTGCGGTCATACCAGAGTACAGGAATTTAATTTCGATGATTTGAGTACGTTCAATTACGATATACATCGCCTTACAGGCATTGGTTATGCGGGTTTAAAACCGGTTATTTAAGATGGAAACATTGATTTCAACCATACTAACCATATTCAATTTCTATTCCGGAATTGGGTTAGTATTCGCAATTGTATTTGTGTCAGTCGGGATTAATAAGGTTGATGAAAATGCAATTGGATCTCCAATTTTCTTCAAATTCTTACTTCTTCCTGGAATTATGATGCTATGGCCAATTTTCGTTTTTAAATGGATAGGAGCAAGATCATGAAGGCTACATTGAGGAGAACACATCTCTTACTTTGGTGCATATTAAGTGTAATAACTATAACTATGTTAATATTGGCGGCCTGATGGGAGTTAAATACGAAGCGGTTCTCTGGAACAAGCAAAAGAAGAACTATGACCGTGTATTATGGATAGGGATTGTGGGTGTTATAATTGTATTTATTGCAGCCCAAGTAGTACTTCATCCACAAATAACTGCTGAAACCTTAATTATCAGGGTTACGGCGTTAACTGCTTTCACTTTATTGAACCTAATCTTAATGATCGGACCACTTGCCAGGTTAGATGAGAGGTTTTTGCCCCTTCTTTATAATCGAAGGCATCTAGGGGTATCGATGTTCTTTCTCGCCCTAATTCACGGTGTTTTTTCAATAATTCAATTTCATGCCCTCGGTGATACGAATCCAATTGTGAGTGTGTTTACATCGAATCAAAATTATCAGGCAATTAGTGAGTTTCCTTTTCAGATTCTGGGCTTTTTTGCATTGGTTATTCTCTTTTTAATGGCTGCAACGAGTCATGATTTCTGGCTTAAAAACCTATCGCCTAAAGTTTGGAAAAGACTGCATATGATGGTTTATGTTGCCTATGCTTTACTCATTTTGCATATTGCATTGGGAGCATTACAGTATGAAGAACATATAGGGTACGGTGGGATTATTGTAATTAGCTTTCTAGCTATTGCCGGACTTCACCTCACCGCTGGATTCAAAGAAATTAAATCACTGAGAGCTCAAAAAACCGCCCTTTCAGAAAATGGGTTTATTGAAGTTGGATCCATTGAAGAAATCCCAAATGATCGCGCAAAGACAGTTTTTGTAGAAGGTGAAAACATCGCCATTTTTAAATATGATGGGAAAGTTTCTGCTGTACACAATGTATGTAAACATCAGATGGGACCATTAGGAGAGGGTAAAATTGTAGATGGTTGTATAACATGCCCCTGGCATGGGTATCAATATTTGCCGGAAAATGGGCAATCACCACCTCCTTTTAAAGAGCTGCTGCATACCTACGAAGTTAAGATTCTTGATAATAAAGTTTGGGTAAATCCTTTGCCAAAACCAGAAGGTACGTTTGTTGAACCTGCAATTTTGGAGGTATCATGAGTAAAAATGATTTCTATATAGGATGGCAGGAGGAAATGCCTGATTCTACCGGTAAATTTCTGCGAAATGCTTTGTTAAGCACTTTTTTGGCAATAATTGTACTTACTCTATATTTCGTGTATTTCCAAAAACCTTTCAACGACCATGTTTTTGAATTCGGAACATCAACGGACATAACGGGTGTTTACATCGCAGATCCATTTCCGATGATTCAGGTCACCAAAGATAAACCAGAACAAGTTTCAGAAAGTATTTTATTGGTAGGTTTTGGAAAGTTTGGTGCTCGTGGAATTATGGAAGAAATTGAATCAAAGGAAGGTTCACTGAATTTGAACGAAATAACACTCAATGGAACCATGATCTATGGTGACGGGCTGGCACTGTTGGAGCTTACAGATCAAGCGGATAGTTTTGTGGCGTCGACAGGTAATTTTAGGCAACCTCTAAAAAAGGATTTTTCCGCTCAAAAAATTGAAGTTACCGGTGAAATTCTGGACTCTAAATGTTATTTCGGTGTGATGAAACCCGGAGAAGGTAAAATCCATAAAAGCTGTGCAATACGTTGTATAAGTGGGGGTATTCCACCTGTGATTCGTGTTTGGGAAGAATCATCTCAATCTTATGATTATCACATATTAACAGGAAATGACGGAAGGGAAATCAACGCTGAATTGTTGCCTTATATAGGTGAAACAATCACATTATCCGGGAATCACTATCAACAATTGGGGTGGAATATAATGGAGATAAACCCTGAAGAAATTCAAAGAACACTGGCCGTTAATGACTAATAATTACATCCAGGCCGATCAACAACTTCACAGACTTTGCCAAATAATCGCAAAAGTAAATCGAACATTTGTTCGTCCGGAAAAAGATGATAGCCATACTAATATTGGATTTAATGCTCGTAAAGGTACGTTGGAAGGTCGATGGGTACATACGAAAAGAAATCGTATTCGACTGATTTTACGACTATCAGATGTATGTTTCGTTTGGATGGATGACGATGATAATATTCTACAGACGGTATCAACGGCAAAAAAACATCTTGCTGAAATTGAAAACCAACTACGAAAAACACTTGTGAATGAGGGATTAGACCTTGCGAATTTTCAGGAACCCATGCATTATAAAATCCCTGATTATCCAATTATGGGTCAGCCCGTTGCACTCTTATCACGATTGGCATTAAATGAATGGGTACACTGGAGATCTTTCGCAAATGAAGCGTGTGAGTATCTCTTAAAATCCTTCAATCAAAAAGAAGAGATAAGAATTTGGCCCAATCATTTTGATACCGGAATATATATGGATCTAAATGAAAAACTGGGAATTGGTTTTGGCTTGGCCGTAAAGGATGATCATGTTGGAGCCCCATATTTCTATGCAACGTGCTACCCGAAAGTTGGTGAGGCCGATTATAGTGGAATCAATGAATTAACCTATGGCAGATGGGTTGTAAAAGACTGGCACGGGGCGGTTCTCTCACTGAATAATTTACAATTTGAGTCGAAAAAAGTAACAGAAAGTATCATTCACAAATTTATAGATGAAACCATGAACTGGTATAATGCGCAATGAGCTCACCTAAGCTTACAATAAATTTTACCTTGGTGTGAAATAAAATCTGACTACTTAAGATTCAGATAAATATTTTCAAGAGAACGAAATAATCTCCAAAGAGTTTTGTTATACTGCTTAAGCAAAAGCTTCAAGTAGTAATCTCGGGAAGGTCATCCAAATCATTTGTCGTATAGAAACAGCTACATATTTTTTGTCTTATTAATTGGTTTTTTAAGTTCATCAGCAGAGGCACAGTGGGCATCTCTTCAAGGTGTTGTTACAGATTATTCTTCTTCTGAAACATTAGAAGGTGCAAATGTTACGATTCAGGACATAAATAACACGAATAGATTTAAAGGCACTGCAACTGATAAAAATGGATTTTATCAGATTGGATCTATTCGACCTGGTACGTATGAATTAAAGGTGAGTTTTCTAGGATTTTTAACTCATGTTGATACGCTCATTTTCCGCCTTGAAGACACAAAAACATTTAGCATTGATCTAAAACCCGACGAATCTGAACTGGGAGTTGTTGTGGTTGAACAACCCGCCGGCGCCGTTCTACGAGAGGAAGGGAGGCAAAGAGTTTCACCTATAGATTTAAGTCGGGTTCCTACACCTGTTGCAGGCGGTGACCTGGTGAGTTATTTGCAAACTCTGCCCGGAGTAGTTTCTTTGGGAAGCAGGGGGGGACAAGTATTTATCCGCGGAGGCTCACCTTCAGAGAATATGGTACTCGTTGATGGAATATTAATCTACAAACCCTTTCATATTGTCGGGTTTTTCTCTCCATTTCCTCAAGATCTAATTGCAAATGCTGATTTCTATGCAGGTGGATTCTCCCCTTATTACACTGGTCGGATTTCTTCAGTATTAGATATAAATATGCGAAATGGGGATAAGTTTGATTACAAAGCAAGCGCCTCTCTTAGCCCATTCGTTGCAGATTTTGTTGCTGAAGGTCCATTTGGAACAGAGTCGGCATCATGGATCATCTCTACCAGAAGATCGCTCATTCAAACAACGAGCAAAGCATTCATCGAACCCGAACAGCCCCTAAAATTCGAATCGCACTATGGAAAGGTGAGTTTCAATACCAACGATGTTCAATGTTCTGCACTTACCATGCATACCTACGATCGTGGTCGGCTTGATTTTGATAAAGACGAAACCATTCGATGGGGAAACTTTTTAATTGGCGGTCAATGCCAGGTATTACCAGAGGAATCTAGAATTCTTTTAGAGACTAATGTGAATTTTTCTCATATGTGGAATAATGCTCGAAATGAGGATCAAAAAGATTCTTTTTCGCGAGTTTCCAGATTTTATATGGATATAAATATGACCCAATATCGAAACGATGTTCGGTTCGTTTATGGAGCTTTTTTAAACACTCGGTACATGAATTATGATATTCGAGGTAGATTTCAGGATTTAGATACTGAACGATATGGGTTATTCAACATGGGAGCACATTTCGAAGTATCACTACCTTTATCAGATAAATTATCATTTTCGCCCGGAATTGTATTGTCTTTGATTCCAACAATTTATGATATGAGTTACGAACCTAGAATTCGTACAACATTTCGACCATTTGGTAGCAAGAATCAGGAATTAAGCGCCGTATTTGGTGTATACCGTCAGCCATTGGTTGGAATTAGTGATATGCGTGATGCCAGCTCCGTTTTCACCATATGGATGAGAGCTCCATTTGAAGGGGCGCAAATGGAATCCACACATTATTTACTTAGTTGGCAACAATCCATCGGAGATTTTAATTGGTCGATAGAAGGGTATTACAAAGATCTTAAAAATATATCCATCCCTACGTGGACTACCGTGGCGCGAGTTTCTACAGAACTAACACTGGCAGATGGTGAAACCTATGGGGCCGATTTAAGGTTTGAGTATTCTAAAGGGCGATTTTATGGGGTAGTTGGATACGGTTATAGTTTAACTACTTATGAATCTGCCCAGGATAATTTCGGGTTTTGGTTTGATGAACCCGTTCAATCCTTTAATCCACCTCATGACAGGCGACATCAGGTAAATACTACGGGTAGTTATCTATGGGGTGATTATCTGATAGGTGTGAGATGGCAATTAGGTACGGGCGTTCCATTTACACAGCCAATTGGATTTGATGAAGTTTTATTTTTCGACCGTGGTTTGCCTGATGTTCGTAGTACAGTTGGTACACGCCGTGTAATTCTTGATAAACCTTATCAGGGAAGGTTACCGGTGTACCATAGACTAGATGCCTCGGTTGAACGGGATTTTGAACTTGACAATTTTGGAGCAGACTTAAACGTGAAAGTAGGGGTCATCAACTCATATGATCGTGCAAATTTATTCTTTTACGATGTGTTCACAAATCGACGATCCGATCAACTTCCATTTGTTCCGTATGTAGCATTCAAAATTCAAACATAAATGACGGAAGCGTTAAGTAACATATCGAAATTAAGAAAAGTAGGCTACTTCTTTGGGCTACTCTTGGTTAGTTTTTTTGCCGTTACCTGCGATGAAAGCTTTGAACCACGAGAAGAAAACACAGAGTATTTCTTTTCTATGTACGGATACCTGGATGCCACAGCTGACACTCAATGGATTCGCCTTGTTCCTGTTAGAGAAGATTTTGATCCAAAACCAGATCAAATTGAGGCTGAAGTAATCATTCGAAATATAGATACGGGAGAACAAGCGGTAATGAACGATTCCTTGTTTAATCCTAATCCACTTGTGGTTTACTGGAATTTTTGGACAACCATGGATATCGTGCCTGAACATACGTATGAGATTACTGCTACACTACCGGATGGGGAAACAAGTAGTACAATTGTTACTATTCCTCCGGATTTCCCTACACCAATTTATGCACTTTACTTTGGGGAAGAAGTGTTGATTGTACGAAACGTAAAAGATGTTGCTGATGTACAATCTGTATACCGTGTTCGCGAAACCTTCTTCAATCGTGAATATATTTTCACGTTCAGTCACATTCAGGATTCCCTGGAATCACCATTGCCAAATGAAATCTTTTTCAGACTCGACTATAGTAGGGATGTAGGATTGATGGCCCGTCAATTTCCGGATACGGAATGGATAATTGAAGATCAGCAATTGTTTGTAGCCTCTGCAGGGCCAGAATGGATTAATCTATACGAAGTAGAAGAAGAGATCTATACATTAGCAGAAGGTGTTTCAAATATTAAGAATGGGGTTGGATTTATGATTGGGGCAGTTACGAAAACAGTACCCTGGGAAGCTTGTTTTTCTAATGAAGGACTTTTTACAGCATGCGAATTAGAAACTCGTATTCGCTAATACATTTTTTTCTTTTCTTTTTATGTAACCTTTCTTTTTGTTGATAGTGTACTGGGCAACAATTATACAATAATGCTTAACAGGGCACTTTGAGTTCAACGGCGGACAAAGCTTTAATGATGAAAGTAAAGGAAGGTCAGATTGATAAACTGGGCTTACTTTATGAGAGATATTCAGGTTCGCTGTTCAGTTTTTTCTTTCGAAAAACCAAAGAGTATCAATTAAGCGAAGATCTTGTTCAATCGGTGTTTGAGCGAATGCTCAAGTATCGCGACACATATACCGGAAGCGGCTCTTTTACTACATGGATGTTTAGTATTGCACGAAACGCCCATATCGATCACTATCGAAAAGTAAAGCGCCTAAAAGAGGATGAAATTCTTGACGAAGAACGAGTCCCGGGTGACGATCCATCCGGTTATGTGGATTTAGATGAACACGCTAAACGAAAAATAATCCTTGAAAAAGCACTCGATGCGCTCGAAGAGGAAAAGAAAGAAGTCGTAATCCTGAGTCGTTTTGAAGGACTCCGATATCAGGAAATTGCAGAAATACAGGGCGTAACTGAAAGTGCTGTAAAAGTTAGGATGTTTAGAGCAATGAAAGATTTAAAGACGATTGTAACCACACTTAGTGAGGAATACAGCAATGAATGAAAAGTACGAACAATTAATAGCAGATTATTTACAAGGCACATTAAACGATGCTTCGAGTAAAGAGCTTGAACTGCTCATCGAAAAGGGGGAAATCGATTTCATTGATTTCAGGGCCTATGAGCAACTTCATCACGATTTAGAACTTGTCTCAATTCCAAAACCAAGCGAGACGATGAGGAATCGTTTCTATGAAATGTTGGCTCAAGAACAAGAAAAACTCGATGCCAAAGTCACAACAAAATGGATTGAACATCTATCTGTGTGGCTACATAGTTTAACGGCACCTAAACTTGCTTATGCATTTGTTTTATTGGTAATAGGTGGATTTATCGGTAACTGGACAGGTTCAGATTCGGATCAAATCGAACAGCTTACATCAGAAATGGAATCTATGAAACAGATTATGATGGTAAGTATGCTCGAAGGACCATCGGCGACAGACCGGTTAAGAGCCGTGAATATTAGCAGCCAACTTCCGCAAGCAGATGAACGCGCAGTACAGGCGTTATTATTTACGCTAAATAACGACGCTAGCGAAAATGTAAGAATACAGACCATACAAGCCTTAATTCGATGGGGAGATATTCCAACTGTTAGAGAAGGAATGATCCGTTCCATTAGCCGACAGGAATCTGATCTTGTTCTTGTAGCTCTGGCTGATGCCATGGTTGAAATGGGAGCAAGAAATGCTGCCGGTGAATTCGAAAAATTAAAACAGGAGAGAGAACTCTCTAGTTCAATCCGATCAAAAATTGACAACACTATCGCGGTACTACTATGAAAAAAATAAGCTCAATAGCACTCATATTAATGTTGGGGATGTCACCCATTGAGGCGCAACGAATACAAGATGATATATCGTTTCAAATTTTATCCAACGAGTTTGGGAAATCCTATGAAGTTGTAGTAAAAAACATAATGGGAGATGTAGAAATTGAAGGCTATGATGGAGATGACATTCTAGTTGAAGCAAATAGAGAAATTTGGAAAGAAAGAGGAAGAGTGTCTGATTCAGATTTAGTTGATTACCAATTACGACAGATTGTGTCGGATGATAGGGTCTTTATTTATGTGGATGCACCTGGAGTAGAATTAGATTTAGATGATGGGCGCATTAATTATAGAATGGACTGGAGAGATGATGAAGACATTCGTTTTTACTTCAATATAAAAGTTAAAATTCCTAAAGCTATGGATGTGGATGCATCAACAATTAATGATGGGATTGTACTAATCGATGACATGTCAGCAGCTATTGAAGCACATAATGTTAACGGAGCTATTAAAATAATAGACGCAAGATCGAGAATAGAAGCCAATACAGTAAATGGAAAAATTGAAGTTTGGTTTGCAGAATCACCAACCTTCGATATGGAATTTCACTCCGTTAACGGCGAAATTTCTGTTTATTCGCCAAAAGATTTTGGAGCCATTGTAACTTTCGAAAGTTTAAACGGTGACCTATATACAGATTTTGATAACGTTAAGCGATTACCAAACCAATTGAACAGGGCAGAAAGCAGAGAAGGCAACCGCTACAAACTTACATCAAACGCACCAATCCAAATTGGTGATGGTGGTCCAGCAATGGATTTTAAGCTTGTGAATGGAAATGTCTTTATCCGCGAAAGAGAATCATAAAAGAGAAAACAATGAAATCAGTAAAACAAATATCATTAATACTTGGCGTAATAATGCTTTTTTCAGGAGCATCAGTCGCTCAAAACGACTTACGTATACCATTGACTAGTCCCAATTCGCCGGGCAAATTAAGAGTAAACTCGGTCTATGCAGACATAGTAACCATAAAAGCCTGGGATGGTGATGATGTTCGAGTCTTAATCAATAATGAAGAAGAAGACCATGACGACAGTTACAACCGTAACGGGCTCCGCAAAATTTCTACGGGAGGAGCCGGTGTAGAAGTAACAGAAGAAAATAATCAGGTAAATATTAAAACTTCCCCAAATAATGACGACGTAGATCTTGAAATATGGGTTCCTGAAATGTTTTCAGTAATGGTGAATCTCACTCATGGTGATATTTACGTGGAAGGAGTTAATGGTGAACACGCCGTAAAGGCCACTAATGGCGATGTTGAAATGGTTGGAATAAGAGGTTCTGTACTTTGTAATAGTATCAATGGAGATATTGAAATTGAATTTCTTGAGGTAACTGAAGGTGCTCCGATGTCATTCAATGGACTTAATGGAGATATCGAAGTTTCATTACCTGCGAACACAAAATTCAATGGGAAAATGAAAACCGATTATGGGGATGTTTACACCAATTTCGATATTGATATCGATCGTACTGGAAATACGACAGAATCTTCAGGGCAAGATGGAGTCTACTCGATAACAGTTAATCGTTGGATCACCGGAAAAGTGAATGGCGGAGGCCCGGAATACTTATTTAAGACGCTTCACGGCGATATAGAAATAAGTAAAAATTAGTAAATAGGGGAAACGTATCAGTTTCCCCCTCGTCTGTAATTTATAACTCTCAACTGGTCATCTTTTCTGCTCAAAATGTTGGAGAGAAGTAGATTTGATAGCCTTTCTAAGTCAGGTACTATGCAAAAAATGATCACACTAATAATGGTATGCGTGTTCCTCGGTACTGCTGCTTATGCACAGAATGAAACACCGGGAGGAGAGATTCCTAGCAAAGGAAATGCCCCATCATCAGATGATATAAGAAAAGGTACAATAGAAAATCCAACCATGAATGCTGTTCGAATTGAAAGTAATTCGATCATTCAATTAGATGGTTATTTAGATGAATCTATATGGGCTCAGGTTCCTTATGCCACAGATTTTACACAACGGTTTCCAATTGATGGAGGGCGACCAAGTCAAAGAACTGAAGCGAAAATTCTTTATACCGATTCCCATATCTTCGTTGGAATGATGGCCTATGAATCTGCCCCGGATTCCATTAATAAAGCGCTATTTAGAAGAGATGGAAATGAAGCCAGTGATTGGGTATACGTTAGTTTTGACAGCTATAACGATAAAAGAACAGCATTTACTTTTGCTGTAAATCCAACAGGGGTTCAAAAAGACATCTTGTATTTCGATGATAACGGTGAAGATATTTTGTGGGATGCTGTTTGGGAAGCTGAAGCAAAAATCACCAATGAGGGCTGGTCAGTAGAGATGAAAATACCATTATCACAACTTAGGTTTAGTTCAAATCAATCGGTTCAAACCTGGGGGGTAAATTTTCAGCGAAGAATTGCCAGGAATAATGAGTTCAATTATTGGTCTGAAACGTCTCAAACTACAGCCGGAATGGTTTCGTTATTTGGTCGTCTTGAAGGTATTCGAGACCTGGATGAACCAAGACGACTTGAAATTACCCCATATGTTTCAGCTAACCTGGCAAGACAACCGGGCGATAGTAATGACCCATATTATAAAGAGAATGATTTTGGTGGTAATATTGGTGGTGATATCAAATATGGATTAACCTCTGATTTAACACTTACCGCAACCATAAATCCTGATTTTGGGCAAGTAGAAGCAGATCCTGCAACGATCAATCTTTCTCAATTTGAAATATTTTTCCGTGAACGAAGACCATTCTTCCTGGAAGGGAATGAGATTTTTAGATTCGGTAGAACTAGAACGTATAACACAGCCGGAAATCCGAATACATTTTATTCAAGACGAATTGGCCGAACACCACAAGGTAGTTTTTTTAGAGCTAACGACTTCACCAACGGTGCCTTATTTAATGCAGATAGTGTTCAAACCAGCTATCGAGATGTTCCTGATCAAACGAATATTGCAGCTGCAGCAAAAATTAGTGGTAAAACTCAATCTGGATGGTCAATCGGTGTTCTTAATGCCTACACGCTGGAAGAAGAAGGTGAATTTACTGTAGATCAAGGCAATATTTTGGGAAGAACCAGAGGAATATTCACCGCAGAGCCTGCAACCAATTATCTGGTTGCTCGCGTGAAAAAAGATATCAATGAAGGAAACACAGTTACTGGTGGATTTTTAAGTGCAGTTAATAGAAATATTGATAATACTTACTTTGAGACCTACCTAAGAAACTCGGCCTATATAGCCGGTGCTGATTTTGAACATAACTGGGCTGATAGGCAGTATGTTGTAAGTGGAACCTTTTCTGTCAGTCAAATTAACGGTACAGAGGATGTTATAACTGCAGCTCAGAATGCACCACAAAGATATTATCAGCGAGTAGATTCTGATGAACTTAATGTTGATAATACTAAGACGAGTTTGGAAGGTTTTGCAACCGAACTGAGCTTAAGAAAATCTTCAGGTGATCATTTTACCGGTTCTGTTACCTATGCAGAAGTTAGTCCCGGATATGAAACGAATGATATTGGTTTTCAAAATAGAGCAGACTATCGTTCATTCGCATTTGCCTTCCAGTGGCAAGAAACTGCACCTAAAGCTGTTCAGTACTGGGAATTATGGAGTTACCACCTTTATGGCTGGAATTATGATGGTGACTGGCTGTGGAGAAACATCAATTTTGGTGGGTTCACACGCTTTAAAAATCAGTGGTTCTTTAATGCAAATGTAAATGGATCATTTGGAAGAATCTCTGATCGATTGACTAGGGGTGGCCCGACTATGAAATATAACGACGATTTGAATTTCAACTTTAACCTGGGATCAGATCGCTCTAAACCATTTTCTTTTGGTCATGGTCAATTTCATCGACGAGATATAGAAAACGAGTATGATGATTACTACTGGTTTGATGTTTCCTACCGACCAGCCACAAATATTCAAATTACCATTGAACCTGAAATTGGCTTTGAATTAGACGAAGATCAATTTGTTGCCAATATTGCAAGGAACGCAACAGACCCTGATGCGAACCAAACCTTTGGGAATAGATATATTTTTGCAGATGCGAAAAGCATGAACTTCTCCACAGAAATACGTTTGAATTGGACATTTTCACCCAAAATGAGTTTACAAACATTTGTACGACCATTTATCAATTCCTTTAGATTCTCGAATTTTGGTGAGTTTAATAATCCCGGAGATTGGGGATTTGATAAGTATGGCGTTGATGAAGGAACGATATCAGAATCAGGAAATGGTGAATTTGCTGTAGATATTGATAATGATGGTGATGAAGATTTCAATTTTAATAGGCCGGATTTCACGTTCCGCTCCATACAAGGGAATGCAGTATTCCGATGGGAATATACACCGGGTTCAACATTGTTTCTGGTATGGCAGCAAAGCAGAGATGGTAGCATTGGTGATGGCCGATTCGATCTTGGCAACGATTTGATAGATATCTTTGATCCAAAGCCTAATAATATATTCTTGGTTAAGCTAAGCTATTGGTTCGGAACGTAGTAGAAAAAATACCCAGTTTTCAGCCCCAATCGTTATTTCCGATTGGGGTTTTTTGTTGTAACAAACGAATAGTAAGTACCTCTTTTGCAATAACGTCGGCATATTTCGTTTTACTCGGCCCGAGTTAATAAGATCATCAGCAAAAGACAATTAAATGAGCCAAAAAATAAGGGTATTAGGGCTGCTCATGGGTATTATTTTATGTGTACAGGAAGTTAGTGCTCAAAATGATTACTCCATCACAGCAAAAAGAATCAATGATGATTCACATATCACCATTGATGGATATTTATCCGAAGGAATCTGGCAACAAACAGACATAGCAACTGGTTTTACTCAATCAGTTCCTTATGATGGTCGACCGGCTACTGAAAGAACAGAAATCAAGGTAGTTTACTCTAATAAATTCTTATATATAGGTGCTATTGCATATGATTCTCAGCCGGATTCAATTATGGCAAATTTATTTCGTAGAGATGGGGATGAATCTACTGATTGGGTGTATGTAAATATTGATAGTTATAATGATAACAGAACTGCTTTTACTTTTGCTTCAAACCCATTAGGGGTACAGAAAGATATTATGTATTACGATGATGTGGGTGAAGATATATTATGGGATGCAGTTTGGGAAGTGAAGACCAACATAAACACAGATGGCTGGACTGCAGAATTTAAAATTCCACTATCACAACTTAGGTTTACTTCTCGAAATGACGTGCAAAATTGGGGGATAAATTTTCAACGTAGAATTGCACGAAGGGCAGAGGTAAGTTTCTGGGCGCGAACACCGAGAGAAGAGTTTGGGGTAGTATCAAAATTCGGTGAGTTAAAAGGAGTACAACATTTAGATCGCCCAATTCGCCTTGAAATAACTCCTTATGTATCCAGTGGTTATACTCGCGATGATGTTGGAACTGAAATAAACCCATTTTATAAACAAAATGATTTTGAACTTAATGCTGGTGGTGATATTAAATATGGCTTAACCTCAGATTTTACCCTAACTGCTACCTTAAACCCAGATTTTGGTCAAGTCGAGGCCGATCCGGCAACTATTAATCTCAGTGAGTTTGAACTCTTTTTTGAGGAACGAAGACCATTTTTTTTAGAAGGTGGTGACATATTTAACTTCGGTGGATCGACAAGTCAAAATTCCTATAGAAGTCATACAAATTTCTATTCTCGTAGGATTGGGAAAATACCAACTGCTCTTGGTTTATATGAAATACAAAGAAGCGGACAAACCAACTATTTGGATTTTACCTCAACTAACCCTGTTACAACTATTGGTGGCGCTGCAAAAGTTAGTGGAAAAACACAAAATGGATTTTCATTAGGAATATTAAACTCATATACCTTGAAAGAAACGATCAACTTTAGTGATACTATAAATGATCAAAAAGGAACTATCGAAGCAGAACCGGCAACCAATTATTTTGTGGGAAGAGTCAGACAAGACTTAAGTAATGCAGATGCGCAGGTTGGTGGTTTTTTTAGTGCAGTAAATCGGGATTTTTCCGATAGTTTTTTACAAGATCACTTACACCAATCGGCATATCAGGGTGGATTAGATGCCCAATATTATTGGAAAGATCGAAACTGGGGAGCCAGTGGTGTATTCAATGTTAGCTCGGTAAATGGAAATAAAGCGGCTCTGTTAAGAACACAACAAACATCGGCAAGATTTTTCAATAGAATTGATTCCAAAGAATTAAGTGTAGATACAACGCGTACAAATTTAACCGGATATTTTGGGGAGTTTAGTATTGGTAAGTATGGAGGTAGTGGCCTTAGGTACTCATTCACATATTCGGAAATGAGTCCGGAATATGAAATTAATGATCTTGGATTTCTAGAACGTGCTGATTACCGCGCACCTCACTATTACCTGGAATACCTGAATGTCGACTCTGATCTTTTTCAATTTTATTTGCTTTGGGCTGATGTAAGCCATGCGTGGAATTTTGACGGCGATATGATCTTCAATTATTATTCAGTCGCGGGATATTTTCAATTAAATAATCTCTGGACAGTTATTACATCGCTTGGTGTAACGGGTCGATTTTATAATGATAGAATTGCCAGGGGAGGTCCTACCATGTTGCGCCCTAAAGATTGGAATACGTATGTACAGATTACTACCGATGCATCAAAAAATTTCTATGGTGATGTCACAACATCTTACCGATCCGATGCATCAGGGGAATATCAGATTACGTTTGATGTTGGATTTAATCTACGCCCTTCAAGTAATATCTTATTAAGTATCCGACCAGGTTATCTAAAGTCCAGAGATAACGACCAATATCAATTTGAGTTTGATATAGACACAGACAATATCAATGACTACGTTTTTTCTAACTTAGATTTGAATCTTTTTTATACCGAGGTGCGAGCTAATCTTACATTTACACCAACTCTAAGTTTACAGACATTTTTAAGACCCTATTATTACACAGCCGATTTCTCTAATTATAAATCATTTTCCGAGGCAAAAACGTACAATTTCAATCGAATCCCACAATCGTTTCTTGAAACATATTTCGATGATATTAATGCAGAACGAGACATCGATTTTCAATCTCTTCAAGGGAATGCAGTACTAAGATGGGAATACCGACCCGGATCAACCATATTTTTCGTCTGGCAACAACAGCGTGAATTTACTGCGTTTGGATCATCTGATTTTGATCCATTTGGCGGCACTCTAGATAGTTTTCAAAATGATCCAATCAATATATTTTTAATCAAATTTAGCTATTGGTTTGGTAGTTAAAAACTGATCAAATTTTACAAAACAGTATGCTATCTTCCTCGTATTGCTCGATTATTAACAATTTATTTTAGATAGAAAATGCAAGCTCAATTAACGGCTCAACAAGTACAATCAATTCAAGCGAGTTTTATTAACAAAGTGTATGCATGGATGGCACTTGCTTTAACTGTTACCGGTTTTATTGCATATCGTACAGCAAACTCGGATGCACTTTTAAGTATTATATTTGGCAATAGTATCGTACTTATTGGTTTAATTATTGTTGAACTGGGTATAGTATTCTGGATGAGCAGAAATATTGATAGGATAAGCTCTAATACGGCAATAGGGCTATTTATGCTTTATTCTGCATTAAATGGACTCACACTTTCTGTATTACTGCTAGTCTATACAGCAGCATCGGTCGCTTCAACCTTCTTTGTAACCGCAGGGACATTTGGATTGATGAGTGCGTATGGTTATTTCACTAAAAAAGACCTTACAAGCTGGGGAAATCTACTATTTATGGGTTTAATTGGATTGATTATTGCCAGTGTAGTAAACATTTTTTGGGCAAACCCAACTATGTATTGGATTATATCATATGCAGGAGTACTAATCTTCGTTGGATTAACAGCATATGACACTCAAAAGATCAAAAATATGAGTTTAGAGATTGATGCCGAATCGGAAGAAGGTAGAAAAGGGGCGATCATGGGTGCCTTAGCACTATATCTCGATTTTATAAATCTCTTTATAATGTTACTCCGAATCCTTGGAGATCGGAGATGAAAAATCTAAAAGCTCTACTCGTTAGGGCTTTTTTGTTGGTGGATAATTTCACCAATTCGAAATATCTCTTGTTTGATCAAATCTGGATTAGTCCATGGAACAAAGTGATTCATCTCTGGAATAATTACCATTTCAGGATCAGTATTCATTAACATTTTCTCGGCAAAGTTAGCATTAGCCACTGGTACTAAAATATCTTTCCCTCCGTGAATCACGGAAACAGGTTGAGTAATTTTATCCCACTCAGAACTCATTTCAAAAAGTTCATTCTTAAGAGCCAGGATTTCTTCATTGGTTGAATAAATGTCTCCTGGGAGAGTCCAAGATAGTATTTTGTAGTGTACAGGAATTTGATACCATTTAGTTTCTTCTAAATCTGGATCTACAGATCCAGCCACTATGATTACACCGTCAATCAATTTTGGTTCATCTATTGCAGCTCGAACCACAACCGGACCTCCATAAGAATGTCCTGCAATAATAGCGCTCGTATTTTCCTTTTTTAAGATTTCAGTTACAATTTTTGCTTGAAGTTGCAGCGATCGTTCAGGATTTCCTTCCCCTGATTTCCCAAAGCCTGGTCGATCATAAGAAATAAAATGATAATCCTGGATTAGTTCCGGGTCAGTGAAAACTATGCGATGATCACTCCACGCTCCCGGAGAACCATGCACAAATAATACAGTCTGTTTGGAAGTATCGCCTACAGTCATATAGAATATTTCACGACCATCAACATTTATAAATTTGTACTCGGGGTCATAATCGATTTGAGAGAAATAGTAATCGAGTTCTTCTTGTGAAGTAGTGAAATCAACAAAGCGTAATAACACAACTATTAACAAAATTGCAATTATGCCGATGATAGTAATCCACTTTATAACTGTAAGCAGCATAGTAACTTAAAACAATCTAATAGTGATAAAACCTGAAATCATGTATATACACAAGAATACAATTCAATACGTTCTTTTAAAACTTAACTTAACAAAGGGGTAATATGAAACGAGCAGTTTTCAGCTTCATATTAATGTTAATTATAGCGCCACAAAGTTGGGCGCAATTAGGTACACCAAATGTCCAGGAGGTATATGGTGGTAGAATCTTGGGTATTACCGGATATGCCAAGAATGCGGATTCAGTGCGAATTTTCTTATCAACAGAAAGTGCAAATACACTGTTTTATGCCGATGCGCTTTCAAACTCAGCAACTCCGGGAAGTAGTGGTTTTTCGACTATTCCGGCGGTGGATGCTAACGATAATTATGGATCAGGTGTAAGAACAATAGCCGCTCATGCATCGTCGGGTTATTTATTTTTTGCTCACAATTCTGAGGGGTTATTAAAAGTCGATGTCTCAAGTTCAGAAGCTGTTCAGGTGGCTTCTGGATTTGTAAATGATTTTATGTTTAAAGGTGATACGCTCATTTATCTAAACGCCAACAAGATTTTCTTAGCAACTGTGGATGTGAATGGAACTGTATCAACATTAGTAAATGATGTTAACCCGGCTATAAGTCCTGGGATGCAAAAAATAGCCGTTCATCCATATAACGGGTCGGTTTACATTTTTAATGAGGGGAATTCTCCAGAATTAAAGAAATCGGATGAAAAACTCTCAGAATTAACTTCAGGATCTACTTTTTCAAGCATTTCTATGGCTAGTTTATCACCATCTGTTCGATGGAAAACCATGGCTATCGCACCTAGTGGACGAATTTTCATTTTTGGAGACGATAACATGGATAAATATGTAGCATACACCGATGATGAATCAACCTGGACTTCGTCAAGCATCGCAGGTGGAGTTTCCGGTGATAACGTTGCATTTCATGGTGACTCAACAACCTATAGCGTATATCATGCCAAATTATACAATCACAATAATGGGGAAGGTAGCTGGAGTGAATTTGGAAATGCTGGAAGTGAGACCAATCCTAATGACGGGGCAGTATTTGCTGATCCACTAAATGATTCGATGATCTATATGACCACAGATCAGGGAATTGGGTTATCAATAAATGGTGGGTCTGAAATATTTGGCATCGATGAAGGAGTTGAAGCCGTTCAGGTTCAGGATTTTGATATGACGGCCTCTAAAAATGAAGGATGGATGGCATCAAAATCTGGAATCCGAAAAGTAAGTGACTTCTTAAGTAACCCAGGTTGGAGCGATTCCTACTATCCAAATGGTGATGGATCACCCTATTTCTCAATTGAGATAGATCCGAGTGATACGACATATGTGTATGCCGGAAATGTTCGTGTTTATCGAACCACAAATGATGGCACTAGCTGGAATCGATTATTTACACCCGAAAACGCACCATATAACCTGCCTAATGTTGGAACAATGGCACGTGCAATTGAAGTAAGTCCTTATGATTCTAATTTAGTTTTTGCAGCTTTCGAAGTTCAGGATTCTTTACAAGGCGGATTATTTTACAGTTCGGACCGTGGTACAACCTGGGAGCAACTACTACTCGAAGAATCGGTAGAAGGTGAGGATACTGACGTAACTGACGTAGTTTTCACGATTGAAGGAAGTGATAGTGTAGTATATGTGGGCGCTTTATATGATTTAGAACACCCGTCTGGCCGCAGCATTTATAAATTAACGAAAAATGGCAGTAGTTGGACTGTTGATCAGGATATGAATGCCGGGGGCACAAGTACGGGTAGTCTAATAGTAGCCTCTATTTGGGACTTAGAATTAACTGTAACTGGTGATACAGTAATAGCAGTAGGAACTGATGCAGGAATTAACCATCCAATTACTTATTACAAAGCATTGAATGGTGATGCAGTATGGACGCCGTTTACAACATCTGGTTTTCCATTTGAGGACGGTAAAATTGCAAGAGCGGCTTCAATGGGAGAGGATACGTTATTTGTAGCTGTAGATAACGAAGTCTATTACCATGTTCTTGGTGATACTGGTTGGGAATTAGGTCATTCCTACCCTGTTGGAACCGAAATAAATGTACTTTACTATGATGAACTTCTTGTTGGTACAGGAATAGGATTGTTTTCTCATTTCAATACTGGTACAACGGTTTCAGTTGAGGATGAAAAAACTGAAATCCCTCAGGATTTAGTACTTAAACAGAATTATCCTAATCCATTCAATCCCACAACGAATATCTCATTTTATATTCCTCAACAGTCACATCTAAAACTGGAAGTATTTAATATACTAGGACAGAAAGTCGCTGAATTAGTGAATCAACCACTTTCTGCCGGTACTTATACTTATTCATTTGATGCTAGTGGATTATCGAGCGGAATTTATATCTATCGACTGGATACTGGTCAAGCCTCGATCACCAGGAAAATGTTGTTAATCAAATAATTCAGAAAAGGAGGGAGACCTCCTTTTTTTATGTTTATTAATTAAAAAAATCTAAAAGAGTTAGGTTTTTAACTGTATCTTTTAAAGCTATCAATGAAACTCGAATCACAATTAAAATTGAAAAAAGGATTCTGGGACCGACTGGGAATTGGCTTATCTAGCATTTGTGCTATTCATTGCCTGTTAGTTCCGGTTGCCATCGCTTTAATTCCACTATGGCCTGCTTTTGAGGAGTTCCATGAGTATACTCACTTAATCTTTTTCCTGGCAATTGCACCTACGGTGGTTCTTTCTTTGCAGAGGAAGCATGAGTCATTAACGGTCTCGATTTTACTAATATCGGGAGTGATAGTAATTTTCTTTGCCTGGTACTTCAACCAATATGTAGGTGAATATGGAGAAGCCGGAATCACGCTAATTGGTAGTTTACTGCTAATAAGAGGCCACTGGGTCAACTATAGAATGAAAACATCGCCTAAATCACGCTAAGCAATTTTTGGCTAAACGTTGATGGATTCATCTGATTCCAACTAATTTTATTAGAAATCAGATTTAAACATCGTAAGGCACACCCCCAGCTGAGTGTAACTCCAGATCCACCGTGCCCGAAGTTATTAACAATTAGTTTGTCACCTTTTTCGATGTAATCTAATCTTAGTTGTTCACCATTATTACCCATAAATCTATATCCCACTTTTGGAATAATTGAGTCTATGTCAATATCAAACGCACCAAAAGAATGAGTGATGATTTCTAAATTTAATTCCAAAATCTGTTCTGGGATAGATACATTATCAATTTTGATAATTGGATCAATTACTTGTTCACCTATCCAATTACCTTCAAAATCAATCGTTCCTTTTTGACGACTTCCCCCAAAGATCCATCGGTCATTTCGCTGATAAAAATAAACATCCTGCTCATTGCCATTTTCTGTTGAATAAATGTTCAAATTAGGTGTGAAGTTATAGGAAACCTTTTGATTACTTTGATTTTTCAAAATCGGCATTCCGGGAATATGAAGCAGATGACCTCGATAAATATGAGGATTGAAAACTTCGCCAAGAATGTGTTCACCATATAGCTCTGAACAATTAATGATGATGTCGGCATCAAGTTTTGATAAAGAATCAGGATGTACTGATTGTGCAATAACTCTACCGCCTAAATTTTCAAATAATTTAAATAGGTACGGATAATAAATTTCCCAATCAGTGAATAAACAATCGAATGACCATCCAAATTTCGAATGTATAAGGGGATGGTTTATTTGGTGCGCATTTTCATGGTCACTTAACGGTTCAAAAGTTGTATAGCATTTTGCGTAATCCGGGAATTCTCGTTCCACTGAGAATAATTCGTAATGCCTATGCTTTTCAATTCCAATTACACCATGTTGATATAATGTTTCAAAAACGGACGCACTTTCTTCAAACAAACTCAATAAATCTGGATATATCACAGAGTGTGGAATTATTGAAGCAGCAGGAAAAAGACTTGAAAACTCAGATTTTCGAACAGATTGAAATGGTAGGTCTTTAGTTACAATCTGTACATCAAAGCCAGCAATTTGACACACAATTGCAGTTGTAAGACCTGATACTCCTGCACCGATTACTAGTATATTTTCCGATTTAGTTAGAGACAAAGAAAATAAATTAGGTTTATTTGAGAAATAAGATAATGCTTACACAAAATTGAAGGTATTTGTACATTTACAAAACTTCTCGTTACTAGCATTGACAGGACAAAAAATCATCTACATTTCGCTGGTATTATTACTCGTTCGTTGCGATGTGGCTGAGGTATCTGTAATTCCTGATTATCCTATTAGAATTGCCCCGCTGGGTTTGTTAGAGTTAGATGAACTAAATAATGTGTATCATCAAAAAAATGAGGATAAACTGTGTTCTACGTTAAACGAATTTGGATATACGGGATTTAGCAGAATCTTATTTCCAAATGATGTTAACCCATGTGCCGGGCGAACCCCTGACGCAGTTGAATTAGCAACACCAGATGTACACTTACAGAAAGCTATCGATGCCATTATATTTAATAAAGAATTTACGAATGTATCTAATGCAGGTAACTTACTCTTAGAAGAGGCACTACCACTTTATGGGTGTACTATTTGTGAAGGACCAGAAACAAATAGCGTACCATTGGAATGGAAATTTACTTTTGCACCACAAGTATTTGATGGAATGGAAGTGAGTGGGTCTGAAATTACAGTTTTTGTTGATGTGAATGGTGTAAATCGAATTTGGGGTAATTGGTATAAAGAGTTTTATGCACCCGATTTACTAGATGTAGGTTATCTACAAGCCGAAGCATCAGTTATCGGTTTGTCGGTAGATATGAATGAAGTTGCAGGTATTGATTCGATATTTACTATTGGTACTGAAGATGTCGGGGATGCCCGAAAATTCGAAATACTGCCAACTTTAAATGAATTTAATGAATTAGAGTTGAGAAAAACCTGGATGGTGCCGATAACATTTTTACATAGCGGCATTAATGGGTTAGTTGCGAACGTAGATGCGGTTGATTCACAACTTTTAAGAATCATTGCAATCCGTCAAGAGACTAATAATTAATGAACTAAACCATAAAAAAAATGTTCGTGTAAAAGTAGCAAATTCACTAAAGTAACATTAGCTTTGTGAAATACTCCTTTATGCGGCAGTGAAAATATAAATACTTAGATTGTGAAAGCTTTGACTGAATTAGACGGAAAAAAAAGAGTACTTATTGTAGAGGATGACATGATCATTTCTCTTGTGATTGAGAATATGGTCAAAGAATTAGGACATGAAGTTGTTGGTAAGGCTACCTCAGGGGATGAAGCAATACGCTTAGCTGCGGCTGAATCGCCGGATCTCGTATTAATGGATATCCGATTAAAAGGAGAGATGGACGGAATTGAAGCAGTTACCGAAATCAAACAGCAAATCGAAACTTCCGTAATTTACTTAACAGGCAACTCTGATCGTGTTAATTACGAAAGAGCACGCGAAACAGAATTCATTGATCTAATCACGAAGCCATTCACTATTTCTGATTTAACAAGATCCCTCGAGCTAGTTTAATTTTTAAACCGGCACTTTATGCATCTTTCTATATATTGTCCCGTACTGAGCGCAAGCATTAAAAACGGGTAACTATGAGTACGAAGTTCAAAAATCTTAAAAACGACTTACAAGATCTTGAACAGGATGTAGATGATACGGTAATGGGAACATCTACCAATTCTTCTTCGGGAAACACAAAAGTAGCGAATTATATACTACTGTTTGCTTTTGTAGCAACCTTACTTTTTTATGCTGGCAATAGAGTAGAGAATTTTTTTGAAGGGTTTCAGGGAATAGACAATCCTATCACAGAGCAATTGCAAGATGCTGTTCAATCTTTTGGAGAATATGACCCTGAGCTTCTACAGGGTATGCGAGATTGGATGGAAGACTTAGGATATGGGGTACTAACAGATGCCGAACTTTCTGCATTAAGAGACGAAGGGGTTACTGCAACTCAAACACAGGCTTTTCACGATATTGGTTATCAACCTACACTCGAACAACTTGTTGATTTAGAAAGAGCAGACGTAAGTACAACATATGCTGGTATGATGAAAGAACTAGGGTATGATTTAACGGTAGACCAACTATCAGAAACGCGAAGAAATGGTGTTACGGCTTTCTTTACCAGCAATATGTTAGACCTTGGCTATACACTCGAAGAAATGCCGGTCGATGAACTTATTGGTATGCGTAGGGTTGGTGTTGATCATGAAATGGCGCAGGAACTAATACGCCAAAGAGCTGGTGAAAAACCTTCAGTTGCGGAATTAAAACGCTACGCAATCAGCAATCAATAAAAGCCCTTCCATTAAAAAATAGGGGTTCATACTCTTTTCACATTCCGTTTATACCTACCATTTGCTACTTTCGATAGCATTGAACTAAAACAATACGCGGAATAAAATGGCTGAAATCCAATTACCAGAGGTTGAACTAAATATTTATTCACCAAAAAACCCTGCAGAAGCTACCATTGTTGAAAATTATGTTTGTACTGCGGAGAATAGTCCAAATATCATCAGACATATCACTTTTGATATATCTGGTACAGAATTAGAGGGGCAATTTAAGACTGGACAATCAATCGGTGTGTTACCTCCTGGTGTAAATGAAAAAGGTAAACCACACAAGCTTAGATTATACTCCGTTTCATCTCCATCGAAAGGGGAAGATGGCAAACCACATTTAGTCTCAACGACAGTAAAACGGGCAAATGAAGAAGTAGATGGTACATTTTATTTAGGAGTCTGCTCAAATTATATATGCAATCTTAAACCGGGTGATAAAGTAAAAGTTACAGGGCCAAGTGGTCGTCGCTATCTTTTACCAACAAATGCATTAGACTTTAATTACGTGTTTTTTGCCACAGGTACCGGGATAGCACCGTTTCGTGGGATGATTATGGAACTCTTCGAAAAAGGAATTACAAATCAGGTTGCTCTGGTTTTTGGATGCCCTTATCGCACGGATGTAATCTATCCGAAATATTTTAAAGAAATGGAAAGCAAGCATGATAATTTCCATTATATAAAAATGATTTCGCGAGAAGATAGACGTGAAGATGGAAGCAAGTATTATGTGCAAACGTCGATTGACGATCGTGCCGAAACGCTTTCCCCAATTCTTGGTAAAGATAACACACTCATCTATCTCTGTGGGATGAAAGGTATGGAGTCTGGAATTTATCTTAATCTTGCACTCCACGGATTTACCGATTATTTAACTTTAAAAGGTGATCTGGCAGAACGTGATCCAAGTAGCTGGAGCTGGGATGAAGTTAAGAAGATGATTAAACCGTCTGAACGAACTTTCGAGGAAGTTTATTAAACTACTTTTTAGTGCCTGTTACCCCTCCTGATACGATAAATCTCATAAAATCAGCAGGGTCGGTATCAAGTATTGTAACAGACTCTTTTGGTACGATGTATAAATTTCCTGAAAAGTTATAAGAATGTGGACAGTAAATGGCCACTTCATCATCCAAACCAAAATTATCCAGACTTTCTTGTGTAATGAATCCAAATCGAATTAAACCGGATTCACTAAACTGCACACGAACAGGTTTATTGAATTTCTTTTTCTCACCAACAAATGCTTCAGTAAGATCTTTTAGCGATAAATAGATAATTCTTACTAAAGGTGTTTTTGTAATTAAACCCTCAAGAAAATGAACAATTGGTTTAGTGAAAGCGCGAGTGAATACATAGCCAACTAATGAAATGAGTACAAAACCAGCAAGTATTCCAATGCCGGGTATTTCATATTCAATCCAACCGAAAAGCAGACTATTAAAAACAGTGTTTATCCAGCCAATTGTTAAGATAACAAGGTAAATGGTTGCCCCAACCGGAAATACTATTAGCATTCCGCGAAAGAAGTAATTCAGAATCGATTTCATACTCGCTTATTTGTTTATGGTCATGAGTTAGAGAAGGATTTTTTCTATCTTCCCAACCCAATTTTTTGATTAACTATTCCTCTAAAAGTAATGTCGCAAAAGTCTTCTTCTCAAATCCGAAACGAATTTCTTGAATTCTTTGCCGAGAAAGAACATGCCATCGTAGATAGCGCACCGGTAGTTCCTAAAGATGATCCTACGCTTTTATTTACAAATGCCGGAATGAATCAATTCAAGCCAATATTTTTAGGCGAAGAATCACAATTACAACATGAGGGGAAAAAATGGAATCGTGCAGCGGATACTCAGAAGTGTATTCGTGTAAGTGGAAAGCATAATGATCTTGAAGAAGTAGGGCATGATACCTATCACCATACATTATTTGAAATGTTGGGTAATTGGTCATTTGGTGATTACTTCAAGAAAGAAGCTATTGCCTGGGCCTGGGAATTATTGGTTGATAGATGGGGGATGGAAGCTGATCGCTTATATGCGACTGTCTTTAGTGGTGACGAGTCGGATGGGTTACCAGCAGATGATGAAGCCGTTGAGCTTTGGAAATCGGAAACCTCGATTAATCACGATCATATTTTAAAATTCGATAAGAAGGATAACTTTTGGGAAATGGGTGAAACTGGCCCATGTGGACCATGTTCTGAGCTTCATATCGATTTGAGGCCGAATGAAGATAGGGAGAAAGTTGATGGCGCCACTTTGGTTAATATGGACGACCCAAGAGTGATCGAAATCTGGAATTTGGTTTTCATTCAGTTTAATCGTCAGTCTGATGGAAGTCTTCAATCTCTCCCATCGAAACATGTAGATACCGGAATGGGGTTTGAACGTGTTTGTGCGGTGCTTCAAGGAAAGATGTCGAATTATGATTCGGATGTTTTCACACCACTACTAGATAGAATTGCTGATCTTGCAGGGCTTAAGTATGGAGAAAACGAAGAAAAAGACATCGCGATGCGTGTAATTGCGGATCATATTCGTGCTGTTTCATTTTCAATTGCTGATGGTGCATCCCCGGGAAATGATGGCCGTGGATATGTAATTCGTCGTATCCAACGTCGAGCAATTCGTTACGGTTGGGACAAATTAGGCTTTAAGGAACCGTTTATGTACAAGCTTGTCTCTGTATTGGCCGATCAGTTTAAAGAGGTTTTTCCGGAGATAGTAGCGCAAAAGGAATACATCACAAACGTAGTTCAGGCAGAAGAACGGAGCTTCTTAAAGACACTTGGACAAGGAATCTCAATATTTGAGGAGATGATCAAAGGCTCAGAAAAGCTTTCCGGTGAAGATGCTTTCAAATTGCATGATACCTACGGCTTTCCAATCGATTTAACCGAATTGATGGCTCGTGAAAAAGGAGTAGAGGTAGATGAAGTTGGATTTGTTCAGCTTATGCAAGAGCAAAAAGAAAGAGCTAGGGCAGCAGGTAAGTTTACAGTGGATCAAAGTCAGATTAATGAATGGCAAACACTGTCTGATCATGAACATTCAGAATTTATTGGATATGATGAATTCGAAACTGAATGTTCAATTCTAGCCTATCGACGTGAAGGTGATCGTTTTGCATTCACTTTAAATAAAACTCCATTTTATGCTGAAAGTGGCGGACAAGTTGCCGATACAGGCCTGTTGAGCAATGGTAACGACTTCATTCACGTGATTGATGTTCAAAAAGGAAATGATGCCAATATCCATTATACCAATCAGCTTCCAAATGAAATTGAAGGTATTTGGACGGCACGAATTGATCTGTCTAAACGATTAGAAACTCAAAAACATCACTCAGCCACACATTTGGCGCATGCTGCACTAAGAAATGTATTGGGTGATCATGTAGCTCAGAAAGGGTCATTAGTTAATGATCTTCACTTACGGTTTGATTTCTCTCATTATGAAGCGATGACTCAAGATGAGTTAGATGCTGTTGAAGCAGAGGTAAATGAGAAAATTCAGGAAAATATCCCACTTATAGAAGAGCGCGATGTACCAATCGATGAGGCTCGTGACAAAGGTGCTATGATGCTCTTTGGTGAAAAATACGGAGAGCACGTTCGTGTGATCACTTTTGATGAAGATTATTCTGTAGAACTATGTGGTGGAACGCATGTTGGAGCAACAGGTGAAATTGGATATTTCCGATTCTTAGGTGAAAGTTCTGTGGCAGCAGGTGTTCGGCGTATTGAAGCGGTTTGTGGTAAAACAGCAGATACATTACTTCGAGAAGAGAAAAAACTTATTCGCCAGATACGAGGTGCGATTGGACAGACGAACGATCCGGTGTTTAGTATCAAGAAGTTGATCGAAGACAAAAAGGGAATTGAAAAGGAGCTCAACAAGATCCAAATGGCCAACTCTAGCAATTTATTAGATAATATACTTTCTAATGGTGACACGGCTGATGGAATTCAAGTTTTCAAGGGCGAGATACCCGGCGCAGACATGAATTCGCTAAAGCAACTTGGCTATGATGCGCTTCAAAAATGCACCGACAATTCGGTGATCGTACTAGGTTCAAAACAAATGGACGTAGGTAAGGTCTTTTTGATGGTTGCTGTAACGGATGATCTAATCAAAGGTAAAAATTTAAAAGCCGGCGCCTTAGTTGGTAAGCTAGGTCGACTTGTAGGAGGTGGTGGCGGAGGTCAGCCAAACTTAGCTACAGCTGGTGGAAAAAACCCTGAGAAGTTAACAGATGCTCTTTCACAAGTTACTGCAATAATCAGCGAATCGATTTGATTTCACTTAACATTCGGCATCACAAATTCTGCTAAAAAATTGATATATTCCCGCCCCATTTTTGGGACGGACATTTCACAACATTAAAGCATGGCCAAAAAGAAAACGGAAGAAATTACATTTGCTCCCACTGGAATTGGTGAAGTTCATGAAGGAGCAGTACAAAAAGGGGTTGATCTCCCTCCAGCGACTAAAAAGAATCACAAAGATTTAGGTTTATCAGAGGAACAATTGCTCGAAATGTATGAGCAAATGTACCTACAGCGTCGCTTTGAAGAACGTTCAATGCAACAGTATCAGAAAGGGAAATTCGGTGGATTCTTACACTTATACATAGGTCAGGAAGCAATTTCTACGGGTACCGTTTTTGCATTTGAACCTCAGGATGATATCATCACAGCCTACCGCGATCATGGTTGGGGGCTTTGTAGAGGTATTTCAGCAAATGAAGGTATGGCTGAACTCTTTGGTAAAGCAACTGGCTCATCAAGAGGAAAAGGTGGCTCTATGCACTTTGCAAAGGCCGATCACCATTTCTGGGGTGGCTATGGTATTGTTGGTGGGCATATCCCAATTAATGCTGGCTTAGCTTTTGCTAATAAGTACAATCAAACTGGCAACATCTCAGCTTGTTTCTTTGGTGATGGAGCTGTTGATCAGGGATCACTACATGAATCGTTGAATTTGGCTCAATTATGGAAATTACCCGCAATTTTTGTTGTTGAAAATAACGGATATTCAATGGGAACTGCAGCTGCTAGACATACCGTAGCTGAGATCGTTGATAGAGCTAAAGGGTATGCAATGAAAAGTGCGGTTATCAATGGTATGGACGTATTCTCTGTGTATGAGAAGATGAAAGAGATTGCGGATGATATCAGAGAGAACTCGGAACCGTGGTTTGTAGAGATTAGAACTTACCGGTACAGGGGCCACTCTATGTCTGATCCTCAAAAATACCGATCTAAAGAAGAACTAGAAGAGTTTCAGGCTATTGATCCAATCTACCGCTTAAAGAGTTACCTCACTTCAAAGAAAATCACTACTGAGGATGCTTTGAAAGTAATCGAAGATAAAGTAGAACAGGAAGTACTTGATGCAGTGAAGTTTGCGGACGAGTCACCTTATCCTGAAGAACATGAAATGTATGAAGACATGTTCGACGAAGAAAACCCATACTTCCACGTTTAAATCATCAATAGAAATGGCAGAATTACAATTTAGAGAAGCACTAAAGCACGCAATTGATGAAGAAATGGATCGCGACGAGCGAGTTTTCATTATGGGAGAAGAAGTTGCAGAATACAATGGTGCTTATAAAGTAACCGAAGGTCTACTCGACAAATACGGTTTTAAAAGAGTTATCGATACCCCAATTTCCGAGCTTGGTTTTGCAGGGTTAGGTGTTGGAGCAGCAATGCGTGGATTACGTCCAATCGTTGAATTCATGACATTTAACTTCGCGGTGCTTGCCGCTGATCAAATCATCAATCATGCCACAAAAGTAAAATACATGACTGGTGGACAGATTGATTGTCCGATTGTTTTTCGCGGTCCAAACGCCTCAGCTGGACAACTTGGAGCAACACATTCAGTTTCTTATGATTCGATGTATGCTCATTTTCCTGGGTTAAAAGTTATTTATCCATCAGAGCCGGGTGATGCTAAAGGACTCTTGAAATCAGCGATTCGTGATAACAATCCTGTGATTTTTATGGAATCTGAGCAAATGTATGGTATGAAAGGGGAAGTGCCAGATACAGAAGATTTCATCATTCCATTAGGTAAAGGAAAGATAAAGCGAGAAGGAAGCGATGTAACCGTTGTTGCACATGGTAAAATGTATCATGTGGCGGTTCAGGCAGCCAATCAGCTTGCAAAAGATGGAATCGAAATTGAGATTATCGATCCTAGAACGGTAAAACCATTGGATCTTCCATTAATCATCGAGTCAATCAAGAAGACAAACCGTTGCGTTATTGTTGATGAAGCACATCCATTTGGTGGATTAGCTGCAGAAATTGGATTTCTAATCCAAAGGGAAGCATTCGACTATTTAGATGCACCTGTTCAGAGAGTTTGCCTTCCAGATGTGAATGCACCGTTTTCAAAGAAATTATTTGATGCGTGGTTCCCTAGTCCAAAAGACATTATCGACGCAGTTAATCAAGTTACTTATCGAACCTAAATCACTATAAAAATCACTCACTATGGCTATTAAAATCGAAATGCCCAAGCTTAGCGACACCATGGAAGAAGGGGTAATCGCTAAATGGAACGTGAAAGAAGGGGATACTGTAGAAGCTGGCGATATTATCGCTGAAGTTGAGACAGATAAAGCTACCATGGACGTAGAGGTATTCGACGGTGGCACGATTCTGAAAATTGTTCCCGGTGAAGGTGATGCAGTTCCTTTAGGAGGACTCATTGCTGTAATTGGGGATGCTGGTGAAGATATCTCTGATTTACTTGAAGGTGGTGAGGGAACTGGTAATGATGCTTCTGAAGCTGCACCAGTAAAGGAAGAACCTAAGGCTGAAGCTGCTCCGACACCTATTGTAGAAACTACAACGTCATCTGATGATGGGCGAGTTAAAGCATCGCCTTTGGCAAAGAAAATTGCAGCAGATAAAGGAATCGACTTAAATGCAGTTAATGGTTCCGGTCCAGAAGGAAGAATCATTAAAAAGGATGTAGAAACATTTACACCAGGTGGTGGACTTACAAAACCTGCTGCAGCAAGTGCTCCGGCACCAGTTCGAACTTTCGAAAGTTTAGAAAGCAAAGAGATAAAAGTATCTCAGATGCGAAAAGTGATTGCCCGTCGACTTTCAGAAAGCAAATTTACGAACCCGCATTTCTACGAGACCATTGATATAGACATGAAGTCTGCATTTGCTGCTCGTAAAGCGATGAATGAGGCAAATGAGGTTCGAATCAGTTTTAATGATATTGTTGTTAAAGCTTGCGCGATTGCTCTTACAAGACATCCGGCAATTAACAGCTCATGGTTGGATGATATCATCATGCAACATGGCGACGTGAATGTTGCAGTTGCAGTTGCTATTGATGAAGGGTTGATGACTCCTGTAATCAATCACGCAGATAAGAAAGGTTTAGCTGAGATTTCTGCTGAGACACGGGAATTAGCTGGGTTAGCACGTGATAGAAAACTTCAGCCAGATCAAATGGAAGGTAGTACGTTCACAATCAGTAACCTGGGAATGTTTGGTATTGAGGAATTCACTGCAATCATCAACCCACCGAATGCATGTATTCTTGCTGTAGGAGCTATTCGTGACGTTCCAGTTGTAGAAAATGGAGCCATTGTTCCAGGCAAGAGAATGAAAGTGACACTTTCGAGTGATCACAGAGTTGTTGATGGCGCGAAAGCAGCAGAATTCTTGAATACAGTGCGAAATCTGATCGAGAATCCACTTTCAATGCTACTATAGTTAGTTGTTGTAGCTATCGTGAAAATTATAAGCCTCCCTTAGGAGGCTTTTTTTATGGAGTAAATTCCAGGAAGAAGATTACAGGATTGGTATCAAAGGATGAATTTCTAAGTCTATTAAATATAGTCTGAGTCTCACTCCAACTTTGTGATTGACCGGTCATTATAGAGAATGTTCCATCAACTAACTCTTCCACTCGCGTATTGATCCCAATACTCGACCTAATTTGTTGAGCAAGGTTTGATGCCTCGTTTATATTATCAAACGAATTGACCTGAATCTGATAAGCATATTGATATTCTATTAGTCCTTCAGGCTGATGGCGAATAAACAAATTAGATCGAATACCCAGTTCTCGATATGCTTGAAGTTGTGAAAGCACCTCATTTCGAGAAGTGTAAGGACCAGTTATTACATTAAAAGAATTTGATTCTCTCCCCATATATGCCTGAACATCGTATTGATCAAATAGCTCGTTAATATAATCATGACCATTTGACCTATTTTGAAATGCTCTAAATTGTATAAGGTATTTTACTGGATTTGGTCTATCGACTGTATTGTTATAACACTGATGGACTACTGCTACGTCTGCATCATTTAATCGATCTGAGATAGTATTTTGCAGATCTAAAGCTTCGGAAAACGAACTTAGAGCTTCAGTACGAATTGAATAATCTTTGTTGTTATATGTAAGAACTACAGGTGCTGTAATTGCTGATTCAATTCTTGCAGCTTGCTGGAATGCAGATTGTAGGGCATCAAATTCACCCATTTGAACTGCAAACTGGCAACGTCTATCAACTCTTAGCAACGAAGGCATCGCTGAACTGGATTCTACAGGTATTGAAACTTCAGGTTCGGGCTCTGATTGTTGAACCTCAGGTTCAGGATCTGGTTGTTGAACTGGCGGAGGATTATTTACAATCGGAGGATCCTGCACTTCCGATGAATTTTCAATTTCGTTTTCGCGATTGGCAATTGCATCCTCGATCTGATTTTCTTCAGCAACAGTTACAATAGCAGGTTCATCTGCAATCACGATTACATTATCCTCTGAAGGTTCCGGTAAAGGTGAGATGTCAGGTAATTCACCTGCAAGACTTTCATCTACAACTTGATTCTCAGGTTGCTCATTATCGATTCTCTCTTCAAGCAAATTCTCAGTGGAATAGTATAACCTAAGAACAACTCTACGATTAGATTCTTTACTTGCTGCAAAAGGAAATCCAAGAGAATCATATTCAATAATTGGTCTGGAATCGGCATAGCCAGAAGCCTTCAATCTCTTAGCTTCAATTCCCATATTGTTGAAATATTTTACAATATTCGCTGCTCTAGCAGTAGATAATTCCCAATTAGATGGATACGTAGCAGAGGCAATTGGTGTATTATCCGTATGACCCTCTACATCAATATTAAAGTCATTGTATTCCAGTTGTTGCATTGAAATTAACACTCTGTCAAGTAAATACTCAGCACTTGTCTGTAATCTTGCTTCCCCTGAATTATATAGTAGATCACTTTTAAATCGAATACGCAGATCATTTAAATCTCTAATTATTTCAAGATTACCTGCCTCTATTTCAGGTTCTAAAAGATCAAATAGTTCATCTTGAATATTTCCAATCGGCGTAGTTATAAATTCAGTTTCATCAGCAAGTTTCCCAAAAATAGAGGAGAGGGAGGTAAATTCTGACTTTGTAATTTGTGATACTGATAGAAGAATTATCAAAAAACCAAGCACTATTGTTATAATATCCAAATAGCTTACTTGCCAACTATTTTCTTCTTCATCATCCAGCTCTTGAACTGGAAAAAGGGAGTGTTTAGTTAATATTTGACTTTTTTTCTTCACTTGGCATAGAAATTAGAGCATATTTCTATTTCGGCGCATATGGGCTTGTAGTTTGTCATAAATTTGAAGAGCAGACTTATTTTCTTCAATCAAAACAATTCCTTCAAGAATCAATTTTTCACGGAAATAACGTAATGAAGCGACGTTATTCATCTTTTTGGCCATAGGTGTAAAAATGAAATTACCAATCAAAATGCCATAAAGTGTTGTCATTAAAGCTGCACCAAGACCTGCAAGCAGAGATTCTACTTCACTAAATCCAGATAAAATCACAATTAATCCAAATAATGTACCTAACATCCCAAAAACGGGCGATGTTTTACCCATGCTAGCGATGATTTGATTTACAAGTTGTTGCCTTGTGTAATTTTCTTCAATGTTGATTTCACCTAATTCTCTCAAATCTTCCGTAGAATAATTGGTATCAAGAACAGAAAACAAATATCCCTCAAATTGGGTTGAATACTCTTCACTTAATTGGGCAACAGCTGCATATTTGTCCTGTTTAATCATTTTTTGCCAATCCATTATTCTTTGGATATCCGATTCCAAAACTTCAGGTGTAATTGTGCTGTAAGAAAACAATTTGGTGCTTTCTAGAAGAGCCTTTAAAACACTATTGAATGGATAGCTAATAAAAACGCTTGCTGTAATTCCGCCAAAAACGATGGCTAAACTTGGAATATTTAAAAATTCAAACCTCGATGGAATGAGATCGTATTCGGTAAATCCAACAACTAATAAGGCGCCCCAAACGAGTATTACCATTGAAATTAAAAAGCATAAAATGTTTAGAACCGATGTGCGCATGAACTACTAAAATGCCTTTTTAAGATTTTCGTCTATTAGACCGTTATTTTGTAATTGTTGTATGATGTATGTTGAAGAAGGTATAGGAACCTCGGGGTCCATTTCAAGTGCTCTTCTCCATTGATTTACAAATTCATTGATATATCCTAAACCAAGATAAATACTTCCTCTAAGAGCTAACACATCAGCGTTTTCTTTTATTAATGCTGCTCGATTCACTAAAAACAACGCATTTTCGAAATCACCTGAAAAGAAGTGCTGCTGTGCCAGTATATAATAGTTTGTTAGTGTATTAGCCTGAGCCTGATATCGCGAATAAATCTCATCTTTATACAACTCAATTAACGCATTTCTTAATTCTGCTTCTTTTGCTTGTGCTTCCGCTATACTATCAGCCTGTGCTTGAGTAATTAAGTCTGCCTGAGTTGTTTCCTGAGATGTACCTTCATCTTCAGAAATTTCCGAAGTACTACTACAATTAATGCTTACAAACGATAAAATAACAGCTATTGAAATGATCCATTTTTTCATCAGTTCAATAGATTAACGTTAAGAATTATTAGCATTTTTTCTGATAGAATTCATCAGAATTGCCTTAGCATATTCAGTTTGTTTATTGTTGGTACCCTGTAATTCATCGAGTTCCATTCTTAATAAACGTTGTTCACGTTTAGGGCGGGCGGAAAGTATTTTTTCTATGATAATATCATCCAGTCCAACGATAGCATCCAAAAGGGTTTCGGTGTTCAACGATCGTACAGCTTTCTTAATAATCTCATCACTAAGTTCAGGTAGTTTTTCAATCGTTATGAATTGTTTATCAAGAATTGCGCCTACAATAGAGCCCGTTGCTTTAAGTTCATCTATATATCGTTTTTGATCATGCACTGGCAAGCGCTCTAAAATAGGGTAGAGATGCTCTGCTCCATATTGCTCACTTCGTTCAGCCTCAACCAAATCCATTGCCTTATCAAACAATTCAGATGAAATCTTTTGCTGTTGACTGTTTGTGAGGTTATTTAGAGTTGCCATATGCAGCATTATTTTAGCTGCAATCTCTTTATCAAGTTTTTCAATAAATTGTGCTGCTGAGTCTTCGGGTAAATACTGAAGAATAAAAGCTCCAGAAAGACTGTCTTCAGTCTCAAGTAGAGTATGAATATGTTGATTTGAAATATGATCAAGAAATTTAAATAACGAGAATTTGTTTCTCTTTCCTTCGGATATGGTTTCTTTAGCACCTCTACGAAGCATTAATCCAAATTCATTTATGACCTCTTTACGATCATCTTTTGATAGTTCTTGTAAGTCGATCACACTATCAGTTAAAGTTTCATAGTCTTCCGGATGTAATTCACGTTTAATGGTTCGAAGTAGATGTTTATCAGTAGCTACAATTACTTTTGCAGCTTTTTCTGCTCCATCATCTTCTTCACTTAACCAATATCTAAATATGGATGCAACTTCATCCGGCTGGTTGAAAAATGCTTCAATTATATCATCTTTTGTAGATACTGGATTTTGTGAATCTTGTGATATTATCTCATTTATTTCAGATTCGGGTTCTTCAACCATCGGAGAGGAGTATTCATTTTTGAACGCTTCTCTAAATTCACGAATTGGTATTTGAGGTTGTGGCTTATTTACCAATCGATTGAAAAGTATCGTAAGTCCGAACAGTAGCATTAAAGCTAAAGCCGGGATGTATGTTAAGATTGAATTGAAATCCGGAACAGTAGGTTGAGGGGTAACTGTGGTAGCAGTAATCTGTTCTGGTTTTTGGGTATAATCTGGGATTGCTAATTGAGATATAATGATTTCATCGCCACGAGTTTCATTTATTTTGATAGCTATTCCAGTAATAAACCTCATCAATTCTAACTGCTCAGCAGCAAGTGAAGTATCAGCATATATGTTAACGCTCATACTAACCAGTCGAAGGGTTTTAATGGTATTCTGATTTACAATTATGTCAGGCTCTATACCTAAAGAAGGCTGTTGCCGAATATTGTCATTTGGCAAGAATGGAAGGCCGGGCATAAATAAATTCTGCTGCGGTTGTGAATTCGTAACAACTTGATTCTGACTAGTACCAATAGCTTCATCAACAAGCTCAGCGTTAATATTTACATCAACAAAAAACTTCCTTCTATCAAAATAGTTACTTAGAACCTGAATGATTTGGGAATCGTATTGCTGCTCAAGATTTGCAACTCTGAGTTCCAAAGATTGAGAATTTCCTGCATCGATAGTTGGCTGTGCATAAACAGAAATGTTATTGGAAACATTAGAAAGAATTAAGAAAACTAAAAAAGAGAGAGAGGCTGTGTGGCGAAAAGATTGGTTTGTTTTTGCCTTAGATAACCTCAATATGTTAACTAATAGATACATTTTAGTCGGATGCACTGGTCGTTACCCGCTCTTCCAATGTTTCCATATCTGGAATGTATAGATCCGGGTTAAACCTCAGTGCCTGTTCCCAATGTCTTTGCGCCTGTTCGATGTTACCTTCAAAATAGTAAAAACTTCCCTTTAATGCGTGTCCTTGAGCAGTTTCAAAAAGTTCTAATGATTCATTCACTAAACGGAAAGCACCGTTAACATTTTTGCTGTAAAAGGCATTTTGGGCTCTAATAATGTATCTAAGTGCTAGATCAATAGTTTCAAATATTTCCTGAGAATATTCTAATATCTCAGAATCGCTTCGGATTGTGTCTGTAATATCTGCCAGTGTTAAAACCTCAACAGAATCAATTTCTTGTACTTCTTCAAGATTCAATGGAACAAGTTTGAAATTGAGCCCGTCTATAAAGTCACCTTCCTCGATTGCTTTAACCGTAAAATCGATTGAATCAGGAATTGATTTGAGCTGTAGTATGGTTTCTAGTTGTGTTTTATCTACTCGAACATTGTAGTCACCAGGACGAATTGGATACTCATAATAACTACCATCGGAATATGTTCGTACTTCGATAATCTCATCAGTATCCTTATTCTCTAGAATTAGTTTTAAACCTGCCACTCCATCCACCCGACCTTCTATATCTTTCTCAACAATACCTTCAACTACACCCGACATGTAGAATGGAATTTCAATCTTTTTAAACCTATTTGGGTCAGTTATTATAGCAAAATTGTCATATTCAGGTACCAGTAAAGGATTACTTAAAACTGCACTATTGATTTCCATATTATAAATTGAATACGGTCTCATCTGAGTAAAATAAAGTAAACCATCTCTTTCAGTGAGACTAGATCCTATTCTGTCAATTCTTACTGCTTTTTCTTTAATTTCTTCGTCATTACCATCAAAAATTCCATTACCATTATTATCAACAAATAGTTTAATGGAGGAAGCAGCCTGACCCACTTGTTCTCTACTAGTTAATAAGAATCTTTTATTTTGAGAATCATAACCAATAGAGCCTCGAATATTTTGATTGATAGAATATGAGTCGATCCCCGAAATGGCAGTGGTGTTACTTCTAAATCTATTGAAGTCAATTACAAAAGCAACTCTGAAACTGTTGAAGTCAAGAAGGAAATTTCTCGAATAGGTTAATTGAAGCCTACCGGTTGAAAAAATATTTCTTGAAATTGTTGAGTTAAAAGATTCGATTTCATTTCTAGTTGGTAGAAATGATAATCTCGACCTTATAAACGCACCGCGAAATAATGGTAAAATGTCTCGGCTTCTAGAGAAATTGTATGTTAATGACCATCTTAATAGTGCAGTTTCCGAAGCTTCAAGAAAATTATATGTATTAATCAATCTATCACTATAACCTAAAGTCATATTCATTCTGCTTAATCTGGTATTAGCATCGACTCTGAAATTAGAGATATAGTTGGTGTCGTTATACCTTGTAAAAGCTCCTAATCTGAAGTTTAATTGCTGTCCTAAAAGGTTTATTGGATGAAAAAAATTAGTGACTAATAAATGATTATCACCTGAAACATTATAAACTCCATTATCCGCTAGATAATTGGTGTAATCTATTCGAAAACTTGCAGTATTCGTATATACTGCACTTAATGAACTACGAACAAACGCATTGTTACTTCCTTCAAGTGTGAATATATACTTGTCATATATCCTTGAAGATATTTTTCCACTGATAGTAGGGACTTTAGTGCTGGAACTGTTGATGTATTCAACACCAAATTGACCAGTTAACCAATTAGAAATACCATACATCGCATTACTTTGAAATAAATAATCTCGTGATGTAGATCCTATAATTGGATTATCTAATTGACCATAATTTACGTTGTAATTCAATTCACCTTCAGGGATAAAAGAGAAGGGTATTTGTATTCTGCGAGTTTGTTGTTGTATTGATCCACTTGGCCCAAAAATTCTTAAATCAAACTGAGAAGTTCCATATGTCATTGGAGCTGAGAATCTATAGTTTCCTAGTTGATCAGCCTCAGTAAAATCTACAAGTAAATTATTCAGGTATAACTCTATTTCAGATTCTGGTGTTGTTTGCCCTTCAATTATGTATTCATCATAAAGAACACGAGGTTCAATTAATTCGTTAGTAATACGAATACCTGTATAAGCATTTTGGAGCAAGCCATTGGAACTAGTTTGCCCTATGATCACATTTGTTAATGCTCTGTTATTCTCAAAAAAGTAGCGCCACCTTAAATTATTGGTTATAAAACTATTAAAATTTTCAGTGCGTGTACCAAAAGCTGTTCCTTGTAAATCACCACCTAATAATTGCATTCCAACGTTGGTGCTATAGTTATAGATATTCACGTCAGAAATGTTTGCGCCTAAATTGTAATCAACAAACCCAAAATCGAAAATTGGTTTTTCGCGTCCATATCTAATAGGGTAATTCTCTTTTTGGAATCTATTTGCGTCGGCTAATTGTCTTTTCTGTGCCCTTTGCACTCTTGCTAGTACAGGAACCTCAAAGTCGGTATCTAAATTTAGGGCAAGGTTATTGAAATCAACATCAAAAGCTAAGCCAAATATTTCTTCAAAGAATTTTGGTTTCAAATAGAAGTCAAAATCGGTTATTAAGAAATCCTCATTCGTTAGTTGAATTTCTGAATCACCGAATTCAATAAAAGAGCGATCAAAGTTTATTTCGTAGGGCGTTTGATCTGCTAAATAATTACCGGATACGCTCAGATTGGAAAAATCCGAATTTCTATCAATTTCTAAGTATGTAAATAATTCTGTAACAGGCAGATAGAATTGATCTTCACGATATACTGCAATAACGACATTGTTTACAACACCACGATAACGAAATGACAAGTAAACCTCGATATCATCATCTCCAAGTGATTGGGCATATGTTTCACTTATAGATATTAATAATGAACCTATAAATGAAAAAAGTAAGAGAGTTAGGACCTTAGAAAATCCTGATAAGTTCACCTTATTGTATACGTTATCGATCTACTTGTGGTTTCCATTTGGACAATGTCGCTACTGGAAATGTCATTTCGTTGTGATTCAAATTTCAATTCTAATCGATATTGACCCTGTTCAACTTCTGAAATGTCAATGGCCTGGCGATGAGTACCATCAAAGAATATTGTAGTTGAAGAAAATCCTTCAGCGACAACTCTGTTATTCGAATCATAAAGTACCATAGAGATTGTTCCTAAAAAAGGGGAGTTTCCAGTACGTCTAATATTAGAAGTGGCTATTAATTGATCATTCTCAACCATCGCATTCAAGTCAAGAATTTCTATTCCTGTACTAACATCTCCTTTTTTATAGTAGAGACCAGTTACTTGTTCCACTGTTATCCCAACTCTTGCAGATACCGCATCTTCCGTATTTTGAATCTCAATTGGAGCACTTTCAGGCGTGGATGCAGTTCGAATTCTTGCCCAGTACGTACCATCTGGTATTTCATTAGGTGCACTTACTCTTAAACGGACAATTTGTCTTTGCCCTGATGTTAATGTAAAGTTCCTTGGAAATGCTCTAACATTATCAGCAATTGAATGAATTTCAGCCCGTACAGTATCGGAGTTATTTAAACTTCTTCGGCCATCTGAATCTGACTCGGTATATCCAAAAAAGAAATCAATTGAAATTTCTTGAGTACTATTTGATGCATTCACAACCATGTAAGTACCAAATCTGTCGCCCGAATCTATAAATAAATTTGTAGGGGCTATTGTTACTTGTGCGTTAGCTAATGCTGTACCTGCAAAAAGAAGAACTATTATAAGTAGATGATGTCTCATTTTTTCTGAGTTGTATTAGAAGTGAATTCTAAGAAATGTCAATTCAAACGTAGTGAAATATATATAATTTTTCTTGAAGCAAATAATAGCAAAAAAAAAGCTTCCCATTAAGAGAAGCTTTAGAAAGTAGGTTGTTTTACAATCTTAGTTGTAATTCACAGTAACTGTAATGTCAGTATCTGAAGTATAAGTACCAGCGATTAATCCACCAGCAATGTCACCACCAACTGTAAGAGTAGCATCGCCTGAACCATCAAGAGTTAACTCATCACCAGAGGCAACTACACCAGCGCCACCAGTTTTTTCGTCGCTATACATATCAACTACGAAATCTGAGTCAGCAACATCATCCATTGATGCATTGTTATAGGTAACAATAACTGTATTACCAGCTTCACCAGCGATATCAACCTGACCTCTGGTAAATCCGATACCAATGTTTGTATTGTTAGCATCATTAGCTGGGTTTGGATCTAAGTTGATAGCTAGACCAGCGTTGATAGTACCTAAATCAATGTTTGCTGAATTTGTAACAGTAAGAGCAGTTACAACTACAACATCAACAGTTATATCAGAGTCGATATCAACTTGTGCAAAAGCTGTTTGTGAGAAAGCAGCTACTAATAAAATTGCGAAAAGTGTTTTTAAATTTTTCATGGCTATAAAATTTGTTGTTTTAGATTCTGTTTCAAAGCTAGCAAGACTTTCCGATAACCCCAAGTTAGATTCCTTTAATTAAGGTTCTTTAAAGTTCTAGTAATATTCAACATTTAAAAAGATGTCACCTTCATACATACCATTTGAGACTTGTCCTACATTGATGTACCCGAAAACATAGAGGTAGATTGTATGCCATGTCTCGTTCGAAGTGGCAAAAGTATCGATATATCCCATATCATTATTTAGTAATGATGATTTATCCGGATCATTGTCGATTGTATTGTAGGCGAAATCAAGTTCGATTGGGATTTCATCGGATGACTGAATACTTGAATTTAATAAACTCTTGGGATGAGTCATACTCACGTAAACTGATTGGGTGTTAATAGCTCGAATGCTAAATATTCCCATATTAAAATCACCAAGACCAATCTGATTAATACCTGTACCAGTTATGATAGTCCCGAAATCTAAATTTTGTTCAACTGAAGCTGTTAATTCTGGTTCAATTGTCAGCTCAATGTTTACGAACTGCGAATATGTTTCTTTTGAAAGTAAAGCTATAAGAAGTAAAAGACCTATGACTTTTGAACTAATCATAGGTAACATTTAATATAAGATTGCCTTGGTATGTACCACTTGTAAAAGGTCCACTTAGGTCATTCAGGGCAGCGTAGACATATATATATGCATTTTCCTCAAAGGGGGTTAAGTTATAGCCGCCATAGACGGGTGTTGGCGGTGGGCCTGGGGGTGTACCGCCAGTTCTTTCTTTTAGTTGAAATTGTGCGGTTCCAAGATTACCAACCAGTGGGATGTTAACTGCTTGAGAAGTCAGATTTAGTCCTTTATTAGCATATCCTGCATATAGTGTTAGTGGAATTGTACAGTTTACCGAGCATACATCTTGATTTGTTAAAACTGTTGGATCTCCAATTCCGGCAACAATTGATACGAAAACATCTAAATAACGTATTCCTGTAATTTCGAATACCATGCCTGAGTTGATATCTATTGACTGGCTGGGAGATCCTGCAAATACTGGTGCTGGCCCAAAATCTAATGTTGCAGCACCGATACTAGTTACTGATGCATAATATGTACTACTGAAGGAGCCAAAATCAATTTCCTGACTATGAGCTACTTCCACCGACAAGACAATACATAATATGATCAGAATACTATTTTTCATATGTAATCAATCTCAATTGTAAAATCCCCAATATATGAACCGGGTACTGCATTTGTAAGATCAACTCTGCCACCAACCCAGAAAAAATATTCACCTTCTATATTAAATCGTATACTTCTATTATCATTTTGTAAGAGCTCGGAATTAACTTGATCATCACTCGAATTTCCTGAAATTTCATAAGTAAATTTGATACTTCCTTCACCTTCGATTCTAGTTAATTCTCTCTCATTGAAATAGTTTAATTGAAATTCTGCTCCAGGTGTTCCAACGGCAATCATAAAACCTGCAAGACCACTTTGGACGGGTGAAATGTAGATTTCCTGCTGCCCTGGTTGCAAATCACCGATTTGCATCGAATTAACAGTGATTAATTCAATAGTTTGAACAACATTTGCGTCAACACTTAATTTTGTTGAAACCTCTAGTGATGTTTGTGCAAACACTACTCTCGTGACCATAAAAGAGAATATTAAGAAGAGTTTCTTCATATTTTATAGGCTCATTTTTTTACCTAAAAATGCCCTATAACTAGCAAATTAGCCAGTTAATCTTTCCTAATTAAGTATTTGAGACAACACGAATATTACCAGGCAAATGCATTGAAATAAAGAGGGTCAAGTTCGACTTCTCGGCCTTGGAGCTGGATGCTTCGAGGAAGAACTTCAACTGTTCGAATATAATTGGCCATCATTTCGAAATTATAGGTGAGTGTTTGATTTCGAAATCTCGATGAAAAACGAATTGTAATGGTGTAAATACTATCAATTGGTTCTTCATCAATCAAATAGTAGGGGTTTGGTGTATTTATTGGATAGAGGTCTCCAACAATTCGTAACTGATCTCTACCCGGTATAAAAGTACTGTCGGCTAATTGTGGCTGTAAATTTACATTGAATGTTATTGTATTCTGAGCAATCGCAGCAGAATTAATTCCAATAAATAATATAAATGCAAGAAATTGCTTTTTAAGAATCATGAATTAGTCTGAAATTTTTGTCACTTCATCTTTCCAATAGACTATGGAAAATACACTTTCTCTTGGGAAAGTAGGCGGAATACTCGCTTTTAATCTATTATCATATTGATAATTTTTTGAATATCCGGAATAAACAGTAGACCCGGAGAAGGTCCCCACAGGGCCGCGATTGGCTTGAATAAGGCCCCCTAATAAATTCAGAGTTCCTTTTGAGCAGCAATAATTGTAATTCTCGACATAGAAAGAAGTATTAACCGCCATAATTGAAGCATGGACTGTTACATCTTGTGTACCGCTGAATGAATGTGCATTTGCATCAATTCTGACATCACCTTCACTTACTAATCCAAGCATATCCGTACTGGATGAGTCGACTAGTGGGCTGGTTACATATGTAATGTCGCCATCAATCTCGATTAGTGATTCGGAGTGGAGTGTAATTTCACCTTTTACTTCGCCGTATACATCAACTCTCCCGCTTGCTGATATTATTCCATTTGTCTGACTTAAATCATAATCAACCGGTGCAGTCCATGAGGCGCCCGTCCATTCCCAAATTCTTGCATTTCCTACGCCATTACTTTCAAAAAATTGGACATATATTTGGCTATTAAATCTTAGTCCATCGCTGGTTGCTGCAGTTGCTATCTTTCCAATTTCATAGGATGTAGGCGCAGTTTTTAAAGGAGCATTAAAGTTTTCCCCTCCATAAAAATTGGGACTAGTCGGGTTTGTAGAATGAGCCCGCCACATATTTGGGCTGGTTACCAAACCGTAAAACGATGGACTGCCAGACATAGCAAACTGGCCATTTGTATGAATTGGTCCATGAATATTATCTGCGTCCATAAACCATATAGTACTTCCAGAAGCACTTAATTCCGACTGAGTCATATAAGAATACTTAGAGAATGAATCTCTCTGCATTAAAACTTCTGTAGTAACTTCGATATCATCGTACTGTGTGGTACTTACTAAAAGAACTTTATATTCGTCCCATGATCCAACGCTGTTATTAGCAGGTTTGTTAGTACTTGACTCTGTATAACTACTTAAGCTACCATCGATATCTATTCCAAAAGGAGTGTCTTCCATCTGATCATAAATAGCTTCTTCGATGTCTTCAAGCTCAGAAACCGAAATTTCACCAAGGGCTAACCGCTTTCGGCCTAAATTTGATCTAGACATTAATGCAACTGTATCTACTACTTCACCCATTGAAATACTGCCAGTCCAGTTATTATTTGCCTTCATAGTTTCAACAGCATTATCAATAAGTGATTTAGACAAATTTCGTGCTTGTTGCGCGTTGTAATAGTCAACGGAAACTTCAGGAATATCAGTTACTCGTTCTGAATTATTAACCTGAATAATTCCGGTTATAATTGTGAGTCCTGTAACTAAAAACAATAAACTTCTACCCATAACTGCTCCTCAATAAGGTAAATTGATATTATTTGGTACAAAAATTCTTTTCCAAACCAGGCGTGGATATTCCACATTATCAGAGTTAACTGTATATGGTTCGCCGGTTTCAACAATTACTTCAACTTCAATTTTTTTAACTGATGATTTATCAGTTGTTACAGTTCCGTTTGCTGTATAAAAATTCATATCGAAGTAAACGACTGGAAATTCAATGGTTCCATAACTAGATGTTCCGATCGGTCCAGTTCTTTTTAGATAGTAATCGTTGGGATTTGTTGTCGACGTAACGGCATCATTTTTATCGAAATACCATCTAATATTAGTTGAACCATACGAATCGGTATCATAAACATCGCCTTGGAATATGATGTTTTGATCAGTAATGGTTGTAAAAGGAACTGCTGTTCCAGCATTAAAACCAATTTTGTTAAAATCGTTATCTAACACATCGACTAAATTGTCTAACGCATTTTGGTTTATTGAACTTAATGTTAATTCCTGGCTCTGATTCATTACCTGAGTATTGAATGAAAGAATGGTGATAAGGAATAACCCACCAATTACAAATGTTATGGCAAGCCCAGCATTCATTAGTAACTATAAGATTTAACGTATTCTAGAGTAATAAATACTTCGGGAGTCACATTTTGGTTTAAAACAGAAACAGCAACCTGATAACGTTTCATGGAGCCAGTATCCTCAATTAATTCTGAACTACCATTAATGATAAAAGTACTTGAATACTGATCATTATCCCCATAAACATGAGATTCTTCGATAGGGTAGTTCGCATAAACATAACTTGATTCATCTGGGTCCAGATCATCAGGTTCATATATCCATTGAACCTTATCAAGTTCATCCTGAGCAACAGCTATGGCACGGTATTCAGCTTCTGCCTGATACAGAGTTTGTCTTGACGAATTGAAGCTTCTTGAAGTATTCAATGACAAAAACGAGAAAACTACCATTGCTCCAAGCAAATAAAATATCTCGGCGTAACTAGTCATGATTCTAAAATTTTACTATATGAGTAATTATCGAAAATATGTTACAATTAAAATTAGTCTATCGTAACATATAAATGGATAAAACGGGATCTAATAATTGTTATTATTTAACCTAGAAAACTCTCCTGACATTCTTTATAAATTTTAATTCTCGCTCTTCTATTTATCGGCGAAAATCGATAAACGTTAACTAACACCGTTTATCGATTAAAGAATGTTATTTGATAAAAGTCATTCTTTTTATAAATACTTCGTCGTTCGCTTGTAGTCGATAAAAATAAACACCACTAGCTAAGGTTCGCGCATCAAATCTTGTTTGATATCTACCTGGATTTCTTTGTTCGTTTAAGATAGTTTGAATTTTGCGTCCAAGAATATCATAGACCTCAAGAACTACATTTGCAGTTTGATCTAATCCAAATTCAATTGTAGTGCTGGGATTAAAAGGGTTTGGATAATTTTGGTTAAGGAAAATTTGCTCTGGTACATCTCTTTCGATTTGTTCGGTGGATACTTTTAACGTGAATCTTGTATTCATCGATCTTGCTTTTCCTCGAATTTGATAATCCGGTGATAATGGATTGTTATTTCGGCGAATTTTTGCTCTTGTACTGTGATTGAACTCGTAGCTTAACTGTTCCTTGAGATTAATTTCTTCGCCTGTTTCATTATCAATTAACACCAAAATCCAGTCTTCGGGAATTGATCTGAAATCCCCCCATATCATTTCGAAAGTGCCTGAGGTAGGCAATCCATTTTCGAAGGAATCAAAATGTAGTGGAATGAAATTTCGCGAGTTAAAATCTAATGGCAAATTATTGATGGCAAGTTCAGTTCCATTATTTAGTAGAGTATTAAATTCAATATGTGATGTAGAAAGTGGAATTAGAGTGTATGCATCTAAATCGTCTTTCCCGGTTCGCGCATTATCAGTAAAAATAATATTGGTTTTCTTTGATCTTCCAGTGTTGGAAACTACCGCTAATTGAATCTGTGGAATCTGAGTTTCATTAGAGACCGCCTTTGTTTGAACTGAATCTTTTGATGTATCAACTTGCTCAGATATAGTTTTACGCAAAAATGTATCACCAGTAGTCTTAGCGTCTTTATTAACCTTTAAAACAGGACTTGTATCATTAGCTTTTACCCAAAACCCTTGGAATGGTGCAATCAAGCCATTTGAAGGAAGGGTACCAGAGACCCCATTCCACGTTAAATATTCACCATCGCCGCCATTTGCAGCTGGATCCCAAATATAAATGACAGACTCTACATTTGTTTTTGTCCAATTTGCACCATCATCCCAATCGATGGTTGCAGCAAACGGATTTCCAACAAGGTTCCAACCTGAATCTGCTGTTGCTGTATAGGTAATGCCGAAGTCAACTTCAGTGCCATCGCCGTCCCACTCTTGCCCTGATGCATCTAAGGTATCGGGCAATGCCTCATTATATAGTACATCAGCTGGAATATCTCCAAAAAAGAAAACAAACATCCCTTGCCCTTGAGTTACATTCGTTGCTGCACTTGTGGGTGTGCGATACCGCTGGTTATCTGTACCAACAAAGCTTTCTAGATAGGTGAGAACATTTGGTTGAAGTGTGTCACCTGGATTTGAACCTGTACTATAAAATGCACCTGTGTACCCTTGAGTTATAGTTCCATCCAATAAATCACCATAGGTTGTATTGAAAGGGGATGAGATTAAGCGCCAGCCAATGCTACCTGTTATTTCCCGTTGCATTCGGATAGAACCACTTCCATAATTTTTCGAATTAGCAATCAAGTTAGAACCGCTAGGTAAAAACATGACTCCATCCACGAGTTTGAGTGAATCAGAAACTGTTACGTTTCCTGCAAAGTCGGCCCCGTTTGAATTGTCTAATTCGAGATTAGTAAAAGTATTTGGGCTTGTCACAATTTGATTAGCAGTTCCATTAAGAATAACTGTTCCAACAGCAATATCATTGAGGTCAATATCACCACCAACAGTAAGTGAATCTGTGTTGCTACCTAAAATTTCTCCTTCACCAGATGCTTCACCAGTTACAATAAAATTAATTCCGCCAGAAACGGTAACTGTTGCAGAATTTTCAATTGAAATTTGTTCAATAGTTGTATTCGTTAAACTTACAACAGGTTGCTCATTACCAACTGATGGCGTAGCAGGAATGAGTACTTTATCTGATGCTCCTGGAACCACGCCAGCGCTCCAGTTAGTTGCATCATCCCAATTTCTAGCGTCGGATACAGATCCTACTTGTGACTGCCACTGGGTATTGAATTCAGCGTATTCAACCTGGGCATTATCAGAAATTGAGACAGCGTTTAAAGTTCCTGTTACCGTTGCAGTACCAGCAATAATTGAGGAAGTTAGTGTTGCTGTATAAGTTCCATTGGAATTATCAGTCACTGATCCTAGTGATCCAGATGTAACACTCAACGCGATAGTTTCACCACCAACGGTACGATTATTTCCTTCAGAATCTTTGGTTTGAACCGTGATTGTAGAAGTAGCAAAACCATCATTAAATATAACTGTTGGACTTGCCGAAATGGTGGTTGTCGTTTCAGAAGCTGCTCCTGGTGTAACGGTAAAGGTATTACTTGTTCCTTCTTCCGAACCAGAAGTATTAGTTGCGGTAAGCGAACAAGTACCGGTACTTGATATACTTACCGTTAAGGAGGATAGAACTCCAGCTGTGAATGAAGGTGATGTGCCAGCTCCAGTACCAATGGTACAATTAGAGGTTAATGAAATAGTACCGGTAAATGAAGTAACTGTGTCCTGTATTCCATCTACAGCGACAATTGTAATGTTAAAAGTTTGACCAGCCTGTTTATCAGAAATGTTTCCAAACGGTACTCTTTCTACTGTGAAACCTGTTAATTGGCCAAGTACAACAACATCAAAATCATTACTTGTTGTATCTGATAATCCGGTGCTGGAACCAGTTAGTGAATAAGTTCCGGTATCATCAACAATTAGATTATCGAATTCTGCTATTCCAAAGAGATTTGTTTCTTCAAGGGTTGTAGAAGCACCATCTAGAACACCAGTACCGCTAACTTGGTTCAAGGCCATTGTTATATCAACACGACTCTCTTCAACTGAATTACCAAATTGATCTACAAGCTGAATCCTTGGAGATGGAGTAATTGCCGAACTGACGTTTGATACACCAGGTTGCTGAGCATATTCCATAGCAATTTGTGTACCTGCAACCATGGTCAGGTCACCATAATCCGTGGAACCACCCAGGCCGGTAGTACCTACATTTGTGATATTCCCTGAATTTGGTAGCGTTCCAGTTGTAGGGCGTACTCGAAAATCAGAAAATGTAATTTCTGCAGGATTTGTAGTCGAAACCGCGGTAACAGTAAATGTAATTTGGCTGGCAGTTCTACTCGTGAACGAAATAGCTAAGTCTGTAGTACCGCCGAATGCAGCGGCAACACTTGCGGATGGAGCACCTCCACCAGTATCCCATTCAAAACCTGTTGGAGCTTGGAAAATGAATGTACCTGTTGAAAACTCGCCAACGAAACTTTCCTGAACTCTCGGACCGGTTAATGTTGTAAAAGCAGGGGATGGTGCAATACTTGCATCATCTGCTGAAATGGCTTCTCCACCTCGAGCCGGAGTTAGAGAGCGAATTGCAATATCATATTTATTAGATAGATAATCCTCAACTGATTCCTGGTCGGTTAAGGTTATTTCGTTGTCATAGAGTATTACTTCTGCGATTAATCCGTCCCAACTGGTGTTATTGTCAAGAGGTCCCTGTCCAATAATTGCAGTTGTAAGGTTTGCTGCATCCAAAGTACCTGTTGGGATTGATGTTGTTGAAGTGGGGTTACTTAAAACTCCATCAATGTACATATCGTAGGTAGTTTCAGATGTCCACTTTAGCATAACAATTTGGCCTAACGTAGTTTGTGCATCAGCAAAACTTTCAAGTGTAAATGCAGTTTGATCCCTTAGCCCCGCAGTAACCACATTACTCGCACCACCACTTGTACCAGTTGCATCATATCTTAAACTAAAGTACTGATCCGTAGTTGATGCACCGGGTGTTTCAGTAGCCCAAAAACCCCGATCGGTTGCGGTTATATCCGATTCAATTACAAAGAAAATGGTTAAACCCGATAATCCATCTAAGTACTGAGTTTCAGCATCTGCGTCCTCTAAACGTACATTCGATCCACCACCTGGAAATTCAATTGCAGCCTGAGAGTTAATGGTAGGAGCGATTGCGTCGAAAGTAGGACTTGCTGCACCGCTTGAAATAAAATCATTACCATTACCACTTTGATCTTCCCAACAGCCTATAGGGTCAGTGTCTGTAGCTGTGGTGGAACAGCCTGTATTTGTATAGGTGCCTGCATCACCTTTTAGCCAAACAAGAAGTCCTGAAACTGATTTCGGAATACTGAATGAAATACTTCGAACTTGTGTGTTACTATTGTCTGTGCCATCGTTGATTGTAAATGTAACATCACGTGGTGTATCAGTGGGTGTTCCTGCTGTATTTAAATATTGAACTGTTCTTAACGCAGATTCAAAATCCGACTTTGAAGCAGGCCCAGTTAACGTTAGAATACCACTCACATCATTCCAACTATCTGTAATACCAAAGATATCTTCAAAGAGAAGTGAGTCTTCTGCACTATTATAGGATGCCGTTATTTGTATTGTAGCTGTTTCAATATCGGTGTCATCAGGGTCTGAAAGTGCTAATGTCTCAGAAATAATGGTTGTGTCGCCAGCTAAATAGAACAAGCTGGAACCCTCGATTGATGAAAGGGATGGGGCAGTGTTTAAACTGGCAACAGATACATCTCGTGATTGTACTCCACTGCTGTCAATCCCATCAAATACCCGAAAAGTTATTTCACGATCTAACCCAGTAACAGGATCTGAACTAATATTTTCGAAAGTAACACTGCGTAATGCAGTTTGATAATTTGCAACTGAAGAAGATCCTGAAAGAGTAAGCACACCAGAAGGAGAATCAAAAGAGCCAATTATTCCATTTTGGGTTGAAAATCCTAAAACATCTTCCCCAAGGAAATAGTTATTGGTAAACGCTATAGTAGCCCCATCTAAATTTGTGTCATCTGAATCTGTAACTGTAAGTGTAGATGTTATTGCAGTTGGCCCGTCGTTTTCTGTAAAAGCAAGTGTTGATCCTTCAATTGCAGCTAAACTTGGTGCTGCATTTAGAGGCGTAATTTCAATATTTCTAGAAACAGTATTACTAATATCGTCCCAGTCGTACACCACAAAATCAATTTGACGTGTTGTTTCAGAAGGGCTGGTTCCATCTGTATTTTGATAAGTTATTGACTGTAATGCAGTTTCATAATTTGCAATTGTTTCATTCCCTGATAGTGTAAGTACACCTGAACCTGAGTCATACGAACCTGTAATCCCACCAACAGGAGCGGGAAGAGCTAGGACATCTTCTGTTCCGTCAAAACCAACAGAAATAGATACTTTAGCACTATCAATACTTCTATCATATGCTACAGAGTCGTCGTTAGCGATAGAAAGAGTTGAGGTAAGTACAGTTGCCGGATCACCTTCTGTGTACGATATATTCGGAATCTCAAGGCTAGATAATACGGGTGGAACATTGAGCCATTTATCGCTAAGAAACCCATATATATTAGTAAAATCAGTTGCTGAAAGAGCGTTATTCCATGATATAAATTCTGCAATAACACCTTCGAATGGATTTGTTCCACCGGGTACTGAACCTTCTGTAACAGGGTCTAGCGTCCCATCTTCTTCACCAATTTCTGCACCACCGGAATGAGCTCGTTGAAAATCAACATCTGTTAAAGTGTTAATTGCCCCACCATTTACATTCGCCTCCCAAACCTGTTCAACTGATACTGCAGATGTTGCATCATGAGAGGCTATAACAATGTAGGTTGTGTTTATTTCAACGGAACCCAAATTGATACTTTTATCCTGATCCCCAGCTCCCCATTCACTATTGTTCCAAACGTATGCATATAAATTTCCATCCTTTATACTAATTTGATAGCCACGGGTACCTCCGCCTTGCTCAAATAATATTTGAAGACCAGCTGTGGAAGTTCCAGTTCTAAAAACCATAGCAAATGATTTTTCTGTATAAGTTGCAGTGTTGAGTCTTGTATCATTTGGAGGATTAAAGCTTTCATCAACCCCATTGAATGATAGTCCTATTCGATTGCCTAATAAATTGGAGTCTAGTACAGGTTCCTGTCCGCCTGTAGTTGTAGCTGAAAGATCATTACTTGAACCTCCAGCGTCATTGGAGCGATCTCCCCAACTCGATAAAGCACCATCTACTGGTTGATTTGTAGTAGGGTCACCATCTCCATCTGCATCTTGCGCATCATAATGAAAAACGTCAGTTCCTTTATACGTAACCAACTCCGAAATTGAACTTGGAAAGTCAATATTTCGATTTACTGTATTCCCATCTTCAGTGCCATCATTGGCAGTAATACTTATAGTTCGAGTTGTTGTTGTAGGAGAGCCACTTGTATTCTCGTAGGTAATAGATCGAATTGCAGATTCGTAGTTTGCAACTAGCGTATCACCTGTAAGTGTAAGTTTTCCGTTTAAATCATCCCAAGAACCCGTAATTCCATTTTGATCGATAAAATAAAGAGTGTCTTCAGCGGATAAATAACCACTAGTAATTTCAACAAAAGCACTATCAATAAATACATCATCAGCATCTACGAGTTCGATGCTATTGGTTACTGATGTTTGACCACCACCTGCAAAATAAACAATGGAAGAAGTCTCAATGTCGCTTAATACAGGAGCGATGTTAACCTTAACAACCGAAATATTTCGAGATTTAGAATTACTATCATCATCGCCGTCGTTGATGGTATAGGTTACAGTTCTGGTGTTTTCAACAGGGGCAGGATCTGTATTTTCATAGGTTACAGCGCGGAGAGCTGTCTGGTAATTAGCAACACTGGATGTTCCTGTAAGCGTTAAGATTCCATTGATTGCATCCCAACTACCAGTTATTCCTAATTGGTCTGTAAAAGCAAGTACATCTTCTGAGGAATCGTAATTACCTGTGATTTCAATTGTAGCATTCTCAATATCTGTGTCATCACCATCATAAGTTTGAATTTCAGTAGTAATTGCTGTTGGTGAATCTCCTGAATTATAGGTCAATGTTGATACTTCTATGCTATCTAAAATTGGTTCTGCGTTAACCTGATCAATAAAGAACCCTGGTCCCGGAGCATTTTGATTCGAATATTCTGTTGCAATCCAGGCTGAATCTCGGGTTGAGTTTGAGATTCGAACTTCATCAAAATCGCCTAAATATGGCCAAAATGATGCTGTTGATAAGAATAAATCTTCGTCATCTATATTGAACGATTCATTTGAATTGTCTGAGGCGACCTCTGCACCATCTACATAAATTGTACGATCGCCATTAGATGCTCTGGTTAAAGAAATATACGACCACACATTGTTAGTTAACTGACCACCCGGAGAGGATAAAGCATCATTATTTATTTGAAAATTGATTACTCCGCTACTATTTGCCCAGACAGAATATCCGTTTAAATAATCTCCCTTAGTTAAAATATCAGGGCCACTTGCAAGGTTGGCTATTCGTAGCCAAAATGAAATCGTAATACTACCTGAGATATCCAATGGAGAGACACCATTATCGACAACAGTAATACGATCCCCGGTACCATTAAAATCAACCCCACCACCAATTTGCCCGGTAGTAAGTATGGTTCCGGTATCCGTTCCATCAGTACCTTCACCAGAGGCATCAGGAAACGTTCCAACAGGGTTTTCTTCGTCAAGGTGAAGTACCATTTTGTAATTCGAGTCCCATACATTTACACTGGAAGGATCAGTTGAGACCGAACTATTACCGAAATAGATATAAAATTCAGTATCCGTAGAAGTTGATAGTGTTGGAAAGCGCACCCAAAAGACAAGTTCACCAGTTGTAGGCTCATAGTTTTCAATTTGATGACTCATAATGGTTGAACCGTCATCAGTGGTGAATAAAATGTCGTAACCATTAATATTTTCAACTTCACCGCCACTAGATGTATGCCGAAAGCGTGCCGAAGTAAAGCTTATCAAAACAGGAAAATTGGTAAGATCTGTGCTACCGAATACTTCAGCGGAGTTTACATGCCCTTTTAATCGCTGTGTATAACCCGGGAGTTGGGCTACGGCTATATCGAGCGACATCCAAAATATTATCAACAGGATACCGCTCTTAATCCAGTTATATCTTTTTCTGTATGGCGCCATATGCATAATTGTATCGGCAAATATATACAAACCGTCACCTTTTGAGGCGTTAATTAGCGTATTCTAATTCATTAATGCTCTTATCGAACTGTAGGGCTATTTGATAAGTGTCATTCGACGGGTTACTACTTTATTTTGTGTAGAAAGGCGATATATATAGATGCCCGAGGCAAGTGAGCGTGCATCAAAAGTACGCGAATAAGTTCCAGCGTTTAGCGATTCATCAACTATTGTTTGAACTTTTCTTCCAAGGATATCGAACACTTCTAAAGTAACGTATGCATCGATATCTAAACCAAAATTTATTGTTGTTGATGGATTAAATGGATTTGGATAATTCTGTTCCAGGAATATTGCCTGCGGAATGGAGGCTTCAATTTCTTCAGTGGTAATTTTTAAAGTGAAACGGGCTTTTTCTCGTGCTATTTGAACGGGAGTATCCATCTCCAATGGTGATAACGGTTTAAATCTTTTAGCCGTGGTATGGAAGAATTCGAAGACCTCCTGATCTAGTAAATTTATTTCATTTCCTGTTTCATTATCTATTAAAAGAACTAACCATTCATCTGGAATGTCATCTGCATTAACAGCTCGAAGTTCGAAATTATCCTTAATTGGAACTCCTTCCTTATAACCGTTTATATGAATAGGAATTAGATATCTGTTTCTTAATTCTGCAGGCAAATTATTAATGGCCAGAGATGTGCCATTTGGTAAGGTAGAGAATATTTCAAGGCGAGTGGTTGAGAAAGGGGCTAGCTCAAAAGCATCAAAATTATCTTTATTAACACTTGCATCCTCACTAAACATAAACACTGTCTGCTTTTCAAGTTCACCAGATGTCAACTTTAATGAGAATGTCGGAGGATCTTCGAATTCAAGAAATTCTTTTCGAAGAAAGGTTCCACCAGTTGTTTTGGCGTCTGTAGTAACTCGTAAGTCAGGGCTAGATGCATTTGCTTTAACCCAAAATCCCTGGAAAGGGGCGATAAGTCCACTTCCCAGCGTTCCGGTGGTACCATTCCAGGTTAGATATTCACCATTTCCACCATTTGCAGCCGGATCCCAAACATATATCGTAGATTCTACATTGGTTTTTGTCCAGTTTGGAGAATCATCCCAATCAATGGTTGCACCAAAAGGATTTCCAACCAAATTCCAGCCTGAATCTGCTGCAGTTGTATAGGTTATGTTGAAATTTACTTCATTACCTGAAGCTGGAAATTCCTGACCACTTACATCAATGGTGTCTGGCAAAGCGTCATTATATAGTACATCTGCGGCAATAGTATCAAAGATGAACACAAACATTCCCTGACCGGCAGTTAGCGATTGTGCAGATGATGTTGGCGCTCGATACCTTTGATTATCAGTACCTGCAAAGCTTTCTAAATAAGTAAGGACATTCGGTTGAAGTGTATCTCCGGGATTGCCGCCAGTACTATAAAATGCACCGGAATATCCTTGTGTAAGTATTCCGTCTAAAAAGTCGCCATAGGTAGAAGAAACTGGGGAGGACAATATTCTCCAACCTCTGGAACCTGTTATTTCACGTTGGAAGCGGAACGAGCCCGAACCATAAGCGATTCCGCCAGCAACTACATTAACTCCGCTTGGTATTAGGAGTTCACCATCGGTTAATCTAAGAGTGTCACTAATTGTTAAATTTTGCTCTATGGAAACTCCACTAGAATTATCAATTTCAAGATTAGTATAGGAATGAGGATCTGTGATCGCTTGGGCTGTTGATCCATTTAATATCACTGTGCCCACATTTATTGTCGATACGTTTAGTACATCTCCGCCAATAGTCAAACTATCAGCGTTTGTACCTAAAACACTGCCTCCTGATAGGTCGCCGGTAATTGTGAAATTGATACCACCCGAAATAGTAAGACTCGCTCCAGTTTCCATCGAAACCGAGGTGACCGTTGCACCAGCTTCATCAATAACAGGAAATTCATTACCAACTGCCGGGCTTGCAGGTATTAAAATTATAGATGAGCTACCCGGTAGTGTGCCAACATTCCAGTTTCCGGTGTCTTCCCAATCAGCAGCCACACTGGCAGATCCCAATTGGCTTTCCCAAATATGAGAAAACGCAGCAAATTCAACCTCCGCATCATCAGTAATTGAGGCGGCATCGACCGTACCAGTTATAGTGGAGGTAACGATACTGGTTGAAGAAGTTAAGGTATCAACATAAGTGCCATCTCCATTATCAGTGGCACCCGAGCCCCCTAAGGTTAATGTACCTGCTGTAGCGGATAAGACAACGGTAGAACCGCCAGTTGTAAGATTATTCCCATAGGTGTCGATTAACTGAACTGTTAAAATAGAGGTGGATGCCCCATCATTAAGTATAACAGTTGGAGAAGCTGTAATGGTTGACACGGTTTCATCTGCAGCTCCGGCGGTTACTGTAAATGTATTACTTGTTCCAGTTTCTGGTCCGGATGAATTGGTAACTGTAATATCACAAACACCAACACTTGTGAGACTTACTGTTAAACTAGATAACTCACCCGAACTAAAATTTGATGTAGTTCCTTGTCCGGTACCCATTGTACAGCTGGAAGAGACCACAACAGTACCATTGAAGGTTGTGACCGTAGTGGCGGTTCCATCTAAAGCAGTGAGCTTAATATTAAAAGTCTGACCCGCTGTTTTTGAACTAATACTACCTGATGGAGCTCGTTCAACAAGGAAAGAGGTTAGCGTACCTGCATTAACTATCTCAAAGGTGGAACTCGTATCGGCACTTAGGCCAGCACTTGTAGCTTCAAGTTCTTTAGTACCGATAGTGTTAACTATTACGGAATCGAATTCAGCAATACCTAAAGAATTTGAAACTTCTGTATTACTCCCGGTTAATGCACCAGATCCCGAAGATAATGCCACAGTTATTGACACACTGGCTTCTTCAACGCTATTTCCAAATTGATCAACAAGTTGAACACGTACCGGTGGTGAAACTGTACTATCAACATTTGTTGCAGAGGGTTGAACAATAAATGATAAGCTATCCTTAACTCCGGCAACCATAGTTATTGTACCAAAATTGGTAGCACCTCCCTGACCAGTTGACCCGGAATTAGTGATATTTCCGGTATTTGGAAGAACACCAGTAGTTGGCCTTATTTCCAGTCCGGTAAATTCCAATTGCCCAGGATTGCTTGCAGAAGTTGATGTATCATCAATTGTAAAAGTTAAAAGACTTGATGTAGCACTTGTAAAAGATGCGGCAAGTGCAGTTGTACCACCATATGCAGGAGTAACGGTAACTCCGTAAGTCCCACTTGTATTCCATTCGAAACCTGAGGGAGCATTTAAAATTATGGTGCCACCAAAAGTTAATTCTTTTATAAAGCCTTCCTGAATAAATGGACCAGAAAGAGAAGTGAACGTTGTATTTGCATCATCGGCAGAGATAGCTTCACCACCTGTAGCAGGTGTAATTTTTCGAATGGGTACGTCGTATTTTTCTGATAAATAATCTTCAACACTTTCGCGCTCTTCGTCTGTTAAACTTCTACTATAGTAGATGAACTCCGCAATTTCACCGTCCCAACTTTGGTTGGAAACATTAGGGTCGTCTTTACCACCTTTCCCTAAAATTGCGGTTGTTGCTGCCGCCGCTGATATTGTACCTGATGGAGGGGGATCTGCTGCCGAACTTGGATTATTGAGAATTCCATCAACATATAGATCGTAGAGAAGGCCTGAATCCCATTGTAAACTAATGATTTGTGAACCGGTTGTCTGAATATCTGAAAAGCTTTCTAGTTGATTATCAGCACTATTGGCAAGAATTCCTGTTTTCACCACATTGGTAAATGCACCAGCCCCATTTGCACCAGATGCATCATATCGAATCGTCAATGTTTTATCGTCATTATCTGGTACCTGGGTATTAAAAAGGCCGCGATCAGTACCTGTAACGTCCGATTTCAGAACAACAAATAATGAAAATTCTGTAGCGTTATCGATATAGTTAACGTCACCATCGGAATCTTCAAAATAATCGCCATTACCGGCAAAAATAACAGATGGTTGGCTGTTTAATGTTGCTGAACTAGATTCAAAAACGGGTGCAGTACCTGAGCCTGCGGTTCCAACAAAATCATTACCATTTCCGCTCTGATCTTCCCAGGTTGTAACGGCAACTCCATCACCTTCAGAAATTCCTAAATCTGCTCGTAACCAAACTTCGAGATTCGGTATCGTCTCGACAGGGCTTACATCAATGGTTCGTTTAGTTGAGTCACTTTTCAAAGCTCCATCACTTACAATAAAACTAACTACCCGTTCAGGGCCGGAGGCTATGGTAGCCGTATTGCTATACTTTATTGATCTCAGGGCATCCTGATAATCACTTAGTGAATTATTTCCTTCGAGTTTAAGTACGCCAGTGGTTGAATTCCAGGTGCCTGTAATACCAAATAAAGTAGTGTAGATAAGTGAGTCTTCTGCAGTTTTGAAATTCTCGGAGATTACAATAAGTGCACTATCTAACACCACATCATCAGGATCGGAGACGACAATAGTGTTTGTAATTTGTACATCAACATCCTCGTATTGAAGATTTGATGTTTCGATAGAAGTGAGTTCTGGTTTAGAATTTGCGGCAATTACATCGACTTTACGATTAACGGAGGTACTGGTGTTAGTGCCATCAGACACCGTGAACGTGATGGTTTTCACCAATTCTATAGGATCGCTACTTAAATTTTCATAGGTAACCGAACGCAAAGCGGTTTGGTAATCGGCAACATCATCACTTCCTGTTAACGATAAGATACCTGTTGTTCCATTCCATGAACCTGAAATACTTCCAAAATCAGTAAATGCGAGCTCATCTTCTCCTAGTGTAAAGTTATTTGTGATACTAATAGTTGCACTTGCCAAATTTGTATCATCAAAATCATCCACAACAATTGTACTCGTTATTGCAGTGGGGGAATCTCCTTCGGTGAAGGTTAGAGTATCTGTTTCAATAGATGTAAGTGTAGGGGTAAACTCAAGATCGACAACATTGATGCTTCGTGATACTACATTACTACTATCGTCCCAGTCATATACGATGAAGTCTAAAGTTCTGGTTGATACAGTAGGATTTAGTGTTGAATTTCGATATCTAACTGATCGTAAAGCTGTTTGATAATTTGCTTTGGTATCGCTCCCGCTTAATGTTAAAACCCCAGTTATTCCATCAAAAGAGCTGGTGATATTACCAAAATCAGAAAATATTAATGAATCTTCACCCGAAACATAGTTTGTGGTAATTCGGACCTGAGCACTATCCAAATTGTTATGAGGGTCAGAATCTGAGATGGTAATAGTACTCGTTACTAATGTGTCTGGATCACCTTCTGAAAAATCGATATTTCCACCTTCTATTCCTGCTAATACGGGCGGAGTATTCCCCCAGGTATCTTCAAAGTAATTGTTGATACTTTGAATTTGTCCGCCACTTAACACAGCATTCCAACTGGCAATTTCTGCGATTAAACCTCCAAAATTCCCAGATGCTGTTGATGCTAATGTGACTGGCTGCCGAGTGTTCCCATTGCTACCGCCAATTGCAGAAGTCTGACTGACAGCAGGCATTTCAGCAGCATTTGTGAAACCCGAAAAAGCGCCATCATTCACTTGAGCAGTCCAATCAGTGTTGTCGTGATAGGCGATTAAGTAATAAGTGGAATTGGTTTCAACTGTACCGAGATCAATAACACGATGACGAACGGCATTAGAACCACCCCAATTGCCATCTCCACGACTAAAAGCCTGCGCATACAAATTACCATCAACAATACTGAAATTATATCCCCGAGTCGCCGAGGATTGCTCATAGAGCATTTGAAATCCTGAAACATCAGATCCAGTTCTGAAAATAATGGCAAATGTCTTTTCAGTAAAAGCTGAATTACTTATGGATGTTTCAACCGTTTTTTGTAGCTCATCATTAGGTACAAACAACACTGCTCCTCGCTCCCCAAACGCTAATGAATCAAAAATAGCAGCTGTTCCGGCTACGAAATCAAAAGAATTTGTTGAGATATCACCCCAGGTTGATATTGCCGAATTATTAGTTGGTGGTGATGCTTCTGCTGAATTAAGTGTTCCGTCACCATCCAAATCCAGACCATTCAAATAAAAAACAGGCGTACTTATGTCATCTAAACCTGTTAATACCGTCACTACATCAATATCTCGTTCTAAAGAGTTGGTTGCGTCAGAACCACTGTAACCTGTTATGGTAACTGTTCTGGTACTTGAACTCGGAGAGCCTAAGCTACTGCTAAATGTTACGGATCGAATAGCCGTTTGATATGCGGCGAGTGTAGCATTGTTTTCTAATAATAGTTTACCGGTTGTAGTACCATAGGTGCCTACGATTGTGCCATCAGTAAAATTGAGTTCGTCGCCCCCAGATTCGAAATTACCAGAAACCTGAATCACAACACTATCTAGAGTTGAAATGGTTGGATGTGAATCTACAGTTATTGTATTGGTTAGAAAAACAGCTGCTCCACCAGCCGTATACTCCTGATTGATGGATTCGATATTACTGATTCCTGGTACATCAGCAAGTTCTTCTATAAAAGTGGTTGGATTAAGTTGATTGTTGTACTCCGTGATAATCCAATCTTCACTTCTTGAAATATCAGAGATTCGAACCTCATCCATTATTCCATCAACTGCATCCGCGGAGCGTGAAATATAAAGTGGATCGTTATTAGTAGTATATGCGGTTGTGTTGGTATTACTTGCAACCAGAACTCCATTTTGATAAATCTCCATCCCCGATGAGGTCTGAACATAAACAATATAGACCCAATCTGACGTATTAATAGTGAATTCACTTGGAGTTGTTAAAATATTAGCCCCATTCTTGTTAAAGCGAGTTCGCATTGTACCTCTAGATGTAGCTTCATAAGAAAGATTTATACCCTTGGAAATAAAATCCGGTTGCTGGTCTTCTCTACTAAACCAAAACGACATTGTAATTTCGCCGGTTATATCAAGAGTGGCGTCATCTGCGACTTGAATGAAATCAGCATCACCTCTTTCAAAGTCTCGACCAAACCCAATTTGAGCGGCAACTGTATCAATTCCACCTACTCCATTTATGGTACCATCATTGCCATATTGCGTAGCATCAGACTCTGTTCCTGTATCAGGGCCGTTCATATGCATAACAAGCACATAATTATCATCCCAAGTACTGGTAGAATCCTGGCTAGTTGTAATTCCAGAATCACCATAGTAAATAAAGAATTGTGTATCTGAATTTGGGCTAACTGTTGGAAATTTCACCCAGGCTAATAGATCGCCAGTTGTTGAGTTATAAGATTCTATCTGATGGTCAATTTGAGTAGTACCATCGGCTGATGTAAAAGCTATGTCAAAACCATTAGGACTTGTAACATCCATGGCTGGTAAGGTGACTGAAACTAAAACAGGGAAATCTGTTAGGTCAGAAGATCCACTAACACTATCACTCTCTAGGATAAATTTCTTACGTTCACTATAACTTCCAAGCTGTGCTATTGCATCCACAGCAAAAAAAGAGATGCAGAAAATTAAGAAAAGAGGCTTTACCTTGGTCGATATGTGTGTAAAGAGGTGCAACAATTCGGACAACTGTTCACGTTTGTTAAACCATTTTAATATAATTCAAAACATCGATCATTTAAGCTTAGTTAGTTCATTCTAATAACTAGTTCTTTTTGGTCGATTAATTTGAGATTTCATCAGAGATTTATACACTTTCATCGATTTAAATGCGAAGCTATCAAAAGTCTTTTTTACCTTTTAGAAAATTAAATGAATAGAGAAATGAAAGGAATAGTACTAGCAGGTGGTACCGGATCAAGATTGTTCCCATTAACGAAAGTTACAAACAAGCACTTATTACCGGTTGGAAATAAACCAATGATATATCATCCAATAGAAAAGTTGTTGGAAGTAGGTATTGAGGAAATACTAATCGTAACTGGAACCGAACATATGGGTGATGTAGTTACATTACTTGGCTCAGGTAAGGATTTTGGGTGTCGATTTACATATAAAGTTCAGGACGAAGCAGGAGGGATTGCACAAGCACTGGGCTTAGCTGAAAATTTTGCTGGTAATGATCCTGTGATAGTAATATTGGGTGACAATATTTTTGAACACTCATTACAAAAAGCAGTTGATAATTTTACTGGAACAGGTTCACAAATCCTGATTCAGGAAGTGCACGATCCTCAACGGTATGGAGTAGCTGAAATCGAAGGAGAAAAGGTTATTTCAATTGAAGAGAAGCCAGATAATCCGAAATCTAATTACGCAGTAACCGGAATTTACTTTTATGACTCAAAAGTCTATGAAATGATCAAAACTCTAAAACCTTCTGGTAGAGGAGAGCTAGAGATCACCGACGTAAATAACTACTACATTCAAAATGGAGAAATGACAAGTAGCGTATTAGATGGTTGGTGGACAGATGCTGGTACACCAGATTCATATCGTCATGCAAACGAGTTAGCCATCAATACATGAAATTTCTAATTGTTGGAGCAGACGGTCAGCTTGGCCAGGAGTGGGTTCACGTTCTGACCAAACAGAACTTTGACTACAGTGCCTATCATTACCGAGACCTGGATATAACTGATTTCGAAAAACTTGAAGATGTCATTCGTAAGGAGAGTCCAGAGACTATTATAAATTGTGCGGCTTATACCGCTGTTGATAAAGCCGAAGAAGAATTTGAATTAGCGAATTTAATCAACCACACTGCCGTTGAAAAGCTATCTGAATGTTGTGTTAAGTACAAAATAAAATTAATCCATTACTCTACAGATTATGTCTTCGCTGGCGAAGTTTCGGATAGAAACACATATCCAAGTGGTTATCCAGAGACAGCAAAACCGGATCCTTTGAATACATATGGAATCTCAAAATTAAAAGGGGAGCAGGCAATAGAACAATCGGGTTGCGAATACTTGATACTTAGGCTTTCCTGGCTTTGTGGAGCATTTGGTAATAATTTTCTTAAAACAATGCTACGACTCTCAAAGGAAAGAAAATCCCTCAATGTTGTTAATGATCAATTTGGAGTTCCTACATTTACAAATCAAACAGTATTGGACACTCTCGGCTTAATTAAAAAATCAGCCAATGGGTTATTCCATTTGGGGTCTGATGGGATTATTACATGGTATGAATTTGCTTTAAAGATTTTTGAACTGAGTAACATTGAAATAGATGTTGAACCAGTGAAAAGTTCAGAATTTAAAACGACGGCAAAAAGACCAAGTTTCTCGAAGTTGGATACTAAGAAAGTGGAAAATGAACTAATGATTGCCTCTTTGCCCTGGGAAGAAGGTTTAGAAAAATTATTAATGCAGTTGAAGGATGAAAATAATTAGCACGAGCATACCTGATGTAAAGATTATTGAGCCAAATATTTTTGCAGATAACCGAGGATATTTTCTCGAATCCTATCGGCAAGATGTATTCCATGAGGCTGGTATCACAGATAATTTTGTTCAGGACAATATTTCAAAATCAGCAAAAGGTACTTTGCGAGGACTCCATTATCAGAGAGAGCAACCACAAGCAAAACTTGTTAAATGTATGTACGGCAAAATTCTTGATGTAGCCGTTGATATCCGTAAGCATTCAAAGACTTTTGGACAATACGTTGCGGTACAACTTTCAGAAGAGAATCATAAACAAATGTACGTTCCTGAAGGGTTTGCGCATGGGTTTTCTGTTATATCTGATATAGCCATTGTTTGCTATAAATGTTCGAGCTATTATCACAAAGAATCAGAACGGGGTATACGTTGGGACGATCCTAAAATTAATATCAACTGGGGAATGGATCACCCCATATTATCCGAGAAAGACAGAACTCAACCATTATTAGAATCACTCACAGAAAAAGACTTATTCTAAATGAAGATTATTATTACAGGAGGAGCTGGATTTATTGGCTCGAACCTAATTTTGTACTTGCATAAAAAATATCCTACATGGAGTATTTATAATTTAGATAAACTCACTTATGCCTCTGATCGAAGTTTTTTGAAACCAATTAAAGATTCCGAAAGGTATCATTTCAAAAAAGTTGATCTGGTTGATCGTGATGCTGTCAAAGATATCATCAAGTCGTTTAAACCGGATGGCGTAATACATCTTGCGGCTGAATCGCATGTAGATAATTCTATTACCGGCCCTGAACCTTTTATCCAGTCAAACATCGTTGGAACGTTCAACATTCTTGAAGAATGTCGACAGCTTTGGAAAGATGATGCAGAAATGTGGAAGAATAATCGATTCTTGCATGTATCAACAGATGAGGTTTATGGTGAACTCGAAGATGATGGATACTTCACAGAAACTACACCTTACGCACCAAATTCTCCATATTCAGCTTCAAAAGCAGGTAGTGACATGATCGTAAGATCATACTTTCAGACTTATGGAATGAACCTGGTGACTACTAATTGTTCGAACAATTATGGACCTCACCAACATGATGAAAAACTGATTCCAACGGTTATTCGAAATGCAGTATCAGGTAACCCAATTCCTATCTACGGCAAAGGTGAAAACGTACGTGACTGGTTGTTTGTGAGAGATCATTGTTCTGCTATCGAAACAGCTTTTCTATCAGGAAAAGCTGGGGAGACTTATAATGTTGGGGGAAATAATGAATGGAAGAATCTGGATCTGGTACATAAAATTTGTGATGTACTAAACACAAATGTTGGCAATGGTCCGGAAGGGGACTATAAAAACCTAATTTCTTTTGTAACGGATCGGTTAGGACATGATTTCCGTTATGCTATCGACGCATCGAAAATTAAAAATGAATTAGACTGGGAACCGAACCCGGATTTTGATTCAATGCTTGAAGAAACAGTGATGTGGTACGTTAATAAGTACAAAAATTCTAGTAAGTAAATTATGCCGAATTACTGGTTATGTAAATCCGAACCGGATAACTATTCCATCGATGAAATGCAAAAAGATGGAACAACACCCTGGGATGGAGTTCGCAATTATGGTGCAAGAAATTATATGCGGGATGAAATGAAACCAGGTGATGGAGTTCTTTTTTATCACTCAAATCAAAAGCCACCTGCTATTGTAGGTATGATGGAAGTGATTTCTGATCCTTATCCGGATGCTCTTCAATTTGATCCTGATTCAAAATATTTCGACCCTAAAAGCTCTGAAGAGGATCCAAGATGGATTAACGTTGATATGAAGTTTGTACGGAAATTGGAGGAGCCGATCAGCAGATATACACTCCAGGAAGATTCTGAATTGGAGAATATGGAGTTATTTCGATTAGGTCGCTATTCAATTACTAAAGTCACTGAAGCTGAGTGGAATAAAATCCAAGCAATGATTTCATAATTGCTGAATGAAGTAAGAATTCATTTTAGGATAAATAGTTAGCGAATGAGTTCTGCAACAATACATGATCAGCTTGAACTCCCTTGTGGGGTAATAATCAAAAATCGCATTGCAAAAGCCGCAATGACAGAGAGGCTGGCTAGTTCCGAAAGTCATGCAACTGAACATTTAATTCGTTTGTATGATCGTTGGTCAAACAATGGTGCCGGACTTCTAATTTCAGGGAATATAATGGTTGATCGGAGATACAGGGAATCAGCTGGAAATATTGTCCTGGAAGACGATTCAGGTTTAGGTCAACTCCAAAGAATGACCAAAGCGGGTACTAAGAACCATACCCATTTTTGGGCTCAAATAAGTCATCCGGGTAGGCAAGCTACCATCTTCACAACTTGGTCTCCCATTGCACCATCAGCAGTAAAACTTAAAAAGTTGATGCTCTTTGCAAAGCCAGAGGCGATGACAATCGCACAGATTAAAGATGTTGAACACCGATTTATACGTACCGCTTTACTGTGCAAAAAAGCCGGTTTTACCGGTGTTCAGTTTCATTCCGCACATGGTTATTTACTTAGCCAGTTTCTATCACCGATTACGAATAATCGAGCTGATATTTATGGAGGAAGTATCGAGAATAGAGCACGTTTTATGCTTGATATTGTTAGAAAAGCACGAGGTAAACTAGGTGCAAAATTCCCCATATCAGTTAAGCTAAATAGTGCAGACTTTCAGCGTGGTGGTTTCTCAGAGGATGACTCACTTTTTGTAATCAAAGAGTTAGAGAAACTTGGAATTGATTTACTGGAAATATCCGGTGGAACGTATGAGAATATTAAATTCTTAACCCAACGCTACGAACGTAAATCAACGCAAAGGCGTGAAGCCTACTTTATGGACTTTGCCAGAAAGGTTAGGCGAGAAACCAAACTACCGCTAATGATAACAGGAGGGTTCAGGTCGAGTTCGTTTTGCAACGAGGTTCTGGAAAATGGTGAATTGGAGATGATTGGCTTTGCGCGACCATTCTTGAACGAGATTGATTTTCCAAAATCCTTTTTCGATCAGCCAAATCGAAGAATTTGTGATGCTGATTTTAAAATCAGCATCAAACAATTTAAAGATTTCGCAGAAGCAGGATTCTACGATTATCAAATTACAAGAATCGCTCAAAATAAATCTCTAGATCCAACTTTTAATCCATATTTAGCGGTTGCGAGACTGGTAAAAAATGAAATTAAAAAAGGCTGGTTTACCTTAAACCGTTAACTCAATCAGTCTGTTTAGATATGTTTCTGCTTCTGGGCAAAATTCCTCAGGTGCCCACTCGGCAAATTCTTTATCCAACTCTTTCACATAGGGCCCATTTTTAACCTCAAAGATTACGGTATCTTCTTCTAGAGCATAAAATGTGTGGATGATATCAGGTTCAATATCCACGCCGAAGAAATCACTTCCGGCTATTAATTTTTTGAAAGATTTGATTTTTCCTGTCTCATCAAAAGTGATGAAACAAATTCCACCTTGTAATAATAATACAGTCTCGGATTTATCTGATTTCTTATGGCGATGAGGTTGGATATAACTACCCGGCTGAATCACATTAAACATTCGATGGAGGCGATCATCATCACTTTTATGAATGGGGTAAATAATTCGTTTTCGAAGACTGTTTCTAGATAATTCAATTGCCTCTTGAATCTTAGATTGCTCGAAATATGAAGTTTTTGAATTAGGTGGTTCTAGCGCAAGCTTAAAATCAGACATTGGAAACTATTTGAATATCATCCACAAAATAGAAGAATTATATTCAAAATCGTATCACAAGAAACTGGATATGCTAATCATGCCATTTAGATAGCGTGGTGCCCTCAGGTGCGTTTGCAAGGCTTTCAAAATTAATTTCATATCCATCAGGATCAATGACACGGGTAAACCATTTTCCGTTGCTAACTACAGGTTCCGAAGCGTGCAATTTTCGATATCCAATTTCTCGATGTACAGCCAGGGCATCCACACATGAAAAGTGCACCGACATCAATTTTCTCGATGAAATGTTGTGATATGGTTTAAACTGTTGTAGCATTAATTCACCCCCATCTTTTTTAAGATGACACCATTCGATTTGGCCATTGGGTTCCCAAATTTCAAATACTTCGAATCCTAATTTCCGCTCGTAGAAATCAAGAGATTTTTTAATATCTGTAACATGAAGAAATGGAACCGCAGTGATAATATTCTTTTTTTCTTCTTTTGTTCGGATGGCATCCATCCAGATTGAATTGTCAATTCTAGTCATAGCATAGGGGTTATAGTCAAATCGTTATAAAAGTAGCTGTCTCTATTCAGCGTCTCCTGACCTTAATGATGAACCAAATCGTGATTTGTTTCAAATATTATCGGGTATGATTAAAATTTGATTAAACTTTCACATAGTCACATCCACATTTAAAAATCAAAAGTGGGGATTTAATTTTGCTAATCACTTTCTGGAATTTCCAATTTGCCAAAAGTGAGCGCCTTAGTATCTTTAAGAAAACAAGTTTGCATGACCCATTCTTCTAACGCTGTTCATTTACGCACAAAAGGCGTACTACCGGTTCAAAAATTAAAAATTCTTCGAGATTTGGGGATATTAGATTCCCATCCCGATTATCCTATTCAGGACAATCAATTCCAACCAAATTCATTGGATTTACGCCTTGGAGAAGTTGCATATCGTGTGCGATGTAGTTTTTTGCCGGAGAATGAAACTGTGGATCAAAAGCTGGAAAAATTGGAGCAATATCGTTTTTCCTTAAGAGATGGCGCGGTATTAGAAGAAAATTGTGTGTACATCATTCCGTTGCTGGAAAAATTGAATCTTCCAAAATCCCATTATTCAATTCAGCACCAAGGTTTAAAGAATGGGGCGTCGAATGGGGAAGAAGTTCAGTTACATTCTATTGAAAATCTATCAGCCAAAGCAAATCCTAAAAGCTCGACTGGCCGTCTGGATGTATTTACTCGAGTTGTAACCGACTACTCTCATCGCTTTGAAGAAATTAATGCCGGATATCAAGGGAATCTTTATTTGGAAGTTGTACCCAAGTCATTTTCCATAAAGGTTCAAACTGGTCAACGGTTAAATCAATTGAGAATCCGTCACGGATTTGAAGTAGTGTCAGATCAGGATTTATTGCGCATTCACGATACGGATCCTCTTTTATTTGACGAAAACATCACACCGGTTTCAATGGAACAGATTAAGGTAAATCAAGGTCTGTTTATGAGTGTTCAGTTGAAGGGTTTATATGGTGAGGTCATCGGTTATAAAGCTAAAAAGCATGTGAATTATATTGACCTTCAGAATATTGGGCATTACCCGGTTGAAGATTTTTGGGAGCCAATTTATGCGACAAAAGATGCTAAAGTGATTCTCGAGCCTGAAGCCTTCTACATATTTGCTTCCAAAGAGCGGATTAGGGTTCCGGCAAATTTAGCTTGTGAAATGATGGCATACGATACTGGTTCAGGTGAACTAAGAACACATTATGCTGGTTTCTTTGATTCAGGTTTTGGTGGGTCGGTCGATGATAAAGGTGCGAGAGCAGTGCTGGAAGTCAGGTCGCATGACGTACCTTTCATGATTGAGGATGGTCAAACTTTATTTAGTATGCAATTCGAGCCAAATACCGAGATACCGGAATTTATTTATGGAACTGATATTGAAAGTAATTATCAGGGGCAGGGACTAAAATTAGGAAAGCATTTTAAGCAAACATGAGCTCATTTCTTGTACATAAATGTGTATGTCATCACATCGATTTTGTGGATGTGAAGGACTACGTTTTGGAACACAAAATTGAAAGCGTTAGGGAACTTCAGCGCAACGAAATATGCAGCACCAAATGCCAAATGTGCGAACCATATGTTGAGCTGATGATTAAAACCGGGGAAGTAGAATTTCAACCCGGGGCGTATATTGGTAGAAAAAAATCCTCCTAATTTTGGATAATCATTTTTTTATCGATGTACCAAAATTACATGAACACGAAGAGGTCATGTTAATAGGGCAGGAAGCAAAGCATGCATCCAAAGTTTTAAGAAAAAAAGAAGGGGATTTGGTGATTTTGGTAAATGGTAGAGGTTGTAAAGCAACGGCTGAAATACAATCCATCCAGAAAAACTCCATTTCATTATCTATAATTTCGGCAGACCAAAGAGGGGAACCAGAAAACAAAAAAGTAATTGGATTGGGGATCATAAAAATCAGAGATCGTTTTGAGTTTGCCATTGAAAAAGCAGTTGAACTAGGAGCAACAACCATCTGTTTTTTCGAAGCCGAACATTCTGAAAGAACTCGAATTAAAGAGGATCGAATAGAAGCCATTATTCAGAGTGCGTTTAAACAATCGGGTAGGTGGTGGATGCCTAAGTTTATGGTGAAGCCGGATCTAAAAAGTGTTCTTTTTGAATTTGCTGATCATGATATGATTATGGCACATGAAAAAGTAAATGTTGAACGTCCATTGTTTTCGACGAAGAAAGAAAAACTCCTTTTAGTTGGACCGGAAGGAGGCTTCTCTGAGGATGAGGTAAAGCTAGTTGATCAAGCTGGGGGCACGGTAATATCACTTGGTTCATATAGACTACGAGCTGAAACGGCTGTAACAGCTATATTATCGCAGTTTCTTTACGACTGACCGTTATTTTTTCTTTTTCTTCTTGCTTGCTTTTGCGAGTGGATTGAACTCCAAACATTCATCAATCCAAAAATTTAAAGTCTTATCATCGTTATACACACTCGAGTCGATGTACAAAAAACCACGCATTGGTCGCTTGGTGAAATCCATTGGTCTTGCGCCATCTTCCGATAATAATTGCTCTTCTTTTTCTGGATTAACTCGAGCCATCATATCATCTTTTACGATGCCGATACACATCTTATCATCCACCATGAAACACAACCCGCCAAACATTTTTTTCTCTTCAAATTGAATGTTTCGATCTAGTAACTGAGCGGCTATTCTATCTGCTAATTGTTCATTATATGTCATTTATCTTCTTTTTTTATTGATGACAAACAAACATTTCAATTCGAGACAATCAAGTTTGTTGATGAGTCACTATCTCATCAAATAGCCGTTTAACCATCAAATCGCCATACCCATAAATTGAAGCAAGCTTGTTGAATTCCTGAAACACCGGACCAAATTTATCTGAACCAAGCTGTTCAATTAGGGATGTTAGAATTTGAGTTGGAGTATTTTCTACCATTCGATCTATTTCGGCATCGACAGCAGTTTTAATCCATTCAAATCTTGATAACTCATTAGCCAATTCTCTCATTTTTAAAATATCCGCCTCTTGATAAGCCTGCCATAATTTAGCGATTTCAATCAGTTCAACTCCTGTTACAGGTAACGCTTTTTCATAAGCTTTGATGAGTTCATATTCATCCAAACCCGCAAACCCGTATTGAATATCACTATCGGGTATCACAAGGTGAACTTCAATTTTACCAAGATGTTGTTCCAATAAATAACAAAGAAACCAGGAGTTTACCTGACAAAAAACATCTTCTTCGAACCAAAGGTACACATGCGCATTAGTGGGTAGATTCAAAACCTTATTCAACTCTGGAAGCACATAATCTTCATATTTTTCAGAAGGTCCTAACGAATATGTATGATCTAAATATGTTGCTCGAGTATCAAAGCATTCCGTTAAAGAGTTAGCTTTAATCGGTCCATCCACCAGGCATTCTCGCATAATTATTACTTCTCCCTCAATGGAAGACGGAAATCGTGCAGCGAGCGCGTCGCCGTTTAAAATGTGGTAAGTCATTGCTAAGCAGGGATATTAATTTCTTCCTGCATCAGTATAGCAAAATGGTTTATAGATTGAGAATTGATTCTTGAAATTGATTCTTTATGACCTAAATTTTTTCTCACTATAAATTTTTCAACAAAGTTGAGCTTATCGAAATTAAAAGCGCCCCCAAAATATCCTTCTGCGTGGGCATGCTGAATTAATGCAGCCGGGTAGGAATTCAGGTATTCTTCCACTTCATGATCTTTATCCATATAACAGATAAATAAGCCTAATTTCTTTGTAATCAGTTCATGTAGATGCTTTTCGCAATATCGTCTGATTCGTTTTTGAACTTTTCCAAAGTGAATTGATCCACCTATAATTACTGTATCAAATTCATCTAGTGGAGGTGGAGCCATTTCGTAAATATTCACAGTTTTGCATCGATTATAACCAATTATTCTGCTGATTCGCTCTGCTACTTTTTCTGTTGTACCGTGATTACTTGCATAAAGAATAAGCGTATTCATAGAACCTCCATCATATTAAACATGTCCTACAATAACTTGAAACTGTGAATTTCTTATAAAGAAGGAGGATTCTATCTCAAATTTTTAGAAATAGCCTTAAAGAAAGGTATATATGGCACACTACTCATGATTTTTAGATCATCTGCAAAAGAAGTGTCCTCATTCAGGAAATCAAAAATCCTGTCTATTTGATTGTTTTTGAAGAGATGCATAAACACACGACGAGAATCTTGTGTTGAGGTGGATAACACGTGTAATAATAATTTATCGTAGTAGCGATATCTTGCTTTAGAAGGATTATCAAATCTCATGGGTTGATCATTGATTATCTCCTGGGCAAGTTGCTCAGAAAATTGTTGAACTCTTAGAAAAGTGTATCCGGTACTCGGTTTGCTAAATCCACCAATTGATCCAATGTTATATACATTTGGGTGTAACGTAGGGCTATAAATGCGATCATCCATTGGTATTTTTCCAAATTCTTTTCGCTGTAATGAATAATCTCCTTTATTAAAACCAAACTTATCTAATAGGTACTCTTTTATTTTTGTTCGATAGAATTTCTTTTTCAGGACATTTTCAGAAAAAATGGTGTATTCGATGAGTGCAGTATCGTGTGAGTAAGGCAAAACATACATAAAAGCGAAACCATCCTCGTAGGTTTCATCGACATCCATTATTGTAAAGGTTTCGGCATCGAACGTGCCTGCACGTGCTTTTATCTCGATGCCATAGAAGTGTTGAATAAGAGGATATTTCAGATTTTTTTTCCTGGCAGTATCTGGTTTTATGATGCTTTGAAAAATGTGACTGGCTACATAGGTTTCACTATTCTTAGTGACTAAAACACCCTTTTTTTTACTGCCGGAGATATCCAGAATACCTTCTTCAAGCAGATGGAAATTTGTATGCTTTTTTAATTCTCTAAGTACCCGCTCTTTAAAATCACTCTCTCGAATGCAATAATAGGTATAATCATTCATGTAAAGAAAAGCATCGAAGGTATGAGCCGAGAAAAAAGCTTTGCGCCATTTCTTATGCACAATTTCAGCGAAGTATGGTTTGTTTTTGGTCCAAAAACACCAGGTTTTATTATTGTATGGCGCGAAAGATCGATCTATAAGAAGCACATTACCTTTATATCCGCCGGTAGCCAAATTCCAAGCCAGGCTCAGGCCTGATAGGCCGGCTCCAGCAATAATTATATCGTAAGTGTTAGTCTTCAAACTCTACATTGTTTTTCGCACTGGTATCAACACGCAATTGAAAAACATCAGGGCGTGAATAATGCCCCGCTGTATCAATAAACAGATTACCTTCGCTGAGAAGCTTTAACTCCAAATCTGCATAAATCAGTTCATTTTTATCTAAAATAGGCTCAACTAAAAAATCTGTATTGGGTTTGATGATAGAACTTCCACCACGAAGTACAAATTCATCACCTTTGACTGGAATTTCATGAATCAAATCAAGCGCAATATTATCCTCTTCGTTTTCAATGATTGATTCAATTCCATGTATCATTTGAGTTTTAGTTAAAGTACATCCAGCAGCAAGCACAAAACATTGGCCTTCAAACGCATAATTTCTTGAGGCTATTTGATGTAAATCTTTCACCATTGGCCATTGTGCAATGTGTATATCTTCATTTTTTTGATGCATCGCCGCTCTTCCAAGGGGCATCCAATGTTCCCAGCAAATTAAGCCACCAATTCTAGTACCATTGTGCTCAACAACCGGTAACGTACTTCCATCTCCATAACCCCAAATTAGTCGCTCTGTGTAAGTCGGCATTAATTTTCGGTGAAGATCATAGGTCCCATCTGATTTGAAATAAAACATTGTATTGTACAGTGTTCTACCAACTTTTTCGTGGCAACCCATCACAATTACACAGTTATTTTTTAAAGCTGTTTGTTGCAGCAACGAGAAGAATTTATCCTCAATTACCAGTGAGTTTTCAAAGAGTAGCCGAAATAAAACTTTGGAGGGAGGATGATCCCAAATTCCCGCATTTGGCGCATAATCTAACCACACCGGGTAACCGGGTAACCAGGTCTCGGGAAACACAATAATATCAGAACCATTTCTAACACATTCATCAATGTACTCAATAGCAAGATCCACACTCCTGGCTAGATTCATAAAAACGGGAGGATGTTGAACTATAGCTACTGATTTTTTTTTCGACAAGATTATAAGATTGATTTCGTAGGAAGTAGTTATGAGTATATTCCTTCCCTCAATAAAAGCCAAAAAGTTAGATGATAGATTTACGAAGTGATACAATCACAAAACCCACTCCGAAGATGCTCGTAGCAATGACTTCGGCAGAGGTTGGTGATGATGTTTTTGCAGAAGATGAAACGGTTAATAAATTTCAAGAAAAGATTTCCAAATTATTCGGAATGGAAGCCGGACTTTTCGTTCCGAGCGGGGTTATGAGTAATCAAATTGCACTTAAAGTTCTAACTCAGCCCGGTGATGAAATTTTGATTGAAGAAAACGGACATATTTATAACTACGAGACGGGTGGAGCTGCATTTTTATCCGGAGTACAGATTCAAACATTGTCTGGCAAACATGGCAAATTATCACCGGAAATGTTAGCACATCGAAAGAGAGGTAATTACGATTGGGAGCCAAGAACAAAAGTACTATGCTTAGAAAATAGTACGAATAAAGGGGGGGGAGCGTGCTATACCAGCGAAGAATTAGAAAACTTAAAACACTTCGCGGATAATGAGGGACTATGTATCCATTTGGATGGTGCAAGAATCTGGAACGCGATTACAGCGACAGGCATTGAACCCGAATTTTTTGGGCAGATCGCAGATACAATTTCTGTTTGTTTTAGCAAAGGATTAGGGGCGCCAATAGGATCGATGCTACTTTCGACGTCCAGGAGAATTGCCCAGGCCAGAAGATACCGAAAGATGTGGGGTGGGGGAATGCGCCAGGTTGGATTGCTTGCAGCAGCTGCAAATTATGCTGTGGATCATCATTGGCAATTAATGGAAGAAGATCATAAACGGGCGCAGCTTTTTGCAAAAACCGTTTCTGAAAGTTCGGCGCTAGACATCGATCTCCAATCTGTGGAATCCAATATTGTAATTTTTGACGTGAATGATGGTGATGCAAAGGAAGCACTTGCATTATTGGAAAAAGAAGGCATTCGGATGGTTCAATTTGGTCCGAAAACGATTCGAGCAACTTTTCATTTTCAAATTACAGAAACTCAATTTAAGCGATTACTTGAAGCTGTGAAGCATTTATTTGGTGCGAATATTCAAAATTGACCTATCCCAAAAGGTAGCCATATTCTACCGATTGCTTTCACTCCTAAGATTTAATGTTAGCTGGAAAATTGTTGCAAAAGTATTTAAGAGGCGCGAATCGGGTTCAAAAATCACGCTATTAATAACTCAGTATTTCTTTTGGTTATAAAAATTACTTGTTCTAAGTAACTAAACTATAGTGTGTTGGATGTGATTTAGTTCATCATTAAACAGTATTCATATTTTCTTCACGATTCTAGTTTAGATTCATTCTAGAAAGATTGATCAGTCTTCATAAACACTAACCTCATGAATAGTTAATAGAGGTACACTATGAAGATTTTCTTTACACTAACTTTATTACTGGGTTTTCATATTTCGGGTAATGCACAAGTCGTCTACAGCATCAATCCAGATGAAAGCAGCGTAACCATACAGGGTACATCTTCGGTACATGATTGGGAAAGCAATGTTGAAAACTTTGATGTTGAAATTACACTGACCGAGTCAGACCAAGCTAATATCAACATCGAATCGCTGTTATTTGAAGCAGAAGTGTCGTCCATAAAAAGTGGTAAGCGCATCATGGATCGTAAGACCAGGGGTGCTCTTAAAGCGGGTGACTATCCATCCATTCAATTCACCTACTCAGAAATCCTATCAGTTACTGCCGATTCCATCACAGTTTCAGGCACTTTGAGCATGGCGGGGGTAACCAATGATGTTGAGGTTATTGGTTCGCTGGAAGTGATAGAAAATGGACTCCAAATCAGTGGGAGTAAAAACCTATTGATGACCGATTACGGTATAAATCCACCCACGGCAATGGCAGGAGCTTTAAAAACAGGAAACGAAGTCAAAATCAATTTCAACATAAACTTTTATCAACAATAACATAGAGGAGAAATCATGAAAAATCTAATCAGCAGCCTATTTACTATGGTACTTACCTTGATTTTAGCAGTAGGGGTAATGGCACAATCTGTGGTCGTAGATCATACAAGACCAGCAGGTATGGAAGGACTGAATGTATTTGAAGCACCAAAAACAGCCGACACGCCATTTGATGGTGTTCGTGTAATGGTTGGTGGCGACTTTGCAATTCAGCTACAAGGCTTAAGCCAAACTAACAGTGGAGATAGCCTCGCAGAATTATCTAATAACTTTAATCTACCAACAGCAAATCTGAACATTGATGTTCAGCTAGAGAAAGGTGTTCGTCTGCATATGCGAACATATATGTCTTCAAGACACCACGTTGAAGGTTGGGTAAAAGGTGGATATATCCAGTTCGATAACCTTGACTTTATTCAGGAAGGATTCATGTCTGATTTGATGGAAAACTTCAGAATTAAAGTAGGTATGGATGACATCAATTATGGTGATACTCATTTCAGAAGAACGGATAATGCCCGTGCAATCTACAATCCTTTTGTAGGTAATTATCTAATGGATGCATTTACTACCGAACCATTTATGGAGTTCACTTACTTGAATAATGGAATTATTGGTGTGCTTGGGTTTACAAATGGTCGTTTGAACCAAAGCCCAACTCCTGGTGACGATGGATTCGTGATGTATGGAAAGGTAGGATACGATTCACAAATCAATGACGACTTAAGAGTTCGTTTAACAGGTTCTTTCTACAATAGCAACGATAAAAGTACGCGGGATTATTTATATGCTGGCGATAGAGCAGGCGCACGCTACTATAACGTAACCACCGGAAGCGACTTTGCAGGTAGATTTGTACCAGGTTTTGCAGGCGGAAGAACTCCAGTTCCAAATACTGGTTATTTAACGGCCATTCAAATTAACCCATTTGTGAAGTTCCAGGGATTAGAGTTCTTTGGTGTGATTGAATCAGTAAGCAATAGCGATGCAGACGGCAGCTACACACATCTTGGTACAGAAGTTCTTTATCGTTTAGGCGAAATGGAAAACTTCTATGTAGGTGGTCGATTCAACTCTGTTAAAGGGGAAGCTTCAGGAACAGCTGCCACACAAGAAGTAAGCAGAATAAATATTGGAGCAGGTTGGTTCCTAACGAATAACGTTCTTGCTAAGTTTGAATTCGTTTCACAATCCTATGACGCCGGATTCGACGGATCAGAACTACAGGGAGCAGAATTTGATGGCTTTATGATAGAAGCTGTGATTGGATTCTAAGATTACCTCTTATCTATAGATCCTAAAAGGTGGTTGACTTAAGTGTCAACTGCCTTTTTTTTTGCCAATATGAAGATCGAATTTTACTTGAAAAATGTCGGAAACCTTCACCATACCAAATAAAGCGGTGGGCGCTTTGAGACCAAAATCGGAAAGTCTTATTTCCTGAGCTCCAGATATTCGAGTGATCGTTTCCTTTTCTTCCACAGCTTCCAGAGGTATATTGTAATTTTGTACGACATCTGTTATAGCCACCGAAATCGATGCAGAAGGTGAAAATTCATCTTCTATAGAAATTGTATCAATCCAGGCAGTAATCTCTGGAAATTCCGATTGTTTTAACGTCTTTCTCATATCTCTGTTTATTGCCCTTTTGCCGCAATCAAATAAGTTAACAGTCAAATTCAATGAGTCACCCGAAACAGTAAAGGAAGTATTGTTTAGAATAGAGGAATGGTACAATGTATCATTCGGGAAAGGATCTTCGTAATGGCATGCTATTTTGGCCACATTTGAACTTCCTTCAATTGTTATTGAGCTTTCTGGCCGAATTATCGACTCAAATTCAAAAATTTGAGCAAGTGAAGTATCAACAAATAATAGACCAAGTAGCAGAATGATGATAGTATGTGTTCGTTGCCAATCTCCCATGAAACCGTCTTTAGGTTAAATCTAAATACACTCTGTCATAATATCTACTGCGATATCGATTTCGCGTTGTGTGATTACCAAAGGTGGAACAATGCGTAACACATTGCCACCAGCTGCGTTGCTCAATACCCCTTGTTGAAACATTCGGTCTACAACCGGGCGCCCTGGTTTTGATAGTTCAACACCGATCATTAAGCCCATTCCGCGAACATCTATTACATCAGGATTACCCGCGGTTTTTAAACGGATTTGTTCCATCATATACTCTCCTTTCTCAGCCGCTTGTTCGGCATAGTTTTCTAACTCTATGGTTTTTAAACAGGCATTACCAACAGCACAAGCAAAAGGATTGCCGCCAAAAGTGGTTCCATGTTGACCAAACTCAAGAGAGGCAGCTACTTCTTCTTTGGCCATAACTGCACCTGTAGGAATGCCGCCAGCTAATGCTTTTGCCGAGGCTACAATATCCGGTTTAATACCATAATGTTGATAGCACCAAAACTTACCAGTTCGGGCTACACCTGTTTGCACTTCATCAATAATGAGAAGGATATTTCGTTTATTACAGAGCTCACGAACGCTCCAAACAAAGTCGCGGTCCGCGATATTTACACCACTATTTCCTTGAATCAGTTCAAATGCAATGGCAATGGTTTGATCATCAACTTTTTCAAGAAGTGCTTTAAAATTGTTAAATGGAGATTGTTCAAATCCTTGTGGTAGGGGAGAAAACCCTCTTTGATAATAAGGTTTGCTTAAAGTAACTCCCGCAAGAGAACGCCCATGAAATCCATCTTCAAGAGAAATGATGTTGCCAGATTTGCCATGTTTATGTCCCCAGGCACGGGCTAGTTTTAGCGAGGCCTCCATAGCTTCCATTCCGGAATTACACAAGAAAACGCGTTCAAGTCCGCTTAAAAAAGCTAACCTGGAAACAAATTCACTTTGGGCTTCGGTGTAATAAAAATTTGAAGTATGAATCAGTTTTTCAGCCTGCTCTTTAATAGCATGAACAATTGCAGGGTGGGAGTGACCTAAATTATTCACTGCAATACCGGCGAGTAGATCTATGTACTCGCGATTTTCAATATCCCAAACTCTGGCACCTGCTCCTCGATCAAGAGTAACAGGGAAGCGGTTATATACCTGAAAATGGTGTCTTTTCTCTAATTCAATGGCTGTTTGCATCTTCAAAAAAATAAAATTCTGATGAAGATACTTAGTTTGAAATTAAGTCCTAATCTTCGATTGTACCGGTGTAAGAATATGAATAGGTGGTGGGATAATCTTTATAGGTTGAGACAGCAACAATACCGCTCTTGAAATAATCATCCCAAATAACTTCTTCATTTTCAGGATTGTAATAGCCCGATACTCCTCGATGCCAAGATGTCTTCCATTCAACTTTTAATGTATTAGGATTGTAAACTCCTGCAATTCCTGCATTCCAGGCAGTGTTCCATTCTATTTCTTTAGTTGCTGGATTATAGACAACCGCTACACCTTGTTTCCATTTGGTTTTCCATTCAATAATCCCTGTGTTGGGATTATAAATTCCAGCTATACCACCATGCCGGTTTTGTCTCCACTCAATTAACTTTGTTTGTGGATTATAAACTCCCGCAATGCCATAATCTTTATAAGCACGTCTCCACTCAATTTGATTTGTGTCGGGATTATATACACCAGCAATACCGTATTTAAAAGCTTTTTTCCAAACAACCTCATTTTGATTGGCTTGTGTCACATAGGTTGTTTTTTCAGTTGTAAGGTAATTCGAACAATTAATCGATGTTATCAATATTAAGGGCAAGAAAAAAAGTACTCTAAGCATTTTGAAAAACCTGTATTAGTTATAGAAAACTTATTTAAAGTTAAGGTTCATTTACCATCCATTGCATCGCATTAAGGTGTTAGAGTGTCAAATTCATTGAATTTAGAACGTTAATAAATAAGTGAAGATTAATTCTATCTCTCCATTCTTCACACTTTCTTCATTAATTAAGGCTACTGTGAGTATGAGCAATAGATAGTTTTAGAATGGTATTAGAAGCTGTGATCGCTTTCTAAAAATACCTCTATTAACCAAAGGGTGCGCTTTGAACGGTGCGCCCTTTTTTATTTTAGTATCCCATTAATAGAAAATTATCGGCATTTAAACTCCAATTATTCTGTAAATTCTGCACCACTCAAATTACTCTCACTCATCAACCAATTTTTTAACAAATGGCAGACATCAAAGAGCTACTCGAAGCGGCAAAAGAAATTGCCTATCTAGGTGGACAGCACACGCTCAAGTATTTCAAGAAAGATTTTGAGGTCATCAGCAAAGCGGATGACTCACCTGTAACAATTGCAGATAGAGAAACAGAACAGGTTATTAGAGAAGAAATTTTGAAGCGTTATCCGGATCATGGCATCATTGGCGAAGAATTCGGAATAACAAACGAAGACAGCTCCATCCAATGGGTATTAGATCCCATTGATGGGACAAAATCCTTCATACACGGTGTTCCTTTTTACACTACACTAATTGGGATAATGATTGATAATGAACCTGTTGTAGGAGTTATCAATGCACCGGCTTTAGATGAACTTTGTGCAGCTGGAATAGGACTGGGTGCAACTCTGAATAATGAACCATGTTCGGTGGCTCATACCGAGAATATGGAAGATGCAACTTTCCTGGTTACAGAGATTCGTCGATTCCAGGAGTGTGGAATGGAACCGGCTTTTCAGGAATTAATGAGCCAAACTAAAATCCATCGAACCTGGGGTGATGCCTATGGCCATATGATGGTTGCAATTGGACGTGCAGATATTATGTTCGATCCAATTTTAAATATTTGGGATGCAGCAGCACTTTTACCTGTTTTGAAAGAAGCAGGAGGGATCTTTAGCGACACAGATGGAGTAGAAACCATTCACTCAGGAAATGGGTTTTCTACCAATAAAGCCTTATATCCAAAGGTTAAAGCAATTTTCGAAGCAGTTAAAATTTAATGATCAGAACACCTTATTCGGTTTTACTTCCTTTATTATTTTCATTCTTCACTTATTTTCAGACATGCGAGGATATTCAATTCGATTATCCTTCGCATCCTTACCATCCCTTTGACATTGAGCATGCTGAGATTGAACTGGATGTTGAGATTGATCAGCATTTAGTGAGCGGATTAGTAAACTATAGGGTGCGATCGAAAGTTAATGAGCTCACAGAACTTCAAATACATGCATCCGAGCTTTCCATCGATGAATTGTTGTTCAATGAATCTGAGACTGAATTTGAGGTAAGCAATGATATGATCATCATTCAATTGCGTGATACGTTACATGAAGATGAAGAGTTTGAACTTTCAATTCGCTGGCAGAGCACTTCTAACTTCGGTCTTCACAAAAATTATGATGGTTCCTTTTGGTCGTCAATGAATCCTTTAGCTCATAGACACTGGCTCCCTGGTTTTGATCACCCAAGAGAGAGTTTCACGTTTGATGTTGGTCTGGATATTCCAAATGAAATGGAAGTTCTTTTCAATGGCGATTTAGGTGAAACAAGCCCAGTTTCGCAAACCAAAAAAAGAGTTCGCTGGTCATCAGAAACTGAAGTGCCAGCAACAGGTCTTGGTTTTGTTGTTGGTGATTTTCAAATCTCTGAGATGACAGCCGGATTTACAAAAATTCGATTATTTCATCGCACAAATGATCAACAAAAAGCAGCTGATTTGATTGTGAAAGCAGCAAGAATTAAAAGTGAAGTTGAAGATGTGCTTTCATTCGAATATCCCTGGGAATCGTTAAATATTGTTTTACTGGAAGACAATTTTTGGATGGAAAGAACCCATGGAACAGGTACGGTGTATCTTTTTGAAAGATTAGGATCGCTTGAAAACCAACTTGCCAGAAATATGTATGCCCAATGGTTTGGGGAATATCAAAGAACGGAACAGTACTTAAATCTGGAGAATGAAGGGGAAAATGGATTACTGGCATCCTCATTACATTTTCAGTTTTCCGACTCTTCTTCTTTAATCGAAAATCCCGATTCATTGATTTTGATAGAGGATTGGAACAGATGGCAGGCTGGGTATCAATTAGAATCTAGCGATTTCCGATTAACTATAGACGAAAGTCTGGAGGGTTTTATGAGATCCTTCACCGGTATCATCGACTTTGATGATTATGCCGAAGTTTGGTATCAGGAGACTGGGATTCCTAATTTTAATCCAACTCCATTGAGCCCCGGTACAAACCAGACGGACACACTCACTCAACCACAGTACAACTTGAAAATTTTACTTGATGAAGTTTCATATGAGCTGACTTTCATTTTTGATTTAGAAGAAGGATCCGGAGATCTGGAGCAAACCATCTCGGTTATAGAACACCAATTTGATGCAGTAACTTCAAGGGAAATTTCATTTCAAAGTGATACGGATACCGTCCTTGTGTCAACATCAGCAGCTACCGAGTTTGTAACCATAGAAGCCGGTTCAGCTGCTATGATTGAAATTTCTGAAATGCCGCTGTACTATTTATTGAATCAACTTCGAAGTGAGAACCCTTCCAATAGAATATCAGCAGCCAAACTGTTAGTTCAACATTCTGATAATCCAGATTTGCAACTTGCGTTATCAGATATTCTGGCATTTGAAGAGAATGATGAAGTGGTTGCCGTAATTTATGAAGCACTTGCAGCGATTACTTCCGGCGCTTCGGGAACAGAAGAACAGTTTATCAATGCATTAAACGATGGATCAGAACATATACAAATTGCTGCAATTCGGGCTCTAGCAAACTATCCAGACAACGAATATGCGCGTTCCAGCCTGCAATCAAAATTGATTAGATCTAATGGTAAGATTTTCGAAGCTGCGCTGCATGTTTTCAATCAGGTTGCAAGTGAAACGGAGGCTGAATCTGCGTTAAAAAGTATTCAACGAAGAGATACTGTAGGAGTAAAAACGCTGCGAGTTATTGAGGAAATTGATAGTCTTCATACATCAGAAAATGCACTTGAAATCGCTGATGACTACACTTCACCTTTACATCCTTATAAGGTTAGAAAGCGTGCGTTAGAGCTGTTGAATCTCTATGATCTTGATTTTGACACGTGGAACAACCGCCTTAATAACCTTCTTTCTGATAATGATCCCAGGATTCGATTCTGGGCAGTTGAACATATTCCAAGATTTAATTCAGCATCTGAATCACTAGTTCTACTGAATTCGGCGGAAGTAAATGAGTATGATCCTCGAGTTCTTTTGATGATTGAAGGAGTTAAAGAAGAACTAGCAGAATAAAAAAAAGGTGCCACTCAGTAGCACCCTCAGAAGTTTTATCCTTGGCGAACCCATTTAGCTAGCTCCTTATAGGATGGCTTCTTGCCATACATCAGAATTCCAACTCTGTAAATCTTGGCGGCTAGCCACATTAGACCGGCGAATGTAAGGATCATCAAACCAAGCGAAGAAATGATCTGAATGAACGGCACTTCAGTTGCAGCTATCCTCGAAATCATATTGATTGGAGCAGTTAATGGAAATAAGCTCGCAACCACAGAAATAGTAGAATCTGGATTCTCCATTACTCTTAGATTAAGGAAGTACCCAATCATAATTGGAGCCATAACGGGTAGCATGAATTGCTGTGTGTCTTGTTCAGAATCAACTGCAGCACCAATTGCGGCAAAAATACCTGCATATATCAGGAATCCAATAATAAAGAATACAAAGAAGTAGAGGAAGATTATAGGATCTACCACAAATGCTTCTAATTTTGAAGGATCAAAGCTTGCAGATGCTTCTATTGCTTCTGGTGGTAAATTCGCTGTTTGGGCGTCAATAAAGATAGCTGCTATTGGCGCGGCTGCTACCGATAATCCGATATATGAGATAATCCATACTCCAAATTGAGTAATTGCTAAAACACAGATACCCAGTAGTTTACCAAGCATTAGCTCAATCGGTTTAACAGAAGATGCAATTACTTCAACAATGCGATTGGTTTTTTCCTCGATAACACTTCGCATTAGTACAGCGCCATATCCAAATACACCTATAAAAATGAGCAGACCTAAGATGAATCCAAATGCAGCTCCAAAGATGGCATTGTCTTCTTCTTCACCTTCTTCAGTGAGTTTAATAGAATCAATATTGTAGCGTGTCTCAAATATCTCTCGAACTTCATCGGGCACATTACTTCTCGCTAATCGTTCATCACGAAGAACTCTACGAACATCAGATTCCACAGACTCAATAAAGCTAATTCCACCAGATCCACCATATACCAAAGTGGGTTCTTCTATATTATCAACATTTTCATCATTTAGGATGATATACCCATCTAATCTTCCTGATAAAACATCAGATCGTACACTATCCAGAGTTATTGTAGATGCATCGTAATATCTAGCTGGATCTTGTTCTTGAAGGTTTTCAAACAGAGCGCCTGTTTCGTCGATAACGCCTACAGTTTTAGTTACTTCACCATCTGAGATGGATACATACACCACAATTGCCATAAATAAAACGAAGACAAGCGGTGTTAAAAGGGTAGAAAGGATAAAAGATTTGGTTCGTACACGAGTTAAATACTCACGCTTCAAAACGAGCATAATTTTGCTAAAATCCATATTAAGCTACCTCCTCAGTTTTTAGATTATCCTCGCCAACAGTAGAGATGAAAATCTCATTTAACGAAGGCTGAACACGTTCGAATTTGTGAATTTCTGCATGATCAATAGCAAGATGAAGAATCTCCTGCATATTCTGGCCGTTTAATACTCTAATCTCTGCAAAATTAGTAGATCGATTGTTAATTCGTACTCCTTCAAGTTTGTCTAAAAAGGAGCCATCTCCGGCGAATTCTAGATTAATCGTATTTTTCCCGAAAGATGACTTTACTTCTCGAAGATCACCTTGAAGAACCGTCTTACCTTTATTGAATAAGCAAATGTCATCACACATTTGCTCTACTTGTTCCATTCTATGCGTCGAAAAGAGGATTGTTTTTCCTTGTGATTTTAAATCAATGATTACCTCTTTGAGAGTTTCACTATTAATTGGGTCTAAACCCGAGAATGGCTCATCGAATATGTAGATGTCCGGGTCGTGCGCTATGGTAGCAATGAACTGAATTTTTTGGGACATCCCTTTTGACAACTCACCAACTTCTTTCTTTTTCCAGTCTGAGGCTTCAAAACGATCTAACCAAAAATCTATGGCTTTTTTAGCGGCTGATGTCTGCATCCCTTTTAACTGTGTGAGATATAATAACTGTTCGCCAACCTTCATTTTTTTATATAAACCACGTTCTTCAGGCATATAACCAATCATCTTCTGCGTTGCCGGACTTGCAACCTCACCGTTGATAGTTATAAGTCCATTGTCGGGAGCCAAAATGTTATTGATCATCCTAATGGTGGTGGTTTTTCCGGCCCCATTTGGCCCCAATAATCCAAAGATTCGCCCTTTCTCTACCTTGAAGCTTACATCACTTACTGCTTTATTCTTTCCAAATGCCTTTGATACCTCTTCTAAACGAATAATTTCCATGCACTTTCATCTTTAATTTAATTTATCATAAAACTTTGATGAAGCTACACATATACATTGCAACATCAACAAAGATTTCTTATTTCTATCAGTAGCGGAATTACGCAGATTACTATAATGGGTTACATATAAATATGCATATAATTCACCTTAGCGCGGAATGTTATCCAGCTGCGAAAGTCGGCGGACTTGGAGACGTTGTTGGTTCATTGCCAAAGTATTTAAACAAACAAGGAGAGTTTTGTGAAGTCATTATACCTAAATACAAAACCCCTTGGTTAGAATCTCAGGAGTATGATTTTGTTTGGGAAGCATCTGCACCCTTGGGGCATTCCTATTTCAACTTCAAGATTTTCAAAGAAAGACATAATGTCCTTGGTTTCCCATTTTATGTCATCGACATACCAGGAAGATTTGATAGGCCGGGGGTTTATATAGATCCGTGGTCTGGTCATGGATATTGGGATGAGTTTGAACGTGCACTCTCCTTCCAAATTGCGGCCTTAGAATGGGTTAGAACGTTCCATGATACCCCTGATATCATTCACTGTCATGACCATCATACGGGGCTTGTACCATTTATGATGAAACAAAGTGTGCGGTTTAGTTTGCTTGAGAATATTCCTTCCATTATCACTGTACATAATGCAGAATATCAGGGTCCAAACAATATGATGCATGCCGATTTATTGCCGCCATTTATTCCACAGAATTACGGATTACTAGAATGGAATGGACAATTAAATTCACTGGCCTCCGCTTTAAAATGTGCATGGCAGATTACAACAGTATCCGATAGTTATATGGATGAATTAGGATTTAGTTCAAGTGGTCTGGAACCCCTATTTCAACAGGAGGCATCAAAATCAAAAGGAATAGTAAACGGTATTGACAACGAAATTTGGGATCCTGCTACCGATCCATTAATTACGTTCAATTATTCTAGTAGAACCGTTAAATCAGGAAAGAAGAAAAATAAAGAAGTTTTATGCGAGCAGTTTGGCTTAAATCCGGAGCTACCGACGGTAGCATTTATTGGGCGGTTAGTTCGAGAAAAAGGAGCTGACTTACTGCCAGATTTGATCAAACATTTTATGGGTGATAAACATACAGTGAACTTCATCCTTTTAGGAACTGGCGATCCTGTACTTCACGATATTTTTTCTCGTATGGAAGATGATCATTTTGGGTATTTCGACGCCACCCTGGAATACAACGAGCAGCTTGCTCATCAGATGTATGCAGGCTCTGATTTTATATTAATGCCTTCACGTGTTGAGCCATGCGGGCTAAATCAAATGTTTGCCATGCGATATGGTACTATTCCAATTGTTCGATCTGTTGGTGGGCTTATCGATACCGTGAAAGATATTAATGAAGGGGATGGATATGGAATTAGATTCGATGAATTCGCACTGCATGAAGCAGAGAATGCGATTGTTCGAGCCATTGAACTATTTAATAATAAAAAGGAATTACAGAAAGTAGTTTCAAGAATTATTAAGCTTGATTATTCATGGAATAATTCAGCAAAAGAGTATATCAACATGTACAACGAACTTTTAAATAAGAAATAAGGGATAATGAAAGACTCTGTTATTGCAATCATTTTGGGTGGCGGTAGAGGAAGCCGATTATTCCCGCTTACCGGCCATCGTTCTAAACCTGCGGTGCCTGTGGGTGGAAAATATAGATTAGTGGATATTCCAATTTCGAATTGCCTGAATTCTGATATTCGCCGCATTTATGTACTTACGCAGTTTAACTCTGCATCACTTAATCGGCATATCAAAAACTCTTTTAATTTCGACATGTTTAGTCGAGGATTCGTAGATATTCTTGCCGCTGAACAAACTGCCGATAACCCTGATTGGTTTCAAGGCACAGCTGATGCCGTTCGTCAGTGCATTCGCCACCTCGAAAATCATAACTATGAACATGTATTAATACTTTCAGGCGATCAGCTTTACCAAATGGATTATCGGAAGCTGTTGAAGAGGCACAAGGAAAATAAGTCTCATCTAACGGTAGCCACCATCCCTGTAAATGCACAAGATGCAACCGGCTTTGGCATAATGAAAACAAATGACAAAGGTCTAATTGATAGTTTTGTTGAAAAACCAGCTATCGACGAATTAGAGGCTTGGGGATCTAAAGTACCGGAAGAATATGCATCGAAAGGGCGTCATTATTTAGCTTCGATGGGGATTTACGTTTTTAATAGGAAAACATTACTTGATCTCCTCGAAAGAAATCCGGATGCCACAGACTTTGGTAAAGAAATTATTCCAAAAACATTAGATGAAGGTTTTAAAGTAAGTAGTTACGAGTACGGTGGATACTGGACAGACATTGGGACTATAAAAGCATTTTTTGAAGCAAATTTGGAAATGGCAGATACGGTTCCAGAATTCAATATGTATGATAATGATAACACAGTATTTACACGAGCTCGTTTGCTACCGCCGTCTAAAGTAATGGGCACTACACTTGAAAATACCTTACTAGCCGAAGGAGCTATCGTTGAAGCCAGCCGAATAGTGCGTTCAGTAATTGGTATAAGATCCCGAATTGGAAAAGGTACTACAGTTGAACATTCCATTATTATGGGTAACGATTATTATCAATCGAAGGAATTTATTGATAGTGCATCTGCTGACAAACCGGCAATGGGTATTGGCCAACGCTGTTACATTAGTAATTGTATAATTGATAAAAATGCATGTGTTGGGAATGATGTTCGCATCGTTGGTGGAGATCATCTGCCGGATGGAGATCATCAATACCATTATGTACGAGATGGAATTGTAATTGTACCTAAAGGAAAAGTGATTCCTAATGGTACGGCAATTCAGTAATCAAATTAATGAATACAAAAAAAGCCTTCCTCATTTCTGAAGAAGGCTTTTTCTTTTTTAGCATATTATTTAAGCAAGCATACCTTTCAGGGTCTCACCAATATCTGCCGGGCTTTCTACTACTGTAATACCAGCCTCAGCAAGAGCTTTTTTCTTTTCCTGAGCCGTTCCTTTTCCACCGGCAATGATTGCACCTGCATGCCCCATTCTCCGGCCCGGAGGAGCCGTAGAACCCGCAATAAATGCAACAACCGGTTTAGTAACGTGCTCTTTGATATAAGCTGCTGCTTCTTCCTCGGCTGAACCTCCAATCTCTCCAATCAACACAATTGAATCTGTATCAGGGTCTTCCTGGAATAATTTTACAGCATCTAAGTGAGTTGTGCCGATAACAGGGTCACCACCAATTCCAATTGCGGTCGACTGTCCTAATCCTACTTTAGAAAGTTGGTCAACTGCTTCGTAAGTCAAAGTTCCTGAACGAGAGATTAATCCAACATTTCCGGGTGTAAAAATATGACCCGGCATAATACCAATTTTTGCCTCGCCAGGAGTGATAACACCCGGGCAATTTGGCCCAACCAAAGTAGCACCATGACTTTTCACGATTTGTTTTGCAACGATCATGTCTTTTACTGGGATTCCCTCAGTTATGGTGATAATCACTTTTATTCCTGCAAAAGCAGCTTCTGTGATTGCATCCGCTGCAAATGCCGGCGGAACAAAAATCACGGTTGTGTTCGCACCTTCCTGATCAACGGCATCTTTTACGGTGTTAAAAACTGGTCGATCTAAATGTTTTTGCCCACCTTTACCAGGGGTAACTCCACCAACTACGTTTGTACCATATTCTATCATCTGTTCTGCGTGGAAGCTACCTTCGCTTCCCGTAAATCCCTGAACTATAAGGCGTGTGTCCTTTCCAACTAATACGCTCATCCTAAAAATTTTTAAAGTGTGATTTTTGCGGGCGGGAATATACGGGCTGAATTGCTAAGTAGCTAAATGAGAAGCTTTAATTCTGGTTAAATATTTGTCTTAAGTGAAAAGTGAAAAGTGAAAAGTGAAACAGGAGATCAGAGGAATCCCAATTCACGTTTAAAACTTTACTCTCTTGGAACTATGAAACTTTGTAACTCAATAACTTTGTCGCTATCATTCAAAAATGATCACCGATGCCAAGAAGGAAGAAGTAAAAGATGCTGCTGATATTGTCGAAGTCGTCTCAGACTATGTGAAATTAAAGCGTTCTGGAAGTGGATTTTCGGGTTTATGCCCATACCATAATGAAAAGACTCCATCTTTTAATGTGAATCCAGGATTGGGCATTTATAAGTGCTTTGGGTGTGGTGAATCGGGTGATGTATTCCAATTTGTGATGGATCAGGAAGGGATTGGGTTTACCGAAGCTGTGCGTCAACTTGCAGACCGATATGGAGTGTTTATCCCTGAAGAAGAAACTAGTTTTGAAGAGACCGAGAATTATCAGCTAAAAGAAGGGATCTACCATGCGTTGAAGTTCGCAGGTGTATTCTATTATCGCAATTTAGTGGAGAATCCTGAAGCACAGAAAGCCATGGAGTATCTGACCAAACGTGGCTATAATCTGGATATCATAAAAAGGTTCGGACTTGGTTACTCACCAGCCTCGGGGAGTGAGTTGTATAATGCTGCGATGGGAGCTGGTGTCGACCTTCAATATTTGATTGAGGCGGATCTGATCAAGCCAAGTAATCGGGGCGACGGGTACTACGATACATTCAGGGGGCGGTTGATGTTTCCAATCTTTTCCCCAACGAACAAAGTGATCGCCTTTGCAGGTCGGGTTCTGGGAAATGAGAAAACAGCAAAGTACATCAATTCGGCACAGACCAAAGTGTACAATAAAAGTGATGTTGTTTATGGAGTCAACTTTGCCAAGAATGAAATTCGAAAACAGAAAGAAGTTGTTCTGGTTGAAGGATATACGGATGTAATCACTCTAAATGAGCATGGAATTAAAAATGTGGTAGCAAGTTCGGGGACCGCATTAACTCCCGGTCAGATGAAGATTTTGCATCGATATGGCGAAAAGATCGTTATGATTTATGATTCCGATTCAGCCGGACAAAATGCGATGAGAAGAGGTATTGATATTGCACTAGCTGAAGGAATGGATGTTCAACTACTAGAGCTGCCTGAAGGTGAAGATCCAGATTCATTTGTAAAACAGTTTGGGAAAAAATCTTTTCTTGATTTCCAGAGAAAAGAACAAAAAAACATTGTTGATTTCATCTTTTTCAAAGCTGATCAAAAAAATCTGCTAACTGATCCGAAAGCATTTCCTGGAATTATTGAGGATGTACTACTCGCAATTTCAAACATAAAAGATGAGTTGTTTAGACAGTCATTTGTCCAACATTTGCATAGAATATCACAGCAATTTCAAAAAAGATCTGACAAGGATTTATTTGATATGCTTGCAAGGATTAGATTATCAAAAATTGAGGAAGAAGAGCGATCGTTCAAGAGAAATATTACAACTGATGAAGAAGTAAACACTTTCAGTCAAAATGAGTTTTCTGAGAATAAAGTAGATGATCAGTCGGTCAATGTTTCTAGTAAAAAAGAAGATCGTAGTTTTTCACTTCAAAAGCCTATCTATGAGAAAGAGCTTATTCGTTTGATGATTACGTATGGCAATGAAATGGTGGAGTATATTTGCTCTTTAACGAACGACCGATTGTTCGAGGATTCAGAGTTAGCAGAGTTTTATCGGGATATCGTTTCTAGATATAAAAGAAAACAAGAGGTAACCATAGATGTTTACTCTGCGATGAGTGATCCATTTCCAAGATTGGTTGGCGATGTTTTACTTGAAAGATATGCGGCCAGTGAACGTCACGAAGAGAAGATTGGGATGAAATATGAAAAGGATAAAAATCCTTATCGAACGGCAAAAAGTACGATTAAAACTTTAGAGTTGAGTTTCTTTAAAAGGAAAAGGGAGGAGTTGGCTGAAAAACTTCGATCTGCAACGGATGAGGAAAAACGCAAAATCATACAAGTTCAGGCGGATATTCAATCAAAAATTACCCAAAGAGAACGTGTCGATTCCGATGACTTTTATCCGGATCCAAAAGGTTTAAAAGACAATCCTACCAGTGATAAAGTATTCTCCTACAAGATGAAGGGCGAGCATTAACCTCTTTACAGTGTACAACGATCATTTAAATATTGTTAATGGTATTGGGTTGATTCCGATTCCTTACTCATCATAAATGTTAGATTCTTGGGAGGAGGTAGGAATTAAAAACATATTCCAGTGGTACCAATACTGATTACTTGTGAAGAAACTTTATCGATATACACATTTGCACCGTAAAAATCCAAATTCCAAGCAATTAGGAATACTCTTTTATCTGAAAGATCATAAGTAATAATCTCACTAGTAATATTTCTTAAGTGACTTTCACTTAATCCCACCTCATAATCGCAAACATGGTTTATTTTTTTTCCTGAATCCAAATTGATTGCCTCAATTGCTGATAGTTGAGGTTCAAATTGAAAATTTGGGATAAAAATATCCTTTCCATACCAAACGCCTTGAATGTTGAGAATTCCCTTAGATGAGAGCCCAACCTGATAACCAGTGAATGGTAATGTTGCACCGGCATTCGTTTCTTGTTCGTAGGTAGAAAGTGACCATAATGTGCTATCCTCAGAATTACTGAATTCACGAAAGTATATGAGTGATGTATCAACAACATTAGTGAATTCAGAAAATTCATAGAGTACACTCTCAAGTTCCATTCGAATACTATCAGCATTTGATAGTGGATCTAAATCTTCCAAGTATTCATAATCACGAAAATTAAAATTGAAGTCACCGAATTTACTTATTTCAGTGTACCAAGCTAATTGATCTGGAAGAGTAGCAATAAATGCATCAATTTCCGTTTGTGAGTAGGCTTCAATGTAGTCTGGATATCCATTGATCTGATTGAACTCATAGTTTACTTCAAGCAAAGGAATTTCAGACTCTGAATTTGTTGTATTGCACCCAAGAATTAGTAGTGCGACTAAGAAGCAGCTTTTTTTGAACATATGATTTCCCCGTAATTCATTAATAAACAGGAAACTCATAAAGAAATTGTGAAGTTCTTAACTATGAATAATAATTATTAAAAATACCTTCACTGCTCACTGCTCACTGCTCACTGCTCACTGCTCACTGCTCACTGCTCACTGCTGCTCCTTCTGATGATTCAACATCCACCGGATACCAAACTTATCTTCTAATTGTCCGAAGATGGCGCCCCAAAATGTATCCTGTAAATCCATATGTATGTTACCACTTTCAGATAGTTTTCCCCATGTTAATCGAAGGTTTGTCTCATTCTCAAAAGAAATATTTAGGTGAACATTATCCCCAGGTGTGATTTTTTTATGTGGTGGTCCATCCGAAAACATCATACTCTGATTGCCGATTTTCAATTCAGCGTGCATAATCTTTTCTTTGTAGTCATCATCAACCGGCATACTTGCATCTCCAAAACGCTGCAAGTTGATGATTTCTCCATTAAATACTTTTTTGTAAAAATTAAGGGCTTCTTCGCAGTTACCGGGAAAAAATAAGTAAGGTGAGATACTGTCCATAACTCTTATGATTTTAAATGTGGGCAGTATAGCCGAATTCTACATTCGTGTCAAAGCATAGACCAAAATATTAACACCCATTTTTAAGGCATTTTCACGCTTTTCTTGTGGATTATTATGCACTTCTGCATCAGCCCAACCATCCCCTAAATTCGACTCAAAGGTATAGTACATCACCAATTTTCCTTGATGGAATAACCCATAGCCCCGAGGAGCCTGATTATCATGTTCATGGATTTTAGGTAGTCCATTTTCAAATGGGAAAACCTGATTATAAATGGGATGGTTAAAAGGCAGTTCAATAAGCTCTTCATCGGGAAATACACGAGCCATTAAATCACGGATGTGTTCATCTAAGCCGTAATCATCATCAACATAGAGGAAGCCACCATTTTCTAGATAATTTCGAAGATTCCCAACTTCTGAGTTATTCGCAGTGATAGTTCCATGACCCGTTAAAAACAAGAAAGGGTAGTTGTGAATTTCAGTGCTGCCAAGTGCCACATCTTTGTAATCCGGATTTATGCTAATCGGTACCTGTCGGTTGATATAGCTAATCAAATTAGAAAGAGAAGAGGGGTCGTTATACCAATCGCCACCTCCTCGGTATTGAACTCTGGCTATTTCGAAGGAACCATTTGTTTGAGCAAATATACTTGAAGGAAGTATCAGTAAAAGTAAAAGAAGCAGACGCTTTAGAATCAAAGTTCGAAGTTTGGTGCGATGAATGTTTCAATAGTATCCGATGCCATCGAACCGAAGATACCAATTCCACCGTCAATTCGAGTGATTACATTTTGGATTTCACCCGGCGAGAGGGTAGAACCACCTAATTGAACAGATTCAGATCGAAAGAAATCGAAGATATTATCATCCACGGTTGATGCGACTAATTTATTATCCCCATAGAAAGCAACGGCAATCCACGGATACCGGATAGTGACGGAGCCATCCACATTATTGGTAAAATTAGCTTCGTTTAGCAATCCAGATGAAGTATTAGAAAACTCACCCAATAAATCTTCGGCATCTTCTGGATCATCTTCCTGATCATAAAAATCGAAGTATAGAGGTGTTAAATTTTCTGGAATCGGTTGCTGAGCCAGCGTATTGAAAATGAATACACTTTGTTCGTCAAATGAGGAAGTTTCGGATAACGTGATTTCTAACTGCTCGGTACTTTGATACACTAAGGTATCTAGAACTTCACTTATCACTGTAAATGTTTCCGGAACGTAAGTTTGTGCGGTAATAATATCAGCACCACCATTTAAGGATACATAAAGTTGATACGTGCGCTCAGGGAGAACCGAGTGCTGATCAAGCGCATAATAAATTCCGGTCGAATCACTTGTGTATGGAAAAACCTGATCTATAGTTTGCCCATCATTTTGTAACAATCGAATTTGTACGTCTGCACCACTCACGGCTACATCTTCGAACGAATAAACGCGTTCAATAGCTTCTGTGGTAGATAATCGAACCTGTGGGAGTTGCCGATCGGCAATTAAATAAGATTCAACAACATAATATTCCTGATAATCGTCCTGTGTGTAAGTCTCACACGCTGTAAACAATAGGGCAAATACGAAAATGTATACTATGAAAGCTTTCATGATTAAAACGAAACGGTGTAAGAGATTGCAGGTAATATTGGTAAAAGGGTTACGTCGGATTGATTAACGGGATTTTCATCGAAATCGAATTGAGTAAACCAAACATTTCGCCGGTTATAGGCATTAATAACTTGTAGTTGAAGTTCGGAAGTGCCTAAACCGAAGAATTTCCCGGTACGTGCAAATGAAACGTCCATACGATGATAGGCCGGAAGCCGAGCAGCATTCACTTTCTCAACAACCAACAAGTTATTTTGGCTGATTCCTGAATATGGCTCATCGTAAACAGCATATCTACCAGTTGGCTCAGTGTAAGCTTGACCTGTGGCATATACCCAAGCTCCCGTAAATTTCCATTTTCTACTCAAATTGTAGTTGAGGATAATTTTAACATCATTTTCCCGGTCATATTTTGGTGGATAGAATCTGCCGGGGCCATCCGGTTCTCCAATTGGATTATTAAAACCGGGCCATTTTCTAACGGTGTATCCAAATGTATATCCGATATAGCCATTTAATCTACCTACGCGTTTTTCAAACATGATTTCTGTCCCATATGCATATCCTTCCCCAATCCTGAATAGTTCTGAATATGCCAGACCAGCAGCATCAGGAAGAAAAGGATCGAGTTCGAACAAGTCCTCCATTGTGCGATAATAAACCTCAATATCGAGTCCATAATCTTTGAATGGAATTGTCTTTGCACCAATCACAAATTGGTCTCCATAAGATGGATTTACACCATCATCACTCGTTAACCATAAATCAAAACCGGAAAATGCTTCGTTAGTGATCAATGTAAAAAATTGGTTATATCTGCCATAAGCTGCTTGAAGTGTTAATCGATCGGTTGCGTAATATTCAACTGAAGCGCGTGGTTCCAAACGCAGATATTGACCATCAGAAAAATAACTGGCCCGAAGACCGCCAATTGCCTTCCATTGATCGGTAGGTCTCCATGTATCCTGAACGTAAGCGCTGGCATATCTTGCGTGAATCCGGCTACTGAAGCTATCCTGATTATCAAAGCGATCTTGTAATCGCAGCGTGAACACACCAGCCCAAATTCCGGTAGAAATTTGGTGCTTTTCATTTGGAATGTATTCGACATCCGATTTTAGTGAGAAATCATAGATGTTGTTATCACGTTCAAAGGGTGTGCCGGCAAATTCAAACTCTGGAAAGTTGAAATATCGTGAGCCAGTTAAGATGAAATTCGAAAATACTTCTTCATTGAAAATATGAGTCCAGTTAGCACTTACTGTCTGATTGCCGTAATTGAGTGTGAATTCAGCATCATCTGCGAAAGGGAATCGTACTTTATCAGCTCCAGAATAAAATGCCAGATGAAATTTATCGTTCAGTGAAGCGTCGTAATTGATCTTACCATTGAAATCGTAAAAGTAAAATAGAGAGGGGATATTTTCGGTGTTTTGGCGTAATGCTGCCAGTAACGGTTCTAAGGTAGAACGGCGACCTGCTAACATAAACGACCCATTTTTGATGGGACCTTCGAAAGCAACTCGAGATGCCAACATCCCAAGAGTAGCAGTGCCTTGATAATTATTTCGGTTTCCATCTTTATTATAAACCGACAAAACCGAGCCTAATCGCCCGCCATATTCTGCCGGATATCCACCTTTAAATAATCGAACATCTTTTATAGCATCCGGATTAAACGTTGAGAAGAAGCCAAAAAAGTGACTTGGATTATATACTGTCGTTTGATCAAGCATAATCAGAGTTTGATCTGGGCTCCCACCTCTGATGTACAATCCGCTCGAAAAATCACTTGCAGATTTAACGCCAGGTAAGTATTGAATAGATCGGAAAACATCAGCTTCGAAAATAGCGGGTAATGCCTTAATCAATTCTGTTTTTACCTGTGCAGTCCCGATTGATTTTAACTCTTGTAACTCAGCTTCCGATTCGACAATGATTTCTTCACCCTCGAAAACGCTTGGGACTAAATCGATGTCAAAACGGAGGTTTTCACCCGGCATTAGTGTAATTTCCTGCGTGAACAAATCATACCCAATGTATGAACAGGCAATGGTATAAGTTCCGGGTTCGATATTTGGTATAGAAAAGTACCCTAGAGTATTTGTTGCAGAACCGCGATTTAATTCAAGGATAGCAATATTTGCACTGATCAGGGTTTCCCCGGAATTCGCATCACTTACATACCCTGTAATGGAAACTGATTGTTGCGCACTTGAATTGATCCATAGCCCCGATATCAACCCTAAAGCCAGAATAGTCTTTTTTATCATAATATGATGAAGTCAAAATTTTCAGCGTCTTTAACGCTTTATATGAAATAAAGTTCTCCCTAAAGATGGAAAAGTTGTGTTAAAAAATTGTGAGCTGAAATTAGCAATATTAAATCCATAATATTGTGGGATGCAGACAATTTTTAAATTCATTGTCATCATAAAAGCTCAGTATTTCGTATATTAAAAGTCGCTCTTTGATTTACTGGGGATGTTCTGGATTTGACGGGATGAGTAACACCGCAGGTTGCATGCCGAGGATGTCCAATGGTTCTCGCTAAACACCCATTATGGAAACAAAAATAATTGACAACAATTATTCATACCGCTTAGCAGCATAAACTGCTTCGCCGTTCAACTGGTTACCGTGCCTATCAGCACCAATTTGAACGCCATACAAGATAGGATAGCGCAGTAAGGTTTTCTGTCTTTAATGCGTGAAATTTTACAGAATAGTTTAAAGTCGCCTGGTTACTAGGCTTGGCTTTCGGCGAATGTTAATTAGTAACTAAGCATGTAGATATTTGCAGGTTTGCCGTTTCGGACCGGGGTTCGACTCCCCGCATCTCCACTTTTTCAAAGAAATTATACAAAAGAACTACTGGTTAATAGGTACCACGGCATATCTTCGTGTATAAGAAATAATTCATCAAGAAACAGATGCTTAAAAAAATGTAACTGTAGTTGAAATATTACACAATAATTTCAAATCTCAGAGATTTTAATAACATCTAGAAATCATCCCTAATAACTACTTAATGGTCATCTATCTCTCAAAGAGGCTACTCTTGTGTGGTCTACTCCTCTCAATGTTTGTCGGTTTAATACCCGAAACAGTATTAGCACAAGTTCGAACTACCTTCCGTGTTATCGCAATTTCTGAAGAAGACGGTAATCCTGTAATTGGTGCAAATGCAATATTATATAGGCTTAATGGCGATATGTATAGAGCCGGTGCAACAGACGCCGATGGACTCTTTGAGTTCAGAAATATAAATCCGGGAACTTACAATCTGGTAGTTAGCTCAATTGGTTTTGAATCGCATGAAGCAGAAGTAGTTCTCGATCCTGGCGACGTACGTTTGTATAGAGTTGAGCTTCCAACCGCAACTTCAGATTTAGGTGAAGTTATTGTAAGTGGACAAAGAAGCGGTGCTGTACAAAGGGTTGCAGGTAAGCAATCAATCTCTGTCACAGATATACAATTAATTCCTGCGCCCGGTCCAGGGGGGGATTTAAGTGTCTATCTACAAACTCTTCCCGGGGTTGTTACCTCAGGTGATAGAGGGGGAGAGCTTTTTATTCGTGGAGGGACTCCGGCTCAGAACCTCATTTTAGTTGATAAGATGCCAATAATTAAGCCATTTCATATTTCGAATTTATTCTCGGCATTTCCACAATCCGTAATTAGTAACGTTGATTTGTATGCCGGTGGATTTGGTGCGGAATATGAGGGGGCCACCTCGTCTGTAATGGATGTAAGTTTACGTCAGGGTAATATGAGGAAATTCGAAAGTCAGGTTGCTGCCAGCCCGTATATAATCTCAGCACTTGCCGAAGGTCCGATCAAACAAGACCAACAGTCTTTACTGGTTATGGGACGTTACAGTGTAATTGAAGAAGCTGGGCCTGAATTAACAGGTGAGGAAGTTCCATTGAAATTTTCGGATATGCTAGCTCGATATTCCATTAATTGGGATGGACTAACGTGTAATATGACTGCCTTACACACGTATGATAGAGGAAAGATTAATCCTCAACGAAATGTTCGACTTGGATGGGAGAATACTGCCATTGGGGCTAGATGTTTAGGTTTTAGCGAGGAGTTAAAGAACTCAGTAGATTTTACAATCGGTTGGAGTAAGTATCAAAGTTCAGAGGTAGGTTTTGATGAGCTTGGAAGAACTTCAAATATTACCATTGGCTATTTAAGAATGGATAATACAGCAACTGCATTTAATCAACCTTTTACCTATGGTTTACGATGGAATCTAACGTTCTATGAAGCTAATCTTGATGAACCCTTTCCTGAATTGACAGGGAAAGAACAACGTTTTGGGTTAGGAGCTACATTAGAGGAGTATACTTCCATATTCAGTAGCTATATCAGTACGGACATTAATCCTACACCTGGATTTACAATAACTCCAGGAGTAACCACTCAAATTAGGCAAGATAATTTAAGCACCACATTTGAACCAAGATTAAGAGTTACCTGGGCACCACGAAATACCGACAGGCAAGAATTTAGCTTTGCTCTAGGTAAATATGCACAGATGCGAGAAGCTATTACAGATGAACGAGACGCAGGTACTGTATTCTATGTAAATAAACCAGTTGGTGTTGATGAACCTATACCAACAGCAATCCATGCTATTGCTGGTTATAGACAACAAATTGGTGAATTCATCGAAGCGAATATCGAAACTTATTATAAGAATAATAAGGATATCCCGGTTGCAGAATGGACTCGTGAACCAGGCAATACAATTCGATCTGCGCTTGCAAATGCAGAAACCTATGGATTAGATATTCAATTAGAATTAAACACAAAGCCACTGTATCTAACCGTAGGATATGGGCTTGCAGAAGTAGAATACCGTGCTTCGGCAGACGACCTGGTAGCCTGGATTGATATTGATGAATTTGTGTACAATCCAAGCCATGATCGTAGACATCAATTAAATGTTTTGGCGAGCTACAAAATTGGCAAATTCACTGCAAATGCAATCTGGAGATATAGCAGTGGCGCACCATTCACCAAATTATATGCAATCGATTTGATTGTACGAGTTCCTTATCAGGATCCACTTGAAAATCAGGGAAAAGCAGTTACACTCTATTCGGTGCCATTTGATGGAACACTTCCTGCATTTCAGCGTCTGGATGTATCCATAGATAGAAAATTTCAATTATCGCCAGGGGTAGAACTGGAAACTGAGATAGGAGCAATTAACAGCTACGACATGACTAATGTATTCTATTTTGATGTTAATACCCTACGTCAGGTTAACGAATTGCCGTTATTGCCTTATGCATCAATTAGCTTAAATCTCAATTAATTGCATCCAGATAACATCAAAAAAATGAAACAGTTCAAGACATTACTTTTTACGTTGTTTGCTGCTGCAATTCTTATTGGATGTGAAGAAACAACTATTGAACCATTTGAGAATAGCGATGGCGCTTACACCGTATATGGGGCAATTAATATCGATTCTACTAGAAATTATGTTCGAATTAAGGATGCTCAGTCACCTTTATTAGCTACAGTTAGCGAACTAGAAAATTTCAGTGTGAATTTTGAGAATCTAGAAACGGGAGAATCCCAGGTTCTGGATAAAGAGATCGTATATTTCAATAATAACCCAACATTCAATTTCATCATAGATGATTCCTTGTCTCCGAGAACTTCCTATCTGTTGACTATTGAAGGAGATGATGGTCAGGTTGCAACAAGCGTAGCCACAACGCCAGGTATAACCACGCTAACAATGAGTCCGGCACAAACGGAAACTTGTTTTGATGAAATATTAATTGAGTTTGATAACGTTCAGGATCCTGAATTCATCCGATTTGAATTAGGAGTTAGATATCAGGGGAGTGCGTTTTTTGGAGAAATAAAATCTGTTGCTCAACTCGAAAAAGTAGCCGGAACAGATAAAGTAGCAGTTATTTTATCACTACATAATATGCTTGTTGATGTTTTCCCACCGGTAGCAGAAGCCACAGTTAATATTCCACCGCGATTTTGGAATCCGACTGTTAACTGTAGCCAACTCGATGAAGGTAATATGATTCTCAGATACACTCATTTTGGGCCTGAGTGGGAAGTGCTGGAAAACAATACACTACCTTTAGATGTACTGGATTCAGGAGATATACAAAACGGACTTGGTTTTTTTGGAGCACTTGATCGTGGTGAAATTAGATTCACAACCAATGGGGTTCCAAATTAATTGCTTACCAAAGTGAGATTATTTCCGTCATATTTTTCAATTGTCCTGCTAGTTGCTGTATCCGCAATTAGCTGCGAGCGAGTTATTAATCCATTTGAATCAAGTCAAGGCACCTATTCTGTATATGGTGCATTAGATGTAGATGACGACCAGCACCGAATAAGAGTTCGAAATGTTTCGATTCCATTTCTCTCAGATAGTGCTCTGGGATATGATGATATCTCCGTGTTTTTCGAGTACCCAGATAATCGAACAGTTCAGTTAGAAGATACCGTCATCAATTTTAATGGCAATTACACATATAACTACTTAATTGATGGTCGATTGGAGCCTAATTCTGAATATTCTGTGAAATTAAGGTTCGATGATAATGAAGAAGCCACTTCAATCATATCAACACCAAGGGTCAGTTTTGTAGATACTACACCGGATCAATCGAATGGTTGTGATTTGGAGATGCGCATTTTCTTTCAAAATGTAGATGAACCAGAATTCGTAATTGCTGAAGTTGGTGTGCAATACGATGGAAAAGCAAATTGGGCTACAATTGGAACTGTTGATAAAATAGAACACGTTCCAAATTCCGATAGAATGGAGGTAAAACTATCGATTACAAATTTATTAGTTGACATTTTTCCACCTCCACCAGAAGCGACTATAGGTATCCCACCTCGTTTTTGGCGACCTACCGTAAGTTGTACTGAATTAGACCAGCAGACAATTTTCCTTAGATACATTCACTTTGGAAAAGAATGGGAAGAATTCAGAGATACGGAATTCCTCGATTTACAATTTGTAGATTCGGATGATGTTGAAAATGGAATAGGATTCGTTGGTGCAATTAGGAGAGGGGAAACTTCTTTTGATTTTAGTCTGAATTAGATTCAATTATTTCTTTCACTTTGTGTGAATAGCTCGTCATTTTTAGTATAATCACGAAGGCGTAGGTAAACAAAGAGAATTTATTTACCTACGTGTTTATATTTAGCTTTATACGGTACTATAAAGGAATTTAACCCAAATTGATTACTCAGTTCGTTACAATAAAGAGGGTTAAATTTTTAGATCACAAAGTGACAATTTGAAGGCAATACAAGCATTTACAATTCTATTTCTTTTTTTTGGGCCCATTACTTACGCTCAAGAAATGTCTATACGTTTCGAGCAGATTACAACTCAAGACGGCCTGTCTCAATCTACTATTAATGATATTCTGCAAGATAGTAGAGGCTTTTTATGGTTTGCCACTGAGGATGGCTTAAATCGCTATGATGGGTATGAATTCAAAGTGTATCGAAACGACCCTTATGACCCTTTTTCCATTTCCAGTAACCAAATCTCGAGCATTTTAGAAGATCGTGATGGTGGAATCTGGGTAGGGACTAAAGGCGGAGGTTTAAACAAGTTTGACCGAGAACAAGATAGATTTCTCAGATTTACTCATGACAATTCCGATGATAAATCCCTAAGCCACAATTACATTACAGCACTGTTTCAGGATCCCATTGGGGTAATTCTAGTAGGTACCCAGAGTGGGCTCAATATTTTAAATCCCAGAACAAACGAGTTTAGTATTTACAAAGAGGTAGATGATCATGTTAATCTAAGCACAGCTAATATTACTACAGTATATCTCGACTCAAATTCATTTATATGGATTGGAACTGCTGATGACGGCCTATATAGTTTTGATCGAAAAACATTTGAAATTGTACACTACACGAACCAACCGGAAAATGCTACCTCAATTTCAGACAATTGGATTGTTTCAATTTATGAAGATAAAGAACGCACGTTATGGATTGGCACCCAATCAGGTGGATTAAATAGGTTTGATCCACTTTCAAAAGAATTTACAGCATTTATGGCTCTTGCTGGGGATAGAAATAGCATGTCGAATAACTGGGTACTGTCCATGTATGAGGATTCCAGAGGCACATTCTGGATTGGTACATTAAATGGATTGAATATTCTGGATCGTGAAAAGGAGAAATTCACCAATTTCATGGAACTGAATTATCCAATCAATCTTAGCAACAACTCTATTACATCACTGTTTGAAGATCGTTCTGGGGTCTTTTGGGTAGGTACGCAAAATGGTGCATTAAATAAGTTTATTCGATCATCTTCAGAGAGCTTTACGGTTTATCAAAACGATCCATCTAATTCAAATTCGCTTAGTAACAATAATATCGAAGCGATTTTTGAAGATTCTGATGGTAATGTTTGGGTCGGAACCCATGGTGGAGGTGTTAATAAACTGTATTCAAGTACTCAAGAATTTGAAAACTTTGTTCATGATCCCGCTGATCCATCTTCCATATCAAATGATTTTATCTATGCGATATTGGAAGACCGAAATGGCGGGGTATGGATTGGGACTCAAGACGGTTTAAATTTGTATGATGAATTAAGTGGTAGTTTTATCCACTTTAAGCACGATCCAATTGATATAAATACTATCAGCGGCAATATCATTACAACCATATTTGAGGATAGCAGAGGAATAATTTGGATTGGTACACTAAATAACGGGTTAAACGCCTATGATCCTAAAGATGGGGTTATCAGTCGATTCACTCACTCTGAAACAAACCCAAATACCATCAGCCATAATAAAATATGGTCGATGTTCGAGGATGAGCAAGGAATTTTCTGGGTTGGTACTCATGGATATGGCTTAAACAGATATGATCGCGTAAGAGGTACATTTACTCGATTTACTAGTAGTCCTAGTGATGAGACCAGTTTAAGTGATAATTTTGTTAACGTAATTAGGCAAGATGCAGATGGAAATCTGTGGATTGGGACCATTAATGGACTCAATAAGTTCAACCCAGATTCAGAAACATTCACTAGATATACCACAAATGACGGTTTACCAAATAATGTGATTTATGGAATTATTGTTGATTACCGAGGTCATTTATGGTTGAGTACAAATAATGGAATTGCGGATTTTGATCCCGAAACTGGAGATGTTCGTATCTATGATCGCGGTGATGGGCTACCAAGTAATGAATATAGATTTGGGGCTTTTCATAAAGGGGTAGATGGAACTATGTATTTCGGTGGAATTAATGGTATAGTGGTATTTAAGCCTGATAGCATTCGTGATAATCCATATATACCCCCCGTAGTTATCACCGACTTCCTGATCTTTAATGAATATGTTCCAATATCTTCAGTTGGATCGCCACTGAATAAGTCTATTTCAGAAACGGATGAGATGGAAATTACCTGGAGGGATAAGGTTTTTTCGTTAGAGTTTTCAGCTCTTCACTTTGCTGCACCTGAACAAAATAATTACCGGTATATGATGGAAGGCTTTGATAGCGATTGGATTGAAGCAGGAAATAGAAGATATGTTTCATATACGAACCTGAATCCTGGCCAGAATTATGTATTTAAAGTTCAGGCTTCTAATAAGGATGGTGTTTGGAATTATGAGGGGAAAGAAATTAAAATTAAAGTACTACCTCCGCCGTGGAAAACATGGTGGGCGTATAGTATTTATTCAGTACTTGGCGCAACACTTTTAGTTGGTTTTATCAACTTCCAAATTGGTAAAGAGCGTAAGAAAAAAGAGCAGGTTCAGAAATATAATGAGGAACTCGAAGCGCTTGTGAAAGAGCGAACCTTACTTCTTGAAAATGAAAAAGAGAAAAGCGACAACCTGCTTTATAACATGCTACCGAAAGGAATTGCCGACGAGATTAAAGAAAAAGGGTCAGCGTCTCCACGGCGATATGAAGAAGTGAGTGTACTTTTTACTGACTTTGAGAATTTTACTTCTACCGCAGCTACCATGTCGGCAAAGAAATTGGTTTCTGAGGTAAACGAAATATTTGCGGAATTTGATGCCATTTGTGAGAAGTTTGGGCTAGAAAAAATCAAAACTATCGGTGATGCATACATGGCAGTTTCTGGATTACCGAATGAAAAAGAAGATCATGCTTTATTGTGTGTACAGGCAGCAAAAGCTATGCATGAGTTCATCGAAAAACGAAATGAATCAGCGGCTGTTAAATGGAAAATGAGGATTGGAATCCATAGTGGCAGCTTAATTGCTGGTGTAGTAGGTAAGAAAAAGTTCACCTACGATATTTGGGGATCAACGGTGATTCTGGCTAGCCGAATGGAAGAAGTGGGAGAGATCGGTAAAATCAACATCTCGGCAACTACGTGTGACTTTGTGCATGATAAATATCATTGTGATTATCGCGGAAAAGTGAATGTTGAAGGCCAGGGTGAAATCGATATGTATTTTGTGGGAGAAGAAATTAAACAACCAGCTTAGAAGCTAAATTTCAAACTGAATGAAGGTTGAACTCCTAAGTCAAAAACATGAGTTAATGCAGGGGCTCGTATTACATTATTTCTTGTTGTAACAGTTACGGGTTGTGTTTCATCATACCAGGGATTTGCCCTGTCGAATGCATTATATATCGAAAATTGTGCATCTAAGTCACCTGTTCTAAGGCTGACTTTATAGTTTACGGTAAGATCCATTCTTGAATAATCTGGTAAACGAGATATTGGCGCGTTCAAATCAAATAATTGAACTCTGCTTGGAACACCAGTTCCATAAATCCATGAAGCTAATAATGTAAAACCACCTTGTAAATCTACCTCAGCAACAGTTGAAATCTGATGGCGACGATCCCAACTTGCCGCGAAGTAATCTCCGGCATTAATTCGTTCGTTTTTTAACTCTGTTCGCGATAATGTATATGAACTGGATAGAGTTACATCTTGAAAACGATTCTTCATTAATAATTCGAACCCACTAGATCGTCCATCATTATCAAAGAACCAAGGTGTTGTATTTGCTTTAAAGGAATTAGAACCAGCATTAGTATTTAATTCATGAACTCTAAGGTTATCATAGATTTTATAATATCCTTCTAGTTGAATATATAACTGGGGACTGATGTTATAATAAAATCCAGTAGATAACTGATTGACCGAAGAAGGCGCCTGATCTTCGTTCGTTAAAATCCAAAAATCGTTACTATTAATATTGAAATATTCGATTCGATTCATGAATTGGTAATTTCGACTAAGTCCCGTTCCAACTGATACATCGTCGTTTATTTGATAAGAAAACTTGAAGCGGGGAGACCATCTTACATATTTGCCATTGCTAAAATAATGGAATCTATTTCCCACACTTATTTTACTTTGATTGGATGTATTCAACTCTAATTGCTGATAAACATCAACAAGTTGACTCGTTCTTCTTGAGATAAATGAATCGCGATTTAAACTCAATTCGGTATATCTAACATCAAAATCTGAATAGGACACACCAAATTCGATGTTTCCATTTTCAAAGGACATACTGAGCGATTGTCGGAAATCAAATTGATAAATCTCATTTTCGAGCGTTAGTGACTGAATGATCGAAGAATCATTGCTATCACCATTAGGATCTCGACTAGCCGGATAATCAAAATCATCTTTAAAAAAGATACTGTTATAAGCAGTATAACCGATGCTAGAACTTAGATTATATCTATCAGAAAATTGCGTATGAAATTGCCCACTTATTGAGTTACTGTTCCACTCGTTACTTGTTGTATTTGTTGAAAGAAAATCCTGTTCATCTCTTAAATAATCTTGGGATGCCCGATCACTTCCGGAGTAACCACTAACGACGATCTGCGATCCATTCGTTGTTTCAACATATAGTTTACCATGTAAATCGTAAAAGGAAGCGTCGGTATTTTGTATATCGATTTCATCCAAACTAATATCTTGAATAATTCGACCCTGTAGACGAGAATCTACATACAAATCGGTTGGTCTGTTCACATCAAGACCATATTCAATTATTCGGGCATTGTTAAACCAATTAATTTCGTCGAGGTACGACCAACGGCCGGAAAGCAACCAACTAGACTTACCCTTAATAATGGGGCCTTCTAGTGTCGATTTTGCCGCAGTATTACTAAAGCCAACGGATCCTCTAACATCATTTATCGAACCAGTTCTTGTGATTAATGAAAGTGTACCACCTAACGGAGCCTGATATTGAGCAGGGGTCACATCATAATAAAATCCACTCGATTTAAGTACATCTGCATTCATGGCATCTAGTAGGCCAAAAAGGTGGGTTTGATTATACACGGTTTGTCCATCCAGCAACACTTGAAATCCATCGGAAGAACTACCACGAATATTGATACCATCATTCAGTGCCGTACTCATGGTTACCGCCGGTAACATTTGAAGCGAATGTACTGCATTACTTTCTCCCATTAAACTAAATGTCCCAACTTTCATCAAACCATTAAGCACAGTGTCGTTTGGTGTATAGAAATTTATGCCCTGCACAATAATTTCCTTACCGCTGTATGGTTTTGATTTGAGCCTGATGGAAACATCCTGCCAATTGTTGGAATCAGAGAGATCAAGTCGAAGCTGTTCATTGTTATAGCCAACGTATGATGCTAACAAAAGCAGTTCAGACTCACCGGTGGTTACCGTAATATCAAATTGTCCGTTAGTGTTTGTAGTGACACCATCAATGAATCCAAATTCACGCCAGGATAGTGTTGCAAAGGGAAGTCGTTCACCTGTTGCGTCATCAATCACATATCCACTAATTCTAACATTGCTTGCTTCCTGAATCGTGTTTGACTTATAAATCAATGCTTGATTACGTTCTTCATCAATTTTAAGTCCAAGCTGAGCACTAGAGATGGCTGCTGAAAATAAATTAAAAAGTGAATATTCATCCGCATTAAAGCTCACTTTAACATCAGCAATTAGGGCTTCGCGATATAAAAAACGATAGGAAGTTTTTTCTTCGATATCGTCAATGACTGTTAAAATAGATGTGTTTTCGTAAGAGAATTGTTGACCAACAACATTTCCAACCAACAATAAAACCAACCCGAAACTTCTCATTATAAAACCGAGTGAAAGCATGTTCTATTCCATTGATATAAACTCAAATTCGTTGTCTGATATTTGTCTGAATGTGCCGCCAAGTACTAAACCAAGATCGTTTAAAGTCTGAGTGACAGAATCGAGTCGAAGACTTCCATCGATGCCTGTTCTATCTTGAAGTTGATTTATGGTTATGGTAACTCCGAAATGTTGATTGATTTCATAAATAACTTCTTCAGGACTATTACCATTGAAAACGATGGTATTTGAGATCCAGTCTGTAAATTGTTCAGCATTTGCATCTGCTAACAGTTCAATTGTTCCTTGCCGAACTTGAGAAGATTGGCCCGGTGAAAGAATTAACTCATCACCGCTTTCATTTGATGTGAACGAAACTCGACCTTCTTCTAGATACACAATGGCCTTTTCGCCCCAGGTACTAAGATTAAAGCGGGTACCAAGTACGGTTACAGTTCCTTGATTACCATCAACGGAAAAAGGAGCATTAGGATCAGAAACAACATTGAAAAACGCTTCACCCTCTAAAGCATAAGATCGTGTATTTCTCCGTGTGCTTTTTCGGTGCAGACGCGAATTTGGTCTCATCGTAACTTCAGTTCCATCATCCAGTGTAATGACTTCGATTTCCGGACCGGATTCCGCAACAAGTTCAAGCTGTGGTTGAAGCGTTATCCAGTAAAATCCAATAAATGCGGCAATAAGTATCACAGCAGCTGAAGTCCAGGCAAATGTTGAAGGTCGTGCAAAGAGAGGGATAATCTTGGCAGGGTGTTTTTTGGTTTCTGCTTCAATTTGATTCCAAATAGAATCCGAAGTTGAAGTAGAAATTGAACTAGCAGAAACTTCACTTTCTTTATATCCTAATAATTGATCTATGAATGGATCATTGATTTCCGAAAATGAAGAACCTGACTCGATTGCGATTCCAATCGTTTGAGCTAGAATCAGATCAGGATCGTTGTTTGGTAAATTATTTTCGGTAGTCATTGTTTTAGATATAGAAAGCAGGCCGATGCTTCGACCTGCAATTGTTTTTTATATGTTAGAATCCTCTTCGATCCTGACGTTCATCTCTGCGTTCGCCATCACCTAGTGAGAATCTTATAACTTGAGGAAGTTTGTTAAATCTCATAAGTGCAGTTCCGTCTTCTGACAGATCAATGGTTCCTTCAACGATAGTTTCTTCAGGTACGCCATCTACAGTTTTGTTCATATTGATGCTGTAAGTAAGTGTACCGGAAACTGCATACTCAAGTGAGCCATAAGCTTCTACTGTATCTTTATTCACTTCAACATTCTCAAAGCTGATGTTTATATCATACGAACGGCTGGCTTCAAGTGAATCTCTTGTCATTCCTTCAGCGGCACCAGTTCCTGTATGAACACCATTTAGCGACAATATTGGGCTGGTTGCGTGTACACCAGATAACTCGAAATCATCGGTTTTTGTAAAGCTGCCACTTCTAAACGGGCCATTATGTGAACCGATTTTCGAGCCGGTATACGAAATTGCTTCAATAGAGTCTTTGTCCTGTCGAGGAAATTCTATGAATGCGCCTTCCAAATCTGTGAAAATGATAGCTTGTGAAACTTCAATAGATTTACTGAATGCACCATTTTCAACACTTCTGGAATAATCCAGGCTGTGAATACCAGTTTCAGGATCGTAAGTGTAAGTGTAATCTCTTTCTCTACCCCGACCGTCATTTCCATTATGATCTCTCTTAAAACGAAGGTCGGTTTCACCGTAGCTTATTCCATCTGAACTTACATCAGAGAAAGCATCATAAAGACTGCTCATCATACCTGATTCGTCATCGGCGATAGAAGTTGAAACGATATGAGCAGCCAGATCAACATCTTCATTTGATATAGCTTCCACATCGTTATTTACAGATGAACAAGCACCAAAAGTTACCAATAAGGCAAGTGCCAGAAGAGATAGGTTTTTTAGGTTGCTGTTATTTTTCATTGGAGTTACCTCGTGTTTATTTAAGGATTTGTTTTTGTGATTCACCCTTAATACACGCAGGCTTGAATATACCCCCAAAGAGAGTTCAAAAAAATTTTTCAGCCACCAATTAACTAAGGTTTAAATTATCTAAACCCTTCTAATTTACCCCTCAACTCTTTCAATGCCAGCCCCATATGATTTTCAACCGTTTTAACGGAAACGTCCAGAACTTCAGCCGCATCTTTATAGGTGAATTCCTGAATAAAACAGAGACGAAATACGGTTTGTCTTTTCTGAGGCATAGACTGGATAGCATTTTCGATAGCATCAGCTAGTTCACGATTTTGGATGGGCGAATCTGCTTCATCAGATCCTTCTTTTTCGTTCGTTTCTGCATTTTCATCGAATTTAGAATAATCTCTAAGTACATTTAACATTCGCGTGTATGCGATTCTAAATAAGAAAGCCCGAAGAGATTTTGAAGGATCTATATCTTCTCTTTTCTCCCAAATCATAACAAACGCTTGCTGAACTAAATCCTCTGCTTGCTGTTCTGAAATGCCTTTCTTTAGTAAAAAATGATACAGGAAAGCATGATGATTTTCAAAGAATTTCTTGAATGCGTTGTGGTCACCGGACTTTATTGCAAGCAGTAATTCCGGATCGTCTTGATTCGAGTCTTTTCGAAGTGCCAGTAAGATTAGAAGGTAAAATACCAGTAAATTCATCCCCGAATATAGGAGCAATTGATGAACTTGCGCACACTTTTTCTTTGGATTTACTAAGTTAACCTATGGCATTGATTTCTTTCTTTTGGTTTTTTTTTATTCAGATTGCTCAAGAAGCACCCCAAATCGAAGTCTATCAAATTGATAGAAGTAATTATGTTGAAATCTGGGCTAGAAATCCTCATATATATCCGGTAACAATTGAACTCAGTGCAGAACTCGAGAATCTAAGTAGTGATAAATCAATCCCGATGACGGATGTCTTAAAACCTAAGTCAAATCGAAAACTGGTACGACTGGATCCGATAAATGGTAGAGAAGCCTGGAATTTTGATACTCGATTTGCCACTTACAAAGGAGATGTATTTGCAAGGCATCAGGATGATTTGAGTATCAATTTCCTTATCGGAGGGGGAGCTCACACTATGTTTCACAAGCATATAATGGTGATTTTTCTCATTTCGGAAGTGCTTCATACTCTGTGGATTTTACAATGCCCGAGGGAACTCAAATTTATGCTGCCAGAGGTGGGGTTGTAATTGAGGTTGAGCAAAGATTTGATGAGGGAGGCGATACCGACCTTTATTTAGATAAAGCTAATTTTGTAACGGTACTCCATGCTGATGGAACCATGGCAGATTACTCTCATTTGCAATATAACGGTGCCAGAGTTTCAGTTGGGGATGAACTAAGAGTTGGGCAATTCCTCGGATTATCTGGTGCAACAGGATTCGTAACAGGTCCCCATCTTCATTTTAGTGTAAAAAGGACAGTATTAGGCGGGAAGTATGAAACAATTCCTGTTAAATTTGCGACTCTAAATGGGCCGGTAACTCCTCAGGAAGGGAGAAGTTATGCGGCATATTAATCATTTTTTGGTTTGCTTTATTTCTAGCTCTTTCAACGACAAACCTTCCATCACGGTATCGTAATTTGAAATATCTTTCGGTAAGATGATATCATTTTCTTCTCGAGCAAGGCCTTTAAGTTTACCTAAATACTTTTCGCCTAGTCGTAGTCTCATTGCCTCTACACCCATAGGCTGAGTTAGAGCATCAGCTACTTTTTCTATGGATATAGCTGTTGCCTCAGCAAGGGCTTCGATTTCTTTGGCAGTCCCTTCCGCTTCGTTGATTCGACTTTGCATCTCAGCCTCGGAGATATTGATGATTTCTGCCCGGATACCTTCCGCATCATTTACTTTCGATCCTTTTATCCCCTCAGATTTTGCAATCACTGCTCTACGATCACGCTCTGCAGTCATTTGACGTTCCATCGCATTCTGTACTGTTCTTGGAGGGATGATATTCTTGATTTCATATCTGTGCACTTTAATTCCCCATGGAAGCTCCATTTCGGCAAGAACTTTTACTACCTCTTTACTCATAAAAGAACGCTCTTCGAAGGTTTCGTCAAGATCCATCAATCCAATTACAGAACGCGTAGTGGTTTGCGCAAGTTGAATAGCAGCAAATCGGTAATCTGTTACACCATAGCTCGCATTTACTGGATCCGTAACACTTAGATAGATAACTCCATCCACCTCAACTTTAACGTTGTCTTTTGTGAAACATTCTTGTGGTTCAACTTCTATAGTTTCTTCCCGCAAATCTTGTTTATAGACAACTTTATCAAGGAATGGGATTAATGCATGGAATCCTGGTCCAAGCGTTTTTCTATAATTACCTAATCGTTCTACGATATATGCAAATTGATTAGGTACCAAACGGAAAGACATAATTACCTTAAACAAGATATATACGAAAAAGGCCATTACCAGCCCAAAGCTTACCGTGTCAACTATTTCCCAAAATTCCATGTTAATTTCCTCCCTTGTCTTTTGTATGATCACTTACCTTGCTGACTCCTTCAAAAAAGGTCTTCAAATTAGCAGTTTCCGTTGGTAATACAGAAACGTTTGAGTTTTGAAGTATCTTTCCAAATTCATCAATGTATTGTTCTACCAGCTTTGTTTTTACGGCTAGTTCACCACCCGGTCGTTGCATTGCTTCTGCTATTCTATTGATCCCATATGCAGTGGCATTTGCAACTAATTCAATTTCTTTTGCCTTACCAATGGCTTCATTTATTCGTTTTTGCCGATTAGCCTCTGAAATAAGAACCTGGCTTGTCTGCTCACCTTCAGATTCATTTATACGTGCCTGCCGGAAACCTTCAGAATGAGTGATTTCAGCTCGCTTTTCACGTTCCGCTTCCATCTGTTTTTCCATGGTATCAACAATCAAGTTAGAAGGTCGAATATTTTTGATTTCGTACCGTAGTACTTTTATCCCCCATGGTTCGGCAGCCTTATCAATTTCACGAACAATATTTTCATTCATTTTCTCGCGTTCACTAAACGTATCATCTAACGTAATTTTACCAACTTCCGAACGCATGGTTGTTTGTGCCAGATTAATAGATGCAGCCTGATAATTTGAAATTCCATAACTGGCTTTATAGGCATCCATTACTTTAATGTAGACCAAACCATCTACCGCTACTTCAATGTTATCTTTTGTGATACAGGTTTGGCTAGGTACATCTAATACCTGTTCACGCATTTCTCTTCGATAAGCCGGTCGATCTACAAAAGGGACAAGAAAATGAAATCCCGGAGATAGATTCTGTTTGAATTTACCTAATCTCTCTTGAATCACTTGTTCACGAAACTCGACAATGATGAAGAGTTTTGTAAAAATAAAATAGGTAATAAGTATGGTTAATAGTGTGAATGTCCAAAACATAAGTTCTCCCGATTTATCCTTTTAGTCTATTTCTTTCGGTTGATTTTTCTATCCGATTTACCGGCTCAACAATCCAGGTTGTATTATCCCTGTATTTGATTCGTACTTGCGATCCTACGGGAACATTGCCCTCGATAGTTCTTGCTTGCCAGGAAATGCCCTGATATCGAATTCTGCCCTCATTATTTAAATCATTAATGTCTTCAACTACATCAACAATTTGGTCCATAGCTTCATAGTCTTCATCAGCAACTTTGAACGTTGTTTCACCACCAAAGTATTTTTTGATGAAGGGTAAGGCCCCTACGGTTAAAACTAACGACGTAAGAAACCATGCCAATGTTGCAGTAGTAGGGTCGGCTAACAATCCGAGAAATCGAAGTAAGCCCACCAATAATCCACTAAAGCCCAAAATTAGCGCCATGCCGCTTGGTAAAACGGTTTCTAGTATCATTAGAATGATACCACCTATTAAAAAAATCCAGGTAAGCGTTTCGCCGTCCATAAGCTTACGTTCATTTTTTTTATTGAATTGGTAGATACAAAATGGATCGCTAAAAATCCCAATTTGTTGGCATTATATTTGCCAATTTTAGCCCATGTCCAACCAAGAAAAAAATGAAAACAGAGGGATTGTCACCTTGTGGCAGACACTCGTTAAGATTTTTGCCTTAAGCAAACCTTATCGAGCTCGATTTTATATTGCCACAGCATTGGTATTAATTGCATCAGGGGTGTGGTTATCTGTACCACTTGGTTTGCGTGAATTATTGGATGCGGTTTTTGAGCAGGGGGATGATTCGTTATTAAACTTGCTGGCAATAGGATTGTTTATTCTATTCATAGTTCAGGCTGCATTTTCGTTTGCAGGTAATTATCATTTGGAGTGGGTAGGGGAACGTGTTATTACAGATCTTCGAAAGAAAGTATATGAACATCTTCACCGGCTTGGATTTCGATTTTTTGCGGAAAGAAGATTAGGGGAAATTACATCACGATTAACCAATGATGTTGGTTCTATTCGAACTGCTCTTACTGATTCTTTGCCTCAGCTGTTAACCATCTCATTTTCATTAATTGGTTCGATTTCTTTGATGGTTGTGTTAAACTGGAGATTAAGTGCCGTAATCTTTGCAACGGTACCTGTTGTAACAGTTGCCACACGATATTTTGGCCAAAAAATCAGAAAACTTTCTCGTAGCATTCAGGATGAACTGGCAGATTCAACGGCAGTTGCTGAAGATGCACTCGGTGCTGTTCGGCTCGTAAAGGCATTTGTACGTGAGGATTATGAAGTTAGTAGATATTCCAACGCGATAGAAAAGCTCTTTAAAACTGCTCGCCGAAAAGTGGTGTTAACTCAACTGTTTTGGTCAGGAGTGGGAATCATGTTCTTAAGTACTCTAGTGATCATATTTTGGTACGGTGGAAAAGAGGTACTTGCTGATAGACTTACCGCTGGGGATTTGGTAGCATTTATTATTTATGCATTAAATATTTCCAGATCAATTAGTCAATCTTCGAGACTTTATACGGCAGTAAATACAGCTGCAGGGGCTTCTGAACGTATTTTTGAATTGTTGGAGGAGATACCGGAAATCAAAGATAGTGAGCATGCTAAAAACCTTGAGACAATTGAAGGAAACATCAGTATAAAAAACCTGACTTTTTCTTATGAAGATAGCAGAACCATCCTTGACCACATAAATGTAGAAGTTGAGGCAGGACAAACCATTGCATTGGTTGGACCAAGCGGTGCGGGGAAAACTACACTGTTAAATCTTATTCCGCGATTTTATGATCCAAGAGATGGAGCCATTTTAGTAGATGGACATGACATACGAGAGATAAAGTATAAATCCCTGCGAAATCATATTTCTATTGTTCCTCAAGAAGTTCATTTATTTGGTACAAGCATTAAGGATAATATTAGATATGGAAAACAAGATGCTACAGACGATGATATCGTTGAAGCAGCAAAAGATGCAAATGCGCATGAATTTATCTCTGAAATTCCTGAAGGGTATGATGCACTAATCGGTGAAAAAGGAGTAAAACTATCAGGAGGACAAAGGCAACGATTAGCTATAGCCCGCGCGATTTTAAAGAATCCAGAGATACTACTCTTAGATGAAGCAACATCTTCTTTGGATTCAGAATCTGAGGCTCAAGTTCAGGATGCATTATATCGTTTGATGGAAGGAAGAACCACTTTTGTTATTGCTCATCGATTGTCAACGGTACAGCATGCAGATAGAATTCTTGTTCTGGATAAGGGAAAAATAGTGGAAGATGGTACACATCAACAGTTGCTTTCCAAACGTGGATTGTACAATCATCTTTATGAATTGCAGTTCAGAGACTTAGATACTGTCTAATTATCAGCGTTGTAAGCTCCTATTACTTCAACATAATTCATGTCATCAAGGAGTCCTCTATTTCTTAGTTCCTCCAAAAAGCTAACAGGAACATTACTACTATAAAGCCCAATGATTCCAGAGTAATTGAATGTATCGAGTAAATCTGAATTCCGTAGCTGCTCGAGGTAACTAACGGTGACATTTGAACTATATAAACCAATAATAGCCGAATAATTAAATTCATCGAGAAAACCGGATCGTTGCATACGCTCTAAATAACTAACGGTGACATTTGAACTATATAAACCAATAATTGCAGAGTAATTAAACTCGTCCAAAAAGCCAGCTTCTTGCATATCTGTTAAATAACTTGTTGTTACGTTGGAATTATAAAGTCCAATAATTCCCGAGTAACTAAATTCATCCAGGAAACCAGCTTGTTGCATTTCCTGTAAATAACTTGTAGTGACATTTGAGCTATAGAGACCTATAATTGCTGAATAACTGAAATCGTCTAAAAAGCCGGCATTATTCATTTCACTTAAATAGCTTACAGGAACACCGCTACTATATAAGCCTATGATTGCGCTATAGTTAAAATCATTAATTAAGCCTGCACCTTCCAGATCTTTTAGATATTGAATTGGTACACCACTATTATAAAATGCCTGAACTGCGTTTCCGGAAAACATATTTAGGTTCTGAGCATTGAATTCTTCCAGATAATCTAGATATCCACCTTCAAAGTTTTGGTATTCAATCACCGGAGCTACTGGTGCTACAGGAGCTGGGGGTAGTGGTGGAGCTGGAGGCACAACAAAACTATTATCAAAATTTGTAACTGTGGTCGTATCATCCGGGCCAAAAGAAAAGAAGAATGATGGTCCACCAATCAAAGTCCACATAGCCAATGCTCCAACGATAACCCCAATTGCTATGGCATTTCTCTTAAAAGTAGGCTTTTTCTGTTCTTCAGCTTCGTAGAATTCAGAAAATGGTTCTTCCCCGGCTTTTTCTTCTAAATAAGCATCAAGATCGAAATCATTACTTGAAGGTGCATCTTTAAATTTGGTAGTGCTCATTGTTAATTCTCTTGAAAAATTTGAATGATTTCTTCAGCATCCAATCGTTCTAGTAATCCAGCCTGGTTTAATTGAGATAGAAAAGTGGTTGGTATGCCAGCTTCATGTAATGCTCGAATAGATTCTCCATCGAATTGACTAATATTCATCGAAGCAAGCTCTCGCGAATATTGATCGAAACTTGCAGGATTAGTTGTTCCGGATTCAATTTGTATGCCAGAAAAGTCGATATTAGACAAAGCATCTAATGCAGCTTCATTGATTGCCAATTCAAATCCTTCTAATCCTTCGAGCCCCTCCAGACCCTCTAAAGCTTCTAAACTTTCAAGCCCTTCCAGCCCTTCTAAGTCTAAGTTTTCAAGACTCTGTAAAGCTAGAAAGGCAGCGTCTAACGCTAAAGCAACAGATTGTTCTGTCAGCCGTTCAATCTCTTCGGCATTAATAATCTCTTGTGAATTTAGCTCAGCAAGTGCTATTTCAGCCGCTCGTGCTGCCTCAGCGGCTTGAGTTTCCAACATTATGATACCTTCGTTATTACCATCTTGAGGGATTACAATAACAGATCCATCTTGTGGGGATTCAAGTACAACTAATTCAGGTTCCGAACTCCCAAATATGCCAGAAATTGCCAGCCTTGGATTCCAATCGTAATACCATAGAACACTTGCTAATACTGCAACTATTAGAAAGGAAGCATTTCTGAAGAAATTGGATGATTTATTTTCTTTTTGCGAGGATGGAGATTCATTAGTATAACTTTCTGAAGACTTTTCTTCCAGGTAGCTGTCAAAGTCGAATGAATCTTCTTTTTTGGTTCGATTTCTCAATGACATTATTATTCACCATCAATATTATAGGCGTTAATAACAGAAGTGGAACTCATATTATCTAAAAGCCCACGATCGTTTAAATTCTCAATAAATGAAACGGGAACCTGATTTTCGTAAAGGTTAGAAATAGAAGTACTCCCAAAGTTATCAAGTAAGCCTTTATCGTTTAATTCTGCGATGTACGAAACGGGTACTTTGTTTTGAAAAAGTCTCGTAATTCCACTTCCACCAAAAGAGTCGGATAAACCATTTTCATTAAATTGTGCAAGATATTCGAGAGGGATTCGATTTTGGTATAAGCTTGAAATTGAAGAACCACCAAAGTTATCTAACATCCCAATTTCCTGAATGCCTCTTATGTATTCGAAGCTTACATCATTTTGAAATAATGTTGTAATCGATGATCCTCCAAAGTTATCTAGTAGACCCGCATTTTGAAGATCATTAACATATTGAACAGGCACATTATTACTATACATTGTTACGATAGAGGAACCACCAAAATTATCAAGGGCTCCAGAAGATCCCAATGACCGTAAGTATTCAACGGGTACATTGTTACGATACATCGTCTCAAGGGACGAACTGCCAAAATTATCAAGATAACCTGCATCATTTAATTCCGCTAAATAGTCGGTAAAAGACATTGATAGCTCGCCGGGTGATGGTGAAGGCGAAGGGGATGGAGATGCAGACGTGAAACTACTTTCAGAATTGTCGAAATCGAAATCAGTATTAAAATCTGCTTCATTAAATTCGAATTCTGGAGCAGTTGTTTCTAGGTCTAGATTGGGCTCTTCAATTTCAAAGCCCAAAACCACGGCATCATCTTCTAAAAAGTATAAAGCTGCATTACGTGGACTCCAGTCGAAAGCCCAGAAAAATCCTAACACTGCAATGCTCGTGATTAATATCGCATTCTTTAAAAAAGACCCTTCATTTTTATCTTCAATGATATTCTCCTGATTATCATTGGGTGATTCTTCTGCTTTTTCTTCCAGGTAAGAATCGAAGTCAAAATTTTGATTTCCTTTTTTTGATTTCTGACGAGCCATGGTTAATTCTGTGATTTATAAATTTCAACTACATCTATGAAGCTTAAACTGTTGTATAAACCGGATTCTTTCAATTCATCTAAAAATTCAGGTGTTACACCGTTTCTATAATATTCAGTAACGTGCACAAAAGATAATTCATCTAAATAACCTGCTTCGTCCATTATATCCAGATAATCGAATGAAACATCATTCCTATAATATTCCGAAACATCAATAAATGATAATCGACCATAATATCCTCTCTCTTTTAATTGATCCAGATATTCAAACGGCACTTCATTTTTATAAAATTCGCCAATCTCAATAAAAGAAAGTTCACTTAGGTATCCTCGCCTGTCAAGTTCCAATAGATAACTGATTGGTACTCCGGCATCGTAAACCTGTCGAGCTTCGAACGCAGATATTTTGTCTTCTAGTAAACCCTGATTCTGAAGCTCTTGTAAATATGCAACAATTGGACCAAGGCTAGATGCACTTCCGCCAATATCAGGGTCTATATCAATGTCTATTTCGGGGATATTAATTTCTGGGATATCAATATTAATCGGGGGAATTTCTACAACTACCGGTGTGCCAGTAACAACTTCTACATTAGAATCGCCAAATAGCGATTGGAAGATTGCTCTTGGGGTCCAATCCATATACCAGATGAAACTAGTTATAGCTACCGCTACAATTAAGATATTGGTGTATTTCCGATCTACGCTAACACTTTCAGATTCAAACTCCTGTTCCTGACCATATTCGGCACTTTTCTCTTCCAGATAATTATCTAAATCGAAAGGTTGATCAGAATTTCTTTTTTTAGAGCGATTATTTAACGACATGAGCAATTTTTTTGGCTAAGACGATTTGCAGATACACTTTGTTTCAATGTAAATGAATAGAGTAGTTTGATGAGAAATATTCTCAGTAATGATTGTGGATATTTTTTCATAAAATCCTCACAATTTTAACTGACCTTAATCGATTCAGTTCAACATTTATACCATAACCCATGATTAAGCAATTAGCAAAAATTTGCATAGTGCTTTCACTAATCGCAAGTATGACCACTACCAATACCATTGCCCAAAATCCCTTAATCGATCCCGAAATCGAAGAAAAGGTTGATAGCCTTCTGGCATTAATGACATTAGATGAAAAAATCGGGCAGCTAAATCAACACAACGGTAGCTGGGATTTAACCGGTCCTATACCCGAAGACAATGATTATGTGGCTCAACGAGCAGCTTTATTAAAAAATGGTGGAGTTGGATCACTATTAAATGTTGCAGGTGCAGAAGCTACCTATGAGGCCCAGAAGCTTGTAATGGAAAATAGCCGTTTAGGAATTCCATTACTTTTTGGTCTCGATGTAATTCATGGGTATAAAACAATATTTCCAATTCCTCTAGCGGAATCGAATAGTTGGGATTTGGAAGCAATTGAAAGAGCTACCCGAGTAGCAGCTATTGAAGCAACAGCTGCAGGTGTAAACTGGACATTTGGCCCGATGGTTGATGTAGGGCGTGATCCGCGATGGGGTAGAATCATGGAGGGAGCCGGAGAAGATCCATATCTGGTTTCCCAGGTTTCTCTGGCTCGAATGAGAGGTTTCCAAACGGATGATCTCACATCACACAATTCTATGATGGCTACGGCAAAACATCTTGCAGGATATGGTTTCTCGGAATCAGGAAGAGATTACAATACCGTCGATTTTGGCAGAAATACGCTCCTTAATATTGTACTTTCACCGTTTGAAGCGTTGACTAAAGCAGGTGTAGGTTCAGTGATGAATTCGTTTAACGATCTCAATGGAATTCCCGCAAATGGAGATCACTATTTACAGCGCACTATCTTAAAAGAAAATTGGGATTTTCAGGGATTCATAATTTCTGATTGGGGATCCATTCGGCAAATGATCAATCATGGATATTCAAAAGATCTCAAACAGGCCGCGTATCATTCTATCACAAGTGGAAATGATATGGATATGGAATCTGAAGCCTATCAACAACACTTGAAGGATTTAGTTGAAGAAGGGAAAGTAGAAGCTAAACTTGTTGATGAAGCTGTACGACGAATTCTAAGAATGAAATTTCATTTAGGATTATTTGAAGATCCATATCGCTATTCTGATATGGAACGTGAATCATCTTTGTTGTATACAGATGAACACCTTGCAGTCGCTCGAGATGTTGCAAAGCGATCAATCGTTTTGATGAATAATGAGAATAGCTTGCTTCCGTTATCGAAAACTACTTCAAAAATCGCGGTGATTGGTCACTTAGCAGCAGATAAAGACACACCTATCGGTAACTGGAGAGCTCGTGCAGAATGGGATTCAGCCGTTTCACTACTTGAAGGTATACAAAATGCAGTAGGTACGAATGTAGAAGTAACCTATGACGAAGGGTACACGATGTCGGAAAATAACGGGAATTTTGCCAGTGGACTGGTTTATCCGGAAGATGATGGAGCCGGATTTGCAAGTGCAATTGAAAATGCCAGAGATGCAGATGTTGTTATCATGGCGGTTGGGGAGAAAGCATTGCAATCAGGAGAGGGAAGAAGTCTATCGAATCCAACATTGATTGGTCGCCAGTTAGATTTATTCCTCCAACTCAAAGAAGTGAATGAAAATATTGTAGTAGTTTTAATGGCCGGTCGACCAATTATTGAACCTGAACTTTATGAAAATGCCTCAACATTATTGAACACCGGACATTTAGGATCCGAAGCAGGTAATGCGATAGCAGACGTTATTTTCGGGGATTACAACCCAGGTGGGAAGTTAACAATGACAATACCTCGAGCGGTTGGTCAAATTCCAGTTTACTACAATTTCAGAAATCCTGGTCGTCCTACTACAGGACCAGGAGATGCTGGTTCAATCTTTTGGAGCCATTTCAACGATGTTGAAAACAGCCCTCAATATGTGTTCGGTTATGGTCTAAGTTACTCTAGTTTTGAATACTCGAACTTTACAGTCAGCTCAAACTCAATGACTATGGAAGAAACAGTTACAGTTTCGGTGGATGTAACGAATACAAGTGATTTTGCTGGTGAGGAAGTGGTTCAGTTTTATATCAGAGATCACTTTGCAAGTGCAATGCGCCCTATGAAAGAATTAAAAGGATTTGAAAAAGTGATGATTGATGCCGGTGAAACCAAAACCATTACATTTGAAGTGAACTGGGAAACCCTTGCCTTCTATGGTGCGGATGAGAAATTCAAAGCCGAATATGGAATGTTTGATTTAATGGTTGGGCCAAATTCACGTGATGTTGAAGTCTTAGAATTTGAATTAACTCAGTAATGATTACAGGGAATTTATCACCACGGTAAATTCCCTAAATCTACGTTGCCACCTGTAATAATTATCCCAACCCTTTTGTTGGATACATCTACCTTTCCTTCAAAAATTGCAGCTACTGGAACGGCGCAAGATGGTTCGATAATTATCTTCATTCGTTCCCAAATGAAGCGCATTGCTTCGATTATTGATTCCTCGCTAACCGTAACAATGTCATCTACATGTTGTTGAATGATCTTGAAAGGGAGCTCACCTAGTGAGGTTCGAAGACCATCTGCAATGGTAGCTGTACTCAAAACCGGTTGAAGATTGCCAATCTTGAAAGATCGATAAGCATCATTTGCAATCTCCGGTTCTGCACCAATAACCTTGATTTCTGGGTACATTGCTTTCGCTGCTATAGAACATCCACTCATCAAGCCACCACCACCAATTGGGGCCAAGAGAATATCCAAATCCGGATACTCGGTGAGCAACTCGAGGGCAGTGGTACCCTGACCTGCGATAACTCGGGCATCATTGTACGGATGAATAAAAGTGGCACCTGTTTTTTTAACCACGTTCAACAACGTTGATTCTCTGGCTTCTAAAGTTGGTTCACAGAATGTGATTTCAGCCCCGTAATTGTTAACCGCATCTATTTTTACCTTCGCTGAATTTTCGGGCATTACGATGTGTGCTTTAATACCACGTAACTTTGCCGATAATGCAATCGCCTGTGCATGATTGCCAGAAGAATGTGTTGCTACACCACGTCTTGCTATTGCATCATTTAATGTCATAACGGTGTTGCAACCACCTCTAAACTTAAATGCACCTACTTTTTGGAAATTTTCACACTTAAAAAAAAGTTCTCCCTGAGCACGCTCGTTTACCTGATTTGAGCATAGGACGGGTGTTCGATGTGCGTATGGTTTGATTACATCATATGCTTTTTCAATATCTAAAAATGTAGGAACAGTAAATGGTGAGATCATGTAGTTAAATTGAGAAATTTGTAAGAGTGAGTTTTACAACTGTTGAACTTATGGGTGTAAAAGTTAGAAAACGGAAAACTAAGCCCCGATAAAAAAGTCATATTTTTAAAAAATTTTGGAGATGGCGTTGAATATCAGATCGTTTGCACTATTAATTATAATCTTTTCTTGGGTAGATGCTGCAATAGCACAAGTATCACTAACAAAAATTGATCAACCAATTACACTTGACGGAGTAATTGACGAATCAGTTTGGGAAACTGTCGAAACCCTGCCCGTGGTTCAATATGAGCCCGTATTTATGGGTGATATGAGTGAAGAATCCAGGTTTAAAGTTGCCTATGATGAGAATTTCATTTACGTAGCTGGTGAGCTTTACACAAAAGATGCTAATTCAATTGTCACAAATACATTAACAAGAGACCAATATAGCAGCGATGATGTATTTGCCATTGTTTTAGACCCATTTAATGACAATGAAAACGGTCTATGGTTTTTCACCACTCCGGCAGGAGTTCGAGTGGATATAGCCGTTTCAAATGATGCAAACTTTGGTGGTGGTTCCAACGCAATGAATGCCAGCTGGAATACTTTTTGGGATGTTGCTACCACACAAGACGAAAATGGTTGGTATGCTGAAATGAGAATCCCATTTTCAAGCATCGGTTTTCAGGATAACAACGGTATCGCTGAAATGGGTATGATTGTATATCGATGGATTGCATCTGCCAATGAGCGTCACATTTATCCCGCTATTCCCCCTAACTGGAATATGGGAAATGCCAAACCATCGCAAGCACAAGATGTAATCTTAGAAGGAGTGGCAAGTCGTAAGCCATTGTATTTCACCCCGTATGCACTGGGTGGTCAAAGCCTGACGAATGATTTAAACGATGCGGAAACTGAATATCTAGAGAGCAACGATTTTACGCGAGAACTTGGATTCGATGTAAAATATAATCTAACCGGGAATTTAACGCTTGATGTAACTGTAAATACAGATTTTGCACAGGTTGAGGCGGATGATCAGCAATTAAACCTCTCGCGGTTTTCACTCTTTTTTCCAGAAAAGAGACAATTCTTCCAGGAGAGAGCTGGACTTTATAACGTTTCTTATGGTAGAAACAGATTGTTTTACAGCCGTAGAATAGGGCTGGACGATGATGGAAATCCTGTTAGAATTTTAGGTGGCGCACGAATGACTGGCCGGGTTGGGAATTGGGATGTTGGGTTCATCAATATGCAAACCGCAGATTCTGATAATTTTGCGGCAGAGAATTTTGGAGTATTGAGACTACAGCGAAAAACGTTTAATGACCTTTCGAATATAGGATCTATGTTTACCAGCCGTTTAGGGGCAGACGGCGCCTACAATTACGTATATGGGTTTGATTCAGAAACTAACCTCACCGGAGATCTTTTTTTAGAGGTGATGGGAAGTCAAACTTTGGATAGTGAATTACCTTCTGCGATTCGTTCAGATTTATCTACCACAACCGCATTTCGAACGGCTTTGACACTTCAAAAATCGATAGGCTTTAATTACCGATTTGTGGTGAGCAGAACGGGGGAAGATTTTGATCCTGGAATTGGATTCGTACGAAGAACAGGTACAACCGATTCATTCGGGCGATTAGCTTATGGATGGTTTGCCCCAGAGAATTCTATTGTTAATAGATATAATGTTGACCTCGCCATTTTTAGCCAGTACGAAAATGATTCGTATGAATTCTTAAATCAATCTATATGGTCTGGTTACAGCATTCGGTTTAAACAATTTGGCCAGTTTGAACTTGATGTTCGGTATAACAGAGAAATTCTTCTTGATGATGAGGACTTTGATCTTCTTGGACGTATTTATGTTCCGGGTGGTGAATTTGAGACCTATGAAGTGAGTACAGGTTATCAAACCAATGAAGGCAAAAAACTCCAGTTTGCTATAAGTGGTGAGTATGGTGGACTATACGATGGAACAAGCTATGGATTTAGTTTAGATCCGCGATGGATTGTAAATTCAAATCTTGAAATAGGGGGTAGTTATAGTTTAACTCACCTCGAATTCCCAGAATTGTCCAACAGAACAAAAAATGATTATACCGCCCACCTCGGTCAATTTCGAGCACAATATGCTTTAAATAAGCAATTCTCAGCCAGCACATTTGTACAATACAGTAACGTGAGTGAATTAGTAGGAGCCAATTTTAGATTCCGATATAATTTCAGTGAAGGACGTGATTTCTGGCTGGTATTTAACGAACAGGTGAATACAGTACGGGATGAATTAGAGGTGCCACGAGTTCCAAGATTACAGAATAGAACAATCCTGTTGAAATACACCCATACTTTTATTTTCTAAAGTAGTTTTTACCCCATTTTACGGGCTTTTTGTGTACTGTTAGCTGCGAATTTAAATCAGTACAGCTACATGAAAAAACTATCATTATTTCTCGTTTTAAGCATGTTTGGGATGCATGCTTTTGCTCAATTCCAGGAAGAAATCGAGCGGTTTCAGTTTGAGACTGACATCAGATACGATGCTTCTATAACCTCACCTGCCGAATACCTGGGTTATGAGTTGGGTGTTGAATATACTTTTCACCATCAAGTTATGGGATATTTAAAAAATCTTGCTGAAGAGTCGGATAAAATCACATTTCATGAGATGGCACGCACTTACGAAAATCGAAGTGTGAATTATCTCATCATTACTTCTCCGGAAAATCACCGAAATCTGGAAGCCATCAAAGAAGCGAACTTCAATCTAGCGAACAATCCTGATGATGCAAGTGTTGGTGAAGAGCCGGTTATAGTTTGGATGAGCTACAACGTTCATGGTAACGAACCTTCATCAAGTGAAGCAGCAATGCAAACTGCATACAGATTAGTAGCTGCAACTGATGCAGAAACTCAAAACTGGTTAGAGAATGCTGTGGTCATTATAGATCCTATGCTTAATCCCGATGGTCGAGATCGCTATGTGTATTGGTATAAGTCTTCTCAGGCAAATATTCTGAATACCAATCCTGAGGATTTAGAACACGATGAAATCTGGCCGGGTGGACGAACAAATCATTATTGGTTCGATTTAAATCGCGATTGGGTTTGGTTGATTCATCCTGAATCCAGAGGCAGAATTGCGGTATATCAAGACTGGATGCCTCAAGTTCATATAGATTTCCATGAGCAGGGTTTCAACAATAATTACTTCACCATGCCGGGTACCACTCCAAGAAACCATGAGTTGCCTGAAGCTTATGAGTATTGGGCAGATGTATTCGGTCGAGGTGCAATTGAAGAGTTCGATAAAGCTCAGGTAAACTTCGAAACTCGTGAACGTTTTGATTTCTTCTATCCGGGATATGGATCCTCCTATCCAAGTATAATGGGTGGAATTGGAATGCTGGCAGAGCAGGGAGGACACTCTCGTGGTGGTCGTGCAGTTGAGACGAATGATGGATATGTTCTTACGCTTCGTCAAAGAGTATTTGATCATTATAAGAATGGAGTTTCCATCGTAAAAACATCGGTTGAAAATCGGGATGCACTTCTGAATTACTTCAAAGATGCACGATCTCAATCAACACAAAAAGGAAATACAAAAGCGTATATCCTGCCAAATAACCCAAATGATTACACCTACGATGTGGTCAATTTAATGCTAAAACACAACGTGCAGGTCGAACAGGCTACAGAAGATTTCACCGCTAGAAATGTGTACAGCTATTGGGATGGATCATCTTCAAATAGAACCTTCTCAGAAGGTGATTTCATTATTAAAACTGACCAGCCGGCGCATTTGTTCATTAATACATTATTCCGTCGCCAGATGGAAATTCGTGATTCTGTGATGTATGATATGAGTTCTTGGTCGGTGCCATTGGCTTATAATCTAGATGCCGGTTGGACCACTTCCGATGTGCGAGTAAACACCGATCGAGTATATGAATCAGTTTCACATCCTAAAGGGGTGGTGAATCGGGAAGCAAGCTATGCATTTGTTATTGATTGGGAGCAACGTCATGCACCGAAAGCCTTGGCCAAATTATGGGATCATGGCTATAAAGTGCGAGCTGCAGAAAAAGGCTTCACAAAAGGAGAAAATGAATTCTCTAAGGGAAGTTTAGTGATCTTATTGGGTCGAAATTTGGAGAAAAGCGAAACCATAAGAGATGATATGGCTGCAATTGCGGATGAAGTTGGAGTGTTAATCCATGGTTTTGATACCGGTAGAATGGATGTGGGCAGTGACCTTGGTTCGCCAAGTATGCGACCGGTTGAAGAGCCAAAAGTTGCTTTGATGATGGACTCACCATTCAATTCATATACAGCCGGACAACTATGGTTCTTGTTTGATCAATGGACAGAGTTCGGAATTTCTCGTATCCGTTCAGGTGATTTTAATAACATCGATTTGAATAGTTACGATGTAATCTTAATGCCGGGAATGTGGGGCAACGGTGGCATGGATGATTCTGCCATTGAAAGACTCCAAAGCTGGGTGCGTGATGGTGGAACATTAATCGGGACTGAAGGAACCGGTGCGTGGCTGACGGAAGGTCGATCTGGAATTTCAGGAGCAACCTTATTCTCCCCGGATGAAGATGATTCTGATGAAGTGCCGGATGTTGCATATACCCGATATGAAGATCGTGAAGACACATCAGGTCTGCGTAGAATTCCCGGATCAGCGTTTAAAGCAATGCTTGATAATTCTCATCCATTAGCATTCGGAATGCCGGATAGATTGTACTCGCTTAAATTTGGAACCAATGGCATCGTGCCGGATGAAAGCTTCCATACAGTTGGGTATTATCACAAAGATCCAAGCCAGGTGTTAGCCTCCGGGTATGCATCCAATGAAAACAAGAGGAATGCTGCAGGAAATGCATTTGCTGTTGTAGATGATATGGGAAGAGGGCAGGTTGTAATGTTACTGGATAACACTCAATACAGAATGTTCTGGGTTGGACCATCACGCTTTGTCCAAAATGCTGTGATGTTGTTACCTGGATTTTAAAAACTCTCTCGATTTATAAAATTAGAAAAGCCCTTCATTTGAAGGGCTTTTTTTGTGTCAGTTTAGAAGCTCCTGGTAAATCTACAATTAGGGTATTTCTCACACCCTAAAAATCGTGAGCCTTCATTTTTACCTCTTCTAGCAGTACGTACAACTAATTTCGAACCACATTTTGGGCAATTTGTGTTTGAATGGTGTCTTTTATCTAATGAACGTAAATGATCTGCCTTTGATAAAGTAAATTCTGATTGAATGAATTCAAGTTTTCTATTTATCTCAATCAATTCTTCTAATGGAAGAATTTGATCATTGAATTGCATGATATATCTACCCAAATTTCTCCGAATCACATTTTGTGGTAATTGAGTTTTAAACTTACAGTTTCCTACAAAACAGATGATTGGATGGATGTTTGATTCCTGGATATTTAGAAACTTTGATAGAACATTTCTCTGTCTATAAGTTTGTCTCAATGGATTCTGAAAAGTATAGTTCTTACCAAATATTGATTGTGTCCATTTTGGTTGATCAGCTGATCCAAATATCCACCCAACTTTGTTCTTTGTCTCGACAATAAATAGACCATAAAGAGAAACTATTAGGTGATCAATTTGAGCGGTTCCATTATTTGAAGGGATGATTAGATTGTGATACCTGTGATATAAATCACTATCCAATGAAGCCCACAAATTATATGCGGTTTTCTTTTCACCTAACCATCCTTTAAATCTGCTCATATTCTGAACAATTATTAAATAGGTAAGTAACAGAAATAAATAGTTAGGTAAAAGTTTTAATGTTGTCATTCCGCGGCGAAAGCCCGGGATCTGTAAGGAGTGATTCGTTAATAATGAAAGATCTACAACAAAGTACTTACACTTTACAGATCATGAGCTAAGCTCTGGATGACTACAAAATTTAGGTAAGGAAAATTTTTAATCATCAATCTATAGCGAATTCCCAGGAAATTCAGATGCTAAATACCGAATGGAGTAACAAAAATGAAGAAAAGTACGGCGACAATAGCGATGGTAGAGGTGATAATTCCATCACGCTTCGAGCGAATCCAACCTGACAGGCCTATACTAGCAAGTAAGCTCAGAAATCCAATGCTATAACCGATCAACATACCAAACCAAAGTGACATAACAAGACCTTGATCTACGTGCATGGGAAATTCCGGGTGTAAGATGATTAATAATCGCCAGGAAGCGACCACAGCAATGAGCAAGCTACAGGCGGCAAGGGCAGAAGAAGAAACAATCCAATTCACCGACTTCTTTTTAGAAGTAAACACAACAATGGTGACTAAAATCGTCGCCGAAATACCCCCTAAAAAGGCGCTTACAAAAGATAATTGTTCAGCTACTGCAACGATATAGTTAGAATCCAATTCTTTCATTACGAGGTATTTGAAGGATAGAGTAACTTAAAAAATATAAAATTGGTGCATAGTTAAATATTAAATATCAAGAGCTAACGACCCGGCGATTAAGTGGCTCTGTTACATAAAGTAAAGTTTCGAAGCAAAGTAACATTCTCGGGCATTATGTGCGGGGTCCGCTTGTAACACTTGTTGTACCCACAGAGCTCTAAGTTCTCGCTTTCCAGTATCCCGGTTTTTTTCTCAAGTCCATTACTGCAAATATTGTAATATGATCTTCTGAAACGGAATAAATCATGCCATATGGAAAACGAGACACTAAAAACGTCTTTCATTAGCGGAAATTTTAGCTCCCGATAATGGGTACTGTACAATTAAATCCAACACTTTTTCTACTTTATCAATAAAATCGTCACCAAGACCTACCACTTGTTCTTCGTAATATTCTGCAGTTTCGAAAAATTCAATTTTGGCCTCAGAATGAAATTTTAATGTCACTTTTGAATGCGTTTTCTGGCTTCCCGTAAAACATCGGCAGAAGAATGAAGAGAGGCTTCTCCCGATTTTAAAGTTTCTTTTCTTCTTTGGACTTCATTAATCCAAGCCTGTTCAATTTCAGGATCAACTTGTCCATGAATACTTTGCAACAAGGAATCTGCTAAACGCGCCTTGCTTTTTTTGTCAAGGTTAAGAGCGGAAATTTCAATCTCTTTAAAATCAGTAATCATAGTAAAAGTGTTTGTTTTAAGGAATGAAACTATTAGATAAGAAAACTGATAATGTTCAGAATTTTTGGTGTGGCTATAACGACCCCGCTTGAAACGCTTGTTATAGCCCGATTTAGTTTTTTATTAATTCCCAAAACGTTCTGGGAGTTACAATTTTTAATTCTGGTACCTTATCTGAAATATCAAGAAGATCTTTATCCCCGGTAATTAGAATTTCAGCCCCAGCTCTTAAAGCTGATTCTAGTACCCATCGATCATCTTCATCACGAACTTGTATTTCTGATGGTTGGTCGGGGACAGGTTCAATATAATATTGACGAAGTAGTTGTTCTGCTTCCCGAGCTATTTTTGTAGACACCTTTAATTTAGTAGTTAGTACGCGATATAATTCTGCTAAAACAAATTCACCAGTCATTATTTCATGTTCGGCAAGAATCACTTGAAAAACATCGGTACTTAAGCCTCGGGTTGCAAATGCACTTACTAAGAAATTGGTATCTGCAAAAACCTTCATGAAATTTCACGCCAAACATCTTCATCTGTTAACAATCCTTGTGATTCCGCAAAGGGTAAAATCCGGTTTCGAATTTGCTGGAAAGATTTAATAGATAATTGTCGGCGTAACGCTTCTCGGACTAATTCACTTTTAGGGCGACCCGTTCGTTTTGCTGCTTGATTAAGCAATGATTCTAAATCTTTGTCAATTCGGATTGATAATGTTGTATCCATAAGAATAAAAATTGTTTGTGTTACAATGTAATACAACTTTAAAGGGAGAACAACTGAATTATTAAGAAAGGGCTATAACGACCCCGCGTTTAAGCGGCCCCGGCACATAATTTAAGGTTTCGAAGCAAAGTAACATTCTCGGGCATTATGTGCGGGGTCCGCTTGAAACGCTTGTTATTTGCCAAAAAGTTAAGATAAAGACTCTAAAATTGCTTTAGGACGCTTTTCCGCAATCTTCAAAAGAACTTTTGCTGGCCCCTGTGGCTTTCTTCTTCCTTGTTCCCAATTTCGAAGAGTACCTACACTGATTCCGAGCAATGAAGAGAATTCTTGTTGTGTCATTTCATACTTTTCCCTTATCGCTGTTACATCTGGGTCACTGATCACAGCGTACCTAGATGGTTTACTTTTACCTTTACGAATGTCGCCTGCTTGTTTTACGCTTTTTACTAATTCGCTAAAAAGTTCATTATTCATTTTAACTGTTCCTCAACAAGTTGTTTTAATTGCTTCAATTGATCTGTAGTAAGATCGTCCGATTTGTTTTTTGGGTATGCGTAGAGCATATAAATTTGCTCATCATCAGTGAAATAATAGTAAATCACCCGGATGCCACCTCTTTTTCCACGACCTGACCCAGACCATCTCAGTTTGCGTATCCCACCACTCCCTTTGATAATCTCACCAGATTCAGGGCGGATTGACAGCTGCAACTGAAGCAAATGGTACTGCGTATCTGAAATAAGCTTTTGGATCAGCTTTGTAAAAATGGGTGTTTCAAAAAACTCCATCGATAACGGTTATTTTTAAAGAAAAGTACGCCAATGACGCACTAACTGCAACTTTATATGACATGCGACTTTAAATAAAAGCTTTACGAAAGGAGCAGGCAAATAACGACCCGGCGTTTAAGCGGCGCAGGTTCTCGTTTTTAGTTGAAGTAACGGATTAATTTTATTGCCCACAAACTTAAGTGCGAACCCTGTCTGCGTCCGACTTGAAACGCTTGTTAGCTGTATTTTTATTTTCGATAAAGCTTTGAGTAATCATTTAAGTGATTCAGGTTGTTCTTTAAACCACCATTAATTACATCACTTTTGTGATAATAATTTATATGTCCCAAAGTATCTCTGGCACTTAGTGGGTTTTCAGCAAGCCAAGACATCAAATCAGTTTCTATAACTAAGTTTTCTCTCGACCACTCTGAAAATAGAATTTGATTGAAGTTTTCATATTCAGTTAAATCTGTAATGAAATAAATAACTTCAGTTGTGTCAGATAAATGCGATTCAATCTTTTCTACAAATAACTGATAATCAATTTCAGAAAGGGCAATTAACGCATACAATTTGCCGGGTCTATCTCCACGATTCAAAAGATCAAGGAAAATTTCTTTTCGATCTTGTTGGTTCATCAGTGCTTGGTAATATATCGCATTCAAATTTGGACCAGGACCACAACAGTCTGCAAAAAGATTGGTGTTCAAGAGAGCCTTGAAAGCTAAATCTGGATAATCATTGTAAGGCGTTTTGATCGGAATCTCTTCTTCTGGAAAAATGATAATTCCTTCACCGCTTAAATCAAAACTCTCAATTTCCTCTTTTGAAAACTTCTCAATCTGTTCATGCCATCTCATTTCTTGGCAGCTCTGTAAAAACACAAAAAGTAAAATTGCCCAGAGATAATTATACATGGTTAATACAGCTAACGACCCGGCGTTTAAGCGGCGAGCCTGAGGTTTGAAATTAAAGACCCGAACCGCGTTCGAGTCCGCTTGAAACGCTTGTTATACGCGATTATTGAGTTTAAGGAATCCATCTCTCGTTTAAATAATTTTGGAAATTTTTAGTTAACCATTCTTTTAATTTATATGGGGAATTTAAATTTGTATTTGAAGGCGTTTTCCAATCAGTATGGTATAAAAGTTCATTTACTTCGTTAAAAAATTTCCAATCGTAATTAGTTAAAGAGATAGAGTTATCTGGTATGTCGGCATAGTAAAAATGATAATTTTCCCAGAACGTTTTTACATCAAGATTTGAATCTAAAAAGGTTTCAATAGCTTTAATCAAAACTTCTTTATCATTTTTCATAATTGTAGAAAGCGTATAACGACCTAGCGTTTAAGCGGCGAGCCGTGGTTGATTTAAATTAATGGCGCGTAGCCAAGTTCGCCTGCCCCGCTGTTCCCAAAGGAACGGGCGGGGAGTCCGCTTGAAACGCTTGTTATGTGTAATTTTACGTTTAGATATAGTGCACATTACAGTTTTCACGAAAAATTACATAGCAATGGTGGCAGACTAACTTGGCCTCTAATTTTTCAGAAGAAATGTCATTCCATTCACCTTCCTTCAAAAAATCTTGATGGCATTCTTCACACCACGAATCTGGCCAAGGATCATCTTTTGTTGGTTCAACAGAAAACCAACTTTTATTTTCTGTACCAACTAAGTGTTTACAAACAAAAGCCTCGAAAGCTTCACCATGTGTATGACAATGAATTTTAGCTGACATTTTGATTACACATAACGACCCCGCGTTTAAGCGGCGAGCCGTGGTTGATTTAAATTAATGGCGCGTAGCCAAGTTCGCCTGCCCCGCTGTTCCCAAAGGAACGGGCGGGGAGTCCGCTTGAAACGCTTGTTATGTTTACGATTTAAAGGAACCAAAACAAGGAATATTTAGAGTCCCAGATAGTACAGTTTTAATATTGTTGGTGAATTCTGAACTTGGAATACCAACATCAAAAGTCTTTCCTTTCTTTAATTTTAATTCGAGAACTGTTATCAAAGAATTATTCATTTCAAGGTCTTTGAAACGATAGCTCTCGATTTCATCAATCTTAATGCTATCCCTTATGTCCTTGTAGCTTACCTTCAACTCATATTTCGAAATATATGAATTGGCTTGACTGAACTTGCGAACTAATTGCTCTAGTAATATCAACCCAACTGAAAATAAAGCAGCGAAAACAACCATCTCTAAGGTGTTAAATCTTGGATTTTCAGAAAGGAAGTAAAGAATTAGCCAGCAAACAAAAATTAATAAAAATGACTTTGTTGCAAGTTTCCAATTCATGGTAGAAAAGCGAAAGTGGTACGAATTCCATTCATTAGGGACATCCCATTCAAGAAGGATATGTTTTTTAAAGAATGAACTCATAAAGTGAACATAACGACCCGGCGTTTAAGCGGCGAGTCTGGGGATTAAAATTAAAGACCCGAACCGTGTTCGAGTCCGCTTGAAACGCTTGTTATTTGACCCATTCATTTGCTTCTACAATTCTAAAATTTCCGTCAAGTTTTGGTATTGAATTAGTAATCCTTTCGAATGATTCTTGGTCTAAGGCATCAATTTGATCGTCTGTGAGTTTTGAGAAATGCCAGGCTCTATTTAAATGATCGTATAAATGCGAGAGACCTACTTGATATGAGAGCTTACCATCTGCATCATAATCTCCATTTACAATTTCCTCAAGTAAAGTTTCAATATGATCCTTTAGCTCAGTAAGCTCGGAAATTGCTGCTAATTGGTTCATATTTTTGGAGTAATTCATTTCTAATTGGGCAAATAACGACTCGGCGTTTAAGCGGCGAGTCTGGGGATTAAAATTAAAGACCCGAATCGCATCCGAGTCCGCTTGTAACGCTTGTTATGAGTGAGCTGACTCACGCACAAGCTGCCCCTAAATGTGGAAAAAGCAGTACACTAAAGCAAACCCGAATATGTAAATGCCCGGGCAGGCGCTACCGGAAACGCCGAGTAGGAGCCAGGCAACAACGCCCCGAGCGCTGCATGATTTTTGGAATGCAACGATGCTACTACCAGCCTAAATGCTATAAAAACTACGAGCGCGGATTACCAGCGAAAAAGGGGTGACCACAACCAACGATTCGGTGCTACTTAGCAGGAATTGAGAAAGCAAGTACCCAAAAGCGAAACGCCAAAAAAAGAAAAGCCTGACCGGACTTATAACATATTATTTAGCGAACTGCAGAAGTTGGATATTGTTCGGATAATAAATTGAATTCATCATCCACCTAATCCTAAGCCCTGAATGAAATAATTAGCCGAAAAAAAGTTCGCCTAATTATTTTGTAAGGACTTCCCCGCAATTCGGTCATACAATATAGAGCTATTAATATTAGAATCAACAGTATGGCAGCGAGTAAATTATTAACTCACGTACGAAGAGAAATTCGGAGAAGGAATTACAGTTATAAAACCGAACAGGCCTACATCGGATGGATCAAGCGATATATTTATTTTCATAATACAACGCACCCAGCCGAAATGGGAGCCCCCGAAGTAGAGCAGTTTCTGAACTACCTGGCTAACGAGGCTAACGTCGCATCTGCTACTCAAAACCAGGCCTTATCAGCACTTGTGTTCCTATATAAACAGGTGTTGGAGCTTCCCGCTTTAAAACTTTCGGGTCTTGAACGAGCTCGGAAACCAGTTCGGGTTCCAGTGGTATTATCCCAAAACGAAGTCCTGCAGATTCTTTCTCACACAACAGGAATTGCTCATCTTATGGTGGGTTTAATGTACGGCAGTGGTATGCGAATTTCGGAAGACTTGCGTCTTCGTATAGCCGATGTGGATTTCGAGCAGCATTATGTGCTGGTTAGGTCAGGAAAAGGCTTAAAGGATCGGCGGGTTATGCTCCCCTTGTCTTGCGTTGATGCGATGAAAGGTCAGATCTGGAAAGCAACCCAACAACATCGCCTTGATCTGCATGACGGCCATGGGGAAGCGTTACTCCCAAAAGCGCTGTCACGTAAATATCCTAATGAAGGCAAAGAACTGGGGTGGCAGTATGTGTTTTTTTCCAACCGATTGACTACAGATCCAAGAAGCGGTTTAATACACCGACATCACCTTTCTGATAGATATGTTCAGAAATCATTGAAAAAGGCAGTTTCGAAAACAAACATTCGCAAAAAAGTAAGTGCCCATACGTTTCGACATAGTTTCGCGACCGAAATGCTGCAATCGGGGTATGATATTCGAACAGTGCAAGAACTTTTGGGGCATACCAATGTTAAAACAACCATGATCTATACTCATGTGATTAATAAGGAAGGAAATTTTCTGAAAAGCCCCCTGGATATCCTTATCAAATAAATGGAATTCCTCTTCTCTAGTTAGAGTAAACCATGGGTGATCAATTCATTGTCATCCCATTTAGGCAAGTCGGTGTTCGTTGGTTTAAACACAACCCGGATTTCGAATTTCATGAGCATTTTACTCCTCCAGCATTCCCGCTCTTCGATAAAATAAGGCCGACAATACCCATACTACTGAAAACATCATCGTGATTCTGAAAACTCCTGAGATAGAATATCCCGGGTTAAGTCCAAGGTGAATCATAGTTCCGGAAAAGGTGACAATAATGTGCGTTACAGCCGTTGAAAGCATTACCCGCGACATTCTTCCTGGTTCCAGCCTTGCTATATAACTCCCGAAAATTACCATCAACAATACCATACCAAAAAGTAGATTCAATGGATTTGACTCGTTCCCAATAATTCCCACCGCACCATTCACCCAAAGTATTGCTAAAGAAGCAAAAACGGCTAGTCCGGTAGCAATTTTATACGCGAAATTTTCTGTCTTTTTACTAATTAATTGAAAGGTAAACCCGGCTCCAAAAATTAACGTCCAGGCTAATCCAAAATCAAAGATCGACCAAACTACTTGGGCGGAAAATTGCATGGCAACTAATGGGATTGTAATCAAACCAAGACCCACTATTGCAGGTCCAAACGCGGATTCAATGATGTTCTTTGGTGAAAGGATTAGTGTGTTTAGTCTTTTTATAAGTTTCATGTAGTTCTCCGTTCATGTGATTAAAATGGATGTTTTTACTTTGTAATACAAAGTGAATGGGCAAAAAAAATCCTGCTATTTTTGTGAGTTTATAATTTGTTCCAGTGCATTAAGGTGTAGCGTAAACGCCTCTTTTCCTTTTGGTGTGATTGAATACTTTGTATTTGGTTTGCGGTCAACAAAGGATTTTCGAACTTCTATGAATTCTTCTTTTTCTAACTTTTTAAGGTGTGTAGCCAGGTTACCATCGGTTGTTTCCAGATATTCTTTAAGTGCGTTAAAATCGAGTGTTTCATTAACAGCCAGGCCAGACATAATGCCTAATCGTATGCGATTCTCAAATGCTTTATGTAAGTGAATTAAAGATGTCTTCACATTAATTCCGTTCGTATTTCACATAAACATAAATGCCATAAACGATATGCATCACCCCAAAGCCAATCATCCAGATAATCATACTGTAGGGGATCATTGCAATGCTGATTATCCCTAAAACGATTTGAATGATTCCCATAAATTTGAGTTCATCAAATGAGAACTTCCCCGCAATAAATAGCGCCATACCATAAAAGATGAGGGTGATTGGAGCCATGAGCCCATACAGCATCTGACTGAAAAAAATGAGTACAATGATACCACCCGTTAGAAGGGGTACAGCAATATGACCTAAAAGTCTACGAGTTGAAGCATTCCAAATTTTTTCACCTTCCTTCGCTGCTTTTCTAGATGAGAAACCAAGGGCAGTTCCGATGGCAAATACTAAGATGACAGCACCAGATAGCATCACATCCATGGGATTACCAGCCGAGTAGTCGTAATACACAGTATCAGGGTTAAACTCTAAGTGATAGATCACAACTAGTGAACCTAAAATGGCAATTATTCCAGATACAATTCCGGCTAAGCCCGAAAGGAATAAAAATTTTGAGGACCGCTCCATCATAGAGCGAATCTCAGAAAGGTCTTGAATATGATCGGTTTTATCTTTCATAGAAAAGTACTTTTAAATACAAAGTAAGTTTCTTTAAGAACCCAATCAACTAAATTTTGTTCCTAAAAAGGGTGGGTTAATTAGAAAACGAAATCTCCAACGGCTGCCTCACAGCCTTCCCAGTTTATACGGATATTTTCTGGACTGCTCAGGTAGTCTTCAGGAGTAAGTTTACCTGGGAAGCCTTTCCATTGTTCTGGGCCGTAGAAATCGCCCGTTTGTGCTTCTGGGTCTGTACAGCAACGGATTATTCCTGTAGCTCCATCCTCGGCAGACTGCGCCATTTGCATAAATTCTGTGCCTCCTTGCATACCGCCGGCAGCAGCTGTTGTAACTTGCAGCTGAGTTGCGGCAAGACCCGGGTGAGCTACCAAAACCTTTACATTATCAATTCCATGCGCTTTTAACTTTTCAATCATTCCATAAGTAAAAGCACAATTGGCAAGCTTAGTTTGATGATATCTCATCCATCTTGGACCAGCAAAACTATTGTTTTCCTCTTCGGTACCATCGCCTCCTAAATTGCCACCATTTTTACCAAAGTATTGCTCTTCCAGTGGGGGGCCTAAACGCGCCATAGAGGAATGATTTACGACTCGACCATCCTGACTTTTTTTGATAAGTTGAAATAATCCATTTGTAAGCAAAAAGTGGGAAATACAATTGGTCTGCATCTGTATGTCGTACCCATCTTTTGTTGCAATATCGGGCATTGCCATTACACCGGCATTATTACACAGCACGTCAATTTTTTCATAGTTAGCTGTAATTTCGTCAATTGCTTTCCGAACACTATCAAAATCTTGAAGATCACATTCCACAGCTACAAATTTTGCACCAGGAACCTCATGTTGAAGTGAAGATAGGGCAGAGGTTGACCGTTCGCTTTTTCTGTTTAATAATAGTACTTCAGCACCAAGTTTTGCCATTTCTCTGGCACAGATATACCCGGTTCCGCTGGTAGTACCGGTTATTGCCACCACTTTACCAGTCATATCCTGGCTGTGTTTTTCTATTACAGTATCAAGATGAAGTGTTTTTATAGTATCAGACATGATGGAATTGGTTGGTGTTTATATAAAGTGAATCTGATTGAAAATTCTGGCTTACAAAACTTTAAAAAAGAGCACTAAGTTGAATTGCAAGTACATTGTCATCGAAATCGAACCCATTGTCATCAGAAATTAAATAAGAAGCTTTTAGCATGATATTTCTATCCAATGCATATCCGGCAACAAGCTCAAGTCGCGTTCGGGTATAGGTCCAGTCACGGGTATTTTGATTGATTTTACTGCCATTTGCATCTCGTTCATAGAGTTCAAGTTCGCCTTCATCCATATACTCATAGCGAGCAGCAAGGTGGGCACCAACTATGAATGGCAAATCATATATAAATTCCCCAGCAAAATGATTGATGGTAACCTTACCCTGCCGAGGTGAAGCAGCAGTCGAAGTCGTTGAATTGTAGTATGGGGCTTTCCAAAAACTTTGATTCCATTCCAGATTCAACGTGTAGTATTGATAATTGAAGGATAAATCTGCCCCGGTTAATTCCTGTTTATACGATGAGATATCATAAATCAGCAGAGAATCGTTTTCTGCTGTTTGTTGAAGGAAGGTTCCATTACTGGCAGAAAGCCCAAGTTTAGCCCAGATAACGGGCAGAAATTCAACTCTGGCAATTAAAGCCGGCGAATCCTCAGCAAAATCAAGATGGCTTGAAGCCGGTGCAGTTGTAGCTGCTAATTGAACGTTAAGCCACCGAGAATCACCAAAAGATTGGGTTAATAGAATTCCCTGTGTGTACATTCGTTGGTACACCATGGTTGTTCCGAATTCACCTTCGCCATAATCTTCTGCAAAGGATGCCGGATTGGGATTCTTATTACCTATGAATCCGAATTTTTTACTTAATGGTAAACCAGAAGCGTGCGAAAGGGGTAAATGAACAAAAGGATTTTCTGACGATAAAAAACGCGAAGCATACGACCCATAAGGAGTTACAAATCTACCGGCCGTCACCAGAAAATTGGAATCAAATTCTGGGGTCCAATTTATATTGAATACTGAGAAAAAAGGAGAACTTAGCTTTTTTCCGGTATAGTGATCGGATTGCAAAACAGCGTTTACGAACCAGTTTTCATTAATATCACTAAAAAAGAAAAGTCTGAGATTTGGGGTATAGACTGTTAATTTTGATCCGGGTGTTTGATTGATATAAGGGGATGAATCGTCGCCAGCCATTCTAATTTCAAAATCAGCTAGCCCCGAAACACTTATCTGTGCCAGGCTTATCGTAGGGATAAGACATGAAAATAGTACGATAAATGTGATTCTCTTCATATTAGTTTTCCTGTTTTTTATTCACAGTAGGAAGCTCGTTCCAGTTTATCTCATAAATTTTTACTGGTTGCGAGACTCCCTTAACATGAATAGGGGCAAGTTCGTTGGCTGCAATTTTACGCTCTAAATTCATATACACAGAATTCGAAACCAGAATTTGATGTTTATCTGCGGCTGAACACAATCGCGCACCTAAATTTACTGTACTTCCTAAAACGGTGTAATCCATTCTGTTTTCGCTTCCCATGGCCCCCATTACTACTTCGCCGCAGTTTATTCCAATGCCTACAGCTAACTCTTTTTGGCCCACATTTAACATCGAAGGTAGTTTTTGTTGAATTTCTATGGCGGCCTGCACTGCAATTTGATCTTTCTTTGGACCATTGAATACGGCAACGAGTTCATCGCCAACAAACTTATCCACGTCTCCACCAAGCTTTTGAACAATATCTGCCTGAAAACTTAGAAGATTATTCAACATATCAATTACTTGTTCGGGTGTATTTTTCTCACTCCAGGAGGTAAATCCACGAATGTCAGAAAAGAACACGGTGATATTTCTTCGCTCTCCACCGGGTTCTATTCGTGTTAGGTCTTTTTTAATCGCATCTAAAGTTGCAGATGAAACAAATTTGAGCATGAGAAGGCGTTCTTGAAGATTTTCGACCAGGTGATTGAAAGCACCGGTTAATTGTCCAATTTCATCATTCGTGGTTACAGGAACCGACTCACTGAAATCTTCATTTTCGACTCGTTGTACGCCATCAACTAACAGATCGATAGGGTGGGTTATCCTCTTTGTAAGAAATATGCTAATAAGAATGGATGCTATAATTGCGAAGAAACCAATTACAAAAATAAGTAGCTGTAAATTTTGTAATGGTCCCAGGGCAACATTCAATGATTTTGCAACGCCGTAATATCCTTTTATCCCATCAAAGCCCTGATAATTTTCAAACATTGGGGCAAGATAAATCAGCCAGGTTTCATCATTCAGCGTGATTTCCGAAGTTGAAGATTGGTTTGAAGTGAGTACATCATAGCTTGCCTCAAACATACTTTGGCTGACTATATTCTGATCATTTAACGAAAGGTTTTCGAATGATTCAGCAATAATTCTATCGTTCACGAAGAAAATCACTTCCATCCCGATATCATCAGAAAGCTGATTGGCCTCCTGATGTCGGATGGGTAACCCGTAGCTTAACGTTCCAAGTAGATTAAATCCTACGAAAACAGGAACCGTGATTACGTTAAAATATCTGTTCCCTTCTTCCCAAATGTAGGATTGTTCAGGCATGAATCCGTTTAATGCCTCATTTACCCCATCTCGATCGGCTATCGAAAAAGTTGGTAAACTGGATGTTGATAATTGACCAAGCGGAAATCCCTGGCTGTCCGTTATCAGAAGAATACCTGAAGAATCCGGATTTGAATAGTACGATTCTGGAATTAATGAATCTGGAATTATCGGATCGAAATCTAATAACCAGACAATTTCTTCGCGAATTTTCTGATTAACTGTGGTTGTGTCGCCGGTATTAATGGCAGCCCTTAGACCTGGATTATCAGCCAGCAGTATCGCAGTTTGGCGCAATTGTCGAAATCGTATATCCTGGATACGTTCAAAAACCCGACCTGCTTCTACAAAATTTTGGTCGATATCTGTTCGTATTCGATTTTCAACTAATTGTCCTAAACTAATAAGAAGACTTACAACAATTATCAGAACCAGACCCACAAATCCTGATAGTAATTTCCACCTAAGACTATGGAATTCTATTTTCATGATTAAGGATTCAACGTGATCGTACCTACCTGGGCAGTTTCACCTTCGATAACCTGCACAGATTCCTGCATTTCCCCATAGCCCATGGCAACTAAGGTGAGTGTGTAATTGCCTTCAGGAATATCATCAAAACTAAAATTTTGGCCATTCGCTACTTTTTGCCAGGTAATAGTATTTTCGGGTACTACATAGATAATCGCTTGCATATTCGAATGAATGTCACAAAATACATCCACCATTCCTGGTTTATCGAAAGTAACATCGTAATGTTCTCCTTTTGGTCTTCGTCCTACATCAAATTTATGGGGACTGGTAAGACTGAATACATTATGATAGACTGGATCTGAATTTAGAATTCGAACCGTTTGATCCTTACTAACAGGCAAAATATTGGGCACAAACTTTCTGTCTTTTTGATTTAGAAACACAATTAGTTCATTGGTAGAAGATTGTGAATCCATATTGCTTAGAATTACTAAAACAGAATCTGATGAGGCACTTGATTGAACAGATCTGGTAGGGCGGCCATATAATCCTCCTCCCGGTCGCTGACCACGAGAACGGGTGGCTAATTCTACCGTTCCTTCAATACTGCCGGTTTGTTCACTTTCCGATACGACGGAAGTTGATTCCGAGTCTATCCGTTCCGCATCTGTGACACTAAATACGAATAGAATTAACAATAATAGTGTGGCTTTCATCGATGTTGTTTTTAACGAATTAAGAGATAATAGTTCTAAACAGCAAGATAACAGAACATAGTATATAACTATATGAATGACCTACAATGTTTACTCTTTTGTTATCATTCGTTTAGCTAAGCCTACAAATTCATACCCTCGTTGAACTTCACGAAAATCAATAGTTACAATTTCCCAACCCTCTCTTCCAATTTTTGCAAAATACATGTCAATAATATCCTTCTCTTTGCCTTTGAATTTACCTCCTCCAGGCAATTCTCTGGAATCTAGAATAAGGTATTCCCATTTATTCATGTTTTTACCGTTAACTATTGATTATTTAATGAGCAGCATTTGTTTGGTAGTAACTACATCACCGGCTTGCAGTTGATAATAGTAGACTCCTGAAGCAACACTTGCCGCATCCCATTGTACAGTGTAGGTACCTGGTGACAGTCTGGAATCAATAATTGTGTTAACTAGCTGACCTATTGAATTGTATATCAGTAATCTAACATCAGAAGTGTTAGGTACACTAAATTCAATGTTAGTTGATGGGTTAAATGGGTTTGGGTAATTTTGTTGAAGTCGGATTTCATTGGGTAAATCCAAATCATTCTTATCCTCAGAATTTGTTGCATCCCCAATATAGAAGTACAAATTATCTATGTAGAAATTATCTATTCCTGCTCTGGAGACAAACAGAAGTTGAGATAGATGTGCTTTCGTGGTCATTTTCTCGAAATCTGATATTGGAATATCAAATCTTATCCATTGTTTACTTGTAAAACCTGGTGTATTCGTAACATCAAACTGTAGTTCATCTTCTACATCATCACCGCCAGAAAACGCACCATTTGCGCCAAAATCGACAAGTTTAACCCGGAAATGGGTGGTACTATCAACGGGATCTGGGGTCCACATATCAAAATGAAGATGTGTTAGATTTGTCCCATCCACCTGGTCTTTTTTCCAAAATTCGATACCAACAAAATTTACATCGGAATAGAAAAGGGCGTCATTTCCCATAATCTCTACTTCTTCGAAATCAGCTTGATCCCATGGTGCTGACCAGGTATCAACCACAATATTATCATAGTTGTTACTGAACAAGGAAACTACTTTTGTTGAATCATGAACTGGCTTGGGAGCGGCAGTTAAATCAGGTGGTTTCGCGAAGTAAATATTATCTAGAAATACAGTTCCATCTCCATCGAATTTCAACTGAATTATTTCGGAAAGGTCCACTTCAGGAGTATACTCAGCTAATGGAATCTCCACAGTTTGCCACTTATTAAGTGCTACATTAATATCAGCAGCAGTTTCAGCTGGACCTGGACTAATCAAAGAAAGTTGTAAAAAAGTTGAGTTATTTGTCCAATAATCAAAGCGAATCCATTCCATTTCAGTTACATCAATGGGTTCTGCCAGTTGGGTTCCCTGATAATTTAGATTTGAATATTTCAGGGTGTTATTGCCATCAATATCAACAAAAGAAACCTCGGTCTCTTGATTCCAATTCGGGTTGAAATCTGTATTCGGTAGATTATCATAAGAATCACTAAACACAGAGATGACATCTTCAGAATCGAGAAGGGGTATTGGAGCTCCTACCGTTGGTCCAATTTCAACCACTGTTTCTCCACTAAAAAAGATATTGTCAATATATACTGTTCCATTTCCAGTGAAGAAGAATTTTGATAGGTTATTTAAATCAAGAGAGTCTGATAAAGATGCTAGTGGTATTTCAATACTTTGCCAGGCATCAGTAGTGATGTTAAAATGATAAGTTGATTCCGATAGATTACTGCCTATCAAGGTTAGTTGAAAAATTGTAGCATCACTTGTATAGAAATCAATATGGAACGTATCTCTGGAAGCAACATTAATTGCATTTTCCAATACAATACTCTGGAAGTCCAGGGAATCATATTTCAACGTATTATTTCCATTAATTACCTCAAGAGATACAATCGTATTTTGTCCTTCCTGAGGATTGAAATTTGATTCGACAAAACTTGAATAACTGTCGCTGAAAATGGATATAACTTTATCAGATTCCTGAGTTGGTTCAGGTGCAGCTGGGATAGTTTCTTCCATTTCTGCGGTTTGATGCGTAAGCATTGTGTTTGCAGGAATACTCATGCTAAAACCATCAGAAAATGTGACAAGTCTCTCGGTGGAACCAGCGTTGTAGGCGTTGTAGGTAGTGTCATTATCAGCATTTACAAATACGGCATAAGTAGGGATATCTGCTGTAACTTCGGTGTTATAGTGTCCCATTTCCTGCATATTGTATAACCAATGCATGGTATGCGCTTTCGATTCACCATCAAACTGTTGATAGTCGGGTTCTGCATTATAGTAGGAGAGTGCAAGATCGGCGTCAGACATTGATAAATATTGCCAGAATACATCATCCCAAAAGATTAAGTCGCCACCACGCTTATTAACAGCAAAATTATAATTATCAATAATGTACTCCGGATTCTTTGCCAGATAGAAAGAACCTGCATTTATAGGTAAGAAATTAATTCCATGAATGAATTCTGGTTCAAAGCCAAACCATGTACCGTAATCACCTCCATCACCAAATACTCTTCCTACTGTTATAAGTTCAAAATCCGATGGGAAAGATTCATTATCCACATCAAACCAGTATTGGTCTATGGCTTCGTTTTCGTTGGCATATAAAAATATCCCCAAATCCCTGATATCATTCTGACCTGTAATTTCACCCCATAGAATTGTGCCTGTGGCAAAATTCATTGATTCAGAACTGGATTCTTGATTATTACCTGGTTTAATACCGTCAAAATCATAATCACCTGAGCCTGAAGCCCAACCATGTCCCGCATATGGATCAAAATTTCGTAAGTAGGGGAGCATTGTGTCATCACGATCCCAATTATTGGCGTCTCGAATGAGTAGATTTACCATTCCACCCCAATTATCCTGAGAAGCCCAGGTACTGTCGTACTGAGCAACTACTGCAGCTGCTTTAATCAAATATCCGTAATGGAAATGGTGATCGTTGATTTGCCTTTCCGACCCAAAGCTAGCAGGATATCCAATTACTGTATGCCAGGTGTTGTTGTAGGTAAACTCCCTTTCACCACCCACGGTGAACCAATCTTCCAGAACTCGTTTTAATTCTGATAAGAAGTAATCTCGTTCGGAAATCGCTCCCAATTGATCGGCAATGTAAACCAACTCACCCGCAACGCCCAGTTGCTTTCCACTATTGTACGTGTCTAAAGCGGTAATTTCGAGTTCCGCAATTTCTTGCACATACTCTAACAATTGAATGCGATCGTATGCACCTAAATCGGGTAGTGATGGTAGTATTCCAGAGAATCTTGAAGTTGTAGAGAAGGTATTTCCTTGTAACAATTTCATTTCACCGCGAGGGGATGCATATGAATAGCTTGTAAGCGGACTATTTGTATTTAACCATTGATGGCGATAAAGAGCAGATAGCGTTTGATTGCTGTTACCATCAGATGAATCTCTTAGTACTGTTTCATAATTGAAGGTTGTTCTTACATCTGAACTAAATTCATCATAATCCCATGATACTTCGCTATTTATTACTTGTGCATAAGCATGAGTCCTAAAATACTCGAGAGTAGAACTAGTAGTATCTGGAAGAATTGCTATGGATAGAAATCCCTTATTATTCAGTGCAGAAGTAAGTGTTTCTGATCCTGACCAGGTGGAACCTGTTGGAGCAAATAAACCGTAGTGAACGCCATCGATAGAAAGCCCCACAACCTCATCAATGTTATGCCAAATATTAAATGTTGAATCTGAAGAAATCTGAACATTTCCGCCCTCAACATCAAAATACGTATATGGCAAACCATGGCCTGTTGTAGCAATTAGAGATGCATTATCATACTCAAGTCTTGCTGAAAAAGTCCAATCCCCATAAGATTCCGTAGATGTTCTGCTAGCTGTCAATCCTGCAATGCCAACTTCTATATTATTTGTTGCATAGTAATAAAAGTAGTCAGATACATTGGAATAGGTATTCATATATCCAATATTAAATCCGTTTTCGTTAGACTTAATGGTTATTGGATGAGATGGGACGTCATTTAAATGATTGTTTTCACGATAAGGAAAAATCAGATTGCTCCAGAAATCATTTGTATTAACAAGTTGGTCGAATTCAGAAGAGATACGAGGAATTGCAGGTTGCCCAGATTGAGTTTGAGGTTCATTTCGGCCGGTAGGTGTTGTAGTACTATAGCTGCCCTGTCCAACATTTACAGATTGAGCTATTACCGTATCATTAACTAAAACGAAAAACGTAATTATTAATACTATTTGAAGGGAGGCTGTTCTCATCATAAATCGCATAATTTTGAACATAAAATGTTGATCTAATAAGTCATTTTGGGATGATTGAGATTAAACCTCGAGACAAGTTTTTCTCAATGTTGTCATAACCACGGAAGAAACAGAATAAATTCTTTAGCAACAAAAAAAGACCATTCTTGATAGGCTTTTTTTACTTTTAATAAACTGAAAAAACTAAGAGTTATTCTACTATTTGAAGGATTATCAACTTACCCTCATCAGGGTTTCTCGGAAAAGCGATCAGGTATTCACCATTTGTTTCTTCAATGATCCATCCTGTATTTGTTAATTGATACCCCGCCGGTGGCTGTATGGCTACAGGTTGTCCAAATTGGCGAACAAACTGGTTTGTTAATCTGGTACGAATTCTATCGGAATTAAGATTTCCCTTATATACCAACTCGATGGTTGGCTGATCGTTACGATTATTGATCATTGATGGGAAGTTTGGAATAAATGTTTGCTGCGAACGAACTGCAAAAGCGCCAATTTCATCCCAATACATTTGATTTTCCGTATTAAAAAAAGCCTCGAAGGAAGGAATGTTAAACTCTGCGATTTCAATTTGAGCTTTCAAAACTGTTGGTGAAAGCAAAACAAGTATGAAGAGGAGTAATTTTTTCATCAGATTATTTTTTGCGAAAATACACCAATTATTGTCTGTAATGCCAGCATATTGATAAGATTTTAAAATTCTAAAGAGGGTTTTCTTCTTTTATGGAATCTATTTTTATTCGGGCCAGTCGTTTTGTATTCCTTCTTTTATTCAATGCCGGGATGAAGTACATATAAATACCTGTTACCCATAAAACCAGAACAATAATACCCGTTGGAAGGAAAATCCAGTACTTGGCTGCATCTGCAAACCAAGAGCCATCATGCATAGCTTCGATTATATCCGACCGTCGGTATTCTACCTGAAGTATATCCCCGTTGTGAGTATCTATTTGGATTTCCCAGTGATTATTTGCCCGTACTTTTACCATACCTTTATCTGGGCGAACATCAAGCCTATCGATATCATCCCAACTCGATATTTGAGCTTCAGGTATTGTTTTTGAAGCCTCAAGAATTTGTTGGAAAGTGATACTGGGAATTGTTGATATACCTTCCTGTGAAGCAGGTTGAACCCAGGTCACATCCTTTTTAACCTGTAGTAATAATCCTGTGATTAATACAACCAAAAAGGGTACAGCAATGATTATTGCTCCAATCCGGTGTAATTTTCTAGAATCTCTGCGGGCGTGCCATTTCATCCTTTAAAAATAGGCTAAAACTTATAACGAACGCCAAAAGAAGATGTTAAAGAAAGTGCATTTAAATCGCTTCCAAATGAATACGATGGACCAGCATCTATAAATACTTCTATTGGAAATTCATAGAGATCCAGCTCAAATCCCCAGACAAATTCAGCAGCATACACATTTGTGCCGTCATTTAACCCAATAAGTAATCCGGGTCCATGATAGGGCATAATCATTCCCACTTCGTCGATTGCGTAAGAATTATTCCCTTTATGAAATAATAATTGGGGATTTAGACTTAAAGAGGAATTATCAGATACGATGAATCCCAAATCAACTCGGATAACTGCGCGCTCTGAAAGCTGATATTGACTCGAAATAGCAGGTCCTAAAATATTTGCTCCCAAAGAGATTGTATTTTGAGCGTAAGCCTGTGAACCTAATATGGCAATAAATACCCCCATTATTAGCTTTTTCATGATAAATAGTGTGTTCTTTTAGTTTTTTATTCTGATAGATGATTGATGTCTCTTGTCATCAAACTTAAGAAATTAATAGTCTAATCCTGGCTGTGTAATCTCAAAATTTTCATTTTGTTTCGCTTCAATAACCATTTGTTCAACATCTTTAAGAAGCTGTTTTGCATCAAATACTATCCCATCTTTTATTGTGTATACAATACCACCATGGCGTTGAACATTATTATCCTTATCGACTATAATAGCGCCTGTGCCATACAACACTTTCAGGTTGGCCATTGGATTAGCATCAACTATTACCATATCTGCCAATTTCCCAACTTCGATGGTTCCAAGTTCATGGTCGCGACCAAGAACTTCAGCTGCTTTTAATGATGCTGACTGGAAAATCTCAAGCGGATGGAAACCGGCCTCTCTAAATAATTCCATTTCCTGGATGTAGGCAAATCCATAAAGTTTATAAATGTACCCTGCATCTGATCCAAGTGTTACTCTACCTCCTCGATTTTTATATTCATTCACAAATTGCATCCACAAACGATAGTTTTCTTTCCAGGCAATTTCTTGTTCTGTGCCCCAATCTAGCCAGTAAGATCCGTGTGAGATGCGGCTTGGTGCATAAAATCTCCAAAGTGAGGGGAGAGTATATTTTTCATGCCACTCTGCTCTTCGTTGAGCCATCAAATCGCGACTTGCTTCATAAATAGTAAAGGTTGGATTTAGCGTAAAATCTAATTCAAGAAGTTCATCCATAACTGCATTCCATTTTTCCGAACCTGGTTTTGCAGCTTGTGCCCATAAACGGCCAGCTTCTTCAAAGCGATGTTGCTCGTTATTGTAATTGTAATCAAGAGGATAATTCTGAATTACTTTATCATCAAAAAGTGCCTCCGGTAAACCATACCAGTGTGTCATACTAGTAAGTCCATATCGAGCAGATTGTAGTACATTATTATAAACCACTCGGGTTTGTGCATGATGCGTCATAGTACCGAGTCCACGTTTATTAGCCTCATCAATGGCTGCTTCATAAACTTCGGGTGATGCTCCAAAAAATTTGATTCCGTCAGCATCTTTGTCATCAATCATTTTAACCCAATCGCGTGCTTGCTGAGCGGTGATTATTTCTTCTTCCGCACCCTGACCAAATCCGATCCAAGCAGATACCCTGGGTGCAGTTATTTCATTTCTCTCACTCATTTCTCTATGGCGGATATTCCAATCCATTCCCAAAAATGAACCGGGTTCACGAATCGTTGTAATACCATGTGCGAGCCAGAGTTTATATACGTACTCGGGGGTTGTACCCTGTGCATTTCCCCCTGTATGAGCATGCATATCTATGAATCCCGGTAATAAGTACATTCCAGATGCATCAATTTCTCTCGTATTTTCATCCGCTTGAGGGCGGCGATCTTCGTTAATTGGTAGTCCTGGGTATCCAACCGTTTGAATTCTTGCAATTTTATTTCCTTCAACAACGATATCAACAGGGCCAGTAGCAGGAGATCCTGTTCCATCAATCATATGAACGCCACGAATTATTAGTCGATCAAAAGGACCTTCACCATCTGAGCGTGGGGGGGCATCCGGCATCTGAGCGGACGAAATAGTTGGAATTAATAGAAGTGAGAGAAGAGCAATGAGTTTTTTCATATCCTGGGTTTTTAATGCAGCAGAATGTATTAAATCTTAATTAAAAAGAGCGGTAAAAGATGGTTATAGTAGGAGGGCTCCTTCATGCTTCAATAACCATTCTTTTCGATGCATACCACCAGCATAACCAGTAAGATTATTGTTAGCTCCGATTACTCGGTGACAAGGAATTACGATTGCAATTGGGTTTTTTCCGTTGGCCGATCCAACAGCCTGAGCCATTTTTTTATCACCCAATTTTGACGCAACAGATCCATAGTTGGTAGTCACACCTTTTGGGATTTTCTTTAATACTTCCCAAACCTGATGCTCAAATTCGGTTCCATCCGGCTGTAACGCGAGTTGAAAAACACCCCTTTTTCCTTCAAAGTATTCTCGTAATTGTGTTCTCGCAGATTCAGTGTGTACATCTGGATCTTCAGGCCCATCAGTATCTTGAAACTTAATTTCTACGATAGCATCTCCGTTTGATAATATGCGAAGAAATCCAATTGGAGTGTTTAAATAGCTTTGATAAATCAAAAATTTAGCGGTAGATGTTTTTTAAAAAATCAGGCTAAATATACCTCTAGAATACCTTTTGAAAAAATTTTGAATTTTTTTTTGAAACAGTTGTAACAATGAGTGTTGCAGTTACTCTTCAACCTGTCAAGAGGCTACTGTATTACCTACAGTTAGTCAACTAGTCACTCCTTAAGCTGAAACCTAAAGCTAAAGCCGCGGCCTGAAGAACCGTGGCTTTTTTTATAATTAGAAATAAAGGCGGTAAAGTAAACTAAAGTTACGACCAGCCTCGGGATTCAAATCTTTAATTCTGGAGAGATGATTACGATAGGTTGCATCTAAAAGATTTGTGAGATTAAAGGAAAAAGTATGCATCAGCTTTCCACTGAACAATCGGTATGATGCAAATCCGTCGATCAATGTAAAACCATCAGTTTTTGTCTCAAAAACACCAAGTTCATTTTGAGCAGTATTTATTGTTACACGAGTTCCTAAATCGAAATTATTAACCGTGTACTTTATAGAGGATTTGATAGACAATGGAGGTATTAGAGGAAGAGGAATCTGATTCGAACTTACGGTTGATTCGTTTTGCCTACCGATGGTATATGCTATCGATCCTTTATATAATAGATTATTGAACAACTGTTGTTCTGCGGATAATTCAAACCCATAAAGTTGCGCTTTTACTCCTACAAATTGAAAATCGTTCAAATCAGGAAATCTGACATTTCTTCTACCGGTATCTTGTGCATATAAATAATTGGAGAAGCTATTATGATATACCGCAGCTTCAACTACTGTATTTTTGTTGTTGTATGTAAGAAATAATTCCTTTGCCAGACCTCTTTCAGCATCAAGATTAGGATTACCAATTTCGAAGCTATACGATGCCAAATGTGGGCCTTCTGAAAAAAGTTCTTCTAACGAAGGTGCTCTAAACGAATGTAACAGAGTTGCACCTGCCTGAATATTGTTACCAATTGGGTAAATGGCAGAAAGTGATGAAGATAAAGCAGGGAAAGTTCTGGATCGAATATTACCAATTCTAGAAGTTGGATCGTCAGTTTCAGGAGAATTAATCACATAATCAAAACGTAAGCCTGCTTCTAGGTGTAGCTTTTCAACATCTTTTTCCTGAACAATGAATGCCCCAAAACTATAACTATTTGAGTTTGGTGTGGCCGCACCAAATACCGCGTAATCTTCAATTTCAAGGGAAATTCCGAAATTACCTTTTTCTAGAATACCTAGTTCACCATGGGTTAGAAATGAGCGTAAATTAGTAGTTACAAGTCCAAACTCAGTGCCAATTACTCCATTTGATTCAAACTCAATGTGATTATAGTTATTAATGGAAAAATCAGTCTCCCAAACTTTAAAACTTGAGTTCTTGAATACATATTCAGTTTTAAAAACATACTGGAATTTCTGCATGTCGATATCAACACCATCTGGATGACCCGCTGGATCAGGTGGGATTCCATATTCACTATCATAATAGGAAAACGATGAGCCTATGTATCCCCAATTCTGTATATAACTTAATCCAACAGAGGTAGAATATGTATTTGTATACGTGTTTTCGATTTTACCTAATGGAGTATTTGTATCAAGTGATGTTCTTCCATTCAGATTCGCATTTATAACAAATGTATTAACCGGTACACTAAGGGAAAGTGAGGATGAGCCGCCTGTATTAACAGATTCACCACTGATTGAAACAGTACCACTTATTCTTTGTGGCACGTTTGTACTGATTTTGCTGCTAACCACATTAATGATTCCGCCAACTGCATTAGCTCCGTAAGCTAGTGCCGCTGGTCCACGAGCAATTTCGATTTCCTGGGTAGCTGATGATTCAATGGTAACAGCATGATCAGACGACTGGTCAGATATATCACCACTATTAATTCCATCTTCTAAAATGGATAGTCTCTCGTCTCCAAGACCACGTATTATAGGTCTTCCGGTTGCAACCCCCATAGTTCGCTGACTAATACCGGGTACATTAGATAAAGTTTGTGCTAATGTAGCCCCCATTTGTTGTCGAAGATCGTCGCCAAATAATTTTTGTGAGACGTGAGTTAAATGCGAGCCACTGTGAATTTCTTCAGCTGTTACTTCAATCGATTGTGAACTTAAGAGGGTGGGAGTTAGAGAAATTTCGATTTCCCTATGTACTTCGTCTTCATCTAAAATGACATTTATATGAACAGTTTTATATCCCAACCTATGAGCAGCGATATGAAGTTCGCCAGCTGGAAGATTTTGGATACGAAAATATCCGGTCGCATCAGAAGTTGTTGAGCGATTTAGTTCTTCTACATGGAGATAAACAAATGGAATGGGATCTCCTGATTCAGAATCAATTACATAACCGGAAATAGAATTGCTTTCCTCAGGCATCGTGTGCCCGAGGAAAAGCAATAAAATACTAAGTAGTTTAACCAATTTACGAGCTTAAGGTGCTTCTGTAACGGTAATAGGAATTAATTGAGAATCAAAATCAGAATGGTCATCATGCATAAGCATTAATCTTAAATAAACCATCCCAGCAGTTTCCCCATGGATATGGAATTCCCATTTACCATCTTCTTCATGCTGCTCAAATTCGGCACTTCCTGGATTAGCAATTCCGTCAGTAATAAATACATATCCTAATGTATCTTCATCATCTTCAGGTTGGAAAGCTTCACCATCATGATCGATAAAAAATATCTCAATAGCAGCTGTTTCTGTTCCTGCTTGAACCGTGATTCCGCCAGTAAGATCTTCGTCAGGGTTTTGGGTTACAATGTTTGAACCACTGCTTCTAAGATAAAAACCTTCTGCATCTTCATGTTCTTCTTCACTAGAAGATGTTGAATTTGTACAAGCTGAAAATGTAAACATGCCTAATATTGACAATAGAAATAGGTTGTGAATGAAAGTTGATTTCTTCATGACTTAATGAATAATTGTTTAATTGATGTGATTTATAAAAGTTGTTGCGTCATGCAACAGGGTGGGGGGAATTAAGTCAATAAAGGTGGGGCCCGTTCTGGCTTGAACGAAGTTGGATGTGTTTGAAATAAGAAATTATAAAATGATAAAATCGTATCCTCTTGAACGGCAGGAGCTTCAATGAAGGTTGAAGACATACTCGATTGAACATGCTGAATAACGCATACCGGACAAACATTGTCATTCTCGGTGTAATGTGCTTCATGGCCATGTTCTAAGCAATGCAGACTCTCACTATGGTAGTGCATGGTAGAGCTGATAAAGCCTCCAATAGCCAGAACCCAAAGTAGATATGATATTTTTGTGATGCCTTTTTTCAAGAGATTATTAATCTTGCTCAGAATCAACAAAATAATACTCATTTTAGTTGATTCAATATTGTAAATATTATTGAAAGCGATAGAACGAAATTATTATGGCTGAATTGTTTGAAACGGTTAAAATCTGGTTTTTTGGGCTGGGTGAAAATTATGGAGTAAACCCCATTATTTTTGGAAGTATTTATGTTGGGGCAATTCCATTCTTTACCATTTCGATTGGATGGTTGGTTCGTAATTACCGAAAGAAAAAGTCAATTATTTTGCCGGCCCTTACAGCAACCTTCTTTTTTATTTCTGCTTATCTTTATCTCATAATAGCAGGGCGAAATGTACCAATCTGGGTGTATGCCGTTGTGATAGTGATGGTAATAGTTGGTGCGTATTCAACGGTCAATAAAGTTAAAGGAAGAATTAAAGAAACAGAAAATTTAGAAGATGACTGAATTCTTAGAGGCAGTATGGATTTACATTAAAGATTTAGGAGCCGAACATAATGTAGATCCTATTGTATTTGGAATTTTATATGTAGGATCCATTCCACCTTATGTTGCCTCAATGGGATGGATTGCCAGGAATTTTCGAAGAAAGCGCCCAATTACTTTCCCAATAGTTAGTACCATGTTTTTCTTTATTCTTCCCGCATCTTACATCTCAATTTTTGGAAAAAATGTAGCTTGGTGGGTTTATGCAATTATTGCCTTTCTGTTGTTTTATGGCGGTTTTCAGGCTATTCAAACCGTAAAAAAAAGAATATCTCAATCTGTAGAATAACTCCCTGTCCCTCATCTACATAATATCTTCATAACGTTTGGTGATACTTAACAGAGTTTTTTAAAAGCAGACGCCAAATGCGCCGGCTTCTCATGCTCATTGAAATAACAATCAAATTAATTGAGGAAGATCATGGCAGTTGATAATTATGTATACCGTTTTGGAAATGTAACCGACGGAAATAGAACCATGCGAGAATTGATAGGGGGCAAAGGCGCTAACCTCGCTGAAATGTGTAACATTGGAATTCCTGTACCTCCGGGATTTACCATTTCTACCGAAGCATGTGCATACACAATTGAAAATTCGATGGTGTGGCCTGAAGCACTATATGATCAGGTTCTTGAAGGAATCAGCCATATTGAAAGAGAAACAGGTACTAAATTTGGTGATCCTGTTAACCCGCTTTTAATTTCTGTTCGATCTGGGGCAGCCGTTTCTATGCCCGGAATGATGGATACCATTCTAAATCTAGGGATAAATGATACCGTCGTCGATGCCTTGATAAAGAAAACAGGCAACGAGCGTTTTGTTTACGATAGTTACCGTAGATTCATTGATATGTTCGGTGATGTTGTAATGGGTGTTGCACACGAGCATTTCGAAGAAGCAATAGATCACCTTAAAAAAGAAGTAATGGTGACAGACGACATCGATCTGTCTGCTGAAGAATTAAAAATATTAACAGATCGTTATAAAGCGATTTACAGAAAGCATACTGGGCATATGTTCCCAGAAGACCCAGTGGAACAACTTAAGTTTGCAATAAACTCTGTATTCTCATCATGGAATAGTAGTCGTGCGATAAAGTATAGAGAAATCAGCCATATAAGTGGTCTTATTGGTACTGGCGTTAATGTACAGGCTATGGTTTACGGTAATATGGGTGAAAGTAGTGCTACAGGCGTTTGTTTTACCCGAAACCCATCCACAGGTGATAATGAACTTTATGGAGAATTCCTGATAAATGCACAAGGCGAAGATGTTGTTGCCGGTATTCGAACACCACTTCCAATCAGTAAAATGAAGAAAGAAATGCCTGAGGTTTATGATGAGCTTTTCAGATATACCAGCAAGCTAGAGTCTCATTATAAAAACATGCAGGATATTGAGTTTACCATTCAGGAAGGTAAGTTGTATATCCTTCAAACCAGAAATGGTAAACGAACAGGTACAGCGGCTGTTAAAATTGCCGTAGATTTAGTAAATCAAAATATTATTACTAAAGAAGACGCAATTAGCGGACTAGTAGATCCTGAGCATATCGAGCAGTTGTTACACCCACAATTTAGTACAGACTCTTTTATCGAAAAAGATGTACTTGGTAAAGGATTGCCTGCATCCCCTGGAGCCGCAGTAGGTCGAGTAGTTTTCTCTAGTAAAAAAGCTGAAAAGGCCGCTGAAAATGGCGAAATGGTAATACTTGTTCGTATTGAAACAAGTCCGGAAGATGTTGGTGGTATGTCTTCTGCAGAAGGTATCCTTACCTCTCGCGGGGGTATGACTTCTCACGCGGCTGTAGTAGCTCGAGGTTGGGGCAAACCATGCGTAGCAGGATGCAGCGATATTGTGATTAACTACAAAAATAAGTCTTTCACAAATGGTGAAGTTACTGTAAACGAAGGCGACTGGATTTCTATTGATGGTACTCGTGGTATAATCATGCTTGGACAGCGCGAAATGCATCCACCTGTATTAAGCGAAGAGTATGAAACCTTTATGCGATGGGTTGCAAGTTTTGAAAGCATGGAAGTTCGAGCAAATGCAGAAACTCCAGAAGATGCTTCACTTGCCAGAAATCTTGGTGCAAGAGGTATCGGACTTGCGAGAACAGAGCATATGTTTTTTAAAGACGATCGCGTAGTTGCTATGCGTAAAATGATCGTAGCAGAAACGACCGAAGAACGATCTCGCGCCCTGAATAAACTTCTTCCATATCAAAAAGAAGATTTTAAAGGGATATTCAAAGAGATGAATGGGCTACCAGTAACAGTTCGTTTATTGGATCCACCATTGCACGAGTTCTTGCCTCAAACAAAGAGTGAAATTAAACAAGTTGCAGATGATCTCGGTGTAAGTGCCGAGGTGCTGAAACGAAAAGTGACTGCACTTAAAGAATTCAATCCAATGTTAGGTCACCGTGGTTGCAGGTTAGGAATTACACACCCTGAAATTACTGAAATGCAAACCCGAGCTATAATTGAAGCAGCTATTGAATTAAAATGGGAAGGCATTACTGCAATACCGGAAATCATGGTTCCTCTTGTAGGTACAGTTCGAGAATTCGTCAATCAAAGAGCAATAATTGAACAAACTGCAGAACAAGTATTTGGTGAATTTAATGACCGTATCGAGTTTAAAATTGGTACAATGATAGAAGTTCCAAGAGCGGCACTTGTAGCTAATCAAATTGCGAAAGAAGCCGAATTCTTCTCATTTGGAACTAATGATTTAACTCAAATGGCTCTAGGCTATAGCCGAGATGATGCGGCAAAATTTATCCCTCTGTATTTGGAAGAAGGCATCCTAAAAGACGATCCATTCCAAACATTGGATATTGATGGGGTAGGCCAGTTAATTCACATGGGAACTGAACTAGGCCATGCTGCAAACGAAAACCTAAAAGTAGGTATTTGTGGTGAGCACGGTGGTGATCCTGCTAGTATCGATTTCTGCCATAAATTGGGCATGAATTACGTTAGTTGTTCCCCATATAGAGTTCCAATTGCACATTTAGCGATAGCTCAGTCAGTAATTAAGAACAGAAAACTACAAGAAGTTAATTAGTAACATTTTTGTAAACCTTTAGTCTCCGGTTTTGGTTGCATTATAGCGAAGTATATCTTTGACTTCGCTTAACCAAGACCGGAGATTTTTTTATGTCAAAATTTGAATTTGACGCAATTGTTATTGGCGGAGGTGCAGCAGGACTTACTGCATCCGGAATAGCCGCAAATGTTGGTGCCAAAACCATGATGATAGAATCAGATCGTCTTGGTGGTGATTGTACCTGGACAGGGTGTGTACCTTCAAAAGTAATTCTTAAAGCTGGAAAACTGGCTCATCAAATTAGAAATGCCAGCAAATTTGGTCTGCTTGATAGTGAGCCTGACATAAATTTTAAAAAAGTGATACAGCACGTTCATGAGATTCGTGATGAGGTATATGAAGATGCAGATCGGCCGGAAATCTATGAAGAAATGGGCATTGAGGTGGTTTTTGGGAAAGCGGCTTTTAAAGATTCACACACTTTAGAGATTGAATTAGCAGAGGGTGGAACAAGAACCGTATCTGCAGGGCACATATTTATTGCTACTGGCGCTAAAGCATTTGTTCCCCCTATTCCTGGATTAAACAACGTTGACTATCTGACTAACGAATCCCTGTTCGAAATCACAGATTTACCTAAGCATCTTTTGATTGTTGGTGGAGGACCAATTGGAATTGAGATGAGTCAGGCGTTTGTGAATCTTGGCGCAAAAGTTACTGTGATTGATATGGGAGATCGAATTATGCAAAACGATGATCCTGAATTGGTGGAGATTTTAAAGGGAGTATTAGAAAAACAAGGCGTTAAATTTATACTTGGTGCTTCAACAAAGAAAGTTCAAAAAGGTAATGAAGGAATAGAGATTGTAATAGAAAAAGAAGGCAATGAAGAAGTAATCTCCGGTTCACATATACTTGTTGCCACTGGCCGAAAAGCGAACTTTAAATCGCTCAACTTAGAAGCTGCCGGAGTTAAAACGAACAAGAAAGGGATTCAGGTTGATAACTCATGCAAAACCAATGTGAATCATATTTATGCAATGGGAGATGTTACCGGTCGATATCAATTTACACATATGAGTGAGCATATGAGCAAAGTTGCCGTAACAAAAGCGTTACTTAAAATTCCAATGACTATTGATCAAAAGCATGTGCCATGGGCTACATTTACAGAGCCAGAATTAGCACATATTGGTGCTTCAGAAAGACAGCTCAATGCAAGTGGACAAAAGTATGAGGTGTATAAATTTCCATATTCTAAAATTGATAGAGCAATCACTGAAGGGGAGACAGAAGGGTTAATAAAGATATTTGCCAGCAAATTAACGGGAAAAATTTATGGGGCTTCCATTGTAGGCGCTCATGCTGGTGAATTAATATCAGAATATGCAGTCGCGATGAAAAATGGAGTTACGCTTAGAAATATTGCCGATACCATTCATCCATATCCAAGTTGGGGATTAGGTGCACGTAGAGCCGCAGACCAGTGGTATATTAAGAACCAGAGCGAAGCAAGCGTGAAATGGATGAAGCGAATTTTTGGGTATCAGGGTGATATTCCAGACTATAGCGATCCAAACAGGATTGTTTAATTATTGAATAGTCAATTCACTTGTCGAAAATTCAAATTCTGATTCTGCTCCAGAAATCACTTTCGAGGGACTTGGATCATTAATTTCTATTTCTAGTTCATTGCTTACATTTCCAAGTTGATCGGTAATAGTTCTTGTAATCTTTAGAATCGACTGATCGCCAAAACTAAAGCAACCGGTCATAGAAATATTACCCGTCGTGTTTGGCGGAATGGGTTGTTCAAGATTGGTTACCCAAAATCCTGCATTGCCTGCGGGAAGAAATTCCCAGTCAATTCTACTGGTTGATCCATCACCTAATCCAGCGGGGGTAAAAAAGTTGGTATCAATATCTACAACCATTTCATAGGGATCGCAACTCAGATCCGGTAAATTAAAGTCTATTGATTGTAAAAGGAGAGAGCATTCTTCGGATTCGTTATTTGTAAGGCAACTGGTAGGTTGGTTGCTCTCTTTTGCCTGAACATCTTGTTTCCGGTTCTCGTCAATCTCACCAACTGGTGTAGACTGACAGTTTATTAAAATTAGTGCAAATGTGATTATAGCTAAAACTCTTGACATTGTATGTACCGTCTCTTTTTTTCCTCTTGATAACAAGGTTATCGACAGTACAATTAAAAACATTAGAGAAAATTAATATTAAAACTCTCTAACGTTATTTATTAATAAAAAAGCCTCTCGAAGGAGGCTTAAAATCAGTAAAATTAATATTTATTCGTCGGGAGTAAATTTAACTGAGGCAACGACATGAGTGTCATCAACCACTAAATGCTGTTCGCCATGATAGCCAATATCCATACCCTCAAGCTCTAGATCCTCGGCAATTCTACCGCCTGATGTTACTAATGAAGCAACTTTATAAACAATCGCTGTTGCAGCCGCAGAATAGGCGATGGTAATTAATACTGCTTTAGTTTGAACCCAAACCTGAGCTGCGTTACCATAAAGTAGTCCGGCACCACCGTTTATTTCTGGATTAGCGAATACCCCAGTTAGAATTGCACCTGCAATACCTACTAAACCATGGATTCCAAATGCATCTAATGTGTCATCATGTTTTACCCAAGATTTCAAATGAACAACGCCCCAATATCCTACAATACCAGAAATAATACCGATGGCTAATGCACCCGATACATCAACGAAACCTGAAGCGGGAGTAATACCTACCAATCCTGAAATGGCACCTGATGCCATACCAATTAGTGTCGGCTTTTTAACAATGAACCACTCAATAGTTAACCATACCAATGCACCCGCACAAGCTGCAACGTTAGTAACGAGTAAAGCATTTGCCGCAATTCCATCAGCGGCGAGTTGACTACCTCCGTTAAAGCCAAACCAGCCAAACCAAAGTAGTGCTGATCCAAGAACCATAAATTTGATTGAAGAGGGTTTTCTTACTTCTTCGAGGCTATGTTCCATTCGTTTGCCAACCAGATATGAAAGCACAAGACCTGCTACACCGGCATTAATATGGATTACGGTTCCACCAGCAAAGTCCATTTCGCCACTTTCGCTTAGGAATCCGCCACCCCAAACCCAATGAGCGATTGGTGCATAAACAGCAATTACCCAAAGAACTGAGAAAAGTCCCCATGTTGAGAATCGAACACGTTCGATGATAGATCCGCTAACAATCGCTACTGCAATAGCTGCAAACGTTCCCTGAAAAACCACAAAGAGAAGGGAGGGAATGGTGCCGCTAACATCATTTACGCCTATTCCTGATAAGAAGAGATTGTCAAGTCCACCGATAAAGGCATTACCTTCGCTAAAGGCCAGCGAATAAGCTACTGCAACCCATACGATTGTTCCAGTACAGAATGCCATGTAACTCATACCAATGGTGTTCAGTACGTGTTTGTTTTGAGTTAAACCACCATAAAAAAGTGCAAGTCCGGCTGGAGTCATTAGCATAACTAAAGCGGTCGCTATAAGCATCCAGGCAGTATCGCCCGAATTGATGGTTGCTTCTGCTTCCTGAGCAAAAGCCGTGAGTGTGAAGAACACTGAGAAGAGCAGTGTTGCAAGGAGTTTTTTCATAAATATTCCAACAAGTGATGAGTTAAGATCGTCAAGTGTAAAAGATTATCAACAAAAAAACTTTAGGTAATTAAGATGTTTACTTAAATAAATTCGGTTAAAATTCTTGGAAGGGCTTTTTTAGCCTGTATAATTACAATGAGACACCTAAAAAAATTATATAAGTATTTATTCATTTTTTGATTCAATCATATTGTGTATCTCTAGTCGAGAAATAATGAATTCGGCTATCTCAGAACCTAAAATATAGTCAGGAATGCCTTTGTTTTCATTTAATCTAATTATTGAGGACCAATAATCAGTTCCATAAACCGATCTTAGTGTTAGTTGTAGACCTTTCATAGTTTCTATTCGAAAAACACCTTCAATGTTAGAATAATCATCTGCTAAAACCGGATTTACTTCTATTACTATTGAGTATTTAGTCTCTATAGGTAAACTGTTTACATCCAGTTGAAACACATTATATGGTAGGGTTGTGATAAATGATTTATAGTCTATACCTATATTTTGTAACCTAACTTTTGATGTATCGGAAATACTAGCAAATAAGCTTTCGAAACTGCTTGGTCCAATAAAAGCATAACTTAGTTCCTCAATATCTGGCAGGTTGTCTACTAAATTTATTTCATCGATTAGCTCAAATGAAGGTTCATTTGTCTTGCTAATAGTCATACAGTTGATGGAAACAGGAATTATAAATAATGAGATGAATGATAATCTAATGAATCTCATTTAGCTGATTTCTGGATTTCATCCAGTTTGCCTAATGCTCTATCTTTTAAATTAATAAACTGATCTTCTGGTATATGACCGGTTGTAAATTGCATATACAGCCAAACAATGTAGGTTGCCATTACATCTTCGTAGCAATAGTGCTCAATCAGGTTTAATTCGTTTCGTTTAAACATTTCATATACCTGATTTCCTTCACCCGTTTGTTTAAAAGGAATTCCAATCAATTGACCAAGGTGTTTTAGTTTTGGCCACGAGCTCGCACCGTAATTACTGAATTCATCAACCAAATCAATGTTATGGCGACTGTATCTATAGCGTATATCATAATCACTCATTCGCACCGGCATTTGTAAGCCATGTTTCATGGCGCGATACGTAAGAACTGGGATATCAAACCCTTTTCCGTTGTGATGAATCAATCCAAAATCTTTATAGGTGCCAATGGTTTCAAAAATCTTTTGAAGTCCGGCTTTTTCATCATCACCATGCCATGCAATCTTCTGCTTCGGTCCACCGGTATTTTCGATCCATAATCCAACCCATGATACCATTCGATGATACATCGGGGGAAGGAAACCCGATTTATTCCGGGCTAATTCTTCGCTCGCTTTTTCTAAAAGTAACTCTTCATCCGAATCTTGATCGTTTAATGCTGTACGAATAAATTCAATATCCGGTATGGTCTCTAAGTCGAATATAAAATACATGACCCCTTGTTTTTTCTTAGTATAGGAATACATTAATCAATAACCAACAAGCAATGAATATTGGACATTAAATATTGAATATTGTGATGTATTATATCAGAATAACAAAACTAGTTTGCTGAAGTCTAATGAAGGATCTAAAATATTTAGCCGCTTATATAAATCCCGTACTGGCAGCATTAGGACTTTGGTACGGCGGACTGCTTGCATGGGGCGCAGTAATCTTCTCATTTGTGCTTATCCCTATCGTTGATCAGATTGGGCCGGTTGATACTTCAAATGTTAGTGATGAGAAAAGAACTGAATTACTCGGAAAACGCATATTTGATTGGCTGTTGTACTTGAATGTTCCTGTTGTTTATACAATCGTTGGGTTTTTTATCTACCAACTGAATAACACATTGATGGATACATCCCAACTTATAGGTAGCATTCTATCTGTAGGTATAGTAATCGGTTCTTGTGGAATAAATGTCGCTCATGAGCTTGGACATCGAAAAGCAAGATATGAGCAAATTCTGGGTCAACTTCTCTTAGTTCCTGCATTGTATACACATTTCTTCATCGAACATAATCAGGGACATCATCGGTTTGTAGCTACGGATGAAGATTCTGCCAGTGCCAAAAAAGGAGAGTGGTTATTCTGGTTCTGGATAAAATCCCTTTATGGTAGTTATAAGAGCGCCTGGAAATTGGAGATAAAAAGACTTCAAAAGTTTAAAATTCCATTCTGGAGTTTGAAAAACCAAATGCTTCAGTTTACTGTAGCGCAGATAATTTATCTTGGTGTTGTGTTATACCTCTCCTCATGGACTGTTTTATTAATTGTTTCAATTTCCGGGTTAGTTGGAATTCTACTTTTAGAAACCATCAATTATCTAGAGCATTACGGACTGAGACGAAAGAAGCTAGAAAACGGGCGGTATGAACGAGTACGACCTGTTCATTCCTGGAATGCTAATTATCAATTTGGACGGATCATATTATATGAGCTAACCCGCCATTCCGATCATCACTACATCGCTAGTAAAAAGTACCAGGTGTTAGATCATCATGAAGAAGCACCAGAATTACCATTTGGTTATCCGATGATGATATTGATCGCATTAGTACCACCATTATGGTTTTTTATGATGGATAAACGTATTCCAGAAAGTAGTTTGGAAGCAGCAGAATCTTAGGTGGTTAGTTCACCGGCAAGGTTTTTTTGAAATTCTGCCTCAATTGCTTCTTTATCCTCATGCTTTGCAAGTAACCACATCATCTTCGTTAGGGATGCTTCTAGAGTCATATCCCCACAAGATATTGCACCGGCTTTCGCCACTTTTCGTCCTGCCGGATATTTAGTGAGATTCACAGAGTCATGATCAGCTTGAGATATCACGGCTACTATTACACCTTCCCGCGTGCACTGCTCCAGGAATGGTAAAATACTGCAACCTCCTTTTGTTGGTATATTTCCACTACCAAAACTTCGAACAATGATGGCTCGTAATTTCGTGACATCCAGATTCATGAGATAGTTGGTATTCAAAGACGGGAATACCGTTAGCACTAGCAGTTCATTGGAAAAAGCTGCTTCAATTTTGAACGGATCATTCCATACAAATTTCTTATAGTTTGATTTTACTTCCAGACCGATAGTGGCAAGAGGTGGTCGATTAGGGCTTCCGAATGCGTCAAAGTCTCCAATACTATGTTTAGTTGACCGGTTTCCTCTAAAAACATGATCGTTAAAGCAGATTGCAACTTCTTGTATATCTGATGTTGCTATTTCAATGGCATTAATCAGGTTTCGGCGTGCATCACTTCTAATAGATTCTAATGGTACCTGGCTCCCTGTAAAAATTACTGGCTTCGTAAGGTTTCTAAGAGCAAATGAAAGAGCGGAAGCAGTGAAAGCCATAGTATCTGTTCCATGAAGAATAACAAAGCCGTCATACTCTTCATAATTGTCATATATACATTCTGCGAGTTTAATCCAATGTGTGTGATTTAGGTCGGAAGAGTCCTCAAAAAACAAAGGGTATGTATGAATTTCAGCAATCTCACCAAGTTGAGGTACACGCTCCTTTAAAGTATTTGACCATGCACTGGGATCTAGTTCTACACCATCGCCTTTTGCGCTCATCGCGATAGTTCCACCTGTTTGTATTAAGAGGATGTTTTTCATGTTGCTTCTTAGCGTCAGATGTTTAGTTTACTTCTTCACATTCGCTTCACGAATGTTCTGCATGTTCCTTGAAAAATCAAAGCGCTGTTTGTATCGCGCATTTATTAATGGATAAGTATTTGAGGTAACCAAAATCAATATAAAGCCTAGCCAAATCATTGATCAGAGTATGCATCACTTATCCCAATTAAAACTTAATCGGAGGTTTCCATGAAAGTATACAATCCTACCCGCATTCGTAATGTTGTGCTGTTGGGCCATTCAGGCTCCGGTAAAACAACATTAGCCGAGACTATGTTGTTTGAGTCCGGAGCCATAAACAGACGCGGAACTATTGAAGACCAAAACACCACTTCAGATTATCATGATTTAGAAAAAGAGAAAGGCAAGTCGGTGTTTTCTTCATTTATGAACCTTGATTGGCGGGGCCATAAAATAAATTTGATAGATACCCCCGGTACCTCCGACTATATCGGTGAAGTTGTTGGAGCATTAAAAGTTGCCGACACCGCAATAATGACATTAAATGCAGAGAATGGGGTAGAAGTAGCAACTGATGCACTCTGGAAATATCTGAAGAAGTATGACATCCCAACCATGTTCGTAGTTAACAAATTAGATAATGAGCGGTCTGATTTCTGGAAAGCGGTTGAGGAATCAAAAGAGCATTTCGGTCGTGAAGTAACCGTTGTTCAGTACCCGTACAGTGAAGGTGCCGATTTTCACGCCATCATAGATGTTCTTAGAATGACGATGTATGAATTCCCAGAAGGTGGTGGAAAGCCAGACAAACTTCCTATACCAGATTCAGAAAAAGAAAGGGCGTCACAGCTCCATCAGGAATTGGTTGAAGTTATTGCAGAGAACGACGAAACATTGATGGATATTTATTTTGAGCATGGTGAACTCGATGAGGAACAAATGCAGAATGGGTTAAATCTTTCGTTGATTAATGGAAACATCAATCCAGTATTCTGCGCTTGTGCATCTAGAAATATGGGAACCGGACGAATTATGGGCTTCATCGACGACGTTGCTCCAAATCCGCTTGAAGTTAACCCTCCTAAAACGGTAGATGGTGATGATGTTGTTCTTGATCCCGACGGCAAACCAATTATGTTTTTATTTAAAACTCATTCAGAGTCGCATGTTGGAGATTTGATCTACTTTAAAGTATATGGCGGTGAAGTTAAAGCCGGGATGGATCTTCAGAATTCCCGCAATTCAAATATTGTTCGTCTGGGTAATTTGTACTTAACGGAAGGGCATAAACGAATCGAAATACCTGAAATCAAAACTGGGGATATTGGCGCAGTAGTAAAACTTAAGGACAGTGAAGTGAATGATACGCTTCATGAAAAAGGCCATGATGTAACGTTAGATCCAATACATTTCCCATCAACGGTTATCCGAACAGCGGTTAAGCTGAAGAAGGAAGGGGATGAGGATAAACTTGGTAATGCCCTGCATCAGATTCATCGTGAAGATCCTTCTGCAATCATCGAGCATAGCCAGGAACTAAAGCAGATTATTATCCATGGGCAGGGTGAAGAGCACCTCAACACCATTGAGCATGCTTTAACCAATCGATTTAAGCTTGATGTTGAATTTAATACCCCAAGAATTCCATATCGAGAAACTATTACGAGTGATGTTCGAGTGAAGTACAAGCACAAAAAACAATCCGGTGGTGCAGGCCAATACGGCGAGGTTCACTTGTTGATCGAACCATATAAGGAAGGCAAAGCAATGCCGGATGATATTAAGGTTCGTAAGGTTGAAGAGCATGATTTGCCATGGGGTGGAAAGTTAATATTCCAGAATTGCATTGTTGGTGGCGTGATTGATAATCGTTTCATGCCTGCAATCGTGAAAGGAGTTATGGAAAAAATGGAGAACGGTCCAATGAGTGGTTGCCGGGCTCGAGATATCCGAGTTTCTGTTTACGATGGTTCAATGCACTCTGTGGATTCGAACGAAGCCGCTTTCAAAACTGCCGCTCGAATGGCTTTCCGTAATGGATTCCTGGACGCTAATCCTCAATTACTCGAACCTGTATATGAAATCACAGTAACAGTCCCCGCAGATTATATGGGCGATGTGATGAGTGATCTTGGAACTCGACGTGGTCAAATTCAGGGAATGGACTCTGAAGGTGCACTTCAACAGATAAAGGCTCATGTTCCTCTTGAGGAGCTTGACCATTATTCAACTAGGTTGAAGTCGATGACACAAGGTAGCGCCACTTACACGCGTGAATACAGTCATTATGCTCCTGTTCCATTTGAGATTCAGGAACGTGTGATTCAGGAAAACCTGGAGCTGGAAGAAGCGTAATTCAATTAAGAATTATTCAATTATCAATTATGAATAGGGCGAGAGGCGAAAGCTTCCTCGCCTTTTTTATTGAATAAATTTCGGTTGACTATCAGTGGAATTAAGATTCCGAATAATCCACTCTGCTACATCGCTTCTTCGAATGGTAGAGAACAGGGAATAGGTATTGGTGGGTTTGGCCTTTCCAGTTGGAGAACCTGGAATCAACGTAACCGGACGGACCGCGATGGATTCTATCTCCGATTCCTGAACTAGTTTCTCGGCCTTTTCTAAATCTTGATAGGCTACTCCAATATTTCCAAATGAGATCATTTTTTTGATGATTGGAGTGCAGTATTCTCGACTTTTACCAACTCCCGCTGCGCTTATCCAAAATAAGCGAACATTCTTTTTTGATTGAGCTGCACTGATGATGTTCGAAGTTACTGTCTCAACCAGGTCTGGGGGAGATTGAATTTTTGCCCATGGACTTAAACCTGCTCTTCGAATGCCAATACAAGAAATGATGGTCATATCATCTTCTAAAATAGAATCCATAAACGCAGAGTCGGTGACTTCTCCTCTGATAAATTTAACCCCATCCGGCGCATTGTAAGCTGAGCTTGGTCGTATAACAGCGGTGATTTTCAAACCTTGTTGATGAGCTAACTTTACCACCCATTGTCCAATCCCCCCTGATGCACCTAATACAAGAATTTTCATAACTCTCGTATTCGAATATTTCGGAAAGCAATCATATCCCCATGATCCTGTAAGCTAATATGTCCGCTTTGAGATTTACCCCAATTTGGAAAGTTAATCCACTGGCTCGCCTGATAGGTTGAATCATATTCTACTGAATTTCGATCATATTCGAGTACAAGTTCATTATTTAGCCAATGTTCAGTATCTCCGTCATTCACTTTAATACGCACCTTATTCCATTCTCCGGCAGGATGTAAAGTTTTTGGTCCGGCAGGGTAGAGAGCAAACACTGAAGCCGTGTATTGAAATTCTCGAACCTTATTCGCAAAGTGATAATCATCTAAAATCTGGTATTCGTGCCCCGTAAAATAATCCATCGCACTGGTTGAGTCTTCAACTACGTGATACATTATACCGCTATTTCCACCTTCGCTGTTTCTAAATTCCAGTTCTAACTCGAAATTATCGAATTGTTCAACGGTCATTAAAGATTCTTCAAACCCAGTATTTATTCCAGGTCCATCACCTTCACGAGAGGCGATTATCATTCCATCTTCGATTTCCCATTTGGGTGAGATCGAATCCGAATCAGCTCCATACATTTTCCATCCGGTGAATGTTTCTCCATCAAAAAGTATAGTCCAGCCAGATTCAGTTTGTTGATTTTGATTAGAGCAACTAACCAATATTAGGCTAATTGTAAGTAGAAGAAGAGCATTTGAAAATTTCATATTTGGAGAGTATACAATCGAATTAGATTAATCAACTTAATGAAGTTTCTTTCCAACAATCACGGCAAATTCCGGGGTAATCATTTCATCAAGGACTTCTGTCTCTGGTTCAATTTCATGAATACTTGTATGTATCTCAAAACCATGTTTGATGAATAAGTTTTCAATATCCTCAGTGCTAAAATGTTTAAAATTATACTTAGTAGATGGGTATTTTCTCAAACATCCTTCGGGGCGAATTGTAATGGCAAACAATCCATTAGTCTTTAATACTCGATGACCTTCAAGTAAGGATTTATCTAAATCACCCCAAAAGTAAATGGTATTCACGGTAAAGAGTTTGTCAACAGAGTTGGATGAAACTGGAAGATTTATAATATCACCGAGAAAGAATTCTGCTCCTTTATTTTCTAAATGGGTGTTGTTATTTCGAAGCGCCAACTCAACCATATCAGAGGAATAATCTATCCCAATATATTTTACTGATGCAGCCTTTTCTAAGATTGTTTGCGTGTATGCACCATTTGCCATACCAACTTCCAGGATTGTTTCCTGAGGTTTAATGTCGAGTAACTCTATAGTTTTCAAGTTCATTTGCTGATTACTTTCATTCATTTTATCAGCAACTTCTCGTCCAAATTCTCCATTTGGTTTTCTAAGCTGTGCTGCTACTTCTTTTAGGAAATCCTCATTCATGTAATGTGATCCTTTTAGTTTGCCCGGCAATACTTAATAATTTCTATCGAACATTAATTAGCCTTAATATTTTAAATAGTAGGTACTTACTACCTTTATTAAGCTAAAGAAATATAGGTATAGAGATGAAAACGTTGGCAATTTTATTAACATACGTAATAGGGTTTAATCTCCCTGGATCGAGCAGTGCTCAAAACTTTGAAGGAACCTGGTCGGCTACCCTTCACTCACCCGAGGGTAATATTGAAGTTATTTATCAGTTTCTTGTTGATGGTGATGACCTAACCGGAACAGCTTTTTTACCAAATGGGACTTTTCCAATTAGCCAGGGATTTATAAACGGTAACACTATTTCCTTTGTAATTATGTATGGAGATATCCGAATTTTTCATACGGGCTATTACCTTAGAGAACAACTCTTGATGAGTACCACCTATCAAGGCAATAGTGGTCAGCTCACATTTGATAGAGTTAAAGATTAGATTGCAAACAAAGCATTTGAAAAGCTCATCTCGAATAGATGGGCTTTTTTTGGTTCATCTGGTTTCTAAAGAAATCTTCATTTTCGCCATAAGCATAAGTCATTTATTAATGACTTCTATTCTAGATTAACGCCCCTTAATTATTAAGATTTTTGGGCGTCCGTAGTTTTGGTGTAGATAAAAAATCAAGAACCAACCCGCCATGATGTTGAAACAAACGGCAATTTTAGTGATGTTCCTTTTTGTTTTGATGGCCTCTGCGTCAGCTCAGCCAAGAGATTCGCAGATGACTGAGGAGCTTGAAGCTCCAAAAGTTAAAACTGTTTTTTTATCAGATTTCCAATCCAATGGAAGGACAGTTCTAAAAACCACTGCAGCAACCATCGAATCCCCCTTTACCGATGGTGTTGCAGCTGGTGAACTGAATAATGAGGTAAAAATTTTGGATAAATACGAATTACTAAAAGACGACTATTTCACCCGTAAGCCTATTATACTTCTACAGAATTCTAGATCAAGAACGGACGATTAGCCAAAGTAGGGTAGGTTAATCACTCTGTTCTTTTACGTAGCTTTGGTAGCTCATTCCCTGATTAGGAATGAGCTTTTTTTATGTGAATCATTTTTCTAATATCGGCGATGCCTTTAAATGATTCCCTGATCAAGTCTTTAATTGATAGGAATATTTGGAATGATGAATGTCCGGTACATTATTCCGAATTAACCGTTCAGAAAGTGCCTTACATAAATTTTGAAGGCTTCTCTCAGATTGGTGAATTACTTGTTGCAACCAAAGTTGTGGAAAATGTCGCAATGATCTTTGAAGAATTATATCACAAACGATTTCCAATTCATCAAATTCAATTAATCGATCATTTTAATGGAGATGATATTGCTTCGATGGAGGCAAACAACTCATCGGCTTATAACGGACGTAAAGTGATGAATACCGAACGCTGGTCGAGCCATGCATATGGTGTTGCAATTGATATCAACCCACATCAAAATCCATATATGGTGTTGGATCAGGAATCTTCGACTATTAAAGTTTATCCGCAAAAGGGATTGAATTTTGTAAATAGAGGGGTAAAAAAACCAGGGATGGTAGAAGAAATCGTGCCAATATTTGCACAATACGGATTTACAGAATGGGGCGGAAACTGGGAATTAAAGCCCGATTATCATCACTTTCAGCTACCCTGGGAAAAAATCAACCAGATGTTTTCAGGTTCTTAAAATAACTGCAACATGAATCAACAGCAGGCGATTAAACTTCTAACGGGACCCTTACTTTTTGTACTTGTTTTATTGATCGGTGATCATGAGTCTGAACAGGTAAAAATGATTGCCGTAGCCCTCTGGATGCTAAGCTGGTGGGTAACAGCAGCAATCCCAATTGGTGTTACAGCTCTTTTGCCTATTGTTTTGCTGCCTATTCTTGACATACTTAGTCTTCGTGAGACAACAATTAATTATGCGAACCCGGTTATCTATCTATTTTTTGGTGGATTTGTATTAGGGTTGGCTATCGAAAAATGGGATTTACATCGAAGAATCGCTTTAAATATCATGATTCTGGCTGGCGAGAAACCATCTAGAATTATTCTAGGAGGAATGCTTGCAACCTCTTTGCTATCTATGTGGATAAGCAACACGGCAACAACAGTAATGATGCTACCTATTGGGATGTCTGTGGTGATGCTTTTAAAGGATAAGTTTGATGATCCTTCATCCTATAAAAATTTCGCCCTAACATTAATGCTTGGAATCGCCTATGCTGCAAATATTGGCGGGATTGCTACAATCATTGGAACGCCGCCAAATCTTGTGCTTGCAGGTATTGTTGAAGAAAGTGGTCTTGAGCCCTTAAGTTTCGCAAATTGGTTGTTCTTTGCACTTCCTTTAGTCACAATGTTATTTGTGATTGTTTACACTGTGAATACGAAAATCATTTATCCGGTAAAAATTAAGGAACTACCCGGTATTCGAGCCTTAATTTCAGAAGAGTTGAAGAAGCTTGGAAGTCTTAAGAAAGGAGAGAAACGAGTTATGATTGTAATGCTCGTAACTGCACTTTGCTGGATTTTTCGTACTCAAATCACCAAAATTGAGGCTCTTTCTTCCATTTCTGATACTGGAATTGCAATTGCCGCCTCAATCGCTCTGTTTATGATTCCTTCAGGTAAACGTGATCAACCATTGCTGGAATGGCCTGATACAAAACGCTTACCGTGGGATATTCTTTTGCTATTTGGAGGGGGGATTTCCTTAGCCAAAGGTCTGGAGGTTACAAATGTAGTTGGGGCGTTAGGGAACTGGATCAGCGCGAACACCATAGCCGAACCACTGATCATTATTTTAGTGGTTTGCGGATTTGCATTATTTCTAACAGAAATAATGAGTAACGTGGCTCTGGTCGCTGTATTTATCCCGGTTTCGTTTGTTATTGCACAGTTTTTTGGTTTAGATGAACTCCAATTAGCAATTCCGCTTACCATTGGTGCCAGTTGTGCATTTATGTTCCCAATTTCTACCCCACCGAATGCAATTGTATTTTCGAGTGGTCATATAAAGATGTCTGAAATGGCGAGATCTGGTGTTGTGCTGAATACACTATCTGTACTCATTATTTCGCTGTACTGCTACTTTATGCAGGATTATTTCTTCTAGGGCTTTTCATCCAAATCGTTCATAAAACGAACGTATCTATTTGGAAGTGAAAACGGTCGATCTTTTGGGATTGGCTCAAATCTCGGGGAGGGAATCAACTTCGGTTTTTTCGGTCTAAGATCAGGATTCCAACTGAAACCGTCTAACGTCCGATTAGCCAAATCTGTGTATTCCGGGAGGAATAATCCCTCATTTTGTCCCATTTTAGCCTGTATTAAATCACCTTCTTCAAAGAAAAGTGTAGTCGTTGGACTTGTATATTCCATAGCTCCGTCAGGTTCATCCTCCTCGTTTCTGGTGTGATACAGAATCTGAGAATTTGGGAAGAGCTCTATTCTGGCAATATCACCGGAATCAAAATATGCGATCAGAGTATCACCTTTCAATTGATTGAGACGCATAGTGAGTGTGTCTTGTTGAACTGAAAACGCATATGGATATGAACTCAGTTTTTTGATTTCAGAACTATCCAATTCAACAATAATGTACGGGCCTGTTAGCTGAGTTTGCTTATTCCAGCTTTTAGGTGAACCACTCAAAGTGAAAATCTCACTATCGGAGTCATAAAATAGTGTATCTGAAAGTGACGAGAATTTTGATGTCCAGACTTTCACACTATCAATTCCCTCTATAGTTGAGGTAGAGTCTTGTTCAAGTAACAATATTTCATTTGCGAATATATGGGTAGTATCAACACTTGATGAATCACTTTCAATATTCATCAAATAGGCATTCTCGCGAGTGTACCTTCTTCCAGTCGAATCGGCTTCTAGATACTCCCCGGTTAAAACAGCTTCGTTCACACTATCGGAGACAAAAACATTACTGTACAGCTCCAGATAATTATTCTTTCTGTTTATGAAGAGTGAATCACCTTCAGCATATTGTGTGGAATCCTCTAATTGAACCTTAAACCGAAAAATTGCGCTGTCTTGATTCTGAAAATAAGTACCTGTTTCAGCGGTTAAAGTACCCTGAGAATCCTCAAGTCGGATTCCCGAAGGGAAATAAGCAACTTTTGTATCAAAATTATAGTCGACTTGTTTACCGAAAAGTGTTGTACTGTCTTGCCTGATAATAACTCTTCCACGGAGCAAACTAATATCATCGTTGGTATAATAAAAAAGTGTGTCTGCCCAGATATTCTCTGTTTCCGTGTCGATTTGAATGTTTCCAAAAGCTCGCATTTCATCACGATCCAGATAGCGAAACGCACTGTCACAAATCATGGTAACATCTCGCATACTCATTCTTGCATTGAGTAATTTTTGCACACGTTCGCCATCAACCTCGGTTAATGTTGCCGAATCAAATCGGATGAGTTCAACAATATCCTGCGCTTTCGATAACGTTGAAAGTAACATTGAAACCAGAATGACAATGATTACACGTTGCATTTATTCGATTACCACTTTTCCGCCACCTTCATTAAGAGTGTAATTAGTGAGGTCGGTGTTACCATAAAAACCATTTGCAGCAATGCTATCTGGTGGCGAAATAAAAATTACAAACTCCGGAGTACTCACTTTGTCGATATTGCGCTCCCATAAAAGATATTCTGATCGAAGATTTTTTCCGTCTTCAGTGGTTACATCCACATTTTCAAACATTTGAAATCTACCTTCATCAGGTTCATAATATGCACTATCACAAACAACAGTACTTTCCAGAGTTCCGTCTTCGCTGTAGATTTTAATTAAAACAGGGCCTCTAATACTGGTCTTATTTTCGCCATTTTGTTGGATATTGTATGAATATGCTCCATTCATATTCATCCTTAAAACCCCTGCTTCGATAATATTCATGGAAAACCCCCAACTTTCAGTTGAGTTTAACAAAGAATCGCCAAGCGCCAGTTCTACTTGTTCAGAATCGTATTCACTTAAGCCGCTACATGAAATAAGATAGAGTGCGGTAAAAAAAAGAGCTATGAGTTTAATCGGTACCAAAATAGCGATCACCTGCATCCCCTAAACCAGGGACGATATAGGCATTTTCATTGAGTTTTTCATCAATGGAAGCTGTGATGATAGGTACATCGGGGTGTTCGGTCTGTAAGCGTTCAATGCCCTCAGGAGCTGCAATCAAACTAACAAAACGAATTTGTTTTGCCCCATTTTCTTTCAGGAATTTTAAAGCATGAGAACCACTTCCACCAGTTGCTAACATAGGATCAACCACGAGGTTTAATGCTTTATCAAGGCCAGAAGGGAGGTTATCGTAGTAATTCACAGGTTGATGGGTTGTTTCATCTCTGTAAACTCCAACATGACCGACCTTGGCTTCCGGCATAAAATTAATGATCCCATCCACAAGACTTAAACCAGCTCTTAGGATGGGAATTACAACAACTTCTTGTCCGGGCTCAAACCCAACGGTAGTTTGAATGGGAGTTTCAACTTCAGTTTCATCCAGTTTAAGATCGTTTAATGCATGATATGCAAGAATAATCCCAATGTTAGACATTGCTCTTCTAAAAAGGGCAGTATTAGTGTTTTTATCTCTTAAGTAAGTGAGATAACGATCTACAACCGGATGTGATATAACTGAAACTTTCTCCATCTCTACTTAGCGCCCTGTTCTTCCATTTTAGCGAAATAAGTTTTGCTTGCAGTTGCAACAACACCAGAAAGTGCAAATAACGCAATGATGTTAGGGAAGGTCATTAAACCAAGTGCGATATCTCCGATTGCCCAAACAGTTTCCAGGGCGAGCACTGCTCCAATGAAATGCATCACCAAATAAACCATCTTATAGTAGATGATTGATTTATCACCGGCTAAATATTGGATTGAACGGTCGCCATAGTAGCTCCAGCTAATAGCTGTAGAAACACCAAACAAAATCACACAAATAGTTACGATATATTTACCACCCGGAAAAATTGGTGCAAGTCCATTTTCGAAAGCAATTGCTGTTAAAGGAGCTCCATTTTCAACAATACTGGTATGTAGTTCTTCTAATTGAGTTCCATTTTCATTGGTGATGACAACACCATCTTCTACAACTTCAATAGTACCATTAAAAGGCTGTGTACGCTCTTCATTTACATAGAAAACACCCATGCCATGGTCGTTTCTTTCAATGGCACCATTTTCAGCTTCGCCATTTCGAAGTACCAGAACATTTGAATTGTCATCTACTGAAATAGTTGTTTCGATGGCTGCAGTTGTGAAAAGGGTATCATGTTTCATATCCCAAACACCTGTACTTACAATCACAAGACCTGTCATCGTACAAACTACTAAAGTATCGATGAATGGCTCTAATAAGGCAACTACACCTTCACGAACAGGTTCTTTTGTTTTGGCAGCACCGTGAGCGATAGGGGCGCTACCCTGACCAGCTTCATTAGAGAAGAGCCCACGTTTGATACCCCAAACTAAAGTTGTAAGAAATAATCCTGATCCAACTCCGAATGCTCCTGCTTTAGGTGTGAACGCATATTCTAGGATTGTACCAAATGCAGGTATTACTTTATCATAATTCAGTAATAGGATGGTTAGTGCTCCTAATACATAAATGATTGCCATAACTGGCATTAAACTAGCCGTTACTCTGCCTATTCTTTTGATACCGCCGATAATTACAAAACCTACAATAGATGCTGTTACAAGCCCGGTAATCCAACCCGGAATCATAAATGTACTTGACAAAGTATCTGCAACAGTATTAGCCTGTACTGCATTACCAGTTAAGAACGAACAGATAACTGCCATTGCCGCAAAAAATACGGCTAACCACTTCCAATTTTCACCTAGCCCTTTTTCTATGTAGTACATTGGACCACCAGATACTGAGCCATCCGCATTTTGAACACGGTATTTCACAGCAAGTGTACACTCAGTGTATTTAACTGCCATCCCAAAAAAAGCAGTAACCCACATCCAAAAAAGAGCTCCAGGTCCACCATAATGAATGGCAATTGCAACCCCGGCGATGTTACCTATACCTACCGTCGCTGAGAGGGCTGTTGTTAGTGCCTGGAAATGGTTTACATCACCAACAGCATCTGGAGAATCGTATCTACCCATAACTGAATAAATACCGTGTCTAAATCTACGGATTTGAACAAATCCTAATCGAAGGGTGATAAAAATCCCGAAACTAAGTAGAACTGCTACCATGAATGGGAAAAAAGAAGGTGTACTCCAAACTAAGTCATTAAGAGTCCCTACAACATTTTCAAAAGTTTCCATGCACTAAGGTTGTTTTATATTCTGATTTGAAACCGGCACAAAGTATAAAAGATTTAATAAAATAGTGGCGACGAAACGTGAAACGCTGTAATCACTTTCTTATTTGAGAAAGTGAACGATTTGGATTTCAATTTTGGTTGAAAGATCAAATCAAGATTTAAAAGGCTAAATAACCCGTAAAAATGACTAAAGCAGATATAGTTGATATTATCTCTACCTCGGTTGGACTAACAAAAGTTGAAACAGAAGCCGTAGTAAATGGTTTCATGGAAACAGTAATTGATGCCATGAAGAGAGGCGAGAACATTGAGCTTAGAGGATTTGGAAGCTTCAAAGTTGTGAAAAGGGCACAACGAGTGGCAAGAAATCCGAAAACTAACGTCGAAGTAATTGTACCTGAGCAGTTCGTTCCAGTACTTAAAGTTTCAAAAGACTTCAAAGAAGCAGTAAATGATTCGATGGCGGTAAAAATTTGATTTCGAAAACCGTTTAAAGTTCTTATTTTCTCGGTCTGAATAAAAAACCACTTCAACGATCAGGTGAAATTGTATGCCAAGCGGTAAAAAAAGAAAACGTGCAAAGATTGCAAAACATAAGCGTAAGAAGCGTCTGAGAAAAAACAGACATAAGAAAAAGTAATTTTTAGGCTCCGATTCTTCGGGGCCTTTTTAATATTAAGCAGCTAAGGCCTCTGATAGGATATTATCACAGAGCGAAATTACTCGATTGCCTTTCAACAAAAGGTCTTGAAGTTGTCGGCTTACATACAACTGGAGCTCATTTAAATCTTCGGCTGTTCCCAATTCATATTGGAAGTACGAGATCAGATTGATGGCGCTTAAGTATTTACCTTGTTCATCGCCTTCAATTTCGATGTGCCAACGAGTGATGATATTCTCGTTACGGAGTGTATTGTTGATTTGCTTACTTATAGATTCCATCCATTTGCTGGCTTGCTCAATTCTATAATTTCCTTCTCTTCCAGCCTGATGGGGTTGGCACGTTTCTATGTTAAATAACCAGGTCATTTCAATATCAATGGTAGGGAGAACATCTATTTCTGCAAGCTTTTCCACTTTTAGAAAAGGATGATTTTCCATGCCTTCCATCCGGCGTGCTACCGATGTTTCTCGAAAACTATCCCAATCAAAATTGATAGCAAGAGAATGTACATAATTCGACGTATGGGATAATCCGATACCCATTTCAAGCCCAATGGCGTGGATTTTATTATCTTCCCAGGTTTTAAAATTGCTACTCTGTATTCCTCGTTTCCCTAACTGTGTTTTTACTGTGTTTACGATGGAATTAAAAATCGGATAATGCATTCAATTACAATTAATTAGGCTCTCTTACTTGCTCTACTTTTATTTATGAACTACTACGAATTAATATATTTATTGGAAGAGTTCAAAACCAAATTATGTAATTCTTGGTTAGAGCAAGCTGTAACGCCGTTTAAAAATCAACTCGAACTTTTTATAGTAAATGAGCAAGAAAGTTTCAGATTAATTTTTAACGCCAGTCCCGGCAATGCTGCAATATTTTTAGATACTTTTCGGCCAGCTAAAAAAACGAATACTCAGCACTTCTTTGATGTCATCTACACTAAGCCTATAAAAGACATTAAACTGGAAGAAAATGAACGTTTACTTTCCTTTGTATTTGATGATGGATATAGTCTTTGGTTTAAGTTATATGGTTCAAAAGCGAATGCATTACTCAGTAAAGATGGAATCGTGGTTGAGATATTTAAAGATCGAGATACAATCGGCAATGAAGTAACTACAGGTAATTCTGCTATTTTATTTAATGAGACTTCGATTATTGGGATTGATCCAGATAAAAAGCTTCAAAAATTACTGCCCATCCTCCCAAAAACATGGCTGAATAAACTAAATGAGCATCATAAATTTGAAAATATAGATGATGCCTCGATTCTGAGATTTGCGGAACAATTGGATAATCAACTCAGAGAAAATCCTGAATTCCGAATCCTTGATTCTGGTGAGGTTACGTTGATTTCAAGTGATTTACTACCCGAAAAAACTCAATCCCATGTGGATTCTGTGAATGAATTAATCCTTTTTCGCTTTAAGAATTATGCTCATATGCAAAGGTTGTTATCACAGAAAAGTGGGTTAACCAAATCAATTAGGAGACAAGTAAAGAGATTACAGTCAGCGCTAGCTAATTTGTATAAAGCCGATAAAGGATTGGATAAAGCAGACAAATATGAAAAGTATGGTCACATTTTGATGGCAAATGCCCATCAACCTAATAACAGGGAAAATATGATCGAGCTTGATGATTTGTATAATGCAGGTGAAAAGGTTTCGATTCCACTAGTTCCAGAATCATCAATAGCTGAAAATGCACAACGCTACTATTCGAAATCGTCAAATTCACTAAAATCTTATGAACAGGCTTTAGAACGAATACCAGTACTTGAAAACAAACTAAAAAAATATGAAATCTTACTATCTGAGATCGAATCTATACATGAAATTCGATCTTTGAACTCTTGGAAAAAAGAAAACCAGGAGTACATTTCAGGCCTGGAACAAAATTCTAACACTGAACAGGAACCAACTAGTGCGTTTTATGTATTAGCGTACAAAGGGTATACTTTATGGATTGGTAAGAATGCCCGTAGTAATGATGTGGTGGTACAAAAATCTCATAAAGAAGACATTTGGCTGCATGCGAGAGGAGTTTCGGGATCACATATAGTAATTCGAATGAATAATTCGAAAACAGAACCTGATATGACTCTCATTGAAGAAGTTGCAGGCTTTGCCGCGTATCAGTCTAAAGCGAAGGGTTCGAATTTGGCACCGGTTATCTATACCAAAAGAAAATATGTGAGAAAGCCAAAAGGTTCTGCATATGGTGCAGTAATCGTCCAAAAAGAAAATGTTGTAATTGTTGAACCTAAGAATCCATTTGAATGAACCTGTATCGACTTAAGAGATTTAAAGAAAGTATTTTTTTGGTTGGATTTATGGCCACTGGTAAAAGTTCCATAGGAAAAAAACTTGCCGATGCACTGGAAAGACCCTTTACCGATTTAGACGAATATATCGTTGATAAAGAGGGGATGAGTATAAGCATGATGTTCAAGGAATATGGAGAGGCTTATTTCAGGGAGAAAGAATGGGATTCTCTTCTCGAAATAACCCAAAATGTTAATGGTGTTATATCATTAGGTGGTGGAGCATTGCATAATCAACAAGTGGTGGACCACCTAAAGCTGTACGGATTGATTGTTTTTATAAAAACACCTTTAAATGTTATTGTTGATCGAGTTTCACGAAATAAAAAGCGGCCAATTGTGTTGAATGAGGAAGGAGAAATTAAATCACAGGACATTCTTTTTAGTGAGTTGGAAAGCTTATATTTAAAACGTGTAGACTTATACAATCAGGCGCAAGTAATACTGGAATCTACAGGCAAAGAAACAAAGGACGAACAGGCAACGAGACTTATAGAAAAACTTCAGCGATATGTTTGAATCCATATCAGTATCAACACAAACTAGCGATCATTACAAGTATCATGTTGGAGTGGGGCTTTTAAATGAGGCTTGTAGTTTCATTTCCAAATCCTTTGGGAAGCAAAAGCTAATCATCATTATAGATCGCAATGTTCACATTCATCATATTACTCGAGTACAAGAAGTTTTTGAACCAGTTTTCAAAAATATTTTAACCTATGTGGTTCCTCCCGGGGAAAAAAGTAAAAGTCTTGACCAGTATTCCAGTATTATTAATCATGTTCTAGAAGAGGGAGTTGAACGAAAAACGCCTGTACTTGCTATCGGAGGAGGAGTTGTTGGAGATTTAAGTGGTTTTGTGGCTGCAAGTGTTCTTCGCGGCATTCCTTTAATTCATATGCCAACCAGTTTACTAGCAATGGTTGATAGTTCAATCGGTGGCAAAACTGGAATTAATCATTCAACAGGAAAGAATTTAATTGGTGCTTTCTATCAGCCAAAAGCAGTATTTGCGGATATTGAGTTTCTAGAAACGTTACCGGAAAAAGAATGGGTGAATGGATTAAGCGAAATCATCAAATATGGTATGATTAAGGCACCTGACATCTTAATGACTTTACGAATACTAACTGAAAAAGGTAAATTTGCTCGACCAAAAGACTGGATAAATGTGATCAGGCAAAGTGCTCAAATCAAAATTGATATTGTTCAAAGAGATGTGTTAGAAGGTGGTATTCGAGCATTTTTAAATTTTGGTCACACATACGGACACGTGATAGAAAAGGCCGGAAATTATACTGAGTTTAGCCATGGTGAGGCAGTGTTTGCTGGTATGTATGGTGCGATATCAGCTTCTAATGAACTAGGCTACAAGATTGATGCAACGCATCTGAATGCATTTAAATCATTATATGATATCAATTTAACCAACCTTCCAGAAGTAGAAAATCTGGTTGAATGGATGCATAGTGATAAAAAGGTGGATAAAAATGAAATTCGGCTCATATTATTAAACAAGCTTTCAGATCCATTTATTCATACGGTAGAAGATGAAACAATTTTGGAAAAAAGCTGGTCTGATCTGATTCAACAATTCAGTTAAAATGACCTTAAGATGGCTACATAGAAGTTGGGTTTATTTTTGGAACTCCATAGGTATACTATTATTGGTCGTAATAATATTTAGTGGGATCTCTTATGGGGTTTTACAGCTGCCCGTATCAAAGAGTTATATTGCGCATTCAATCGAGGATACCTTTAATAAAGATAGAGACGCTGTATTGGAAATAGGTACTCTTACTGGACATATTCCATTTTCATTTTCCATTTCAGATATCTCGATATATTCTGACAGTTCCAGAAGTGATCTTATATTGCGCATTGATTCAACTAACGCAAGCATTGACCTGCGAGGATGGTTTTCCAATCAACTAATTGTTCCACTTTTCGAAATAATTAGACCTGAACTAACTTTAAATCTAGAAGAAGATTACTCCACTTTATTTAGTAGAAAAAGGAGTAATTCTGACTCATCTTTTCAAATAGCAGATCAAGATCAAGATAAAGGCGAACTAGAGTTTCTATTTCCAGTAATTCGAATTCAGGACGGTACAATTTCTCTAAATAATTTAAATATCGAGGATAGTTTACTTTTAGATACTAAGACATTGACCCTGAGTGATTTGTCGATGCAATCTTTTTTTGAATATGGTTCTTCGCAAAGATTCGTCGATATCGAGCAATTCTCTTTTGGTATGCCTGAGGCAAATATCGACCGTATAAATCTTTTCGGCCAAATTTTCAACGATGATAGATATTTGGAATTCAACGCCTTTAATGTAAGTACAAAACATAATGCACTTCGATTTAGCGCAGAATTTGATGGAATTAACCTGCTAAAAGATAACTTAATTGGTCAGCTAAATGCGTCTTCTTTTGACATTTCTGTTACTGAATTAATTACGCAACCAAATAATCTGAGGAAGATAATTGTTGGTCTTCCTGATATTGAACAACAAATTTATAGCAGGATTGAAGCTCAGGGGACAACCGATAGTGTTATAATTGATGATATGTATTTATTAGTCGGTAATTCAGAATTACAGGCTTATGGCAGTTTTCAACCATCAAGTGATTATAAAAGTGAATCGTTTAGATTAAACGTCGAGTCATTGAATTTTGATACCTCCGATGTAAAATTATGGGTGCCATCATTAACTGATATTCAAAATGAAGTTATTAGCAACACTGAAATTGAAGGCAATATCCAGGGAAATCTCGATAATGTATTTACCAATTTTCAACTTTATGGTGATAGAGGTACTACAACGATTAATACTAATATTGACAGAAGAGATACCCTAATAGTGAATACTTCAATGCTATTAGACCAGGTTGATCTAGGCAATTTAATTCACTCCAGTATTGCATCTACAAACCTGAATGGGATATTGCATTTTAAAACGAATTCATTCGAATCTGATTCAGCTGAGGGTCAATTAGAAATACATTTAACTACCGGATCACTTAATGCTTTCGCTTTTGATTCATTAAGTTTAACAACGGATTGGCTGAAGGGTGATTTTACTCCTTCATTTTTACTTACATCTGATGATGCATTTTTCACAGGAGATGGGGACATTTCTTTTGCAGATTCAATAAAATCAATCGAGTTAATTGGTGAAGCGAGCAACCTGGATTTAAAATCACTAACAAATTCAGAGCGACTTAGTAATTCGCTCATAGACATGAACTATGAGCTTAACTTAAATGGAACAGATCTTAGTAACTCATTCGGATTGATAACAGTCGACTTGCCAAACACGGTTGTTGAAGGTGATACACTTGATATACACCAGATTTATGCTGATTTCAGTTCATCTGCAGAAACCGGAAAAAGCTTTCGGTTAACTTCAACTCCAATAGATTTTTCTGTAAGCGGTAATTTCGAACTAACAAATATTTTTATCCTTAGCGACTTTTGGGTAGAGCATATAACTAAGAAGATAAATGAAGAAATTTTATTTAAAGAAGCATACGCAGTTAGTCCAGAGCTGAATGACACCACAAATTCTAATCTTCAGTTAAATTTCGATATAAAAGATCTTCCATTAATTCGAGCATATTATCCGCATATCCCTAATATTAATAGTACACTATCGGGGAATTCTAATATTAATATTAACAATGAATCTATTCTCTTCAATCTTGCTTTATTCGATAGTTCATTTAGTTACAACTCTTATGTTGCCGATTCGCTTAACTTTCAGGTAACAGGTAGTTTTAGAAAAGATGAACCAATTTCCTCTTTTTCCAGTCTTCAAATTTTAAGTAGTGCTTCAACATTTAGTTCAGAATTAGTCGAAGCTGGAACTACACAGTTTTCCTTGCAATTAAACGATGATAGTGTGTACGTGCAAAGTGTAATTCAATCTATTGCAGGAGAGAATGACTTTTATTTGAATGGGAATATTCACATTGCTGATTCTACCCTAAATATGTGGGTGGATAGTTTGTCGTTGGGAAATTCATTGTATCAATGGCAAAGCACAGGAATTCCGGCACTTACCTATTATGCTGATGAACGGTTGGAATTCCAAAATTTTGAATTCAAAAATGAACAGGAATCACTGAGTTTTGAAGGAGTTTTTAGTGATCAGGCTTCCGATTCGGTAAACTACAATGTCAATAATGTTGATTTAGCTCGAATATCTGATCTATTAAACGGTCGGATAAATTTCTCGGGAGTACTTGATGCTAACTTTACAACAAAGTCTCTAACCAGAATTCCAAGTATTCAAGGTGATTTGGGAATTGATGCATTCTCAATTGATGAGCGCGTTATTGGAGATGTTGATGTTAGCAGTTTGTTTAATTCTGAACGTAATCGTTTTGATACCAGAGTTACAGTTTCAACTGATTCCGCTAAATACCCGGATTATTTTACCCGAACAGATCGAAGAGGACAGAATATAACTTTTGAAGGCTTTGTATTATCACCTGACAATGCCCAGTTTACTTCAAGCGATTCACTATTCTATTTTGATCTAGATTTCGAATCCATCGACCTTTGGATTTTACCATTTATTGCCCCTCGAGTTTTCACAGAAATGTCTGGTATTGCGAGCGGAGGAGGATCAATCTGGGGAAATATGGAAGATTTCGATTTCAATGTTAATTACGATATTGGAACTGATGACGCCATTTTCTTTCGACCTCGATTCCTGGACACATATTATTTTGGCTTGGGTAATATCACCTTAAACCGACAGGATGGCTTAATATTTAATGATCTTTTTATCATAGATCCGTCTGGTGGTAGTGCAAATTTAAATGGCACGTACGATTTGGGGCATTTAGGGAATATTCATAAAATGGATTTGACGCTTGAAATGGACGAATTCCAATTTCTTAATAATGATTTCGATCCAGACGTACCATTTTTTGGAGATGCTTATGGCAGTACCGTACTTAGAATGACCGGAACCAATCTCAATCCAATACTTACAACGGATTCACCAATTTTAATATCAGATTTTTCGAAAATTGGACTTCCATTACTCGAAGAAACTGAATTTGACGAAGACAATAAATTTATTCGTTTCGTTGATACTTTTGAATTTGAGACTTCTTCAGCGACAGGTGTAAATACGGTTAATCAAAATCTTACTAATGACGAAGAGGTTAATCCGTTTGATAGAACTTTTGTTGAACGATTTACTCTCGACCTTCAATTTGTGGCTCAAAACCCAATGGAGGTTCAACTAATTTTCGATCCAATTACAGGCGATCAAATCGATGTTGAGGGTATTGGTCGGTTAGGCATAAGGCTGGAAGATGAACAATTAAGCATGTTTGGCCAATTTGATATAAACGGTGGCACCTATCAATTTGTTAGTGGTGAAATTTTTACCCGACGCTTTGATATCGAACCCGGTGGAACCATTATTTGGGAAGGTGAGCCAGGTAATGCCAGGTTGAATCTAAATGCGATTTATGCAGCACGACCGGATATTAACACGCTTTCACAAAATCGCGCTGATATTGATTCTGAATCATCGCAGCGAGTACCGGTTGAATTAGTACTTAATGTTGGGGGATCGATTTCAACGATTGAAAATAATTTCTTTTTCCGACTACCAAATAATTTTGAGACTCGTCAAAATTCAACCTTAAATACCCAAATTGCTGCTTTAAATAGAAACGAAGATGAGAAGCTTATTCAAGCGGCAAGTTTTTTGCTCATGGGTGATTTTATCCCATCGGCAACAGCAACTTCCGATGCAACCGAGAGTTTTACAACCAATTTCTCAGGCAGTAGTGCGGTGCTTAACCCGCTCTTATCAAGCCAGATAATCAGCCCTTTACTTTCAAATCAGATTAATTCATTGCTGAGAAGTGATATTGGAAGTTTAGATATCGACTTCAATTTAAATACCTACAATAATGTTGACCTTGGAGTAGCACTTAGGTTATACAACGATCGAATAATTCTTAGTAGAGAAGGTCAAATCACCGGTTCTCAGTCTAATATTGGAGATATTGGGGCCACTTACAGAATCAATAACACCCTTTCAGTTACTGCATTTCACCGACAAGACCCTACATTTAGCAACATTAGTGGTGGGGAAGAATCCCAACAAGCTCAGGATATAAATGGAGTTGGATTTGAAGCAGAAGTTAGCTTTAATTCATGGCAGGAATTTTTCCGTAGACTTACAAGTCCGTTCCGAAAAATATTCGGTAAAAAAGAGGATAACACAGAAATCGCAACATCTGAATAACAGATTAATTTAAATAAATCGAATGAGCAGAAACCAGCGGCTCAGTACACTCGAGGAACTTGTTCTCGATCTTATCACTAATCATCCAAAACAATTTTTTCACAAAAACGAACTTGAAGAACTATTACACCTGGGCAGCAAGAGAGAATTTAAACGCTTCGATAAAGCGGTAAATAGCCTGGCAAGCAAGGGGCTAATCCATAAAAGTGGAAATAGCCTCAGTTTGAACAAAACAAGTGATAAAAAGAAACCGCGGGATATGAAAAATTTTCGTGGACTTCTAGAAGGACGCATTCAAATCACGCCAAGAGGAACTGGATTTGTTGTAGTTGATGAACTCGATGAAGATGTTCGAGTTTCGCAACGAGATGTAGCCACAGCCCTTAATGGCGATCTGGTAGAAGTGATGATTCAAGGGGTAAATAAGCGTACAGGGCAACCTCAAGGTAAAGTGGCTGATGTACTTGAACGAGGAAAAGATTTTTACGTTGGAACTTTGAAGAGAACAGGTGTAAAAACCTATTTAATTGAGCCGGATTTGAAATCAGCGCATGTAGATTTCTTTGTACAGCCCGAAAATATAAATGGGGCAGGCACCGATGATAAGGTGATTTTCGAGTTGCGAAAATGGGTTCATCCTAAAGCACTACCCGAAGCGGTTGTAACTTCGATTTTGGGAAAAACGGGTTCTAACGATGCAAATATACTTTCCATATTAGCAGAAAATGAACTTAAAGCCGACTTCCCGCCAAATGTTGAGCAGTATGCAAAAAAAATTCCTTTAGAAATTCCTCAAAGTGAAATAGACCGAAGATTAGATCTTCGTGAAGAACCCATTTATACTATTGATCCGCACGATGCCAAGGACTTTGATGATGCTCTAAGTATTCAATATTTAGAAAATGGCAACTTCTATTTAGGAGTTCACATCGCTGATGTAACGGCGTATATGCCCATCGATTCTGTTCTGGATGAAGAAGCATATAATCGAGCAACAAGTATTTATCTTGTCGATAGAGTAATTCCAATGTTACCAGAAAGACTTAGTAATGGAGTTTGTTCATTACGACCCAACGAAGATAAACTGTGCTACAGTTGTTTCATGGAAATCGACGAGCAGGGATTTTTGATAGATTATTCGATTCGCGAAACAGTGATCCATTCTAAGCATCGATTTACCTATGAAGAAGCTCAAGAAATTTTAGAAGGGAAAGAGCATCCATTACAAGATAAAGTCCATCTGGCCGGTAAATTGGCAAAAGTATTGATGGATAAACGTTTCAAAGAAGGGGCTATAGATTTTGATACACCAGAACCTCGTTTTGTATTAGACGAAAAAGGAAAACCTATAGAAGTTGTTCTAAAAAAGAGGAAATTTGCTCATCGCTTAATTGAGGAGTGTATGTTAATGGCAAATAAAACTGTGGCTAAACACATCGATAATCTTCGCGAAAAATCATCAAGTCGTCGAACAAAAAACCTTTTTCCATATTTCTATCGTGTGCATAATCGACCAGACGACCAAAAACTTGCCTCAGTTGCTGAGAATGTGAAACCCATAGGCATTGATTTTCAGCCAGGAGATCATATCAGCCCAAAAAGCATAAATAAGCTGTTAAAACAAGTTAAAGGAACGCCGGTTGAGCTGATTGTAACCGAGCTCACACTTCGCGCAATGGCAAAAGCGGAATACAGTCCAGATAATATTGGTCACTTTGGACTGGGATTTCAACATTATGCACACTTTACAAGTCCAATTCGTCGTTACCCTGACGTGATCGTCCATCGATTGCTCAAAGGATATGCAGAAGGAACCCAAGCGTATAACTACGATAGTTTGCGAAAACATGGTGAACACTGTAGTGCCCGAGAACGAGTAGCGGTGGATGCGGAACGAGACTCCATAAAACTTAAACAAGTAGAATTTTTGAGCGAACGAATTGGTGAGGAATTTGCCGGTGTGATTAGTGGTGTAACCGAACGAGGTATTTTCGTCGATTTAAAGGATATCCACTGCGAAGGAATGATACGTGTTGGTGATTTAAAAGGTGATTTCTTTAATTACGATGCAAGAAGTCACAGTTTAATTGGACGTTCCAGTAAGAAAAGATTTCGTCTGGGAGATGAAATTAAGGTTAGGGTGGAAAGTGTTAACCACCAGAAACGACAGATTGATTTTGTACCTGTGTAACTAGAAAGTATTATGAAATTCCGTTTTATCGCCGTTTTTGCTCTTTTTGGATTTTTAATTGGTTCCGAAGCACTCGCTCAATATACTTCTTTTGGGAAGAATAGAGTGCAGTATGAAAATTTTGAATGGAGATTTATCCAGTCGAAACATTTTGATATCTATTACTACGGAGAGAAGAATTACGAGCTTGCTGAATTTTCAGCCCAATCCCTTGAATCTGCATATATGCAATTACAGGACGATTTTGATCATCAAATTGTAGATCGCATACCTCTCATTATTTACGATTCTCATAATGATTTCTCCCAAACAAATGTAGTGGCGCTACCTACAAGTGCTGAAGGAATTGGCGGTGTAACTGATAAATTTAAAAATCGGATGACGGTCCCATTTGATGGAGATTACAACGATTTCCGACGAACCCTTCATCATGAACTGGTGCATGCTGTTTTTAATGATATGTTCTACGGTGGGTCTGTTCAGTCCATCATCCGAAATAATATTCAGCTTGTTTTTCCACTTTGGTTCGAAGAGGGGCTAGCAGAATACACAGCTCTTGGATGGGACACCAATACCGATATGTTTATCCGCGATGCTGTAATCAACGGTTATTTACCACCAATCCAGCGTTTAAGCGGGTATTACGCATATAGAGGTGGTCAGTCTGTATGGAATTATATTGTTGAAGAGTACGGACGCGAGAAAATTGCTGAAATTTTAGGTCGGATTAAAACAAGCAGAAGTATTGAGTTTGGGTTTGTTCAGTCTCTTGGATTAACTACACAGGAGCTTTCCGAACGATGGGAAGAGTCGCTCAAGAAACGATATTTCCCTGAAGTGGCAGAACGTGAATCGGCAAAATCTATAGCTACATTGATGACTCGTCGCGGAGATTATGGGACCTACAATACAAGCCCGAGCATATCCCCCCAGGGTGATAAAATTGCATTTATTACTAATCAACGAGGCTATTTTGATGTAATTGTCATTAACGCTTTGAATGGCCAAAAACTGAAAACTATTATTAGAGGTGAAGATAATCCGGAATTTGAGGAATTGAACATCCTTAATCCGAACTTAACATGGTCACCAGATGGCCAAAAGCTGGCGTTATCAACCAAAACAAAAGGGGTGGATGAGTTAGCGATTATCGATTATCGGACCAGAAATGCAGAAAAAGTTCGATTAGAAGAAATCGATGCAATTGGTTCTGTTGCATGGTCTCCAGATGGTAATAAAATTGCATTTGATGGTAATATAGGTCCATACCAGGATATTTTTGTCTACGACTTACAAAGCGAAGAACTCACAAATATAACGGGCGATTTTTTTACTGATGCTGAACCGTATTGGGACAATGATTCTGAGCATATCTATTTCGTATCAGAACGAGCAGAGAAGTTAGAACTTCATACCTATACATTAGATCATCGTTTATTAGAAGATGAAAGCATATATCAAAAGGATATTTATAGAGTTGCCATTAATGGCACATCCGCTGAGAGAATAACAGTTACTCCGGGATGGACTGAACGTCAACCTCAAATTACACGTACCGGTCGCCTAATCTATCATTCAGATAGAAATGGTATACAAAATGCGTACGAACATGATTTTGATACCGGAGTTGGGTTTCCTTTAACTGATCTACAGGCAGGCGTGTCTCAACTATCAATTTCCGCTGATGGCAGTAGAATTGCATTCAGTTCAATTAACGAAGGTTTTTTGGATATCTTCTTATTGAAAACTCCGTTTGCGAGAAAAAAGGATGAACAATTATCAGAAAATTACTGGGCAATCAGAAGAGCATCCGAGCCACAATCGGTAAGAGTACCGGCTACCTTTTTTGCACAGGAAATGTATGAAGAGGGAGTAATTTCAGGCGCTGATAGAGCACAAAAGGAAAAGGAAGATCGCGAAGAACGTGGTGAGGTTGCTGAAGAATTTAATAGCGAAGGAGAAATCGATTTTAGAAATTATGTGTCTCAGATGAGATTTTTGAAGACACAACACTAATTCTTGAAGATCAATATCTGTTTGAGCCGGATGATAACGTTACCGAAGATGGCCGATATTTACCTCGACCATATCGTTTAACTTTCAGTACTGATATTGCATATAGTCCATCTGTTGTGGCCTCTACCTATGGAACATTTGCGTTCACACAATTTATAATTTCTGATTTATTGGGTGATCATCAACTATCTCTGGGCACTAATTTCCAGACTGATCTAAGAAATAGCGATTACACCGTTCAGTATGGATATCTAAAAAATCGTACCAATTTCTTTGCGTCCTATTTCCATACATCAAGACAGTTCCAATCATTTTTTGGAGAATTATATCGCTTTAGAACTATGGGACTTGGTGTAGGACTTCAATATCCAATTGATAAATTCCGAAGAGTGGACGCAAACCTTACCTGGGTTAGTCTGATCCGTGATTATGATGGTGTATCTACATTCTTTAGTAGTGCCGGTGATATTGATGCAAACACCACCAAAGCATCATTTTTATATCCAAACATCTCTTATACAAAAGATGCTACCAGGCCAGGATTTATAACTCCTCAGGGTGGAACTCGATTCACATTTAGTGCATCTGCAAGTCCGGGACTAGGAATCGATTCTCCAACATTCGGATCGTTTTCTGGTGATTTCAGACAATATATTGGTCTTGGTTTGAACTCTACATTGGCGTTTAGATTGTCAGGCGCTGCTTCTTTTGGTCCAGAATCTCAAACATTCTTCCTTGGCGGTATGCAGGGCTGGATTAACTACCGATTTGCCGATGCAAGTGTTCCATTTGATCAGCTAACAGACACCTTCTTTACCTTACCGGCATTCCCACTTCGTGGCTATGAATACAGTGCACTCTATGGTAATAAATACTCATTGTTAAATGCAGAATATAGATTTCCGCTATTTGCTGCTGTTATTCCCGGAGCCATCCCAATATTTCCACTATACAACATTACGGGAGCTTTCTTTCTTGATGTTGGTACGGCTTGGGGATTTGATATCAATCAAAGCTTTATAAATGCTCAACAAGAAATTGTAACGATCAGTCAGAATAGCAAAGATCTAAATTTTAGAGTAGGAGAAGAGGTTACCGCATACTACGATTTGGTTGCCAGTCAATTTGTTGATAACCCAACAGTAAATTCAATTGCAATAAATTATTTTGATGGAGACATCCTGATTGGTGGTGGATTCGGGTTAAGAACTATTGTATTCGGCTTACCGCTTAGATGGGATGTGGGTTATCCATACACAAGAAGTGGATTCAAAGGTAAACCTATACACTATATTTCTATCGGAATAGATTTCTAATTTATTCCGAATAGAAAATTCTGGAGTTTAATAATCTATCGTATTGGAGTTGCGGATCTTTGTAATACACAAAACTCGCATATTCCTGAGGTTTTTGAGTGAGCGTTTCGAGGTTTCTAAGGGGATTGATCCTACCATCCTCAACTATGGCATACATATAGTTATAGAGCCCTTGTTTTATCAGGGCCTCGACTTTGAAGATACCTTCTTCAGTATTAAAATTGAGTTTAAAACGCTCATTAATGGTCCACTGGTTAAAATCTCCGATTAAATAGATTTCCGAATTCCGTGATAATGCACCTTGTGTTTCATATCTGAATTCAACATTAAGCATGCGTGAGTCAGATTCTAATAAAGGTCTACCAAATCCCGTTTCTGTGATAGTTCTAATATCACTCGAGAAATTGAAATAATCATTTCTAAGAATCACACGTTCGGGAATTTCGGCTCTCTCATATCCAAAAATTTGTGGGTTTTGAAGACTTAATCTGCGTAAATCAAGTGTATTGAATTCCACATAAGCAGGCATAAATTGATCTCTTGTCAATCGAAAAGAGGTTTGGCCTTCAGTAACGAAATTAGTTTGTCGTGGAGTACTATTTTCTCGCCAAAATCGATTTTGAGCGACTTGGTAGCTAAGATTGAATTGAGGGAATTCGACAAAATCCGGATAAAAATAAGTGCCACTAATCTGATCCATAGCCGTGCCAAAAGGACCAGAATTAAAGAAAGTTTCGATATCAGGATGGAGATCGCCAACATTTTCGGTAACAAAGAAAGGTAAACTGAATAACTCTGTCCCAGATTCGTAATCTGAAATTGTAATCATGTAATTTCCACTAACCAGAAAATCTATATCTCTATTTGGATAGCTGTATTCGTACGAAAAATAGTTTGGACGTGATTGTTCGTTCAATCGACCACCTAAAATTGCCTGATCATTAACACCTTCATACACCCAAATTTCTGCTAAACCTGATCGTACCCAATCTTGATTAAAGTGTTCGAATTTGACCTGGAACTGTCCACTTATGGAAGATAATTCATCAAAACGAAGTAGTAGTTGATCATTGGTATTTAATCTTATAATTGGTGGGCTGCCTGGGTAATTTTTTCTAAAAAATTGAACACCTTTTATACTCTGAGGTAAGGGAATTTGATTCTGAACAAGTAGAAGAGAGTTTTCGAGCTGAATTTGTTTTGGCTGATTTTGCACTACTTCCAACGTCGAATCACAGGAAATGATAAGAATGGCGGCAAGTAAAAAGCTAAATTTAAATGTGGATAATTCCTTCATAGACAAATTCAGCGGGACCTTTTAATGCAACTTGATGATAGTTTTTTGATTCTGAATCGTACGTAAAGCATACTACCAATTCACCCCCTTTAACATGAATTTTAGTAGAATATTCTCCCGACTCACTCCCCGAAATAAAATGTGCAGAAATAGCCGATGCAATTGCTCCCGTTCCACAAGCTAATGTTAGCCCTTCCACACCGCGTTCATAAGTTTGAAGATGTATAGATCCATTTTCTAGAATACTGATAAAGTTCACATTAGAACCTGGAGGATTCAATGCTACTGAGTATCTGATTTTACTACCGAGTGCTATTAAATCTTCTTCATCTTCAAGCGCATTCCGATCTGTTAAACAAACACATGTTCTGTATTAGGATAAACCTGAATCAATTTTTGATTATCGATGTCGATCCATTTTGGGATCTCAACATCCGGAAAAAAAACAGTCACTGATTGATCAATCTTATCAACAACTGCACGATAAACTGCATGGTGAACGTTAAAACTTAGTGTATTTTGTAATCCATGATGCGCAGCATACATAGCCAAACAGCGCGCTCCATTTCCACACATTCCAGCGTCACTTCCATCTGCGTTTCGATAGACCATGGTAAAATCTACACCATCAACTTGTGGTAATTCCAATTCCAGTAAACCATCGGCACCGATCCCAAATTTTCGATCACACAAACGAGGAGTGAGGTGAATAATTTCGTCCATCGTGAGCCCTAGTTCTCGATTATCGAGAACAACGAAATCATTTCCGGTGCCTTGCATTTTATGGAACTTCATGGAGTTCATGTGGTAAATGCCGGTAAGTGTTTCCACGATTCGGAATCAGAAATAAATGGATCCGATCCTCTCATTAATGAAGAGAAACGTAAACCCAAAACAGTGAAAATCAACTTTGGGGATACATTTTGCCGGAGCAAAGGACGAGTTGCATCCAAATCGTGAATCATATCTTCAAGTCTGGCATCACTCAATGCACCAACAAACTTCGAAATCGAATCTATTTGATCCACATTGGTAATAAGTTCAGAATTCTGAGTTTCCTTATAAATCATCAGATCCCGAAGATACATCTCCATCAAATTGGTTAATGATATGAAAGACTCTATGTTCAAAGAACTCTGCCAATCTTGTGTAATTTTTGATAGTTCTTGCGCATCCTGACTAAATGAAAATCGAAGGAAGTTGACCACACTTTCGCGATCGGCTCGCAACCGATCAATATCATAGAAACGTGTTGCTGCATAGTTACCATTTGATACACGGGCAAGATAGCTTGCATCTTCTTCATTTAATCCATCAATGGATATAAGTCCTCTTTTTACATCTTCTGTTGTTAGTGTACCAAGAGGTATATGTTGACACCGTGAGGTAATAGTTGGCAATAGACTCTCATAACTTGATGTAGTTAAAATAAACATCAAATTGTTGCTGGGTTCTTCGAGTAGTTTCAGAAACGCATTGGCAGTCTCTTTTCTCATCGTTTCAATTTGCGTCATGATAATAACAACCCTATTACCTTCATTGGGGCGAAGGCGTGCAACTGGGCGGATTTCATCCCTGAAATAATCAATAGGATAAAAAGCCTGAAGATTTTTTGATCCTGAATCTTTATTCAGAGAAGGGCGCTGGGCAAAACTAATGATTTCATAAGGATCGGTAGAAAGCAATTCCAAACGCTCTCTCAAATCAGAAATTCCAGCTGAAGTGGGCATTGGAATATATAGGTGGATGTCTGGATGAGAAAACCAGCTAGAATATTTCGAGTGCCCATTCTCACCAAGTTCTGATAAATGATCGATACTATTTATTGCTTCGGCTAAAGCAAGTGCAAAGGCCGTTTTTCCACTACCTCGAGGTCCTGAAAAGAGATATGCGTGCCCAACCCGCTCTGAATTTAGAATTCTCGAAATTTGTTCCTTCGCACGGTTTTGACCAACTAGTCTTCTATTTCCAAAATTAATCTGCATTATTCGTCCCAGATAAAATCAAAAAGTAAAACACCGGCAGTCACGGTTACCCCGCAAAAGCCAACTAAGGCCAATACATCTCCTGAAAAAGCATCCAAACTTCCATCAATAAAAGCTGCTCTGGTAACTCGGCTAAGCAATAAAATTAATGGAATGAAAAGAGGTATTGAAAGCACGGAAAAAACAGCCCCTTTTCGATCGGCTTGAGAGACAATTGCAGCCGTCATGGTTGAAACCGAACTTAGTCCAAGTGTCCCTAAAACTAACATAATCATGAAAGCAGGAATTGATACTATAGACATATCCATCAAAAACATATAAATGATAAATGTTGCCGTATTGATGAACAGAGAGAAGGCTGAATTAAAAAAAAGTTTACCAAGGTAAACCACAGTACCCGGGGCATAGATGCGTAATAAATCGTAGGTGTTTTTGTCTGTTTCGCTTATAAAACTTCTTCCTAAGGCAGAAAGAGCAGCAAAAAGGATGATTATCCACACTAGCCCACTTTTTGGCGTTGGATCGAGACTTTGAGCGCGCAATGTAAATAATATCAGTAGAAGGGAGGCAACCACAAATGCCAGAACCATATTAATGGCAAACCGAGTACGAAATTCGATGCGCAAATCTTTCTTAAAAACAGCAATAGATGTTTGAATCCAGTCCATTTCCGAGTTTACGGAGAATCACAATAAAATGGGGTCATATCTTATATTAAGAGGCAGCCGAATCCGTCGATAAATTCTTAAGTAGTATAAACTGAATAAGGATTGATCTCTTTATTTCATTGCTTTGAAAACATGAGAAACAAAAAATTACATTCCGTGTAAATGGAATAGCTCAATCCTTGGTTATTTGGAAAAACTTAGGTGAGCATAGTGAGACTAGAAAAAGAGAAATATTTTTCCAACGTTAAGAATTTAACATTGGTTGATTCCGTAGCAGCTGATTATATTAGAATTTCTGAAATAGACCCTGCTAACGATAATTTGATATCGGATAAATATATGAATTTATTTACCCTGCTTGATGAAAAAACGGTATTGCCTAATCTTAAGGCTAAGAACAAGGAGCAGGTGATAAATGAATTAATCGATACGTTAAGATGGAGAGTTGATGCAGAAACTGTAGAATCTATTCGTGAATCAGTTTTTGAGAGAGAACGCATCATGTCTACCGGAGTTGGTAAAGGTTTAGCCATTCCACATTGCAAAACTAAATCAGTAGATAAGAATTATGCGGCTTTTGCTCGACTTGAGTCTCCACTCGATTTCAACTCTATTGATAGCGAGCCTGTTCAGATTATCTTTCTATTAGTTGGACCTGATAGCAATCATTCACAGCACATCAAATTACTAAGCCGAATTTCAAGATTGATGAATAGCGCATCATTTCATGAAAAAATCTTGAATTCACAAACATCAGAAGTTATCATTGAGGCATTTCAGGAAGAAGAAGAAAAGTATTTCGTCCATTAATCCTTTATGATCAAACACTTTCGCAGCTTTTTTACTCTGATTATTTCACTGGCTGCATTTGCACTTCCAGCACAAGATGTTGCTTCTATTATCGAAAAAGGGAAAGAAACCGGAGCATTTTGGTCGGTCTCTGTTCGGGATACCCAAGGCAATGTATTGGAGGAGTTTAACTCCGATCATCTAATTATTCCTGCATCCAACCAAAAGTTATTTACCACAGCTGCAATTTTAGATGGATTAGGTTCCGAATATAGGTTTACCACAAATATTTATGGGGATGGTGAATTGAGAGATGATACTTGGAGTGGCCACTTAATTTTTTCAGGATCCGGGGATCCATCCATTTCTGGGATTATGTATGAAGGGGATCGAGGGTATGTTTTCAGATCGATATTCAATCAGTTAAAAGAGAAAGGGATTACTGAGATTGATGGTGCTTTTGTGGCTGATGTAAGCTATTTCGATGATCAGGTTTTTCCAAAAGGATGGGATTGGGAAGATTTGAGTTTCTATTATGGAGTTGAAATTAGTCCACTTTCATTCAATAATAATGCAGTGGATCTGATTGTGGATGCAAATGGAGAAGTTGGGGATAGACCTACCATTTCATGGTTTCCGGATAATACAGATTACGTAACATTTTTCAATCGCCAGACAATTGCTCAAGCGAACACTAAGTATGATGAGGACTACCTTAAGTACCTGGGAAAGAATGAGTACCATCTTGGAAGTTCGCTTCCTCAAGGGTATCTGGAAGAAGAGTCATTAGCGATCTCTGGAGCTCCTAATTTTTTTCTCGATTCTTTTAAAAAGTATCTTCATGCAAACAATTATGCGCTTATAAATTCGGGAATAGCAGAGTTTAAAAAAGGGGATCCCAAAAATTTAGGATTTCCAGTTCTTGCCTCCCACACCTCCGAACCACTTTCTAAACTCATCGAGTGGACAAATAAAGAAAGCGACAATTTCTACACGGAAATGTTATTGAAAACATTGGCAGCTGAAAAGCGAGGCTTACCTGGAACCTTCGAGAAAGGTATTAATGAGGTGCGTGAATTTTTGGGTCGGATGGAGATCGATACCACAAACATTTTTATGAAAGATGGGTCAGGAATGGCGGGCGGAAATTTTACCAAGACCAGTATTCTATCCGATTTCCTGGTGAAGATGCAGGATCACTCAGAATTTGAATCATTTTATAACAGCTTATCGGTTGCAGGAATTGATGGAACAATCGCTCATCGAATGAAAGGCACCCCATTGTACAACAACTTCAAAGGGAAGTCGGGCTACGTGGGAGGGGTGCGAACCCTAAGTGGCTATTTCGAAACTTCCTCTGGAGAGATCCTTATCGTGAGTTTGGCAGCCAATAATTTCATCGGGAAGGTGCGACCTATTGATGCTATCCATGAAGAGATTTTGCAGTATTTGTTTGATAAGTATTGACGATCTCAAAGGACGAACGACGAATGAGCTACGATTTAAGCTCAAGCAGAGATTATCCAATTAACCTCGTTCCGTAGCTCCGCCACTTTACTGCAAGCAGATAGCTACTACCCCTTAGGGCTCAAAATGCCGAGGCTTTCTTTTGTGGCTTTGTCAAGTAAGACGCTTGGCAGATAAATTCCTTACATTATTTTGAAACATATTATTCAGGATGGTTGAGGCGGAGCCTCTGGTACAGTTCCGCAGCCTGCCTTTGTCGGCAGACAGGCAGAGCTACGGAACCAGAGGAAGCGGACGCTTGAACCAGCTAAGCGGATACTGAATTAAGTTCAAAACAGGCTGTTTGGTCCAGTTTTTAGACCCCACCCCAACCCTTCCCTACATTAGGGGAGGGAGTTCCCTAACTTGTTATTTCAATAACAGAGAGTTCTTCTCCTTGGGAAGGAGAAGACAGATGAGGTCGAAAGAAACGAGTTAAACACAGGCTACTTGTACCAGTTTATTCTGGCTGTTTGAGGCAGAGCCTCTGGTACAGTTCCACAGCCTGCCTTTGTCGGCAGACAGGCAGAGCTACGGAACTAGAAGAAACTGATTAAGGAGTTTGGAATTTTCGACTGAATTAGTTCGACCGTCAATCGTCGTATATCTTTCGTCATTTACTGTTCATCGTTTGTCTTCACCCACTAATCTCCCTAGCTTCTCGCATGGCCAATTCTGCACACATATTAGTCACCGACGACGAACGGGCTATTCGAAACACATTAAAGGAAATCCTTGAATTTGAGGATTTTCAGGTTTCAACGGCTGAAAGTGGGGCAGAAGCTTTAAAATGTGTACAAGCGAAACACATCGATTTGATTTTCCTAGATATCAAAATGAAGGGAATGGATGGCCTTGAAACGTTGAAGGAAATCAGAAAGTTGGGCTTTCAAATGCCGGTAATTATGATTTCCGGCCATGGTACAATCGAAATTGCCGTGGAAGCCACCAAACATGGAGCCTTTGATTTTCTGGAAAAACCACCGGATTTAAATCGCTTGCTGTTGGCGACTAGAAATGCATTATCGCAGCAAACGCTCAATCAGCAGATCACAAAGATCAAAAAGAGACTGCCAAAATTGCCTGAGATTTTGGGTGAAAGTGTAGCCATTGCCCGCATCAAACAAATGATTGAGAGGGTGGCGCCGACGAAATCGCGGGTGCTGATTACAGGAGCAAACGGAACCGGGAAAGAGTTAGTTGCACGATGGATTCATGAGAAAAGTCCAAGAGTGAATGAAGCTTTTGTGGATGTTAATTGTGCAGCAATTCCTTCGGAATTGATAGAAAGTGAATTATTCGGTCACGAAAAAGGAGCCTTTACAGGTGCGAATCAACAAAGAAAAGGAAAATTTGAACAAGCCGATGGAGGAACTCTGTTTCTCGATGAAATAGGTGATATGCCATTGGATGCACAATCGAAATTATTGCGTGTACTTCAAGAGCAAGAAATTACTCGAGTGGGTGGATCTGAATCAATAAAGATTGATGTTCGCGTACTTGCAGCCACGAATAAAAACCTGGACAAAGAAATTGCTGATGGTAGCTTTCGGGAAGATTTATATCATAGAATTAGCGTGATTCCCATTGAAATTCCATCATTAGATGAGCGAAAACAAGATATCCCGGCCATTGCTAAAGTATGGTTAGAAAAACTACAGAATGAGGATATCAGTCTAGGAAAGGTAAAATTTACAGTAGACGGACTAAATACACTGCAGGAAAGGAACTGGAGTGGTAATGTTCGAGAACTTCAAAATGCGGTAGAACGACTGGCGATTTTAAGTCTAGATGGAAGTATTGATCGATCATTAATTGAATCTGTGTTGAGATCAAATCACCAAACTAAGATGTTAGATGAATTGGCAAGTCAGGAAGATAATTTTCAGCTTTTTAAGGAAGCTACAGAACGCGTATTTTTACAGAGACAATTAGCAAAACACGAATGGAATATCTCTCGTACGGCAGAAGCCATCGGATTGCAGCGAAGTCATGTGTACAACAAAATGAAGAAATATAACATCGAGCGATAATATGAGTGCAGAAATTATTGACGGTAGAAAAGTAGCAGCATTGATGCGCGCAAGTGTTCGAGAGGATGTGAAACAGTGGGTTGCAAAAGGAAATAGGCCACCTTTCTTGCAAGTTGTTTTGGTTGGTGATGATCCTGCATCCATTGTTTATACTGGTACAAAAACTAAAGCTTGTGCGGATGTCGGAATTGAGACAAATACGCTCGTTTTGCAAGACACAATCTCAGCTAGAGAGTTGAAAGAGACCATTCAGGGATTTAATGAAGATGAGTCAGTGGATGGAATCTTGGTACAAATGCCGCTACCGGCACACCTCTCAAAATACGATGTAATTGAAAGTATCGATCATCGGAAAGATGTGGATGGATTTCATCCGATGAATGTGGGTCGGCTTTCAATCGATCAACCTTGTTTTAGATCGTGCACACCTGCTGGTGTCATGGAGCTATTCAAGCATTATAGTATTCAAGTGAAATCGAAGCATGCAGTGGTAGTTGGTGCCAGCGATATCGTTGGGTCACCAATGGCGGTTATGTTATCACGTGAAAATTCAACCGGTAAAGCTACAACTACCATTTGCCACAAATTCACTAAAGACTTAACTACGCACACAATCCATGCGGATATTCTGATCGTTGCAGCTGGACAACCTCACTTAATTAAACCTGAGATGGTAAAAGAGGGAGTGGTGGTGATTGATGTTGGAATCAATCGAATTGCGGATGAAACCTCTGAAAAAGGCTACAAACTGGTTGGTGATGTGGATTATGAAGCGGTTAAAAAGAAAGCCAGCTGGATAACACCGGTTCCTGGTGGGGTGGGACCAATGACCGTTGCCATGCTAATGAAGAATACCCTGCTGGCCGCTAAAAAATCTATTTATCCGGATTAGTCTAAAGCATCAATTCTTGATTTAATGCGTGCTTTAGTCCCGTCATTGTTCACCAAATCATGGGCTCTTTGATATGCTGATTTAGCTTCCTCATGCATCTCGGCCATTTCATAAATCTCACCAGCCCAGAAATTAGCTCTCCAATTATCCGACCATGCTGTTAACGTAGACGCAGACCCCATAGCTTCAGCTTCCAGGCCATTTTTAAGCTGAAGTTTTCCCAATGTTGAAACTGTCGATGGATTGTTATCACGACGAACAGCTTGTTCAGCCCATTCAAGTCCGGTTTCTAGCTCATATTCGTTTGTCAATAAATAGTTGGCACCTTGCTGCCATCCTTGCCATGAAAATGCAGGTCGAGTTGTGAATTGCTTTTTAATATTAGCGAAAGTGATCTCCATTGGCACTTCCACGGTAAATGGAACACTGCGATAGGCCCATTTCAATGCAATATCTACGGATGTAGCTGTATAGTTACTGAATGAGAATTTCATCCATTCGTAACGGCTATCCATTTCTGAAACAGGAACGGTTACACGAAGTGCATCTTCACTTTCATCGTAAAAATAGCTACCCCAAGCTTCACTGTTGTTTGAAAAGATAAGTACCCATTCATTTTCGCCGGGAATCGTGTGAAAACCGTATGATCCTGCTGAAAGGGGGTGTCCGTTTATCAATACATCATCAGAAACAGAAAATACGGTATTTTTATTTGCACCGGTTCTCCAAACTTCTCCATAAGGGATTAATTCGCCCCAAATTTCTCGGTCTTTTATTCCAACTGAGCTGTATTCAAAAGATATCTCAGTGAGACCAATTGTTATACTTCGATCTTCAAATGGACTTACCTGTGGTAAAGTGAGAGAAACGGGCAGTTGTGCTAAAGTAGCTGTGCTAAATACTATAAATGGAAGAAGTAAGAATATTTTTTTCATAATTAACTTTAAAAATGTCACATTTTTAATAGGAGAATATCAAAACTGTGAGGTTCTAAATTATTTTTTTAAAGGGTGACACTATGCTGTCACTATACAGTTATAGATTTGAGTAAATCAAAAAATAAATACACAAATCAATGACACCACAAGTTAAAACAACTATTCGCAAATCCCCTAAAACAACAACTCTATTTATTGCTCCACTTCTTCAAAGAATTAAAAAAGAAAGTGCAGAAGAATATGCAGAAATGCAGGAAGCTTTTGAATTAATGGGATGGGCAAAATTACCTGATGAAATCAAGATTGAGATTTATGAGGATGTACGTTTCATGGTTAAGGAATTGAAGGGATTATTCTCAACATGCGACCCTTATGTGCAACGAAGACGTGAAACAGTACACTTCTGGGTACAAAGTTACCTTGATAAAATTGCATCGAAAGACGCGGCTATTAAAGCATTAAAGGTGAAAGTTCTATGATTTCAATGCAGATTTGGTTGGATTAGAAGAGGATTCCTCATTGTAGGCATCTTCTTCAATTACAATGTTAGGTGATGTTGAAACAGTTTTGGCAAGCTCAATCTTGAGACCATCCAACACACGATGCATTGTTTTCTTCTTCTTTTCAAACTGAGGTTTTAAAAAAAGTCTGTTTAAATACCAACCAACTCCACCTGCAATAAATGAAAACAGCATTGCAAGTCTGTCTGCTAAACCACTTCCATCTAGAGAAACATATACAAATGCGAATAGGAACATAGCACTAAAAAATCCAGACATGAATTTTAGACCAGCCCATTTGAAAACATATTGGACTTTCGTTTTACCGTTTTCTGAGGTTAAGGAAATATGTCTTGTACCGATTTCTTTAAATCTTTGCATCCACTCGTAAGTATTACCCTGAACGTTAGTTTCGCCAATACCGCCAGTCGACCTTCTAATTTCCCGAATTATCTGATCCCAATTCTTTTGGGTTACTTCACCATCAAAAATTTGAATTTCCTGCACAGAATCTGTCCCTTTTAGCCAATTAAATTTATTTTCGAAAACAGGAATATTCTTTTGATTAATTGCCTGTAATAAAGAATCCTGATCGATCCCAACTTCCTTAGCAAGTGCAACTAATTCTTCTTTAGTTAGGCCTTCCTTATCACCATATAGATCTTTCTGAGTCTGAATCTCAGATGCTTTTTTCAGGATTTCGCTGATTTCTTTTTTATTAAAAACTTGCCCTGTCATTCTAAGATCTTACCTTTGATTTATTGATTTCATCAGATTCAGAAATATTCAACTCATCTTCAATGTTAATCTGTGATTTTCCTGATTCTTCATGAATAAAAAGTACTCTTAATTGATCGAGTGTTTCATGAAGTCTGTTTTTCTGTTTCTCAAATTTTGATTTCAAATACACCCAACCTGCAGCTATTCCAATAAAACCGCCAAATGGTGCGATTATTAAAGAGGTAAATTTATCAAACCCCATGCCTTTAGTTGTAATCAACGTTATGATAAATAGAACCAGAAAAGGAAAAGTTGCCATCACAAACTTCAATGCAGTCCAATCGCTGGTATACTCAAATGAAGATTTTTCGTTGTCTTCGTATAAACTCACTTTTGTAGATTCAATTTCACGCTGCAGTTTCCAGGTTAGTTTTTTTGAGTGAAGGTCTGCATCGCCGAGTTCACTTTCGTTAGCTTGTAATATTCGAAGTACTTTTGCAATCTGTTCAGATTCCAGGGGAGTATCAAAATGTTCAATATGCTGAATACGGGTAGTTCCTTTTAACCAATTAAACTCTTTTTCGAATTCAGGCGCATCTATAGAATGAAGTGCTGTTTTAATGCTTGCAGTATTAATCCCTGATTCTCTTGCTAATTCCAGAATTTCTTGTTCGGTCAAACTTTCGCCCGAACTTTTCAGCGATTTCGACATCTCCAATTCAGCTGCTTTAGCTAATATTTGTTGTATTTCTTTTTTATTGAACGACCGCATGCCTTCAAGATTTAATTCGGTGATCCTACGCGGAATTAAAAAAATAGTTTAATGCGTTAAACTTGCATACAAATATGTGTATCTTAGAAAAACCGCAAGCAAAATTTCCTGTTTCATGTACAAAATGAGCGATTCTCCCTTCGATCGCATCTCACGGCAAGGATTAACCTACGATGACGTACTCCTTGTTCCGAATTATTCGAATGTGCTACCTCGCGATGTAGATATTAGTGTAGACTTAACACCCACATTAAAACTCAATATTCCTGTTTTAAGTGCGGCCATGGATACCGTTTCTGAGTATCGATTGGCAATTGCTCTGGCTCGCGAGGGTGGAATCGCCATGCTACACAAAAACATGACGATTGAAGAACAAGCAGAACAGGTTCGACTGGTTAAACGAAGCGAAAGCGGAATGATAGTTGATCCCGTTACCCTGGGAAAAGATGCTACCGTTTTGGATGCAAGAAACCTAATGCGGAAACATAAAATCGGGGGAATTCCAATAGTAGATAAGAATGGATTGCTAATTGGTATTGTAACTAACCGAGATTTAAGGTTTGAATCTGAGTTGACCAGAAAGCTTGGTAATATTATGACTAGCGAAAACTTAATTACTGGCAAAGAGGGGACAAACCTGAAACAAGCTGAGGAAATTCTTCAAACCTACAAAGTTGAAAAACTTCCTATTGTTGATGGTAAAAATAAGCTTGTTGGGCTTATAACTTTCAAAGACATCGAAAAGAAAATGAATTTCCCAAATGCGTGTAAAGATCATTTGGGTAGATTGAGAGTTGGCGCTGCTGTAGGTGTAACTGCTGATACGATGGACCGAGTAGAAGCATTAGTAAATGCGGGTGTTGATATTATAACAGTAGATACTGCACATGGGCATTCTCAGGGCGTATTAAATACGGTTTCGCAGATAAAGAAAACCTATCCTGATTTAAACGTTATTGGCGGAAACATTGCTACAAAAGCTGCCGCAGAAGCATTGGCTGATGCAGGTGCTGATGTAGTAAAAGTAGGGGTCGGGCCAGGATCAATTTGTACCACACGAGTTGTAACAGGAATTGGAGTTCCTCAATTAAGTGCGGTTATGGAGGTTTCTCAGTTTTGCCAGGAAAAAGGAATTGGTTTAGTTGCTGATGGTGGAATTAAGCAAACGGGTGATATTCCAAAAGCGCTTGCTGGTGGTGCCGATGTTGTAATGATGGGTTCTATGTTTGCGGGTGTAGATGAAAGCCCGGGGGAGACCATTATATATGAATCTCGAAAATATAAATCTTACCGAGGAATGGGTAGTATAGGGGCAATGAAGAAAGGCTCCAAAGATCGCTATTTCCAGGACGTTGAAGATGATCTTAAGAAACTGGTTCCTGAAGGAATTGAAGGTCGCGTGCCGTTTAAAGGGTTTTTAAGTGAGGTTGTTCATCAAATGAATGGTGGACTTAAAGCCGCGATGGGTTACTGCGGTGCAGCAAATATTAAAGAACTGAAAAAGGCAGAGTTTGTTCAGATTTCTGCTGCTTCTTATCGAGAAAGTCATCCACATACTGTTCAGATTACCAAAGAAGCTCCAAATTATTCGGTTTAATCAGTACGTTTCATCATGAAAAACGTACTATTCATCGTTTATTATTTTCCACCAATGGGGGGGAGTGGGGTTCAGCGTCCACTTAAATTTGCGAAGTACCTTCGAGATTTTGGTTGGAACCCAATAATTCTTTGCCCGGAACCAGGACTTTATCACACATTCGATGATTCTCTTACCGAAGAATTAAATTCATTGGAACTTGAGATAATTCGTGTAAAAGGTGCGGATGTTTTACAGAAATCCGCTGGATTTAGTTCGAAGAAAGATTTTAAAATTGAAGATAAAACAGCAAAGCGATTACGCTGGATTTCCAGGCTATTTTATTATCCTGATAACAAAAAGGGGTGGATCAAGCCATCTGTTCAAAGTGCACTTAAAATTATATCGGAGAGAAAGATAGATCTAATTTTTAGTACAGCGCCACCATTCAGCAATCATATAATAGGTAAGCAATTGAAGGAAGCAACTGGTTTGCCCCTTGTTGTAGATTATCGGGATTCCTGGACACGCAATCATTTTCAGGAAGATATGTGGTCTTGGCAGAAACAAATTCTGAGAAACCAGGAAAGAGAGGTTGTAGCAAGTGCCGATAAGATAGTTTGTTTGGATGAATTCATTCGTTCTGAATTCGAAGAAGATTATCCAGAAATTGCCGATCGCGTCTCAGTAATTCCTCATGGATTCGATCCAGAAGATTTTGAACCAACAGATGAAAAATCAATATTGGATTACCAAACCGGGAAATTAAACCTATTATATAGTGGATTGTTTTATGAGCAGAATCAACCGGATACATTTTTATCTGCGATTAAAGAACTGATTTATGATCAACCGGAAATTGAAGGAAAAATCCATTTGCATTTCCAGGGTGGAATTGATGATCGAATTAAGTTACTAATCAAAAATTATGGATTAGACAATCATGTTTCGGATTATGGATATGTACCTCATTCGTTAGCTGTTAAAAATCTTTTAAAAGCAGACATGCTTTGGATGATTTCAAATTTCAATCCATCCTTAAAGCAGATAAAATCCGGAAAGTTATTCGAATACATTGGTACTGGAAAACCAATTTTTGGATTAGTGCATCAATCGGAGGCATCAACATTATTGGAAAAATATGGCGCTGGATTTTGGGCATCGCCAACCTCAGTCTGTCAAATAAAAAAACAATTATCTATAATAATGGAAGGTTGGGATAACGATCAGATTCCAAGCCCAAGCCTAGATTTCGTTGATAAGTATAACCGAAAGTATTTAACAGAAAAACTTGCACAAATTTTTAATGTAATTTCTTTGTGATAATTACATCTTCTATAGATAGTAGTCATTATGATCAAATTTCTTAAAAAGCTTTACGAACAACGATTAAAGGATATAACTATCATTTTGTTGGATGATAGTAAGCCTGGTGAAGATAATTCGTACACTATTCGTCCAAATCGGCTTTTCTCCTTATTCATCATATCTTGCGTGGTACTCTCAGTGCTATTTGTTGGCCTATTTATGATTACACCACTTGGAGCGCTCCTTTACACCAAAGATGATGCGCAAATGAGGGTTGAAATCGAGGGGATCACGCAGAGAGTAATTAGTTTACAAGACTCATTGATAATGAGAGATCAACAATTATCAGAAATGAAACATATTATTCGTTTGAGTTTGGATACAACATTAACAACAGACGAACGATTTACAACGGTTTTTGAAGCGGGTACCATATATGATGATGGTTTTTCATTTAGTGATAACCCAGCAAATACAGCGAGTCGAGTCAATCCATCAGGAATAGTTTTTTCAAATATGTTAAATGCAGCGGATGATTTTCCTTCAAGTTATCCTGTAAATGGAACACATACTCGCGATTATGATCCGGAGAATTTTCATTTTGGTATCGATATTGCCACTTCTGATAATGAAGTAATAACAAGTATAGCAGATGGAACTGTTGTGAGTGCAAGTTGGACAATTAATGACGGATATGTTATCTCCATACAACACGCAGCTGGAATATTGAGTGTCTATAAGCATTGTTCTTCTATTACAAAAAAAAGTGGTGATATTGTTTTAAAAGGTGATATTGTTGGTACTACCGGCGACGTTGGGTTAAGTAGCTCAGGACCTCATTTGCACCTTGAAATTTGGAAAGATGGGATCCCGCAAGATCCGGCATTATATCTAATTCAGTAATTCCCTATGTTAAACAGAAATAAACCAACCAAGACCGTGAACACAGTAAGCAATTCTCCAGCAGTAAATATTGTAAGCGAAGGAACCAAAGTAACAGGTAACGTTCATGCAAAAGCAGATATTCGAATTAGTGGAACTGTAGATGGTGAAGCTTTGAGTAAGGGAAAATTGATTATTACCAACGTTGGAAAAGTAAATGGAAATATTACATCATCAGATGCGGATATAGCAGGAAAAGTTGAAGGGGAAGTACGAGTTACTAACAAGCTAGTTCTACGAAAAAGTGCAGTTATCGATGGTAATATTTACACGAAAACTCTAATTGTTGAAGAAGGTGCGGCAATTAATGGATCATGCAGAATGGGGGAGTCCAATAATAAGCTTTCACAATTAAACGATTCGGAATACGAAAAAGGAACGCATTTGAAAGCATCCGGTAGTTGAGAACAGAATTTCTTCCCAGAAAATATCGAGAGTACCTAGGATTAGGAGCTGAAATAGCAGCCTCACTTGGTATACCCATGATTGCCGGCTTTTATTTGGATCAATATTTTGAAAGTTCACCATATGGTATTTTAGGAGGTGTTTTTATTGGTCTAATACTTTTTTTTATGACCATACTTAGAATTGCAAAAAGGCTAGGCTCAAATGGAAATGATTAGGAGACTGTTTAAATCTCAATTATTCGTTCTTCCATTTTTACTCGCGCTCATAGCAATAGTTGAAGCCAATCAATATGTAGCAGTTCTCGCAGGATTTTTTTTGAGTCTATTTTTTGTAATTAGTAGTACTATTATTGTAGAGCGATTTTGGAACAGCGACGAACCTACTTTTTTTAAGGCATTTATATTGTCTATACCACTCCGATTTTTTTTTGTACTTACAGTCTTTGCGGTTCTCCTGTTAGTAACAAAAATTGACGAAATCTTCTTTACAGTTAGTTTCATTATTTCCTATCTTTATCATTCTATAACAGAAACGATTTTCATCAATAAAATCCTCAAAAAGGGAAGTTCCACTACATAATGTTTCAGACTGTTCGTCGCCTGTTTTTAACTCTTCTTTTTTTATCAATTAGTACCTCACACTTATTCGCCGCTGACACTGATTCAGAGGGAGAAGAGCCTGTATTAGACGTTATGGGTACGGTTGCTGATCATGACTATATTAAGCATCCATTCGGATATTTTTACCTGCCCAGAATAATTATTTGGGAAGATGCTCAAGGTGCTACAAACTTCAATATTTTTAGAAAAACAGATTCAGCCATTGAATCAGGGCTTTTTGTTGACATCGATCATATTTTAACCCCTTCTGATGGAGGTCAAATAACTCTAGACTTATCTATCACTTCGCATTTAGTTTACTTTTGGGCTGGAATGTTTTTAGCTGTTTTTTGGACTGTAATGATGGCTCGACGCTATAATAAAGGGGTTGGTAAGGAAGTGGAGCCGCAGGGTGCACTACAAAATCTATTTGAAGTACTATTTGTGTTTATTCGTGATGATGTGGCGCGATCAAATATCGATGCGAATAAAGCGGATAAATACGTTCCGTATTTCTTTACGATGTTTATGGGCATCGCTTTTATGAATTTATTTGGCTTGTTGCCTTGGGCTGCAACAGCTACTGCTGATTTAACTGTTACCGCTACTCTTGCAGTATTGACATTTTTTATTACTCAATTCAGTGGTACAAAAGATTATTGGGGACATATTTTCTGGTTTCCTGGCGTACCAACCTGGGTTCGTGCAATATTAACTCCTGTTGAGATTTTGGGGGTATTTACTAAGCCATTTGCTCTTGCAATACGACTCTTTGCGAATATGCTCTCAGGGAAAATTATGATCATCGCCATATTAGGTTTGATTTTCATCTTCGCTGATATATTTGGATCAGTGGCAGGATATGGTGTAAGTATCTTCTCAGTTGTATTGACTGTTGTACTTTATGCATTAAAAGTTTTTGTAGCCTTATTACAGGCTTACATCTTCACATTGCTTTCCGCAGTATTTATTGGAATGGCAGCGGAAGAACATGAGCATCACGGAGAACATGCTCACTAAAAGAATTACACAATTAAACCTTAATACAAATTAAATTTATACACTATGGGACTTTTAGCAGCTGGTATCGGAGCCGGAATCGTAGCTTTAGGAGCTGGAATCGGAATCGGAATGATCGGTAAAGGAGCTACAGAAAGTATCGCACGTCAACCAGAAGCTTCTGGCGACATTAGAGGTGCGATGATCCTTACGGCAGCCTTTATTGAGGGTGTTGCTCTTTTAGGTGCAGTTATCTGTATCCTTCTTGCTCTTGGAATCGGTCAATAATAAGCAGGACCAGAATCTATGACTTTTCTATTAGCTGGCGGAGGCGGAATTTTATCATTTAACCCGGGATTTGCTCTTTGGATACTTATATCCATGATCATTTTCATTCTGGTAATGATGAAATATGCTGTTCCTCCAATAATGAAGTCACTTCAAGAGCGTGAAGCCAAAATCAAAGATTCCTTAGAATCTGCTGAAAAAGCTTTAGAACGTGCAGAAGCAATCTCTAAAGATAATGAGAAAGCGTTACGCGAAGCTGAAGTCAAAGCTCAGCAAATTAGAAAAGAAGCGATCGAAGAAGCAGAATTGCTTCGAAATGAGCGTATCAACAAAGCTAAGGATGAAGCTGCTCAAATTATTGAGCAAGCAAAAAACACGATTGAACAAGAAAAGAAACTTGCGCTTACTCAATTAAGAGAAGAAGTAGCTAGGCTTGCAATTCAATCTGCATCTATGATTTTGGACGAAGAACTCGACGAGAAGAAGAACAGTAAATTGGTCGACAAGTTTATCGGCGACCTATCAAAAAATTAACCTAACCACGGATGTTAGTATCTAAAGCAGCACGAAGATACGCCATTGCTTTGCTCGAATTAAGTAAAGAGAAAAAAGTAGTGGAAAAGACGCTTAGTGATATCCAATTCATTGAAAGTACGATTTCTGACTCTAGAGATTTAGAATTATTTCTCAAAAGTCCGATTATCAAACCTGCAATGAAAAAAGAAACACTAACTGAGATTTTTAAATCTCACGTCGGTGATTTAACGATGCAATTTGTCTCGTTAATTGCTAACAAAGAGCGATCCGCAATTCTTCAACAAATTGCTTCTTCTTTTATCCGCGAATACAACAAATTCGCTGGTATTATTGAAGTTGAAGTGAGAGCAGCCAAAAAACTAACAGCTAAGCAGGTTAAAGAACTTCAAAATGTGCTTGAAAAATCCACCTCTAAGAAGGTGATCCTTGAATCAACTACGCATTCTGAGCTTAAAGGCGGAATGCTAGTGAAAATCGAGGATACTGTTATAGACGGTACCATCAAGCATAAATTAGAGCAGTTGGAAGAAAAACTGCTCGACTCTACGATTGAATTGAATTAGAACGACTTAGTAAACAATAAGATAATGAGCCAAGTCAGACCAGACGAAGTTTCTGCCATATTACGTAAACAATTATCCGGTTTCGATAGCGAAGCTGATGTATATGATGTTGGTACCGTACTTGAAGTAGGTGACGGTATTGCACGTGTATATGGTCTTTCACAAGTACAAGCTGGTGAGCTTGTAACCCTTCCTGATTCTAAAGATGAAGACGGAAACCCCGTAACAGGTATGGTACTAAACCTCGAAGAGGATAACGTAGGTATCGTATTATTTGGATCATCAAATGCTGTTGAAGAGGGACAAACAGTTAAAAGAACGAAAGATATCGCCTCAATGAATGTTGGTGATGGTTTGCTAGGTCGTGTTATCGATCCACTTGGAAATCCGGTGGATGGTAAAGGGCCTATTTTAGGTGATACCATTCGTCTTCCACTTGAGAGAAAGGCACCAGGTGTTATCTATCGTGAGCCTGTATCGCAACCATTACAGACAGGTATTAAAGCAATTGATTCTTTAATTCCGATTGGTCGTGGCCAGAGAGAGTTAATTATTGGTGACCGTCAGACTGGTAAGACTTCTGTTGCGATCGATACTATCATTAATCAAAAAGCTACACAAAACTCTGATAAACCTGTTTTCTGTATCTATGTAGCAGTTGGTCAAAAAGCATCAACTGTTGCTGGAATCATGCAAGTTCTTGAGCAAACAGGTGCACTTGAGTATACAGTTATTGTAACTGCTCCCGCAAGTTCTGCTGCTCCAATGCAGTACATTGCTCCATTTACGGGGGCTACTGTTGGTGAGTATTTCCGTGATACTGGTCGTCATGCATTAGTGATTTATGATGATTTATCTAAGCAGGCGGTTGCTTACCGAGAGCTTTCACTATTGCTTAAGCGACCTCCAGGTCGTGAAGCTTATCCTGGTGACGTATTCTATCTTCACTCTCGATTATTAGAGCGTGCTGCAAAGATTATTGATGATGATGGTGTTGCTCAGTCAATGAATAACATTCCTGAAGAGCTAAAGCCATTAGTAAAAGGCGGTGGATCATTAACAGCACTTCCGGTTATTGAAACCCAAGCTGGCGACGTATCAGCCTATATTCCGACCAACGTAATTTCTATTACGGATGGTCAGATCTTCCTGGATACTGATTTATTTAACTCAGGTATTCGTCCAGCGATTGACGTGGGTATATCTGTATCTCGTGTAGGAGGTTCTGCACAGGTAAAATCAATGAAGAAATTATCAGGTACTTTGAAACTTGATTTAGCCCAATACCGCGAATTAGAAGCATTTGCAAAGTTTGGCTCGGATTTAGATCCAGCTACTCAGGCACAATTACGTCGAGGTGAACGTACTGCTGAACTTCTGAAACAAGATGTATATCAACCGCTTCCAGTAGAACAAGAAATTGTGTTACTGAAAGTAAACGATGCTGGATTATTAGATAAACTACCAGTTGCAAGCATTAGTGAATTTCAGGCTCAATTCCTTGAGACAATCGGAGCAAAATTCTCTGCTGAAATGACTGAATTAGCTAGTTCTGGTGTGCTAAGTGATGAATTTGGTGCTAAAGTAATAGAATCAGCTAATAGTGTGATCGATCAACTAGTAGCCACAGAGGAAGCTTAATCAATGGCTAATTTACGGGACATACGAAACAGAATAGGTTCTGTAAACAATACTCAGCAGATTACCAAGGCGATGAAGATGGTAGCTGCAGCTAAGCTTCGAAAAGCACAGGAGCGTATGGTTCAAACACGTCCTTACGCTGCTAAGATACAGGATGTTGTGGGTAGGTTAGTCTCGGGAACAGAGGTTTCTAATCAACTTATGCGTCCAGTTGATGATGTAAAAAGTGTTTTGATGATTATTGTTGGTTCAGATCGTGGACTTTGCGGTGGTTTTAACAATAATTTGTTCAAGGAGATTGAAAAATCAATTGAAGATAACTTCAGAGTGTACAGGGATGATGATACACTTAGTTTGATTACAATCGGGAAGAAAGCAACTGCTCATTTCTCCAAAAGAAAGTATAATGTAGTAAATTCATACCCCGGTTTTTTTGATCACCTTGAGTACGATGCTACTTCTGCAATTATGAGTGCAGCGACGCATCAATTTGTTTCTGGAGACTATGATGAAGTATACATAGCATACAATGAGTTTAAGTCTGTAATTGCGCAGGTTAGGAAGATTGAGAAAGTTCTACCTATTAACCCTGAAGCAATTGTAGGTGATGATTCTAAGGAATCAATTGAGTATATTTTCGAGCCTGATTCATCAGAGATTCTTGACCAGCTTTTACCACTGCATTTGAACATGCAACTTTGGAAAGCAGTGCTTGAATCAAATGCTGCTGAACAAGGTGCAAGAATGTCTGCAATGGATAGTGCTACAGAAAATGCGAAAGAACTAGAACGCACACTTCGTTTGAAGTACAACCAGGCAAGACAGAGTGCAATTACCACCGAAATTTCTGAGATTGTTTCTGGTGCTCAAGCGCTATCAGGTTCTTAAAACACATATTGGAGAGTTGGCAGAGTGGTCGAATGCGGCGGTCTTGAAAACCGTTGAGGTGCAAGCCTCCGGGGGTTCGAATCCCTCACTCTCCGCATAAAAAATAGCCCCGAATGGGGCTATTTTTGTATAAATAAATGAATTATTCTTACGTTGTATCAACACACTACTGCAAGAGTATCTACTATGCGAAAATTTTTATTACTGATATTTCTACTTGGCTTAAATTTCTCTGTTTATGGTCAGGATACTCTTGCAATTAGCCTCGAAGAATTTCTTAATATCTCTTTGAGAAATGCAGGTCAACTTAAAATGGCCGATACGGAAATAAAACTTGCAGAAAATCGAAGACAAGCAGCTGAAGATCAACGGTTTCTGCCAAGTCTTAATTTTAGATCTGAACATGCCGTTGTGCCTAGTGTAAATTCCCCGGGTAACTTCGCTGACGATAGGGTTTATCTCGACCCGGATGCAACAAATGATTGGAGTAAAGTCGGAATCTATACGAGATTAAGAATATCAGGTGTACAACCTGTATTCACATGGGGCGCCGTTGGAAAAGCTATAGAAGCTGCTGAATTAGGAATCAGAGCAGTGCAACAACAATCCGATGCCACCAAAAGTGAAGTTGAAGTCCTATTGAGTGAATTATACTATAGCTATGTATTCGCACTTGAAATCGAAAGATTGTTAAGAGATGCTGAAGACAAAATGGGCGAAATTGAACGGGCAATGGATAAGGCTGATCCAACAGAGCTTGATGAATCTGATGTTTTCAAATTCGAAGTTTTCAAAGCTCAATTTGGCATACAACAAGAAGAAGTAATTCGAAATCTTGAGTTTGTAAAAGAAAGTTGGAATTACGCATTAAGAAATGAAGTAGGAACTATTTATGAGCCACAGCTTAGATTTTTAGACCCGCTTTTTACTGATCTTTCAGAAATCGAATTTTACCAGAATTCAGCAATGGTGAATCGACCAGAATTAAAGGCGATTGATTTTACTCAGGATGGTTTAAATATGTATATCAATGCCTTGAAAGCACAAAATTTACCTGGGCTGTATTTAGGATTTACAACAACCTTTGCAAGTACACCAATTCGTCCACGGCAACCTAATCCATTTATCAGAACACCAGAGAATACTTTTAATACTGCGGTTGGTTTAACTATACGTCAAAATCTGAATTTCTTTCAGGCAAGGACATCCCTTGAGCGCAGTCGTTTAGAAGTGAAACGATTAGAATTTCTTGAGGATGCAGCTAGAGATGGCATTATGATAGAACTAAATGACTCATATAGAGTTGCAGCAATATCAAAAGCTAAAGTTGAGAGGACGCAAGAAGCACTAAGAATTGCCAAAGAATGGTTGCGATCTGAACAGCTAGATTATGATTTAGGGTTTGGAGAATCAAAAGACCTGATTGATGCTGTGAGGCAAGAATTGGAACTTAGACTAGAAGAAAAGCAGAGTATCTTTGAGTTTAATCAAGCGATGGCGAAACTAAATAAATCAGCCGGATTACCGTTAAACCATCAATCATTTGAGAATTAATTATCGGATTTATGAGATTGTTTAAACTATTTACAGTTTTAGTTTTTGTAGTAAGTACGTCTTTTAGTGTTGCAGCCCAACAAGATGCAGACAGTATACGAATGATGTTAGAAGAGCGAGATGTTGAGATTAAAACCATCCTTGGTCCAGAGGGTAGTGAATATACAGAGGAGCAAAGAGAGACATTGAAGACCATTATTAATGGCGTTATTGATTTCGAAGCAATGTCTAAAACCGCTTTGGAAGAAACCTATGATACAATATCAGAGGAAAGCAGGGTTGAGTTTGTAGATTTATTCTCAACCATCATTCGGGATAATTCACTTACAAAATTAGATATCTATCGTGCCACAGTAACCTATAATGATATCAACATAAATGGGGATGAAGCTTTAGTTGAGACTATGGCTGAACTAGATGAGGTTCGTACACCTGTGGAATACAAAATGAAATGGAAGTCTGGCGACTGGGTAATTACTGATATGAGTATTGATGATGTGTATACAGCTGAGTCGTACAATCGACAATTCCAGAGAATTATCGCACGGCGTGGATTTGATGCTTTGATGGAAAGTCTACGGCGTAGGGCTGCCCGTTAATACAACTTTCTTTGGGCAACGAATCACCGTATCTTTATAAAAAAAGATTTAGACGGTGCTCACATCTGTAAAAAACGAAAAGAAGGGAACGGAAGGCTACGTTTACGTTAGTTATGGCCATCCTAAATATTTAAAGCATACTATTGCTTCGATTATTACGCTTCGTAGGTACGATAAAAAAAGACCAATTGCTCTGGTTTGTAGTGATAAACAAAGGAAAATTATTGAAGAGCAAAATCTTTCAGAACTTTTTGATGTAATTCATCCCTTACCTGAAGAACATAGTTCTATTGTTGGGTTCAAACACAATGTTCATCGGTATTTGTTATTTGAGAGGAATTTATTTTTAGATAGCGATATTGTGTGGTGTAAGAATCCTGATCCACTTTGGACATCATTCTCAAACTTTGATTTTACCATCACCGGGACATTAATATCAGATAGCTTTTTCGGGGCTACAAAAGGTGTTGGCGTCTTGCTTGATGTGCTTTTTCGACGGAGAAAAAGAACATTGAATCGTTTTGGGCTTACATATTTAAGCAGAGTTCAATCTGGAATGATGTATGCTGCAGACTATGAAATGACAAAGAATGTATGTGAGCTTGCAGGTGAAATGCTGGATAGAAAGGATGAAACTCATTTCAGGAGTAGAAAAATGGAACAGGGTCGTACCATGGAATCCTGTGAATGGAGTTTGGCTATGGCAATGAGTAAGCTCAATGTACCGGTTTATCCCTGGCTGCAAGGGCATGAAAGTCCTCAATTAGATTACATTGATGAATTGACCGAACACGATGATGACTTCCAATATGTAAGGTGTAAGTACTACTCCCATGATTTTGTTTTTTCATTTAGAGGTTTGAAATCGAACTGGTTTAGAAGCTCGTTATATAATTTTTTTAGTTTATTCACCGGAATGGGAGACTACTTATATGTTACCCCGTATTGCCTTCATTTTGGTTGGTATCATCAAAAGGTGCCATTTAATACTTTTTCTGAGGTTGTTTGGAAGAAAATCACGGATAATCCTTTATCCATTCAATCAGTTCGGGAGCATTCAAATATTGTGAATCAATAGTTCCTAATTTGTTTATAATTAGAGATACTTATTTATAAATCATTTTGCGTTTTTGGCTGATAATCATTCAATAACAATACTAGCACCATACTTCCCACCAAGGCAAAGGGTTGGTGCAATCAGGCCTTATCGCTTTGCAAAATATTTATCGAAACTAGGGTGGAAGGTTTCTGTAATCTGTATTGGGGATTCTAAGAATTCATTGAGCGATACTCAAAAAGAAGAATTACAAGATGTTCGAGTATATAATCTGGTTCCACCTATTGATAGAACGACTAAAAAGCAGCTTTCACAAGCAAAGACAAAAAGCAAAAAACAAAATAGTTTAGTCTCCTGGTTTGATACTCAATTCCCGATTGATACATGGCTACCTTTTTTATCATCAAAAAGAGGCGAAATAGAAGCAATTTTATTTGAAAATAAAACAGAGGTTCTATTTTCTACTTCCGATCCATGGTCTTCAGCTGTGTTGGCGAATAAAATTGCTAAAGGCATAAATATACCATGGGTAGCTGATTTCCGTGACCCCTGGACATTGTGTGATACCAGATTCACAAGAAAAGGAAAAGTTGCACAACGTGTTGATGAACGCGCTGAAAGGAAAATTATAAAAAATGCTAATTACGTTACATTTACATCATCAGCTACAGAAGAAAAATATCTTGAGTATTATCCAGAACTACATGGTAAATCATCAACCATTCGCAACAGTTTTGATGTAGATATTTCCGAAGAAAGTTCACTTGATCCAATTTTGGATGACAAACTAATCGTGTTGTTTCTGGGGCGTTTTCGAGCTTTATCAACAGCTGAATCAATTATTGAGTTACTTAACTATATCAAAGTGAATCATTCGGAATTATTGCAAAAAATTGAGGTACATTCCTATGGTGAGCTCGAAGAATTCGATAAATCCCTTGCACTAAGTCATGAGCTTATCGATAAGTTTGTTGCACGTAAAAATGTAACGCATGAAGAGGTTGGAAAAGAAATCGAACAATCAAATGTGTTATTACTAAGCACCAAACCAGAGCGAGACGATATAATACCGGCAAAATTATTCGACTATCTACCTTCTGGGAAGCCGATTTTATCCATGGTTGAAAATCCAGAAGTGAAAACCATTATTGAGGAAACAAATACCGGACTTCATACTGGGCATGCCGAATTGAAGAAAGCTGCTGATTATTTATATTCTATTTACAAGGGGGATTTAAAAACGAAACCCAACACAGAAAAAATCATGGAGTACTCTGCAAGTCATCGTGCAGAGGAATTAGATCAGGTTTTAAGAAAAGTGTTATCTGATGTCGGGTAAATCACTTACCGAAAAAACTATGGTAGTGGTTTTCTCACGAGTACTTACCTCGTTGATTGACCTGATAACTGCTGTTGTAATTATAAGGGTTTTATCTACCACTGATTTTGCAATCGTTGCCTATTTGCTTCTTATTTATGAAGTGGCACGAAATTTAGCCACTCTTGGATTCCCAGAAAGTATTTTTTATTTCTTCGAACATCTCACTAAGAATTTTAGGAAGGCCTTTGCCCTGCAGACAGTTGGAATACTAACGTTAACAGGTATTCTGGCAGGTGGCATGATTATGCTTGTGAAAGTATTTGCAGAATCATTGATCAGCCAGTTTGATCCAATGGTAATTGCCAATATTCAAGAGTATCTCCCGCTTATAGCAATAATCGCTGTATTGGAGATTCCGACCTGGCCGGTGCATAACGTTTTGTTAGCATCCGATCGGCAGAAAGATGCTGGTTGGTATCAAGTCATAACAAGTTTGATGTCATTTAGCGCTTTGGTGATACCTTTATGGTTAGGCTACCCTATTCATATAGCCTTGTATTCAATGATTGGATATGCAGCCATTCGATTGTTAGGTTCAGCTATTTGGATGTTTTTAGTACTCCCAAAAGGCAGTTTTAATACGCCGAAAGGAAATTTAAAAGATCAAATTGCTTTTTCTATTCCTCTTGGATTATCTGCACTAGTAAGTCAGATAAATAAAAATATTGATAAGTTTATTGTCGCATTTTTCCTATCCGAGATTGCTTATGCGAATTATGAAATCGGCGCCAAAGAAGTTCCGATAATTAGAGTAATACCTTTTGCGGTAGGATCTGTTCTTATAAGTAGATATGTACAATATAAGATTAAGCACAAAAGTGAAGACCTACTTGAATTATGGCATAAAGGTATTAGAAAGGTATCCATTCTTGTTATTCCACTAACACTATTTTTTATTGTAATTGCACCAAATTTTATTTCTTTTTTATTCGAAACGGAGGGCACAGATTATCAGAATGCCGTACTTCCATTTCAGATTTATAATCTGATCATCTTAATAAGAGTAGCGCATTATGGCAGTATTCTTCAAGCTTATGGCGATACAAAAGGGATTCTTCGCCTGAGTATTCAACTCGTAGTTTTAAATGTAATTTTGAGTATTCCATTTACTATATGGTTTGGGATTATTGGAACCGCATCTGCTACTTTAATTGCAAATATTATAAACTGGTTACTTACTCTGCGTAGAATTGGTGGTCATATTGAAATCCCATTTTATCGTGTACTACCTATCAAGCACTATTCAAAGGTGATTGGTATATCTCTTGGGGTGAGTTCAATTATCTATTATGGTAATCAGGCATTTTCAGCTGGATTTTCCGATTTAAATATAATACTCATATCATTTGCGATATTTGCAGCACTATATTTAGGTCTAGGAAGATTAGTAAATGTTATAAAACGTGATGATGTGAAGAATCTTAGAGACTTCTTTTCACTTAGGTACTTATTTAAGTAATTAGCCTCGTCTTAAGATAGAAATTCCTTTTTCCGTCCTAATATATTCGTGAATGAATTCGGGATATTTTTTCAACCACATCTGAACTATTTCTTTTTCTTCAGGTCGCCCAGCATCATCTAAAATTACAATCGCTTTATCCGAAAGGTGTTCATAAAAATATGGTAAAGCAGGATAACGAGCATGTTTTTGAGTTTTTTCTGGTGGACCATCAACAACTAAAACGTCTACTTTTGTATCTAGCTTAGATAAATCAATATCATACCAATTGTACGAGTTACCATCTAGTTTAATCGATTTGAGCGGAGCTGATATTACATCTGCATAGTCACTTAACTGATGTTCAGATAAACGGTTTTCAGTAATCTTTCCATACATTTCATCATGATCGTATGAAATGATTTTTCCTTTTTGTAGTTCTTCCAGCAAATAAGAAGTGATAATAGTTGAAGAGCCACTTCCAAGTTCAACAATACAATTTGGCTTATTGATTTTAACCTGCTCGAGAATGGCGCTAATTAGCTCAGGAAAAGCAGCCCATCCAGATAAATAAGGGAGTGGTAACCGTAGATCAATCAACTCATAAATATTGAATATTGCCTGTGTTCGTTGATCTTGAAATCGTATTTCTTCGATGGTAGCTCTATACGTATGAAATACTGTAGTTAGTACAAATAATAAACTTAAAGGAGTTAAAATGAGAAATGTGATCTCGAATCCGAAATAGTGATAAATAAGAATCCCTAAAAGAATTACCAATGCTACCGGATAAAAGATGAACTTATTATCCGGATAGCGGACTTTTAATTCGGTAAAAAATGACATAAATCTCTAAACTGGTATATGTTCGGGGGCAAACCATCTTCGCAAGGTAGGTTTGTATCGCTCGTACCATTCTGGCCATGGCATACCCACCAAAAGAAGTTCAATCATGAAGGCATCAAACCGGATATTCATGCTCAGCATTACTCCATAGTGCATTCCAACAAGTGCTAAGATAGCATAAGGGCGGGTTTTTCTAAACCATACTAAAGGACCAATAAATTCAGTGAAAATTCCAATAAATAACATTAATGTTGCTGCTGGAATACTGTTTAAAGCTAAGATTTGAACGAGGTTATAATCAAAAGCACCTTCGCGTCCGAGTATGTCGGTTCCTTTTTCGGCAATCCATAACCAAAGGTGGCGGCCATCAATCCACGTTGGACCTGTACCGATCAATTTTGACATTGATGCTGAAAAATATCCTAATCCGATATAGAAAAGTGTAAACCCCAGGACAAAACGATAACGATGAACTCGTTCTTTAAAGAACATCAATCCTACTGCAAAGCTGAATAATGCCATGCCTGGTAGGTTTGCACTATGTGGAATTTCACCAATCGAGAACCGTGCTACATATTGAAAATGAAGCAGCACGAAAACAACCATATATATCCAGTTAGGCCCTTTTCTAAAAAATGCCAACACTGTTAATACCGAAATCAAACCGGCATTGATCAACGGTAAATTGTTGCCATGCATGAAAGAGATGTCAATCATCGTGGCTATACCAAGAGGTAAAACCAAGTCAGTGATTTTTAATGTGTAAAGTCCCCAAAACCAGGACAAATGAATAACATTGAATAACACAAAAAATTCAAAAATCTTGAAGTACACTGTTTGAGCGTGTGAAAGTTAATCACTACCGCCATACAAATTGTTTTTAATTAGTTCTCCGATTTTCATGGCTATTGAAAGTAAGATGAGCGTTCAAAGTTTGGATTAAAAGCAGTTGAATCACTGGTGAAAAGGAGGAAAGGAACATAATCAACCGTTACACTATCGTTGCCTAACATTTTCCCATTCACTTTGTAAATCATCCAGTCACTGTTCACAAGATATTGCTCCCCTAACATCGTTCGAAGAGCCGAAACCCTGTCTTCATCCCAATTCTTTGTTTTAGAAACAAAATTGGAATAATCAATTTGATCCACGCCAATTTTTCGCATGGATACTGGCTCTCCTTGTAAATTATCAAGGTCAGTTATATTCCAGAGTAAAGAATCCGGAACATAAGTTACTTCACGAACGATAGCACGAGTCCATGGATTACCTGCTTGTGAAAACATCGGATAGATACTAAATGGCCAATATTCGCCTTCGTGAGTTGCGACAAGAGCCCCGTATATCAGAAATGTAATCAGTGTAACCCGAACTGATTTTTGAATGAAATTCATAGTCATAAATAGAGGAAATGATAAATAACTTCGATAAGTTAAGGGAATATAATTACACAATGTATATCGAAGGACAATTTTTTAGCTAACATCATACGTTTATAGCAAAATCATCTCAGATTCTTCATGAAGCTTTTTATTCTGATCCCATTTTTAACAAATATATTCATCTCTGGAGCACAAATTGATCAACAGAGACCTGAATCTATATTATACATTGAAGATTTTCAAAGTGACTCTATTGGCGATTTACCGCTAAACTGGTACAACCAAAAAGGAGAAGCTAAACCTCAAACATATACCGGTGAGCTGAGAGACACTTATAACTACATAATTGATGAAGAGTCTGGCAACAAATTCCTTCGTTTCGAAGGAATTAGAGGTAAACATTTAAGTTATCCATTTTTTGAAGATATCGATGTAAACATTAATGAGACACCAATATTAAGTTGGGATTGGCGCATCCTTGAAGTACCAGATGGCGCAAATGAAGACAATAAAAAGCGTAACGATACTGCAGCCAGTATTTATGTTGTGTTTGATTTAGGGCATGTGATGTTCCGTAAAGTTCCTAAGTCGATTAGATACACCTGGAGCTCTACACTACCTGTTGGCACTGAATTATCGAAATTTTACGGAAACCAAAAAATTATCGTTGTTGGCAGTGGCGAAGAAGGAATAGGAGACTGGCACAATTTCGAAAGAAATATTGTAGACGATTATCAGCGACTTTTTGGGGATAAACCACCTGCCAAACCTTTAGCCATATTGTTGTTAAGTGATGGCAACGATATGAATGATATCGCGATAGCAGATTACGACAATATTTTACTCAAATCGCATCTCTCAAATTAACGGAACTTTCGTACTTTTAAGGCTTAATTGATCACTTAGATTCATGAAGCAAATTCTGAGGTTATTTCAACCTCTTCTGGCATTAAATATTTCGCATCCATTTCTGGTAATTGGAATAAGTCTCATTATCGCTGTTGTAAGTGGTTATTTTGCTTTTCAGCTAAAAGTTGATACAGACATTGCCAATTTGCTACCGAAAGACCACCCAAATGTTCTGGCGTTAGATAAATTACAAGAAACAGTAGGTGGCGAGACTGAGATGCAGGTTGCTATCAAGTCACCCAGTTTTGAAGCCAATAAAGCGTTTGCCGAAGCTATCATCCCCAAAACATTGGAACTTTGGTACCCTCGCTATGAAGATTACTACTTCAAGAGAGCAGAATTTAGAAAAGACACCGAGCTTATTAAGAACAATGCATTATATCTTGCCAGCGAAGAGGAGCTTGAAGAGATTATTTTTTGGTTAGAGGATGAGATTTATGATGCCAAAAATGAAGCCAATCCATTTTTCGTTGATTTTGAGGATGACTTTGGAGATGATTTTGAAGAAGAAGAAGAAGACCCTGCAGAAAGTTTTAAAGAGAGTTATGAGATTCTAGTGCCATCAGAATATCCCGTAAATGAAGATAGCACGATTATGGTACTTAAATTCTTCCCAACAGGATCTAAGAGTGATATTCGATATTTAGAGGACATGTTTGTTGCATATGATTCATTAATTGCAACTCTAGATCCGGCATCATTTCATCCAGAAATGGAAGTCCAGTTTGGTGGTCGATTAAAACGTCATTTAGAAGAACTCACCTCAATAATGAGTGATGTAATTGGGAGTTTCTTATCCGGGATAAGTAGTGTAGTCCTATTGGTGATGTTGTATTTCTTTATTAAAAAATATATCCACTACAGAAACGGTAATGGTGAAAATCAAAAATACAGCATATGGAGCCATTTTATCCGAATGCCTATTCCAGTATTAATAATTGGTATTCCGCTTGGTTTTAGCCTAATCTGGACCTTTGGCCTGACCTATTTTTATTTAGGAATGCTAAATACTATGACCTCGGTACTCGCAGTAATATTATTTGGGCTGGGTATCGATTATGGCATCCATTACTACGCCAGATATATTGAATTGAGATCAAGTGGATTAACCGTTGAGGAAGCTGTTAAAACAACCAATGCAAAGACTGGGGAGGCAATTTTAGTAAGTGCATTCACAACCGCTTGTGCTCTTTATGTGCTCATGTTTGCAGATTTCCGCGGATTCTCAGAATTCGGATTTATTTCTGGTACCGGAATCATGCTGGCGCTTTTCTCGATGTTATATGTACTTCCTTCACTTCTCGTGATCTTCGAAAAATACAATTTGATTTTATTTAGTAAGAATGATCAGGCGCATGATGTGGCACCACATAGATATCCATTTGCGCGAGTATTAGTCGTTCTTGGTTTAATTGCTTCGGCGTTTGTTGTCGGCTATTCTAACAATTTGAGTTTCGAATATGATTTTGGGAATTTAGAACCAAGTTATCCTGAATATGAAAAATTTCGTGAAGTAGCTGGTCAAATTGATGAACCGAAGCGCCGAAATCCGGCATACGTAATCGCTGATTCAGATGAAGAAGTCGCTTTGTTACTGGATGAACTGCGTCATATTTTCGATACTGATACGGCTACCCCAACCATCCAAAGTGTAGAATCGTTACAAGAGCGTTTCCCTTCAACGCCTGAAGAAGTAGAGAAAAAACTTGAAGACATTGCATACGTTCGTGAATTGTTAGAAGATCCTTTGATCGTAAATCGTAAAGATGAAGATTTGGACAAACTTCGTGACGCTTCCCAAACTACTGAACCTTTAACTATTGAACAGATTCCCGACTATTTGAAATCACGATTCATAACTAAAGATGGGGAAGTAGGGCGATTTGTGATTATATATCCTTCTGAAGGTTTGTCGGATGGTAGAAAGTCGATAGCTTTTAAAAATGATGTGGGTGCTGTTACCATCGAAAATGGGAAAACCTATCATGCTGCCAGCACCAGTATTGTTGCCGCTTCTATGCTTGATTTAATGCGTAAAGAAAGTCCTTATATGGTTGGTGCAACCTTTATTATTATATACTTGTTTATGATTTACACTTTCCGATCATTCCGTTGGTCGGTTATTTCGATGCTACCACTTCTCGTCGGACTTCTTTGGCTATTTGGTTTACTGATGATATTCGGGCTCCAGTTTAATTTCTATAACCTGGTCGTTCTTCCTGCAATCCTGGGTATAGGTTGTGATAGTGGAGTCCATTTAGCACACAGATACCGTGAGGAAGGAAAAGACAGTATGTGGGCAGTACTATCGAGTACTGGCCAGCATATTACGATGGGAAGCTTTACAACCATGCTCGGTTTTGCCGGATTGATTTTAACCGTGCACCCAGGTCTTCAATCTATCGGAATTATGGCGGTTATTGGTATCGGAATGACACTTTTAACCTCAATTACTTTCTTACCTGCTTTAATTCAATGGTTGGAAGACCGTGATTGGATTCGCTACTAAGATGTATGCAGCGAATCTCATTAAAATCAAGAGAGCTCAAAACTTAGAGCGTCGAAACCGGGAAACATTCATTGCAAATTTAGATGGTGAGCTATGTCATCTATTGAAGGATGCGGAGTTTATTTATGGAAATGAGGTGCCAAGAGCATTTCAGAACACATATGATGAGATTCAATCCGGCTCTTCAGGTTTTGACTTATCAATAAAAGAGTTAGATGATATAAACCATCTGATTTCAGTTCTTCCTGAAAATCCAAAAGTAAAGGGTTCTTCTTTTTTGAGTATTGGTTATGACTATCCAGTTTTCAGAATCAATTTTACTGAAGCCTATTCATTTCTCCCAGAATTGATATCAAAGGTAAAAGAATTCAATCGATTCTTCATTATAAACGAGGCAGATTCAAGGCAGGGAATTATTATATCGGAATATGTAGGGTATCTACCGAAAGAGTTTCAAACCAATAATCGGGAAGTGGTGTATACTCTTACTTACTGGGGATTTAAATAACTTTTCCAATGATCTGAATTCTTCTAAGTCTGCTTCCTTAATGGCTGCCATTTCAAATAGATAGCAGATCGCCATAGCCATTCCAGTGGACCAAATTTAAATTTTTTGAGCCACCATGTACTAATCACTACCTGAAGTAGAATTACTACAATTGCTAGAAGAAACATCGTTGAGTTACTCACCCTTCCAACATAGCCTAGCCCCCAACCGAATAGGATGAATGTTCCAATGACAGATTGAAGGAAATAATTTGTTAGTGCCATTCTTCCAAATGGTGCCAATGAATTTAGATATTTATTCCAACCAGGTTTGTGGAACAGAAGGATAAAGCTTAATGCAATCACAAACGTAAAGAAGATATTGAATTGATCTGCGGCAGTAAGACCAAACATCGCGAACCAGCTATCCAAATTTTCATTTTGCCCATGAATAACAAATAAAACCGGAGTGATGATCAGAAAAACACCCATTCCAGAAAGAGACCAAACTAAATATTTCTTCAGCTTTTTTCTTTCGGATTCCAAGTTTTCAATAATCCGACTTTTGCCAATCCAAAGACCGAGCAAGAAATATCCGAGTGTGAGTCCACCACGGCCAATAAACCCAAGTTGGAAACTGGCTTTGGCTATCATTCTTTCAGTTCCATTAATATGAAAGACTTCAAGTAACGTGCCGGTCTGTAGGATTTCCCAATACGCTTTAATTGCATTCTCTGATAGCGGAAATATATCTTCAATACCAAATAAACCATATACCACAAGTCTTGCAAAACCTAGTATAAATATTAATGCAACTCCGAGTATAAATCTGTCATCTAGTTGAAAAAAGGGAATAATTAGCAATCCAATTACAGCATATATGGTGAGAATATCGCCGGAATAAAACATATGATGGAATACTCCGATGATAAATAAAGTTACCAATCGCCAGACAAATCGACCTTCAAACCGAACTCCTCTTTTTTTGGCATTATCCATTTGTATGAAAAAACTTAATCCGAAAAGAAGGGAGAAAAGCGCAAAAAACTTGTCGCGTAATAAAATACTTATTGAGCCATCAATAATTTGATCTATTAAACCGGCTTGTTTTGCAGCCTGCCATTCTTCGGGTATCATAGATGCTGTATACTGTTCCACCATGTGTACAATCACGATTCCAGCTAATGCGAAGCCACGTAGTGCATCAATCGATTCGATTCTGTTTGATGTGCCGGATGTACCTCGATTCATATGCCCCAATCTGTATTAATTATTTCACGCATTCGTTACAAACTTAAGAAAACACTCCTATTGCTTTAAACAGGTAGAAAGTGTGTAAGATTGTATCCTAATTTTATTGCATTTATTTCTTGATAAATAAGTAGCGATAATGAGTTGATTTAACAAATCTCTTAACACACTTAACAAAAAAGGTGGGTATCTATTCCTGTTAACTTTAAAGGATGATATGAAACGATTTTTACTATCCCTATTTGTTGTGTTTACAGCGATCAATACTTCGGCCCAGGACTTTATGATTCTCGAATTAGAATCTGCTATAGTGGATTTTCTTCAAACGGAGTCAAATTCTGACGCTGAGACATTCAAAGTTGAATGGGTGGCTAGTTCGGCAAATGATCTCACCATCGAGCGACTAATCGGAATAAGAGAGGAGTTAAAACCTTTTCTCGGTGAACTGGGTATCGAAGGCACAGGTGCTGGTTTAATTTTTTATTTGATGAGTTCAGCTGGAGAACGAACGCTATCAATAGGAATTAGCGGCTCCAAAATTACCAGTATTGAAGTCTCTGCCAATGAAAACAGGCTGAAAATAACAGAACAAAACATTGAGTCTATGTTTGATTCATTAGAAAATGCTGGGTTTTCCGGTTTAATCTTCGCAGAAAAAGGTGGAGAAACCATCCTTAAAAAGCCTTTTGGTTTTGCAAACAAGAGTCTTGAAATCCCAAATTCGATAACAACAATTTTTGGAACTGGTTCACGTCCGATAGATTACACCGTTGCAGGAATTATGCTATTGGATCAGCAGGAGTTATTAAATGTGAATGATGGTATCACAGCTTTTTTTGATAATGTCCCTGAGGATAAAAATTCGATGACATTGCAACACCTGATGACAGGCCAAAGTGGACTTCCAGACTTCTTTGATGTTGAGGGGGACTGGGATCCAGATTTGCAATGGTTAAGTAGAGAAGAAGCAGAACAGAGATTGCTGAACATACCTTTGATTTTTGAACCCGGAAGTGATAGACAGCACTCGCATGCTGCATTTGGTTTATTGGCAGCTATCATTGAACGTGTTTCAGGCATGCATTACTACGAATTCTTAAAAGAGAATTTCTTTGATCCGGCAGGAATGACACGTACCGGAGAATACGGTTCAAACAATGGATATTCTTTTGAAGAGTTTGCAGAAGGGGGCGGTCCGGAATTTGTTGGAACACCTAATATTCCACCAAACTGGGGACCAGCCTCCTGGTTGATTAAAGGAAGTGGGGGAATGTACAGCACATTAGGCGATCTTCAGAAATTCTACAAGTTAATTCGATCTGGTGAAGTTTTAGATGAAGATCATAACCAAAGATTTTTTGGAGAATCCGTAAATCTTGATGGGTCCATGCGAGGGTTTGAACTTTTTACTGTAAGTGCGCCGAAAAATCAAACATCGCTTTATTTGTTCCTGAATAACATTCCTGATCGAGAAGAGGTGAGAGGAGTATTCAGAGCCCTAGAAAGATTTATATTTGATTAAGCTTCCTTCTCGAAGTAAAGATAGATATAAACAGCGAATCCAAAGTCAGTAGCATCCGTCGAGACCAAACGATACCCCTTTGCAGCATATTCATCGAGTTTCTCCTGAATATCTCGTTCCGAATCGTTAGCAATGTGATTTTTGTCTTTAGTTAGTTTAGAATAGTAGATGAGGGCTTCAACTTTGTATTCTTTCATTCACTTCAGTGATTTATTGATGATAATTGTAATTCTATGAATCAGCCAACCGTGAATTTTTTTTCAACGTTCGAGTAAAAAAATATCTAAAACAATTCCCCAAATCGCTTCTTCATCTCTTCGGCAATTTTAGCGGAATCACCATCTTGATTTTCCAGCTCTGCTATAATCGTTCTATAACTTTCTTCGTCTTTATTTTGGCTGAGTTTGAAGACGTTATCAATCTTATCCAACTTGACTTCAAATCCAACTATTGCTGGCATCTTAGAGGCTAAATATTCATTTGGCAGATTATCGAAGTAAGTAGGGGATTCTGTATTCCCACCTTCAAACCTAAGAGTAAGATCTTTCATGAACTGACCCAACTCCTCATCCTCTAAAAATCGAACTTCCCCTGAAACATGAACGCTCATGTAATTCCAGGTAGAACCCATTTTGGGATCAGAATACCAGGTAGCACTTACATAGGTGTGAGGACCTGTAAAAACAACTAATGCATTTGGGTTTTCCACGAAAGCCCTATGATGATCCGTTTTTCTCATCAAATGTGCCTGAACAAAATACTCCCCATCTCTTTCGACAAACAAACAAGGAACCTGAGTTGCAACTTGTTTTCCATCAGCAAAACTTCCTGTTACAAAGGCAAAAGGATGCTCTCGAATAAATTCAAAAATCTCGTTTAAATCCTTTTCTTTAAAATAGGTTGTGCTATACATGTACCTGTAAATCTAATGGATTAAAACTGTTCTTGAAAGAAGGCCAATACTAAATTATTTGGTTCTATAACATAAAAGCTTCTGTGCCCCCATGGCTGATCCATAATTTCTAGCTTAAATGTTACACCCTTTGCTTTCCAGCTTTCAAATAATTCATCGATATTCCAGACTTGTATGCACATGAACGCCCCTTGAGGAACCCGATAATCGAGTCCATCATAGGTAAAGTTTTCATCTTCAGGTCGCTGTAGTATTTCGATTAATCCTGAACCAGCCCTAAATACAGCACCTTTATCGTGTTCGTTTCGATCCCAATAGTGCGTTATTTCAAGACCGAGAAGCTTATCATAAAAGTCGAAAGTCTGCTGATACTTATCAGTGAAGTAAGTAAATCGAAAGGCACCTTGTTTGTCTAGCATTTATTAACCAGTACTCTTTAACCCACCAGAAAGGGCATTTACAGTAAGCAAAAGATGATTCAATAGATTCGATATGTCTTCATCAGGTTTGGCTGACCTCTTCATCGTTAAATACCGAAGTTGAAGCTCATGCAACATATTCAACGCATCTTTACGAAGTGAAGAATCCTTTAATTTAGTAGACCTACGAGTTAGTTTTTCACTTCCCATGATATCATCAGTTCCAGATAGTGCCGCCTCATAGTCACCTATGATTAAATCCATTATTTCTTTTTTTAGCGCATCATTTTCAACAGAATCCGCAAAATTTTTCATGATTGACGGATCTGAATTCAGCAAATTTGTTTCAATTTGAATAATCAAATATTTGAAGAAAGGCCAGTCGTTTGCCAATTTTTGAAAGTTAGAATAGGCATCGGAATTGGTCTCTTTCAAAGCTTTTAAAGCATGACCAACCCCAAACCAACCAGTTAAATTAAATCGCGATTGGTTCCAACTGAATACCCAAGGAATCGACCGTAAATCATTTAAGGTTCGCTGACCTGTTCGTCGAGCCGGACGAGATCCGATTTTACTTTCTTCCAAAACATCAATAGGGGTGGCCTGGCTATAAAACTCGATAAATCCAGGATGATCCAACAAAGAGCGATAGGTTGAGTTAGATTTAGCAACTAGCTCATCCAACGTCGGAAAAACCGATTCGAAATCATCACCGAGACTTTTTTGAGCTGCCTGTTTTGCTGTTCCTGAAAGGAACATTTCAAGGTTATAGGTTGCATTTAATAAGTTTGCAAATTGATTGGCGATGGTTTCACCTTGAATTGTCATCTTAATTGAGCCGCTTACAGAACCTGGAGGCATACTATCAAGGAAGCGATGAATTTTACCGCCACCGCGGCTTATTGTACCACCACGGCCATGGAAGAAAGTTAGCGCAACATTATGTTTATTTGCAGTTGCAGTAAGCTTAGATTCTGTTTTATAAATCGTCCATCGCGAGGAAAGTATTCCACCATCTTTATTGCTATCACTATAGCCTAGCATTATTTCCTGCTTACGAATTTCGCTATTATCTAATCGTTCTTTCACTTTAGGATGGGTAAGGAAAGCTTCTAAAATATCTTCACCTGATTCTAAATCACCAATAGTCTCAAGTAATGGCGCTACCATAAACTCGGTGGTATTTAAACCAACTTCACGCAAGAAAAGATACACTACAAGAAGATCACTTAAACTGCGTGTCATACTCACAATGATGGTTCCTATACCCTCAGTGTCAAATTGATCCGTGAATTCTTTGATAACACGGAAATAACCAAGTACGTTGTCGGCTTCTAAACCACAGGAGAACCCACCTGGTAAAAATGGGCGATTAGTTTCTAATTCGGCATTGATGAAATCCAACCGTTCTTGTTCGCTCCAATCAGCAAAATTGGTTTTTTCGAATCCGGCAGCTATCAACATTTGTTCCATTACCTTATCATGATAGGAGCTGTTTTGACGGATATCGAGCTTAGCAAGATGGAAGCCGAAACATAGAAGTTGTCGTTCAATTGGAAAGATCAAATCTTCAATTATTAATTCAGAACCTACCGCTTCTAGAGCCTTTTCGAGTATTTTCAGATCATCAAGCAGTGCTTTCGGGGAAGTGTAATACTCTGTGTTTTCAGATGGATTGCTGGTATTCTCTAATTTTAAAATCAGCAGGTTCACAAACTGACGCCATGGTTCATTAGGGTTTCGATCGATTGCTTGAGTTCCAATATCTCCAAAAAGTCCGGCTCTCTGCGTAATTTCATCTAGAAACCAGTTTGGAGTCTCTGTCAATCTAGAAGAAATACTGATTTTACGAGCCAAATCTTTAAGATTTCGCATATGTAGATCTAGTGCGACTTCTCGGTGCTTACGTAAAGTGTCAGCAGTGAATTCAGGAGTTACAAAAGGATGACCGTCACGATCACCACCCACCCAACTACCAAGTGTTAATAAAGGATATTGCTCTGCAATTGAAAGATTCTTTGGATCAAAACCGGCATCTTTCCAGGCAAATTTTAATCGTTGATCGGAAATTGAAAGAGCTTTAGGAAAAACATTTGCAAAGTAGTACAACAGATTATTTCGTTCATCGGCCAAATCAGGTTTTTCAAGATAAATATCACCCGTTAGCCACCATCGTTCTAACAATCCTAAAATGTCGTTATGAAGAACATCCTGCTCTTGCGGGGACCAATTTGGATTTTCGCGTTTTACAAGCAGCTGATATAATTCTCTTTGAATTTCAAGTACGGTAACCCGTTTTGCTTCGGTAGGGTGAGCAGTAAGTACCGGCATCACATTTAAGGACGAAAGTACTTGACTTATTTCAATCTCTGTTCGCCCTTGATCCTTTAGGAAATTCAGAGTTTCTGCCCATGATCCTCGAATCGATTCTGGTCCACGGAAGAATTCAGACTTTCTACGATAATGGGTAGCATTATTCTCTTCGACAAGATTCAATAGCTGAAATCCGATACTTAATGCCTGTATAATTTTTTGATCAGGTATTCCCTTAGTTTCTGCTAAAGATGGATTGTTGTTTATCCAAGGTAAAGTGTTAGCTAGTCCATCTTCTCCAACTGAAACAAGCATTTCTGCAAAGGTTTCAACCAGGTAAAGAAAATCATCATTAATTTTACTTAGGCTTTGGGAGTCGAGTTGTTCTTTCTTCATTGGTGATAGTGTACTTCGAAATAGTAATGAGTATTAATGGCAATGAAGATACTCGAAAGCTAAATTTGTTGTTTAAGAATTCAGAATTCTACCAGATTAAGTTTCAGTTAAAACTACTATTCTGGATCGTAGCCTAATATCTCAAATAAGTCTTCTGATTGTTTCAGATATCTATCTTTATTGGTTTCCAGAAACCAGGCATCAGAAATAAACTGATTATTTGCCAATCGGGCATCTTTCCATGAAGTACCGGGAAAGTCATAAAGCTCCCAGTTTGTATTAATAAAACTAATTGCTTTAATATTCTTTTGGTAAGTAAGACTAAAAAAATTCACAAACCATCGATTCCAGGCATCCAGATTGATATTTTCAATTCCAAGTATCGGGCTTGATTCTGCATACATTACTGGCTTCTTGTGTTCCTTTGCAAATTCGAGCACTTGATTTCCAAAATACTGATGATCGGCTCGCTGGTAAATTTGTCCAAATACCGAAAGTGCAACCCAATCCACATATTCGTCACCCGGATACCATTCTTGTATTTCGTAGTCTTTATAGGGGGGAGCCGCATACGAATGCCAAACAAAAGCTACATTATTAACACCTTCAGCTCTCATTAAATCAACTACATGTTTATATGCACGAACATAAAGTTCTGGCTCTAACTCATTGTGAGGCCCGTCAAATTCATAACCAATTCTTAGGTATACCGGTCGATTTATCGATTTAACCCATGCACTGTATTGCCTAATTACATCATCATATCTTCCACTTGCTGTATTTTGTGCAACTCCCCAGGTCCCGACCATCCACATAGCACTGTGAATTATTGTATTTGGGAATCTATCTACCAGCATTTGATGATTTTGCGTACTACCGTTTGGATTGGTATGATTTTCAGTTACACCGTTGAATTCAGGAACTCCCCAGTAAGCAGCCCAGCCCCCGGGGATTGGCTCATCAGCGAAATGTTCCATATAATCATCCACATCCTGTACAGTTTGCCCCATTATGAGTAATGTTTTACCGGGAGGAGGCACGAATTTAGTTTGTTCATATTCATACTCGAACTCCGGATCTACTTCAGTTTGAATTCTAGCCACCATCTCTTCTTCAATAGTTTCAAATGTCGGAATTTCAGTTTCAGATTTAATTCCGTTATCTGTATTCGTACATGAAATGAGCAAGCAAACCGAAAGTATTATTGGTATTTGAATTCTCATCTGCTTGCTAAAAAGATTAAAAAATGGAAGCATCTTTGTAGAGTTTAAGATTGTGCTAATTACAATACACAGAATGCCATTATTATACCTAGTTAACCTGAATTTTACCTGTAGAATATTTATCTGTTATTGCCTCCAGAAAGTGGGAGAGAAGATGATAAGCACAGTAAAAACTTCAAGCCTTCCAATTAACATAAGTGAGATTAATATCCATTTTCCAGCATATGGTAATGAAGCAAAACTATCAGTTGGACCAAAATCTCCCCACCCTGGCCCGATATTTCCAAGCGCAGCTATGGAAGCACCAATTGAGCTCATCATATCATAGCCAAAAAGCGAGATTAAGAAAGCGCCTAGACCGAATATGAAGATGTACAAAATAAAAAAGGACAGGACCGTTCGTTGAATGTTGGAATTAATTGCTCTTTCGCCAATTCGAACCGGTAGAATGGCTTTGGGGTGAATGATTTGTTTAATCTCGCGAATAGTATTTCGAATAAGAATCATCCAACGGATCATTTTTATCCCTCCACCAGTTGATCCTGAACTGCCGCCTGTAAAGAATAATAGGAATAAGAAGAAAGCACCAAATGAATACCAAAGTTCATAATCATCCGTACCGAAACCAGTTGTTGTGATTATCGCCACAACTTGAAAAGCACCATATCGTAATGCCTCGAGCATTCCACGATCATCAAACCACCAAAGAGAAAATGATACCCCGATTATACCTATAAGAGTGATTAGACTATAAAAACGAGTTTCTCTGTTGTTGAAAAAAGACTCACGATCACCATTGATTAACCGAAAATGCATCGTAAAGTTAATTCCGGCAAGAAACATAAAAAGTGTAATAATAATATCGATATAAGCAGAGTCGAAGGCTTGTACACTCGCATTTTTTGTTGAAAAACCGCCTGTTGCAAGAGTAGCAAAAGCATGGTTAAGGGCATCGAACCAGTCCATTGATGGATGAATCCAGAGCAGCACAAACTCTGCAACGGTAAAAGCCAGATATACCACCCACAATAATTTTGCCGTTTCCTGAACTCTTGGGGTAAGTTTATCGGTGGTTGGACCGGGTGATTCTGCCTGAAAAAGCTGCATACCACCAATGCCGAGCAACGGTAAAATTGCTAGAGAAAGCACGATGATGCCCATTCCGCCAAGCCAATGGGCTAAAGATCGCCAGAAAAGAAAACTCTTTGGAAGGTCTTCTATCATAGGATTGGCGAAACCAGAGGAAGTTATACCACCCATTATTGTAGAACCGGTAGTGGTCAATCCGCTAATAGTTTCGAATACGGCGTCTGTATAGCTCGGTAAAATTCCTGAGATGATGAATGGTAGCGCCCCAACTAATGACAGTATTAGCCATGTTAGACTTACAACCAGGAAACCTTCACGTATTCTCAATTCTTCATTAGTTTTAAAGAAGTACCAAAGTGTTCCTCCAAGAGAAAATGAAATTCCGGCAGAGAATAACCAGGAATCCCAGTGATGTTCAGCATAAATTAAGTCAATAATCAGTGGAAGCAATAAGGCAAATCCCATAAAAAAAAGGAATGCACCTAAAATCCCAAGCACAATTTTGAAATCTATTTTTGGGCGATTGAATGCGTTAATGGGAGTATTATGTATCATTTAAAGAACTGAGTTACTTTATCGATGGCTAAAGGTTTACAAAAAACCATCACTCTATCTTTTGGTTTGATTACCGTATCACCGGTGGCAATTTCTACAGAACCGTTACATAAGACTCCACCAATTAAAGAAGATTCGGGTAATTTAATTTTTTTAATAGGTTTTCCAACAATCTTCGATTTTTCCGATGCCTGTAGCTCGATAACTTCTGCCTGTATGCCCCTTAGCTCAGTAACTGAAATGATATTTCCTTGCATCACATATCGATGAATTTCATTAGAAGCGGCCACTTTTTTATTTATCACGGCGTCGAGTCCAATAGTTTGGCTAAGTGGAATGAAATCAGGTTTGGAAACCAGTGCAACTGTTTTTTTTACATCCAAATGTTTCGCCATTAAACAAGAAATGATATTGGATTCTTCGTCATCGGTAACGGCAATGAATGCATCCATATCGGAAATACCCTCGGTTGCTAGTAAATCAGGGTCGGTTGGATTTCCATGTAGCACCATTGCATTCTTCAGTTCAATTGCCAGTTCTTCGGCGGTTTCATAATCAGGTTCAATAAGTTTTATAGACCATGATTTTTTGGGATCTTTACAAAGTATTCTTGCTATCATTGATCCTATTGCCGATCCACCGGCGATCATAATTCTACTAAGATTTCTTTCCTTTTTGCCTGTAGTCTCAACGATAGTTGGAATGTCTTCTGTTTTAGCAAGAACAAAAATCTGATCAAATGCTTGTAATCGCACAGGGCCTTTAGGGATGATTGTTAAGCCACGCCTGCCGATAACAACTACCCGAAAAGTTATTTCCGGATATAATTGAGCATAATCGATCAGCGATTTTCCTACAAGGGGGGAGTTTCTTTCAATTCGAATACCGATTAACTGCATTCGATTATCAGCTAGATTAATCACATCTGAGGCAGCAGATCGTTTTAACAGAAGCGCTATTTCCTTAGCTGCGGATAATTCAGGATGGATCATGACATCTATTCCTAAATCTTTAGGAGTAAGGGGGGCATTATCATGCGAAAATTCGTCACTTCTAACCCTGGCTATCACCATTTTCGCGCCCAGTCTTTTACTCATCATCGCTGAAATGATATTTACTTCATCAACACTGGTTACAGAAATCAAAATATCTGCTGAGCCTACACCAGCTTTTACTAAGTCTTTACCAGAAGTAGCATTTCCCTCTATGGTTAAACAGTCGATATTATCTGCTGCTCTTGAAAGGCACTCTCTTTGGTGATCTAGCACTGTTACATCGTGTTTCTCTTTTGATAGAACACTTGCCAGGTCGTACCCAATTTCCCCGGCGCCAATAATTACAATCTTCAATGGTGTAAAAATAAATTACAAAACATGTAAAGTTACGACCTTCTCAAGTTTTATTAAAGCATAAAAACACACAGTAAGTCTAGGATATTATTGAGTTGTAACAATTATATCGACTCGAATTGGTCGAGATTGTGCCACTTTCAAATCCACAACTTCAACGGAAAATCTATTTTGCCCACGAACAAGTCTTGGACTGATTTGAAGTCCTCGACCGATTTCTTCACCGTTTTGTCTCCAAATTATATTAACATCAGAAACCGGGCGGTTAAAAGAAGGGGCGGTAAGTATAGTAGTTGGGTTTGTTGGGTTCCAATCAATAATTAATGGCATTGCTTGTTCTGTAAATTGAAGCGATTCAACCACATTTATTTGGAAGGTATTGGTGCTCAATGATTGGCCTTGTGGAATCCATGCAAGAACAAAATCGGAAGTACCCGGTGTGGTTGCTCTCCATGTTGATTCAAAGAAATTTTGATTGGCAAATGCCCAACTATCTCCAATGCCCAAATCATCAATAGAAATTACCCCGCCAACGGCAATGCTTGATGGATAATAAGGTTCTACGCTTGGAATTTGAACGGGATTGATTTCAAGAAGGGTGGAATCAACTGAATTTGAGAGACCTCGTCCATCATCTTGAATTAAAAGTACAGAATATGTTCTGGCCTCTTCAATTCTGAAAGTTGGGGTTGGTAACCATTCGCCATCTAATTTCCATCTTGTAGATAAAATGTCCCCGTCTGCATCTTGCGATAACCCAGACCGCAAATTTACGTCCTGATTCTGGAATACAATTGTAGGAGCGTCTATTGTTGGCTTAGGACTACTATTTGCGAAGAAATACTTTTCAATGGTCTGGAAGTTATTTGAGGCTGATGAATTATCGGTAACTTCTAGTGTAACTTTATGGCGACCAGGTGTAATTGCTTTAACTAATTCACTGGCATTATAACTTACAAAGCCATCATCCAGAAACCATTTAAATTGTTTGATAAAACCGTCGGGATCGTTACTGGCAAATGCATCTAATAGCAGGTCACCCCCAGCAGGGACATTTTCCTCAAGTGTCCAGTTGATTACTGGCGGCGCATTTACTTTAATGGATTTAGTTAGACTTACCGTATTACAGTCCGTTTCAGAATTCGTCTCCAGGTTCAACGTTACAAAGTATTCACCTGGTTGGTTGAAAATATGCGTTGAGGTTAACCCATTCAATTCATCTGAACCATTTTCTGAATCTATTACCCAGGTAGCAGACTTGAAACCTCCATCAGCAACACTTCCTGATCCATCCAAAATAATTGGTTCACCGGGTGCTATCCATTCAGGTAATTCAAAATACGCTTCCGGACCTTCAATTACTGTGATTTCCTGCGAAACCTGGGAGGTATTGCTGCACTGTCCAGACCCAGATCCTTCTACAGTAAGCATAATAGTGTAAGTACCAGGCTCGGTGAATACATGCTGGTATCTTGAACCTGTTGCAGTGTTTCCATCACCTAGATCCCAACTAAAAGAGGGAAGGGAACCTGATGGGTCGGTGCTTTGTGTACCATCTAAATGGATGGTTGAGTTTACACAAACAGTTGTCTCGGATAAATTGAATTTGGCTACCGGTGAACCTTCAATAATTATTGGAATTTTAGCGACAGATGGTATACTAGAAAAACCGTCATCCAGAGTTAACTTAGCTTCATATACTCCGGGAGTTTCATACGAATAAGTAGGATTTGCATCTTCTGATGTAACACCATTACCAAAATCCCAACTTACTCTAAATGCATCGCCATCTGGATCATAACTTTGGCTACTGTTGAATAAAACAGTTTGACCAGTGCAAGAAGAGATCAATGAATCGACAACAGCTTCTACAGGCCGATTAATCATTACTGTGATCGATTCTTCTGTGATACTGTTGTTTAAACCAAGACCATCTTTTACTGTAAGACCAACGAAATGTACACCTGGCTCAGGAGCTCGCCACGTAAAAGCAGATTCTCGACGTTTTGTGCCATCGGGTAAGGTCCATTCGAAAGAGAGGGCATCATTATCGAGGTCATAACTTTCTGACGCATCCAATCGAACATCAACTGAATTTGAACGCACCATATTTTCTGTAATAATGTATGGCTGGTGATTTACATTTACTACTCCTTCAACAGTTGTAGATGAATTATTTACACCATCATTATCAGTTACCGTTAGTGAAAATCTTTTTTGACCACCTTCATTAAAAAATCGCTGAATGGTTTCACCTCTAATCTCAGTTCCGTCATCAAATCGCCAAATATAACGCTCTATATTTCCGTCATTATCGAAAGACTGGTCAGCAATAAATTTAATTTCTGTATTCGGTGTTAAGGCAATCGGATCTGTTCGCCATCTGGCCACTGGAGACTGATTGACACGAATTTGCTGCGAAGTAAACCCTTTTGCTTCTTCAAATCCTGAATCATCGGTAACTGAAAGTCCTACTGTGTGAAACCCGGGAGTATCAAGAGATAATGTGGTTTGAGCACCATTAGCCGCATTTGATCCATTTATAAGCCAGTCATAGCTTGTGATTTGACCTTCCGCATCAAAACTTGCAGATCCATCAACAGTAAAAGGTTCATTTGGCCCAACAACAGCAGGAGCAAAGAAGGATGCCTCCGGGTAGCTATTTACTACTAACACATGCTCAGAACTTTGAATACTATTAGCAAGACTAGCACCATCATCGACAGTAAGTTTAACTGTGTAAGTCCCTGTATTTTGGTATGTATGGCTTACTTGAGGACCTGAAGCACGATTACCATCTCCAAAGTCCCATAAATAAGACTGGATATCACTTTCAATGTCTGAACTCTGGTTAGCTGCAAATTCAACAGAAGCATTTGAGGTGATAGGTACGGCAGAAATAATTGGTTGAGGAGGGGCATTCACTCGAATTGTTCGAGAAATTGACTGTACCGAATTTGATGCGCCTCTTTGATCATCAACCTGAAGCGTAATTTCGTAATCACCCGGTGTATCTAAAGTTAGAGTTGTTATATCAGAACTTGCGATGATTGAATTATCTAATAACCAGGTAAAAGCGAGATCATCAACATTTGGATCTGTTGATTCGATTGCATTAAGTGTTAACACATCTCCGGGAGCGATATATTCGCTTACTGTGAAACGAGGTTCTGGTGCAGCGTTTATTTCATAAACTCGATTTATAGTATAAGTCGCATTATTCGAACCGGTATTGTCATTTATGGTAAGGCGTACAGGATAAACGCCTGGTTGTGGATGCGATACTGTCACACTCGGACCTGTTGAATTTGGTTCAACTCCAAGGCCTTCCCAAAGAAAAGACAGCTGATCATTATCAGAATCGGAAGAGTTTTGAACTGAAATCGTAATTGGTTCATCAGTTCCGGAGATACTTGGAACAACAATCTCCGCGTAAGGCTGAGTATTAACTCGAACGGATACAGATTGCTCCGCAATACTACAATTAACAAATGTACCACCATCTGATACTTGTAATGTAATATTATATAAACCAGATACCGTATTTGAGAAAGAGTAAGTCGGTTCGTTACCTCTGCGGGTTCCATTTACAAACCATGAGTATTCGATTTCTTGTCCCTCGAGATCATAACTGTCTGTACCGCTGAGTACCAATATTTCAGACGGGGATATAATCTCTTTAGGAGAATACAGAGTTGCAATAGGAGGGGTATTTACAAATACAACTTGTTGATAAGCCCAATACTCTGGATAAAATGATCTGTCATTTGGAATTAAAATTTCAATTGGAACCTGGCCACGGTCTTCAAAACTAATAGTAGGTCTGGCTCCGGAAGCAATTTGAGTATTGTTTAGTAACCATTGGGCACGACTTAAATCAGAATTCGAGAAAAAGCTACCGGATAATTCGAATGTCTTATCTGTACAAGCCGTACGAGCCTCAACTTCGCTAATAGCAAGTTCCGGTATAGCCGACTCTGAAAGAGCAATAGGTTCAAATTCCCAAAGCACTGGAGAATCCACGCCAAATACAGTTAGAGTATTCAACCGCTGAGATGACCCCGTTATTTGAAGACCCCACTTATTTTCTAAACCAAATTTAGAGAAGGGTAGTTGAGTTTCGCTGAGTGAATATGTATCTCCAAACGAATCGATCTTATTCGCATCTGAGTCTTCCTCTCCATTTACTTCAAGAGCAGGAGATGAGTAGTCATTCTCATTGAAATATGGCTTAAGTTGAAATAATGTACTTTCAGTTGAACCGTAAACACCGACAGATAAATCGATAGCAATTATCTTCCATGCATCAGATCCTAAAATCTGGCCGGTTGCAGATATCACTCTAAAATTGAAACTATTTACATCGTCACCATCATCCGCAGTGACCCTTATAATATATCCATTACCTACAGAAGTAATGTTTGAAAGTGGAACCCATCGATTCTTAAAGCGTTCTTCGTTTCTTGTTAAAAGATTTGTAATTGCAGGACCATCAAAATTTTTAGAACTAACTGAATTGCCATTTATGGTGTATATATCATCAAAAGAATAAACCGAGAAATTTGTAGATGTATTGGCTTCGCCCTGGGTTATTAGATCAACAGCGCCACCAAGGCCTGCATCAAAAATTTGAATGCTTCCATTTGCAGCATCCGAATTTGGTTTTACCCAAATATCATACTGATTTCGGTTGTCTCCACTTGCAACTTCAACGCCAGAGCCGGAAATAGATAAATACATTTCCTGGGCAAAACTAACGCCCGATATGACTAATAATACCGCAACTAGTACGATTTTTTTGAGCATGAAATAGTTAGTTAGCTTCTACTGTAAATGATTTTGATAGGTATGATTCACCCGTTCTAATATCCTTAAATGTAATGGAAAGTTCGCCTTGTTGCATACTCATTGTTATGCCCCATCTACCTTGCGAATCTGTTTGAACTCTTCTGGTTGTACCTGCATTATTAATAATGACTTCAAGCCCGGGATATGCTCTGGAAGAAATCGTAACAGAAGGTCGTTCTATGCGGATAGGATTACGCCCGGTAGCTCCACTGAGTGCAAAGTTGAATAAAATTTCTTCAGTTAGATAAACAACACGTACCCCTCGAACAGTATTGTTGCCTGAATTGTCAGTTGCAACAATTGAAGCCATTTGGTCTGCTGTAAGATTATCAAGTTGTTCGGTAAATCTTCCAGTAGCATCTACATCAATACGTTGGTTATTGATTAAAACACGAGCATCAGGTTGTGTAGCGCCAGTTATAATTGCAGAATTTGTCTTTGTAAATAAAATATTCCCATTCAGATTATCTACAAAGGCCGGAGGTGGCTGATTATCTACATTTCTAATAATTCTAGTTGCTTCAGAATAAGGCCCACGAAGTCCTAGCCGATCCACTGATTGCACACGAACATATGTATTACCAATTGGCAGATATGAAAGTAATGCTGTGTTATTACTTACACGAATTTCTTCTAAGTCAGCGTCGAATGTTGGGCTTGTACTTCTTTGAACGATATAGGAATCAGCATCATCGACAAACTGGAAAGGAAAGATTACCTGCTCCGAGTAAAGTATAGTGTCATTCGAAGCCCAAACTAAGTCTGGCGAAGGGAGTAATTGTACTGGCGGGGTAGGAGCCTGACCTTCTCTTACAATGGTTCCCTCATTTTCACGGATTGTAATTGTTACATCACTTGCACTTACATTTGCAATCCCATCATAATTTGTGAGTTTAATTGTTTCCTGGCCATCAGACTCCGCATAGAAATTTGTTGTCTGTAATTCAGACTGTGAACTTCCTGCGTTTAAAATGTATTTGCTTCTTTCAGCTGCTACCGAAGATAATTTTGCTAATAATCCACCTTCTTGCAGAGTAATCTCAGTATCTGAGGTTTCGTTTAAACGATCAACCCTCGACTTTCGGATTACTGCCGTTGTATTTGGATCTATTAAAATTTTTGTACCATCTGTAAATCCCAGATTTGCGTAGCTTTCGGTTCCGGTTTTTAAACCATCTGCTTCTTTGAATAAATCGCCAATACTGGCAAGTTGCCAACTGCCTAAAAGTCCAAGTCTTTTGTCTACTTTACCTTTCTTTTGTTCTAATTGTGCCTGAACCTCGATCATACGATTTTCCATTAAGGCAAATTCAACTTCATCAACTTTTGATTCTATTTCATTTCCTAAATTTATGGCATCATTTGCATTTCCATTCTTTACTGCATCATCGTAAGAATTAATTGCAAGTGTGGCTGTAATTAATTCGTCTTTAGCAAAAATGGTAGCACCATTTGTAATAAGCGTTCGAACTCTATCTTTTTGTTCAACTGTTTTTGCGGTTATATCAGAAATAGTTCGTAGCTGTTGTAAATCGGACTGAGTAAGAGTAAATGTATTAGCCTGGATGTTTCTCTCGGCTAGGGATACAATGAGTGGCCAATTTAATGTGTCGCCGGTGTAGCGAAGAGCTATATTTTGAAGTTCCGCTGAAGCAAAAGTGACATCATTATTCTGGGCTTGAATATGTCCTGAGAAAACAATTGTAAGTACAGCTATAAAAACGAATTTCATTTAATTATTCAGCGTCTTTTCGAGGAAGAACAATAGTAAATTTACTTCCAATATCATCATTAGATTCTAAAAGTACATCACCATTATGTCTGTTTACAATTTCTTTTACATAAGCTAGACCTAAGCCGGTACCTTTTTCTCTTGCGGATTTTATATTAGAACGAACTCGGTAAAATTTATCGAAAACTTTCTTCTGATCTTCTAAACTAATTCCAAAACCATGATCAATAACACTAATATCTATGGTGTTTTCGGTTTCTTTTAACTCTATTTCTATTGTTCTGTCCTTATCCCCGTATTTGATGGCATTACTCACCAAATTTTGAATGGCATCGAAAAGAAGATCTTTACTGCCTTTTGAGACAAAATTTGTGCCTTTTGCTGTAATATCAATTTTTAAATTTTTCTCTTGCAATAATGAATTAGAGACAGACTTGACGTCGTTTACAATTTGGAAGAGGTCTACATCGAGGTATTCGACTGGTATTCGCCCATATTCAAGGCGTTGAACATCAAGGAATCTGTTAACAAGGTCGTTCATACGTTCCCCACTCAAATACACTTCTTTGAGTAGTTCTCTCTGTTCATCGGCCGACATACTTGAATTATCGATCATCAATTTTGAAAGCCCAACCACACCGGTAATTGGATTCTTCAGCTCGTGAACGATGATATTTATCATGTCTGTGCGTTTCATATCCACAAGTCGGTCTTTGGTCTTATCATGAAGAATTACAAGGGCGCCTTGTGGATTTTGGTCCTCATCTTCAAATGAAACGTACTGATAATCATAGAAATAGGTAGTCTCCTCATCAATAAAATGAGCCAATTCAGCTCTGTCAATTTTTATTGAATATGGATTTGGGAAATGGACCGTTTGATTTGATTTAGTCAATTCTACTTTTGTGTTACCAAGTATTTCATCGAACTCGATATCATGAGGATTTTTGCCAAATCCTTCAATAAATTCTACGAAGTGATTATTTGCAAATCGGAATTTTCCTGAATTGTCTAGTATGCCTATCAAATCCTCTGAGTAGGTCATCATGTATCTGTTTTTCCATTCTTCGAGGATTATTTTTTCTACGTTTATCTTTTGATAGCGGTGAAGGGTGATCCTGATATTTTCAAGAGTTTCCCTCATGTTTTTAAATTCCGGTAATTCTACCTCGCGAATAACATGATCAAAATCGAGGTTGCTGATGTAATCGACATCAATAAGAATGTTTTCTATAGGTTTATTTACTCTGAAGCTTACATAGAAACTGAACATCACCATTAAAGCTAAAATACCAGCTGCTGTTAATGCTGAAAAAAGCACCAAATTATTTACTGGTTGAAGAATAAAATCATCCTCTACAGCAATTAAATGCCAAAAAGGTATAGTTTGAAATCTTGAAGACATTACAAACCAGTTGCCACCCTCGAGTGTAATAGTGGTTTCTTCTGAATATGAAGCATCGCCAATAAGCTCTTGCGGAAATTCAACTACTTGATTAGGAAAAAGGTTTTGACCCGTTTCTGTGACAATATTTGCTGCATAATTGCCTCCAAGTGGTATATCTCTGAGTTCAGTTGCTATTCCATTAGCATTGAAGTGCATGGTCAACGTAAGGAGAATAGGCTCAGATTCTCCGTTACCAGTGAATGATTCAATCTGTAATGTGCGCTGAGCAATCAAAAAATTGAAATCCTGAGATCTATCAACTACCCAGGCTGTATTTGTGCGAGGGTCTAATCTAGATTCATACCAGTTTGAGATACCTGAAGGAAAAGCAAGATCTTCAAAAATAGTACGAGTGAATTCAACCGATTGTGTAGCGCCAATCTCATTTATAGTTACTCGAATTAGCCCTGGAGTATAATTTATTGCTCTTCGGGCAATGCCTTCGATAGAGCCGGGGTCTTGAATGATATCTTCAGCGAGAAAACTAGTTGAATTTAACCAATTTCGTATGGTCTCATCGGCTCGTTGAAGGGAGTATTCCTGTAATTGGGATACAATAGTGGTTCTTTCATTTATTATTGCTTTTTTATACTCAGGTCGGATAAATACCCACATAAGAATAAAAGCAACGACCACGAGCGTGGTAGAGATAAAGAAGATTCTATTTCGAAGTGTTAGATCTTTATACATAGTATCAGAATAACCAAATTTGTGGCAATCCTTACTTAATTACGATTAGAATCGTCTTAATTTTTTGATTCTTAAGTGATTGAAATGATTTTTTAATTTTTCCATCACATTTATTTTTTTGTTGCTTGATTTGTGCACAAATATGCAGCATTGGACTTTAAATAGGCTATTTTTTACGAGTCATGCGAATTCTTAGGATTGATAGAGAATAGAATTAAAAGTATTGACTAACATCCAATATTTATCTGGATGTTATACAAAGCATTTGAACCAAATTTCTGTGCTTAGCCTGTGCATTCTAAGTTTGATATTTTCGTTTAACAACTAATAACAAGAATATTAAACAAGGGGCATTTTTTTAAGAATTCCAGAAGATTCTTTCTCTAATATTTTTTCTACTTTTGGGAGCTAATAAAATTTCTAAAAAATCGAGTGAATAATGATTATTGGAGTCCCTAAGGAAATAAAACCTCAAGAAAATCGTGTGGCAATTCAACCTGGCGGAGTCATGCAATTGAAAAGGAATGGTCATACCGTTTACGTGGAGCAAAATGCCGGAAATGGTAGCGGTTTTACTGATCAAATGTACATAGATGCAGGTGCAGAAATTCTAAATGATGTAGATGATTTATGGAATCGTGCCGAGATGATCATGAAGGTAAAAGAACCAATTGCAGTGGAATATCCGCGCATGAAAGAGGGGCAGGTTATTTTCACTTATTTCCATTTTGCAGCTGATGAAAAGTTAACCAAAGCAGTTGTTGATTCTAAGTGTATTGCAATTGCTTATGAAACAGTTGAAAAAGTGGATGGCTCTTTACCATTACTAATTCCTATGAGTGAAGTAGCCGGAAGGATGGCAGCACAGGAAGCGGCTGTTTACTTAGAGAAACCAAAAGGCGGTCGTGGCATGTTAATGGGAGGTATTCCAGGTGTTCGTCCGGCAAAAGTATTAGTACTTGGTGGTGGAATTGTTGGTGTTCATGCAGCAAAGATAGCTGCTGGAATGGGGGCTGATACAACGATTATGGATATCAATATGTCTAGATTACGCTACCTCGATGATGTAATGCCTAAAAACATCAACACATTTTTCTCTTCTGAAGCGAATATTAGAGACATGCTCCCTTACGTAGATGCAATTATCGGGGCTGTTTTAAAGCCAGGTGCAAAAGCACCGCATCTGGTTACCAAAGACATGCTAAAAGAAATGCGACCCGGTACAGTACTGGTTGATGTTGCTATTGATCAGGGTGGCTGCTTTGAAACATCGAAACCAACCACTCACCAGGACCCAACTTATTTTGTGGATGATGTATTGCATTACTGTGTTGCAAATATGCCAGGTGCAGTACCGTACACATCAACGCTTGGCCTAACAAATGTAACCCTGCCATATGCAGTAGCATTAGCAAATAAAGGCTGGAAACAAGCTATTATAGATGACCAGGAATTGAAAATGGGATTGAACATCGCAAAAGGAACCATTGTTTATGCAGATGTTGCAAATGCCTTTGGTCTGGATTGGGATGAGGTTGAATCAGTTTTAAACTAATTTATTTATTTAGATCACATTTATTTAAGGAACTGCCAAAAATGGTAGTTCCTTTTTTTATGCCTATTAATTCCATTTTGTCTGTAACTCATTGGCCTGTCTGGCTCTACATTATAGTGCTGTGTAAATCTATTTTTTGGCTAAATCAACTTTGATGAATTTAAATAAATACTCATATTCGAGAGTATGTAACACATTGAATATGTTGGTACATCCATCAAAAGAAACGCTTTTAGGGATACAGTATGAAGAAGTTAAATTTTTGGGCATTAGCTATTCTATGCTCTGTTCAAGTGAGTAATGCGCAATCGATTGAAGTAGCAGAAATTTATAATGAAACAATAAACTCAAGCGATACACCTGCATTAATTTTCTCTGAATATTTAGAGGGATCAGGTAACAATAAAGCAATGGAAATCTACAATGCTAGTGACACAGGAATTAACCTTTCAGATTATCGAATTGCAAGTGCTACTAATGGAAATGGCTGGAGTGAATATCGCCATTTTGAGGATGCAATTTTAGCATCCGGAGATACTTATGTGATTATTACAGATCAATTTGACCCCGTACTATTTGATCCTGCCAATGCTGATGAAGTTTTAGCATTTCCTAGTCTAGTTCATTTTAATGGGGATGATGCAAGAGCAATCATTCACATAAATGGTACTGATACCACTGTAGTTGATCTTTTTGGTGATCCAGATAGCGATCCGGGAGCAGGATGGGAGGTAGCTGGAATAGCAGATGCAACAAGTGAACATACGCTTATTCGTAAATCAACAATCACTTCTGGGAACCCTTTTCCACTAGCTTCCTTTGGAACAGATGAGGCATCTTCAGAATGGATACTTCTCAACCAGAACGACGCTTCGGATCTTGGTACTCATACCGGATCAACAGACAATGGTGGTGAGATTGTAAACATCCTTATCAATGGGGATTTCTCCACAAACTCTGATTGGAATTTTGAGGTTTTAAACGGGGCAAGTGGAGTTACCGGTTCAATCGAAAACGGAGAACTATTTTTTACTGGACTACCAGAAAGTGGGGCGCCCTGGGAGATTCAAGCGAATCAAAATTTCAGCCAGGAACAAATTGAAATGATCTTTGAAGGGGGATATGAAGTATCATTTGATGCAAGAACATCGGTTGGTACTAAAGACATAAACATTTTTTTAGGTGAGTTTGGGGGTAGTTGGACTACTTATTTTACCGACGGTGAAGGAACTGTAACAGTAGATACAGAAATGTCTAGATACTCTTTGGTGACATTTATAGATCAGACGTTTCCAGAAATGCGAATTGGTATTGAAGTAAATACACCTGGAACAGATATATATATCGATAATTTGGTCTTTAATAGGCTTCCCGATGTAGAAATTGGAATTCCAGAATTCAATGCCTCAGCTAATAATGGGGAAGTTACAATAACTGTTGTAGATGACGGTGCAGCTACCTACGACGTATTTTATGCTGATTCATCAATTTCTAGCATAGACGATGGTAGATTGGTAGGTACGATTGATCCTATGAACGGGTTAACGTTTTCTCATCGAATTTTGGCGCCTCATCCATCATTAGTTACAAATGTATCAGCTCATTTTGGTGTAGTTGCACGGGATGAAAATGGAGCACCTAGTGATATGGCTACAACTTCACTTAATGTGACAACAGGTGTTCGTGAACATTATATAGCCGGTTTAGACGAGACATCAGCGCGTGAAATCCTTACTGCTGTTTCAGATAATCAAATGCCCGACAATCTAACTTTGAGAAATTATTTCCCAAATGGATATTCACCTTTTCAAATCCATCCTACTACTTCGGTTTCGGTAATTGGGTCCGGAGCTGACAATGAAGCTGATTTATCAGGGCAATTCTGGGTTGGATTCGAGACTACATCCGATACTGATTTCCTTATTATTTACTCAGAGATAAATGATGATATATTACGCTTTCCCGATAATTTTGGGTCAGAGGCCGGCGGTAGTGGATGGAATTATGATTCATGGGAAATAAGCATTGGGGCTTACGAACCTGCATCTGTTTATGATGGCTCTGACCATCAAGATCTTGAGATCGGTTCAGAGCCTGACTACCAATTACGGGGTGGTTTTTTTAGTGATAATACGAGTTACATCTTTGGTTACAACGGAAACAATGGCTTCATTAATCAGTTAGTTCCAAACTCGGCAACCATAGGTGAAATCACTGATACAGGCTATCGATTACTCACAGTTGTTAGTGCCAATGATCTGACCGCTCTCCAATCAGAAAATGCTAACTTCACATTTCCGGTTGGAAACGGGATCACTACCGTACCATTCAATATCATGTTAAATGATAATGATGATCAAAATAGGGAGCATCTGTTAGGTTGGTCTCCAAAAACCACAGACTTTTCTTGGCGGAATCCTTCAGAGTGGGAAACAGTGGCATTTGTTGGTGAAGATGGAGTGCAAAATTCCGAAGATCCTGTAAATGTAACTTTTATAGTTAATACTTCAACACTACCAGATACTTTGCAAGAATATCATACGGTGCAATTAAGAGGCGATGTTTTCGGGCCTGATATTGCAAATGCCGGACTGGGGGATTTAATTTCGTGGGATACCAATTCACTTTTAATGAATAATGTTGGTGGAGATTACTGGAGCGTGGAATTTGCAATGTCTCCCGGTGATACTATGAACTATAAATTCTTTGCAGGTACAGATCCATTTAATGGAATGTTCAATGGAGCAGAAACTGGCTGGGAAAGCGGTGGAAACAATCAATTTGTGCTACCTGCCGTAGTTTCACCAGATACTTTGATACCTGTTCAATGGTTTGAAACTCGCGAAGCACCATTTGATTCTCATCAAGATAGTATTTCTGTGTTTTTTAGGGTTAATGTTGGTAAGCAGGCACAAACGGGGATATTTAATCCGGAAACAGATCAGGTTGGAGTTAGAGGTAATCCTGAATTTTTCCCTAATCCGGCTGATTGGTCAACCACGGTATTCGTACTTGAACAAGAGCAGGTGAACAATGATGCCAACCTATTTTACAGTGGATCCTTAAAAATATCGAGATCAGATTTAAATAGTTTACCGGATGTAAACAGATACAAGTTTGTCTTTGATCATGGGGATGGAAGTGTAACATGGGAATCTGGTGACGATAAATTATTATCAGTGCCTGCAAATGATTCAACGATCCATTGGCGATTTTTTAATGATGAGGCGCCAAGTACTTCCATTATAAATACAGAGCTTCAATTCGAAGTAAATGTTCAAATTTTAGAAGGACTTGGATTTTTTGATTTCAGTCTGGACTCTGTATTTGCAAGAGGAAGTTTTAATGGTTGGGGGGATTCAACTCCGTTATCATACAATGAGATAAGTGGTACACATATATCGGAAAGAGTGCCTTATACTGAGGAAGTCGGCGAAGAACTCCCTTATAAATTCTACGTTCGGTGGGACGAACGAAGAGATGACCCGAATAGTGAGTTTTATCTTCCAGGAATTCGCAGCAATGAAAGTGGCTGGGAGGAACCAGGTGCTACCGGTGGTGGGGATCGAAAGTTGAAGCTTTTAAATCTTCCACAACAACCAACGGCTTCTCATTTTTATAACGATGTTGCCCCTCAAGGGTTAATCAACGAAAGTAACGTTCAGGGTGGCTCAGGTACGGTTACATTCAGAATAAATATGGAGCCTGCTACTACCCGAGATGACGGTGTTGAGCCATTTAATCCCTTAACCGATGATGTATATCTTGTATTCGAGACACCTCTTTTCATGATTACAAATGGTCTTATTGAAAGAGGAACGCCATTTTCAGAGTGGTCATCAGAATATAAAGACGAAGTCAGGCTAATTGATGAAAATGGAGATTTCATCTACGAGCTTGAATTTCCACTTCAATTCCCAACATTAAACAGTATTGGATTTGTCGTTGGTTATGAATCACAAAATGATGGCGGTAATTTTATTATTAATGGTGGAGGATTTAATGCCGGCAGAAGATATCAACAGTATATTCAGCCCATCATTGATCCAAATCTGAATGTAAGTTGGCCTTCTACATTTGAATTTCCGGTTCTGGATTGGAAAGCCTCTGATCTTGAGTATGAATTACCACCAGATTATTCAGTTCCGAATGTAGATGGAGTAGGGCCACCAGAACTTGAAATCAATTCATTCATTGGGTTAATAAATGAGACAGAAATACTTCGTTTGGAATTGATTAGTCATGGTGAGGCACCTTTACAGGGAATGGAGCTTACTTTAAATTACGATCCATCTGCAGTTTCAATTTCATTAGGTGATCAAACTGGGACATTAGTTGAAAATATCGATCTGGTAAGTAACGATCTGGGAGATCAGTTTATCGTTTCTTTTGCGACAAATGGTTTGGATAATGATATCAACAGAAATGGCACATTGATGAATTTCAATTTGGAACTTCTTTCGGCTGGTGAAACGGAAGTAATTATTTCAGACATCAGTATAAATGAGATTCCACATCAGGATTTAATAGCCGATATCAACATAGTTCCAAGACTTTGTGGTGATGTAAGTGGTGATGATCTGGTATCTGCACTTGATGCAAGTTTTGTGTTACAGCACACAGTTAAAATCGCTGATGTTTTCCCACTTATTGGATTAGATTCAATTGCTGCTGATGTAACCGGAAATGGTGATATTAGTGCTTTCGATGCATCCTGGATTCTCCAAAGAACGGTCGGTGTTCGCGATAATCTTGGTTGTATTAGCTTACCGCTGAAAGAAGAGCCAAAGCCTGCAATTGCAAATTGGACACTTAAATCAACTGAAAATGGTAACAACGAGGTTGAATTAAATTTCGGGCGAACCGAGTTTGAAATCTATGCTATTCAATTAGAACTGGAAGGGGGCGATGAGGTGACTTTTAAGCGCATTACAAATCTGCCGGAAGCCTGGAATATGGTTTCAAATACCACGGAAGGTGTAACACACCTTTCACTTTACGGAACTAATCCAATTGATCAGAATGCCCTGAACATGGAGTTTTCAACTTCCACGAATGGTGCACTTCCTAAACTGAAAGGGCAGGTTTCTCTTAATGAAACGGTTGTTCCAGAAATGGATGATCTGTTACTTGGTGATGTACCTTCTGAGTTTGCCTTAAACCAGAATTATCCGAATCCTTTTAATCCGAGTACCAACATCAGCTATACCTTGCCCGAGATGAGCCAGGTGGATCTGACCATCTATAATATGCTTGGCCAAAAGGTGGCAACATTGGTAAACCAGACACAGGAAGCAGGTTCATATACCATCAGTTGGGAAGCTGGTAATGCCTCTAGTGGAGTTTATATTTATCGACTAACAGCAGGAGACCAGACTTTTACAAAGCGGATGATGTTAATCAAATAAAAAAATGCATGTTACTAATGCCATGGCAACCAATGGACTACATTGATATGCGGTGACTTGCAACTATTTATCAATTATGTTCGCTTTGATTATTAAAAGTTTTTAATAATCTTCGTGCGCTTCATAAGGGGTGAAAGCTTTACTAACTACAATTCAAAAACAAAACAATGGCAAAAAGGATACAAAAGCTACTATTCATAGCAGTATTTTCATTCGGGTTTTTATTTACATCAAATGCCCAAACGTTGGATTCATTAGAAATCACATTCTCGGTAAATTTAGCTGTTCAGCAAGAACTTGGTGTGTATGATCCAGGCATTCATACACCGGCTATAGCCGCTAATTTTACGGATTGGGGTACAGGAGCTGTTCCCTTAGTTGATCAAGTCGATACAACCTTTTCTGGTACATTTTTATTTGAAGATATAGATGTCGATTCAGTTCTTGAGTACAAATTTGTACTGTTAGATGGGGGGAACATCACATGGGAAGATGGGGGAAATTATCTCTATACCGTTTCAGGTACGGAAAGTGATTCCGACGGAAATGGTGTTCCTGATTCTAGTATCTACAGGTTCTTTAATGATATTGATTATAGCGTACTTGATTCCTCGGAAGAGTATGATGTTAAATTTTCTGTAAATCTTCACTTGATGGAATCTGAAGGATTGTTTGATGCGAATACCCAAGTGGTAAAAGTAGTTGGTGCTTTTAATGGTTGGAACACAGCGGAAGGAATAGTAATGAATGAGGATAGTCCGAACTCGTACTCTGCTACTGTTCGAATACTAAGCGAAAACAATCCTGATTCAGTCTATTATAAATTCATTTTAGATGATGGAGATGTCACCTGGGATGAGCCTTTGGCTATTGTAAATCCAAATGGTGGAAATGACCGACTTTTAGTATTCGATGGAACTGAAACTGATGATAATGCCGATGGGATTGATGATGTAGTGTTAGAAACCGTCGATTTCTCTGATTTAGGCCCCGAATTTATTGGGTCGGTTGCTAATGCAATTGATACTCCAGATGGCGACTCTATTAATTTTGTTGGGACAGTCACCAGAGCATTTGAAAGCTTCCTTTTCATTCAACAGGATACCGCAGGAATTTATACGTTCAATTCAAGTGGTGCGATTTATGAAGGAATCATAAACGGGGATATTAGACCCGGTGATTTTGTAGAGGTTGCTGCGCTTTCCGGTTCATTTGAAGGCTTACAGGCTTTTGGAGATACAGACCTTCTTCGAGTAGTATACAGAGATGTAGCATTGCCAGAGCCAATTCACTTAACTGCAGAAGAGTTCAATAATTCTGGAACACGTTACAATTCTGAACTCATAAAAATTGAAAATCTTCGAATTGATGAAGCTACAGAATTCACAGGTTCTACTTCATTCAATGTAATTGAAGATGCAACCGGTACATCAATTACACTGTTTAACCGCGGTGATAACGGTTCAGAAGTACGAGGACCAATTCCAGGGTTATTCGATTACATCGGTGTAGCAGGCTATTTTGGACCAAACTCACCCCCAAATCAATTAACGCCAACCTATGTTGACGATATTATTGACGTCTCACCTGTAATTCCAATACCAGAACCTCCTTATGCAGTTGGCGATACCATCAATTACAATGGTAGCTTCGCATTGTTCGATTTAGGTACGGATTTAATTGGAGATGGCTGGTTCTTCGATAATGTGAATGGTCCATCAACGTATGAGATTGTAGATGATTCACAAGACGGAGATAGTAGAGCTGCTAAAGCAACAATCAATTTCACAGGCGATCCGGGCGCGTTTGATCCCTGGAGAGCACAAATTGTTAACGAGCCTATTAAACCCGGTGCTGGAGATTTGATTAGAGCTACCTTCTGGATGAAAGGAACAACAGATGGAATGACAGCGGAAGCATTTTTTGGATTACCAGAAGCTGGGGGATTCGAAGATGTGGTTGTTTCTTCATTCGGGTTAACAACCGATTGGCAAGAATATGAGGTATCTTACTTTGTTTCTGATTTTGCTGCAGATGTGGGGTTAAGATTTGGACTTAAACTGAACTTCCCCGAGAACGATCTACAAATGATTTACCTGGATAACGTACAGCTTGTCAAACAAGAAGTAATTATCACAGATTTAAATTTCTCAGTAAATGTTGGTGTACAAGCTGATCTTGGAAATTTTGATCCGGCGTTGCATTCAGTCGGAGTAGTGGGCGCATTTAATGGTTGGGATACAGATTCACCGATATTCTTAACCGCCGAAAATGACTCGGTTTATTCAGCAACTGCTGAAGCTATTAATGTAGCTATTGGAGATACCCTAGAATACAAGTTCATCTTGAAAGACAACGAATTTGGAAATTTTGAGTGGGAGTCGATTGATCCTTCAACTCCAAATACAAGCGGTGACTTTGTAAATAGAGTAGTAGGAATAGATGACTTAGCTTCCGTTACAGTTCCAACAGTTTATTTCCATGGTATTGATAGAAATGATTTGGACGTAGACAACTACGGAATCTCATCAATCAGTGAGGCCCGTAATTCTCCTATTTATACACACATGGCAATTCAGGGTATCGTTACCAGAACCACTCGAAATTTTGTGTATATGCAAGATGAGACTGGTGGTATCATGTTATTCAGTCGACCTTGGTTTGGGGAATTTTTGGCAATAGGTTTTAATGAAGCCGTAGCTAATGGAGAAATTCAAGTTGGCGATGAATTAAGAATTGCGGGTGTTATTTGGGATTTCAACGGCTTACACGAGTTAACAAGATTACATGCCTGGGAAGTGGTTTCATCAGGAAATCCGCTACCTGCAGCCCAAATAGTTGATATCGACGAATACTCTTTGAATGGCGAAGAATATGAAAGTGAAATCGTACGCGTAGAGTATGTTCGAATTCTTGACCCTGTGGATTCGTTATTTGGCGGCTTTATCTACGAAATCACGAATGAAGATGAGTCCCAGATAGGTTGGATGTCAATTCAGGGTGGTGGCAATAGCGATTGGGACGGAATGCCGGCTCCACAAGGATTCTTCAATCTTCAAGCAGTAGTAAAGGAATTCTTTATCCCTGCATTAGATGGAAATATTTATGCTATCGCTGTACATGATATCAATGACATCCATGAAATCCCAGCAGACTTCGAAGCTGAATTTGTACTCGATCCATTTGCAGGATTAGTAAATACTACAGAAGGTATGCCGATTAGATTGGTTGATTTGGGTAATGAGCCAATTCAGGGTATGGAATTCTCTGTTGTTTATGATCCGAGTGCAGTTTCACTCACTTTGGGTGATCAAACTGGCATAATTGCCGATGGCCTCGACCTTGTTACGAATGATGTAGGTGGGCGTTTAAATATCGCTTTTGCAACAGATGGAACACCTGAAAATGATGTGTCGGAAGTTGGCACGTTCATGAATTTCAATCTTGATCTATTATCAAACGGTGAAACAGAGATACTGGTGACAGATATTCTGGTGAATGAAAAACCTCTGCCGGATTTCGGTGTCATAATCAACATAGTTCCAAGACTTTGTGGTGATGTAAGTGGTGATGATCTGGTATCTGCACTTGATGCAAGTTTTGTGTTACAGCACACAGTTAAAATCGCTGATGTTTTCCCACTTATTGGATTAGATTCAACTGCTGCTGATGTAACCGGAAATGGGGATATTAGTGCTTTCGATGCATCCTGGATTCTCCAAAGGACAGTCGGTGTTCGCGATAATCTTGGTTGTATTAGCTTACCGCTGAAAGAAGAGCCAAAGCCTGCAATTGCAAATTGGACACTTAAATCAACTGAAAATGGTAACAACGAGGTTGAATTAAATTTCGGGCGAACGGAGTTTGAAATCTATGCTATTCAATTAGAACTGGAAGGGGGCGATGATGTGACCTTTAAGCGCATTACAAATCTGCCGGAAGCCTGGAATATGGTTTCAAATACCAAGGAAGGTGTAACACACCTTTCACTTTACGGAACTAATCCAATTGATCAGAATGCCCTGACCATGGAATTTTCAACTTCCACGAATGGTGCTCTTCCTAAACTGAAAGGGCAGGTTTCACTTAATGAATCGGTTGTTCCAGAAATGGATGACCTGTTACTTGGTGATGTACCTTCTGAGTTTGCCTTAAACCAGAATTATCCTAATCCTTTTAATCCGAGTACCAACATCAGCTATACCTTGCCCGAGATGAGCCAGGTGGATCTGACCATCTATAATATGCTTGGCCAAAAGGTGGCAACACTGGTAAACCAGACACAGGAAGCAGGTTCATATACCATCAGTTGGGAAGCTGGTAATGCCTCTAGTGGTGTGTATATTTACAGACTAACTGCTGGCAACCAGACATTCACAAAACGAATGATGTTGATAAAGTAATCTCATGAAAATAAATAGAATATTTGAAGTACTATTTTTTGTGTTCTTTTGCTCGACCTACGCGGTCGGGCAAACCACTTTTTCAATTCCCGATACAACAGTAACTGTCGATGAAAACATTCTAATACCAATAGTCATCGAAGTTGACCCTTCAGATGATGTGCTCGGACTGCATCTAAGCATAAATTATGAGGCAACAGAACTTGGTTTTGACGGAGCGGTGAAAACTGGGAGTATTTCTTCTTCTCTAACAACAGCAGTCAATGATCAAGATGGGTCGATTTTGATCTCAATGGCAGCTATCAATCCGATTTTAGAATCCGGTGATCTTATTTTTCTGGAATTTTCTGCAGTGAGTGCTGGGAATTCTGCGATTATTATTACTGAATATAGAATCAATGAAGAAGAATCAGTTTTTCCGGAAAACCTAAGTGGACTAGTCAAAATCTTTGGATTAGACGGTAATGAGCCACCGTTCACTGTGCAAATCCCGGATACATTAACCTTCTTCTCAGGCGATACACTGAAACTAACGGTAGATGAGAGTTTGTTTGCCGATGCAGAGGATATCTTTTCAAATCTTACAGTTTCATTTTCAATGGATACAGCAGTGGTTATCCCAGTGTTTAATCCCGAAACGAATTTACTTACAGTTACTACTACAGATTTTGTAGGGTTCGCAACTTTAAGTGTAAGAGTGGAGGACTTAGATGGTGGAGTATTAGAATTTGAAATCGTTCTAGATATTCAAATGGGTGTATCCAATAAAGAATTCGAAACAGCGCCTACATATTTTGAGCTTAATCAAAACTATCCGAATCCATTTAACCCTTCAACGAATATCAGCTATCAGATTCCACAATCAGGTCATATTTTGCTGGAGATTTATTCAATGAATGGACAGAAAGTTGCGACACTCGTCGACGGCGTTCAGGCAGCAGGATCGCATACAGTTCGGTTTGACGCTTCAGGATTATCTAGTGGTATCTATTTGTACCGTATTTCAAGTAATACTTTTAATGCGACAAAGAAAATGTTATTGATTAAGTAAATTCAATCTAATTGAAATCTGAAAAGCCGATTTAAAAAAAATCGGCTTTTTTTGTTTCTACTACTCTCAACTACATAACCACATACCTATGTGGTGAGTGAGTAGTTTATGGATTTTATGTTGATACCCAACTATAAAACAGGGTTATCATGCATAAAAAAATACGATTCGCAACATTCTTGGTAATGATTTTGTCGTTGGTTTGGGGAAGTTCAGCGGCGCAATTCGCAGGGGGATCTGGGACAATATTAGATCCTTATCAAATTTCAACACCAGAGCAATTGGATAGTGTTCGAAATTATCTGAATGGTCAATTTATTCTAGTAAATGATATTGATTTAGATATTGCACAGTACAATAGTGGATTTGGTTGGAATCCTATCGGTGATAACGTTACTCCTTTTACTGGTGCTTTAGATGGTAATGGATTCACAATTAAGAACTTATTCATTAACCGATCAAGTGATTATGTAGGTTTATTTGGACGACTCTCAATTGCTAGTGTTGAAAATATCAGTTTTCAAAATGTTGATATATCTGGTGGAGAACATACTGGTAGTTTGGTTGGACAGAGTTTTCCATCTAATACAATTTCAAATATTCACACAACTGGAAATGTGACTGGTGGTCGATATACTGGGGGTATAATTGGACTAAATAATTCATCATTTATAGTGCAAAGTTCATTTACAGGCGTTGTTACTGGAGGCACTTATGCAGCTGGAATCGCAGGATATCATAATAATCAAGCCCAGATTTCGAATTGTTATTCCGAAGGAGTAGTTAATGGTAGTAATTGGGCAGGTGGAATTGCAGGTTATATGGCTGCTTCATCAATTGATGATAGTTATTCAACAAGCAATATAATTTCTGGAAATAGAGTCGGTGGTCTAGTAGGAGGTAACCAATTTTCTTCCATAATAAACAATAGTTATTCATCAGGAGTTGTGCTTGGCAATCCCGATATAGGTGGATTAGTTGGATACAATAGAACCTCCAATATTAATGATAGCTACTGGAATGAAGAAACAAGTGGGCTAAACATAGGAATTGGACTTGATGATAATGCACAGTCAGTAACTGGCCTAACTTCAGTGGGTATGCGACAGCAAACTTCTTTTTCGAGTTGGGATTTCATAAGTACATGGGAGATTCAAGAAGGAGTGTCATTTCCTTACTTAAAAAATAACCAACCGGATTCACTGCCAGGGCAACTTGAATTAGGCCCAATCGCCATCTCACAAGTTTTCCCAGAAGCCGCTGCTGCTGGTAATCAGGTATATATGTACGGTGCGAATTTCTCCACAACAGCCACTGATCAACAAGTTACTATTGGTGGCGTTTCTGCAACTGTTTTAGAAGCCTATGGTAATTATATAGTAGTTGAAGTCCCAGAACTAGCACCCGGTCTTCATACGGTTTCAGTATCTAAGGATGGGGTAACTGATGAATTGATTAATGCTTTTCAATTTTTAACTCCAAGTGCAGCAAATTTTGAAAGTGAGCAGTTCTTATTTGCAATGAATGATGTAATTAACATTAATTCAGGTGATTTCAATAACAATGGAGATATCGACCTAGTGATGAATTCTGGAGCATTGAATGACATTAACATTCGATACAACAATCAGAATTTCCAATTCACATCAATAACAAATATTCATTCAACGTTTGAGAATTCTGACGTATATCCTGTAGATATCGATGGTGATGGAGATTTAGATGCGGTTGCATCATTAATTACACAAACTACTCCAACTGTTACATCAGATGACAGACTAGTTTGGTTTAGAAATAATGGGCCAACAAACAATCCAACTTATACTGAATTTCCAATATCTACATCAATAAATGGGGCAAGAGATATTTTTACTGCAGATATGGATGGAGACGGTGATAAAGATGTAATTGCCACTTCTACGGTTACAGGTACAGTAACGTGGTTTAGAAATGATGATGCTTTTTTTAATGAAAGTTTCATCATTACCGCAAATGCTCCTGGTGTCGCATGTGTTCACGCTGCAGACCTGAACAATGATGGTTTGATGGATGTTCTATCCGGAACAGGGTCAAATCAGACCGTTTCCTGGTATCCAAATGAAGGCAATGGTGTATTTACTCAAAAAATCGACATCATTTCAGGTGAACAAAATGTATGTACTGTTGTAGCTGCAGACTTTGATAATGATGGTTATATGGATGTTTTAACTCATGGAGACGAAAACATTCTATGGTTCAGAAATGACGGTACAGGTGACTTTTCTGATAGGAGATTTGTAACAGATTCATTCATTATGCCTTCTGAATATCAAGCAGCAGATCTCGATGGGGATGGCGATCAGGATGTAATTGCTGCTTCTTTTGAAAATGGAACCATCTCATGGTTTCAAAATTTAGGAGACGGCAGATTTTCCTCGGCTAATGAAATGCCTACAACTCTAGATCGAGCTTACGCTATAGATGCAGCAGATTATGACAATGATGGTGATATTGATGTTATTGTAGGTCAACGCTTTGCTTCAGATGGACCCGGCGCATATCTGTTTGAAAATACAAGCATTTCAAACTCTCCGATTGCTTCCTATCCTTTTAATGGGAATAGCCAGGACGTTTCAGGAAACGGGTACACACTTTTTACAAATGGAGATGAATTCTTAACCACCGATCGAAGTGGAGCCATTGATTCTGCCTATTTCTTTGATGGTGATTTTGATTACTTCAATACAGTTCCAACTGAGCCATTTGATCTGGAGACTTTTACCTATTCAACCTGGATCAATCCGTACGATCTGCCAGACAATGGTACTCTTGGTGTATTTCTAGCCAAGCAGACTCCAAATGTTCAAACCGGTTTATTGATGTATTTCTTCCCTGATGGAAGGCTTTCAACAACAATATATGATGCAAGTGGTAACTACACTCGACCATCGAGTTACACTGCTAATATTGGTGAATGGATTCATTACACCGTTACCTATGACGGAAATCGATTGCAGACTTATATCAACGGTCAACCAGATGCAGGTCAGGATTTTGGTATCACACCGATTTATGATAATGCACCTTTAACAGTTGGCGGATATAATCGAGCGAATAACACCTTCAACGGTAAAATGGAAGAAGTGCTGGTGTATGGTCAGGCTTTAACAGCAAGTGAAGTTCAAGCCATTTATGATTCCCAGGTTCCCACAGTATTCGATAATACCAGCCAGTGGACGAGTATGATCACAACTGATATGAATGGAAAGAATAGTTCAGCTGAATTTGGTACTACACCTACTTCAAGTGATGGTTTTGATCCAGCCGTTGATATTCCTTTACCTCCGGCACCAAATGGGGATTATGTTCAATTATTCTTTGCTCATCCTGAATTTGGTGGTACACTTGGTGATAATTACCGATCCGATTATAAAACCTATTCCGATTATGAGACTTCAAACTCAAGTTGGGAACTGTCTTTGTTTTCAACCTTTGCAGGTAGTGATACTCTGTTTATAAGTCGACCAGCAGGTTTTACAGCTCCAATCAAAGTGATTGATGAAAACGGAATTGAATTCATCAGTTTAGCAGGTGATCTTGAAGTTCTGTACACTATTTCTGCAGGTGAAACTCAATTATTCGACATCATAGTTGGCGATATTTTTCCACCTGAAATAGAGCTGGGAGCAATCATGGATGGTCCGCAAATCTGGGATAAAACCTTTACGAGAGACCTAAATTGGACCGTAACAGATCCATCAGGAATCACAAACATTACCACAGAAGTCAGTTATGATGGTGGTTCAAACTGGTCGGTGATATATTCTGGTCTGGATGCAGGCTTCAGCTTTACACCGGATCAGGCAATTGGTCTAAATGAATCGACATTATTTAGAGTGTCAGCCACGGATGGAGCTTCAACAAATTTCACGAATTCAGCGACAGTTTCTGGTTCTAAATTCATTACAATTGTTGCACCAACCCAGAACTTGGGTTATCAAACCGGGTGGCAAATGGTGGGATCGCCTTTCGCTTCGGAAATCGATCCAACTTCCGTTATTTCAGATGTCATTCGTTACCAGTGGAACACTTCAAGTTTTGAATATTTACTTACAGATTCTTATCCATCGCGAGAAGGTATTTGGTTAGGAGCTTATCAAAACGGGACAGATATTTTAACCGGAGAAATAGGGGAGTCTGATACATCCATCACCGTAAAAGCAGGCTGGAACATGGCAACTTCACCATTGTTCAGAAATGTGAAAGTGGATAGTATCTCGGTATTCGACGGTTCAACCACTCAAACTTACGCTGATGCCGTTTCTAATTTCCTGATTACATCTCCTCAGGGATATAATGGCTCTGGATATGTTGTTGCAGATGAATTGGAATTCTTCTCTTCCTATTGGATGGGAGTGACCGTTGATTCTCTTATTCTAACTCTTCCTATTCATGACTTTGCCTCACCAACACCTGCTCCACCATCTGTACCAGGTCAAAATCAACACATGGTAAGTGAGGAAAACAAACTTTCTTTAATGATCATAGACGGTGAGTTTGAGCAGAGCTTACAAGTTAGAATTGGTGGTAATCCCTCACAACCAGCCCCACCACCTGCTCCGAATGCTTACAGAGTTGGTTTTTTGGGTGAGTCCACCATACTTGGCAATTTATATTCTCAATTCTCTCTCAGTGATGAAGACTTAGATGGTATTGAAATTCCATTCTTACTCGATGGACCGGAACGTGAGGTAACTTTAAGCTGGTATGTAGAAGGATTTGATAATACTCCGATTTCACTTAAGTCGGATGGAAATCTACCTCTGGAGGGAGAAAATGGCACATTAGAGTTGTCTGTTGCCGAGTTGAATGCGACAAAACTAGCCTTTGGTGAATTCGCTGTGAACAATGAGCAAGAAATTGGCCTACCAGCCAAATTTTCACTTGCACAAAACTATCCAAATCCTTTTAATCCAAGTACAAATATTTCATTTGCTTTGCCACAAAGAGCACGGGTTACTTTAGAGGTATTTAGTATCACAGGACAAAGGGTGGGGATGTTAGTAAATGAGACGTTGAGCGCTGGGAATCACACCATTCAATTTGATGCATCAGGATTGTCGTCCGGTACCTATATCTACCGAATTCAGGCGGGGAATTTTGTGCAAACTAGAAAGATGGTGTTGGTGAAGTAGATTCTGGCAATCATTGTTAGCAGAGCATCTAATCGCAAATTAAGCACTGTCGTATATTTAATTTGATCGCAAAAGAAATTGTAAATCAAACATATTAGCAAATATGTATACAGAAATCGAAGCTCGAGATTTAGTCGACCAATTAACGAAAACATTATTTCCTCAGGTTCCAGAATTATTATTCATAGCTGTTATAAAAAAAGATAACTGTGACGAAAAAATTGAAAATAGTAAATGTTACGATGTTCTTTATGGGAGATCTGAAGGAAGTGATGAACAAAAATTAACAGTTTCTATTACCGCTGCTTTAACGGGATTTGGTCTGTTTGAAAAAATGTTCATTGATCCTGATCCAAAAACAAAACGGACTTCCTTAGGCACTTTTTCATTTCTAGAAACACCTCCATTTGAAACCGAGGGAAATTTTCAAAGAATCAGGCCATTCAAAGGAGGTTATAGCGGAGCAAATTTTAGGAGTCATTCTACCGGTACATTAGGGTGTTCATTTCAGATAAGGGGGGTTAATGATATATATGTTCTTTCCAACTGGCATGTTCTCTGTGGTGAAGATGGAGATACAGACGATTGCATCTTACAACCAGGAAGACATGACGATGGGGACAGGAGAAGTGATGTTGTAGGCGAGTTATACTGGTATAAATTAGACGATAAACTCGATGCGGCTATTTTTAAAGTACTTTTAGATAAAGATATTGAGCCAGGAATTGAGGGTATTGGAGATGATGTGCCAAAAGGAATTGATGAGGCTAAATTCGGAGAATTTGTAATAAAATCAGGTAGAACAACAGGGGTAACGGAGGGTAAAGTCTTATCAAACTATGCTTCTGTTAAAATTCCAGAAAGTAATAAGATTTTCAATTCTCAAATATTATCAGAAATCGAGACTGAGCGCGGAGATTCAGGATCTGCAATATTAAATGAACATAAAAAGATGATTGGGTTACACTTTGCAAGTAATCGAAAAGGAATTTCTATAGCAAATAATATTAACTATATATTCAAAAATAGAGTTAGGCCATATTTTGATGATGAGAATAATGGCAAGTTAATTGGAGGATTTGAATTTAGCCACTTTTACACTAAACCTTAAAAAAAATAATATGGGAAGAGGAAAACCAAAACACGTCACCAATTTTGGAAGACACGACATATATATCGCATTTCTTGATAAGAATATGCTAGCAATCGATAAAAAAATTCATCTATTGTCAGCAAGATCGGGATCAGTTGGAGAAATCCCTTATCCTACCGATGATCAATGGTATTACTTATACATAAAAACAAAAGTACTAAAACACCCTATGGATGGTAGTGATACATCAATGCCCATTCAGGTATTAGCAGGTGATGACAAAGCTTATACAGAGTTTCATTGTTTCTATGGTAAAGCCGAAAAAGATGAGGATGGTAACTTTTATGATGTTCATGTTTATAAATATAGAAGACAAATAAAAAATTTGACTGGAATAACTCTAGAAATGCCCGACGATATCGAGGTTGATGATCCACCACCACCACCAATCCCAATCTGATTCTTTAATTCATAAAGACCGATGTTTAGTCGGTCTTTTTATTTTTATTCTACTTAGCTATCATCGGCTATGAAATTTCTTTGGTTCCTTTGTTCATTCGTTTTATTTGGGTCGGCCAATATTTTTGCTCTTCAAACTCAAATAAATGGAATGCCCATTATCACTAATTATTCTAGCGATGAAATTGGTGCGCTATCACAGTTCTGGAAAGCTGCCCAAGATTCAAATGGAGTTTTATATGTTTCCAATCATGGGCAAATACTAACTTTTAATGGGGAATATTGGGACAAGATTTATATTAAAAACCAGCGTACGTATTCTATGGCTTCTGATTCGAGTGGTAAAGTCTATGTGGGTGGAAGCAATGAATTTGGATATATAGATAACGCAATAGATGATTCTTTAACTAGAAAGCAATACTACAGTTTAACACATCTAATTCCAGATTCACTGAGCTTTGGGTCAATTTGGAGAACATCAGCAATAGGGGATAGCATTTACTTTACTAGTGGAAGACATTTATTTGTCTATTCCAATAACAACGTTCAGATATATACCACCAACGATTGGTTTTCAAATGTATTTGAAATTCAAGGTAAGCCAATAGTTAGTATTTCAAATCATGGATTATATGAGATAAAGAGTGGTCAGCTTTTTCCCTTTTATCCAGAATTAAACTTAAAGTATATATCAATATCCATTCCTATTTCAGACTCGAAGTATTGGTTGTGTAGTAATACTTGTTATGAATTTGATTATGGAAGCCTAAAGCCACTTAATACTGAAATTGATGATTTATTACTCAATAATCGGCTCTATGATGCTGAATTATTAGAAAATGGGACTATACTATTTGGTTTTTTAGAAGGTGGCGGAGTTGCACAGGTTTCCTTAGAAGGTAAACTAATTAGGCATTTTACCGAAGATAACGGACTAGTTAATAATAGGGTTCTTGATATTTACGAAGATGAAAAAGGGAGAGCATGGATTTCAACCTATGAGGGTGTAAGCGTAATAGAATTAGGATTGCCTATCAGGTATTTAAATTCGGGAATTCAGGGGGGAATTAGATCACTCATAGTGTATGAAGAGTGGCTTTTTGCAGCTACTAACAATGGGATATATAAATTTCATGAAGGTCAAAATGTGTTTATTGAAATTCATTCTGATGAAAGCGGCTGTAATAATCTCAGAACGATAGGTGATCAGCTATTTGTACTTTGTGATAATGGTCTGATGAAGTATGGTGAACAAAAATTTCAAAAAATTAGCGGTGAGTATGCATTTGACATCTTTGAATTTTCAGAATCTTATCCTGGAGTAATATACACGTCATTAGTAGAGCAGTTTAGAGTATACACTTTAATAAACGATGAACTAGAGCCCATTTCTGACTCATACTTTTTGCCTGAATCACCACATTCTATCTTAGAAGATGGAAACAGTAAAATTTGGATGGGATCAACTTCAAGCGGAATAATGGAGCTAACGTCTCAGCAAAATAACAGCAAAATATCCGGCTTCCAGATTCAAACACATAAATTACCCGACGATACCTATAACATGGATACAAAAGTAGCTCTTCTTGATGCTGAACCTATTTTTATGTCATCGGCTGGTTTATATAGAAAATCCTCTAATTCAACATTTAATAGAGAATTAAGTCACATAAGTAGTATTTCAGATACTTCTCGAAATTATTATAAACTTGCACAATCGGAAACAGGTTACACATTAATTCGATCTTCAAGTGAATTTCAGTTATTCCGATTTAATTCAAATACATCATCGAACGAATTTATTCCATCTGTAGTCCCATTGATTAGAGATATACAGGTAAACGATATTATCGCAAACGGGAATTCGTTTTATATTGCTACTAATGATGAGGTCATCTATTTCAATGCCGGTTCCAACTATCCAATTCATGATTCTTTTCATGTTCAAATTGATGAGGTATTAGTTCGTGGTGATTCTTTAATCAATGGTGGTGAATTTGAATATCCTATTCTTGATTATTCAGACAATGAATTAAGATTTAATTTCTCTGCTGCTAATTATGATGAACCTTCAAAAACTCAGTATAGAGTTAAGCTAATAGGCCAGGATACCGATTGGAGTAGATGGAATAATGAGTTTATAAAAGATTATACAAACATACGGGAAGGGGACTATTCATTTATTGTACAAGCAAAAAGTGTATATGGAGCTTTAAGTGAATCAGCGCCATTTACATTCACCATATTACCACCCTGGTACCGAACTTGGTGGGCGTATTTGTTGTACCTGATAACGTTTAATGCAGTGTTGTATCTGGCTTATAAAATTCGAGTGAATCAGCTATTAAAAGTGGAAAGAATGCGGACCAAGATTGCAAGCGATTTACATGATGAAGTGAGTGCAACCTTAACTGGAATCACCTATTTCGCAGAAGCTGTTAAAACAGATCCGGATGAAAACAAAAAGTCTCACTTCATGAATCTGATTACAGAAAGTGCCGGGGATGCCAAAGAAAAAATCACCGATATTGTGTGGTCCATCACACCCGAAAATGACAATTGGGAAATCTTCCTCACCAAATGTCGGCGTTATGCATCGGATCTTTTGGAAAGCAAAGATTTGAAGTATGAACTCAAGATTGCAGAGTCGATTCCAGGAAAATTGAATATGAATACCCGCCAGCACCTATGGATGATCTTCAAAGAAATGCTAACCAATGCAGTTCGACATTCCAATGCCACTCGTTTAGATATCATTATGGATACGGAACGTGGAAAGTTCAAACTCATCATGCAGGATAATGGCCATGGATTTGACATCAATAGCAGTTCATTTGGGAATGGTTTATCAAATATTCGAAAACGAGCCGACATGATTAAAGCTCATTTAGAGCTGGATTCTGAGCCTACTATGGGTACACGCTGGAGATTAGAACTGGACCTTTAAACCACATAGTCAGGTAGTTTATTATGGTGTTGAATTAGTTAACCTTGGGCATGTCCTTCTACACACATAGAAGATTTAACGTATTAGGTGCTCAGGTTTTTGAACGAGCTTGAGTCCATTAAATTCAATATCATGGAAATTGAAACATTGGTAGAGATTCCAGCGAAAATCGAAAGAAAAGAGGTAGTTTCATTGATTAAAGTAGTTATTGTTGAAGACAACAAATATATGCGTGAGGGCTGGCAAACTTTCATCGATTATGACAAAGAACTGGTAGTTCTGGGGAGTTATATTTCTTGCGAGGAAGCGTTGGCGTCGGGGGAGTTAAAGAAGGCGCAAGTTGTTATTATGGATATCGGTCTGCCTGGTATGAATGGTATTGATGGCGTACGCGCCGTTAAAGCAATTAATCCATCTTTGCATGTAATCATGGCAACGGTACACGATGATAACGATCACATTTTCGAAGCGATCAAAGCTGGTGCCGTTGGCTATTTAATGAAGAAAGTAACACCGGATGAACTGGTAGCGGCAATCAAAGATGCCCATGATGGTGGCTCACCAATCACACCAAATATTGCCAGAAAAATTATTGCAAAGATGCACGCACCTTTGTTACCGGCAGATGAGCGACTTACCGAAAGAGAACTAGAAATACTTCAGGAATTGGCGACAGGAAAATCATACGCAGCAATAGGTAAAACTATTTTTTTATCGGTAGATGGGGTTCGGCATCACATTCGAAAAATCTATCAGAAGTTACAGGTAAACTCGCGTTCAGAAGCTGTCTCTAAAGGGATTTTAAAGCGGTTAATTGATCCGGAGTAACTATTTAACGACCAATGACGGATGACGAGTGACAAACGACGGATGACGAACGATTCTTTCGTCAATCGTCTATGGTCCTTCGTCGTTAGCGCCCGAATGCAATTACTTTCAACGGATCGGTTTTAGCTGCTATTCTAGCTGGAATCCAACTAGCCGCTGCACAAAGGGTGATTGTAACAACTGATGTAATTACAAAATCGAAAAATCGTAATTCAACCGGAGCATAACTCATGTAATAGTTTTCTTCGGAAAGAGGAATTATTTGATATTCCAGTTGTAAATATGCGAAGAGGAGAGAGATTCCAATACCAATCAATAGTCCGATACCGGCAACCATTATACCCTCTAGTAAAAAAACTTTCCGAATTAGCGTAGATTTACCCCCTATGGTCTTTAAAATACCTATATCCTTGGTACGCTCCAGAACCATCATAAGAACTGCTCCAATCAAATTAAATGCAGCAACGATGATCATAACACTAATTACGAGGGGGATCATATTTTCCTGAAGTTCAACCCAGGCAAAGATATTTCCGTATCGGGCATTTATGGTTTCCTGATAATATGGAAAGGATAAACGTTGATCTAAAAGGCTATTAAAAGCATTAATTTGTGTGTAGTCGACTAGTTTTAATTCAACAGCATGGGCATGCGTTTCTTGCAACCCGAAAAGCTTCTGAGCATAACCCCGATCTGAAATTGCATATAGCTCATCAAAGATATCAACACCGGTTTCATAGATGCCTGTTAATCGGAATTGTTGAATTTCTGGTGAATTTACCATACTGGGTACCCCCTGAATGGTGTAGGCGGTTACGATGCTCCCCAATTCAATTTCAAGTAGTTGAACAATATCTGCCCCTAAAATGATACCTGGAAATCCGGTTGAATCTTTACTTAAATCAAACTTTCCAGCAGTAATGTAATCTTTGAATGCAGAAATTTCAGGGTTTGAAATCCCTTTTAAAATGGTCCCGGTGATTCCATTTCTGGATTGAACCATTACCTGGCCTTCACTTACAATCTGCTTTGATTCGATTTCTTCAAATCGATCTAAATAAGTTACCAACGTATCAGCTCGGAAAATGGGCTGATCTGTGAATGTCATCACTGTAATATGTGGCGCAAACCCCAGAATCTTCTCGTTGATGGTAGACTTAAACCCATGAACAATGGATAAGGCGATAAGAAGTCCGGCTGAACCAATAGCAACTCCGGCTATGGCCATAGTTTTGATAAAGGACAAAAACTTAGCACCCTTACGGGTTCCTTTAAAATATCGGTACGCTAAGTAGGTCTCGAACTTCATGTTGATTGGAATATTAACATTATATAAACAGTAGAATCTAAAATCTGTTATTCAGCTAAAGAAATGTAAATCGAATTTCACTACAGTTGCTGAACATCTCTGAATCTTTAATAGATAAATTAGTGCATAGAACTCACAAAAAAATAATCCAATTGAAAATGAAAAAGGTAGTTTCCAACAATAACTTTTGAATTCTAATCATGTTGAGTCGCGAATACAAACTATAAAAAGATCGGTTTACTTCTGCATCCTAAACTTAATTAATTTTGTATCTCGTTCGGCGACAATTATATGGAGAAAAGTACACTTAATTTTTAGGAAATTGTATAAACTAAAAAAAAACACTACCATACATTTCTACATTAACTAATCAGGTTCAGCTTTGGGAAATAGTATAGATTGGAATAAATACGTAAGGCTATCATTCGTTTTTTTATTATTGTTAACACTTGTACCAGTAACTATAAATGGTCAGGTAAAAGTAGCATGGGAAAACATTTATACCTCTGGAACTGGTGATGATTATGATTCGGGGCAAGCTATTACAACCGATGCAAATGGTAATGTTTATGTAGCTGGTTTTTCACCCTCCCAAGACGGGACGAAAAGAGAACTTATAGTGATTAAATACGATGAAAATGGGAATCAAATTTGGGAAGGTAGAGTCGGGAACTTTGATTGGTACAGTGTTAGTGAAATAGCTGTAGACCTGAACTATAATGTATATGTAGCAAGCCAAAGTGAGAGCTATTTTAATTTGGTTAAATTTAGAAGCGATGGAAACCCTCAATGGCAAAGGCATTCAGCAACAGTATTAGGGCATGCAAAGGATATCTTGCTGCATAATGAGAATGGTTCTGGAGAAGACCCAAATATAATAGTTACAGGGTGGAGAGCCGATGCAATGGCTACTATTAAATATAATGCTGATGGAAGCTTACTTTGGAGTGATTACTACGATCCGGGTTTTGGAGTCAGTGAAGGCACCGCTATTTCATTTGCAGGAAACGAATATGTAGTTACCGGAAGTAGTACAAACTCTGCAGGGAACAGAGATTATATGACAATTAGATATGATCGCAATGGGAATATAATTTGGGAAAAAAGATATGATGGTTCCGCTGGAGCAGGTGATTATGCCCGAGATGTTGCAGTGTATACCATAGATGGTTTTGATTACTTCACGGTAGTAACAGGCTATAGCCGAGGTACTGGTGGGATAGATGATTGCACAACAGTACTTTATGATAATGATGGAAATCAACTATGGGATCGGCGTTATTATGATTTTAACAATACCGAGAAAGACAATCCGAATAGCATTTGTAATAAAGTGTACGCTCGTGGATCAAGTATATTAGTTACAAGCAGAAGTGGTGATGATATTGCAACGATAAAATATGATTCACAAGGCAACCAATTGTGGGACAGACGATATGCTAGCGAGGGAGGTTTTGTCGAGATTGGATACGACCTCTTCGTAGATTCTGAAAACAGTGTGTATGTACTTGGTAGAAGTGAGGCTGAGAATCTTGAGGACTATACATACACTATTATTAAATATAATTCGAATGGAACCCAAACCTGGGTTAAACATTATAATGCTGCCGGAGAAGGCGGAATTCCAGCACTCAATGGGCTAGCGGTAGAAAGGTTAAGCGGTAGGAAAGTCTACGTTACTGGCAATACTTCGTCAGGGGATGGGGATATAGCAACTCTGGTTTATGTTGATGAAGGCCCTGATTTTGCCAATTTACAATGGCCGCCTAACGGAAATATAATAGAAGGAGGGGAGTATTTAGTGTACGGCCAAGCATGGCTTGCTTATTTGGGAGAAAGCCCAACAAAAAATGATTATTTAGGTGAAATGCTGGCCTGGATTGGAGTAAATGAAGATAACACAGATCCTTCTACATGGGATGAAAGTGCCTGGATACCTGCGGATTTCAATGTTATGGTAGGAAATAATGGTGAATATTTTCTTGATATAGGCTCTTCACGTTCGCCAGGAACTCACTACTATGCAACACGGTACGGTATATTTTATCCAACAGATAATGGTGGATCAATTGAAAGTTTTTCTTATGGTGGATATTCCGAAAATGGAGGAGGTTATTGGGATGGTGTAACTAATATCTCTGGAGTACTGACAATTAATAAAGACCCGGAAGACCCCAATCTAGCTAATAATAATAGTTTTCAATATTTCGGCTTAGGTGAATTATCAGATGGTGGTGTAAACTCATGGAGTTTCAATGCAACGGCCAATGGAGCTAGTGCAACTATTGAGGTAATAGATGAATCCCAAGATGATGACCTAAGAGCTCTAAAAATAAATAATGGTGCATTTAACGGGAATGAAGAATGGAATGTTGAAGCGGTTAGTGAAGGCTTACAAGTAAAAGAAGGAATTACATACCAGGCAAGTGTTTGGTTAAAAGCAGATAATGGTTTGCGTGTAGCAAGGATTTATCTTGGTTTACCTGAAAGTGGCGGGTGGGTCAGGTTAGTTGAGGAAACCGTAAATTTATCCTCTAACTGGACAAAATTTTCAATAAGCCATACTGCTAGTGCTATTGATGAAACCAATACGATGAGGTTAGGGGTAGCATTCAATTATTCGGAAAATGCAAATGGGGTATTATATATAGATAATGTAGAAGTGCTGGATGAAGCGTCGATAGTTTCAAATGAAATTAATATTGATAATCCAATTTCATTTAGTTTAAATCAAAACTATCCTAATCCATTCAACCCTTCCACACAAATTAGTTACCAATTATCAGAAAATGGTATTGTAACATTGAAGGTTTTCGATATGCTTGGCCGTGAAGTTGCAACACTAATTAATGAGGTCAAACAAGCGGGGTCATATACATTGGATTTCGATGCAAGCGAATTGTCTTCGGGTATTTATATCTATCAATTACAAGCGGGTAGTAATATTGAGACTAAGAAGATGATGCTAGTCAAATAGTACTTCTATTTTTAAAAATTTACTCAAAAACAGAATTAATAATAATTCTGTTTTTTATCTAAAGTATTGCTATTCACCTTTTTCTGGTTTCATCTGTGGAAAGAATAGAACGTCTCTAATCGACTCAGAGTCTGTCATAATCATCGCTAGTCTATCAATTCCAATTCCGATTCCAGCAGTTGGGGGCATACCGTACTCTAATGCTCGAATAAAGTCTTCGTCAATGGTCATGGCTTCTAAATCGCCGCCTTCTCGAAGTGCGGCTTGTTCTTCTAATCGTTGACGTTGATCAATTGGATCGTTTAACTCTGAGTAGGCATTTGCAATTTCTTTACCGTTACAGATACATTCGAATCGCTCTACCAATCCTTCCTTTTCACGATGTTTTTTAGTGAGTGGGCTCATTTCTACAGGGTAATCTGTAATAAATGTAGGTTGAATAAGTTTTGGTTCAACATATTCACCGAAGATTTCATCAATAATTTTTGCTACACCAAAGGTTTCATCAATTTGGATGTGTAGTTCCCTGGCAATCGGTTGTAGTTCTTCCAATGATTTGCCATACAGATTATGCCCCGTTTCTTTCTCAATGGCATCAAACATTGGAACTCTTGGCCAAGGTGCCTTGAAGTCAATCTCATGATCACCAACCGTTACTTTTGTAGTTCCATGAAGATTCAATGCCACCTGTTCGATCATTTTCTCCGTGAAGTCCATCATCCAGTTGTAATCTTTATACGCTACATACAACTCAACCTGTGTAAATTCAGGGTTATGGAATCGGCTCAATCCTTCATTTCGAAAATCTTTCGAGAACTCATACACCCCATCAAATCCGCCCACAATCAGTCTCTTTAGATAGAGTTCATTAGCAATCCGAAGGTATAAATCCATGCCTAATGTGTTGTGATGAGTTATAAATGGGCGAGCAGCAGCCCCTCCATAAACCGGTTGAAGGATTGGTGTTTCAACCTCTAGATATCCACGCTTATTCATAAATTCACGCATAGATTGCACAACCTTTGTACGTTTTCTGAAAGTATCGCGTACTTCAGGATTTACAATCAAGTCGACATAACGCTGGCGATATCGGAGTTCTTTATCTGCAAATGCATCAAAAATTACTTTTTCACCTTCTTCATTTTCAATTTCCTTTGGGATTGGAATAGGGCGTAAAGTCTTAGTCAAAAATTCGAATTCCTCAGCGTGCACGGTAGTTTCACCTGTACGGGTTTTAAATACAAACCCTCTAACTCCCACGATATCTCCAATATCTACCATCTTCTTAAACACTGTATTGTATTCCTCAACGCCTACATCATCTCTACGAATGTACACCTGAATGGTACCTTCGGCATCTTGTAAGTTGAAAAAAGCAGCTTTTCCCATAATTCGGCGAGTCATTACGCGTCCTGCAATTGAAACAGTGTCAGATTCTGGATTGCTTTCCTCATCGCGTACAAGATCCTCATTTGCCTTAATATCTTTACTATAATGGGATACTTCGAAGGAATAAGGGTATGGATTAACACCTAATTCGTTAAGTTGAGTAAGTTTCTCTCTACGTATTTCTTCTTGTTCTGAAAGTGAAATATCTTCTTGGGACATAAATTTAATTATTACATAGTTGGCTACTTTTCGAAGGTTGCAAAAATACCGAATTGTGCGCAAAATTGTGGCATTCTGAAAACCCTAAAAATTTGTTCAGTGAATCTTATTCCAATACACGAAGTTCCCTCCTTACCCAATGAAATAATCATAGGTTGGGACAAAATTCAGGAATATGATACAAAAGGAGTGAAATATCTCGATCCATTAATGTTGCAGTTGAATTCTGGCAATAAAAGAAGAAAGGAACACATTTCATCCAGAAGATTATTTTCTGAACTTTTAAAAGAAGTCAAGGTAAGTTCTACTGATGTCGAGTTAAAGAAAATGGAGCTAGGTAAACCTTATGGGATATCTGGAGCAGAACACATTCATGCTTCTTTTAGTCATTCCGAAGACTGGGTAGTATGTGCATTGAGTCTGAAACTCGACGTTGGAATAGATTGCGAGCCATTAAATAGAAAGGTTAATCCAAGAATTTTTGATCGGATATTGGATGATTCTGAGAAAGGCATATTGAATGAACTCAACCCATTGGCAATTTGGACCATGAAAGAAGCTGTTGTAAAGTGTATAGGAACAGGGATTCGAACTAGTTTGCAGAAGTATCCGATTACAAAAAAGGAGAATGTCTATTCTGTTGATATGGAAGATCATTCGATAAAAATCGTGCCATTTAAGTGGAAAAATCATCAATTATCTGTTGCATGGAGAGAGTAAAAATGAAAGCGAGTATTACGATAATCGGTGTTGGCAGAGTTGGGAAATTACTTCATCAAGCACTACAAAGAGCGGGCTATGACCAAATTTCTGTAATCAGTAAGGGGGATGAGATTCTTTTTCTAAATGATTTCATTTTAATAACTGTACCAGATCACTCCATTCAATTAGTAGTTGACTCAATAAGTGATTCCGGGTTAAAAATAAAAGGTAAAACGCTTGCACATACATCAGGAGTTGTAGGATTGGATGTATTTTCCAACATCAACCAAAAGAATAATAATATTGGGTGTTTTCACCCGCTAATGGCGGTCACAGAACATTCAAATTCTTTCGAAGGAATTACATTTGATATATGTGGGGATGTGGGATTTGTTAAGAATATCATTCCAATCATAGATGATTTAGGCGGGAAGACGATGATTGTCGATGAGCATGAAAAAGCAAAACTTCATGTTGCGGCTGTAATAACTTCGAACTACCTCGTTACCTTAATGGCAATGGCACAGGAGCTTTTTAAAAACTCAGAATTGGATAAAGAGCAGCTAAAAAGAGCCTTAGTTCCTCTTATGAAATCAGCAATAGACAATCTGGAATCTCAAAATCCTAAACAGGCCTTAACAGGCCCGATTTCGCGTGGTGATGTTGCTTCGATAGAAAAACATTTAAACATTCTTAAAGATGTACCCAATCTTGCTTCGTCGTACAGTCAACTTGGGCAAGAAACGATAAGGCTACTTGGTGATAATATTGATGAAGAAATGAAATTGAAATTAACGACACTTTTCGATGCGCCCTGATACATCAGATTTCTATGCCCGTGTATATGAAGTAGTTGCTAAAATTCCTTATGGAAGAGTGACCAATTATGGAGCAATTGCTGGATGTTTAGGGGTTGAGTCTGGCGCAAGAATGGTTGGGTATGCCTTGAATAATTATTTAAGTTCAAAACTTGGATTTGAAATACCGGCCCATCGCGTTGTTAATCGATTAGGTCAGCTTACAGGTCGCGCTTATTTTGAAGGTGATACCATGCGAGAAAAACTGCAGCAAGAAGGTGTTATTTTTATTGAGGACTATACGGTTAACATGGAAATTCATTTTTGGAATCCTGGCACTGAAATAAATGAGTAAACAATCTTCAACAAATCGTGTATTTTTATCTATGATTTTACGATTGATACATCGCTGTATCTTAACCTCACTTTTTTCGGTTTTAATAGGTGCCTTAAGTTTTGCCCAAACTTCGCTACCAGTAGGTTCTACAATGCCTTCTGGAAATGTGAGAATGGAAGATGTTTCAGGTAGGTCATTATCATTAAATGACAATACTAAGGAAAATGGACTAGTAGTAATTTTTCTGAGTAATACCTGTCCCTGGGTACTTCGTTTTCAAGATAGGATTCTTGAGCTTTCGGCATTTGTAGATGAAAATAATATTGGATTTATCGCCTTAAACCCAAATGAAGGGTACAGAGAAAGAGGAGACAACCTCGAAGAGATGATCAAACATGCAGACAAAGCAGGGTACGACTTTCCATATGTATTAGACAAAAATCATCAAATCGCAGATTCATTTGGCGCAAAAAGAACCCCAGAGGTATATGTATTTAATGCCGATTTAGAACTGGTTTATTCAGGGGCAATCGACGATAACACTAACAGTGCCAGCGGAGTAGAAAATTCTTTAACCCATAAAGCCATTGTTGCTATTATAAATGGAACTGAGGTTCAGAATTCGAGCTCAAGATCAATTGGATGCACGATTAAACGTGGTAGCTAAATATTGTTGAAAATGCGTATTTTTGGTTCACCCATGCAGTAAATTGTCTGGGCATTTTTTTTAGCTGATAATAATCTCATCCATGCCAACCTGGACATTACACACCGAATTTAAATTTGATTCCGCTCATTATATCGATGGGTATAATGGTAAATGTGGTCGTATGCATGGGCATACTTATCGGGTTAAAATGTCAGCTAAGTCGCATAAATTAAATCCATCAGCCTACCTGGATACAGACGATATGGTTTGTGATTTCAAAGAATTGAAATGGGCAGCTAAGGATTCAGAAAAAGGTGGGTTAGACCATGGTATCCTAAATGATTTGATGGAAGTTAATACTACAGCTGAGCGTATTGCTGAATTCATTCATCAGGAAACGAAAAAACGAATCCCTGAAGGTATCGAGCTTACAGTAACCGTCTGGGAAACCGAAACCAGCTGGGTAGAATACACCGATCAAGATGTATAATCCTGAAGATTTTGTTCCAGTAGAAGTTTCAGAAGAACATCTGCTTGATCATGAATATCCCGTCATGGAACACTTTTACACCATTCAGGGTGAGGGAATTCATAGTGGCAAGGCCGCGTATTTTATTCGTACCGCAGGGTGTGATGTAGGCTGTTGGTGGTGTGATGTAAAAGAGAGTTGGGAAGAAGACGCTCATCCAAAAATGAAAGTAAGTAAGCTCGTGAAGTTTGTAAAGGAATCGGGTGCCAATATTGTAGTTATTACAGGTGGAGAACCGCTACTTCACAATTTAGACGCACTAACCATTTGTTTAAAGAACATTGGAGTTCAGACTCATATTGAAACAAGTGGATCTTCGCCAATGAGTGGGGTTTTTGATTGGGTAACATTATCACCAAAACGATTTAAAAAACCGATAGATGATATATTTCCATTTATTGATGAATTAAAAGTGGTGGTTTTAACCAATAAAGATTTAAAATGGGCGGAAGAAAACGCCGCTAAATGTTCAGGTGATGTGAAATTGTTGCTCCAACCCGAATGGGATACTCCCAAATCTATTCCACTTATAGTAGATTACGTGAAAGAGCATCCAAAATGGGGGATCAGTTTGCAAACACATAAATTCCTAAATGTTCCATAATGTCGTTCGAGAATGCATCTGTAATAATAACAGGAGGAAGCAAGGGGATCGGTTTATCAATTGCTAAAGTATTTGCAAGAGAGACGAGTAGACGACTTGTGTTGATAGCCCGAAATCACGATGCTTTGCAAGCAGCAAAGAACGAGTGTTTGAAAGAAGGTGCAAAAGGGGTTGAAATATTAGCCGCCGATTTATCGAAACCTGATGCATTGAAAGAGATGGATTTTGAGTCAATAAATCCTGGAATCCTGATTAATAATGTAGGTTCATTTCTTTTCAAACCACTTAGCAAAACTACTCAGGAAGAATTTGAGCAACAGTTTAGAATTAACACTCAAAGCGCGTTTATTACCACACAATCGGTGTTACCTGCCTTTCAAAAACAAGAACGTGCTTTAATTGTAACCATTTGCTCGCAGGCCTCAATAAAAGGCTACGCGCATAGTGGTGCTTATACTATGAGTAAACATGCATTATTAGGTTACTCACGATCGCTTCGGCAAGAATTATTGGATTCAAATATCGCGGTGACAGCAATAAATCTTGGACAAACATTTAGTACTTCGTGGGATGGAGTCGAAATTGATCCAACGCTCTTAATTGATCCTAAGGATGTAGGCAAGCTTATTGTAAGTCTAACCAATCTTAGCCCAAGAAGTGTGGCTGAAGAAATCATCCTGATGCCACAAGGTGGTGAAACCAAGCCAATGTAAGTCGAACCTTTTGTAAGGAAATATTTTCATTAGAGGAACATTTAGCCAAGTGAAAGGGAAAGATTTGAATTCTTCTAAGTAAAATACAATCAATACATACTTAGATATTGATTGTAAACTATTAGCTGTGGTATTGTTTTTGTGATATGTGTGCTGAATTAACGCTGCATTTATCATTACGTCGAGGATCTGATTTTGAAGAACGATATTATTCAAGCCCAAAATTACCTAAAAAGTAATCCCACCCAGCCTGATAAGGCGATTTCTATCTTGTTGAAATACAAAAATGTGCAAAGCCCCGGCTCGTGGGTTGTTCCTTACATGATTGGATTTGCTTACATCCAAAAATCAGAGTTTAAAACAGCAATTAAATACTTAGAATCTGCACGAAAGAAAGGAGGGGAAAACCTCGAAGTATTACAGTTTCTAGCTGATTGTTATGTAAAGGTAAATGAATTTTCAAAAGCTGAACTCTTATTAACAAAAATTCTTCGTCAACAAGAGGATAATGCACAGGCTTGGAAGAATCTAGGATTGGTTTATGCAGCACGCGATGAGTATGAAGAAGCTCTTAGAGTGCTTGTAAAAGCAAACAATTTTAATCCTTCAGACTTATCGGTCGCGATATTAGCTGGAAATGTTTACATCCAGTGTGGAAAACTTAATGATGCATGGAAAGCATTTGATGCGGTTTTAAGTGTTGATAAGAATTCCATTCAATGCCTCCTGGGAATGGCTCGAATTCATATGCTTTCTGATAAAATTCAGGATGCGTTTGAATGTGTAAAAAAAGCAGAAAAAATTGGTCCAAAAAATGAAGAAACAAAAATACTGCTTTCAGAAATATATACGATTAAAGAAGATTATGAGACTGCAATAGACATTCTTGATCAACTTATTGAAGAACATCCATCGAACGGCATGATGAGGGCTTTAAGAGCTCGTAACTTAAAACTATTAGGCCAGTTAGAAGAAGCTGGAAAGGAATACTTAAAAGCGTTGCAGTTTGGCGCTGAAATAGAATCAACCATACCAGAATATGTCGAAACGATCATACATAATTCTACTTTAGGTGAAGAAGAAAAGTCGAAAATTATCAGGAGAACCGTAAAACGATTTCCAATTAAAGAAGTTCTCACTTACGTACCAGATAGTAATTCTGAGCCAAACCGGCCGATAAACCTTGCCTTTATTTCAGACAAAATTTGGGATAATTCCACAGGTTTAGAAATTTTGGATTTGATTAAACATATGCCAAAAGATGAATTGAAAATTACTGTGTATTCCACAAATAGAAAAAATGATGCAATTACTCGGGCCATATCAAAGCAGTGTCATATTTTTAATTTTGTCTTTAAAATTTCTCCTGTCGAACTTCGAGAAACGATTCTAAAACATCAGATTGATATACTGGTGGATTATTCGACCGAATATGTGAAATTAATCAACAAGGTTATTCAACGAAAACCTTCGCCATTAATGCTTAAATGGGCGGAATTTGCTACGAATCCATTAGAATTACGTCATTTCGATTATGTAATATCAAAAGGAAATAAACACCCAATTTATGGTGCAAAATATGAACCTTCATGTATCATGTTACCTGATAGTTCGAAGGTATCAGCACCTATATTAGCCACTCATTTTTATAAGGGAATAAAAGCTGTTTGGGATCAAAAAATATCTGAATCAGGCAAAAAGAGAAAATCAAGATCAAAACCAGATATCGTAGTACAGCAAGCAACTGATGTTGAGATCAATCAGGTGCTTCAAAAAAGTGAACATATAGAAAGGACAGATGATACTTCAGATACCTTAATTCCTGAATCTTTTTGGGGGGGTAATTTCTCAGATCAAAGAGCTGAAAGTACGGTAGAAACCACCAGAAAATTCTTTAGTGATGATTTTACTCCAAAGCTACTTTCACGGATTGTAGAAGAGACAAAAGATAGATTAGAGACATATTTAACAGATAATCGAGCGTTTTTTGTACAATCCAGAGCATTACAGGCCATGCCGCCAGAGAATGAGTTTCAGGCAGTTACACACAATGAGCTAGATAAGAACTTAAGAGAGAAAAAATGGTGGTTTAAACGAGCTATTTACAATCATTGGTTCGAAAAAGTTGAATGGAAGAAACAGGCCCATGGCACAAAAGTCTCAGCAATAATCATTGCCAATAAATTCAAAAAACGTTCTGTTGAAAATCTGCTAAATCTTAACCATCAGCTGAGGGGCATTGGAGAGATTATTTTTGTAAATAATGGCCTGGATGATTCAGAATTCGAAGCTCTGATGCCATATATAACAACCTATGTTAAAGCGAACGGAAATTCTGGCGCGTATCTAGCTCGCAATTTAGGTGCGATCTTCGCAAAAGGTGAGTATTTAATATTTGTTGATGATGATGGCATTCCTGATAAAGGATTTGTAGAGGCTCATTTAAAAGAACATACAGAAAGGGATGCGATTGTATCACGTGGGGTATATTACTCAAGCAATGTAATTGTAGATCCACTTCACTATAACATCGGTACCAAAGTGAAACCAGCCTATACAATTTTAGAAGGCAATGCCATGTATAAAGCAGAAGCTTTTTACAAAGTTGGTGGCTGGGGCGATTATATATTATTTGGACATGGTGGTAAGGATTTGAGTTATCGTTTACTCGAATTTTATCCCAATAAGGAACAGCAAATTTATGTACCTGGGTCGCGACTACATCACGAATATTTTAGGGGAGAATCGCATAAGTCGGAGAAGATAGAGAAGCAGGCTGTTTCCATGAAATTGATAGAGGCTTTGCATCCTGGATTAACAGAAACAATCGAAACCTGGCCAACAGAATTCAGTGCATCCTCTAATAGGAGCATTGAGACAAATTCACCTGCTTTATTAGTACTTCCTGAAAATAAGAGTAGTAAATTTATTCATCTATGTCGCAATCACGTGTATGCACAATCGCTATCAGACATGATTAAAGAATTGAATAAGAACTCAGATCAGCAACATTGGCTATTAGTCGAGAAAACACCTTGGGATGTGGGCGGAGAAGGGTACAGTATCGACGAAAATAAAAATACATCCACCTTATTTTTTGATTGTAGGAGTCAATCAGACATTGATGGAATAATTCGAGAATTGATTCATCCTGAAGTAAGTGCCGTGTTTTTCCATGGGTTGTTCCGTCAATGGGAGTTTTACCTGCTAAATGCAATCGGGAATAAGCAACATATTGGCTGGATAATTTGGGGAGGCGATTTGTACAAGCCAATTCAAAGGAATCAGGATCGGGTATTTCCACATCAGCTCATAAATAGTATACACACAGTTATCGATGGTGATATTGAACTATTTACGCGCTATTACGGTGAAAAAGACTCATACTCTTTTTCCTATCCGTATCCGGCGTTATATGGTGATATCCACACTTCAACATCTACTAAGATGAAGAAAATTATAGTTGGTAATTCCGGTGATGCTTCGAATAATCATATTGAAATACTTAAACAGCTAGCACGAAAAGATGACATTCATGAATACGAATTAATTTTACCTGTTGCCTATAATTTTAACGCGAATTATAAAGAAGAAGTGATTCAATCAATTAGGGATTTGGGTTTGTCGGAAAACGTTCGATTTCATGATTCATTTCTGTCACCAGAACAATATCGAACGTTGGTAAGTGAAGTTGACATGATGATTATGGCGCATGAACGACAGCAGGCCATGGGTAATACGCTGATGGGATTATACTTCAATAAACCAGTTTTTTTGAAAAAAGAAATCTCGGTTAAAGGAGAAAACTTTATAAATCCGAGTTGGACGTTTCTAGAAGATAATGGGTTATCAGCACTTCCTTTTGAAGATTTTAACACGTTTAACACACTGGAAGAAATCACCAAAGTGAATGATCAGTACCCAACCAAAAATCAGAAAATCATAAAAGAGAATTTTGGGTTAAAAGTAAGAGCAGAATTGTTTGAACATAGTTGTGCAGAGATTCATAAAACCAGGATATCTGAGAAAGATAAAAGCAGTCTTGTAAACTCTATATAGTAACCTAAAAGAATACTTATCACATATATTTTTTGAATATCTCTTTTAGATGAGATGAAATATCCTGTACCAAAACTGGTTCGAAGGCATTTCCTGTGAGCATTTCGAATAACTCAGCATATCGTTGGAAAACTTCCATTCGGAATTCACCTGGTAAATCCGGCAATAACTGCCCTTCAAGCCCTTGGAAATGATGTTCCATCAACCATTCACGAAGAAATTCTTTTGAAAGTTGTTTTTGCCCTGCTTGAACTTCCTGGCGTTCTTTATATCCATCTAAATAAAAATAACGAGAAGAATCTGTGGTGTGTACTTCATCAATCAAGGTTAATTCCCCATTGAAAAGCCCCATTTCATATTTCGTATCTACTAGAATTAAACCTCGAGATTTTGCAATCTCTGTCCCTCTATCAAAGAGTTGAAATGATTTTTCTCTGATTTCATTCCAAAGTGATGCTTCAACAATACCACGTGATAGAATTTCAGCCTCTGAAATATCTTCATCATGACCTTCAGTTGCTTTGGTTGCAGGAGTAAGGATAGGCTTAGGAAAACGATCATGTTCAGACAAGCCATCGGGAAGTTCAACACCACATAGAATTCGTCCGCCAGATTTATACACTCTCCATGCATGGCCTGTTAGATATCCCCGGATAACAATTTCGATTGGAATTGGGGTACATTTCCTGGCAATTGTCACATTGGGATGGGGGACTTCAATTACATGAGTTGGTATAATATCCGCCACCTGATCGAATGAAAATTTGGCTAATTGATTTAGAATCTGCCCTTTGAAAGGGATTGCCTGCTTCATGATAAAATCAAATGCGGAGATTCTATCAGTTACAACTATGCCAAGTGTATCATCATTTAAATCATAGACCTCACGTACTTTCCCTTTATAAGGTGGGTTTAGGCCTTCAACGTTAGATTCAACAATGCAATTATCAAGTGCAAGTTGGGGATCGAAAGAAAATTTCAATGCTTTATTTCTTTATTGTTGAGCCTCGTTCAACCAGAATCGGATTTTGAGTTTCCTGAACAAGAGGCGAATCAGAATCTTTAATTATTTCTGCTAACCGAGCAGTAGCCTGAATGCCAATTTTATGCATATGTTGATCTAATGTTGTTAAATCGAGGTACTTACTTAACTTAATATTATCGTAGCCCATAATGGCAATATCGTCAGGGACTCGCATCCCTAATTTTGACAATGCATGATAAGCACCTAAAGCTTGTGTATCATTTGCACAGAATAAAGCATCGGGAAATTTGCCCATCTCTTTGTATTTATAGATAGCTTCAAATCCACTTTCCTCGGTAAATCCAGCATGTTTGGTTGTATCTCCTGTAACAAAAAGATCTTTATCAATGGGCATTTTATAATTTTTCAATGCATCAATAAATCCGCGTTCTCTTTCCATAGACGAACGAGTTTCAATAGGAGTAGTGATCATGCCCATTCGTTCGAACCCTTGTTTTACTAGGTGTTCGCCAGCCATATATCCACCTTTATAATCGTTCACCATGTAATAATTATACGAGGGGTGTGAAGAATTTACCAACACTATAGGTATATGGGTTGTTTGAAGATGTTTATGAACGGTTTCGCTAACATCTATTGAGAGCAAGATTAACGCATCAGCAGTACCTCTATCAAAGAAATTAATGACCGCTTCTTCCGGATCTTTTGAACCTGTATTGTATAGAATGATATCAAGATCCATCTTTCTGATCTCATCTTTAACGCCTTTCAATACTTCATTAAAAAAAGGTGTTGTAAAAGATGGAACAGCTACAGCAAGAATCTGAGGTTCTTTACTTGCTAGTTTCCTTGCACTTACCTGGGGGCGGAAATTAAGCTCATTAATAGCTTTTTGAACTTTCTCTTTAGTCTCTTCTGAAACATTGGGAGAATCATTCAGTACCCGAGAAACGGTTGAGATGGCTACACCGGCACTCTTTGCCACCTCATAAATTGTAACTTTTTTGCTCATAAGATTTAAAATAGCATTAACTGGGAATCAAGCAAAAGCAATGACTTCACAAATCCCATCAAATTAAACAAGAATATCCGAATATAGTATTAGCCTTTGAAATTTAATTGTTTAATAAAATGGAACGGTTTAACGCGTATGATGCTTATAGGGCTATGAGTGAATTGCTAAGACTACCATATTCTATGATAAGACCATTTTATGAGAAGACTTCTTTTCATCGATCTGTAATTGATGAGATTAATGACGATCAATTGAAATCAGCGTACGCTCATTGCAGAGCAATTACTCGTTATTATGCAAAGACTTTTTATATGGCAACTCGGTTCCTGCCCAATGAAAAGCAAAGGAGTATTTTCGCCATTTATGGATTATGCCGCTACCTGGACAATTTAGTTGACGAAACTGTTGACTTAATGAACGGACAAGACATTGATATTTCTGAAGTGGATGCTAAATTAGATGAGTTTAGTTCTAAATTGATTGGTGTTTACAATGGAAGAGAATCCAACGATCCTATCTTAATTGCCTTTTCCGACACTTTGAAAAAATATCACATTCCGATTGAATTACCCTTTGAGTTAATGGATGGAGTTCGCTCAGATCTTGTAAAGAACAGATATGAGTCATTCAAAGAGCTTTATGACTATTCGTATAAAGTCGCCTCAGTTGTTGGATTAATGACCAGCCGTGTTTTTGGTTATTCTGAAGAGAAAGCGCTTGAATATGCCGTTGACCTTGGAATTGCAATGCAATTAACAAACATTCTTAGAGATATTGGAGAGGATCTCGATCGTGATAGAATTTATATCCCACAAAACGAACTACAGATGTTTGGCATTTCAGAATCTGATTTATTTAATGGGGTAAATAATGAGAATTTCCTCGAATTGATGAAGTTCCAAATTAAACGAGCCCGTGAATATTATTCACTAGCTGATATAGGTGTTAAAATGCTCGATCGCGATAGTAGATTACCAGTTTATTTAGCGCGATATAATTACAGTAGAATTCTGGATAAAATTGAAGAAAACGAGTACAATGTATTCAACGAAAGGGCCTATTTAAATAAGATGGAGAAGTTTTCAATCCTTCCAAAAATTTTCATCGAAATGCGCGCCGCAAGCTGATATTTTGTGGTTAATTACGAGGGGTTTTCCTACTATTCAGGAAAAGCTTTTTCGTAATGAATAATATCAAGAAAGTACTTGTTGCCAATCGCGGAGAGATTGCAGTTCGCGTAATACATACCTGCAAAGAATTGGGGATTAATTCTGTAGCTGTTTATTCTCGTCCAGATGCTTCAGCACCACATGTACAACTTGCCGATGAATCGGTATTCATTGGTGAGGCCGCATCCTCTGAAAGCTACCTGGTGATGGAAAAAATAATAAATGCTTGCAAAATTACCGGGGCAGATGCTGTGCATCCTGGATATGGGTTCTTAAGTGAGAATGCTGCTTTCGCAGAATTATGTGCAAAAGAAGGAATCATCTTTATCGGGCCTGGAACTAAAGCAATTCAATTAATGGGGGATAAAACTTCAGCCAGAGAGTTAATGGCTGAGCATAACATCCCAACCCCGCCGGGTTTAAAAAGCACACTAGAAAGCATAGAAGAGGCACGTGAAGTGGCAGATGATATTGGCTTTCCTATTTTGATTAAAGCTTCTGCTGGTGGTGGTGGTAAAGGCATGCGCATAGTTCATTCACCTGATGAATTCGAATCGAGTATTAAAGCAGCGAAAATGAGGCTAGAAATGCCTTTGGTGATGATCGTGTGTATATAGAAAAATATTTGGAAGAACCGCGCCATATTGAATTCCAGATCATGGCCGATACTCACGGGAACACCGTACATGTTTTCGATCGAGAGTGTTCAGTTCAACGCCGTCATCAAAAAGTAATAGAGGAAGCACCAAGTGCTCTTCTAACCGACGAATTAAGAGCTAAAATGGCTAAGACAGCTATTGCAGCTGCCAGGGCATGTGACTATGTTGGTGCAGGTACCATCGAGTTTTTGGTAGATAAGCACTTGAATTATTACTTCCTTGAGATGAATACTCGCCTCCAGGTTGAACACCCTGTTACAGAAATGATAACAGGACTGGATTTAGTTGCAGCCCAAATTGCAGTCGCAGAAGGTAAAGAATTACCTTTTACTCAAGACGATGTAAAGCAAAATGGCTGGGCTATTGAGTGTAGGATTTATGCTGAAGACCCCGAAAATAATTTTTTACCAAGTACGGGCACTTTAGTGAAGCATAGAATACCTACCGGAACAGGTGTACGGGTGGATGCAGGTATTGAAGAAGGTCAGGCTGTAAGTATTAATTACGACCCAATGATTTCAAAATTAACGGTTCATGGCTATGATCGTGAAGATGCACGTAAAAAAATGCTCCGTGCATTAAGTGAATACGAGATAGTTGGGTGCAGAACTACTATACCATTTTGTGAGTATACACTTAAGCATGATGCGTTTATAAGTGGGAAGTATGATACACACTTTGTTCCTGATCATTATAAGTCTGAGAAACTCTTTGTAAAACATGATGATGAAATCGTTGCCTTAGCAGCTTCTCTCATTATGAATGAAGGAGAAGAACAACTTCAGCAAGTGCATGTTACCGATAATAATGAATCATCAGATTGGTGGAATCATCGTCGCTAGTTTAGAATGGCAGACAAGCAACTATTCGATAAACTAAAATCTCTGGATACCGAACAGAGAAATCCTGCATCTAATGAAATTGACCTGGCGGATGCTACCGAAATCGCAAGAATAATTAATCAGGAAGATCACAAAGTTGCATCACAAATCGAAAAGAAGCTGCCGGAAATTTCCGAAGCGATTGACTTAATAAGTCAGGCATTTACTGTTGGTGGTCGGCTTCTATACTTTGGTGCTGGTACAAGTGGTCGATTAGGTGTGTTAGATGCTGCCGAATGCCCCCCTACATTTGGGACTAATCCCGAGCAAGTTCAAGGATTCATTGCAGGTGGGAGAGAGGCAATGTTTCAGGCCCAGGAAGGAGCAGAGGACTCGGAAGAAGTCGGAAGAGAAGAAATCTACAATCAAAAAGTAACCACGCTTGATATTGTTTGTGGTATTGCAGCTAGTGGAAGAACACCCTATGTGCATGGTGTGATAAAAGAAGCGAAAGCAAATGGGATTTCGACCATATTAATCACTACGGTCCCCGACAATCAGTTAACTATAGAAGCTGATATTGTTATCGATGTACCTGTTGGACCGGAGGTAATAATGGGTAGCACTCGTATGAAAAGTGCAACAGCCCAAAAAATGATTTTGAATATGCTTTCAACAGGAGCAATGATTCGACAGGGTAAAATCTATGAAAACGTAATGGTCGATTTAATGCTAACTAATAAGAAGCTAGTTGAGCGCGCTAAAAGAATCATTGTTACCTTCACCGGAAAATCATACGAAGAATCATCAAGTTTGCTTGTTCAGGCTAATAGCCATGTTAAAACAGCATTATTAATGGGGCTTAAAAACATGAACAGAGAAGATGCGATTAAACTACTTCGCGCAAACAATGGTTTTATTCGTAAAGCATTGAGTTAAAATCGGCATTATTAATGATTCGGACTTTATTTAGTATGTATGTATGGATGTATTATGGCATCCTCTTTTTATCATTCTTTCTCATTATTTCTGTAGTGTTTCTTTTCACATTTCCATTTGACAGATATAATAGGATTACAAATCGAATTCTATCTATGATGGCTTGGTGCATGATGAGGCCATCGCCGTCGTGGAAAATGAGTATTGAAGGTGAGGATAAGTTTGATGCTTCTAAACCAACCATTTTTATATGTAATCATCAAAGTTTTATGGATATCCCGTTTGCATTTCAATTACCATGGAAAATGAAATGGGTAGTTAAACATAGTATGACGTATATCCCTGTTATGGGCTGGATGGTAAAATTAACCGGGCACCTCACGATTAATCGAAGCAGTAAATCAGCATTGAAAAAATTATCCAGACTTGTACAACCTCTCAATGATCTAGTCCCTGTTATGATTTTTCCCGAAGGTACAAGATCATTAGATGGAGAAATTAAAATGTTTAAGAATGGTGCCTTTCTTTTGGCATTAGAACATAACTTTACCATTCAGCCAATTGTAATAGATGGGGCACATTCTGCGTTGGCTTCAGGATCGAAACTATTTAATCCAAAAGCGTCTTTTAAGATGCGTGTATTGGATAGTATTGATCCCAAGAATTTTGATTCGATGACTGAACTCCGTGATTTTGCACGTGAGACACTCATAGAAGCCCACGAAGAACTTAAAAATAGTTGAAGCACCCGATTATCGATTTATTATTGTCAAACACGCATTATTATCATCGAATAATGGGGGCAATTATCGTTTCACAATTACTACTTATTTCAATTTTCAAGTTTTGGCCAGAAAAAGAAATTGTGAAAGTAGAGCCCATTTTTTTTGAACAAGAGGTGTTTATAGTTGAAGAAATGATCATTACACGGCAAGCAAATACACCTGCATCTCCACCAAAACCTCAAATACCTATTCCAGTGCCAAATGATGAAATTATTGAGGATATCATAGAATTTCCGGAGCTCGAAGATCTGGTCTCTTTCGATAGTTTGAGTGTCTCTACAACAACAGGCCAAAGAGGGGATGAAGAACGCATTTCAGGAAACCCAGATAGAGTTCCAAGAATTTCACGTATAGTTGAACCAACTCTTACTACAGAAGCGATCGAATCGGGAGTAAAATCTATGGTTCTTGTAAATTTCCTGGTATCCAGTCAGGGGTTAGTACGTGAAGCGTATATTGCCGAGATTCGACTTTATAAAGGTAAAACAGATAATTATGAAGTAGTTAAAGACTTAGAATATGGAATATTGCAAGATGTTCTGGAAGCCGCCTATAAATGGAGATTTCGTCCGGCTTTAGAGGATGGCGAATCTGTTGGAGCTTATATTCAAGAAGCTTTTTTAATTGGTTTTTAGATTGATTAGTAAACTCAAATAGCTCTATCTTTGGGACTTGTTCGATTGGAGAGATGCCGGAGCGGTCGAACGGGCTCGCCTGGAAAGCGAGTGTGCCCCTACAGGGGTACCGAGGGTTCGAATCCCTCTCTCTCCGCACCATGGGATACACTGCTTATATCTTGAAAAGTGAGATGACAGGGCGCCATTATTATGGAAGCTGCAAGGATGTAGCAACTCGATTAAAGGCACACAATTCTGGAAAGGTGAGATCAACCAAGTCAGCAAGGCCATGAAGTGCATTATATCAAGGAGTTTGCAAGTAGAAGTGAAGCGGTACAAAGAGAACGCTTCTTTAAAAGTGTTGATGGCTACCGATATTTAAAGCAACGAGGAATTATATAGATTAGGGTACCGCGGGTTCTGCCAAAGGCATCCCCGTGGGAGAATCCCTCTCTCTCCGCACCATGGGATACACTGCTTATATCTTGAAAAGTGAGATGACAGGGCGCCATTATTATGGAAGCTGCATGGATGTAGCAACTCGATTAAAGGCACACAATTCTGGAAAGGTGAGATCAACCAAGTCAGCAAGGCCATGAAGTGCATTATATCAAGGAGTTTGCAAGTAGAAGTGAAGCGTTACAAAGAGAACGCTTCTTTAAAAGTGTTGATGGCTACCGATATTTAAAGCAACGAGGAATTATATAGATTTAGGGTACCGAGGGTTCTGCCAAAGGCATCAATTGTTGATGGCTTTTTTAATAATTTGCTATTGAATAACAACGTAGACCCGATAAGCAAACTCGAAAGAGGGAACAATTTTTCTATTGGCAATTATAACCTCATTAAATCGAGAAACAGATTGCGTTATATTGATTAATTATTTCTACTTTCTCAATTAAGCTAAACGTTGGCTATTAAAATCGGTGGTATAATTTATTATGCACATCTAACTTTATATCAGGGTGACCTTAGTTAGGTTTAGCATACATCTCAAACGAATATTAAATATCAACAAAAACTTAACAGATGCGTAATTATAAGCTGTTACTTGTTTGGTTTCTGATTGGGGGCACAATTGCAAATTGTGATTTACCTAACTCACCTAAGGATCCAAACTTTACTACATCTCATAAAATAGAAGCACCTCTCTTGTTCGAAAGAACAGTCCAATTTTTAGGTGGGGGGGATGATACTGATGTCTTAATAGATACAACGGGTACTGAATTCGATTCATTATTTGTTGTAACTGAAGGCGGAATCGAAGACGGATTAATCTCAATTTCTAGAGAACAGGAATTTGAATTTGGTGATTTAAATGATGCCATACCATCGGTGTCAATAGATCCAACTAGTTTCGAATCGGAAGTTGGAGAAATTGAGATTGGCAGTTTCTCAAGTGGTAGTGGCGATCTTGGGTCGGTAGATATACAAACAGTAACGGGAAATGATCCAAACTTAATTCCAGCCGGTTTTCCTATTCCTGCCGGTGATAACTCCGCAAATCCGGTTGAGTTGAATGTAGGTGATAACACCGATTTCTTTGTTAGTGCTGAGATTAAACGAGGTTCAATAGATATTCAAATTACCAATAACCTTGGTTTCGACTTTAGAATTACCCAGATTCAGTTAATTGATACTGTAACTTCAGCTCCTATAGGTTCGGCTGCTGAATTTAGTGCGGCAAATGGAAATCAATTAATAGATGAATCTACTCAAGTTGCTTCTGTTTCATTTACAGGAGGCGCTACTTTAGCAAATATTGGTATTCAGCTTACAATTTTCTGGGATGGTTTTAATTTTCCGGGAGATCCAGGGTTACTCGCTGTTAACTCTCTTGATGGTAATGGACTTGTAGCATCTGCAGTAGAAGCAGCGGTAACTGCTATTGATTTCTCAACAAGTAGCACAACAACATTTGATGCAACTGAATTTCAATTCACTTCAGACGATCACTTTGTTGAGTTAGCATCAGGCCAAATTGATATTGCTTCAATTGCGAACGGATTAGATTTAACTGTTGAATCACTTGTAATATCATTTCCTGGAATCAGATCAGCACCATATGGCGTTGGAGATTCCCTTGTTGTAACATATGTAGATGCAGAAAAAATACTTCGTTCATCATCTTCGGTTGCTAAGAGTATCCCATTATCAGGGTATAGAATTTACGCTAATGGAAATACTGTGGAATATACTATCGCAGCATTGACCGAAAACACACAGGACGCCGCACCTGGCGATCAAACTCGTGTAATTAGTGAAGATCAAAGTATTAGCTCTAGTGTTGCAATAACCAATCTTAGTATTGCAACCGCTTTTGGTGAAATTGCTACTCAAACAGTATTACTTGGCGAAGATGACGCATCTAATGGAATTGATATTATTGACCTTTATAACGACTCCGAGGTTTCTTTAACAGAGATTGACGGACTTGAAGATTTATCAAGTGAGATTGATGGTATTCAGTTTGCAGGCGCATCGTTATCCATTAGTTATACATCAAACATTGGTATTCCAACTACCATTTATATGGCAATGTTAGGTATTGATGGGAATGACCAGGAATTATACCTAAAAGGACTTTCAGGTTCTGATAAAGAGGTATTACCTACTGATCCGGTTTCTGGATTTTCTGCGAATGGTGTGCAATTGACCTCAGATCAACTTATCAAATTTACTCTTGACCCTAGTCCGGATGGAAACCCAATTGTTAGTGCAGTTGAATTCAATAATTCGAATACCAATGTTACAGAGTTTTTAAACGCACTACCAAAAGAGATCAGATTTGTTGGTAAAGCTGTAATTAATGAAACAGCTGGAGAAGCTACCATTTCGACCCCTTTAGAATTTGATACAGGAATTTTGGTTGATTTACCCCTTTTCTTCAGTGCTGATGGAGCAAGTATCGAAATTAAAGAAGATGGTAGCGATCTTGAAGATTTACCCGGAGAGGATGATGATTCCAAAATCACTGAAGGTCAGCTTATCGTCAGTTACGAAAATGGTCTTCCGCTTGGTTTTGATATCGAGATTGAGTTCCTGGATGATTTAGGTGGAGTAATTACTACTGTTCCTTTAGCAGGTGATACACCTGTTGAATTGAATGCGGCCACGGTAGATGGTACGACACGTTTTGCTACAACAAATGCAGTTGATAATCTTGTAATATCATTAAATGAAGCTCAACTTCGCACTATTAGTAGAACAGATTCTATAGCTGTAACAGCTGCACTAAACACATTTGCAACCGAAGCTGTAAAGGTAAGAGACACTGACTCAATTACATTGAGTGTAAGTGCTAGTTTTACATTACAAACAGATGTTAATAACAATTAAGGAAGCAACTATGAAAACTCTTAGAATACTACTTACTATCAGTTTTACGCTTACAGCTGCTTCTTTAGTAGCGCAAAGCAGGCATTATAATTCCCAGACTTTGGGAATGGGAAATGGAGGCACGGCCTTCATCGATGGTTATCACGCCAATTTTTTGAATCCGGCCAACTTAATGATCAATAACAGCGGTAGAAAACCCGCGCGACAACTTGGATTATTCGGTGGATTGGGATTCAATACTGGTGGTGATCTTATAAATCAAAATGTTTATGAAAATTACCTGACAACAGGACAGGTAATTGAAGGTACGGTTCGTGAAAATTTAATCAACGACTGGTTCGGCGAAGACATAACAAACACAAGATCGATTAATTTTAATATGGATCTTGTTCCATTTGGTTTTTCCAATCGGGGCAAACGTACCGCTTTTAGTCTCGCTACCAGAGTTCGAACGCTCAATAGTTTTGATATGAACCGCGGGTTTATGGAGTTAGCTTTTTATGGCTTGGATTCAGATCAATTTGGTAGTGGTAGAGATGTTGATCTAAGCTTTAGTACACTATCATATGCTGAAATTTCAGTTGGGTATGCAATGGAGTTACCAATTCCACTAACAGGTTTAGTTGAAAGCTTACCATTCATTAATGGAATCAGTATCTATGCAGGTGTTGCACCTAAGCTTATTGTTGGTCTTCAGGCCGTCGACTTAGATTTCAACTCAACATTAACGGTGGATGCTGCCGGTACACCAAATCAAGCAATCACTCATGACTTCAATTACACACTTGCGTCTTATGGCGATTTATCCGAGCAATTGACTAATTATTCGAATGCTCGACAAACCAATCCAGATGCCAAACTAGATGACTTTGTGAATTATAGTGGTAGCGATATTGGATCACTAGGATCAGGTTTTGGTCTTGATATGGGGGTTACCGCCGAAGTTGATGTCTCAATACCGGCCCTTGGATTACTTGGCAAAAGACAAGTTTTACGGGTAAGTATGTCGCTAACGGATATTGGAAGCGTGACTTTCGATGATCGACCATCTAACGTAACAGCTAACAATACTTTTGTCTTTGATGCAGATGCAGGCGATGATAGCATCGGAGATTACTTCGATGCCTTATCAGATAGCCTTGAGAATGACATTTATGGTGGCTTTACATCAGAATCTGCCGGTGCAAGAAAGTACGATTTGCCAGGCATGTATAACTTTGGTGCTGCGCTAACTTTAGGAAAACTTACTACAACTGTAGACTACGGTTACGCTTCTAATGAAGTTGGTAGAAATGTAAAAGGTAGTTCCCTTGCACTTGGTCTGGAGTACAGATTACTGAATTTCATTCCGATAAGACTTGGAAGTAGATATGGTGGTGAAGCAACTGTTTATGCTTTCGGTACAGGTCTTGACTTCAGATTTATTGATCTAACATTCGGGGTTATGGCCCTTGATGATGCTTCTGAAGGGTTAGACGTGAACTTTGCATATAGTGGATTAGTGTTGAGATTTTAGAAATTAATCCCTCGAATTTAAACCCCATCAGATAACTGAATGGGGTTTTTTTATGTAAATCGGTTATGGTTGATCTCGCCTGGGATGGGAACTCTATTCATAAGATAATCCGCAAGTATTTCTGCCCCCAAAGCCGAATACAATAACCCTTTTGATCCTAAACCGGCAAAAACATAACAATTTTCAATAGTTGGATGCGCCCCAAGGTAAGGTTTACGATCCGGAGTTGATGCACGTATCCCAGCCCAACTACTTTTAATATTAATAGATCCAGACAAAATGGGTAGTACTTTACTTAATCGTTCGATAATATACGTCACTCCTTGTTTGTCGGGTTTTTCATTATCAAATGTATGTTCGTAGGTACTTCCAAGAAAAAGAGTGTTTTCAGCAATATTGGAGAAATAACCTAATGCACTAACTGAATGATCAAAAGATATTGGGGCATTAGTCTCTACTATCAGTGTTTGACCTTTTACCGCATGTAATCTTAAATGCCCCCAGAACTCCGAGTGCCTGGTCCAAATACCAGAAGAGAAGATCAGATTCGATGCTGTTATGCGATCCATACTTTCGAAAGTGATACTCCAATCTTCAGATTTAGATATCTCATATGTATCATGGAGGATTACTTGCCCACCTTTATCCTCAATTAAATTCGTTAATGCATTTAAATAATGAGGTATGTGAACGGTAACACCATTTGGAACCCAGACACCTCCTATATTACAATTGAGACCTGGATGAAATTCATTTATTTGCTTCTCTGTCATCCATTCTACACTACCAGCACTCCAGCCTCCAGAATCTACATTTTTCAACATTCTTGAAGCTATTTTCTCATCTAAAGCAGGGCGTAGAATTCCAGATTGTTTAAAATATTTCTTTGTTGAATATTCATTGGCTAATACTAAACGCATATAAAGTTTATCGAGGCTCTGCTCACCTCTCCAGGTCTTTGTTGCGAACCTACCTGTAGCGGGATTCGCAAGTCCAACCGGGGTTCCTGATGCGCCTCCTGCAATTCCTCGTGTATCAATCACGCAAACACTGACGCCTCGTTCTAAAAGCTCAAGAGCGGTATGCATTCCGGCTAAACCGGCGCCTATTACGCAATAGTCGAATATTTTTGGCAATTCGATTTAATGAAAAGGGTTATTCAATGTAATTTATCCTCGATATCTTCTGCGTTCGATAAGTTTTTTAATTTTTTTATTGCCTATCCATACTTTACGATTAGTTTCTACATCAACCATCTCTAAGTTTACGGTATAGAAAATTGATGCCTCTTTTCCGGATGAGGTCTCATCTACAATTGAAGAGATGTTTCCAATTATGATAAAATCAGCTCCAACCTCTTTACCTAATGCCGCAGCCGTTTCAAATGAAGCATAACTCTGTTGATCGGATCGTACATCACGAACTTGTTGTGTTTCATTTACACCTGCCACAACATCAACTCTGCCTGAGTTTACAAATGCCCGTTCTAGTTCTTTAGTGAATACTTCTGTATCGATATGCTCCATAGTTTCATTTCTAACACGCCCAACCATCGTTACAGGTGTATTCGCATTATCCTGACTGAAATTCTCAAGCCATGGGCGGGAGAGGGCATCGTCAATCATTTCCTCTGCTACTAAGCGGGCATCAGTGTCGTTCCATCTTCCAGATAAATCTGTCTGAGTATCGGCTGCTACTCTTTGTACTTGTTTTGGTGCTGCACATGCGGATAGCAAAAATAGAAAAAGGAAAAAAGGTAAAAGATTTGATTTCATGATGTTATTGATTTGATAAAACTTCATTATTTAAAAATCGAGAGAAAGAGGATTCGATTTCTTTACCAGCCGAAAACTCAGCTCGTTTATAAGCATCGTTAAGACTAAGTGCACCATCACGGCCTCTAGTCGAAAATGTGTTATACTCTTTACCGGTTTCCACCTCTTTAACTTTTATAGATAAATCCCATATCACAAATTCTGCGTCATCACGATTTAGGTTAGCCTCTTCAGCCGAGTAAGTTACCTCAATTTGTAGAACAGGGTTTTCCTCGCCAAGAATAAAGCCTTCTTTCTGAAAAACTTTAGTTAAAGCATCACTTATAACTTGATTTTCCTGGCTAATTTTGAGCTCTACAATCGAGTTTTCCTGAATTGCTGTAAATTGAAGTTTAGCATTGTTTAAAACATCAATAGCTTTCTCACTTTTACTACTACCTGGGCTAATTATTGCAAGCTGTTCGTTTAAATTTTCATTGATTCGTGCAAGCAGAACATTTTCCTTAAGCAAGCTTAACTTATGAATGGTACTTAGTGCCTCTTCCGAAGATGCTATGTTATTATCAATTTTTTGATAATTGTTGGAAATTTCCTGTTCGTAAACACGGAGGGAAGCCAATCTATCCATCCCTGCAAGTACATAGTAAGCTCCATCAGCGCCAACTTCCGATTTTAATACTTCTGTATTAAGGAGTTCTTCATTCGCACCTACACGAATATTATTCATCAATCGGATTGTTTCCCGAGAGGTGAAATCTGTTCGATTACGTGTTGTCTCTGCAAATTCTGAATATAAATTCTGCGTCCCATCGATTTGAGAACGGAAAATTTGAGCTAAATTTAGCATGGCATCTGCTCGTGCATCTGCAAGATTATCACCAGAACCGACGGCCATTAAATATTGTCGTTCACTAAAAGCAGATGACGGATCAATTGCCCAGGAAGGTATACCTGAATTAGTTGTAACTGCTTGAGTGCTTTTTTGCTGTGCTTTACAATTTGCTGCGAAAGTAACTACAACTATAAATAATAGTAGTTTCATTAATAAGCTAATTCTTCGGTTGAAAGTATACATATCAATTCCAATAAATAGATTCCACCAATGTTAAATCGTTATCTGATCCTACTTCAATTTCTTGAATTTCAGAATGTATAATCATTCCATTTGAAGCAAGATATTCAATTTCAACAGAATGTAATCCCTGTGGTAATTTTAAAACGGTTCCATGAGATTTACCCGGCATTGTTTGCCAGCTGCGTAAATCTGCTTTTTCTGTAGCCTCCTGAGCCACTTTTCCCAAAAAATTAAAAGCCTGTCCAAGTATTTCATTTTCTTCTTTAATCTCTTTGCTCGCTGCATTTGTTGCGGCTGCTTTTAAAGATGCTCTTACTATTGTTCGTGCATATATAATGGGCTCTTTTACTTTATAAACTTCTTTGGCTACTAAGTCTAAATGTTCAATAGTTTTTAAAACCTCCGTCTGTTCATGGCCATTTATTTTAACCCGAATTGACGCTACTGATGAATTATACAACTCCAATTCAGGTAATGAGTATTTCAAGTAGGTATCAATTTCATCGAAAAAGAGGCGAATATCATTTTGCTTTTTAGATGGTGATCTTCCTGTAAACACTTTCACTAATACATTGTAAGAATTTGGATTCATCAAGGTTTCCAATTCCTGAGACGAAGGCGTGTTATCTCTCGCTAGAGATGGTTGATCAGCATAAGATTTGACTAAATTACTGTAAGAGATTCGAGCATCATCAATTTTTCCGGTTTTCGCATATAGTATGGTAGTAAGATAATGCCCCATCGCGCTATTTTGGATATTCGTTTCTCCAGTTCTCCATTTCTGCTGATCTACTTTCGATGTATCAGCTTCAGATAAAGCGGATACAAGATCATTATACTTGAAATTCAGTTGACCTAATTTATATGATATTCGTCGAGATTCTACTAATGCAGCTTCTAAATCACCTAAGTGAATATAGTTGAGCGTTTTAAATGCATTCAGATACACATCCTCATAGTCTTCACCATCATAAGCCAGGATGTTATCATTAATTAGAAATGATTTTATTGCTCGACTAATACTCTTTGTATATAAATCTTCTATTTCAAATTCAGCACTTTCAAAATGTTGATTACTCTCCCGATAATTGCCCGCAAAGTGATTTGCACTGCCCATTTCTAAGTGCATCAAAACGGCATCTTTACTTTCATAAACACCCGTGTTTTGAAAACTATTAACTAAATCAACGGTGCCGATAAAATCACCAGCTGCAAAACTATTCCGTAAATCACTTTGTGCCGAGTCAAGCATATAGGCTGCACATCCACCAAGAAGTAATAATTTGGCAAGAAAGATGAAATATGAACGCTTATTGGTTTGCATCAGAAAATTGATAAAGATTGGCGGTCTATTTCATTTTGATATGTATATTTGAACCCGGCACACCACAACTTCCCCAAATTGATTTATTTAAACAACGGTTAATTTCTCTCGTAACGTCTTGAACTCTAAAATACTATTTTTACTTCTTGTCTTTTACACCATTTTTGTTTGTACTTGCGCTACGCCTGTTGGACCTACAGGTGGACCTAGAGACGAAATAGGGCCACAAATTTTATTTACCGAACCTGAATCTGGAACGACAAATTTTGATGGTGAAGAAATCCATTTCTTTTTTGATGAATTTGTAAATCGAGGTTCTTTAAATAACAATATCACCATTGAGCCTGACTTTGGTGCAACTTTCGATTTAAAATGGAAAAGGAAACGTTTAACTATTCGTTTTAATGATCCACTTCCGGACTCAACAACCATAATTCTAACACTGAGTGGGGCTATTTCTGATACACGTGGAAATCAGATTGGAGAACCTAAGATAGTAGCCTTTTCAACCGGAGATGAAATTGATGAAGGGTCTATCACGGGTCGAATTAGAAATGTGGACACAGGAGCAGGGGAGGCAACTCGAAGAGTGGCACTATACCGAGAACCGTTTGATCTTGAAAAACCTTACAATTATACAGCTGAGACGGATACAGGTGGATATTTCAAATTTTCGTATTTGAAAGAAGGTAATTACAAGGCTTTTTATTTTGATGATAGAAACCGTAACAAAATTTGGGAGCCACCTAGAGAAATAGGTCAACCTTTTAGCATAGATACAGTTTCATTAGCAAAAGCGGATACATTAAATATCAGCGAATTATATCTACAAACTGTTGATACACTTGCGCCAAAACTGCAGGCAGTTGGACTTTTATCCGAAAAACGTATGAGGTTACGTTTTAATGAAGATATCATCCTGGCAGATTCTGTAAACCTATCTATTGTTGATACACTGGGTAACACATTAAACAGTGGTTTCCCACTGTTTATCAATCAGGAAGATCAGTTCATTCTTTTTGCACAATCTGATTCATCATTATCTGAGGATGAAATTTATGAGATTAAAGTAAGCGGAATAACTGATGAAGCAGGTAATCCAGTACTTACAGAATCAGTTCGATTTAATGGGAGTTCACAATCCGACTCAACCCTTCAACGAATAATTGAAGTTGAAACTGAAAGCGGGCTTTTTCCAACTCAACCATTTATCGTTCGATATGCGTCTGAAATTACAAACCGTATGGTGGTTGATTCTATTGTTGTTGTAGAAGGGGATGTAACCTTCGATGACTGGCCCATTATTGGAGTGGATAAAAATCGATTATTTATAGGTCCACAAGAATCTTGGATAGACGGGATTGATTATCAATTTCTGGTTTGGAATCCAATTAACCAGCGCAGAGCCCTTTATACACCAGAAATTTGGGATTCAAACGAAATGGGAGAGTTGGAAATCAGTATAAATTCTGAGGATAGTACTGGTAGTTTTTTCTATTTACTTGAAAACGAAAATAATGAATTGACCTATTCAGGTTCTATGGAATTGATGAAAGTGATTGAAGATTTACCACCGTTAAATTATCGTCTTACAATTTTCAAAGATTTAAACGGCAATTTGGAATGGGACAGGGGGGAAATCCGACCATACATCCAACCCGAACCTATTTTTATTCGACGATCTGTGAAAATACAGACTGGATTCACAGCCGAAGTTTTTATCGACTTCTGATTAGTCGCCACTAGCGGACAGCACTAAAAAAAATAATCTCCGCAAATTAGATCAATTCAGATTCGACGATATTGATCTGTGGGCGTAAAATAATTTTCGAAGTAATAGAATTTGAAATCAAACAAGCTGCTTCTGCTTTTTCGATGATTCGTAAAGCTTTTGCTTTTTTCGATTCTTCTGAAATGGCTAAGACCGGTGTTAGTTCAATTTCACTGATTACAAATTTACCACCCACTTTTTCTAAACTTCCCACAGCGTTAATAGAGAATGCATTAAACTCTAATTTTGAGTATTCAGCAATTGCTAGAAACGTGGTCATTAAACAGCTACTAACCGCAGATACGAATAAATGTTCTGGTGACCATAATCCTTCAATTCCTTGTGGAAATTCGGGTGGTGTGGCTACTTGAATTTTCTCATTTAAAACAGGGGAACTCACATTCCCTCTTCTAGAATCCGTCCAGTCTAGATTTACTTCATAAAGATGTTTTTCATCCATGATGTACGCACTTAATTTTTGATGATATTATGCTTTCTAATTGATTTACCTGAACTACACCAGCTTGTTGCCAAAGAATGTGTCCATCTTGAAAAAGAATTAACGTTGGAACCCCTCGAACCTGGTATCGAATGGCAGCATCAGCGTTTTTCTCGGCATCAATTTTTATGATGTGAATATTATCACCCATTCTGGATTTTAATTCTTTCAAAACGGGAGACATCATCTTACAGGGTTCACACCAATCTGTATAAAAATCAACCAATACGGGTGTTGAACCTTTTATAAGCTCCTGGAAACTCATTTGTTGTGTCGATTTACTCATTTCGATTCGTTTCTAATTTTTAGGATAATTTATCGAACATGCATTTACTCCAAAACATCCGGTATTTGTAATAATCTGAAATAGAAAAAAAGCACTTAAAACTCCGAGCAAAGCATCTTTATACAAAACAGCCTGAAGAGCAACAAATAGACCAATTCCGAGTCCCAGAATCCTCCTTACTGGCCAATTTTTACTAATTCTTGCTGTGATTTTACTCATGTTAGCCCTCAAGTTCTTGCTGGAGCTGCATCCAGCCACCTCCATTGTGCACATTATCAAAGCCCGCAGACGACATCATTCTTTTTGCCGATCCACTCCGTGCACCAGATGCACAGCATAGTATGTAGGTTTTATGTTTATTTAATGAACTCATTTTATTAGATAAGTCCTGAAGTGGAATATTTTTCGAAGGCTTGATATGCCCACTTTTAAATTCTTTTGGAGTTCTAACATCTATTATTTGTGCTCCTTCATCGATTAATCCTTTGAAATCAACAGGTACTGATGGAGTGAATATTTTCTTGATGAATTCTAGCATACGATTACCATTGTCTTTCTAAAATCTTTAGCAGTTTTTTTTCGAATCAAATTTACAGAATTGATACTTATTAACAGTACTTGTCAGCACAAGTTTGATGCATTTCGTATCTTGGAACCGCTTCCATGAAAAATTCATCACAGATGTCAACACGCGAAAAAACCAGTAAAAGTAGTACCGAACAAGAAATTAGTGAACAGGAGTTGTTCTCGTCAAAGCCTTATCAAACAAGTAATAAAGTTCGATTTGTAACGGCAGCAAGTTTATTTGATGGACACGACGCCTCCATTAACATAATGCGTCGAATTTTACAGAGTAGTGGGGCAGAAGTAATTCATTTGGGGCATAACCGATCAGTCCACGAGATTGTTAAATGTGCAATACAGGAAGATGTTCAGGGAATTGCCATTAGTTCGTATCAAGGTGGTCATGTCGAATATTTTAAATACATGATTGAATTGCTTCATGAGCATGGTGCATCTCATATTAAAGTGTTTGGCGGCGGCGGCGGTGTAATTGTTGCTGAGGAAATTGAAGAACTACACAATGCTGGTGTAACAAGAATATTTTCGGTTGAAGATGGAAGTAAAATGGGTCTTCAAGGCATGATCAATTTCATGTTGAAGGAATGTGATTTTGATACCATTCTTCATAAAAACTTTGACAAACATAAGATACTTGATAGGGACGCTATTTCGGTTGCTCAGGCAATATCTGCATTAGAAAATCATCGCAGTAGTTTGCTTAATTATTCTAATGGTAAATTATTGTTAGACAATGGGAAAATAGAATTACCTGCTTCTAATAAGAAGATACCCTTAATTGGTATCACAGGTACGGGTGGTGCTGGGAAGAGTTCATTAACCGATGAGATTGTACGAAGATTTCTTAATGAATTTAATGACCTGACGATTGGAATAATTTCTGTTGATCCATCACGACTAAAAACCGGTGGCGCTTTATTAGGTGATCGTATTCGGATGAATAGCATTGACACACCTAGAGTTTTCATGCGAAGCCTGGCTACTCGAGCTTCAAATCGATCTACCAGCGAAGCGCTTGAAGCTGTAATTGCACTGTATAAATCAGTTGGATTTGATCTGATAATCGTTGAAACAAGTGGAATTGGGCAAAGTGGAACTGAGATTGTTGATTTGACGGATATTCCACTTTATGTGATGACAAGCGAATACGGAGCTGCTACCCAGCTAGAAAAAATAAATATGCTCGATCTGGCAGAGATTGTGGTGTTGAATAAATTTGAGAAGAAAGGATCGCTAGATGCGCTTCGTGATATCAGAAAGCAAATTCAACGAAATTCTGGCCTATGGCATGATGACCCAGCTTCAATGCCTGTTTATCCTACAATAGCCGCTCAATTTAATGATGAGGGTGTAAATAGGCTGTTCAGCGCTTTGGTTGATAAAATTAATGAGAGATACGACCTGGCTTGGAATAAAGAGTTATACACTAAATCAGAGCCTTCTGATGGAATTCAAAGTCAGGCAATCATTCCAGGGAAGAGGGTGCGATACTTATCCGAAATTTCAGAAACTATTCGCGATTATCATGCATGGGCGAATCAGCAGATAGAAATCGCTTCTAAATGGGATGAAATAAAAGGAACTATCGAGCAATTAAACTCATGGGAAAGTGAAGGAAAAAGTCAAACCATTGATCAGCTTTCAAAGTTAAAATCGAAGTGGGAAGATCAGCTCGATTTATTGCCGAAAAGAGTGCTTGAAGGATGGGATGAATTAGCAAATAAATACGCTCAAGATGAACTTGAAGTCCAGATTCGAAATAAAACAATCAAAAATAGGTTGTATCACGAGTCTTTAAGTGGGATTAAAATTAGGCGCGTTGCTATCCCTAAAACAAAATCTGCTGCTGAGAGACTTAATTTCGCTTTAAAAGAGAATATACCGGGTTATTTTCCATACACTGCGGGCGTTTTTCCATTTAAAAGAGAAGGGGAAGATCCTACCCGAATGTTTGCTGGCGAAGGGACACCTGAAAGAACGAATAAACGTTTTCATTATGTTAGCGCCGGATTACCAGCTGCTCGACTTTCTACTGCATTTGATTCAGTTACATTATATGGCGAAGACCCAGGATATCGCCCTGATATTTACGGTAAGATTGGAAACTCAGGTGTAAGTATTTGTACGCTTGATGATATGAAGAAACTTTATTCCGGATTTGAGCTAACTGCTCCAACTACTTCTGTATCAATGACTATTAATGGTCCAGCACCAATGATTTTGGCCATGTTTATGAATACTGTGATTGATCAGGAGGTTGAAAGGTATTTGAAAGCAGAAGGAAAATGGGATGAAGCTGTATTAAAGATGAAGTCTATTTATTCAGAATTAGGAGTGAAAAATCCACATTATGCAAATGGACTTCCAGAAGGTAATGATGGGTTTGGACTAGGATTGCTTGGATTAACAGGTGATCAGTTAGTTGATCCTGAGACTTACTCTAACATAAAAGCATCCGCATTGTCGGCAGTTAGAGGTACGGTCCAGGCTGATATTCTTAAAGAAGATCAGGCACAAAATACCTGCATTTTCTCCACCGAATTTGCTTTGAAAATGATGGGGGATATTCAGACTTACTTCACTGATAACAATGTTCGAAATTATTATTCGGTTTCAATTTCTGGATATCATATTGCAGAAGCGGGTGCAAACCCTGTTACACAAGCTGCTTTTACTCTTGCCAATGGGTTTACTTTTGTAGAATACTACTTAGCAAGAGGATTGAATATTGATGACTTTGCTCACAATTTATCGTTTTTCTTCAGTAATGGGTTGGATCCGGAGTATGCTGTAATTGGTCGAGTAGCTCGCCGAATATGGGCGGTTGCTATGAAGAATAAATATCAGGCAAATGAGCGATCACAAAAGCTGAAATATCATATCCAAACAAGCGGAAGATCGCTTCATGCTCAAGAGATTCAGTTCAATGACATACGTACAACACTACAAGCACTTTTAGCTATTTATGATAATTGTAACTCCTTGCACACCAATGCATATGATGAAGCAATTACGACTCCAACTGAAGAGTCTGTTAGACGTGCATTAGCTATTCAATTAATCATTAATAGAGAGCTTGGAACTGCTAAAAATGAAAATATTAATCAGGGTTCGTATTTCTTATCCGAACTTACAGATTTAGTTGAAGAAGCTATTCTTACTGAATTCGATCGATTAACCGAAAGAGGTGGTGTACTTGGTGCAATGGAGAGTATGTATCAACGGGGTAAGATTCAAGATGAGAGCCTATTCTATGAAAGCAAAAAACATACAGGTGAACTTCCAATTATTGGTGTTAATACGTTTCTAAATAAAGAGCAAGAAAATGACTCGGGACCTATCGATTTGATACGATCAACAGAAGAAGAGAAGAAACAACAAATCGATAATCTGGAAGCTTTTTGGAAAAGAAATGAATCAAGATCTAAGGAAGCATTAGATCGTTTAAAATCAGCAGCTATTAATAATGAAAATATTTTTGAAGAGCTGATGGAAACGGTAAAAGTAGCATCATTGGGTCAGATTTCTCATGCACTTTATGATGTGGGTGGTCAGTATCGCAGAAATATGTAATTACTACTAATTACTAACGACTGATCTTATTAAGATTAATTCAATCTCTGGATAGGTTACGCCCCAACCTCGAACAGAATTTTGTCCCGTCAGTCTATAATCAGCGATTATTTTTACCGTGAAATTATCATCATCGAAAAATTCTTGATAATCCTCAAAAGTACCTGGTACTCCATATTTGGTATCATCTACAGTAAATGTCATTCCTGTGCCATCGCTTGCTGGTGAAAACCCCCATGTTAAATCACCTTCAACATTCCTGAAGATCTTGTTATTATTCTCATTAGTTACGCCGCAACTTGTATTAAATGCAATAAAAACAAAAGTAATTAACAGGAATCTCATAACTGAAATATTCGAAGTTGTACGAATTGGATGATAACTTCAATCATTAATGAATATTTCATGGAATTATATCTGTACATCAACTAATATTCAAAAATGTATGATGTTATTGTAATAGGATTAGGCTCGATGGGATCTTCAACCTTGTATCAATTAGCGAAAGCTGGTGTACATGTTCTGGGTTTAGAAAGATATGGAATTGTACATGATTTTGGTTCTCATTCCGGGCAAACCCGAATTGTTCGAAAGGCCTATTTCGAGCATCCTAATTATGTTCCTTTGCTTCAAGAAGCATATAAAGGTTGGGAAACTCTCGAAGTTGAAAGTGGAGAACAGCTATTTATTAAAACAGGGTTGGCTTATTATGGCAGTCCCGGTCAACCAATAATGGAGGGAATCAAAGAATCAGCGCGTTTGTACGACGTTGAACTTAACGAAATGGCTAAGGTACAATCCCAGATATTTGATATTCCAGATGATTATCAAGGCCTGTTCGAGCCTGATGCAGGTTATGTGCTCACATCAAATACAATAAAAGCGTACATACATTTAGCTGAAAGGTTTGGAGCTGTAGTCAAGACCAATGAAAAAGTATTTGGCTTCGATCAAAGTGATGACCTCATCATTGTAAAAACTAACAACTCTGAATTTAGGTGCAAAAAACTGGTTATTACAGCAGGACCAATGATTAGTGATTTGGTAAAAATACCTGATCTAAATCAGATGATAAGCCTCCAGTATTTATTTTGGGTGAAGGCAGAAAATCCAAAATTATTTCAAAAAGAGCATTTCCCATGTTGGATGATAGCGGATGATAATTCTGAAGGAGTGTTTTATGGTTTTCCCATTGAAAATAAGTTGGCACCCGAATTTCACGGGCTATACAAAGTGGCACATCATGTAATAGGTGAAGAAATTAATGATGACCCTGATCAGGTGTTTAATTCAGGTGATGAACATGGCAAAATTCGAGATTTTTTAGACTATTATTTGCCAAATACTACCGATCAAATAGCTTCCATGTCACTCTGTAAGTATACAAATTCAGAAGATGGTCATTTTATAATAGATGTTATTCCAGGTACTAATGATCGGGTTATTATAGCCACCGGTTTTAGCGGTCATGGTTTTAAGTTTGTACCTGTTGTAGGAGAAATCCTCAAAGATTTGGCAACAAAGGGTTCAACAAGGCAACCAATAGATTTTTTAAGTCTGGATCGATTTAAATAGTTAATTCTATTTTATTTCCTTCTGGGTCCAGCACAATACTTTCATAGTAACCATCTCCGGTGGTTCTTGGTTCTCGAACCACATCAAAACCCTCGTTTCTAAGGTGCTCAGTTAACATATCTACTGCATCACTTGTGCCTAAAGAAATTGCAAAATGAACAAGACCCGTGAATTCGATGTGTAACTCATCATGCGCATCGATTATTTCCGGTTTGTGCATAAGCTCTAACCTACATCCATCCCCAAAAGACAGGAAGTATGATGAAAAGTTGGTTCTGGCATTGAAATATCGATCATTCGATGTCGCATTAAAATATTTCAAGTAAAAATCACGCATCCCTTCGAGGTCTTTCACCCACATTGCGATGTGTTCTATTTTAATCATATACCCAACAAAGTTTTATAAATTCCGTCTTAGGATGATACAATAAATTTTCAAGATCAACGGATTTAATGCTCTTAAATACTAAAAAATGTTATGTTAGTTTTTAAGAGTTAACTTCATTCTCCCAAAAAGGTACCTAGGATGGCATCTCAACGTGATAAATACTCGAGTGGTATAAAGAATAGTCTAAATGATACTGATCCTGCGAATGATGCAGATTTTGATTGGGATCAGATAGAGGAACACTACGATAATGATGGTAGAAGAAGAAATGTATTTCAAGAAGAAACTCTTTCTGATAATAAAGAAAGAAGAAACCGTTCAATACTAGTTTTAGGTATTTTTCTTTTGGTGATTTGGGCAGTTGATTGGAGTCCGGTTAATGTTATAAACAGGATTACAGGTTTCTTTACTCAAGGTATTGCCGGACAAGAATTGGTAGAGAGTTCAACTGGGAGTAGTATCGAAGCTTCTGAATTTGGTTTTATTCAGTATTTGGATGCGATTCAGGCACTTGAAGATGGCGACAATTTTTCTCAAAGTGATATTCAGGCGATGTACCAGAACGGTGTGCCGGTGGATTTTATCAAAACATTGGATGAGCTAGATTTTCTTGCAGATGTGAATTACTCGGGTATTATTGCAATGCATGCCAATGGTGTTGATTCTGACTATCTACAAACTCTTTATGAATTAGACTATCTGGATGAAGTTAACTACTCTGGAATCATCGGCCTTTATGCCAATGGAGTTGATACAGATTATTTACGAACGCTAGATCAACTTGATTATCTGGATGAAGTTAACTACTCCGGGATTATTGGTTTATATGCTAATGGAGTTGATGCAGACTATCTTCGTTTACTTGAACAATTAGACTACTTAGACGAAGTAAATTATTCGGGTATAATTGGTCTTTATGCAAATGGGGTAGATGCTGATTATCTACGTACTCTTGAAAGGCTCGATTATTTGGATGAAGTTAACTACTCTGGAATAATTGGATTATATGCTAATGGAGTAGAAAGTGACTATTTAGAGGGTTTAGCTGAACTTGATTACTTAGACGAAGTGAACTATTCAGGAATAATCGGTCTATATGTGAATGGTGTTCCACTAGAATTTATGAGAGATTTGGCTCAGCGAGATATGCTGGATGATTTAAACTACTCCGAGATCATTTCTTTATACATGAATAATTAAAACCATAAGCTTGGGGTCACCGAAAAAGCTTTTAGTAATTGGTAAAGTCTGGCCAGAGCCAAAATCATCTGCAGCTGGTACCAGAATTGTTCAAATCATGTCGATTTTTAAGGAACATGGTTATGAGGTATTTTTTTCTTCTGCTTCTAAAAAAAGTGAATATTCAACCGATCTGAGTAAGGTTGGAATAATTGAACATCCTATTGAACTAAACGATAGTTCCTTTAATCATTTTGTTAAAGATCTAAACCCTGATGTTGTACTCTTTGATCGATATATGACGGAAGAGCAATTTGGTTGGAGAGTTCAAGAATCCATTCCTGAGTCAATCCGAATTCTTGATACTGAAGATTTGCATTTTTTACGACGAGCCAGAGAATTGTGTTTTAAGAATGGAGGGAAACCGATTACTGAGTATCAACCCTATCTTAAAAATGAGATTATGGTTAGGGAATTTGCAAGTATTTTGCGATGTGATTTCTCCATTATGATTTCATATTTCGAGATCGATGTGTTGTTTAGAGAGCTCAAAGTTCCAAAATCAAAAATACTATACCTTCCACTGCTTTTGGATGATCAGAAATTAAATCTGCTCGACAATAGCCCTGATTTTAGTTCTCGTCACCATTTCGTTACCATTGGGAATTTTCTTCACCCTCCAAATTGGGATTCCATCGTATATCTGAAGGAGAAAATCTGGCCGGGTATTTATGAAAAACTACCTAATGCTGAAATTCACATATTTGGTGCTTATCCAAGCCAGAAAGTTTTTAATCTTCACAGTGAAAAGGATGGGTTTTTAATAAAAGGTAGAGCTGATTTAGTTCACAAAACTTTATCTAACTACAGAGTGATGTTAGCTCCACTTAGGTTTGGTGCGGGTCAAAAAGGTAAATTGTTAGATGCAATGAGTGTCGGATTGCCCAGCGTCACTACAGGAATTGGTGCAGAAGGAATGAGAGGTAATAATTTGTGGCCGGGTTATATTTTCGATGAACCGGAAGAAATAATCTCTCATTCTTTAACACTCTATAATGACGCATCTGCTTGGAAGGATAAGAGAAATAATATTCGACCCATTCTAGAAGACCAGTTTTTGTCAACAAAATTTGTGTCGAAATTTTGGTTTAGCTTGACTGAAAAATATGAGAACATTGCTGAAATCAGATCGAAAGATTATGTTGGTGAAATGTTAAACTATCAAAATAACAATGCTTCAAAGTATATGGGTAAATGGATAGAAGAAAAAAACAGGTAAATGTGATAACTGCTGCAATTATTTCCTTTTTAGGAATATTTCTTTTACAACTGAATTCGGTTAATGCTCAAACAACTGAATTTACAAAGCATGATAATGTTCTCTTTGCATCACCAGAAGGTTTCGACCTTACTATGGATATCTATATTCCTGAAACTGGAAAAGACAGCTATCCGGTTTTAGTGATTTGGCATGGTGGAGGTTGGTTGATTAATAATGAAACTATAATGGATGAAATGGCAGCATATGTGGCCTTGGAAGGTGAATATGTTGTATGTAATGTTAATTATAGATTATTGGTTGATCAAAATAATACTGTAACGATGAACGAAATAATAGAAGATGTTTTCGGAAGCTTACTTTGGATAAAACATAATATTGAAGGGTATAATGGGGATCCTACCAGGATTGGAATTACAGGTGATAGTGCAGGTGGACATTTAACCTCTATTGTTTTAACACATGGCAAAATGCTGGAATCGGATGGTTTTGATGGAGACACTTATGGATTTACACCAAGTTGGATGCCAGAGGGGAAAACACCAGAAGAAATTGCACTGGAAGACGGATTAGAGGTTCAGGCTGCTGTTGTAAGCTATGGTGCTTTTGATTTACTTTCTGCCGCGCAATTAGGGTTTGAAACAGCATCCAATGGATTTTGGGCTTGGGGTGGAGGAATTCCAAGGGGGCTATTTGGTGATGAATACAATGTAAACGATCACCCAGAAATGTATAAAGCGGTTTCGCCAATTTATTCAATCCCGACAGTTGATCAGTATAAGCTACCGCCTCAATTTCACCATGTAGGAAATTTAGATCAAACTACACCGGAAGCTTCCATTAAAGCATACGTCGAAGAAATGAAAAAAGCGGGTCAGGACGTGGAATTAAAAGTGTTCGAAGGCTTTACTCATGCCTATCTTGATAGTGGTTGTAACGAATATCTTCGAAGTTGTTTCGATACGCATGCAATTCCGGCATTAGAAACGATTTTGCCATTTTTGGATAAGCATCTCAAAAATTGATCAACTTTCTATTTTCTTGCAATCAATCTTCCACGTTGGATAGATAATGCTTTCGTCTGGGTTTACCCATTCTCCTTGCCAATAAAATGATTTTTCCGTGATATCCAAGAAATTGATTTTATAGAACCCATCCATGCCATTTGGTGCTTGTTGTGCTCTATAAAGAATGATGTCGCCATTATCCTGTTTTCCACCCTTCCAGGAAGGAAGAGTGGGTATTGGTGAATTTGAACTATAATAATGAACATACCAGGCAGCGCTGTCCGCATTAAATTGACGAATGCTTCCTGCATTAGGAAAATCTTCCCTTAAGACTTCATCCTGTACAGCAAGACCATTCATTATATACTTCCATTTCCATACCATAGAACTAGGCTCATTCCAGCTACCATCCGGATTTCTTATTTCGGAAGTACATTCTGACAATCCAATTAATGGGTCAAAATCTGATAATTCAGATGGCGCATCAGGATTAACTAAACCGTATGGATTTTGAGTTGAAGGTTCATATTCGAATTGCGCATTTACATTGATTGTAATGCTTAATGTGACAATAAAAGTAACGTAAAGGAGTAGTGATTTTTTCATGTGCTTTTTTACAATTATAGTAGCACATTGAATGGGCTTATTGTTAATAAATGCAGTTAAATCGAAGGTACATGCAGTAAACTAAACTGATTTTGAAGCCAAGGCAGATTTAAGCTCTTTTGCACCAGATTTTGAGAGGGATATTTCTTCTTTACTTAGCATTTTTATCAAGTATAAATCAAAATCAATATGGTCTATATAATCTAAATTTATTAACGCACTTCTGTGAACTCTTATGAAATTATAAGGTTGAAGATTTTCCTGTAACGATTTCAAAGTATTCCGCATCGTATAAGTTTTCTCATTGGTGTGAACTTTCACGCAATAGTCAAAAGCCTCTATCCAGTGGACGTTGCTTAGTTGAATAACTTTAATTTTTTTGCCGATTTTAACTGTCAAGGTAGGTGGATCTTGGTCCGAATTTGATTTAAGGGCATCTATTTCTATTAATTGAGCATCGATTACAAGATTTCCTGCATTATTATAGAGCAGCAAAAGAACCAGTCCGGAAGCGAACATAAAACTCATTCCTTTCTGGTATAGAATAAATAATAATTGTTCACCTAATAAGGGCATATTGAACCCATCACCAAATAAAAACAGGTTCAAAACACTAATTGAAAAAATGGCGGCCATGTTAACAACTAGTGTAAACGCAATGATCAAAACCCACGTCTCAAACTTGATTTCAGATCTATTATTTTTAAATATCTTCCACGCTAGAGAGCCATAAATAAAGCAGAAAACTACCCAAATAGACCACCTAATAGAATGACTTATAAATAAATCCCAAAATGTAATTTCAACATCAGGGTAAATCTGAAAGGAATCCAGATAATATTTTTGCTGCAGGGCATCAAAGAACACGACAGTTAGAATCCCTGCTATTATTATGATTGTTTGATTCTTTAAAATCTGCATGATGTAATATCTTCAACAATTAGAAGAATGAAAAACAATCAAAGATATTGTAAACAAAAAAGGCTCCAATCGGAGCCTTAAATATTTTACTAGAGTTTTAGAGCGAGACTGATATCATGCCTTCTAATCGTAACGATTCTGTGGCTTCAGAACTATTTGGATAATCTTTAATTATCCGTTCGGCTATTTCTTGAGCAACCTCGTAGTTACCAAGATCAAAATAGATTTTAGCAGCCTCTAACAGGTTATAAGGAGAAGTGAGGTCATTTTCATCCCACTCAGCGGCTTCAACATACGTTTCAGCAGCTCTCTCCAAGCTTTCATTTTCTTTTAAAATACTTGCATAAAAGCTAATTGAACCAACTCCCAAAATTCCACTTGGAGCATCATATCTTTCAAATTGAGCAAGTGCATCTTCAATATTGCCAAGCTTAAAACTAGATACAGATGCATAATAATTAGCCAGATTTCCTGCTTCGGTACCTGAGAATTCATTGGCGATTGCCAGGAAACCATAGGTTAATTCAAAACTATCTCCATTTAATGCACGATCGTAATCACCGATTGAGTAATAACCCTCGGCTATAGCGAGTAATTCTTGCGCTTGTTGTTCTTGCGAGCTGGAGTAATATCTGTAACCAATCAATGACCCAACTACGACAACTATTCCGATTACAACTGCTAGTATAATTGTTCGATTTTCATTAAAAAAAGTGGTTGCCTTAGCTACATTTTCTAGTAACGGGTCGGATTGCAATTCTTCCTTAGAAAGGTTTTTAGACATGATGTAATAGCGATTTCAATTTTATTTTACAGACTCCAAAAATAAGGCTGTTTTGGCGTTATACAAAACTTAAAGTGCAGCTAGTTTACCGTTTTTAATCTCTAGTATAAGATCAGATCGTTTTGCGATTTCTTCCTCATGAGTGATAAGTAAAACAGAAACGGAATACTCGTCTTTTAGCTCGAATAGTAAGTTTAAAATTATCTCTGTGTTCTTATCATCCAAATTACCAGTTGGCTCATCAGCGAGAACTAAGGCTGGTCTATTCATTACGGCTCGTGCCATCGAAACTCTTTGTTGCTCTCCACCCGAGAGTTGAGTTGGACGGTGATTGGATCTTTTATCAACACCAAAGCGCTTTAATAGCGCGTGTGCTTTATCATTGGCTTCTTTTATATCCAATCCTGCAATTAAACCGGGCATACTCACATTTTCAAGTGCTGTAAATTCCGGTAATAAGTGATGGAACTGGAAAACAAAACCAATATTCCTATTTCGAAAGTCGGCAAGCTCATCAGAACTCATGTCTGCCAGATTCGACTCGCCCCAGTAGACTTCGCCTGAATCTGGTTTATCTAGACCACCTAAAATATGTAGTAAGGTACTTTTCCCGCTTCCACTTGAACCTACAATGCTAATAATTTTTGCTGATGGTATTTCAATGTTTATGCCATCCAAAACCACAAGTGGATGATCAGATTGTTCTGTCTGATAGGTTTTTCGGATTTCTGATGCTTTTAAAATGAGAGAAGAATCACTCATACCTATAATTTCGAATTTTCAAACTCAGGGTAAATAACGGATTCTATCTGAACACATTTCCCGGTTTTGATATCAACTTTTGCCAATGCACCGCATATATGATTATCACCGCTAGCAGCTTTATACTTTTGGTGAACCCCAGTCATAAACCGTTTGATGGCTACCTTTTTATCCATGCCGAGCGAGGAGTTAAAAGAACCGGTCATTCCCGCATCCGTTAGATAACCAAGTCCATTTGGGAAAATTCGTGCATCACCAGTTGGAATATGGGTATGAGTTCCAACTAACACAGAGGCTCTACCATCAAGATGCCAGGCTAGAGAAACTTTTTCAGCAGTTGCCTCCGCATGCATATCCACAAAAATGATATTCGTTTGTTCTTTCATTTTATCAATGGCCCAATCAGCAGCAGAAAATGGATCGTCTATAGACTTCATGAATGTTCTTCCCTGAACATTTAATACACCAATTTTAAATTTCGTACCCGGAATTTCGTACACACCAAAACCAACTCCAGCATTACCTTTAGGATAATTAAGAGGGCGGAGGATGGTGTTATTCTCACGCATATATTGGAATACTTTCCATTTATCAAAGGAGTGATCTCCACCTGTAATTACATGTACCCCAATAGTATGGAGGTTTTTAATAATTTCTTCATTAATTCCATGACCTTCATGTGAGTTCTCACCATTCGCAATTACAAAATCAGCTTTATGTTTTTTGATCAAGCTTGGTAAAGCCATTTGGGTTATTGATAAACCGGCATCACCAACAATGTCTCCGATGAATAAAATATTTACTGTTTCCGCCACAATCTGAGTGTTGGTAAATTAAAAATTAGCTTTTTATGTCTTCGATCAATCTTTCTAGACTGGCATTTACTCTCTCCATCATAGCTTCTTCATCCTTAATTGCATCCGACGTGTTTTGCCGCGCTTCGAATAATTCTTCGGCAATGCTCAATGCTGCTAATACCATGACTGTCGATTCAGGTTGCTTTACAAGCTGATTCCTGTAAGTCTGAAAGCGCTCGTCTACAAACTTGCAGATTCGAACCATATTCTCTTCTTCGTGATCTTCTACTTTAAGTGGATACTGTTTTCCTAATATCGAGACTTTAATAGATTTCATGCCTGATCACTTAAATGGTTATCAATCTTGGAAATTAGTCCCTTCACCTGCTGACGCATAGCTAAGCGTTCCGATTCCGTAATTGCAGAGAAAATATCGGTTTGTTTTCCACGTAAATCTTCGAGTTTACCTACAAGTTTTGCATTCTCTTTCTTTAGTTCTTTGATCTGCTGTTTCAGTGAAATTACTTCTTCATCAATTTGGGAAAGTAATTCTTTAAACTTAATTGATTGTTGAGACAGCTGATTCATAGAATTAACCTCGTAATTGGGCGCTGAATTGTTTTTCCAGCGTTTTAATTATTCGGTTTATAATAGGTTCTACTTCTTTGATATTCAAGGTCTTGTTAGGATCAATGAAATTTAACCTAAAGGCAATACTTTTTTTATCTTTTCCGATTGATTCACCTTCAAAAACATCGAAAATATCGAGATTTTGAAGGGTTTTACCGGCATTAGAGCGAATAGCTGTCATCAGTTTTCCCGCAGAAACTTGCTGATCTACAATTACAGCAAAATCAAATTCGAAGGGCGGATACTTTGGGATGGAAGTGAATCCTTTCTCTTTAACTCTTGAAAGAGCATTCGCTATCGCATTGATTGAAAATTCTGCTACGTAAGTTGGTAGTTCAATTCCGTAGACTTTCAACAATTTTGATTCTACTGCTTCTATTCTTCCTAGTTCTTTCTTAGCTACAGAAATAACTAATACACCTTCAACTTCTTTAGCTTGAAAAGAGCCAAATAATCCGAGTTTTGTAAAAAAGCCGGCAATTTCCTGTTTTAAATCAAAAACAGTGTATTCTTGTGGTTTTCCTGTCCAGTGTTCCTTCGATTTAAATCCTGCTAAACCGAAAAGAACATGTGTTTGCTCATTGATGCCATCGTGGAATGAAGTTTCGCCTAGTTTGAAGACATTTCCACATTCAAAGAAACGAATATTCGAAGCCTGCCGATTAAAATTATAGGCTGCTGCCTTCAGGAAACCATGTAGTAAAGAAGGTCGAAGGGTAGTCATATCAGTAGTAAGTGGATTCAACGTTCCCACCATTGAATCAAGACTTCCAAACTGCTCAGCTTCTTTTTCAGAAATGAGGGAGTTTGTGTATATCTCTCTAAAGCCAAGCTCCACTCCGGCTTTTCGGATTTTCTCCATCAAAATTTCCCATTCTGAAAATTTCTCGGTAGAAACAAAGATTCCATGACTTGGAGCCGTAATTTTGTTGTAATCATATAATCGACCCACTTCTTCAATCAAATCAACTTCGCGCTCCAGATCCGGGCGGAAAGTTGGAATTTTGAATGTGACGGTATCCGCGTTCCCGGCGATGACTTCTAATTCCAATCCATCAACAATTGAAACAGCTTCATCAATACTTAAATCTGTTCCTAGTAGTCTGTTCAGATAGCTTTTTCTTAGTGTAAGTTCTTTACTTTCTGTTACAGTTGGATGGATGTCCAATAATTCATCAGTGAGTGTTCCACCGGCAACTTCCTGGATCAGTTTGGCTGCTCTTTCAACTGCATATGCTTGAATATTGGGGTCAACACCTCTTTCGAATCTATATGAAGCATCCGTTTGAAGAGTTTGTGCTTTAGCAGTCTTTCGAACCGTACCAGGATCGAAATATGCTCCTTCCAGAAAGATATTCGTGGTTTTGTCACTTACTTCGCTGTAAAGCCCGCCCATAACACCGGCAATTCCAACTGGACCATCACCATCACAAATGAATAGGGTTCCAGCTGCACATTTTCTTTTGGTGTGATCAAGTGTTTCGAATTCCACTTCGTGATCAAAATCCTTTACAATAATCTTCTGTCCATTTATTTCATCATAATCATAAGCATGTAGGGGCTGACCAAGTTCAAACATTACATAGTTTGTAACATCAACTACATTATTTATCGGTCGTGACCCAATGGCTTCAAGTTTATCTTTTAACCATTTAGGGGATTCTTTGATTTCTACACCCTTGATCATCTTTCCAACAAAACGATGGCATTTTTCTGCATTTTCGATGGATACAGAAATGTCATCACATTCAGTAACTTGAGTTGTAATCTCAACTGTAGGCTTTTTCAACGGTAAATCTAATGCCGCAGATAAATCACGAGCTACTCCAAGATGGCCGGTTGCATCAGGGCGATTAGGAGTTATTGCAATATCGATGATTGTATCTGTATAGATATCAAAAAGGTTTGCTACGGGCGTTCCAACTTCAATAGAACTATCCAAAACCATGATTCCGTCATGGTCATCACCAAGACCAAGTTCATCTTCTGCGCAAATCATCCCGTTAGATTCTTCTCCGCGAAGTTTAGCCTTTCTAAGGGTTAGATAACTTCCATCATCAAGCTTTATTGGAAGGGTAGATCCAACCGTTGCAACAGGTACTTTTTGTCCGGAAGCTACATTGGGTGCTCCACAAACAATTTGAACAGTTTCAGTACCTAGATTAACTTGACATAGTGTAAGTTTGTCGGCATTTGGATGTTGTTTAGTTTCTAGAACTTCACCAACTACAACACCTTCAAGTTTGCTCCCAAACTCGAAAGTTTCTTCTTCTTCAAGTCCGATTAGTGTAAGTTTTTCTGCAGTCTCGTATGGATCGAGAGGGAGATCGATAAATTCTTTAAGCCAATTGTAGGATAACTTCATTATTTCTGCTGCGGCTTTTAATTAAACTGTTCGAGGAACCGGATGTCATTTTCGTAGAAGGTACGGATGTCGTCGATACCATATTTAAGGATACAAATACGTTCCACGCCCATTCCCCATGCAAAACCTGTGTATTTCTCAGGATCAACACCTGATGCAATAAATACATTTGGATCGACCATTCCTGATCCAAGGATCTCTAACCACTTTCCGTCTTTTTCACTGCCCCACCAAATATCCATCTCTAAACTTGGCTCGGTGAATGGGAAGAAGCCAGGGCGCAGTCGATATTTCACATCCGACCCATACATCAATTTTACGAATGTGATAAGAGTTTCTTTTAGATCAGCGACACTAACATTCTCATCCACATATAGCGCCTCCACTTGATGAAACAAGAAATATGATTTCGGTGAAACTGCCTCATTTCGATAAACCCTTCCTGGCATGATTGATCGAATGGGAGGTTTTGTATTCTCCATCAATCGAATTTGAACAGGGGAGGTGTGCGTTCTTAGCACAAGGTCCATCATTTCAGGATCGTTACTCTTTCTTACAAAGAATGTGTCCTGTTCATCCCGTGCTGGATGATTTGGAGGGAAATTCAGCGCAGTGAAGTTATGGAAATCATCTTCAACCTCTGGTCCATCGGCGATGGTGAATCCAAGTCGATAAAAGATATTCTTCATTTCATCCAAAGTCTGAGTAAGAGGATGTAGGGAGCCGATTATTGGTTCAGGAGCTGTTAGTGTGATGTCGTAAATAGCACTTTTTTGAACACTAGCACCGGCTTCAAATCCATTTTTAAAATCATCGAATTTCTTTTGTGCAAGCTGTTTAGCGTCGTTCATCAGTTTACCAACAGCACCACGTTCTTCCTTTGGAACAGATCCAAGGTTTTTGAACATGGATTGAACTTTCCCGTTTCTGGAAAGGAATTCCAATCTAAACGCTTCAAGTTCGTCTGGAGATGAAACCACAAAAGAGTTAATGGAATTAGTAAGATCTTTTATCTGATCAATCATAAGTTAGTTATATAAATTTGATCGAGAGTCCCGAAAATAAAAAAACCGGTAAACCTATTTTGATAAGATTTACCGGCTTCGTCATAAATTAGCAAGTTTCGCTTATGCGTGAGCTTCCTTCACGATGGCAGCAAACGTTTCCGGATCATGAACTGCGATATCAGCTAATACCTTACGGTTAATTTCCATGTTCTTATTAGACATGGCGCTGATTAACTTAGAATAAGTGCTGCCGTTTAATCGAGCGGCTGCATTAATTCGTACAATCCATAATCTGCGGAATACACGCTTACGATTTTTTCTATCACGGTATTGGTACTGAAGACCTTTTTCAACCGCATTTTTCGCAATCGTGTAAACATTCTTACGCTTGCCCCAGTAACCTTTCGCTTGATTTAGAATCTTTTTGCGACGGCGACGGGAAGCCACTAAGTTTAGTGAACGTGGCATTTTGTCAAGATTTAAGGGTTATAATTTTTTAGATCATCTCTTTTACTCTTGGCTCATCGGCTCTTGCCACCAAGGTTGTGCGACCTAAATTTCTTTTAGTTTTGCTGCTTTTCTTTGTTAAGATGTGGCGCTTAAAAGCTTTTTTGCGCTTCACTTTACCGCTTCCGGTAAGTTTAAAACGCTTTTTAGCTCCACTATTTGATTTCATTTTAGGCATTGGAAATCCACTTGCTTTGTGAAAATTTACAGACTTTCAAAATACGCATAAATACGCATCTTAAGCAATGCCTAAATCACTTGAGAGGTGATAAAATCATGATCATTCGACGACCTTCAAGATTCGGTTTAGATTCGATCTTTGATATGTCTTCGAGAGCTTTAGCGAGCTTTAGCAAAACCAGTTCACCTTTTTCTGTGTAAAGCATATCGCGACCTCTAAATTGAACGGATGCTTTTACCTTATCACCGCTACTTAAAAACTCACGAGCATGACGTGTTTTGAATTCAAGGTCATGATCGTCTGTATTTGGGCGAAAACGCAGTTCTTTTACTGTAACTGTGTGTTGCTTCTTTTTAGCTTCTTTCTCTTTTTTCTTCTTTTCGTATAGGTATTTCCCGTAATCAATAATCTTGCAAACGGGTGGACGTGCATCCGGCGCAATCTCAACTAAATCCAAATTAAATTGCTCAGCAATTTGTAGCGCTCGGTCTGAGGTGGTTATTTCATGAGAGTTGTCCGGCTTAATAACCCGAACTTGTGGTGCATTAATTTCTTCGTTTAATCGTGGCCGGTCTTCTTTAACCGGCGGACGAAAGTTTCTTCTTGCGATAGTTATCCTCGTAGTTTATTTAGTCTTCAGGTAGTGATTTCTCACTTATTTCAGTATTAATTTTGGAAAGAAAATCAGAAAAATTGAAAGTTCCAATATCTCCTTTACGATGTTTTCTAACAGAAACCGTGCCATTTTCCATTTCTTTGGCTCCAATTATCAACATATATGGAATTTTGGCAGTCTCGGCATCGCGAATTTTACCACCGATTTGTTCACTTCTGTCGTCTACAGTTAAGCGAACACCACGTTCTTTAAATATAGCTGCATATTCATGAGCTTTATCATTTTGAGAATCACTGATTGGTAGAATTCTCATTTGCTCTGGTGATAACCATAATGGGAAATTTCCTGCAAAATGTTCAATTAGTATGCTGGTAAAACGTTCCATGCTACCGAAAGGAGCACGGTGTATAATTACCGGTCTATGTTTATCATTATCAGAACCAGTGTAAGTTAAATCGAAGCGCTCTGGCATAACATAATCAACCTGTACAGTTCCTAATTGCCATTTACGGCCTATGGCGTCTCGGATAATGAAATCGATTTTTGGGCCATAGAAGCTTGCTTCTCCTGGAGCGACGAAATAATCAAGTTCCATTTCATCAGCTACTTCCTGGATTTCTTTTTGGGCACGATCCCAATATTCAGTACTTCCACCATATTTATCATCGTTCTCATCTCGGAACGAAAGTCGGATATCAACCGGCATTCCAAAAGTGTTAAAAACAAACTGAGTTAATTCAATGGTATTTTTAATCTCATCTTTCAGTTGATCATGCATACAGTAAATGTGAGCATCATCCTGTGTAAAACCACGTACCCTGGATAGCCCACTTAACTCACCCGATTGTTCATACCTATACACAGATCCGAATTCAGCTAAACGCAGCGGCAAATCTCGGTACGATCTTCTTTCTGATGAGAAAATTCTATGATGGTGAGGACAGTTCATAGGTTTAAGCATGTATTCCTCGTCATCAACTTGAATTGGATCATACTGTGATTCCTGATAATAAGGATAGTGCCCGGATGTTCGATAAAGCTCTAAACTTCCTATATGAGGGGTAATTACTTCTTTGTACCCTCGTTTAATCTGTTCATCACGAAGAAAAGCTTCGAGGGTTCTTCGAAGTGTCGTACCATTTGGTAACCAAATAGGAAGCCCACTGCCAACCATTTGGTCAATCATATAGATACCTAATTCTTTACCAAGTTTTCTATGATCGCGACGCTTTGCTTCCTCAATTCGGTGCAAATGTTCATCCAACATTTTCTGTTTTGGGAAGGAAACACCATAAATCCGAGTTAGTTGTTTAGAATTTACATCACCACGCCAGTATGCCCCTGCCAAATTGGTAAGCTTTATTGCTTTTACAACACCTGTGTTTGGGATATGAGGACCGCGGCAAAGATCTGTAAAAGTGCCTTGAGTATAGAAGGTTATGTCGCCATCTTCTAAACCATCAATGAGATCAACTTTATACTCGTTGCCCTTTTCTTTGTAATAATTCAGCGCATCCGCTTTCGATATCTCTTTTCGTTCGAAAGTTTCTTTGGTTCGTGCTAATTCTAAAAATTTCTTTTCAATGGCTACAAGATCTTCCTGTGAGATTTGAACGTCACCAAAATCTATGTCGTAATAAAAACCTGTTTCTATTGGTGGACCAATACCGAATTTTGCTTTCGGATACAAGTATTGAACAGCTTCTGCGAGTAAGTGTGCAGATGAATGCCAGAATGTATATTTACCGTCATCTGAGTCCCAAGTATTAATAGCAATGCTCGAATTTTGCGTAATAGGTCGATTTAAATCCCATATTTCCCCATTAACAGTAATACTCAATGCAACTCGTGCTAATCCTGATGAAATCGATTCTGCAATTTGCATACCAGTAGATCCATTTTCATATGATCTTGAAGAGCCATCTGGTAAAGTTATCTTGATAAGATCTGAAGACATTTATTAATAATACTCAAAATTTAAATTCTGGGCGGTAAAGATAGAAAAATTGCACTTTATCAGCATTCTATTCATTGATGTTAATTTTTCATTTTTTTGTTGGTGAATGAGCGAAAGAGATTGCATATTCGACGCCGAAATTGATTTCGTTAATGACCGCTTCTACTAACTTACCTGAAGGATTTTTTGATACCCAATGCTTATTTGTATGTGATCAGATCACATTGGAAATATTGGATGTAAATGAAGCTACCATTGATTTTATCGATCTAACGAAGGAAAAAATTCTAAACAGATCTTTGCATGATTTTGTACATGAAGTACCGATTAGGATTTCAAAAAAAATAAAAGATCATGAGCGTTCATCAACATTTGATAAGGTATGGTGGCTGAAGTCAGAGAATGGGGGAAAGAAAATCATTCAGTTCTCCACACTTATAATTACCTACTTAAATCGACCCGCTAAATTGCTTATTGCGCATGATTTGACTCCAATGTTGGATGATGATGAGCAGGACTTGCTTAGTTCACCTATTGGCTTTCAAGGCTTCCCACTTGCAGAAATTGAGTGGAACTATTCAGGTGAGATTTTGAGGTGGTCTGATAAAGCCACCGAGTTATTTGGTTGGAAAGAAGATGAAGTACTTAACGATAAAGAATTGCTTCAAAAATTTGTATACAAGGAAGATAGAGAACTTGTATGGGGCAGTTTTAGGAAGCTTGTGAAGGAAAAACAGGATAGTTTTTCACTTATTAATCGAAATGTAACTAAAAGTGGTGCGGTAGTTTACAGTGAATGGTATAACTCTATTTTATATAATAAAGAGGGTAAAGTTGTTTCTGTTTATTCGCTTGTAGCTAATGTTACCGATAGAGTTGTTGCTTTTAAAGAGTCTGAAAAAAGCATGCAAAGTTATCGAGATTTATTTGATTCGATGAGCGAAGCAATCTATTTGTTAGACCAAGACAACAACATACTAATTGCAAATAAAGGGGTAAAAGCAACCTACGGCTATGAGCCAGAGCAAGTTGTATCAAAAAACCAGAGCATGCTTCGAGCACCAGGTAAGTTTGATGCTAACGAAATGGATCGAATTAGAGAAATAGCCAAACATCAGCAAGCCCAAAAGATGGAAGTCTGGTCTAAGAAGGCAAACGGAGAGGTATTTCTTACCGAAATGTTGGTAAATAAAGGGAGTTATTTTGGGCAAAACGTACTAATTATTATTGAAAGAGATATATCGGATAGAAAATTTGCTGAAGAGGAATTAATACGAAGGGAAAAATATTTCAGCGAACTGTTTAATACTACACCACTAGCTATCACTATGTTAAACGCACATAATGAGGTAGAGTTGGTAAATGAAGGCTTTGAGCTATTATTTGGGTATAGTTTACATGAAGTTCAAGGTCTTGAGATCGATCGGATAATTGTACCGGAAGATGACTATGAAGATGCCGTTCGAATTTCTGATTCCCCTCTAGTGGAGTACAAACAGGTTAAGCGAATCTCGAAAAAGAAAGAACAGCTTGATGTAATTGTGTACTCGGTACCTGTTATTATTGATGATAAAGTAGAGGCGAAATTTGGTCTTTATGTCGATATCACAGAAAGAGAACGATCTGAAGAAACCGTACGAAAATCTTTAAAAGAAAAAGAATTACTCCTGGCAGAAGTTCATCATCGCGTGAAGAACAATCTTGCAGTAATTACCGGACTTCTAGAATTACAATCTTATGCAACTGATAATAAGAATGCTCAAACTGTTCTAAACGACAGTAGACACCGAATCTTCTCGATTGCTTTGGTACATGAGAAACTGTATCAAAATGAGAACCTTTCTGATATAGAAGTTGAGCCATACATCAATGAATTAGTTCAAAGTTTAAATAAATCCTTTAAATCTGCATTTACTCAAGTTGATATCGTTTTTGATATTGATCCGATAAATTTAATCATCACACAGGCCATTCCGTGTGGTTTGTTGATTAACGAAATTGTTACAAACGCATACAAACATGCTTTTAACGACCGCGAAACTGGGGAAGTTATCATCAGTTTTAAGAAGGAAAAAGAACTTCTAGTTTTATCGATAAAGGATGACGGGGTTGGATTTGATAAAATGAATTATGCAAAAGGTGGGCCTTCTTTAGGTATGAAACTAATTCGAACAATCTCTAAACAATTACGGGCAGAAACTGAGATCAGAAGTGGGGATGGCGCTGAATTTATCTTTCGATTTGAGAAGGCATATATTTAAGTGCGTTCTGGCAGATTCGAACTGCCGACCTCCACGATGTCAACGTGGCGCTCTAACCAACTGAGCTAAGAACGCAGAATTCCAAAGATAAGCAATATCCAATTTTCAACAAGGAATAAACATTGTTCTTTGAATGTTGATTATTGGTTATTGTTTAGTGTGAATTAGTTATCTTTGCACGCAATTTTTAAACCCCAGGCATGATCAATCGCAGACTCGTACGCGAATCCGTTCTTCAAAGTATTTACGCATATCAACAAAGTGGTGACACAGTTCAGCATGTTGCTGACACTATCTTGAAAGAGGCCACAGGAACGGAAAAAGAGATCAGAAGGTTTGCTGAACGATTGTTTTTCCTAACGTTGGAAAATCGGTCTCAGTTTGATGAAATCATTTCCAGACACATAAAAAACTGGGAAATTGATCGACTTGCAATGATCGACAGAATAGTACTGCAAATGGCACTCTGTGAGTTCATGCATTTCGAGGATATCCCTTCTAAAGTGACAATAAATGAAGCAATCGAACTGGTAAAGAAATTTTCTACAGCAAAATCAGGTCGATTTGTGAACGGTATTCTTGATGCTTCCTTTATAGATTTGAATAAGGAAGGTAAAATCAAGAAAACCGGTAGAGGACTTATCGACAGGTCTGGTAAATAAATGACAAAAAAAAGTAACGGATATATTGCTATTGGCGACATTCATGGTTGCTCTGAGACACTAGTTGTGCTACTTGAGCGATTAGTTGAAGAATATGGCAATACGAGAGAGTATGTTTTTCTTGGCGATTATGTGGATAGAGGACCTACATCTAAAGAAGTAATTGATGTATTAATTGAATTTAGCAAAACACATACCTGCCATTTTATTCGTGGTAATCATGATCAAATGTTCTTGACCTACTATCAAGACAATAAATACTATGAGTATTTGAATTACGGTGGTGCAAACACGCTGGAATCTTATTATGCCACCTGTCCGGATAAGAAAGTACCTTACAGTCACTTAAAGTTCTTAGTGAAAACCAAATTGTATCACGAAACAGATCATTGGGTGTTTGTACATGGTGGATTACCACCAAACATGACGATTGCAGAAGCTTTATCAGATGAAGATGCTTATAGCTCTTTTCTGTGGACCAGAGATCATCTACAAACAAAGCATAATAATTGGGAAAAAACCGTAGTTTTCGGTCATACTCCCGTTCGCGAACCGATCGAAAAGAATAATATGATTGGAATAGATACGGGCTGTGTTTACGAACAATTTGGGAAATTAACGGCAGTGATATTGCCAGAAGTTGAATTTGTTCAACAAAAGAGAATCGATTTTTAAACTATTTATTTACAGTAATTAATGAGTCTAAGATGTGGTATTGTTGGTTTACCTAATGTGGGTAAATCAACGCTTTTTAATGCATTAAGTAATGCCGGGGCAGAATCAGCGAACTTTCCGTTTTGTACAATTGATCCAAATGTTGGTCAGGTCGCAGTACCCGATTACAGATTAACTACTCTTGCCGATTTAGCAGAATCAAAAAGTGTAATTCCTACGAGTATCGAATTCGTTGACATTGCTGGACTGGTTAAAGGTGCAGCAGAAGGTAAGGGGAAAGGCAATGCATTTTTATCTCACATTCGTGAAGTAGATTTAATTATACATGTTGTTCGCTGTTTTGAAGATGATGATATCATTCACGTAGAAGGCGATGTTGACCCGGAACGAGATATAGCTATTATCGAGTCTGAACTGATCTTGAAAGATCTCGAAAGTGTTGAAAAACGCGTCGAAAATCTGAAAAAACAGTCTAAAAGTGGCGATAAAACCATGAAGGCTCAACTTGAGGTTGTTGATCGACTTAGAGTTCATTTAGAGGATGGAAATACTGCAAGAACTTTTGAGGTAACTGAAGAACAGCGCCTGGCTTATCGCGACTTATTTCTTCTATCGGCCAAGCCAGTCTTATATGCCTGTAATGTTGGAGAAACTGACCTCGAATCCGGGAATGAATTGGTAGAGGTTGTAAAGAAAGTGGCTTCTACTTTTGGGGACGAAGTAGTTATGTTTTGTGCAAAAATTGAAGCAGAAATTGCTGAATTGGATGAAGAAGAAAAGGAAATGTTCCTTGAGGAACTTGGAGTTTCGAGTGCTGGGCTAGATAGATTAATTCATGCAGCTTATGCAGAATTAGGGTTAATTACTTATTTCACTGTTGGGCCTAAAGAAGCGCGTGCCTGGACGATTAAAAAAGGGACGAAAGCTCCGCAAGCGGCTGGAGTAATTCATACTGATTTTGAACGGGGTTTTATTCGTGCTGAAACCATTGCTTATGATGATTACTCTGAATTAAAAAGTGAAAAGGCAGCAAAAGAAGCAGGTAAAATGCGCCAGGAAGGGAAGGAGTATATTGTTGCCGATGGTGATGTTATGCTTTTTCGCTTTAATGTGTAGTCAGCCCTATCTAAGCACTAGTGTTTCTGTTGTTTTACCGACTCTAGGCTAAGATTTAATCTTATGCTTATTGAAGTACAGAAAGGTAATCCAAACTAAACTAAGTCCACCAAAGATCGCAATAAATGTAAAAATTGCAGGGCCTGGGTCATTAACAGTAGAAATTGATCCAGAATAAGCTGCGATAACTGCATAAGGGATTGTTCCTAAGGAGTAGAAGAGTAAATATTTCCAGTAAGGCATTTTTGTAACACCGGCAAGGCAACTGGTTACTTCTGGAAGCATGGGTGCTGCACGACACAGCATCAAGCTAAATGGACCAAAAGTAGTGAAGATGCGTATCATTTCTTCTCTCTGAGCTTCATCACTTGATACAAATCGAAGTAGTTTATCACCATGAAACCGACTAATTACGTATCCCATTGTGCCGGCACCAATCATCCCAATGCTAGAATAAAAAACACCTAATTCCACCCCAAGAAAAAATCCAGATAAAATGGTTAGCGAAAGTGTTGGTATGGCAATGAATAAGTCGACCATCATTAAGGCAACAATAATAGATCCAACTATCCAGGGCGAAAGCTCCATTGCTGCTTCTAGCCATAGTTTAATATCGTCGGCACTTAGTATTCCAAGTAGCTTGAAAACAACAAGAGTAAGGGTGAAAAATGCCCCAAGTAAAACAACAAATTTTATAAGTGCTTTCATAGATAACTTTTGTCGGCTGCATCAACCTATGTGAGAGTGAACGCGTTCCAAAATTATGAACTAGAATGATTTAAGCCAAAACAGGATTACAAAGCATCAATTAAGTGTGATATACACGGTATCAGCGGGTACATTATATGGGTTAACTCGATCGTACACTACCCAGGAATCTCTGAATCGTCTTTTTAAGAGATTTGAAAAATCGATAGCCCGATTTCTATCATGAAAATCACCAACATGAACACGATAATAAGGCGCTTTAAAAAAAGTGTAAGTATCGGCTTGATAGCCATCAATATTTGCAGCAGACCAAGCTCTGAATTGTTTGGCAGCTGTATCAGCTAAAGCGGGGTTAAGCCCTGAAAAAATTTGAACACGATATCCTTCAAACAAATCTACTTCTTCTTCTTCAATTTCAGCTTTTATGCGAGAATAAGCTTCGGGAATCACATTTCGACGATTGAAGTAGGTATCCGATAATGAGCTCAGGTAAGGATAATTTTCTTCCTCAATAGCCTCAAATGAATCCTCAGAAGTTGTTTGAATAACCTCCTCGGTGACCATAGTCTCAACAATAGGTTCATCATCTTGAATAGGTGGCATTGATTCCACCAATTGTTCACTCGTCGAGCAAGCTAGTATAAGAAGCACAAAAGGAACTATACGATGCATTTTAAAATCCAACAGGATGCCAGGTAGTTTTTGTTTCCTGAACATCGGTGATGAAATAAGGACTTTGGGCTTCTTTAGCATACCAGTCTTCAATCGGATGCTTAATAATCCTTTTGATGTTTTCCGCGGCCAACTCATCAATTTGTTTTGTCATTTCTGGTGAAAGGATATCTGTATAACACAATGCATTTACATCCATATGACCAGCAAAATGTTCCACTAATTCTTCTTTTTTACCAGTGATTATATTCACAACACCTCCAGGTACATCGGAGGAATTCAGAACCTCTGCAAAAGTAATTGATGGGAGTGGGTGAGTCTCTGATGAAAGAACCACACATGTATTGCCACCAGCAATAACCGGAGCAATCATTGAAACCAGTCCTAAAAGTGGGCTGTGCTCTGCAGCTAATATTCCAACTACGCCGGTTGGTACCATCAAACTAAAATTGAAATGAGAACTTGCAACAGGGTTTATACTTCCGAATACCTGTAAATATTTATCTGTCCAGCCTGCATAGTAAATCAAACGATCGATGGATGCACTTACATCAGCTTCAGCTTCTGCCGTAGTGAAACCTACTCTTGTAAGCTCTTTCTCGAACTCCGCTCTTCTACTCTCCATCATTTCGGCAATGCGGTAAAGAATTTGTCCACGATTAAAGGCATTTCGTTTGCTCCATCCTGAAAATGCTCCTCGGGCAGTTTTAACAGCATTTCGAACATCTTTACGACTACCGAGACAAGCATTCGCAAGCAAATCACCTTCACTGTCATAAACTTTATAAAATCGACCTGATTCTGTTCGGGGGAATTGTCCCCCGATGTACATTTTATAGGTTTTTAGAACTTCTAAATGACTCATTTTAACGACTAATGATAAACGACCAACGACGAACTAAAGATTCCAAACTTTGATCTTACGCAGTCCGTCATTCGTCTTGTTAGAATTTTGTGTATGCAGCTAAACCATGGAGCCCGCCTTCGCGACCGACACCACTTTCTTTGAACCCACCAAATGGTGAAGTTGGATCAAATTTATTGTAGGTGTTCGCCCAAACAACTCCAGATCGGAGTCCAGCACCAACTTTAAAGATTTTAGAACCTTTATCCGTCCAAACTCCTCCTGCAAGTCCATACGGCGTATTATTTGCTTTCTGGATAGCTTCGTCTGCGGTTCTAAATGTTTGTACTGTTAGAACGGGACCAAATATTTCTTCCTGAACAACGCGATTCGATTGTGCAACATCGGTTAGTAGAGTGGGGCGGATAAAATATCCATTATCTGGGATAGAACACTTACTCTGATATACATTTGCACCTTCTTCAAGCCCAATCTGTAGATATTTGTTAATAGTCTCAAATTGAGCTTCTGAGTTAATAGCTCCAACATCGGTATTCTTATCCAAAGGATCCCCGACAATAAGTGTTTCCATACGATCCTGTAATTTTTGGATTACCAGGTCAGCAACACCTTCTTGTACTAATAATCTAGATCCAGCGCAGCAAACGTGCCCCTGGTTAAAAAATATGGCATTAATGATACCTTCTACAGCCTGATCGATTGGCGCATCTTCAAATACAATCATTGCACCCTTACCACCTAACTCGAGTGTAAATCTCTTATTCGTACCAGCGATTGATTTTTGAATCAACTTTCCAACGCCCGTAGAACCTGTAAATGCAATTTTATCGATACCTTTATGATTTACAATCTCCGCACCAGTTTGCCCAGCGCCCGTTACAATGTTAACGACTCCATCAGGAAGACCAGCATCCTTGACCAGTTCAGCAAACTTCAACGCAGTTAGTGAAGTAGTTTCAGCAGGTTTTAAAACAACCGTATTACCACATGCGAGTGCTGGGGCTATTTTCCAGGCTAACATGAGTAAAGGGAAATTCCAAGGGATAATTTGACCACATACTCCAATTGGTTCAGGGTTTTTGCCAGGAAATGCATATTCCAATTTATCGGCCCACCCCGCATAGTAGAAAAAGTGTGCAGCTACCAAAGGAACGTCTACATCACGAGATTCACGTATAGGTTTACCGCCATCCATGCTTTCAAGAACTGAAAACTCTCGTGCTCTTTCCTGTATCATTCGAGCAATTCGATATAGGTATTTGCCTCTCTGCTTCCCCGAAATAGCGCTCCATTCGCCCTCGAAAGCTTTTCTAGCAGCTTTTACTGCTGAATCAACATCAGCTTGAGTTGCATCGGCAAACTCCGTGATCACTTCTTTGGTTGCAGGATTAGTAGTAAGGAAATAGCGACCTTTTGACGGTTTTACAAAATTCCCACCGATAAAAAGGTCATATTTATCTTTTATCTCAACATGAGAGGTACTTTCCGGGGCTGGGTCATATTCCCAAACAGAAGCAAAATCCAACTTTGAATTTGGTGATGTTGGCTTGTAAGTAGTTTCGTTCATATCAACTGTATCAGACATTGTATCCTCTTAATCCACTGAGAAGTAATCGGCACTTTGATATTGGCCGGTTGATTGTTTTACGATTTGCATCAAAACGTCGTTAGCTAAAGAACTGGCTCCAAATCGAAAATAGTCTTTATTCAACCACGCGGCGCCTAGTGTTTCTTTAACAAGCACCAGGTATTGGATAGCTTGTTTTGCAGTTCGGATTCCACCAGCTGGTTTCATTCCTATCATTTTACCGGTTTTGTAATAATAATCTCTAATGGCTTCCAACATCACTAAAGTTACAGGCTGGGTTGCAGCCGGACTAATTTTCCCGGTTGATGTTTTGATGAAATCCGCACCGGCTTCCATGGCTATATCACTCGCTTTTCGAACATTTTCATAGGTAAGAAGTTCGCCGGTTTCCAGAATTACTTTTAAATGAGCTTTTCCACAAGCGTCTTTAATAGAAGCAATCTCATCAAACACTTTTTGGAACTCACCAGATAAGAAAGCTCCACGACTTATTACCATATCCACTTCGTCTGCGCCTTCCTCAACAGCAAATTTAGTGTCTTCAATTCTTACAGATAGTGGAGCCATTCCACTTGGAAAAGCAGTTGCCACAGAAGCAATATTAATCCCACAGCCCATTACATGTTCTTTTGCCACCTTAACCATGGTTGGATATACACAAACCGCTGCAACAGTTGGCAGATCGGGCATGGGAGCATAAGGAAGCTTCGCTTTCTGACATAATTGAATCACTTTGCCTTCAGAATCTTTCCCTTCTAAAGTGGTTAAATCCATCATGCTTAAAGCAAGTTTCAGCGCCTGCATCTTCGATTCTTTTTTGATACTTCGCTTATTTAAGCGAGAAACACGTTCCTCGACGGCAACGTGATCGATAGGCACAGTTAAAGAAAAATCAGGATAGTTCATTTTTATAGTTAGGATGCTAGAAATCGTCTTTGATTAAAGACGATACAAAGGTACAAAATATCAAGTAAAAGGGTTTACACCTGTTTTGTTGAAATGATTCCAACCGGGCAAGATTCCTCAGCCAATTTGCACTCTACAAAAGCTGATGGATCGTATGATTTGTGAGTATGAAAACCACGCTTTTCGGTAGACTCAAATAAATCAGATTTTCCATCCGACTCGTTCATCCCAAAATAGGAGGGAGCAACTTCGTGGCAATAATTGCAGCCAATGCAATTATCTCTTTTAAGGGTAACCACTATCATTGTATATCAACCAGCTTATAGAGTTTGTCGGAGGAGCGAATTTTGAAATCAACCGGAATTGTACATTCATCTCCTTTTTCAGCAATTTCCTGAAGAATGTCGTCTACCATCAATGCTGATAGATCGAATTCCTTGGCTCCTGTGGTTGGTCCGGTTACGAGAAGATGATCACCTATTTTTATATCAAAAGCCTCAATTTTAAAATGGCCAATCCTGGCTTTATCATAGTAATGAAGTCCTTTTCCGATATATACTTTCTTTTGTTTGGCCTGAGAGCCAGAACCTTCACTCCATTCACCCAATTTCTGACCGAGATAGTACCCATCCCAAAAACCGCGATTGTAGACACTTTCTAGTTCCATCATCCAGTCATCAATTTTTTTCTTTGTATAGGTGCCTTCATTTACTGAATCAATGGCCTCACGATAACATCGAATTACTTTTGCCACGTATTCAGGAGACCGCCCTCGCCCTTCAATTTTTAATACTTTAATTCCAGTATCCACGACTTTATCTAGAAATCCAATGGTACATAAGTCTTTGGGTGACATCATGTATTCATTATCAACTTCCACTTCGAACCCACTTTCCTGGTCAATCAATGTGTAAGGCTTTCTGCAATTCTGTTTACATGCTCCACGATTTGCCGATGAGTTATGCGAATGTAAACTGAGATAACACTTTCCTGAAACTGCCATGCACAATGCACCATGACCAAATATTTCAATTTCAACTAGTTTGCCTGAAGGGCCGGTTATATTTTCTTCTTTAATTTGATTGCAAATTCTTTTTATCTGACGAAGACTTAGTTCACGGCTCATCACCATGGTATCTGCAAACATCGAATAAAATCGAACGGTCTCAATATTGGTGATATTTATCTGAGTGGAGATGTGAACTTCCATTCCTAATTGGCGAGCATACGCAATTACTGCCTGATCCATGGCAATTACAGCAGTAACATTTGCTGTCTTTGCCTCATCAAGTAATGTTTTCACCACTTTTAAGTCGTGGTCATAAATAATGGTGTTCAAAGTAAGATAAGAGCGAACATTATTGGCTTCGCATCGAGACACGATCTCTTTCAAATCACTAATTTTAAAATTGATACTTGCTCGTGCTCGCATGTTTAGTTGTTCAACACCGAAGTAGACCGAGTCAGCTCCATTATCAATTGCTGCCTGTAAAGATTCGAAGTTTCCGGCAGGAGCCATTAATTCAATATTTTGCATCCCGAATAATTTTTCCTTCAAAAATAAGAATTCTAGTATCCAATATTTCTGATTCTCATATTTTTGAATGAGAGTTTTTTTCACGTAATTCTATGTAGCTCATCAAATTAGAATAAATAAAATAAGAGGTACAAAATGGAAGGAGCATCAATAAATTATTTAGCAGTTGTGGCTGCATCGTTAATTGGATTTGCGGTTGGATCTGTGTGGTACGGACCACTATTTGGAAAAACCTGGATGACAGAATCGGGAATGACTGAAGAAAAAGTGAAAGAGGGAAATATGGCCAAGATCTTTGGGCTATCCCTGGTCTTTCAATTAATTATGGCGTATTGCCTGGCTATGTTTTTCTTTGGATCGCCCGAAGGTGCTGCCGCCATGACGGTAGAACTGACCACATTCTATGGGTTTTTAACCGGCGCTGGCTGGATATTACCCGCATTCGCAATAAGTGGTTTATTCGAACAGCGAAGCTGGAAATTGATTCTTATCCATGGTGGTTATTGGGTGATCGTATTTACTCTAATGGGACTTGTTCTGGGGCTCTGGAGATAGTTCACAGTGATTAGTTGTCAGGTGTCTAATCCTGCTTTTTCTAGTTGTGAACTAAGATCAACTTTGTTGGACCTTTTGATTTTGATCACTGGCCAGGCTATGCCTAAAATCAAAATGGCTAATCCAATTATATAGAAAAACCATGCAATTGTTCTGTAATGATCAAGAAGACCAGCCATGGTTAACATGTTGTGAAAATCATGGGCCGATTTTGGGAGATTTCCAATCAAGGGAAGATCTCGGTACATAGCGTCTGCACAGTAAGCTGCGGTATCCATCCAGCTAAAACCTAGCCAGAATAAAGAGAATTGTGACAGCTGTTTTTGTTTATTCCACCATGCAGAAAGTAACATTAAACATGGAATGAGAAGCTGTAATAATGTGCCACCCAATATGGTTAAAAACTCCCATTGAAAGAAAACGAAAAAAGTATGACCGGCTTCATGAATGAAAAGAGTCACTGTATCTAAAACAAAAAAGAAAAGCCCGAAAAGAGGAGGATACGCATAATTGACGGCTTGCAAGATATTTCTTGCCAGTGCTAAATAAAATTGATGAACCACCAGCCAGGTTGGAATAATCAACAAAAAAGAAAACCACCACTTCTTTAAAAAAATGAGGATTACCTCTGTGTTGATAGTTGCTTTCAAGGCTTTATATCCCGAAATGTTTTTTTCCCGAGAATGAAGTATTTCCAAATTATTGAAATTGGGGAAAGAACATCGACGCTTTGAGTATTTCTCAAAAATTTCCTCTGCGAATGGACTTTTGGCAATCGGGCATAAAAATGTAAATGAGCTTTTAGTATAGCGACAAATTCACCCGGACGCCCACCCAACAATGATCTGATAGCAGCAACTCCATCCAACACTAATCGAATGAAAATTTTATACCATAATTGTAAGAGAGGCAGGTTTTTCCACAACATCAACAGGCTGTTACGGAAATTATAGTAGACTTTCCGAGTAGATCCCATTGGTAAAGAGCCTCCCCCTAAATGGTAGACCTTACTGCCCGGTGTGTAGATTACTCTGTAACCAGAAATTTTGGCTCTCCAACAAAGGTCGATTTCCTCCATGTGGAATTCGAAACTCTCATCAAAACCTGAAAGTTCTTCAAAAATCTCTTTTTTTATTGCAAAAGCCGCACCAGATGCCCATGTAATTTCTCTTATCTCATCATATTGCCCTACATCTTTTTCAACAGTATCCAAAATGCGACCCTGACAGAAAGGGTAGCCAAATCGATCTAAAAAACCACCTGCAGCACCGGCATATTCGAAATAGTCACGTTGCTCATAACTCAGCAGTTTTGGCTGAACAATTGCAACTTCATCATCTAACGTAAAAACCTGTGAAATGGCATCCAGCCAATTTGGTGTAACTTCTACGTCATTATTTAAAAAAAGGAGGATCTCTTTTTCAGCAAATGGAAGCGCTCGGTTATTACCGCCGGTGTAGCCATAATTGTCATCAAATGCAGCAACTTTTACTTCCGGATACGTTGTTTTTAACCATTCTTTAGTGCCATCTGTAGAATTATTATCCGCAATGATTATCTCAAAATCCGGATACTTAGTTTGAACAACAGATGGAAGAAAAGTTTTTAGATGATGAAGCCCGTTCCAGGTTACTATTATAATGCTGAAGCTCTTCAAGGAAATGAAAATCGAAGTTTGAACGTTGTCGATTTATGTAGGAGAAATCAACGAAAAGTCGTTAATTTGGCGCTACTTTGCTTGGCATGATGATACCAAAATTGTATGATCAAAATAGGTCTTATTTCAGATACACATAATTACCTCGATCCTCAGGTGTTCGATTACTTCGAGGGCTGCGACGAGATTTGGCATGCCGGAGATTTTGGGACCATTAAAATTGCTGAACAGCTTGAGAAAATTGCACCGGTTATTGGTGTGTATGGCAATATTGATGGGAAAGATATTAGGGATGAATATCCACTCCATCAGCGTTTTGAACGCGATGGCATCGACTTTTGGATGACTCATATCGGCGGTATTCCGGGCAGATATTGCATTCCAATCCGGGAAGAAATTGAGAATAACACACCAGATGTATTTATATGTGGTCATTCGCATATACTAAAAATAGCTCGTGACCAGGCATTAGAGAAAATGTTGTATGTCAATCCTGGAGCTGCAGGTAAACAAGGTTTTCAGGAATATCGAACAGTTATTCGTTTTGATATTGATCTGGGGAAGATTCAGAATGTGGAAGTGATCAATCTTGGGTCTATGCGAAAAGTACCGGTTTAATGTTCAAATCGATGAATCAATTCCACCGCATTCATCGCTGACTGAACCACTAAGGGAATACCACCACCCGGGTGTGTTGAACCTCCAACCAGATATAAACCATCTATCCCGCGATATTTATTTCTTGGACGTGCAAATGCTGCAAACTTATTGTTCGAAGATGTTCCATAAATGCTTCCTTTATTGGATGCATACTTATCATAGAAATCTTGAGGTGTAATAGACTCCTGATACTTGATATGTTTTTTAAGGTCAGTCAGTCCTCTGCTTTCAAGTTCTGAAATTACTTTATCGCTGTATTTATTTGCATGGTCATTCCAGTTATATGATTCACTCAAGTAAGGTGCATTAACAAGAACAAATAGATTTGATCCACCTTTTGGTGCATGTTCCGGATTCGAATGACTTGTATTCGCGATGTATATGGTTGGGTCATCGGGCATTACCTTTTCATCAAATATTTGTGAAAACTCGTGCTTGTAATCTGATGTGAAAAATAAATTATGATGAACGAGTTGTTCGTATTGGTGCTCAATTCCAAGTAGCAAAACAAACCCTGAACAGGATGGCTCAACATTAGCTGCTTTTCTCTTTTTTGATGGTGGAGCAACCTCGTTACTCAGTAGCTTCACTACGGTTTCGGTAGCATCACTATTAGAAACCACAATGTCTGAATTGAACAACTCCCCATTAACTAATATACCTGTTGCTTTTTTTTGTGAAGTCTCAATCCGTTGTACATCAGAATTGAAATGAAATATCACTCCGTTGTCTTCCGCAAATTGTTGAAGGTTCTCCGCAAGTTTGTATAAACCACCATCTATATAAAAGCCTCCCTGATTGATCTCTACATGTGGAATTACATTTAATGTAGCGGGTGCAAGAAAGGGAGAAGAGCCGTTATAGGTTGTAAACCGCTTAAAGAATTTCCTGAGATAGTCGGACTTAAACTTTGAATCCACTCGTTCACTGACGGTCGAAAAAGCATCAATACCAAAGAAAGAAAACAAATCAAGATTCTTGAAATCCCTGAACTCGAAGAGTGGATTAAATATGAAAGCATCAGCTGTTTTCTTGTAGATGTCTTCAGCATACATCAAGAAATCTAAGTAAGCTGTTTCATCTTCGGGGGCAAAATTTCGTATTTGAGCCAGCGTTTTTTGGTGATCTTCATCACAATCAAATACAGTTCCATCTTTATAAAAATAACGACAAATAGGAGATAGAGGGCGAAGTTGAAGTTCATCGTTAAGTGAAGTGCCCAATTTGGTGTACATCTTCTCTAAGATATAAGGCATAGTGAATAAACTAGGACCTGTATCAAAACGGAATCCATCTTGCTCAACAATATTCATCTTGCCGCCAACCCGATCGTTCTTTTCAAATACATGTACTTCATGACCTTCAACGGCAAGTAATGCTGCAGTTGCTAGTCCGCCAATTCCTGCTCCAATTATGGCTACCTTCATTTAAAGTCTTTGGTATGATTTGGTATCTTAAACAATGATTTCGAAGCTAATGAACCCCGATGTTATTGAATTCATTCAAGAGAACCTAAATAAGGATCCATCGGTGATTGCATTAAAAGCTGATAAGTACACAAATTTACCCATTCGAGAGATTGCAACACAGATTGCATCTCGCCAAAAAGGCAAGAAGAAGATTCCCGATTGGTTTAACAATCAGCGATTGATTTTTCCACCAAAGGAAAATTTGGAGCAAGCTTCATCTCAAGATACAGCGGAGTTCAAGGCCTCCCTATATCAGGGAGCTACTTTTCTAGACCTAACCGGAGGGAGCGGAGTGGATACCTACTATTTCTCGAGGAAATTCGAGAAATCATTATATGTAGAACCGAATCTTGATTTATGTGAAATTGCGCGTCACAATTTTAGCGAGTTACAAAGTGCAATAACTATTCATCCATCATCAGCAGAAGAATTCATTCAGAATACCAATGATTTTTTTGATCTGATTTATATTGACCCCTCGAGAAGAAATGAATCAAAACAGAGAGTTATTAACCTCGAGGACTACCAGCCAAATGTTCAATCTATTCTTCCGGAGTTGTTGAACAAAAGTAAAAATGTATTGATTAAGGTTTCTCCAATGGTTGATATCAAACGAACCATTGAACAATTAAGGCATGTGTCTAAAGTGATTTGCCTCGCGGTTCGCAATGAGATGAAGGAGATTTTGTTCGAACTTGATAAGAACACGTTGAAAGAGCCAGTTGTTATTTCGATAAATATTACGGCTACTGCGAGCGAAATATTCGAAGGCACTTTTGTAGAGGAAAGAAATGCAGAAAGTATATCGAGTAAACCAAAGAACTACATTTATGAGCCAAACTCGGCAATTCGAAAAGCTGGTTTTTTCAAATTAATCGGATCGAGATTCGACCTTCATAAACTTGGAATCAATACGCATTTATATACTTCTGATGAGTTACGCGGAGAATTTCCCGGTCGTAAATTGAAATTAATTCACATCATAAAGCCAGACAAAAAACTAATCAGACAACATGTTTCTGATGGAATCATAAATGTCATATCAAAGAACTTTCCGCTAAACTCGAACGAACTCAAGAAAAAGTTCAGATTGAAAGATGGGGGGGAGGACTTTCTGATTTTCTGTAGCGTAGATGGATTAGGGAATGTTTGCCTAAAATGTGCCAACGTTGTTTAAGTGCATTAGCACCATTTGGTATAGTATTCTACAAACCGGTTGGTGCCTTTACCCGTTAATCTATTGGATGGTCTTTTATTTAAGCATATCTGAGTGAACGTCGGAATCGACCTGGTTAGCTGTGAAATTGAAAGCAAGACGGAACCTTCCAGCTGTTTCAACCTCATATGAACACTCAAGTTGTTGGAGTTGAAGCTTTACGAGTGTAAGACCTAGATTCGTGGAGTTTTCGAACGATTTTTCCTCTCTAAATCCGTTTCCATTATCTTCATATACAAAATAAAGATTCTGGCCTATATTGGTCATTGATATGTTGATTTGCCCGCGATCACGACCTGTAAACGCATACTTAAAACTATTCGTTAGAAGCTCGTTAAACATTAGTCCAAGCGGAATACATTGATTCATATCCAACTTAAAAGAAGGCACGTTCAATTGAAGTTCAATTTCTTTGTCGCCTTGTAAGGTATTTTTGATAACCGGAAGCATTCGTTGAAGATATTCATGTATTTCTACCGAAGACATATTATTAGAATCGTACATCAACTCATGAACTTTTGCGATTGAATGCACTCTGTTAATTGAAGCCTGAAATGGAAGTTTTATCTCTTTTTCCCTGAATTCATTTACTTGAAGTTCAAGTAGAGAAGAAATGATAGTGAGATTATTTTTTACTCGGTGATGAATCTCAGCGAGTAAAACAGACGCTCTATCTTGTAGATAATACTGCTGCAGACCGCGATCAACAGTTAACAGAAAATCATCTTCGTTCCATGGTTTAGTTAGGTAACGATAAAGGTCGGCCTTATTAATTGCATTCATTGCAGAATCTAAGGCTGCCTGTCCTGTCAACAATACCTTCATACTTTTAGGATATCTATGATGAAATTCTGTTAAAAATTCATCTCCGTACATTCCCGGCATAATCTGATCGGAGATGGCCATAACAACAGTTTTACCTTCTTCATCCAAATCATCAAGTATCTCTAAAGCTTCTTCGCCGCTTTCGGCAAATTCATATTCAAATCGTGTACCAAATTTCCGAATCAACTGTTTGCTCAATGAATTCAAAATAATTTGCTCATCATCAATGCATAAAATCACATCTTTTTTATTCATCACTGGTCTCCTTAGAAGTTCCTAAAGAATCACTTTCATTCTCTCGTCTTATAGTATTATCGGATTCATTATCTGATTTAATAATAGGTAAGCAAACATAAAAACAGGTGCCATTTGTATTTGTTTTAACATTAATTGTGCCACCATGCGACTCAACAATTTCCTTTGATATACTTAATCCCAGCCCCGTGCCTTCACCTTTTGCGTTTGTTGTAAAGTAAGGATCGAAGATATTTGGTAACACGTCATCAGGAATACCAGGACCATTATCCTCAACTTCAACACAGAATTGTTCATCTCCACTATTCTTTAATCTTATAGTTATGGTACCACTGCCATTCATTGCCTGTATAGAATTGTGGATTAAGTTCGTCCAAACCTGGTTTAACCTCCCCGGATAACATTTAACCATTGGAATATCTTCGAATTCTTTTTCTATGGTGATGGCTCGCTTCGTTTTATTGTATAGGATGATGAGAGTATTTTCCAGATCGTCTTTAATATTTGTGTAGGTCAAGGATTCATTATCTACACGTGAATAAGTTTTAAGTGCCTTTACCAGGTGTATTATTCTGGAAATAGCGATTCTGATATCTCGAATATGAATCTGCGACATACCCAGATTATGGAATGAGTTAATGATAAGCGGAGCAAATTTATCATTTAGTAACGATGAAACTTCCTGTACCGATTCTTTTCGGAAACCAACCTGCGCGAGTAGTCTTGAATAAAAAGCATTATCGGAAAGGGCTTCTAATTCCGGTATTTTACGTATTTCTCTGGCATTTTTTCTGATTTCTGATGTACTCATTGTCCGTTCCATTCCAATAATACGCTTGGATGCATTTAGGAATGCTACTTTTTTCTCACTTGGTAAAGCATCAACTACCATAATGAGGTCGTTCAGGATGTCAACAGAATCTCTATTAATTTCATCAATTGCACTATTGATGGCCCCCGAAGGAGTGTTGATTTCGTGAGCTACACTTGCTACAAGTTGACCCAGAGCTGCCATCTTCTCAGATTGTACTAATTTAACTTGAGTATTTTTCAGATCATCTAGTGCGGTTGTCGCTTTTTCTTTCTCAATTTCCAGCTGATTACTTTGTTTTTCTAGTTTGATGTAGGCTTTAGACAAACGATTATTTCGATCACTCAACGATTGGTTGAAGTTTTCCATTTCAGTAATACGTTGTCTTTGTGTTTCCACCAAGGTATCCAGCATTCGATTAAATGAATGTGCAAGTACTTTTACTTCTAAACTTCCCTGTTCTTCATTTGCCCGTATTTCGGGGTCATCGATAGTAAATTCCAGTGCGATAGATTTAAGCGCTTCAATCGGTTTGGTAATATTTTTCGCAACAATAAATGCACTGATTGATGCACCTATGCCTATGAATAAGGTGATAAAGAATAAATTCCAAAACGCTTCAGTTTCTGCTTCTCGAATGTATTGTGTTTTAAAACCAATAAAGATTTTTCCATTACCTGAAATAGTAGAATACCACGGTAATGCTTTTACAAAAGTATCTTCACTGCTGGTAATTCTTGTTGGAAATGAATTTAAAGTTTCCAGGCTTGTATCAAAGTCGTTTGGGAATGCTGCCAATACTTCTTCGTATTCATCGTAAATCACTATGAAATCGATCAATTGATCGCTGGTCGCCCAATTGAATACTTCACTTATACTTTCAAAATTTTCCTCTTGTAGCCCAATTTCAAGGCCCAGACGCACAGCCTCAGTTTTAGTGTTCGCGCTACTTTCAAATTCCCTATATACAAGATCTTTTTGTATACCGCTGTTGATGTAGGCAAAAACGATAATAGCAATCACAGCAATGAATGTTACTAATATCATTAGCTGCTGCTTTAATGGAATATTATAGGAAGGCTTCAATCTATCCATCGATCTCAATTAAAACCTTAACATTAGCAGGAACAGAAGTAGAAGGGACGTACCCAATGGTTCCCGGAAAATCAATAATGATCTCAATCATCTCATCCACCGAGTTAACAACTTTTGGTGGTGTACTTCGCCCGGTAAACTGGGCACGCAACCAAATCCTTTTAATATTATTTGATGATGTATTTAATTCATCATAAAACAAAGCTCGAATAGCAGGTGAGCCTTTATAATCTGCTACTTGAATTCTTGAGTTATCCTCCCATCTTTGTTTGGAAAGTGTATAGATATCAAGAAGCTCATCCTTATCAATAGAACTTGTATCTATGCTTTCATGAACAATTATGGAAATTGAAACTTGGTGATTTTCAGTAATTAATTGTCGTTGTGGGAATGAGCCAAGTACTAATAGAAAGACGATATGAAAGATTAAATAGCTCATCAGAAAATGGTTGAAATTCCGAAGGTTACTAATCTTAATTTGTAATCCAGATAATCGTTTTCACGTGAATTACTTTGCAGGAATTGCATTTTGAAAAGGGTAACGTCATTTATCCTCCAACCTCCACCACCTGAAAATGCGACAATTCCAGCTTTTGAAGGACTATTTGGAGCAAAGACTTCATAGGTATTGTCCTCATTATAGGTGTAGAAACCGAAGACAAATAGGTTGTCGGAAAAATTGTAGGTGAGGTTTGAATAGTGGAAGTACTTATTTAAGCTAACCTCTCTAAAAACTGCAATTTCTCTTATCTCTTTATGATTATGGTATACACCAATGAATTCACCCTCAAATGAGAATTTTTGGTAAGTAAATGAAAGATCGAAACCTAATCGAAACCTTGGCACTTCCCCTAAAATAGGGGTCTGTAAACCAGGTACCCTAAATAATGAACTTACTACTTTCGTTCTGTTATCTTCATCATACGTGAAGGAGGTCCCAAATTTGAAGGTTTTAAAGTTATTTTCGATACCGATTCTTCCACCATATAGCAATTGAGTGTTTAGGTTTTCGCCTTGATACAAAGCGGTATTTTCTTCTTCTTCGCCTAAGCTTCCCGCAGGTATTGTTGAGAAGAAAGATTCTTCTGCATTGCCAATGAAAAAAGCATAATCGAAATTTAAATTGTCTGACAAACCACGAAATCCATATAACTGGAAATAGGCATTATTAGGTTTATAATCTTCAGGTTCAAATAGACTGCTTACCAGTGTTTCGTACATTAATGGCCGCACGATATAAGGAAAAAGGGGCAGACGGTTTTTTATTTCCAGCAGATTATTGAATTTTGGGAGTAATAATCCGGCCTTAACTTCAAGGTTATCTGCTAGTTTAAAGGCAATCCAACCCTCTGGAATTTCGAATTGGCCACTAGGTATTTTTGTAGAATATGAACCAGTTGCCTCTACATTTAAAAAGAATGTGGTTTGTTCATTTACTGGTTTTTGGAAAAAAAGATTTACCTGGTGTAGTGCAAATGAGAGAGAATAAGATTCGTTAGTATAAGCAGTAGGAATACTCGATGAAGGCTTAATCGTTGAGCTTAGATATTTATGATTCAGCATTACCTGCGAGAAACCGAAGATGTTCAATTCTTCATCAGCACTTTGCCCTTGTACTGAATCTGAGAATCCGAATAGCAAGCTAAGTATTATTGTAAAACCACAAATCGTATGCTTCATGCTGTAACCTAATCATCTCCATGGGCTATCCTCCTGTGCCCGTTAGCTAGCTTTCTTATCGGATTAAACATTTAAATATTAAGCCAGAAGGGAAATAGAATTAAACAGTGAAAATGGTGATTTTATCGGCTAGTCTAATTTCAGAATCGGTGATAGACTAGTACAATATTTCGAGTAAAATCTGAACATTTTCGGGTACTATATTTAATGGTACATACCCAATAGTTCCAGGGTTTTCTACCACTGTTTCTACCATTTCGTTGGCTGTGTTTACAATGATTGGAGGAGTGGTTCTACCCGTGAATTGAGCACGTAACCAAATTCTTTTAATGTTATTCGAGTTCGTATTTAATCTATTGTAAAAGTAATCTCTTATGGCTGGCGATCCTTTATAATCGGCCACTCTTATTCGGTCGTTATTATCCCATCTTTGCTTAGAAAGGGTATAGATATCCAGTAAATCGTCAATATCGATGGTTCTGGTTTCTATACTTTCATGCACTATTATGGCGATAATTTGCTGATTGGATTCTTGAGCGAATGCAGCACTAAATTGAAAAATCTGCAGTGCCCACAAAATTATGATATGTAGTAAACGCAACTTCATTAGAAGATGGTTGATAATCCCAGAGTAATAAATCTGAGGCTATAATCGACGTAATCGTTATCACTTGAATTACTTCCCAGAAATTGAAGTTTTAAAACGGTTACGTCGTCTATTCTCCAACCGCCACCTCCAGAATACACAATTACACCGGCTTTAGATGGGGAGTTTTGTGCTACAAATTCATAGGAATTATCACTGTGATAGCTACTAAATCCAAAAATAAAATGATCATCCGAGATATTATAGGTTAGATTTGTATATGCGAAGTATTTATTAAGGTTTGCATTTCTAAACACATTGATTTAATGAATCTTAGAGTGGTCATGAAAAACGCCCATATATTCAGACTCGAAAACAAATCGTTTGTAGGTAAAAGAAAAATCTAAACCTAGTCGATATCTGGGTACTTCACCTAAAACAGGAGTAGTTAGTTCGGGTAAACGAAATATAGAACGTTCAATCTTTGTTTTGTTGTCCTCATCTATAGTAAATGAGGCGCCCAATTTAAACGTTCTGTAATTGTTCTCTATGCCAAAACGTCCACCGAATAATAATTGAGTATTTAAATTTTCTCCCTGATATAGTGCGGTACTTTCTTCTTCTTCACCTAATGTACCTGCTGGTATTGAAGACAAAAAAGAATTCTCTGCATTACCGATATAGAATGCATAATCGAATATAAGTGAATGATTCATTCGTTTATATCCATAGAGTTGGATATATGCATTCTCGGGTCGGTAGTCTTCAGGTTTCACAATGTTACTCATTAGTGCTTCATACATCGCCGGGCGGACTATGTATGGCATTAGAGGTAATCGGTTTTTGATCTCATTCAGATTATTAAATTTGGGTAGTAAGAGTCCGGTTTTAAGTTCAAGATTGTCTTTAAGTTTGAAAGAAATCCAACCTTCTGGTATTTCAAAGGCTCCACTCGGTGTTTTTGAGGAATATGACCCGGATGCCTCAAGATTTAAGAAAAAGGTTGTTTTGTCGTTGATCGGTTTTTGGAAGAACAAATTCACCTGATGAAGTGAGAAAGAGTTCGCATAAGACTTGGTTCTAAACCCGGTTGGTACATTTACACTTGGCAAAGTTTCTGAGAATACATAACGATTATTTAGAATAACCTGAGAAAAACCAAAAATGTATAAATCATTGTCGTTGGATTGCCCATGAGCAGAGTCTGTGAAGCCAAAAAGCAACCCTAGCATAATTATAGATCCAGCAATCTTAATCTTCATGCTATAACCAATTTGAAATTTTGAGATTCTAATTCATCCCATTTCATGATGTTTATCGGGTTACAACAAGGGTAAATTAAATGCGAATAGTTATTATTAGAAATCTTAACTATTGAATGGTTTGAAGATGTTATTCCACAAGTAATGCTCCACGAAAGAGCCCCATTACCAGCATATAAGATTAAAAAATGGTACTTACTCCAAGTGTTATAAATCTGGCATAAAATCAATAAAATCATTTGGTCCATCGAATGAGTACGCCGATTGAATTTTGAATACTGTAACATCATTAATCTTCCAGCCACCACCAAACGAACTTACATGATATTGATGAGGGGGATTTACAACCAGGAATAGAGTTTGATTATTTTGTAAATAGGATTGATATCCATAAACATAGAAATTGCTTGTGAAATTGTAAGAGAAGTTGGTGTAAAAAAAGTATTTGTTTAAGTCTACCTGTTCGAATGCACGAATTCGATGAATTTTCTCATGATTATGAAAAACGCCAATAAATTCAGTTTCGAACGCCCATTTTTTATATTTAAAAGAGTGATCTATACCTATACGATACCGTGGAACTTCTCCTAAAATAGGTAATTCAAGTTCACTAATACGTGCAGATCTTTTATTCGATGCTGTTTTATTATCCTCATCTATGGTAAAAGAAGTACCAAATTTGAAAGTCTTGTATCTATTCTCAATTCCAATTCTTCCACCATAAAGTAATTGGGTATTTAAGTTTTCGCCTTGATATAGGGCAGTACTTTCTTCTTCGGTTCCTAATGTTCCGGCTGGTACTGACGACAAAAAAGATTTCTCAGCATTGCCAATAAAAAAAGCATAATCAAAATTAAGTCTGTGCGTAAAATTCTGATATCCACTTAATTGTACATAGGCATTACCTGGTAAGTAATCTTCAGGATCAAAAATGTTTACTAAATAAGTTTCATATATCATCGGGCGAATGATATATGGAAATAAGGGTAATCTATTTTGTATTTCGTTTAGATTATTAAACCTCGGCAACAATAAACCAGTTTTTAATTCCAGTTCATCGGTTAATGAAAATGAAATCCAACCTTCCGGAATCTCAAGATTTCCACTTGGAGTTTTTGTTGAATACGACCCAGTTGCTTCCATATTGAGAAAAAAAGAAGCACTTTCCGTTATGGGTTTTTGAAAGAAGATGTTAACCTGATGAAGAGCAAATGAATTGGAATACGATTTCGTATTTATTTCTACAGGGATAGATGTCGATTCAAATAATGTTACATCAGTATATCGGGAATTCAATACTACCTGCGAGAATCCAAATATATTTAAATCATCAAAGGATTGACCATAGATTCCGTTAGTGAAACCCATACTAATTGTGAGTATCACGATTAAACCAATTATTCTTTTTTTGCTACCTATCATAGGCTGCGTTTAGGTCGATATAATTTTCAACTGTTTATAGTTCCCTTTATCGACGAAAAGAGGATAGAGTAAAACTTAATTCCTAGATAATTGTACGAACACAAATATATAACTGAGAAGCCATTATGCATTGTATAGCCAAAAATGAAGCTATGGAAAAAAGTTTAACTAAGACTGGTATTCCGGCGGGAATAATCCACCAAAGTCGAAACAAACTATAACCGGATTGAAAGTAGCCAAGAATGGGCCAAACAGGTTTTAGAAAAAGGAGTATTGAGCGCTAGTTATGAACACCGATCCTTTAGTTATGTGATTAATGAAAATGTCGCCACTGGTCGATAATTGTATTAATCTCAAAATAAAATCAAGAGACATATGAAGTACAGTACACTTTTAGTTGGTGCATTATTGATCTTTTTAGGGTGCGATAGTGTTGGATCCACAGAGCAATTATCACCGGAAGAATTAATTCAAGGTTCCTGGCAGGTTAGCTATGCAACAATCGATGGCGAAGTATATCCCGTAACGGTTCCGGGTTTAGGTCAAATTCAAGCGATTTTCAATGAGAATAATGTTGAATATACGTATCCCGCTGTGGATGAAAACGGCTTGCCTACTGGCCAAACAGATACTTTAAACGGTGATTGGAGTTTTAATGATGAACATTCCAGACTTATCATTTCAAACATTGGAAATGGAATAGTAAGTGAAATGGAATGGGTAATAGTAAACATAGGAGTGGGTTTACTCCAAACCAGTTATGAAGGACCATCTGCATTTAATCCCGCATTAACATCAACCTACGAAATTACGTATAGATTGATTGAGTAATATCTGATATCTGCTTAGAGTATAATTAAAAAAGCCGGCTCCTTTGGGACCCCGGCTTTTTTAATACCTAATTATAAGATGTTAGAATACAATCGGGGAGAGGGATTTGATGGAATCACTTAGATATTTAGCTTTATCAGTATCAAAGGAGAATTCTAATCTGAACTTACCATTTGAGTGAACCGTGTACACGCTTTCCAATTGTTGAAGTTGAAGATGAATTAGTGTTAACCCTAGATTGTTTTTACCATTTAACGTGATGTCATTCTCAAAGCCTTTGCCACTATCTTCATAAATAAATATCACTCGTTTATGATCAATTTTCATTTGAATTGAAATTTCACCTTTACCAGATCCTTTAAAAGCATACTTAAAAGAATTAGTTATCAATTCATTGAATATTAATCCTAAAGGGATGGCCTGGTTTACTTTTAGTTTATGACTTGGGATATCGAAATTAAATGAGACTTCTTTTTTAAATCCATCTAGTGAAATTTGAATAGCCGGAATTATCTTCTCTAGATATTCCTTGATATCCACCGACGCCATATCCTCGGATGCATAAATGAGTTCGTGCACTTTGGCAATAGAATTAATGCGATTGATACTCTGCTGAAAATGGAACTTACTTACAGAATCTGTTAACTCGCCAATTTGTAGTTCCAGTAAACAGGTAATAATGGTAAGATTATTCTTCACTCGATGGTGAATTTCAGCTAACTGTAATTCAATATTTTCTTTGATGTAATATTGTTGCAAACCACGATCTACAATATTTAGAAAATCAACTTCATCCCACGGCTTAATTAAGTAGCGGAAAATTTCAGCCTCGTTAATGGCCTGTATTACGGCGGAAAAATCAGACTTACCCGAAAACAAAATCTTTACAACATTCGGATAAATAGTTGAAATCTCCGTTAAAAACTCTGTTCCTTGTTTACCGGGTAGAATTTGATCTACGATCGCCATAACCACATTTTGCTTCGTCTTTTTTAGACTCAATACCTCTTCATATGCTGCTTCTGCTGTTTCAAACATCAGATAACTGTATTGATCACCAAAACGGTTCTGAAGTTGAGCATGTATCAATTTCAGAATTATACTCTCGTCATCGATGCATATGATTACATCTTTATTTTCCATTCTGTACTACCTTTACTCTAAATGGCAGAATTCTCTATTACTTTTTTTTGACTCTGCTTTCACCTTTATCGGCTCGGAAATGAGTAGTTTTAAATAAGAAGCTCAAAAAAAATAAAGTACTTACAGAATACTCTCGAAGATTAACGTGCAGGTGAGTCCGCCGTTATTTTCAAATTTAATATCTGCTTCTAATTGTTCGGCTAAACTTGTAATCAAATTAATGCCAATAGATAGAGAAGCATTTGGCTTAAAATCTTTAGGTAGGCCAACACCGTTATCTCGTATTGTGAGATAAGTTAAATTATTAACTTTTTTTAGTCCGATTCTAATAGTTGGGTCTGATATACCAGTAAATGCATGCTTAAATGCATTGGTTACCAATTCGTTAATTATAAGAGCTGCAGGTAACGCATCTCGAATATTTAAAGAAACATCTTCAAGGTCTAATTCGATATTTACATCATTATGATTAAATGAGACTGATGTTATATTCTCAAGAACTTTTCTAATGTTCGCTGCAAAAGAAATCTGGGAATAATTGTGAGATTTATATAATTCCTCATGAATACCCGCGATACTTTTAATGCGGTTTATATTGATGGTTAAGCGTTCAATTAATTCTTGATTATCCGTGTCTTTGGTTTGCAGATACATAAGTCCGGCAACTACAGCCAGATTGTTCTTTACCCTATGATGAATTTCTGCCAGTAATGTTTCTTTTTCACGATTGGAATCAATTATTTCTAGCTCTGATTCTTTTCGGTCGGTTATATCTTGCACAATGCCTATAACTCTCACCACTTCATTGTTCTCATTTAGTATTGCTTTGCCTGTTGAGTTGAGCCACCTTATAGATCCATCATCTAAAGGTAATCGATAATCAACGTTGCAGTTACCACCTTCAGTTAATAGCCTATCATATGCTTTCTTTACATGCTCTCTATCTTCTTCGTGTATGTATGTATAAAACGTGTTGAATTCCCAATTTGGATGATAGTCACTTAAACCAAAAGTAAGGTCATGTTGGAGAGTTCGAATTGTTTTATTTGTAGCCACATCGTAATCCCAAATGCCCAAATTGGATGATTCCAATACGGCTCGTAATCTTTCTTCATTTCTTTGGATGATATCCTGAGCTTTATTCAATTCGCTCACATCCTTTACAGTGGCAATTAGATGAGTAATAGTTCCATTTTCATCAAGAATATGGGATGGACTAACAATAACCGGAAATCGTTCACCATTTCGTCTTTTGAAAATGAGTTGAAAATCTTTTTTGATTCCTAATTCTGTTTTTTCAAATGCTTCGTTAATCTCGGCCACATGTTCCTCTGGCCAATAGAAATGGGGAACACCTGTACCAATTATCTCATCTTCACAGCACCCTAACATTTCACAAAATGCCCTGTTTACCATTAGATGGGTTCCTTTAGTATCAAGCATAGAAACTCCATCTGTGATAGATTCCAAGACATTTGAGTTGAGCTTTTGACTATCAAATAATAACTGCTCGGCAATTTTTCGATCTGATATATCCCTGGACACGGCAATGATATAATTCGTGTTGTCGATAGTCTCGAAACTTACCGTAACTTCAATATGGATTTGTTTGCCCGTTTTGATATTGGTGTTAGAACTTTCAAAAACCTGTTTCTTTAGTTTTTTCATTTTCGAAACATGGTTCTTCCAATCATCAATAGTTCTGAAGCCATCTTCAAAGTCCATGACGTGTGTATTTCCGATATTTTCAGCATCTAATCCTAAACGTCGAATAGCCTCTTCATTAGCAAAAACTAAATAACCGTCTTCTCTGGCAACCTGAAATGAATCGCTTGTATTGTCGAGAAACTTTTTATAAAGCTGAAATCTCTCTAATTCTTCTTTAGTAAATTTTTCAGCTTTTACCTGGTTTGTAATGTCGGTAAAAAAGATTGATAAACCATCTTGGGATGGATATATCCGATTTTCAAACCATTTATCGAAAGGAGGGTAGTATTCTCGCAGATGTTGAACCTCCTGAGTTTCCATCGCTTTGTAATATATTTGATGAAATGGCTGTCCAATTACTTCAGGAAACTCGGTCCAAATGTGTTTCCCAATTAACGATTCGGGTGTTCGGCCTAAAATTTCACCCGCTTTTTTATTTACAAATGTATAGTGCCAATCTGCATCGAGGGCTACAAATGCATCTGATATCCGATTCATTATTTTTGAATCGAAGTGAGTAGTATTTATACGGTCTTCCTTTCCTGACATCTAATACGAGATGCACTTTTTCTTTTTTTTAACCAACAACGTTGATATATAATCAAATCATTAATAAAATAGTTGATAGATGTGGAAATCCTAATAATGATGAAATAAAAAAGGCGAGCCAAAGACTCGCCTTTCGTTTTCAATGTAACTTAAAACTACTGATCAGAAGAAACCGGATTCATGTTTAATCCTGGATTCCTGTTTAAGAACTCGTTATATAAATCAATTTGACGGCTTCTCATTGGTACCTGGTAACCATCAATAAACACATCAAGAATTTGTGTTTTAGTTTCAAACGGATCACCAGTTGCAACAAAAAGATTTGCTTTTTTACCAACTTCAATAGAGCCGATTTCATCATCTATTCCCATAATTTCAGCTGGGTTAATAGTGATTGCTTTTAACGCCTCTTCACGGCCCATGCCATAGGTTGCTGCAAAACCCGCGTTGTAAGGTAGATTACGAGAATTCTCGGTATCGTTTGTTCGCAATGCAACTTTAACACCTGCCTGTTGCATGATTCCAGGGTTTTTGTACGCTGCATCAAAGGCGTCGCTGCTTCTGGTTGGTACCGATAAAACCGGCCCAGTAATTACAGGAATTCCTGCTGCTGCAATTTCATCGGCTACACGCCAACCTTCAGAAACTCCGGTAAATACAACGTCTTTCAATGCTCGTTCTTCCACCCATTCTAGTGCACTCTGTATATCTTTTGCGGCATTTACTTCGATATACACTTTTAACTCACCGTTAATTACTCGAGTAATTGCAGCCATCTCTGGGTAATATCGCGACTCTTCCGATCCAGATACTTGTGCGAAAACCTCGGCTTTGTCCCAAGTTTCATTTAGAACTTTCAAAGCTCTTTCTCGCGCTCTGTCTGCTTCTTCCTGCGTTTGTCTCCATTTGCGCCCACTATTTGGGAAGTTAATGATGAGGCCTTTTGACCCAGCAAACATTTGATCTGGAGTATATCCAAATAAATTGATGGTAGCTGCAATCCCAGGGAGAACCCCACCGGAAGGAGCTGTAATCACCGTAGTAACACCGCTTACTCTTGTAACCGGGATTATTACCGAGTTTGGATTTACAGCAGTTAATGCCTCCATTTGTGGTTTGATATCACCAAATTCGCGAACATCGCTAGCTTGAGGAATTTGCCCGATTTCGAACAACCCAATTTGAGTACCTGAGTCAATCATTCCGGGATAGATTTCCTGTCCGGCATAATCGATTACAATTGCATCTGACGGGATTGCCACATCGGTACCAACTGCTTCAATAATTCCACCATTAATTACGATGGTACCATTTTCGATTATACCATTGGTAACAGTATAGATTTTAGCATTAGTTAGGGCAAATTTTCCGGCCTGAGCCTGTCGGCTTATTTGACCGGTTTGAGCGAATGTACTTCCAGTTATTAGGAGAGCTACAAAAAGTGTGTATAGAAATTTAAATGATTTCATTAGTTCTCCTCACTTAATAGTTCATAAAAATTGAGGATATTTTCCTCGTGCATACACATATCATGATCCTCGCGATTGAAAATAACTACATCTTCGATTGTAGATTCCGGATCTACAAAAATTCGCTGATCTGCAACATCATCGTTAATGTCGAAGTATTTTACTCCATCAATGTATGTCATTTGTGGAACTGCATATATAGAAAGGGGATGGTTCTCAAAGATTGCAATATCACCATCTTTGCCTTCTTCAATAGATCCTACTCTATCATCGATGCCTAATTGCATTGCTGGATTAATTGTGATTAGCGCCAGTGCTTCGTTATCGGTCAATCCACCATATTTTTGCGATTTAGCCGCTTCATGGAAAAGGTGACGAATCAATTCGCCAGAATCAGAATTGATGGAAGTATTTACTCCATTATTAACAAGGATAGCCGCATTATAAGCCGTTGAGTAGTACACTTCTAATTTGTACACCCACCAGTCAGAAAAGATTGACGCAGAAGCTCCAAACTCAGCAAGTTCAGGGGCAACCTTAAACGCTTCATTTGCATGCTGGAATGTTAATTTATCGATACCGAAATCAGAAAAAACCTTCATGAGCATATAAATCTCATCAGCACGATAAGAGTGGCAGTGAACAAGAATCTCGCCTTCGAGAATATCTACAATTGTTTCCATTCTTAGATCATATTCCGGGGCGACTTTTCGTGCACTTCGATCATTATTGTAGGCATTCCATGCCTTTCGATATTCGATGGCATCGTTGAATGCATTACGTATCATAGCTTCCACACCCATTCTGGTTTGTGGCTGAATTCCTCTGGATCGGCCACCTCGAGTAGGGTTTTCACCAAGCGCAAACTTGATAGTTCGGGGAGCACCTTCAAACCTAAGATCGTCAGGATTCATGGTTCCATAACGTAGTTTCATGGTTTCATTCTGGCCGCCAATTACGTTCGCTGATCCATGCATAAGGTGGATAGATGTTACACCACCGGCAAGTGCCCGATAGATTCCAACATCCAGGGGGTTTACCACATCCTCCATACTTACCTCTGAAGTAACCTGTGCTGTTCCTTCATTGATAGAGGTTCCAGCAATATGCGAGTGAGCATCAATAATACCAGGCATTACAAATTTGCCGGAAGCATCCACTGTTTCTACACCGGAAGGGGCCGCTAAATTTTCACCAATTTGAGTGATTTTTCCGTCCTGAATGAGTACATCTGTGTTTTCCAGAGTTCCATTAGTGATGGTAATAACTGTTCCATTTTGGATTAATACATCACCAGTTTGAACTTGAGCCGTGGTCATTGTAGTAAGGCCCAATCCAATAAATAAGCTTAATAAAAATTTCTTCATCGTTGCCTCTTAATTGTTTGGGTCTTGTTTTGTTGCCGATACAGGGAAAGACGTGCTAAAAGCAGGCACTGAAATCTCACCTTCAAGAGCATTACCAGTAATATCACCGGTTAGGATTAATTCCAGGCTTTGTCCGCCAAAATCGATGGTGTAATCGAATGTCAAAGTACCTTCTCTGTATGAAATATTCGTAAGGATAACATCAGAGTACATACCCTGATTACTTCCTATAGTACCTGTTAATTCGCCTGTTTCATCGGTAAATACAATTGTTCCCGAAATTTCGCCCTGTGGAGAAATAGCGCTGTATTCCCAGGTTCCAAGCACATCGCTCGTGATGTCGTCTGAAACATCTGTTGAACCACCTTCTTTAATTTCGAAATCATATTTATGACCATCCACGAAAACCATTTTTACATCAGATCCATCGCGGAAGTAAGGGCCTGTTGTAACTACAGCATTACCAATTTTACCTGGTTCTAAAGTCCCTGCGATAGTACTAATTCCCAGTAACTCAGCGGCGTTGGTAGTCAATGCGGCTAATGCCTCGGTAGAATCAAATCCATATTCCTGCATGGCAATGATATTCTTTTTTACTCGAGATGCAGTTACACCCATGGTAGAAAAACCAAAGGTAACTCCTGATTCTGAAAACTCATTGAATTGATTCATATGGCGATCATAGAATTCTTGTCTACGTTCGGTTAGCTGCTGAACTTCTTCCGACTCATCTTCAACATCACCTGATTCAGGCGCTTCCGGTAATTCAAGCGACATGAAAACGGATACATCACTATTTAATTCTGGTGCTAGTGCCCAGCCTTGTGAAAGATTTCCCAGAACTAATCTAAATCCCATTTCTTCTTGTAATCGCATTGCCCGTTGAGCTTCTAATAGGGTTGAAGCATTGTAAAAGACGGGTTGTGAACGATCAACAACAGGGTAGAAGGCTTGTAATACCCGATCTTGCGTTGGGCGTGTGATTCCGGCTGGATTTGAAGCATACATTTCAGAATGCCGCTTAGATAGAGCTGCATTTTGATAAATATTTCTCCACTTAGCCATAATACCTAAAGTATTTCCAGGATATGCACCCGGAGCTCCTTGAAATTGAGACAAAAGTGAAACTTCTTGCTTTAAAATCATTTCATCAGGATGATCCGCATCTCTTAATAATATTAATGAGCCTTTGCCCGGAAGCATTCTTCCAAAAGGTACAGTGTGAGAAATAGTAAAGCCGATTTTGCGCATTGCAGATATTTTTGCATCCTCAATATCGAGCTGTTCTACTACGCTGATTTCAGGAGTTATTCCCGCGTAATCATTTGGGGGATCAGGTGGGAAAATGTCATCAGGTCGTTCAATGGCTTCCGGGCGTTTTGCTCCGGTATTAGACATTCCATCAATAAATCCCGCGTATACATAATGATCGGTACCGTCAATTACTTGTGCATGACTGGGGATATTCACGTTTGTTCCAACTTCGGTAATAAGTCCATCTGAAATGATGATGGTTCCGCCTTCAATTTTTACACCAGGGGATGGTATAATGGTAGCATTTGTAATCGCATATGTAGATGTAACTGCCGAAGTACCTGTCGGGTCACTTTGTGCCTGCGAATTATAAGACACCATTAAGAAGGCAAGAAGAAGTAACAAACGAAACGTTAGTTTTCGTAGTAGTATCATTCTCACTGTGTTAGTTAATTTTCAAATCTTAGAGTTTTGGATTTGCTCCATAAAACAATCTAAGAGTATAAAAGAAAATTCTTACTTAAATGACCGATACTATTTGAATTACAAAAATTTGCATAGAAGATTTATGAATTTTTCACCTGTGTCCAAAAAGCGTCATCTAATTCAGACACGTTGAATGGTATACCAGGATTAAAAAGTACGTCAGTTTGTTCAATCCGATTTACTATGGCATTAAGTTCGGAATCAAGTAAACCGTTTAGAAAAGTAATACAAGCCGATTTAAAGAGAGTTTGTATAAGATTGTTTCTATCAGAGTTATTCCAATCAACGGGAAATGATGATTGAGAGATTATTTTTCCGGCATCGACCTTGGTAGTTACTTCATGTGTAGTGGCACCGATAAATTGAGCGTTCGCATCTTTAGCAGCATCAATTGTATTCATTCCAATTAAACCACCAAATGCAGGTAAGAGAGAATAATGGAGGTTTATGTAGGAGTTAGGAAAAAGATGTAGGGTACCTTCATCAATTATTTTATGAAAGTTGGTAACGATGATGTCAGGTGAATACTGCTTAAGAACATTTTGAAGGGAATCAGGTGATTCTCTAGAATATTCAATTTGTTCAAACTGGAGATTATTTTTTTTGGCAAACTCTAAAGCGCCACATTCACGATCAGCTATTACAGCTGAAATCTCAAAATTCAGTCCTAACTTCTTTATCGCAAAAAAAGTGAACTTCAATGTCCCCCCATTACCTGATGCAAGAAATACGATTTTTTTCATAACTAAAAGTTCTTCATGTATTTAAAAGAATTAACTCCAGTATTAAATAAAAGATCTAAAACAGTTACACCGTGTTCAAAAGCACCATATAGCTGGGGGTATTCAGGGTAATTAGAATAATCAATCCAATGTACGCTAATTCCTTTTTCAGTGAACAATTGTTCATTTAGATAGTTACGTGAACGTGGACCCGCTAAATACTCTGTAGCACCTAATTGTTCACAAACATGAACTAATTTTTCTGTTTTTTCACCAGTTAAATCGAATTCTCGCGACCATCTGATAGGGGTATTTATTCCTAGCCATGAGTTTATCAATTCGATAAAAGCTCTATTAATTTCACTTAAGTTTTTCTCGTTTGAATTCAGATATTGTTCTTTTAATTCCGCTTTATAATTGGCAAAAAAGGGTGCTTTTTTATATTGATGTGAAAGTGTGTTCCAATGTTTTATTCGCCAGTCCTGCCCAGAAACTACTGTTTCATTAATCTTTTGGTGGAATTTTCCTTTTACCTGAACTGGAATACTAAGCCACTGCAATCCATTTTGTGTCTTTATCTTATTTCGATTTCTCCAATCTCTTTTTGTGTACTGCATTTCATCGTATAAAACGACAACATCAGCCATTTGGATCGCATCAAAATAGCCTTTCCAGGGTATATAATTAGATTGTGTAATTAGCGCTTTCAATGATTTTATTTTGTTGCGCTTAAAATGACAAAAACCATGCCAAGCACATCAATTATTGCGGAGCGTTAATTTTGCGACGGCTTCTATATGATAAGTTTGTGGAAACATATCAACTGGTTGTACTTGCATAACATCATAAGTACTTGATAGAATTGACAAATCTCGTGCCATAGTACTGCTATCGCAGCTTACGTATACCATTTTAGGAACTTTCAGCTCGCATAAACGCTGAACAACATCAGGATGCATGCCAGCACGTGGTGGATCTGTAATTAAAACATCCGGAGCTCCAAATTGAGCCACCATTTCAGGAGTGAAAACATCTTTCATATCTCCACGAACAAAAGAAACATTTTCAACTTTGTTGATAGTTGCATTGAATTTTGCATTTTCAACCGCTACATCAACTAGTTCAATTCCAAGCACTTTACTTGCCTTTTGGCTCATGTATAGGCTTAGAGTCCCAACTCCACAATACAGATCGTAAACTACATCACCGTCTTTTAAATCTGCGAACTCACGCGCTACTTCATATAATCGTTCGGCCTGAACTGTATTGGTTTGAAAAAAAGCATTTGGGTGTATTTTAAACTCAAAGTCACCAATTTTATCACGAATGTAACCTGGTCCATAAATCACATGCTCGTATCTGCCAATTGCTGTAGGATTATGTTGATCGTTTACATTGTTCACAATGGTAGTGATAATGGGGAAGGCATCAGCTAATGTATCTGAAAGTTTTTTGATTGTTTCCGGTTCGTCTCTAAATGTGACAAGATTTACCATGAAGTCATCTGTGTGATAGGAGGTACGGATCATTACATGACGTAAATAACCTTCTTTTTCAAAAACCTTGAATGGTTCAATGCCATGTTTGATACAATAGTTCTTTACAAATTGAAGTATTTCGAATGATTCCTTTTTTTGAAGATGGCATTCATTTAGATTGAGTATTTTATCAAACCTACCGGGGGCATGAAGTCCGGCCGCAAAAGTAGTATCATCGACAAAGTCTTTACTTCGAATTTCTTCTTCTGTTAACCAGCGTTTACTACTAATACTGTATTCCATTTTATTTCGATAATAGAATTCATTATCAGATCCTATTGCGGGTAAAACAGGAGTTTCCAGACCAGCAATTCTTCGAATATGATCGCTAACCTGTTGCGTTTTAAACTCTAATTGTTTGGAATAGGGAACATGCTGCCAACTACAACCACCACAAACATTCGCATGTTGGCATTTCGGTCTGATCCGGTCTTTGCTGGGTTTAAGAAGCTCCAGAATTTTCGCTTCTCTATAACTTTTGCGACGTTTAATGATGCGCGCTTTAACCACATCACCTGGCATTGTTCCGGGGACAAAAATCGCAAGACCGTCAACTTTGGCAACACCTTTTCCTTTAAAAGCAGCACCTTCAATTTCTACGGTAATTTCAGCACCTTTTTTAAGGCTGGTGGGTTGATTCATTCGCTTTTTTCAGGTTCGTAATAAGCATCAAACTCAATTTTAACTGCGGTATGAGCATCGCTAAGTTCCTCAATTTTAATTTGAGCTCGTTCAAGCTGTCGCAAGGCAATGTTAGTTAACGTTTGAAGAAATTTTACGGCTATAGCCGGATGTCTTTCCATTAACACTTCAAAATCGGGTTTAAAAAACCCTAGTAGCGTAGTGTCGTTAACACATCTCGCGGATGATTTTCTGCGGAGGTTATAGCCAATAGATAATGCACCAAAGCTGTCGGAACTTTCTAAAATGAAGCCATCGCTTTCTGTTTCATCCTGATCGTTCACCGAAAACGTTAATTCAACCTGACCATCCTCTATAAAATACATTCCGGTTCCTGGATCATTTCTGTAAAACACATATTCGCCTTGCTTATAGGATCTTCTATGGCAAAGCTGAAGAAACTCGTATCGTTCGGCAGGAGTAAAATTTTTCAAAAACTTCGACTTAAATACGATACTAGCTTGATTTCTTAAACGCTTCAATTTGTCTTTCATTTGCATTAATTCTAACTAGAAGGAGTGACCGATTCCAAAACTAAAATAAATATCATCTCGAGAAAATCTTTCATCAGTAAAGTTGAACCATCCTCGCTCAAGATCATGAGCACGAATTGTAAAATCAAATCTAACGACTAGAAAATCCCAGTCGAGTCGAAGCCCAATCCCAGAACCTACAGCAATTTGATTATAAAAATCGTTGAATTTAAATCGACCTTGTTCAAGTTGATCCTGATTCTCTTCATTTACGAAATCATTTCGTGGGCCATACCAGATATTTCCTGCATCTACATACCATGCAGCAATCCAATCGGCACTAAGTAAATCACGAATAAAAACCTGTCTAACTTCGGAAAAAGCTGCTAGTTTAATTTCGCCTCCGTTTATGGTTACATCATCATTTGCAATGGTTCCAGGGCCTAACTGAAAAGGCCCCCAACCTCTAATATCGTTACTACCACCGGCAAAAAATCTTCGATTTAGCGGGATGGAAGTACTTTTACCATAAGGGTGAGCAAGTCCACCGAACATTCGCCATCCGAATACAGAAGAACCTGACAGTGAATAGTATCGACGATAATCAGCTGTTAGTGTAACAAACCGGCTGTAGAAAAGTTGATTTTCGCTCAGCTTGAATAATGTGGGAAGTTCCCCTTCAACAGTACCGGGAGTTACAAAGAAGCGATCAATGGCATAAGGAATGTTGCCACCTGCAGATATTGAGTATTCACTGAAATACCCAAAATTTCGTTTTATAGGATCCGTATTTTGGCTTCGAAGTGTATACCTGATAATGGAAGAAACCTGATTTTCGAAGTCTAACAAAATTCGATCCAATTCTAATGAACCGGTTCCAAAGTCTTCTTCTAAGCTTCGTTTGAATTCATCTGAAGGGTTTGTGTCTACAATGTCTAATTCAATTAAATCGAAGAATGATGAGAGTCGGTTATTATGTTGAACTTCGTACCTGAAATTGAATCTGACATCTGAGTTGATATCAAAAAATAATTGATCAGATCTACTGTATGCTAATCCATAACGAGTAATTCCACTCGTAAAAAATGGTCGGTTATCCAGGAAGGCAAAAGGAAATGCAATTCGTGGTACAGAATATTCTGTTCGAAGTTCATAACTCCTAAATAGAGATGATTGAACTGTATCGCTGGGTGCAATATCCTCTAAGGTAGAGGAGGTAACGAACTCGAAACTCGAATTAGCACTAACCGTCAACTGTTCTGCTTTTCCAAAAACGTTGTTATTTGTGTAATCCACCCCTATACCTGTACCAAAGCCATAACGCCTCATCCCGAAAAATTCGGTACTGATATTATGTTTTGTTAGTGTCTCTAAATCGAAAAAAGTAGGAATTTCTGATCTTGAAAAATCAGGGCGAACACTGTTTTCTGATTGGCCAAATCTACGGATGTACAAATTCCCGAGGTTTTGAAACTCTTTTACTGTTTCTAAATACAGCTCTTCATTATAAGTACTTCCTGGTTTATACAGTATTTGGTCGCTTAATAGACTAAATCTTGTATCCATCTCCGCTTCTTTTTCTAAAAAAAGAGACAATGAATCTTGATTGGGGATATCCGATGGTATAACCCGTGTTTCAGTATAAATATCAGGTGGGAATGGGTCGGCTAATCGTACACGAATGTCTCCAAAACGATATGTTTGCCCGGGATTAACCTGATAAAGCACATGCAAATTCAATGGATTGGTAGAATCTGGTCGTACAAATGCAATTACAGAATCCCGTTCTACAGATGCAAACCCATTATTTCGTAGAAAGCTGATAATTCTTAACTGTTCATCGCGTAAATCTTCTGATTTAAACTGTCTATTCACACTGAATGTGCTATCGTCGAGACCAAGTCCAGTTAAGTCGCTTTGTATAAAAAACCGTCTTCTCCGCTCAGGGTCATCCCGAAATGGGAAGCCTGAATAGGTGATCGTTTCAATTCTTGATGGATTTCCTTCTCTGATAATAAACGAGACTTCAATTTTATCTTGCCGATACTCAACTATGGTTGTATCTACATGTACCTCACGATACCCTAATGATTGATAATATAGGCTTATTCGCTCCATATCATTAGATACAACTTCCCGGTTTAATAACGAAGGTGATTCCCCAAATCGACCATTACTCACCCTATTAAAAAAATACCATGGCGTAAAACGTGGAATACCAAGAAATTCCCGATTTGTTTTCGTTCTAACCAAATTTTCGAGTGTACGATCCTTTACAAATCGATTTCCTGAGAATCGAACTCGCCGCACAACATCATCCGTTTGCGTTTGCTCGAGAGTTTCAATTTGAGCAAACGCATCAGTATAAGAGAGGGGAATTAAAAGGAACGCTGCCAGAACAACACCAAATAAGCAGCTAGATAATTTGTTGAACAAAATTGCTATGGGTTGCCCAAATATTGAGGGAAAGAATAAGTCAGACTTAAACGTCGTCGTAGTCGAAACCTTCATCTTCTTCGTTATGGAAGAAGTCTTCTTTGCGGATATAGTCAGGCCAAATGTCTTCTATACTCTCATAAATGGTGTTTTCACCTTCGTCAATTTCTTCGAGCTCTTCCAAATTAACAATTACCTGTGTGGGTAATCCATTCCGTTCTGCCCACTCTATAAGCTCTTCTCTGCTAGCTGGAAAGGGTGCTTCGTCTAAAGCTGCAGCTAATTCTACAGTCCAAATCATAGTGTGTACCTTACTAGTATTCTAAATTTTTTTCCGATTCGATGTATTAAACACTTGAACATTGTAAAATTCAAGTATTGGTTGAATTTTTTTCTTGTAAAAATCGTGCCGAAAATATTGCTATCTTAGCACAAATACATCAACAATTTCCAAACAGGTTTATTATATGTTTAATGCATTAGGCCCAACAGAAATCATTCTTATCGCAATTGTTATTCTTGTTTTCTTTGGCGCAAAGCGTATACCCGAATTAGCAAGAGGTCTGGGACAAGGTATTAAAGAGTTTAGACAAGCCTCAAAAGACATCAAAAAAGAGATTGAGGAGAGCTCAAAAGATATAGAGGACGCAATAAACACCGACGAGAAAAAAACAACCAAATAAGCTAGCCAGACCGTTGATTCCACATACTATTCAAGAAGCCAGAGCTGCAATTCTGGATGGATCTCTTTCATTAACACATCTTGTACAGCACTATTTTGAGCAAATATCTGCCAAGAATGAGGAAATTAATGCCTTTGTTTTTCAGGATAAAAATGATGCCTTAGCACAGGCAAAAAGAATTCAAGAAAAAGTAAAATCCGGTACCCATGGAAAACTATTGGGCGCCATTATGGGTATTAAAGATGTGATTTGTGAGAAAGGGAAGCCTACTACTTGTGCGTCTGATATTCTTGCAGGATTCGAAAGTGTATACGATGCAACTGTAATTGAACGACTAAAAGCCGAAGACGCTATTCTTATTGGGCGATTAAATATGGATGAATTTGCCATGGGTTCGACCAATGAATACAGTAGTTATGGTGCTGCCCGAAACCCAGTTGATACGACTAAAGTTACTGGTGGATCATCAGGTGGTAGCGCAGCAGCTGTTGCAGGTGATCTTTCAAACGCAACCTTAGGCTCAGATACAGGTGGTTCGATCCGACAACCTGCATCGTATTGTGGAGTGGTAGGGATTAAACCTACTTATGGTCGAGTATCTAGATATGGACTGGTAGCTTTCGCATCATCTTTTGATTCAATCGGACCACTCGCGCATACAGTTCATGATGCTGCTTCAGTACTTCATGCAATCGCCGGTTTTGATGAGCGCGATAATACGTCTGCTCAGGTTGCTGTTGCTGATTACGTGGCTGCAGCTGAAAAGCCTTCTAACAATATCAAAATAGGTGTTCCAGAAGAGTTTTTTGGTGAGGGACTGGATGAAGGTGTGAGACAGATTGTTGAATCAACAATTAAGAAATTGGAAGATAATGGAGCGGAGATTGTTCCGATCCATCTTCCACATACTAAATTCGGATTAGCCACCTACTATATTCTAGCAACGGCCGAGGCTTCTAGTAATCTTGCGCGTTTTGATGGCATTCGATATGGTCATCGAGCAGATAAAAATATAGTTCTGGATGAAATCAAAGCTGAAGAAGCTGAAATTAAATCCAGAATGAAATCTGCTAATGAGGCCGATTTCCCGGCATTAGAAAAGGAACTTTCTCAACTTGACTCTGCACTTACGCGTTTATATAAAAAATCTCGCACAGAAGGATTTGGCCCTGAAGTAAAGCGTCGAATCATGCTCGGTACATATGTTTTGAGTGCCGGTTATTATGATGCTTATTATGGAAAAGCTCAAAAAGTGCGTCGACTTATCCAAAAAGATTACAAAGAAGCATTTAAGAAAGTAGATGTAATTGCCTGCCCAACTGCACCAACAACAGCTTTTGATATTGGATCAGAGATCAATGATCCATTGCAAATGTATTTAAACGATGCCTATACAATTACTGCAAACTTAGCAGGAATTTGCGGAATTAGTGTTCCGGCAGGTACTCATGAAAATGGATTGCCAGTTGGGATTCAATTTTTGGGTGATTTATTTCAGGAAGAAAAGATTATTAATGCCGGTCGTTTGGTTGAGTTACTCCGCTAATTTTGAGTTCTTAGAACCAATATTTTTAACTCAATAAAATGAATCGACTAAAAGGAAAAACCGCACTTGTTACTGGTGCTACATCCGGAATTGGTAAAGCTATAGCTGAGCAATTTGCAGAGCTGGGTTGTACACTTATAATTACGGGAAGAAGGGAAAACCGACTTGTCGAGTTGAGCGAAAATCTAAGTGCGAAGTATAACGTTAAAGTACTTCCGTATTCTTTTGATGTTCGTAATCGTGATTCTGTTGAAGATTTCTCAAAAGCAGTTAATGATTTAGACATTGATATCCTTGTTAATAATGCTGGATTGGCTCGAGGTTTAGATACAATACAATCAGCGAGTTTTGAAGATTGGGATACCATGATCGATACGAATATAAAAGGTTTATTGTCAATGACCCGGTTTTTTCTGCCTAAAATGATCGAAAGAAATAGAGGGCATATCATCAATATTGGATCCACTGCCGGGCATGAAACATATCCTGGTGGTTCTGTATATAGTGCTACTAAGCATGCAGTTAAGGCGATTACCGAATCTACAAAAAAAGATGTGCACGGCTCCAAAGTTAGAGTAAGTATGGTATCACCAGGTCTTGTAGAAACCGAATTTTCAAACGTTCGTTTTTCTGGGGATGATGATCGTGCCGGTTCTGTCTACAAAGGAATGGAACCACTAACAGCCTTCGACATTGCCGAGATTGTGGCTTTCGTTGCTAACCGCCCTGAGCATGTAAACATTCTCGATTCAATTGTACTTCCCGTCGCTCAATCTTCAGCCCAAATGGTGCATCGTGATGAAAACTAAATTACTACTCATAGCTCTTTTAATAATTCAGATTTCATGTTCTGATGAACAGACTCAACATGGATTGCAATTTTCTGATAAAGGTAGGGCGGTTCCGGAATTTAATTCAGATTCAGCCTACTCTTATATCGAAGCTCAGGTAAATTTTGGACCAAGAGTTCCAAATACCTATGGGCATGTCGAGACACGAAAGTATCTCGAAAGGAAATTCAGACAATACGCAGGAGAACAGATGGTATTTGCCCAGGAATTTACTTCACCGGCATATTCCGGGAATGATTTGCAAATGGCGAATATCATCGCAGCATTTAATCCAATGGCAGCGGATCGAATTGTACTTTTTGCTCATTGGGATACACGTCCACGTGCAGATATGGATACTTCACGTACAGCAGATTTTATCCCGGGAGCCGACGATGGAGGCTCTGGTGTTGGGGTGTTAGTTGAACTTGCCCGAATATTTTCTGAAAACACCCCACCAATTGGTGTTGATATCGTTTTATTTGACGGTGAGGATTATGGTGTTCAGGGAGATTTAGCAAATTATTTTCTAGGATCAAGATATTGGTCACAGAATCCACCGGTACCGGGATATTCACCTCGGTTTGGCATTTTACTTGATATGGTGGGTGCAGAAACCGCTATTTTTCCAAAAGAAGAATATTCTACCGGTTATGCTCCAAATTTGGTGGATGAACTTTGGAATATTGCGGCAGAAAAAGGTTTCGGTGAAAGATTTCCGAACGAAGTTGGAGCAGGTGTTTTAGATGATCATTACATTGTAAACCAATACACCGATATTCCCACGATAAACATCATAAACCATACTAGAGGCGATGATGGGAATATTATTTTCGGAGACTATTGGCATACACATCGCGATGATATGCCAATCATTGGGAAAGAGACCTTGCAGCAAGTGGGTGAAGTGTTACTGGAACTAATTTACAATCGCATCTAATGGATTACATTCGACTTACCATATCAATAACCGACGAATTTCAGGAACTATTAATTGCGGAACTTTTTGATATGGATTTCGAGGGATTTGAAGAAGAGGGTGAAGATATCCTCATTGCATCTATCCCAGCCAAAGACTTTGATGACTACAAAAGAGAAGAAATTGAGAGAATTTTATTTCATTATGGTGGCGATTCTAAAATTCTCTCTGAAGAAATTATTCAGCCTCAGAATTGGAATCAAACGTGGGAGCAAAGCATAAAACCACAAACAATTGGAAAGTTTTATGTGCGTCCAACCTGGGGAGCAAAGTTTGAGGATGAAGATCACATCGAGTTGATTATTGATCCAAAAATGGCTTTTGGTACCGGTTATCATGCTACAACTCGTTTGATACTCGAATGGCTGCCAGAAGTCATCAAACACGAGGAAACTGTACTTGATGCAGGTACCGGAACTGGAATTCTTGCAATAGCTGCACTGAAATTGGGTGCTTCTTCTGCCTTTGGTTTTGATATAGATGAATGGAGTGAGGATAACGCTCAGGAAAATATGGTGTTGAATCATATTGAAGATCTGGAAGTGAAACTAGGTTCTATAGAGACGATACCTGAGAGTGTACAATATGATGTGATTTTGGCAAACATTAATAGAAATGCATTGCTCGAACTTGTTCCTCATCTAAACAAACACCTGAGACCGGGTGGCAAAATGCTGCTTTCAGGACTGCTTGCTGAGGACGAGGCAAAAATGCTGGCTGTGATCAATCATGAACTTATGATCCACGTTTCTACGCGCCAGCAAGAAGAATGGATCGCAATGTTGTTGAGGAAATGAAAGCCGCGATCGATATAGGGACGAATACCGTCCTTTTACTTATCGGGGAGACCAAAGATGGAGCGTTGAGTGTAATTCGAGAAGAATATAGAATGCCTCGATTAGGGAAAGGTGTTGATGCTAATCGAAAGCTCCATTCCGATAGTGTTGGCCGTGTACTAACTGAATTGAAAGAGTATAAATCGATTATTGACGAAGATTATCCTGCATGTGAGCAAATTATTATCACAGCAACGAGTGCCGTTCGAGATGCAGAAAATCGAGAGGAATTTCTCACACTAGTAAAGGAAGAGATTGGCGTTGATGTGAGACTTTTAACCGGTGATGAGGAAGCACGATTTACTTATGCCGGTGCACTTGCAACACTAGATGAATCGAGAAATGATGCATTCATTGTTCTAGATATAGGTGGAGGAAGCACTGAAATTGCATCAGGTAAAGGAAGCGATCTAAAACGATTTACTTCGATTGACATGGGCTGTGTGCGATTTACCGAGCGTTACTTGATCCATAATCCCCCTTATCAGGAAGAAATTTATCATTGTCGAGAAGCTGTTCAGGAATTACTTGCGAAGAACAAACTTAGACTGCCAAGAAATTTGAAAGCAATTGGAGTGGCAGGTACAATGACATCGTTAGCAGCCATAAATATGCAGGTTAATGTTGCGGATTATGATCTTTTCAATGGTATGGTGATTGATACGGAAGCATTATCAAAAAGCATTGAGATATTTAGTTTACACACTCATGATCAGCTTTTAGAATTGAGCCCTGAAGTAATGAAAGGCAGGGAAGATATCTTTTTGGCAGGTTTACTGATTTTGGAAGGATTTTTGAAATACTATAAACTGTCTGAAATCGTAGTTTCCACCGGCGGCATTCGACATGGAGCTCTTTTAATGAGTGAAAAAGATTGAAATTTCAGATTTTCATTAATGCCAAGCTTTGTATTTTAGGCGACTAATTTTTTCCCGTTAATGCAGGATAACACCGAATCAACTACAAATTACTCACCCCGCGAGAATGCATCTCCAAGCAGTATCGAGGACGATAAACTCGTCGCTGAGGCTCTGAGAGGGAGAGAGGATTCTTACAAGAAGCTAGTTGATAAATATGATCGTCCGATTTATTTCCACATCCGAAAGATGATTAAGGAACAGGAAATGGTCGAGGATTTGGTGCAGGAAGTATTCATCAAGGCATTTAAGAATCTCGGAAGTTATAGCAACGAATACGCATTTTCTACCTGGTTGTATCGAATTGCTACGAATCACACGATTGATTACCTGAGAAAGAAAAAGCTTCAGACATTTTCTATCAGCGATCCGATAAAGACAAAAGACGGTGAAATGGAAGTTCAACTTCCTGATACTTCATTTGCAACGGATGCACCTATCATAAAAAGCGAGCGGAAAGCGATTGTTCAGGATGCCATTCACAATCTGCCTGAGAAATATCGGAAAGTGATACAGATGCGGCACATGGAAGAACTCAGCTACGATGAAATTGCGGTAGAACTGGATCTTCCTCTAGGTACTGTAAAAGCGCATATCTTCCGAGCACGAGAGCTTCTATATAAGGCCTTAATTGATAAGAAGGATAAGTTTTAAGATTGATTAGAATATTGAGTTAGATATTATGCATTGCTCAATATGTACAAAAGAAATTAGACTGATTTTTTTGATTATATAATTCTGTTGCAGTATATAGTTGGCAGAAATCTGCATTTATTTGGCAAAAAAATGCATATAGAATAATTTGCGTAGAAAAATTTTGGCAAGACAGATAGAACAAGTAGAAGATTGAATTCTGTAATTTGGAAATCAAATAATAGGTTTAATCTAATTCTAGAGTGCATATTAATAGAATTATAAGGTTCTAAAGCATCTCTTTGATGAACTATTTTTTCCTATGTAATCGGGTAAAGAGAAGAAATATTATAATATTCTAATCTTTTCAGTTTCAAAAATACTAACGAATATTAAGGTTAGTGCGATAATCCTTCAAACATCAATATTTATAGAAGGACAATGTCGAATAAAACACGTTCATTGAAAAATAGGTTGCTGTTCACCTCATTATCAATTGGTATCATTCCTGTACTATTTTTATTAGTAGCCACCTTTTTTTCTGTTTCAAGTCTTATAGAAAAAAATATTCAAGATAGTCTTGTATCCATCAGAGATTTGAAAGCCAATCAAGTGGAAGAATATTTTGAAACTATCAACAACCATTTAACAACTCTCAGTACAAATACTGCAGTTTCCCAATCAATTGTTGATTTCGATTCGGCCTGGAATGATCTTAAAGTAGAGCTCCAAGAATCACCGGAGGATTATTTAAAGAATGTCTACATAGAAAAAAATCCTAACCCAATTGGTTCAAAGCATTTAATGTTTACAGCAGAAGATGGAAGTTTCTACTCAGAACTACATCAAAGGTATCACCCGTTTTATTATAACACGCAGAATTCGTTCGAATACTACGATATATTCTTATTTAACAGTTCTGGAGATCTTATTTATTCGGTATTCAAGGAATTAGATTTTGCAACGAATATGATCGAAGGAGAATATTCGAATTCAGGGTTAGCTGAAGCATTTATTAATGCTTTAGAACTGCCAAAAGGAGAATCAGCGTTTATTGATTATAGACCGTACGAACCTTCTTATGGTGCACCGGCTTCATTTATGTCGTCCCCAATCTATTCTGATGACGAAATTGTAGGCGTACTTGCTTTTCAAATGCCATTAGACAGAATTACTGAGATTGTAAATTCTCGCTCTGGCCAGGGAGAAACAGGCGAGACTTACATTGTCGGTGAAGATCAAAAATTGAGATCCAATAGCTTTAGAGATATAGAAAATTCGACCGTTGAAGCCTCATTTATTTCTAGAAATACTTTACCTATTGCTCAAAGTAAAAGTGTACAACTGGCTCAATTAAACAAAGAAGGTTCGCATATTATAGAATCCTATTTGGGCGACCGTGTAATATCAGCTTATGCGTCAGTACAAATTCATGGACAAAAGTGGGCCATAATAAGCGAGAAAACAACTAAGGAAGCATTCGCTAGCTTTAATCGATTTATGAATATTGCATATTTAGGTTTAGTCCTGTTAATAGGGCTAATGATTGCAGTTGCATTCTATACTACCAATCGTATTGCAAAACCAATTAAAGCTGCAGTAGATGTATTTGCCAAAAGCGTTGAGAAATATTCTGTATTCTCTTCGCAGCTTACAGGGAATTCAGAAAAATTGGCCACAGGTGCATCAGAACAAGCCTCAACTTTTGAACAAATCTCCGCTTCAGCAAGTGAAATAAGCTCTCAAGCAAAAAGAAATGCACTATTAAGTGAAAATGCTTTACAAAGCGCTGTTGAACTAGCTGCAATCTCAAGCCAGGGTACAGAAACTTTAGAGCAATTAAAAAATTCTTTCTACAGAATGAAAGATGGGGCTTCTGAATCCCAGACAATTATCAACAGAATCAATGAGATTGCCTTTCAAACCAATTTATTGGCACTAAATGCAGCAGTAGAGGCTGCGAGAGCGGGCGATGCTGGTTCAGGTTTTGCAGTTGTAGCCGAAGAAGTTAGAAGTTTAGCAAAACGAGCTTCTGAAGCTGCTAATGAAACAGAGACGATTATCGCAGGTTCTGTTAGTGCAGCTAATGATGGAGAACAAACGTTAGATATCTACCAGCAGTGGTTCGAGAATATCAGCAATCACTCCTCTAAAATACAAGTAAAGCTAAATGAACAAGCCCTGTCGGTTGAAGATCAGGCTAGAAGCACAGAGCAAGTATCGCTTGGAGTAATTGAGTCGGAACAAGTTGTACAAGAGAATGCTGCATCTGCCCAACAACTAACTGCTACAGCTCAGGAAATGTATGCCGAAAGCGAAACCATAAATGCTACTATTAGCACACTTAAATATATGGTATCCGCAAATGACTAAACTAAAGCATATAATTTCTGTTGCCGTATTTTTTGCTTCGCTGTCTCCATTAGCGATAGCTCAAACTCAAGTACAAACTAATTTTGATTTGGTAAGTACATATGTTTGGCGTGGTGTTTCATTTTCTGGAATCTCAATTCAACCCAATTTAGAATATTCAAGCTCTAAAGTGTCAGCAGGATTTTGGGGCTCACAGGGAATTGATGGTTTTCAGGAAGTAAATACATTTGCTTCTTATTCATTTGCCGACAATTTTTCAATAATTATTACAGATTATTATTTACCGGGTACGTCTTATTTCTCGGACTTAAGCCATGCTATTGAATTAGGAACGCAATATCATTTCAAAAAATGGAACATCAGCGGATACTATATCTTTGCAGGACAAAGCTCAGTTGGTGATGATGTATATTTTGAAGGGAGTTACTCAGATCAAGAGCTTACTTTTTTTCTTGGCGCGGGAAATGGCTGGCATACCTTAGACTCTAATTTTCAAATCATTAATATAGGTATTTCAAAAAATGACGAGTTAAAAATTAATGATACATTTTCGATTCCTATAACAACCAGCGTAATTTTAAATCCAGACTCGGAGCAAATATTCGTATTAGTTGGGATAGAATTTTGAATTTATTGTGCTCGTACGCTAAGATAAGCTTAACATCTTAAGTTTGGATAACATTGAATAAATGATGAACTAACCCTGATCCCGCACCGAGTGCGGTATAACTATTAATTGATTTCGGGTAGTTTGAATGGATCCTCCTCAGTCATCCGTCGTCTGTCATTATTCAAAAAAATCCCCAAATTCCTCTCGAAACCTGCCCACTTCGTTCTTCTTACAGCAGAACCAGCGAATAAATCATCAAAGGACTCTTCATTTAACTCTTCGAAATGATTATACGAAGCATCCAGCACATTTTGGCGAGGGTAGAAGTCGATGAGCTGAGTTAACTTCGCTTTGCTGTTCCAGGGACACACATCCTGACAAATATCACATCCAAATACCCAATTCTGTATATCGGTGTGATATTTCTTTTTAATTTCATCTTTATGTTCAATAGTGAGATAAGAAATGCATTTGGTCGCATCAACTTTGTAAGGTTCATAAATCGCATCCGTTGGACAGGCTTCAATGCAGCGGGTGCAAGTTCCACAATGATCGGTAGTTGGTGAATCGTACTCTAATTTTAGATCAATAATCATCTCGGCAATGAAGAACCATGAGCCCAAATTTTTATTCAGGATATTAGAGTTTTTGCCCACCCATCCTAGTCCGGCTTGAACCGCCCATGCTTTATCGAGCACCGGAGCTGAATCCACAAATACTCGTCCTTCAAGCCCACCGACTAAATCAGCTGTAAAATTGAATAGCTCTTGCAGTTTTTTCTTCAACACTTTGTGATAGTCCCGGCCCTGAGCATATTTGGCAATCAGTGGTTTATCCAAAATCCCGATTTGATCATTATGGGAGGGATGATGATAACTTGCCAAGAGTGAAACCACCGTTTTAGCTCCGGGAACCAACACCGTAGGATCAATACGTTTTTCAAAATTTCGACCCATCCAATCCATGGTACCTTGACGATCTTCTTTCAACCACTTTTCAAGTCTTTGGGCATCCTCTGTTAGTTCGCGAGCTTGTGCAAATCCACAGGCGTCAAAGCCAATTGAGAGGGCATAATTCCGAATTTGCTGTGTATGGGCCGAAGTATTCATCACACGATGAATATAGGAAGAATCAGGCAGGAGACATGATGGGTACTAGTTTATCGCCTTTCCATGCTAAATCCTGCACCTTGCCATCAATAATCCGCACTGTACGATAAGGATATCGCTTCACGATGGAGTAATCGTGAGTGATCATAAGTACGGCAGTACCACGATTGTTGATCACTTTTAGGATTTCCATGATGTTCTTAGTAGCCTTCGGATCTAGGTTACCAGTTGGTTCATCGGCTAGAAGAATTCTAGGTTCGTTCGCAAGAGCTCTGGCAATAACCACGCGCTGTTGTTCACCTCCGGAAAGGTCACTCGGCATATTCTTTCGGCGATGACTTAATCCAACTAAACTCAAGACTTCTAACACACGTTGCTTGATAAATTTAGGTTTCTCTCCAGTCACCTGAAGGGCAAATGCAACGTTTTCGTACACATCACGGTCCTGAAGTAGTTGAAAGTCCTGAAATACAATACCAAGCTTTCTTCGAAGAATTGGAACCTGCCGCATACTTAGCTTATTCACAGGCATATCTGTTACTCGAACGGTTCCAGAATCTGGTACAACATCACGATATAGCATCTTCAAAATTGAACTTTTACCGATACCGGTTGGACCGATTAAATAGCTGAATTCCCCATTTCTAAGCTTAAAGTTAACACCAGATAAAACCTGCCGGTTTTCATAGCTGAGGGAAATATTACTTAGTTCAATTACTGTGTTTTCTGACATCGAAGAACAATAGTTACGCGTGCACTGTTTTCATCAGCTTCAATCAAATCGAAGCCATCGTATTTTGCCACCAGATGATAGGGTGTTTGTTCCAAAATTGACAACATTTCTGATAAAGTATATGCACGTTGTCGATGCATTTCGTACCACGTTCCGATTACTTTTTTTGATTTGGGATCAAGTTCCTCTATTTCGAACTCATTGTAGTGAACTTTCTCTTCAGTTTGATACCAGCTCTTTCTGAAAAAGCGAAGATTTCCACGTTCACCTTCCGCTTCATTTAAATGATCTACCGATTCGAGTGAATTTTTTGGAGTTGAGAAATCAAAAATAAAAAGTCCTTCTTTTTTTAGTGTTCGATGAATAGCGTTCAATGCTTCGATGATTTCACGTTCTTCATGTAAGTAATTAATGCTATCAAAAACGGCATAGACACAATCAAATTGAGAATCGAAATTCAACTCCGAAAATGCTGCCGGTTCAAAATGAACATGTATGTCTAATTCTGAAGCTTTCCGCCTTGCTACTTCAATCATAGCAGGAGAGAGGTCGGTACCCGTTAATCTATAACATTCGAGTTCAGCCAGCGAAAGTACAACGGAGCCGGTGCCACATGCTACTTCCATTACTTCAATGGGGTCTGCATGATGAGTTTGCATTATTTCGTCGATATAATCGGCCCATGACTCGTAATCAACATCGCCCATCAGTGTATCATAAAGCTCTGCAAGCCTGGAATAAATCGGCGAAGAATTAGAGTCCATAACGTTGGTGAACCAGTTGAATCGCTAAATCAGAGGCTTGTTTAAAAGATGATGGATTTGCCAGGTTTTTGCCTGCAATATTGAAAGCCGTTCCATGGTCTGGACTGGTTCGAATGATAGGAAGTCCCGCTGTGAAGTTTACCCCTTTTCCAAACGAAAGGAGCTTAAAAGGGGCTAGTCCCTGATCGTGATACATAGCTAGTATTGCATCGTATTGATTGAACAATTGATGACCAAAGAAACCATCCGCAGGGAAAGGACCTTCTAATTGAATACCGATATCGCGCGCATGTTGAATGGCTGGATCAATCACATCAATTTCTTCCTTTCCAATCACGCCACCTTCACCGGCATGTGGATTAAGACCAAGTACCGCGATTTTTGGTGTTTCTAATCCAAAATCAAATTTCAAACTATGATTGAGCAGTTGAACTTTTTGGGTGATCAGGTCTTCAGAAAGAGATGTCGACACCTCTGAGATTGGGACATGAGCAGTTACTAATGCAACTCTTAGGTTTTCATTCACCAACATCATTAAAACTTCATCAACACCTGTTTGTTCGGCAAGAAACTCAGTATGACCGGGAATAAAATAACCCGCTAAATTCACGGATTCTTTAGAAATTGGACCAGTTACCATAGCATGGGCATCGCCATTTTTGACCAGATTAATGCATTTTTCTATGGATGCCATTGCAACAGCTCCACTCGAAGCGGTTAGAGCTCCGGGTTCGATATCTCCTGTAAAAGTATCATCCCAAAAAACATTAATTTTGCCTAGCGAGATATCTTCAAAATTTCGGCAATAGTTGAAATCTAGAGAGATTTGCAGGGTATCAGAATAGTATCCGGCTACTTCAAATGGTGATATAATGATTGGTACAAAGTGTGCATAATTGTGATTGAGCAGAGATTTTAAGATCACTTCGGGTCCAATCCCGTTGATGTCGCCAATACTAAATACGAGCTTTGGGGTCATTAACTTTTTCGTTTAAGTTACGATCAAAAGCAAGTAAGTGGAAGAGCTATTCTGTACCGATTAATTTAAAATCACCAAACCCTGTAGTTCTCTCAAAAACGAAGCTCTTGTCACCATATTTCCATATTTCGATGACTTCGCCGTTTGTTGGGAATTGACGATCGACGGTATCAGGTGGCCCAAAATTGATGTAGACTTTACCCTGATCACTTTCATGTCCTGCAAAGTTACCTCGATTGCTAAATTCACGGAAGGCATAATCAATTCGGCGATAGTACTCTGCCATCAGCTCATTGTATACTGTGCCCGGACTTGGATCGCGACCATCCCAGAATGATCTGAGTTTTTGCTCTTTTTCCGCAGAAGACCCGTCTTTCATTTCTTTAATTTGCTCTTCATTCACAATGAATTTCAGGTGATCTATTGCGATATCCAGATTTAATAAACTCGCAGGCATATCGGGCCAATATGAACGGAAAAATTTCATTGCCAGTGGACGATCACTCTCTTTTGATGACAGTTCCAGACTGTAAGCCGCATTTTGAAAAGTGGAATGCGGGATATTAACCAGGGCATAGGTGAACCCAAGTTCGCTATCAATCATTGAGAGTGAAGGATCTTCACCTTTTGTAAGTTGAGGTCTCTTTCCACTGATAATATCCTCAGCACTGAGTGAATATTCGAAAATCTCTTCACCTTTTGTTGTATCGCGTCGACCTGCATTCATCCTATGCACTTTGATACTGTACTCCTCATCTTCAGAATAATTCGGAATGCGTATAAGTGACTTGAAATCTTCCCCAAAGAAAATATTATTGCCAATATTAGTTAGCGGAAGATTGGCTAAATCTGGTTGACCCGGTTTGATTAAATAAATTTCTCCTGTTGGTTTATTCTCCCAGTCGGGGATTCTGAAATTTCGTTGATTTGAGTTTCTATCGTTTGTGTTTTCGATTAAACTTAGCTGCAGCACATTGTTGTATTCACCAGGTTCGAGCTCTGTCATTAATGAACCCGAAGCATACAATTTGTTAGACTCAGTGTCCTCAAAAGTTGAAGTGTACAACGTATCGATCCACATATCTCTACTAGCGACTTCAACCTGATCTGAATTTCGTCGCCTTCTATCGGCATGACCTTTAAATACTTCTTTGTTTAGTCGAACTATGGTAAAATATTCGGCACCTTCGGGTGCATCGAGTTCAGAATCGGCCGTAATTTTTTTGTAAGGGAGAAAATCGTTGTTGAAACGGAAGATGATTCCCATCTCGGCTTTTCCACTTTCGGTTGGTAAAATGATGTTATCAAAAAAGATTTGTGGGGTGGAAGCGCGGTTAATTAAATCGATGTAATCAACGCGTTGGCGTTGTGAAAAAGCCATGGTTGATAGTAGCAGGCTGAAGGCGAAGAACAATACAATGCGTTTTAGCATAAAAGAAATTTTTAAATCTTGATTGTACAAGACACTAATTTGATGATCTATAATTCCTATTTTGAACGTAAAATTGTTGGAAACTAGTATATAAAATCATTGTCATCTAAACTATGAGTAGAACGGCGGAATCTAAATCTTCACATTGGCTACAAAATTTGATTGAAAATCTTCGAGAACAGGAAGATGGTATTCGATTAGGTGGTGGTGAAAAACGTATCGAAAAAGAGCATTCGAAAGGTAAGTTAACTGCTCGTGAACGTATTTCTTTATTAACCGATGATGGAAGCGCTTTTTATGAACTTGGTCTTTGGGCTGGATACGAAATGTATGAAGCGGAGGGAGGATGTCCTGCAGGTGGGGTAATCACGGGAATTGGAACAGTATCTGGAAGAAAGTGCATGATTGTAGCAAACGACGCGACAGTGAAGGCCGGAGCCTGGTTTCCGATCACAGCAAAAAAGAATTTGAGAGCACAGGAAATTGCCATCGAAAATCATATTCCTTTGATTTATCTGGTGGATTCAGCTGGGGTTTATTTACCCATGCAGGATCAGATTTTTCCTGATAAAGAACATTTTGGAAGAATGTTTAGAAACAATGCGGTGATTTCAGCAAAGGGCATTCCGCAGATTGCTGCCATTATGGGAAGCTGTGTCGCTGGTGGTGCATATCTGCCGATTATGAGTGATGAAGCTCTTATTGTTGATGGAACAGGAAGCGTATTCTTAGCCGGCTCTTACCTGGTTAAAGCAGCCATTGGCGAGTCTGTTGATAACGAGACGTTAGGTGGAGCAACCACTCACACTGAAATCAGTGGTGTAACTGATTACAAGATGAAAGATGATGAAGAGTGTATTTCCACAATCCGTGATTTGGTAGATAAGCTAGGGCCTTTTGAAACAGCTGCGTTTAACCGTACAGAAGCAAAAGATCCTACCAGACCCCAAAGCGATATTTTTGAAGTATTACCTGAATTCAGGACTTCACCATACAACATGTATGATGTGCTGGATTGTATTATTGATGAGGGTTCCGGAACTGAATTCAAAAAAGGATATGGAAGCACGATAATTACCATGTATGCCCGCATTGATGGATGGAGTGTTGGGATTGTAGCAAATCAACGTACTATTAGTAAAACGAAATCAGGGGAGATGCAGATTGGTGGTGTCATATACAGCGATTCTGCCGATAAAGCAGCAAGATTTATTATGAACTGCAATCAAAAGAAAATACCGCTGATCTTTTTGCAGGATGTAACTGGCTTTATGATTGGAAAACGTAGTGAGCATGGTGGAATCATCAAAGATGGGGCAAAAATGGTGAATGCTATGGCGAATTCTACAGTGCCTAAGATCACAATTGTTGTAGGTAATAGTTATGGCGCCGGAAATTATGCCATGTGTGGTCGCGCTTATGATCCTCGATTTATGTATGCCTGGCCAACAGCGAACATTGCCGTGATGAGTGGAGCCTCCGCCGGTAAAACGCTCACTCAAATTCAGGTTGCTGCTTTAAAGAAAAAAGGACAGGAATTAAGTGAGGAAGAACAGGCAAATCTTCAAAAAGAAATAACCGATCGATATAACAAGCAAACGGATGTTCGTTATGCGGCTGCTCGATTATGGATTGATGAAATCATTCATCCAATGCAGACTCGTGAGCGTATATCAAAAGCGATTGAAGTGGCGAATTTGAACCCGGTTATTGAAGAATATAAAACTGGGGTGATACAGGTTTAATTTACATATCGAAGTAAAGGGACTATCTCATTATTGAGATGTTCAACGAGCCATTCTTTATCTGATTCATTCAAATGCTCACCTACAAACAATTCTTTGTTGGAATGAGAGATAGCCACGGTTTTTGAATTTAACCCGCTATCATTTGCTCCAGACGCTGCAAGCTTAAAGCTATTTTTTGTTCGATTATTGTATTTGGTAAACTTTTCTAGTTCGATTGAATTCAAAGTGTTGTAGTCAATGGTGTGCTCAATTTTAAAGCCGACCGTGAACTTCCTAACAACCATGTTTTTTCTGCGGATCAATATTTCCTGATAACCAAATAAATTGGTAATAATCCCAGCAAGCATCGCTAATCCAACCAGCCAAAAGGGAATTGAAAACATGGCAAATAATACAGAAGCCATTAGTGCCATAGTTGTCCAGACTACCAGAAAACCATTCCAGAAAAGTGCGAAAAACATTACTCCGGCTGTTGAAGCTGTAAATCCTGCTGGTTTTAAGGTGATTAAACTCTGGTCTCCATCAACCTTTTCAACCACAATTTTGTTAGAATGTCTTTTTGGTGGCTGAGGAACCACATCTTTTATTCGTGCACTCATTTCTTAATAAGCTTTAAAGCATGATTCCAGTTACCGGTTTTGAAGCCCGGGATACACCAAAGCATTGCTAGTGGTTCTATGGCTCGAGCTGCTTCGGCTCCGCCCATATCTTCAACTTCAAAACCAAATTCTATCAACAGATTTGTGACAATGTGCCGGGCTTCATCGTCATTACCGCAAATAAACATAGTTGGTGGACCGCCTTCAAAATCCGGATTTACCATGTGCAAACTGCCAATCATGCTAAAAGCTTTGACAAACCTGGTGGATGGGAATGCTTCCTGCAATTCTTCCATCAAAGAGCGATCCAGGTTTGTGAAATATCGCAGCACTCCATTTTCTGGTGGATGCGCATCCGAAATGGGATTCGTGGCATCAATCATGATTTTGCCCTCAAGATTACTGGCATTCATTTCTTTAAGTCCTTTTAATGCAACAGCGCCTTTTAAGGCTAGCACCAAAGTATCCCCAAAAGCTGCAGCTTCATTAAAATCGCCGGTTTTAATTCCATTACCGATTTCAGCTTCCATGATTGCTCTCTTTTCTTCACTTCGAGAGCTTATCATGGTTTCATATCCAAATTTTAAAAACCCCTGAGCTAGGGTTTCTGCAACTACTCCTGAACCAATAATTCCTATCTTCATGACCCCAAATATTAGATTTTCGATTATATCTGGATTTTATAAAAAACTGAATCAAATTTGAATTATGTTTATTTGTCTGGGTACAATTATATGCGATATAAGATACGTTTTAATAAACCTGAGGTAATTTTGACTGTCGAAGACAGTTTCACATTGCTCGATTTTATGGCTCTTTTTGCCTGTTTATTATTGGGCGTTTTCTTCGCGGTATTCTTATGGATATTTGCATTTTCTTTGCTCATTAAACTTTTCACTAGGCATGAATATGTCTTTGATTCTGATAGATATCAGTTAACACGATATCTTCGAATATTTACCTATTTAAAAATCAGAAGAAGGGTTATTCCATTTGATGAAATCGATAAATTTTTATTCTCAAATTTCAATTCAGGTCAGGCATTAGTTGAGCGTGGATTAGTTAGCAAGGAGTGGTTTACGCTAGAAATTATACTTTCTGATAAGCAGCGAATTCGTCTGGTAAAGCTGGATGGTGAGGACATTGAAGAAGTCCATGAGTTATATTCTGAGCTCAAAAAACTCATGAATGATTGGTTCCATTTTGAGGTGGAATATGAGGAACTCAAGCAAAAATGATCATTCTTTTTTCCCTTTCATTTCAACAACAAAAATACCACGAATCTCACCCTCGCCATATCCTATGGCTTTATCTTCAGGATATAATTGCTGAATAACAGTAAATGTCTCTTCGTTGATCTCCTGACCAACATTCCCATGACATTGTAAACAGAATTGATTGGTCACAATAGGGTAGTAGCCAATAACCCGATCACCTAAAGCATGAACAGCTGGAGTAACTGTTTCACCTAAAATCAATTTACCCTTTACAGATGAGATGTATTCCATTTCCACTTCATTTGCAAGATTGCCAGGATTTCGAGGCTTGTCAGATACCCTGTAAATTCTTCGTTCTTGGTCCACCGACATACTGTCTGTCAATGGAATCGCACTGATGTTACAAAACTTGAGCGCGGCGATTGTGCCTTCCTGGGCAACGGTAGGAATCAGAACGGATCCAAGAGCTGCTTTCGTAGCCATCGCAGATTGCAGACCTTCCTCGCGATATGTGATTAGTTCCTCTTCAGAGTAGGTGAGAGTCGAAATCTGGCTATTATTTGTGCATTGATATAAAAACGCACTGATGAATAAAACCCCTAAATATCTCATACTTTTTATCAAACTATCGATCTAAAACTACATCATCCAGTTGTTATGACATCAACTTCCACCCTGACCTCTTCGATGTTGATGCCGTTGGCCATTTTGATCACCATTTCCATCATTTCGTGTACAAAAACCGCATTCACAGTTTTCTTTATCGTTTTGCAAACGTTGCCCTTGCCCTTGACCCTGGCCATTCATCTGGTGACTATTTCCACCTCGTCTACTATTGAAGTGATCTTCGAACCAATCGGGTTTTTCCAGGTCAAATTGATAGATATAGGTAGCAACTGCTACAAGATCTTCTTCTGAAAATTCCTGTGCCGGCATCACATTAAATCTGCGAACTGCACCGCGTAATAAGGATTTATCATCAGTTGGATTGCTGACAAATGTAGCTATGGCATGTGTAAAATCATCAAGAACTGGATATTCCGCTAAGTAGTGACGCTTTACAGCTTCAAGGGGCGGAGCCAGACGATCTTGCATACTAGCAGTCGCCGAATGACATTTTAAACAAGTATTATCAATTATTTGTTTGGCTTTTACCAGATCAACTTGTTCCTGGTAATTGATTGGTACTACCTGAAACTCATTATCAATTTTTTGAGCACAGGTAGCCAAAATGAAAAAGAAGAGAATGAGGTAAGAAATTATAATTGCTTTCTTCATAGCTATCACCTGGTTTTTAGTTCATCAGGTGTATGTTGCTATAATGATTTGAAGAATGTGTGAAGGAATGTGTGAATTAGCTATTCATTTCCATGCATCTCTTGATAATGCTCCTCAAACCAAACTGGTCGATCCAGTTCAAATTGATAGATATAGGAAGCAACTGCCTTTAAATCAGTTTCTGAATAAGCCATTGGGAGCATAACATCAAAGCGTTCAACCGCACCAAACATAATGGCTTTTTCTTTGGTAGGTTCGATCAAAAAATCCACCATAGCAGATGAAAAATCTTCGATTTTTGGATATTTCTCTAAATATCTCCGTTTAACTCCTTCGAGCGGAGGAGCCATTCTATTTTGTTCGCTAGCTGTTGCAGAATGGCAAACAATACAACCAGTATCTATGATTTGTTTGGCTCTAACTAAATCAACTTTAACGGAAGGAGTTGTGGATTCTGGCTGGAATTCATCGTCTTTATTCTGTGAACAAGAAGCTAGTAAAGAAAAGAAGAGAATGAGATAAGAGATAAATATGACTTTCTTCATGGATATTATCTGAGATTAATTAATCAGATGGATGATCCAATAATGGTTTGAAGAAAGTGTGAAGGAAATAATAAAACCCAGCACATTAATAATGTACTGGGTGTGATTTTGATAGGAGGTTTTTAGCTATGAAATTAAACTTCCGCCAAGATTTTATTTAATGTTTGGCTTGGTCTCATCGCCATATCAACCAAAGCAGCTTCTGGCTTAAAATAACCGTTGATTTCAACCGGATTGCCTTGAACTCCAAGTAGGTCTCCGTTGATGGTTTCTTCATTAGAGCTCATGGCTTCGTAAACCGGAGCAAAGCGTTTTGCAAGTGCTGCATCTTTGGTCTGATTTGCCAATGCTTCTGCCCAATACATCGCAATGTAGAAATGTGAACCACGGTTGTCGATATGACCTAGTTTACGAGCAGGTGACTTGTTTTCATCTAATAATTTAGAAGTAGCTGTATCCAGTGTTTCACCAAGAATCTTGGCAATGTTGTTATCAAATGTTTTTCCTAGATGTTCCAATGAAACTGCTAATGCCAGAAATTCACCTAAGGAATCCCAACGTAAGTAATTTTCTTTCACAAACTGTTGAACGTGCTTAGGAGCAGACCCCCCGGCACCTGTTTCGAACAAACCGCCTCCATTCATCAATGGAACAATGGAAAGCATTTTTGCCGATGTACCTAATTCAAGAATAGGGAAGAGATCAGTTAGGTAATCACGAAGTACGTTACCGGTAACGGAAATCGTATCTTTTCCTTCGATGATTCTTTCTAGGGAGAATTGAGTAGCATCAACCGGATTCATGATGTGAATTTCTAATCCATCTGTATCATGATCTTTCAGATACACATTCACTTTTTTGATGAGCTCAGCATCGTGCGAACGAGTTTTGTCTAACCAGAACACTGCTGGTGACCCGGTATCACGTGCTCTCGAAACAGCCAATTTCACCCAATCCTGAACAGGTGCATCTTTCACCTGGCAGGCTCTCCAGACGTCACCAGCTTCTACATTATGCTCCATTAACACGGTACCATTTGCATCAACAACACTCATGGTACCATCAGCAGAAACTTCGAAGGTTTTATCATGTGAGCCGTATTCTTCCGCTTTTTGAGCCATTAAACCAACATTTGGAACTGAACCCATAGTTGTTGGATCGAATGCACCATGCTTTTTACAGAATTCGATGGTCGTTTGATACACTCCAGCATAGCTGCTATCCGGAATAACAGCTTTTGTATCCTGAGTTTTGTCGTCTTTATTCCACATGCAGCCTGAAGTTCTGATCATTGCCGGCATAGATGCATCGATAATCACATCAGAAGGAACATGCAAATTGGTAATCCCTTTGTAGGAATTTACCATAGCCAGATCAGGACCATTTTCATAGCAAGCTTGAATATCAGCCTCGATAGTAGCTTTTTCGTTAGGTGGTAAAGCCTCGATTTTAGCAAGTAAATCGCCAAAACCGTTGTTTGCATCCACTCCAAGTTTTTCTAGTGTCTCTGCATGTTTTTTGAAGACATCCGCAAAGAAAACCTTTACTCCATGGCCGAAAATAATTGGGTCGGAAACTTTCATCATCGTTGCTTTCATGTGCAAAGAGAATAGAACTCCCTGCTTTTTGGCGTCTGCAACTTCCTTTCCTAAAAACTCAACCAATGCCTTCTTACTCATGAACGATGAATCCATGATTTCTCCAGCCTGGAGGGCAATACCTTCTTTTAAAACTGTTTTAGTGCCGTCAGTTGACGTATGAACAATTGAAACAGTAGTTGCATCAGAAACGGTAACTGACTGCTCGTTTGAACGGAAATCATTCTGTCCCATGGTTGATACGTGAGACTTTGAATCGGAGCTCCAGGCGCCCATTGAGTGTGGGTTCTTGCGTGCATATTCTTTCACTGCTTTTGGTGCACGACGATCAGAATTACCTTCACGTAAAACAGGGTTAACCGCACTACCTTTAACTCGGTCATAACGAGCCTTGATTTCTTTTTCGAGAGGGGTAGATGGTTCTTCGGGATAATCAGGAAGAGCATATCCTTTATCTTGCAACTCTTTGATTGTAGCTGTTAATTGAGGAATAGAGGCACTAATGTTAGGCAACTTAATAATGTTGGCTTCAGGCGTTTTTGCTAGTTCACCTAGTTCAGCTAATGCGTCTCCGATTTGTTGTTCTTCTGTTAGATAATCGGAGAAATTGGCAATTACTCGGCCGGAAAGTGAGATGTCGCGAGTTTCGACAGTAACACCAGCCGCTTTTGTAAATGCTTCTATAATCGGGAGAAAAGAATGCGTTGCCAAAGCCGGAGCTTCATCGGTATAGGTGTAAATAATTTTAGCTTTATCTGATGCCATGAATAGTTAATTTTGGTCGGTTAATATTCTTTGCAATAATACTAAGAAATGTTAGTAAACATCCGATAATTTCTGCAAAGTAATTAGTAGTAATCTTCCAAAAACGTTTAGGAAATTGGGCAATACATCGTTATTAATAGTAGAAGATGATTACGCAGTTCGTGTAACAATCATGGAACTGATGCAGATGCATGGTTATAGTTGTTACTCGGCTTCTAATGGGGAAGAAGCACTTCGGCAGGTGCGAGATATTGTACCTGCCTTGATAATATGTGACGTAAATATGCCCGTAATGGATGGAAATGATTTCACTAAAAAATTGAGAACAATCCCAGCGTATGCTCATATTCCTGTAATTATGCTAACGGCAAATGTAACCGAAATTGACAAGATTAAAGGATTAATTTCCGGTGCCGTTGACTACATCACCAAGCCATTTAATAATAATGAGTTGGTATTGAAAGTTGGTAATATACTAGCTATGAATAAAGCTTTTCAGGAAAACTCATGGCAAGGAATTCTTGCAGATACCTTTAAGGCGAACCCGAACCTTGACAAGCAATTTGTTCAGTCGCTTTATACGCTGATTAAAGATAATATACATTTGCAAAATTACTCCGTAGCAAATTTAGCTGCCGACTTACAACTAAGTGAACGCAATTTATATAGGAAGGTAAAAGATCAAATAGGCATGCCTGTGGCTACATTTATTAGAGAAGTAAAATTGCAAAGAGCTCATCAAATGTTGGAAAATAACGAAGTAAAAACCTACTCGAGGGCAGCATCTAAAGTAGGATTTAAAAGCGTAGCGCATTTCTCAAAATTATACAAAGAACGCTTTAAGTAGCTTGAAACTACTCTAATAATCCATTTTTATTAGTCAAGTTTAATTCAAATGGCAGAAATAGAAACTATTCTGGCAGAATTATGACTGGAATAGTTCAGAACTTTGTTCAAAAAAAACAAGGATTATGAACAGTACAGAATTAAGGTTATTAGTGGTAGAAGATGATGATGCGATTAGAGAAGGCATTACGGATTTGCTCCAATTGGAAGGCTTTGATGTTACAGAGTCTAAAAATGGGAAAGAGGCTCTAGACCTATTAACCGACTTAGAGCCAGATCTGGTAATAAGTGATGTAATGATGCCAGTAATGGATGGGCATACCTTATTGGAGAACTATAGAAATCTGCCAAACAGTAAGAACATCCCTTTTCTATTTCTAACAGCATTAACCGACAAAACAGATATAAGAAAAGGTATGAATCTAGGCGCAGATGACTACTTAACCAAGCCCTTTTCTCGGCAGGAATTATTGCAGGCGATTCATTCTCAATATGAAAAATATTCAGATCGTAAAGAGGTATTTGAAGCTGAACTAGCTGCAAAGTTTCTAGAAAATAATCGCTTAACCCAACGCGAGAAAAATAGTTTAATGCAAGAAATGCATCACCGAGTAAAGCATAACTTAGCTGTTGTTTCTGCTTTCTTTGAATTAGGTGAAATGTTTGGCGATGAAAGGTATATAAGCACAATTAAGGAACGTGTTTTAGCAATGGCCTCTGTACATGAACAGGCTTATTCCAATGAATTTATTTGTCAGGTAAATACCGAAAAACTGGTAAATAATGTTCTCGACGAATTGTTTGATGAGGCAAACTTTAAATTTATTCGCCAGGCAAAACGTTTCGAAATTGATATAAATCAGGCTATTCCTCTCGGGTTGCTGCTTTATGAAGTGTTAAGTTTACTTTTATCGAAAAAACAGAATTCTAATACCACAATAGTGTATGTAAACTCATATCCATTAGTTGGGAAAGCTTGTTTAGTAGTTTCAATTAATGCCGATTCTGAACTAGATCTTAACGATCTTGACAATGACGTGGAAGGGTTATTGATTCATAGTTATATCAGCCAGCTAAACGGTTCATATAAAAAAGAATTCACTGATTCAGGAACCATGTTTATTTTCGAGTACCCATTATAAAATTTTTGAGTGCAAATGGATACTTTAGCTCATAAAATTAAACAGTCGGAATCAATCTTGAGATCTATTATCAATTCTGCATTAGATGCTGTAATTGTGATCGACGAAAATGGCTGCATTACTGAGTGGAATCATCAAGCTGAGAAAACCTTCGGGTGGACCAGAGAGTGGGCATTAGGTAAAAAACTATCCAATACTATCATTCCAATCGAGTTCAGAGAGGCTCACGAGCGTGGAATGAAACATTTTCTAGCTACAGGAGAAGGTCCGGTTTTAAATAAACGAATTGAAATTGTAGCAGTAAATAAAGGTGGTATTCAATTTCCCGTAGAATTAACAATCATTCCTAATAAAGTGGATGATGTATATTTTTTTAGCTCATTTGTTCGTGATTTGACCGAGGTAAAAAAGACTGAACAAACTCTACAAACCATCCATGAATTAGCCATTTCATTACTTGGAAAGAATAGTTTAGAAGAAATTGCATGGGAAATCACCCAAAAAACTATTGAAAAACTTGGCTTGGTTGATTGTGTTATTTACGTGATTGATGAAACGGATGGCCTTCTTCATCAAGTAGCCGCTTATGGTCCCAAAAACCCTAAATCAAAACAAATAGTTAACAAAATCAGCCTTGAAATAGGGAAAAGTATAGTTGGTAAAGCGGCATTATTGAAAGAACCGGTTATAGTGAGTGATGCGTCTAAAGACCCCGACTATTATATGGACGATGAATTTCGATACTCAGAATTAGCGGTACCAATTTTGTTTGAAGGCAAAGTATTAGGCGTTATTGACTCGGAACACCCTGATAAAGATTTTTTTAAAAAAGAACATCTGGATGTATTTACAACCATTGCCAGTATTACATCAAGCAAGATAAAAAGTGCTATTAATGTTAAACGGCGAGAGGAAGCTGAAAAATCGTTAAAAGAAAGTGAAGAACGATGGCAAAACCTGGTTGAGAACATGCCAGAAGCTCTTCAAATCAGTAAAAAAGGGAAAGTAGTGTATGTAAATCCGGCAGGATTAAGGGTGTATGAGGCTGAAGAATTAACGCAATTACAAGGGGCTAATTTATGGGAACTTGCTCGAAATATTGATCAATCTGTATTTGATGAGCGCCTTGAATTACTTCGCAGATATGGATTTGTAGAACCGCTAGAATTTGAAATAGAAACATTAAAAGGGAGTATTAAATATCTAGAAGCTAACTCTACTAGTATTATTTATGACGGTGAAGTAGCCATTCAATCGGTTTTGAGAGATATCACAGAAAAAAAGAAAGCGGAATTGGAAATGAAGAAATTATCATTCCGTTTATCTACACTGCTAGATAATTTAAATACTGGAATATTGATGGAACAGGCGGATAGAACGGTAGTACATGCAAACAAAAAGTTTTGCGAGCTTTTTGGGAATTTATTTGAGCCTGAACAACTTATGGGGCAAGACTGTGGCTTACTTCTAAATGAGGCTAAACAGTTTTTTAAAGATCCTGTAAAATTTGAAGTATCTACCAATAAACTTGTTAAGGAAAGAGAGCGTTTTGTTAATGAAGAACTCGAGCTTTCAAATGGTAAAATCCTTGAAAGAGACTTCATTCCAATCATCTTTGACGGCATTCAATATGGTACAGTGTGGCAATACCGTGAAATAACTGAGCGTAAAAAAACCGAGGAAAATCTACGTAGAGCCCTAGATTCTGAGCGCAGTTATAACGATCTGAATAGAAATTTTGTATCCATGGTTTCTCATGAGTTTAGAACTCCTCTTACAAGTATACATTCAACTTCAGAACTTATCCTACAGTTCATCGAACGATTTTCCAAAGAAGATATCGAAAAAAGGGTTGGGCGAATTTATAAATCGTCTGAACGAATGGAACAACTTATACAAAACGTACTCACTATTGGAAAACTAGATGCCACAACGGAACTAACAAACATTGAAGAAATACGGATTTCTGATATTATTAAAGAGCTAACTAATGGATTAGAAATTGCAGAAATCAAAAATAGAAACATCCTGTTTTCAGGGTTCGAAAACGAGCAAACTATATATACCGATCGTAGCTTGATGGAGTTGACCATTCGAAATATTTTGGAAAACTCTGGGAAATATTCAGATCCTGGTTCCCCCATTGAAATATCATCTTCTATAAAGCAGAATTGGCTTGAATTATCATTCAAAGATTATGGGATTGGTATACCTAAGGATGAGCTTAATTTAGTATTCGAGTCGTTTAAAAGAGCTTCTAATACCGAGGGTGTAAAAGGAACAGGACTTGGGCTGCCAATAGTAAAAAAATCTGTAGAGAAGTTAGGAGGCTCAATTAGCATTGAATCTGAAGTAAATAAAGGAACTCAAATTTTTGTGCAATTACCTGTAAACACTCTTCCAATTAGTTGACGTAAGCGTCCATTTTTACGATTTTAAAAGTATATACATACCTACTGAGGTAAATAATCACTTTTAAGAAGCACTTCTTGTCATGATTAGACCAATGTTCGGCTACCGGCCGAAACCAAAAAAATTCGATTTACCTTTACGATATTACGATCCTGAAAAAGAGGAGCGGGAAAAGAATCGTGCACGACGCAGAATTAAATTTCAGACACACAATCGAGTTAAACCAAAACAGAATATTCGGGTTTTATTTCTGGCACTATTCTTATCTTTAGTAGTCTATCTAATAAGCATACTCTAACAACCAGATTTTTTGAGCGATACCCGCGCCACGAATTCTATCATACATCAATTACCCCCTGAAATAAGCAACAAAATTGCGGCTGGTGAGGTAATTCAACGCCCAGCTTCAGTAGTGAAGGAACTCCTAGATAATGCTATCGATGCGGGGGCTGATGACATCAAAATTATTATCGAAAAAGCCGGGCGAACACTTATTCAGGTTATAGACAATGGCTGTGGGATGAGTGACGAAGATTTACCTCTTTGTTTTGAACGACATGCTACTTCTAAAATCAATACGATTGATGATTTATTTTCCATTAGAACAATGGGTTTTCGTGGAGAAGCGATGGCTTCGATTGCTTCAGTCTCCCAGGTCACTGTAAGATCAAAAAGAGCGGAAGATTCCAATGGATGGGAATTAGAAATCAGTGGAGGTGAATCAAAACCTATTACACCTACCGCAACTCAAGATGGTACCAGTATTTCGGTTCGGAACTTGTTTTTTAATGTTCCTGCTCGTCGACAGTTCTTAAAAACAGATGTTACTGAGTTGAGGCACATTCTTCGAACCGTTCAGTATGCTGCTTTGGCATTTCCTGGAATTGCTTTTTTGGTTGTTGCCGATGGTGAGCATGTATATAATCTTCCAAAGGAATCTCTGAAAGACAGAATAGTCAATATTTTTGGCTCAGCATACAATGCAAGTCTGATTGAGTTTATAGAAGAGACGAGTTATATGAAGATTTATGGCTTTGCATCTGATCCTAAATTGGCAAAGAAAAGTCGGGGAGAGCAGTTTTTATTTGTTAATGGCCGACCTTTCCAGCATCGATATTTAACTCATGTGATTTTAAGTTTATATGATGCCTGGACGCGTAATAATGAGTATCCTTTTTATGCCTTATTTTTTGAAATAGATGCTTCAAAAGTGGATGTGAATGTACATCCTGCGAAAATGGAAGTGAAATTCGAAGATGAGCGAAGTGTAATTCAATTAGCTAAATCAGTAGTTAACCGGGCTTTGAACAATCACTTTAATGTTCCGATGATTCCTACTGATGACGATCCATTTTTGAGTGATCATTCGGCTAAAGGATTTGATGCAGGATTTAATTTCAAAGCTCCGGCTAGAAATTTTCAGGGTACTGGATCGGGTGGATTTAATGTCCCATCGCGAATTAATCGTTCAAAGCTCAAGAATCAAGGGGATGAGTTTGCTCGTGATTTGTATTCGGGTTCAATTACCCCAAATACTCCTTCACATCAACCAGAAATACTGGGTAAAGATACCTCAGATGAAAAACCTGATTTAAATTCATTCTGGCAGCTACACAATACCTACATAATTACACAGACCAGAACGGGCTTGTGTATGATAGATCAGCATTTGGCTCATAAGCGAATCATCTTCGAAAAGGCAATGAACGCCACTGAAGAAGCTTTGCCTAGTACCCAGCAATTACTCTTTGCTCAGACGCTTGAATTATCTGCATCCGACTTTGCACTTTTAAAAGAATTGCACCCCATTGTACAGAGAATGGGTTTTTCGGTTCAACTTTTGAGCGGTAATACGGCTATGATTAATGGAGTACCAGCTGATATTGATATTGGAAATGAGCAAGAGGTATTGGTTTCTATGCTTCATCAGTATCAAGAATTGGGGACTAAAATCAATTTAGAAGCCCGGGATAGATTGGCGATAGCGTTTGCTTCCCGTGCTGCCATACCTAGAGGGAGATCGCTAAATTATGATGAAATGGAAGCATTAGTTGACCAACTTTTCGCTTGTGAACAACCGTATCTTGATCCTTTGAAAAAGCCTACCATCGTGTATCTTTCGCTCGACGAAATTCAATCTCGTTTTCGATAGATGAATATTCTTGCGATTGAACCTTACTACAGCGGCTCGCATAAAGCTTTTCTAAAAGGATTAAAAAAGCATTCAAGCCATATCATTATCCCTATAAAACTGAATTATAAAGGATGGAAGTGGCGCATGCATGGCGATTCTGTGACTCTAGCAGAATTAACTAAACAAGTGGAAGAATCGATTGATGTTCTGATGACGAGTAGTATGACGAATCTGCCAGCTTTTCTGGCTCTGAATAATCCAAGGTTCGCGCATACACCAAAGATCATGTACATGCATGACAATCAGTTTACGCGGCCAATTCCGGAAGGTGAATCTCGCGATATGACCTACTGCTACATAAACTATGTAAGCATGTTAACTGCGGATAAGTTACTGTTTCCATCTCAGTTTCAATTGGAAGATTTACTAGAAGCATTGCCAGATTTTCTGGATAATTATCCGGGAGATAAGCATTATCACACAGTTGATCATATTCGGGAGAAGAGTGTAGTGATGCACCCCGGACTCGATTTAACATATTTCGATCGCCATGCGGATACACGAAAACAAAATGACCGTCCCGTAATTGTGTGGAATCAGCGATGGCAATTTGATCGAAATCCCGCAATGTTTTTTAGGATTTTGAATCGATTGAATGACATCGATCTGAAATTCGATCTCATACTAGCAGGTGATAGCAAAGGAGGGAAGCCGGAAGAGTTCGAGAAAGCATGGAAAAGATTTGGATCACAAATACAGCATTTTGGATACGTGGACGACAAAGAAGCTTACAGCAAACTATTGCATCGAGGAGATATCGTTGTTTCTACTGCCACCTATGAGTTTTTCTGTGTTTCCATTATGGAGGCCATTTATTGTGGGTGCCATCCATTGGTGCCAAATACCTTGCATTATCCCGAATTGATCCCTGAAACCCTACATTCACCTTTACTTCATGCACCGGTGCTTTATGATAATGAAGATCAATTATTCCATCACTTGAAAAACCTTCTCGAAAAGAAGACAAAACCACTTCCAAAACCGACTCTTCAAAATATCAATAAACATCTGGATTGGAGTAGGATGTACAAGAAATTTGATCGACTCTTTGAAAACCTTGGCAATTAATCAACGCTTTTGAAATAGCTCAAACCTCATCATTTGTGGATGATTTCAGCTTAAATTCAAGATGGCAGATCCAATTTGGTATTCGTTACAACTTCTGATTCTAAATTAGAAGCGATCAAACTTAAGCCCCGTTCATTTATGTTCAGGGCTTTTTATCTCATTGAGTTGATAAATAGGATCATCAACTTGAAGTAGTCTTCAAATTCGGTTAGGGGAAGAGTTTCTGCGCGATCATACACATCATGATAGGCTCTAATACCACCAAGGGTGTAGATATAAAAGCCAGGAATTCCAAGTCTATCGAAATTACAATGATCCGAATTACATGCGACTCCTCTAACTCGTACTTCAGGTAGGAGATCCTGTTGATTATTTAATTCAGCGACTCGATCAAAATCTTCTCTGTGAACCGCTCCATTTACTACCTGAATGCCTTCATCACCAGTTCCAGCTAAATCAAAGTTGAGAAAGAACTTAATTGTAGAAATATCGATTGGAGGGTGTTCAACGAAATATTTTGAACCAATTAAGCCCAATTCTTCAGCTCCAAATGCAGCAAATAACAATGAATATTCCGGCTGATTCGCACCGTAATGTTGAGCCAAACTTAAAAGCATGGCAACACCACTGGCATTATCATTAGCCCCCGGGAACATTGCTTGCCCCATCATCCCAAAATGATCGTAATGTGCCATTATTACAATTACAGAATCTGGATTTTGACCTTCAATCAATCCAAGTACATTTTGAGTTTGATAATCCTCAATAAATTCATTTTCCAGTCTAACAGACACTTTTTCTGATTCTGGATTAAACAACTCTTTTTTTAACTGAAAGCTTGATATTGCATCTTGATATTGAGCACCATACCAGGTTAATTTATCTGAGGTTAAAAGTATGGTTCCAGCAGCTGGATTATTAGGATGACGGGTTAGAAACTGTTGGATTTGATTCAGTTGATTTCTTTTTTCCTGATCTAAAAGCGAATCGGGATATGAATCAATTACAAGTATTTTACCTGTTGATTGAGCAATTTTATTTTGTAGTAGCTCTAGATTAAATATTTCATTCTGCTCAATAAAGAGAAGTTCAAATTCACCATTTAAGGACGAAGAACCCGGAAAAACATGAAAATCTTCACCAACCTTAAGCTCTTGCCCGTCAATCGAAAATAAAATTGAATCAGGGAATGTATTAACCGGTATGGTAAAGTTCTGATAATACGAATCACCAAGTGGATCTACACCAAATTCGATAAACTGATCTCGGATAAATTTGACGGCTTTCTTATCTCCTTCATTTACATAGCCACGACCGAATAATGAATCCGAGGCTAACACATTAACCACAAATCGTGCGTAGTCAATTTGCTGTGCATATAGCGATCCTGATAATAGAAACGAAATCAGTAGAAATTTGAATCTAAATCGCATCAAACTTAGAATGGGGCGTCTTCGTCGGGTGCCGGATTATGTGGCATGATTGGGGAATCTGAGGGAGTAAAGTTCGCTTCCATCATATCATTCGAAACAGGGGGGAGCCCTGGAGTGTTGCCAGAATCTGCAGAGGTTAAATTCTCGAAACGGGCGTAGTCTTTAACAAAATAAAGCATTTTACTGCCGACCGGACCATTTCTCTGCTTACCAATAATCACTTCAGCTAAGCCTGCCGTTGATTGTCCTTCAGCTGTAGTTGTAATGCCATAATATTCAGGTCTGTATAAGAACATTACAATATCTGCATCCTGCTCTATAGAACCAGATTCACGTAAGTCACTCAATTGAGGTCGCTTATCACCGCCGCGTTGTTCTACTGCACGAGAAAGCTGTGATAGGGCAATGACGGGAACATCCAATTCCTTTGCCAGCGATTTCAACCCCCGAGAAATAGATGCAATTTCCTGTTCACGACTACCGGTATCTTTGGAAGAACCCTGCATCAATTGAAGATAATCAACGACAATTAGTCCAATGTCATGCTCACTTTTTAAACGACGACACTTCGTTCTCAACTCCATCAGGGTGATGGCGGGTGTATCATCAATAAAAATGTTAGCGGAGAAGAGTCGACCTGCAGCTTCAATCAAATCCTTGAAGCTGTCATCATTCAAAGTCCCTTTACGAGCTTCATCTGCACGAACCCGAGCTTCCATAGTCAATAATCGCTGTACTAACGATTGATTGGACATTTCAAGAGAAAAAATAGCGACCGGAGTTCTCAAGTTATCATCAGGATGCATAGCTGCATTTCTAGCTGCTGTTAGAACAAAAGCCGTTTTACCCATCGATGGCCTGGCAGCAATAATTACCAAATCTCCATTTTGCCAACCAGCGGTCATTTGATCCACAGAAAGTCCGGTTGGAACACCCGTTATCCCATATTTTTTACCACGCATATCTTCAAGATAGGCGAGGGTGTCTTTTAGAATATCTGCAACGGGTTGGGCGCTACTTCTACTTTTTTGATTTGCTAAATCAAAGATCTTTTGTTCGGCTTCATCAAGCACATCATAGGCATCAGTGGTTGAATCATATGATTCCTTTATGACATCTGTACAGTTTAGAATAAGGCGACGCTTGATCGCTTTTTCTGTGATGATCTGAGCGTGATAATCTATATTGGCTGCAGAACTAACCGAACGAGTTAAATCGGATAAATAGGTAGTACCACCAGCTGTGTCGAGTAGACCGTTATCTCGTAGTTCATTTTCAACGGTGAGCAAATCCAACGGGTTATCTCGTTCATAGAGATTGGAAAGGGTCTCGAAAATATGGCGATTTGCGGGTTTATAGAAGTCATGAGGTTTGAGCATTTGAAGTGCAATTGTTGCAGCACCGTGTTCTATAAGCATGGCACCAAGTACAGCTTCTTCAACTTCTACTGCCTGGGGAGGAACTCGACCCTCTTGTTCCAGAATTTTCGATTGATTCGAGTAAGTATCTTTGTTGTATGCAGAACCGTTTTTTTTCGCCAATGTTTGTCAAAAAAATTGAGTGAATGAATAAAAGTAATTAATAAAAAGGTGCTTGTTTTGGGTTCTTTTCAACAAGCTTTGCACAAGTTATCAACATTAAGGCTTAGCACGCAGCTCATCATATCGTGCGCGAAGCAATTGAACGTCTTCCCAGGTTGGTCTTTTCCATTGTTGATTACGTAGTAATGCAGCGGGATGATACGTAACCATTAATTCCCGACCATGAAAGTCATGGAACTTTTGTCGCATTTCCTTTAATGTGAAATCTTTAGCGAGAAGTGTAGTTGCTGATACTTTCCCTACACATAAAATCAGTTTAGGATTTACTAAGTCTATTTGTTTCAATAAGAAAGGTAGGCTTCTGTTTCTTTCTTCAGGTTTGGGATCGCGATTATTAGGTGGGCGATGTTTAAGGATGTTAGCAATATAGATATCAGATCTTTTAAAGTTTATTGCTTCCATGATTTTATCCAAAAGCTGACCGGCCTTTCCTACAAAGGGTTCTCCCTGCATATCTTCATTTTCGCCTGGTGCTTCTCCAATAAGCATTAAATCCGCATCGGGATTACCAACACCAAAAACTAAATTTGTGTTAGGAAGATCAGTTTTCAACACTTCAGAACGCTCGCATAGAGATTTTAACTCTTCAAGCGATTTACAAGCTGCAAGTTGCTCTTCAAGTGAAAGCTCTTTAACTAAACGGTAATTTGATTCAGGCTCAGTTACTACACTTTGTGACTCCATTTCTTCGACACTCTGTTTATCAAAAGAAACCTCAAAATCACCATACAGTTCTTGCTGCTGACGGAGTAGTCTGACAACCTTCTCAAATATCTCTTGTCCGTTTTCTGAATCCATTATCCGAGTAATTCCTGAATAGTTTTTTCTTCTTCAAGGAGGTTATCGTCTAACTTTCCAAAATGAAAACCATCGCTTGAATACGTTCCTATTTCAATAGTTTGGATTGTATTGACTAATCGCGAGGAGAAAGGAATAGCAATTCGAACGTAATTATCAGTCCAGCCGAACATGAAACCATTTTTGTTCTCTTCTTCAAAAAGAACGGAGCGTTTTTGGCCCTCAAACTGCGTATCAAACTCGAAACGTTTTTTAGCTGATAATCTTCTTAAGCGATGCGTTCTGGATTTTCGCTGTTGTTTTGGGACAACAGGCTCAAGACTTAATGCGTGAGTATTTGGTCGTTCTGAATACGTGAACACGTGTAAGTAGGAGATATTCAATGAATCTATGAAATCAAACGATTCTTGAAATAACTCTTCTGTTTCACCGGGGTGACCTGTAATTACATCAACACCAATACAGGCATCTGGCATTAATGATTTTATTAATTCAACTCTAGCCTGATATAAATCAGTTCGATAACGACGTCGCATCAATTTCAACATTTCATCTGAACCACTTTGAAGTGGAATGTGGAAATGAGGCTGTAGTTTATTTGATTCAGCCGCAAAATGAATGATATCGTTGTTCAATAAATTTGGCTCAATAGAGGAAACCCGTAATCTTTCAAGTCCGTCAACTTTATCTAATGCCTGAAGCAATTGAAGAAAATCTTCATCAGTGCCATGACCAAAATCACCAGAATTAACCCCAGTAATAATTACTTCATGGAAACCCTCATCAACAAGCTGCTGTGCATTACGAACAACCGTTGCAATTTTTGGAGATCTAGAAGCTCCTCGTGCCAATGGAATGGTGCAAAAAGAACATTTATAATTACAACCATCCTGCACTTTTAAAAAAGCACGAGTTCGATCATCCGACGAAAAAGCATTATGAAAATCTACGGCTTCATTTACATCCGTTCGGTGGATGATGGTTTTCTCTTGTTTAATGAAGTCATCAAATAGATCTAATAAATGAAACTTTTCTTTTGCACCTAAAACTACATCAACACCTTCGATTTGAGCAATTTCCTCCGGTTCTAGTTGGGCATAACATCCAACAACAGCAACAAAGGCTTCTGGGTTACGACGGAGTGCCTGCCGTACAGTTTTCCTGCACGCACTGTTAGCATCTAAAGTAACAGAGCAGGTATTAATAACATAAATATCGGCTGGATCGGTAAACTCGGCGAGTTCGTAACCTTCGTTTTCGAAGTCGCGCCTCATAGATGAGGTTTCTGAAAAGTTGAGTTTACAGCCCAGAGTTTCGAAGGCGACTCTTTTCATGAAACGAAGATAAGGAGAAATCGAATTCAATTTAAGCAGTTTATAAAAACCAGCACTGCGTGCCAGGTATTTCTCGCTCTCATTTCTAAAGACAAGATTTAAAGCTTATAAGGTCTAAAAGACAAATTATAAGTCGGTTAATACTACAGGTAATATAAGAAGCTTATTAGTCGTAAAGAGGAAGTGCATTTTCCAGTTTATTAAACACTATTACACAATTTTTTAACGCATAATGTAAATGTAGACAGACGCGTATGTAGTAAATTAGATCAATAATAGGAAGGAAGGACATAAGTTGATTAATTGATGGTGCGTAGTGTAGTCGCATTTTTTATTCTTTGTTTAATACAACAAACAGTATTTGCACAAACCGATATCATATCTCCGGGAAAGGTTGATACCGTTCTAATTTTAGAGTTGAGATCGAATTATTATCCAAGCTCGCCAAAGAATTACAACTCGGCTCGTGACTCTATGTATACATGGCTTGATGTGGATGCTACCGATAGCCTTACGTGTGTATACTCTGGGTTAAGAGCAGAAAAAGATGGAACAAGAACACCATCTAATGGCAGTTTAAGTTTTAATACTGAACATTCCTGGCCGCAGAGTTTTTATGATGAAGAAGAACCCATGAGAGGAGATATTCATCATCTTTTTCCTACTTGGAGTTCACCAAATCAATCAAGGAGTAATCATCCTTTTGGAGAAATTGATGACAACCTGACCACCTCATGGTGGTTCTGGGAAAATGGTGGAAGTATTTCATCCATTCCTTCATCAAGTATAAACGAATACAGTGAATATTATAACAACACTTTTGAACCCAGAGAAGATCATAAAGGAAATGTTGCCAGAGCAATGTTCTACTTCTGGACGATGTATCAAACTAATACGCATATAATTAATGATGCCCAGGATAATGATGCTTTCTTTGAAGGAATGAAGGACATTTTATATCAGTGGCACAAACAAGACCCTGTTGATGCAGAAGAAGTAACACGAAGTATTGAGGTTGAAAGTGTTCAGGGAAATAGAAACCCATTTATTCATGACACTACACTAGTAAGAAGGGCATATTTCGAATCAGAGGTGAGCACTACAGATTCAATACCTGATATTTATATCTCTGAAATTTATGAAGCTAATAGTGGTACTGTTAAATATGTTGAACTATTCAATTACACGGATTCCACTATTGATCTGACTTCAGGTAGTTATGAGTTACTTCGATATAGTAATGCAAATACGAATCCAGCCAGTATTTCACTAACCGGAACTATAGCACCAAAATCATTTTATGTAGTTGGAGATGATAATCAAAGCTCAGGTGTACAAACCGTTTTTGGGCAGGGAATTGTTGATCAAAATACCAACTCAATAAATCACAATGGCAACGATAAATATGTATTAATTCGAAGTTCTTCCGACACTTTAGATTCATTTTCGAAAGATAACATTGGCAATGCTTCTTCTTTTTCTACCAATCAGGTGGCGTACAGAATCTTTTCAGAGTTACCTAATGATGGTAGCTTTGGTCAAACTAGTATTTCTTCTGATGGTGATACCGTTAACTCGGGGAATTGGAGGGTTTTTGATATCAATTCTTCAAATGGAAATGCAGCATTGATAGCCACACCGGGGTACAATTCAGGAATAGAATCAGACTTGAAACCTCAAACAATGATTACTGGAAATGCCGGTTGGAGATTGATTTCAATTCCTGGCAACAACACAAGTTTAAATCAAATATCCGATGATACAGCAATTCAGGGGATAGAAGATTCTTTTGATACTAATGTATTTACCTATAATTCATCTGGAAATTATTCAAGTCCGGAAAGTTTGAGTAGTACGCTTATTAATGGTGAGGGGCTTTTGGTGTACTTCTATGACAATGAAAATAATGGAAGTTCGAATTTGCCCATAGTTTTTGACCTTGATGCAGATGAGCCTGCCGGCGATGTAACTGTTCCACTAAATACAAATACATCCATCGGGAGTTCTTACTTCACATTAGTTGGTAATCCTTTTCAGTCAAATGTCAATGTAAATGAATTGACTTCAGATCAATCCCTTCAGGCGAATATTCATTTTCTTAACGATGGATTATATGAAGCGGTAAATAAATCCGGATTAATTATTAAACCCTGGCAAGCTTTCTGGGTTGAAAGTCCAATCAGTAACACTGCAACTGAAATTACATTTCCAAAATCATCAAAAACTTCATTATCCAGTACCCAAAGTTATTTTTCTAAAACTACGTCCGAAGAGGCTAGAATTAGATTATCGTTGATATCCTCTGAAACACATGATCAGGGTTGTGAAATAGTTTTTAGATCGGATTCAGAGATTTCGTGGGATACACATGATGCAACTAAACTAACTCCAAATAGACAGAACTACTCGATTCTGTCCTGTGAGGTAGATTACAATCAACAAGCGATTTTATCTTTACCATTTGATTTAAATGAAGAACTTTCAATTCCGCTAAATATCCAATCCATAGGAGTGGATGGTTTACATGCTTTAGAATGGACCATTGATCAACGACTTGATGGTGATTTCAATATAAAATTGATCGATAAGGAACAGAACGTTGACATAGATCTTCTTCGGGAAGGGACACTAAATTTTGAACTCGAAACATCGTCAATCCAAAAAACTTTCAATCGCGATTTCGGAGTTTCTCAATTAGCAGAATCCTTGTCTAGATTTGAATTAATAATTAATAGAACCTCAACAAGTGTAAGCGTGGAAAAGCCGGGTAATTTTAGATTATTTCAGAATTATCCTAATCCTTTTAATCCTGTAACAACTTTAGAATTTAGTTTGAGTGAAAGTTCGGCTGTTAACCTCACAATTTATTCAATTTCAGGAGCTCAGGTAGCTCATCTAATACAAAATGAATTCAAATTAAAGGGGAGATATTCCATACAATGGGATGCCACCGGTTACGCAAGTGGTGTTTATTACGCCTTTCTCAGTTCAAATGGAAACGACCAGCTTATAAAGATGGTGCTGCTAAAATAAGAAGTGGGAAATAAGGTTATATCTCGAATTCTATAGGTGGGTGCTCATCTCTAAATATCTTCGCAGCTTTTGCAAAATTTTCGGCCGATGCAACCATGATTAAACGATCGCCTGCCTCTATTTTAAAGTCACCGGAAGGGTTACCAATACTTTTATTTCCTCGTTTAATCGTTAATATGGTAATTGCGAAGTTATTTCGAAGTTTTAGTTCTGCAAGTGTTTTATTGGCAGCAAAAGAGTCGTCTCTTACTTGAACAACACGTGTATGTAAACCTTCTTCATCTAAGCCTTCTAGCACCATTAAGTGCGCCTCCTGCAAGCTTCCTCGAAGAATTTGATAATCTTCAGAACGTAATTCACGTACATATCTCTGAGCAGTTTCATCCTGTATCAAATACGAATTAAGTACCCATGTGAATAACTGAACAGTTGTTTCCATTTCTTCTGGTACAACGTGATCTGCGCCAGCTTTTGATAGTTTATCGGCGTCGGAGATATAACGTGTTCTTACAATGATTTCTATCGTAGGATTAAGATATTTTGCCAGATTAATAATTCTAGGATTCATATCCGGATCATTAATAGCTATAACACATAATTTAGCTTTGTAGATGTCGGCATGTTCTAAAATATGTGTTCTGGATGCATCACCATAAATTGCATTAAAACCTTTCTCGTGCATTTCACTTACTGAAGACGGATTTAACTCTATCACAATAAATGGAATGTTCAGGTCATCAAATATTCGTGCAAGGCTTCGTCCGGCAGGTCCATATCCAATCAAAATTACATGATCTTCGAGCGGTTGGTGATCAGCCTCGGGTCGGTTATTCTTTTTCTTACTACCTAGTTTTTTAAGGGGTGTTTTTGCAAAAAGATCTCCAACATTCGGACTCACTTTGAGCATCAATGGTGTAAGAATCATCAATAAAACCGTTACAGCAATAAAAGTTTGAGATCCTAAATCTCCAAATCCTGCAGGAGTTAATCCGGCAAGGCTTCCAGCTCTTTCCAATACAAAAGAGAATTCTCCAATTTGCGCAAGTATAATTGCAGAGCCAGCTGCTACTCTAACCGGATAGCCTAATATCATTAATGAAAGTGAAGTGAGGGTGAATTTGAGAACTATAATCCCTGTGGCAACACCAAGCAGAATCCATGGGTATTCAATCAAAAATCTAATGTCCAGTAGCATTCCAACAGAAACAAAGAATACCGCATTGAAAATTGTTTTTAGTGGTAAGATTTCGCTCATAGCTTGTTCACTATACCGACTTTCACTAACAACAAGACCCGCTAAAAAAGCTCCTAATGCAAGGCTTACATCAGCCAGGTTTGTGAGTGCGGCAGTGCCAAAACATATGGCCATTACAGTAAGAAGAAAAAGCTCTTTACTTCTGGTGAGAGCTACTTTTTCTAATAGCCAGGGAACTACTTTCCTTGCTAATAAAACTACAATTGCAATAAGTAGAACGGCTTTTCCAAGTACAATAAATATCTCATTAATCGATTCATTTTCTCCTGAGAGAATGGGAACCATTAATACCATTGCGATGATGGCAAAATCCTGGAAGATCAACACAGCAAGCGATAACCTTCCTGTTGGTGTGTCGGTTTTTCCTTGCTCGCTAAGTAGCCCAAGAATTATGGCTGTAGAACTTAATGCAACCAGACAACCGGTGTATATGGCTACTTTTATATCAGTTCCAACCCATTGTAGTATTCCAACAACTACCAAAATGGTGAACAGTACTTGCAAGCCACCACCAACAAAAATTGCAGTTTTAATTTTTGCGAGTTTCTCCAGACTAAATTCTATACCGATTGTAAATAGTAATAGAATAATGCCAATTTCAGCTAGCTGATTAACTAATTCCTGCTCATACACAAGTCCAAGTGCATTTGGACCAATTATCACACCAGCTAAAAGGAAGCCGACTACAGGTACTAACTTTATCTTATAACAAACATAAGCTATGAGCACACTAACAAGGAAAAGTGCTACAATCTCATTTAAGAAGGGTAGGGATACGGCGAAATAAGACATTGTTTAAGAATAGCAGGAATGGGATTTCAATTACACTAATCAATCAGATTATAAGTGTTCTTAAAAATCTTTGTATATAGATAATTCCTTTTTTATTGATAATTATTTATCGAAAACTCGCTCTTTCTTTTGATTGTAAAAAAATTCAAATTCAATGAAGCTATTTCTATTACCCCACTAATCTACCTATGAATAAAAAAGATCAGATTCGTGAGGATGTCACCATTCGTTTTGCAGGTGACTCCGGCGACGGGATGCAATTAACAGGATCGCTATTTACAAATACCACCGCGCTCCTTGGTAACGATTTAAGAACTTTGCCAGAATTTCCAGCTGAAATCCGCGCACCTCAAGGTACTGTTCCGGGAGTTTCGTCTTTTCAACTCCAATTTGGAAGTCGTGAAATTTTAACTCCAGGGGATGAATGTGATGCCTTGGTGGTAATGAATTCTGCAGCATTAAAAGCGAATCTATCTCTGTTGAAAAAGGGTGGAATCATCATCGCCAATACTGCAGGTTTCGATAAGAAAAATCTGAATTTGGCAAAATATCCGGAAGGAGTAAATCCTCTAGAAGATGGCTCGCTAAGTGAGTACGAATTAATTCAGATTGACGTAACCAAGCTTGTTAAAGAAGCCCTTACTGATACAAACCTGGGTTACAAAGACATCGAGCGTTCAAAGAATATGTTTGTTCTTGGGATGCTTTATTGGATGTATAATCGTCCTCTTGATTCAACCATTGATTTCTTAAATCAGAAATTTGGGAAAAAGAAACCGGAAATTGCAGATGCAAATATCAAAGTTCTAAAAGCCGGATATTTTTATGGTGAAACGGTTGAATTATTTAATGCCAGGGTTACTGTAAAACAAGCTGAACTAAAACCGGGTGAATATCGAAATATTACAGGAAATGAAGCTCTTACGCTGGGCTTAGTCGCTGCTGCTCGAAAAGCAAATTTACCCTTGTTCTTTGGCAGTTATCCGATTACTCCAGCCTCCGATGTTCTTCATGGTTTAGCTGCGCACAAGAAATTCGGTATCACCACATTCCAGGCAGAAGATGAAATTGCAGCAGTTGCATCAACCATTGGGGCCTCATTTGGTGGTAGTATCGGGGTTACAAGTTCATCCGGACCTGGAGTTGCGCTAAAAGGTGAGGCTATCGGTTTAGCAGTGATGTTGGAGCTTCCGTTAGTTGTCTTAAATGTGCAGAGGGCAGGACCTTCGACCGGTATGCCGACCAAAACGGAACAAGCCGATTTAATGCAGGCGGTCTATGGTAGAAATGGAGAAAGCCCACTGGTAGTGTTGGCACCCCAATCACCGGCTGATTGTTTTATGATGGCATTTGAAGCAGTTCGAATCAGTTTAGAACATATGATACCTGTAATGTTTTTATCAGACGGATACATTGCAAATGGCTCTGAACCCTGGAATTTTCCAAAGTCAGGTGAGTTGGCTGATATCAATGTTCAATTTGAAGGCCCAAGAATGAATGGAGAAGCCGGCAACTTCTTACCCTATAAAAGAGATGAACGTTTAGTACGTAAATGGGCGATTCCGGGCACCGAAGGTATTGAACATCGAGTAGGTGGACTAGAAAAAGAGGATGAAACCGGGAATGTCTCGTACGACCCCGAAAATCATCAAAATATGACCAATATTCGCCGAGATAAACGGGACAACGTGAAATTCAATATCCCAGAACAAGCCGTTGATCAGGGGTCTGAAAAGGGATCAACCTTGATTGTTGGATGGGGTGGGACTTATGGCTCAATCCGAACTGTGGTTCATCAATTAAGAAAAGAAGGGTATGATATTTCTCACGTTCATGTGAAATATATCTGTCCATTCCCTAAGAATTTTGAAGATCTATTAAAGGGATTTGATCGGGTTATTGTGCCCGAAATAAATGATGGTCAATTAGTTCGTCTCATCCGATCTGAGTTTAATATTCCGGCTATCCCAATTAACAAAGTTAAAGGTCGGCCTTTTGGAGTGAGTGAGTTAAAATCAGCGATCGAATCAAAAATTTCAGATAAAGTAGAAGCATAGAGGTTAAATCATGGTAGATACAATCATCGACAATTTTGTTAGAGAACATGAAGCCGATTTAACCGCGCTTCCAGATTATAGTGGTAAAGATTTTGCATCCGACCAGGATGTTCGGTGGTGTCCGGGTTGTGGTGATTACACCATCTTGAAACAGGTTCAAAATGCAATGCCTGAATTAGGTTTGGCCAAGAAAGACATTGTGTTTATTTCCGGGATTGGGTGTTCTTCTCGTTTTCCGTATTACATGGATACGTTCGGAATGCATTCGATCCATGGACGAGCACCGGCAATTGCAACCGGACTTAAAGTAGCCCGACCTGATCTTTCAGTCTGGATTATTACCGGTGATGGTGATGCACTTTCGATTGGGGCAAATCACTTTACACAGCTTTTAAGACGTAATGTGAATGTGAATTTGTTGTTGTTTAATAACGAGATTTACGGGCTCACAAAAGGGCAATATTCACCAGCATCACCTTCTGGTACGGTTACGAAATCCACGCCTTATGGCTCGATTGATCATCCTTTTAACCCGCTTGCCCTAAGTTTAGGTGCAAACGGTACGTTCGTTGCAAGAGCCATGGATCGTGATCCTAAGCACTTGAAAGACTTAATTCTTAGATCTCACAAGCATCAGGGAACATCGATGTTAGAGATTTACCAGAATTGCATTGTATTTAATGATGGTGCCTTCGAATTGTTTACAGACAAGAAATCAAGACCGCAAGAAGCGATTTACCTGGAACATGGTCAGCCATTGGTATTTGGTAAGGAAAAGGATAAAGGTGTTCGATTAAACGGATTTACTCCTGAAGTAGTAGAACTAGGAGATAATGTCACGAAAGACGATCTCTGGATTCATGACGAAGCCGACAAAGTGAAAGCGTATATCCTCTCCAGATTCTTTGATCAACAACACGATAGTGGGGAAGGTTTACGATTCCCACGACCATTTGGTGTGTTGTATGCCGAAGAACGTCCAACTTATGATGATGGAGTTACCGCTCAGGTTCAACGTGCCAAAGAAAACCACGGCGAACCGGATTTGGATGCTTTACTAAGAGGAAATGAGACTTGGTTGGTTAAGTAAATTATTCTTTTAATAGGAACTCTTTAATTTCAACTAAACTAACATGAGTTAGAGAGTCACTTTTAGGTTTTTCAATCCAATTAGAATAATTGTTAGGATAATATAAACTCATGTGATACTGAAAGAATGGTCCTCTATCATTTATGTTTTCAAGTAGTTTAAATTCTTCAATTAGAGGTAAAAATCTTTTATTGCCGTATATACCGATTCCATTGTACATAATTAGGTGTAGCTCGGAATCTGAAAGATGTGCTTGAATTATGTCGGCAAACTTTTGTTTATGTTCGATGTCTAAATCGGAATCCTTTATGAACTTTATGCAATGGTATAAGGATCTTAAGTAATGACCTAATTTAGATTCATGACCATAATAAAGTTTATCGTAGAAATCAGAGATTATTTTTTTAGTCTCAATTTTATCGAGTTTAATTCCATCAAGTTCTGATAATATTTCACTTTGATTTTCTTCGCTTCGGTTTTCTAACCCCGCTTTAACAGCTTTAGCAATTTTGATTCGATGAATTTCAGTATAATTTCTATCAAACTTATTATTTATAACTTTACTTAAGCTATCAATAAATCCGTCATTCTCATTTATAGAATTCGAATCTCGAAAAACTTTCTCTGAGAATTTATCATTAATTCTATCGTGATTGTTTATTAAAAAGTATTTTTCACCATCCAGCTTATTGTATAGGATTCTATTCATCTGAATTAGTTCAAAAAAAGAAGATTCAAATCGAGTTATTCGATTGGAGTCAATTTGTTTTTTTAAAGTAAATGCGAGTAATATTACAGTTATAAAAGATAATAGAGCACCGCTTAATCCACCTACAAAGCTTCCAAATTGTCCCCAATTATTATTATTAGTAGAAATTGGTAGATGATTGAAAAAGTGGTAATAGGTGAATAATACTCCACCAAGAATTAAAAATCCTAAAGTTGAAAAGACGATTAAGGTACTATTCCGTCTAAAGAAATTAATAAACTTCAGGAACATGTTCTGGCTTTGCATCTTTGTAAGCAGGGCGTGCTTTTAGTCCGAAAAGCTCGAACATGTGGGCGTCTTCGTCCAAACCATTATTGTCTGTGGTAAGTAACTTTTCACCTGTGAAGATGGAGTTTGCTCCAGCCATAAAGCATAAAGCTTGCTCTTCAAAAGTCATTCGAACTCGACCGGCTGAAAGGCGAACCATAGATTCCGGCATTAGAATTCTTGCCGTGGCAATCATTCGTGCCATATCCCAGCTTGGTACTTTAGGCTGACCTTCCATAGGAGTTCCTTCAACAGCGATTAGTGCATTTACTGGTACAGACTCCGGATGCGGTGTCAAGTTAGAAAGGGTATAGAGGAGACCAATACGATCCTCATGTGTTTCACCCATTCCAATGATTCCACCCGAGCACACCGAAATCTCGTTATCCTGTACTTTTTTGATGGTATCTAACCTATCGTCATACGTACGGGTGGTGATGATTTTCTTGTAGAAATCTTCGCTGGAATCCAGATTGTGATTGTAGGCATATAATCCGGCTTCTTTAAGTTGAGCGGCTTGCTCATCAGTAAGCATTCCTAAAGTCGCGCAAACTTCAAGTCCTAAATCAGCTACTCCGGAAACCACATCCAGCACTTCATCAAAGTCTTTGTTTTGACGAGCACTTCTCCAGGCAGCTCCCATACAAAAGCGAGTGCTACCGGCAGCTTTTGCACGTTCTGCCGCTGCTAAAATCATTTCTTTAGGCATCAGTTTTTCACTGTTGATACCTGTGTTATACCGAGCTGATTGTGGGCAGTATGAGCAATCCTCAGAACATCCACCGGTTTTAATAGAAAGGAGGGTGCAAACTTGAACTTCGCCCGTTTCATGATATTCGCGATGAACCGTTGCTGCGCGATAAATCAACTCCATGAGTGGAGTGTTATATATTTCGCTAATCTCTTCGGTGGTCCAGTTATGGCGAATTTCTGCTGACATAAAAGCTTGGTTAGATGACTTAAATTTTCTGAAAGTACCATGAATCCAATCAAAACCCAATATCATTATCTTGATTAAAACGGATGCTTTGTGTTAATATCCATCATCTTAACTAACCACGAAAAATTTAATGAATTCACGAAGAGAATTTCTAAAAAAATCAGCGTTGATGGCTGCAGGAGCATCAGCATTGCCACTTTTAAATGTAGGATGCGCATCAACGAAGGAGCCCATGAAGAAAGAAATTGGTGTACAACTATGGTCAGTTCGTGATTTGCTCGAACAAAATTTTGATGATGCCATAAATAGCATAGGAGCACTTGGCTTTGATCACGTTGAGGCTTTTGGGTTAAGTCCTTCAGGAGTATTTCCCGGACTTATAACTGCAAATAAATACGAACGCACCGTAGCTGCTGCAGGAATGAGAATAACTTCATGTCACTCATCTTATTTTCAGGCAGAGGAAGCCCCAGCCGTTATTGAATCTGCCGGTCGTTTAGGGGTTGATTGGGTTAATATTGCATGGATAAGTGAAGAACACAGAATGGACTACTACAAAGTAGCCGAAAATTTGAATGCTATTGGAGAACAATTCAATGAAGCAGGCATAGGTTTCGGATACCACAATCATGAATTTGAATTTGCCTTGACCGAAAATGGTGAAGTGCCACAAGAAATTCTCCTGGATAACACCAATCCGGATTATGTGAGTTTTCAGGCTGATTTGTACTGGTTTAAATACGCCGGTGTAGACCCAATACCCTACATTGAAAAGTATCCCGGAAGATTCTGCTCTTATCACATTAAGGATGCTAACGAAGAGTTAGAACAAACAGATATAGGAACCGGGTTGGTTGACTTTGAAGCTATTTTGGCAAAAAATGAAGAAGCCGGAATTCAATATGTATTTGTTGAAGATGAACGCACAGACTCGCCTCTGGCAAATGTTGAAAAAGGTCTAAATTTTCTAAAAAGTATCGATTATTAATCAATATTAAATTGAAGGATTTTTCTAGACATCAGACATTTTGATCGTCTTCTAATGTTTGTTAAATTCTTCTAATTAACGTATTGATTGCAAACTTATAAATCCTTACGATTCAAGAACACCACTCACATTCATTAGCACGTATTTCGCATGAATATATTAGTTGTTGAAGATGATCCTTCGGTAAGAACGCTTGTAAAAGCTGTTTTAGAACATAATGGTAATACTGTTTCTACTGAAGACACTGTTTTAACTGGCGAAAAAGCCGCAGTAGAGGGAAACTTTGATATGATTATCCTTGACCTGGGTTTACCTGATGGCGATGGATATGAATTATGTAAAAATATCAGAGATAAGAATGTCTCAACCCCTGTACTGATTTTATCAGGCGAACAAGAGGCAGATGTTAAAGTAAAGTGTTTACGAGTTGGAGCTGATGATTATCTAACTAAGCCGTTTAATACTGAAGAATTAATTGCCCGACTGGAAGCCATTCAACGAAGAACAGAAGCATCGGGTGATCAGGTATTAATTTGTGGAGAACTTAAAGTTGATTTGCTGAAACGTGAGTTCATGATCAACACTGAAAAGGTTCAGCTTACCAACAATGAGTTCAATCTTTTGGTGTACTTCATTCGCAACAAGAATAAAGTAATTACTCAAGAGGAATTAGCTGAAAAAGTGTGGGATATCCATTTTGATACCCAGACTAATTACATCAATGTATATATAAGTTATTTGAGAAAAAAGATTCGTGAACATTCGGAAACTGACTACATTGAGACCATCCGTAAAAAAGGATTCACATTCCGTTGTGAATGATCAATAGAGAATGAAATTCGGGCTGTATCGTGTTGGACGATGCAGCCTTTTTTGTTTATGAGTGCGACAACAACTTATCAAAAACTTACTGAGTATTTAAAGGAGTTTATTTCAGACGAGCGTTTGGATCGAATTAATGAGGTTCTCGATTTAAGAACGAATCACCTGACTATAGTTCTGGAAGATTTGCATAAGGCGCACAATGCAAATGCTGTGCTTCGCAGTTGTGATGGTTTTGGGATTCAGGATGTACATATCATAGAAAATAGAAACGAGTTTGATAGTGCCGGCACCGTTTCTATTGGTGCTCATAATTGGCTATCCCTACACAGATATAATTCAGATTCAGAAAATAATATCGATCAATGTTTCGATAAATTAAAAGCAGATGGATACCGGATCATTGCAACCACTCCTCATGAAAAAGACTCAAATATCGATCAATTAGATATTTCTCAAAAAACTGCCTTAGTCTTTGGAACAGAGCTAGAAGGAGTGAGCGAAGAAGTAACTCAAAAGGCTGATGGGTTTGTTAAAATTCCCATGTTTGGATTCAGTGAGAGTTTTAATATTTCGGTAAGTGCTGCAATATGCATGTTTGAACTCACGAAAAGAATTCGTTCAACCAACATAGAATGGCCATTGTATGAAGAATATAAAACACAGCTACGCTATGAATGGATTAAGCAAACCATCAAAGCCGGTGATCAACTAGAAGCCAAATTTCTTAAAGAGAACAATCTGAGTTTACCGGGGTAATCGATCTTCTATTTCGGCTACTGCATAAGCAAAAACTGCCATAGTAGCTACACATTCATTAAAATCTTGTTCGTTTAACTTGTCGATAGTATCGGCGGCTGTATGATGAAACCAGAAGTATTTTTCGCCATCAACTCGTAGTCCCATACCGGGCATTCCAGCTCGCATTAAAGGACCAATATCAGCGCCACCGCCGCCTCGTGACATCATTCCAGAATCTATAGGGTAGAGCATGGTTCCTATTTCAGAAAGTATCTCAAATGCTTCATCGCTACCTGTAAATCCAAATCCGATTGGGTCGAAAACGCCTGCATCTGATTCCATACCTAAAATGTGATTTTCAAGGCTTTTCTCATCTTCTTCCACCCAACGTTTATATTCATTTGCTCCCCCAAGACCGTTTTCTTCATTGGTCCATAACACAACTCTGATCGTTCTCTTTGGTTTTAGTCCAAGTTTCGCAATTAATCGAAGAGCTTCCCAGGCTGCTACGCACCCACCACCATCATCCATTGCTCCCTGACCAACATCCCAGGAATCTATATGGCCACCCATTACGATTATTTCTTCAGGGAATTCTGATCCTCTGATTTCTGCAATTATGTTCCGAGAAGTAGCATCAGGCAAGGTTTCTGCATCCATGAAAAGTGAAATTTCTATGATTTCTCCTCGATCGGCAAATCGTTGAATCATAGAAGCATCTTCAACTGTGATAGCGGCATGTGGAATTTTTCTAACACCTTCTTCATATCGCATTACACCTGTATGTGGTGTTTGAACCGAATAGGATGCTACTGAGGCAATTATGGAAGCTACAGCACCTTGTTTAGCAGCCGCTGATGCGCCATTAATTCTATATTGTACCGTTTCACCATAGGTAGTGAATTCAACATTGAAAAGAACGATTTTACCTGAAGCTTCAGCACCTCGTTCTTCCAATTCATCAAAACTATTTACTACTAAGACTTCAGCAGTAATACCTTCTTCGGGAGTACCGACACTACCACCCAATCCTAACATTGGCAAGTTTTGTTGAATGGGAATATTTAGAGTTGCAGACTCTTCCCCGCGAACCCAGTGAGGTACCTGAACAGGTTGGGTCCACACGCTGTCAAAACCATCTTCATTCATCAGTTCAACAACCCAATCGATGGATTCTTCAAGAGTTTCTGAACCGCTAAAACGAGGTCCATAATAATCTACTAGGTGATTTAATCGTTGCCATCCTTCTGAACTACTCATAGACGCACCGATGAGCTCACGCGCATGATTATGAATGTGATCAGAAATATGTTGGGCATTTGAAAATACCGGGATTAGAAGCAGACTTAAGAAGAGGAAGATTCGATTCATTGTAACTTAATTTTGAAAGGTATCAAGAAACCGAATTGAACTTTAAAATGCTAAGGAGAATTGATTAGTCGAGCGACTTTGTATTTGTCTCAGAGATGCGTTTAAACATCATATATTCTTCAGGGGTCGTATCTGCAAACAGATAATAGATTGGATCTACATGACGTCCATTCAATCGAATTTCATAATGAATGTGAGGGCCTTCTGCCAACCCGGACTCACCAGCTTGTCCAATTTGCTGACCTCTTTTCACCTCAGCGCCACTTCTTATTCCATCTTCATAGGCAGAAAGGTGAGCATATAACGTCTCATATCCATATCCATGATCAATAATAATAATTCGACCTAAGGTTCCCTGTCGCCCTGCGTACTTGATTCTGCCATCTCCGGTTGCATACACCGGGGCACCCACATCAGCACGGAAATCAAGGCCATTATGAGGTTTTTCATATCCCAGAATTGGGTGGAATCTCATGCCATATCCACTTAGTAGAATTCCACTACCAGGTTTAATTGCGGGGATATGACGCATTTTTTCAGAATTTTCGTTGTACTGATGCTTTAATTCTTCAAAGCTCAAATTTTGAATTCCGATTCTTCTTTCAAGATTATCTACTCTTTCCGAAGTCCAGCGGAGCAGTTCTCTGGTAGATTGGCTGTAAATATCGAATTCACTATACATATCAGCGCCTCCAACACCAGCCTGTCGTTCATCCAGAGAAATTGGTTCAAGTCCCAAAATTGAACGATATACTTCGTTGTCGCGAGATGCGATCTCCGTTAGTTTTTCATCAATATCTATCAGGGCACTTCGTGTATCTTCAAGTTGAGTAAGAAGAGCTTTATTCTCAGCCTGAAGTGCCAACTCTGTTGGTGTTCCAATTTTTGTGGAAAGTATGATGATCCCCAGTCCGGCAATAACTACACCATTCAAAATCCAGATTGCCAGGTTATAGATAATTTGCTCGCGTTGCTTATACTCAATTGGTATAAACTCACAGGAGTCTTCATCGTAGTAAAAATGGTTTTTTAGCGACATTATTTAATTATCTCCAACCCGACTAAGATAGCTAGTATTGATACCTAAAAAAAGAGTGCATTTTTCGCGAGATGTTACTCGATATCTCCCTCAAAATATTCTATGGCTCTTTTCATCGTATCATTTTTGCCTTCCGCCTTTGCCGCAATACTATGTTGGATTCGATCCTGGAAAGCCTGTGCGGCGTCATAGCCATAATGTTTAAGCAGGTGATTCATCGCGATTACTTCGGCTATTACCGTGATATTTTTACCAGGAGTAATAGGTAATTGAATACAAGGAACTTCAACATCAAGCATATTAACGGTATCGTGATCCAGCCCGGTTCGGTTTACGTCAAGATTATCGTCCCAGAGAGTAAGTTCCATTACAACTTCTAATCTTTTTTGATAGCGAATTGATCGTATGCCAAACATTTTCATTACGTCAACAATACCGAGACCACGTATCTCCATAAAATGTTTACTAATCTGTGTTGCTGCACCCATTAATACACTACTTTTCTTGGTGAGCATCACTACATCATCTGCGACTAAACGATGGCCACGTTCTACCAGATCGAGAGCAACTTCACTTTTTCCTATTCCAGATCTACCCACGATCAATATTCCAATACCATACACGTCTACCATTGCACCATGAACAACCGTCTGCAAAGCAAATTGATCTTCTAGAAAATCTCTAAGAAGGTGCATAAATCGGACTGTTTCGTATGGCGTTGAGTAGATAGGTATTCCCGCTTCCTCAGCTAAAACCAATAAATAATCCGGTAATGAATTTCCATCCGTTAAAAATATAACCGGCACCTGGAATTGCATTAAGTTTCGAAAGGCAGAAATCTGTTTCTGCTTCGACATATTTTCTAGAAATTGATTTTCCGTATTTCCAAGAATTTGTACGCGCTGGTAAGTGAATAACTTCACATATCCTGCAAGTGCTAATCCCGGTCGGTGTAAATCAGATTCACGAACGTATCTATCTGCACAACAATCATCGGCAGCAACTGAAATCAGATTAATATTCACCCGATCCCTAAGACTATCAACAATATACTTTACGCTGATTTTTTCCTTTATCGGGATCGGGGGTTGAGAACTAAATGGCATATATTAATGAGCGAATTTTTTTTCTTTATAGCGTTTTAATTGTCTGGCTAACGTATCTACTGCTTTTGAAATAGCTTTTTCATATTTATCAGATCGCTCTTCTGCCTTAAGTGTTTTATTAGGGATTTGTAAATGTATTTCTGCTTTTTGTGGACTTTTAATGGATGCAGATGGTTCAAGCACTATAGTGCAGCTTATTATTCGGTCGAAATATTGTGGTAATTTTTCGACTGCTTCATGAGCATAATCTTTTAATTGTTGGCTTGCTTCGAAATGACGTGCTGTAAATTTAACAGTCATGATTTCCTCCTTAGTTTTTTGCTCTTGGATGTGCTTGTTCATAAACGTTTTTAAGTCGCTCGACACTCGTGTGTGTATACACTTGCGTGGCCGCTAAATTAGCATGACCTAAAAACTCTTTGATTATTCGAATATCTGCACCGTTATCTAACATATGCGTTGCAAAACTATGCCGCAAAACATGTGGTGATTTTTGGGTGACTTCACTATGTGCTTTTAAATACCGCTCAACCATATATCGAACGGTTCTATCATAAATTCTTTGGCCATTCGCTGCGAGGAAAAGGGCACGGCGGGCATCAGAGTCGGTTCGCTTTCCATATAAATGAATTCGTTCCTTAAGAAAATCTCTCAAAATGAGGATTGCCGTATCACCGAGTGGAATCACGCGTTGTTTATTTCCTTTTCCCATTACTAAAATTTGTCTGGATCGTAAATCAACATCCGTAATATTTAATCCTACCAATTCACTTACTCGAATACCTGTACCATAGAAAACTTCAAGAATTGCACGATCCTGAAGACCTTTGGGATTTGACACATCAATCGATTCCAGTAAGCGTTCTAAATCTGCTGAAGTCACTGTTTTAGGTAGGGTTTTCTCCTTTTTTGGAACAACCAATAAATGAGCTGGATTCTTCTCAATATGACCTCTTTTAAAGCAATACTTGAAAAAAGAGCGTAATGCCGCAACTTTTCTTGATATAGAGCTTTTTGCTAACCCTTCATCAGATAATTCGCCCAACCATAGCCGAATAGTAAGTCTGGAAATCTTATTAACATCTAAATTGATAGAATCTTCAACTAGCTGTTTTGAGCAAAAATCGAGGAAAGCAGTGAGGTCGTTTTTATAGGACGTGATCGTGTGTGGTGAGGCGTTTCTTTCAACCTGCAAATACCGTAAATATTTCTCGATCAGCATTTTCATCTGCCGAAATATGTTCAACTGTCACATAAAATGAAACAAAGCTTTATGTGTTTTTGATGAATTATACCTGCCGGCCTTTCCAGGTTGATTTTAAACCAAAAAGTTGATTTATGATGCTTTTAATACCTAATGCCTGAAACCACAGAACGGCAACAGGGTGGAAAAATGCCATCCACCAATCAAGTTTGTACCACTGGTTGAGAACGAACCTTTGCAGTGTGTAGATAACAATAATAGAAATTGACAATATGAATATGGTGTTATCTTCTGATCGAATTGATACAATCAGCGAGTAAAATGGAAGCAGAAAAAATAACAAATGAAGTAAAGCTCCGATAAGGAATGCAATTGGATTTCCGAATCCGGCATAGAAATTTTTTTGGAATCCCTGCCAAACTTCTGATCCTGAATTATACATTTTACAGAATACCGAATTTATTCCGGTTCTCATGGTCAAAATCTGATCGCTTCTCTTTAATGCACGGCCAAGTTCCATGTCTTCAACAACTTTGTCTTTTACACCTCTATGGCCATCTATTACTTGGTAAGTAGTTCTCTTAAATGCGATGAATTGTCCGCAAGCTGCTATAAAGTCGCCTTTAACATGCTGATGAATGAATCCTGGCATCCATCTTGGTTTTCTTTCTACATACACAGCGGGTAGGAGAGTAACCAGTGAAAACATGATACTTGGGACGATAAGTTTTTCTATAAAACCACCAAGTTCCTGTTCGGGCCAAATGGTAAGTGCATCCGCGTTATCTAATGCTGAAACAGATTTAGAAATCGTATTTGGTTCCATCCATACATCAGCATCTACAAATACTAAAATTTCTCCGGTAGCTTGTAACGAAAGTTGGTGGCATGCCCATGGTTTTCCAAGCCAGTCATCTGGTTTAGATTTTCCTTTTAATATGTGAAGATTTTTATGCTCTAATGAAAGATTTAGCAGGATTTCCGGAGTTTTGTCATCGGAATTATCATCAAGAATCAGAACCTCAAAGTTCTCATAATCTTGGAGTAAAAGGCTTTTTACACATCTATCTATTACATCTTCTTCATTTCTTGCAGGTACACAAATGCTTACTTTAGGTGGTGTCTTTTTACTTGAAATGATTTCTTCGTCAATGGATTTAAATTCAAACCGGTTTCGTATTAAAACGGTTGAAGTAGCAATCATAAAAAATAGCGCAGCGCTTAAGATGTAAATCATATTGAACGAAAAGTACGACTCTCTAGGTTTGTGAGCACTATGGTAACAGTTTTTTAGTACATGAACATTTCCACCAAAATTGATGATGAATTTTTAGATGCAGAAAAGCCAAGAAAGGGGTATGAGTGGTGGTATTTTGATGCCATATCTGCTGATAAAATCTGGTCAATTGTAATTATTTTCTATCAGGGTAATCCATTTTCAGCCAATTATTTACAAGGTAAATATACAAGGAAAAGTGAGGAGTATCCGGCATTAAGTATATCAGTTTATAAAAATGGAAAAACAGAATTTTACAGCTTTCTAGAATTCCCAAAATCGCAATTTTTATATGATGATGATGAGGATATTCATCTATCTATTGGTGGATGTGCTTTTCATAGAAAATCCCTAGCTGATACTGTTGAGTATGAGTTAAACTTAAATCAAACGCTTGAATCGAATCATTCAATAGTTGGAAAGTTAAAATTCATCGGTGACAGAGCTTCAGGTTCATTGATTGAAAGTAGTTCAAAGGGCGAAAAGCATTATTGGAATTTACTTCAGCCCAGATCAAAAGTAGTCGGTTCGTTCAAAATTGCGGGAAAAACAGATTCTTATCATGTAGGTTTCCATGGTGATGGGTACCACGATCATAACGTTGGGCATGAATTGATGAGCGAAAGCTTCAAAGACTGGTATTGGGGGCGATTTCACTTTCAAAAGTATACCATTGTTTATTACATCATGAATGGTTTTCACGCAAAACAGCATCAAGCCTGGCTAATAACCCGGAATAATCAAGAATTAGCAGGTTTTTTTGATAGTTTTGAGCTAACTAATGAAAAGAAAAATTTACTTGGGTTAGCAACTTACAGAGACATTAAACTATCAGGCCTGTTAGGAAATCTTATTATAAGGAATCAAAAAGTGATCGATAATGGGCCTTTTTATCAGCGTTATTTATCAGAAGCTGAATTCTCGGATGTATCTGGGGTACAAAAGCAAATGGGCATCTCTGAATATATTCATCCTGCAAGAATTGAGGATGAGAAGTATTGGTGGATGGTTAGAATGAGAATTAGATATCTAAGAGAAAAAGCGCATTGGGTTCAAAAGTCAAAATTATTCTACGAATGGACCTGGTAATTAATTTCTCTACTTTTCGATAATAAGAGATCGATTTCTGTTTGAAATATTTTTGTTAATTCCTTCTTGCTTAATGCCTTATCAGGATTAACTGAATTACCAATTAAGATATTTAAATCTGGTTTGTTAGTCTGAGCGTGGTCGATATAAAGTGCAATAGGTACAAAATCCAATCCCTCAGAGTTCTTGTAAATCCATGACAAACCATTCTTAAATTCTGAAGTCTTATCAGTAATAGGTACAATTTTACCTTCAGGATAGATAAAAAGACATGCCTTGTCACGTTCCATAGATTTTAACGCATATCTAAGTGATTGAATGGAAGATCTTGGATTTGTCAGATCAATAGAGAATGCGCCAATTCTTGAGAAAAAGCGGTATTGTCGCATTTGAACATCTTCCATCAATGCACGTGCCTTTTGGCCGAAATATTTTTCGTTTAAATAAAGCGGTAACAAGCCATCCCACCAATAATTATGATTCAAGTAATATACAGTTCTCGCATCTTGACTTGGTTTATACAACTGAACAACATTGACTTTCCGAAATCTGAGTTTTAGCAAAAACCCCGTATAGCGATAGAAAAAGGAGATTAAGAAATTAGATTCTCTGGCGGGTATAAATTCCAAAGCTTTTTATGGTGATGATAGGGTTAGTGGTCGTATCTTCCAATCATGAAAAAGCACCGAGGTAAACCAATAGTTCCAATATCCGATGATAGGATAGAAAAATATGCTGAAGCACATTCGATACAAGACTCAGAAGAATTGAAGGCTCTTATCAAGTCAAGCGATGAGGAACTTGAATACATAGATATGTTAAGTGGTGCAGTTGTTGGCGGGTTACTTCAACAGTTGATTAAAATTTCCGGAGCAAAAAAGATCCTTGAGATCGGGACATTCACGGGATATTCTGCAATTAAAATGGCAGAAGTACTTCCAAAAAATGGAGTTATTTACACTATCGAGATGAATTTGCGCTATCAGAAGTTAGCTGAATCTCATTTTGAGAAGTCTAAGTATTCATCAAAAATCAAGTTGATCAAAGGTAATGCACAAGATGAAATTGATCGGCTAAATGAGAAACTAGATTTTGTGTATTTAGATGGGGATAAACTCAGGTATCGATTCTATGTGGAAAAAGTGTTGCCAAAATTAAAATCTGGAGGACTCATCATTGCTGATAATGTGCTTTGGGATGGGATGGTGTTGGATCCTCAAGATCATAAAACACAGGCAATTGCTGATTTCAATCAATTTGTTAAAGAAGATCCTAGAGTTGATGTAGTTTTGCTTCCAATCAGAGATGGTGTTTCGCTAATTAGAAAGCTCTGAAGTATCAGCTGATTTCTTAATCGTGGATATACCAAGAACACGATACATTGGGCAATAACTAAAGCAGCTTGTAAGCACCCAAATAAGAGCCATAAGAATTAATACTGTGGCTATTATTCCTTTGATAATACCTGAAATAAATAAAACCCCAACTAACATAGAAACTAAGATTCGAGCTAAGCGATCTATTTGATTGAGGTTTTTATTCATTCTCAGTTCATTTTATTCGTTTTAAAATAGCCATTTTATTCCTCCTCCAAAGCCGAAATGGTTATGATATGAGGATTCTAATGAAAATCGTTCGTTCAATAAGTATTCAAAACCGAATTCAAATTCTGAGTTTATTTTGAAGGTATCGTCCGAATTAAAAATTGGTTTACTTTCCGGGCCAATTTTTGTTTCGAGGTGACTATTAATCATCAGTCGCTTGGTTATTGGTACGTGTGAATCGAGTCCAAATTGTGGGCGAAGTTTATGATCGAAATGAAAATCTAAATCTAAGATGTACCACATAAGATATTTGAATCCTACAACTCCGAGGCTTTCTTCAAATTCAAAATCTGTTTCCGTACTACCTTCAAAGTCTAACCCAGCATATACCCTAAAGAAATCACCAGTGAAATAAGAATAATCGAAATCGGCTTCAAATTCCTGATTAATCCCATATTTTACCAATGCATTAATCTCAGAGTTAACATTGCTATGTACCAAATCAACAGTGCTAAAGTGGCTAGCCGCAGTAAGGTCGCCCCAGGTAAACCACATTTTGTCGTGTTTGTACATAGTTGCAACGGGGTAGGGAGCTAACCGTTCATCCCTAACGCTTCCTTCATAGCTGAATACTCTGGTCATACCAGACATCATGTGATACAGTAGGTGGCAATGGAAAACCCAATCTTTTTCTTCATTGGCTTCAAATTCAATAGTAACTCTACTCATTGGTGGTACATCAACGGTATGCATTAATGGCGAAAATTCACCTTGACCATTTAACACTCTGAAATAATGACCATGCAAATGCATTGGATGATGCATCATCGTAGTGTTGTTTAAAGTAACTCTTACTATTTCTCCTTTTTTGATTACAATTTCTTCTGATCCTGATAGAGTTTTGCCATTTATACTCCAAACATAACGCCACATATTGCCTGTAAGGTTGAAAATCAATGACCGAATAGAATCAGCTGAGTGAATAACGGTTGACTCAATAGCACGAATATTTGAAAAGTCATACCCAACATTCCACATATTCATCGAAGCTAATGGGGCCATTGAATGCATGCTATGGTCACTATGGTCCATTTCTTGAGATGTTTCCTTATCCATTTGTAAATGATCCATTTCATTATGGTTCATCTGCGAGTGATCCATCAGTGAATGATTTTGATTGTTTTCCATTGGCATCATTTCCATTCGGTGATGTGCATGAGGATTATAATCAGGATTTGCAGTCATGATCCCAACTTCTTCAGCTTTCATGCTCATATCGTGATCGTCCATGGAGTGCATTTCTGCCATTTCTTTACCTAATTGCTGGTAATCCGGGAATGGAATATTAGGGGCATATACTCTATCATCAGAACCTAAAAATGCACTTGTTGAGCCGGTTACATCTTGAGCTGTAGCTTTAAACTCAAGTGATTTCCCTTCTTCAATCGTTACAATGAAATCATAGGTTTCTGCAAGTCCAATAAGTAGTTTTTCGGTATGAAATGGTTCAATATCTAATCCATCAGCTGCAACAATTTTTAGATGTTTATTTGCAAGTTGTAGCCAAAAATAAGTAGATGCTCCGGCATTAATTACACGAACTCTGACTTTATCACCTGGTTCGTAATCTGTGTATTCAATCTCTTGTTGGCCGTTTGCTAAAAATGCGTCATATGGAATGTCAGAAATATGCATTGCGGGCATTTTCATCTTCCATAAGTCGAATTGAGAGCTAAGTGTACCAGATTTAATCGCATCAACAATAGAAGGGGCGTTTCCCAATTGTATGCCATACCATTCATTGTGACGTTTCAAGTTCTTCATGATACGAGCAGGATTGTCATCTGTCCAATCCGATAATAGAATCACTAAATCATGGTCGTAATCTAATGTCTGTTCAATAGGATCAACAATTATGCTTCCATATACACCCTTCTGTTCCTGGAAACCTGTATGAGAGTGATACCAATAGGTCCCGGATTGAATTAGTGGGAAATCATATTGTTGGGTTTTGCCAGGTAGAATTGGGGGAGTAGTTAAGTAGGGCACACCGTCCATGTAATTTGGCAGCAATAAGCCATGCCAATGAACAGAGGTCTCCATCATAAGATCATTTTTAACTCTAATAACCGCATGTTTTCCTTCCTTAAAACGTAAGGTTGGCCCAGGTAGTTGTCCATTAAAGGTCATTGCTTTGCGATCTCTTCCGGTAATATTTACCTCTATCTCACTTACAGTTAAACTGTAAATGATACTATCGCCTTTAATAATTGGTTGTAATTCTTGAGCTTGAGTAGACAGTGAATAGAATAGTATCACTGCAATGAGTGCATTTCTCATCTATTTTTTAAAATATATTTTTGTTGATTTTAGAGTCTTTAGAAGTAGGAAAACGATCTAAATCAACAGTGCCTCATAGCTTATAAAGAGATCAGGCGGGGAGGGATCCGGTTTAAAATCTTCAACAAGAATATGAAGTGATTTTATTTCCAGTGATGATAATTCAAAATCAAATAGATCTCTTTCAAGTACTGTAATCGATGTTTTTGTAGATAGTACAATTAAACCATCATGAATTTGATCAGATTCAATACAGTGGCATTCGGCTAATGAATGACTTTCGGCTGTATAAAGCGGTGAGATATCCATCATATCACAGTGATCTGTACTCATCTTCGAATTACTATGATTCATCATATTCATTGACGCTGAGTCCATATCATTATGAGGCTGATGATTCATTTCCATCATCATATCGCAATCAGCCAGAAAAAGGCAGTTTGAGATTGCTGGAATCACCACATGGGTAATTAAAATGATTGCCAATAGTCCAGAAATCGACGGTATGTATCTATTTGTGATCACTAGCAGAATTTAACCACTCAGACTAACCGTTTTCAACCTTAAAGAGTTTCCAATCACAGAAACGGAACTAAAACTCATAGCGAGGGCTGCAATCATTGGCGAAAGTAGCATTCCAAATATTGGAAATAGAATTCCTGCAGCAATAGGAATTCCTACCGTATTGTAAATTAGTGCGAAGAATAAATTTTGTTTTATGTTCTTCATTACAGATTTACTCAATTTTATTGCTCGAGTTATTCCAGAGATATCACCTTTTAGCAAAGTAAGATCAGCAGATTCTATCGCAACATCTGTACCTGAATCCATGGCAATTCCAATATCAGCCTGAGCAAGGGCAGGGGCATCGTTGGTCCCATCACCGGCTACCGCAACTTTTAATCCTTGTTCTTGAAGGGCTTTTACTTGTTCAATTTTGTCAGCGGGTAAGCACTTAGATTTATACTCATCAATACCTAATTCGGCAGCCACGTGTGCTACTGCTTTTTCATGATCACCAGATAACATTACTACTTTAATATTATTCTTATGTAGATCATAAATTGCATTGCTGGCCAGTGGTTTAACCTGATCGAATATTGAAAAATAACCGATTACATTACCATCTAATTCAAGCCATGAAATAGACTTATTTTGGTCTTCTGATTCAACTTTGAAATCTGTTTTTATGTAGGAATCACTGCCTAATCGAATTCTTTTTTTATTGATAAATCCTTCGATTCCAAAACCAGCTTCTATTTGAACATCCTGTGCATCTAACCATTGAAGGTTTTTTAATTTTGCCTGCACTAAAAATGCATTGGCTAATGGATGCTCACTATGGGCGTTTAGTGAAGCAGCTAATTGGAGTGCCTGATCTTCTGAAACGGAGTCTTCAAACACTCTGATCGAATTAATTGATGGTTTTCCTTCAGTAATCGTGCCTGTTTTATCCACTATCAATACATCGATATCAGCAAGCAGTTCTAATTTCTCAGCATTTTTTATTAAAACGCCGTTTTCTGCTCCTTTACCCATTCCAACCATTACAGACATAGGTGTTGCCAATCCCAACGCACAAGGACATGCTATGATTAGTACCGCAATTGCATTAACAAGCCCATAGACCATCGAAGGTTCTGGTCCGAATAACCACCATAGTACAAAGGTTGCTATCGAAATTAAGATTACTACAGGTACAAAATACCCGGAAATTCGATCTGCCAGGTTTTGAATTGGAGCACGACTCGAACTGGCTTTTTTCACCATATCAATGATTTGCGCCAATAAGGTATCGTCTCCGATTTTGTCGGCGATTATATCGAAACTAGTGTTTGTATTAATTGTACCCGATGTAACAGCATCGCCTTCTTTTTTAAATACAGGGATCGATTCACCTGTAATGGTGGATTCATCAATATTGGCTGTACCTGTATACAGGTGGCCATCTACTGGTATTTTATCGCCTGGTTTGATTCTTAATCTATCACCGACATTTATTTGATCTACAGTGATGAACTCCATCATGCCTGATTCAGAAATCCGAATGGCATCATTTGGCGTTAATTCAAGCAGAGCTTTGATGGAAGCGTTGGTTTGTGAATGAGCTTTTGCTTCCAGCACCTGACCAACAAGAACCAGTGTTAGAATAACGACAGCAGTTTCGAAGTAGAGGAATACATGTCCATCCATATTCTTGAACTCGTCTGGAAAAATATCTGGGAACAGCAAAGCAAATACGCTGAACACCCATGCTACTCCGGCACCAACACCAATTAAGGTGAACATGTTCAAATTCCATGTTTTAAGAGATCTCCAAGCTCGTTCAAAGAACATTCGTGTACTGTAGAATACAATTGGAAGCGTTAGTGCGAATTGAATCCAGTTCCAGAATCCAATATCTAACCATCGATATAATGGATTATTAGGTACCATTTCTGACATTGCAATCACAAAAACCGGAAGAGTAAAGGCAATGCTAATCCATAATTTCTTTTTTAGTTTCTGATAATTTGCTTGCTCCGCATCTTCAAGAGAGTCTGAAATTTCAGGAACCAAATCCATCCCACAAACCGGACAATCACCGGGTTGATCATACATTTTTTCACCTTCACAACGCATTGGACAGTAGTACTTCCCGGTCATGTCTTCTACAGGTATTTCTTCTTTTTGGATGGGGGAATCGTCTATATTTCGAAGGGTATAATGACCACCGTCATCCAATAAAGCTTTTTGTAAAGGTTCGATTTCCACATGTCCTTTAATGTGAGCATGTCCACCCTCTAAATGTACATGGGCATGATCAACTCCATCAACCTTTGATAACAATTCTTCAACATGACCCCGACAGCCGTTGCATGTCATTCCATCTACTATATAAGTCTTTTCCATAATGATTTACTTTGATGCTATAACATCGAAAGTTGAACTGTTTAAACCTGTACAGAATTGTATAGAATGTGTGTAAGGTTTTAAGGTTGGGATTTTATTAAGGAGCGGTCATCGCGAGGAGGCAATGAAGCGACAAAACACTCCGGTTAAATCGACGCGGCGATCTCTTCAAATTGACTAAGATTACTTAATCGACTTTTAACTTATGCTTTTTATAATTGTCATCTCCTCGTAAAGACGGCTAAAAAAGGTTGAACTATCATAACTTATCAATTGCTTTTCGAGGCTTATCCATAAGTTTACGAAATTCAGAAGGGGTTAGTCCGGTTTCCGCTTTAAACTGATTAGATAGATATTGAGAGCTACTGTAACCAAGCTTGTAAGCAATTTCGGAAATCGTCATTTCCCCATATACAAGCAGTTCCTTAGCTCGTTCAATGCGTTGAAGAATTACATATTTCTCGATGGTTCGCCCTTCAACCTTCGAGAACAAAGAACTAAGATAGGAATAGCTCTTCCGCAGATTATTCTCAAGAAATGTAGAAATATTCAATTGCTCAATCTCACTCGAATTGTGGTGAACATGTTGAATAACCAAGGTTTTAATAAGATTGATAAGCTTGGATTGATCATCGTCAATTAACTCAAAACCCTCCTTATTCAAGGCTTCTGCAATTGCTTTACGATTTATTTCGATATCAGACTCGATGAACGCTTTTCCCAATTCTAACGATAACACGCTAAACCCATGTTGATCTAATATGTCGCCAACTACTTTAAGGCAGCGGCCACAAACCATATTTTTGATATGTAATTGAGCAGAGTAAAGCATCCGATGAAATGTAATAAAGTGTATGGCAATTATTTATGAATATTTTATGAAGTATGATCCTTTAAATATCAAATAAAAATATGAGCTTAAGGTTTAAAATTCATAGATTATCCAGAATTCAAATCTATTACCATGTACAATAAGTTTTTCGGGTTACTATTCGTTTTATTATTCATTTCATTTTCTAATGCAAACGCTAATCTCAATGAAAATGGAGAGGCACAAATATCATTATCAACAACAAGTCTGGATTTAGGTGAAATATTTCTAAATGATTCCAGAATTAATCGCGTAACATTAGTAAATACTGGAGATGAAGAACTTATTCTTGGTCCACTTAGCAATTCGCATGACTATATAAGCGCTTTCTATGCCGGTGGGAATTCTATCGGTGGTATTGTTCTTTCTGCCGCAGATTCTATTGATATCTTTGTGCTACTATCGGCAGATTCTTTAGGTGTTTATAACGACCAGATTACCATAACTAGTTCTGTTCAATCTGTAGCATTTAATGTCACTGCTAGTGTCGTTAATCCACCTGTGGCTACAGTATCTCCAGACTCTATTTACTACAGTTTAAATTCTGGTGATTTCAGGGAAGATCAATTATCCATTTCAAACACCGGGGAGGCAAATCTTCATTATTCCATCGCCATAAAATATGGGCTGGAATCACAAATGGAATTTGTATCCGAGGTTTTTGAAAGTGATCTCGGGTTTATACCCAAAAGTGAAAGTACACCAGAAAATTTTACTGATTTCAGAAATGAATATATCTCAAAACCAGATGCAACAGGCTTTCTTAATACAGTAGTAGACCCAAAAGATCCGCCGATTGAAGACGTGCTTGTACACTTTTCTGACGATCTACAATCTGTTGCTGATATAATTCAAAACCGTTTTGATTTCTTCGATGGAGATTTTGGAAACAGGATCAACGATGGTGGAAACGATATGTATGATGGGGGCAATTACCTTTACGTTGACGGTTATCACCTGGACTACTCAAATTATACTTTAAATAATTTCAATACAGGTGACTTTGAACTACAGTATTTCACTGCAAAAGCTAATGGGTTGTTTACATTTGTAGCAGATTTTAGTGACGTCCAATACTTTTACATTAATGGTAATCTAGGAGCCGATGGTTCTGGGAGTGTTCGTGTATCACAATTCCAGGTAGAAGTAGCCAGTAGAACTTTTCAGGTGTTTACAAAGCAAGTGTATAATGCGGGTGATCCTTCTGTAAATCATATTGTAATTTTTGAAGATGATAATCAGATCACGCAACAGTACGATACTTATACAGGTAGTGATTTCAATTATTTCGAAGGTTTTGATCCTGATACCAGAGCGTATTTCATCTTGTTTGCGGGTGAAAACGGCAAAGAATTCTCTCAGAATGAATTCATGACAATCACAGAATCATACTTAGATCTATTGGAACTTCAACCACCGTTTGTTTCGATTGATGAAAACCTACTTACAGGAGTATTGGAGCAAGATGAATCAACTGATATTCCAATAGTCATAAACACAGCCGGACTGATAACAGATACCTACAATGCAGATATCTTAGTTACCACAAATGATCCTGCTCTTTTAGCCACCGATGTATCTGTTAAGCTAGATGTAACTGGAACCCCTGGAATCGAGGTGTTACCAGGAGATGTGAACTTTGGAAATGTTTTTCTAAATGATTCAACCACAAGAACCATTGAAATCACAAATTCCGGTGTATCTCCATTATTGATTTCTGATGCTGTATTTGATAGAAGTGAATTCGTTTTTGCTGATACTATTTCATTTCCACTCCAGTTAGAAGCAAATCAATCGATTGAAACTCAAATTCAATTCAAACCAGTTGAAGTGACTGATGCAAGCTCCGTTCTTACATTTAGCTCGAACGACCCAAATGATTCATTATACACCATTAATTTAGCTGCATTTGGAGTAGAACCACCGGTTATCACAGTTGACCCAACCGAACTAGCTTTTACATTAAACTCAGGTGATTCGTTAGAAAGCTCTTTCACCATTTCTAATGTCGGAGAAAGTGACTTGTATTATAACCTGGAACACGGTACCGTTTCTACTTTTGGTGGAGGTATAGGAAATAAAAATAAAGTGTATTTCTCGGGTCAACAAGTAGGTGGTGGTACAAACAATGCATACGGTACCATCTTCGAATATGATATAATTAGGGAAGAATACACCGATACGATCTACATTGATGTTTTACGAAACAATAACTATTTCGTTGAAAGAATGTCAGTTACAGATGATGTTATATATCTCTCAAATCCATTAAATCAATATCAAATACTATATTTTGATTTAAAAACCAGAGAGCAAGGGGTTTATTACGAAAATACCACCTATCGATTTTTTACAGTTGCCAGTACAAATAACTACGTATATGCACTCACTTACAACCAGGGTACTTACGTTCATAAATTTGATTTGCAAACCGCAGAATTCATTTCAGACTATGAATATACCCAGTCTTGGTGGGATTTTGCTGCTATAGATGATGATCTCTTTTATGCTATTTCATATCCTAGAAGCGTTGGAATTATTGATTTAGCCAATACACAAGATTCTTTGATAGCCGAGATTAATACTAATGATGAATACTATCATATCGCATCTGCCGGAAATGAGGGTAGCGTTTATCTTGCCGGTTATTCGAATACAGGACAACAGGGAATTTTCCTTGTAGATATTGAAAGTGCAGGGGTTATAGATACCGTTGCTGCAAATCAATTTGATCATATATTAGGATTAACTACTCAATATGGTAGTTCTGGCAACTATTTCACCTTATTAAGTCAAGAATCTGATACTATTGGAGTTGGATTATCGAAGGATGTGAATTTCAAGCTGAATGCCAATGACATGTTGGGTGGTATTTATAATTCTCAGTTTGTCATCAGCTCAAATGATCCACTGAACAGAGAATTAACCGTGCCTCTCGAATTTACTGTGGTTGGCATTCCGGAAATTAATGTTCTGCCCGATACAGCCTACTTCGAAGATACATATATCGGTGATACTGATGCTTCACCTATATTAATTGAAAACCCCGGAACTGATACACTTAGAATTACGGGTATTACTTTTTCTGATGCACAATTCCTATCAGAGAATGAGTTACCGATTATCGTAGCTCCAAGAGATTTCGTTGAAATTGATATTCTGTTTCGGCCTACTCAATCCGGTGAACAATCATCCTCAGTAACCTTCGAAAGTAACGTTACAACCAATCCGGATTTTACTATTCAGGCAAATGCTATTGGTTTGGATCCTCCGGTAATCTTGGTCGATAATCAGCCAATCACAGAAACCGTAGCTGCAGGTGATTCAGTATCGGGTGCGATTACAATATCCAATGATGGGCTTGGTGATTTGAATTATAGTATAAAAGTAACTTCAGGACTGGAATTAGGCGAGGAGTTCGGTGCAGATGCAAAACAAATACGTACACCAGATTTCAAAACTACTTTAAGTTCAGAAGGTGACCGGATATTTGGAATTGGGTTTCTTGAAAATTCAACTTTTCTACAAATTGTTGAAATTTCAGGCGAGGATGGATCTTTCATCAATGCTATCCCAACATTTGCAACACGTCTTTACGGACCTGAAGGTCTGGCCTTCGATTCTGAATATTTATACTTCTTTTCACCAGGGGATAATTCAAGAATATCTGTGTATGACCCAATCGAAAATGTGGAAGTAAGGACTTTAACAATTCCATTCAGGTCTTATGATGCATTAGCGCATTCCGGAGAAGTATTATATGCATTAGACTACAATAATGATGTTATCTATGGATTTGATCCTGAAGATGGTACGGAACTAGTTTCGCTATATGTTGGTGAGGGAATAGTGGGTGGAATGACATTCGGTGGAGAACGTGGAACCATTTTCGTTTCGAACGGGGGAAGTCTTATTTACGAAGTTGATGTAGATTCTGGATCCGTTATCAATTCAATTCCGTCACCAAATGCAAATTTCGACGGGGGGCTAGGGTACTCGGTTTCTAATGGCGTCTTATATACCATAGCTTATAATGATGAAACGGGTAGCAATTCCATCTTTGAATTAAATCCTGATAATGGTGAGATAATCAGAACGTTTGATACTGAAGCTAGTGGTGTGGCATTAGCATCCAACGAAGCTGGAGGTCCACCATTCGTTGCGATTAAAAGTCCATTAACCGGTACAGTAGAACCTTCAGAATCTGTAGATATCAATTATACCTTAAGGTCAGAAGGTTTATTTGGTGGCGATTATTTCGCTGATATAGTAATAGAAAGCAACGATATCTCAAGCCCAGAGATTAATATCCCCATTGAATTTACGGTAATTGGAGAACCACAACTTGCGGTTTATATCGACACGCTTTATTTCGGAAGTGTTATTTCTGGAAACACCCAAACTAAAGCAATTACGTTAGGAAATATTGGAAATTCAGAACTGGTTATTGATGATATCAGAATTGAGGGGGATGAGTTTTCTATAGATTCTTTAATTACGCCATTCTCAATTAAACCGTTTGATTCATTAAATATAATTGTTCGATATGAAGCAACTGATGAAATTGGTTTTGATTTCGGTGAGTTAACTATCGAGAGTAATAGCGTTGATTCTTCAACTACAACTGTTCAACTGAAAGGAGAAACGCTATTTGGTGCCTTTGCATCATTTGAAAAAATGACCATTGAAACAACACTCGAACAAGGTGATACCACTAGTTATTCGATGGAGATTACAAACAATGGTGATGTTGATCTGTTCATGTCACTTGGTTCTTATGATGGTTTAAGTACATCAACGACAACTACTACAACTCAATCAACCGCATTTGGCAAAACTGTTTTGGTTATAGAAGACCAGGCATCATGGAATATTTCAGTGCATGAAGTTGTGGGAGGCCTTATAAATGATACAGATTCACTGTTAGTTGTTAATAGTGCAACGGTTGGCAATTTAAACCTGGATGGTTTCGATATAATAATCACTGCTTCAGACCAGTCATCGAACTATTATAGCAATCTCTATGATGTTAGTGGACAGATCGCAGATTTCGTACAAAATGGAGGAGTAATCTTCTATTCTGTATCCTATTCTGGATATACATTCCCACTTCCTGCAAGTATCGAAACCGTGGAGGATGGGTATATTGCTTTTCATGATATTGTGGATACATCGCATCCATTAATGGAAGGTTTACCCCTTGATTTCTTCAACAATGATGTGGGTAGCTTAAATACTTTTGATATTGAAACAGCAACTGTTGAAGTAAATACCATTCTTGAAGGTGCGGGTGGTGCTAGACCAGTAATCATTGAATATCAATATGGGGAAGGTGTGGTACTTGGATCGACCTATGCGCTCGAATTCATGCACTATCGTGAAAATCTTAGTGTACAAAAACAAGAACTGTATATGAATGTGCTCGACTATGTATTGAATGAAATCAATCGAAAAGTGTCCTGGATTGAACATGGTAATGATAATATGGTCGTAGCTGCTGGTGCAACAGAAACCATTTCATTTACATTAAATGCAGAAGGCTTAGATGTTGGTGTGTATGAAGCCCATATCATGGCTGAGAGTAATCACCAAAGTGGTGACGGTTCAATGTTGATGGCGGATATTAGCCTTGAAGTGACTCAGGGGACTGCTATAGAAGATTATCTGTCAGGAATACCGACTGAACCTGAACTTTCTCAGAATTACCCAAATCCTTTTAACCCAACTACAGCCATAAATTATGGTATTCCGGAAACTGGAAATGTTCGTTTAGTCGTCTTCAATCTACTGGGACAGGAAGTTCAGACATTGGTAAACTCTAACAGGCAGGCCGGTAGATATATCGCACGTTTTGATGCATCTAAACTCTCAAGTGGGATGTATTTTTTTCAATTATATCTTGATGGCGATGTTGTGGAGACTAAGCAAATGATGCTTATTAAATAACATCAATTAAACCCCATCGCGAATAAACGGTGGGGTTCTTTTGTGCATTCTTTCGGTTTTTGATTAGCTTCACCCAAATTCAAAAATTGATATGCATTTACGATCATTCTTCTCTCTAAGTTTTTTAACTCTAATCTCTTTTAGCGCGTGTGCTCAAACCGCTGAAATCACCTATCCACCTGAATTTGAAGAATCTTTTCCGATCTATGAAAAGGCTTTAGGTGATTTTACGCATCCTATTTCGACGGATAATGAAGTGGTACAGAAGTACTTTGATCAGGGTTTTCAGATGATGTACGCATTTACTCCGGAAGATGCAGCTCGTTCATTTCGCGAAGCGTGGAAATTAGATCCTGAATGTGCGATTTGTTATTGGGGGGAAGCCTGGTCATGGGGATCTTATCTAAATGGTAGAATGCGAGCAGACGATTCACCTCGTGCATATGCTGCCATTCAAAAAGCGGTTGAGTTGGCCAATGCAGGTCATGCTACAGAAAAAGAAAAAGATTTCATCGAAACAATGGCTGTTCGTTATGCGGCAGACTTTAATGAGGACGAACAAAAAACTCGAGATAGTTTATACGCTAAAGCAGCAGGAGAATTGTACGAAAAGTATCCAAATGATCTGGATGCCGGTACTTTTTATGGAGAAGCATTATTTCTGCTCGAACCTAGACGTGGTTACCGCGACATCATCGACGAAGATGTTAGGAAGATTCATGCTGTTCTTGAAAATGTATTAGAACAGGATATCAAACATCCCGGAGCATGTCATTTGTACATTCATGCAACTGAATCTACGACCGAGCCTGAGAAGGCAGAAGCTTGTTCTGAATACATTGGGACATCAATACCTGGTGCAAGTCATATCAATCATATGCCTTCACATACCTGGAATGAAATTGGTCGCTGGGGTGATGCGGTAACAGCAAATATCATGGCCTGGCATTCAGATCAGAAAGAAGCAGTTGGAGAAGGGTTTGCCATTTATCCGAGTCACAATCTGCACATGCTGTTGTTTGCAGGGGCTATGGATGGTCAGAGTGGGGTTTCAACTCAAGCCGGACGTGATTACACGAAACTGACCGGCAATAACATGTATGAGTTTCAAACACTCATTCGGTTTGGTAGATATGATGAAGTATTTCGAATCACAGAACGACAAGATTATGATGTGGCCGCAGGAATGTTTGATTTCGCCTGGGGATATGCATTAGCAAAAGAAGGAGAGATTGATTCAGCTAAGTTTTACCTAAATCGTTTAACTGAATTAGCCGACTCTACAACTCAGAGATTTAGATTCCATCAGGGTTCCGTGTTGCTTAGTACAGTATCAGGTATTTTGAAAGGAGAGATTTCATGGTTAGAAGGGGATATAGATGCTGCGATAGATGCATTTACTCAAGCGGTTGAAATTGAAGACGGACTGGATTACGATGAACCGGAGCCATTGATATTTGCAGCCAGACATTGGTTAGGTGCGGCTTATCTGGAAATCGAGGATTTCGAAAAAGCAGAAGAAGTATATCGTTTATCACTAGAAGATCACCCAAATAATGGCTGGTCATATTTTGGGTTGCTTCAGGCTTTAAAAGGACAGGGAATTGAAGACGCTGAACTCCAAGCAAAATTCGATGCCAGCTGGGAAAGATCAGATACCTGGATAAGAGGGAGTAAGTTTTAATTTACTGGTACCTGAAGTTGAATAAATGGAATGGGGATAAAGAAGAATTCATTTTTTTCATTATAGTAATTAATGAAACCCCCATGTAATAAACGATTTCTTCTAGTAAGAATTTGTGCTCCATATATCACAAGAATGCCATAATCATTTTCTTGGGATGAATAAAAAATATCAGCTACGAATGCTGCATTTGTTTTCGTCTTATAGTATGCAGAAAAATTAAGCACAGTATATTCTCGTGGGTTATAGATAGATTCCTCGCCAATGAATGAATCTTTAAAGTCGAAACGATAGATTGTTGTACTCAAATTTTTTGACCGATCTCCAACTGTAATTTTACCGAATAACGAAGCAACAGGATCGTTATCTTCTCCAACCCAATTAAAACCATAAAGGCCTCCTCCAGCAATGTGAACATTATTAGCAATTTTTGTTGATAGCTGCGATTCTAATACAATGGGAGTTAGGAGCCAATAAGATGTAATTCCCACCTGAATATTTTTAGATATACCATGGTAATATTGAGGTCCGAATAGATTCCAAACAACCATTCCATCTGATTGATCCAAAGAAACTGCACTATTGGACAAGAAATACTTTCCAGTGAAATATGCTTCATTCTCTTCTTGAGCGTTCACTGAAAAAGGTTGTACTAAAATGATGATGAAGTAAAGAGCCCTGAGAAACTTCATACCCTAATTTTGTTTCTGTTTCTTATTTACTTAACTATCAGAATCAGAATAAACAATACTCAATGCACCCGAAGGGCATTTTGCAACCTGCTCGATGATTTCATCTCGAGTTGCACCTTCTGGGGTTATCCAGGGTCGACCTTTTGGGTCGAAGACTTTTGGAAGTCCACGAACGCAGTTACCTGAGTGAGTGCATTTATCTGGCTCCCAGCCAATTTTAATGTCTTCTTTTGGATACGTTTTCATAGTAAAATCAATTTGTTGATAGTGCTAAGAAACTAATTCTTTGGGACAAAGTCATATAATAACCCCTCTCTTTCTCTCCCCTAAACTTAGGGGAGAGGACTCATTAAATAATTTCAGATTGCAATCAATGAGTTCCCTCCCCTTGATTAAGGGGAGGGCTAGGGTGGGGTCGTTTATTTTAAATTCATAGAAGAATTCACAAACGAATGTATCGAAAAAGTCATCCCTGCGAAGGCAGGGATCTGGATATAGAAAAAAACTAATTCTTACACATATGCTGAAACAAGCCTGTGCTGAACTTGATTCAGTATTCAGCATGACAGCTATCAATTATTAGGAATCTAATTGAGAAAGAAATTCTTTACTCACCTTTTCAAAACCTTCCTTCTTCACCGCATCAAACTTGTCGTAGGTTCGGATTAGCATTCCCAAACGTGGATTGCTAAGGAAGAACTCTCGATGCTTATTCATAAACCGCCAGAAAAGAGCATCCCAGGTTTCCTGCCAGTCACCTTTTTGGTAATCACTCATTTTCATCAAATAATTACTTCCACTGATATAAGGTTTGGTAGAGAGAAGTCCACCATCTGAAAATTGACTCATTCCATAGACATTAGGAACCATCACCCAATCGTAAGCATCAATAAAAAGCTCCATAAACCATCGGTAGACTTCATCCGGATCAAATTCGCAGAGAACCATGAAGTTACCTAATACCATCAAGCGCTCTATATGATGGCAATAGCCTGTCTCAAGAGTCTTTTTGATAGTAATATCTATTGGTGGAATGCCCGTGGTTCCATCATAAAAGGAAGCTGGGATTTTTCGAGTGAATCCCCAGTAATTGGTTGTTCGTTGTTCAGATCCTCGAACTTCATACATGCCGCGCATGAATTCACGCCAGCCAATGATCTGACGGATAAATCCTTCCAATGAATTCAGTGGAACCTCATTCGAATCAGCAAAATCCATGGTTTTCTGGATCACCTGAGCAGGAGTGAGGAGTCCAACATTCAACATGGGAGTTAAAATCGAATGATTCAAAAAGTGCTCATTTTGAACAATAGCGTCCTCATAAGGACCAAATTCATGGAAACGAGTTTCCAGAAACTGATCTAACCAAATCTCTGCGGATTCAAAGGTATTTGGATACAAAGGAAACATATCCAGATTTCCGAGATTCTCATTGAAATGTGTTAGAGTGTAGGTTTTAGCTTCTTTATTAAGCTCATCATCAGAAGGGAAAACGATTGCTGGAGGAATCTTTTTCTTAGGATATTTCTTACGATTGTCAGCATCGTAGGTCCATTTTCCACCAGTCGGACTTCCATCTTCTTCAATCAATAGATCCATGCGTTTTCTTTCCTCCTTGTAGAAAGCCGTTTGGAAGTATTTCTTCTTGCCGGGCTTAAAAAATCGTTCAAGATCAGCATTCGTATTCAGGAACATTGGTGATTCATAGTTGACGAGCTTAATACCAAGTTCATCTGTAGCTTTTACTATTCGTCGTTCGAGCCAATTGTCCACTGGATTGATAATATGAACAGTCTTAATGCCTTTTTCCGCTAGCTTTGCAACTACATCAGAGATAGAATTACTTCTGTTGGCAGCATCGAAGTATTCAACATGTTTTCCGGATTCTACTAAATAATGCTCGTAGAATTTCATTGTAGCTCGATGATAAGCGAGCTTTTGTTTATGAAAATTGAATTGATTGAAAAACAGCTCCTCTTCAATCAAACAAAATGGAAAACCGTTTTCTAAAAGCGGACTCTCTTTAAATAGTTGATGAGGAAATACGAGGTTAATTTGGCTCATATGATAGATTTTAGCTATCTCTGCGAAGACAGAGAACTAGCTTCCCGTATTCACGGGAATGACTTATTAAGTTTTATTCTTTTAAAGAGTTTTTATTCCTTTGACACCGTTCGCTGCAGTATTTCACATTTTCCCAGTTGTTTCTCCATTTCTTTCGCCAGGTGAATGGGAGATTACATACCGGACAAACTTTAGTTGGCAAATGCTGCTTTTTCATTGAAAAAGCTCTGGTTGTTGAACTCGAATTTTCAATTCTTTCTTACACTTCTTCCAGAACGCAAAGAATGATCTGAAATCACCGGTAACAGTGAACATCCAATCTCGGGGTTCTTGAATACCTTTATAATGTCTACTAAACGGATGTTCTTTAAAATAGATCTGACTATTTCCGGTTAGGATTTGAAGTTCTTCAAAGGAACCAACAAATACCTGAATGCCATCAATATTTTTACTCAACCCAAGTATGAAGTTTATGAAAGAATCTGATTTAGGATATTCTTCAAAATGTGATGGTTCCAGAAGAAGAACTCGATTTGCTTCAAGATCTGTTTTCCAATTCGGATCTAAATTGTAAGAGTTATAAATCAATGTTGGTTTTGAAACATCGATAGTAATCTTTGCACCTGCTGGAAGGTTGGTTTTTAAATCAAGAGTGGTGATTTCCTTCAAAACCCCGGGGACATTCATAGTCGGAAGTTCTTCATAAGGAACATCCATAAAGGTGCCTCTTTGAACCTTCTTTGTGTACTTATTGATGTTATCCTGATTAGCCACATATTTCTTATTGCTATTTGAGCCAGACACCCATTGCCAGCTTAGTGTGTTGCTTGCCCAGTCACCATCAAACAAGTGATAATACATCCATTTAGCGGGGCTAAACCAGTGAGCTCGCCCAACATTACAAGCGATTGCAGCCAAATACATTCGAATGTGATTATGCATATATCCAGTCTCGTAGAGTTCTTCAATGGCTTCATCTATGGCTCGAATTCCTGTGGTGGCATCATCGATACATTTGATCATCTTATAGTGATTCACAGGCTCTTGGGAATGCCTCAGATCGGTATCAATCTCATCGCCTTTATGAATCCAGATTTGTTGCCAATAGTCTCTCCAGGCTAATTCTTGAATGAATTTTTCGATTGAATATGGATTGAATCCTCGTTTCAGAACAGATTCAAACACTTGTTTGGTAGAAATTACGCCACGTGAGATATAAGGACTTAAATAGGTAACATCGCCGTTAATAAAGTTTCTGCTCTTTCCGTATTTGATGGGATCGATGTTTTCAACTCTTTCAAGGATAGATTCTAAGTCGGTAGGGAAATTCATTTCTGCATTCTGCTTTTAAATCGATTGATCTCAGGATTTCTCTTTTCACGATGCTTAAGACTTACACCTTCGTTCACTCTTTTTCTCCACAGGCGAAAAGAAGAGGGCTTTAAATTGGATCGCATCAAACGAATAGTTTCTTTCTCGGGAATCCCGAATTGATGTTCTATGGCGTCAAAAGGGGTTCGATCTTCCCATGCCATTTCAATGATTCGATGTACATCAACCGGATTAATATCACTAGCTGTTTTCATGGCTTCCTGAACAGCTTTTTTAGGTGGCGTCATTCCCACAAAGGTTGGAATCTAGCTTTTAATTAACCCCTCTCTAACTCTCCCCTAAATTTAGGGGAGAGGACTATATTAATAAGTCAATAGCCAACAACGAGTTCCCTCCCCTTGTTTAAGGGGAGGGCTTGGGTGGGGTCGAAAAAATGAAATCTAATAATTTATTCACGAGCGGAGCGAAGAATCTTATCGAATATTCATCAAGATCCTTCGGAAGTATCCTCAGGATGACTAGAAGTAAAGAGAATTAATACAACTCAAACTCTAGCAATCGACATTCAATGGTAGAATTGTATAATTCAATTCTTTGAGAGGAGCGAAGACCGATTTTTTTGGCAAGCCCGAAATTACCCGTAAAGATATATCCCCATTTTCCGGAACAATCTTGTTTGAAGAAATCGCCCATCGCTTTATAAAGAGGAATTAAATCGTCGTCCTCTCCAAGTCGTTCGCCATATGGAGGATTCAAAACAACAACTCCATCTCCATAAGGAATTTCAGTATCTCGGAAATCACAAACTTTAAATTCAATCAGGTGATCAACCCCTGCAGTTTGCGCATTTCTTTTAGCAGCTTCAATGGCTCTTCGATCGATATCTGTTGCTATGATTCGACCTTTAGGCTCTTTGATAGATGCTTGTTTTAACTCTGAGCGTTGTTTTTTCCAGGCTTCTTCATCAAAACCAAGAATATGCTTGATACCAAAGTTTGGTCGAAGTAGTCCGGGTGCTCGTTGCGTAGCCATAAGTGCAGCTTCAATTGCTAAAGTACCAGAACCACACATTGGATTAATGAAATGCCAGTCTGATTCCCATTTACTACCTTGAATAATTGCCGATGCAAGTGTTTCCTGCATGGGTGCCATGTGACTGTCTCGACGATAACCTCTACGATTTAAAGACTCCCCAGATGTATCCAAATAAACGGTAGCCTGGTCACCTTTCCAGAAAAGAAAAACGACTGTTCGATTCAATTTTGGACCAGAATCTGGTCGAGCACCTTTACGCATTCTAATACGATCAACTATGGCATCTTTTGCTGTTAGATTAGCGAACTGGGTATTTTTGATCGTTTTATTTTTGATGAAAGAGGTAAGACTCACATAGCCGTGTTTATCTATGTAGTCTTCCCAGGCAACCGACTTAAGTCCGTCTGTTAATTCTTCAGCATTAATAGCTTTGAAGTCTTTAAGTAAGAAATGAACACGATGTGCTGTTCTTAACGTCAGATTCAAGAACATACAATCTTCTAGAGTTCCATCGATTTCAACTCCAGCTAAGCGAGTTTTACGAACAACAAAACCGAGCAATACAAGCTCAGTCTTTAAAAATGGAACCATTCCTTTTGGGCAGGTAATAGAAATGGTAGAAGATTGCGAAAAATCAGCCATGGGTTTTTTAGCAATTAAGCTATTTCAACAATCTCGATATTGAAAGTAAGGTCTTTACCTGCTAATGGATGATTAGCATCAATGGTAACCATTTCTCCTTCAATTTTAGTTACAACGCATGGGATTGGTTGACCATCAGGCTGATTTAGTTGTAGCTGCATTCCAACTTCAGGCGTCATACCCTCCGGTAACTGCGCTTTTTCAACGGTTACTTCCATTTGAGAATTATGCTCACCATAAGCTTCAGCAGAAGGGATGTTTGCAGTAGTTACGTCGCCAACTTCTAAACCTAAAACTGCTTTTTCAAAACCTGGGATTAACTGACCTTGACCTAATGTAAATTGAAGTGGATCTCTTTGTAGTGATGAATCGAATACTTCACCGTTATCTAATGTTCCTGTATAATGAACTTTTACGGTGTCACCGTTTTTAATAGTAGACAAAATGTTCCTTTATTTGAGTAGTTTAAAATAGCGCAGAAGATACGGAACCTTTCAACCAATTTAGTCATCAAGAATGAGCAATCTTATTCAACCAAATCCTCAAACGGTTCTACAAGAGTCTAAAACTGTAGCTGTAGTTGGATGTTCACCTGATCCATTCAGAACGAGTAATTATGCGGCAAAATATCTTCAAAAAAGAGGATATAGACTGATTCCGGTAAATCCAGCTGAATCACAAATACTGGGAGAGAAGTGTTACCCAAATCTTGATGCAATTCCTTCAGATATTCAGTTAGACATTGTAAACGTCTTCCGAAATAAGAGATATACAGAAGGCGTAGTCGAAGAAGTAGCTAGCTGGAAAGAGAAAACAGGTCAAAATCCAGTCGTCTGGACCCAATTGGACGTTTCATCACATGAAGCTGAACTTAAAGCTGAAGAAGCGGAATTACCTTATATCCGAAATCTCTGTATTATGGTGGAGTTGGATCACCTTCGGTGAATTTTAAATGTTTAATGCATTAATGTTGAATGAAGAATGTCATTTAACATTTAGAATTCAAAATTGATCATTTAAAATTAACAAACTGAAGTGGAACGCCCATATCCTTGGATTTAAGATGAGCAATGGCTGACTGCAAATCATCAATTTTCTTTCCTGTAACTCGAACTTTGTCGTCTTGAATTTGAGGCTGGACCTTCATCTTCATGTCTTTGATCTCTTTCACAATCTTTTTAGCCTGCTCACGTGTGATGCCTTCCATCAACTTTACATCCATCTTTACGTGACCTTGAGAAGTGCCTTCTTCCGTTCCGAATTCAAGTACTTTTGAATCAATACCACGCTTTACAAAATTTCGAATCACCATTTCACGAATGGCTTGCATTTTCATGCTCTCCGCAGCGACTAAATGAATTCGATTTTCTTTTTTATGAAAGGTGACTTCTGAGTGTAAACCACGAAAGTCATAACGAGTACTGATTTCTTTTAAGGTATTATTTATCGCGTTATCAACTTCTTGTGCGTTGATTTCATTTACAATATCGAAACTAGCCATTTGTCAATTATCAATGTTTCAATTAAGAATTAAGTAAGGAATGTACGAATTCTTAATTGATCAATTCTTAATTGATAATTGAATTATCAGACACTTTTTCCATCATTTTGGATCGTAATAAGTCTTCAATAATGAGTTGATCTTCGGGTGGGATGGAGGTTTTAAAGCTTTTGATAACTTCACTTTGTTCATACTCTATCTCAATGACATCTTCTAAGAACCATTTATAATTCAAGAAATCATCCCATTTAATCTCGTTGTCTAATAGAATGATGCCTTCTTGTCGGAATTCTGGAACAAGCCTGAGTGTCATTCCCCAAAACCCAAATGCGATAAATGACAGACCAGAAGAAAATCGTATTGGAGTAATGGCTAAATCAGTAAAAAGGGAAGTGCGAAATATTCCAAATAGAATTACCCCAAGTGCCATGATGATCGAAGCATGATCTGTAAGGAAGGAGCGATGAGCGTATCGGACAATACCAGAATTTCTCTTGGTTTGATATTGTTTAAAAGCTGCACCTCCAAAAAAACCGGTCAAAGAGGCATATACATTCGTAATTATTGCTGCACCAACTTGTTCGGACATAATACCTGATCTATACAAAACCAAAAGAATTGTGAAAATTGCTAATCCTACAGCCGTTGAAACACTAAGATTTCTGGCATTTATTTGATGTACATACAATAATCTTTGATAGCCAAAATAAATACTTATCAATCCTGTGATTGAGGCGGTGACTATTATCCAAAGCATTTCGTAATTTTCCATTTTGCAACGATAAAAATCATTGATGGACGAGTCAACTACTGCTGTTGGAATAGATGTATTTAATGAAGAACAATTCCTCGAAATAACCTGGGAAGATGGAGTGGTTTCGAAATATCCATTGTATGGATTGCGTAAAAACTGTCCATGTGTAATGTGTCGTGGTGGACACGATCAAATGCAGAATTTTGAACCGGAAGCTTTTTTTATGGAAAATCCACCCAGAATGAATATCAATACCTTAAAACCAGTGGGTAATCACGCACTCCAGATTACCTGGATTGATGGTCATAATTCCGGTATGTATCGCTGGGATACATTGAGGTGGTTAGATCCGGTAAATCATCGATAAAGAGATTTATATTTTCTTAAATCATATCTCTTTGTAAATACTCCGGAAGACTCCGTATTAGGTTGATATAGATTTAAAGGTTCTTTGAATAATGATCGAATTCCCGGGTAAGTTGATTTTGGAGATTCGGTTGCCTTTTTGTCGTGTTTGATTAAACGAAGGGTTTTATTCTGTTCCATGTGAACTAATGGTTAGTTACTGCTTCACCTTACATACACATGAGATAGAAACTACCCTTGAAGTTACATTAGAAATAAGATTGTCATTCTGAGGTACACCCGAAGAATCAGCAATAAAATGAACCTATAATTAGTGTTAACCTCGTTGATCCTTCTCACGGCGAGCGTGATCAGGATGACTTAATTTGAGCCTTAAACTGTTTCTTAATCAAACTTTGAAAGTGATAAACTCCCAGTTCTCGTTTCACTGAAAAACGCCCTTTATCATAGGCTTTTGATTGTAATCCCCGCTGAACAGCTTCACATATCTCGATGTCTTCTTGTTGGATTACTTCGCTGTATTCGATGTCATCTTCAATAATACCGGCTTTTTCTTTGACTTGAATGTCATCATAGAAATACCAGAAGTAGACTATACACTGATTCGTTGATACAGGCTCAACAAGGTTCACTTGAAGTCTGCCAGGTAAAATATTTAGCATCATACTAGGGAACAGGAAGTAGTAAAAAGCTTCACCTTCATCTACTTGGTATACATTATTCTCTGCTTTAAATGGACTGTGCTGCAGCGAATACATAGGATAAGATTCTGTCACGTAATTCTTGTAGTCCAATAAGTTAGCCAATTCTGGATGAACAATTGGAATGTGATAACCTTCTAAATAATTATCTACATAAACTTTCCAATTGCAGTTAATGTGGTACACATCTTCTTTATAAAATTGAAGATTTTTCATGCTTATTGGAGCGATTCTTTCTGCAATTCCTTGTACAACTTCCTCTAGAGTTTTTCCACCTTTTTGGATTCTTGCAAAGATCAACCCGTCCCAAAAAGACAATTCAACAGGTTCTAGACCGAAGTCTTTTTCATCGAATAACTCAACCAAGTTCCAATCTGGAACACCTCGTAAACTCCCATCAGTAAGGTAAGTCCAACCATGATATTGGCATTGTAATACCGTAGTTGTGCCTTTTTTTACTGCAAGTGGACCGCCACGATGTTTGCAAACATTGTAGAAGCCTCGAATACCTTCATCCTTTGTTTTGATAAGAAGAATTGGATTGCCAGCTATGACAGCATGAACCACATCGCCTGTTTCTTTTAATTGGTCTTGATGACAAACATATTGCCAATTCCGTGCGAATAGTACATCTTGTTCAAATTCAAAGACTTCCTGATCATGATACCACCTTGAAGGAATAGTTGATGCTCGTTCAATGGGAGGTTGTTCTAATTCGCTTGAGTTTTCGAGTAATATAGAAGGGATTTTCATACAGAGATCCCAAAATCACTTTTTAATGCAGATTTAGCAGCATTAAAACCACTCATACCATGAACCCCGCCACCTGGTGGTGTAGAAGATGAACACATATATATACCATCAACTGGGGTCTTATAGGGATTCCATTTCAATACAGGACGACCAACTAGCTGTTTTAAAAACTGTGCTCCACCATTGATATCACCGCCAATATAATTCTCATTGTACTCATTCATTTGCACAGCGGTCATGGTATTGTAAGAAATAATGGTATCCCTAAATCCTGGTGCCCACCGTTCTATTTGATTTAGTATTTCTTCTGTACAATCTCGATCTGAACCATTTGGAACATGGCAGTAAGCCCAAACGGTGTGTTTCCCTTCAGGGGCACGAGTATCATCAAAAACAGAAGGTTGGGAGAGTAGTACATAAGGTTTTTCGGGGTGTTTTCCGCTCCAGGTCTCTCTTTCGGATAGTGCTAATTCTTCTAATGTACCCCCTAAATGAACAGTTCCAGCTTTTTTTGTTCCCTCATTTAACCAAGGAATCGGTTCAGAAACTGCAATATCAATTTTGCATGCTCCGGGTCCGTACTCAAAATTCATCAGTTGCTTTTTATAGCCGTTTGGTAGTTCATTATCACAGATTCTAGCGACCTGATGCGGAGTGAGATCAAATAATACAGATTTAGCATCTGGAATATCTCTGTAGTCTTTTACCCGATTATCGGTTTCAATGGTGCCACCAAGTGATTTAAAATATTCAGCCATCGCATTGGTGATCTTATAAGATCCACCTTTAGCTATTGGCCAACCTACTGCATGCATCGATGTACAAAGAACCAATCCAAATGAAGATGAGAATGCTTTTTCTAAAGGAAGAATGCTATGAGCAGCATGGCCGGAAAAGAATGCCTTAGCTTGTTCAGTCTTGAACATTGAGTTAGCTAATCCAACCGTTGATTGCATCCCGTATAGGCCAAAACGAGCCATCAATAAAGGATTTTTTGGATTTCTAAGTGTTCCAAAGAGATCGAATTTGAGTGATTCCCAGGCATCTATAAATTCCTTAAAAAGCTTTTTATAGCTCTTTGCGTCAGCTCCTAATCCTTCCAGTGTTTTCTCAAGTGATTTATAGCCCAGTACTGCTTTGCCATCTTCTAGCGGATGAGCGGCGGCAACTTCAGGGTGTATCCATTCTAATCCATAATCGGAAAGGGGAAGAGTTGAAATAAATGGCGAAGCAACCGCTGTTGGATGAACAGCAGAACACACATCATGTAGAAAACCAGGTTCTGTAAGCTCTTTAGTTCGAGTTCCACCACCAATTGAATTTTCAGCTTCTATGATGTGAACTTTTAACCCTTGTTGAGCCATTAGAATGGCTGCTGAAAGTCCGTTAGGACCTGAGCCGATAACTATTGCATCATAGTTAGAGGTGGAAACTGACATTAAAATTAGCCCTTAATTAGTTTGTCGATTTAAGCCTGATTAGCATGGAATCGATTCCTAAAATAATTAAAATAATTGTGCCAATTACTGCTAAACTCGCAATCGGCTTCCAGATAATAAAACCCCCTAATGTTCCTAAAACTGCTCCTAAGTACTGGATATATCGAAGCTGTTCATTTGAGGCATTTTTGATCAGTAATTCAATTCTCTTTTCATCATACTGCCTTAGGTTGTCTTCAACCAATGCATGTACATCCAATTGATTAATAAGGCGATACAAAATATTGGTTACAACATCTTCAATGGCATCGCTGTTTTGTTCAATGCGATCTGGAAGAGTATCTAGGAATTCATCCATTTTATCGAGGCCTTGCTCCACACCGCCGGGAAGCTTAGTTAGTGCATCTTCCACCAGGTCTTGCATTTCCTGACCTTTAAAGAAACTGTAAGCCTTTAGTGCCACTCGCTCAAAGGAATTCTCATCAATAGTTTTATTGATTTGCTCAATAATACCTTTAGCAATAGATGCTCGAACTTCGGGTTCGGTCATCATTTCATCTACATAACTAACTAGTAGAATTTTCAATTCACTTCTAAAAGCGGGATCATCTATAATGTTTTTTATGTACACAGTGGCCTTTTCACGATACTTTGCGATTGCTTGCGAATCGTGAATTTTCTTTTTGATGATATCTGGGTTGATCAAATCTTCAGAAACTGCAACTGCTAATCGATAAGCGATTCTTTCTTTTTGTGCTGGTATCAAACCCTGACCAAGGATTGGCCGTCTGTGGGTGGGGCGGAATAACATTTTAATAGCAACCCAATTGGTCATAAAACCGATTAATCCACCAATCGTCAGAATTTTTAGAACTCCTTCAAGTAAAATGGTATTCCCAAAAACCGTGACTGTAACACCGGGAAAATCCCACCAAAATGATGTTATAAAACCAATTAATAAGAAAAGGGGGAATAAGAATAAAATCTTAATTAACCACTTTCGTCGGGGTGTTTCTTTTGGAGGTGCAATATGTGAAACTATGGTTTCATTTCTATTTGCCTGCCGCTCTATTTGTGTGGTTATCAAGCCCCAAAGTTGACCAGCATATTTCTTGCTGCTTTCTGTAATGATATTCTTTTCTTCTTCAATTTCAGCCATAGGTCGCTCTACGAAAATGTCTCAGTTATGTTAAGAGATTTGTCATACGAATAAAAAAATTGTTATCGCTGAAATTATTGGGAATTATTTCGGAATGATTGTTGTCGTTGCAACATTAAGTTTCTAATTTGTAGTCATGACAACAAAATTTATAGATCTTATTGAACAAGGTGGATTTCCAGACCCGAAAGAGAAATTAGGGTATCTGTTTTGGCAGATTAATATGCAATGGGTGCGTCGTGTGAATCAATTGGTAAACCAATTTGATCTGACGCATACTCAACTAATCACATTAGTTGCCACCAAATGGATGAGTACAAAAAAAGATGAAGTTATTCAGCAAGACCTTGTAGATGCCATCAAGATTGATCGAATGTTGGTATCAAAGATGGTAAAAAAAAATGTTGAGGCTGGGTATTTACTTAAAAAATCATCCGAAACTGACTCAAGAGTAAATGTATTGGAAATAACAAGGGCCGGTCAGGAGAAGATTTTAGAAGTATTTCCGGTGATGCTTAAAGCAGAACAGGAGTTCTACAGTTCACTAGGAAGTAAAAGAGAAAGTATAACAAATGAGCTTCAGCACATGCTGGAGCATATTGAACAATTTATGAATCAATCAAATCAACAATAAACATGAAGTTTAGACAACTATCTATCATTTTGGGAGTCGTCATATTTATCGGCGCTTTTCTATTATTTCAATTCCTGGCAGCAGGTCCGGATGATGAAGCACAGGTTACAACCAATGGAGTAGAGGGTATTGGTGTACCGGTAATTTCAGCAAATCCATCAACAATAACTTCCAGAATTAGTTTTACTGGAAATGTAATTCCAGAACAGGAGATTCAATTATTTTCTGAAGTTCAGGGAATTCTGAGTGAAAGTGGAAAATCTTTCGAAGAGGGAACATCATTTAGAAATGGAGAAACAATCATCAAAATTGATGATCGAGAACAAACTCAATTGGTCAAGAATTTAAAATCTCAATTCCAGTCATTACTCACACAGTCTTTGGCTGATATAAAATTAGATTATCCAGACGAGTTTAATACCTGGAGTAATTATTTAAATGATCTGAATGTTGATGAAATGATTGAAAATCTACCAGATTCAGATGATCGTCAGTTCAACTTGTTTTTATCCGGACGAAATATTCCTTCAAGCTTTTATAATATCAAACAAGCTGAGGTTCGATTATCAAAATATCAGATAACGGCACCTTTCAGTGGTGTAATTACGCTTGCATTGCTTGAGCCGGGCACATTGGTTCGACCAAATCAATCTCTTGGGCAGTTTACACAAGTTGGAAGCTATGAGATAGAAGCTTCGATAAACGCATCAGATCGATTTTTCATAACTCCCGGAGACGATGTTAATATTCACATCGACAATGATGAACAATCTGATTATGAAGCTGAAGTTGCAAGAATAAATGCTCGAATAGATGCTGCGACTCAGACATTGCTTATCTATCTAAAAGTAGATAGTGATCGACTTCTTGCAGGACAATATGTATCTGGTGAAATAGATGGGGAATCATTTGAGAATGCCCAAAAGATTGCGACGAAGTCCTTAGTTCGTAACAATATGATTTTTGTCTTTGAAAATAACGTGGCTACTATGAGGGAGATCGAAGTTTTAGCCAATGAACAGGATAGCGTGATAGTTCGGGGTTTGAATTCCGGTGATTTGGTTATTGATGAATTCAGAGACGCTTCTTTTGAAGGGACTCGTGTAATTCCGGTTCAAAACTAAGAGGCATGAAATGAGAAAAGCCATTCAGTTTTTTACCAAACATGTAATCCTGGTAAATCTTGGGATACTGTTATTCATTCTATTCGGGGTGATTGCAGCTTCAAGTTTAACATCTACGTTTTTTCCGAATATTACTGTTCAATTTATCTATGTTGAGGCTACCTATCCCGGAGCATCACCCATTGAAATTGAAGAAGGTGTAGTTCTGAAAATTGAGGAAAGTCTTGAAGGAACAAAAGGAGTTGACAGAGTCACTTCAGTATCTCGGGAAAACTTTGCTACGGTTACCGTTGAGCTGCTACCAAACCAAGATGCGAACGTCGTACTTCAGGAAGTAAAGAATGCGGTCGACAGAATCAGTTCTTTTCCAAGTGGACTAGAGCGAGTAGTGGTTTATAAACAATTACCAGTTAATCAGGTTGGAGAAATCGCCTTAGTTGGTGACGTAACTCCCACATCATTGAAAAGTACTCTTGATGCTTTTGAAGATGGACTAATTGCTTATGAGGGACTATCGCAGCTTCAATTAAGTGGATTCACGGAACCTGAAATTCAGATCGGTGTGAGTGAAGATAAACTTCAGGCATATGGTCTTACTTTTGCTGATATCAGTAGAGCCGTTGCTGCTTCGAATATCAGAACAACTGGGGGGGTACTTCGAGGTGAACAGCGTGAATTTACTATTCGTGTTGATGAACAAAGTTATTATGCAAAAGGCTTCAACGATATTGTAGTTAAAGCGCAACCTAATGGCACCATAGTTCGATTGTCAGATGTGGCTGTTATCGAAGATACGTTCAACGAAAACACAAATAAAGGTACACTCGATGGACAACCCGCAGTGTTCATTTTTGTGACCACTACTAATGATGAAGATATCATTGCCGCTTCTGATTTTATTAAAGAATACATCGCTGAATTTAATGAGCAGAATAATATTCTTGAGGCAGTATTGGTAGACGATGCAACCGTTCCATTACTTGAAAGGATAGAACTACTTTCTGAAAATGGACTCATCGGTGTGTTGCTGGTTTTCATTTTATTAGGGTTGTTTTTGCGCATAAGATTAGCTTTCTGGGTAGCACTTGGTATTCCAATCTCATTCCTCGGAATGATTGTTCTGGCATCTTTTTATGGTGTAACAATTAATGTAATATCTTTATTTGGGATGATTGTTGTGATCGGGATACTGGTAGATGATGGGATCGTAGTTGGGGAAAACATCTATCAAAAATATGAACAGGGGATGCACCCCATTCAGGCTGCCGTAGAAGGAACTATGGAAGTTGTTCCATCAGTAACGTCGGCCATTCTAACTACATCTCTTGCATTTGGATTCTTCTTTTTTGTTGATGGTCAACTTGGAGATTTCTTTAGTGACATTGCTTTTGTAGTTGCAGGAGCATTGCTCGTTTCATTAATTGAAGTATTCCTTTTTCTACCGGCCCACTTAGCGCATTCTAAAGACTTACATCAGGATCCAAACAAAGTTGATAAAAGCGTTCGTGGATGGATGGAAAATCGTTTGTTTTATGTGCGGGATAATCTGTATATCCCATTTCTTCGGTTTTCTCTGAAAAATAAAACACTCGTTGTATTATCTTCGATTGGATTGCTTTTGATTTCCATGGGAGCAATAGCAGGTGGATATGTTCAAACAACATTCTTCCCAAACATTGAACAAAATGCGGCAACAGCTACACTTGAGATGCCCCAAGGAACCAGCGAGGCAATTACTCAAGCTAGAGTAGATCAAATTATTAATGGTGCTGAAAGGTTAAACGAGACGTATAAGGAATTAACAGGCGATGATATTGGCTACATTCGTAATATTGTGGCTAAAATTGGCCCGGGTAGTAATCGAGCTCAAGTAACTTTTTATCTGCTTCCGTCAGAAGAAAGAGAAATTCAAAGTTTTGATATTTCGCTAGCTATTAAGGAATCAGTTGGTTCAATTCCTGATGCAACATTGCTTTCATTCGTATCTCAAAATCCATTTGGTAAACCGGTTTCGGTATCGTTAGCAGCCGATAATTTTGATGAGCTTAGAAGTGCTAAAGAAATGTTGATTTCTGAGATGTACAAGTTAGATGTACTTCGAGATATCACAGATACTGATAATGAAGATCAGCCTGAATTACAAATCACGTTAAAAGACCGAGCTTATGCTCTGGGATTTACCAATCGTGAAGTGATCTCGCAGGTGAGAAACGCATTTTTTGGGAATGAAGTGCAACGACTTCAGCGCGGTACTACCGAAGTTAAAGTTTGGACCAGGTACATTTTGGAAGATCGTAGAGATATCGGTCAGTTGTTAAATATGCGTATCAGATCTGCTAATGGTGGTTCTTATCCACTTAGAGAGTTAGCAAATGTAGAATATGGTTCTGGTTTGGTTGCTATCAATCACCGAGATGGAAAACGCGAGATTCGAGTGGAAGCTGAATTAGCAAATCTGGATGTCTCTGGAACCGATGCTTTAAACAGAGTTGAAAATATTGCACTTCCAAAAGTATTGGCGGCTCATCCAAATGTTACCTATCAATTTGAAGGACAGATTCGTGAAACGGAGAAAGCTGCTGCTTCAGCGCAAGTTGCTCTACCGGTAATTCTTATTCTTTTATTCTCGATAGTAACTTTCACGTTTCGGTCGTTCATGCAAGCCATCGTTTTGTATTGTATTGTTCCATTTGGAATAGTAGGAATGGCACTAGGGCATTTTGTACATGGGTTTCAAATAAGTTTACTATCCTTTTTAGGTTTTGTAGCCCTCATTGGAATTCTAGTTAACGACGGACTCGTTTTCATAAACGCATACAATAGAATGATTCGAAGCGGTGTAGAAGTGGTTGAAGCAATTGTAGAAACAGGTCGATCTAGATTCAGGCCAATTGTACTTACCACAGCAACTACTTGTGCAGGTTTATCTCCTTTGATATTTGAAAAGAGTTTCCAGGCACAATTTCTGATTCCAATGGCTATTACTATTGCTTATGGCCTGTTGGTTGGAACCTTTCTTCTATTATCTGTTCTACCATCATTTCTTCTGATAGCGAATAATATTCGCAAGAATGTGAAATGGTTAAAAGCATGGGCATGGGAAGGAGAGAAACTTAAAATTGAAAGGCACGAAGTTGAACCTGCATTTATTGAAACTGAATGGGAGAAAGAAAATGAATAAACTTAAAATTATACTCATACTTTCTTTTATGAGCAGTTCCATTCTTGCTCAAGTTGCTGAGATTCCAGCTAGGGATATTTCTCTCGAAGAGGCAATCTCTATTGCACTCGAGAATAATCACAACATTAAAATTGCGAATAGAACAGTTGAAATTGCTTCAAACAATGCATCGCTAGGAAATGCGGGGCTTTTACCAACAGTTTCAGCAAGTGGATCATATTCAGGATCTACCCAAGATACCGAAATTCGTTTTGCAGGGGGAAATCCTCCGGATGTAAATGAAACCGGTGCAGGTAGTAACACGTTGGCTGCATCAATTACTGCGAGTTACGTTCTTTTTGATGGATTTGGAAACTATTATACGTTTCAAAATCTAAAGAAATTGGAAGAACAATCAGGAGTAACTGCTCGTCTCCAAATTGAAGGAACCTTAATTCAAGTTATAAGCCAGTACTTATCTGTATTACTTGAGAAAGAGTCTGTAATGATTGCTGAACAATCCATTGAACGTTCACTAGATCGATTGCAAAGGGTGGAAGAGCGCTACTCGCTAGGAAGTTTTACAAGGCTAGATGTCCTGAATGCGGAAGTTGATTTGAATGCCGATAGTGTAAGTTATTTGCAAGCAAATGCACGCTTGAATAATGCGAAAAGAAACCTGTTAATAGAATTAGGTGCGAATCCAACCGATAATATTACTATCGATGATGAAATAAATATCAATACTGGATTACAGGCTGATGAACTGTTAGCATCATCTTCACAAAACAGTGCTTCGCTAGTGATTAGTAGATTAGCTTCAGAAAGTGCTGATTTACAACTAAAACAAAGTCGAGCTGGTCGTTTTCCTATTCTCAGTCTTTCTGGTGGATATAGCTACTCAGAAAGTGAATTCGATGCCGGTTTTCAGGAATTTCAAAAATTGACTGGTTTCAATGGTGGAATTACACTAAGTGTGAATTTATTCAATGGATTTCGGCGAGAGACACAGATTCAAAATGCACAGGTTGCTTTGAAAAATAATGAGGAAACCCTGATGTTGGCTCATAAGTCTGTTGAACGAGATGTGATGAATTTGTACGAGGACTATCAAACAAATTTATTCCTGATAGATAAAGAGATGATCAATTTGGAGACGGCTGAATTGAATTTTGAGCGTTCTGAACAGTTATTTGAGACTGGCCAGATCACTAATACGCAGTTTCGTGAGGCTCAACTTAATATCTCCAGAGTTCAACAAAATATTGTTCGATTAAAGATTCAGGCAAAATTGGCGGAGATTGGATTGTTGCAATTGGCAGGTCAGTTGATTGAATCTGAATAGATAAATTACATAGGTCATGATGAATACTGAATCAAGTTCAGCATAGGCTTGTTTCAGTATCTTTGTGATAGGTAAGAACCTGAAACGAGTACAGGGTGATCTAGCGGTGGACTTACCATATGCAGAAAGGAAATGATCTTCTTAATTGGTCATTTTCTTTTTTTAATAAATGCTAACTCGATATAAGATTTACTTAAGAATTTTCTATAAAGCTCGATAAATTTGAAATAGATTAATATTGATCGATATTCCAAGAATAATGAGAAGTGATATCATAAAAGAGCTGACGCATGAGGTTACTGAATTAACCGAACAGGCAGAATTGATTTCCTGTTTTACTAAATTTGCGGCTGATGACTTTATGAAAGAGGGAGTTAATTCAATTAACTTCATGATGAATAGAATAAATAAAAGTGGGTATACATCTAGTAGCGAAGAGTATATTCAACTCGGAAATGCGTTCGTAGAATTAGGCGAAATACTAGTTAAACGTACAAGATAGTTATCCTTATTTATCACATTTATTACGTATGATTTCTGTTAAGCCAGAAATCAAGTCTTTGTAATAAAATATTCCTTTGAACGGGTTTAGGTAGGTAATCCACGCAGCCTAATTGCAGCACTTTCTCTTCCTCATCATTCATGGTATATGCTGTTTGAGCAATGATTTTAGCTTCATAATTGATTTTTAAGATCGAATTAATTGCTTCTATACCATCCATGATAGGCATTCTCATATCCATTAGTACCAAATCAATATTTTCAGTGTTTTGATAGATTTGAACTGCTTCTTTACCATTTGTGGCAAGCAGAACCTCAACACCTTTTTTTGTTAATGCTGTTTCATAGTATTTTCGCACATGTGATTCATCATCAGCAACCAGAATTCTTTTGCCTGAAATGTCAATCGCATCAATGTCGATGACACCGTTTTTCTTATCGGTATCACTTTCGGTTACTGTATTCGGAAGAGTGAAGGTGAATGTAGTTCCTTCACCAAATGTTGATTCTACTGTTATTTCGCCACCTAATAGCTCAACTAAACCCTTAGAAATTGAAAGGCCAAGTCCGGTTCCACCAAATTGCGCTGTATTTTTAGGATCATACACTTGTTTAAAACGTGTGAAAATTTCCTTCAGTTTTACTTCATTCATTCCAATTCCCTCGTCTGTAACGAAGAACTTTATTGTTTTTTTAGTGGCTTTATATCCAAATGAAATTGTTCCTTTTTCCGAAAACTTAATTGCATTTGAAAGAAGGTTCGATAAAACCTGACGCAATCGAAGATTGTCGGTTGCTATTTCTTGAATTCTATTTTTTTCTGGAAATTTGCAAACCAGTTTAACTCGATTTTTTCCAGAACGCTCAACTATTTGCTTGAAGTTTTTTTCAACGCTTTTTAACAGCTTTTCTAAATTTGTATTAGCAATGACCACTGTTAATTCATTGGCTTCGATTTTTGAAATATCCAGAATATCATCGATCAAGTTTAGCAGTTGTTCAGTGTTGTTTTCAATGATTTGTAAGTATTCATTTCTATCTATATCGCTCAAATCATCATCTTTTAGTAAATCAGCGAACCCAATAATGCCATTTATGGGAGTCCGGATTTCATGACTCATATTGGATAGAAAACTATTTTTTTGAGTATTAGCAGATTCAGCTGCCTGCTTCGCAATTAATAATTCTGATTCAAGATTTTTTCTATCTGTAATATCCAGGAATACACCAATAAAACTAGTTACTTTGCCATCTTGATCTAATTCGAAAGGGGAGTCTACGGAATAGCACCAAATCCAATTCCCATTTTTATGTTTGAATCTATATTCAATTGGAACCTGGTAATTACCTGTAATTATTTCGTCCATGTGATCGATAATTTTTTGTCGATCATCCGGGTGGAACAGCTCTATAAACTCATCTTGATTCATTGAATTTATTTCTTCAAGTGAATACCCTAATATTTTTTCATATTGCGGATTCATATATACATTTGTGCCTTCAACAAGGCTATAAATGTATACTCCCATTGAAATTGAGTCTGTTACTCGTTCTGAAAATGTTTTTTCATAGGTAATTTTTTCCAAAAGCTCTTTCTGCTCAGTAATGTCCTGCGCCACGCCTCTTAAACCGATAACATTCCCTTCATTATCTGATACGCGCTCACCAATGGCTAAAACCCAGCCAATTGGCTCGCCATTCCGTGCCATTCTTAATTCTAAACGATAGGGTTCTCCTGTTTCAGCAGTATGTTGTACCGATTTCGTTAGAGTTTCCCACGAATCTGGTGTGAAAATTTTGTCTTGAACATCATAATCAGGAGGGGGTTGGTTTGAATCCATCTCATACATGCGATATAATTCTTCAGACCAGCTTACTTTATTCGTTGCGAGATCTAAATACCAACTACCAATCTTTGAAATAGTCTGTGCACGATTTAACTCGGAAGTTTTTTCATTTAACTCGTCTTCGGTATTTTTTGATCCGGTAATATCTACAAATGTTAGGATAACACCTTCAATTTGATTGTTTGAGGTTTCGAAGGGCATTATTTTACATAAGTACACTTCGCCGGTGTTGCTTATAATATCAAATTCATAAGAAGAAGAAGTATCAAGCGCACTTTTTGAATCCTCAAATAATTTATTGGTTTGTGTTTCCCCAAATGTAGAATTGAAACTAGTTATAACTCTGCCAATATCAGTGTCGACAAGATTAAATAGTCGGCTTAAACCAGGTGTAAACTTTCTTATTTTTAGATCATGATCTAAGTAGAGCGTACTAATATCCGATACCTCAAATAAATTGGTCATATCGTCATTAAGCTCTGTTAATTCCCTGTTTTTAAACTGGAACTCTTGATTAACAGTTAACAGTTCTTCGTTAACAGACTGCAGTTCTTCATTCGTGCTTTGTAACTCTTCGTTTGCAGTAGTAAGCTCTTCATTACTGGAATGTAATTCCTCGTTACTTGTTTCTAATTCTTCAACCAGAGTTTCTAATCTTGCTTTCGTTTCTTTGAGCTCAAGTTCTAAATCTTTGATATGCTCGGATGCAAGAGTATCACTGTCTGATGTATTCAAAGAAATAATCGACTCATTGTCTAGTTCTTCATCGATGAACTCAATAATGATAAAAGGCTCATCAACTTCACTTAACTCGTATTTAGAAAAGGAAAGGTTGAGATTAATATTTTTTTCTCTCTCCTTGGTCTGAATATTTTTAACGATAACTTTGTCATTATCAGCCAGGAGTTTACGAACCGGAAGTTTGATAAAGCCAACCAATTCTTCAGGCAACATTTTCAGTAAATTTCTATCAAAAACACCTGATTGAAACTGTAATTTTTCACTAGCCGTCCCATTGATATATAGTAGATTGTAATCGCGATCAATGAGCATACAATCTGGCGAAAATTTTTCGGCTAGAATTTTATGAAATAAATGCTCTGGTTTTGATTCAGCTTTTTCCTGTAATAGCCTATTTGATAGGGAACGTGAAGATGCGCCAAATGTCTCAATTGATTTTTTTCTATATGGGTTATACTCAAACTGAAGATGCGAATACTTTACTTCAGAAGTATTTTGAAATAGCTTCCATTTAGAGTCAATGGTGGTAAAGTACTTACTAAATTTTGTTAGTGACTCACTTGGTCCAAGAAACAAATACCCAAGATGCTTAAGTGCGAAATGAATGCTACCAAGTGCAGTACTCTGAGCTTGAATATTCAGATATATCAAAAGATTTCGACAAACTACTAAGTCCATTCTCATGAATGGTGGATCCTGTAATAAATTGTGCTTAGAAAAGACAATTTTAGATCTAATACTCGAAATTATATGATAATGATCAATATTTCTGGTGAAATAACTAGCTATGAAATGTTCGGGAACAATTTCCGAAATATTTAGAGAGTATATACCCGCATTAGCCTTGTTAAGGGCTTCAGTATCAATATCGGTGGCAAATATTTTATAATCTATCCCTAGTTTGTGTTCCTCTATATAATTCTGCAAAATCATAGCAATAGTATAAACTTCTTCACCTGAGGCACACCCGGGAATCCAAATTCTCAGTGTATTACTATGTTCCACCTGCTGAAACATACGAGGAATTACTACATGCTGTAATAAATCAAATGCTTCTTTATCCCTAAAAAAGTCAGTTACATTAATCAAAAAATCATTCAACAGATTATATAGTTCTGTTTCATCTTTTTTGATTAACGCAGTATATTCTTGGAGATTTTTTTTCCCGCAAATGAGCATGCGGTTTGCAAGTCGCCTTCTTAGTGTGCCTCTCTTATAATTCAGAAAGTTTATCCCAAAAAATCGATTTAATTCCTCGAGAATAGTAACAATCTCACTTTCTGTAATACTATCATCAGCATTTTTCGTGTCCAATTGAAGATTCTCTGATGCTTCGGGATAATTGGATATATGTTTTGCGAGGGCAGTAGGTGTCATTATCCCATCGGCAAGATTTGTGTTGATCACAGAATTTGGCATTCCATCAAATTCAGCACTTTCTGGATCCTGAACAAATACAAGTCCACCTTCTTGCTTTATGGTTTTAATTCCTCTTGTACCGTCTGTGCCAGTACCTGATAAAACGATGCCTACACTATTTTCTTTAAATTCTGCACCAAGCGTGTGGAAAAATATATCGAATGGGTAGGTTAGGCTTCTTTTTGGACCACGTTCTAACAAAAATATCTGATTATCTTTTATATGCAGATCTTCTTCAAAATTGTTCAGATATATGGTATTGGGTTCAATTACTGAATTATCTTCAGCTACCTTAACCTGGAGTTGTGTTTTTGGTTGAAGTAATTCTGGCATTAAACTCCGATAGTCAGGAGACAAATGCTGAACAACAATAAACGCCATGTTTGTATCAGGCGGGATGTTTGAAAAAAACTTTATAATAGGATCTAAACCACCTGCCGATGCCCCAATCCCTACAACAATTAACTCTTCTCTATTTAATGCCATCTATTAATAATAAAGTTAAAACCAACTACTAGTAACGAATTAATTAGATGAAAAATCAAGAACTTAATTATTTAGTTTAAATCTATAGATATTTATCTAAGAGATTGCAGAATTGAGTTTCTGTGTATGCTATTACTTGAGCCTTTTTTCTCAGAAAGTTCAAAATCTATTTTAAAGACCGTACCAGAATCTTTATTACTTTCAACTGTTAATTCTGCGTTTAATTGATATAAAAGTTGCTGTATTATGGTCATCCCGAATGTAGTTTGATTATTTAAATTGAAATCAGGTGGTAAGCCTATTCCATCATCTTTAATAATTAGATGACCTGTTTTATTAATTACTGAGAATTCTAAATAAATAGTGCCTCTTGAACGTGCATAGAATGCATGTTTTAAGGCATTTGTTACTAATTCAGTAACAATAAGGCCAAGTGGTATAGCCTGATTAATATTTAAAATTGCATCATAAAGTGATTTTCTTACTTCAATTTCCATACTTGGTAAAAAATGGTACTTCTGTACCTGTGTAAGAATTTCGTTTAATAAGTACGAAGAATTCACATGAGTCATATTTTTTTCTCTAAATAGAATCTCATGCACTATCGCAATAGTTTTTATTCGAAGAATATTATCATCATAATTTTTACGTTCCTGGTCGCCAACGTTTTTTTGGTATTTAGATAGTTCTAAAAGACCAGATACTACTGCTAAATTATTTTTTACTCTATGGTGTATTTCTGAGACTAATATTTCCTTTTCTTGAATCGAATGCTGGAGATGATCTAACGCTTTAGTTAACTGTTTACGATCTTCGTACTGTGAGCGAGATCTTTTTATAGAGTATTGGATGGTAGATAATTGTGATTTCAGTACAACATCACTTGCATTTGAATCCAGAAACTCTGAGTACTCTTCATCACTTACCTCATTAGATACAATAATTGTAGGTATGATTATACTATTGGTAGGATGTAATGCAAGTAGGGAGTTTACATCATACTTGCTGGAATCATTGTCAAGTATTACTAAATCATAATCGGATTCAGTTACGCACTGTTCATAGTTTGTTGTATCGATACATCGTTTTATAGAAACGCGAAATGATCTTTCTAATATTCTTTGGAGCAAGTACGCATCTGTATCTGATTCTTGGACCAACAAAACTTTTAATTCACTAACCAAAATACTACTACTCTTGATTACTATAGTTTAAAAGGAGTTTAGAATAACTAAAAATGCACCCTAAACTCAATTAAATTCAGGTAATTGAGAATTTTTTTCTAGCTGAAATTATATTTCTGAATCCATCAAAAATTTCTCTCTGAGCTAAAAAATTCCCTAAAGTTATGGAGGGCAGTTAGTTGCTGTAAATTTAACTGTAGTATACGTTCAAAAAGAAATCTTCTAATCGGGTCATTTCTTCTTTTTCTTCATGCGTGTGATCATTGTAACCTAATAAATGGATTAAACCATGAATCATTACTCGTAAGAATTCATCTTTCACAGTCTCATCGAATTCTGAAGCCTGCTCTTTGATCCGCTGAGCACAACAATAGATGGTTCCTTCTATAGCTGAAAGATTTACACCATCATCCAATCGAAAAGTGATGATGTCGGTCACATAATCGTGTTCCAGGTATTCTTTGTTGATTCGTGTGATTTCAACTTCGTCAACATACACCAACTCTACCGATTCATAGGTACAATTTTGATAAGCTTGAATCTGTTCTAAAATAAGAATGGCATCAGATTCACTTATTGGAATCTCGATGCCACTGGTATTAAAAATCTGAATGGGAGGGACGCTTTCCATGCTTCTTAGAAGCCGAGATCGTCATCCATCGATTCGGTCAAAGAAAGAGCGATGCCGCACATCATCAAATCTTCAGGAAGAGCGGTAAAATCGCCTGTAATAATTGATTCATCAACATTTGCATAGATACTGCAACCAGCCGCTTTATCAATTATAAGTCCTGAAGTTCGATCTCCAAACTTACCAAAGAAAGTAACCTGCTCTAAAATTTCACTGGCAATAAAAGCGGTACAGTTTTGAAGCTGAATGAATGTGTTGTGTGAGTATACCGACACTAAATTCATTTGCTTGCTATTTGCTTCTAGCCCCAAATGTATTTCTAACGCTAACTTCGCGTTTTCTTCTTCATTAACAACTTCGATTCTAAAAACATCATCGCCTAATGGCTTTGGAGTAGCTCCTAGTACCTTTCCAATGTTTTCGATGTTTTCTGTGGTAAACTGATGTATCATAATTCAAAAATGTGGCGAAATATATAAAAATGCTTAGTTAGTTAAACCGTATCTACGCATTTCAATTGCACTTTCTTCGACAGTAGTTGGCAAAGTTGGAAATGGGGTTCCCTCAAAAGAAACATTCACAAGGTCTATAATTTCATTCGCACCCTCAATATTACCTGATTTAAATAGGGTATAACTCGCAATGGATAGATATTGACGAACCTGCATCAATTGATCTCCATAACCCTGGCGACGGTCAAACGTTGAATTAATTCGACCTCTAAGATCTCGTTGAGTGTTGATATCTCCCTGGCGACGAGCGTCTTCGAAGTCGCTATTTAATTGTTGAAATTCTTCCTCGGCTCGTACAAAAGCAGTATAAGTTCGTTCGAAGTCCGAAATCATAACGGGTTTAATACCTTCGATTACTCGTTCAGCATCTTCAATGCGATCAAGTTCGATATAACTAACTGCGAATAAAGCTTGCAAATTGTACCCTTCTTCGTCTTCACGGAATGGGATTAATTCTTCTGCCCGATTTAACCAATAGGCTGCACTATCAGGTTGACTACGATCTATATAGGTTTCTGCAAGCTGAAGGAAGCTGAACCGGTAGTTGCCTAGCATTCTTCGAATGTTTTCATCCAAATATACATCCGGATTATTCCATTCTCTGAAACTCATTTTATTGAGTCTGCGAGTGTGAATTTTGGTATCAATATAGCCGGTATATTCAGAATCCATTTTCTTTGGAATAACACGATATGCTTTACCTTCCGTTCTGAAATAATCCTGCATACCGAGCATACTTTGGGTAGAAACTGTATTCGCAAAATAAACTGGCCGTAACCAATCGTTGGTTTCAAGAATATCAAGTATAACCAAATCCTGAACTTGCATATAGTATACGCCATTACCTTGTGCATCATTTCCAAAGAAGCGACCAGTAACTCTCCATTTCATCTCATCATCCAGAGTATCAACCGGGATTTCGAAGTCTGTTCCGGTTTTCAATATTGGGAGGGAAGTATCTGGTCGAACACCAATGGCTTCTTTGTATTGATAATCCTCAGAGAAAGCTTGCTTAAGCATTTCCTTATCAACCGGAATAGTGATAACTCTTGGTTCCCAACGATCTATTCTAGATGTGATATAATCTATCTCTTCATCAGTGTAACTTATTGGGAGAGGGGCAGATTCATGAGACCATTGATCTTTCATTTGGCGAATATACCAATCAGTATTTAGTAGACTTAAACAGACAATTCTAACATCTGTTCTTACTCCTTCAACTTCCTGGGCATACCATAGTGGAAAAGTATCATTATCACCATTGGTAAATACGATTGCATTTGGAGCTAGTGATTCAAGTAGGTTTTTGGCATAATCAGGTGCCACATATCTATTTGATCGATCGTGATCGTCCCAATTTTCTGATGCCATCCAAACCGGAGAGGCAATAAAACAAAGGGCAATCAAACCGTAACCTATCGCGGTATTACTCTTTGCATAGGTTTTGATAAGTTCAATCAAGCCGGTTACACCAAGTCCAATCCAGATTGCATAAGCGAAGAAAGATCCCACATAGGCATAGTCTCGCTCCCTGGGTTGATATGGAGATTGATTGAGGAAAACGATAATCGCAACCCCCGTAACAATAAAGAGGGTAAATACTGCAAATGCCCGCCTCCAATCGGAACTAAAATGATAAACGAGGCCAAATAAACCCAACAAAAAGGGGATAAAGAAATATGCATTACTGGCTTTGTTCTCCGGATAACGTTCTTCTTCAAATCCGGAACGCCAACCCGTGTCTTGAATATCTGCTTCCCGGCCAATGAAATTCCAGTTGAAGTACCTCACATACATATGATTAATCTGATGAGAAATAAAGTATTCTAAATCACTGTTGTAGCGAGAATAGAATTGTAAGTGTCGTGGATCACTTGAATGTCGCCTTGGGAAGAGTTTTTCATCCTGCGAAATTTGACCAGTTGCATTTTCATAGTATCGACCCTGCAAAATCGGTGTATCTCCATATTGCTCACGCTTCAAATAGCTAACAAAATCCTCGAAAGTTTCAGGATCATTTTCATCGATAGGTGGATCGGCAATGGAGCGGATCATAATAACCGCATAACTTGAATACCCTATCAATATCATCGCATAACTGATTAATGCAATATTTGCGATTCGATATTTCTTTTTGTGCGTGTGATAAATAGCGTAGCTCAATGATCCAACAATGATCAATAAATACGTCATCGGACCAATCAAACCATATGTTGCATCGCCAATTCGGTCGGCCCAATCCGGTAGTTTTTGAATTGTGATAGGATAAACAAGGAAGAATGAAAATACCGCTATAACACCCATCACACTAAATGATATGAGTGTGAAATCACGTTTTTTGAAATAAACGATGATTGCTACAAAGAAGATCGCAAGCAGATTTAATAAGTGAACGCCAATGGCTAGTCCGAACATGTATGCAATTAATACTAACCAACGTTCGCTATAATCTTCTTCATGAAATTCCGACCATTTCAGTGCAAGCCAAACTACAATTGCGGTGAAAAACATCGACATGGCGTACACTTCTGCTTCTACGGCATTAAACCAGAATGTATCGGTTACCGCAAACGTAAGTGCACCTATTAATCCACCCCCATACATGCCAATTTTATCTATCAACGCCATTTCATCTGGGTGCCCTTTAAATTCTCGTACCAATCGAACTATAATTAGATACAATAACATCACGGTTAATGCAGAGGATAGTGCGCTCAAGAAATTGATACTAACTGCAATGTATTCAGTAGGCATGAACATGGATGCCAATCGTCCCAACAATGAATAAAGAGGAGCTCCCGGAGGATGATTTACCTGTAGTCCATGAGCAACGGCTATAAACTCACCGGCATCCCAAAAACTTGCAGTAGGGGCCATTGTGAGCGTGTAGATGATGAGCGACGTTAGGAATGCAAAAAGTGCGAGATATTTGTTCGTCGTTTTATGATTTAAAAACATGTATATAGTGTTCGGCTATGAAAAAGTTTTGGATAGTCGATTTTTAACCAGTATGATTGGCCTGCAATGATATGCATAGCCTTACTCACATCAAAGTGATGCTTAATATACTGAGCATTTGGCAATCGAAACGAGCATAAATTCACCCTATTATTTAATTAACAATTATTTGCATGGCTGCTAAAACCACGGAAACCTTTTCATCGAAATTAGGACTTATTGTAAGTGTTTTAGGAATTGCAATAGGGACTGGTAACATCTGGAGATTTCCTCGAATTGCAGCCCAAAATGGGGGTGAAACCGGGGCGGGTGCATTTCTTGTTGCCTGGTTATGTTTCCTATTTCTCTGGTCGATTCCTTTGATTATTGCAGAATATGGAATTGGTAGAAATGGTCGAAAGGGGATTGTTGGGTCATTTGCAGATTTAATTGGCGAAAAGAAAGGATGGATGGGGGGATTCATCGGCTTTGTAGCTACTGCCATTATGTTTTATTACAGCGTTGTTGCCGGTTGGTGTTTGTATTATTTATTTCAATCACTCACATCTACTTTGCCAGACACATACGAAGCCTCACTTCAACTCTGGGATAATTACCATAATGCCGGTTTACCTGTTCTCACACACGCCATTATTATGCTATTCGGTGGCTGGGTAGTGATGAAGGGGATTTCATCCATAGAACGTATTAACAAAATTCTTATCCCTTCACTGTTAGCCGTGTTACTGATTTCACTGGTACGTGCGGTTACACTGGAAGGTAGCATGGACGGCATCCGTTATCTCTTTACTCCGGATTGGTCGACTTTGAGTAGCCCAAAAATTTGGCTTGAGGCTCTAACTCAAAATGCCTGGGATACTGGTGCAGCCTGGGGACTGATCCTCACGTACGGGGCTTATATGCGTAAACAGGATGATATCACGATTAGTGCGTTCCAGACAGGAATTGGGAATAATACAATCTCACTTCTTGCAGCGATCATAATTTTTAGTACTGTTTTTGGGACATTAGGCTCTACCATGTCGAACGCCGAGATTTTGGATGTAATGAAAACATCAGGTCCAGCTAGTACAGGTCTAACTTTTATTTGGATGCCTCAGCTCTTCGCCAGCATGGGAGGTGGAGGGGCTTTCTCTGTGTTATTCTTTCTCGGACTTACATTCGCTGCCTTTAGTTCTCTAATTTCGATGATCGAACTAGCTGTAAAGGTGTTTGTGGATACCGGTGTTTCACGTAAACAGGCAACCATGTGGATTTGCGGTATTGGATTTGCATTCGGAATTCCGTCTGCATTAAACCTCACATTCTTCGCTAATCAGGACTTTGTGTGGGGAGTTGGCTTAATGGTTTCTGGTGCATTCATCTCTTATGCAGTAATCAGTTTTGGTGCGAAAGATTTCCGATTGAAATTGGTTAATACCAAAGAAAGCAAAACAAAACTAGGAGGGTGGTGGGATATCATCTTGAAATATGTAATTCCTGTTCAGGTTATTACGTTACTCACCTGGTGGTTATACCTCTCTGCAACCGAATACGCCCCTGATACCTGGTATAATCCATTAAGTCCATTTTCGGTATCAACTGTAATACTGCAATGGTTTTTGGCACTAGGAATAGTTTGGTTCTTTAATAAGCGATTATTGCCTAAAAAGTCTGCCTGATTGTTTTTAGGGTTATAGAATTTTCAGACCTCGAAATAACCTGATATAAATAATTGAAGGTTACATCGTTAGGATTATTCCTAATTTTATACTCTAATGTTATAAATAAATTAGGGTACTCTGTACCATGTAAAAACCATCTACAGGCATAATAAAAATTGGTTACCTGTTCAGAGTGATTTATTGAACATGTGTTAAAAGTATCAGTATTAAATATATACTCAATACTCTGGGTATTTTCATTGATTAAAGAGCTATTTGTCTTTAATAATTCAAACTGATTTTCAAAATTGATTCTTATCCAAGTGCCAGAAAATTCTTCATTTGATAATTCAACATTCGACTGATTACTCGTAATTGAACAAGCAAGCGTTATAGATAAAAAAGCATATAATAATACCGTTTTCATAACACTCTATGACCTATGAATTTAATTTTGAATTGCTTGTGAGAAATTTCAAATACCTGATAAAGAAAGCTAGAATCAAAATACCAAGGATGAACGTATTCACTAAAGTAAATTCTAAGGTAAACTTTCGGTTGGGAACCGTAAATTTCCCATTTACAATCATGAAAACTATTGTTTCGAGGTTTTATACCATATAACTCGCAATTGTTATTAGGAAAGATTTCAAATCTAAATGCACTTTCTACTACTGTTGAATCAAAGTTGTTAGGTTCTATTAGCTCTAAATCATTATAAAAGCTTTCAATACGCCAATCATTAATTAAAAGGGTAGGATCTATCTCAAAATCCTGTTCGTTTTCAAAAATTGAACATGAAAGCAAAAGTGGGAGTACAAATAAAATTCTACCTACCATAACAACATTTACTCAACTTTATATTGACTGCCGGATAAGTTTCAATTTGAACCTTTCTTCCGATAATTCTACTACTTCATAAAAGTACCTGAAATTCTGAGTTGTATTATTTTCGCCGGTGATTTGATACCAAAGTGTTAAAAATAATTCTGTGTCGTAACCTTGAATTAACCAGCCACAACGTTTGTAATAATTGCTAGCTCTTTGTGAGTGAATAATCGTACAATTATTTATTTCTGTATCTCGAAAATCATAGATAATGTGATATTCAGCATCATTTGCTTCATTTGAGTTGTACTTCTTAAACGTAAATGGTTTGTATGAGTCTAAATACATCCATTTTTGAGCTGCGAATTGTCTATCGATGATTACCTTATCATCGTTATTGTAGATCGAACAACTAACCAGAAGTGGAATTGTAAAGAGTATCAGTTTATTCATTTTTCCCATGGTTTGAATCGAGTAACCTAAGTGAAATTCTGTCTTCTGATAACTCTGTTACTTTATAAAAATCCCAATATATAGCTCGTACAAAAGTTTGACTAGCAAATGAAAATTGAGTTGTTAGGTAGATATTTGGATCCTCACCATACATACTCCAGCCACAATCCGAATAAAATGAATTATTAGATGGTTGCAATCCTGAATTCATTTCACAGGAATAATCATCATTAAAATTATACAGGATATAGTTCTTGAATGAACTTGTATCAATATTTGAAGGCTTTATGTATTCTGTGTCACCTGCAAAATCAGTTCGAATCCATTCACCAATGATGTTGGGTGGATATATCTCAAAATCTTGTTCGTTTTCAAAAATCGAACAAGAGAGTAAAAGTGGAAATAGAAGTGGTGCCAGAAATTGTTTAATCATCATCAGAATAATTTCGAAGAACCGTATCTCTTAACAGAAGTATTTCAGAGTTTGATATCTCAACGATATATGTAACTTCGCCAAATTCCTGATTGCTAATTCTCAACTCAAATTCACCGTGAGTATTTTGATCTAGTTTCCAGGAAATTGAATCGAAATAATGGGCATCATTATCAGATTGGACTAGTGCCTTTCCTATACCGCTTTTATATAAATGAATTTCGCTTCTAAACCTGAAAGGTGAAAAGTCAATCGATTCTTTTGGACGATAGGTGTAGATATAAGCTAAATTATCTTCTTCGAAGGAGTGAACCCATTCTCCGATTATCGATAATTCGACAATTTGTTCGTTTTCAAAAATTGAACACGAAAGCAAAAGTGGAAATAGAAGTAGTAAAACCCGAATTTTCATGCGCCCTGATTATCCCTAAGAAACATGGGCTTAACGCATGAAGATCATATGAAGTATGAATTAATTATCAGAAATCTTTTTCTCGATATTTTTTAGTGAATCACGAATTTCACTTAAGATTTCTACCATAGATTCAGATCCGGTTTCACCTGCAGCAATGTTATCAGTAACTTTATCACGCTGATCAAACACCATCTGCCGGAAATCGTGGGCATCAATAATCCCGATCAAACTCAAATCAGCGGTACCCGCACCAGAATTCCCTGCAGTTTCAACTTTTAAGATACTAAGACCAAATTTTTTCAGAAGTGGACCTTCTCGAAATGTTAAATCCTGAATTTTATCTAGTGGGATCGTTTTTTCAGTTTGAATTATAAATCCCTTTTTAAATCGAAGTGAACGAGTTGTAAGCTCACATTCCAATCGCTCGAAATATTTATTGATGAAATAGGGGGCGATTATCAGCCAGAATGGAATAAATGGGATTGTGAACAGCATGATGGTCATCATAAAGATTCCATAAAGGTTCAGGTAGGTTTTTAACCTTGGATTGAATTCGGCTTTTTTAAGCAAAACTGGTTTTGGCATATAGATATCAATTGAAATAAAAAATGCGACCCATTGGAGTCGCCTAAAGAAAGAACGGTTATTACTAAGAATCAATTAGTTTGATTCATCATTTGAAATTTCATCTCGTGCTACAAATTTCATGGCAGCAGAATTCATACAATAGCGTAAGCCGGTTGGTCGTGGACCATCATCAAACACATGGCCTAAATGTCCGCCACAATTGGAGCAGACAATCTCTGTTCGAACCATAAATAAACTTCTATCTTCGAGCTCAACCACTAAGCTGTCGTCGATTGGCTTCCAGAAGCTTGGCCAGCCTGTTCCACTTTTATACTTGTGATTGGAATCGTAAAGTTCCTGTCCGCATCCTGCACAAACATATATACCGTCGTCTTTTAAGTCGAAATACTCGTTGATGTAGGGAATTTCAGTTCCTTTTTTTCGAAGGATACGATACTGAGTAGGGGTTAAAAATTCTTTCCACTCAGCTTCAGTTTTTTGGTATGGAAAAGTTGGTACAGTATCTGTTTGCATCGGCGACATTAATTCATGTAGATGATCGTGTGAGTGATCGTGATAACCTAACTCTGAATCGCTATTAGAAACAGCTCCAATCCCAACGAAAACAAAAAGAGTTATAAAGAGAGGCTTCATATTAGTAGATAATTTTGTTGGTTTAACAATTTACCACTAATTACCAATCCCCGAATTTTTAATCATCACGATTATGTAACAATTATGTGATTGAAATATTTTGTATTACCAATCCCAGCGTCGCTCCCAGCGATCGAATTCATCTTCAAGAAGTGGTAAGTTCTTTTGTTTGAATACTCGAACACCAACAGTGAATCCAACCCAGAATTGATATTCACGACCTTTTCTCTCTGGTGACCATAAACTGTACCAGGTATAATCATTTGAACCATTAACCCTGGTAACCTGCATGTTAATGCTTGGCCCACCATACAACGACAATCCATTTCCAAATCGATTACCAACCATATATTTGTAAGAGTAAATGAAATTTAAAGTACGGTCCCAGTCACCTTCAAATACATGATGAACGGTAAACTCCTGATTCACAAAAAGAGTAGTGCTTTCAATTTTTTCAAATGAATCCTGAATATTTTTCTCCAGACCAACACCAACCCCAATTCTATATACATCTCGATCTAGAGCCGTGTTATAGCCAAACATGGCCATATTATACACTCGATGCGTACCAGTGGTTAAGCCGAAATCAACGAAACCGGCATCACTCATTCGGGCATCAATATTATAGCGCCCATTTCCGTATAAGCTGAGGACACCGATAGGTGCACCTTCAAATTCTTTCGCAATATTTAGAATCCCGATTTGAAGTCCGGTTGCTTTTTCGGCAAAGTTAAAGCCAGCGATTTGCATTCCCATTAATTCTCTTGAGAAATTACCCACACCAGCTATTGCTAAACCTTCAATTTCTTTAGATACATTGACGCCACCTGAGAAAATCAGTCCTGAAACGTTATCTTTAGCAAGGTTAAACACCCCAGAAGCTAATAATCCTTCCATAGAACCAAGTGCAATATTGGCACCAAATGTTGCTTGCATCCCTTCGATATCATCGCCGGCAAAGTTTAGGATACCAGCAGCTTGAAGCCCTTCAACATCACCTTTTGCTATGTTCACAGCCCCAGCAGCTTGTAATCCAGAGATATTGCTTTTAGCTGCATTAAATATTCCGGCCGCTTGCAACCCTTCTATACTCTGCATACTTAAATTTCCTATACCAGCCGCTTGCAACCCGGAACTTGAATGTCCTGAGTAATTAATGCCAAATGTACCCTGAAGACCTTCTAAAGAATGATCGCTGAAATTGCCAAGTCCTGAAACCTGAACACCAGCTGTTGATCCTTTTGACCTGTTAATTAATCCGGCAATGTTAAATCCGTCTAAATCCCCTTGCGAATAATTAACACCACCTGCTAATTGAAAGCCCGCTGAATAATATTTTGTAGCATTGAACAATAAACCAATTTCCCAGCCATCTAAAGCACCATGATAACCCCCAATCAAGTTGATGGATCTACGTGCAGTATAATTTATAGCATTTGCTCCATTCGTTGATAAAGGAGGGAAGAGAGTTACTCGCCAGCGCCGATATTCTAAATCATCATAATAATTGTTTGATTGTGCCTGAGAGTCTGTAGAAATGAGAGGGAAGAGAAGTACTAGTAATGCCCAAAAACGTAATCTTTTCATAAACTGATCCAATTTTATTTGATTGGGCTCAATACGAGAAGAATTCAAAAAGTTTCGATCAAGTTAGAGTTCGTTACCGCAGATATTACAGAACTCTGCATCGAAGTCATGGTCAGAAAATTTACATTTACTACATACTCGAAGAATCCGTTGCATCCTTGCCATTTCATAGCTTACAATTCCGGTTGGTACCGCAATAATTGCATATCCCATATTCATAATAACAGTCGAAAATAATTGCCCAAGTGGAGTTACCGGTATGATATCTCCATATCCTACTGTAAATAAGGTAACGATAGCCCAATAGATTACTCATTGGAATACTTGTAAATCCATTTTCCTGACCTTCTACAACATATACTATAGAGCCTGCAAAGATTGCAATCATGAAAACTGCAAAGAGGAAAACCAGAATTTTCCTTGCACCGATTTCCGGATGCCAAACAGTTTAAATTGGTTTTAGGCCATCAAATTTTTCATCTAACATTTCATTCCACATAGCAACTTCTGGAACTTTAGCTAACAATCCTGCAATATCTCCATCAATTGTTACCGATTCAATTTTATCACCTTGAACAATAGCATTTACAATATTCTGATCTTCTTCAGAAACAATTTTTCCGAAAACGGTGTGTCGTCCATCTAACCATGGAGTTTCTAGGTGAGTGATGAAAAATTGACTTCCATTAGTACCTGGACCTGCATTTGCCATTGATAATATTCCGGGACCATCATGTCTTAGTTCGGGATTAAACTCATCTTCAAACATGTAGCCGGGACCACCGTTTCCAATTCCATTTGGGCAACCACCTTGAATCATAAAATCATTTATTACTCTATGAAAATTCAATCCATCATAATATCCGCGTGAAGCTAGATTGAGAAAATTCGCTACCGTTTTCGGAGTTTCATCTGCAAATAATTCAAGATTGATAGTGCCTTTTGTAGTATTAATCGTTGCGTTAATCGACATTAGTAAAGTGTTTAATGCTTAAGAATAGAAAGTTTGAGTCAATTCCAGGATTTTGATTGCCAGTTTGTGCATTCGAAATATGATGAAATCGATATCCTAAAGATAAGAAAGTATTTTTTTGAATTGCTCTATTAAGCCCAAATGAAATATCAAACGAATAATTTATTCTACGACCTTTATCGGTTGGGAAAGTTTTATTCATCAACATTATTCCACTCTTCAAGCCCGCATAAATATTCATATTTCGCAGAGGAGTAATCATGAGATATCCTAGTGGAGAAACCCCATAGCCAGATACGATATCGGTTACATTTCCATTATCTCGTTTAGGATAAATGTATTCACTAAAAGGAATGATCCCTCTTGTGACATAAATTTCGGTATCATTTTTCAATGTGTGGATGAACTTTCCATATCCGATATACGACGAAAATGTTTGAGTGTCCGGGGTTTTACCAAGGAGAATTACCGATTGTGGTGAATAAGCCCCATAAATTTCTATAAATCTTTTATTAGCTGGATTTGAATTTTGTGCTAATATTGTAATTGAACAGATACACAGCATTATACCTGTTAAAAGAGTACGGCGTTTTTTCATCAATTATTTTGAACTACCTTTTTTTGATACGTAAGATTTTACTTTAGGTAATGTTGACAATATCCAAATTATTGCCCAAAGTGCAGCCAGATAATAACTGGATACATATAATAGAGCGATCAGATTGAAAAGATAAATCAAATGGTATAGTAAATCAGGAACGGTAGTCTTAGAAGCTTTTAATTGAAAAAAATTCGTTGATATATATAAAATTTTACTAATTAAGAGGAGAGAACTATACACCCAAATAATGATGCCTACTACATTATTGAGAGTAACAGCATAGGTTATTATAAATAGAAGGGATAATAAGTCGAGAAATGAATCTTTAATCCAGTTTGTCATCAACTAGAATAAATCGATGTCTTCTGGTGAAGCGCCATCAATTAATGTTACATCTCTTGCAAGTAAACCTTTATCGCCACTATCTAATGTGAATTCTACTTTTTCACCACGTTTTAATTTTTTAAAACCATCAGAATTAATTTCGCTATAGTGAACGAAAATCTCTTCTTCCGTATCGGAATTAATAAATCCATAACCTTTTATGTTATGAAACCACTTTACAGTACCAACTTTTTTTGACGACATAATTTCAGTTATTTCTGACCCATAAATAAAGCATCTAAAATAAAGTGCTTATTTTAATTCTATTCAAGTATAATAGTAGAAATATGCTAGTTTTTATAGGATTTCTAATGATTCAACCCACAAAATTATTTTTTTAGTCTTATCGTCTTGTAATTGGAGTAGTTCTGTATTCCAATTAAAGTTCTCGCCCGACTCAACATTTACAAGTTTTCCTTCAAGCTTTACAATATTGCCGGCTCTAAGCCACATAATATCTTTCTCTATTTCTTTTGTTGATGGAATAATGTGAATTAATTCCATTTGATTATACATTGATTGAAGTGGGATTGGTGGTTTAGTGTAGTCTATTTCAAAAGAACGATCACTAATTGAAAACTGGACGAATTTTAAATTTCTTTCATCCGACATTTCATTCCAACCAACAAGAATGTCGACAGGCGATAAGTCTTTGCGGTCGTCAAATAAATACCTCTTATGCTCTAGTACCCTAACTTCGGCAGAATATCCCTTAACTGGAATTAAGGTATTACCCTTTAAATTGAACGGCTTCTCCCAGGCAGTGTAGCTTAAATTGGGTTTATTCGGAGTTAAAACACCTGGTCCATGATTTATTGGATAACTTGTCCATGCATAATAACCCGACATTGCCAATATACATACCAGTATATACTTCAGCATAGTCTACTCCTGTTTTCTTATCAGGAGTTATCGTCCTTAACAAGTGTTACATTAAATTATGTAGTTTTGGAAATCTAAGATTGCTTGATTACAGATTGATACAGTAATTCAAGGTCTTCGACAAAGAAATTATCTAGCGCTTTATTTCCAGTAGAAGAAATAACATCTTCAAATTGGAATGGAACATTTCTTTTATAATTAATTCGCAAGGTTCCATTCTTAAACTGTAAGTCTTTAATGTCTGAGAAAGGAATTTCAATGATATTTGAACTTAAAAACGAATACACACCGGGCACGAAACTTCCTTCGGAATCTTCGAAGTCGCGCAAATCTTTTTCATACTGATTCTGTATTTCCGAATTTACTAAGGATCGAATTCTCTCATCAATCACCATATAAATTGTTGATTCAGTTAACCCAAGTTTAACTTCTTTATATCTATCTGTGATCTCGAGTATAGTGTCTGTTTCGTTATTAGCAGCATATAAATCAGAAGATTGGGCAACGAAAAAAAATATGATAAAAATGGTAAGCGCTGCTCTGTTAAATTTTGACATTATCATACCTAAGATTTTTGTTGCGTAACAAAGACGAATTGATTCTTTAAAAGTTTCAATTTTTCACGAATTATTTTAATTAGACATAATTACTCCACCAAACTAATGAATCTAACTTCAATTAAGTTCCATTTCGCATAATTTTTTTACAACTCTTGAGCTCCCAATTAAATCAAACAGATTATTGCTTAAAATAGCCTCTGAAACCTAAAAGATTTTCATTGGTAGTACATATGCAATGTTTTATACAATGTTTTTTTCAAACATGAATCAATATTCAAGGTGATTTGAATCAGTATGATTTTATATAGAAACATTGAATAATAAATAGTACAATCTGTGAGAATCAAATTCGAAACAAATCATTTATGAAGTATAGAATTCTCGTAATTGATGATGACGAGCCAATACACTATTTGGCTAAAAATTTACTTGGTAAAGAGTTTCAATTAGAGCATGCTAGAGATGCTCAAGAGGCCATAGATTTATTATCTAAAAGAAAGATAAACCTGATTTTATCTGATATTCATATGCCAGGGTTAACGGGTTTACAATTACTGGAATCATTGAAATACGATAGAGGGAAAAAGAATATTCCTATACTTATAATGACCAGTAAGCCAACGGTAAATAAAGAGAAAACGGCTCTACATCTTGGGGCATCAGATTTTATTAATAAAGAGTTATTTACATCTGATAAAAGTAAAATTGTTGAACTAATTCGAATGAAATTAGTTACTAATGTAGTAATAGATGAACTATCCCATAGCTTAGAAGAGAGTAAGAATAAACTTGTAATGAGCTTGATGGATAGCGCACTTTTGGGTCTTTTTAATGAAACTGTGGATGTTTTATGCTCAGAATTACTAGCATTATTAGACGCCGAATTTGTAGGAATGTGGGTATTAGGCGAAGCTAGTGCGCAGATAATAACCCAGAAAGGGGATTTTGACCTTAAAAATTCCAAAAGAGATTTGGTCGAAGAACCGGGCTTTGATAGAATTCTGAAATACAGGTCACCATATTTTTCAAATCATGTTTACAGTGAGGATGCCACTTTTTTCCAAGATATTGCTAAAAGGAGAAATCTTTCAAGTGAAGTAGCAGTTCCTATTTTCTCTGTAACTGAACTTGGTTTATTATCTAGTGAGTTGAAAGTACCTGAAGATTCTAAACTTTTTGGTTTGATTTTGATCAAACGATCGTCTCTATTTTCAAGACTTGAATTTGAATTAACATCGAAATTAGTGCAACAGGCCGGTACAATTTTATGGCGTTTATACAGAAAATGAAAAATAGGTCGCTGCATATAGAATGGATCATTTTCCTAATTGGATTAATCCTGCTAAGTACAATGAATACGGAATCATCTGCACATACATTATGCTTATTTGAGTGGGTGGGCTTTAAATATTGTTTGGGAGAAGGTCTCGGTCATTCTATTGCATATTTCATGCAAGGTGACATAAAATCATCTTTAGAAGCAAACTTTATGGGCATGATTGCCGTAATCGTGCTGTCAATAAGAATTACAAGTATTTGGAAAAGACTTTTTAGTAATTATAAAGAAGAAAAAATGGGTACAAATTATGTCTAATATCATCCACGTTATCCCAGAAGCAGTAGGAGATGAAGCGCTTTATTTAAGTAAAATTACAGAAGGGATGAGCCAAGAGCAGCTCGCTAACTTCTCGCATGCGTATAGAGCTAGGAGAAAAGACCCTCAGACAATTTTATTAACCTGCCTATTAGGTTTTTTTAGCCTTGCTGGCATTCATCGTTTTTTATTGAATCAGGTTGGAATGGGAGTACTTTACTTACTTACCGGCGGACTGTGTTTAATTGGAACTATTGTTGATTTAGTGAATTACAAAGACTTAGCATTCCAGTACAATAGGGAAGTAGCTAAGGAATTAAGGCAGCTAATTTAATTACAGGCCAAATACTCGATTTACGTTAAATCCAAGACGGAAATCACTTTCAAAGAAATCTGTTGTTGTTCGGGCAATTAAATGTTGTTCGGTAAACCAGCGCCCTGACATAAAAAACATTTGAAAAACGTGACCTCCTGTTTCAATTTCATACCCTAAAGCAAAGTGATTAACGGTTCCTTTTGTTCTTTCACCTAAAACTGGTAAAAATTCAAAAGTAAGAGATTTCCGCTCATTCATCTTATAACGTCCACCGAACCCTAGGGCAAAGTGCGTATTTTCCGGTGTGGTAAGGTCACCTTCTACAACAACAGTATTAAAATGTGAGATCATAGGAGCAACCTGAATTGTGACTACATCATTAAATTTTCGAGCTACCATGAGTGAACCAAAATAATTTAGACGCTCCGCAAATGTAAAATCATCAAAGCGAGTATTTTTCTGTGTATTAATACCTACATCTCCCTTTAAAGCTACTTCGACCGGAATTTTATCGGAAGACATTTGCCTAAGTAGAGTATACTTAAATCGTAAATCAACATTATCCTCGATACTAGTTCTGCCAATGCCCACAGATAATTTATCTGTGACACCATAATCAATACCCAAACGAACAGCTGCTCCCTGATCTAATCCCCAAAAATCTTCAACACCTCCACTAACAAGTCCAAAGTTATGCATAATCACACTATTGAGATCACCTTGTTCAAGATTTGTGACGGTGCTCATGCCGGCAATTGAGCCAATTAAAAACAATTCATCAACGGGAGCATCTTTAACAGCTCTTTGTCGCTGCATTTGAGCTTGTAATAGTGATGTTGTTACCCCAATTATTAGTAATCCAACAAGTACCTGTTTCATTTAGTTCTCCTCGTATGGAGTTAATACTATTTCAATGTTGATTTCTTGATTCTCATCAACTTTCACAATTAAAAGTCGAGGTGGTTCAATTTTATAGTCTTCTAAATTAAGTATCCAGGCTGCTTTTAAAACTAATCCTTCATCTGTCATTTGAAGCGTTCCTTCAATCTCAACTTCCTGTGTTTCTCCGTGGATTTTAAAATCACCTTTCGCAATTGCTAATTGAGGTTCAGTATTATTTATATCAAAAGGGGAAACCAAAGTGCCATAGAACTCGGCAAAAGGATATTCGTCGGTTTCAAGAGTAAGCTTCATATCTTTATCTCGTTTGCCGTTACCTGTATCCAGTGTTTCCAGATCCAAATAAAAATCCAGAATGTTTTCGTCTAAATTGATTAGTCCTACAAGATTTGATGAACTTCCTTCAAAATCATGTAAAGGTACTTTTGATAAAAAAACCACATCACCATTCTCGGCATAATAACTTTGCGCCATTAGGACGTTCGAAAGGAATAAAAATCCTGCTATTAAAAATAAAAAGTGCTTCATAGTTAGTTATTTAGAGCGCCTTCGTTAATCCAGGCACGAATGGTTTGAATTTCATCTCCACTTAAGAAAGGGCCACCCAATGGCATTCTGCTTTGAGAGGTTGGATTCGCTTCAATCTTATCAACCAGACCTGAAGCATCTGCATCTCCGATAACAACAATATTTGTACCATATTGAGCACCAGAGCTACTTAACAATGTTTGGTGGGTACTTAAATCAAAAGTGCCCGATGAATGGCATCCAACGCATCCATTTGCAATAAGAATAGGTTGTACATCATTTGAAAAACTAACATCTATTTGTACGTCTCCGGTTACATCCTCAACGTTATTTAAACACCCAATTAGTGAAAATAGTAGTATGGGTAAAAAGAATTTTTTCATCATATTGTCGTCTTTGATTCAACATAAGAATGAGGAATCTGTGTATATAGTGTATTAATATTTAATAACGGTCAAATTATTTATGATACCAAGAGAAAAATCACTCGATCTTCTTAACAACTACGTAAAAAATGAAGCACTTGCTCATCATTGCAAGATGGTTGCAACCGCAATGCAGGGTTACGCAAAGGAAATAGGCAAGGGTGATTCCGAAATGGAAGAATGGTGGACGGCAGGTTTGTTACATGATTTAGACTGGGAAATGTATCCGGATGAACACCCAAACAAAGCAACTAATGAGATTTTACCATCTCTTGGATATTCTGAAGAAATAATTGATGCAATTAAGTCACACGCGCCTGAACGTACAGGAAAAGAGCCTGAAACAGAAATTGAACGTTATCTTTTTGCTGTGGATGAAATTTCAGGATTTATGCATGCAGTATCATTAATGCGACCAACAGCTTTTGATGGGATGAAACCAAAATCAGTTACAAAAAAGTTAAAAACATTGAATTTCGCAGCCAATGTATCAAGAGAAGATATTTATAAAGGTGCTGCTTTGATTGATAAAGAATTGAATGATCATATACAGTTTCTGATTAAAACATTTCAAGAACCGATCGATTAATATGGTTTTAGTAGTTCAAGCCAGATCACTGTGCTACCTTTTATTTCTCGTAATATTGCCTCAGCTTTCTATTGCACAACAAACGGTATATGAAATTACCAGCAGTGGATTGGAAATTGATGGATCGATTGCACTTAATAATTGGGAGGCAAAAGCAGGAGATAATTTCGACTGGCTCCAGGATTCACTTTTTTTCGACGGATGGCTAGAAATCGATACTAGATATATTTCTAATGAAACCGTTGAAAACTGGAACGGGATAGGGTGGTTTAAAACTCGAATCAAGATCGATGAAAGCCTGATTAAAGAACCATTACCATTTCTATTTGATGAGAATTATGGTGCTTTAGAGCTTTATTTGGATGGTGATTTAATTGATCGATTAGGTTCTGTATCAAGTATAGCTGCAAATAGTATTTCTGAAATAGATCATCATGCTGAATTTTTTCAAATATCAGATACTTTGGTTCATGTTTTAACTGTTCGTTTTGTAAATCATAAATCCGATGATTTTGAAAGTTTAGGGCTTCAGAGTGGATTCCAACTTCGATTATTTGATAAAGAAGCCTACCTGCAATCGGAAGTTCTACACGAGAGAACCCATACCCACATAATTAGTATAATTGTATTTCTTACCTCGTTAAGTATAATCCACTTATTACTATTGATATTTTACCCGGCTGGACAAATGAATTTCTACTTTACATTTATTGCCGCTTCAGTCGCTGTATTTACCTTATCGAATAATGGAAATGAATTATTTAGTAATCCCAATTATTTAATCTTAGCAATTTACATTAAAGAACTTGCATGGCTGTTTGCTTACCTATGCATACTAAAATTTTCATACTCATTTACCGAAAAAAGTAGCCCAAAGTTTTTGTTGATCGCTTTGTTTCTTGGACTGATAATTACCCTGGTATCTTTCTTCACATCCTTGACTATTGAAATTTTTAGGTCAGTACTTTCAATCATTATACTACTCGAGTATTCAAGAATTGTCATCATCCAAAAGAACAAAAAACAGCCGGTTGATTTACTACTTATGGGGGTAGGGATATTTATTTTGATGATTTTCTTAAATAGGGAATCATTTGTTGAAGATTTTAATCTGGGATATCCTTTTTTAAATAATATAAATGCAATTACGGTCTTAGTTGCTTCATTATCTTTCTATATGCTACGAGATTTTGCTAAAGCACAAACAAAATTGGAGTACAAATATCTGGAAGTGAAGCATCTCTCAGAACGTTCAATTGATCAAGAGCGAAGAAATAAAGAAAAAGAGTTTAAACAAAAACTTCTTGAAGCTGAGAACGAACGTAAAACCGCTGAACTAGAAGAAGCCAGGGCTTTACAGCTTTCGATGCTCCCTGCTGAGATTCCATCATCAAAATACTGGGAAATATCAGCTAGAATGGAAACAGCCTACGAAGTTGGCGGTGATTACTATGATTTCTATGAAGTATCTAAAAATGAGCTTGTTGTCGCGGTGGGTGATGCAACAGGGCATGGTATGAAAGCTGGAATAATTGTAGCTACAGTTAAAAGTAATTTCCTATCAACAGTAGGCTCGAATTCATTAATTGATACCTTAAAAAAAATATCTGCTGGCATTCGAAATTTAGAATTGAAAATGCTCTATATGGGCTTGATGCTTTTCCGTATTAAAAAACATCATCTCACATTTACATCTGCGGGAATGCCTCAAGCACTATGGTATAAAGCTGCGGATAAAAAGATTGAAGAGATTCTAGTGAAAGCAATGCCTTTAGGTACTACTGTTAATTTTCCATATTCAGAACTTGAATTCGACGCTCAAAAAGGTGACATAATACTCGTTGTTTCTGATGGACTCATAGAACTATTTAATAAACAGAGGGAACAACTTGGAATTGAATCAATTAAAGAGGTGCTATTACGAAGTGCGGGTGAATCCACGGAGGAAATTATGAAAGCTGCTTTTCAACTAAAAGAGAAATGGAGCAATGGTAATCATCAGGAAGATGATGTTACTATTCTAGTTATGAAAGCTATATAAAAAGAAACCCGAACCGGTCAAAGTTCGGGTTTTTCTTTAGGGCATTTGGTGCTTTGCAGCATCCAAAAGCTCGTTTGCTCTTCGCGGCGTACGTACGAGGTGCTATTGCTAAGGTTGCGAACTTTTTTACCTAACTTAGCTTTTTACAAATAGCAACCAATCGTCGAAGTTTTTTATCTTCTACTATGAATTTGTTTCGTTATTTGTCGCTACGAAAATTTGAATTTTTAATTGGAGTCTTAGTTTTCTTATTGATTACAATAGTTGTAATCGGATCGCGACAGCTTCGCTTAGCCGCTAATGATGCTTTAGTTTTTGACGCACCTACTGTTTTACAATTAGAGCAATCAACCAACATCGATGAGTTAATTTCATTACTGTATGAAACTAACAGTGAATTTAACGAAGGTGAATTCCGATGGGCTACGCGATTACTAGGATGGAGGATTTTTAAAACTGGCAATTATGAATTCAATGGTGAATATCCGTACGAGGTCTTTCTATCAAAACTCGCTTTAGGAATTCAAGACCCGGTTAAAGTTGTGATATTACCGGGTATCTCGGAAAGTAGGTTTGTAGAAAGTGTTTCTTCAGTTCTTCAATTTGATTCAACATCGTTAGCTAACGTATTCGAGGATAGTTCGTTTCTTGAAGAGCAAAATCTCACCAGAGAAGAACTTCTTGGTAGAATGTTGCCAGAAACCTATTTGATGTACTGGACATCAAGCCCTACAGAGGTAGTTCGACGTGTTTTAAGAGAGTTCGATGAACTTGTAACTCAATCATATTCTGATGAAGCTGGGTCACAGAATAAAACCATAGAAGAGATTCTAACCATGGCCTCAATAGTTGAATGGGAGTATAAATATGAGGAGGAAAAACCAACGATTAGTGGGTTATATTGGAACAGAATTAATCGTCGTATGAGACTTGAAGCTGATCCAACTGTTAATTTTGCATTAGGGGAGCGTCGAAGATTACTTTTTGAAGATTACAGATTCGAACATCCCTATAACACATATTTAAGGCGTGGCTTACCACCGGGACCAATTACCAATCCCAGTTTATCGACAATAATTGCAACACTGAGACCGGAGGATCACGATTTTCTTTACATGGTTGCCAATCCGGAGGGTGGTCATGAATTTTCAAGAACTTTTGAAGAACATCAAATTGCTTCAGAAAACTGGCGTAAATGGTTGAGAGAGCAATATCGAATTAAACGTAATAACGAACGTTTAGATTCTGATTAACGCCTTCTTCTGAATTCGGTTTGCGTTTGAACTGAATCGGGTGTCATCATCATATCACTTTCACGTAACTTTTTTTCGACCCTTATTGCCTCATTTACATGGGTTCCATTAAAATCTACATTGATACTTAGACCTCTATATCCTGTTAAATTTCTAAGATAATCACGTAAATAGGCTGGGTTTTTTATAAACTGAAGCTGATTCAGAATAATTCTAGCAGCATCAAAACCTATATAGGCAAATTGATTTGGGTCGGTTTGAAAACGAATTCTAAATTCTGATATAAACTCTCTTGCCTCCATCGTTGTCGTATCAACATGAAAAGAACGTGAGTAATATAATTGAGTAGAATCTAATCTACGTGCTTCAATATTTACTTCTTGCCACTCTTCTGACCCAAGTATTGCTACTTCGCTTCTCATAGCTTCTAAATCGGTGAGTAGGCTTTCGATTAACGTCTGCGCAATTGTGCCTGTAAAAGGAGCATATATCGCTTTTACCATTGCTACAGAATCTAGTGTGTCTGTTGTGAAAAACTGAGTATAATCGCGAATATCGTACCCTAATTCTTCGAAATTCTCTTCAAAGTAATATTCAACATATCCGCCTAATCGTTCAGCTTCGTGTCTAAACGCTCTAGCGGCCGGTGCACCTAAAGATCTGGCTTCTGCAATTACACCGAGCGTATCAAACCCTAATTCGAGTGCCTCTCTTGCCATTATTTTACCTTGAGCACCAAATGCCGGATTTAACTGAAATACATAATTATTATATAAATCTAAGCTATCTGCATTTGCAAGGGGAAGTAGCATTGGAATTTCATATTGCTCAGCAAGATTTGAAAATTCTTTAGCTACCTGTGAAAATAGAGGCCCGATAATTACATCAATACCATCTTTGAATACAAATTCTGAGATGATTGCTTCTGCACTTGCGTTTCCTGTATTTGTACTTCTATAAGTGATAAAAGCTTTTTGATCTGCATTTTCTCTATTAAATTGTTCAACCGCTAACTGAATACCATAGTAAAGGTGCTGTGGTATTTCATATTCTGGGGTATCGAAATCAAATTCAGGTAGCACTACTCCAATATTATAGGCAATCCCTCTCGGTGCTGATATATAATTAACTGTTCTTACCGAAGAAGTGTAAGAAACCGAATCAGCTAATTGAGTTTTTAGTCGGTTGAATCTGAGATTATTCACTTCAATCGCCGAATCTTCAAACAAGCGTAATAGCGTTGATGCTGTATTATAATCAACTCTTCCAAATGCGTATTCAAGCAAATCAAGCCTTATTTCATCATCAGAAACTGATTTAAACACATCAAATCGTTGTTTTGTTGTTAAAAAGCCGATGATATCACTGTAAGTTTTGTCAGCGCTTCTTGTAATTGCAGATGTTGATGAATTATGAATTAAATGATGAAGTATTTCTAAAGCAGTATCAAAATTTTTAAGCTGAAAGTGAGCTAAAGCTGAGGTATACGCAGCATCTTGATACCATTCTGTTGGTGAGTTCTCTTTTAGTTGAGAAAAAATATTAATCGCCTTCAAATAGTTTCGTTCAGCAAAATGACTTTTACCTAAAAATAATTGAGATTCTAAACCATCAACACGCTCGAAAACAAAGATTGCACGTTGATAATCTCCTTGCTGATACAAAGATTTACCCATCTCTATTGTTTGTGCAGAGATATTTTGAATAAGGAAGAGTCCGAAGAGTAAACAGGAGATAAATTTTGTCATTCTATTTTAATTTTTGCTCTCTTACACCTAAATAAGCAGGATTTGTTCTTTATTCCCACTCTATTGTTGCTGGTGGTTTCGAACTAATATCGTAGACCACTCTGTTAATGCCCTTAATCTCATTTATAATTCTATTAGATACGTGTGCGAGAAACTCATAGGGAAGATGTGCCCAGTCAGCGGTCATACCATCCAGACTTGTCACAGCACGCAAGGCTACCGTAAATTCGTATGTGCGCTCATCGCCCATAACGCCTACACTTTGAACTGGCAGTAAAACCACTAAAGCCTGCCATACTTCGCTATAAAGATGATTTGCTTTAAGCTCATCTATAAAAATCTTATCAGCATCTCTTAATAAATCCAGTCGCTCTTTACTTAGATCTCCTATTACTCGAATTCCAAGACCGGGTCCAGGGAAAGGGTGCCGAGCAATGAAATGTTCTGGAATTCCTAAAGCACGACCAACTTCACGAACTTCATCTTTGAATAATTCACGTACAGGCTCAATAAGATCTAATTTCATCTTATCAGGTAAACCACCTACGTTGTGATGCGATTTAATCGTTGCAGATGGTCCCTTAAAGGAAACGCTTTCGATAACATCAGGGTAAAGTGTGCCCTGTGCTAGATATTTAAAATCAGAATCATGACCAATTTCTTGCTCGAAGACATCTATAAATGAAACACCAATTATCTTTCTTTTTGTCTCAGGATCGGATACTCCTTCAAGACGCTCCATAAATAAATCAGTAGCATCTACACCACGAACCGGAAGGTGGAGGTCTCTGGTGTAGAGATGAAGAACATCTTCAAACTCATTTTTTCTGAGAAGTCCATTATCAACGAATACACATTCTAGTTGATCCCCGATCGCTTTATGAATTAATGTAGCTACTACGGTTGAATCAACACCGCCAGAAAGGGCACATAACACTTTGTCAGAACCAACTTTGGCTCTTATTGCTTCAATTTGTTCGTCAATGAAAGATGAAGCTGTCCAATCACCTGTGAGGCCACATATTTCGAATGCAAAGTTTTTTAGTAGCTGTTTTCCACAATCGGTATGGGCCACTTCCGGATGAAATTGAACACCATAAATTGGCTGTTCAATGTGCCGAACTGCGGCAACATCTGCATTTGCAGTATGTCCAATCACTTCATAAGAGGATGGGAGTTCATGAATATGATCGCCGTGACTCATCCATACTACAGAACCATCTTCTATTTCTTTGAGCAGATCACTGGAATTATCAATTATTAAATGAGCACGACCGTATTCACGTTTATCGGCTTTATCTACACTGCCCGGAATTTCTGTATGTGCTAATAGTTGAAGGCCATAGCAAACACCAAGGATCGGGACATTCAAATCGAAAATTTCTGTCTGTAGATGAGGAGCACCCTCATCGTTTACACTCATAGGACCACCGGAAAGGATTACACCTTTTGGTTGAGGTGTTAGCACTTCCTCTAAGTCGACATTAAAGGGGTGAATCTCGCAGTAAATATTAAATTCACGGAGTCTTCGCGCGATTAGTTGAGTGAATTGGGAACCGTAATCAAGAATTAAGATCCATTCGCTATGTCGACTCATTAATTATTTTCCTTAAATCAGGTAATTTTTTTGTAATCATCCGCAGTTAGGAGAGAATCAAGTTGTGAAGCATCAGAAAGCTTCATTTTAATCATCCAACCTTCGCCATAAGGGTCATCATTCACAAGCTCTGGGCTATCTTCTAGAGCTTCGTTTAACTCAGTCACTTCACCATCTACAGGGGCATATAAATCCGATACTGTTTTTACAGCCTCAACCGTACCAAAAGTATCATCTTGTGAAAAATCAGACCCTACATCTTCCAACTCTACAAACACAATATCACCAAGTTCCCCTTGTGCGAAATCAGTAATTCCGATGGTAACAGTTCCATCGCCATTATCGCGAATCCACTCATGTTCTTTAGTATATTTTAAATCTGAAGGTGTGCTCATTCTGATTCCTCAGGTTTGAAATTGAAAGATGTTTCTAAATATTTTGTAGTGATTGATCCGGCTCTAAAGTTGGGATCATCCAAAAGTTGAATATGGTAAGGTATGGTTGTTTTAATACCTTCAATGATGAATTCTTCTAAAGCTCGTTTCATTTTAACGATTGCCTGTTCACGAGTAGGGGCTGTAACGATCAGTTTAGCGATCATAGAATCATAAAATGGTGGGATACGATATCCAGAATAGGCATGGGTATCTAACCTAACACCATGACCTCCAGGAGGATGAAAAACTGTAATCACTCCAGCAGATGGGCGGAAGCCATGCGCAGGATCTTCGGCATTAATTCGACATTCGATGGAATGGCCCTCTAGCTCAACTTCCATATCCGCTATAGATTCTCCAGCAGCGATTCTAATTTGCTGCTCGATAAGATCATAACCAGTAATTTCTTCAGTTACCGGATGTTCAACCTGAATTCGAGTATTCATTTCCATGAAGTAGAAGTTCAAATCGTTATCAACGAGAAATTCTACAGTTCCGGCACCTTCATAATTCACCGATTTAGCAGCATTTACAGCTGCCAATCCCATTTCCTCACGTAATTCAGGAGTAGAAAGTGGGGAAGGAGCTTCTTCAAGTATTTTTTGGTGTCTCCGTTGCGAAGAACAGTCGCGTTCGCCAAGATGAACTCCATTGCCATGTTGATCCATCAAAATCTGAATTTCAACATGATGTGGATTCTTTACAAAACGCTCGATGTATACTTCCGGGTTATTAAAAGCACTTGCCGCTTCACTGGTACACATCTCGTAATTTTTCTTTAACTCCGATGCCTCTTCAACAACGCGCATACCACGTCCACCACCACCGGCAGATGCTTTAATGATGAGCGGATAACCAATTTCTTCACAAACCTTCTTGGCGTCTTCAAAGGTTGCAACCACGCCGTCTGAACCGGGAACTACTGGTACTTTATTTGCAATCATGGTTGCCTTGGCAACTGCTTTATCACCCATCTTGGATATAGCCTCAGGTGACGGTCCAATGAACTTTAAGTCATGCTCAGCGCAAATACGTGAAAATTCAGCGTTTTCTGCTAAAAAACCATAACCAGGGTGAATAGCCTCTGCATTTGTTATCTCTGCTGCGGCGAGAATACTCTGGATTTTTAAGTAACTATCTTTACTGGCTGGTGGGCCAATACAAACCGCTTCGTCGGCAAATTTTACATGTAAACTATCGGCATCGGCAGTTGAATAAACAGCAACTGTTTTGATACCTAATTCCTTACATGTTCGAATAATTCGAAGTGCGATTTCACCACGGTTCGCAATCAGAATTTTGTTAAACATGTAGGTTTAGTTTTTTTCAATGATAAATAGTGGTTGATCAAATTCAACCGGAGTGCCATCAGAAACTAGAATTTCACGGATAGTGCCGCCAAACTCTGCTTCAATTTCGTTCATGATTTTCATGGCCTCAATTATGCAAAGTGTTTGACCTTTTTTCACAACATCACCTACTTTACAAAATGCATCCGATTCTGGAGATGGCGCTTGATAAAATGTACCAACAATTGGCGACTTCATGGTATCACCTTTGGCAGTAGGAGCCGAAGCAGCTGCTTCTGCTGGCGCAGCGGGAGTGGCTGGCATAGCAGTAGGCATAGGAGCTGCAACAGGTGCAGCTGGGACAGGTTGTGTGAAAGTAACTTGCTCAACCGCACCAGTTTTTTTCACTTTGATTTTAAAATCTCCTTCTTCGATGGAAACTTCATTCACATCGCTGTCTGAGATCATGTCTAGAATATTCTTTATCAGTTTTAAATCCATGAGTATTTATTTTGCGCGTTCTATGTAAGTACCGGTTCTGGTATCAACCCGGATTTTTTCCCCTTCTTGAATGAATAGTGGGACATTTACTACAGCCCCTGAATCTAATGTGGCCGGCTTAGAACCGCCTTGTGCTGTGTCTCCCTTTACACCAGGGTCTGTACGCTCAACGGTTAGTATAAGATGATCTGGTGGCTCTGCGTATAATACCTGCTCATCATCCGCATTAAATAGCACTTTACAAGTTTGCCCTTCAACTAAAAAATCTTGTCGTTCAACTTGATGAGGAGCGATTGGTATTTGCTCATACGTATCATTATTCATGAAATAAAACATAGAGCCGTCGCTGTACAAATACTGATATTCCCGATTCTCAACCCGAATTGCTTCTGATTTTTCACCTGACCGCCAGGTTTTATCAATGTTTTTGCCATTAACGATACCTTTTAACTTGGTTCTTACGAAGGCAGGGCCTTTTCCAGGCTTTACATGCTGAAATTCTGTAATAGAATACAATTCGCCATCCAGATTCAGAACCAGGCCATTTCTGAAATCAGCGGTAGAAACTTTTGCCATTAAATTTTAACTCCGTTTTTAGTTGCGCAAAAATAGGGGGTGCTACCTTGGATAACAAGTAAATTAGATGAAATTCGATATGATATTATACAGAATTGCAGCCGGACAGATTATATATATAAATACTGGCCATACTTTCGAGAATAAACTCTCTTTAATTCCTGCGAATCCATGTTCCATCTCGCTAAGTGCGGAATCTGTTCTCCATACAAGGGCTACAAAAATACACGTTAGAACGCCACCTATTGGAAGCCCTAGATTACTGAAGATATAATCAAAGGAACCGATGAGAGATGGATAGAATGCAATCACAACTGAAAGGGCTGTAACTCCCAGACCAACGCTCCAGGCCGCTTTCTTACGAGGTACGTTGTGTTCGTCTATAACATATGCTACCGGAACTTCTAGAAGTGAAATTGTTGATGTAAGTGCAGCAATACTCAACAATAAGAAAAATACAACTCCAACTAGTAAACCAACGAAACCGCCGATTGAATGGAATAAAGCAGGGAGAATCTGGAATACCAAATCAGTACTAGAAGCAAGAGAGCCGCCAACGAAGATTTCTATTCCTGCAGCTTGTGCAGCATACATTGCTGGTAGAATTAAAAGACCTGCTAGGAATGCAATTCCAACATCGGCTAGTGTTACGAAAGCAGCAGCTTGTGGGATATTCTCTTTTTTACTTAGATAAGATCCATAAGTAATTAACGCACCCATCCCAAGAGATAATGAGAAGAAAGCCTGACCCATAGCCGAGAAAATCAATCGTGCATTAATTTTGCTAAAATCCGGTAATAAATATTCACGTACACCATTCATGGCACCAGGTTGAGTAAGTACATAGATTATCATTAAAACGATGATACCAATAAGTAGGGGCATCATAGTTTTAGTTGCTTTCTCAATACCATCACTAACCCCACCTGTAATGATTTTTATAGTTGCCAGCATAAAAACGGCGGCAATTATAGCATTTTTTAAGCCATTACCCGTATCAGAAAGAAGCTCTGCAGCACCTGTCCATCCAATGAAATAAAAGATTTCTTCAAAGGCGAATCCAAATGCCCATCCTGCTATTACAGAATAGAACGAAAGTATCATGACACCACAAATAACACCCCATAGTCCAACTAGTGGGAAAAACTTATTAGATGATAAAGCCTTGAATGCTCCAACAGGGTTCTTACCCGATTTTCTACCAATTGAAAGTTCGGCGACCATAACTGGAAAACCTATTAAAAACGTACAGAGCAGATAAATGATTAGATATGCTCCACCACCTTCTGTGGCAACTTTTGTTGGGAAACCCCAGATGTTACCCAGTCCAACAGCGGATCCTGCTGCTGCTAAAATAAAGCCTAATTTTGAATTCCAGGATCCACGTTCTGTTGATGATGATACTGCCAAGAGAGTTCCTCCAATATATTATGATGATAAGCGAGGAAAATATCTAAAAGACTACTTCTTACGCAACTGTCTTAAAATAACTCCTGAAGAAGCCGGTACACGATACTGAGTTTTGATACTTCTAACACCTTTTGGGTCACATTTTAAATAATAAGCTACGATTTCCCATTCACCTTTAGGAAGATCAATTTTGTGGGATGTTTTGATATTTCCATTTAAAGAAATGAAGTAATTGTAGGCATCACCACTGGACTTTCCGTCAATTGAAAAGGTAATGTGAAGCGGATCATTATAAACTTTGAACGCAATATCACCAGGCTCTGATTTTCTCAGGGCAGGAGAGGCTAAGCGCAATTCAATTAATCCCTTGTAGTAGTCAAATAGGTCCTGGTTTTGTTTTATTTCATTGAAGTTTAACCAATTAGTCTCATTGTCTTTGTTGTAACTATCATGGTCTAATTTACCTACGTTGGGATCAATACCGTTATTATCAACTAATACTTTAGAACGTCCCCATTCCTGACCTTCATGAATCATGGTAATTCCCTGACTCACAAACAATGCTAATGCACCAAGTTTGGCGATTTCAGTTTCCTTCTTATCTAAATTAGTCGCTTCAGATTGATTGAAATAGACATGATTCTTCTTACTATGGTCTAAGGCAATTTTGATAAAATCTGCAAATGTATAGCCATCATGTGCTTCAATATAGTTAACCGAATGCCGGGATGTTTTAAATAAACCATGTTCTCCGGAACGTAATGTGCCTCGAATAAAATTTTCTAGAGCAAACCGGTTACATCCGTGATGCCAGCTACCAAATAGTAAACCTTTATCGTTTATAGGGTCATAACCTTTAAATCCATTCCGAAGTTTGTCATTCCAGCTTGGCCAACCATGATCTGAGAATCCGGATGGTTTGTATTCACCACCCCAAGGCTCGGCAATAAGAATAACATTTGGATTGATTTTTTCAGCTTCATCACGAATCATATCTATGGTTTCCCAATCAATAATTCCAGCAAGATCGAACCTGAATCCATCGATATGATATTCAGTCATCCAATATTTAATGGATTCTACTATGAGTTTTCTTGAATATTCATTGCTTGTGTTGATATCATTACCAGTCCAGCTGTCATTAATATAATTACCATGATCATCAATTCGGAAATAATCGCCTTTGGCTGTGTACTTCAACGGATTAAGGTCATACTGCGAAGCATGATTATACACTACATCCATTAGTACAGTGATATTTTCTTTGTGTAGTTGATTGACTACCTGCTTTAATTCATTGACTGCGTGTATATTACGACCAACAACGGAACCATGAGTTATATTACCATCAGATGCATATATCGTCTCCGGGGCCATAAAAAATGAGGTCATATAACCCCAGTGATTCTTTGCATGTGTGTTCCAGGAATTTCTTAACCCGGTTGCAATGGTTGCATCAAAAGGGGGTTCCCAATAAGCAAAATTTTGAAGTGGCAAGAACTCAACGCAATTTACCCCGAGTTTCTTGAGGTGTTTGATTCCTCCAACCTCGGCTTGCCAAAAATCATTATAAATTCCCTGAACGTATGTTTTGGCAGAGGAGTGAGCCACCATATCCTTGATATGAGCTTCATAAATGATCAAATCTCTAGGATCTGATACACGTTCAAAATCTTTGTCTTCCCATTCAAAGTCTGGAATTTCAGCTATGAGGGTCTTGGCAAATCCCATAAAATGGTTCCTGGAAGTAACATGCTTACTCCAGGGATCTGCTATGTAATTTTTTGACTTCTCGAAATCAGCAGATTGTTCCTTCTTTTCGAGATTATAGGCATACCATTTACCTACAATATCTTTTGATGGACAGAAGTAATTCCAGATTCCCTCATCTCCTTTTATCATATTAAAATAGGTGCCATATAGATGCTCATACTCATCGAATACAACGATTTGAACATCATCAGCTTTTGGAGAAAACAATCTGAATACGACACCATCTTTAAGAATGGTATAGCCTAGTTCGTAGTCAACAAAATTGATGGTGCGGGTTTTTCTCTCTTTGAGTTTTATTGCCGCCATTTCAGGAGATAGTACTACCATTTTCGGCCTCGGTCTCGACAAATTTTAAATTGCCTTCACTGTCTTCGGCCATCAAAATCATACCTTTGCTTACTACTCCCATTAATTTTTTTGGAGCCAGATTTGCCACCACACAAACTTTTTGCCCAACTAACGCAGATTCGTCAACATGTTTGGCAATTCCAGAAACTATAGTACGCTTTTCGATGCCTATATCGACATGAAGCTTAAGTAATTTATCGGACTTTGGAATGCGTTCTGAAGAAATAATTTCACCTGCTCGTACATCAATTTTCATGAAATCATCAAAGTTGATGTTTTCTTTTAGCGCCGGAAATTGACTTTGAGGTTCACTCGCTGCAGCTCGATCTTCCAATCTCTTAATTTGTGCTTCGATTTGTTCGTCTTCAACTTTTGTGAATAGTACTTCGCCTTGTTCAATGAAGGTTCCGCTTTCAATCAAATGATCAGAAATATCATTCCAGCCAAGATCATTAGTGAGAGATAGTTGTGATCGGAGTATTTTCATCGAATCGGGAAGTACAGGCTCTAAAAGCAGAGATAAAGCTGCACAAAGTTGAATACTAACATAGAGTGTGTTATCACAAGCCTGTTGATTTTCTTTTCGTGTTTTCCAGGGTTCTGTCTCGGTGAAATACTTATTTCCAATTCTAGCTAAGTTTAGACTTTCCTGAATTGCTTCTTTAAACTTAAAAGCTTCGTAAGCAGCTTCAATTTTTTCTTTTTGTTGATTAATGGCTGCTAGAGCATCTAAATCAGTTTGAGAAGGATTTATGAGCTCTGGAACTTTACTTTCTGCAAATTTTGCTGTGAAAGACAGTGCTCTAAATACAAAATTACCAAGCACTGCTGCTAGTTCATTATTGACCCTAGCTTGAAAATCCTTCCAAGAGAAATCGGAATCTTTGCTTTCAGGAAGAGTCGTTCCTAATGCATATCGAAGTAAATCTGGTTTGAAATCCTCCAAATATTCATGCAACCAAACCGCCCAACCTCGTGAAGTAGAAAGCTTTTTGCCTTCAAGATTCAGAAATTCATTAGCCGGCACATTCTTAGGCAGTACATAATCTCCATGTTCCATAAGCATAATTGGGAACATGATGCAGTGGAAAACAATATTGTCCTTTCCGATAAAGTGATAAAGCTCGCAATCCTGGTTTTGCCAATACTCTTTCCATTGATCAGGATTTCCTTGTTCTTGCGCCCATTCTTTGGTGGCCGATATATATCCAATTGGAGCATCAAACCACACATATAACACTTTTCCTGTGGCTTCATCCAGAGGAACCGGAACTCCCCAGCTCAAATCACGAGTAGCTGCACGATCTGCAAGTCCGTCAGTTAGCCAACTCTTAACCTGACCCATTACATTGGGTTTCCAACCTTCTCGTGTACCCAGCCATGCTTCTAGTTTGGGCTGAATATCACCCAAAGGCATATACCAGTGTTCTGTTTCTTTTACCTCGGGTTTCTCACCTGACAGCGCACTCACTGGATTAATTAATTCTGTAGGAGAGAGACTAGTTCCACAATTCTCGCATTGATCTCCGTAGGCCTCTTCAAATCCACAATTTGGGCAAGTTCCTTTTACATAACGATCCGGCAGAAACATGTCCTTTTTGGGATCATACAACTGTTTCTCCGTCTTCTTTTTGAAGAAACCTTTATCATATAATGTTGTGAAAATCTCTTGCGAAGTCTCATGATGAACCGAAGAGGAAGTTCTCCCATAGTAATCGAAGGAAATACCGAAATCTTCGAATACCTTCTTATTCATTTCATGATATCGATCTACAATATCCTGTGGTTGAACACCTTCTTTTTCCGCCGCAATGGTAATGGGAACACCATGTTCATCTGATCCACAAATGAATACAATATCATCGCCTTTTAATCGCTTGTAGCGTACATATAAATCGGGAGTAAGGTAAGCTCCAGCTAAATGCCCCAAATGAAGGGGGCCGTTTGCATAGGGAAGAGCCGCCGTAACTAAAATCTTTTTCTTTTCTTGCATGAAACCTTTAAGAGAACAACTATATACTTAGTTCAAAATTGAAGATACTGAAAGGTAGGGTTAATTATGAAAGGTGAATTTTTGAATTTGTTAAATAGTTAAGTACCTGTTTATTAATACTTAAAATTTAATATAGTACTAAGTCTAAATGGATTTTAGTTTCAAATATTATGGTCACTTTTGACTTCAAGTGCTTTTGCTGCTTTTCTAATATTTATTGGAAGAAACTTTACCCTCGTTCCGAAGGTCAACATTTGGAAACCTGTGCGGAACTTGATTCAGTATGCAGTGCAAGAAGCTCCTACTTTCGGATATAAGTATGAAAAACTAGTGAATCTCGAAAATGATGTATTAAATCATCAATTCAAAATTCAGGTGTTTTTGCATGAGCTTAAAATGCTTATCAAATGAGAATAATGTGAGTTTGTGCTGAATTACCTGATTAATAATTAACAGATCGGGAATTCCAACATTGTTAATTCCATGTTGAAGATTATTTAACTGATACTCACGAATTATTTCCCAGTCTATATTTAGCGGGATTTTATTTATAGCATTCAACTCTTCAACTACACTTTCGTGGTTTTGGTGAATTATAAATGGAGTGAGTTCGGTAAGTATTAATTCGTTAATACAAATCAAATCTTCCTCGATTAGTCTATCAAGGATTTCATTTTCTCCTGATTTGAAATAATCAATCCATACAGAGGAGTCCACCAAAACCTGATAACTTTGCATTATCGTTTTCGGATTAGATCAAGATCAATGTTTAAGTCAATAGTGCCTTTTCGCGTTAGTAAACGCTTGCGCTTAGCTCTCTTAATTTGACTCCTAAGCGCTTCATTAACCGCTTGATTCTTAGTTTTAGCACCTGTTAAACTCATTACTTCTTCCAGTAAATCTTGTTGAATGTCAATGGTTGTGCGCATAATTTATGATGTATTGATGCATAATTAATGATTCAAATTAAGATATTTTACTAATTAGTACAATGTGCTAAACTAACATAATGAGGATATTTTGTGGTCCTAACTATAGCACAATCCAGTCAGATGCTTGAACCAGTTTTGAATTCTGATTTCATCAATGAATCGTTGATCCTTCGGCAATAGTCCTTCTTCCAAATTATTATTCGGCGGACAGGCCTCAGGATTGTAGAAGTTAGATAATTCGATAACTAACACACCCCTAAATCCCCTTTCAAGAGGGGACTTTTACTTTGGTCGTTCGTCAACCGTCGTTTGTCTTCATTACATCGCAGGATATACGTAATTCGCTTCGAAGCTAAGAGGTATTCCGATCCACCAGTAAAGAAGTAGGAAGATGGTCCATGCTATTCCAAAGATGATGGAGTATGGAAGCATCATCGAAATCAGGGTTCCAATCCCAGTATTCTTCACGTAGCGTTGACAGAATACTACCACAAGTGGGAAGTAAGGAAGTAAAGGAGTGATAATATTAGAAACTGAATCACCTACGCGGTAAGCAGCTTGAGTTAAATCAGGAGAGATGCCTAATTGCATTAACATCGGAACAAAGATCGGGGCAATTAGTGCCCATTTTGCGGATGCTGATCCAACCAATAAGTTCACAGATGCACTTAAGATTATAATCCCGACAATAGTAATCTGACCCGGAAGTGCCAACGACTGAAGGAAATTAGCCCCTTTTAGAGCAACTAAAAGACCGATATTAGAAGTAGCAAAAGCATCAATAAATAACGCACAGAAGAAAGCCATCACAATATAGTAACCCATACTTTGCATCGACTTCGACATGCTATCGATCATGTCTTTCGATTTGGTGTATTTACCAGAAGCAAAACCATAAACAACTCCTGGAATTAGAAGTAATACAAAGATCAATGGAACAATTGCTTGCATTAATGGGGCATTGAAAGATGTGAGGCTTAATTCGTTTGGATCAATCATTCCTGGTCCACGAAGGGCAGAATCAGCTGGGATTGCCCAAACAATTAATCCTATTACACCCACTACCATTGCGATAAGTCCCATCCAGAAAGCACGACTTTCTTTTTCAGTCACATCTTCCATTTGAGGCATACCGTCTTCATCACCATCGATTTCAGTTTTGGATAATCGAGGTTCAACAATTTTATCTGTTACATACCAGCCAACAGTAATAATCAAAAGAGAAGAAATAGCAGTGAAATAGAAATTATTTAGTGGGTTTAGGTTGATTTCAGGATCCAAAATCTGAGCAGCCTCCAAAGTGAAACTCATGATTAGTGGATCAATCGCTGATGGAATAAAATTGGCAGAAAATCCACCAGAAACCCCTGCAAATGCTGCAGCAATACCAGCAAGAGGATGTCGTCCTGCTGCATAAAAAATTACACCACCAAGCGGAATTACAAGTACATAACCAGCATCAGCTGCTGTATGACTAACTATACCAATGAGAATCAGCATGGGAGTGATTAACATCTTTGGCGTGGAATTCAGAAGCTTTTTTAAACCGGCATCAATCCATCCAGAATTCTCAGCAACACCAACACCAAGCATGGCTACTAAAACAATTCCTAGTGGAGCAAATCCGGTGAATGTTCCAACCATTGTTGCTAAGAAATTTGCTAAAGCTGCTCCGGTAAGAAGGTTGTTTACGTTAAGTGGATCACCTGTTCTGGGGTGAACTTCACCGAAATCGATAGGAGCGAGAATTGCTGAAAGAATCCATACAATTACCATTAAATAGAAGAATAAAATGGCTGGATCTGGAAGTTTATTACCTGCTCTTTCAATGCTGTTAAGTAATCTATTTAACAAAGAATTAGATGCGGCTTCAGTACTCATCAATAAGTTAGGTTGGATTTAAAGTTGGCTTAAAATAAGTGCTTTACGGCTTTAGGCAAGAATAAATTTACGACGATTGACCGATGACGAACGGTTTTCAGTCATCATTCGTCGTTCGCCCTTTATCTTTCTCACAAAATTTCTGAAGAAGTGCGTAAAGAGTCACACCCGTTGCAACAGATACATTCAGAGAGTGTTTATGTCCATACTGTGGAATAGCAATAAATTGATCGACTAGAGGGAGGATTTCGTCTTCAATTCCAGATACTTCATTACCCATCACAATGCAGATTTTATCATCTGATGAAATCTCTAAATCCAACATAGAAATACTTACATCTGTTTGTTCAAGACCCAAGATTAAAAATCCAGCAAGCTTTAAGGATTGAATCTCCGCACTCACGTCGTCGACAAAACGCCAATGAACATATTCTTCTGCGCCAATGGCTGTTTTGGTGATTTCATCTCTTGGTGGAGTTGGAGAATATCCGGATAAAATTATTTCAGAGATTCCGAATGCATCTGAAGAACGAAACACAGACCCAACATTATGCAAACTTCGAATGTTATGAAGTATCACCTTTACATGATTCATTCCTTCTGGTGGAGATTTGGCGAGATTTTCTAGGAGTATTTCTTTGGTCGATAATTTTCTGGTCATACCGGAAGGTCATAGTGTCCCGAAAGCTTTCGGGGTCAGCATCTTGATTTTCTAGTTAAACATATTTCACGGATCAAGTTTGTGGTGTATTTGATCCCCGATGACGTCTAAAGTAGATAAATAATTCTTTTTAATAAGCTAAATATCACGGTACATTCTCGATTCATTTTTCGCAGATGGCAAAGAAAGAACCCAGAAAAGCAGCTTTATCTTTTATTTTTATCACCGTTGTTCTTGATACAATTGGTCTTGGGATTATCATACCCGTAATTCCGGCTCTGATTATGGAATTAACAGGAGAGGGATTAGGAAAAGCTGCCATTTATGGCGGCTGGCTGATGTTCGTGTATGCCTTCATGCAGTTTCTATTCGCTCCGATTATTGGAGGTCTGAGTGATCGTTTTGGTCGTAGACCTGTTTTACTATTATCGCTCTTTGGTTTTGGTGTGGATTATTTAATTGTTGGATTTGCTCCAACCATTACCTGGCTTTTTGCAGCAAGAATTTTCGCAGGGATATTTGGTGCTTCTCATACTACCGCAACTGCCTATATCGCTGATATAAGCTCACCGGAAAAAAGAGCGCAGAATTTTGGCTTAATTGGAGCCGCATTTGGAATGGGATTTATTCTGGGTCCCGTAATTGGTGGATTACTAGGAGAGTATGGTGCTAGAGTCCCATTTTTCGCTTCAGCAGGGCTTGCATTCATTAACTGTCTATATGGATTTTTTATCCTACCAGAGTCCTTATCGAAAAAAAATAGGCGAGCATTTGAATGGAAACGAGCAAATCCACTTGGTTCACTGCTTCAGATAAAGAAGTTTCCGGCGATTGCAGGTCTCGTAGTGGTTTACTTTGTATTGTATCTCTCTCATCATGCCACGCAATCCACGTGGACCTATTTTACCATGCTTCAATTTGATTGGGACGAGGCAATGGTTGGTTTTTCTCTCGGCATTGTTGGTGTTTGTGTAGCAATTGTACAGGGGGGATTAACTCGAATCGTTATCCCAAAATTTGGAGAACGAAAATCGGTCTATATCGGACTTCTTTTTTATACATTCGGTTTCTTAGGATTTGCTTTTGCCCCAGCGGGATGGGTTTTATTAATAATGATTGCACCTTTTGCTTTAGGTGGCTTTGCCGGACCGGCTTTACAAGGAATTATATCAAACGGAGTTGAAAATAATCAACAAGGGGAGCTACAAGGAGCATTAACCAGTTTGATAAGCTTAACCGCAATTATTGGTCCCCCCATGATGACTGGATTATTTGGGTTTTTTACTTCATCAGATGCACCATTCCAACTTCCAGGAGCTGCCTTTATTACTGGCTCTGTTCTATGCCTTGGTTCCTTTTTTGGGGCTATGTTTGTGATGCGAAGAAATCTTCTTAATTCGAGTGTATAATCAATCATCCCGATTTTACTAGACAAACAGTAAGAAACAATGTATTTTCAAGCCGTTTAAAGAAGCATATCGCGGGGTCGGCATGCTTCTTTTTATTTTATCAGCACTAGAAGAAAGAAGAATGAGTAAAGTTCAATATTTATCACAAGAAGGCTACGACAAGTTAGATGCAGAGCTAAAAGATTTAAAAACCAGAGGCAGAAGAGAAATTGCAGCAGATATAGCCGAAGCTCGTGCAAAAGGCGATTTAAGTGAAAATGCAGAGTATGATGCGGCGAAAGAAGCTCAAGGGCATATGGAAGATCGAATCACAAAACTAGAAGACATTTTAGCCAACGCTCGGATTATAGATGCTAAAGATCTTGATTTAACCAAAGTTCGCATCCTCACGAAAGTGACTATTCTGAATAAAAAGATGAATAAAGAAATGAAATATACTTTGGTCTCAGCGAATGAAGCTGATTTTGCTAAAGGAAAAATTTCCGTTGATTCACCTATTGGTAAAGCACTTTTAGGGAAGGAGATAGGAGAAACAGTGGAAGTGAAAGTACCGGCCGGAATGCTGGAATTAGAGATTAAAAACATCGAAATCTAAAGAGGCAATCGATGAAACGACTCATCGATGTTTATGTGTATCGTATGAACTCCGGAATACCGGAGTTTTTGCTTTTATTACGATCTAGTAAGAAGATTTATGCCAACCAATGGCGAATGGTGGGCGGTAAAGTAAATGAAGGTGAAAATTATTGGATGGGTGCACTTCGGGAGATGAGAGAAGAACTTGGTGCTTCTCCTGATCAATTTTGGGTAATTCCATCCATGAATACATTCTATGAAGCCAAATCTGACCAGATACATCATATCCCAGCTTTTGCAGCAGAGATCTCTGATCAAGAAATTAAATTAGATGATGAGCATACAGAATTTCGCTGGGTGAATGTGGATGAAATTGAAGAAATGATTGCCTGGCCGGAACAAAAGCGGTTAATTCGACTTACAGACCAGTTGTTACGTAATCAACAAATACTCCCAGAGTGGCGAATCGAGCTATCATAGCAGTTTTGTTTTTATTTGTATTGATGGGTTCATCCATCAATACACAAGCTCAATATCGACTTTCGCCGTATCCTGATCTTTGGTACAACGATATTGATGGAATTAGATTAGGTCTTCGCGTTCTTGGTGAAGTTGAAGGTACCTTTAAGGATGGTCCACACCGTTTAGATGCTGGTGTTTGGGTGGGATCGAAACTACCGGATAATCCGATTTCCTATTATTTGTCATTTACAGAACCAATCCCAGCCTTTAGTAAATTTGGAGGAGAGGGTAATCTTCAGTTGATTTCATTAACTCGAACTGGATTTTCTAAGCATCAACTTAGTTTTAATAAACGATGGCAACGCGGGTTCGAAGAGTTAGATCATACAGAAATTAGTCTGTTTTTCTCAAGACAAATTCGATATAACTCAAACTATTTATTGAATAGATATTTATGGAGAGAAAGCTGGCTGGCTATTCTTGGAACTGAAATATTTATTAGTGAAGATTTCAAAAATGGCCGGTTTGCAACGAAGTTAGCAGTTCAGGGAAATGTGGATCAATCGGCTGTTGAAGGTGAGTTCTGGCGTACTACAGTAGAAACGGAATATAGAAGAGACTTCAATGAAAGCGTTAAACTTCGTATCAGGTCTTTTGCCGGAATTGTTAGTTCTTTTGCTCAACCTGAATTTAAATTTCTTGCAACGTCTTCATCACCAATTGAATGGGTGGATCAAGGGTTTTCAAGAGCAAATGGATTGATTTCAACTAACTGGATGAATTCCGGAAATATTCATTTTGATGGAGGTGGTAATCTTCGAGGATATCAAAATGAAACTGGAATGATTCTAAAAGCACTTGATCAAACTGTGAACGGACAATTTAAAGTCCCTTTACATCATAAAATAATTGCATTCAATATCGATCTGGAATTCCCAAATCCATTAAACACAGCACTCAAGAAGATTAGATATTTTGGGGATATCGTCGAGTTTAGGTCTTATTCATTTTTCGATATCGGACAAGGTGTTGGAAATCGTGTAGTAACCGATCCGAATGCTGTTCAGCTACCTAATATAGTCCCACCAGAAATAGAAAGTGTTTTTAAGTCAGGTGATTGGCTTATGGATGCAGGTCTTGGCTTCCAATTTTCTGCAAATATTCCTGATTATTTGGGTAAAGATCGCGGTATCTTTATTCGGTATGATATTCCTTTTTGGTTGTCATCACCATCAAACAATGAGAGTAATTTTAAGTACCGAAACGTCGTTGGCATCGGTGCAATTTTTAATTTTTGAGACATGAAAATTCTAGTCATCAATTGTGGGAGTTCTTCGATCAAATATCAGTTGATCAATTCTGAAGAAAAAGACACACTATGTAAGGGAATTGTTGAACGAATTGGAGCCGTAACCTCCATCATAAAACAGGAGTTCAAAGGAGAAAAGCCTATTCGCAAATCCATGGCATTGGATAATCACGCAACAGCACTTAAAACAATCATGGAGTTGCTAATAACTGCGGATAATGATCATTTACATTCATTAGATGAGATTGAAGCTGTTGGCCATCGCGTTGTTCATGGTGGGGAGACTTTTAAGGATTCCGTGTTAATCGATGAATTCGTGGAAGAAGCCATTCAGGCAGCCTATGATATCGCGCCACTTCATAATCCTCCAAACTTGCAAGGAATCAGGGCTGCAAAAAAGCATTTGCCAAATGTGCCTCATGTTGCCGTTTTTGATACCGCTTTTCATCATTCTATTCCACAGCATGCCTTTTTATATGGAATCCCGAACAGATTGTATCGTCGCTATAAAATTCGACGATATGGATTTCATGGTACCAGCCATTATTACGTGAGCAGGCAATACTACAAATTGACTGGAAAGAAAAAAGAAGGGACAAAAATCATAACTTGTCACCTGGGAAATGGCGGCTCGATTACTGCGATTAAAGACGGTTTATCCATCGATACAAGCATGGGGTTTACACCTCTTGAAGGTCTTGTTATGGGAACCAGGTCTGGGGACATAGATCCGTCTATCTTGTTCTACATCATAGAGAAAGAGGAATTATCTTTAGCCAATGTTCATGCGTTATTGAATAAACATTCCGGCCTTCTTGGCTTAAGTGGTTATGCGGGAGATATGAGGGATCTCCTGGAAGAAGCCGAAAATGGAGATCGTCGTTGCCAGGAAGCGATTGATGTATTCTGCTACCGTGCCAAGAAATATATTGGATCTTATATCGCGGCAATGAATGGCGTTGATGCAATTATATTTACAGGTGGAATTGGGGAAAACGCATCCAAAATACGTTCTCTAATTCTCGAGGATATGGAATATGCCGGAGTAATTCTGGATGAAGAATTGAACACAGATAGAAAAAATGGATATAACATCAACCACAATAACTCTAGCGTTGATATCATGGTTATACCAACAAATGAAGAGTTAGTGATAGCCATCGATGCTGCTAAAATTGCCATTGCTTCTAAACAAACGCCCTGGGCATGATCAAAAAAATTGGAATCATAACACTTTTGATTGTTGCTTCTGCCTGTTCAAGTTCAAAATGGGTAGTTGAGAATCAATATGAGGTGGATAGAAATGATTTCGAATTAATTGAATCGCAGCAGTTCTTGCAAAGAATAGGCACCATCACGCCAGAAAATCCGATAGTTCAGTTTGAAATTTTGGCAGCTAATTCGTTTGAATATACGCAAAGAGTGAGAACAGATAGGTTCATCCAAAGATACCGTCCAATTTTCAGATCGGTTTTGATGGGAATAGCAGGTGCCGGATTAGCTTCGTACACTGCTGATGTAGCACAAAAAAGCAATTCGCAGCAAGGTTCGATTTCAACATCTACCTTTTATTATGGTGCCGCGGGCTTGATAACTCTAACTTCATTCTTAAACATGAAGTCTAAGGGGGAATCTAATCCAACAGGAGAAGTACGTTTGCTTCGTAAAACCGGTTCTGTTACAGAAACGGATACGGTAAGTGCTCAGCCAAATCCAGGATCAGATGTTTCATATACAATATATTATGAAGGTGATATCCTGGCTTTCGGAAATAATCTAGAATACCGAAACAATAGATACACTGTAAACCTTCTTGAGAGTTTTAATCCCGAACTAGCCGAATACTCAATTGATGATGTTATCACACTAGAAATCTATTTTGGAAACGATATCTATGTAAATACTATCCCCGTAAATTCTTTTCTAGAACAATTTGTGGTTATAACATCTGATATAACTGCACTAAGAGATGAACCAGTTCTTGATTCAAGAACCATTCTAACTGACCTGGCTAGGGGCAGTCAATTAAAATTTGTGTCGGAAGAAGAGAATTGGTATCGGGTTTTATATGGAATTTCTGAAACTTATATAGCAAAAACAGATGCTGAATTAATATGGCGCCCATCAGAATTTGCTTCTCAGCTTTCTATAATCACTGTTCCTAACATTCCTTTTGGTAACATAGATGTAGAAAGTGATATACCTCAACTGAGTGATGTAACCGAGGGTGCTTACGGTTTTATTATTGCAAACCGGGAATATCAGGGAGAATATTCAGAACGAATTTATGCAGAAAGAGATGCTGAATTAATCAGTACGTATCTTAATGAAGCATTCGGTTATAGGAATGACAACATTCGATTAACAAATAATATCGAAAACCAACAGCAATTAGTCCTTTCATACAATAGAATGGTGAATGAAATACGACGAGATCAAAAGAAACTTGTTGTTTTTGTTTCTGGATATGTGGAAAGTGGGGAAGATGGCCAGGTTATGATGCTTGGAACCGGTGGATCCGTGTCTTCCAGCATCAATCTGAATTCATTTTTCAGTGGTATCTCCCGATTACCTGTAGAAGAACTAATAATCTTGCTTGATATTGACAATGTTGAGAACGAAGAATCCTCAATAATAGAACCATTAGCTAATCAAATAATTGCAAATAATGCCAATACAGCTATTTTAGTCAGTTCTACGGAGACCCAGAGGTCACGAGATTATTCCAGCACTGGCGGTGATCAAAAAAGGCATAGTATTTTTAGCTACTTCATCGCCGATGCTATTAAAAAAGGAGCGACAGACATATCTGATGTTCTAAACCATTTACAGCGAAACGTTGATTATACATCTCGGCGATTGCATAATCAGCCACAACACATATTGTTTTTTGGTAACTCTGAGTTAAGTTTCATCGAATGATGGGACTTTTATTCATTGCATTAAGTGTTCTCTGTTCGCTTTGTATTGCTCATTTATTAAAACTGGTTCGAAGAGCAGAACTATCCATAATCCCAGTTTTAGTAGTCAATTATTTTACTGCTGCATGTATAAGTTTTCTCACTTCGAAAGAGAATACTCAACTTTGGGACATATCTTACGCTACATTATTTTTTGCAGCATTTACTGGTTGTTTATTCATCGTAAATTTTTTTCTATACAGTTATTCATTGAATAAAAATGGGGTAGGAATTAGTATTGCCGCAATGCGACTTTCGCTCGTTTTACCAGTAATCGTAAGCCTATTCATCTATAATGAATATTTAGATTTTGCTACTTATGTTGGAATAGGCATCGTTTTTATAGCACTTCTGTTATTGATTCCATTCTCTAAAACCGATTCGGGTGCAAGATTCTCGAGTTCGCTCATTGTACTCTTTCTATTAAATGGTTTAGTAGATGTATTGCTAAAAATATATGATCGCGAACTTGCAACCAGCCTATCAAAAGACGTATTTCTTTTTTTGATATTTATGTCGGCGTTTATTGTAGGTTCTACTTATTTGATCGTCAAGAAAAAATTCATGTTTGATAAAAAAATCGTTGTCTATGGTTTTTTGATCGGAATCGTAAATCTTTACTCCAGCTTTTTCTTACTTTTGGCGCTAGAATATCTTTCCGGAGCACTGGTATTTTCAGCTACAAATATGCTGAATGTATTTTTAGGAACATTACTCGGCATTTTTTACTGGAAAGATCATCTAAACCGAAATCAAATGTGGGGCTTGGGTCTCGCAATCATCGCTATTATACTTTTAGTTATTTGATATGAATATCATCGAGAGCATTAGGTTAGAGGCATCAAAAAGATTTAAATCTATTGTTTTACCAAGATCCTCTGATTCCAGAGTAATACAAGCTGCTGAATATCTACATGATCACAAGTTGTGTAAACCTATTTTATTGAAGAATGAAGAATTAGCGGCAACTTCATTAGAGATCTTAGAAATTGAAAATCATCCAAAATTAGAAACCTATGCTGAGTCTTTCTATCAAAAAAGAAAGCATAAAGGTGTTACAATGGAACAAGCACTTCAAACAATCAAAGATCCATTGTACTTCGCATCATCCATGCTTGCTCATGATGATGCAGATGGTGGAGTAGCTGGTTCAATTTCTACCACAGGGGATGTTTTACGAGCAGCCATACAAACAATAGGCTTAAAACCAGGTTCAAAAGTAGTTTCGTCAACGTTTCTAATGAGTTTTGACGACGGTCGTGTTTTCACTTATGGCGATTGTGGCGTGGTACCGTATCCTAACTCTGAACAATTAGCTTCCATTGCCATCGATTCTGCTGATACGCATAAAAAATTAACCGGTCATGATTCACGCGTTGCCATGCTCAGTTTCTCAACGAAGGGAAGTGCAAATCATGAACGCGTAGAACTAGTTCAAACTGCATTAGAGATTGCAAAAACACAAAAACCCGAATTAGCTATTGATGGTGAACTTCAGTTTGATGCAGCTTATGTAGATAGCGTAGGTCAACGTAAAGCTCCCGGTTCAACAGTTGCAGGAAATGCAAATGTGTTCATATTTCCAAATCTGGATGCTGGTAATATCAGCTATAAAATTACAGAACGACTAGGTGGAGCTACTGCAACTGGACCTATTATTCAGGGACTTGCAAAACCAATGATGGATCTTTCAAGGGGTTGTAGTTGGGAAGATATTGTGAATGAAGCGTGTGTAGCTGCGTTACTTAGTTAAAGAATATCATCAGTACGAATTATGAAAATGTATCCATTGAAGTTTACTCCGATTGTTAAAGACAAAATTTGGGGAGGAACTAAACTAGAATCAGTGTTAGATAAGCCAACAAACGGCTCACAAGAAGCCGGGGAATCCTGGGAAATTTCAGGTGTAGATGGCAATATTTCTATTGTTTCGGAGGGAGATTTTAAGGGAAAATCACTTGTCGAGTTAATTGATATATATCAGGGTGATTTAATCGGACATACCGTTTTTGAAAAGTTTGGAAATAAGTTTCCATTGCTCATCAAATTCATAGATGCAAATGATGATTTAAGTATTCAGGTACATCCAGATGATGAACTAGGAATGAAACGACACAATTCTTTTGGTAAAACGGAAATGTGGTATGTAGTATCAGCGGATGAAGGTTCAACACTGATTTCAGGTTTTAACAAACCTACCTCAAAGGAAGAGTATCTCGAATATTTTGAATCAGGACGACTTGTAGATTTACTCAACAGGGAAGATGTGTACAATGATGATGTGTTTTTTCTGCCTGCAGGTCGAGTTCATACCATAGGTAAAGGTCTTCTGATTGCTGAAATCCAGCAAACTTCGGATATCACATATCGTATTTATGATTTTGATCGTGTTGATACAAATGGAAATGGGAGAGAGCTACATGTTGAAGAAGCTATAGATGCTATCGACTATGACTTTTACGATGATTATAAAACCAAGTACGATAAAACGACATCGGAAGTAGAAATAGGTAAAAGCCAGTATTTCATAACTAGCCGACTTATCGTAGAGGAATCAATTTCTCGCGATTATTCTATCTTTGATTCATGCATTATTTTAATGTGTTTAGAAGGTGATGGTGACATCGAATTTGAGGGAGGAAATATCACTTACAAACTTGGGGATTCAATTCTTGTACCAAATACAATTTCTGATATTTCAATTACACCTGGTAAGACAAGTAAATTACTAGAAGTACGGATTCCTTGATTTGTTAGCTGAATCAATAATGTGAAATGCAAGAATCAGAGCAAATAAACTGCATGTCTTGTGGATTTACCCACAAGGAGAAATTTTGCCCGAATTGTGGGGAAGTAGGTAATCTGAGAAGGATCACTTTATTAACCGTAGCAGCAGAAGCTTTTTCTACCCTTATAAATATGGATAAGGGGTTTCTTTATAACCTAAAAGAGCTGACTATTAACCCCAAAAAACTGGTTCATGATTATATTAACGGTAAGAGAAAGGGCATTTTTAACCCTATTTCATATCTGATTATTGCTATTAGTTTCTATGTGATTTTAAGTAGCTTCTTTTCATTCGAATATGTATCAAGGTTCTCGCCGGGTATGGAGGAGAATACATTAAGAAAGATTGGGGTAGAAGCTGGAAAAGTTTTAGCAGAGTACATTAAATTTTTCTGGGTCATCTCTATAGTGTTTTTATCTCTGCCATCTGCATTTTTGTACAATAAGCAGAATTTTGCTGAACATATTGCGATTTCAGCGTTTATTATCGGTCATTCTACTTTCTTTATCACCTTGATGTTACCCATTTATAATGTGCCTATCATTTTTCATTGGGTTTTGTATGCAATTATTGCCGTTTTATACTTCCGTATCTACAAAAACGATGCAAGAAAGATTGAGAGCATTACATTAAGCTTTATCACAGTATTGGTATTCTTTATCCAGCTATTTCTTTTCACCATATTTCTTGGAGTTATATCATATTTCTTATTCTAATAAATCTTTCTGATATAAATGTTTTCTAAGAATACTCTATTTGCCTGATAAGTTTTCTCAATTAGTTCTGAGACAGGGATTTATTATCTTTGGATCGAATCTAAATAAGCATTTCTGATGTGAACGCAGAGCCAAATTTGTTGGTTGGCTTAGCAGGAATAGAACTTTCAAATTTTATATAGATGAGTGAAGAATTAAGCGACGAGGTAAAAGCATTAGAATCAATGATTGGTGAGGAGTATAAGTACGGCTTCTCAACCGACGTTGAATATGAGGAATTTCCTAAAGGCATCAGCGAGGAAATAGTTCGTGAATTATCATCGCGAAAAAACGAGCCTGAATGGATGACAGATTTCAGAGTGAAGGCCTATCATGCGTGGAGAGAGATGGAAGAGCCAAGTTGGTTCAACGCGAAGTACGAAAAGATCGATTACGAGAATCTGTTGTACTACTCTGCGCCAAAGCAGAAACCACAATTGGATAGCCTGGATGACCTTGACCCAAATATCCGTGAGACCTACGAGAAGCTGGGAATACCACTCGAAGAACAGAAAATGCTTGCCAATGTAGCTGTGGATGCAGTATTCGATAGTGTTTCTATTTTCACTTCATTCAAAGAAAAACTTGCAGAAGCGGGAGTAATTTTTTGTCCTATTTCTGAGGCAATTCACGAGCATCCGGAATTGGTTAAAAAATACATGGCTTCCGTAGTACCGGTACGGGATAATTATTTCTCGGCACTTAATTCTGCTGTTTTCTCAGATGGGTCGTTTTGCTACATCCCAAAAGATACTGTTTGCCCAATGGAGCTAAGTACCTATTTCCGAATTAACAATATGGAATCAGGTCAGTTTGAAAGAACATTAATTATTGCAGAAGAAGGCTCAAGCGTAAGTTACCTGGAAGGTTGTACCGCTCCTATGTACGATGAAAATCAACTTCATGCAGCAGTGGTAGAACTTGTTGCCTTAGATAATGCAGATATTAAGTATTCAACCATCCAAAATTGGTATTCCGGTGATGAAGAAGGGAAGGGTGGCATCTATAACTTCGTAACTAAGCGTGGAATTTGTAAGGGGAAGAATTCTAAAATCAGCTGGACCCAGTTAGAGACAGGATCTGCAGTAACTCTAAAATACCCTTCAGTAATTCTTCAAGGCGACAATTCAATTGGTGAGTTTTACTCAGTGGCTGTTACTACAAAAATGCAGCAAGCTGATACTGGAACAAAAATGATTCATTTAGGCAAGAATACTCGATCAACCATTATCTCTAAAGGTATTTCTGCTGGTAGATCACAGAATAGCTATCGCGGCGAAGTGAAGATTGGTAAGAAGGCATACAACTCGAAGAATTATTCTGTGTGTGATTCTATGCTGATCGGCCAGGAATGCGGTGCTCATACATTCCCATACATTTCAAGTGAGAACCCAAGCAGTAGTGTTGAACACGAAGCTACAACCTCACGAGTAGGCGAAGAGCAAATCTTCTATCTGATGCAACGTGGAATCAGTGAGCAAGATGCTATTTCCATGATTATCAATGGATTTGTAAAAGAAGTATTAAAAGAGCTTCCGCTGGAGTTTGCAGTTGAAGCAAACAAGCTCTTGGATGTGAAATTAGAAGGTAGTGTAGGCTAAGTCATTCACGATCTCGACAAGGGGCGAGTGAAGTGATCTCTAGAATGCTTCGTCTCAGGCTCCGAGCAAAAGAAATTAGAAAACAAAAAAGAAAAAAGTCAGAACTGTGTTAGAAATCAAAAATTTACACGCCAAAGTTGAAGGCGAAGACATCGAAATCCTCAAAGGTGTTAACCTGAAAGTTAATGCTGGTGAAATCCATGCCATCATGGGACCAAATGGAAGTGGAAAAAGTACACTTTCGAAAGTTGTATCGGGTCATCCTGAGTATGAGGTAACAGAAGGTGAAATTCTTTTCAATGGTGAGGACATTACCGAAATGGATGCTGACGAACGTGCACATTTAGGATTATTCTTAGCTTTCCAGTATCCAGTAGAAGTTCCAGGAATTACCAACAGAACACTACTTAGAGAAGCTTACAATACAATCGCTCGTGCAAACGATAGAGAAGAATTAGATCCAATTGAATTCGAAGATTACATCGAGAGTAAATTGGATGTGATTGATATGAAAGATGAGTTCTTGAACCGTTCTATCAATACAGGATTTTCTGGTGGAGAGAAGAAGAAAAATGAAATCTTTCAGATGGCAGTTTTAAACCCCGTGCTATCATTCCTCGATGAAACTGATTCAGGCTTAGATATCGATGCTCTAAAAGTAGTATCTGATGGAGTAAATAAAATTGCAAATGAAGAGAATGCAATTGTAATGATCACACATTATCAAAGACTTTTAAATTACATCAAACCGCATTTTGTTCACGTTATGATGGACGGTAAAATTATCAAGTCTGGTGATATTACACTTGCCGAGTCTCTTGAAGCGGAAGGGTATGAGCAGTACGGTGAAGAACTAGCTGTAGACAGTGAGGCATAATATGAGTGAAGTAGCTCAAAAAGAAACATTGCTATCGTTTATAGATGGTGACATTATCAGTAATGCTGAAACTGTTGCTATTCGCGCAATCAATGTTCGAGGTCAGGTTGCCTTAGAAGAAACTCCGTTCCCAACTCGAAAAGATGAGGACTGGAGATTCATAGATATGAGTGCGATTAAAAAGAATCGTTTTGCGTCGATTAAAGAATCAACTCCCTCAGAGATTGGTGATATATCGAAGCATTTTTTACCAGAAGCAATGAATACTCGTTTGGTATTCGTAAATGGTGTATACAACGAAGAATTGTCTTCAATCAGTGAATTGCCGCACCATGTTATTGTTGGTAACATGACTGAATATGGAGAGCATGATGCTGTTAAAGAGCATTTAGGAAACATCACTAATTTTGATGATGATGTATTCGCTCCTTTTAATGATGCAGCTTTTGAAGATGCAGCATTTATTTATTTGCCGGAAGAAACTTCAGTGGAAGCACCAATTCACATACTGAATTTATTCACCGATGCTGATAAAGCATTTTATGCAACGCCTAGACTCCTTTTTGTCGGTGAGATGTACTCTAAAGCTACCATCATTGAAGAGCATATCGGACTTGCAGATAATTTGTATCTAAACGTTCCTGTAACTGAATTTAGATTATTTGCTGGGGCGCATGTTCATCATGCAAGAATTCAGCGCGATTCTAAGAAAGCCGTTCATGTATCCCGACCAATTGCGATGTTGGATAGAAATGCAGAATATCATTCCTACACAATTTGTCTGGGTGCTAAGCTTTTTAGAAATGATCCTCGAGTAATTCAAAATGCAGCTGAAGTCGATTTCACTGTGGATGGATTAGTGTTGATCGATGGTGACCAAATCGCCGATACTCATTCAATCATGGATCATAGATTTGCCCATGGAAATAGCCATCAACTGCATAAAGTAGTGGTGAATGATAGTGCGCACTCTATTTTCAATGGCAAGATTTTCGTAGCTAAAGATGCTCAGAAGATTGATTCCTTCCAGGAAAACAGAAATCTATTGCTTTCTGAAGATGGAAAAGTAAATACGAAACCTCAGCTAGAAATCTTCGCAGATGATGTTCGCTGTTCACATGGTGCAACGATTGGATACCTAGACGACAATGAAGTGTTCTATTTACATTCTCGTGGTTTAACAGAACAAAAAGCACGTGAATTACTTGTGTATGCATTTGCATTAGAAAGTGTGGAAAGCATGCAGGTAGAATCAGTTGAGAAATTATTACTAGACGAAGTTATTAAGTACACTACTAGAGACTAAAACTCGAAGAATCCGATTTTAAGTAGGGTTCTTTGAGTATTATTATTATGATATTTACAGAGATGCTGAATCAGCCTCAGCATGATAATATTTCGATGAACGAAGCAAAAACAGACATATCAACCACTATCGATTGGGAAGCTATTAGAGATAAATTTCCTGTGCTTCACCAAGAAGTAAACGGAAAGCCATTGGTATATCTAGATAATGGTGCATCTAGTCAGATGCCAAGTGATGTTATTGAGCGATTAAATACCTACCACAGTAAGGAACACGCAAATGTTCACCGAGGAATTCATTCGTTAAGTCAGTCAGCTACTGATGAATATGAAGCGACTCGCGAGAAAGTTAGGGCATTAATCAATGCGGAAACTCTAGAGGAGATCATATTCACCACTGGTACCACGGATTCAATCAATCTGGTAGCTCAAAGTTATGGTCGAACGTTCCTCAAAGAGGGAGATGAGATCATCGTTTCACAAATGGAACACCATGCGAATATTGTTCCATGGCAAATGGTTGCTGAACAAACCGGTGCGGTTCTTCGGGTTATTCCGATGGATGAGAACGGCGAATTGATTATGGATAAATTCTACGAGCTACTCTCTGATCGCACCAAACTGGTTGCTGTAATTCATGTTTCTAATGCTTTGGGTACCATTAACCCCGTAGAAGAAATAATTGAAGCTGCGCATAGAACAGGTGCGGTTGTTTTGATTGATGGAGCCCAATCAGTTCCTCATTCAAAAGTAGATATGAAAGCATTAAATGCTGATTTTTACACGTTTTCTGCTCACAAAATGTGTGGTCCGACAGGATTTGGAATTCTTTATGGTAAAAAAGAACTCCTTGAAAAAATGCCGCCGTACCGAGGTGGAGGAGATATGATTGATAAAGTTTCTTTTGAAAAAACTACCTACAACGATCTTCCTCATAAATTCGAAGCTGGGACTCCACCAATTGCAGCCGGAATAGGACTAGGTGTTGCCATTGATTTCCTAAATGAAATTGGGATGGACAACATCGCAGCTCGAGAAGCCGAGTTAGTTGAGATTGCGACATCTAAATTGAAAGAAATTGATGGAGTTAATTTGATAGGTACAGCAGGAAAGAAAGCGAGTGTAATCTCTTTTTTGATTGATGGAATTCATCCAACTGATGCAGGTACTATCATGGATAAAGAAGGAATCGCTGTGCGAACGGGGCATCATTGTGCACAACCGGTAATGGATTATTTTTCAATTCCAGGTACCTTGAGAGCATCCATTTCTTTTTACAATAATGAAGACGATATTAATCGCCTGGTAGAGGCAGTTAAATACACACAAGAATTTTTCGCTTAAACGGATAAAAAGATGGCTAAAATTAAAGAGATAGAGCGTACCCCAAACCCAGATGCAATGCGTTTTGTGCTTGCTGAACCACTCACAAATGGCGTAACACGCTCATTTGAGAATAGTGTTGATGCACAGCAAGACGAACTTGCAAAAGCCTTATTCGATATCGAAAACGTGATTAATGTCTACTATGTAGACAAGTACATTACGGTAACTCAAGATGGAAAGGCAGTTTGGTCAGAGTTATTAAGAAAACTTGCCCCACCAATCCGTGAAGCACAACCACAATTAGACCTGGAAGCTGATCATGCAGTGCATGTGAGTGAGGAAGCGGCTAATTCTGATGATCCACGGCTTCAGGAAATAAATCAAATGTTGGATGAACAAGTTCGTCCATATTTATTGGCAGATGGTGGTGGATTAAAAGTTCTAAGCCTAGATGATAATCGCTTGAAGGTTCATTATCAGGGGGCATGTGGGACTTGTCCAACGGCAACTACGGGTACGCTGTACGCTATAGAGAGTATGGTTAAGCGTATTGATCCGGAAATTCAGGTTATCTCAGTTTAACGGAGATTCTAATGGGCGAGATTACAATTAGTGAACGCGCTCACAAACGGATAGAAGAAATCCGGGCGGATCAGAATGTTCCATCTGATGCATTTCTAAAGGTTGGAGTTGAATCAGGTGGATGCTCAGGATTGACTTACAATCTAGACTTCTCCACAGATACTCAACCCACTGATCAGGATCAGGTATTCGAACTGAAAGGACTAAAAGTGCTCGTTGATATGAGAAGCTTTTTATACCTGGCGGGTACAGAACTTGATTATACCGACGGATTAGAAGGGCAGGGCTTTCATTTTCATAATCCGAATGCCAGCCGAACTTGCTCTTGTGGGGAAAGTTTTTCGGTATAACCAATAAGTCATCCTGAACTTGTTTCAGGATTTAGATCGTTGTTGAAATATCAAGATGCTGAAACGAGTTCAGCATGACCAAATAGAGAATGAGCCAAGAACCAATCATCAATAAAGTAAAAGCGAACACAAAGCTAATCACGCTTGATTTAGCTAAGTTGTTCCATGATGATACACCAATCGCGGAATTGGATATCATAAACTTTCTTCACATGGGATTACTGCTGAAAGAGGCAGATTTCCGTGCTCATCTTAAAAAATATGACTGGTCGCAATACGAAGGTCAGTATTTATCCGTGTATTGCTCTACGGATGCCATAATTGCTCCCTGGGCCTGGATGTTGGTTACTACTCATGCTTCAAGATTTGCCAAGGAAGTATTCCATCTAAACAAGTCAGGTATAATTCATGAATTATACCGCCGAAGAGTAGAAAAACACGATTGGTATCAATATCAGGACAAGTTCATATTGTTAAAAGGCTGTGGAGATATTCACGTACCTGATTCCATTTATTTATTGACTACCAATAAATTACAAGGAACAGCAAAAAAGATTATGTACGGCGAAGCATGTAGTTTTGTGCCGGTTTGGAAGGGTTAAAATGAAATTATTAGTTACCGGTTCATCCCGTGGAATAGGTAAAGCAATCTGTAATTCGTTACTGGTTAATGGTTATTCGGTGATTGGCACCTCAACCAAACCTATTAACGATTACACGAATAACGAATATCAACATATCGTTTGTAATTTATCCAGTCAGCAGGAACTGCAAAAACTGAAAGAAGTCTTCACTGGCGAAAATCCCCCGGATGTCCTCATCAACAATGCCGGCATGTTCCGAGATGCTGAATTTGGAATATCTGATGAAGAATGGTTGAATACCTGGGATATCACTCAACAAGTAAATCTTCGATCTGCTGCACTGTTATGCAAATGGGCCATTAATGCGTGGACTGAGAAAGATATCGAAGGGAGAATCATCAATATTTCTAGTCGAGCCGGAATGCGTGGTGATACCCAGGAATTTGCGGCATATGCTGCAAGTAAAGCCGGAATGATTGGGCTAACCAAAAGCATTGCTCGTAGCTTTGGGAAACAAGGGATTACTGCATATACTATTGCACCGGGTTTTGTAGAAACAGATATGGCCATCGGTTCCATTGAAGTGTATGGGAAAGAATACCTGACTCTGGGATTGGCCTTAGATGACATTGCTCCGCCTGAAGAAATTGCGAATCTCGTTTTGCTACTTGCAGAAGGAAAGCTGACCCATGCTACAGGACAGACTTTCCATATAAATTCGGGCAGTTATTTGATATGAGGTCATTCCTGCGAAGGCAGGAATCTAGATGCTGAAACAAGTTCAGCATGACGTAAGTTTTTAATTTATTTTGGGGCAAATAATTAAACTATGTCAGATATCTCCAATCGCAAAAAAGACCATGTAGAATTAACGGTCACTGATCAGACTCAGTATGAAACTAAAACAGGGTTTGATAACTATTACTTTCAGCATGATGCATTACCGGAAGTAAATTTTGAAGATGTATCAACAGAAGCCTCATTATTAGGCCGTACTTTTTCATTTCCTCTCTTTATTTCATCAATGACCGGTGGCTATTCCGATGCCGGTCCGGTTAATGCAATTATCGCGGAGTTTTGTGAGGCTGAAAACCTTCCATTTGGCGTTGGTAGTCAACGTGCGATGTTGGTGGATAACTCACAAATAGAATCATTTTCAATTGCTCGTAAAAAGGCTCCAAATGCATTTATTGCAGGAAATATTGGGGGTGTTCAACTGATTAAAGATTGGACACCAGATAAAACGAAAGCTCTCATCGATTCTATTAAAGCTGATGCCTTGATTGTTCACTTAAATCCACTTCAGGAATTAATGCAACCCGAAGGTGACAGAGACTTTAAAGGAGTTTTGTCTGGTATTGAAGCCTTAGTAAAAGATGCCGATGTTCCAATTATCGTAAAAGAAACGGGGGCTGGAATTTCGGCTTATGCAGCAAAACGTTTATTAAATGCCGGTGTTCAGGTTATTGATGTGGCTGGTGCAGGTGGAACAAGTTGGTCGAAAGTAGAGAATCAGAGATCGAGTAATTTGCAGCCACAAAATGAATTTGATGAATGGGGGTTACCGACCATTGAATGTCTTAATCAAATATCATCGTTACAGTGGGAGAGAAGTTTTGAGTTGATTTCATCAGGAGGTATACGTTCCGCACATGACATTGCCAAATCATTATGTTTGGGCGCGACGTTTACAGCCACAGCTCAACCTATTATTAAAGCAATTATACAAGGTGGGTATAAAGGATTAGAATCCTATGTTGAACAATTAAAAAAGGATTTCAGAACACTTCTTTTGTTAGTGGGATGCACAACTCCAGATCAGCTAAACCGTTCACATCTATTGGAAAAATAAAAAATCCAACCTGCGGATTATTTCCGTATCTTAGTCAGCTGTAATATAAAGACTGAATTGGAAAACAAAGACCTCCGCAAAGAACTACTGACACGCATTGAACAAGCTCTAAATGGGTTAAATATGCCATCCGCACCGGTTACTTTGTATGAACCATATCAGTATGCATTGTCGGTTGGTGGAAAACGTATTCGTCCACTTATGACGTTGCTTGCCAGCGGAATGAATGGGGGTTCCGTTGAAGATGCAATTCCTGCTGCATTAGCTGTAGAAGTTCTTCATAATTTCACCCTGGTTCACGATGATATTATGGACTCTGCCGATACCCGGCGTGGGAAGCCAAGTGTCTTCAAAAAATGGGATGAAAACGTTGCTATTCTCAGCGGAGACCTCATGTTTGCTGGTGCATATCGTTTCCTGGATTATTACGGTGTTTCAGATAAATTTTCTAAGGCCGAGTATTTCAATATGAATTCCAGTTTTAATGAAGCCATTATCACAGTGTGTGAAGGTCAGGCTTTCGATATGGAATTTGTGGATCGGACAGATGTAACTCTGAATGAGTACATTCAAATGATATCCGGTAAAACGGGCGCTTTAATTGCTGCATCTCTAAAAATGGGTGGAATAGCTGCTGGAGCTTCTTTAGAAAATCAGGAAATTCTATTCAAACTTGGGATGGAAATGGGAGTAGCATTCCAGATTCAGGACGATTTACTCGATGCTACCGCAGATCCTGAGAAATTTGGGAAACGACCCGGTGGAGATATTATCGAGGGCAAGAAAACATATTTAACTATACTTGCGTTAGATCGTGCAGACCGAACACAACATGAAATCATAACACGAATTCTGGAAGATTCAGACCCCACACAAAAGGAAGTTGATGAAGTATTAAGCTTCATGCATTCTTTAAATGTGATAAGTGATGTTAAAGAGATTGTACAAAATCATTATAAAACCTGTTATTCATACATCGAACAATTTGATACTAACGAGTACAGGCAAGAGCTTGAAAATCTGCTTATCTTCCTCCAAAATCGTGATCACTAAATAGTTTTATCATCTACTATGCGTTCAATTGTAATTACGCTATTCTCAATTTTAATTCTTACTAGCGCCTGCCGTAATAAAGATTTAATTCGTCCCGGAGATCCTTTAAACGTTGCTTATGATAAGTCATTAGCACTTTATGAAGAAGGAAAATACGACGATGCAGCTTACGGTTTCGATCTAGTGACCAGAATGGGGCGCGGTACTAACTTTTCAAAAGATGCTCAGTTTTATCTCGCAGAAAGTTACTTCGCAGACAGACAGTACATTTTAGCAGCATCAGAATATGAGCGATTCATCAGCTATTATCCGCAAGATGAAAAAAGAGAGGAAGTAGAGTATAAATTGGCTTTGTGTTTTTATGAGCAAAGTCCACGTTATCGACTTGATCAAACTCCGACTCGAAGAGCGATCCAATTATTCCAGCTTTTCAATACCAAATATCCGGATAGTGAATATGTGGTAGAATCGGCAGCTCGAATTGATGAGCTAAGAAATAAACTTGCCCGAAAAGCATTCGAAGCCGGTGAATTTTATCTTAGAACTGATCGATATTTAGCCGCATCCATTTATTTCGATCAGGTGATTGACCAATATCCTGAATCAAGATGGGCAGAATCTTCGCTTCTAAAACAGATCGAAACCTACATTATTTATGCGGATAATAGTGTGGAAGAAAGACAGGCTGAGAGATACACGCTTGCCATTGCAAATTACGAGAAATTCATCCAGTTATTCCCGCAAAGCTCAAGAAGAGGAGATGCTGAATCTATGTATTCGGATGCTATCAATAAATTAGGTGATGTTGATACCCCAACTACAGGAGAGACTTTAGGTAGCAACTAATGCAAAAAAGGATTGGATTGTACGGTGGAACCTTCGATCCAGTCCATACTGGGCATATATCTTTAGTTCATTCTTTTCTAGAATCTGGTTTCATAGATGAGATATGGGTGATATTAACTCCATTTCCGCCTCATAAACAGGATCAAAATCCAACCAATTATTCACATCGATTCAATATGCTTCACTATGCATTCGAGTTGATTGAAAAAGTTGATATTCTTACAATCGAAAGTGAATTACCGAAACCTTCCTATACCTACAGAACTATTGAGTATTTGAAATCGGAATTTCCATCCCATACTTTTTACTATTGCCTGGGTGGAGATAGCCTCGTTAATTTTCATACCTGGAAGCATCCTGAGCTGATACTAAAGCATACAGAGTTATTGGTTGCTGGTAGACGAGGTGAAAAGTATGAAGACATCGACAAATCAATTTTAGAAAAAAGTCATTTTGTTGAACATGAACTTATAGATGTGTCGTCGACTGAAATTAAATCCAGAATTTCTGGAAACAAATCACTTGAAGGATTAGTAGATCAGAAGGTTGAAAGTTATATTCGCACCCATCAATTGTATCTTCCGAACTAATTCTACATGGCTTTTTCGCGTAAATCATTTCTATCAGCTTCCGTACTTGGCTTTGGATCATTATTTATAGGAGGAAGCAGATTAAATGGGATTTCTGAAACTCAGAGTATTATTAAGCCAAAGCGTTTACCTGAAAACGCAACACTTGGTTTAATAGCTCCCGCTAGTCCAATTTATGCTTCATCTGATTTCGAACGAATGATTGAGTCGCTGGAAGGGCTAGGATATACTCTTGTTTGGGGTGATCATATCAAAGAACGAAATGGATATTTGGCTGGTAATGATGAAGATCGAGTATCAGATCTCCATGCAATGTTCTCGAACAATACAATAGATGGAATCCTATGTACTAGAGGAGGTTATGGGAGTAACCGTATTCTTGACTTAATTGATTTTGATCTGATAAATCAAAACCCTAAACCATTTATTGGGTTTAGTGACATCACAAGTTTGCATTTAGCTATCTACAAAAACACTGGATTGATCACGTTTCACGGTCCGGTTGGGAAATCATATTGGAATGACTTCACAATTCAATCATGGAATTCCATTCTTCACTATGCAGGAACTCCAGAATATTCAATACCAATTGACCAGGATGATGCATTTACAATCCAATCTGGTCAGGCCGAAGGAAAGTTATTGGGTGGAAATTTGACTGTATTAACTTCTTTGTTAGGGTCTAAATATTTACCGGATTTTGATGGAGCAATTCTTTTTTTAGAAGATATCGGGGAAGATGTTTATCGGGTTGATAGAATGTTTTCACAGCTAAAGTTGAGCGGTATTCTAGATCAAATAAGTGGTATGGCTTTTGGAAAATGCACAGAATGTAATGAGACATCTAATAGTTTGTCGTTAAAAGAGGTGCTAAATCATTATATCTCGCCACTAAACATTCCTGCATTTTATGGTGCAATGATAAGTCATGAGGAACAAAATCTAACCATCCCCGTAGGGATTTCAGCATCACTAAATGCGGATGAAAAAACAATAAAACTATTAGAGCCCGCAGTGCTTTAATCTCAAGTTATTACAGACTATTCATTCTTTGTTTCGATATAGAAAAAAAACGTTACCTCTTGTTATTGGATTATTGGTACTAAGCTTTCAGAGTACAATAATACATGCCCAGAATTCAGGAATTAGAGGCATAATCACAGATAGTTCAACAGGTGAAACCATACCCTTAGTTAATATCATAAAAGTTGGGACAACCATTGGTACTAACAGTGATGACGAAGGGTATTACGAATTAGAATTAGTACCTGGAAATCATGAATTAAAATTTTCTTCTTTGGCATATGTTGATTCGGTAATCTCGATAAAAATTAACCCTAACGAGTTTATGTCGTTGGATATTCGGCTATCCGAAGATCGTTTAATGCTCGATGAGATTGTTGTAAGTGCAGATCGGTCTACCAGAATGGTTCAGCAACTTGCAGTTTTTCGTGATCAACAGAATGTTGGGCTTGAATCATACACTGCAGATTTATATAAGCTAGCCATCCTTGGTCGTAATAATACAGATGCAGATACCGTTTTCTCTCCCTTAGCATATTCAGAAAGAGTTTCAGAAGTAAAACATATCATTTCACCAGAGCGATTTTCAGAGTCTATTTCAGCGAATAGATCCAGTAAAAACTTTTTTAGCGAATATGATTTCTTCTCTACGGGTGGGCCACCTTTAAATTTGAATCAAGAATTAGTGCCTCTGAGTATACTTTCTGAAGATATTACCGTGGTAGGCCCAATTTCAAAGCGAGCCGGTAGATTTTATATTATTGATGATCATGAAGCTGGGCAAGATTGGCCAAATGGAACAAGAGAAATTACATTTTCGCCTATACAGAATAATAGACCTTTATTTGAAGGTAGTGTCTGGTTTAATGAAAATACATCTACCATACTAGGAATTGATGTCACACTAAATGATTATGCATCAACAAATACAGGGTTATTTAGTATATCAAATCTTAGATATCAACAATCGTATATAAACATCGGTGATTATTGGCTGCCTGATAATACCAAATTATCAGCGGAATTAGACTTTCTTACCTCAACAAAACCTATTACTTACCTCGATGAGTGGTCGTGGAGTAATCATCGGATAAATCCTGATTTAGAACCTGAAGACCTCTCTTTAAATACATTAGTCATTGAAGCAGGATCAAATCGTAAGAAAACCGCATTTTGGGACAGTCTTACTATCAATTCTGCAAATGATAATCTTTCATTTTTAGAAGAAGCAAAATCATACAATGAAAAGAATAGAACATTACGCTTAGGAATGAGCGTGATGAGTAATTTCTTTCGATTACCTTATCAATTAGAGCGATTTTATCTTACAAATATCAGCGATGTTTATCGATACAATAGGGTGGAAGGTCACACGCTTGGTTTGGGAATTAGAACTCCAATCCATCCAAATTATGAGTATAGAGGGATAATTGGTTATGGTTTTTCGAGTGAAGAATGGACGTATTCCATAAGTGGATATAATTTTATACCTGGTACTGCAATCGCCCCAGAATTGGTGATTCTCAAAGATGTGGTTCAACAGTATCAAGACTACGAGTATAATCGAACGCCACTCGACTTCTTCGAATTTCGCCATAGCATGGCAGCGCTTATAAATGGAAGTCCTATAAATGATTATTTTTTAAGGCAAGGAGTTCAATCTGGATTTAGGTATCGTTTTGATATAGAGTCGTTTTTGCGTGTGTTATATCTAAATGAAACGCATAAAGGGTTATCCTCAAGCTCTGATTTCACACTTCTAGGTGATGGTCCTGAAGAGCGCCTATATCCAAATGGCGATGGATTATTTCAAAAACAAAGAATGATAGGACTTTCTCTGCATCTTCATCACGACACTAGAAAATATCTTCGAACACAATTTTTACGCGATTATAACATCCGCGATTTTGGGTGGCTTTTTGATGCAAAACTTGAAAAGGGGATTGATCAATGGGGGTCATCCTTAGATTATAATCGATATAGAATCGGTTTAAAATTCAATGTCCCTGTCTTCAGTTCTCACTTTATCCAAACTGATTTAGTATTAGGAGCCTCAGATGTAGGGACACCATCACAAAGACGATTCAATTACAATGGTTTTGTATTGGATGACTATGTAAGAGAACGACCTTTTAATACAGTATCATTTAAAGAACCAACAGGTCATAGAGTATCGGTATTAAAAGTGAAGTACAAGTTTGGTAGTTCAATCACCAGAAAGGTTCCAATACAATTCATCCAAAAAAGTGGGATTCATCTAGCCACATTTATAACTGTGGGTACTGTAGATGAAACAGCAAGCTTAGAACCAATATTACCTTATTCAAAATCAGAAACTCAGGCCGAAATCGGTGTAGCTGCCTTTAAGATACTTGGATTCCTATACGCCGAATATAGCTTAAGAATCGCAGGAGAATTTGGTAATTCAGTTGGTTTCCAAATTTTGTTCTAACCTTTAAATGGTGCGCCAGAAGCAAATTGTTTAAGCACCTCTTTAGATTCAGTAACGTAGGCTTGCATCAGATTGGCTGTTAGGCATGAATGGATTGGATAGATTTCAATTACTTCACCGACTGCTATTGAATTAAAAAAAGAATCTGTGCACGTAATTATTCCATGTTCCTGCGAAATGGACTTAACATAATTGGAGTAATCATTATCATGTGTAGGATTTAAAACCTGTCCAAAATTTTGAGTTCCATCAGCATTTATGACAAAATCTTTTGAGAAATGAACTGCACCACCATGAATAAGAAGTTCTTTCCGATCATCAAACTTTGCCACAATCGGACATTCCATTTTTACTGCAATTTGATCTGGTGAACAAGATCCTATTCTTGTTTGCATCCAATCATAAAACACAAAATTTCCAGGACTTAATTGATCTACATTGCCAAATGTATCTAGAGTTGAACAGGATGGAGTATCACCCCAACACAATTTGCCACCAAATGTATTTTTTAGCTTTGATAATTCTTCAATTAATGGTCTAGTTAATGACGTTACTTCTTCTTGAGTAGATCTTTTATAAGTATGACCGGCGTGGGCATAGAATCCTTCAAAGTTTATGTACTCACTTTTCTGAATTACCTGGTGAATAATTTCTATAGAGTCGGATTTATTTATTGAAACACCGCTTCGACCATAGTTTGGATCAATTTCAATATAGATTGAGAGGTTTGTTTCTAATTTGGTGTCCAGAAATTGAATGGTATCCGAATTACTAGCCAATATGTTTAAATCAATCTTTTTAGCTAGTTTGTTAATTCTTCGGATGTCCAACACACTTACAGGAAATGCTACGGTGATGTCATCCCATCCATTTTCAGCAAAGAATTCGGCCATTGTAAGTGACGAAACGGTAATCCCATTCACACCAGACTCTCTAAACCAATTCCCAATTTCAAGACTCTGATGTGTCTTAAAATGTGGGCGGAATTCAATATTTAACGCTCTGGCTTTCGTGGCCATTCTCTTAATGTTGGCTTTTGCAACCCTTGTATTTATTCTCAATAATGGATACTGCATACTTTTTATTTCGATGATAAAAATTCTAGACGGTAATAATGCTATGAATTTAGAATACGCGTATTATTTGCCCGAATGAAAAACAGCGAAAAACATATAATTGGTAGAATTGAGCGTGTAGATTTTCCAGATTGGAACATGTTCAATATTGAAGCCAAAATTGATACAGGAGCGTTCAGTTCTAGCGTACACTGTCATGATATTCAAGAATTCCAAAAGGAGGGTAGTCCATATATTAGATTCAATCTTTTGGATCCTGAACACCCTGCTTACAACGATTATTTATTTGAACTCCCAATTTATGATAAGCGTGAAGTTAAAAGTTCAAATGGATTAACCGAAGTACGTTTTTTTATTCAAACAGCTATTAGAATGTTTGACTCAACTTTTGAAATTGAATTATCCCTTACCGATCGCTCGGAAATGAAATATCCAATTTTAATTGGTAGAAAATTTCTACAAAATCGATTTATTGTAGACGTATCCAGGAAAAACTTAGCTCAAAAAAATAGAGGCTCATAAATTGCAACTTACCATCGGAATTTTATCGCGTAATGCTGCTTTATACTCAACCAAGCGATTAGTCGAAGCGATCGAAAAAGCAGGGCACATTCCAAAAGTTATTGATCACTTAAAATGTGATATAGTAATTGAACAGGATAGTCCGACCATATATTACAATAAAGAAAAGCTGGATTACATTGATGCAGTAATACCAAGAATCGGAGCATCAGTTACTTTTTATGGTACTGCAGTTGTTCGTCAATTCGAAATGATGAATAAATTCACAGCGGTTCAATCTCAAGCATTAGTTCGTTCGCGGGATAAACTCAGAAGTTTACAAATTTTAGCTAATTCCGGTGTTGGTTTACCAAAAACTGTATTTACTAATTATTCTAAAGAGGTTAATAAACTAATTGATACAGTAGGTGGTGCACCGTTAATCGTAAAACTTCTTGAAGGCACACAAGGTTATGGTGTTGTTTTAGCTCCAACAAAAAAGGCAGCACAATCAATAATCGAAGCATTTCACAGCATGAAAGCACGTGTAATCGTTCAAGAATTTATTTCGGAATCAAAAGGTGCGGATATTCGAGCATTTGTTGTAGATGGAAAAGTAGTAGGCGCAATGAAAAGACAAGGAAAAGAAGGGGAGTTTCGATCAAATTTACACCAGGGTGGGAGTGGCTCTATTATAAAATTATCTCGAAAAGAAAGTGAAGTTGCGAGAACAGCTGCACAAGCAATGGGGCTTCCAATTGCAGGTGTAGACATGCTACAATCGGAAAGAGGACCATTAATTTTAGAAGTGAATTCATCACCTGGTTTGCAGGGAATTGAACAAACTACAGGCAAAGATATTGCAAGTTCCATCATAAAGTATGTAGTAAAAAAGACAGAAGAACGTATTGCAAAACCATCAAAAAGACGGAAAATTAAAAGTAATGCCTAAACAGATTGATATTAATGGTGTTACTATCGGTTTAGGTGAACAGAAAAAAATAAATTTCAATATTGCCAGGCTCCCGACTCATACAGATATTGATCTGGTAGTTCATGTTTATAGGGCAAAGATGGATGGTCCGGTTCTTTTGTTAACAGGTGGGCTTCATGGAGATGAGACAAATGGTATTGAAATTATTCGAAGGTTAATTGAATCCAAAAGAGTTATTCCGCAGCGGGGAACCGTTATTGCCATCCCTATTGTAAATGTTTTTGGTTTTATTTTTAATGAAAGGGGCGTACCCGATGGAAAAGATATAAATAGAAGTTTTCCAGGTGCAAAAGAGGCTTCACTTGCCAGAATGCTGGCATATACCTTAATGCATCACATAATTCCAATAGTTGATTATGGAATAGATTTTCATACAGGTGGAGCGAGTCGCGCAAACTATCCACAAATCAGATGTACGTTTAATATTCCGGAGGCCAAAGAATTGGCAAAAGCATTTGAAGCTCCTGTTATGCTGCATTCTACTTTAATTAAAAACTCATTCAGATCAGCAGCGAATAAAAAAAATACACCCATTATAGTGTTTGAAGGAGGTGAGTCTTTAAGGATTGATTCACATGCTATTGACGAAGGATTTGCAGGTACTTTACGTGTCATGAAGCATCTAAATATGTGTGATGAAGCGCCTTTAGCTGATCACTCTAGAATGTATCGTAAATCAATTTGGCTTAGAGCAAAAAAATCAGGTTTATTTAATCCAAGTTTAGAACTTGGGTCAATGGTATCTAAAAAAGAAACTCTAGGATTTATCAATGATCCATTTGGGGGGAGAAAATCCAAAGTGGTATCTTCCCATGATGGTATCATAATTGGTCAAAATAATAATCCAATAGTTCATAAAGGCGATGCCATTATACACATAGCTTACAATTAGAGGATATTTTGGAATACGATCTATTATTTACATTAATCAATAAAGAAGACTGGAAAAAAAATACTGAATCGGGTTTTTTTGTACCTGATGAATTAGAAGAAAAAGGATTTATTGAGTGCTTTGAAGGTAAATTTACTGAGTTAATCGCAAATAGTTCGTTTGTACATTCCAATCAGCTTTTATTACTTGTAATTGATCCATTAAGAATCAATGAGCCAATTAAAAAAGAGCGTAACGACGAGTTTGAATTTTATTCGATTCAAGGAAAATTTTCTATTGACGCCATCATTGATCGAATTATTCTCAAAAAAAATTCGAATGGTAAGTTCAATGTTAGAGTAAAGCACTTCGATTAGTCAGCACAATTCAACATATCGTTATTGCTTCATTCTTAATTGCTCAAAAAAAGCTACTTCATTAAAGAAAAAATTTAATAGGTTACTTCCTACTATTGATAAGAATATTGAAACATATGAGGTATTTGAAACCTATTCAAAACATGAAGCACTAGATTGTATTAAGAATAATTTTGATAGGTTTGATGTTTTTGTTTCTTGTGGTGGTGATGGAACTCTCCAATTAATTGCCGGAGAACTCAAAAGAACGGATAAAATTATTGGGGTACTACCTTTTGGTACCGGAAATGATTTTGCAAAAATATTTTCATTAGATTTAAACGCACAAGCTTTTCTAGATTTAATCTTCAATGGTAAACCAAAGAAATTCGACCTCATCCAAGTAAACAAAGGCACATATTGCATAAATACTTTTGGAATTGGTTTTGATGGGGATGCTAATGCAATTGCTGCTGATGTTCATTTACCTTTAGGAAGTTTTAAATACTTCTTTGCTGCTATTAAGGCGTTAATTAATATTACACCTTTTAGATTATCCATAGTATTTAATGATGAGCCACAAAAAGATATACGGTCATTTATGGCTGTAATTTCGAATGGCAAATGGGAGGGGGGCTCTTTTTTTATATCTCCTGATTCAGAACCTTCTGATGGTAGCATTGAAATGACTATCAGCATTTCAAATAATAAATGGAGCCTATTGAATCAGCTTCTTCGTTTAGCTTTTGGGATGCAACTAGATTCAAATGAATTTGAACGTTTTAGTTTCCAATCTGCAAAAATAAATGCTGATAGATTGCTAGTTTCTCATTCTGATGGAGAGGTTAAACAACCAAATTCAGAATTTTCATTTCAAGTACTACCTAATTCTGTAAATATCTTAGCTCCAGAAAATTAGTTTACAATTTTTTCACATTTAAGACGCAACTTAATAAAGTTCGATCCGCATAATGTGCCCGTCATCAAAAAAGTAATAGGAGTTAACATGAGAGAACCGATTAAACGGATGAAGCGGCTAAAGGATCACAGAAAAAATTATGGACTAAAATTCCAGGTAGGACTAATAGTAAGTCTTTCGATATTTTTAGTTGTGTTTAATATAACTATGACATCTGAACCCCCTGCGCCTATGGTCCTAGATATTCAGGAAGAGATTTTTATGGAAGAAGTTGTTCAAACTAAACAAATAACAACTCCTCCTGCGCCACCTAGACCTCCAGTTCCCGTAGAAGTTCCGAACGACGAAATTCTAGACGATGAAATCGTAGAATTAGATCTGGAATTTGATTTAGATGCCCCACTCAATTTACCACCACCACCGCCGCCTTCAGATGAAGGTGATGAAGACGAGATTTTCATTGTAGTGGAACAACCACCGGTATTAATAGGTGGCATAGCAAGTGTTCAACAACGCATTCGATACCCTGAATTAGCAAGAAATGCCGGTATAGAGGGTAGAGTTGTTGTGCAATTTGTAGTTACAAGTGAAGGTGAAGTGGCCAACCCTCGTGTTGTGAGGGGGATAGGTGGTGGATGTGACGAAGCAGCTCTTGAAGCTCTTCAATTCGCCAAATTTCAACCTGGTTATCAAAGAGGTAGGCCTGTGAATGTGAGTTATAGCTTACCAATTACATTTTCCCTGAATACGAAGTAGTTAAGTAGCTAATTTTAATAAAGCCTTCATTATTTTTAGTGAAGGCATTTTTTATGAAAGCGATTTCATAAAATCTTCATTTATACCAGCTATCATCAAATAACAACTTGATAGGAGGTATATTATGAAAGATCCAGTAAAGATCATTAAGCGAACGAATAATCTCAGTCGCAATTATGTTATAGGTATAGAAGTTGGACTAATTCTAACTTTAAGCCTATTTATTCTTTTGTTTAGAATGGATTTTTATCCGCAACAAACAGAAGAAGATTTTTATGTTGAGGTACAAGAGGAGGTTTTTGTTGAAGAAATTGTACAAACGAAGCAAGCTGATACACCGCCACCACCTCCACGACCACCAGTACCAATCGAAGTACCAAATGATGAAGTATTGGTTGATGATTTCATAGAATTTGATGCGGAATTAGATTTAGACGGACCTATGGAAATGCCACCACCACCGCCGCAACAAGCAGAGGAAGAGTTTGAAGATGAAATCTTTATAGTTGTTGAACAGCCACCAGTATTAATAGGTGGAATTCAAGGTGTACAAAAAGCAATTGTATATCCAGAACTAGCTTTAAAAGTTGGAATAGAAGGTAGGGTAGTTGTTCAATTTATAGTTGACAGAGACGGTAGAGTTGTGAATCCTGTTGTTATGAGAGGCATAGGTGGCGGATGTGATGAAGAAGCGATCAGAGCAGTTAAATTAGCTAAATTCCAACCCGGAATGCAAAGAGGTAGACCAGTATCAGTACGTTATTCACTTCCTATAACATTCAAAATCTATAATAAGGATAGCTAGAAGCTAATCTTATAATTGCTTTCAATAAAAGACTCAGTTATTAACCTTATCAACTGAGTCTTTTAGTATGTTGTAATTAATAGGTTTAACTAGATAATCAACATACTTGATTGCATTGGCACGTTCTCTGTTATATGCATCTGAATTTCCGGTAATAAAAATGACCGGTATATCAACCTGATCTTGTTGAAGTGAACTAACAGCGTCTATACCATCAACATCATCTTCAAGCATAATATCCATAAGTATAAGGTCGGGACTCATTTCTTTTGCACATCTAATAGCTTCACGACCTTCAGTTACTGTAGCAATAACTTCCATATCCATTTTTTGCATCATCTTTGTAAGCAAAAGTGAGAGAACTTTGTCGTCTTCAACTATTAGAACTTTATTCATTTCAAACCGAGGTAATATCCAATAAAATTAGTAATTCAAGTTAAGGTACAGATTAGCTAATTGCTATTGATATGATCAACATTATACAATGCTAACTTATAGTTATACAGTTGGATAATTCAATCTCTCAATACCATAGTACTTAAAATTATCAGTTTAGAAAACTTTATCGGCGATAATGAAAATAAATTAAAGGGTAATAACAATTTCTTATAATATATATTATGTAAAGTAATTAAATTTAAACTGAGTACTTATATTAACCCAGCCAATATCTTTTGAATTTCATAGAAGTTTGGGAGCACATCATCTGTATCAAGAATTTCTTCAAATCTTACTATTCCCTCTTTATCAATAATAAATGCTGATCGTTTTGATACACCAATCATCCCATAAAAATCTTCATAGATTGTATTATATAATTTTGAAACTTCTTTATTAAAGTCACTAAGTAATTCAAAGTTTAGATTCTGAGCTTGTTTAAATGCTTTCTGAACAAATAAACTATCTACACTAATTGCAATAACTTCGGCATCTAGTGATTCGTAGATTTTCATGTTGTCTCTAATTGAACACAACTCCTCTGTACAAACACCAGAAAAAGCTAGTGGATAAAAAAGCAGTACCACATTTCTATTTCCTTTATAGTCTTCCAGATTAATAAACTCAAAGTTTCCATTTTGCAATTTAAACACTGGTGCTTTTTTGCCAAGTAAACTCATACCTGAATATTGTTTAGTTTTGATTTAGACACCTTTTTGAATCCAAATGCACCCAAAAGCATTCCAACAGCCATTAACATTATTGAAGTAACTTCCAAGTATTCAAAGTCTGGCCAATCTATAAACCAATACCCAACATAGGCTATGGCAAAAATAACGGTAGATAATAATAGTAATGACCTATGTTTATACATTAAGTGATTTATTGAAATCACAAGGATTCCAACAATGATTGCTCCCCCCTGGTAAGTAATTCTTAGTAAATCTTTAACAACATCTGCCTGTATTATCATTGGATAAAAAAATATTCCAACCAAAGGCAATAAGGTCATTGGTAATGGAAATCGGGCAAAAACAGGTTTTGAGTTTCTGATTTTTACAAACAAAGCGCACAAAACTAGTGTAATACTAATTAGATCACCCCATTCTCTTGCAAGTATTGGATCAATTTGGTCGAAATACGTTAAACCGATCCCAACTGCGAAGCTTAAAATTCCTAGTCCAAAGAAGAAATTAGACAATGACTTGGTCGAATACGCAATACTAAACATTATAAATAATGATGGAATTGCAGTAGCCAGTAATGTTACATCCAACCAATTAATATCAAACATTTACTATTTCTGTTTAAAAGTCATTGTGATTGGTACACCGGTAAATTCATATTTATCTCTCAATTTATTCTCGAGAAATCTTCTATAATTTGGTGGCATATCCTGGGGGTTATTCATAAAAAACTTAAATACTGGCGGATTTGACTTAACCTGACTCATATAATTGATTTTAAGTTGTTTACCCCTTTTCATTGGTAATGGTCTACTTGATAAAATATCTTCAAGATAATCGTTCAATTCCGATGTGCTGATTTGTTTTTTTCTTTCTTCAAGAACTAAATCAGCAACTTCTATTACACGATGAATACGCTTTTTATTAAGTGCTGAAATGGTAACCACCGGCACGTAACTTAATTGAGGAACAGCTTCATAGATATACGTTTCAAACTCTTTTACTGTGTTTGTGTCTTTATCCTCAATCAAATCCCATTTGTTCAATACAATAATTAAACCTTTGTTAAACCTTTCAGCTTCTCTTAAAACCCGTTTATCCTGATCTTCAAACCCACGAACTGCATCAAGAATTAATACTGCAACATCACATTCACGAATTGCTTTTTCTGTTCTAACGGTACTATAAAACTCAATGTTTTCTTTAACTTTAACACGCTTTCTTAGCCCTGCTGTATCAACTAAAATGTACTCTTTACCGTCAAAATTTAATCGACTATTTATAGTATCTCTTGTAGTTCCCGCGATATCCGTAACGATAGAACGTTCATCATTTAACAAGGCATTAACCAGGCTACTTTTTCCGACATTGGGTCTACCAATAAAAGCTAACTTTGGAGCATCATCTTCTACCTCAGTTTCCTGATTTGGTAATAATTCAACAATTCTATCGAGTAATTCCCCGGTTCCCGACCCGCTTATTGCAGAAATCGGGAAAATTTCATCAAAGCCGAGCTCATAAAACTCAGATGAATTCAATCTCCTTTCTTCATTATCAGCTTTGTTTGTGATAACAATTACAGGTTTATCCTGTTGTCTTAGCAAATTTGCAACAGCTTTGTCTAGCGTATTTATCCCTAATTCAACATCTACAACAAACAGTACCACATCAGACTCCTCAAGAGCGATATGCACTTGCTCTCTGATACCAACTACCATCACGTCCATATCATCCGGTAAATAACCACCAGTATCGATTACAGTGAAATCATGTCCATTCCAGTAAGACTCCCCATAATGACGATCTCTGGTTACTCCATATTCATCATGAACAATTGCACGTCTTTCACCAATTAATCGATTAAAAATAGTCGACTTACCTACATTTGGCCGACCAACAATTGAAACTACTGGGAGCATTTATCAAATTGAATTATTAGTTTTACCAATGATACGCAATTTAATGTTCAAGACTGCAGCATGCTTAAAAGCTTCTATGAATTATTTGGTTTTTTTGGAGCCCTGATTTTATCACTGGTGTTATTTGGGTTTTTTATTTTTTGGCTTGCTGGGCTTGCGGGAATAACCCTTCCTGTGGATGGCGGAAAACCCAAATTTAATAAATGGGAAGTTCTAATTGCTATATTTATTCCTATTTATCCTATCTATTGGCTACTGCGTGATATTATTGAACAGCATATGTTTATGAAGAAAAGTTAATTTATTTAATTAGCTTTCTACCTTCATCAAGTTGTAGTGGTTCTTCTTCATATGAAAGCAACCAAGGTTCTAAAATATCTTCATCAATTGCCTCTATAAATCTGCTTGGTTTAGTAAAGTAATCACCATAATGTGATTGTGCCATTGCTGGATAACAATAATACAACATATCTCTTGCCCGGGTAGATGCAACGTACAAGAGACGTAGCTCCTCATCCAGTTGCTCAGCTTCTTCTATAGAATATGCGGATGGAATAATACCATCCAGGCATTGGATAATGAAAACATGTTTCCATTCTAAGCCTTTTGAAGAATGAATTGTACTTAAAATTAGAGGTGGTTCTTCGTGTTGCTGTTGTTCTGTATCTACAGCAGAAGCAGAAATGGGATCTAGCGCAAGTTCTCTTAACATGTCGGAAAGGTTTGAAAATCGATCTGAGATACTAACAAATATCTCAAGATCTTTTATTCGTTTTGGATAATCATCGTATCTCTTTTCGCAAAAAACTTTATAGTAATTCACAATTTTTTCTATTATTTCTGAAATAGATAACTCATTGGTATTTAGCTCAATAAGAATTTTACTTAACTCAGATACTTGCTTAAAATATGATTTACTTACAATGTCGGATGCATCTATCTGAAACGGATCTTTTGCAATTCTTATCCATTCAAATAAGTCCTCGGCTGTTTTTGGACCTATTCCATCAATAAGCATTAATACACGATTCCAGGCTAAGGTATCTTTTGGGTTTACAAGAACTCGAACATGAGCTAAGACATCTTTAATATGTGCTGCTTCAGTAAATTTCAAACCACCATATTTAACAAAAGGAATGTTTTTTCTATTTAATTCGATCTCTAAATCGAATGAATCTCTCCCATTTCGGAATAATACTGCGGTATCATTCAATGAAATCCCCTGCTCCCTAAGTTGTAGTACAGCCTGAGAGACAAACTGGCTCTGCTCATTCTCAGAACTTGCTTTAACCAAAGCCGGACACTCCCCTACTTCTATTTTTGAAAAAAGCTTTTTGCTAAACTTGAAATTTGCCTGATCCAAAATTTTATTTGCAACATTGAGTATTAGAGGTTGGGAACGGTAATTTTCTTCTAACTTGATAAGATTTGTATTCGAAAACAATTCTGGAAACTGCATTATATTCCTATGATCAGCCCCCCTAAATGAGTAGATACTTTGTGCGTCATCACCAACAGCCATAACGTTCCCATGAACCGAAGACAATAATCGAGTTAAGTTAGCCTGTAATTTATTTGTATCCTGATACTCATCAACCATAATATACTGATGCTCAGCGGCCACTTTTACCCTAATTTCTTCATTTTCATTAAGCAGTTTAACGCTATGGGTTAATAAGTCATCGAAATCCATTACATAGTTCAGCGCTTTATAAGCATCATATTCAACCAGTACTTCTTCGATCTTATCAATTTGCTCCATGAATTGCGGATACAAATCACCAACAGCAACCCTGAGATCCAAATTTTTATTCTTTACTGCGCTAATAATTGTGAGTAATGTACTTTTGTTTGGAAATCTCTTGTTTTTCTTATGTAGACCAAGCTTTGTTCGTACATGCTGTAGCACCTCCAAAGCATCACTAGTATCAATGATTGTGAAATCATTCGGAAAGCCAATTTCTTGAGCATATTTGTGTAACAATTGACTGCAATAAAAATGAAATGTCCCTCCTTTTATCCTTTTACAGCGCTCATCTAATAAAGAAGTAGCTCTTTGTATCATTTCTGAAGCTGCTCTTCTAGTAAACGTAAGAAGTAATATTGTTGATGGGTGCACACCTGACTCAATTAATCTGGCTACACGATATACAAGTGTCCTGGTTTTACCTGTACCTGCACCTGCAATTACAAGGGCATTTCCCCTATCAAACATAACCGCTTCAAACTGCTGTTGATTCAACAGTTTCTCATATTCAATGACGTATTCAATCGGTTTACGATTGCCTGTGTCTTGTTTGAGGATGAATTTTTTCATTCCAAATAATACAAAATCACCCAAATATGTAAAAATTATGTGTGCAATTGTTTTTACTTTAAAAGGCATCGCTTTTTTAGAGCTTTCCATTCATGCTTAAGCCCGATATATTTGGTCGTTTAATTGGCACCTATTGGAAAAATTGAATGATTAACGAACCTTCGTTAGCGCCTAAAGATTTTGGATGGATTGAAGTAGTTTGCGGTGGAATGTTCAGCGGCAAGACAGAAGAATTAATTCGTAGGGCAAAGCGAGCACATATTGCGGGCCAAAATGTAATTGTAGTTAAACCTGCTATTGATAAAAGGTATAGTGAAACAGAAGTTGTTTCGCATAATGAGACTGCATTACCAAGTATATTATTAGATACAGCGGATCAAATAATTCTACTTACCGGAAATGCAGATGTAGTTTGTATTGACGAGGCACAATTTTTTGATGATCGCATTGTTGATGTTGCTAATTCACTAGCCAATGATGGGAAAAGAGTTATAATCGCTGGATTAGATATGGATTTTAATGGGAAGCCATTTGGACCAATGCCTTTTTTATTAGCAATTGCAGAATTTGTAACCAAACTCCATGCTGTTTGTAGCGAAAGTGGAGCTATGGCTAATTTTTCACAACGAGTTATTGAAAGTGAAAGTACTGTTCTGGTAGGCGAATACGACGCATATGAGCCTCGAGCTCGTCATTGTTTCCGCCCTTCCATTGATAAAAGAAGAGGCAAACCTATTCGCCCATTTATATTGCCAAAGAGAGAGGAAAGCGAAAGCCAACCACAACCTGAAAATCAATCCAAACTTTAATGGAAAACGTCTTACGTGGAATGTTGGGAATGGCGGCCATTATTGGCGTGTCGTATCTCTTAAGTAAAGATCGAAAAAAAATTAACTGGAAATTAGTGATAACCGGTTTATCCATACAGTTAACACTTGCAATCTTTATTCTTAAATCTGATGTACTGAGTTCTTTTTGGTCTCCCCTGGGTTGGCCAATGAAGTTTTTTGAGCTCATTGCTGGTTTCTTTGTAGTGGTTTTAAAATACACCACAGAAGGTGCCGGATTCTTGTTTGGTTTCTTGGGTCGTGGTCCAGAATTTGATGACAGTGTTGGGGTAATTTTTGCATTTCAAATACTGCCAACCATCATCTTCTTTGCTTCATTGACATCTATCTTATATCACTATGGCGTACTTCAAGCAATAGTAAGGGTTCTATCAAAAGGTATGCAGAAACTATTAGGCACTTCTGGCGCAGAAACCCTATCTGTAATCTCAAATATTTTCGTTGGCCAAACAGAAGCACCTCTTGTAATAAAACCCTTTATCGACAAGATGACTAAGTCGGAGTTACTTGCCGTTATGACTGGTGGTATGGCAACCATTGCGGGCGGTGTAATGGCTGCGTATGTGGCGATGCTTGGATCGTCTTTCGCTGCCGCTAATGGCTTAGAAATAGCCGAAGCGCAACAGTTATTTGCTGAAAGATTACTAGGTGCAAGTTTAATGGCAGCGCCAGCTGCATTAGTAATAGCTAAGATTCTACAACCTGAAACAGAAGAATCAGCCACTGCTGGTGATGTTAAAATGACCATTGAAAAAACTGATGCCAATGGTATTGATGCCGCAGCAAGTGGAGCGGGAACCGGACTTCATTTAGCATTGAATGTTGGTGCAATGTTGTTGGCTTTTGTTGCATTACTCGCCATGTTTAATGGATTAACAGGCTGGATTAGTGATTTAACCGGACTGACGGAAGTCATTGGTAGTCAATTAACAATAGAAATGTTATTAGGCTGGGTAATTGCACCTATTTCCTGGGTTGTTGGTGTACCGTGGGAAGATGCCACAAATATGGGTTCCCTATTGGGCACCAAAATTGTATTGAATGAATTTGTTGCATATCTAAAATTAGCGGAAGAAGTGGCAGCGGCATCAATTGGTCCAAAAACTATTGCAATGGCGACTTTTGCATTATGTGGATTTGCTAATTTCTCCTCCATTGCTATTCAAATAGGTGGGATTGGAGGTTTAGCACCGTCACGTAAATCTGATCTTGCAAAATTTGGACTTAAAGCTGTATTTGCCGGTACAATGGCTAATTTAATGACAGCAACATTAGCAGGAATGCTTTTTTGAGAGAAACATAAACTAACTTATTCATCAAAAAAATAATGAAACGACTACTCCTATCTAGTTCAATATTAGGACTCGTTATCCTTACTCTTGCGTGTTCAGGAGGTAAGAACACATCATCTAATTCAACGTCACTACCAATTGGCACTGTTGGTGTTGTCGGCGATCAATTTGTCTCATATTCAGAATTACGAGATAGTTTTATATCTGGAAGCATAGAAAAAACGTATTCAGATGAAGATCTCGTTGAATTTTTGCCGATTTATCTGGATTACAGAGGTAAGATATTAGATGCGAAAGCCTCTGATTATTACAATGATGACCGAATAAAAAGTGAATATGAATTGTATTCCAAACAGGCCGCTTATGCCTTTTGGATGGAGGAAGAAATTAAGCCTACCAAATTCAACCAGTTTAAAGAACGTTATTCACTGGAATTAAAAAGTAAACATGTTCTTATCGCGGTGCAGCCGAACGCATTACCTGAGGATACCCTCGATGCATATAATCGAATAATGGAAGCACGTTCAGAATTTTTGAATGGTGTTTCATTAGAAGAATTAGACACAAAGTATTCAACCAAAAGAAACGGCCGCTCAATGGGTGGTGATTTACCTTGGTTTTCTGTCGGTACGACTGTTCCAGAATTCGAAAATGCTTTGTTTGCACTTGAAGCTGGCGAGATTTCAATGCCGGTAAGAACACAATTTGGATATCATATTATTTACCTGGAAGAAAAGCGTGAGAGAATGCCAGCACGGGAATTGTCGCACATTTTTGTGAGAAGAAACTCTGATCCCGAAAAGATTAATAAAGCTTACGAAGCGTTATCTGGGCCAGTCACGTGGAAAATGATTGTTGAAAGGTACTCTGAAGATACCCCATCGATTCCAAATGCTGGATATATTGGTTGGGTAAACTATGGTTCTAGATATGATGCGGCTTTTATTGACTCTGTGATGAACACTGATCCAACCTTACCATATTCCGAACCCGTAGAAACAGTTTATGGCTATCATATTTTTAGAATTGATTCGGTTAGATCATTCAAAAATGAAGCTGAAGAAGATAATTACATCATGGAGCTACTCGAAGAGTCTGACTCGTTCCAGGAAAATAATTCATTCGTTGTTAATTACCTGATCGATAAATACAATGCGACTACGAATAATAATAATATTCAAGCCTTCAGAGATTTTATTAGCGCTGTAGACACTTCTTTAGTTGGTGATATTGTACTTTCAGATTCTTTATCCGCACTTCCTGCATTCAGTATAAAGACGAATGTGTTTACACTTGCTGATTTTCAAGTTTACATTTCCGAAGCATTTCCAACATTAACAAATTTGCAGTATTCGTCTCGATGGTTGGAGCAATTTAGAGAAGCCAAAGTGGATGAAAATTTAACTAATATCACTCTTGAGGAATACCCTGAATTTGAAGATCAAGTTAGAAGTTATCAGGATGGATTGGTTGTGTATCAAGTAAATGAGGATTCTGTTTGGAGTACTGCAACTTTAGACACAACAATTTTAAGAAAAAACTATTCAGATAGTTTACATAACTACAGATTTAAAGAACGCTTCTACTATTATATGATCACTTCAAGCCGTGATACAGCACTAGATCGGGCGATGGAGTTTATTCGTGAAGGTAATTCTCCCGATAGTTTATTTGCTAATGGATTCAGAGTGGGCGTTAACTCAGACTCAACGGGAGCATTTCAAGGTGAACCATTTACCATGCTCGAAGATATGCAGCCCGGAGATATTTCTGAACGATTTGATTACTCAAACCGTAGAGGGCATTTCTTGTTGGTTGATATCTTGCCCGCCAGAACAATGACTTTCGATGAAGCATTTAATCGATTAGCATCAGAATATCAGCCTGTTAGAGAAAAGAATTGGCTTGAAAGAATTCGGAACACATACAATATTCAGCAATTTCCAGAAGTTGTACGCCAACAATATCTTCTGGAACAAAACTTAGAATAGATGATGCGATTTCTTTCGCTTTTTATTTTGCTGATTCTTGTTACAGTTTCCTGTACAAGAAAATCTGAATTTTCTGAGCCTGCTCTTGCTAAAGTAGGCTCAGCTGTTTTGTTAAAATCCGAAGCCAGAGCAAATATCCCAAAATTGGTCTTCGAGAAAGATAGTATTTCGGCTTATTCTAATTACCGTGAAGATTGGATTGAAAAACAAATTCTGCTGCAGGAAGCCTATCGATTACGAATTCATCGCCAAAGCGACGTAGTTGATCGATTAGATCAATTAAGAAGTGATTACATCGCAAAAGCTACTCAAGAATATATCATTACAGAATTAGGTAGTGAAATTACTGTTACTGATGAAGAAGCACGTGCTTACTACCAGGAAAATAAAGACAGTTTTGTTTTAGAAGAGCGCTACATAAGATTTCGACATCTTCAAGCAAGTGCTTTGCAGGATGCACAAGATGCCCGACAAGACCTACTAAGAGGAATAACCTGGGAAATTGTATTGGATAACTTTTCAATTAACCCTGAAAACGCTCTTCGGGAATCTGAAAGATTCTGGCCTGAATCGGTCGCAGCAAGTGATTACGAACAGTTAAACCGATATTTGCAAGTTATTGGTCAATCCGAAATATCCGTTATAGAACAAATAGGAAACGAATACCATTTTGTTCAATTATTAGAAGAACGTGCAGCTGGAGATCATCCTGACCTAGAATGGTTAATTGATCAAATTAAAGACTGGTTAATCCTTGAAAAAAAGCGGATCGCATTCAATACCTATGTAAAGAATCTTTATCTTCAGGCCCAAGCGAATAATGAAATTGAGACTTTCGACGTTCAAAACTAGAAAATAGCCCCTATCAATCATATCATCTAAATGAAATATCCTTTTTTCACGCTAATAATCGCATTAATACTTGGCTTTTCATCATCGGCGAATGCTCAACAACCTGCCGATCAAATTGTTGCAATTGTTAATACAAATATAATCCTAAAATCAGATGTGGATGCAGACGTAACAGCATATTTGCGTCAGGCACAAAATATGGGGCAACCAATCCCCTTTTCTGAAGAACTTTGGTACGAGTTTCTAAATGCATCGATCGAAAATATGCTTTTAATAGAGAAAGCCAGGATCGATTCAATTGTAGTCCCTGATGATCGAGTTAATCGACAAATGGATCAACGGGTGGATCAACTCGTCCGACAGGCTGGTAGCGAGCAAGCCCTGGAAGCAGCATTCGGTAAGTCAATTATTCAGCTTAAAGAAGATTTCAGGGAAGATTTTAGAGAGCAAATGTTAACTGAAATGGTTCGAATGAATAAATTTCAAACCATTGAGATTACACGTCCTGAAGTACAGGAGTTTTTTGATTCTATCCCAACTGATTCCCTCCCAACTATACCGGAACAAGTAGCTTTATCACAAATTGTAATTGTGCCACCCCCGTTACAAGATGCTAAGCAGGCAGTGTATAATTTTGCTCAGTCTTTGAGAGATTCAATTATAAATCATGGAAAATCGCTGGAAGAATTAGCTCGAAGACATGGCCAGGATAATTCTGCGCCACGAGGTGGTTTATTACCTATGATGGGACTTAACGAATTAGTTAGTGAATATTCAGCAGCTGCCTCTGCCCTGCAACCTGGCCAAATTTCAGAAGTTGTAGAAACAGAGTTTGGCTTTCATATTATAGAACTTATTAGAAGAGTTGGAGATCAAATCGAAACACGTCATATCCTCTTGAATGTAAATGCTGAACAACTGGATGATGATTATGCACGAAATAGACTTGTTGAAATCAAAGACTCGGTAGAAACGATTTCTGATATAGATTTTTCAGTGATGGCTAAATATCGATCTGAAGATCCGGTAACGAAGGTTTCAGGAGGAAAAATCTTAGATCCTCAAACACGAGAGCGACTCATTCCATTAAATCGTCTGGATCCTGCTTTATACAGAATTGTTTTGTTGATGGATGAGATTGGTAGTATTTCAGATCCACGACCATTTAATTTAATGACTGGTGGCAAAGCCTACCGAATTGTTCGACTTGATCAACAAATACCGGAACACGTTGCGAATATGGATCAAGATTATGAGCGATTGAAAAGTATTGCATTGCAACGTAAGCAAGTAGAAGAATATTCACGCTGGATTGATGAATTGAAATCAGAAGTTTATATCGAATATAGAATTCCGATGCCAAATATGGAGAGTAATTAATGAGCGATGAAATAAAAGACCCTGTACAATTAGCTGACGAATTCAAGGAGGCATACGACCAAATAAAAACTGAAATCCATAAAGCAGTAATTGGTCAGGAAGATATTATTGATCTACTACTTATTAGCCTTTTTTCGAAAGGTCATTGTGTGCTTGTTGGTGTACCAGGATTAGCTAAAACATTACTCATCAGAACGTTAGCGGATTCACTAAATCTTAGTTTCAACAGAATACAGTTTACTCCCGATTTAATGCCAGGTGACATAACGGGGACTGAAGTTATAGAAGAAAATATCGATAAGGGAACTAAGGAATTTAAATTTATCAAAGGTCCGATCTTTGCAAATATCGTCCTTGCTGACGAAATCAACCGAACGCCTCCAAAAACTCAAGCTGCTTTACTTGAGGGTATGCAAGAATATCATGTTACCGCTTCTGGAACATCCTATGATTTAGATACTCCTTTTTTCGTTTTAGCCACACAAAATCCTATAGAACAAGAGGGAACGTACCCACTTCCTGAAGCTCAATTAGATCGTTTTATGTTTAATATTTGGGTGGATTACCCAAGTTTTGAAGAAGAAAAAGAAATTGTAAGCCAAACAACATCAGGTAAAAAAACTATTATCAATCCAACTCTGGATAAACAGAAAATCAAAGATTTGCAGGCTTTGGTAAGAGAAGTGCCAGTCCCAGATAGTGTGCTCGATTATACAGTCAAATTAGTTGGAATGACGAGACCAGACTCTGATTTGGCACCCGACTATATAAAAAAATACATGAGTTGGGGAGCGGGACCACGTGCAAGTCAATATTTAATAATTGGCGGTAAAGCGCGAGCCCTTTCTCAAGGCAGATACAATGTTATTGAAGAAGACATTCGTGCTTTAGCAAAACCCGTACTTCGACACAGAATTGTTAATAACTATGCCGCCGAAGCAGAAGGCTTCACAACTATCAAATTAATTGAACGTTTAATTAACGACGTTCATTAAGTCAGTTAAAGATTGGAATTTCAAGGATTTCAGAGTGCCTTCACTCCTTTATTTATATTTGCCTTAGCAATAGCATTAGTACTCCTTGCATACCTTTCTTATAGAAATCAGAAATCGCTATCTGCACCGATAAAGGTAATTCTAACTGTGTTACGTTCGGTAACTTTTTTACTGATCATGCTGTTAGTGTTAAATCCTTTCTTTTTTTCATCCCAATTAGTAGATCAGAACCCACGATTATTATTCATGCTTGATAATTCGGAAAGTGTAGCCATTAATAAGGGGGTATATGCCGGGTTATCTGATTACACAGAACTACTTAACGAGCTTTTTGAAACAAAACCTGATCAGGTTGAAATTGACTATTTCACATTAGGAGGTTCTACAAAACAAATACAGACCTTTGATTCCCTCACCTATCAGGAGACATCAAGTAATTTTATAGATGCAATTACTCAGATTCAGGAACTACAATCGGACTATACTGCAGCTGTTCTTATTTCGGATGGGATTATTACATTTGGTCGGAATCCACTTATAACGGCTGCAAACCTTGATATTCCAGTATTTACTATCGGACTAGGTGATACATCGTCTGTGCGCGATATAACGATTAATAACATAATCACAAATGCTACGGGGTACACAGATACGAGGCATATTGTAGAAGTAGAAATTGCTCAAAATGGATTTCTAGGAAACAGTACTATCCTTCAAATTTTGGATAGTCAAAGAGAGATAATTGTTGAAAGAACGATTGAATTTACCTCTGAAGAAAGTGTTACACTCGAGAGATTCGAAATAGAGTTGTCTGAGGAAGGTTTAATTCCATTTAGAGTTGAAATTCAGAATCTGGAAGATGAATGGAGTGATGAAAATAATGCACAATCATTTAGTATCGATGTACTGGATAGTAAAACCAATGTGCTTCATATAAGTGCAGAAATACACCCTGATGTCAAATTTATTCGATCACTGCTTTCTACCGATCCAAGCATTAACCTTCAGACAGTTACCTGGCTAGGTGGAAATAGTTTTGTAGAAGAAGGAAATCCGGATTTCGAAAATTTGGATCTAATTATATTGCATGGAAATCCAACGCAAATACAATCACTAGATTTAATTAGTGCAATTTCTAATATCCCAACTATATTCCTCGATTTGCCTAATTCCAGAAGAATTAACAATCAGCAAAACGAATTCGCACTTCTACAGAGTCTAGGGTCTCAAATTTTTGAGATGAGCATTTTTCCAGCTACAGTTTTGGAAAGTCATCCAATAATGGAATTCGATGAAATTCAATATCAGGCACTCGCACCGATTTTATCCTCATTACGTACAGAATTTATAGCAATAGATGCCTCTCCACTATTAAACATAGGTTTTCAAGGAATTGAGACTGAAAGCCCTATGCTGGCCATTACAGAACGTGGTGATTTACGAAGAGCTCATCTCACATCGTGGGGATGGTTTAGATTGTATCAAAGTCCGAGTGAGAATGAGCGAAACTTTGCTTCCCAATTATTTCTCAATTTGATTAGTTGGGCATCCAACAATCCAGATAATAGAAGGCTTAAAATTTCACCTTCCCAGTCGTCTTTTAATAGTTCAGAACAAGTAATCATTAATGCAAGCTTGATAAATGAAAGTGGAAATTCAGAACCGAATGCAACTATTGAACTATTAATAAGTGCTGATGGTGAAGATGAGCGTGTGTTTAATTTAACAAATATGGGCAGTGGAAATTATTCACTTACCCTTGACGCATTAAATACAGGATTGTATTCATTCACGGCAACGGCAAGAAAAGATTCCAGAATAATAGACGAACAGGAAGGAGAGTTTTTAGTTGAAGACTCTAACGCAGAGTTAATTAATACCCAACGAAATGATGCTCTTCTTTCTGGATTAGCATCTGAAACTGGGGGTAATTATTTAGTGTATGAAGAAGCTCTTGACATTTGGGACACCATATCACAAGCAAATCTTCTTAATGGTACTAGCATAACAATTGATAGTTACCATTTTCCTGTTAGATCAGTATTCTGGTTTATAATTGTGATTTTGCTACTTGGTACTGAATGGACTTTGAGAAAATACTACTCTCTCCCATAATCAAAACGACGATACCTCCACCCTTCCTGAGCCGTAAGAGTTCGTTCGAACGATAAATAAGTCGCCATAATCATGTTCATCCAATTGTTCGAATTTATCTTCTCCTAATACCATATTTATCAATCTTGGAGTAGTATTAGAATGACCAACAATTAAAATTACGTTACCCGAGTTCGAAGTTATTAAAGTTGATAACCAATTCTCAAGATCATCAAATCCATACTCTATGATCTCCAACTCAAATAATTCTGCTGTTGGAGTAGCGGTCATTTGAGTTCTCTTGTAAGGTGTACTATATATCTCTGTTAAGTTAAAACCATTTTCTTGAATCACTAAAGAAAGGTTTTTGGCTCTATCTAATCCACGCTCACTAATAGGTGGATTTCTGGTACCATCTTCTGCGCGTTCAGCATGTCGTACAAATATCAAAGTAGTTTCCTCGATTTGAACTGAGTCGGCCTGAAATGCTACAACTTGAATCGAGCATATAAGAAATAGAACTAAAAAGGTAAGTTTGCGCATCGTTTTCTTAATAGTATACAAAAAAAGCCGGCATAAACCGGCTTTTAAACGTTATCTCACCGCTTTCGATCTTATCATTACCAATATGAATCCCATCAAACTTACTATCATAATAGAAATAATAGCTACTAACATTGGATGTATTGGGCGTGAAACACCTTCCCATTCAGACAATGCTACATCAATCATTGAAATTTCACCTGATGATAATAATCGATTATCATCAGCCATTAAATTCCAATCATTTTTGAACGTTGAGTTCCAGAATTCTGCGATTTTTTGATATTCACTAAAACCGTTCGTTGTTAAGAATTCATCTTCGCTCATTTCTCTTCCGTTTTTTATGAACGCATCTAATGCAGCATAGAAACTTTGCCTATTGTCAAATGAGCTTAGTTCAATTTCATTGATATCCAGGTATTGATCGATTGCTGTCCACATTTTTTGTGTGGTAACATTTTTCCAGTCGTAAATTGATGTTTCAATTGATTGAGCTATTCGGTTTTTGTGATCTCCACCATACACTCGTACAAAATCATCACCTACTTCTTTCCAAACATTTTCAAAATGTTGCTGCATAGAATGCATTCTGATGTAGTCTTCAACTTGAAGCAATCTATTTTGATGCTTTGTGTAATTTAAGTTTTCATCTATCACAGCCTGAATCCAATTTAAGGGATTTTGAGAACCAGGAATGCTGAAACTTTGTGCTTCACCTTCTGTTATTCGACTAAAAAATATGTTTTCGTGCGTGATTATTAACGAATCAATCATTTTGAATACTAATTGATCTCTAAGCTCTAATCTTTCTCTATAATCTGATATCATCTCAGATAGTCTTGCTTCACTAGCTTGAGACATCAGAATTTCTGTTTTCATGGAATCTGTAATCGAGTACAATCTATTTATTTCATTCCGTTGGGCAGTTATTCTGTTGCTCATTTCGAAGAGTTGTTCTCTTTGATGCTCGATTAAAAGCAATCTGTTCTCATTGGTTATTAAGGTAGCTCTGAGTGCGGAAATTTTAGAATCCATGGTAGATGGATAAATTGCTCGGTTAATAATTTCCTCATTTTCAGCATAGAATTGTTGGAATTCAGAAATGTCTAGTTCAATGTTTTCTAACTGCTGAGACGTTATTGCATTATCAATTTTGTGCTTAAATAACTCAATCTCTTCTTTAAACTCTTGAATAGTCAAATAATCACTTTGTTGTGCACTGATAGATCCGGTTAAGAAAATGATCGCCACTATTATAAAAACTATATTTTTCATTACTCTCCCTCCTGTTCATTTTCGGAAACAATCCCTTTTTCGTTTAAAAAATGTGTTTCTTCTCGATTGTTAGCAATAATTTCTATGTATGGATCTCTCCAGTTAAATATGGGGGATTCTAATCCATCAATAGAAATTTCAATGGTTTCTTTAAGTTTTAATTCCCCCCGCTTTGGTTCAAAAACATACACATGTTTGAACTGGTCGGCTGTGATGAAGTAAAAACCTTGCTGGTTTCGAATTAGCCTGATCTCATTTACATTACTGTTTGTATTCTCTCCATGTTCCTCTGATAAAAGACTATTGATTGAAAAACTAATATTGTTCCTATAATCAGTCACAATTCCGTCTTCATTAGGAATCAAAACAGATTCTACATATTGAGCATAGTTTACATCTTCTATTACTAGAGTTTTGTTGCATGCTGTAACACATACAAGCAATATTGAAAATAGAAGCGTGACTTTCGATAGTTTCATGACTCCTCCTCTGTGTTGAATAGTTACACTGAGTAGAAGTTCACGATGAAAAAATTGTTTCCGTTAAATGATAATTATTGACTCAACAGGTGCAATTTTTTCTAGAGATTCTCGGCCATTTAAAAAACTAAGTTCCATTAGAAAAGAATACCCAATTACAACTCCTCCTAATCGTTGAACCAGTTTTGTAGCTGCCTTTGCTGATCCACCTGTTGCAATAAGGTCGTCATGAATAACGACTTTTGAACCTTTCGGAATAGCGTCTGAATGGATTTCCAGAATATCGGTACCATATTCAAGCTCATATTCTTCACCAATAGTTTTAGAAGGTAATTTACCTGGCTTTCTAACTGGTACGAATCCTGCATTTAAATTGTGTGCCACATTTGTGCCAAATAAAAACCCTCTTGATTCTAAACCAACGACAATATCAACTTCTTTCTCTAAATAAGGTTCTGTGAGCAAAAAAGTAGTTAGCTGTAGGGCTTTCTTATCTGATAATAAAGTTGTGATATCTTTAAACTGTATTCCAGGTTTTGGGAAGTCTGAAATGGTTCGGATATTTTCAAGCAAATATTCTTTAATACTTTCTTCTACTTTTTGCATAAACTTGTTCTTTAAAATTCGCTTCAAAAGTAGACAAAAACACACCCATCAATCAAACTAAATGAACCTAACTAACGAACCAATTTGGCAAGTACATCAGCGCTATATGGCAAAGGCTTTGCAATTGGCAGAACAAGCTTATGAAGAAGGTGAGATTCCGGTTGGTGCAATTGTGGTTTACAACGATCAGATTGTCGGAAAAGGATATAATCAGGTTGAAAGACTAAAAGATCCAACAGCTCATGCTGAGATGATTGCTATTTCTGCAGCATGCGACACGTTAGATAACAAATATTTATCTGAGGCGACTTTATATGTTACTCTGGAACCTTGTCCAATGTGTGCTGGGGCTTTAGTTTGGTCGAAAATTGGCCGTGTCGTATTTGGTGCCTCTGATCCTAAAGCAGGGTGTGGAGGAAGTTTTTTGAATATCTTAGAAAATGAAGGATTAAATCATCAACCGGAAGTTATTCAGGGAGTTTTAGAGTTAGATTCAGAATATTTATTAAAATCATTCTTTGCTTCGAAACGCTTAAATAATTAACGAAGTAAATTTAGAATATGAATTGGTCCTGGCGGACTTAATTCCGGATTTAGACTCCTAACCTGATGTGCAATTTTGTACGCCAACTTCCATTGATTCATTAATACTTTTACCCCATAAAAGAAGTTGTACTTAGGATCGTAGATGTGTGTTGCTTCTGAAGTTAAGCCATTCACTTCCAGCACTTTTATTTCATTTCCATCCTTCAAATGTTGTTCACTTGGAACTTTTAAATCAAATCGACCGAAGTAAAACCCTTCAATACTTTTACTAATTTCATCAATTTTGTTTACTAGCTGATCCGTTTTAAGATGAATTCCGTCCAGGAAAATGGATCCTCTAGCATGGGTTCCAACTTCTACCAAATGGATTTTTTTACCATCAGCCGGAACGGTAAAAAGTTCATCTACATGTTGTTCAAAATGTTTTTCAGCTAAACACACAGCACGAGAATCTTGTAATATCAATTCCTCAAGAGTATGTTTTCCATTTCCTTCTAACCATAAATGGTTTTTCTTTGTGATAGAGTAAATTCTACCATTTTCATCATGTGGTAGTCGATAATAAAATATACCATACTCTTCGCCTGATATGTATTTTTGAACAATGAAATCATTATTGATTTTTTTTAGCTCAATATTAAGCTGAATTGGATTCTTTGGAATTACAACACCTTCACCTCTTTGCCCTATATCTGGTTTTATCACAATAGGATATTCAAGATGATTACTGGTCATGAATTCTTCGACAAGCGATTTCTTTTCATCAACTTGCAAGTTTCCCTTCACCACTTGATAGACTGCTACTGAATTCTTGAGTCCAATTTTATCCAAAATTTCACTTTTAGACTCTTTTATAAAACCACCATCTTTAAATCCCGGATTTGCTAAGGTAGAGAGTGTGATACTTTTGTATTTAATCCATAAAAATAAATTGTAGACTAAAACCGGAGCATAAACAACAAACGGGGACCAAAACTCCCAATGCCTTTTTCTTTTGTACCATCCTACTAATAGCCTTCTTCCCTTATAGGTGAATGATGGTATCACAACTTTAAAAAGAAGAAATAAAATGGTTAATACTCCCAATAAAACCCAGAGTGCATAATCTTGGTATAATGAGAAATATTCAATCATTTCCTGGCCAAGTAACACAGCGAGACTTACCAAAATTGGAGTCCATATTATAGAAGCGATACCGAAGTAGAACATAAACATCCCGAAGCTTGCCCCAATTGCTCCTGCGCTGAAATAAGTAGGGAAACGAGTACCGGGAATAAATCTACTTGCTATAATTATACTTGGTCCTTTTGCTTCAAACCAGTGATATGAAAGCTGAATATCTTTTTCATTAATAAACCATTTTAAAGGTGCTCTGTGTAGTGTACTTGAAGCTAACCATCTTCCCATTAGATAGAGTAGAATATCCCCTAAGAAAATCCCTATAAGGCAAGCTAGTGTTCCGGGAAAGAAGCCAATTAGTCCGCGGGCAATCATTAAGCCTGTACCAATGCATGTTAAATCTTCTGAAATTAATGTGGATAGAATGATAACAAGCATCAATAATAGTAATGCACTTCCCTCTGCTTTTATACCATTTGCTGGATTAAATGGTTTTAGAGATTCCTGTTGAGCAGTTTCAGCGACCATGGATCTGTTTATAGCAAGATTACTATCTACACGGTTTTGAAATTCATCAAAAACTGGCTTCCATTTATCTGAATTTAAAATATGAAGTTCACTTTGTGGTAGCAGTCGATGATGTTCTCTGGAAACTGATTCACTTATTTTTGCGGATGGTGTATGATAGATTGATACTGGAATAGATAGGTGACTTAAAACTTGCCTTATTAAGCGCTGATCTGATGCAATTTGTGATCGAGAGCGCATAATTTTGGCATCTAAGTCGGGAATTAATCCAAAATGAGGCACCAAAATTTTCAAAAACTTAAACCATATAAGTCTTGCCTGATATATCGCATTATTTAAGTGATAACCTCCAAGTAGCTCAAGTTCTTCTATTCCATTTGCATTGATAAGGGATAGAGACAAGACGCTAGCACTATCAAAGTTAGCCAAATGGATGGCAACCGATCCGCCAATCCCTTCTCCTATTAGATGATAGGATTCCAGTCCTGTTGAATCGGAAAAAGATTTAATTCTACTGGCATTTACTCGATATGAATTATTATCGACATAAAGAATGCTATAATTATTGTTCTCTTTTAATGTCGATAATTCGAGTTCATTGCTTAATAATGGATCGGCAATAAATAGCACATGATTGTTATAGTCAGAAACCGAACCATTTGTTTTTTTTGAATGTAATTGAGTATCAGGAATGAAATGCGATATCACTAAGAGAATTAGATATCCCAATGGGAAAAGCATCCATTTCGAATAATAAAATGGTTTATATCCGGATGTATTCAATCGGTGAAAGTTATTAAGACGCTTTTTCTACAGCCTGCTTCTGCTGCTCGTATTTTAAAGTTGAAGGTGCGACCCCAAAATTATCGGATGGTTTAAAACCAAGAGTTTCGAGTATTAACCCTATCAACGCATAATGGTGAACAGTGTGGCTAATTAAGAATTGCAATTCCCTTCGAATAGTTGACTCGCTCAATGGCGTATTTTCTTCACCTATACCTTCATTACTTCTTACTTGGATTCTTTGATCTAGTTTTGATACATCAAGATTTAAAGTATTTAAGGAAGTAATTACACCATATAAAGATTCAATCATAAACTCTCGATCGCTTTCGAGTCTTAAGTTTCTATCTCTTGCATCATAGTCGATGAGACCTTCAAAATCATTATCAATTAAGCTTAAATAATGTTCAATTATATGCCTGAAATGACGACCAATCCCACTTTTATTGTATGGACCATTATTCTTAGTATAAAGATCATCACTAACCGAAGTTAACAACTCAATTCCTTGCTGTATAAAATGAATATTAGACTGTAGCGCTGCTAGTTGATTCTGCATGTTCAGGTTGTTTTACCGGTTCAAATATATCTTGAATAATACCATAAGTTGTTGAAGCCAGATTTTTTCGATTGGAATGTACAAGTTTTTGATCGCTGTAGGTAATTGTAGCGCTAAATTGTTTGATCTTCAATAAGTTCCAAAAGTGTGTAGGAAACGAAATATCCTCCCACCAACATATTTCAGATGATGTTTTAACACTAGGATCTTCACAATTATAGGTGATAGCCGCTGACGTAACTTCAATTCCCTGGGTTGCGGGAAATTGAAATAAAGAAGATTTAAAAGGTAGTATTTCTTTGCCAGAGGATGTTGTGCTCTCTGGAAATAAAAATACCCCCTGATCTTTGGTAATATTTTTAGAAATCTCTTGATTTACTCTTGTTACATCCGCTTTTCTATCTCGATTAACAAATATCATTCCCGAACTTGATAGTACAAATCCAGCAACTGGCCAATCTTTCACGTCACTTTTTGTAATGAAAGTACCTTTTGCAGTTGCAAACAATACCCATACATCTATGTAGCTTAAATGATTAGAAACCAGAAAGAATGGTGGGTTTGGAGGCGTTCCAAGTACCTCTAGCTTTATATTGAAAATATGTAAGGCTGATTTAGCCCATTTCATACGCACAGATGAATTCAGGGGTGTATTATTCAATCCAAACTTTGCAAATAAATTACCCAGAAGTATCACAGAATGATAAAACCATGTAGACAACAAAAACCGAATGAGCCTGATAGTTGCTCTAAAATTTTCCATACTAAAAAGTATGAAATCTATCTCAAAAATAGTGCTTTAGATTGCTCTGATAAGGACTCTTTATCTAATAAAATTAGAAAGTCGATGGTTTTAAATGTTTTGTCTAAGGCTGGTGGACTACAAACCTTTGTGCCAATGTCCATATATAGCTTGAAAAGTTGGGGTAACTTCACTTCATCATCAAATTTATAATGAGGAGCTAACGAGGCGCATTCAAACTCTGGCATTACATTCAGATTGATTGATTCGTGAACAAACCCAGACTCACGCAAATAACTTTGAAAAGCTACTCCTTCAGCCGGATTTTGACTTGTTATAGAGCAACATCCAAATAAATATCTATTGCCTGATAATTGAAGATATTTTGCCAGTCCCCTCCAAAGTAAATAGAGTACCCGTCCACTTCGATGATCTCTGTGAATACATGCCCTACCCAACTCAACTACATCATCCATTATTTCTTTTGGAAATGCATCAATATCAAACTCATTAGCCGTATAAAAACCATTTCCAGCAAGAGCCATTTTATTATCCTGCATTCTGTAAGTACCGATTACCTCATCAGACGCATTTTCAATAACTAAAAGATGATGGCATTGAGCATCATATATATCCTCATCCATTAAGGTTTTATACGATTCATCAAGCCCTTCACCCAATTCTATATTGAAAACATCGAACCTAAGTTTTAACGCTTTTTCAATTTCTTTTCTGTTTGATGCAATTTTAACAGAATATTTATGACCCGGAATTAATAATTCGCCTATTTTTGTTGGAGATATGTAATTGTTGGTAACACTCATTCTGCGTAGTTTTTATTGATCATTATGTATGATAGAGGTGTTCTGTTACCTTAACATTAGGAGTATATAAATTCATTACGATCATTCGCAAATTTATCACAAAGAGTGCTTTATTATAAAACATATGAAAAGAATCCTGAGAAAGATTGGGTAGTTTTTGTGCATGGTGCAGGAGGCAGCTCATCTATTTGGTTTCAGCAGTTAAAAGCTTTTAAAGCAGTTTTTAATGTTGTATTAGTTGATTTAAGAGGTCATGGGAAATCCAAAGATGCGCTTCAACTTTATTACGAACAGGAATATACATTTGATGATATCAGTAAGGATGTGCTAGAAGTTATTGATCATCTAAAAATCGAAAAAGCACATTTCATTGGCGTCTCATTGGGTACAATTATCATACGTAACTTAAGTGAAATAGCGCCAGAGCGGGTAAAATCTGCTATTCTTTGTGGTGCTATTACACGATTGAATGTACGCTCAAGACTTCTAGTTTTTTTGGGAAATACATTCAAAAAATTTGTGCCCTATATGTGGTTATATCGCTTTTTTGCCTGGATAATCATGCCAAGGAAACGGCATGCAAATGCTAGAAATCTATTTATTCGAGAGGCAAAAAAACTCTATCAGAAAGAATTTTTACGATGGTTTAAATTAACAAATTCAGTTAATCCGTTGTTACGATATTTCAAGGAGAAAGAAATCTCAACACCTACACTGTATGTTATGGGGAGTGAAGATTATATGTTTTTGCCACCAGTTCAACAAATAGTCGCACAGCATGAGTACTCCTATCTAGAAGTGATTGAAAACTGTGGTCATGTATGTAATGTCGAAAAACCACGAGTATTCAATAAGATTTCAATCGATTTTATCGAGAAATATTCTGTTTAATTACTCAGTTGGTAGCGTAAACAACCAGGCGTCAGAATTCACATCTTCACGTATGTTCATCAAGTAAGAAACTGCGTCTTCAAAGTTTTGGAAACCTTGGTAGGCTACATAATTAAATCTTGATTCAGGGTGAAATAACACCTGTGTTTGGTATCCCTCTGAAGTAAGCGTATCAAAAAACCGGTTAGCATTATTCTTAACGATAAATGAGCCTCCAATTATAAAATACCTTAATTCAGATACTTCATCATCTAGCTTTAATTCAGCATCCCCATTCTCTTTTTTTGTTAAATACTCGTTTAGACTAAATGCTCTGGGGACTACAACCATTAATTCAGGATTTTCTACCGGTAGGCTTAACTCTTCAGCTAACAATTGTTGTTCTGATGTTAGTGTATCAGGGTCAGTTTCCGGTATTGAATCTTCTACAACGTCTTCTTCGCCCATATCCATTTCTAAGGCATTTGTTGGGTTTTCATTAGAAGTATCAACCGATTCTACTGGGGTTTCTTCAGCGATTTCTTCCTCTGGGTTTGACGCTTCTTGTATGGTTTCCTCTACCGGTTCATCAACATTTTCCGTTAATAGGTCTTCCATCGATTCTGATGTACTTATCAGGTTATTCTGGAAAACCATATCTAACCCACTCCTCATCAGTGCTCTTTCTGATTCTAGAATGTTGCCTCTCCGTCTAATAATAATGCCTGAGTAGAAGCTTCTTGTTTATTGATAATAGTACTAACAACATCAGGTTGTGCTGATGATCGTTCTACATCAATTTCCAGGTGAATGAATGAAGTATCATTTATCTCAATTACCGTTGGAGTTACAATTAGAATGGTTCCTGTACTGAAAAATTGATCGGTTACATTACCCGCAATATCTCTTTGTTTGATACTGAAATCCTGACCAACCTGTACTCGACCTTCTTGCCCATCCACTACTTTAGTGAATGGAGTGGCTAAAACTTCTCCAAGGTTATCTGCTTCAAATGCACTAAATAGAGCCTGTACACTTATCTGATTATCCCCTTCACCAAAGGGACCAAAATTTACAAGTGCATTAAATACGTTCTGCGAAACCGATGATGCATTAAATGAGTTTACAGATACAAATTGATCAGTAAAAGTAGAATTTGGTACACCTTCATCGGGGTTTGCTCCTTCACCTGCAACGATTTCATTTAAGTCGGCTGGCACGTTTCCACGTAACGTAGACCAATCTACACCTATTTCTTGCAGAGCCCTCCTGTTACCTTCAAAGAAAGTGGCATTAATTCTTACTTCACGTGTAGTGAGGTTGATATCCCCACTCGCTTGATTGGTAGTACCACCGGAAACTTCTTCAACCTGAACCAATGAACTTTGTGTTACAATTTCTACGTAATCTTGTTCTTCAATCAATGCTAGATTTTTTAGCCGAAGAATAAATGCTAAAGCATCTTCCCAATGCATTGCTGGTAAACTCACTCCAATTTCGCCAGCCGTACCGGTCTGATCTACAATAAATTTGTTTCGATATTCCTGAAAGAATTGATTAAGTACTTCAATAGCTTCCTGATATGATGTACTTCTATCGAAAGCAACAATTTCATCAGGATTTGTAAATTCTCTTGGGTACTGATCTTGGCCATAGGTTAAACCAGACCCCAAAACGGAGAGAAACAATCCTAGCAGGATAGACTTCCGTATACATTTAATTATATGCTGTAGATGTGATTTCATCGAACTACCTCCAGGGTAACTACTTCTGCAATGCCGCCTAAATCTAGATTAAATGTTGCAGTATTATTTTGCAAATTAATGGAAGATAATCTACCAAGATAAACTCGGTCTCCCACTTTAAGGGAAACTATTCTGCCGGTTTGATTTCTGAGAAATACCCGGCTTTTTGTTAATCCAATTAATCGAGACGATTTCACGTCGGTTAAACCTTCAATATTAGAAGCAACAGTTGGTTGAATTAAAGGATAAATTGGATTATATGTAGAGATATTTTCGTCTTGTAAAATTGTAAATTCTGTATTTAAAGAATCAAATAATGATGTTTTTTCGTAATAACTCTCAAGGTTAAATGAAAAATTGACCATTCTAAGATCGTCTTCTTGCCTTGCTGGTGAAATGGTGAGATTATTAACCTTATTAAGTAGCTGGCTGTGCTCAATTCTATTTACAAAAGTGGTTAATGCTTCATAATCTCCAAATCCAGCAATAGACGATTGAATAATACCATACTCGTTATTAGGTAGTGAATCGGAATAAATGAAGTCATAATTAATTTGATAGCCACCAGCTGCATTTACCTGATTTAGGAAATCATAAACATCATCCGGTTTATTAGTTGGGAATAAAATCTTATCGTAATTACCCATTACTTCTAATGCAGCCTCATAGCGCTCATTTAGTTCAGTAAACTGAGTATTTATATCTTGCTTTGAGTTAAGATCGTTTTGTTTAGTGACTAAACTATTTTGTAAATCGTCTATTTTTGATTCTAGGAAGAACTTCGAATATGAGAATCCAATCCCTAAAATTATAGAAAGAGTTACAAGAAGAATGATAGTATTTCGTATGGCGTACGACATTATTCTCCGGTGAGATCCCCCAGTCCTTGTAAGTTCTGAGGTGTGTAAACATCCGTGTCTTCTACAATTTTATTTACATAGTAGCTGAAATTATAAACTTCAACATCTCGGATAACTGATCTTGTTACATCTAACAATGTTGCATCGGCGAATAACTCAGCAACAGCAGAAACTCTAGTTCTATCACGTGCTATTCCTTGAATATTCAACGTGTTAGGCGTGTCTCCTGGTGTAATTGCCTGTAACCAAACCCCTCCAATTTCATCTACCCCAGAATTAATTAAATTCAAATTAACCGACCATGTAATTGAATTTTCTGAAAGTGTATTCATCAATACCAGCTGGTCTTGGATTTGACTTAACAAACTGTTTACTCTGTTAAAATTATTAACCGTTGGAGCGTATGACTGAAGTTGTGTATCAACAATTGCTATTTCATTTTCCAGAATATTGATCTGCGAAAAACTTCTTTGCCAAAATGCATTTATCGTTGGAAAAGAAGCCATAATTAGTAAAAGTAACAGCATACCATGCCATTGCAATTTAAAAATCTTTTGACGATCAATAACATATTTTGGAAGGAAGGATATTTTATTGAAAGTCTCTTTCTTAAATCCTGAAGAAGCCCATGCGATACCAATTGCTGTTGTAAAGGCAGAAATTGAATCGAGTGTATGATCCTGTGGATCAAAAAGTTCTTCAGAAAACTCAAATTCGGATACCTCTACATCCGGAAAACGCTCTTTAAAGAACGAGATACCTTCTTCACCAAGTGAGTTATTACAAATGATCAAGCGATCTAAATTTGGAACTTCCCCAGTATCGAGTTGGAATAGAATTTTTGAAAAAACCGTATTCAAAAATTTACGTGATCTCACTCCTTCTGTAATTATTGGAGACACTAACCAAAGTCGTTCTCCTTTTAAAAACAAAACACGGCAATTAAGCTCAGAGAACTGGATTACACAGGTGATTTTCTCATCCTCAAGTTCATAATTAGCTTTAACCATGCCCAGAAGAATTGATTCATCTGGCAATATCTCTCCTATAAAAATCTTTCCTCGATAGAGGGTCTGAGTTCGATCAACTAATGAAAGTAACTTGGAATCTTCATCAATACTGGAAAGTACTAAAGCACCATCATCACGAACTCCATAGGAATAGTAGTCCTCGGCTTTAGGTTCACCATAAAGTGCTTCTAACCGGTCGTCGATGATAACTTTTAGATCTTTCTTTTTTACTTCAGAGAAATCAGCATCTTTGAGAACCTGAAATATTGCAGTACCGGCAGGAATATTAAGCCCTAAATCAACACGCTTAGCATTGAGTGAACTTACAAAATTATAAAGTTGAATTTCGTTTGAAACGGGACCTTCAGTTTCATCAATCATATCAACATCTACGATCTCATCACCCGCCTCTAGTTCGTCAATTTCTAGATCTAAATCGTCTCCGATTTCTCCTAAAAGATCATCATCTAATTCCCCAAGAATATCATCTTCGATATTTATCTCATCTGAATCATCATTTAAAGCCGAATCCAGATCAAATACATCATCACTTGTCTCTAATTCTCCAAATAAATCTCCACTTAAATCTTCTTCTACGGGGGTATCAAGCTTTTCTAGTAGAGTGATTTTATCCACGCTTACTAGCTGCACTTTCTTATCCTTTATCCGGATGACCGCAATTTTTAGACTCTCAGCTTCTAAACTTATTCCAGTATATAGTTTACCTGATGCCATTAGTAACTAACCTCACTTAACAGTTGAACCATCTTTGTTTTGTTATTGGAATAGTTAAGCGCAGATTCTTTTGAAATCTTTCCTTCGTCGAACAAACGTTTTAAGTCTTGCTCCATCGTGTTCATACCCTTTTCACGACCTTCCATCAACATCTGGTAAATTTCCCCAATATTATTATTTCGTATGGCCGCACGAACCGATGCATTTGCTAATAATACCTCTTTTGCTAGTACGCGCTTACCATCTAAACTTGGTACTAATTTTTGACTAATCACACATGTTAGTACATCAGCCAGACGTGCTCGAACACGGTTTTGTTCTTCGGTTGGCATTTCGCCTAGAATTCTTTCGATACTTTCCATTGCCGAAGATGTATGTAATGTTCCAAAAGTTTTATGACCAGAATCTGTTATTTCTAATGCCGTCATTATCGTTTCTGGATCTCGAAGCTCGCCAATAACAATGATGTCGGGGTCCTGACGAAGGGCTTGAATTGCACCGTCTTTAAATGAATGAACATCGCTACCAATTTCTCTATGACGAACTACACACCTGATTGGTTCATGAATTAATTCAACAGGTGAAGCAATTATTACAATGTGAGCGTCAACAGTTCTATTATTTGCATCGATAATGGTATCTAACGTAGATGACTTACCCGAACCGGTAATACCGGTTACTAATGTAAGACCATACTTAAAATATTTCAGGCTTACAGCTTTAGCAACTTCTGCATGGACACCTAAAGATTTAAATGGTCTTATGATATTATCGATCTTTCTCATATTTAAACCGAGATGATCAAGATCAAAATACATATCGGCACGAAAACGTTGTGTTTTACCATTACCAATATTGATAGAGTAGGAAAAATCGAGATTTTTTTTCTCAAGTAGGTTTTTTCTCTGTGTTGCTAATAAAATATTATGAAGCAACACATCAGTTTCCAAAAAGGGAATCTTGTTTGAAAGCTTTAAGGGGTTTTTATCGCCAAAAACGCGGTACCAAATTTTTCCGGCACACCCTGGACCTCCCAAATCAATATCTGAGGCATTGATTCTGATCATATTGATCAAGAATGAATCTAATGCTTCTTTAAGATCTACACGTAAAGATATATCTGCGTCTTCTATTAAATCCCCAATTCTTTGATGCAACTCGGGACCTCGCGCAGTTTTTGGAATGCGATCTATAATCGGCTTTATTAGCCCCGATATTTTATCTAAATCAATTGCCGCCATTATTTATCCCACAAACACATGGGAAATAATAGATAAAATTAAATAAGTTTTGTTACGAAAAATCTGTACAAAAATTCAATATAAGTACTGGCATAATTATTACCAGTTCGAATCATTTAGTAATCGTTTTTTAAGATTCAATAATTGAATATTCATATTACTAATCTTCCGCTGCTGAATTTCGATGATATTTTTTGTGAATATATTAAACAGTTTTTCGGGCTTTTTTCTAAAAAAGTTTAGTGCCTCGTATCGCTCATATCGTAGTAAGATGCATTCACCCTCTGAAGTAACTTTAGCCATCCTACTATTTTTACTGAATAAAAAAGCTTCACCTAAAAAATTCCCTTCAGAAAGAGTAGCTAACTGAATATTATCTTTCCAAATAGCAACTTTACCTTCAGCTACTAAGTATGCAGAATTTACATACTCAGATTCATTAAGAATAATATCATCTGATTGAAATTTCTCTTCAATACCTAATTGCAAGAATTCTAGTACATCCTCGTAATGAAAATTCTTTAGCAACAAGGGCGGTTCCTTTAAAAACTTTTTTATGTAGTCCGCCATCCACTCCTTCGATGGCTCCGTACTTGTCGTCATAAAACCTCACTGTTTAGCACGATTGTTTAATATGTGTTAAAATCACCAATAATAAAACCGAAATGTTATCTAATCTTCGATTGTAGATGCTATAATTTCTTCAATGGATGTAACTCCTTCTTTAATTCGCTCCCGCCCCGAACCTCGGAGTGTCAACATACCTTGACTAGTTGCCATATCTTTTATAGCTCCTTCGTCAATGTCACCACCAGCATCTAAAATCATTTGCTTTATTTCTTTCGAGAAAAATAAGGCTTCATGAATTGCTGATCTTCCTTTATACCCACTTCCACTGCATTTTTCACAACCTACCGGTTTATAAAAAGTCGTAGTCTCAATTTCATCGTCTGTAAATCCTAATCCTTTGGCAACTTCAGGATGTGGGGTGAATTCTTCTTTACAGTCCTTGCATAATCTTCTAATTAGTCGTTGAGCCATTACAAGATTGACCGCGTTCGCAATCAAAAATGGTTCAACACCCATTTTAAAGAGTCGAGAAACAGCACTTGGCGCATCGTTTGTATGCAAAGTTGAAAATGTTAGGTGACCCGTATTTGCAAGTTTAATGGCAATTTCTGCGGTCTTTAAATCACGTATCTCACCTACTAGTACAATATCAGGATCATGACGCAGAATACCTCGAATACTTTGATCAAAAGTCATTGATGTAGAGATCTTTAACTGTCTTGCCCCTTCAATGATATATTCTACCGGTTCCTCAACTGTAAGTACGTTTTTAGTTGGATCAATTACATAGTACAGTGCAGCAACAAGGGTTGTTGATTTACCACTACCAGTTGGTCCAGTAATAATTACGATACCAGAAGGCTGTTGAATTGATTTAACAAAGTTGTCTTTTGCAACTTTCTGCAAACCTAATAGATCGAGGTCCCGAATTACTTTTCTATCATCAAGAATCCGTATTACGATAGACTCAAATTTTCTATCATATTGGTTTCCTACAATCGGCATAATAGATACACGGTAACGGATATTATAACCGTCAATTACACGCTGAATAAAACCATCTTGAGAAGAATCGCGCTCGAATCTATCCACATTACGTGTTTTATCTTTAATTACCGCTGAAATAGCCTCGGGCTTAACATTCTTCTGCTGATACCAAAGCTGCAGTTTACCATCTATCCTGAACCTAATATCCGTCGAAGTTGGTCCACTTGGTAGGATGTGTAAATCCGAAACCCCTTGACGAACAGATTCCACCAACATACCCTCGACCAAAGAGTTGAGCATGCTTTGGTTAATCTCAGCATCAATCTCTTCCTCATCAACTTCTTCTTCGTCTGTCTCAATGTTAGTTTCTTCGTAATCAATTTCTTCCAGTAAATCTAGGAACTCGTTTTTCCTCTCATAAACTTTGCCCAGAATTTGCTCAACAAGATCATAATTGCAATATACTAACTCAGTCTGCTTAAAGTTTAACTTATTGATAATTGACTGTATCTGAGGATCGGAAGGATCAGCAGCTGCTATTGTTAGAGAGCCATTTGTCTGCTGATATGGAATAGCTTTATGATGAACTAATTCATCGATAGTATCTTCAGGAAGGCGCTCAACATTTTTTTTAATAGTTTCAATAATTTCATCAGGCACTAAATCAATATCAGATAAGACTTCCCGAAATGCGTAAACTTTAGAGATTTCACGCATTATAATGTGCCTATTTAATCCAATATCCTGGAATAATATCTGGCCGAGTCTTCTGGAGCTACCTTCGGGTTCTTCCTCTAAAATTTTTAGCGCTTGTTCCAGCTGATCGGAAGCTACAACCCCTTTCCTCACAAGGATATCGCCAATATGCCTTCGAATATTGATTTTACCCATAATGTGATACTATGATAGTGATTTTAAATGCCTGCGTCTGGTTTGATAACCGCTGATTCAGATGATACAACTGTGATACTAATTAGTGCGACCATAATAAATAAATTTATAAACAAATTTATAGTATCAATAACTGATTGCATTTTATATGTAGTCTGGATTTCATAGTACTCAGCAAGTTGTTTGGCATTTTCACGTAATGCCCCCGATTCTGCGCCTAATCGAAATCTACTTATGGCTGTTTGAGTAAATACACCCGTTTCTTCAATACTCTCAATAAGGCCCGCACCATCTTTCAACATTTTTTTGATAGCAACTTCTTTAATCTGTTTTTCCATGTAGGTATTTCTACATGCCTCAGATGCAACACGAATTACTTCAATATTTTGACCAGAACCGCTATATAGTGTGTAAAATACTCTTGAAAAGATTTCGATACTTGTTTTATGAAGCAAATCACCTATCACCGGTATTTTTATCATAATCCTATCGATAATCAATTTTCCTCTTGCTGTATTGACGAAGTAGATTATAAAAACAATTGGAGCTAAAAAAGTTACTAACATCATTACCCAATTATCTCGTAACCAGTAACTTAAATCCAACGTTGTTTGAGTCATAGGCGGTAATGTTATTCCCATTTCTACAAATAATTCAGCCGTTGAAGGGAAAATATACCCTACATAAAACAAAACTACCCCAATTACAGCTATTACAGTAACTGCTGGCATCATTAGTGATCGTTTTAGATTCTTTTTGAATTCGGCATCCCTCTCGAGGAACTTTGCGGTGCTTTCAAATACCAGAGCCATATTACCAGAAGTAGATGCAACACTTAACATGTATGCTGCAAATTTCCCAAAAATTGGTTCGTGTTTACCGTAAACCTGCGAACCCTCTTTACCCTCTTTTAAATCTTTTTGGATTTCCTTTATCACCTCTTTCATTCGCTTATTGGTTGTATCCTCGATAAGCAAATTTAGAATTTCATCAAATGTAAGCTGTTGTTTTAATAAATCAGCAGATAAACTAATAAATGATACAACTTCTCCCATTGGTACTCCGCCAGAGAAATTGAATAATTTTTTATTAATACTGACTACCTGGTAGCCGAGTTTAATTAAAGCACGTTCGAGTTCTTCTTTATTGTAGGCTTCCTGTTCACCGGAAATAGTTTTTTTACCGCCTTTCTTTACCTTGTAGACAAACGTTGATTTTTGGTCTAACGCCTGAATCCGTAACCCATTTGTTTTTGATAGACGATCAACTTTAATCTGAGCATCTTTCTTATTAGATGCTTCAAATTCAGTTTGTACAACTTTACCTTTTTGTGATACAGCTTTTAGACGGAATTGTGCCATAATTAGTCAGTTTAAATTTATTCCCAAACTACCTGATCAACATAAACAACAGCGGTAAATGCTTCAACATCACTAAATGGAGTTGCTGTAAGTTTAAAATAATTAGCGGAGGCTTCTGTAATTTCAAATGCTGTTACTGCATTCGCAGTATCTAATTGAATATCAAATAATGTGATGTTTATAAAAGATTCTCCACCACCACCCAACATCGAGGATTTTTTGTAATACATTTGCCCAACTGTGGCCGCTTCGAGAAGATCTTGGCGTATAATATCTTTCACGCCTTCATCGCGGGCATCACTAAAAATATTGATAGCCACAACAGTCATGATGCCAACTATTACTGTGACAATCATCATTAACATTAATTGTTGCTGGCCCATTTATCTACCCTTTAATGGTATTAAAAAAAAAGCTTCCCATAATAGGGAAGCTTTAAATCTATTCAATAAGTAATACTTACTGGTTAGTTACCTGGCTCATATTGTCAGGTGTAATTGTTGCTACAATACTTGTAACAGCACCACTTGATGGAGTTGCAGTTACAGTAACTGTTTGAGCAGCAACAGCCATTACATATGTACCATTAGCATTTGCAGCAGATAAACCTGAGTTAAATACTGAATCAGACGGGAATGTAATCTGATTAAATGTCATGCTAGAGAATGTGTTACCACCACCACCAAGCATAGTTGGCTTGATGTAATAAGCTTGTGATGATGAAGCAATTTGAGCTAAATCTTGACGAACAGCGTCAAGGTTAGCTGAATCTGCAGCACTTGAAAAAGTGTTGATTGCTACTACTGTAGCGATACCAACGATAATTGTTACTAGAATTACGAGAAGTAATTGTTGTTGACCCATGATGATCTCCTAGGTTTTATTTATTGTTTATTTAAAACTTTTATGTTTGAAACCAAGTTCAGAAATACTCTTTTAAAACAAAATTAGAATATTCTTAGCCGATTATATTACACTATTACTATGAGTAGTAATTGTAGATGATGTTACAAACTAACAAAACATTATTGAATAATTCATATTAAATTCTAGTAACATCAAATTGTATGATTCTTACTCTCTTCACTACCTTATCGGCAATATTAAATGAAAGATAAGGGCAGTCCCTATTTTATAATATTTCCTCTTTGGTTACTCGTATTTGCTGCCAGTAGCCAAGTGATGATAATAGCCCCTATTCTTCCAACAATAGGTGCAGAGCTTCAAACAGATGATAAGTTTCTTGGTAATCTTGTAACTGTATATGCAACTATGTTGGGTATTTGTGCTATTATGGTCGGTCCGATTTCCGATAAGGTAGGTCGGCGTAGAATTTTACTATTTGGCACATCTGGTATGACCTTATTTCTGTTATTGCACGGAGTGGCTAACACGTTTTCGTCTTTATTAATGCTTAGAGCAGCAACTGGAATGGCAGGAGGTATTCTAAGTGGAGCCGCAGTTTCGTACGTAGGTGACTATTTCCCATATGAAAAAAGAGGTTGGGCAAATGGATGGATAATGAGTGGTATTGCAATGGGTCAAATATTGGGAATTCCTATAGGGACAATACTTGCAGAAGAATTTGGTTTTAAAATTCCCTTTATGTTATTCGGTATAATAATGGGGTTCACATTCTTCTTAATTCTTCTTTATGTACCCCAACCTGATGTAATTTTGCAAAAATCAAAAATTACAATAAGAGGAACTTTTATAAAATATCGAGAACTGCTAAGAAATACTGATATAAAAGCAGTCGCTTTCTCTTACTTATTAATGTTTTTAAGTCTATCAATTTACATTATATATCTCACATTTTGGTTGGTTAATGAGTTTAATGTCTCTGAATCACAAATTGGGCTAGTCTTTTTAGCAGGTGGTGTAATGAACGCGATTACTGGGCCAAGAGCTGGAAGACTATCGGATCAAATTGGAAGAAAGAATATGATAATTTGGTCATGCATTGGGCTTGCAGTATTGATGGCACTTACAACATTTGTGGTAGTAGACTTCTGGGTTGTCTTCATTGTTTTCCCTCTGGCAATGTTACTGATTGCAATGCGTATTAGTCCATTTCAGGCGCTATCTAGTGAACTCGTGCAATCGAATAATAGAGGTTCTTTAATGAGTCTTTTGGTTGCAATAGGTAATATCGGAACAGGAATAGCTGGGTTACTTGCAGGTCCAATGTTTGAGTATGCTGGATATTTATCAAATACCCTATTTGGTGCGATAACAATAATTCTGACGGCAATTTTGGTATGGAAGTATGTGCCTGAGCCAGAATTAAAATCCGCTAATTAATATAAAGTATTTAGATATTGTACATTGCATTACTACTGTAGATATATGTAGTATCCAATAATTCGGTTTTGTAACTGATTTACCGTTCTTTTCTCTTAAAAACAAAAAAAGTATGAAACGAGCAGCTCAATTCTTTTTTCTAATAATACTCTCTTTTTCGGTGTACTTAGGTTGCCAATCAACCAGTGCTGATAATGATGTTACTGTAACAGGTATTGTCATCGATGCAACATCAGGTGATCCAATATCCCAGGCAATTGTAGAAATTACATCTCCAACAGAATTCTCAGGAACAGCAAAAGTAACTGATGAAAATGGCGTATTTTCATTCAGTTTAACTGTCACAGAATCCCCTACTTTAAATATTTCAATCCGAAAATCTGGTTATATAGATGGAAGTGTTGATGTCCCAGTTTCAGGAGGATTAGAAATATCTTTGGATCAACCTATTCAACTTTCACTTATCGATACTGGAGATGGCGGCGATGGTGGAGATGGGGGTGATGAAGTTTCAGGGCCGTCGGAAGGAGCCGCAACGATTGAATTACTCACTATTTCCCCTACTACTCTCAATATTAGAGAAACAGGTGGTAATGTTAACAGCACTTTTACTTTTCAGGTTCAGGATTCATCTGGTAGAAACTTAGATTTAAATAACGCAGTTGACGTTACATTTACAATTGTTTCCGGTCCAAATGGAGGCGAAGGCATTATTCCAGAAACGGTAAGAACCAATGCAGCCGGAATTGCAAGATCGAGTTTATTTGCTGGTGAATCAGCCGGTGTCGTTCAAATTCAAGCCGAAATTGTTAGAACCGATGTAAATCTAACCATTACCTCCTCCCCTGTTGCAATAACTATTCATGGTGGATTCCCAACTCAGGATGGATTCTATCTAACATCCGATCAGACAAATCTGGAAAGCAGTAATTCACAGGAAAGTACAATTATTGCGAAGATGGTTGATCAGTTTAGTAACCCGGTAAAACCTGGAACAGCGGTATATTTCAATACCACCATCGGTTCGATTGAAGGTTCAAATGGGAATCAAAGTGATGAAAATGGTGAAGTTCCAGTTTCTTTCTGGTGTGATGGCAATTTGGGTAGCGGGGTTATTACAGCTCGTACCGTTGATCAAAATAATCAGGAAATCACTGCTCAATTACCTGTTGTTTGCTCGGCCAGTGATGCAGTTATTTCAGTAAGTCCTTCAACCTTTTCAATACAACAAGGTGAGTCTCAGAGATTTGACTTCACAGTTACTGATATTGGTGGGCGCCCAATGGCAAAAGGAACAACTATTCGAGTTGTTGACACCGCAGATGACAGCTACGATGTAGATGGAAATACAAGTATAACTGTTCCTAATGCTACTGTTACTGGCGACGGTGTAACAGATTTCAGTTTCGTCTTACAATATTTCGGTTCAGATGACGGAGATATTATCATACCTATAATTGTTAAATCACCATCTGGCCAGGAAACTACACTAAATGTAATTGGAAACTCCTCTAACGTAGAAATCTCAGGACCTTCGGAGGGAGCTGCTGTAATAGAACTTGAAACTATTTCTGAAACTAGACTAAATGTAGCTGAAACTGGTGGTATCACAAATTCAGTAATTACATTCGTAGTACGTGACTCATCAGGTAGAAGTATCGATATAGAGAATCAGATCCAGGTTAATTTCGAAGTTGCAACTGGACCTGGTGGCGGTGAAGGCGTACTTCCTACTTCTGTATTGACAGATGCTGCCGGGCTAGCAAGCACGAACTTCTTTAGCGGCGATTCTGCCGGTGTTGTTCAGATTAGAGCATATGTAGATAGACCGGAAATTGGATTAACCATAGAATCTAAACCAGTTGCTATAGCTATAGATGGTGGTTTTCCTACCATAGAAGGATTTGAAGTAAATCTAGAACAATCAAATATAGAGAAAGGACAAACATCACGTGTAACTGCAAAATTAACCGATAGATTTGGTAATCCTGTTAAAGTAGGTACAGCGGTTTATTTTACAACGGATTTTGGCTCTGTAGATGCAGTTGGCTATACCGACGAAAGAGGAATTGCGAATCATCCAACTACAATTGCTGGTGTGATTGTCCAATCATGTGAGGGATTAGGTGATGCAAATTTAGGAGGTGACGGTACACTCCGAGTTACAACAGCAGATGCAAATGAAAACGAAATCGCAGTTGAAGTGCCATTCACTTGCTCAAGTTCTGAAGCACTAATTTCGGCTAGTCCAACCGATTTCCAAATTGATGCCGGAGATTCACAAACTTTCAATTATACAGTTACAAATCGTCAGGGAGGCCCAATGCCAGCTGGAACTGAAATTAGGGTTTCAACCGATGCAGGTGTAACTCTTACCGGTGATACATTTGTTCGCTTAGGTGATTATCGAACAGGTGGCCAGAATATCACTGAGTTTTCATTTACTCTAGAAGATTTTGGAACAACTTCGGAAGATGTTGTAATTGAAATTGAAGTCGAATCTCCACTGTTTGTAACCACAATAAATGAAGATATTAGTGGTGAAATATTCAGTGAAGAATCAGGTGGTGGAGTATCAGGACCACCTGCTGGAGCAGCTGCAATTATATTAAACAGTGTATCAGAAGACGTTATAAATATTCAGGGAACCGGTGGGAAAGTAAATTCAGCGTTCACGTTCCAGGTTCAAGATAGCGCTGGTAGAGATTTAGACCTCACCAATCAAACAGTAGTTAATTTCAGTATTGTTGTAGGCCCTGATGGAGGTGAAGGTTTATTACCAGAATCTGCAACAACAAATAGTTCTGGTAGAGTAACTACTTCCCTATTCTCTGGAACAAGGGCAGGTGTAGTTCAAGTACAGGCAGAAATAGTTAGAGATGACTTAGACCCACCGTTAACAATTCGTTCTCAACCTGTTGCTGTAACTATTCATGGTGGATTCCCTGATGAAGATTACTTCAGTTTAGCTCCTGACAAATTTAACTTCGAAGGATACACCATAAACGGAAATACCAATCAAATCACTGCCATTATTGGGGATGAATTCAGCAACCCGGTTAAACCTGGTACAGCAGTATATTTCTCTTCAACTGGTGGAATAATTGAAGGGTCAGGTCAGGGTAATACCAATAATCAGGGATTTGTGAATGTGCAGTTGATTTCAGGGGGGCCGAGACCAAATGATTCTGAGACAATTGATGGAACACCGTTCCCTCGGCCAGGATTGAGTACGGTTACAGCTTCCACTGTTGATAAAGACAACAACTTGATTAGCAAATCTGTAAACGTAGTTTTCTCAACCTCCTCAGCTATAATTTCAACCGATTCAACAACATTCGATTTACCGCCAAATGGAGGCGCTACTTTCAATTACGAAGTTACCGATTTGAATGGCAATCCAATGGCTGCTGGAACAACTATCGTTGTTGATGCTGGTGAAGGCATGGAAGTTACCGGTGATGGAAATGTCACGCTTGGAAATAATATTTTTCCGGGACCAGGAGCGACAGAATTTACCTTCTCAATTCGCGATATTGATGACGAATCAAACGATCCCGCAGCTTTATCTATCAGTATTACTGTGACATCACCTCAAGGAAATGTCACAACCTTAACACCAATAACCGGTACGCGGCGTAAAACTTTCTAGAAACTATAAAGTGCTGGGCTCAAACCTGGCACTTTTTTTATATGTATCAAAGATTAATTGTCTTACCTTAATTTCAAACAAGGTACAATTTGAAATCAGATACAACATCCCCTTCTCTTTGGTCGGATATTAAATCATCAATCGCGGGTACTGAGCAGGATTTTACTGAAGGTAAAATAGGTCGAGCAATTCTTCTTTTATCGATTCCAATGGTGCTTGAAATGTCTATGGAATCAATATTCGCAGTCGTGGACATATTTTTTGTTTCTCGGCTTGGAGCAGATGCTGTCGCAACTGTAGGTATAACAGAATCGTTGATTACTATTATCTACGCCATTGGCATTGGCCTATCGATGGGTACAACCGCACTGGTATCCCGAAGAATCGGTGAAAAAGATAAAGAAGGTGCCTCTATTTCAGCCGTGCAAGCTATTCTTGTTGCATTTTTAGTCTCAATTCCAATTTCATTGCTAGGGATATTCTTTTCAAAAGACCTGCTTCAATTAATGGGCGCTGAGGCAAGCATTGTCGAAAATTTATATGGCTATACCACCATTATGATAGGCGGCAATGTTGTGATAATGCTACTTTTTGTGATTAATGCAGTATTTCGTGGCGCTGGTGATGCAGCCATCTCCATGAGAGTTTTATGGCTTGCTAATGGGCTTAACATAATACTTGACCCCTTACTCATTTTTGGTATAGGGTTCTTCCCTGAATTAGGTGTTAAAGGAGCTGCTGTTGCAACAGTAACCGGTCGTGGAATTGGTGTGATTTATCAATTTTATTTGCTTGGAAGTGGTAAGCACCGAATTCATATCTCCAGAGACCAAATTCAGTTGCAATGGAATGTTATGAAAAACCTGATTCGAGTATCTCTTGGTGGTATTGGCCAGTTTATTATTGCTACATCAAGTTGGATCGGATTAGTTAGGATTCTTGCAGAATTTGGAAGTATTACTGTTGCCGGATATACAATCGCCATTCGTATTTTCATCTTCTCGATACTTCCTTCTTGGGGAATGAGTAACGCTGCTGCTACATTAGTTGGGCAAAATCTAGGTGCTGGTAAACCGGAGCGTGCAGAACAATCTGTTTGGGCAACCGCATTTGTAAATATGGCATTTTTGGCAGTTGTAGGTATAACTTTTTATTTCGCAGCGGACTTTCTGGTTAGTTTGTTCTCTTCTGACCCGGAGATAATCCGAATTGGCGGGCAATGCCTAAGAATACTATGCTACGGCTATCTGGCATATGCCTTTGGGATGATAGTGATTCAGGCTTTCAATGGTGCCGGTGATACTATGACACCAACAGCAATCAATTTTATTTGCTTTTGGATGGTTGAAATTCCATTAGCATATTTCTTAGCGCTAGAATTAGGTTTTAAGCAAGACGGTGTATTTTACGCTATTGTTGTATCAGAAACCTTGCTTGCAGTTCTCGGGTATGTGGTATTTAGACGAGGTAAATGGAAAAAAAAGGAAGTTTAAATGAAACTTAGCGTTGCGTTGGAAACAGGTGGTAGACGAGGTAAACAGGTAACCGTAGTTAAGGGATTAACCCATAATCCTCAGGTTATTGAGGCACTCACTAAAAAAATAAAATCACAGCTTGGTACAGGCGGAACGATTAAAGGAAAAGTGATAGAGGTTCAGGGTAATCACTTAAAAAAGGTGCAGCAAATCTTAGAAAAAGAAGGCTACACCGTTAAATAAATTTAGAGCGACACTTTACTTTCCTGGCGAGGATCTAAATCATATAATGAAGAAGCTGTTGCCTGAATAGTCTTATACCATTCGTTACCAAACTTGTCATTGATGGCATAGAAATCAGCAAAATCAGGTTTTCTAAGATTCATCTTCCATTCTTGGGTTTTTGATTTGAAAGTAGGATCCAAATGCAATAATTGATGATAAATCATCATTTCTTTGGTTTTCGAATCTAGCATGTCCCAAAGTTCACCGGACACTTCTATCAAATAATCATTTCCCGAATAATACTTAACCTCTCGTGTTGCTTTCATACATTTTGCAGCACGTTGTTTTGAAATATTTGGGTAAATCAGAAAAAAACCAATCTCTGCTGGTCCAAAGTCAAGGTTATAATCTTTGGTAACTTTCTTTGAAATTGTCTCCATTTCTGGAGATTCCATGAGCTGCTTTTCCGATGATATAGTTTCTTCTGGTGCTAAAAAATCGTTCTCTGGCATTATATTAATTAGATTTAGGTATCAAAACACTTGTTGCTACAATCGAAAACTCTTTTTGTTCACCTTCGATTTTATCAGTGGACTCTCCCGCATCTTCTGCAAAATGCATTGCCTGTTCTTCGCTTAAAACTTTTTCAGAAAGTATACCTTTGAATACAACTTGTTTTCCCGCCGAATTTGTGGGTATAAAGAAGCCATAGTCCTTGAAAGTGACTCGAGCTGAATTATCACCATCTACGGCAATAAAAAAACAACCCTTTTTCATGCACACCTTATTAATGGTAGCATTAATCATCATTTCAGTTTCCTGGTCACTTTCTAAAATAGCATCGCTCAGTGATATGGCAACTTCTGTTGCTTTGATATCCATCTCAGCCCCAAAAATCTCGAAATTATCTGTTTCAATTACGGGCTCAGATAATCGGATAGCCTCAGTTTGCTGAGCTTGACTGGTAATTGAAATCAACAGAAAAAGTGTAAACAATAAGTATCGCATAGCGTTATATTTTTTGTTGAAAATACAAAACAAATCAGGTTCTATTCAGCTTGAATATTTCAAATCTTTTTTAATAAATGAAAAGTGTAATAACGGTATTTGGTACGTTTGTCTTTGGGATATTCTGTGAGATATTCATTCGAATTGTCATCATCTTTTATCATCAAACTGAGTGGAGTTTCTCAGGTCTCTCTGGTATACCGGGGCTGAGTTGGATAATAATTTTAGGATTAGGCATTTTTACAGCCACCTGGGTTTCCGGTATGCTTGCGGTTACTATCACTAATTTTTCCCCTGATAAGCACCTTTTTGCATTATCAGCCCTTTATTTTTTATGGAGATTAAGCGAATATTTCGGAATGGACGAACCTTCGTTAAGTTATACGTTGGGATTAATTATTCTGCAACTTACAGCCCTATTTCTATCATACATCATTAAGATTAAAACCAATGCGCAAACTACTGATACTTAGTTTTCTAATTTTGGGGTGTTCAGCCCAAGTTGAGCATGTTGAAATAGATAACCCTGCAAATGATCAAGGTAAATATCCTCGGCTTTACACTGATAATGCTGGTGTAGTATATATGAGTTGGTATGAGGAATTTGGAACTACTACGAAGCTTTATTACAGTTCCTTTGTAAATAATACATGGAGCCATCCCAAATTGATTTCTGAATCTGATTCATGGTTCGTTAATTGGGCTGATTTTCCCTCAATTATTGGAAGAAATGGAAAGCCATTAGCTGCGCATTGGCTTCAAAAAACACCTGGTGGTACCTATTCTTATGATGTTGCCATTGCAGATGCTCAATCAGATTTCAACGAAGTAGTTAACCCTCATAATGATGGAACACAGACTGAACACGGATTTGTGAGTATGGCACCTATCTCAGATTCCTCATATTATGCAATTTGGCTTGACGGAAGAAACACGATGGGTGGGCATGGACACGACGATAATCATTCAAGCAGTATATCCAATGCCATGACCTTACGAGGATCATTAATAACAACTGGAAAGGAGGTCATTGATCAACCAATCGATCCTAATATTTGTGATTGCTGTAATACATCTTTAGTTCGAACTTCAAATGGTTTACTGGCGGCATATCGTAATCGAACGGAAGATGAGATTCGGGATATCTATGTCAGCTCATATTTATTTGAATCCAATGAATGGTCCTCTCCAATATCTGTTTATGCTGATAATTGGCAAATTGCAGCCTGTCCGGTTAATGGCCCAATGATGGATGCAATCAACGATGATGTAGCTATTGCATGGTTTACTGGTGCAAATAATCAACCTATAGTTAAACTCGCTTTTTCTTCTGATGCAGGATCAACTTTTACTAATCCTATTATTATCGATAATGAAGTTCCGTTAGGTCGGGTAGATGTGCTTCTATCAAATTCTGAAAAAGCATGGATAAGCTGGATGACCCGTACTGATGGTTCAGCAGACCTGAAACTTGCAGAAGTTTCTAAGTCTAAGGGTGTCCTTGCTACACATATCTTATCGGATATTGATCCATCACGTTTAACAGGATTTCCTCAACTTTCTGAAACACCGGATGGGCTAATGGTTGCATGGACGGATATCAGCGGGGATATACCTAAAATTAAAACTATGATTATTCAATAATTTGCGGCAAGATTCCAAGGCCAGCAAGTTCTGCAACTTTAATCCCTATTTCGGTATTATCAAACCAGCCTGTAAACTCAATGGCATGAGGTCCGAACGCTAGAACCGGCACAGGAATTCCAGTATGATAATCGGTGGTCCAAACAATATTTAATTGTTCTTCTGATGATCCTGAGAGGATATTCATCCCTCCTGTTTCATGATCTGCGGTTAATATTACAAGAGTTTCTCCATCAGCTTCTGCAAATTCCAGAACAGAAGCTACTGCTGCATCAAAATCTGCAAGTTCTCTAAGCGCATACGCTACATCGTTACCGTGACCCGCCCAATCGATTTGTGATCCTTCAATCATTAAGAAAAATCCATTTTCGTTTTGATTAAGTACATTTAAAGCTTTTTCCGACATTTCATTCAAAGTGGGCGTTCTATTTTCTGAGGGCATTCCTGACTCAGAAAATAAACCTAATATCTTCCCAGAATCAGATTCCTTCAAAGCTTCGGCATTATCAACAAAATCATATTCCATTGCCTGGAATTCAGCGATTAAATTGCGATTATCACTTCTTGAACTGGAGGCATTGGTTTGAGATACGAAATATTCAGAACCTCCCCCAAGAAGCACTTCAACACCAGAATTAAGGTATTGCTCAGCAATCTCAGCTTGTTTACTTCTGGAGTCTATGTGTGCAGCATAACTTGCCGGAGTAGCATGGGTAATTGTAGATGTAGCAATCAATCCGGTGCTTTTACCCTGTTCTTCGGCAAGCTCTAAAATTGTTTTGCAAGCTCGATTGTCGGGTAGTTGGCCAATCATTCCATTATTTGTTTTGATTCCACACGAGTATGCAGTTGCACCTGCAGCGGAATCGGTAATTAATCGATTTGCAGCATGTGTATTTACCAAGCCTGTAACTGGCATACGCTGAATATTTAATCTTCCATCAGGTCCCGCAAGATTCACTTGTCCTGTAAATAATTGGGCTAACCCGGTTCCATCTCCTATAATAAATATCACATTTTTAATAGGGCCATCTTCAACTAAAGGTAGTCTCTCTGGCTTCAACTGATTCGATGTTTTTACAGAAATAGAATCAACCTTAGCTGATTGATACCCACAAGCTGTATTAGTAATCAGTAAAACGATTAGTAAAGAATATAAAAGACGCATTTTGTTGATATTTATCCGTTATAGTTAAGCTAAAAATATGAATAAGAAATAATCTAGAACTTTGGTAGCATACTCTTGATAAGTCCCCAAAGACCTTTAGCTGGTTTTCTGGATTTTTTCTTTCGCTCTGCCGCTTTATCTATTTTTTTAATCTCAATGGGAGGCCTTTTAGGTTCCTGCTTCTTCTTGTTTTGATTACTCTTATTTCTCTGTTGATTTTTTGCTTTATTCGAAGGCTTTGAATCCTTTTTTGGTTGTTTCTTTTGAACTGATAATTCTTTCTTCTTTGGTGTCTCTTTTACCTTTTTTTGTGATGCTTTCTCTTGCTGGGGTTTGTCTTCTTTTTGAGGTTTATTTAAAAGCTCAATTACCAGCTTACCTGCTTCATTGGTATTAACTATTATATTCTTCGCTTTGGAAAAATCAGGCTTTATGTTTGTATTGTTTGTCCGCTTAGTAGTGCTTCTTTGTTGATTCTCTTTCTTTTTCCTGTCTTGCTGATTCTTGTTTTTTGTGTTTGTTGATGGTGGTGTTCCCACTTCGATTAAAGCATCACCATCAATAATCTCCAAATCATTACCAACTTTTTCACGAATTGGCCTGAATAATTTTGAATCCTTTTTACTTACAAGAGTTACGGCAATGCCAGTCTTGTCATACCTGCCGGTTCTACCAATACGATGGATGTAATCTTCAACCGCCTGAGGTACATCGTAATTAATAATGAGAGATACGTCAGCAATATCAATTCCTCGAGCGAGAACATCTGTTGCTACTATAATTGGTACTTTACCATTCTTAAAGTCATTCAAGGCCTTTGTGCGCTCATTTTGATCTCTATCGCCATGAATACTAGCAACTTCAATACCTTTCTTTACAAGAAGACGTTCTAATTGATCTGTACCTCTTTTTGTAGCAGTAAAGATGATACAGGAACTCCATTCAAGATCATCAAGTATGTACTGTGTTAATTTCAGTTTTTCACGACCATCGACTTGATATGCTTTTTGATTAACACTATTCGATGGTTTTGAAACCTCAATTTGAACAAGCTCAGGGTTATCCTGAATTTCTCTTGCCAACTTTTGAATCTCTTTTGGCATGGTAGCCGAGAATAAGAGCGTTTGGCGTTCTTTTGGTAGTTTATCGATAATATGATTTACATCAGGTAGAAAACCCATGTCCAGCATACGATCGGCTTCATCTAATACAAGAAACTTGATATGGCTGAAATCCACATCTAGAACTTTCATTTGATCGATTAAACGACCTGGGGTAGCAACAATTATATCAACCCCGGCACGGATAGCTTCTGCTTGCTTTGCAAAATCTTCGCCACCAATGATTGTTGCAGAACTTATACCGGTATGATATCCCAAGGCGAAAATTTGTTCGTCAATCTGTTGAGCTAGCTCTCTTGTTGGCGACAAAATAAGCGTTTTAGTTCCTTCTGAAGGATGTTCTAAAATTCTGTTTAGAATTGGAATTACAAAAGCACCTGTTTTTCCGGTACCTGTTTGTGCTGCACCTAATACATCTTTCCCAGCTAATACAATTGGTATACTCAGTTCTTGAATAGGTGTTGGCGTGGAAAATCCTATGTCCTGCAACCCCATTTGCAGTGAATCATGGAGGTTGAAATCTTTAAATGTCAATGTTTACCTGTAGATTAATTCTAAACAAAAAATGAATATACACAGAACCTTTATAAAGTGTATTAGAAACACATTTCTTCTATCTTTGATCTTTAATCGAGAAATAAATCTATTCATAATGAGAAAACAACTATTAAGCATTAGTACAGTACTACTTCTATTTATAGGATTTTCCTGCACCCAGCCTCAACAGGAAATCCAGGTAAATTCTGATTTAAATACTCTGATTGATAGTGCAAGCTATGTAATTGGGTTTCAAACGGGGAATCGACTTACAACACAAGGGTTCCATGATATCAGTCCAGAAAAATATATGGCGGGCTTTGTTGAAGCAGTTGAACGAGGCGAAAATAAAATTGATGCAGGTGAGATACGTGGTCTATTTGCACGATTAAACGAGTATCTATTAGATAAAACACTTACTGAAAATGCTGAAGAAGAAAGGGTATTTTTTGCTGAAAATCGTAACAAACCCGGTGTTGTTGAAACGGTTAGCGGTCTTCAGTATAAAATATTGCGAGCTGGTGAAGGCCAAAGACCATATGCTCAAAACAAAGTTAAAGTAATGTACGAGGGTAGATTAATTGACGGAACTATTTTTGATACGACCTATGATAGTGGCCAACCGTCTGAGTTTAATGTTGGGCAGGTTATTCCCGGTTGGATCGAAGGACTTCAACTAATGAATGTCGGGTCTGAATTTGAATTCTATGTACCAAACGAACTAGCATACGGTGAAAACCCCCGCCCTGGTGGAATCATAATGCCCGGCGATGCTCTTATATTTAAAATCGAATTACTCGAAATAATCCCCTAAATAAATTAAATATTCTCTAACACTCATTAGTAAGTTTTAAGTGTTCTTGAGGAGATTAATTTGAATATTAAATAAGCCTCGAAAAAAGAAAGAAGGTTGGCTACCAACCAAACCTTCCTTGAATACGTTGGCTTTTTCGGGGTACAGATTCTAGCTGTAGCATTAGTTTGCTACAGCTTTTTTAATGTCTTTTAGATTGGTTGCCCGAATTATCCCAACAATAAGCTCATTTGCTTATTAAGCCCAGATTTTCTTTTAGTTTTTTTTGTAATACAGTGAATTAGAATGTTCTTATTTCCTACTACAAGAACACTTTTACGCGCTCTTGTTACAGCTGTATATAAAAGTTCTTTCGTTAGAAGCGCATTTTCGTGTTCTGGGAGTATTATTGCCACATTATCATATTCCGAGCCCTGACTTTTATGGATAGTAATACAATATCCAGACTCAAAATTTGAAAGTTGATGTACATCTATTTGTTTCTTCTCACCAAAAAAAATAGCATTCGTATTTTCATCATAAGAACCAATCTCTCCATTTTGCACACCAACTTTATAGTCATTTTTATTGACCATAATTATTCGATTATGAAACCATTCTTTAGATAGAGCTACACCTTTTTGCTTTTTAATTTGCTGTTCAATTACAGAATTAATTCGAATTGATCCATAAGGCCCTTTTCGTAAAGCAGACAATAACCGGTATTCTTCAATTAGATTATCTACCCCACTTAAAGCTGGGTCGATGGCATATTTCGTAAATACATCAGAAATATTTTTAGGTGATGGTTCTACCCATCTAATATCTTCGAAGTTTGAATTCTTTAGAATCTGAAATGCTATTTCAGGGTCCATATTATTAACTGAATCAGCAAACTGATGAATCCCACTATCTTTAGAAAACCTATGTCTACTTTCTAGTTTTATGATCGAATCTTTAATTGGATTATTTATCGAGTCTTTTTCAGAAAACGAGCATATATCACTTAAAACAGAACCTGATTCAACCGAGGCTAATTGAAAAGGATCGCCCACAATAATAAGCCTACATTTTGATGAAATGGCCTTCGTTAGAGACGACCAAAGGCTTAAATCCATCATTGATGCTTCATCAATAACGATTAAGTCTGCCGGTATATAATTACCCTCACTATATTTAAATCCTTTTATGAAATTTTTTATTCCAAGTAATTGATGAATGGTTTCGGCTTTAAAGGTCGATTCTTCATCCAATAATGAATCATTAATTCTTTGAGCTGCTTTTCCGGTAGGCGCAGCAATTTTAATGGAATAAGAATCACCAAAAATTGCTCTATGAGCCAGTAATATTTGTTGAACTGTATAGGTCTTCCCTGTTCCAGGACCACCAGTTATGAACAGTATTGGATGATTGAAAGACTTATAAATAGCTAATAATTGTTGATCACTTTCAGTTTTTGAATATGATTCATCTATTTTTATAGAAATGTCTTTATCTAATTCGATCTTAGATAGAGATTTTTGAAATAGCCATTCTGATACTTTTTTTTCTTGTTCGAAGCTTTTGTGTTGATAAAGTAAATCTTCGAATAGAATAAAAGGTTTGAAGTCACCAGGCTGACCAACAAGTATAGAATCATTAATAACTTCTTTTAAATCGATTTTTTCAGTTTCACTTACTGTAATCAAAAAATCATCAATCATTGCCTGATCAATCGCTACGTGACCTTTATTCAAATAATGAAACGTAGCTAAAAAAACGAGTATCTGCTTTGAGGTAATAGTAGGATCTAACTTGACCCAGAGATGAGCAAATTCTACATCGGATTGATTGATACTTTGACTTTTTTCCAGTTTAGATAATATTGTATAAGGGGCTCTCATTAATTAATTGACAAATTCACCCATTAATTGATCAATTTTATGTAATACCTCTGCATCTGGCTTATTAAAATACACACCAGATCCAGGTTCATCAGTATTCACACCTCTCAAAAATAGATAGATTACCCCACCAAATTCAGTTTCATAATTAAAAGTAGGTTTTTTTAAACGGATAAAGCGAAGAAATGCTAATAAGTATATATGATACTGAAGTATATAGTTAGCATTTTTCATCTCTAGTGATAAGTCATTGTTAGAATATGAATTATACTCATCCCCTAAGTGATTTGACTTATAATCCAGTATGTAATACTTACCATTCTTGCGTAGAACAAGATCAATAAATCCCTTCATAAACCCTTTTAAATCCGCTGTTGAACTATTATGAGACAACCCGATAGCATTAAATAGTTTTTTTGTGTCTAATTGATTTACTGGAAAATTAAATTCCATTTCAACTAAGCGATCAGAGTTCTTTATTTTAGAGAGAGAGAGACCATCAACTAGCGTATGATTTACAGAATTATTTATTAATCGTGAAATGCAGGCTTTCCATTCTGGGTTGAATTCGAAAGCCTTCATTTGCCCATCAATTACTGTTTCGAATGTTGAAGAATCTGTGAAAGTGATTTGTTCAAAAATGTTGTGTAATAGATTTCCTGTATCCTTCCCTCTGGGCAAACTAAAGTTATCATAATTTTGAACTGGTAGTTTGGTAACGACTCGAGTATCATCATCGTTATCGAAACCGAAAAATTCGTCACTTAGGTCAGTTTCATGTTGATGAGCCAAAGACGAAAAGCTGAACATACGATTGAATTCATTCAAATCATTCCGCTTGAATGCTTGGGTATTTAAAGTCTTAACAAGTTCTTTTTCTTTAGACTTATAAAAGATGATCTCAGCTTCAATCTCCTTTTCATAAACAAATCCATCACCAATTATCAATTCTTGAACAGCTTTATTGTTAGTTAATAAATAATCGATAGCATTGAATTGCGCTGCTCCTTGCTTGGTATTCTGCCCATTGTGATAGATATAGCACATAGCTTCAGCTCGAGTTAGAGCCACATAAACGAGTCTTACTTTTTCAGCTTCATCATCTATTTTATTAGATCGCTGGCAATCTAAAAACTCATCAGACTTATTATTAAGAAAGCCGATTTGAGATAATCCATCAGATTTAATTGGTATGGCAGGTTTTTTTACTTGAAAATTCCACAAAAAAGGACAAAAAACGATTTTATACTGTAGTCCTTTACATGCATGATGAGTGACAATCTGAATTAGATCTTCATCACTTTCCAAGCGAATGATCTCTTCATCCGGTGCATGATTCGGCGCCTCTTCTCTCTTATTATTGAAATATCTAGTAAGCCCAAGTATTGAATAACTATTATTTCTTTCAGCTTGTAAAAGTAATTCTTTAAGATGTTTATAATTTGTAATTGATCGTTCTGGATTTCTTGAATGAGCTAAATGTTTAAGAATCTCAAAATCATGTTCTAATGATCTGAAAACTACGTTCAATCCTTTTACAGACCACTCTTTATTTATCTCAAGAAAAGACTTTTCGATATCGATCCATTCATCTTCTTTTTGTTGGAAGGCTAAAATCTTAGAAGCATCAAAGGAAAAGAAATCAGTTACTAATGCAGACTTTATAAATCCATCAGAATAAGGATGAGCGAATGCATTTAGTATCCTGAACATCTGGTCTGCTTCATCTGTTTTAAAAACAGAAGTTTTACTTCTAATGATGCTTCTAAGACCGAACTTCCACAATACATCCTGAATTAGTTCCGCATTTTTATGTGTGTCTACCAAGACAGTTATATCCTTTGGTTCAATTCTTTCATCATCGATTTTGAAATCTCCCTGAAGCAATTGAACACTTTCATAAGCAACAGAATGGGCAATTTCAATACGTATATTTGCGATAGGTCTTTTGCCTTTTTCAAAATTGATAAGAGTGAGTGGTGTACCCTTCTCTGAATTCCCAGAGATGGTTATATCGTTTCTCTCAATTGGAAATTTTGCAGGTTCAAATTCTAATCCATCTGTTTTAAAAGGATTTTGCTCGCTCTTGAAAATGCTATTTACACAGTGAATTAATTTTTTAGACGACCGAAAGTTATAACTCAGTGAATATTTATTATCAGGTTTGGTTCGTTTACTCGCAGCTAAATACGTATGAATATCAGCCCCTCTAAAGCGATAAATGGCTTGTTTAGGATCCCCAATCATCACTAAGCAAGAGTTCTCTAGATCCGCATAAATAGAATTGAAAATGGAATACTGAATGTGATCGGTATCCTGAAATTCGTCGATAAATGCTACGGGAAATCTTTTAGAAATTTTATCGGCTAACCCCTTGGTTTTTGATATCCCCTTTTTAACCAAAACCAACAAGTCCTGATACCCAATAATACCCCTCAAATTTTTTAAATCTTCAGTAATCTTTCGAATTCTGTTTGCGGCAATGCTTTTAAAAATCAGGTCAACTTCAAGAAGACTTTCATAGCAGGCAATGTACTCTTGAACGTATTCAAAAAGTTCGAGATCTGGGGCAGACTTCCCTTTTTTTGTATGCTTATGTGGCATGTCTTCACCAAATAAGTGAAGTTTTTCAAAGGAAGTCGGCCATTCATATTTCTGATCGAGCCATCCCTCAAAATCGGATAGGATTTTATCTTTATTTTTAAATGAGGTTAATTTTAACGCGTCTGAATTATAAAATTCAAGGAATTCTCTTTTCTCAGACCGATAACTGCTTCTGATTTTTAAGAATGCTTTTTTCGCATTATGAAAATACTGTTCAAATCTGTCAAAGGAATTCAGGTTCGGTTGAATTTCTATATCTGAATTAAATAAAAGTGGCTTCAACAAACCAAGAAGCTTATCCGGATGCTGATATGTTAGGTTTAACTGTGCTAAAAGCCAATGTTCAAAATCACTTTCTGGGTTAGATTTAAAGAAAAAATCATCCCAAAACGTATCAACGGCTTCCTGCATTAATGGAAACATATCTGTTTCTAATGCAAGGCCTGGGCTAACATTGAATTCCAGGTGGTGTTCGCTCAAAATCTTTTGACAAAACCCGTGAATTGTGGAAATACTTGCTTCATCAAAGTGGAATAAACAATTACGCAAATGCTCTAACTGTTCTTGTTTCAATTGACCGATTAATTGAACAACAAAATCTTCGTTTTCTTGTTCAGCATCGTAGTTAAGAATTGCTTGGATTCTATTTCGAAGTCGTAGCTTTAATTCGGCAGTTGCGTCATTCGTAAAGGTCAGAACCAGAATTTGTGACGGTAGTAATCGCTTTTCAACCAGTGCTCGAACATACAATGACGTTATGCTATATGTTTTTCCGGTTCCTGCAGCTGCTTCAACCAAATGATGTCCTTGAAAATCGAAATCAAATACATTCAATGGTGACATCATAAAATGGATACCTCTAAATGATTATAAATCGGTTTCCAAATAATATCTGCGTAACTCATAAAGCATTCATTCTGCCAGGGCAATTCATCTTTCCAGAGTAGTTGATTATAAAAATCTGAATCTTCTTTTCGCACATGTTCAGTCGAATACCAGGCTTTTCCAATTTCAGAAGATTGCCTGTCCGGTTCGTCTATAAATTCAACACACTTATTTGCCAATGATGGTATGCAAGACCAATGATATTTTGAGGGCTTTTCAGAAGTATAGATTTTCAAATAATCTTCTAGTTTTTCAAGAGGAGTAAATATCTTCTCAAATCTGTATTCTATGAGCTCTTTTTTTTCGTTAAATCCAATTAACATAGAGCTTTCCATGGCTGGATTTTCTATGCACAATATCAAATGTTTTAACCATAGATCGATTAAATCATGAGGCTTTATTGTGCTGATTTTCCAAGAAACACGTTCTTGATTGTATAAATCAGATATTTTTCCAAAAATTTTGATTGTGGAAACCTCTAAGGAGAAATCAATCGATTTTTCTTCCTGCGAAATAAAATCTTTTACCCGTTCATTCACTAATTCAACAAGTGAATTTTGTTCCAATAATTGATGATTCCCTGTTGCACCACGGGGTAATTTCCCTTTTGCAAGCTGATAATTCTGAAACTTATCCAGGCCATCAGAATTTTTATGAAACTCAACTAAATCCTTTTTTAGGTGATATTTAGAAAGGCCAGACAAAACAAAATCTTCACGATCAGATAAGATCGATTCTTCCAAAATAGATCTCATTCCTAAAATAGTTGAAAGAAGGTGTTTACTCGGATGTGTAAAAAATTGAATAAAATCGACAAGGTTGATGTCCTTGTTATTTAATAGTTCGAACTCCCCGGCAAAACGATCTCGAAATACTTTATCTGTTCCATAAACTAATGTTGAAATCTCCGTTTCCAGATTTGGATAAATTGGTCCTTCTTTATCTGAAGAATTGCCAAAACCATGAAGTTTGTGATGAACTAATGCAAGGTCTGGTTTCATATCTATCAACTCTTGAACTAAGGTTGAGGGCATTGTCTTTTGCTCTCCTTCCCCAATGTAACTCAAGTGCAGGTAATCTTTAGTTGAACACACTCTTTCAAGAAAAAGTAGGGCATCATCTTTTTTAGTAATTCTATCTCCGGGGCGTGGACTTCGATGTATCAAATCAAAATCCGGTCGATATACATTTCTTGGGAAACTGCCTTCACCTAGTCCAAGTATTGCTACAAATCTAAATGGTAAATTCCGGTATGGTATATATGAACTTACTAAAACACCAGATCCCCTTTTAGTAGATATAGCATTTTGTTCGGCTAGCTTAGTAATGAACCAATTTTGAAAGGCTTCAAAAGGAACTTCTGTGATCGGACTTGAATATTCAAGTTGTTTAATTAGCCTATCAATCTTTTTAAACGCAATAGCCAAACCAGGTAAAAAGCCTGAAAGAAAATTTCGAAATTGGATCAACCAGGTCAATAATGTATTTCGTTGATTTAACTGACTTTTATATGTGGTAAGTTTTCTGTGAAATAAAGCTAATTTACTTACATAGGTCTTTACATCTGCAGTTGAACGCAATTGGATTAAGGCGTCACCATTTAGTAATTCATAGTCTGTTTCTTGCATTGAAAAACTTAACAATAACTGATCGATCCCCTTCTCCAGACTAGATACAGCATCTTTTTTAGTTAACCCAAAATGAATGTTCATTTCAGCAAAAACAGTTTGATAAAAATTAATTTCGAGCTCGGTTAATTCAAATGCTTCCTTAGACTTAGGATGAGAAATTAACTCAAGGAAATCAGTGACTTTCTCCCCATTTTGGTAGAACTTTAACAAATCTATAATAAAATCAGTGGATGAATCGAACTGAGAATCAGGGATATAAACCGGTATTAATGGAAACCTGTTAGTGCTGCTAAATTCATTTTGAATGATGGGTGCATATTTCTCAAAATCAGGCACCATTATAAGGATATCATCTACAGTTGAACTCTCATAATTTTCTAAATAAGCTAATAATTCATTTCGTAGAATTTGGACCTCTCGCTCAACATTGTGGCAAGAATGAATTTTCATTTCTGGATATTTAGATTCATCATGATCAACTGAGCTTTCGAGGTACTCTTCTGGCTTTAAACTTTTAAAAAATCTCTGGACTTCCTTCTTTGGTTTTACCCATTCTTTAATTCTTGATTCATGTAGCCCAAAATCGCTTAATTGTTGATCATACCATTTGATCTCAATCGCAGAAGAAAGGCTCTTTATGATTTTGAAATACGATTCAGACCAGTGAGATAGCCCAAATATGTGTAGTTTATTTGGAAGTGCCTCAGAATTAGATTTAATACTCTGATCTAATAATTTATCAAGCTCAAAACGTTTCGGGATTTCAGGAAAAGACTCAGAAATACTGCTAATAATCTTCCGCCAAATAAAACATTGCCACTTTTCATTGTCTAATCCAGAATTTCTCCCACTTGCCCATCTTTGCAGTAAATCAGGCCGATAAACCTGATATAAATCAAACACATCGGCTATACTTTCAGATAGATTAAGAGCAATAGATACATCACCTGGAACTATTAACCCACAATTTAATAATTCCGCCCTTTCTGATATCAGTAAATCAAAAACCCTGGACTGGATTGCAATTCTGTCTGTTGGTAATTCAACAGGTATATCTGGTTGGTTAGTCCGAATTAGTTGCCATGCTAATTCCGATGGGTAAACAAACTTTAGATTGGCAGAAATACCATTTAATCTGCTAATCTCTAATTGTAGCCAGGTTTGAGTTTCTTTATTCTGAACAACAATCCAATCCATCGCAAAAGGATTGTCAACATTAGAACTATCTCTTAGATCTTCAGATAGTTTTCTTGCAAGTAATGTTAAACTATTGGCTTTAAACAGATGTATCATGCAGCTGTAATTTGCCTGATAATACTCAAATAGACATGAAGAATCTTATTTAAACAATACCTTAGATTATTCCTTAACGGCTTTTTTCAGGACTCTACCTACAAAATGAGAGAATGATTCTTCGTTGATTGTAGCTTTACTTTTAACAGCGCTAATTAAATCTTCTTCAAGATAATAGCTAACCACTTTTTTTTTGGGCTTTGGCAATTTTGTAGCAGAGTTTTTGTGCACTGAGCCAGACTCTGTGAAAGGAATGAAATCAAATTTAGCATCTTCCAGGTGATTTGTACCGAGCGGGTTATGACCCATCACCTTTTTTTTATCCATTATCTAGTGGCCGTTTTTTATCTCCTTAGCGAGTGCAAGATAATCTTTTGCACCATTACTGCTTCCATCGTATTCAAAAATTGTTTTATGATGACTTGGCGCTTCTGCTAAGGCTACGTTATCTCGAATGATAGTATTAAACACTTTCTTACCAAAATAGTCTTTGATATGCCCAACTACCTCTTTGTTTAAGTTCTTTCTACTGTCGTACAACGTACATATTATTCCGCCTACTTCAAGATTGGCATTTAATCTTTGTTGCACAACTTTGATTAAGTCAAGTAGCTTTGATAAACCATGTAATGCAAGATATTCTGATTGAAGCACTATAAATACATCATCAACAGCAGTAAAGGCATTTAAGGTTAATAAACCTAGATTTGGTGGGCAATCGATTAAAATATAATCGTAATCCCGCCCATTTAACTCTTTTAGAAAATCACGCAACAGACTTTCACGAGCAGGCTCGTTTGCTAATTCCAATTCTGCACCAGAGAGTTCAAGAGACGAGGCTATAAAATCAAAGCCATTATGTTTGATAAGGACATCATCAATTTTAGCTTGCCCTTTCAATCCCTGGTAAATTGTCTTCTCAAGTCGCTGCGAATGCATACGTAGCGAATAAGTTAGATTAGCCTGTGGGTCAAGATCTATTAATAATACTTTTTTACCCAGCTTTGCCAATCCGGCTCCAACATTAATCGTGGTGGTAGTTTTACCTACGCCACCTTTTTGATTTGTAAATGCTATGGTTTTCATAACTTAAGAATGCCGTACTAATATCTATTATGGAGTATTAAAGAGGATATAATTATCGATTGTTACACGACTTATTTTTAAATATCACTTTCCGCTCAGTTAAGGTAGTTAGATTCACTTAATTTTCTAATAGAAAAGTCCGAAAACAATATTAATATGCTTAACATTTAAATTAATATTAGAGACCTACCTATTTATATGTATCGTACAATTTCGAAGTTTCTTAACTTAATCTTATACATTTAACCTCGATATTTAATGAGATTTTACTCTAGAAAAATTGTTAAACCACAGGATTTAAATCCGAACGGGACTTTATTCGGTGGGGCTGTACTAAGCTGGATTGATGAAGAAGCAGCCATTTACGTTCTATGCCAACTAGGAAAAGGTAGGATTGTAACCAAGTATATGTCGGAAATTAATTTTGTTAGTTCAGCAAAATTAGGCGATGTGATTGAGATTGGTATGGAAACTGTTAAATTTGGGCGAACATCGATAACTGTAAAATCAGAAGTACGAACGAAATTTAATAGAGATACAATTATCACTATTGATAGAATCGTATTTGTACATATTGATGAAAACGGGAATCCACTTCCACATAATGTAACTGAACCAGCAAACGAATAATGATTAAGTGAGCAGTCAGGATAAAATAGTAGACTTTACAACTCTCAACGAAATGTTGTTTGGAGAGGCTAAATACATTAAAGAGTTTGCAGATGCAGCAGTTATTTCATTTGAAGAATTTAAAGAGAATTATACTCTCTTTTTGATCAATCGTGATGAAGTTAACTTCAGAAAAGCAGGGCACAAAATAAAACCTGTAGCTCAGATGTTGGGGCTTAATATGATTCTTGATGAATACGAGCATGCCAAATCATTAATTTGGGAGGAAAAACCCGATGTTGATTTAGGCAATTCTTCCCAAAAAATGAGTGGGATTTTAGATCAGGTACTTGTTGAGCTTAAAGACGTAAGTGCCAACGCTTAAATGTTATGTTCTCGTGATACTTTTTTCGGTATTACATAGCTATTTTGGGAGTAAAAATTTAAATGACTCCCTCAATCCATCCCATATTAATCGTTGAAGACGACCAGGATTTATCAGAGTTAATCAGGATTCAACTCATCGATCAGAACTATGAAATCTTGCAAAGTTTCGATGGAAATGATGCGATAACAAAAATCAGTGAATCTAAGTTTTCATTGATAATACTCGATGTTATGCTACCCGGTAGAGATGGGTTTGAAATCTGCAAAACCATCAGAAAAACTGATTCGCTGACCCCTATTTTAATGCTTACAGCAAAAGCTGAAGAGATTGATAAGATCATGGGATTAGAATTTGGAGCAGATGACTATCTGACTAAACCATTCAGCATAAGAGAGTTAACTGCACGAGTTAAAGCTTTAATTAGAAGATCTCAAGTCTCGAACGAAGGTTCTAATTCTGTTAATAATTCCATTTCCTATGGTGATTTAACCATTTTCCCCAATAAGCGAAATATTGAACTTCGCGGTGAGACATTTGACCTCACATCCAAGGAATTTGATTTATTAATGCTTTTCGCAAATAACCCGGGTAGAGCTTACAGTAGACAAGAATTATTAGATGTGGTTTGGGGATATCAATACAATGGGTATAGTCACACAGTTAATAGTCATATCAATAGACTAAGAAGTAAAATCGAAGACGATCCGTCAGAGCCAACTTTTATTAAGACTGTTTGGGGCGTTGGTTATCGTTTTGTTGAACTTGAAGAGTTGCAAGTATGAACATCTTCAAAAATAGTTTTTATGCAAAAATTTCAGCCGTTTTCCTCGGCTGTGTTCTTGTTCTAGGTATCACCCTTGCCTATCTCACTTTGAACTCTTCTTTCATGTTTGTGGAAGAAACCACGCAAAAAGTGAATGTGAATCTAGCGCATGAAATGGCTATGGAATTCCAACCTTTTTTAATGGACGCTATCGAATCTGATAGTATTATCAAAAAAATTCAATATCTGGAAGGTATTAATCCACAGGTGGATATTTACCTGTTAGATAGTAATGGTATGATTAAAGGTTCATTTCTTGGCCAGGATGCCCCCCCCGAATTAGCAATGGCTACCGTTGATACAACTCCTCTTGATGCTTACCTCGCAGGAGAACCTTTACCCATTTTGGGAGAAGATCCGATCAATCCAGAGGTAAAAAAACCATTTTCAGTTGCAAACATTTCCATAATGGGTAGTGATGGATGTTACTTATATGTGATTTTGGAAAGCCAGCAATATGATGAGGTTGCGGGAATGCTTGCAGAATCATATATCATCAAAAATTCAATGATTGGTCTTCTGGTCGTGATTCTTACAACCGCATTTTTAGGATTGTTAGTGTTTAGACTTCTCACTCATCGACTAACAAATGTAACAAATACTGTTGTTGCTTTTGAGCATGGCCAATTAGATGAGCGCGTTAAGGTACAATCAAATGATGAACTTGGTACTCTCGCAGCCTCATTTAATCAAATGGCTGATACCATTGTTGCAAACATGGATGATATTAAACAAGTGGATCGTCTGCGCCGTGAACTTATAGCAAACGTATCACATGATTTACGAAGTCCGCTTGCTTCAATTCAGGGTTACTTAGAGACTATTCAGTTTAAAGATGAGGAAAAGACCTTAACTGATGAAGATCGAACAAAGTATTATAACATTGTTCTTCGGAATACTAAGAAGTTAGGCAATCTGATTGCAGAACTATTTGAGCTATCAAAATTAGATGCAAAGAACGTACAACCCGATTTAGAACCTGTATCTATTGCTGAATTAGCACAAGATGTTGTAATGCAATTCAAACCTCAGGCTGATGCAAAAAAAATTACTCTTAAAGCCAATTTACCTGATGAACCTCTAAAACTGGTTAATGCAGATATCGCATTAATGGAGCGAGCCATTTCCAATCTCATTGATAATGCGATCAAAAATACACCAGAAGGTGGAATGGTTAATTTAACTCCCGCAAACGACGGTGATCGAGTTATCGTAAAAATCACGGATACAGGCGTGGGCATTTCAGAAGACCAAATAGCCAGAATCTTTGATCGTTTTTATCAGGTTGATGGAAGTAGAACTCCAGGTAATGGTGCAGGTTTAGGTTTATCGATTGCTCAAAAGATTCTCGAGCTTCATGGAGCTAAATTATCCGTTCAAAGTGCCATTAATCAGGGAACGACTTTTAGCTTTAGACTATTACCATACTCAGACTAATTAACTGAGTATATGATATTAAAAGAAAGTGAAATTGATCAGGACACAATTAATGAAGCTCTGGGTAAACCTTATAAAGAACCTGGTAAATGGTTTACTGTTACCGGTTCAAGCTATTATTTCATTAAAGAATTGAATAATAACCTGGGAGAAAATGTTTTGAAATGGGAAGATTCTAAAGGCATTTTTCAGCGCCACGAACATGGACTTGCTCTCTATATTAACAGGAGTAACTATCAACGAGTGATTCTTTTACATAAAGATTCATGGAAAAGCTTCGACTTGTATGTTCATGAAGATGAAAGTAAAAAAGAACTCGTTCTTGATTTCGAAACTACACATTATCGTGGCCGATTTATTACTAGTTATAGTTCCTATAAAAGTCAGTTAAAATACTTCCAAAAACTTGGTACTGAAGTACTTTAGTTTATCCTTTCGTGATGAATTAAAATTGGCATATAAAGATATTACTTGAGTATAAGTACCCCGAAAAGCAGACTACTGGCATAGTCTGAACTTGAGCCCCATTACTGAAAGTTAATGGGGTTTTTTTATTGCATGACTGTTAGATTTACAATCAATCAAAAATTTCATCTATGACAGTATTAGTAACCGGTGGTGCCGGATACATTGGATCACATACCGTTCTTGAATTACTTGAAGCTGGGTACAAAGTGGTTGTAATCGATAATCTTTCAAATAGTAGTGAGCAATCTTTGATTAGGGTGGCTCATATAACCGGTAGAAAACCCGCCTTCTATCAATTTAATCTGCTCAATAAACCTGCGGTTGACGAGGTATTTAACAGGCATAATATAGACGCAGTGATTCATTTTGCCGGATTTAAAGCAGTTGGAGAATCAGTCGCACATCCTATTAAGTATTATCATAATAATCTGAATTCAACATTCTTGTTATGTGATGTAATGGCAAAACATGGGGTAAAAAACTTTGTTTTTAGCTCCTCAGCAACTGTTTATGGAGAACCAGAGACTGTTCCAATAACCGAAGACTTCCCTACTTCTGCTCAAAATCCATATGGCCAAACAAAACTAATGAGTGAACATATCTTGCGTGATGTTCACACTTCTGATCCGGAATGGAATATCGCCCTTCTTCGATATTTCAATCCTATTGGTGCTCATCATTCCGGTTTGATCGGTGAAGACCCGAATGGTGTCCCAAACAATTTACTACCATATATCGCACAGGTTGCTGTTGGACGCAGAAGTGAATTATCCGTTTTTGGCAACGACTACCCTACTCCTGATGGTACGGGAGTTCGTGATTATATTCATGTTGTAGATCTCGCCAGAGGTCACATTAAAGCACTGGAAAAACTAAATTACAGCCCAGGTATTGTCACCTACAACCTTGGCACGGGAAAAGGCTCCTCCGTATTAGAAATTGTCAAAGCATTTTCGGATGCATCTGGAATTGAAATTCCATTTAAGATTTCACCACGTCGCCCCGGAGACGCCGCAGAATGCTTTGCTGATTGTTCTCTTGCTGAAAATGAACTAGACTGGAAAGCCGAATACAACATCCACAGAATGTGTGAAGATACCTGGAGATGGCAATCTAACAATCCAAATGGCTACGAAGACTAAGTAGGAATATGGAATATGAGTATTAGGAATACTTGTTACTTAGTTATTCCTAATTGTGCTGTTCCTAATTTCCTCGATATTTATTGAACCAGGCTAAAATGTGATCTACCTTAGTAATTAATTGGCTCGGTCTATTTGAAATAAAATGAGCCGCTCCTGGAATCTCTACCAATGCAGTTTCAATTTCCCTTATCTGAAGGGCATTATACAATTGTTTTGACTCTGAAAGTGGCGTTCTTAAATCCTCAGTACCGACCATAAGTAGTGTTGGCGTTTCTACATTTCCTACGAGAGAGATGGGCGAAAACTTCCAGTATTCTTCGAAATTCTCCCATGGTTGACCCGGATAACGGTAATCAGCATAACCATAATAATTATCAGCTACTAAAGTTTTGCTAATCCAGTTCATTACTGGTTTTACGACTGCTGCAGATTCAAATCGATTATTTTTACCGATGATCCAGGCTGTCATAATTCCACCTGCACTACCACCTGTTACATACAGACTATCTTCAGAGGCTATTCCTTCCTCAATTAATACATCCACCCCATCCATAATGTCATTGTAATCTTCGCCAGGATAATTGTGGTATAAAAGGTTCCCAAATTCCTCCCCATAACTGGTACTACCTCTCATATTCGGATAGAACACTACAAAACCCTCAGCAGCAAAAAGCTGGAATTCCGGCGTAAAATGTGGACCATAATGCGAAATTGGACCGCCATGAATCTCAACAAGTAAAGGGTATGTTTTAGATTCATCATAGTTTGGTGGGTAAATCACCCATCCCTGTAAATCACGACCATCAACAGAAGAGCTATACCAAATATCTTCTACTTTACCCAGCGTTCTATAAGCGAACAGGTCATCATTTAGAGAGGTAATTTTGTTGAAAGTTCGCCCTTTTCGAACAACTCCTAATTCCGCAGGGTGATATGGAGAAGCAACATTCGTGGCAATCATTCCATCATTCGACATTGAAAATGAACCGCCACCATATGGCCGCCCAATTGAATTACCGCCGATACCTTCAGCTACAACTTCCATTCTTCCTCTCAGATCGGTATACCCAATTTTTGTAACACCTTCGTCGGCATACTGGAAGTATAAACCACGTCCATCTGGTGACCAGTGTACACTAGCAATAGAGCGGTCAAGATCTAGATTTAAGTCTCTTTTATTGGAACCATCCGCATCCATCAAAGAGATTTTTGCAACCTGATAGGTTTGAATCTGATCCTCATAGCCAAGATAGGCAATGGTTACTCCATTTGGTGATAAAGCGGGACTTCGATCGGGTCCAAATCGATCCGTTAGTTGAGTAATTTCCCCTGTGGCTACTTCAACAGAATAAACTTCAGAATTTCTTCGAACTCTCTCCCAATCAGGGTGTCGATTTGTTGAGAAAAATATTTTTTCCCCATCCGGAGACCAAACCGGAGTTCCACCATGGTTAAAATCACCGGAAGTAATTTGCCGTACTGCGCCACCATTAGCATTTACCACAAAAATGTGAGTAAAACCCGGATCTAGATACCCAGCACCATCCTGTTCATATTTAAATCGATCTGTTACTCTTGGCGCTGCCGCCCATTTAGCTCCCTCCGGTTTCTTAAGGGCACGAACTAACACAGGGTTCTTCTCTTCGATCTTCATTGTAAACGCAATGTGATTTCCATCCGGAGACCAGCTCATTGCACCAGGTCCTCTCTCAAGTTGGGTTATCCTTGCGACTTTACCTGTTTCAACCCAATAAATAAAAACTTCTGCACCATGAGTTTCTGCGGATGTAACAAATGCTATTCTGCTGCCATCCGGTGACCAAACGGCTCTAGATTCATTTCCTGAAAAACTTGTCAATTTTTGATGATTCGAACCATCAACATCAATTAACCAAAGCGATGAAGTTCGGCGATCAGTCATGATATCCATACCTCTTCGCTGATAAACTATATGCTCCCCGTTTGGAGAGATTTGCGGATTATCCACCCATTGAAGATCAAACACATCAAGTCTTTGAAATGGAATCTGTGCATTGATTGGGAAAACTAGAAACAATGTAAAAACAGAAAGAAATAGTGCCCGTAACTTCATTTTTTAAAATCATAGATTAAAGGATGGCTGAATCTATGCATGTTGAAATTGAATGGCTGTAAAAATTCGAAAGCATCAACATATGCAATAAAATTTGCTGAAACGTTCTTTGAAGAATATGTCAATGTTGTCGTATATTTGGTTCTTTCAAAAAAGCCAAAGTGGCGGAACTGGTAGACGCGCACGACTCAAAATCGTGTTCCTTCGGGAGTGTCGGTTCGATCCCGACCTTTGGTACAAAAAAGCCTTCATAGTTTATCTACGAAGGCTTTTTTATTAGAATGATAATTTTATACCCGCCTGTATCATACGTGGCAATCCTGGTCGAAGTCCTGCAGGGCGACGAGATACCAGATACGTTTTATCCGTTAAGTTTCGAACGTCAAGAACAAATTTTGTAGTAGAAGTGATCTGATAACTGGTTGAAAAATCGATAAGAAAATAGGAATCAGTATTTGGAACTACATCAATATCCTCACTGCCGGCAATGGTTCTCATTTTGCTCGTACCTGTTCCAGAAATACTTGCCGTAAGCTTTTTATAAAATGCATCCACACCAATATTAAAGTGATGTCTAGGCAAATATGGCATTTCATCTCCTTCTGAGACAGATCCCCAAGGATCATATCCACTTTCAAAGGAGTTTTTAAATTCAGCAGAAGTAAACGTGTAATTGAAATGAATCGGAATTTGTAATTCAGAAACTGAACTGGTCATATTCGCTCCCATTCCTAATTCGATACCAAATACCTGTACTTCACCTGCATTAAACTGGTCGGTTGATCCACCACCACCACCGGCTGCTAAATCTGTACCCAATAGATTTGAGTAATTATTAAAGAAGGTTACAAATTCTAGCTTTTGTGCATCATCATTTTCAAAACGTACACCTACTTCATAATTAATACTATTCTCCTCTTCGGTTCCCTCAGAAGCTCCCGGACTTGGTGGTGCAAAACCTCTATGGACACCACCAAAAAGGTTGGTTGAATAGTTAAGTTCGTAATTGAATCCAATCCCTGGGATGAAAACAGAAAGTACATTTCTTTTTGTGGTTAAATCCGATTCTATTCTATTTGGATCATTCTTTCCAAAATCATCTCGCTTTAAAATAATGTTCTCAAACCTAATGCCTGGTGTTATCTTCCATTTATTGAAGGTGATATTATCCTGGATGAAAAGAGCTGTAGCATATGCACTTTCAATTCGATTACTCTCTGTACCAGGGGTTCCTGAACTCGTTAAAATCATTGTTCCATCCTGCATAGAGTATCCATCGACCCACTGGAAACGATCCATACCATCCTCATGATATCTTAACCCAATTTCAACTTCGTGATTCAATGAACGTGTATTAAAAGAGGTGCCCAAAATAGATTGTATTCCTCTTGAGTAATATTCTCGATTATTTGCTTTAACTGATAATGCATCATCTTCACTATCTGTTCCGGCAATAATTAAATATTCCGTATTAAAATCGTCAGGTGCATCTAAAATTGAACCGATACCAATACCGTTCACCTTATCCAGTTTGTACCAATTTCGATTTACTTCATTTTTATATAAACTTGTTGTGATATCAATAGAAGATGAAAGTTGTGCAAAATGTTGAAGCGAGAGCTGTAATTGATCAGCTTCCATTACATCATTTTGAGATGAAGCATAGCGACGAAATGGTGAAACCCTAAAATCTTCTTCTGATAATCCTAAATATGTCTCCTCTGAAATCTCATCATAATAACCGATTTTTCCGGTCACTTTTTGGAATACCTTTGCATCCGAATCTGTTTTAAACATGATCTTCCCCAGGAAGTCCTTTACATCAAATCCTGTTAAACCATTATTATCTAATTCTTTAAAACCGTCGTTTCTTTGGATGTAAGATTCTACGATATATCCAAAATTACCCTGTGTATCTCCTATACTTGCAGAAAGTCGCTGACTATTAAACTGACCAGCTCCAATCTCCGCATTACCTGTAAATTGATAAGGAATTCTTGATGATATAAAATTTATGGCGCCCCCTGTTGTGTATGGGCCATATTTTATTTGTGACGACCCTTTTCGAACTTCAACAGAACTCATTCTGTGAACTGATGGAAAATAATATGCAGCAGGTGCAGCATAAGGTGCTGGTGCAATTAATACTCCATCTTCCATCAATGTAATCTTAGAACTTCGTTCAACGCCAGTGCCTCTTAATCCAATATTTGGTCTTAATCCAAAACCATCTTCTTCCTGAATATTTACACCACTAACAGTGCGAAGAACACGATTAATATCATTATGGTTAAATTTTTTAAGCTCGGTACTACTGATAAAATCAGCTGAACCGGTTGCTTTTTCTAACCATGTGGGTTTACCTATCACCATTATTCGTTTCATGATAATTTCATCATGAACATTAGAACTATCAGATGATTGGGCTAGAATAAATGTTGAAGCAACAAATAGAATCCCTAAAGTCAGGGTTAAATTTTTCAATACCACGGAGAAGAATCAATATTTTTATTTAGATCAATTCTAATTTAAGGTTGTTTGCAACATCATTCAATCCTTATTTCGAATTATTCTAAATAAAAAAGCCTTCTAGAAATACTTCAGAAGGCTTTAATATTTTATAGTTACTAAATTTAACTAGTCTTTTGCTTCTCTCAGTCGTGTTGCTAAAACAGCAGCAATTATAAAAAATGCTCCGGCAAAGAACATCGCATTTGGGGCATTGCTACCCAGCGCAAATTTATATATGGGACCAAAAGATAACGTTTGAATTCCCATAGGTATTACGATCATCATATTTAGGATTCCCATATAAACACCTCTTCGATCCTGGGGTACAATTTTTGAAACCATACCATACGGTATACCCATCATCGCTGCCCATCCAATTCCAAATAGAACCATAGGGAAAAGCACGTAAATAGGATCGTGGATATTTGGAATAAGCAATAACGCAAAACCTGTGCCTAATAAACTGGCCGCATAGATTTTTTTTCCACCATATTTTGTTGCCAACGGAACCAACACGAGCGCCACTACTGCTGTAACAATATTGTAAGTTGTACTCATCTTAGCGGCTTGTGCAGCAGCTTCTGATGTGTTAAAGCCCATTGTAGTCCGAAAAAGGGGTGTGACATACTGCCAATAACAAAACAACGCGTACCATTGAAATAGATATACTGTAGAAAGCTGCCACATAAACTTTGGCATCACTTTAACAGCATCAGCAATTTCAATAAAAGGCGCTTTAAATTTCTCAATAAACGATTTCGCCTTATTAGCTAGAATATGCTTCAATTCTTCCTCAGTTGGCGGGATCTCAGGAGTTTTCAGCACCGACCATAAAATGGTAGTTATCGACAAGAAAGACCCAATAAAAAATGAATAATAAAGCCATTTTGGAATCTGTTGAGCTACCTCTTCTCCACCGCCAAACCAATCTTGAAATAGAAAGATCGAGCCATTTGCTAAAAGAATACCTGCTCCAACAAAAAGACTTTGCATTTGATAGCCAAGTGGTAATTGTTCATCGGGTAGTTTGTCACCAACAAACGCACGATAGGGCTCCATAGCCATATTATTACCAACATCAAGAATCCAAAGTAAACCTACGGCAAACCATAAAGTTGGACTAAACGGAAATGCAAACAAACAGATACTACCCATTATGGCACCAATGAGGAAAAATGGTTTTCTTCTACCCCACTTTGGATGCCAGGTTTTATCCGAAATAGCACCGACTATTGGTTGAACGATTAAACCGGTTACAGGACCGGCGATATTCAAAATTGGCAGCATTTCTTCAGATGCACCTAAAAACAAGAAGATCGGATTGATCGCTGTTTGTTGTAGACCAAAACTATATTGGATACCCAAAAAACCAACGTTCATATTCCAAATTTGCCAAAAACTTAATTTCGTTTTCATTCTTTACACGGTCTTTTTGATTTGATATTCCTCTATTACATTGTGTTGAAGAGCGTTGGATAATATCTAAGCTAGACATCAAAAAAAAACCTTCAGTTTGTTCTGAAGGTTTTCAATGATCTAAAACTAATTATAGCTCTTTGATTTTGATGTTTCTGAACCAAACATCGTCACCATGATCCTGTAGACCAATTATTCCCTCTAAGGCTAAGTCACCCCAGTTTTCATTGATTCCCGGCCATTTTGAGTCAGCAATTAGTGCATTTAATTCATCTGAACCAATAGTGTATTCCACTACAACTTCTCCATTCTGTATATGCTGAACATTCATTCCGCGAGCAATCACTTCTGCTGAATTCCATTCTCCATGCGGTTTGGCATTTTGTGGATTTGCAGGAATTAAGTCATATAAAGAACCTGCTTGACGATTTCCATTTTTACCCATGTTTGCATCAGGATGGTTCACATTATCCAACACCTGCATTTCGGGAGCTGATTTCCAGATGTAATCGTATTCAGGATCTTCGCTGCCACGATAGAATATTCCCGCATTTGCAGCCTCAGCTACTTTCCATTCAACTTTAAAGTGAAAGTCAGAGAAAATTTGATCGTATACAATGTCTCCGCCTTCGGTATTTCCAAGTTCTCCTCTTCCAGACCCCTGAATGTGGAGTGATCCATCTTCAGCAATCATCCAAGCATTTGGGAAAGTTTCTTTTTGAAAACCATGCCAACCCTCAGTGGATTCTCCATCAAAAAGTAACATCCAACCTTCATCAATTTCTGCTTGAGTAAGGGTATTGTGTTTAGCTTCCATAGGTTGCGTTTGTTGTTCCTGAGCACATCCTGCAAATACAATAAGTGCAAGTAACATACTCAGTGATGATTTCTTTGTTAGCTTCATTGTTAGTTATGATATGAATTAGTAACTCCAACCATTTCTATATGGTCGTTTGATATAATTTCTAGCAGCTTCAGCCGCATTTATTGTCGCGTATTCGGTATCGAATTGAGGATCACCATCTACGACAGTGAATATGTCAGAGCTTACTACTCTTATTTCTTCCGACTCGTCGATATTGGTTATTCGCATATTCTCACCGTCCCATTCAAGTGGTCGCTTTAAATCTTGCAGTCTTACAGCCAGATTTCCCATTACAACCACTTCATTCATTGGTCCCGAATACCCAAAGTATGAACTTGGTTCTACTCTATTTCTTCGGTTCTCTTTACATGCACGCACCCAATCCATTTCATGCGACGTAGTTACTCTACGAAACTCTTGTGCTACACTTGGAGGATCATTTTCTCTTCCAATGATGTATGGATCACGAGCATACGTGCTACAAATCAATGTACCTTTAGTACCGACAAACATGGCTCCACCACCGCCATCACCCATCATTTTACCAGCCGGAAGACCTTCAGGGCGTTCAGGCATCAAACCACCATCATACCAGGTAAATTTCACTGCTGGCATATTTACTTTGTTTTTTCTAGGTCGTTCAGGAAAGTGATAAATCACTTTTTCAGCCATTGGCGCACTCTCAGTATTTACCTGGGTTGAGCTTCCTTGCAGGGTAGTTGGCTGACCCAGTTGCAAAGCCATAAATACAGGATCGATAATATGACAACCCATATCGCCTAATGCACCTGTACCAAAATCCCACCAGGCTCTCCAGTTCCAGGGAGTATACGATGGATGATATGGACGCCATGGAGCTGGCCCGATAAAGTTATCCCAATCCAAAGTAGGTGGAAGTGATGGGGTTTCCATGGGGCGCATCAATCCTTGTGGCCAAATTGGTCGGTTAGTCCATGCATGTACTTCCTTAACTTCACCAATTTCATCATTCCAAATCCACTCACAAATTAAGCGAATACCTTCCCCAGAATTACCCTGGTTACCCATTTGAGTTGCCACACCAGTTTCTTCAGCAAGTTGAGTTAACATTCTAGACTCATATACGGAATGAGTTAGTGGCTTTTGAAGATACACATGTTTCCCAGCTCTCATCGAGTCGGCCGCTGAAACATAGTGAGTATGATCCGGAGTAGAGATCATAACTGCATCAATCTCATCATCCATCTCATCCAACATCTCACGATAATCCATATACTTTTGAGCTCCCGGGTAATCGTTAAAACAGCGAGCTGCATATTTCCAGTCAACATCACAAAGTGCTACAATATTTTCCGAGTTCATTGCACGAAGATTTCTTCTTCCCATGCCCCCTACACCAATACCCGCGATATTAAGCTTATCACTCGGTGCTTTATGCCCCAATCCTGCAACTACAGTACTAGGTACAATAGTAATGCCTGCTGCTAATGTGCCGGCTTGTTTTAAAAAATTCCTTCTTGAGACACCTTCCTTTTCCTTAGTAGGTTTGTTTTTTTTGCTCATACTTCAATGATTTGAGGATTAACTGACTTTTTTATTCCGAAAGAGCGAGTTTTGATTGTTCCTTACGCCCGAAGAATTTAGCCTTGTATTTAAGCCAAATTCATCAAAAAGTAAAAGGTGATTTTCCAGATTTAATCAGCTATTGCCCATGGATAGAGCCTTCTATCATATGTGATAATATCTTTACATCCGTTTACAGAGTTTGCTACCTTCTCAGTTCTCAATTACACTCATATTCATCGAAATATTTACTCATGATCGTATTAAAATTTGGAGGTACATCTGTTGGTACAGCTGATAGTTTGAAGAATGTTCTTCAAATCGTTCAGAAGCATTCTTTGGAAGGCAACCTTCAAACAGTTGTTGTTTCAGCTCTTGGTGGTATAACAAATCAACTTGTAAAAATTGCAGATTTAGCTGAGAATAGTGATACAGACTATGAATTACTCCTAAAAGAGATTGAAAGTCGGCATATTGATTTATGTAATGAGCTTATTCCTGTTTCTAAGCGAAGTGGCACTATTACACAAGTTAAATTACTCTTTAATGATCTTGAGGATATCTGTCGGGGAGTATTTCTTATACAGGAGTTATCACCACGATCCAGTGATCATATTTTAAGTTTTGGTGAACGACTCTCCTCGGTAATCATCAATGATTTTCTTGCCGGAAATGGCCTGAACGTTCAATTATTAGATCCAAGAACAGTTATAAAAACCGACGCCCAGTTTGGGAATGCGGTCGTAGATCAGGAATTGACAACAAAGAATATTAAAGAAGCTTTTTCAAAACCAGCCCAGGTTACATTGGTACCTGGATTTATGGCCTCTTCTAATGAAGGAAACCTAACAACTACACTGGGAAGAGGTGGTTCTGATTACACAGCATCTCTACTTGCGGCAGCTCTCGATGCTGAAAAGCTTCAAATCTGGACTGATGTTTCTGGCATGATGACGGCAAACCCTAACATGGTTTCACTGGCTCATCCCATCGATCACTTAAGTTATGAAGAAGCCATGGAGCTCTCACATTTTGGAGCAAAAGTTATTTATCCGCCAACTATCCAACCTGTACTGGACAAAGGAATAGCTGTTGAGGTTAAAAATACTTTTTCACCCAACGATCGTGGTACTCTTATCACTAAAGATGGGGATCCTAATGGCCGATGGATAAAAGGGCTCTCCAGCATTGAAGATGTAGCACTTTGTACACTTTCTGGTTCTGGGATGGTGGCAGTTCCAAATTTTTCATATCGATTATTCTCTTCATTAAGCCGTGAGTCAATTAATGTAATTATGATTACACAGGCTTCTTCTGAGCATACCATTACAGTTGGTATAGATCATAAAGATGCAGAGAAAGCACGAGCCAGTATCGAAACAGAATTTGAACATGAGATTAGGCTTAGAAAGGTTAATCCACTATCAGTAGAAAAAGATTTATCAATAATTGCACTAGTTGGTACCAGAATGCGACAACAAGTTGGAGTGAGTGCAGGCTTATTTGAAACGTTGGGACACAATGGTATTAATGTAAAAGCCATAGCTCAGGGTTCTACTGAATTGAATATTTCTGTAGTTATTGATCGAAAGCACCTTCGAAAATCACTGAATTCACTGCATGAAAGTTTCTTTCTATCAGATATCCGAAAATTCTATGTGTTTATGATCGGAGTTGGAAACGTAGGAAAAGAGTTTTTGAAGCAAATTCAATCTCAGAATGAATTCTTATCTGATGCCTTTAATGTTCAAATAAATGTTGCCGGACTTGCTAACTCCAAAAAGATGCTATTCAGTGAGCTCCCAATTGACCTGGATTCCTGGGAAGGCCTACTAGAAAAAAATGGCACAATGATGACTTTAAATGGTTTTGTTGACGAAATGATTGCATTAAATATGCGGAATAGCATTTTTATCGATTGTACCGGAAGCGAAGAAATCCCACTGTATTATGAAAAGATACTACGTGAAAGTATCTCTGTGGTAACACCAAACAAAGTTGCCTGTTCTTCTGATTTCGACACCTATTTGGGGCTAAAGAAAACTGCGACGGAATTCCAGACTAAGTTTTTATTCGAAACCAATGTGGGTGCCGGACTTCCAATCATTTCAACTCTCAGCGATTTACTAAAAAGTGGGGATCGTATATTTAAAATACAGGCAGTTCTATCTGGTACATTGAACTTTTTATTCAATACTTACAACGGATCTCAGAAATTCAGTGACGTTGTTAAATTGGCTAAGGCAGAAGGCTACACCGAACCAGATCCACGTCTTGATCTTTCTGGAGTTGATGTTATGCGAAAAATTCTAATTCTAGCACGAGAAAGCGGATATAAACTTGAATTAGATGATATAAAAAATCGTGGGTTCGTACCTGAAGATTGCATGAACACAAAAACTATTGAAGATTTCTATGACAAGCTGGATGAAAACGATCATGTTTTTCAGGAACTGGTCGAAGAAGCCAAATCTGCAGGTAAACGAATTAAATATGTGGCCAGTTTTGAAAATCGTAAAGCTGAAACTGGTTTAGAATCGTTTGGTCCAGATCACCCGTTTTATGAATTAGATGGTAAAGATAACATTGTATTATTCTACACGAAGCGATATAGTGAGCAACCATTGGTAGTAAAAGGTGCTGGTGCTGGTGCAGCTGTTACAGCATCTGGTATATTTGCCGATGTGATGAGAATAACCTCAGCCTAAGATATGGAAGAGATAAAAGTATTTGCTCCAGCTACGGTAGCAAATGTTGCATGCGGGTACGATGTAATGGGTTTTGCCATGAAAGAAATTGGCGATACGATTACCATAAAAAAAATTCCATCAAAAAAATGGGTTATCGAAAATGGAAAAGGTTGTGATGGCCTTCCTGTCGACCCAAAATCTAATGTAATAGGAGTTGCAGTTCAGGCATTAATGAATTCCTATGGAAAAGAGATTGATTTTGGATTTAAATTTCATGTATCGAAAAATATAATGCCCGGAAGTGGTTTGGGCTCAAGTGCTTCCAGCTCCTCGGCAGCCGTATTTGGTGTAAATCATTTATTAGGCTCTCCTTTTACAAAAAAAGAATTGGTTGCATTCGCAATGGAAGGCGAAAGAGCTGCATCTGGAATTGCTCACGCTGATAATGTTGCCCCTTGTTTACTAGGTGGATTTACATTAGTTCGAAGTTACAATCCATTAGATGTAATCGAACTTGAATATCCGGATATGTTGTACGCTAGTGTTGTACATCCACAAATAGAAATAAAAACCTCAGACTCAAAAAAGATCCTGAAGAAAGAAGTTTCTCTTCAGGATGCCATCACACAATGGGGAAATGTAGGTGGACTTGTAGCCGGACTTGCAAAACCGGACTACGACTTAATTAGTCGTTCGTTAATTGATGTTATTGCGGAACCAGCTCGTTCAATGTTAATCCCCCTCTTTAAAGAAGCAAAAGAAGCTGCTATAAACGAAGGGGCACTTGGGGGAAGCATTTCTGGGTCTGGACCATCCATTTTTGCGCTATCATTTTCTAGAAAAATTGCGGAAAGTATCGCCATTGCCTTCAATAATGTATACGCTTCGAGTGGCATACAAGCTAATGTGTATATCTCTCAAATTAATGCCAAAGGTACAGATTTAGTTGCATGAAGTTTTATAGTACGAACCATCAGGTTAAACCAGTAAGCTTCGAAGAAGCCATATTTTTGGGTCTACCAGCAGATAATGGGCTATTTATGCCAGAAGATATACCCGCCCTACCCTCCTCTTTTTTTGATTCATTATCTGAAATGAGTCTACCTGAAATTGGATTTGAAGTTTTAAGACAGTTTGTGGGAGATGAAATACTTGGTGACGACTTAAGATCAATTGTTGAAGATACCCTCTCATTTGATATTCCATTATCAAACATAAAAAATGGAGTGTATTCATTGGAGCTATTTCATGGTCCTACATTAGCGTTTAAAGATGTGGGTGCGCGATTTCTTGCCCGGTGCCTAAGTCATTTCACGAGAAAAAATAAAAAAGAACTTACAGTATTAGTCGCTACTTCTGGCGATACAGGAAGCGCTGTTGCAAATGGCTTTTACAACGTAACGGGTGTAGAAGTAGTAATCCTATACCCAAAAGATAAAGTGAGTGGTTTCCAGGAACAACAAATGACTACTCTGGGTGGAAATATTACTGCTTTAGAAGTTGATGGTACTTTTGATGATTGCCAACATATGGTGAAGCAGTCTTTTTTGGACAAAGAGTTAAGAACAAAGAGAAATCTAACATCTGCTAATTCTATAAATGTGGCTCGTCTGCTACCACAGAGTATTTATTACTTCTATGCTTGGTCTCGATTAGCTGAAAGTGAACAAAAAAATGTTGTTTTCTCAGTTCCCAGTGGAAATTATGGAAACTTATCAGCGGGTTTGATTGCTCATAAAATGGGACTACCTGTTAAACACTTTCTCGCATGCTCGAATGTAAACGACACGGTTCCCATGTATCTATGGAATGCAAAATTTGAACCCAAACCAAGTGTTGCTACTATTTCGAATGCCATGGATGTTGGTAATCCAAGTAATTTTGTTCGAATGTTAGACATGTTTGAAGGTTCACATCAGAAAATGATTCAAAAAATCACGGGATACGCATATACCGATGACAGCACTCGTGATACCATTCAAAAAACTTTTGGATTAACTGGGTATATCTTAGATCCACATGGAGCAGTTGGATATTTAGGCTTGATGGATTATTATCGAAACAGAACTGGAACCGGTGTTATTCTTGAAACTGCACATCCGATTAAGTTTAGAGATACCGTGGAGACTCAAATTCAAGGGGAAGTTCCTATGCCGAACCATGTGGAATTGACTAACTTTGAAAAGAAGAGTATTCCATTTAGTAAAGAGTTCGAAGAATTAAAGAAATACCTTTTGGAATAATTGCTGTAGGCAATCTATCAATTTTTTATTATCTCAATGCTCGGTTTCAATCAGATTTTGATATGGTTAGTTAGAAGATGTTAGAGCGTCTCAGAAGAGTACATAATCCGTTTATTATGGCGGTTATTTCAATTATAATTTCCGAAATAGCATATGTAGTAGTATCTCTCCTCTTTGGATTTCCCCTCTATCCTTTCTGGGTTACTTTTACCGGCGTGGTATCTGGCTCGATTGCCTTTATAGCCTCTTCTATTACATCTAAATTGCTGGTTCAAATCGAGACAAAAAATGAAGAATTGGCTCGCTTAAATTTATTAAATCAGGAATTATTCTCTTCTATCTCTCATGATATCCGTTCACCTTTAACGGGTTTAACTCTGCTAATGGAAATGGTTAGAACTAATAGTTTATCGAAACCTGATGCAGACAAATTATTTGATGAACTCTCACTAAGTATAGAACATCTAATCAGTTTTTTGGATGAGTTACTGGTATGGAGTAAGCGGCAAATCGATAAAAAACCACTTCAACCCGAACTTGTTGAAACCAAATCTATTATTGAAAACACAGTATTACTGTATGCTCGAATAATATCAATGAAAGAACTTCGTCTTACTTTGGATTCCATTTCTGGTTTTATGCTTGCAGACAAAGGTAGTTATTCCTTTATACTTAGAAATGTTCTTCAAAATGCCATCAAATTTACACCAAAGGGCGGTAACATATGCATATCGGTTGAGCAACAACCTGGCTATGTAATTACAAAAATTTCTGATACTGGAATTGGTATTCCTAAAGCCAAAATTGAAAATATTTTGTCTCAAGGCTTTTATGATTCTACCATTGGTACCGAGAATGAAGCAGGAGTTGGTTTCGGCCTGAAAGCAAGTTTATCCTATTTAAAAAAGCAACATGGCTCAATGGAAATTATCTCAGAAGGCAACGAAGGTACTACAGTATTAATACGATTACCGAAGCATTGAACTAATGATTAGATACTTTTTTTTCTGCCTAATAACAGTTTATCTAGCATTACCATGTGCAACCTCAGTAATTCTGGCTCAAGAATCTAACAGATTTAAAGATGAAATTGAGGTTATTCAGAAAAGAGATGTTGAAAGACAAGATGACCTTCCACTTATAGTTTTTACTGGTAGTTCAAGCATAAGAATGTGGAAGGATTTAGAATCTACATTTCCTGGATATCAGGTATTAAATCATGGTTTTGGCGGATCTGAGTTCACAGATTTAATCCATTACAAAGAAACATTAATATTCGACTACTCACCAGATTTTTTATTTATTTACGAAGGTGATAATGATATTTATAGTGGGAAAAGCCCATCAGAAGTTTTAGCAGCTGCTGCTTTCCTATTTTCTGAGCTAAAATATCGACTACCCGAAACTTCAATATATTTTATCTCCCCAAAGCCAAGTATTTCGCGATGGAATCTCAAAGAAGAATATGAAATGATAAATATGTTACTTTCTGATTTTTGTGACTTTGATGATCAGTTAACATTCATAGATGTTTGGAACCCAATGCTGGATGAAAATGGTATTGTTAGTGCTGATCTTTTCATTGAAGACGACCTGCACATGAACGATGCAGGTTATACCATCTGGAAGGAAATTATCAGTGAATATCTGAAACAAAATTAATGCTTAATACCAATTCCTGGAATAGGATCAGATACTCGATGTATCAGCCATTCTATGATATTATTGCCGGTTACTTTCGAACTTTCCGTTCTACATCAATTAAAGGGCTCAAACTCAGGAATGAAGATAAGATTTTGATTCTAGGTGCAGGTACCGGCTTAGATCTTGAGTATTTAAAAGAATTCTCAAACATAACAGCTGTAGATATCACTCCTTCTATGTTAACTAAGCTCAAACATCGTGCAAATGCATTGGGAATTCGATTAGAAACTTATGAAATGGATGCAGCCAATCTCGACTTTCCAGATAATCATTTCGACGCAGTTATTCTCCATTTAATTGTTGCTGTTATCCCAAATCCAATTGCATGCCTTCAAGAAACAGAAAGAGTACTTAAACCAGGTGGAAAATTCACCATAATGGATAAATTTGTGAGGCCGAATACTACTCCATCTATTCTACGGCAACTTGCAAATCCCATTACAACTTTTCTTGCAACAACAGTTAACAGAGATATTGATAAACTACTTTCATCCACAACTTTAAAGAAAGAAGTTCATATAAAGCTTGGGAGTATTTTCTGGTTGATCCAGGGCTCTAAAATTAATAATTAAATTTTCAGTTAAACTGAATCTTAATCGATTATACTTCGATTAATTCTTAAACTTGAAAATTCCTCATCACTTAAGTCGAATCGTGTCAAAGGCAGTATTATCAGGCATAATTTTATTGATTATTCTGGGTTTATCAAGAATTAACTCTGATGACCCAACAGTGACAGTTATTCAAGAACCGGTTTCAAATCCGGCACAGGATTCACTCCAAAGTTTTATCAATAAGTTCGAGGAAAGACTCATCAGAGGTGCCAGGGATAAACGCTTACCTGGTGGAGCATTTGTGATTACATATAAAGATGAAGTGCTTGTTGCAAAAGGATTTGGAACACGAGATATAGCATCACCATTGCCGATAGACGAAAACACCGTTTTTAGATTAGGGAGCGTATCAAAAGGTTTTGCTTCCATTCTAACCGGAATGATGGTAGATCAAGAGTTACTTTCGTTTGATGCACCCGTTTATAAGATTGTTCCTAATTTCAAGTTGAGCGATGCTAAACAAACGGAACGAATCGAAGTCCAACACTTACTATCACACACAACCGGTTTACCTCGTCATGCTTATACAAACCTTGTTGAAGACGGACTTTCTTTGGAAAGAATAATACCAAAATTCGAGGATGTTCCACTGATTAGTTCAGAAGGCGAACAGCAAGCCTACACTAATGCAGCATATGCCGTAATTGAAAAAGTATTGGAAAGCCGAACAAATGTTGATTTCAATACATTATTAAAGGAAGAGATTTTTGAACCTTTAAATATGGAAGATGCTTCATCGACGTACAGTGCTTTAAATGAAAGTACAAATAAAGCACTCCCCCACCTTTATAGTCGCCGTGCCGGGCAGCGAATTATGGTTCCTATCAAAAATAATTACTTTAATGCTGTTTCTGCTGGCGGAATTAATGCTTCAGTATCTGATATAGGGCAATGGTTGCTGCTACTTACCGGAAATCGACCGGACTTAATTAAAGAAGAAACTCTTGATACAATTTTTGAACCAGTTTCAACTATTCCAAATCAACGTTTTAGTCGACATTGGCCAGGGGTGTATCAGTCTTATTATGGTATGGGTTGGCGAACGCTAAACAATGGTGATCAAACTATTGTTTATCATGGTGGCTACGTAAATGGATATCGAAGTGAAATCGCATTTGATCGGGAAAATCAAATTGGAATTAGCATTTTATTTCATTCGAATACAAGTTATGCGGTTGAAGTGATTCCTGAGTTTTTTAATGATTTTGCAACAGTTCATGAATTTGTTGAAGCTCAAGTGGTAGAAATCTCCGAGTAATTCTAAATGAATAAGATTCAAAAACTCAATTTTCGAACAGTAGGTGAATTTTTCGATTATTTGCCAGAAAATGAATTATTGATGGTTGAGGAGATAAGGAAATTGATATTGGAATCTATTCCAGGCATTGAAGAAAAGCTGTCTTACAATGTACCGTTTTATTCTAGAAACAAAACTTTATGCTTTATTTGGCCTTCTTCAATCCCATGGGGAAATGTGAAAGAGAATCAGGTTGTACTAGGTTTGTCTAACGGTCATTTAATCCCTGATCATTTTAAGAAGCTGGAAAAAGGTACAAGGAAATTTATTCGCACCCTCTCATTTAAAGATATAGAAGAAATTGATGCTGAAATGATTCGTTTTTATTTGTTTGAAGCACTAGAATTAGATCAATAAAGATTGAATCAAAGTAACTATTCGCTCGTAGGTCTTTACATGTTTAATTAATAACCATTGGTCATGAGTATTCTTAGAATCATCCTCGCAATTTTATTCCCACCTGTAGGAGTATTCCTAACTGTAGGTATAGGTGGTGCTTTCTGGTTGAATATTTTATTCACCATTTTGGGATATTTCCCTGGTATCATTCACGCGGTTTGGGTAATTGCAAAACACGATAAATGAATCGTCGCCGACTAGGTACAACCAGTCTTTATGTCTCTGAAATAAGTTTTGGGTGCATGTCGCTAGATGTGCAGTCGAAAGAAAGTGAAGCCACCTTACAAAAAGCCTTCGATGCCGGAATCAACTTTTTTGATACTGCAGATTTATATGATCGAGGTGAAAATGAAAAACTAGTTGGTCGGGCTTTGCATTCTGTTCGTGAACAGGTTGTTATAGCTACAAAAGTTGGTAATCAATGGCGTGAAGATGGTTCTGGTTGGGATTGGAATCCAACAAAAGAGTACATAATTAACGCAGCGGAAGCCTCTCTTCTTCGTTTGGGCACCGACTACATTGATCTTTATCAATTGCACGGAGGAACGATTAACGACCCTATCGATGATTCTATCGAGGCTTTTGAACTTCTCAAAAAGCAAGGGAAGATTCGGGAATACGGTATTTCATCTATTCGGCCCAATGTAATTCGTGAGTGGGTAAAACGATCAAATATAACATCAGTAATGATGCAGTATAGCTTATTAGATCGCCGCCCAGAAGAAGAAATGCTTGAATTTCTGCATAAAAATGATATCTCAGTTATCACCCGAGGTACATTAGGCAAAGGATTGCTTGTAGGAAAACCTACAAGTAGTTATCTGAAATTTTCCACATCAGAGGTAGAAAAACTCCAGATTGAAGTACTGAAATCAAAAAATCCATTGTCTACATCAATTAAATTTGTATTAAACCATCCAGCGGTTGCATCAGCAGTCCTAGGGATTAGAACCAAAGAACAACTTACTGCAATTCTAAATTCAGACTTGTCTTTGGTAAATAATCAGGATTTGATGAAACTGTCGAATGTTTTACCTCCTCTGAAATATGAAAATCATAGATGATTCATTTTTGGATTTTTATATTTAATTCATTGTTCATTGGTTTATTAGGCTAGTATTCCAATCAACGATTCAATGAATAGAATTTCACTTCTGATTACCATCCTTGTTTTACCCGAAACCATATTCGCACAACAAAATTGCAATACCCAGTCAGCAAATCCAGATTGTGATAATGGATGGTTCAGTGTGTCATTTGGTGGTGATATAGATCCAAATTTGGATTTTAATGCTGCGGTAACTGCTAATATTGGTAGAGATATTTTTTGGAGATTTAGCGCAACTGGTCGCAGTAGTTTTCAAGGATCGACTAGTATTGGTTCCATTGATATCATGAGAGGCAAATCCATTGTTGATAGAATTGGTAGGGTTTCAATCGCAGCAGGATTATCACTTCTTAACTTTCAGAATTATGATTATCAAGATCAGAGTGTATTCAAACCAGGTGTAACCATAGTTACAGAAGCACTTTTTTCACCAGCTAAAGAGATCGGATTTGGTGTCGACATAATCGCTACTTCAGCACAAAAATATAGTTCTATTGGGCTAAGAATTGTCTTTGCAATAGAAGGACACAAATAAAATCATTTCTTAGTATACTCTCCGCGCATGACTAATCAGGAAAAAGCCGAATTTGTATATGTTGATCATCCTTCACTTGTAAGTGAATGTGTAAAAGAAATCAGCAAAGCCTCCTTTCTATCGGTTGATTTAGAATTTGATAAAAACCGTTTTCGATATGGATTTAATCTTTGTTTAATCCAAATCTATAACGGTTCTCTAACCTATTTGATAGATCCATTGATTAATGACATTGATTTAAGTTCAATTTATAAGGTTTTTGAAGATCCAGACATCACTAAAATTGTCTTTTCGTTTAGTGAAGATCTCAGGCTTTTGCATTCAATAGGTTGTTTTCCGAGAGGGCTAGTCGATCTTCAAATTGCTGCAGGTTTACTGAATTTCCCACCGTCCTCACTTGCTCGACTCATTGAGCAAGTACTTGAATTTCAGATTTCAAAAAGTTCACAGCAAAGTAACTGGTTTCAACGTCCATTAACGAATGAGCAATTGGACTACGCCGTTCAGGATGTAATTTATTTACCGCAAATTTATCAGCTATTTAAAAAGGAATTCGATAAACGTGGGATTTCATCTTGGATTCAGGAAGAAATGCATCATTTCGAGTCTGATAATCACGAAGATGCTAATCAAAACGATTTACTAAAGGAAAAATACAAAGCCGATTTAAACGAAATAGAATGGCATATTTTCTCAAAATTAATGCAATTACGAGAAGAACATGCAAGGAAGATTAATCGACCACCTTTTCATGTTTCTGAAAGACGAACCATAACAGAGATTGCGAAATCACCAGCTAGAACATCTGAATGGATGACCATTTCTTCGAATCATCGCAGCACTAAGAATTCTGATTTTATCCGATCACTTAATCAATGTATAACCGAGGCTATCAGAGAATCGAAAGATTTAGGTTTGTCCTCAAGAAAACGAGCTACCAAGCGACCTTCGAAAGAGGAATATGAACAATGGAAAGCAACCGAAATGAAGGTAAAGTTTGCTAAACAAACATTCTTTAAACCCATCCAAAAATGCATTGACAAGGAATATGGCGAATATGTTAAAACGATGATATTAAATAATAGACTCATCAGAGATCTTGTACTGGGTTATCACGAAAATTTATTGCCTTATAAGAAGAAGGTAATTTTATCATGTGCTGAAAAATTGGATCTAGATTCCCAACTTTACTTCTCAAAAAATGGAAAGCTATGAAAGTTCTTTACATCGGTGGAACAGGAAATATTAGTCGGGCAAGCAGTTTTAAAGCAGTCAATCAGGGAATAGATTTATATGTTTTAAATCGCGGAAAAACAGGAATACAAATTCCGGGTTCAAAAACTATTCAGGGTGATATACGAAATATCGATCAAATGAAATCTGTACTTCATAATCATACCTGGGATGTTGTCGTTAATTGGATTGCATTTACTCCAGAGGACATTCAAAGGGATATTGAATTATTTGCCGGGAAAACTAAACAATATATTTTTATAAGCACGGCTTCCGCGTATCAGAAACCTCCTACCTATCCAATAATAACAGAATCTACTCCACTATTTAATCCATATTGGAAATACTCTCGAGACAAAATTGAATGCGAAGATGCTTTGATGAGTGCTTATCGTGAAACCAACTTTCCAGTTACTATCGTCCGCCCTTCCCACACCTACGATACGGTAATTCCAGTTACTATAGGTGGTTGGACCGAATACACTGTTGTTGATCGAATGAAAAAGGGGCAGAAAATTATCATTCAGGGAGATGGTACAAGCTTATGGACAGTAACACATTCAAAAGACTTTGCTAAAGGATTTAATGGTTTGCTTGGGAATTCGAAAGCCATTGGCCATGCCTTTCACATCACTAGTGATGAATGGTTAACCTGGAATCAAATCTATCAGTTTGTTGCAGATGCGGCTGGAGTTGAATTAAATGCAGTTCATATCTCTACAGATTTCATTGATAAAGTAGCCCCTGGAGAAAAAGATGGACTTTGGGGTGATAAAGCACATTGTGGAATCTTTGATAATTCTAAGATCAAAAGCTTTGTACCGGATTTTTCAGCAACTATTCCTTTTTCAAAAGGAATAAAAGACACTCTTGCATGGTTTGAAGCAGACTCAAATCGTCTACTAGTACGACCTGAAACTAATGCGATGATGGATAGAATTCTAAAAGCATATGGCGAATTAGGATGAAAAATTTAATTAGACTTGAAGAACTTGCTCAATTCTTGTTTGTACTCTGTATTCTAATATTCGTAGCTGAAGCAGAATGGTGGTGGTTTTTAATCCTTTTAATTGGCCCTGATATAAGTATGCTTGGTTATCTTATTGGTCCTAAAACGGGTGCAATTCTTTATAATCTTTTCCATCACAAGGGAACAGCATTAATCATATTTGGATGTGCGTATTTATTTACAGATCCTATTTTTCAGGGCGAGGACTTCCTGCTTAATTTGAGTCTTGCACTTTACGGTCATGCATCTTTTGATCGGATAGCAGGATATGGCTTAAAATATTTTGACTCATTTCAGCATACTCATTTGGGTATGATTGGTACATCAAAAAAGTAAAAATGAAGTTTGATTTCAATATATAAATGACAAATATTCAGATACTTAACTAACTAATTACACTGGGGACTGGGTAATGAAGAAAATTCATCCATACAAAACTAAACTCGACGAAGGTAACGCTTATTGGATGGCAAGACTATCAAAAGAAGTGTATACCAGAACATCAAAAAAAGATCTTAAGCCAGATGAAGAAGCCATCTTGACGAGCTTGAAAGCCGATGATGATAAATTTCTCAAGATCACCGGGTACGATAATAACAGTGCCCAGGGTATGTTTGTTGAACATGAGGACTATCTTTGTATGGTATTCAGAGGTACGGATGAAGCCATTGATTGGCTTGATAATATAAATGCCTTACCTGTAAATGAGATATTTGGTGATTTCCATCGTGGATTTTGGAATTCAACGGAGGATGTTTGGGGTGAGATGTACGGAAAGTACGTTTGGGCAAATAAGAAACATCGACGGCCACTTTTCTTTACAGGTCATAGTTTGGGTGGCGCAATGGCTACTATTGCCGCTTCCAAATTTATTCACCGTGACCTTCCCTTCACATCGGTGTATACTTTCGGTCAACCACGTGCCATGGATAGAAGTACCGCTCGAATCTTTAATTCTGAAGCTAAGAAGCGTTTTTATCGTTTTCAAAATAACAATGATATTGTAAGTAGAGTCCCTGCTCGAGTAATGGGATATTCACATGTTGGGAATTGCATCTACATATCTGAAAAGCAAAAAATTTATGATGAACCAGGTTTCTGGTTTCGATTTTTAGATGTGGTTGATGGTGCAGTTTCAGATTTCCGAGAAAAAGGTTTTGATGGTGTTAAAGACCATAAAATGGATGACTACCTGAAATTCATCCATAAGTGGGATTTAGACAGTTAGTCTCCAATCAGCGTTAGCAAAGCTTGATACATACCATCAATTTCCTGATCAGTAACACAATAAGGCGGCATTAAGTAAAAGGCATTTCCTAATGGTCTAAATAGGTACCCCAGATCCAAACAGTTCTTCTTGATGTCATTTGCGATGGAATTATAGTATCCATCCTTTTCCTCATTGATGATATCAACTGCAGCTATTGTACCTTTAACTCTAAAGTTTTTTAATCTGGGATGGTCTTTGATATTTTCGATGTTTCGAAGATGGATAGCATCCATTTCTATAAAGTGTTTCTCGTTTTCAGCTAACAAGTCCCACGAGGCAACACCGGCTGCACAACCAATGGGATTTCCGGTATAACTATGTGCGTGCCAGAATGTTTTTAATGGATCATCGGTATTAAATGTTTCATATATATAATCACTACAAACTGTTGCAGCTAATGGAGTAAACCCACCTGATATACCCTTACTAAGGCAAATAATATCCGGTTCAACCTGTGCTTTTAAACACGCGAAGTAATCTCCGGTTCGACCAAATCCCGTCATTACTTCATCAAAAATCAGAAGTACATCAAATTGTCGATTCACCCAGTGTACTTTTTGCAAAAACTCCTCTGAGCACATACGCATTCCGCCAGCACCTTGAATTAAAGGCTCCATGATTATACCGGCATATTTACCAGGATTATCATCTAAAAGCTCTTCTAATTGCTCAATTACCCGGTCTTCTTTATCAGCTCTATTAGTGTCGCCTAACCAGGTCTCTGGAAAGGGTAAAACCTCAACATCAAACATTAGATCATTAAAAGTATCTGCAAAGAAGTTTCCGCGCTCTCCTACCGACATGGCACCCAGTGTATCCCCATGATAGGCTCCGTCAAAACAAATAAAGGTTGTACGCTCTTCCCCAACGTTCTGCCAATATTGATAAGAGACCTTAAGCGCTACCTCAATCGCCGTGGAACCATTATCTGAATAGAATACACGATTTAAATTTTTGGGGAGTTTAGAAGTAATTTTTTCAGCTAATTGCTCTGCTGGATCATGAGTAAAACCAGCAAATATTACATGCTCTAGCTTTTGAGCCTGTTCATAAATGGCTTTTGCTATTATTGGATGCCCGTGTCCATGCAAATTCACCCACCAGCTTGATATACAATCTAAAACCCTTCGACCATCCTCAAGATTTAAATACGCCCCCTCACCTGATCTAACTTTTACCGGATCTGGACTGCTTTTAAGAATTGTAAATGGTTGCCAAATATTTTTATGCATCAATCAAGACTCCAGGCTAACTAATTGCGAAAAGGCAGTTTGCAAAGCTTTCTTGTCAATCTTTGTTAGCTGACCAAGTTCATATATGGGTAAATCTCCAAAATAGCGAAGGGTTTCTCGATTACTGTTATGATATGGGCCACTCAATAACACGGCAAACACATAAATACCACGATCTCTAAGTGCTTTAAGTGATAAGAGAGTGTGATTTAAAGTTCCAAGTCCGCTTCTCGCAACTAGAAGTACAGGTAGATTAAGCTTTTCGATGATATCAAGAATTGTATGATCCCAATTTATGGGAACTAACAATCCACCTGCTCCTTCAACAATTAGATGGCGTGTGGAATATTCTGGGATTTCAAAATCTTCGAGTTTTATTGAAACGCCGTCTATATCCGCAGAGGCATGAGGACTCATCGGAGCTGTTAATGTCCATCGTTCGGGAATAATCCTGGATTCATCAACTTCTGAAATCCTCTTAACAAATTCTGAATCCGTCTCGTCTTCTAGCCCTGACTGTATTGGTTTCCAGTACGTTGCATCAAGATTAGCCATCATCATTGCTGAGACTACCGTCTTACCTATATCAGTATCAGTGCCAGCAATAAAAAACTGCTTAGGAATTTCAATCATAGTATGTCCTTTTTAGCGGCTAAATACACAACATGCCATTTTACAGAGACGGGCTTACTCTTCTCATCCCAATAATTAGTTAAAAGCCTCAATTGTTTTGATGTCAATGATTTACCAGATAATGAAAGACCAGCGCCAATTTGTTTGATATGCTTAAAAAAATCTATGGAATGATCAAATTTCTGATGCAAATCATTTTCATAATAGTCTATTTGAAAAGGCCCAACAGAAAGCTTAATTACAACTTCTTCAACATCTGGTAATGGATTTGCCGTATAAGGTAACCCGAGTTCTAAGCACTTTTCGTACCATTCAGTAAAACTGTGATTTCCTGGAAAAGCAACAAGCAACAATCCACCTGGCAGTAACAACTGACTTAATTTTTCAAGTCCTATTGCCGGGTCTGAAAACCATTGAACGGCAAAATTACTAACAATACAAGCAAACTTTGGCTCAGGAGATGTAATTTGATCTACATCCAGTATTTGAAATGTTCTTTTTGATGTCTCCCCTAACTGTTCTTTTGCAAAAGCAACCATCCCCTCAGAGGCATCACTAATCACAAAATCTCGATCCGGAAATTCATTAATCATCATACCCGTTAAAAATCCGGTTCCGCAGCCAACTTCAAGGATAGGGCCAGATGGTAAAATCTCCTTCCAAGGGGTTAATGACGCGACAAGTCCTTCCGCTACTTTTCGCTGAATACTCGCCTTTTGATGATAGTTATTTACCGATCGCCCAAAAGAATCGGCGATACTTTTACTTAATTCCATTTTTGTTTGCATACTCTTCAAAAATAGGAAGTACCTCGGTTATATACGACCAGCAAGCCGAAGAATTTACAATCGGTAAAGCGTGCCCAAATCCATTGAATTTCACGAATTTATCAATCCCATTTTGCAAGTTTAGTTCTTCTGTCCTCTCATTTAAAACTATTTGATCGTCAACTCCAGTTATGGAATAAATCTCAAGATTAGTTTTTGACCTTACAAACTTTGTCTTCTTAAGTGCGATTATATCTTTAGCTAATAAAGATTGATTCAACCAATTTGGCACTTCATTAATACTTTTTTGAGGATAAAAGCAGTTTTTATAAAATGCACTTAATACTAATTCTGGGCTCTTTTTGAACTGATCATGCATTCGTTTAAGAATCTTCCCCTCTTTTCTTCTTTCAAAAAAATCGGGTGGTAGAAAATCACTGAATCCGTTGAAGATCACTAAATTATCAGCTTGATTAATCTTCTCTTTTGGACACCAATGCAATCCAAAAGAGTGAGTGAAAATAATCTTAGTGGCATCGTTTGAAAATTCTGGCTCGAATGCACCGCCAAAATATCCTCGATCAGCAGCTTTGAATAGAATTTCTTTAGGTATTTCTGCTTTGAGCGTATCCCAAAAATGCCCATCAAAACCCCATCCGTGATAAGCATGAATCTCAATCATTCTTCCAACTTTTTAAAACTCTGACCAAGTGCCCAATATGTTCTAAAGTATGCCTCACAGTTAGAGTAATTCTTAGCCTGGATGCGTCTTTTTCAACCGTAGGTGGTCTTATAGCTGATACCCATAATCCATTATCTTTCATATAACTAGATAATGCAATTGTTTTCGCATCGTCACCTATAATAATTGGGATAATTTGGGAATCGGAATCAGCAAATTCGTATTCATTATTCAAAGATGACTTAACCAAATCAATCAATTTAAATAGATGATTTCTTTCTTCATTCATTTTAGGAATCAAATTCAGTGCTGCATCCAATCCTCCTATCACTGCTGGAGGTAAAGCTGTGGTATAAATAAACCCTGATGCAAAATTGATTAGATAATCTCTTAACTCTTTTGAACAACCAACAAATGCGCCAAATCCCCCAAACGACTTACCAAAGGTCCCTATACAAAAATCTACTCCCTCAGCTTTATAATTCAATCCTAAGCCTCTCTCTCCCAACACCCCAAGAGCATGTGCATCATCAGAATAGAGAAGTGCATTAAAACGATTTGCTAAAGAACTTAATTCTTCTAATCTATTCTTATCTCCATCCATGCTGAATACGGTTTCTGAAACGATCAATATCCTATTGTAATTGGATGATTCTGATTCAATTAGCAATTTCTCTAAGTGGGACGAGTCGTTATGATTAAAACGCTTTATGGTTGCTCGGCTTAGTATTGAGCCCTGAATCAGACTGTTATGACATTTCTTATCAATCAAAATTAAAGAATTGCGATCTGCGATAGCCGAAATAATTGCCACATTGGCTTGAAACCCTGAATTAAAAACTAATACAGATTCAAAACCGAATGTAGAAGCTAACTTTTCCTCCAATTGATCATGAATACTTAATGTACCCGATATCAATCTAGAGGAAGTAGAACCGGCTCCATATTGTTCTAAATACTTTTTGGATCTTTGGATCACTTCAGGATGAACAGATAGGCCTAAATAATCATTTGAGCAGAAATTGATACATTTTTTGCCATCAATTTCAATTTCAGGACCATCAAGGGATGGAACCACACTAGTTAACATTCGGAATCGATTCTCATTAATACGCTGATCTAACGCAGATTTTATAAACGAGTACTTTGATTCCTTTTCTGTCAAATCCCATCAATTAAGTGTGGGTGACCAGGTTGAATCACTTTCGAAGGTTCTTCCCATTGCTCTAAATTGACGTACGAAAGGCAGCTTTTTTCTTACTCCAGGAGCAAATTGATTGTATTCAACCATAAACAGTCTTCGAGTGTCAGGATCATAATAAGTGAAGTTAACAAAAGGTCCACCCATTGCACCATTAATCATTTGCCAGGTGCCAAGTGTTTCATATCCAAATAGACGGCCTTTTTCGAAGGTAGTGGTTTCAACAGGTCGGCGATATTCTGTAGATACATACATATTGTCTCTACTTCCTTTGAAATATTGCTGCATTAAACTATCACGAGTTGCATTAATCCAATCATTATCAACAAAACTGATATCATTCACGTCATCTTTCCACCAAATCCAGATTCGCCGTTCATTATCAGGTAACATTCTACGATATGTTTGAAAATCTGTGGTATCAACCCCCTTCACATAATCATGTTGAAAGCGAACCATGAAGCCATAGTCTTGCCATAATGAATCAGAATATTGAGTTTGCTCTTTCTTATCGTACACTTCGTAGTGCCATCGCCAAAGTTCTTTTTCAATCACACTTGATAATAGCGCGTTTTCTGAGTTGTTGATTTTATCAGCCAATAATGAATCAGAGGTACTAGTGAGAATCATCACATATTGGTCTTTATACCATTGATCCTCTAATGGAAAAGCAAAACTCTCACCAGAACGAACTCGAGCTTCAACTCCATCATCAAGAAATGCTTGAATCTGCCGCCCAACATTGGTGTCCTCATCAAGTGTAGCTGCAAAAATTACATTTCTATTCCTGCGAATTCGGTCTAATTGCTGACGAGAACGAATCGGCATAAAGGTTAAATCGTAATTAGCTTCAGGGTTTGGTAAGGTATAAATCAATTTACCAAAGGTGTTTCGGATTGCATCGGCTGTAGCGCTTTCCCACATGGTTGAATCCATTACCACAATAAATTCACGTGGACTTCCCTGGGCTCTCTCACGGAAATCGCCCTCACAGGCTATAGTTGAAGCAATTATTAGGATGAATAGTAAATTTCTGAAATGCTGCATGGCAGAAAGTAATGTTTTATTGCCCAAATTTTAAAGAATGTACGAAGCTAAAGACGTCTTCCTTCCAGTTTTGTTTTGGATAATGATGTTTAATTTGGTTAATCAAGGCGCTCCCCACGATAAACCCATCCGCGTTTTCAGAAATTGTTTGGGCATCTTCATAAGATTTAATACCAAAACCAATCATCACCGGATTTTGTGTCACTTTAGTACGAACTCTTTGAATAAATCGATTTACTGATTGTGAAACCTCTTCCCCACTTCTGGCTCCGGTTACCCCTGTAACCGACACACAATACACAAACCCATCAGATTTCTCATCAGCCAATCCCATACGATCATCAGTAGTATTTGGAGCAACCAGATAAATGATCGGAATACCAGCTTTTGAAGCTTCATTTTCAATTAAGCCACCTTCTTCAACCGGAATATCTGGCAGAATGAACCCATCAACGCCAACTTCTTTAGCCCGCTCACAAAATTTCGCAACACCATATCTAAGAACCGGATTCATGTAGCCCATTAGTATGATTGGTATTTCAGATTGCTTTCTTATTTCAGTCACCATATCCATAATCTTGTCAATAGTAATACCTTTCTCAATGGCAACATCGCTGGAATATTGAATAGTTGGACCATCGGCTAATGGATCACTGAAAGGCATTCCTAACTCAATCATATCAGCTCCGTTTTTCTCGAAGCCAACAATTAGATCTACTGTAGATTCTAAATCTGGGTAACCGGCTGTGATGAATAAGCTCATTAGCTTTTCATCTGTACCCTTTTCTTGAAATTTCTTTGTAATTCGGTTCATTTACAAATTCTCTGAAATCGTTTTCATGTCTTTATCACCACGACCAGAGCAATTCAAAATCACAATCTGATCTTCGGTAGTTTCCGGCATTAGTTTTTCTAACCATGCAAAGGCATGTGCAGTCTCTAAGGCTGGAATGATTCCTTCTTTTTGGGATAAAAGTTTAACAGCATCCATTGCTTCATCGTCCGTAACAGCATGATATTGAACACGACCAGAATCATGTAAATATGAGTGTTCTGGACCAATTCCTGGGTAATCAAGTCCGGCTGAAATTGAATGAGCCAGTTCAATTTGACCGTTTTGGTCGTGTAGTAAATAACTCAGAGACCCATGAAGGATTCCCGGAGTACCTTTTGTAATAGTAGCTGCTGTTTGACCAGAATCTACACCGTAACCGGCAGCTTCTACTCCAATAATCTCAACTTCATCATCCATAAACGGATAAAACATACCTAAAGCGTTAGATCCTCCACCGACACAAGCGATCAAGTAATCAGGTAGTCTACCCTCTTTTTCCAAAATCTGTCGTTTTGTTTCATCACCAATCACGCGATGAAAATTGCGAACCATCATTGGGTACGGATGTGGACCAACCACTGAACCAATGATATAGAAAGTATCTTCAACATTGGTCACCCAATCACGAATTGCTTCGTTCGTGGCATCCTTTAGAGTTTGAGAGCCACTTTTAACCTCACGTACTTCTGCTCCCATCAATTGCATACGATCTACATTCAATTTTTGCCGAACGGTATCTTCAGCGCCCATATACACAATGCATTTCATGCCAAACTTCGCACATGCAGTTGCCGTTGCTACCCCATGCTGCCCAGCTCCTGTTTCAGCAATGATGCGGGTTTTACCCATGCGGCGAGCCAGTAAAATCTGACCAATTGCGTTATTGATTTTATGTGCACCGGTATGACATAAATCTTCACGCTTTAGATAAATCTTAGCTTTTCCATAGTGCTTAGTGAGTTTATCAGCGAAAGTAAGTTTCGTTGGGCGACCCACATATTCTTCTAATAACTCATGATATTCACGAAGGAACTCCGGGTCATTCTGAGCCTTTTTATATTCCTCTTCTAAAGCAGTAATTGCAGGAATTAGAATTTCTGGGACAAATTTCCCACCGTAATCACCAAAGTAACCACGTTCGTTAGGTTGATTGTAGGTTGTTTTAAATTCTTCTACTTGCATATGCCTTTTCTGTCATCCTGAGGCTATTGCCGAAGGATCGGCGATTCTTTCCCGACGACTCAGGACTCAGAATGACTTTTTAATGTTATATCTTATACGATTTCAGGTTTACCATCAATCGCTCAATTTTTTCAAAATCTTTTAGTCCGGGTTCTTCCTCTACTCCACTGTTAACATCTACGGCAAAAGGTTGAACCAAATCAATTGCATCGGATACATTTTCCGGAGTTAAACCGCCAGCCAGAAAAAATGGTTTTTCTCCAGCAATGTCTTTCAACAAAGACCAATCGAATGTCTTACCCGTTCCACCATATTCTCCATTATTCTGGGTATCGAAAAGCAAAAATTCAGCCACTTCAGAGTACAATGCTACTTTTGCTTCAAGTTCTTCTCTAATCGTACTTTCGCCGACATGAATAACTTTGATAATTGGCTTTTCAATTAATTGGCAATACTCAACAGTTTCCTGACCATGAAGCTGTACATAGTCTATACCTGAGAATTTAGCCAACAGATTTACATCATCCAGCGGTTGATTCATGAATACACCTACTTTTTCAGGACCTTCCACCCAATTAATGATAGCTCCAGCCTTTTCGGGGTCGATGTAACGTTTACTTTTTTCGGTGAAGATGAAACCGAGATAATCCACTAGAGCACCGGATGCAAATCTAGCGTCTTCTAGATTGGTAATCCCACAGATTTTAACTTTTGTTTGATTATCCATTTGCGTGATTCCTTTCGAATTCTTCTAGTCCGGCTTCAATCAAACTTGTTACAGCCTTTCCAGGATTAGTTTGCCTCATGAAATATTCACCAATCAGAACTGCATCAATGTTTTCTCTGTGTAGCAATGCCATATCAGAACCACTGGAAATTCCGCTTTCAGAAACTAGAATAGTTCCTGCAGGAGCTTGTTTTAAGATCGAATTTCCACGATGGACGTCAACCTCAAAGTTCTTTAAATCTCGATTATTCACGCCTAATATATCTACTCTATCAAACGGTACTCGATCAAAATCACTCTGATCGTAGCATTCAACCAGAGCATCCAAACCAAATTCTTTTCCAGCAGCTAGTAATTCGTCTAACTGGGCATCAGAAACAATAGCCATGATGATTAAAAACGCATCCGCGCCAAATGCTCTAGCTTCTTTGATTTGATAAGGGTCGATGATAAAATCCTTTCTAAGCAAAGGTAATTCAACTTCTTTTGAAATTGCTGATAGGAACTCTAAATCACCTTTAAAGAATGATTGATCAGTTAAAACTGAAATTGCGGATGCTCCCCCATCCTGATATTTAAGAGCGATATCTACAGGATTAAAGTCTTCTCTTATTATTCCTTTTGATGGAGATGCCTTTTTCACCTCTGCAATTACAGATACACCTTCCTGTTGAAGCCCAGACTTAAATGAGATACGTTTTTTTTCGTACTCTTCAAATGATTGAAGATCATTAAAACTTACAGATCCTTTTCTCTTTTTGAGATCTTCAGTTGTCTGGACTACTATTTTGTCAAGAATGGTCGCCATATCTAAACGTTCCGACTTACCTCCACGTAATTATCAAATACTTCACGTGCCCGACCAGATTCCAGGCTTTCTTCTGCTAGGATTTTTGCTTCCCCTAAACTCACTACTTTACCAGAAGCTTGGATACCGAAAGCAGCATTCAGAAGTATAATATCACGCTGAGCATCCGTTGAATTATTATCCAGGATATTTTCAAATATGTTAGCATTCTCATTTGGGTCTCCGCCAATCAATTCAGCCATGGAACGATATTCCAAATCTAATGAGATAGGATCAAATAGAATCGGCATCGACAAAATACTGTCTTTAAGCTCGAATACATCTGCTCTTGCAGTTAGGCTCAATTCATCTAGCCCGTCATGGGAATTAAAGGTATAAGCAAATTCTGTATGAAGGTTGGTCAATATATGCGCCATTTTCTCAGCAACTTCTTTGCTAAAAGCACCTATTACATATCGCTGAACACCCGCAGGATTACACATTGGTCCTAGAATGTTGAAAAAAGTTCTGAATCCTAGCGCTCTACGTGCAGGCATCACATATTTCATAGCAGGATGAAACATAGGAGCGTACATAAACGCAATCCCAACCTCTTTATAAGCTTGCTCAACCTGCCTGGCGTTTAATTCTATTTTAACACCTAACGCCTCTAGAACATCAGCGCTACCGCATTTACTTGAAGCGCTTCTATTATTATGCTTGATTACAGGAACACCGGCGCCTGCAACAACAAATGATGAAACAGTAGAGATATTAAATGTACCAGATTTATCACCACCAGTCCCTACAAGGTCGACAGCTCCCTTAACATCAACATCTACTTTTACTGATTTGTCGCGCATCACTTTCACACATCCTGTGAGTTCTTGATGCGTCTCACCTTTCATTCGCATCGCTGTCAAAAATCCAGCAACCTGTTCATTCGAGACATTACCAGACATTATCTGCTGCATAGCTGATTCAGCATCCGTCTGCGTAAGGTCTTCAGAAAATGAAAGTCGTTCCAGTATCTCTTTAAAATCCATCACTGCTTTAACCAATTTGAAATCATTTTGGGTCCTTCTGTAGTCAAAATACTTTCGGGGTGAAACTGAATACCTTCAATTGGGAATTCTTTATGCCTAACACCCATCACAACATCACCCGTTTTAGCCGTCACTTCTAACTCATCTGGAATCGTTTCAGGATCAATAACTAATGAATGATAACGAGTGGCGATAAAATTCTCTTCAACATTTTCAAAAATTGATTTACCGTCATGCTCCACGTTCGACACTTTACCATGCATTAAGGTGGGTGCGTAAACAACATCTGCCCCAAAGACTTCACCTATTGCCTGATGTCCTAAACAAACACCTAAAACAGGAATTTCTTTTCCCAGTTCTTTAATTACTTCCTCGGTTACACCGGCATCTTGTGGTCTACCCGGGCCTGGGGAAACTAAAATTTTTGATGGATTTAATTGTTTGATCTCTTCGAGCGTTAAAGCATCGTTCCTGATGACTTTGTAATCATCAGTTTCTGCAGCAATTAAATGAACCAGGTTGTATGTAAAGGAATCATAGTTATCAATAATTAAGATCATTTGAAGCACCTAATAATTCCTGTGACCTCGCGAATTGGTTCCATGACCTGTTCAGCTCTAATTCTTGCCTTTCTTCCTCCTTCGGCAAGTACATCTTTCACATAATCAAGGTCTTGTTCAAGCTGCTTTCTCTTTTCAAGAGCTTCACCAAAATATTCTTTTATAAATCCAAGAAGTTCATTTTTGGCATGACCATAGCCATATCCACCAGCGCGATATTTTGCTGCAATTTCCTCCTGCTGATCTTTAGATGCGAATAATTTGATTAATGCAAACACATTGTCGTTTTCTGGGTCTTTTGGATCTTCGAGCGGCGTAGAATCTGTTTGGATAGACAATATTATCTTTTTCAATGGCTTACCTTCCCCGAAAATTGGAATCGTATTGCCGTAGCTTTTACTCATTTTTCGACCATCGGTGCCTGGGACAATCGCAACTGATTTTACGATGTAATCTTCTGGTATAACTAAATACTCACCATCGTAGGCGCGATTGAATTTACCTGCTAAGTCACGGCAAATTTCTATGTTTTGCTTTTGATCTTCGCCTACCGGCACAACATCAGAATGATAAATCAAAATATCTGCAGCCTGTAATATCGGATAGGTAAATAACCCAATATTTGGGCTTAACCCGGCAGCGATTTTATCCTTATATGACACCCCTTTTTCCATGAGACTTACAGGGGATAGGGTTCCTAGCATCCATGCTAGTTCAACAACTTGAGGCACATCAGATTGAGCAAAGAAAGTTGCTTTATCTGGATCCAAACCAAGAGCTAAATAATCCAGAGTTACATCAATCGTATTCTGATAAAGCTCGTTACCATCACGAAGTGATGTCAATGAGTGGTAATTTGCAATAAAATAGAAGGCATCCCCTTCTTCTTGCATCGCTATATGTTGCCTTATTGCTCCAAAGTAATTCCCAATATGAAGCTTTCCTGAAGGCTGTATTCCTGATAGTATGGTTTTTTGTTTGCTCATTGGATGTCTAATGCAATACTAAGTGCCTGAACTAACGCTCCGGCTTTATTTTGAGTTTCTTCAAATTCTTTATGTGGATCACTTTCGGCTACAATTCCCGCTCCGGCCTGAATGTACACTTTGCTATCTCTAACTACCATGGTACGAATAGCAATACAGGTATCCATATTGCCAGAAAAATCGAAATAACCTACTGCTCCCGCATATATTCCACGCTTTGTTGGCTCGAATTCATCGATGATTTCCATCGCTCTTATTTTAGGCGCCCCACTCACAGTACCGGCTGGGAAACATTGCATTAATGCATCAACAGGAGTGTTCGAGTTATCTAGTCTACCTTCAACCTCACTTACAATATGCATAACGTGCGAGTATCGTTCAATTACATGATCGCGAACCACTTTAACAGTTCCTGCTTCACATACTCTTGAAAGATCATTTCTACCAAGATCAACCAACATAACATGTTCAGCTAATTCTTTAGGGTCAGCCAGTAAATCTTCTTCAAAGCTAAGGTCTTCATGATGAGTTTTTCCACGAGGTCGAGTCCCAGCAATTGGAAGTACTTTTACTTTTCGATCCTGAACACTTACCAAAACTTCAGGAGACGAGCCTACAATCTGAAACCCATCGAAATCTAAAAAAAAGAGATATGGCGAAGGATTTACCATTCTAAGTGCACGATAAAGCATGAAAGAATCGCCTTCCATGTCCGCTTCAAAACGTTGAGATAACACTACCTGGAAAATGTCGCCTTCATATATATAGTCTTTACCCTTCCTGACAATCTCCTCGAAATATGGTTTTTCCATATTACTGGATAAACTATCCGGATGAATCTTGAACGAACGCTTCTCGAATGTTCCATTTGATGCTGTTGTCTCCATACGATCTAGTGCAACAATTGCATTGTTATAAGCCTTTTCCAGATTGGTAGTTTCATCAACAAAAACAGTCTTTATAAGCACAACTTGATGCTTAACATGATCAAACGCGAAAATCTCATCATAGAAAGACCAAACTGCTTCCGGTATTTTAAGATCATCAGGTGGAGTATTTGGTAAATGCTCAACTAGCCGAAAAGTGTCATAGGCTGAGAATCCTACAGCCCCACCAGTGAGCTTGGGAAGATCAGGCACAAAAGGTTCTATATAGGCGGTTGTGAGCTCTTTTAAAACATCAAAGTATGATGCCTCCAGCCTTTTAGATTCACCATTTTTATCCAGATGAGTATTTGAACCATCAAATGTTAAGGTCTGATATGGATCCTTACCGATAAAAGAATAGCGTGCTAATTGTTCCCCACCTTCTACCGATTCTAAAAGAAATGGGTAATTTGCATCTTCTCGTATGCTTAGGAACAAAGAAACAGGTGTTAGTACATCAGCTAATAACCGTTTATAAACAGGTATTGCTGTGTGTGTTTTAGCGAGTGAAAAAAATGTTTGTTTATCCAACTTTTAATCTTGTTTTGAATCCACTGTTTGGAGAATGGATATCAAAAAAAAACCCACTCTTCCATTGGAACAGCGGGTATGTCATAAAAAAATTTAGTGCAGATTAACGCAAAAATCCCGCTGTATTATTTACAGTAGGCCACCACCAGGCAGTACTATTTTGTGCTTTAATTTGCATAACGCGACGAATATAAACCTGCCTATTTCTAAAAGCAATGTATATTGTAAACAATTTATTCTGATTAATATCGTAGTGGATTTGAGAGAGGCATATCCGTAACATTGCACCCATAAAATACTGTAGTCATTTGGTTTTGAGACCCCCTATACACTATTCATCTATTTTTTTATTTATCTTATTGTTTTTACTTACTTGCGATACCACTTCAAATCCGCAATTAGTGACATCAGAACAACCATTTGTAAGATCCATAGATGTAGATCCAGCAATGGTTCAATTCTCATTGGAAACAGATGGATACAGAGACACCACATTAGTAGTAACTTTGAGTGCAGAAATTCAATTGCATGGAAGTAGTGAAGAGCCTGGCTTTGTGGTTACAAATCTCTCGAACAGAGAAATTGTATCATCTGGAAAATTAGTTGGATCTGGGTCAGACTTGTTTTCTACTGATTTTGAACTTTCTACATCTACTACTCAATTTCAAAATTATAGTGTTCAGGTATTCGCTTTCGATGAGTTTGGTAACTCCAATTCTGCGGAACACTCTATAGAATTACGCGGGTTTTCAAATTCAAGGCCACAAATTTTAGCTGTGGATAATCCTGAAGAAATCAATCGACCGGCATCGGGTGAAATAATCACACAATTTACTGCAAAGGTAACCGATCTGGATGGTCAGGATACCATCGATCGAGTACTTGTTCGAATTATTGATCTCCTGGGAGCTGAAGTCCCTGACAGTCCCTTTCAGATGTTTGATGATGGCATGACCTATGAAGATGTCGCTGCAAGTGATTCCTTGTATTCAATCACCTTCCCCATTGCGGCAATTCCCGATAGAGCATCCCAAACTTTTTTTATAGAATATTTTGCGATCGATCAGGGTGGGATTTACAGCGATACCACAAGAACTACATTTAAAATCACCAACAATCAGTGAGAAAATTTCTTCTTGTTTTTACCCTCTTATTTCCCGGATCGGTATTAGCGCAGCTAACTGGCCCATTGAATTCTGAATTTAATTCTATTCGCCAAAATGGGATTTCTTCGCTTGCTGCAACTGGTGATACAGTTTGGATTAGCCCTTCCCTAAATCGAAATATTGATAATGCACCTGAATGGTTCAGACCAACAGGAATCGATTTTATTGACGAAGGTGATGCACGCGTATTCTCGTTGGATGTAAATGGCGATACTGTAGTAGCCGGTCTTGGGTTTACTTCAGAAACACTTGCTGGGCCACAACCTGCCGGTTTTGGTTATTATATCTCGGTAGATGGTGGTGATACCTGGAGATTTAGCAATTTCCTTTTAGACCGGTCGATTGATGCAGATACAACATTTATTTATGGTGGTGTTACATACACTAGAAAACGAATCATAGTACCGGAACAATCCCCACCATATAATGTAGCCTTTAAAGGTAATGTGATTTTCTCGACGAACTGGGCATCTGGATTACTTCGAAGTACAGATTTAGGCCAAAGCTGGGAACGTGTTGTTATCCCCCCTTTTGGAATCTCTGAATTAACCCCGGAAAGAGACGATTATTTCTGGGTAGACTGTATAGATGGTGGTGGGCAAGAATGTGAGATAACCAACATCTACAATAGTGTTAGAGATGATAATTTGAAAGGGTTTTCTGTGCATATCGATTCCCAAAATCGAGTTTGGTATGGCAGTGCTGGTGGAATTAATATTTCAGATAACGCTTTATCTGCTCCAATAGATAGTATTCGTTGGCGTAATGTTAGATTCGATAATTCTTCAAATGGTTTATTGGCTCGTTGGATAATTGAGATAAAGGAGGACACTTCCTCGGGTCGTGTTTGGATGACGAACTGGCTTGCGGAAGGAACTGGATCAATTTATGAGAATCTGGACCGTAATGGTATCGTTTTCACAGAAGATGGTGGTATTACGTTTAAACAAAGACTGATAGGTAAGAGAATATCAGCCATTACATTTAACGAAGGATTTGTATTTGCTGGTGGTGATGATGGTTTATTTATTTCGGATGACGGCGGTGATTCGTGGATACAGATTCCTCAAATTAAATCACCGAATACGTTTTTAAAATCTAGTGCACAATTTCAAGGAGCTGCTACCGCAGAAGGTAGAGTTTGGTTTGGAACAACAGACGGGTTGATTTCAACTAGTGATAATGGTGCTACCTGGGAAATAACAAGAGTAAATTTCCCGCTTGAAGGTGGAAACACCTATAATGAAACAGCAAAGAACGTTACCACCTACGCCTACCCAAATCCTTTTTCGCCAAATGAACATGAAATAGTAAGAATGAGATTTGATGTAAGTAGAGCAGGTGATGTTAAAGTTCGAATATTCGATTTTGGAATGAACCTGGTGCGCGAAGTTGAGGATGGGTTTTTCAATGAAGGTTCGTACGAAGCTATTTGGGACGGAGTTGACAACTATGGCAGAAAAGTGGCAAATGGCCCCTACTTCTATATCATTGAAACAGAAAATGCAACCATTGATGGCAAAATCCTGCTGATTGAATGATTAAATCCTGTCTTAAATATCTTCTTATTGGATTACCACTTTTAGTGCCCACTACTGTGTTTGCACAGTCCGGTGGATTTGCAGGTGCTGGACTTAGTCTTGGACATGGGCCTCGAGGAATGGCAATTTCGAATGCGATGGGCGCATCAACATTTGAAGGGATTTACCCTTACTACAATCCTGCTCTTGCAGCCTTTAAATCAACAGGTAATCAGATTGACATGTCGGTTTCTGCTCTAGATTTTGATAGAGTTTATCAAACCTTTGGTACTACGTTCCAATTACCACCAAATGCTGGGTTATCGATCGGGGTAATTCGTAGTGGCGTTAAGGATATTGATGAGCGTTCTTTAAGCGGATATCCGCTTGGTACCTTCGACTTATCAGAATATCAGTTAAATACCACCTTTGGATTACGATTTAGTGATCGCATGTCTGGCGGGGTGAGCTTTAAACTCAATTATGCGAATTATCATGAAGATTTAAGTTCTACTACAGCAGTTGGTATTGATCTGGGAATTCTCTATCGATTTGGCAGCTACCTTAATTTTGCATTTGCCGTGCAAGATATGTTTGCAAACTATACCTGGAATTCCGGCGATCTATATAATCAATCACAAGCAAGAAACGTAGTAAACAACTTTCCCACTCGTCTAAAATGGGCATTTTCATATCAAAGAGAAAAGTATGCAATTCAAACTGAGTATGAACTTAAGACTTTTGGTAGCGAGGTTAACGAATTTCAAAATTTCGTTGATGGGAGCGGAAATCCAATACAAATAAGTCAGCTTAACACCATAAATACTAGTACAGGTGTTTTTAAGTTCGGCGGAACCTGGCATGCACATGAACGTTTTTCTTTAAGAGGCGGATATAGAATATCTGATACAAAAGTGTCTGGAAGTGGTTCGTTGAGTTCCGGCTTCTCCGTTCATTTGCCATTTGATACTTTTTCACCATCTATCGATTATGCGTTTGTAACTGAACCATTTGGAGTTTCAAACATTCATGTTTTTGCCTTACGTTTAAACCTATGAAAGCAATTCTAAGTCTGGTTCTCTCATTTTCTTTATTCAGCTTATTACAAGCCCAATCAAGTGGTATCAAATTGCTAGAAGTAGGACCAACAGCTGCTGAATTGTCGATTTCTGAAGCAGCAGTTGCTACCCCAAATGGAGCTTCATCAATGTATACCAATCCTTCGCTATTGGTAATGCAAGAGCGCCCAACCCTAAGTCTTGGGTACACAAATTGGATTGCAGATACCAATAACCTGTTTGGCGGTATTAATCTTGTGAATGATCAACGTGCTTTTGCTTTTTCATTTTACACATCCGGGATATCAGGATTTGAACAGCGCAACAATCCTGGAGAATCCAATGGAGAGTTCAGCATTCAATATGTTTCTATATCTGCAGGATATGCTAGAGATTTCAAGTGGTTTAGTGCTGGAATTGCTGCTCATTATTTGAATGAAGAAGTCTTCCCTTTTCGTGCTAATGGTTATGCCATTAATCTTGGTTTAGCTACCTCTTTAACTGATGATAGAATTCGAATAGGAACCTCTCTGTTAAACATAGGTGAAATGGAGAAGCTCGATCAGGTAGCAACTGAATTGCCTTCGAGTTTTAATTTTGGAGTTGCGATTGATGTACTGGAATTTGTTCACGGCAAAAGCCCTGATCTTCCAATTTTGGCAACTTTTATGGCCGACTTTATACAACCATTGGAATCTTTCTCTGGGGATGATCAAGATTTCACACCTTCAGATACATATTTCAATCTTGGGTTAAATTTACTCATTTCGGAGATTGTTGAAGTTCGTGCAGGTTATAAAACTCAAAAGAATGCACGACCAACATCTTTTGGATTGGGATTTATTACGGAAAAAGTCACTTTTAACTACGCACTTATTCCTTTTAATACAGGATTTGGAACTGTACATTCCATCGGGCTTCAATATCAATTGTAAGTACGATTTCTTCTGAATGTCAGATCAGTCACTACATGATATTTATTCGCGGGTACTGGATGGCTACAAAATTGTTTTTGTAGTTCCGCTGATTCGATTTGATCTTCAAAAATCAGATTATCTTTTCTTATTGTATTCCGAGCTTTTCAATAAAGAGCCAGATATAAACATTCATAGCACATCCGCATTAGGGCACTGGAAATTTTTGTTATCCCAAATTTTTGGAAATAAACCAGTACTGCACTATCACTGGTTAGAGTTTCAGGATGTTAAATCGATGCTTGGGATGATTTATAAAATGAAACTCCTTTGGTTGTACAAACTTTTCGGGGGTAAGCTGGTTTGGACTGTCCATAACTTGCATCCTCATGATGGAAAATGGTTAAACGTACACAGAATACTTCATCGCTGGATGGCAAAAAAATCAGATCAAATTCTGGTACACAGTAAATCTCAGATCAATCAGGTCAGTGAATCATACGACGTAAACTCAGAGAAAATTGAGATTATACCCCATCCAGCATACCCTGCTGAAATAATTTCAAAGAAAAAAGCAGTAAGCAAATTAAATTCGAAGTTTGACTTATCGCTAGATGAGAATAAAATTATTGTGGGCTCTTTTGGTGCCATCAGCGCATACAAAAACTTTGAACAATCAATTAAGCTCTTAGATCAAATTGGGTTTACCGGTTATTTTTTAATTTTTGGATACGTTAAAAAAGGACAGCTACCATTACATAATCGACTAGAAGAAGTAGCAAAGAAATACGACTGGCTAATCTACTGTCCGGGGTTTGTCGAAGAAGAAGAAATCCCATCAATCATGAATGCAATAGATTATTGTCTTTTTAATTTCAGGGATATATTCACGTCAGGGTCGGTTGAATTAGCAAGATCTTACAAGAAACAGATAATTGCACCAGACATTGGAATCCTAAATGATTTAAATACTCAAAAAAATGTACGTTTGTTTAAAACCGATGAAGAATTAAAGGCACTGCTAACATCACTTATGGAATAATTCTTGGCAAAATTAACAACAAAGATTGCACATATTGTAAGTGGTGATATACTTAGCAAGGGATTCAATTTCCTGCTAACGATTTATCTGACCCGGATTTTAGGTGCCGATGGATTTGGCTTAGTTACAGTAGCAATGGCGTATCTGGGATATGCCTTATTCTTTGGAGATTTTGGACTATATACAATTGGTTCTAGAGAAATCGCCAAAGTGAAAAATGATAGGACATTTAGCACAATTGAAATACTTAAGGCAAGAGTATCACTTGCTATTCTGGTGTTTATCTTTGCGTGGTTTATACTCCCTATTTTTAGTTCAAATCTCGACCTGCTAACCTTAACCAGAGGCTTCTTATTCGCTTTATTTGCCCATGCATTCTTGATTGAATGGTATTTTAATGGCAAACAAAAATATTACATTAATGCCATCTCAAGGATTATATCAACGGCTATTTATGCAGTTTGCGCTATTATTTTTGTTAAGTCTAGTTCTGATCTTCAGGAGCTACCCATCTTCTTCGTTACCGGATTCATTGTATCCGCAATAATTCTCTTAATTATCGCCTCTAGAGATAAACCTTTCAGAAAAGAGAAAAAAAGTGATTTCAGCAATTATAAGAGGTTAATGAAATCAGCTTCTTCGGTCGGGAGTGGTTTACTCTTTGCTCAGGTTGTTCAATTATTACCACCAATTATGATTGGGATATTTCTATCCACCTCAGAGGCCGGTCTCTATGGCGCTGCCTATCGTTTAATAATAATAGGTATGCTACTAGATCGACTTTTTGTCCAATTATTGATTCCTAACCTCGCAAAACAATGGTCTGAAAATAAAGATCGAACGATCGAAAACATGCAACATACCTCAAGAGTGATTCTTTCTAGTGGAGCAGTTCTTGCACTATTTATAGCCATTGGTTCTTCCCATCTATCTGTTTTTCTTTTTGGCGATGAATTTCTAAAATCGGGACCAATCATCGTATCATTGAGTCTTTTTCTTTTCTTCACGTTTCAGAATACAATGTTTTCGCATGGCTTAGTCGCAATCGGAAAAGATATAGAATTCCTAAAAGCTACTAGTTATGGAGGCATCCTGGCAATCACGTTAATCGTATTAAGTGCAATGTATTTTAATGCAGCGATTGTAGGATTAGCCGTTGCATTAGGTGAATGTTTTATTGCTTTATTTTGCTATCTACGATTTAGGAAATCACTTTCTTTTAATTTCATTTTCCCACTCATTCTTACATTAACCCTTGGTTTATTGATATTTTTCGGTTCAACATTGATAAATATAGATGCAGTAATTAAAGCCATGATCGGGTCTATGATTTTAGTAGGCACATTATTAGTATTCAGAGTTTTAAGAATTGAAGACCTGAAATGGTTAAAAACGATCATGTTAAAATGATTCGATTGTGTGTTGGAATATCAAAGCTGACTCCCTCCTGGCAAAGCGTATTTGATCAAATTGGTATTCGATATGAAGAAATTGATTTTTCAAAATCCTTATCAGCTTATTATTCATGTTTAGTAATTAATAACCCCCACACCAACGATGAAATAAAGAGAATTAGCACATTTCTGAAAAAGGAAAGTGGCGGGGTTCTTTTATTGAACTCAAATACCCACCAGTTTGGTACAGATAGAACACCTTCTAAACTATCTGTTAATATGTCTGATCTCTTTGTAAAGAAAGTTTCTCAATTCTATTCCAAAACCGGTTTACTTTTTACTTTCGATTTTGATCTGGATCATGAATATTCAAAAAATACTGCGAAACGAAAAAGATTCCCCTATAAAACGGGTAATCATCCTGATGAAATCGTTAGTTCTCTTGATCGTGAATCTCTCCGTATTACAATAGAATTACTACTCAGAGAGATGCATTATCATCGGAAACTTCCGTATGTATCAAAATGGCACTCCCCTTCAAAAAAACCATTTTTCGCTTTTAGAATTGATACAGATTTTGGAGACAAGAAATCACTAAAGGAATTATATACGGTTGCTGAACACTTTCAAATTCCGATGACATGGTTTCTACATGTTCAGGCCCATGAAGAATGGCTCGATTTCTTTCATACATTTGAACATCAGGAAATAGCACTACATGGCTATGAGCATGGAACATCAACAAGCTACGAACATGTTTTAAATAATATAGAAAAAGGAAAACAATTAATGATTGATGCTGGGTTTGCGCCATCAGGATTTTGTGTTCCGTATTCAATATGGAACGATGCATTGGGAGACGTTCTCGAAAGATTTGATTTCAAATATAGTTCAGAATTTACTTTAGCATACGATACGTTACCCTTCTATCCTATTCATAAATCAGTTCAACACGCTACATTACAGATTCCAATTCACCCAATTTGTACCGGTAGCTTGAATCGTATAAAGGTAACCGAAAAAGAGATGGAAGAATATTTCGGAATGATCCTTGATCAGAAAATCTCATCTTTTCAGAATGTTATTTTCTATCATCACCCGATGCAACCAGGTTTAGATATCTGGAAAAGAATTTTCAAAAAAGTGAATGAAGTAGGTTTAGACAAATTAACCTTCTCGGAAATAGCAGATTTTTGGAAAGATAGAATAAATTCTAAAATCGAAGTATTCTTTGATATTGAAAAGTCTACTCTTAGATGTGATAGTAGTGATACCAACTTAATACTAAATGTATCAGTAAATTCTAAAGAGTTCTATTTAATTGAAGCATCGAAAGCTAATCGACCGCTAAATTCATTTGATTCAATTCCCTGTCCAAAAAAAATTGCCTTTCCTGAAGCTACCCAGAAAGAACTAAGAGGTAATCGAATTCACTTGCTTAAAACGTCTATATTAGACTGGAAAAACAGAAGGACATTATGAAAGTTGGATTTGCAGCTCCGCTTAGTATTGCAGCCGTTAATGGTGGTGTACGCACACAAGTGATGCAAACCGCTCGTCATTTATCTTTGTTGGGAGTAGATGTAGAGTTCATTCATTTCGATCAACAGCAATTCGACTACGATCTAGTTCATGTTTTTTCTGCTAGTCCGGAAACTATTGGGATAAGTAAACAAACAGTTTCAGCTGGGATTAATCTTGTTGTATCACCAGTATTCTTCTCCAATCGATCGGCTTCTACCATTTCTGCAGCTTTGAAAGTTGAACAGAGTATTTCTGGCCTAGGTAGTGGAATCCGTTCTGATTTCGGTATTAAATCTGAAATTTGTAATTGGGCACAAGCTGTGCTTCCAAATACACAATCAGAGTTGGATTTAGTACGGGATGGATTGAAAGTTAGTAAGAAAAAGCTCCATATTATCCCAAATGGTGTTGAGTCTAGATTTGCGAATGCTAGCTCTGATTTGTTCAAAAAAACTTTTGATATAAGTGATTTTGTGCTTTTCGTGGGTCAAGCTGGTGCCGCTCGAAAAAATGTAATTCAATTGCTTAAAGCCGCAAAACATATAAGCACAAAAGTGGTTGTAATAGGGGATTTCTATGAGGATACATACAGTAAAGAATGCAAACTTATAGCGGAAAAAACCGAAAATATTTTACTAATTAATAGCTTAGATCATAATGACCCGCTTCTTGAAAGTGCATATGCAGCTTGCAAAGTATTTTGCCTTCCCTCTTTATATGAAACACCGGGCATTGCCGCAATGGAAGCAGCCCTGGCGGGAGCCAATATTGTAATTACAAAATTTGGGGGTACTGAAGAATATTTCGGTGGCCTTGCAAACTTTATAGATCCAAATTCGACAGAAAATATAATTACAGCTATTAACGATAGTCTAGATGCTGATTATACCGAAGATCTAAAAGATCATATTTTAGCAAACTATACCTGGGAAATGGTAGCCCAAAAAACCCTTAGCATTTATAAATCAATCAGCTAAAATTCTCGTAAACTTCTTCATCCCCATAATCATCTTTGAAGAAGCGAATCGCGCTTTGTACAATAGCTTTAGATATATAGATGAGTATCACTGCCATTAAACCGTAATCAGGTTTAATGAGAATTAAAAGCAGATAGAAAAAGAAGAGTGCAAAAGTCCATTTTCTATCCCTTATCGATTCTCTGTCGAAACGTGGTATTTTCTCAAATTCGATCGAACTAACCATAAGGAATGATACGAGTACAACCATTGGAACTAGTACACTATTTACACCATTTTTGAAAAAATCGAAAATGTGTAGGTCGTCTTGAAAAACAAGATAAAATGCAATTATTATAATGGCTACCGACGGAATAGGTAGGCCTGTAAATACATCAGATTTTGGTTCTAAACGGGCGTTTACGTTAAATCGAGCAAGTCGAACAGCCCCACATAACGGTGGAATTGCACTCACTAAAACCCCCAGATTTCCAAGCTCGGATAAGGTAAAGTTATAGATTAAAAATCCTGGTGCTACTCCAAATGAAACCATATCACTCAGAGAGTCTAGCTCTATTCCAAAATCAGAATGTGCATTTGCAAGTCGAGCCATCATTCCATCAAAAACATCAAACATACCAGCAGCAAGAATTAACCAGGCTCCTCTCGTTAAATCGCCATCTGCAATCGCAATAATCGCCAGAAAGCCAGCAAAGAGGTTCATCAAAGTAAAAAAACTTGGAACTGCAATTCTTCGATTTACAGGGGGCTTATTGCCACGTAATGTTTCCCGCCGCTTTTTAAAATTTTGATACTGTTTTTGAATTGGGTATTTCATGTCATTTTATTTCACCCAAAGTGGATCGCCCCGCCCAGATACGATCACCTTCTTTCACGTGAATGTCTACATTTTCCGGGACAATCACATCCATCCTACTCCCAAATTTCATCATTCCAAACCTTTCACCAGCAGTAAGATCATCCCCTTCTTTAATATGATAGACGATCCTTCTTGCTAGAAAGCCAGTTATTTGTTTAAAGAATAACTTAGTGCCACTTGAATGTAACACACCAAAATCAGCACGTTCATTCAACTCTGAAGCATTTTCATCCCAAGCCATAAGGTATTTTCCCGGATGATATTGAAGATATTCAAGTTTCCCAGAAATTGGATTTCTATTTACATGTACATCTAATGGGGATAGAAATATGCTGATTTGTGTAGCTGGTGCTTTTAAATAAATATCTTCTTCCACTTTTTTGATGAGAACTACTTTTCCATCAGCGGGAGAGATAACTAAATGTTCTCCTTTTGGAGGTGTTCTGTCTGGATCTCGAAAGAAGTAAATAACGATTGACCAAAGCACAAAGAAAATGGCCATTAATAAATACGCAAGCCAATGGTGAATATAATTCAGGGCTACATAAAAAACGATGGCCATGACAACTGTTGCCAAGGCCATGGTGGGATAACCATCTTTTGCAAACATTTAGAAATACTTAAGTACGTCGTTGAAAATCACAAAAACCATGAGTGATAGTAATATGACAAAACCAATATTTTGTGCTACAATTTTTACTTTCTCTGATGGTTCACGTCGAGCAATTCCTTCATAAATCAGAAATACTAAATGGCCGCCATCTAGTGCTGGAATTGGCAAAATATTCATTATTGCAAGTGTGATACTTAATAATGCCGTTATTGTCCAGAAACCATCCCAACCAGATTGGTCTGTAGCTTGTCGAGTGATATTCGCAATAGCAATAGGCCCTCCTAAGTTTTGTCGAACTGAGATATCTCCAGAAATCATTCTAGAGAAACCGCCAATTATACCTGTAGTTTGCTCCCATGTTTGATCCCAGCCATCACCAATTGAAGCGAAAAAGCCTAATTCCACCCTTTCACCACCAGCCATAGCAAGATTAGGAGATGCTATACCAATTGCTTGATTATCCGGCATAATTAAAGCCTCAAAAACAGAATCGTCGCGCTGAATAGTAAATTGAATTGGTTCATCAGCAGCTCTTATAATTTCAGTTAGCTGAACCCAGTATTTTACCTCAACACTATCGGCAAAGAGAAATGAATCACCTGCCAGAAGTCCGGCATCGTAAGCCGGGGTTCCAAGAGAAACACTAGAAATGGTACTAGGAAATGCAAATATTGGATTGATGAAATCTCTCGTTTGTAGACTGTCTAAATAGTTTGGAGTAACTCTGATATCAATCTCTGCTCCTCCTCTCATTACTTGATACGTAAGATTCGCTGATGTGATCACCGAAGGTGCCACTAAATCTTCAAATGCAGTAACAGCTTCTCCATTTACACCAACAATTTTATCATCCGTTCTGAACCCAATTTCATACATCAAACTAGTTTCAGGTATGTATAAGCCCTGTACATTTTCGAGTGGTAGCGTGAGCTTGCCACTACTCATTGTCATTCCAGTAAAAATAAAGAATGCCAATATCATGTTGAATATAACACCAGCCGTAATTACAACCATCCTTTGCCACACTGGTTTACTACGATATTCCCAGGGTTCGGGTTCCTTATTTAGGAATTCGGTATCCATGCTTTCATCTACCATTCCAGATATTTTAACATATCCGCCTAATGGGGTAGCTCCGATACAATAGTCTGTCTCTTTGTATTGGAATCCCCATATTCTTGGTGGAAATCCAACTGAAAAACGTTCTACTCGCATTCCAAATGCTTTTGCGGCTAAAAAGTGGCCTAACTCGTGAATGAATACGAGTATCATTAGTGCACCAACGAAGATACCGATGGTTTTTAGTAGTTCTATAACTTCCATGTATTCAATTAATTCGGGAAGCGTATTCCCGTGTTTCTTTATCTATGTTGATGAGATTTTGGAGACTTATTTTTGTGCTGTCTGTTAACTTCTCTAAACTCTTTTCTACGATTTTTGGTATGGAAATATAACCAATTTCTTTGTTCAAAAATCGCTCAACAGCGACTTCATTTGCGGCATTTAATATTGCAGGTGCTAACTCTTCATCATCTATTACTTCCATTGCCAATTTAACGCACGGAAATTTGGCATAATCGACTGGATAAAACGTAAGATTATGTGCTTTTTTCCAATCCATTCTAGGTGTTTTCAGTGGTAATCGGTCTGGATATGAGAGTGCATAAATTATGGGCACTTTCATATCAGGAGGCCCGAGTTGTGCCTTACTTGAACCATCAACATAGGTTACCATTGAATGAATAATACTTTGTGGATGAATTACGGGTTCAATTTTCTCTACGGGTATATCAAATAACCAATGTGCTTCGATAATCTCTAGCCCTTTATTCATCATTGTAGATGAATCGATAGTAATCTTTGCACCCATATCCCAATTTGGATGTTTTAGTGCCTGTTCAACCGTGATTGAATCCATTTGATCTAACCTAAAGTCCCGAAATGGACCTCCACTAGCAGTAATAATGATTTTCTCAATGCGGTCTGTAGGTTCACCAAGTATGCACTGAAGCATAGCTGAATGCTCAGAATCAACAGGAATTAATTCTGCATCACCAATATTCGCAAGCTCAGTGATTAATCTCCCCCCCACAACTAATGATTCTTTATTCGCAAGAGCTACTCTTTTTCCTGCATCAAGGGCATTAAATGTAGGTTGAAACCCTGCGAACCCTACAAGACTATTAAGCACAATATCAATCTCGTCTAACTGTACTAAGTCATTAATTACCTTATTGCCTGTATGAATTTGAGTATCATGAATAATTGTTTTCCTCAACTGATCAAACTTTGATTCATCACAGATTACAGCGTGTTGAGGTACGAATTCATTGATTTGGTTGATAAGAAGTTCAACATTAGAATTGGCCGTTAATACAACTACATCAAATCTGTGCGGATGTTGTCTTATTATCTCAAGTGCTTGTGTACCGATCGAACCGGTAGACCCCAGAATGGCAATTCTCTGTTTTTCCAATGATTAGGTTTTGTTCAATTTGAGTATACATACAAATTGCATTATCACATAGATAATTCCTTAAAAGCTGTGTTAAAATTCTCAAACTGTCTAAGAGTTTTATTTTTTCGCACAAGGTTTTTTTAAATGCAAATAGTGATTTGTTCAATGTTGATACGTGTACCGTCTATTCAATGATTTAATTGCACTTTTGTGGAAAACCAGGTGGATAACTTGTTGGAAAGTTGTGGGAAAATACTGGTTTTTTTTCTTGGAAAAGCCTGGTAATTGCTGTTATTTGTAGATGGAATAAGCAATCAGAATCGTTACGGCGATAATGGTCGCAGAGGCGAAAAGTCCAGCGCCTTATCTGAGTAAACTCCTTTCAAACCGAAAGATTTATGAAGAAGAAGTCCCTGGCTCTTTTTTTATACCTATAGTTTATTAAGCTTCACAACACCCATCATTCTACCACTCTGGTCTCTTTCTCTTCGGTAGGAATAAAATTCATTTGAATTATCAATCGTACAACGATTATCCACCTCAATGTTCGAGCTTAGAATTTCAGTATCAATGAGTTGTTCAAATATAAACCCACTTAAATCCACATGTGGTTTTGTATAGTCTGTTGAGTTAACGAGATGCTTAGGAAACAATTCAGCTACTTCCTCTCCAACTTCAAAATTATGTTTTGCTAAACAAGCACTAACGAAGACTTTAATTGACCTTGGATTAGCTCCTATTTCTACCATTTTTTTTATGGTATTGGGTATAATTCCATTCACGGCGCCTCTCCACCCTGCATGAGTAGCACCAATTACTTTGTTATCAAAATCACCAAATAGAATAGCACCACAATCAGCAACTTGAATACCTAAAGCTACACCCGGTTTTTTACTTACAAACGCATCTACATTTGGATAAACACCTCCTGAAGTAACTTCTAGAACATTGGTGCTATGTATTTGATTAGCAATAGCGAGATCGCGATGACTAATACCTATCGACCTACAAAATTCGTGGATGTGTTTGAGCACAATATGCTGATCTTCTTTTGAGCTAAAACCTAAATTTAATCCTTTAATTTTCGCGCCTTCCGAAACTAAATCTGGGTTCTTATAGGTAAACCAAGACATTACACGAGAGTTATTTAATCCCTCTGGTCTTATTAGTTCAATTTGCGAAATGCTCATCTAATTTCATTTTTACTAAGCCAATTGGAAATCTTTTGCAGGTCCATGAATAAAATGACTCATCTCCCTGATGAACCAGCATATCTATACCACCTATTGGTAATCCGCCTGCTTGCTTAGCTTGTTTTAATAATTTTGTTTCTCTCGGGTTGTAAACTATGTCGTAACATACTTTACCTGTCAAGTACTCTATTTCGCTATCTTTTACTGGCGATGAATCAATGTCCGGAGCCATTCCCAACGGAGTAGCATTAATTATTAGAGTAGTATCATCACTGAAATGTTGCCAATCATCATAAGAGCAAATAGTAACATTCGACCGACCAACAGTCAGATCTGATTTTCTAGACACTACATAAACCTCTTCGAAACCAAAATCATTCAGCGCATAAATAATTGCTTTTGTAGCACCACCTGAACCAAATATTATTGCACGATCTGGTTCTAGTTCATCAATCTCTTTTAAAGGAACAAGAAAACCATATGCATCTGTATTATCACCAATTAAATGGTTATCACTCTTGATGATTGTATTGATTGCTCCAATTGTAGCAGCAGTTTTTGTCAATTCATCAACAAAAGGAATCAAGTTTTGCTTATGAGGTATAGTGATATTAGCCCCAAGAAACGAACTCGAATTAAAATGAGAAGCTAAGGAGCTAAAATCGCTGGAATCAACATTGACTGCAATATATTTAGCATTAATATTATGATGTGCTAGAGCGGTATTATGCATTAATGGGGATACACTATGTCCAATTGGATACCCAATAAGTAAATAATGAGGCTGCTTAGCTACTTCTGAATTAATGAATTCTTTGAATTGCATAATTAAAAATTAGACAAAAAAAATGCGCATCAAGCTTGATGCGCATCTATTTAATATAATAAAATAAGAAAATGCCGCTTAGGCTGTCACTTCTTCTTTCGGCTCAAGTTGAGCTTCTTTGAAAGTGTCTGATTCCGCCAATTGCTTAAATTTCTCTAGATCTTTAACTAACTGAGCTGGTGCTTCTTCGATGAATGTTGCTAATTCTTCAGAAGGATCACCAAAGAATGTACGATAGTCCAAAGAAAACTCTACGCGTGTGCGTGTTCCGTTATCGAGTGGAGTAAAACGAATAGTACCTGTTTGGTTTAGGTTACCATTAATTGTAATCCACGCGAATCGAGTGTTGCGTAAGTTATCAATTAAGTTAGTAGTCCAAACAAAATCTTCGTTACCGATTTTTGTGCGATATTCAAATGTTTGAGAGTTGATGCGCTCTACAACATCAACACGATCCATAAACTTTGGAAAATCGACTGGGTTACTTAATAATTCATAAACTTTAGCAAGTGGCAAATCAATTTCGATTCTTTCGTGCGCCATAATAGATATCTTGGAAGTATTAATCGTTGGGTTTTTATCTGCGATGAACCGGATTTCGATGAAACAGGTAGGATTCATCCATATTGTTCTAAAATACGGATAATATGATTAAGCCTCAATGATCTTACCCACAAAAAATTCCTAAAATTCAGCAATCTAGCCCTCGTATTATGAATTAATAAGGGCTTAAGTTGTTAACCGGCGTAACTTATGGTATCGCTTTCAGATGGCTTATAATTTTTTCATGGATTTCATCTATTCCTGATTCAGCCTCGATTTTTATAAATCTAGGCAGTGTATCGGCTAGATGATCAAACCCATTAATTACTCTTTTAAAAAACTCCTCCCCCGCCTGTTCCATTCTATCTTCTTCTAAATGAGCGGTTCTCCGTTTAGATTCTTCCCAACTCATTCTTAAATAAAATGTTATATCAGGTTCTCTGCCTAATGATGCAATTGCATTAATTTGATGAATATTATCTAATTCCACACTATTGCGACCAAAACCTTGATACGCCGTAGTAGAATCATAAAATCTATCTAGAATTACTGTAATTCCATTTTCTAAATCTGGCAATACCTTTTCTGCAACTAGTTGAGCTCTTGCAGCCGAAAACAACAGCATTTCTGAAACCGGATGAATATCCATCTTTGAATTAAGGAGCAATTCTCGGATTTGTTCAGAGATTACTACCCCACCAGGCTCTCTATAAACCTGAACCAGCTGCCCATTTTTCTCTAGATATTTCTTAAGAAGTGCAATTTGGGTTGATTTACCACTGCCATCAATCCCTTCAAAACTTATAAGCATTTAATATAGACGAGTAATTAGAATTCGAAATCGTCCATAAGTTCTACAGGTTCTTTCGGCATTGCAAGTGATAATCCAATATAAATCAACAAACTTGTGCCTGATGTCATAAAAAATGCGATTACAAACAACAACCTGGCAACGGTAGAACTAATTCCAAAATACTTAGCCAATCCACCGCAGACTCCAGCCCATTTTTTATCAGATCGAGACTTCATCAACTTTTTAGATTGCTTGTATCCATAACTAGTGGAAGCAAAAGAATCAAAACTAGAGTAGCTCGAAGTAGATGATTTAGAATCAGAGTCACTATCCAGATCATTTCTCAATGTGCTATAAGAACTACCAAAAACATCTTCAGATCCATGCACATCATCCATTTTTTTGCCCCTTCTACTTCTTTCACTATTTCTGGGAGCAGATGTAGCCTTTTTTGCAGCTCTTTGTTTCGATTTCATCTCTCTTCGAATTTTTCGTTCAAAAGCTTTTACCCTTCTTCGATCTCCGACCAGAAAACCAAACCCAACCAGTGTTACAAGTGCTCCGCCAATAAATGGTAACGCCGAGATTGCACCTTGTGCAAAATTCGACATTTCACCCAACGGCATACCTATCCATGAAAGAACAAACATCATACCAGTAAATAGCATCGCTAAACCTGCTACGGTTGAAAAATTCCAAATACTTTTTCCAGACTCTTTCTTTTGATCTTCCTCACGTAAGAAGTCTTGCATAGTTGAATGCAATTCGAAATCATCAAAATCGAGCGATGCTGTACCTGTTCTTGAAGAGCTTTTAGTTCTGGTCTTTTGTGTCATTATATTTCCTCCGAACGCTTACTACGGATAGATAATCATCTGGTTACAGCAATCTTACACCCTTTTCGGTAATAAATCCATCTAATTTTATATCATGCTTCTCAGTTGGAATATGCTTAAAAACGAACTTTTCAAATACTAGCCCGATCTTCAATGCCTCTGTAGTCTCCAGGAATTTATCATAATACCCCTTACCGTATCCAAGCCTATTACCATTTTCATCTACACCTAGTAGTGGAACTATTACCATGTCTATAGATTTTACATCAATATGACTTTTTTTTGGGGGCTCTAACACACCCCATGAATTTTCTATTAATTCGTGTATTGACTCTAGCGTACTATGTTCAAGAAAATCACCCTTCATGATGGGTACCACAATTGTTTTTCCCATCTTAAAAAGCTCATCTATTATTGAATGAGTATCTACTTCGAGCCTACTATTCATCGAAATAAAACAGTGAATGATATCGGCTTTTTGTTTGCCAAGAAAGGAAATGAGAGCATCCTTTATTTGCTCACTTTTAACCTGATAATCATCTTTTGTTATCTTAGATCTCAGCTCTTTTAATTCAATTCTAAGCTTTGCTTTTTGTTTCTGAACTGATGACATCACAATTTAATAATGTGATGCTTTTTTAAATCAAGGTCATCTTCCATGAACATAACTAAAAAGCGATCCCAAATATTGGAACCATATTTATTCATAAAATATATTGGACTTATAGATCTTTCTTGAAGTCCATCAGGGAAAATTTGAGACTTAATGCGAGCGATTCTTTTAAGTTGAGTCTCTTCTTGCTGTTTGAGCGATCTGTAAACCCGACCCTTTAGTTTATTAACGTCGTTTTCAAACCCAGATAATAACTTGCCAGTAGCTCCTTTTAATGTAGAGTCAATTGCCTGAATTTGATTCATAGGACCTGCTGACACATTATGTATTTCGGAAATCCATCCGTTAAATATTTCGTCAATATCAGCCGTAGTATTCAACTCGATATATTTCGATTCTAAGTCTTCTATTCGTTGATTATAACTGCACAATTCGAATGGTAATTTTTCCATAATACGATCAATACCAGCTTCGAGTAATGTTGCACTTAATCGTGGAAAAATAATAGGCATTTCCATATCAAATTCTTCATAGAAAGATTTCATTTGAGCATAATATGCTAATTCTCCAGGACCGGCGACATAACCAATGGTTGGTAATAACACATCTTGAATGATGGGTCGAAGAAATACATTGGGCGAGAACTTTTCAGGTGATTCTTCTATCAAACTAAGCAATTCCTCTTTTGTAAAACTCAAACCATCTACAGTCCAATTCTTATCAGCTAATTGAAACTTAAACCGCCCATCTTCTGACAACAGAAAAAGGTTTGTATCCCCAACTAAAACTTGTCTATGATAGCTTTCTTCTAATTTTCGACTTTGAACTTCAAGCGCATGTCGAATCTTTTCTGCTTTTTCAACTGATTTTTTAAATGTATCACCAAGCAAAAACTTTAGATTCTTATCGTGGCTTCCAACTATTAAGAGGCCATACTTTCCAAACCAATTATTTAAGAGCTTGGCGAATGCTGAAATGTGTGTACCCCCTAATCGATAGCAATTTTCAAGTTCTTCCCACAGTTCCGATGTAAAATCAGTTTCATTAAGAAGTTGTTTCAATTCATTATTTAACGCAGAAAATGAGGAAGATATAATTTCATCAGATACAGGAATTCCACTACCAGTTTCATTTAATTCTACAGCAATTTTTCCATCATTTCCCGGGATTCCTACTGAAGCTATCTCTGCAAAATCATGATCTTCGTCTGCCAACCAAAAAACCGGAACAACAGGCCGATTCAACTTTTGCTCCCATTTTCTAGCCAATAAAATTGTTGTAATCGTTTTATAAATAGTAAATAAAGGACCACCATAAATACCTAACTGTTGTCCGGTTACAACAACTAGTGCTTCTTGGTTCGAAAACTTTTCTAACTGCGATTTCTGAGATTCTGAAATACCCAACCTAACATGAAACCCTGATAAGGCTGAAACAACCTGGTTCCTGTTCGAATATGAAGGTATCCTTGAAATTCTATCTTGCACAGATTCATCATCAAATGGATTTCCAGTAAAATAATCGGTAAGTATTGGATAATTATTTATGTACGTAGAAAAAAGATTTGAAAATGGTAGCTGAGAAAACGAGCAATGACTTTTTTCCACAAATTATCCTTTTAGTTTTGAAATTTGGTCTCTCAACTTAGCTGCTTTTTCGTAATTCTCTGTTTCAATCGCTGTATGCAAGTCAATTTCTAACTGTTCAAGTTTTGATAGTTCTTTTTCAACAGAGACTTCTTGAGGGGATTCTCCTTCAGCTGGAGTTGAAACACCTGGCTCCTGGTCGGTTTTAATACCTGCCTCCTTTAGAATCCGTTCATTCACGTAAATTTTTGAACCAAAACGAACGGCAAGTGCAATCGCATCACTTGGTCTGGCATCTACTTCGAATAATTCATCACCACGTTCTAATATGATTTTAGAATAGAAAGTACCTTCAGATAAATCACTAATTAATATGTGTTTCACATAAGCGTCAAAGCTTTGCACCATATTTTTTAGCAAATCGTGAGTCATTGGTCGTGGGGGTTTAATATTCTCTAATTCCAATGCAATCGCCTGAGCTTCAAATGATCCGATAATGATGGGTAACCTGCGTACACCGTTTACTTCTGTTAAGATTAGTGCATAAGCTCCACCACTACTAGGACTAGTGGAAAGCCCAAGAATATCCATTAAAATTTTGCTCAAGACGTTTTCCTGTTTTAGCTGATTTAATTACTTAGCAGACTCTAAGTTATGGAAAATAAACCAAGTGATAAACCGATTTAGAGGGTTAACAACATATCTTGAAATTATTTACCTCATCGCATGAATTGCCTAATCCAATCATGTGATATTTTGAACCAAACCGGTAGCATAGATTCCGTCAAGTACTTAACACAAATGGAGTATATCATGAGAGTTCATAAAATTATCATCATCGGTTTATTGGGATTTATAATTAGTTCATGCGAAGTGAGTGTTGGCCCTGAAGGTCCGGCCGGGCGTGATGGTCGAGACGGCCAGGTAGAAATTTATAGTGGTACATTCACTATAAATTCAGATAATGACTTTGGTGTAGTGGATGATTTCGTGTCAGTAGCTTCTTATGCATGGGATTTGCTCGATGTTGCTACAGTTGACGAAGGCCTTGTATTGGCCTACATTCAGTTTGAAGGAAATACATCGTGGCAATCGTTACCCCTATCAACCCCGTTTGAAAATGATGTAGTTGTACTCCGATATGGATTTGACATCGATAATTTTGACCTGATTATCGAGGGTGAGTCCGCCAATAATAATGAACTGAATGAAAATATTTTTAATGGGGATATTGTAAGGGTAATTGCTATTCCTCCATCTCAACTTTTCAAGGGAAAGGGAATTGATTACAATAATTATCAACAAGTTATAAATGCCTATAACCTAAATTAGGGCTATTTTCAGGGTGCATAAGGCCAATAGATTTTCTATTGGCTTTTTTTATTTTCTGGGATGATCAAAGATCCAAAACAAATAGTAACTCCTTATGCATTTTCTGTTCATCCTGATCTTCTTGGATTACCACTTGCCTCTCCAAAACGGCGATTAGCAGCTCTATTAATTGATCTTTTGATTGCATCTATTTTAACAAGCCTTGGTAATACTTTTTTGGCTTTTGCGGTAACAATCATTGTCTTTTGGGTAGCAATTAGAACCAGAGGTGAAAGTAAATTCAAAAATTTCCTCAGATATTCCGGGGCTACTATAGCAAGTATATTTGTATTCGCGATTTCATTTGCCATCATAGAATCTTTTGACCTAGGCGAATCTGAGAGTGTGCCTGAAACTGTTGTTACAATGAATGGTAATGAAGACATCGACTGGGCAGAATTTGGCTCTCGAATGGCTACAATGGATTATTCTGATCCAGATGCTATCGAAGAAGGTTTCGAGCAATTTGTAAAAGATTTTGGTTTTGAAGACTCGACTAGTGATGATGCTTCGTTCTTAACAAAAATTGACTCAGAATTTACTCAAAAGCTAACTGATTTTAGAACTGCAATTGAAGATAATGATACGCTTGAAGTGGATAGACTTCGAAATGAGTTAGCTTCGATAATTGCCTCTTATGAGATAAATCAACAAGAAAATAATATAGATAAGTTGTCTGAACATGTTGATGAACTAACCGAAAAAAATGAAGAATTAACCGAACAAATTGAAAACCCTAGTTTGTATGCCTCATTAAAAAGAACGGCTAAAATGCTGGGGCTTTCAATAGGTTGGATTGGGATTTACTTTATTGCAACAATCGCTTATTTCCGTGGACAAACACTCGGTAAACGACTTCTTAAAATTAGGGTAATTAGATTAAATAATAAGCCAATTGGTCTATTTTTCGCTTTTGAACGATTTGGTGGATATGCTGCTGGCTTTGCAACCGGTTTAATTGGTTTTTTCCAGATCTTTTGGGATGCAAATCGACAAGCTATTCATGATAAAATAGCAGGAACTGTTGTCATAGATTTGCGAGAATCAAAAATGGAAGCAACTAACGACTTACGAAACGAAATACTTGAAAGAGAGAATCTGCTACTTCAAATGCCGGAACTATAACTTTATCAAAATATTCAATGCTATCTATATCACTAAAAGAGAAATTCGAATTGTTTCATGAATATTGGACACCCAAAATATTGGGTGAATTCAACGGTCAACTCATCAAAATAGCCAAGCTCAAAGGTGAATTTGTCTGGCATAATCATGAAAACGAAGACGAACTGTTCTTCATCGTAAAAGGGAAGTTATTGATGCGATACCGAGAACATGATATCGAATTAACGGAAGGTGATCTGCACATTGTACAGAAAGGTGTCGATCATTTACCCGTTGCAAAAGAGGAATGCTGGGTAATGCTTATCGAACCAAAGGGTACGGCACATACGGGTTCAATAATAACAAAAAGCACCGTGGTTGAATCCGATCAACATTGGATTTAATCTGTTTTCTAAACTTTGATTTTTTCACCTATTTCCACACCTTACGGGTTAATTTAACGATGGAATTATGGGTACAACAAACAAATCGGTTTCTCGAAGGGATTTTTTAAAAAAAACAGGACTATCAATCGGATTATTTTCCATTGTACCTGCACATGTATTAGGTGGACCCAAACATGTAGCACCCTCCGATAAAATTGCATTTGGATTTATTGGATGCGGTAAACAAAGTCCGGGTTTGAGTAATGATTTTATGCAATTGAATGAAGTTCAAATGATTGCAGCGAGTGATGTGGATTCTGTAAAACTCACAAAATTTAAAGAGCGGGTAAATCGATTTTATGATGATGAGACTGCTTGCCGAGCTTATCTTGATTATGAAGATCTTTTAGAGAGAGACGATATTGATGCTGTAATAATTTCAACACCAGACCACTGGCATGCTAAACCTTCGATTGAGGCCCTCAAAAATGGAAAAGATGTATATTGTGAAAAACCCCTTTCACATACTATTGAAGAAGGTAGAGCAATGGTTGAAGCAACTCGAAAATATGATCGGGTTTTCCAAACGGGTAGTATGCAGCGTTCCTGGGCAAATTTTAGGCAAGCCTGCGAAATAGTTCGTGGAGGCTATCTTGGTGAAATTAGTACAGTGAAAGTAAATGTTGGTGGTCCATCAACCGCATACAATCTGGAAGAAGAAAAAATGCGACCAGAATTAAATTGGGATAAATGGCTAGGTCCGGCGTTCTACGTACATTATAACTCTATCTTGGCTCCGCCATACCCACTCGACAACTGGCCTTTATGGAGAGCTTACAATGAGTTTGGAGGTGGTGGTGTAACAGATTGGGGTGCTCATATGTTTGATATTGTTCAATGGGCATTGGGGATGGATGAATCTGGTCCGGTTGAATTCCACCCACCTCAAATGAAAGGTCTGGATCGAGGATTTAATTTCAAGTATGAAAATGGTGTTCATGTAGAGCATGTTGACTTTGGGCGAGGATATGCCGTTGAATTTACAGGTTCGGAAGGCTCACTAACAGTTAGTCGTGAATTATTTGAGACAAGTAATCCTACATTAAAAGAGCGAGAATTCACTCCTGAAGAACGAAATCTTTACTGGAGTACCAATCATTATCAGGATTTTGTGGATTGCATCAAGTCGCGAAAAAAACCAGTAGCTGATGTAGAAATCGGCCACAGAACAGCTACGATTTGTAACATCGGAAATATAACCTATCAACTTGGAAGATCGTTGTATTGGGACCCAGCAAAGGAAGAATTCATAAACGATGATTTTGCAAATTCGAAACTTGGTAAAGAATATCGAAAGGGATTTGAACTCCCTGTAGTTTAATGAGTAAAGTTGAAGAAGATCATATTCATTTTAAACGAGTTCGTCCAAGAATCAGATTGGAAAGTGAGCTTAGTTCTGATGAAATAACCAGTAGAATTCGTAATAAACTTCGTGAAGGTGTTTGTCCGTGTAAAGGTCAGGTAACAGCACATTTTGCAACTATTTATCCCCCGCCAGAGGAACAACATTACTGGTCGCCACAACTTACAATTACTCTGGAGGAACAGGATAACAAAACTCTTATACGAGGATTGTATGGTCCACGACCTGCTGTTTGGACTATGTTTGTTTTCTTTTATTCCATCATTGGATTTGTAGCAATTATTGTTTCGATGATTGGCCTTTCGTATTGGACTCTTGGCTTGCAGAGTGACATCCTGTGGTTGGTTCCAGTAATGATTTTTATATTCCTAAGTTTGTATTTAGTCGCTTACTTTGGGCAAAAATTTGGGCACAAGCAACTTACTAGAATCCATCGTTTTCTGGAGGATTGTCTGGAACAAGAAATAGAAACGATTTAGTTTATACTTTATAGATCATTCTTAATTCAATGAGACTCTCATATTGCCTTTATGTGATAAATATCAGTAATTGGGTTGAACAGGATATTCAAATTTTAAGGGTTAAATAAATAGGAAACCAAGTCATGTCAACTGAACTAATCATCATAATTATCGGAGCCGCATTTACACTTATAGCACTTTTTGATTTCATGAGCGCCAAAGTTAGAATTCCACTCGGGATGCTTGGAATAATTCTCGTTATATATGGTGGCTACTCGTACGGTGCAATTAATTTGCAGGGTCAAATTGAACAGGTTGAAATTGCAACGGTTAAAGATGTTGTTTACCCTATTGAAAGTATTCAAGTAATTTCGCCAATCATGGGTGATGCTGTTGAGTGTAGAACACTAACTATGGGCGTTTATCCAGATGGCCATGACAAAGACATTTGGGTACTATTATTACCCTCTGATGAGCGATATTATCCACAATCAGATCATACCAATACGTCTTTCAAAAGAAATGGAGAATTTCAGGTGATTACCCGTTTCGGTGGCGATGCATTAGAAAATTATGAAATCATCGTGTATGAGGCTGATGCCAATGCGTCTGCTTTCTTCACTCAAACTATCGAAGAATGGAAAGCAAATCTTGAGTATCCTGGCCTAACTGAGGAAGAAATTCCAGCTGGTGCTGTTGAAGTAGATAGAATTACCGTTTCTCTGACTGAGAATTGTAGAGGCGTATTCTAAAACACCTCTTTTGCTACTTCAAACACGGAGACCGATTTCCCCATCGAGTAGTAATGCAAGGTTGGGACCCCGAATTCAATTAATTCTTTGGATTGTTGAATAGCCCATTCAATTCCAATTTGTCTGGCAGCATCGTTGTCTTTGCAGTACTCCAGTTCTACACTCAGAGCTTCAGGTATGTCAATATGAAATAACTGTGGAAGCAGGGTAACCTGTCTTTTCGTGGTGATTGGTTTTAAGCCCGGTACAATAGGAATGTCGATGCCAATATCTCGACAGGCTTTTACAAAATCGAAATACTTCTGATTATCAAAAAACATCTGGGTTACAATGTAGTCTGCCCCGCCTTCCACTTTATTTTTTAAGTATCGAAGATCGGTTTCCATATTTGGAGCGGTTACATGTTTCTCTGGATAACCGGCTACACCAATACAAAAATCTGATGACATCGCATTTTCGATTTCTTCATCGAGATAAATACCATTATTCATATCTACTACCTGACCCATTAACTCAGAAGCATAGGCGTGCCCCCCTTTTTCTGGAATGAAATCACGGTCCGGTTTTCGAACATCACCTTGAAGCACTAACACATTATCAATGCCAAGGAAGTTGAGATCGATCAGGGCATTTTCAGTTTCTTCTTTGGTAAAACCACCGCAGATAATGTGTGGCACTGCATCTATCTTATAATGATTTTGAATGGCAGCACACATTCCAACAGTACCTGGTCGTTTTCGAACGGTTTTTCGCTCTAATAATCCATTTTGATGCTTCTTATATGAATATTCCTCACGATGATAGGTAACATCGATAAAAGGAGGTTTGAATTCCATTAAAGGGTCTATGTGATCAAAAAGGGTTCGAATATTTTGACCTTTTAGTGGGGGTAATACCTCAAAAGTGAAGAGTGTTTCGCCGTTAGCCTCTTTGAAATAGTCAGTTACTTTCATTCTTAATACAAATCTTTTTTGTCATCCTGAGCTCGTTTCAGAATCTGTAGAGAATAGTTTATCTCAATTAAATCGAGTTCTATCAAAGGATCTATCTTAACATATCCCGGATCAAGTCGGGGATGACTACTTTGGTCAATACTTAGCTGAATTCTTAATTGATTCATTCTTAATCCTTAATTGCCATAGGCAAGATTCGGAGCCAGCCATTTTTCAGTTTCTTCGACAGACTGCCCTTTCCGTTCTGCGTAGTTTATAATTTGATCTTTGTTCAGTTTTCCAACGTTAAAATATCTGGATGATGGATTAGAAAAGTAGAATCCGCTCACTGAACTTGCCGGATACATCGCACAGGATTCTGTTAACGTGATCCCAATTCGATTTTCAACATCAAGTACCTTAAATAAGGTTCTTTTTTCGGTGTGATCCGGACATGCCGGGTAACCAGGCGCTGGACGAATTCCCTGATACTTTTCAGCAATGAATGCCTCGTTATCGAAGTTTTCCTTTGAATAACCCCAGAAATCAGTACGAATTTTATAATGCAAAAACTCAGCGTATGCTTCCGCTAATCGATCAGCGATTGCTTTGACCATAATGGAACTGTAATCGTCATTATTTGCCTCAAACTCCGCCAACATTTTTTCAATACCGATTCCAGCTGTTACAGCGAAAAGTCCCAGATAATCCTCTTTACCGGACTCTGCCGGTGCAATAAAATCAGCTAAACTAGTATTTGGTTGATTAGACCGTTTTTCGACTTGTTGTCGAAGAAAATGGAATGTTGCTAATTCATTGGCTTTTGAATCGTCGGAAAAAATAGAGACGTCTTCCCCTATGGCTTCAGCTGGAAATAAACCATACACCGCTTTTGCTGTTAATTTTCGGTTCGCAATGATATCATCCAACATCCGATTCGCATCATTGAATAATTCGGTTGCCTGCTCACCTACTGTTTTATCCTCCAGGATGGATGGATATTTACCGGTTAACATCCAGGTTCTAAAAAACGGTGACCAATCAATAAATTTTCGAAGTTCGTTTAAATCAACGTCTTCTAGAACTTCAATTCCCAGTTTTTTTGGTTTGATTGATTCATGGTTCGACCAATCAATTTGATGTTTGTTTTCTATGGCCTTATCAAAAATAAGAAAGGTCTTTCTCTCAGTACGATTAGCGTGATCAATCCTCATTTTTTCATATTCGGATTTCACATTTTCCACAAACCGGTCTGCTTTGTCGCTCAGGAGTTCACTGCAAATGGCAACTGAACGAGAAGCATCATGTACATGAACTACCGGAGATGAGTAATTAGGATCGATTTTTACCGCAGTATGAATGCGAGAAGTTGTTGCACCACCAACCAATAAGGGAGTCTTCATCCCTCTTTTCTCCATTTCAGTGGCCACTCCTACCATCTCATCCAGTGATGGAGTGATCAAACCACTTAATCCAATTACATCGGCATTTACCTTTTGAGCTTCATCCAGGATTTTATCTGTTGGCACCATCACTCCCAAATCGACAATATCGAAATTATTACAGGCTAGTACTACACCTACTATGTTCTTTCCAATATCATGAACATCCCCTTTGACTGTTGCCAGGAGTACTTTTGAACGCTCACTTTCATCCTGATTCTTAGCTTTCTCTTCTTCAAGGTATGGAGTCAGGTACGCCACAGCTTGCTTCATAACACGCGCGCTTTTCACCACCTGTGGCAAAAACATCTTTCCCTCTCCAAACAGATCACCTACTATATTCATCCCGTCCATTAATGGACCTTCAATCACTTCAAGTGGACTCCCTATTTTCTGCCTGGCTTCCTCTGTATCCGATTCAATGAACTCATTGATCCCTTTCACTAAAGAGTGGCTTAAACGTTCTTCAACAGTCCCATTACGCCATTCCTGAGTCTCTTTCTCTTTTATTTCACCAGTTCCTTTGTACTTATCAGCGATTTCAAGAAGTCGTTCTGTAGCGTCATCTCGTCGATCGAGTAATACATCTTCTACTCGTTCGAGCAATTCTTTTGGGATTTCATCATACACTTCCAGCTGCGTAGGATTCACGATTCCCATGTCCATCCCATGCTGGATAGCGTGATACAAAAATGCTGAATGCATGGCTTCACGAACCGGATTATTCCCACGGAAAGAGAACGATACATTGCTAACACCACCAATTACGTGGGCTCCTGGTAAGTTTTCTCGAATCCATTTTGCGGTTAAGAAATAATCGAGCGCATTTCGCCGATGTTCTTCCATCCCAGTAGCAACCGGGAAAATATTTGGGTCAATAATGATATCTGATGGATCAAATCCAACTTGTTCAACTAATATCTTGTAAGATCTTCCAGAGATTTCAATTCTTCGATCCAAGGTATCGGCCTGACCATCCTCATCAAAAGCCATGGCAATAACCGCTGCTCCAAAACGACGGATAATTTTCGCTCGACGAATAAATTCTGCTTCCCCATCTTTCAAGCTGATGGAATTCACTACTCCTTTCCCCTGGATACACTTTAAGCCCGCTTCAATTACTTCCCATTTAGAAGAATCAATCATAATGGGGATTCGGGCAATATCTGGTTCGGAAGCAATTAGATGAAGGAACGTGGTCATTTCCTGGGCGGAATCAAGCATCCCTTCATCCATATTCACATCAAGAATCTGAGCGCCCCCCTGAACCTGATCTAAAGCTACTTCTAAAGCCGTTTCATAATCACCTGATTTAATCAGGTTAAGGAATCTCTTTGATCCCGTCACATTAGTTCGCTCCCCTACATTCACAAAATTGGAATCTGGGGTGATAATGAGCGGTTCTAAACCACTTAATATGATAGGATTGGGCTTCATCCTACCAGCGCTCCTTCCACCGTTCTGGGCTGATATTTTGCTGCCAATTCTGCCATTACTTTGATGTGATCTGGTGTGGTACCACAACATCCTCCAAGAATATTCACCAATCCTTCGGATAAATAGGATTCCACTTCTTTCCCCATCGCATCGGGACCTTGATCGTACTCCCCAAATTCATTCGGTAAGCCCGCATTTGGATAAGCTGAAATGAAATACCCAGCTTGTTGAGATAAAGTCTTCACATAGGGTTTAAGTTGAGAAGCACCCAAAGCGCAATTCAATCCGATACTTAGTATTGGTGCATGAGATAATGAAATCAAAAAAGCATCTGCAGTTTGTCCCGATAAAGTTCTACCACTGGCATCAGTAATAGTACCGGAAATCATGATGGGTACTTTTGTTCCAGTCTCTTCAAATAATTCAAGCACACCAAATATTGCAGCTTTTGCATTCAAGGTATCGAAAATGGTTTCGATGAGAAGTACATCCGAACCGCCATCGATTAAACCTTTAGCCTGTTCTTTGTAGGCTGATGCAAGTTGATCAAAGGTTATAGCTCGGTATTCAGGTCGACTTACATCTGGAGAAAGTGATGCGGTTTTATTAGTGGGTCCCATCGCACCAGCTACAAATCTTGGTTTATTTGGATTCTGTTTTGTGAATTTGTCACAGGCAACTTTTGCAATTCGGGCTGCTTCAAAATTGAGTTCATACACAATGTCTTCGAGGTCATAATCTGCCTGCGCAATGGTTGTCCCTGAGAAAGTATTTGTTTCTATCAGATCTGCACCAGCTTCCAGATACTGCTCATGGATGTTTTGAATAACATCCGGACGTGTCAGACATAACAAATCATTATTACCCTTCAGGTCGATCTTAGTGTCCTGAAAGCGATCGCCTCTAAAGTCTTTTTCCGTCAGAGTAAAACGCTGGATCATGGTGCCCATGGCACCATCCAATACTAAAATCCGTTCCTCTAACAATTGTTTGATATTCACTCTAAATACTGATTGGCTTATTAACAAAGAGTGAAGGATAAACTCACTTATTTACCTCCTCACATAGTTTATGTGTGGAGTGGGATTTGGCACCTTACTCCCATTTCTAGCGGGCAGGTTGCCAAGACGTCTACGGGCCCATTCCCTCAGTCTTTCTTAATAAGCATTAAAAACTATCGCGAAGATACTGCATCCTCGCGATTTGTCCAATTATCGGTTCTCATAACCTGGTTGTTAAAGCAATATGTACTTTTCCATTTCCTAAGCCGTCATTTGGCGAGATCGCATATGTAAATTTCAATCGCCCTACCCTCACTTTATAGCTCAACCCAAAGCCCAGTGATTCAACAAATTCATCGGTTTTGAATTGAGTATTCGTTTCAGTTAGTAATTTTGGACGGTGAAACCAGCCCGCTGCTGCAAATCCAAACAGATACGAAGTTGGATTGGTCAGGAATCTGTATTCGATATCACCCCAAACTAATTGTGATGCCTGAAATTGTTCTTCGGTAAATCCGCGAAGGGAATTGGCTCCACCAAATCGGATTAGATCTATATCAGTGAAATCATCACTAATCAAAAAGAAGGAGTTTAGACGAGAAGCAATCACGCTCTGCTTACCGATAGGGATATAATTTTCAACTTTACCCTCAATAAATTGCTGACTGAAAGTACTTATGGAATCTATATCTGTAGACTTATTCATGAAACCGACTCTGATTTCGGTATTAAATCCTTCCCTTGGTACTTCATTTCCATAGGTGGATGAATATCTAAACCCAAAACTGGCTGATTGCTTACTTCCACCTGGTTCTATCGTCGATCTGGAAATATTCGATCCGGTAATGGAAGTAAAACCGACATCTCCGATGAGTCGAATTCCATTACCTAATTCAAAATATCCATCCAATAAAATATCGCGAGCCTGATACGTAGTATCATTTTGGAAAAATTTGAAACAAATATGTAAACCTAATGGCACATAACTAAACCAATGTTGTGAGACTCCAAGATTAAGCCGACTCACTTCCGGTTCCAGTCGGCGATAATCCAAATCAACACCGTTGCCATCAGCAAATACACTCCATAATGAAAGAGACAAGTCCCCAACGACCTGACCATTTCCCGCAGCATCCGGCACATATCCCAACACACCATCAAACTGATTTAAGGCGCGTTCCTGAACTTCAAAACTAATAATTGGTTGGTCATCTCGAATGAAAACCTGCGGATCGTTCACTGATTCAAACAATTCAGTTTGTCGAATATTAGTGGATAATCTTTCAAGATTTTCAGTGCTGGCTAACAAAGAATCATTGAAATAACTACGTTTTCTAAGGTATTCAACACTATTTAAACGATTTCCCTGAAATATAATATCGTTTAGATATACCTCTTTGTTATTTGTGAAACCAACTTCAATACTTACAACACAGAGATCGACTTGTGGATTGAAGGAGGTAATTTCAGCTGTGGAAAAAAACTTGCCTTCATTAGCTTGCTGCTCAAGCAACATGTTCATGGCAAGTTGCAACTCGCTTTCTGAATATTCAAAATCAAATCCATCATATGGAGTATGTAGATTTGCTTCAAACTTACAGCCCTGATCAACCTGATAAACACTTTCATTTTGCTGTTCAACATTCACATCAAGGTACCCCTGACTGGCATACCAACTGATAATAGTATTCACTGAAACATCAGATTCTAATTTCAATTGAAGTTCTGAAGGAATTGATATTGTATTCCCTTCCAAATCGATGAGTTCAACCTGAGCTTGAATTGGATTGGGGACCAATAAAAAAATCAGCCCTAAAAAACCAACTGTGTTCCATCTCATGCTGATTCTAGATACATTTGCAGCCCGATTTCTAATTCCTAATTCGAAATGAATAATTCCTATAAAGAGCTTATCGAGCAATCGTACAATTTCCCCCAAGAGGGTTTTGATTTTGTGAATGGAAGTTTGGAGTTCAACGGAGTTGATATGTTGAAACTTATAAAAAAATATGGAACTCCTTTCAGGCTCACATATCTCCCGAAAATTCGATCTCAAATTGTGAAAGCGCGGAAGATATTTAATGCTGCGATTGAGAAACATACCTATTCAGGTCGGTATGAATTCTGCTACTGCACCAAATGCTGTCATTTCAGTCATGTAGTGCGTACAGCCATGAAAGAGAATGTAAGTTTGGAGACTTCTTCTTCTTTTGATATTGATCTTATCGAGCGCTTATTTGAGAATCACCGTATTGATGAAGACCGTTATATCGTGCATAATGGATATAAAACTCCCGATTATCTTAAAAAGATCGAGCGATTGATCAATCTAGGTTTCCATCATTCGGTTACCATCATTGATGATCTGGAAGAATTGGATAAACTGGATCAATTGGATGTGAAAATCCCATTAAAGATTGGAATTCGATTATCGGTAGAACAAGGTCCTTCTGCGGATTATTACACGTCTCGTATGGGATTGAACACAAAGGAAATTCTTGAGCTAGTAAAAAACAGAATTGCCAATAATCCTCGATATGACCTCAAAATGCTGCATTTCTTTGTGGATTCAGGCATTTCCGATTCGTTGTACTATTGGGGAGAATTCAAGAAAGCCCTCGATTTGTATATGGATTTAAAGCGAATCACTCCGGAACTCACTGCTTTGAATATTGGCGGTGGATTCCCTATCCGAAATAGTCTCGGATTCGACTATGATTATCAAAACATTGCAGATTTGATCATAGAATCTATCAAAACGACCTGTGAAAAGGAGAATATTGAGGAGCCTAACATATACACTGAGTTTGGGAAATACACGGTTGGGGAAAGTGGTGCCGTTATTTTTGAAGTTTTGACCCAAAAGCAGCAAAACGATGCTGAATTGTGGTATATCATCAATAATAGTCTGATGAACACCATCCCAGATGCCTGGACCATCAACGAGAAGTTTATTGTTCTACCCATCAATAAGTGGCAAAATGAATACAAACGAATCAATATTGGTGGAATCAGCTGCGATCAGTACGACTATTATAATTCTGAAGGATTGAATCAACAAATGGTACTTCCCACCTTCCCGAAGGATGATTCAGAACCACTCTACATTGGTTTCTTTCACACGGGAGCTTATCAGGATTCATTGAGTGGCTATGGCGGAATCAAGCATTGCCTGATCCCTTCCCCAAAGCAAATTGTGGTGGATGTTAATGAAGATGGCAATCAAACGGAATACCTCTATCGCGACGAACAAAGTGCACAAACCATGTTAGATATTTTAGGATACAATGACTGACAAAGGACCTGTTTCAAATTTCATTACCCATCATTTTCGACATTTTAACGCTGCTTCATTAGTTGATGCTGCAATCGCTTACGAGGATCAGCTAAAAAACAATTCAAAGATGATGATTACTCTGGCCGGCGCGATGAGTACTGCAGAATTAGGACTCTCTTTAGCTGAAATGATTCGCCAAGATAAGGTGCATATCATCACATGTACCGGCGCGAATTTAGAAGAAGATGTCTTCAATCTGGTAGCTCATAATCATTATAAGCGCATTCCAAATTATCGGGACTTGAGCCCAGAAGATGAAAAAGAACTTCTGGACAATCACTTCAATCGAGTGACCGACACCTGTATCCCCGAAGAAGAAGCCATGCGAGCTATCGAGGAACACCTTGTAAAACGCTGGACCAAGGCTTCGGAGTCCGGTGAGCGATATTTTCCGCACGAATATTTTTATGATATCCTGCTATCTGGAGATTTAAAAGATTCTTATCAGATTGATTCCATGAACTCCTGGCTATTGGCAGCGGCAGAGAAAAACATCCCTATCATCGTCCCAGGCTGGGAAGATTCTACTTGCGGTAACTTCTTTGCCTCCCACTGTATGGAGGGGCGCACTACACCTAATGCCATGAAATCCGGTATTGAATACATGATGTTTTTAGCGAATTGGTATCAGAATAACTCGGAAAATGGAATTGGATTCTTCCAGATAGGTGGAGGAATTGCGGGTGACTTCCCTATTTGTGTGGTTCCAATGCTGGATCAGGATTTAGGGATTGATGCACCATTATGGAGCTATTTCTGCCAGATTTCGGACTCAACGACTAGTTACGGCTCTTATTCAGGAGCTGTACCCAATGAAAAAATCACCTGGGGAAAGCTGGGAATTGATACCCCAAAGTTTATCATCGAGTCCGATGCGACCATCGTTGCACCATTAATTTTTGCATATCTTCTGGGATGGTAAGTAACAGAGGTACATTTCAAGTAGAAAAGTATGCACACAGAATGTTGATTTCGGTCATATGCTTTAGTGCATCAATTATTCCGAGCTTTTTGATTTTTGGCTCTTTTTTCAACGATATAGCACTCACATATATAGTTGTATTAATTCCATTTTCCCTCCCATTATCACTCATATTTATCCCTTTTTTCGATTTTATATTGCGAAGATTCAACTACTTCAAAAAAAATCTTCAAATAGTTTTTGTATCTGATATTATTGTCGCAATTATTGTACCTGCACCAACTCTATTATTACTAATGTTTCTGATTTGGTAAAAAGCATTCCTGCTACTATTCGATCTCTTTCTTTTTTGTAGCAGCTTTGTGCCTCAGTGCCTTTGCACCTTTGTGCCTTCTTCAACAAAAAAGCGGTTTTCTGACACACTTTCCTATTGTTGATGGATACAAATTTGCCTATCTATCGCCTTGTTGATTATCAATACAAGTCATCCAGAGCCACGCCCTAAGCGTGGCGAAGGATCCTCACAATTATGCCTTATTCGATAATAGTTGTGTAGATTTATCGCTACGCTCTGAATGACAACAAATAGTTTGTTTTCTAAGTGATCGTCCCAAAACAAAAAATAAAGCGCACCCGAGCGCTGACCATCTACAAATCCCTATTACTTCCACGTCGCATCGAAGAACGAATGCTCAAATTATTGCGACAAAACAAGATCTCTAAATGGTTTTCCGGTATAGGTCAAGAAGCTGTGGCCGTTGGAGTTGCGCTCGCCGCCTATCAACAAGATTACATCCTTCCGATGCACCGAAACCTTGGGGTATTCACAACGCGTGAAGTTCCATTTTATGAGCTCTTTTGCCAGCTCTTTGGAAAGGCTGATGGTATCACCAAAGGACGAGAACGCTCTTTTCATTTCGGTTCATTAGAACATAACATCGTGGGAATGATCTCCCACCTGGCAGCGATGATGCCTGTGGCCGATGGATTGGCTCTAGCTAAGAAATTAAAAGGCGAAGAAGCGGTGGCTTTTTCCTTTGTGGGTGATGGCGCTTCTTCGGAAGGTGATTTTCACGAAGCCATCAACTTGGCCGCTGTTTGGAAACTCCCGATTGTGTTCATTATCGAGAATAACGGATACGGACTCTCCACTCCTACCAAAGAGCAATATGCTTGTGACCATTTATCTGATCGGGCTAAAGGCTATGGGATTCATGGCTATTACATCGATGGGAATAATGTGTTGGATGTGATCGACACGATGAAAGATGCCCGGAAACGAGCATTACAAGGCGAACCTGTACTCATTGAAGCCAAAACCTTTCGCATGCGTGGTCATGAAGAAGCTTCGGGTACGGCTTATGTTCCAGACGACATGTTCGACGAATGGTCGAAGAAAGATCCGATCATGCGTTTCGAGAAATACATGGAAACGCATCATATGCATTCCCAGGAAGACTTCGACGAGATTCGCGAAGAAGTGGATGCAATGTTCGAGGATGAACTCAAACGCGCCTTAAATGCCCCTGAGCCGACCTTCGACCTACAGACCGAACTAGACGCCGTTTATTCTCTTGAAGAACCTCAGATTCCAAAAGTAACCCGAACAAACGGGAGTAAATCAGAGAAACGCTTCGTGGATGTAATCCAGTCTTCCCTTCGCCAGGCTTTTGCAGAAGATGATTCCTTCATGATTATGGGTCAGGATATTGCCGGATATGGCGGTGTATTCAAAATCACCGAAGGATTTATGGATCGTTTTGGAGCCGATCGTATTCGAAATACACCCATTATAGAATCTGGTGTACTTGGAGCAGCCATTGGATTGGCTTTAGAAGGATTTAAACCTGTGGTGGAAATGCAGTTTTCTGATTTCGTTACCTGCGGGATGAACCAGATCATTCAGAATATTGCGAAGTCGAAGTACCGATGGTCGCCGGGATTGAATATTACCATTCGGATGCCTCATGGTGCTGGTGTGGGTGCCGGTCCGTTTCACTCTCAGTCGCCGGAAGGTTGGTTTATGCCTCATGCCGGACTCAAAATCGTGGTTCCAGGAACCGTGGAAGATGCCCAGAACCTGATGTATTCTTCCCTTTTTGATCCAAATCCAGTGTTGTTCTTCGAGCATAAAAAACTCTATCGTAGTTTACGAGCTACCACTCGTGACCATGCTGTATATGAACCACTCGGAAAAGCCAAAATCCAGCGAGAAGGTACCGATGCTTCCATCATCACCTATGGATATGGCGTACAATGGGCCTTTGAACTCGCCGATGAATACGAGAAACAAGGTGTTTCTTTGGAAATCCTTGATCTCCGAACATTAGCTCCGTTGGACAAAGAAACCATTTACCAAACGGTTCGAAAAACGAACCGCGTGCTGCTCCTCCAGGAACCTTCTATTACCATGGGGCCGATGAGCGAAGTCTCTGCCCTCATTAACGAACATTGCTTCCAATACCTGGATGCCCCCGTCCTCCGTGCCGCGCCGATCGACACCCCTATTCCATTCAACAAAAAACTGGAAACCGGTTATTTGAATTTGGACGGGCTGAAAGCTCAGATTGAGAAGTTGTTGGGGTATTAATTCTAAATTATAATCACATACAAAACTACTATTATCTATATATTTGCATCCTATGTAATTGCTATTTTTTAACTTAAAATAAATTATTTTAATAAGATTGATTAGAAAAGTAAGCTAAATTTTTTGTCCTCTATTTTATTGTTATTCAATTGAGTTAATTTTTATTATGGATTGTATCCAATCTTATTTAAAATGTATGCACATGCACAAACTTACTTTTTGTAAGCAAATAAGATGAAACTTAAATTATTCATAGCATTTTTTATTGTTCTAATCGTAGGCTATTTGATGGGTATTTGGTTACCGATTAGTATGCTTCAATTCGAGGTAGTTTCATCACAGCCTGATACAATAGATGTATTAAATCTTTCAATAAGATTATTTGCAGCAGTTTCTACTGTTGCTGCTGTAATAGTCGCATTATTCAAAGAAGATTTAAGAAAGATTTGGGTTCACAGTAAAATTCAAGTGCAGCTTCCAGATGAGAATTTTTCTGAAAACTTATATTCGGATAAAATTGAAGACAATAGCCAAAATCCTTTAAAAGCTGAGAGTTATATTTGTTTACTTGAGGTGTTAAACAATGGTAATATTTCTGCAACGGGTGTTGAGATATATATCGAAAGTCTGACTTTCGAGGGACCAAATTATCCTACATCACAAACTATTTCAGTAAATGACAAATCTCTTTCATGGAGCGGAATTACAGAATCAAAGATACCAATACCACCAGAAGGAAAGAAAAAAGTTAAAATACTGGAAATTCTAGCACCTGAAGAACAATCCGACCCTGAGGGTACTATTACAAATGTTCCACCCAAACTTCGAATTTCAGATACAATAATTGATGAAAACTTTGATAATGGAGAATGGGAAGCTAAATATGCTATATATTCCACAAATTCTAAACCAATTAGATTTACGCTTTTAATAAAATGGAATGGTAAGTGGGAAAATAGAGCAAGTGAAATGAAATCCTGCTTAACAATTTCACATAAGAATTGATGAAACATATATACTCGATATCGTTTGCCACATCTAATGATTCCATAGTTTTGGAAAGAATTAAGGCTTTGGGTAACTGGAAATCTTTCTTTCCAAATCAAGTTTTTTTAGAGACAGATTTACATTCAAAAGATGTATATAGTAAAATAAGTGTTGATTATGAAAATGATAGAATTCTTATCGTGAAACTGGACCTAACAAATTACTGGGGTATTATGCCACCAGATTTTTGGACGTGGTTGCAAGAATCTAGAGAAGCAAATAACTAGTTAAATTTTTTTCCCCTAGTGCCGTAGCTCAGCTGCGGAACCAACTCCAAGGCTCAGCTTCACTTACTCAGAAAACCTACCCATAAATTGTAAGGAATTCATCCTGCTGTGGTCTAACCTACTAAGAACATGGCTAGAAGCAGGTATAAAATCAAAGAAGAACACTATCGATATTTCATCACTTTAAGTGTAGTAGATGTAATCTCATTTAAGTTGTCACCTTGAGCTCCCCTTACCTCAATAAAAACTCGATTGGGTAGCGAAAGGTCTCAAATAATTTATCCATCTTTATTTTGTATTTGATACCCTTCGCAATCCCGTACCGAACCTACCTAAACTTAAGGGCTCAGGGTGACAGCTTTTTTTTAAAACTACTTCCCATCTTCACTTTAAGTGTCGTGGATGGAATCCCAGATTAGGGGCAGAGCCTCTAAGACTCGTTCCGCAGCAGAGCTACGGAACTAGATTGGGTGTCGAACATTGAATGTTGAATGTTCAATGTTCCTCTACCGCCCCACCTAGCGCAAGCAGCCTTTGCTGAACTAGATTCAAAAATGTTTGGTCAAAGACAGTTAATTGATCCCTTGAAAGATGATAGAACAACTGGTACGTCTTCTGATGCTTTGAAAATGGCTTTAGAGACAATTAAAGAACTTGATAGCAAGTAGGATCTGTAGCTCCGCTGCGGAATCAAAAACGAGACTCTTCTTCACACCAAAGAAAATGTCTAAGTGACTTGAATAGAATAAATCAGTTTAGAATCTTACACTTCGGATATAAGTAAATAAATCTTGGCTATGATCAAGTATAGATACGCTTATGGTGAGCAAGATGAGATTGTCGATGTAAAGACATTAAATAGAGAACAAGAATTAGGGACGTATAAATGTATAGGCTGTGAAAAAGAACTGATTCCAAGGCTTGGTAAAAAACGAACAAAACATTTTGCTCATAAGGTTGATTATGATTGCTCGAAAGAGACCTACTTACACTTCCTAGCAAAAAAATGGTTTTATAATTTTTATAAAACGTGCCTTAAAAATTCGATTCCATATATACTAGAATACTCTGTTCACAATTACTGCAATTTGTATAAAAAAGAGTTTAATGTTGAATGTGATCATGGCGTACAGAAAAGGGAATTTAACCTCATTTCGTACTTCAATGAGATAGTTTTAGAAGAAAGAGATGGAAGCTTAATTCCAGATGTTAGAATCTATAATCCAGAAACTAATAAATCTATTTACATAGAAATTGCTATAACTCACAAATCTGATTTAAACAAAATAGAAAGTGGAAATAAAATCGTTGAGTTCATTTTCAATGAAGAAGATGATCTAAAGATTTTTGAGGACAGAAGAATCCCTTTAGAACATGAAAAAATAGTTAGATATAATTTCAAAGACGAGACAATAAAAAAAAACACCTGTGGTGGAAATTGCTCAGTTGGACATTATACATTTATTGTTTTCAAGTCTGGCAAGTCAATACTAATTGACAAGAATTTGTCAGAGCTTTTAAGAAAACTAAAAAGTAAATCAATTATTCATTACGAAATTTCTAAAGAAGGATCTTACTCTTTTAATTTTGCAGAGAAAGTTATTGAAGCACATGAAAAAGGTATCAGTATTAGAAATTGTTATCTATGCCGTTACCATGCTCACAATCAAAATGTATCAGAGTCTGAAAAAACAATCTTCTGCAAGTTTCTAAAAAAACCTTGTGGCTCAAATGAAGCTGCTGATTGCAACTTTTATAAGCCTGATAAAAAGGTGTATATGGATCACTTATTTCCTAGGTAATCATTTCATCCCATCATTCCATAGCTCTGCTTCGGAAATAAACCCGAGGCTCTGCCTCATCTATACAGAAAAGCTCGCCATAAACTGTAAGGAATTGATCCGGCGACGGTCTAACCAACTTCGATCATGGCTAGGAGCAGTTATAAAATCAAAGAAGATTACTATCCCAATTTTATCACTTTGAGTGTAGAGGATGGAATCTCATTTAATTTGTCACCTTGAGCTCCCCTTACCTCAAAAAAAGCTCAATTGGGCAGCGAAAGGTCTCAAATAATTTATCCATCTTTATTTTGTATTTGATACCCTTCGCAATCCTGATCCGAACCTGCCTGAACATCTAGGCTCAGGGTGACAGCTTTTAATTGGTTGATGAACCACTCATTACAAATTTATGACCCGATAAGCATACCTCCGCTTGTGCGTAACTAAAAGATGGCATTGGTCCAAGTGGCCCACCTAGCGTAAGCAGCCTGTGCTGAACTAGATTCAGTATCCGCTTGTGCGTATCTAAATGATGGTATTTGTCCAAGTGGACACTTGAACCAGACTTTGGGGTATCTAAATGATGGTATTGGTCCAAGTGGAGCAGAGCCTCTCAGTCTCATCCGCAGCGGAGCTACGGAACAGGTGTTTATTGAATGTTGGACATTGAATGTTGGATGTTCAAAGTTCTTCTATCGCCCTTGAAATCGCTCTCCTGAGATAATCCACTCTGGTTCACCTTCATCCTTCAGGTAGTAATCAAAATACTCTTTCATGCGGATGGCATAATCCAGCTTGTTCTCGAATTTCTGTAAGTGATGCGGCTCTCCGTGGTATTGAAGGAAGATCACGTCTTTGTTGTAACGACGCATCGCCAGATACATCTCAATACTTTGATACCAAGGCACAGCTCCATCCTCATCCCCATGCTGAATCAACATTGGCGTGGTGATCTTATCCGCATAAAAGACCGGGGAATTTTCAATGTAAGCCAGCGGAGCTTCAACCAAGGTCGCTCCTATCCTGCTCTGTGTTTGTTCATATTGGAATTGGCGTGCCAGTCCTGATGCCCAACGAATTCCACTGTAGGCGCTGGTCATGTTACTAACCGGAGCTCCGGAAACAGCTGCATCAAAAATATCTGTCTGAGTCACAATAAAGGCTGTTTGATACCCACTCCAGGAATGACCATGCAATCCTAATTTATCCGGATCAGCAATGCCCAGCTCCACCAATTTCTGAACACCTGGCACTACGCTTTTAGTGGCTGCAAAACCCGGTCGACCAATTTCAAAACGCACATCTGGAAGGAAAACCACGTATCCATCACTCACATACTGGGCAAAAACCGGCCGGTGATTGGTGCGCGGCTCATTGAAATCATGCAATCGATTCGAGAAAAAGCGATAGTAGTAGGTCATGATTGGATATCGCTTATTCGGATCGTAATCATCCGGCTTAATCACTACGCCCTGCATGTAAGTTCCATCGGTGCTGAGCCAGTCCACCAACTCCGCTTTCCCCCAATTCCATTTCTCACTCAGGTTTTCATTCAATCTAGTTTGTTGAGCCGTTTCCTCAAACATCCAGGAATCAGCAATCCATAGATTCGGGAATTCATCATAAGCTTCTCGTTTGTAAAGCACGGCATCTGAACCTTCTGCTTTGGCTAGAAAAGTGAACTTCTTGTCCTCTTCCAACAGCACATTCACTTCAGAATCGGTGATTCCGGTTGAATAGAAGCCAAAATTCTTATTCAAGTCGTGGTATGAGGTCAGAAGTAAGTCTTCATTGGTATCAAATGCATCCCAGTTATCTTCTACCCGTTCGATGCGGAAAATGCGATTTTCAGCCCGACCTTCTCCCCCGGTGATGTTGTTAGCATTGCCGTTTCTGGTATCAAAAGTCCAGATATCGAATTTATCATAGATCAGAACATGAGCATCACCGGATGTCCAGCCGGCTACTCCATAGCCCGGTACCGGATATGGATAATCGTGATCTTCGTTGTAGAAAGGTGTATCCAAATTAGCGGTTAGATTTCTGGATGAGTTTCTTTCCACATCGTACAATGACCATTGCTTTTCCGAATAATAAGCTGCATACATTCCGCCATATGATAACTGCGGTGCATAGCGACTTCGGGCTAGGAATTGCGTTTTCTCACCTGAATCAAGATCAATGGTGTACCAATCACGTAGGGTGCCATCCCAGGTTCTTTCTCGAGCATAAGGAATATTGCTGGAACCAAGTACTACGTTCTCATTATGTCGAACCTGTACATCCGGAACGGTTTTATCGCCTAGCTGAACCCACTTGGCTCGTCTTCCAAAATGATACACCGCCGTGTACAAATGATTCTTTCTGCTATTCCAGGTTTGAATCTCATGTGTTTTGATGAATGGATCATCCCCGTGCCAGATATCGAGTCCACGATCTTCGATGATTGAATCGATGTCATAAATATCGATTTCCCCTTCTTCCTCATCCTCTTGTCGCTCTATGTCCACCATTTCGCGATCTCTGAGTCCGAAGAATAAACGGTCGCCATCATGTGTAAACACCAATCGATTTCTGGTAGTTAAGGCATATTCTGATCCTATTTCATCTGCTGAAACCAGAGTTTCCAGTCGCTGATTTCTGGATGTCCATAGTTTTAGATCGGCATCGCTTTCGATAAAGGAAGAATCATAAGTTGCAGCAGTAAAAGCCAAATTCGAGCTTTTTGGAGCCCATGTGATATTTGAGAAGGTTCCTGATTCTGTATTCTGAACCGAGATCGTTTCTTTGGATACCAAATCAAAAACATACAATCCATTTTCCATATTGGAGGTATCAATCACTGCATAAGCTAAATAATTTGAAAGGCTATCGAATTCGAATGCAGTTACGAATTGGAAAGAAAACTCCTCTTCGGTTCCCAATTCTCGAAGCACTAGTTCCGTACCTAAATTCTTATTGTCGGATTTTAAGTCTTCAATTTCTTTCGATTGAAGATGCTTGTACACCAACCATTCCCCACTGTTCGAAAATTCGAATGCAGAAACACTATCAAACTGAGCGATGGAGCCATCGGCTAATGAAAGCAGGCTCATTCCGGGTTTTGGTGCTTTTTTACCTTCCTTCAGTTTAACTGCTAAAGGTACTTCTCTTTTTGCAGCCACCCACAATTCATTTGATGAAATCACAGGGTTTGATCCCAAATCAATTTGATATTCGATATCTCCATTTACCTGATTAGCAACGGCATAACCATCTCCACGGTCGGGCCATACGCCATAAATCAACCAGTTCCCCTGATTGGAAATCTTTGGCGTGGTGATATCTTCGAATTTCATGACATCTTCGAAGGTTAATACTCCTTGAGCAATAGTTTGAATAGGCAGAGTTACTAATACTGCGAATAAAAGAGCTTGGATATGATTCAATTTCATTGTGTCGGGATAATTTTCAGCACGAAGTATAGCAATTTCGAACAGGTTTAAAAGGCAAGGATTGTAAAGAGTGGGTGGATATAACTTTAATAAAAGTCACTCCGAGGTATCGAGGAGTCTGCACAATAGATTATATACTGACTCATGATTGTGTATATCTTTCGTTTCGCTCTGGGTGATTTTGAATAGAATAAACTGTTTGTTATTGTTATATATGTACTTTGCAGTATATATAGCTACTAATCCTAATCGAGATGTTCTTTATACTGGAACAACAAATAACCTGCCAAGAAGACTTGTTGAGCATTATTTATTACGGGGAAGTAATTCGTCTTTTGCAGGTAAAAACTACTGTTACTGCTTAGTCTTTTATGATGTTTTCCCAACAATGAATGATGCAATAGCTGCTGAAAAACGAATAAAGGGAAAATCAAGAAAATGGAAAGAAGAGCTTATTAAATCATTTAATTCTGAATGGAAGTTTCTTAATCATGATATAGTTGGTGAGTGGCCACCCAATAGTTTTATAAAAGATCCTTATTTCAAAACTTTCGTCAAAAAACTATAATTATATACAGTCGTGCTGATTCATCGGCTAAAGCCTCTGAATGACTATACTAATACTAAGAAGTACTATAAATTATATTTTGGTTCATAATTGTATAGATCCTTCGCTTTATTCATGAATACTTATTAAAGTCACTTAAATCCAAGCCGATATTTACCTCTAAATAATGTTGCACTTCAACTCGTTCCCAACGTCCTCGTTGGGAATGAAGTCATGAAGCTCCAGCTTCCACTTAATATTGAATAAAAAACTTCTCCTCACAGATTCCGGATCAAGTCCGGAATGACTAAAAAAGTCACTCAGAGCGAAGCGAAGAGTCTACACAAGCAACTTCCAGGCTGTTCTCAGTTGTGCAGATTCTTCGCCCCGACAGCTGTCGGTACTCAGAATGACTTATCTTCCCTAAAAATGAACAGTGTTAGGTATCTGTAGATATTCTTAATTAATGATTTGAGAACTAAACCTCAGAAATCGCAATAATTCAAGACTTGATACCCTTCTCAACAAATCACTCCTTACAGATTCCGGATCAAGTCCGGAATGACAACTTATATTATCTACTCTTGCTCAACATTTAGCCTTGCACTTTAGCTAACGGATATCTTCCTTTCGGATGAATTTTTTGATGTTTAAAAATGGCGGAACAATCGGGTTTTAAACGAAATATTGGACTATTTATGGCGGTGATGATTGGAATCGGCGCTATGATGGGTCCGGGTATTTTCGCCCTGCCAAGTATAGTTGCTGAGTCTGCCGGACCGTTGGGTATCATCGCCTATTTAGCGATGGGCTTGCTAACCCTTTTCACTGCTTTAAGCTACAGCGAGTTAGGTGCAGCTCTTCCTATTGCAGGCGGTGGTTATTCTTTCACAAGTCGCGCTCTCCCTCGTCCCATCGCCTTTTTAACAGGTTGGTTTTTCTGGATAGGAAATACCTTAGCCTGCTCATTGTATGTAGTCATTTTCGCGTACACCATAAAAAACTATTTCTTTCCTGATCTCAGCGTATTAATGATTGTGTTGGTCACTACCCTCTTCTTTACCCTTACCAATTTGCGTGGTCAGGCCGAGGCTCTACTGGTGATCACGATCATGAATATCGTTGAATTAGTAGTACTGATAGGAGTTGGAGTTCTCGGCTTTTTTTATGTAGAACCGGCAAATCTTGATCCCTTAGCCCCAATGGGTTGGGGTCCACTAATCCCAACTATGGGACTTATTTACATATCCTATGTTGGGTTCGACCTCATAACAGTTGCGGCAGAGGAGATTATTGATCCTGCTAAAAACATACCTCGTGCTATCCTAATTACTCTAGGAGTAGGAATTGTCATATATGTGCTATTGCTTTGGGTGATGATGGGTGTTGTCAATTACACCGAATTGGCTACTACTAGCACTCCCTTTATTTATGTTGCCGATCTATTGTTTGGTCCCTGGGGTCGATGGGCGGGTATAATCGCAACGATCATGGCTAGTTTGTCTGCGTTTAGTGTTACGCTGGGTGCAAGCTCTCGAGTTCTTTTTGCCTTGGGGCGAGATGGTCATTTCCCGGCAATATTTGCACGTCTTCATACTAAATTTAAAACCCCTCACATCGCGCTTTTTGTTTGTGCAGCATTGGTAGCTATTCTTGGTGCTTCAGGCGTTGTTCGGGTATTAGCATCAGCCAGTAGTTTTGGATATCTGATTGCGATTGGCATCGTTAATTACACCGTAATCGCACTTCATAATAAAATGCCTAATCTAAGGCGGCCATATAAACTCATTTTATATCCAACTATTCCTGTTTTAGGAATTTTTTCTACATGGTTTTTTGTGCCCATGCTAGATCCACAAAGTCTAATTCTTGGAATTGGACTCACTGCGGCAGGTGTAATTCTGTATTTTCTTTTACCCAATAACCGAAGGGTATTTGATCGTTTACCGACATATATAAATCGTATAAAAATTAAAATTCAATCTTATTGGAGACCACGTATGAATGTATTGATAATTGGTGGCGGTAATCTGGGTGGTAATATCGCTGATCGACTTATGAAACAAGATGAATTTCGCATGGTTTTTCGATCATCGGTGTACCAGATTACATTTATTGAAAAAGATAAAGATAGAAGTGAAGAACTGGGTAAACGATATAACGTACCTGTTTTTACCGGTGACGGAACCAAACAGGAACTATTGGAGCAGGTTGAACCAAAAAAAATGGATGTGGCAATTGCAGCAACCAACGATGATGAGCGTAATTCAATTATGGCACTTCAAGCAAAGCGATTGGGGGTAAAACGGGTTATTGCTATCGCTCGTGACCCCTCCTATATCTCGCTGTTAGAAGACAATGGGATAGTTTGTATAAGTTCTCCTCTAGCCACAGCTTCAATGGTAGAAAACTATCTAGATCGCCCTGGCGTTGCTGATCTTTTTTCTATTGAAAGCGGTGTTGCAAGTTTAATTGATATGAAAGTACCAGCAAAAGCAAAGGTTGTTGGGAAAGTGATAGAAGAGATCAATATTCCTACAGAATGTGTAGTTGCTGCTTTAGTGCGTGACAAAAAATTCGTGGTTCCAAGAGGTAAAACAGAGATTTTAGCTGATGATCATGTAATATTTGTGGGTACCAATGAAGCTATTCAAGAAGTGAACAAAATTTTTACTACGGTTTTGGAATAGGTACTTGTTGGCTCTCCCAATTGTAATACTGAATATTGAAACAATTTCAGCAAAGGCTTGATTCAGCTTCTGTAAAGCTTAGCTCTAGATAAAAAAAGGCTCTATCAACGTATCACTTTCGTACAGATTCCGGATCAAGTCCGGAATGACAACGTTACTGTTCTTAATTGTGGTGTAAGGATTTAGTTTGGTCGAGGTCATACCACTATGAAGTGTGCATATGTCTATATCCTTACAAATATTGAGAGAACTACACTATATATTGGTGTAACTAGCCAATTAAATCAGCGAGTTTGGCAACATAAGAACGGTGAAGGTTCTGATTTCACTGCAAAATATAACCTGACTATTCTAATCTATGCTGAAGAGCATGGAACCATTTCAGATGCTATTAAAAGGGAGAAACAGCTAAAGCAATGGAAAAGAAAATGGAAATGGGATTTGATTAAGAAACTGAATCCTGATTTAGTTGATTTATATCCAACTCTACGCGGGTAAGAACTATAATAATCTACCACGTAGTCATCCTGAACTTGATTCAGGATCTGTAGGGAGTGGCTTTCAATTAGTGATAGCTGTCTATCAACGTATCACTTTCGTACAGATTCCGGATCAAGTCCGGAATGACGACGGGGTGGTGAATAAATATAATCTTGTTGTCATGTGAGCTCGACTCAGCATCTGTAGTACTTGGCTTTTTTTTAAGGCTCGCCCTCGATCAACGCATAACTTTCGCACAGATCCCGCATCGAGTGCGGGATGACTAAAGAGAGGTAAACCTAACTAATAAACCTCCAGGCCTTCTTCGGCGAAATGAGCTTTGGTGATGGCGAGTAGTTCAGCATCAGGTTCCGGTGTTTTGTATAACCCATAGTTCATATCCAAAGACTCCCATTTGTATTCGCCCATTTTATGGAATGGTAGTACTTCTACTCTTTCCACATTACCAAGCTCTCGTGCATAGGTTGCCATTTTACTTACCGCATTCATGTCATCGGTATAACCGGGCACCAATACAAAACGTAACCAAACCGGTTTATTCATCGCAGCAAGTCGCTCTGCAAAATCTAAGGTTGGTTGTAAGTTGACACCTGTAACTCTATTGTAGCCTTTAGGATCTAGATGCTTGATATCTAACAAAACTAGATCTGTGTATTCGAGTAATTCATCATCAGCAAGATGACCCACAAAGCCAGAAGTATCCAGAGCAGTATGGAGTCCCATCAATTTACAGCCTTCAAAAATGGACTTCACAAATTTAGGTTGAATGAGAGGTTCTCCCCCTGATATAGTAACTCCTCCATTCATGGAAAGCAGCATTTCATGCTGTTTATAAATTTCTTTTAGTTCTTGGAATGAAGTAGTTCTAATTCCTCCCTTAACTTTTCTAGTGTCTGGGTTATGGCAATAGACACAATTCAGCGGACATCCATTTAAAAACAATACCCGACGAATTCCCGGGCCATCTTGCATCCCTGCTGATTCTATTGAGTGTAAATAACCGGTTACATTTTCCATTCTCATACCTCATAGAGAAACAGGAGCGCCGCATAAGCCTGCGCCCCCATTTCTGTTTCATCATCCTCTACTATCTATGCTCAATTTCTTTCATGGAATGTTCTTGTGATAACATCCATTTGCTGCTCTTTGGTTAACTTATTAAAGTTCACCGCATATCCGGAAACGCGTACGGTTAATTGTGGATATAATTCTGGATGTTCCATAGCATCGATTAACGTTTCGCGATTAAAAACGTTCACGTTAATATGATGACCACCTTCTTCGAAATATCCATCAAGTAGGTTTATCATATTTGCTTTACGATCTTCTTCTCTACGCCCTAATGCTCCAGGTACTATCGAAAATGTGTAAGAAATACCATCCTGAGCATACTCATACGGAAGTTTAGCTACAGAGCGCATACTTGCTATCGCACCATTCTTATCACGTCGGTGCATAGGATTTGCTCCCGGACCAAAAGGCTCGCCTTTCTTACGTCCATCGGGGGTATTACCCGTTTTCTTACCATACACTACATTCGACGTAATCGTAAGAATAGATTGAGTAGGAACTGAATTTCGATAGGTTGGTTGCTTTTTCAGTTTGTTCATGAAAGTTTTTACCAAATCACGAGCAATATTATCAACGCGATCATCATCGTTACCGAATTCAGGGAAATTGCCAATAGTTTCGAAATCGGTAGCCAAGCCGTTTTCATCTCGAAGAATACGAACATTAGCGTATTTAACAGCACTAAGTGAATCTGCAACTACAGACAATCCCGCGATACCACACGCCATTGTTCTAAAGACATCTCTGTCATGAAGTGCCATTTCTAGTCGTTCGTAGTAATATTTATCATGCATAAAGTGGATGACATTTAATGCATTCATATACGTTGCTGCCAACCAATCCATCATAGCGTCGAATTTTGGCATCAACTCGTCGTACTTCAAAAATTCGCTTGTAATTGGTGCGTAATCCGGACCAATTTGCTCACCAGAAATCTCATCTTTCCCACCGTTAATTGCATAAAGCAAGGTTTTAGCAAGATTAGCACGCGCACCAAAGAACTGCATTTGTTTTCCAATTTTCATGGCAGACACACAGCACGCAATACCATAATCATCACCCCAATAACCGCGCATCAAATCGTCGTTTTCGTACTGTAACGATGAAGTTTTAATGGATGTATTTGCACAGAATTCTTTAAATCCTTCTGGTAGATTTTGAGACCAAAGAACGGTCAGGTTTGGCTCAGGAGCTGGGCCTAAATTGTGAAGTGTTTGAAGGAATCGAAATGATGTTTTAGAAACCATGGTACGACCATCTATTCCCATCCCACCGATTACTTCAGTTACCCAGGTAGGATCGCCGGAGAATAAAGCATCGTATTCTGGAGGGCGCATAAAGCGAACCATTCGAAGTTTCATCACCAACTGGTCGATGAGTTCCTGAGCAGTGTCTTCAGTCAACGTACCTTCATCCAAATCTCGTTGGATATAAATGTCTAAAAAGGTTGAAACTCGACCAAAGGACATTGCAGCCCCATTTTGCTCCTTAACAGCGGCTAAATATCCGAAATAAGTCCATTGAACGGCTTCTGTGGCATTAGTAGCCGGATTTGAGATATCAAACCCGTAGCTACTTGCCATCAGTTTTAGTTCTTTCAATGAACGAATTTGCTCATTGAGTTCTTCTCTAAGTCGAATAGTTTCTTCATCCAGATTATGGATTTCAAGCGAATCTAACTGATCGGTCTTATCATCGATCAATCGATCCATACCGTACAAAGCTACGCGCCGGTAATCCCCAATAATACGACCCCGTGCATAAGCATCCGGTAATCCGGTAACGATGCCTGATTTACGGGCTTTACGTATTTCTTGTGTGTAGGCATCAAATACCCCGTCATTATGTGTTTTTCTGATTTCAGCAAAAGCTTGTCTTGTTTTCTCAGAAAAAGAAAATCCGTTGCTTTCCAAAGCTTTTTGAGCCATTCGAACACCACCGAAAGGCATCATAGAGCGCTTTAATGGAGCATCCGTTTGCAAGCCAACTACACGTTCAAGTTCTTCATCGATATACCCGGGACCATGAGAAATTATAGATGAAACTGTTTCAGAATCAGCATCAAGCACCCCTTCTTTCTGCTCTTTAACCATAAGGTTTAACACCTGTTGCCAAAGCAATTTGGTATTGTCTGTTGATTCGGTTAGGAATGAAGCGTCACCTTCGTAGGGGGTGTAATTTTTTTGAATAAAATCTCTTACATCTATTTCTGTGTTCCAGATTCCTGATGCAAACCCTCTATACTCAACAGGTGTTTTATCCTCAAGAAATGGTAATGTTGAATTATTATCGATCGCTTTCATTGTTGTAAGATTTAAAACTGATTTATTGATGAGTTGGACATTGCAGATGATGTTTTGTCCACTTTGTTTGTTTGATCAAAAACTACTTCCGAATTGTGAAGACCCTATAAAGATTTCTATGAATTCAACCTTTTGAAGTAAAGTTTTTATAATAACTTAAATCTGGAAGCGCTTCCAATTGCAATATCCAAAAAACAACCTGTCTGCCGACAGGCAGGTAAGGAATGATCAATGTTCAACTTGAAAATTGTGCCTTGAATATTGGCTATTGTTTATTGCTAAAGTGCCTTCGCTTGCACTCTCTTCATCTCTATTTTCATCAAGAGAGAGACTATTAATGCCAGTACAAATGCTCCACCGAAGATGTACAAACTCTGCTGATAACTTTTGGTTTGTTCATACACATAGGAGTTCAAAAGCGGTCCAACGATTCCGGCTAAAGACCAGGCAGTAAGAATAAATCCATGAATGGTAGGCATTTCTTTTAATCCAAATAAATCACTGATGTATGCCGGGATACTTGCAAAGCCCCCTCCATAACATGTGAGAATGATAAAAGTCACTGCCATGAATAAAATCGGACTGGTTGTGAGATTTGCTAATAATGGGAAAGCAATCATCTGAATAGCAAAAAAGGCCACATAGGTATTCGCTCGGCCAATATAATCGGAGAATGATGCCCAAAGTATGCGACCGAATCCATTAAAAAGTGAGATTCCCATCACAAGCAGGGTCGACATATCCACAGAAAGACGAACCATTTCATAGCCCATCTTCTTCGCCGTTGCTATTACCGCTATCCCACAGGAAACATTGATGAAAAGCATGATCCAAAGCCCGTAGAATCCCGGAGTTTTCAACGCATCAAAAGCGGAAACATCAGGGACATTGATAAGCTTAGATTTTCCACTTCCGTTACCGTTCAAATCAAATTGTTGAATGTAATCTGCCGGAGGTGGAGCTATATACATTGCACTTGGAAGCATCACTAACAGATAAATAATCCCTAATGCGATGAACGCAGTCACAATCTTGGATTTCTCATACAATACGACTGTTTTATAAGGCGCAATGGTTTCTTGTAAAGAGATAAATGCTTCGCTGTCTTCTTCCCCATTTCTTTGTAAGTCCATCAATTGATTTTCAACTTCTTTGAACTCTTCAATCCCTGGAACTCCTGCAATCATTGCTTCAGCTTCTTCCGGAGCTATTTCTATCCTATCCACGTAGTCTCGTACCGAAACCTCTTGAGGGAGTACTAATTCAGCACTTGGTGGATTAAATACATCGATCAAATGGGCACAAACCAGCCCACCAAATCCGAAACCCATTATTGCTAGTCCGGTTGCTAATCCTCTTCGATCTGGAAACCATTTTACTAAGGTTGAAACGGGTGAGATATACCCTAAACCTAACCCAATCCCACTAATCAATCCAAAGAACAAAAAGAACAGCCAAAGACTTTCTAAATAAACGGCTAAGCCTGAGCCAAAGAGTCCAATAGAAAAGAATGTGGCAGATAGTAACCCACCTTTTGAAGGACCATATTTTTCTATCACGCGCCCCAGAATTGCTGCAGAAAGTCCCAAAACAAAAATGGCAATACTAAACGCCATTGAAGTATTTGTAGCCGTCCAGCCCAACATATTTTCTAAAGGCATTTTCCATGCACTGTATGCATATACCGACCCAATTGAAATATGAACCCCCACTGCTGATGCCGCGATTAGCCACCGATTCTTCATTTTAATTCCTCCATTAACCATATTCAAATGAGGTTAAAAATTTCGCTCATAGATACGGGCAAACTGTGAACCTTTTATGAAGTGGGTATTGATTTAGTGAAACAAATTACATTGTTTCATTTTTATTGATACATATTGATTTGTATCATTTTTTTTGATACAATTAACCATGTCAACAATCCAAACCATATTAATGGGTGATGTAGTAGGAAGCTCAAGCCTGGATTCCACTTTTGTTCAGGAATCATTGGGTGAAATGGTTCAAGCTATGAACAGAGATCATAAGGCTTCTATATTGTCTCCTCTCACAATTACATTAGGAGATGAATTCCAGGGAATTTGTGCAGATTCAGTCCAGGGAGTTCTTCTGCTTATGGATTTTGAACTCTATCGTTTGGAGCACCAACTCCCCTATAAAATGCATTTTGTTTTACTGGAAGGATCCGTCGATACTGAAATTAATACAGAGACCGCGTATGGAATGTTAGGTTCAGGTCTTACAGATGCGAGAGAACTCTTATCCTCCAAAAAAAGAGATAGGAACCGGTTTGAGATAGAATTAGAGGATCGATTTATATCCAAACAGATAAAAAGACTTTTTTCTGTTCTCGATGAAATATCAGAAGCTTGGAAAGTGGCAGATTTTCCGTTAATTCTGGATATGTTGAATGAGCCAAATAACCAATTGGTTGCTGATCAACATCAAAAGACACGTGCTCAAATATGGAAGCGCCGGAAAACGCTACAAGTTGAGCTTTATCGAACCATACAGGATGTTATCAAGGATTTAATCAATAAAACTGAATGACCGGTACATTATTAATTTTATGGGTGGTAATGGAGTTTTTCACAAATATGATTTTCCATTTCCTGAATACTCGAATCTTTTCAACAGAAGTAGATGAAGATCGAGGCTTAAAAACCAGAGACGTGCTAAAAGGTATCCTCGAAAGAGCCTTATTAATTGTTGGCTTACTGAATGGTTACCCTCATGTGATCACTGCCTTCGCGGCTTTAAAAATTGGCACACGAATTAACGATACCGAACACAAAATCTCAAACGATTACTTTCTGATTGGCAATATTATCTCTCTCCTTGCCGCACTAGGGTTGGTTTTGATTTATCAAAGCTGATTATTCCCTTCATCTTATCTACATAATAGCCCTTTATGTTAAGTTGCTAATTTTATATTAACACATAGAGGTACAATGACTTACTCAAGCCCACACACTTTTCATATTCCTGTAATGGGAACCGGGTACACTATAGACACACCAATCAAAGTGGCTCACTATGGAATCTCTTCAGTTATTTCAATTATCGATCATCGATTGACCGAGAAAATGCGTGAATTCTATGCTAAGAAGTATAATTATGAATTTGAGCCAATTCAGGAAAAAGATTCGGATTGCCGCGCACGCCGTATAACAGCTTATTTGAATCTGGTGAAGGAAATCGTTGATCAGAATTTTCAGAAATTGAAGGCATCACCTTTTGTTGAAGGATCTGAGATCACCAAATATTTCGAAATGTTACCAGAATCTTCTGATTTGAAAAAGAAGTACAACTCGATGCTTGAGCTATCTGATTATGAACAACGAAATGCTCAAATAGCCCTTCGTGAAATGATATCCCCGGGTTCTATTGATGTTAATATAATGACCAAACTTGATGGTGCGGGAATTAAGCGAGTTAAAAACGAGGATGAGGTTGAGTTTAATGATGCTCATGCTGCCTTACGTGGATTTGCGAGAAGCAACTTGAAGTCATCTGTTGTTTTCTCTGCTGGACTGAACCCTCGTTTATATGGGTACATAGCTAAGTTTGATGACTTCTTCCCTGACGAGTATGGTAACATCAAAAAGAAAGTAGTTCTGAAAGTGAGTGACTATCGCTCAGCGTTGATTCAAGGTAAATTTCTGGCTAAGAAAGGTATTTGGGTATCAGAATACAGATTAGAGTCTGGATTAAATTGTGGTGGACATGCTTTTGCTACCGATGGCTACTTAATGGGACCAATTCTTAAAGAATTCAATGAAAACAAAGTATCATTGAAAGAAAGTTTATTGCCAATACTTAAAGATGCCTTGACCTCAGAAAATAGATATTCAAATGTTGATGAGCTTGAAGTGTTGCTTACTGTCCAAGGTGGTGTCGGTACGTCGAAAGAACATGAATTCTTGATGGATCATGAACATGCAGCCTCAATTGGATGGGGTTCTCCTTTCTTACTTGTACCCGAAGCAGTGACTATTGATGAGGAGTCACTTGAATTATTGACCAAAGCAAAAGAAGAAGATTACTATCTAAGTGAAGTCTCTCCTCTTGGAGTTTCTTTTAATACAGTTCGCGGGAATTCTGCAGAACGTGAACGTGAAGCTCGAATCGATTCGGGTAAACCTGGTGCTCCTTGTGTTAAAAAGCACCTGGCTTTCAACAATGAATTAGGTGATGACCTACTTTGTACAGCGTCCACAAAATATCAGAAATCAAAGATTGATGAGCTTCTAGCAAAAGAACTTCCTTACCGGGAAATGAAAGAACAATTTCAGACTATCGTTGAAAAGGTTTGTCTGTGTGTTGGACTAGCAAACGGTGCATTGATGGATAAAGGTGAAGAAGTGAATAAAGGAACTCAAGGTGTAGCAATCTGTCCGGGACCAAATACGGCTTATTTCAACAAAGTGGTGACTCTAAAAGAGATGGTGGACCATATCTACGGTCGTATTGATCTGGTTGCTTTAAAAAACCGTCCAAATATGTTTGTGAAAGAGCTTGAACTCTATGTGGATTATATCAAAAACAAGATTCAAGATAATGTTCGAGAACAATCCACTAAGAAGGAAAAATACATCCAGAAGTTTATAAAAAATCTGGAAGATGGTATTTCTTACTATGAGAAACTTTTTGACGAAACAGCATCACAATTAGGTGAAATAAGTGAAAAAGCTAAAGCTGAACTCGAACGAATAAAGACTGAATTAGTTGGTTTGGAATTAACGTTTGTTTGATCAATTATCAATTAAAGGTTTTGATTCCGGACATAGTTCGAAAACAATTCTTAATTCTTAATTGAATAATTCTTAATCCACTAGTTTTATATCTTAGCGAGCGAACCTATTTACTATTATGAGACGTTCGCTATTTTTTTATCTAATCCTTTTTACCGTTCAATTATCTGCGCAGGAAGTTTCGATCACCTTCGAAGTAAATATGAGCTACCAAATCGACCTTGGTAACTTTAATCCTGCAAATGAAACAGTAGATGTTGCCGGTAGCTTTAATGGCTGGGGTTCAACTCCAACTCAACTCTTTGATGAAAATGAAGATTCCACCTATTCCATCACCGTTGATGGGTTTACTGTAGGAGAACAAGTCGCGTTCAAATTCAGGTATAATTTTATGTGGGGTGGCCGGGAAGAATTTCCAGGAGCTGGAAATGATCGATTCTATACTCCTGTTGATGGCGAGAATATTATCAATGTTTGGTACAATAATGAAGCAAGTCCGACCGGCCCACCCGTAGCAGATTTCATTGCAATTTCAACCGAGGCAGTCACAAATAGTTTAGTTCCATTTGTAAATCGATCTTCGGGAAGAATTACACAATTTGAATGGACTTTTGAAGGTGGGAATCCATCAACTTCTAATGATGATGAACCTTCTGTTAGGTACTCTGAACCGGGTGTTTACGATGTTCAACTGATTGCGTCCAATAACTCAGTGTCCGACACTCTTATATACGAAGATTACATCACGGTAACAGAACGTGTTTTTGAAGAACCAAAATGGTGGAATGAGGTCGTTTGGTATGAAATCTTTGTTCGTTCGTTTTACGATTCAGACGGAGATGGAATTGGTGATTTCAACGGATTAACTCAAAAGCTCGATTATCTAAATGATGGTGATCCAAGTACTGATACTGATCTTGGTATTGGCGGTATTTGGTTGATGCCGATCCACCCATCTCCATCTTATCATGGGTATGATGTAACAGATTATCGTGGTATTAACACAGATTATGGAACCATGGAAGATTTCAAAAACTTTCTGGCAGCGGCTCACGAACGTGGCATCAAAGTGATCATCGATTATGTGATGAATCACACATCAACGGAGCATCCCTGGTTTCAGGCTTCAGCAGCAGGTGATTCTCATTTCAGGGATTTCTATCGCTGGGAAGATTCGAATCCAGGATATACAGGTCCATGGGGACAGCAGGTTTGGCATCAGCGGAATGGAGATTATTACTACGGTCTATTTTGGGGAGGAATGCCCGATCTGAATTATGAAAATCCTGCCGTAAAAGATTCTATGTTTGCTATTTCCGATTTCTGGATTGAAGACATCGGCGTTGATGGTTTTCGTCAGGATGCCGTTCTATACATCGATGAAGATGGTTCTACGCTCAAAAACACTCCTGAAACCTTTCAATTCTGGCAGGATTTTACCACCAATCTAAAAGCTGCAAATCCAGATGCTTTTTCTGTGGGTGAAGCATGGGAGCCTACTGAAACGGTACTTCAATAGATCACTAATGATCGTCTCGATTATGCATTCGAGTTTGATCTTGCAAGAGCCATTATCAATGGAGTGAATTCGGGAAATGCATCCGGAATTATCGGCCAGATGCAGAAAGTCTATGACAATTTCCCATTTCTTCAATATGGAACATTCCTCACCAATCATGATATGAATCGCGTGTTCAATGATTTTGGACAGGATATAAATAAGAATAAAGTCGCTGCATCCTTGTATCTCACTTTGCCTGGAATCCCCTACTTGTATTATGGAGAAGAAGTTGGGATGCTGGGTCAAAAACCAGATGAAGATATACGACTTCCTATGCAATGGAATGATGAAGCCAATGCAGGATTCACAACCGGAAATCCATGGAGGGCTCCTAATTCAAACTTTCGGGATTTCAATGTTGAAGGTATGCTAGAGGACGAGAATTCGTTGTTTAATCATTATCGCGAGTTGATTCAGTTGAGGAATAAATATTCTGACATACAAGTAAGTCATTTCGAAATTGGAGCTTCGAATTACAACGAAAGTTTGGGCTTTCTAAGAATGGACCCTGTCTCAGGCAATGGAATATTCGTCATTTCAAATTTATCAGATAGAAATTTAGAGTCAATAAGTATAGAGTTTTCAGACGTTTTGATGAATAATTATTCAAACCATTTCTGGGCTATCGAATCTGGTAACTTGCTAAATGGGTCTATCGATGAGTTTGATATCGTAACTGACGTTGAAACTGGAACAAATGTATTTCAGAATATTAATCTTACTGCATATGAAACAGGGATTTTCAATATTACTCAATGGGCTACTTCATCAGAAAATCAAGAATCCCCGATTGCTTACAAGTTAAATCAAAACTACCCGAATCCTTTTAACCCAAATACAGTGATCAGTTATCAGTTGGCAGAGAACAGCAATGTTACTTTAAAAGTATTTGACGTTACAGGTCGGGAAGTTGCAGTTTTGGAGAATGGGTTTAGAAATGCCGGTAACCACACCGTTAATTTTGATGCATCTACCCTATCTAGTGGGATCTATTTCTATCGTTTAGAGGCAGGTGATTTTGTTGAGACTAGGAAGATGATGTTGATTAAGTAAGCAATTATCAATTATCAATTATCAATTATCAATTAAATGTGAGCTGAATAACAAACCAAAGCAAATCATTATTAATTGATAATTGAAGCATTCCTAATTCTCTTAGTCCGAAACTGAAGGGCATAAAAAAAGTGCCAGGGATTTCTTCTTCATAAATTTTTCGGTTTGAAAAGGTTTTACTCAGATGAGACGCTGGACTTTTTCGCCTCTGTAACCATCATCACCGTAATGACTCTGGTTGCTTAATCCATTAATAAATAACATCTATTGGGCAACTAATCCAAGAAAAAAAACGATTACTTTCCCACATCTTTCCAACAGCTTATCCACCTAGTTTTCCACAAAAGTGCGTTTTAGGCATCATTTACAAGGGTAAATCATTGGGTCGTTGACTAATTATAGAAATGTCAATATTTCATCAGAGAGTTAGTCAGAAAAAATTAGGAATAGATATATCAGATATTTGTTCATTCCTTGCCTGCCTGTCGGCAGACAGGTTGAATATTGATTATTCCTAATTCCTAATTCTCATATTCCTAACTCAACTTTTCTCAGCAACCGGAGAAGATCCATTAATCGGCGGCCGTCTTTCGAAGAAAATGCCAGTTCCCGGAGATCATCATCGGAAACCAGCACTTCCTCGAAAGCGTCTCTCTCTGTCGCCGTTAGTTTCTCATCCACATAATCGACCACGTACTCTTCGATTATGGGATGGTATTCTTTCTCCATAAAATCCATACTCAGGGGGTTGGTTAGTTTCCTTTCCCTCTTTAATCCTTAAATCAAAAAGATGTTCCCAGATCCACATAGTCTCCAATCTTTTTGCTGATTTGCGCTCTCCCTCTATTTATTCTCGATTTTACTGTTCCCATTGGAACATCTAATTTTTCTGATATCTCTTCATAGCTCAACTGTTCGATGTCTCTCAAGATTACTACGTTTTTAAACTCATCCTGCAGGCTGTCTAACGCTTCTTCCAGCTTTTGAAGACTTAGATTCTGATGTAATTCCTCGTCTTGAAGAATCGCTGAATCTTCCAAGATCATTTCGAAAGCATCCGGATCACTTTCGTCTTTGTGAATTGAAACAAGCTGCATTCTCTTCTTTTTCTTGTATAAACTCTTGGCCAAATTGATAGCAATGGTGTACATCCAGGTACTGAACTTTGCGATTCTTTCGTAGCTATGCCTGCTTTTGTGAACTCTTAGAAAAGTTTCCTGAACCAAATCCTCACAATCCTGATGATTCTGCGTGTACCTGAATAAAAAGTTGTGAAGTCGGTCGTTATAGCGTAGTACTAATTCAGTAAACGCCGATTCTTTCCCCATTTGAACGTACTCCATTAAGTCTTCGTCGCTGTAGGTGGCTACTGCCGTATGCTTGAACGCAGTCATCTTGATATTTTCCCAATTTAGTTCCAGTTCTAGTTTCTGGATCAATCAGTGATTAACCGATTAATCGCTTGACCAGAAGGAATAAAATGGACGTGGTATCAAGTGTGGAGAATCCTTTGATGGATTTGTCGGCATCAAGAAGTGCTTCGAAAACTCGAGGCATATCTGCATACTGGAAATTGGCGGCGTCTTTCCAAAGTCGGTCGAAGTACCAGGCATTCATTCCCATTTGGGCTTGGACCTGGGCTTTTCCCATTCCTTTTTCGGCAAGACGTCTAATCTGCCAAATATTAACAAACACACTGTAAAAGAATCCCACGAGCCGAATCAATTCCCCCGTGTCTGATTTACTGTGTTGCAATATTTGTTCCGATATATAAAGTGCTTGATTGAGATCCCGCCGAATAATGGCTTCTTTTAGCTCAATCGCCGAATATTCGCGATAAGTGCCGATTATTTCTTTTACATCGGCTTCCGTGACTTCATGTTTTGTGTCCACAAAAGTGCACACTTTGTCTATTTCACTAGACAAAAGCTGGAGGTTGTTCCCAACAAATTGACCTAAAAGTTGAGCTGCACCTGGTTGAATTCTCTTGTGGTGATGTGAATCTACCCAGCTTATAATCCAATCAGGAATCATATAATCTGGCATAGGCTCGAAATTGAAAAAACCAACATTAGGACTTTTAGAAATCGCCTTGCCAATCTTTGTATTACTAGCTGGCTTTCCAGTATCAAAGAAAACTACTAAACATGATGGATTTGGTTGCTCTAGAAAAGGAATAAAATCATTCATATCCCCTTCTCCGGAAGCTCCCTTTGTAACCTGTAGGAAATTGCGTACGATAAGAACTCGACGTTCTGCCATCATTGGAAAACTGCGAGCGATGGCTAGCACCTTAGCAGGAGTTACATCCTGACCATACAACAAATCGAAATTGAAATCTTTCTCGTGTGCAGGTAACACATTAGAGAACTTCTCAACCAGCTGATCTAAATAAAACTCCTCTTCTCCATACAAATAGTAAACCGGTTTCAGGGCTCCAGTTTGAAGATGAGATAAAATAGTTTGGTAATGATCTGCGCTAGTTGCCCGTTTTGCCATTGACAGAAAATATCAATTTACTGCTTCTAAATCGTCTTGATTCATCGAACTTTTTAAAAAACCCGTTACCAACATCCACTGTGCCAAATAGTACGTAGCCATGACAAGCACCCTCTCAAAAGGTATCTGATAAACGAATTTATTTATAGCTATCATGAATCAGAAAGAATAAAAAATAAACCACCATAAACTGCCCATTTTAGTGGTAGCATTGAGCCTATTGCAAAGAAACCCATCACTGCAATAACTACCAAATAAGCAAAAACTGGGATCATCATATTGTCGAGATTTGGATACAACAAAACAATCATTCCAGTAAGATACAAAGTTAAAAACAGTGTTAACCCGGTACGATTTTTTTCTTTTTTTCGGTAATGATAAAAGATAGATGCATACAGAACCTGGGCAACAAGAAAAGCCGATAATCCATACACAAATAAATCGAAGTGAAGTAAGATGTCGCCCGCTGCAGATGCTATCAATGCACCAAAAAGATTTTTACCCTGTTTGAATTGTTCATCCTTCGAGACTTCAATAATCAAGAGAACAATTGGAAATACTTTAAACATCCAATGAACACGCAACTCAGTGACGAATTGCAAGGCAACATATACAACTGCAAAGAAAGAAAAAGCTATGGTTGTGTTGCGAGTCATGTACTCCAAAAATCATTGTTGATACGTAGAGTTTAAGGGATTCCTTTTGTATTTACTAAGATTGAATCAATAATCTTTCGTTAATTAAATCAATTTAAAAAGGTGGGTAATGGGGTTATTTTGGGATTTAGTCCAACTATCGGAACTAGATAGACAACAATAACAAGCTGATTCTTTAGAAGTCAGAGTTACAAGATTAAAAAGTGAGTAGTTTGAAACTCGAGCACTTTTAATTAAAACTCTATATGTACTGAAAGAGCATATTGGTAATGATATTGATGGTGAAACAGGTTAAGCGATTTTTCTAAATCGAATTGAAAGCGCACTAATTACAATCATCAGTATAGCCGGCATTAGAAAAATACTGGTTCCGAAAAAGCTGTAAATAAATCCACCGGAAATCAGCCCGATTATCGAAGCAAGGCTACCTGTGCTGCTAGCATAGCCCTGTATTGCTCCTTGGTGTTCACTCCCTCCTATTTTGGCTAAAATTGATAAGAATGATGGCCACATGATTCCATTCCCACCGGCAAATAGTACAATTGCAATATACAACACAACAATATTTGATTGAGTGTAAAGGAAAAAGCCAACTGCAAGTAATACTGAACCTGTAATTATAAGAACGGTTTCGCTAAAATATTTTGATAAAAAACCAAGCACAGGACCTTGCACTGTTACCATAACAGTTCCCATCAATGAAAAGTAAATTCCGAGTTTAAATAGGTTCCATTCTAAGGTTTGAATGGCGTGAACCGGAAATGAGACATAGAAAAAGTTGAAAGCTAGAAAAATCAGGAAATACATCATCAACATAAACCCAACATTCGGTAATCTGATTACCTGAGATAATCCCATTTTTTCTAAATCCGATTTTTGAAAACAATCTTTCTGCTCCGAGTTAAGTATTTTCTTGAATTGTCCTGTCTGAACCATATCCTTCATTGCACATGGGTTGGTTTCTTTCAGGTAAAACTGAATGATTCCTATGGCAATCAAAGAGATTAACATTGTGGCAAATACCGGTAGGATCTCACCTAATACTGTTCCACCTAGTACACCAGCTAATGCCGGACCAATGATAAATCCAAGATTTGCAGAGGCTGCCATTTTCCCAAAGTTGGTCTTTCGATTAGAATCATCGCTGATATCGCTTAAGTAGGCATTTGCAACGGATATATTTCCGCCAGTGATTCCATCAAGTGCGCGAGCCCCGAATAACATCAATAGCGGAAGGGATAAAATAAATGCCCCCAAATAGGCATTCTCAATATCAAGAAGAGGATTATTTGGAATTATTAGGGCAATCAAAAACATCACCCAAGCAGCAAACGTCCCAATTTGGCTAAGTAATAAGATTCTCTTTCTTCCTAGAGAGTCCGACCATCGCCCCAGAATAGGTGCACCAATAAGTTGAAAAAAAGAATAGGTTGCTCCAAGAATTCCATAAACCAATTCATTTCCACCAAATTTGATTACAAGTACAATCAAAAATGGAAGAATTAAGCTGTAGCCAAGTGCTCCAATAAAATTTACTAGTAGTATTGGAAACACATTGGTTTTAGGTGTCTCAATTTCGAGGATGTCTTTCATTCGGCAGTATACGTGTTGGCATGGTAAAGTGAAAATTTGGCTGAATATTGAAGTTCGTATTAAATAAAATCACACTTCCTTAATATCTGCTTCACATCTTAAAAATAGATTCAGTTATTTCGTAATAAATACGGTCAAGATTACTCTTAGAATTATGAAAGATACAAGGACTAACAACACCAGCTACATCGCTGAGGGCACTACTCTCAAAGCTAATATGACCAGTGAAGGCAACATTCATATCTCAGGTATTGTCGATGGAGAAATTATCACCAAGCAACACCTAATTCTTAACGATACTGGAAAAATTACTGGCAATACCATTGCTAACACTGCCATGATATCCGGTTATATTGAAGGCGATCTAAGAGTTACAGAGACACTGAAAATTCATGCAAATGCAAAGATTAATGGTAATATCTTTGCGAAGCATTTAGTTACAGAAGAAGGTGCCGAGATTAATGGAATTCTACGTACTGGAAAAGATGTAAAAGTCTTAGCTGAACAGATTATTAAAGAAGTTCCTTTACAGAAAAAAGCCGGTTAATAGCTATTCATTCTTGAATTCTATACTCTTGTAGTTACAATAAATTCTTCGGGTAACTACGTTTATGAAATTCAACTTTCCAACCCCCTACACAGTTTTAATGGGGGTAATCATCATTGCGGCTGCTGCAACCTGGGTCCTCCCTTCTGGACAATATTCTACTATTGTGTACGATCAAAACTCTGCAAGTTTTGAAATTAGTTCAACAACCGGGACAAAAACCCTTGAAGGTTCTCAAGCAACATTAGATGAGTTGGGTATTCTCATCGAATTGGAAAAATTTGAAAGTGGTGATTTATCTCGACCAATTTCAGTTCCAGGCACTTATCAAACGGTTGAAAAGAACCCACAAGGTTTTCTGGCAATTTTTCTTGCCCCGATTAAAGGGATGTATGAAGTAATCGACATTGTGATGTTGGTATTAATAATTGGAGGGTTTATTGGGGTATTTAATAGTACCGGTGCATTGGATGATGGAGTTTCCTTTCTAGCTACTAAACTTAAAGGAAGGGAAAGTTTACTCATCATCATAGTTACCAGCCTTATAGCTATTGGAGGTACCACTTTTGGTTTGGCTGAAGAAACATTGGCCTTTTACCCGATTCTAGTTCCAATTTTCCTTGCTGCAGGGTATGATTTGATGGTTCCTGTAGCTGTAATTTTCATCGGTTCTTGTATGGGAACCATGGCAAGCACCATCAATCCATTTGCAACAATAATTGCTTCCGATGCCGCAGGAATAAATTGGACGATTGGTTTTTCTAGTCGACTCGCAATGCTCATACTTGGGACCACTGCATGTATCGCGTATATCGTCAGATATGCAAATCGAGCAAAAACGAATCCAACTAAATCCATTTTGCATGGACTGAATATCCAATCTCCTTTTGCTGATGTAAAAACCGGAGAGTTACATAAGCTCGAGTTAAAAACACTATTTCTACTTGTTCTATTCGGTGGAACTTTTCTGGTTATGATCTTTGGAGTAGCATTTATGCATTGGTGGCTGGAAGAAATGACCGTACTCTTTTTGATCTCTGCCGTACTGATGGCTTTTTTGATGAGAATCCCCGAAAAGACATTTATATCTCGTTTTGTTGATGGAGCCAAAGATTTACTTGGAGTTTCATTAATTATTGGGATTGCTCGTGGAGTTACTATCATTTTGAATGAAGGAAAAGTTTCAGATACGATACTTTATCAATCAGTACAATTGGTAGAAGGAACCTCAGGGTTCATGTTCCTTCCAATGTTATTGGTAGTCTTTTTTGTGATGGCTTTTTTCATTTCAAGCACATCCGGTCTTGCAGTTCTTACGATGCCAATCATGAGTTCGCTTGGTCAAATGGTTGGAGTGCCGACGGAGGAAATCGTAAATGCCTATTTATTTGGAATGGGTATTATGCTATTTATCACCCCTGCTAATTTGATTTTACCGTCCTTAGCCATGGTAAATTTGAACTATGACTCCTGGATTAAATTCATTTGGCCACTCTTATTGATTTTAGCTGTTTTAAGCGTGGCAATACTTTGGCTTGGGCTATTGATTTAATTTAAAAGCAGTCAATCTGACTCAATGCTAATTTAGGCGTTATCTTTGATGTATAGACTTAAATTTTAAACAACAGAAGTTGTATGCTAAGTCAGGATTATATAATGCGCCAAATTCAACAGTTCTTTCAGGTGTTGAATACCATTCTTTCACGCGTTAGTAAACTCAGGAACGAAAGTAATCAATCAGATGCAATTGCATATACTAATGAGGTATTTAAAGAAGAATTCGGTTTCGATATTGATGAACTAACGAAAATGCTTTACGAGCGAGGTATTAACTCATTAAAAAAAGAAACAGGTTTCATCAACGATCATTTAGAAATCCTCGCAGATATACTCTATGAATTGGCTGATTCAGGATTTGATGATCAGGCTACACACAATCAAAGCCTTACATATTTCAAACACAGCTTACAACTATATGAGTTCATCGAACAAGATGAACGAACTTATTCGATTGATCGAAACCTGAAGATCAGTAAGATCAAAGTCTATTTAAACTAGTATCCCTGTAATTCTGAAGCCTGTATATATAACTTCCGCATATTCATGTGGTGAATTTGTTGAAGATGTCATGGAGATTATTATGAATCTTAAACCTATTTACCATTATGGAAAAAATATTTAAATCCGAAGTTGAAGTAACTGATAATTGGGTCAATTTCTTAGCACTAGAGGCTGCAGCCCTATCTGAAAATAGCGATGAATACATTGATAGATATATGAATCGTCAACTAGATAATCCTCAATTGAAGGAATATTTGGATGAAGAAAGCACTGATACGATTCTATCTGCATTTGATGATGAAGAAAACGAGCCATTAAATCTAAACTTAACTGAAACGCTATTATTTACTCCAAAATTTAGAATTCGTCTACCAAAGTTTCGAAGATTAAAGCGTGCTATCAGAAAAGTTTTTTGTGAAGTAATAACGGCACATGTTGACGGTGATATCAAAGATATTATAAAATCTGTTCTAATTGGTCTTATACCTGTATTAGGAGGTGGAGGTATAGCACCAATTTTACTGCCAATAATTATAGGATATATAGCAAAACTAGTAAAAAAAGGATCAGATGCAGTTTGTGGCTGATACTCAGGAATACTAAGGGCTTACTGCCCTTAGGTTCTAAAACCAACAAGCTAAAATCTCACTTTAACTTTTCAAGACTAAGGCTTCAATCTCCCCATCATTCGTGGGAAAGGAATGGTCTCGCGAACATGAGATAAACCACATATCCACGCTACCGTTCTTTCTAAACCTAGACCATATCCTGAGTGAGGAACCGTTCCAAATTTTCGAAGATCGAGGTACCATTCGAATACTTCTTTATCTAATCCCTCTTCTTCTATTCGTTTATGCATGAGATCTAAATCATCTTCACGTTGTGAACCACCAATGATCTCACCATAGCCTTCTGGAGCTAACACATCCATTCCTAGAGCTAGCGTATTTGTTTCATCACGCTTCATGTAGAAAGCTTTGATTTCCGCTGGCCAATGGGTTACGATTAATGGAACATCGTATTGCATCATCAAAACGGTTTCATCAGATCCGCCGAAGTCATTTCCCCACTCAAAATTCTGCGCTGATTCTTTCCATTTTGGAATATTTCGATAATCCTCCTCAATTTGATCTAATCGAGCAGAGATATCCACTTGACGTGCTTCAATCTGTTTTTTTCTCCATTTCTTAGCAGATCCATGCTCTTTTTTAATCGTCTCTCTCTCCTCTTTCAGCGACTTCTCTTCTTCCTTCCGAGAAGCTAACATATCATCAAGCATCTTGGCTGTCTCTTCACTTTTAAGGATTTCAACAGCTTCTGTGTACTTCATTCTGTGGAATGCCTTCTCAATAATAGGCTGTAGTTTTGAAGTATCCCGTCCTAGAATCTCTAATTCTTTTTCTCTCTTCTCTAGCACCGTCTTTACTATAAAACGGATCATGTCTTCCGCTAAATCCATGTTCATTTCTAAATCATAGAAGGCCATTTCAGGTTCAATCATCCAGAATTCTGTCAAATGGCGTCGCGTCTTAGACTTCTCCGCTCTGAAGGTTGGACCAAAAGTGTAAATAAGTCCATGAGCCATAGCCATTGCTTCGCCATACAACTGGCCGGTTTGTGCCAAATACGCTTTTTCGTCGAAATAATCTGTCTCAAAAAGTGTTGTACTCCCCTCAGCGGCATTCCCGGTAAAGATTGGTGAATCCATTTGCATGAAATTACGCCCTTGAAAAAAGGTATGAATAGCAAAAATGATCTCATTTCGAACACGCATTGCCGCCCATTGTCGCTGACTTCTCAACCACAGGTGGCGATTATTCATCAAAAATTCTACACCATGATCTTTTGGTGAGATCGGGTATTCTTCAGCAACCTGAATCACTTCTACATCCGAAACGTGCATTTCATGTCCGCCAACACTTCGCTCATCGGATTTCACAGTGCCGGTAATTATCACCGAACTTTCCTGTTTTAATGAAGAAGCTCCCTCCCATGCGGAATCAGAAACCTCATCTTTAGCAACCACACATTGAGTTATACCCGTACCATCACGTAATTCTATGAATACCAAACTTCCACTGCTTCGGTAATTATACACCCATCCTTTTAAGGTGATTTCTGTGTCGACATGATTTGCTAGTTGGTTGATGTAGATCATTGTGCAATTAAGAATTAAGAATGTTTCAATTAAGAATTATTCTTCAATTCTTAATTGATAATTGAATCATTGATAATTGAGTTATTCTTCCGGAGTTAAAACAGCTTCCATAAAGTATTTTTGATCAAAGAAATCTTTTGAGAATTCGAGCACTTCCTCAGCAGTTACTTTATCGATATTTTCTTCAAGTTCATCTAAGGTCACAAAGCGTTCAAAATACAACTCACTCTTGGCAAGTCTCATCATACGGTTACTTGTGTTTTCCTGGCTAAGCAAAAGCTTTCCTTTCAACTGTGACTTCGCTTCTGAAAACTCTTTTTCAGGGATGATTTCCGTTCTGATTTTATCGAGTTCCGCTACTACTAATTCATGAACATGTTCAACGTAATCTTTATCAGTTCCCACGTAAACCCCCCAAATTCCAGAATCAGAATAAGACTGATTGAAGCTCTGAATAGAATAGCAGTATCCATATTTCTCACGAACATTTTGATGCAATCTCGAACTCATCCCACCTCCTAATACCGTATTAGCTAACAATAGCAGATATTTATCTTCGTGATCGAAGTGCATTCCACGTCGACCAAGAATATAATGTGTTTGCTCGATGGGCTTTGTGAGTGCAAGTTTCTCAGGATGGAATTCATCTAAAGGTTGAGCGCCATTTGTAGTAGTTTCAGCGGGTCGATTCTCGAAATAAGAAGTAACCAGTTTAACAACTTCCTCATGATCAACATTACCTGCAACTGCAACCAGTAAGTTATCTGGACGATAACGATCACTCATATAATCGTACAAATCCTGTCGAGTAAATGCAGAAACGGTATCTTCAAATCCTAAAACTGGTCGACCTAATGCATGGTTTTCAAACATTTTTGTTGTAAAAGCCTCGAATAAGTAATCATCCGGAGAATCGCGATACATCTTCATCTCTTCGATCACAACTTTCTTCTCCTTTTCAATTTCTTCTTCAGGAAATGAAGGATTTAAAACCATATCAGATAATACATCAAGTGCTCTTGGTAGCTGCTCATCCACACATCGAGCGTAATAACATGTGTATTCACTAGAAGTGAACGCATTCAAATACCCACCTACCGATTCCATACTTTGAGCAATTTCAAAAGCTGTTCTTTTCTCAGTTCCTTTGAATAACATATGCTCCAAAAAGTGAGTAACTCCGGCAAGTTCTTTCTTTTCGTTTCTGGATCCGGTTTTCACCCAAATCCCAATAGATATGCTTTTAACACTATCAATTCTCTCGGTTACTATGCGTAGCCCATTAGCCAATGTCGACTTAGTTACGCTTTCAATTTCCTTCAGATTTTCCATGCTTTCAACCACTTAACATTCAGTTCAGATAATAAAAAAAAGGCGCATATCTATACAGACAGCGCCTTTAAAAATTTGTAGAAAAACTTAGTCTTCGTTGCGTTCAGGACGCTCAATTAAAGCCTTTCTGGATAGACGAAGTTTACCGCCGTGTTCAACTTTAAGTAGCTTTACTTCGATCTCATCACCCAATTGAAGGTAATCAGTCACTTTTTCTACACGTTTATGATCGATCTCAGAAATGTGTAGTAGACCATCTTTACCAGGTGCGATTTCAATAAAAGCTCCAAAGTCTTTGATCGACTTAACAATACCTTTGTACGTAGCGCCTTCATCTAAGTGACCAACGATCATTTTGATTCGCTTCTTAGCTTCTTCCGCTTTACTTAGATCGTTTGCAGAAATTGTAACCTGACCTTTACCATTAGAATCTTCTTCGATAATGATTTCAGTTCCGGTTTCTTTCTGAAGCGTCTGAATAACTTTACCACCAGGTCCGATTACAGCACCAATATCGCTACCATCAATTTCCATTTTCAGGAATTGTGGAGCATACTGCGATATACTTTCTCTGGCTGATGAAATCGTCTTAGCCATTTCACCAAGGATATGAAGACGACCAGTATGAGCTTGCTCAAGTGCCTGTTCAATGATTTCAAAGCTAATGCCCTGAACTTTCATGTCCATCTGGCAAGCGGTGATACCATCAGTGGAACCAGCAGTTTTGAAATCCATATCACCCATGAAATCTTCTTCCCCACGGATATCAGATAGAACAACTGTGTTATTTTCACCTACAATCATACCCATCGCAATACCTGCAACTGGTTTTTTTAAAGGTACACCTGCATCCATCAATGCCATAGAACCACCACAAACAGATGCCATCGAAGACGAACCGTTTGATTCAGTAATGTCAGAAATCACTCGAACAACGTAACCAAACTCATCGAATGTAGGCATCATCATTTTTAAAGCTCTTTCCGCTAAGTGACCATGACCAATTTCACGGCGACCTGGTCCTCGCATGAAGCCTGCTTCACCTACAGAGTATGGAGGGAAGTTGTAGTGCAACATAAATTGCTTTGCTTCTTGATTAAACAAGGTATCAACATTCTGCTCATCACGCTTCGTACCAAGAGTAGCTGATACTAAAGATTGAGTCTCACCTCTCGTAAAAATCGCAGAACCGTGCGTTCTTGGGATGTACCCAACTTGAGTCCAGATATCTCTGATATCTTCAGGAGAACGTCCATCAATACGACGACCTTTTTCCAATATCATATTTCGAAGTTCGGTTTTTTCTAGTGAACCAAGAATCTTCTTTGCTTCACTTAGTTTGTCAGCACCGTCTTCATCTTCAGCATAAGCTTCTTCAAGAGCTTCCACAGCTGCTTTTTTAGCTTCACGGATTTTGTCATTGTACTCTTCTTTTCCAAGACCAATGTTTACAATCTCGTTGATTTTCGCTTCTGCTAGTTCTTTTACTTTAGCTTCAATATCTGCATCAACTTCAGCAGGAATAAATTCACGCTTTGGTTTACCCATTTCTTCACGAAGCTCATTCTGGAAATCACATAGTTTCTTAATTGCTTCATGAGCAGCCTTGATGGCAGCAAGCATATCTGCTTCAGATATCTCGTCCATCTCACCTTCCATCATCAAAATTGAATCAGCAGAACCACCCACAACCATGTCGATATCGCTTACTTTCAATTCACTTACAGTCGGATTGATAATGAACTCGCCGTTGATACGTCCTACTCTTACTTCGCCCATTGGCCCATCAAATGGAACATCCGATAAGTGAAGTGCTAATGAAGCCCCTACACCACCTAGTACATCACCGTCATTTTCATCATCAGATGAGATAACAGACGTGATGATCTGTGTATCACAATAATATCCTTTCGGGAATAAGGGTCTTAACGTTCGGTCAATGAGCCGACTTGATAAAATCTCTTTCTCGTTAGAGCGTCCCTCACGCTTCATAAATCCACCAGGAAAACGTCCTGCTGCAGAAAAACTCTCTTTATGATCTACCGTTAGTGGGAAAAAGTCCTGGCCTGGTTTTGGCTCTTTTGCGCTTACAGCAGTACAAAGTACCATTGTATCGCCCATTCTTACTACTACTGCACCATCTGCTTGTTTGGCAATTCGACCGGTTTCTACGGATAACACTTTGCCTGGTGCAAGTTCTACACTTCTAAAATCTTCTTTCATTTAGTTTATTTCTTTGATTGTTGCTTTATCCCGGCTGGAAGTTTGGATAGGAATATAGCTAGCAAAAAGTAGCCGGGAGAGAATTGAAAAAGGCTCCGAGTTGACCGGAGCCTTAAATGTTTATTTTCTAATACCGAGTTCTTTGATAAGCTCTCTGTACTTCTGAATGTCTTTTTTCATTAAGTAGTTAAGCAAGCGGCGGCGCTTACCTACCAGTTTTAATAGTCCTCTACGAGAAGCGTGATCTTTCTGATTTGATTTTAAATGCTCTGTCAGATGATTGATTCTGTGAGTAAATAATGCGATCTGGCCTTCAGTTGTACCAGTGTTCTCCTCAGCTCCGCCAAACTTTTTAAAGAGATTCTTTTTTTCTTCTGCAGTAATGCTCATTGCAATGTTAGTTATAACTAGTTTATAATCGATTAATAAGACCAGAAAGATACGTGTTTCTATGTAAAGCAACAATCATGATAGCGTACATTTATTGATCCTAAAATATTCTAATAAAGTATTTTTCTTATCGGTAGTTTTTTCCTGACCTAAATTTAAAATCAATAAAAATCTGAAAAAAAGGGCAGTCTATCGACCACCCTATATATTAATTTTCCAAAGATTACTTCAAATCGAAACGATCGGCATTCATCACTTTTGTAAATGCAGCAACGAAATCATGAACCATTTTTTCATGAGCATCATCACCTGCATATACTTCAGCTATCGCACGTAGTTCTGAATTTGATCCAAATATTAGGTCAGCTCGAGTACCTGACCATTTGATATCTCCTGTTCTTCTATCGCTTCCAACAAATACATCTTGTGCATCTGTTGTAGCAACCCAGGTAGTACTAAGATCAAGTACGTTTTTAAAGAAATCGTTGGTTAGTAGGCCAGGATTATTTGTAAACATACCATGTCGCGAACCGTTGTAGTTTGTTCCTAATACTCTCATTCCACCTACAAGTACAGTCATTTCAGGAACTGATAAGCCCATAAGCTGTGCTTTGTCAACGAGCATTTCTTCTGCAGTTGTATTGTGCTTCGCATTGAAATAGTTTCTAAAACCATCAGCCTCAGGCTCAAGCCATTTAAATGAATCGATTTCTGTTTGATCTTGAGTAGCGTCTGTTCTTCCTGCTGTAAAAGGGACATCAACTTTAACTCCTGCTTCGCTAGCTGCTTTTTCGATTGCCGCTGATCCACCTAAAACAATCAAGTCTGCGATAGATATTTTCTTAGCACCATTCGCCTCATTAAATCCTTGCTGTATTACTTCAAGTGTATTTAACACTTTTGCTAATTGTTCAGGGTTGTTTACTTCCCAATCTTTTTGTGGCGCCAAACGAACTCGACCACCATTTGCTCCACCTCGCTTATCAGAACCTCTGAATGTAGATGCCGATGCCCATGCCACAGAAACAAGTTCAGATACGGTAAGTCCAGATTCTAATATCTGTTCTTTTAGTTTAGCGACATCATTATCGTTTACCAATTCATGATCTACTGCTGGAATAGGATCTTGCCAAATTAGAACTTCTTCTGGAACATCTGAACCTAAATAAAGCTCTCTTGGCCCCATATCACGATGTGTGAGCTTGAACCAAGCTCGTGCAAAAGCATCTGCAAACTGATCAGGATTTTCAAGGAATCTGCGTGAAATCTTCTCGTAATCTGGATCAACTCTAAGGGCTAAATCTGTAGTGAGCATAAATGGTTGATGCTTTATCTCAGCATCATGGGCATCAGGAACCGTTCCAGCACCACCACCATCAACAGGTTTCCACTGCCATGCACCTGCTGGGCTTTTTTCTAATTCCCACTCGAATCCAAATAGATTTTCAAAGTATAAATTAGTCCATTCGGTTGGCTTTTGAGTCCAGGTACCTTCAAGGCCAGAGGTAATAGTATCATTACTATGACCTGTTCCATGAGCACTGGCCCAGCCTTGTCCCATTTGCGTGATATCTGCTGCTTCTGGATCAGCACCTAAGTGTGATTCTAAATCTGCCCCATGTGCTTTACCAAATGTATGTCCACCTGCGATCAGAGCAACCGTTTCTTCATCATTCATAGCCATTCGTGCAAATGTTTGGCGAATAAAATGAGCGGATTTTGCAGGATCAGGCTTACCTTGTGGACCTTCAGGATTCACATAGATTAGGCCCATATGATCTGCACCTAATGGAGCTTCAAGTTCTCCATCGTCTGTATGGCGCTTTGATCCTAACCACTCTCCTTCAGATCCCCAATAAATATCTTCCTCTGGTTCCCAAACGTCTGCACGGCCACCCGCAAAACCAAAGGTTTTGAATCCCATTGATTCCAGCGCCACATTTCCTGCAAGAATCATCAAGTCAGCCCAAGAGAGCTTTCTGCCGTACTTTTGTTTGATTGGCCAAAGCAACAATCGAGCTTTATCTAAATTCACATTGTCTGGCCAGCTGTTTAACGGAGCAAAACGCTGAGTACCCGCTCCTCCACCTCCACGGCCATCGGTTACTCTGTAAGTTCCAGCACTATGCCATGCCATGCGAATCATCAATGGACCATAATGACCAAAATCCGCTGGCCACCAGTCTTGAGAATCCGTCATCAATTCAGTTAAGTCTTTTTTTACAGCCTCGAGATCAAGAGATTCGAATTCTTTTGCATAATTAAATCCATCTCCCATTGGATCAGATAAATTCGAATGCTGTCTAAGAATATTCAGGTTAAGCTTATTTGGCCACCATTCTCTGTTTTTGGTTCCGCCTCCCGCTGATTGTCTCATAGCTCCATTATGGAATGGGCATTTACTAATATCGCCCGACATATTTTCACTCATGTTCTTCCCTTTTTATTGTTGATCTGGTTAATTCAAATCAAAAGTAAAACATGAATCATTCACTTAAACATTGATTGTTTTTATGAGCCCCATAAATAGCAGAAAAGCGCTTTAGCATTTTGGTTTGGTTTTCCTACATTCCACCTGATAAAAGCAATTCTGGTACAATAATATTTAAATCTCATCTAGATGGAAGCGACTACTCCAAAACTCTCTTTTCGTGAAAAATTCGGCTATGGCCTCGGTGATACGGCTTGTCACTTTGCCTGGGATATGGCAGGAATGTTTCTCTTTTTCTTCTTAACCGATGTCTATGGAATCACTGCTGCAATGGCAGGAACCATTATGTTAGTTGCTCGAGTTTGGGATGCCATTTCTGATCCGATGATTGGTGTGATTTCTGATCGAACAAACACGAAATATGGGAAGTTCAGACCATACATGATTTGGTTTGCACTTCCACTAGGTATTTCACTTGTGCTACTTTTCACCACTCCTGATTGGGAAGAAACCGCGAAGATCATTTGGGCTGCAAGTATGTATTTACTACTTAGCACCATGTACACAGCGGTTAATCTTCCATTTTCTGCACTATCAGGTGTGATGACCGATGACTCTGCTGAAAGAACACAATTAAACCAATATCGATTCTTCCTTGGCTTTATTGGAATGTTCATCGTGAGCTTCACCATGGTTTTCAAAAATATGTTAATAGTAGATGAGGTGCTTCTTTTTGCTCAAAATGCAAATCTACCGGCTGAAGCTTTAGCTTATATTCAAGAATACAATTGGGGTGAAGCCAGATTATTGGATACCACAGGTGAACTGGCAAGTGTAATTGTCGCCGAAGAACGAAAAGCATTTCAGTTGATTGCCATTGAGATGGCTATTCTTGGCACAATTCTTTTGGTGTATTCCTTTTATTCGACCAAAGAACGTATTAAGCCACCAGCTGGTCAGGAATCGAACTTACTAGAAGATGTTAAGAATGTATTTGGGGTGAGAGCATGGTTCATCCTATTTGTGTTGGGCATCATCACATTTGTATTGATAAATATTCAGGGTGCAGTAATCAACCAGTATTTCAAATACTATGTAGGCCGAGAAAATGATGCCACTTTACTTTACACCTTAACAACGATTTCACTGATAATAGGTGTTCTGCTTGCAACCCCTCTTACCAGGCGATTTGAAAAGAAAAATGTATATCTAGCCTGTTCTGCTGTTTCAGGTTTATTAACGATGGCCCTCTATATACCGGGGCCAGACGATGTTATTCTACTTCACACATTAAATGTAGCTTCAAAATTAGCCATCGCTCCTACAATTCCATTGCTTTGGGCTATGATCGCCGACACGGCAGATTTCTCTGAATGGAAGAATAATCGAAGAGCTACTGGTCTATTCTTTTCTGCAACTACGTTTGCCCAGAAAATTGGTGGTGGTATCGCGGTTGGTTTAGCCGGTTGGTTGCTAACAATCGCTAATTATGATGGTGCTGCTATTCAGCAAACTGCAGAAGCAATCACTTCGATCAAGTTGTCCTTTTCTGTAATACCTGGTGCATTATATCTACTTACTGCCGGACTACTATTCTTTTATGATTTAAGTGATGAGAAGGTTGAAAACATTAAACTGGAATTAGTCGAACGAAGATCAGCAAATTAGTATGAGTATAAAATTTGATATGATCGGATTATTTGTATCCGATCTTCCACGAATGGTTGAGTTCTACCGTGACGTTATCGGTCTTGAAATTGAATGGGAAGGCGAAGAGTCTTACGTAGAATTTAAGCACGAAGGAATTCGTTTCTCTATGTTTGAAAGAAAAAAATTGCCTGAGTTACTTGGTCAATCTCCTTCCTACCCTGATGGAATAAATGGCTCGTTCGAATTATCTATAAATGTTGGTGAGCCTGCTAATGTTGATTCTAGCTTTTTAAGGTTTGTTGAAGGCGGTGCTTCGGAAATATATGCACCAAGAGACGAGCCCTGGAAAATGCGCTCAGCTATGATTTCAGATCCAGAAGGCAATCTTATCGAAATCGCCTCTGATTTTTGGGAATAAACACATCTAACTTTTTATGAAAATTCTATTATCACTCTTATCTGTTTTTCTATTCTCAGCTGGACTACTAATCGGGGATATGAACAATGAATCAACAAATGATTCTTATCAAGAGGAGAAAGTTCTTCGGCATGTTGTTCTCTTTAAATTTAATGAATCGGCCACGGAAGAAGACATTAACGAAATTGAGGATGCTTTTGCTGCATTACCAGCATTGATCCCAGAAATCATTGGTTTTGAGTGGGGATTAAACAACAGTCCCGAAGGATTGGAAAAAGGATTTACCCACTGCTATTTAATTACATTTGCCGATGAAGAAGGGCGAGATATTTATCTTCCTCACCCCGACCATGTAGCATTTACTAAAATCGTTGGCCCACATTTAGAGGATGTGCTAGTAGTTGATTACTGGGCAGAATAATCACTGATATACCCGAATATAATCCACCACCATTGGACTTTCGGTGAATTCAGGATCTATATCTTTTTCAATAGCGATGTTAAATAGAAAATAGTAGTTATCATCGTATGGCCAGGTATTAGAATTCTTTATCTCTGGATTGTAAGTGAAATGCTCCTTTCCATCTACACTGAAAACCATCTTTTCCGGGGTCCAGTCTAATGTGTAGACATGAAATTCATTAGAAGCATCTTCCAGCATCTGTCCGCCAACATTTTTCACATTGTACCCATAGCTATCTCCATTGTGAACCGCACTTGAAACATGATTTTGTCTAGTCCCCCAATGTTCCATAATGTCGATTTCACCACAATAAGGCCAACTTGTTGTACCATATCCAAGTTGCTCCCAATAAGCACCAGCTTCGGTTATGTTTGTATTAAGCATCCAAATTGCAGGCCAGGTTCCAATACCATATGGCACTTTGGCTCGTACTTCAACTCGGCCATAGGTGAATGCAAACTTAGAATTGAGCCGAGCAGAAGTGTATTCTTTTGTCCAACCTTGATCTTCAAAGGTTTCTTTCTTTGCTACCAGATTCAGGTTTCCATCACTTTGATACGAATTTTCAATTCGATCTGTATAATGCTGGATGATTCCGCCCCACCATTCTCCATGTTCCGGAATTTGAGTTTGATGAAACCATTTAGTTGTGTCGATCATACCTTCTCCAACAAATTCATCCGACCAGACAAGAGAATCGAAAGAAGCATCGAAATTTGCTCTGAATTCTTTTCCAAGTGGATCCGGCTCGCTTTGCGATTCAGATTGACATGAAAATGAGACCAAGCATAAAATTAGTAACAAAGGAAAATATCGCACGATGTACCTGATGAATAATTAAAATGAATACTGATCTTCAAGATTGTCATTCTGGGAATGAACTCAAAGGAAAAGTATGTCATAAAATCTATCGGTACGATAGTTACTAGAATTACACGCTAATTATTAGGCATCAATGGTTTAACTACACCGGTTTGAGCTGCATTTTTAAGCGCTACTTCTTTCGACTTACTACCACTTGAAGAACCAAAGTAATATCCAAATATCTGGGTAAGAATAGCACTAAATACACCTAGCACATAGAATAGGATCTCTTTGTTATTATTTTCATCTGATGTGATATTTCCAACATCAAATATTATGATGTAGAAAAGAATAATTGTTAGTAAAGTAGTTCCTAGGGCAAGCAGTGATGCGATATTTTTTGACAACCATGATGCATCCTCGCTGGTTTGTATAGCTGTTTGATTTTTTCTGGCATCAGCAACATCAGCTACATACATTTTTTTCTCATTCAGAACGAGCTGTTTTTCCTGAAGCGACAACTTACTCATCTCAAGTTGATATTCGTTGTCTGCTTTCTTCATTTCGAGATCCAGTGACATTCGTTCTTGTTTTGTGGTTGTAAACTTATCAACCGTATCTCCGATTGTATTTACTAATGAACTTGCTCCACCTGAAAATAATTTTGATAAAAAACCTGGCACGATATTCCTCCTTATTAATGATCACCTAATGCACGACGAACCCATCCATATAAATACTTCCGACTGGTTGGGCGTCTTTTTATGATTGCAACATATCGGGCAATCTTTGCTACGATAAACGCAGCTAAAAAATGCTCTTCATCAAATGCATTTAAAGCTTTTACCGATTTTGGTCCAATAACACCGTCAGCAGTAGCTCCAACGATCTCCTGTGCCAATGCCGAACTAACTCTAACTCCGGCATTCACTCCAAAATCAAATATCGAATCAGCAACAAGTTGACTCGAAATATCATCACCACTTACCGAATCCCAGAAATTGACTTTATAGAAGTGTTCAATTGCATCCTGAAGCTTAGTATTTGCATCAAGATTAGCCGGAAAATTTGCCTCATTTTTTGCCATATCGATTTCCACCCATCCTTCCCATTTACTATGCATTTTCCTGGCAACACCTCGATAAGTTTCGCCACCCGGATCGTCAGGGTCGTTTACGTACCCTCCTTCATGATCCAAAACAACTTTTAAAGCACTTGTAAAATCAGCCATTTATTCCCCTGATTTTTGTTTAATAACCCAGTGACGACGATAATTAATTGATTGGTTTATTACAAATAAAAACCGGCACACTAAGAATTGATTCTTATATGCTTAGGTTTGAAAAAACACTGATAACATGGGTTCTATCTTTCTTAAGTTGATTTTTCAAGGCTTCAGTCCCATCAAATTTTTGCTCATCTCTGATTCGATCAAAAAAGCGAATTTGAACCGTTTTACCATAAATCATCTTCTCGAAATCAAAAATATTTACTTCTAGTGATTTTGTTTGCCCATCGAAAGTTGGCCGAACTCCAATATTCATCATCCCATTGTACCAAACATCATCTACTCGGATCTTAACAGCATAAATTCCTTTTTTAGGGATTGCTTTATCAGGATGTTCGGGTTGTAGATTTGCCGTCGGAAATCCAATGGTTCGGCCCCTCTCATCTCCATGAATTACTAAAGCATTTAACATATATGGTCGGCCAAGTAGTTCTGCAGCACGATTCATATCCCCGTTTTCAATAATCTCTTTCCGAATAACAGTACTACTCACGGTAGTCTCACCCATCTCTTTTTTGGAAACAACAGAAACATCAAAGCCTAAGCGTGGTCCTAGTTTTTGTAAGGTTTCAATGGTTCCAGAGCGATCTTTTCCAAAATGGTGATCATATCCAATTACAAATTCACTAATTCCAATTTCATCAAAAATTACACTTTCCACAAAATTTTCACTGCTCAATAAGGAAAAGTCTCTTGTAAAGGGTATTACAACTAACTCATCTACCCCTATAGACTCGAGTATTTCTGCTCGTTCTTTTAATGTAGTTAGTAGTTTTATCCCCTCAGATTTTGAGTGAATGATTGTTCTTGGATGGGGGTCGAAAGTGACTACAACACTTCTGGCCTTTTTTTTATTTGCCTGGCGAACCAACGTACTCATTAATGCACGATGGCCTTCATGAACGCCATCGAACGTTCCTACGGTAACTACTGAATTAGGAACCCTTACAACTTTATTAAGTGGAGTAAGTTTAGCCATTCGGTCTTAGAATTTCGTTGTATTCATGAGGGGTTAATGCATCTTCATTCGAAAATTTTCCAATCATGGTTCTTTCCAGTCCACTTAAATATCCCAACGATCCAAGAGTTTTCCCAAGATCGTGTGCAATTGAACGAATATAAGTTCCTTTACTGCACGTGATTTCTATTTGAAGCTTTGGAGCTTCATAGCTTATAATATTTGAGGAATAAATGGTTACTGGCCGAGCTTCAAGTTCAATTTCTTTCCCTCTTCGTGCCAGTTCATATAATTTTTTCCCATCACGCTTAAGAGCTGAATACATGGGCGGAATCTGCATGATTTCACCAGCGAAATCAGCATCTAATACTTGTCGAATTTTCTCTAGCGTAATGTGTTCAATTGGAGCTACTTCCTCGATGTTGGATTCGGCATCATAACTGGGTGTTTTTCCACCAAAAGTGATTTCCGCCAGGTAGGTCTTTTGTTGTCCTTGAATTTGATCGATCGTCTTTGTGGCTTTACCGGTGCATAGAATAAGTAATCCGGTTGCCATAGGATCTAACGTACCAGCATGCCCAACTTTCTTACATCTTACTCTTCCACGAAGATATTTTACGGCGTCAAAACTGGTCCATCCTTGCGGCTTATTTACCAACAAAATTGAGCCCATCTGAAAATCAAATTCAGGATCAGGTGAATTATTCACGCCAAAAACCGGTAAACTAGCCAATTCCGGAGCTTTGGCCATTATTCCTCTTCGTCGGTAGGAGCTTTAGGTTGTTCATCAACTTTTTTGAACAAACCTTCCATCTTATTAACGTAGTCTGCGGTATCATCAGCGTAGAAATGAAGTTCGGGAATTTTTCGAACCTGGTTTCGAATGCGTCCCGCTAGTTTATGTCTGATTTGTGGAACCTTTTCATCGATATACTCATAGACAACTTCATTATCACGGCCGGGAGCAAAAACACTTAAATATACCTTTGCTATGGATAAGTCTGGTGTAACCCGAACCTGCGTTACTGTAACAAATGTACCATCTGGTTGAAATTCTTTTTGGATAATTTCACCAAGATCTCTCTTGAATAACTCGCCTAGCCGTTCTACTCTGAAGCTCATAGAAATCGATGTTCAGATTAGTTAGCGTCTTCGAGGGTACGCTTCTCTTCTGTGATTTTATAACTCTCAAACATATCGCCTACTTTGATGTCGTTATAGCCCTGAATGCTGATACCGCATTCATAACCGGATGCAACTTCTTTTACGTCATCCTTAAATCGTTTCAATGCACCGATAGCTCCATCATAAATAACAACACCTTCTCTAATTATCCGAATTGGATTGTTTCTATCGATTTTACCTTCAGTTACATAACAACCTGCAATGGTACCCACTTTAGATACTTTGAAAGTCTCACGAACTTCAACGATACCCATCATCTGTTCTTTCAATTCAGGACTTAATAAACCTTCGAGTGCATCTTTAACTTCATCGATAGCATCATAGATAACAGAGAATAAACGGATGTCGATTTCTTCGGTTTCTGCAAGCTTTCGTGCCTGTGCAGTTGGACGTACCTGAAAACCAATTATGATCGCATCTGAAGCAGAAGCTAGTAGTACATCAGATTCTGAGATTGCACCCGCACCTGTATGAATGATGTTTACAGCAACCTCGTCTGTACTAATTTTTTGCAATGATCCTGAGAGAGCTTCAATAGAACCGTCAACATCAGCTTTAATTATGATATTAAGTTCAGAAACTTCACCTAATGCAAGACGGCGAGAGAGATCATCTAACGTCATATGCTTGGTTTTTCGAAGAGCTTGTTCTCGACGAATTTGTTGTCTCTGATTCGCAACTTCTTTAGCTGTTTTCTCATCAACAGCAACAACTATTTTATCACCGGCTTGTGGCATATCAACAAAACCAGTTAATTGCAAAGGAGTTGCGGGACCGGCTAATTCTATACGACTACCTCTTGAATTTTCCATAGCACGAACTCGACCAAAACAAGGTCCAGCCACAAATGGGTCTCCTACATTCATTGTTCCGTTTTGAACAAGAATATTGGCTACAATCCCTTTTCCTTTGTCTAATCGAGCTTCAAGAACTACACCATCAGCTCGACGATCAGGATTGGCTTTCAATTCCAGTAATTCCGCTTCAATCAATACTTTTTCCAACAAGTCGTCTATACCCATACCTGTTTTAGCCGAAACAAGAGCATATTGAACGGTTCCACCCCAATCTTCAACCAATACATCGTAGTCTGTCAATTGTTGTTTAATGCGATCAGGTGTTGCTCCATCTTTATCCATTTTATTGATTGCAACAACCATTGGTACACCTGCTGCTTTCGCATGGTTAATCGCTTCAATGGTCTGAGGCATCACTGAATCATCTGCAGCAACCACAAGAATTACGATATCCGTTGCCTGTGCACCACGTGAGCGCATTGCTGTAAAGGCTTCGTGACCCGGAGTATCCAGGAATGTAATTTTTCTTTCATCGTGAATCACTTCATATGCACCTACGTGCTGAGTAATACCGCCTGCTTCACCTTCTGCTACACGTGCTTCACGTATGTAATCTAATAAAGAAGTTTTACCATGATCTACGTGCCCCATAACTGTGATAATTGGAGCACGAGGTTTTAGATCTTCTTCGGCATCTTCCTCTTCTTCTAACTCTACAACAAGCTCTTCGGCGTCAATGAATTTTACCTCTTTATCAAATTCACCAGCTACTAATTCGATTGTACCAGCATCAAGTCTCTGGTTAATTGTGATCATCAATCCAATACTCATGCAAGCAGAGATGATATCATTTACACCAACTCCAAGTTCTTCAGCTAAATCATTTGCTGTGATAAACTCAGTAACTTCAACTACTTCGTTTTCAAGGCTTTGAAGTTCTTGCTGCTGCATTATCTCTTCTTCACGCTCTTCTTTACGCTGACGACGTCTTTTACCACGTTTGCTACCAACCGTTGAATTACCCTGCATCTTTTTCAGGGTTTCGCGCATCATTTTATCAACATCAATTTTGTCTACTTCAGCCTTTTCTTTTTTAGGCTTCGGCTTCTTGTTGTTTTGCTTTTTATTCGGTCGTTGTGAATCTTGATCTTTCTTTTGATCTGATTGGCCCTGGGTTTGTTTTGTATCTCTTTGCGCCTGAAGTTCAGTCTCAGTAGGCCGGTCTTTTCTGCGTTTTCTCTTTTTACGAACCTTAGAATCTGAAGTCAAATCATTCGTAAAAGCCGTTTTACCAAGAACTTTTGTGCCCTTTAGCTTATCAGCTCTTCCTCGAATGATTGGCTGACCTGGTTTTGCTTGTACTTCAGTCTCTTCCTCGACCTCTTCTTCTACTTCTTCAACTTCATCTACAATAGGTTCTTCAGCAATAGGTTCTTCAACTTCTTCTTCTATTACTTCTTCGACTTCTGAAACTACTTCTTCAACAATTTCAGGTTCTTCTTCTACCTCAACATCGGTTTCAACCAGTGGTTCAGGTTCAGGTTCTTCAATTTCTTCAACTACCGGCTCTTCAGCAATAGGTTCTTCTTCTACATGTACAATTGGAGCTTCCTCAACCGGTTCTAGTTCAGCTTCCGGTTCTAGAATAGGTTCAAGGCCTCCAATAAGATCATCTTCGATAGAAGATGGTGTAGTAGGTTCAATGGGTGATAATTCATCCAGTGGTTCTAGCATATTATCAAGCGTAACACTTTCATTACGCTGATTCATCATATGGCTACGGCGACTCTCATACTCTTCTTTAGAACGTTCATGTTCTAAGCTACGAGCCTTATCCTCCCCATAAACATTATCCAATACTTCATACATCTCTGGGGTGATTTTGAAGTTTGGTCGATTTGCTGCAGTCATTCCGTTATCCGCTAGCGTATCAACTATGGACTGGGTCGAAACATTGAATTCCGATGCTACTTTAAATAACGGTTTTGGTCTGTTTATGGGCATATTTGCTTTTTAATTCTGGTCTAAACTAAAGAAAATTGATTTAATGTGTTATTGCTTAATCATCAAACTCATAAGCAATTACTTCTATAATTTTGGCTGCTTGCTCTTCAGAAATGTCGCCATTCGTTCTGCGTACAATTTCTTCCTTATCAAGATCAAGAACCGAACGCGCGGTGTCGCATCCTATATCATGTAACATTTTGATGATTTCTGCACCAAAATCCTCTTCAAACTCATTGATATCTATATCGTCTTCTTCTTCTACTTCACGATATACATCGATTTCACATTCAGTGAGTTTTGAAGCCAGGCGTATATTCACTCCACCTTTACCAATCGCTTTTGATACTTCATCAGCGGGTACAAGAACATTTGCTTTCGCACCATCTTCACTTAACTCAACTTTCATAACATCAGCTGGTTGAAGTGCACGCTTAATAAACTCGATTTTATCCTTTGTATAATTAATTACATCGATGTTTTCGTTTTGCAGTTCTCGTACGATGGCATGAATTCTAATCCCTTTCATACCAACACAAGCTCCAACTGGATCTACACGCTCATCATGAGATAACACAGCAACTTTAGAACGATCACCGGGCGCACGAGCGATTTTTACTAATTCAATAATACCATCGAATACCTCGGGGATTTCATTTTCGAATAATCGCTCCAAGAATAATTCGGAAGTTCTGGAAATAATGACCGTTGGGTTTCCATTTCTCATATGAACACCAATTACAACGGCTCGGATAGTATCACCTTTGCGGTAACGATCTTTGTAAATCTGTTCATTCTTAGGTAGTAAAAGCTCAACACCATTATGGTTAACAAGTATATCCTTGTTATGGCGAACCTGATAAACATCACCAAGAATAATTTCACCTACTCTATCAGTATAATCTTCGTAGATATTGTCTTTTTCGATTTCTCGAATTCGTTGTGCGAGCTGTTGTCGTGCCATCATAACTGCTCGTCGGCCAAAATCGAATATTTGAACTTCCTGGGCTAACTCATCATAAAGTTCAATGTCCGGATCTATTTTCTGAGCATTTTCAAGTGTAATCTCTGCCACGGGGTCAGATAATTCTTCAGCAGGTACAACTTCCTGAACATGCAGAATTTGTATCTCGCCTCTATCTGCATTCAAAATTACTTCGAATGCATCATCAGTTTCGTACTTTTTACGAATCATGGTGCGAAACACATCTTCCAATATGGACAACAGTAAATCGCGATCAATTCCTTTCTCTTTCGCAATCTCTGCAAATGATGATATAATTTGTTTTGATAAATCGTTCTGCATGTATGTCTAGTTAGATTTGGGGTACAATTTTAGCCTCAATCACAGAATCCATCAAAATTGTGTGTTCAATGCTTTTTTTACCCTCAGTTTCTATCACGGTTAATTCCTTTTGCGTAGCGTTTTCGAGTATTCCTTTCACTTTTTTTGTCTCGTCTTCACCTTTATACCTGAGCTTGATTAATCGCCCTTTATTTTTAGGATATTGACGAAAATCAGATAGTGGCCTGCTTAACCCAGGTGATGATACATTCAACCTGTATTTTGACTCCAGCAACTCATGAGCTTCGATTACAAAACCCAATTCTCGACTGATATCGACACATTCATCAAGATTAACTCCACGATCTTCACCATCTAAATACACCCAAACTTCATTGCCCGAACCTGTTTTAAGTTCGATATCAACCACAAATAATCCACGTTCCTCTGCCAGGGGAGCCGCGAGCTCTTTTATCTGATTAGTAATGTCGGGTGTTATAGCCAAAATCCAGAAACAAAAAAAAGTGAGTGCCTTCCGACGCTCACCGCATCTTCAAAGATAGGCTTATTTGGTTTGAATTTCAATGAATTGCAGAGGTTTTGTTTCAATTGAAGCCACAACGTTTTTTAAACTTTTTATATGCTGCAATTTTATATCATTACCGAATAAAACTAACCAAATATTTAGTATGCGCCCTCTACTTTTTACCCTACTGTGTTGGGTATTTTTTTCGACAAACTCCAATGCTCAAATTCAACCAACAACCGTTGAAGAATTGGAAGCTTCACTAGAGCAGAGAAATGATCATTATCAAAACTCTATATTCAATGGATTTCCAATTCGTAATGTAGGTCCTGTTGTTATGAGCGGCCGTGTTTCTGATATCGCTGTTCATCCTGAAAATCCAAGAATTTTTTACACCGCTTTTGGATCTGCCGGAGTTTTTAAAACCGTAAATAGTGGAAACACAATGTTTCCAATTTTTGATCACGCTGGAGGGGCTTTAGGTATAGGCGATATTGCTTTATCAACAGCAAACCCTAATATAATTTGGGTTGGAACTGGTGAAAATAATAGCTCCCGATCAACCTATGCAGGAACCGGTATTTATAAATCAATAGACGCTGGTGAGACTTGGGAATATGTAGGTTTAAGAAATTCTCAACATATAGGTCGAATTGTTACTCACCCAACTGACGAGAATACTGCATGGGTTGCAAGCATGGGAGCTTTGTATACAAATAATGAAGAACGTGGTGTCTACAAAACTACCGATGGCGGTGTAACATGGAATAAAACACTATTTATTAATGACTCAACCGGAGTAATTGATTTAATCATCCATCCGGAAAATCCAAATACGCTATGGGCGGCAACCTGGGAAAGAGATCGTAGAGCATGGAATTTCAAAGAAGGTGGTTCTGGAAGTGGATTGTATAAATCTATCGATGGGGGCATGAATTGGACAAAAGTAACAAACGGATTACCAGACGGTGACCATGTAGGTCGAATAGGTATAGATATCTCTCATTCCAATCCAGATATCATGTATGTTCTGATTGATAATCAGGAGGAAATTAGAACTGAGAGAGAGGTTAATCCTGAGGATATCACACAATCAACTTTTCTTGACATATCTGAAACTGATTTCCAAAACCTGGATAACCAAAAATTGAACCAATACCTACGACAAGGTGGGTTCCCTGCTGAATATGATGCAGTAAAAGTTAAAGCAGATGTTGCAAATGGAAATTATGAACCTATAGCATTAGCAGAATATTTAGGCGATGCTAACACTGCTCTGTTTGATACTGAAATTACCGGTGCAGAAGTTTACCGTTCAAACAATGGCGGTGATTCCTGGGAAAAGGTTAATGAATATCCATTAGATGGCATTTACTTTACTTACGGTTACTATTTTGGGGAAATCAGAGTTGACCCAAATGACCCTGAAACAATTTATGTACTTGGCGTTCGTTTGATTAAATCAACAGATGGAGGAAAAACTTATACACTGATTGCAAACAACCAGAATGTACATGCCGATCATCAGGCAATGTGGATTAATCCTAATGATTCACAGCACATCTTAAATGGAAATGACGGAGGTTTGTATGAAAGTCATGATGGTGGCGAAAACTTCATCCACCATAATACTGCAGCCGTTGGGCAATTTTATACCGTAAACGTTGACATGGAAGAGCCATATAATATTTATGGTGGTTTGCAGGATAATGGAACCTTTGTGGGCCCTTCAACGTCCACCGGAAACCGCGAACAGCCGTGGACCAGATTATTTGGTGGTGATGGAATGCATGTTGCTGCTAAACCTGGAAATGCTGATGTAGTGTATGTTGGCTTCCAATATGGAAATTATTTCAGAACTGTTCGTTCAGAAGGCTCATTTAACCGAATCTCACCAAGACATGATGTTGGTGAGCCCAATTATCGATACAATTGGAATACCCCTGTGAATATAAGTCACCACAATCCGGATATAATTTATTTCGGATCACAACGACTTAACCGCAGTATGGATGAAGGAAAAACATGGACCGCAATTAGTCCCGACTTATCAAATGATTTGCCGAATGGTGATGTCCCCTATTCTACCATTACTACCATTGCAGAATCTCCATTAAGCTTTAATGTTATTTGGACGGGAACAGATGATGGAAACATCCAGGTAACCAGAGATGGTGGTGTTACATGGAACAAGGTTTCTGATTTCTTACCACAAGGCCGTTGGATAAGTGAAGTTCATGCCTCAAAATATGATGAAGGAACAGCGTATGTATCACTAAATGGGTATAGAGAAGATGAGTTTAAAACATACATATATAAAACCACCGATTTTGGTCAGACATGGACTTCTTTAAAAGGAAATCTTCCGGACGATGTCGTGAATATCATAGTTCAAGATCCTGTGCGCTCTTCCATTCTATATGCAGGATTAGACCACGGTTCATATGTAAGCTTTGATGATGGCAGCAATTGGCATTATTTATCCCCAAAACCTAACGTAGCCTCCTATGATATGGTAGTTCATCCGAGAGATTTAGATTTAGTGATAGCTACTCACGGTCGTTCGATTTATGTGATGGACATTGAGCCACTTCACGAAGTTGCTGATCGTTTGGGTGAAAGAATTACAGGTACAACTCCAAAAAGCATTCGGTATTCCAATCGTTGGGGAAATCAAGCTGCTCAATATCGTGAACCTATCAAACCAGAAGTTCACTTGATTTATTTCTTGGGCGAAGAAAATGACAATCAACGAGTATCAATAGAAGTATCCAATGAAGATGGGGATACAATTACCGAAATTGATACACAAGGAAACTATGGATTCAATACATTTACCTGGGACTTAGTGATCGGCGAAGATGTGGATGGACTCAATTTTCTACAAAAAGGCATGTATACATTAACTTTTAAAACTGGAAGAGCATCACACGATGTTAAATTCGAAGTTAAATAAACTATTTCTTTTTTTGATTCTGAGTTTGAGCCTGGCTTGTTCAAACTCAGAATCGAATAATTCTACTGATCAACCGAAAGGACGAATTATCACCCCGGAAAGTGAATTAACCTTTGTCGATAGTGAAGGAAATGACCTTATTACCCTCCAGATAGCCATTGCTGACGAACAAATGGAGCGAAACCAGGGCTTGATGGATGTTCGAACAATGGGTGAAAATGAAGGAATGCTGTTCATATTTGATAATGAACAACCATTAAGTTTCTGGATGGCAAATACTCCCCTTTCACTCGATATAATGTATGTGGCCGCCGATTCCACAATTGTAAGAATTTATCCGGATACCACCCCATTTTCAGAGACTAGCCTTCCTTCAGGCGATCCGGCTTTATTTGTAGTTGAAACAAATGCAGGATATGCTTTAGAACATGGTATTTCCGAGGGAATGAAAGTTAGATTTTAGTAGACCACTGAGAATTCTTATCAGTTTTATGTGATAAGAATTCTCATTTTATTCAGTACAGAAATTAATTCAATGAATTGTATTAAGCTGTGCGCACCTTATTTCTTTACTTTCTTCTATTCGCTTTATTATCCACTAAGGCCATAGGTAGATTTCAGGCTACTTCCTCACCAGAAATTACATATGAAGGGCTTTCTATTCGTGCTATGATGTCCCTACCATCAGAAACCGTTCGTTTAGAGTTCAATCCATCCGATGGCAAGCTCTATTTCGCATCGCGTAATGGCGATATTTTCCAAATTAACCTACTTGAAAACAGTTATATAAAAGTTCAAGATTCTACAGACCATGGAATCCAAGACCTTCAAGGCTTAGAAATTTCAGAAGATGGACATTTTTTTGTTGTTGGTAATAAAGAGAACGAAGAAGAAGCTACAAACACCGTCTCAATAAAACGTGCAACACTTTCAAATGAGAATTGGATTTGGGAACTAGTAGCAATTACCGATCCCTATCCATTAAGTAATACAGCATTCGATCATATTATGAATGCAATTGTTATTAGTCCAGACCAAAAGTATTTATACATAAATAGCGGTTCCCGCACCGATCATGGGGAAGTTCATAGTGTGAATGGAAAATATCCTGGATTGCGAGAAGCTCCATTAACTGCAAAAATATTACGCATTCCAGCTGATACTACGAATATTCAATTGAAAAACGATTTAGATGATTTACATGCGAATGGCTACGTGTTTGCAGAAGGGATAAGAAATAGTTTTAGCCTTGCCTTTGATGGAGAAGGCAATCTATTTGGGGTTGAAAATTCAGGAGATCGTGACGATTCGGAAGAAATAAATTGGCTACGAGAAGGACATCACTACGGATTTCCTTGGGAGATGGGGGGCAACAAAACCCCTATGCAATTTTCTGATTTTGATCCAGATAATGATCCATTTATTCCTTCTAATTCAACCGCTGCAAATCTTGGTACTTTTTATAATGATCCCAATTATCCTTCTCGACCAGAAGGGGTAACTTTTACTTCTGGGTTGAAAAATTTCGGACCTGATGCCGACACTTTCAGAGATACTACCGATGGATTAATAAAAGATGCTAGCCAACTCAATACTTATATCTCTTCATTTTCTGCTCATTTATCCCCTGTTGGCTTATCTTTTGATACAAAGAATGAATTTGGGGAAATATTTACCGGCGATGGATTTATGCTTTCATTTTCTGGAGGAGAACCTGGTGATGCATTTCTACTTGATCGAATGAATTATCATGGCGAGGACTTAATTCATCTTACGTTCACAAAAACGGATGATTCGTTTTCAATAAATGCGACAAGTATAGCACGCGGATTTTTAAATCCGATTGATACAGAGATCGTAAGCAATAAACTATATCTGATTGAATTCAGAAATGATAGTTGGCTAAATGCGGATAAGACTACCCAATTATTTGAAATAACTTTTCCCTTGGCAACAAGTGTTCAGCGCGATAACGAAATCCCCACAAAAATTCAATTACTTCAAAATTATCCGAATCCTTTTAATCCTTCAACAAACATACAGTTTTCTCTACAGGAATCAGCTAACGTAAGTCTTATAGTTTATGATGCTATAGGACGTGTCGTATCTAGATTAGAACATGGAAAATTACATTCGGGATTACACTTGTATACATTTGATGCTTCAGGCTTGTCTACAGGAATCTATTTCTACCAATTAACCCTTAATGATGTTCTACATGCCACTAAATCAATGACATTGATTAAATGAGATTTTGGACATTGTCGGCATACTCAACTAAGAAATCCATTACTTTTAATACATTTTCGGGCGATCCCATATATATTGGAGATCGCTCGTGAATAGCGGTTGGTTGGATTTCAAGAATCCGCTTTTCTCCATTAGTTGCCATTCCTCCAGCTTGTTCCATAATCATACTTAGTGGATTACACTCATACATTAATCTGAGTTTTCCCTCTGGATATCTTGCACTATGTGGATAGATGAAAATTCCACCTTTAATCAGGGTTCTATGCACATCTGCAACCATAGAACCAATATAACGCGTTGTATATGGCCTGTTTGAATCTGGATCGTCTTCCTGGCAATACTTAATGTACTTTTTAAGTCCGTAATCCCAGGTATTGTAGCTTCCCTCGTTTATACTGTAAATAGTACCGAATTGGGGAATTCGGATATTTCGATTACATAAAATAAACTCACCTATACTTGGATCAAGGGTAAATAATGACACTCCTAATCCGGTTGTGTAAGCCAATGTTGTAGATGAACCATACAACACATAACCTGCGGCAACTTGTCGTGTACCTGGCTGCAAGGCATCTTCTTCTTTCACCGACGGATCATATCTAGCTTCACGCATATAAATGGAGAAAATCGAACCCACAGATACATTTACATCAATGTTCGAAGACCCATCAAGCGGGTCGAGGTAGACAATGTATTTCCCACCTTTACTGCTTAATCTTACAATTCCGTCATTTTCTTCAGAAATGACCATACACGTGATCTGAGATCGCTCTAATGCTGATATTAACTGCTGATCAGCAAAAACATCGAGCTTTTTCACCTCTTCCCCATGAACATTTTTAGATCCATCCACCCCGAGAATATTGGTAATTCCTGCTTTATTCACTTCTCGCGATATTATTTTAGCCGCGAGCCCTATATCTCTTAAAAGTTGTGATAATTCCCCTGTTGCACCCGGAAATCTGTTTTGTGATTGAATGATATACTCTTCAAGAGTAACCAATCTGTCTTCAAAATTAGGTTTCATATATATAAATTTGGAAGCGCTTTTCTGATAATATAAGGATGTTTTTTTATCAGAAACTAGACCTCAAAGAAAATTAATATTCAGCCGAAATTGAATTAAATAATTCGATTGCTTCAGCTTCCAATGATTGCTTAGTAGAATTATTTACAACAATGAAATCTGCCAAATGTGCTACCGCATTAAAGTCCTGCTGGTTATGAACTCGATCAAGAATCAATGCTTTCGTGGTATGGTCTCTTTTCATAACCCGTTGAATTCTTTCCGACTCTTCACTTGCGATCATCACAATAATATCAAGGTCAGCAGGTCTTCCATTTTGCAATAGAATGGCCGCTTCTTTAACGAATATCTGTACCCCTTCTTTTTCTTTTTTTAATGCTAAATCATCAATTCTTGACCATAACACTGGATGCACAATTGCATTCAATTCCTTCACTCTTCCTTTAGCAAATGCTTCCTTTGCAAGATAGCTACGATTAAGTTCATCATGTTCAGAGTAGGATTCTTCACCAAACGTTTCTTTAATTTTCGCAATTAATTCCTGATCAGACCCCATTAATTGTTTTGCAAAATCGTCTGCATAAACCACAAAAGCACCTAGTCGCTCCCAAATTTTGCAAAATGTAGTCTTCCCGGATCCAATTCCTCCTGTTACACCAACTTTAATCATGATGCATTTGAATAGTCTTCGAAATCAAGATTATAATGCAGCCCCAGACTCTCTTTTCGATTCATTGCAGCGATGATTATTAAATATGCAATACTAATAAGATTTCTTAGTTCAAAAAGTGGAATACTTACTCTTGTTCTGAGGTAAAAATCTTCCACTTCTTCATACAACAAAGTCTGTCGTCTAAGAGCCCGCTCAAGTCGAAGATCACTTCGAACAATTCCAACATAATCACTCATGATTTGCTGCAATTCTTCACGATTATGTGATATTAACACCCATTCCTTATTATTGAAAGTTCCACTTTCATCCCATTCAGGAATTGAGGTATTGTAAGTTAGAGATTGAAACTCTTTTGATGCCGATTTAACGGCTTGATCTGCAAAGAAAAGTGCCTCTAGTAAACTATTGGATGCCAATCGATTTGCTCCATGAACACCTGTGCAAGCAACTTCACCACAAGCATATAATCGTTCGATGGATGTTTTAGCATTTATATCCGTCTCCACCCCGCCGCAGAAGTAATGAGCTGCTGGTACCACAGGTATCCATTGTTTTGTGATATCGATCCCATACTTCAAGCAAGTTTCATAAATATTAGGGAAAGAAATAGCCACTTCTTCAGCAGGTTTATGAGTTATATCCAGAAATACGGATTTATCCCCTCTCTTTTTAAGTTGATCATCTATCGCACGGGCAACTATATCTCGCGGTGCTAATTCCTTTCTGGCATCATACAATTCCATAAAAGCTTCGCCACCAGAATTTCTCAAAATCGCGCCATGACCACGAAGAGCCTCCGATATCAGGAATGAATCTGATTCTGGGACATTCAACGCTGTTGGATGGAATTGAACAAATTCCATATTACTAATTTTTGCCTTTGCACGATAAGCCATCGCAATGCCATCACCAGTTGCAATTTCTGGATTGGTTGTTTTCGCATATACTGCTCCGGCACCACCACTTGCTAAAATGGTTGTTTTAGCGAGCATTCTATAAACTGCTTCTGAAGCTTCATCAAGAACATAAGCCCCAAAACAGTGGATCTTCCTCAAGTATTTTACTTTTTTCCCCAAATGGTGCTCTGTTAATAGCTCCATGGCAAAATGATGCTCAAAAACGGTTATGTTTGGGTGATTCCGAACATTATGTACCATCACATTTTCAACTTCCCAACCTGTAGCATCAGCCGCATGAACCACCCTGTTTTCTGAATGCCCACCTTCTCTTCCAAGGTGTAACTGACCATTCTTCTTCGTGAAGTTTACGCCCAATTCCATCAACTCATTAATAAGTCGGGGGCCTTCTTGCACCATTGCTTCAACCGCTTTACGGTCATTAAGTCCAGCACCTGCATCTAACGTATCCTTCACATGCTTTTCAAATGAGTCAGAATCGAAATCCATAACTCCGGATATACCACCTTGCGCATAACTGGTATTAGCTTCGTCGATCTCACGTTTTGTCACTACAGCTACAGTACCAAATTCAGCAGCTTTTAATGCGAAAGAAAGCCCTGCAAGGCCACTCCCGATAACTAGAAAGTCGAAGTTTAGTTTCAAGTTGATATAATTATGCCTGTTCCTGAGTTGAAATCATGAGTAAATAGGCCTTTATAAATGCGTCTAAATCACCATCCATAACCGCATTCACATTCGAAGTCTCATGATTAGTACGATGATCTTTTACTCGTTGATCGTCGAACACATAGCTTCGGATTTGAGATCCCCATTCATTTTTTCCTTTTGATCCCTCCAATCGAGCCTTTTCTGCTTCTTTTATTTCGATTTCCAGCTCATATATTCTTGACTTCAATAAGATCATTGCTTTTTCACGATTTTGAAGCTGAGAACGTTCTTGCTGGCATTCTGCTACTACTCGTTGCTCGGTACCATCCGATAATTTACCCGTCCAGATAAGCCGTACTCCGGTTTCAACTTTATTCACATTTTGCCCACCTGCTCCACTAGAATGAAAACGCTGTAATTCTACATCACTGTCATTGATATCAATTTCAATAGTGTCATCAATCAAAGGAGAAATAAAAACCGAACAGAAAGATGTATGCCTCCTTGCATTACTATCAAATGGAGAAACACGAACTAACCGATGAACACCAGATTCGGCTTTGAGAAACCCATACGCGTTTATTCCTTGAATTTCTAAAGTGGCGCTTTTAATACCGGCAACATCTCCATCCTGATAATCTATCACTGATACTTTAAAACCACTTCTTTCAGCCCATCGAATGTACATTCGATACAGCATTTGCCCCCAATCCTGGCTTTCTGTACCACCGGCTCCCGGATTAAAAGTAACAACAGCATCGCGATGGTCATCTGCGCCTTTTAGCATATTTCTAAGTTCCAGAGAATCTAGACCTTTAAGCAACTTCTCATATTCTGCATCAAGTTCATCATCTACTTCCTCCCCCATCTCCTGAAATTCCAGAAACACCTGGATGCTTTCTCGAATATCATTTAAGTCATCCCATCCTTTTACAAGGCTTTTTTCATTATCCAACTCCTGCATCACCACTCGAGCATTGGTAGGATCACTCCAAAATTCTGGATTTTGAGTTCGTTCGGTTAATTCAATTACTCGAACTTTTCGCTTTTCGTAGTCAAAGATACCCCCTTAGCGCATCCAATCGCTCGAAGTTTGCCTGTAAATGATCTTTATTTATAGCCATATATTTTTAGTGAAATGAGAGAATTGAATGATGAAATGATTGAAGATTTTCAATTTCCTATTTGGTGGATTTGCCGAGTAAAATCCCGACAACCAGCCCCGTAATAAGGGCAATTCCTATTCCACGCTCTGGATTTGCACGAACATATCTACGAGCATTTCTATATTCATGTCGGAGTTCACGTTCAATCCAATCCCGTTCGTCTTTTACGCGATCGATCAAATCATCATAGGTTTTTTCAACTTTCTCCTGGATTACATCACCAGTTTCTTCAACAGCTCTGCCAATTTTCTTTTGAACTTCTTCTATTTTCTTTGATTCTACCATGATAAGCCTCCTGTTTATGTGCCTCAAAAATACAAATTCGCTACCAAATAGTTTGTAAGTTTAGCATAAATCAATGATGTAAATGCCGCGTGTTAAAAAGATTATATCAGGAGGACAAACTGGTGTAGATCAAGCAGCTCTTCAAGTCGCTATTAATACTGGAATCGATCATGGAGGTTGGTGTCCTCCCGGAAGAGTTTGTGAGAATGGTCTCATCCCGGAACAATTCAAACTAAAAGAAACACCAAAAGAACGGGATGCTTCTGCTCCTGATGTTCCCCGCTCCCAACGGACCATTTGGAATGTTCGGGATGCGGATGGAGTATTGATTTTTTGTGAAAGCACAAAGTTACAAAGTGACAGAGGCACAAAGTTGGCATTTGAAACTTCTTTAAAGCTCGGAAAGCCTTATCTGGTGATGAACATTAATGAGCAACAAGATTTTAATAAAATCAGAAATTGGATTTTGGATTTTGAAATTCGGGTTTTAAGTATAGGTGGGCCGAGTGAGGAAACTAGCCTGGGGATATATGAAAAGGCTTATTCTATTTTGATGAAAATACTGAGTATAACAAATGACGAATGACGAATGACGAATGACGAATGACGAACATAGAAATTCGATCGTCATCCTTCAATCGTTGTTGATCGTATTTTGTTTTGTTATTTAATCAGCATCATCTGCTTTGTTTGAACGAAATTTCCCGCTCGTATTCGATATACATACAATCCTGTAGCCAGGTTTCCTGCATCAAATTGTACCGAGTGCCAACCTGCCTGTTTTAGATCATTTTCCAGAAGTGTGGCAACTTTTCGTCCTAACAAATTGAAGATTTCCAGACGAACATTGGCTGCCTCAGGTAAGCCAAATCGCAAGGTTGTACTTGGGTTGAAAGGATTAGGATAGTTTTGCGATAGTGTATAATCCACCGGTAACTCAATGAACAATTCACTAGACACTTTTTCAACGATGGTAAACTTAAATGGATCATCGTTCGAGTTAGAACCGAATGTGAATAGACTATCTGTATCTATGGCTACTACCTTCCAAAAGTATTCACCTATACTCAGAGGTTCCAATAGAATTAATGTAGTATCGCTTGCTAATATTTCATCCACTAAGAGATTATTGAAAAGTGAATCTTCAGATAATCGATATCGATAATAAACTTGATCAAACAAATCTGTATCGCTACTAGAAGTCCAGCTAAAAATTGGATTCACAGTCAGGGTATCAACACCATTTATCGGGCTTTGCAATTCAAAAGCTGTTGGTGGATCTAATTGTTGATTGATGATAAAAGTTTGGGTTTCACTCCAGTCAGATTCTAACCCTTCATCATCAACGGTCTTAACACGCCAGAAATAGATTGACTCGTCTAACAAAGATTCAGTGTTTGTAGAATTGATACCAATTTCTGTTGTATCTGAATATTCGATACTAATGAAAGCATTATCATTAGAAATTTCAACAATATACATCAGTCTGTCTGGTGTGTCACTGTAATCAATATCTATTGCGGTGTTCCAGCTTAAAGTTGGATTAAGACTACTAATTGTAATACTATCGGCAGGAGTAAATCCGCTACTAACCAATCCAGGTGCATCGTTTTCTATATTCAATCTGAAATCCCAGGTATTAGACCACACGGAAGCTGAATCTTCATTATCAACCGAGCGCACCCTCCAGAAATAGTGAATGTCATCCTCTAATTGATCTGCCCCATTCAAAGCACCAAGTCTGACTGCAAAAACGCTGTCTTCATCGGAAGGATTTGATTGCAAATGGCTTATAAATTCACGCTTTGCTGTTCGTTGTAAAATGGTAGATAAGCCAATATCGGATTGATTGATCAACGGAAATTCAAATGATTCACTTATGTCCACCTGAACTTCATATAGTGGTCGAGGATCTTCAAACTCAACGGTATCTTTAGCTAATGACCAAACCAAATAAGTATTAAGGGTTGCCTCCACCCCGCGATTTGGAGCCAGAAGCACAGGTTGAGTTGGTGCAGCATCATTTACTGATTGCACTTCAATGTGAAGTGTATCGCTCACTTCATACTCTTCATCTTTCGCATTTATAATAATGGATTGAGTCCCATTCCAATTTGGAGCCGAAGTGACTAATAGTTCACCCACCTCCGATATTTCAAGATCAATATTTTCAGGGTCATTTTTAATCTCGAATATCAGTTCGCTATCAATATCATCGAAGTAATTGTTCAGGTTAATCAGGCTAAATTGATCTGCATCCTCAGCAACACTGGTATCTGGTAGAAATTCAATTAGGAAAGGCGGGTCATTTACTGGATTTATTTTTCCACTGATAGTTAAAGAGTCAGTAGCTGAACTATCATCAACTGCAATTACATTGAAACTAAAGCTACCATTTTGATCCTCTTTGGAATTTAGAGTGAGAACACCTTCTGCAATACCAGCACGAACAACTGAATTCTCATCAATATTAATTGAGAATCTGAGTGAATCATCAGGTAAATCAACATCAGAGAATAATGAATCTAAATGAGTGATTAGACTATCGCCGAAATCTTCTTCAAGAATAATTTCATCTAACGTTTTACTTACAAAAGGAGCATCATTCAATGGCAAAATTATAATATCTAATGAATCTATTAAAGAGAATCCTAAAGAACTGACTTCTAAATTTAACTCAGCTTCACCATACCAATTGACATCAGAGCTAATGAATAAACTATCACCGACAAGTTGGAAATCAATTTCATCTGCATCAGTTACGATGCTGTAGCTTATTGGAGAATCGACATCTCTATAAAAATCATTTAGTCTGATTGCTAAAGAGTCGATAACGTCTTCCGGTAAAATGATTGGTCCAGGTTCAACGTACTTTTCCGGGGGATCGTCAACCGGTATTACTTGAATACTTCGTGATACCAATTCCGAAGAATCTTCATTACCAAATACCTGAAATGAAAAAATTTTTATAGATGTATTGGGATCGTCACTAACATTTGTGTACTCGATACCTCTAAATATTTGCTGATAAAATGCTGCCGAGGCAGATCCTGTAAACTTAAAAATACCCAACGAATCCGATGAGAATTGAACTGAATCTTGTAGATCACTTGTGAAATTCAATTGGTCTTCAGTCCCATAGATAAAGCCTTCAGTAGCTGCTACAATGGCACTATCAATTTGGAAACCGCCTTCAGCGATTACTTTCAAAGAATCTGATATAATTGTTGACGGATCATTTTCAGTGAAAAGCAGGGTATCCGATTCTAAATTTGACAATCTTGGCGGATTTGTTACTAATATTTCTCTTGCAACGGCTATCCCCCATTCTCCAAATTCATTCTGAACACGAATATTCAATTGATAAGTGCCTCCGATCAAATCTTCTGTAATCAGAGTCACTACTTCTTCTAAATCCTGTGCATCGTTTAAGTCCAGAGGAGTAGCACTTCCAACTCCCGGGTCTTCATTAAAGAAATATTCGGCTGATACAACCAGGCTCACTGTATCCGCAGACTGATCCACAAAAATGATTTTATTGATTGGAATCCCCCAAACTCCATCCGTGGATTTCGCTCGTAGATACAACGTGTGTAGTCCAGCTGATAAATTCTCGGTCGTGATTTGTTGCATTAGCTCGACTTCTGACGCGTCTGAAACTTCAACAGGTGTACCTAAACTAACTCCGGGATCTTCGTTGATAAAATATTCCAACGCATCCACCAACATAGTTTCCCCTTGATCTACAAAGAGTAGATGAGGCACGGGAATCCCCCAGTCTCCACCAGTGGATTTCGCTCGAATGTACAGCGTATGTAAACCTGTTGGTAACCCTGAAGTCATAAGATCTTGACTAATCTCGATTTCAACCTCATCTGAAACTTCAACAGGTGTACCTAAACCTACTCCGGGATCTTCGTTGATAAAATATTCCAATGCATCCACCAACATAGTTTCCCCTTGATCCACAAATAGTAGATGAGGCACGGGAATCCCCCAGTCTCCATCGGTAGATTTCGCTCGTAGATACAACGTGTGTAGTCCAGCTGATAAATTCTCGGTCGTGATTTGTTGCATTAGCTCGACTTCTGACGCGTCTGAAACTTCAACAGGTGTACCTAAACTAACTCCGGGATCTTCGTTGATAAAATATTCCAACGCATCCACCAACATAGTTTCCCCTTGATCTACAAAGAGTAGATGAGGCACGGGAATCCCCCAGGTATTATCACTGTCTTTTGCTCGCATGTATAAAGTGTGCAGACCATTTACCAAGCTTGAGGTATTTATTGTCTCAGAGAAATTGATTTCAGTATCAGTAGAAAAAGAGCTAATACTATTTGCTGATCCAACTCCGGGATCTTCATTAAAGAAGTATTCTATTTCTGTAATATTCTGAGCCAATATCTGGGCACTTGTAACCAGATAAAGAGCTCCTAAAATCATGAATAAACGTTTCATACTAAGCCTCAGCTATAAAATAGATTTGATAGGTCAGCAACCTATTTTTTAATTTCCCTTGGCTTTGATCGTAGCATTAATGTTTTCCCCAGAACGAACTGAGGTTGGGGTGTTTAACCCGGTAATTGTTGGAAGTACAAGTTTTGTTACGTTATACGGTGTAACACCACCTGTTGGACCTATATCGGTACCATCGTTTCCACCATTTAGAATGGCTGGTTCGCTTGGTGTTGGGTCCCATTGCTCATACCAATTATTGCTAGTTATATCTTCACTAGCCATGATATCTGATAATTCGAAAGAAGTAACAATATTTGAAGAACCAGTATTAGTGCCTGTTACTACATCTACATTTGCATAATTTGAAATAAAAATACTATTGTCAGTATCGCCATTTCCTTGGTAGAGAAATATATTGTTTGAATAGGTATTATTTGAACCAGTTAAAAATCTAATCCTAAATAAATTGTGATCTAAAACAGCATTATATGCTCTAAAATCAGCTTGTAAATCGATAATATTATTTGAATAGACTATTCCTGAAATATTTGTAAAGGAAGCAGATACACTTGTTGCTTCTATGAAATTTCGTCGCACTAAGACTGTCGATGAATTATCAGAAATAAAGATTCCAAATAAGTGTGAATCCTCAATAACTATATTTGAGACACTATTCATAGATATCGAACTGACTCTTATACCTTTAATTGTAATATTTTCAGAGTCTCCATCTATCCCCATATTTCCCACCAAACTATAGTAGGGAACTATTTCTGAGTTTAATTGCGCATTAAAACCTGCTCCAACAATTGTAAGATTACTTTTCCCAGATATGGTAACTAAGCCATATGAAGTTGGACTAGGAACAATTTGAATGATATCACCTGAAGCAGCTGCATCTACCGCACTTTGAATGTCAGAGTACACATGATCACCGGTAGCTGCAGTGCCTGAATTGTTTACGATTAGTACATTTTGTGCTTGAAGGGAGATAGAAAAAATGAAAATAAAAAGAGTAGAAAGTGAAAATTTCATGGCGTGATTGTTAGATTGACGACTTAATTCTCAAGTGTAATTTGCCAAACCTAAAAACTCACCACATACCTATGCGGTAATCTATTTTCTTAAAAAAAACTAAAAACACGAATGGGCTCCAATTTCCTACTCAGATAAGAAATCAGTTTATTTGCTCAGGAAAATAGATTTTTGTGAATTGGTAAAGAATCGTCCAGTCTAAACTTTTGCAGAATCTTTTTATAATTCATACTTATTACTTGGAGGTAATAGAGAGGACACAATTTTAAAATAAACGCTATTAGCTAACTGCTTGTTCCTTGTACTGCAATTCATACAATCGACGATATATCCCTTCTTCCACTTTAACTAACTCTTTATGAGAGCCCTTCTCTCTAATCTCCCCTTTATGCATCACTAGAATAGTATCTGCGTGTTGAATAGTGGATAATCTATGAGCAATTACAATGGAAGTTCTTCCCTCCATCATTTTTGCACTGGCTTCTGTAACGAGTGATTCTGTTTCAGAATCTACACTTGATGTAGCCTCATCAAGCACTAAAATCTTGGGATCGAACACCATCGCTCGTACGAAACAGATCAACTGTTTTTGACCCATAGAAAGTGACTTACCTTGTTCTTTTAATAGGTAATCATATTTTCCTGGCAGTTTTTCTATAAACCGGTGGGCTTCTACTTGATGCGCTGCTTCAATCACTTGTTCTCTTGAAATTCCTTCTTCTCCGAGTGTGATATTGTCTATGATGGAACCAGTAAATAAAGTGTGATCTTGTAGAACCAGTGAGAAATAGTATCTGAGATCGGATAGTGCGAGTTCCTTGATATCAACTCCATCTAGTTTAATTGAACCTTTTTGGATTTCGTAAAATCGAAGTAAAAGATTAATGATAGTCGTTTTACCAGCTCCTGTTGCTCCAACTATGGCAATATTCTCCCCGGGTTTGGCTGTAAATGAAACATCTCGAAGAACCCAGTCTTCATTCTCATTGTATTTGAACCACACATTTTCAAAGCTGATCTCTCCTTTCGGATGTTCGATTTTACGAGGCTCATCAACTTCAATTACTTCAGTATCAGTATCCATTATACTGAAAATTCGTTCTGAGGAAGCTAAGGCAGATTGAAGCGTATTGAACTTTTCAGAAAGTCCACGAATTGGCATAAAGAATTGACGAGCATATTGAATAAAAGCCAGAAGCACACCAAAAGTTACCCCTCCCATCATCGCTCTACCGCCCCCATACCAGACAATAAGTGCCATTGCAAAACTTGAGAAGACTTCTACCAGTGGCCAAAAAATTGAGAAATAGAAGATGGTCTCAACATGAGCTTCGCGATGAGCAGCATTAATCTTCTTGAATTTTTCTTGCTGTTTCTTCTCGCGATTGAACAACTGAACGATGTCCATCCCATTTATATGTTCTTGAACAAAAGAATTGAGATTTGATATCTGATCTCGAACATTCAGGAAGGCGACTCTAACTTTTTCTTTAAACCAAAATGTCGCATAAAATAGAATTGGAAGTACAGCAATGGTAACTAAGCTTAGTTCCCAATTCATGCTGAACATGAAATAGAGAATAAAAATGATGCGAAACATATCGCCAATAATGGCTACAACACCATCTGAAAGTAACTCAGAAAGAGCTTCTACATCACTAGTTGTTCGCGTTATTAATCGCCCAATTGGATTCTTATCAAAGAACTGTACGTGCAGAGATTTTATCTTTTCAAAAATGGCATTTCGAAGTGAATAAAGGGTGCCTTGTCCGAACCACCTTGTGAGATAGGTGTTTGTCATTAATAATAAAAACTCACCAATTAGTGCCCCGAATAGCAGAAGAATGATACTCATTAATCCTTCGAAGTCACCAACTGCAATATGATCGTCTATTGCGATCTGGGTAAGTTTAGGCCGAATAGTACCTAGAAAAGACGAGGCTAATGTAAGTACTACAGCAAGGAGTACATAAAAGCGGTATGGCTTAACAAAAAAGTAAAGCCGTTTGATAAGAGTTCTATCAACGGCTTTATACTTTGTGTCTTTACTCATTTATGATGTCTAGAAACGATCGAAATCGTCGTAAGAAGTTCTTGGGCTATTAGATCTGCTAGGCATTTTCTCACCTGAATTATCGTCGCGGTTATAATTGCTACTGCCATATCTACGATCGCCCGAAGGTTTGTCCTGGCCACCTCTATAACCGCCTCCACCGCTTCTGTAGCCTCCACTACTACGATCATTATCATATCGACCACCGCCGCCGCGGTAACCACCACCTCCACCACCGCTTCGGTAACCTCCACCTCCGCGATCGTTATCATAACGGCCACCACTACTTCGGTAGCCTCCGCCACCTCGATCATTATCATAACGACCACCGCCGTGTTGCTTTCTTTGTCGGAAGTTTCTATTTCCTCCACCTCCACGGTGATCTCTTCCACCTCCTCTACTATCTCGACCCCCTGGACGACCTCTGCCATAACCACCACGAGAATCTTCTTTCTTAGTTAAATCTTTCAATTCAACTTTTGGATCAACGATACCGCGTTCATGTGTTGGGTCAGTGAAAATTGGACGTAATTCGTTAGCTAACCAGGTAGGATAGAATGCATCACGTGCTTCTTTAAGTAGTACGTGTAGATTGGTGTATCTTGCAGAGAAATGACCTATTACTAGCAATTTAGTCTGTGCTTCGTTAGCAACTCTTGCAGCATCAAGTGCAGTTGAATGGCCGGTTTCTTTGGCTTTATCAGCTAGTTGAGAGCTAAAAGTGGCCTCATGAAACAGAATATTTGTATTCATTGCTAACTTTACCGCATTTGGACAGTATTCAGTATCTGTTACGTAAGCAAAGCTATCACCAGGACGTGGGTGCCCAACTATTTCATAAGCTTCCACTTCAGTACCGTCGTCTAACTTAACGCTGTTACCGGCTTTCAATTCCTTAAATTGCTCGTCCGATGTAATTCCAAACGATGCGGCTTTTCCAGCATCAACCTTACCTGGTTTGTCTTTCTCCTGAAATCTAAATCCTAAACAGAATCGTTTATGTTTTAGCGGTCTGGCCTCTACATAATATTCTTCTTCATCAAGGACTCTTTGCTCATCGATATCCTCTGCTACCTCAACAAAATTAATATCGAAACTTAGTTCAACACCTGAAAAATTGAGATTCCATTCTACATATTCTTTAATGCCTTTTGGACCTACAATATTGATTTCTTTCTCTCTTCTTTGTAACTGAAGTGTGGATAATAAACCCATTAATCCTGAATAGTGATCAACATCGAAGTGGGATATGAAGATGCTGTCAATTTTTGAGCGTTTAAGCCCAGCTTGAAGCATTCTCATTTGGGCGTTTTCGCCGCAATCGAATAAATAAACGCTTCCTTCTCTCCAAAGTGCTACTGATGGTAGGTGTCTAATAGCTGTTGGTGTGGCGGATGCTACGCCTAATGGTACTACAATCATTTTTTTTCTCCCAATTACCGGGGTATGTCGCGGTCAACGACACACACGTATGGTTCTTTATTTTATTAAGTTAGATTTGTGCTAGTTCTTGTTCAAGTATTTGTTTTTTATACATAGCCTTATAGTGACCGTCGTATTCTAAAAGCTCTTCATGAGTTCCTTGTTCTACAATCTGACCATTCTCTAGATAAAATATTCTGTCTGCATCTTTAATGGTCGATATTCTGTGGCTGATAGTAATCGTTGTTCTGTCGCCCAGCTCCTGTTCTAAGTTCTTCAGTATTGCGTCTTCTGTCTTTGTATCTACTGCACTCAAAGAATCGTCAAATATAAGCATTCTCGGACTTTTTATTAATGCTCGGGCAATCGCTGTCCTCTGCTTCTGTCCTCCGGATAGTGTAATTCCCCGCTCTCCGAGCATAGTCTTAAATTTTTTCTCAAATTCCAAAATATTCTCTTTAACCATTGCTAATCCGGCTGCTTTTTCAATTTGGTCTTCTGATGCCTCTTCCACACCAAACGCAATATTATCTCCAATCGTATCTGAGAATAAAAAAGTTCCCTGAGGTACATACCCGGTGCTTCTACGCAGTTCATTTAGACTAATATCTTTCACTGATTTTCCATCAATTAGTACCTCTCCTTCTGTTGGATCAAAAATCCGGGGAATTAATTGAACTAAAGTAGTTTTTCCTGATCCTGTTCGGCCAACGATTGCGATATTTTCACCAGCCTTAATATTGAGGTTCAGGTTTTTAATCACATATTCGTCTGAATCGGGGTACTTAAACCATACATTCTTAAATTCGATTTTTCCATTTTTAATACTTGATTCGTCGTTTTCATTATCAATTTCAATAGGATAGTCGAGCACCTCTTTAATTCGATACCATGAAGCCAACGATTTTTGGAAACGATTCATAGTGTACCCTAAAGCAGCAACTGGCCAGATTAGGTAGGCAACATAAATCAAGAACTCTGCAATATTCCCAACCGTTAAAGTGCCTTCAATAATCATATTGCCACCTTGCCATATCACAATTATTAACGATATGCCGATTAAGAAATTCAATCCTGGATGAAATAGAGATTCGATCATATCAAGACGAAGTTTTTTCTTACGGTAGTCTTCGCTTAATAATTCAAATTTTGCTTGCTCATTATCCAGTCTGTTGTAAGCTTTGATCAATCGTATACTAGAGAACGATTCTTTAGCCTGCCCTGCTAGTTTTGAATATTGTTCTTGTATGACGATGGAATGCTTATGGATATAGCCGGTAATCCAGTATGCAAATATCGAGAGTAAAGGTAATGGAAGTAATGCCCACAACATTAACTCTTTATTCACAATGTACATCATAGTAATTACAAAGCCAGCTCTGGTGATCGTATTTATGCTGTACATAATTACCGGCCCGTAGTATTCTCGAACTTTATTTACATCTTCGGAAGCGCGAACGTATACTTCGCCATGAGAATACTTTGCATAGAAAGTCTGAGGTAGTTGCATCAATTTTTCGATGATAGCATTTCTCATATCATATTCAACTTTCCTGGAACTTACGATCAGGGTTTGTCGAGTAAGAAAAAGAAAGAATCCATATAGAATTACGGCACCTAGCAGGATCAATGAATTAATACCAAGAATCCTTCCGACTTCACTTATAAAGAGTGTCTCGATAAGAGATTGAGGCACCTGAATATCACTACCAGATAAATTTTCGACTTCATCTATGGTCTGTCGAATTAATACCGGTATCCATACAAGGAAAAAATTGGCACATGTGAGAAATAGAATCCCTAACCCAACACTAACCTTATATTTTTTTAAAAATTGATTTAAATCTTTTAATGCTTCCAAAGAATCCTATTCAATTACACGGTATACACATTCACCTTTGGTGATACAGCTTTTTTGTCTAATAATGCCGGCCAATATGCTACTATTTCACTCGCTTTTGGTCTACCTCCTGCAAATCCTGTCACACCGCTTGGTCCGGTGAGGATAAGAGGTGCAACTTCCATACCGAATCTATTTATGTCGTTTTTGTTTTGCCCGCTGATTGATATTCTCATTTGAATCTCATCATACTCGGTGTCATTACTTAAATCTACAGGTTTTTCTGTGGTTCCATTGTAACCAACAAATTCAGAATGGAATTCATCCAGATTTAAGCCTAAATCTTTGGCTCTATTTTGAAGAATTTCGGCTCCTTTATACGCTTTCTTAAGTGCATCAGGCCAAGAATAAACCAAAGTAGCAGACAGTTTATAGCCATCATTATAACTGGCCGAAATCTTATATGTTGGAGTTTCTGGTTTTCCTTTGATTCCTGTAACCTTCACTCGGTTTTGTCCATCTGCATGTAAATGAATAGTGGTAAAGTCGGCAATTACATCGGGAGTTATGTATTCTGTAGGATCACCAATTTCATACAAGAGCTGTTCCTTTACTGTTTTCTCGTTTACAAGTCCGCCTGTACCTTCATGTTTTGTCACAAAAAATGTCCCATCAGGATGAGCTTCAATAATTGGAAACCCAATATTGGTAAAATCATCTACCTCCTCCCAATCGGTATAATTACCTCCTGATACCTGAGCCCCACATTCGATAATGTGACCGGCTATAGTTCCAACAGCCATTTTATCGTAATCATCATATTCCCAACCAAATTCATGAATCATTGGTGCAAGGGTTAAACCAGTGTCAGTAACACGACCTGTTATAATTACATCAGCGCCTAGTTTCAAAGCTTCAACTACTGCTTTGCATCCAAAATAGACATTTGCACTAAGTAACTGGTCTTTTACGGAAGAGATCGGATCTCCAGTTTCCATGTTGTTTAATGGGTGATCCATTTTGATCAACTCTTCTACTTCATCTAGAATATTATCCCCATCAACAACGGCAACTTTCAGATTATTAAAACCTCTTTCTTTCGCAATCTTTAGAATCTCATCTTTACAAGCATTTGGATTTACCCCGCCAGCATTGCTAATAACTTTTATTCCATCTTCAGCAATGTTCTGCATTATCGAATTTATCACTCCAACAAAATCACGAGCATAACCCCATTCAGGGTTTCTCATTCTTTGTTTTTGCATGATGGACATGGTTACTTCGGCTAAGTAGTCCATCACCAAATAATCGATGGGACCTTGTTTTACTTGATTTACAGGCGCATTTGGTAAATCACCCCAAAAACCCTGACCTGATGCTATTCGTATATAATCTTTCAACTCACTACAATTTTATTCCATTAGATGATAACAGTATAAAATAAAAAACCCCACCTGAAATCAGGCGGGGTTTTCTATAAAGTTTGAAAAGCAGCTTATTTAATAAGCATCATTTTCTTGGTTTGTGTGAATGCTCCTGCTTTGATCTGGTATATATACACACCAGATGAAAGTGCAGATGCATCAAATGCTACCGTATGGTAACCTGCAGCCTTCTCAGTATTCACTAATTCAGCTACTTTTTGTCCTAGTAGGTCGTAAACAACGATCGTTACACTAGAAGCTTCAGGTAAGCTGTAATTAATATTTGTAGAAGGGTTAAATGGATTCGGATAGTTTTGCTGGATCGCAAACTCTGTTGGTAGAGCTCCTTCAACTTCGTTAGAAACGCTTACTATTGTAACTGTTTCTTCAATTGTAGTTGAAAGTCCACCAATATCCGTTACGGTTAATCTAACAGTGAAATCACCAGTTGCACCATAATCATAGGTTGGTTCTGCTTCTGTGCTGGAACTACCATCACCGAAGTCCCATGCGAAAGATGCAATTCCACCGTCGCTCATATCAATAGCATCATTAGATTGATTGGCAAAGCTTACTAATGAACCATCAACGTTTGAAGTAAATGCAGCAACAGGTGCATCATTTACAGGAGTTATTACGATAGAAACTTCTGTTGAATCCCATGCAGAAGCATTTCCTTCTTCGTCAAATGTACCTACATAGAATGTTGCTTCAAACATACCAAAGGCATTCGCAGCACCAGCAATAGTGATTGAATGACCTTCCGTATCATGAACGATACTTACGTCATCACTATGTGGAGCGGCCCATACACCAACATTTTCCCAGAATCCAACACCTGAAGCCATACCAATTGTACTCATTGATAGACTTTCGTCTTCTAATAATACGTACTGTTTGTCAGCTCCAGTTGGGAAATGAGGGTTATCGCCAATTTCGATGTACACGGTTGCTGTATCCATTAATTGACCATCTGTTACAATGTATCTGAACATGTCAGTTTTGCCACCTTCTTCAGGTGCTACATACATTGGACCATCGAATGTATATCGAATATCACCATATAATGGCTCTTCCCAATCATATAGATATAACCAACTTCCTTCAGGATCAAAATCATTAGATAACATAGTACCAACGATCCAATCTAAAGGTATAACAGTATCAGTAATCGAAGCAATCCAGTCGTCATTAGCTACAGGAGCCATATTAGGAATATCGAAGTAAGTAAACTGCTCTGCAGTTCTTGCAACGAAGAAGTCCTCACCACCACCATAGTAATCAAGTACTGATATAGCTACATAGCTACCTGGTGCCAGCCATGGTGTATTAACAGTTACATCAAAAGTTTGAGTAGCACCAGAATCGATCATTGTTTCTGCTGGCTCGATGTATGCTAATTTTTCAGATGTATATACATCTAAGTCATCAAAACCTGCCCAACCTGATTGTACAGACTGATCTGTTTCGACTAAGAATGCCAAGAATACATCATCATTGCCATTGAAGAAAGAAATATCGAATCCTGTTCTATATAGTGAGCCATTATTAAAGAAAATGTCTTCACTACTACCCAGGTAAAATAAATCCGTTCCGAATTCACTATTTACACCAACCCATACAGAACCAACGTCATAGCCTGGCTCTAATAAGAAGCTGTAAGTAAGCTCAAATATTGTTGCATCAGACACAGGAACAGATGAAAGATCAAACGATGGTGAGAAAGCAAGAGTATACGTGTCGTTTAGGATATACCATCCATTTTCACTTATACCACCAACATTTAAGAAATGATCTGGATTGTCTTCTGAAGCCCAATTTTGAACATCAAATACGTGACCTAAACCGTAGCTTTGATCAAATATAGTCCAAACATCATAGAAATCAACATCACCGAATCCTTCGAAATCTTCGAAGTAAAGGTCGATGCTTTCACGTGATGGAGTCATTCTTGGCTTTTCACCAGTTCCATTAGCAGTACCTGTTACGCCAGATCTCTTATCAATATTGTTCATGATAAGTTCTCTATGCTCAACCAATGATACTCCAGGACCATCACCCTTGTCTGATTCTTCGAATCTAGCAAGAGCTGCATCTTTACCTGCAAGTAATTCGTCGCCGAAGAAATCTACTGGCTGATTATACGCAATGAAGACATCCGTCATAACATCAACACCAACAGTACCTACGTTAGTCGCATCAAAACTAAAGTTTGTTGCTTCTTCAGTAGATGCTTCTCCAATCCAGTCAACTTCTGGGTTAATATCCAGAGCTACATTTCTCGCAGAGAATTCGGTTACATGACCTGCGTAATCACCACCATTTCCGTAATAAGAAATAAATCCATTAGCGAAAACATCTGTGAATAGAACCCAATCACCAGGAGGCAATAATTCTGTTCTTACGATTACTTCTACACCTTCACTTTCGCCTGGCGCAAGTTCGCCACCATTGATTGAAGTAAAGAATGGAAGATCATCAACAATCACAGAAACGTTATCGAATAATGCACCAAATCCTGCAGCAAAACTAGCGTCAGAATTTGCGATAAACCAGAATTCAACATTATCAAGCCCGGCAAACTGTGAAATGTCAACTACTACTGTATAGTATCCACCAAAGTTGATGATAGAACCGTTGAAAGTTCCAACGATTGTTGCTAAACGAGAACCGTTAGAGATTACATTCACGTAGAAGTCGTCCCAACCAAATTCTAATTCAGTTTCAACATCAAATACTAGATAAGCAGGTCCGCGACCTTGTTCTAAAGCTGAGAAATCGAACGCAGGAGGTATTGCAACAGGGACTGCATTATTTTCATATCCAAATTCGAAATCACCAAATAAGAATACATTATTTGTGTCACCTTCTACATCGCTGATGTTATATAGATTCCAATAATCTTCAGCATCACCGAAGCTTAATAGATCCCAGTTAGCAAGAGTTTCCTCTGCATCATTTAGATCATCAAACCAAACTTCTTCAGCCCCTGCAAGCTCACTCTGTGGATGAGAACCAGGAATATATTCAACAACTGGTAGTTTTCTATCGCCACGCTCAAGTAGAACTTTAGCTGTTAAATCATCGAAGAATTCTGCTTCGTTTCTAGATAATGCATCTTTTTCAGGAGCAGACCCTGCAGCGAAACTAGTTTTTGAATCTACAAATTGTGAAAATTCAAGATCATAGTAGAAAAGAGCTTGACCTACATCGTAAAACATATCTGAGTTACCGAAGTTTGTCACAGTAAATGATGCACTCAATTCTTCACCGTATGGTACTGCACCAAGGTCTGCATAGTCAGGTGAGATACCTACAAAACCGAAGCCTTGTTCGTGCCCTATTAATGCCAATGACGCTGTACCTGCATCGGTAGCCACTTCTAAAGTAGCGGTTAGATCACCAACTAAACCGGCATTATCGAATCCTACAAGAATACCAAAAGCTTCACCCGGCGCTAATGTTGGGGTGTCGTCGGTAATAACATAGAAATTATCAGCATCTGGACCAGTTATTGAGTAGCCCGTGATTGATAGGTCTGCATCAGAAGTATTAACAATACCTGAGGTTTCTAGTGCATCTCCATCTACAAAAGTTCTATGGAATTGATTTGTATTTCCACCTGCAAAAGGAGCACCTGCACCAAGCATTGTTGGGTCGAGAGCGCCAAGCGCGTTAACACGACCACCGGCACCAGTTTCACCATCAAGATTAGGAACGTCTTCGTTACCAGCAAGAACTCGAGTCATTAAGTCGAATCCATCCTCATCTGGGTATAAGGCTTTAGCAAGCGCTATTATACCAGAAACATGTGGAGACGCCATTGAAGTACCACCTAAGTAGCCATACTCAACACCAGTTGTACTTGGGGGCAAAGTAGAAAGGATACTTGAACCGGGAGCAGCTACATCAACAGTGAATTCACCAAAATCAGAGAATCCAGACAGGTTGTCTGCATCATCAGTACTTGCAACAGTTATAATGTTTGGAGACTGTATGTTATTTGGATATGAATAAAATGGTAGTTCATCACGATTTGATGAGCTATTACCAGCTGATACTATCCAAAGTGCTGCATGTTCTGCATGATCGAGAGCATAGTCTGTCATTACAGTTACAAACTGTTGGTCAGATTCGAGGTCTAGGTAACCTCCACCACCCCAAGATTGGTTGATACCCGTAATTGGCACACCTTGGTCAAGTAGGTTGCTGATATATTGGTAACCACCCATGATGGCAATCGCATCGGTACCACCGAATTCGTCGAAAATCATCACGTTTATGATACTAACATCTTGTGATACACCAGATACACCAATTCCGTTGTCACCTTGTGCACCAAGGATACCTGCAACGTGTGTTCCGTGGAACGAACCTGGGTTTAAGAATGAATTATCATTATACACTGAACTCCATCCCCAGAAATCATCTGGATAACCGTTTCCGTCATCATCAATTCCATTCCAGTCAGCATCAGTAATGACACCATCACCATCGATATCTTCACCAGGGTTTACCCATCTGTTTGGATATAGATCAGGGTGAGAGAAGTCAACACCATCATCATAAACAACCATTACAACATCATCTGAACCTGTCTCATATTCCCAAGCTGCGAATGCGTCAACATCGGCACCTTCTACAGAATATCCAGGGTTGAATGATCCATCGTTATTAAGACCATACTGCAATGATAGTAGTGGATCAGAAGTAGCTGAACCATCATCCCAGAACAGTAAGTTGTCGATATGTAGAGTTGATTCATTAACAGGAGCAGCACTGAAAATAATTTGGGCAATATTTTCATCTCCTTGTAATCCTTCAAATAAGTATAGAGGAAGGTTTGCAGTTAACCACTGGCTCTTTGGGTAATCTTCAAAAGCTATTTCATGCTCTGAGTCGTCTCCACCGCCAAAGGCTCCATCTGCCCCAAAATCAACTAATTTAATTCTCATTATGTCAGTGTTTGGAGTCCAAACATTGAAGTAAACATGAGTCATACCAGAAATATCAAGCGGACTTGAAGTCATTTCAATTCCAACAAAATCTAACGAATCGTACGTGATAAATTTATTCATATCAACACTATCGATAGAGAACTTAGTAAATTCAGATGACCAAGGTGTTCTGTAAGTATCAACAGCTACATCTTCATAGTCGTCAGAATATACTGATAGAACCAAAGAATCAGGTAATGCTGGTGCATGTACCGCCATTGCAGGAGAGTTTGCTTGTCTTAAAGATACGTTATCAATAAACATTGAAGCGTCAGATAAGCCACCTTCAAAACCTAGCTTCATACCAGTAGTGGTATTATCCCATTTCTCTGCAAGGTTAAAGAGGATTGTATAATTGGTTGTATCACGATCGATTGTAACTAATTCACTTAGTACTGTTGTGAAATCGCCACCATTTTGACCCAAAACTACATTAATGTCTTTAAATGCTGAGTCTGTGAATGCATCAAATGACAATTCATAGCGACCACCAACATTTAGTAAATCAATCTGAGCGTCAGAGAGAAATTGATTTAGCTGAATATACCAAACAGTGCCATCCAAACCGCCAGCTATACTATCTACTTGAGCGATACCATTTTCAACAGCAAAATCAGCTGAAACACCAACAAAATCTGCTACATATGTTTGCCAATCGGTTAAATCACCTGTGCCGAAATCTCCATTAACAACAATCTCGTCTCCATACATGGTTTCTAAACCTGGGAAAAGATTTTCACCATTTGATGTTAGAGTTAGTTGGTCGGAAAAATCAATTGCTGTTACTTCTAAATCGTCTCTATAAAAGACATAATTAGGGAATGCGCGTACACCAGGAATACGATTTAACTGGCTTAATACCGCACCCATGTCACCATTGATTAACCACTCTTCTACACTACCATCTAAAGTTCTTCCAATAGAAGCATTAAATTGAGTGCGAACGTCCGCGGCTAATGTTTTTGGTGATACAGCCTTACCTTTGGCCGTTATCATGGTATCGTCGAACTTAACCACGATACTGTTTTCTTTAACGAGATTATCGTTAAAAGTGGTTGTTTTGATCTGAGCCTGCAAACCCGAGCTAACTGCTATAAATAGCGCAAGCAACATATACAGACCTCTAATCGATCTAGTTATCATAGAACCCTCTGATAAGCTTAGTTATTGTTTTTTTTCTGCGCCTCATTTCCCCCGAAATGAGGCATTGTGAGTGAAGAGATGAAGTAAGTGAAAATAACTGATAAATGCACCCAGAAAATTACAATTGGTTACAATAGTAGTGATATGATACAGCAACCTATTTTATAGCAACAAGTTATCGTAACAAAAAAGAAAAGCGCTTTTAAATATTAATTAAATACCGATTGAAAATTCGGATTTTCCGAATACGCTGCCCAGTATCTTGGGTGCCCATTAAAGCCAAATTCTAATTGAGTAATGAGCATTTCTCTGGATATTTCAACTTTTGCAAATGCCCTATAATTTCCCCCTTCGCCAATAGCAGTATGCGCAATTAATTCCGCCTTTTTAATTGCATCTGCATGTGCATTTCTGAGTATTAAAATAAAATCGGTATTTCCCGCTGACGTTACATCATTAGCAACCAATTGATTTCTTACATCTTCTGCCATTTTTCCTATGGCTAAATCAAGGTGCTTTTTTGCGTCTTCTGTCGCTCTTGTGATAGCAACACTAGAATCTGATGCTATGGCTAGTCCATAACCTGAGAAATTGGTTGAATCAGAACTAAAACCATTTGCTGAATACCAGGATGGATAAATCCCACCACTTGTATTCTCCACTATCTCTTCAGTAGTAGAGCATGAGAAAATTAAAAAAGAATAGAATAGGATTAGAAGTGTGTGGCGAAATTTCATTTAATTGCGTTCTAATTCGATGAACCCAATTGCATTTTCTTCGTTTTCAACCTTGAGTGACACCGATCCGTTTTCATTAATTTGTTCGGTGATAAGGTCTTTTAAAGTTTCGATATCTTCAACTGTTTCTTCATCAACTGATAATATTTTTTGACCTTCACGTAACCCTCTGTTCCATGCTTCTGAATATTTATAGACATGAGATACAAGCAAGTCGAACGTAAGACTATTTTCAGGTTTTGCTAATGCCATTATTCTAAAACCCAGGTCAAACTCATGAAAATCAACCCCGTAGTTATCGCCTTCTGGTTCGGTATCTCTTAAGATTGGCTCTTCATCAAAGGCTAATTCCTCAACTGGTTCAGGTTGTAGCATCATTAATTCAACTGATTTCTCGATCTCGTTACCACGACGCCATATAGACAAGTCTACCAATTCACCAGGGCGCATAACTGCTACTTTTTCCTGAAGTTCATTCGATTCATTTACAGTTTGTCCATTAACTCGAAGTATTACATCGCCAGCTTGAATTCCTGAGCGGTCGGCAGCACCGTTCTCAGTAACTCCTAAAATCTCTACACCACGTACAATTTCCATTCCAATTTGTTGGGCACGATCGAAATCAACAGCTGCTATATTTACGCCTAAAAGTGCTCGTCTTACTTCACCGAATTGAATAATGTCGGTAGCTACTTTTAAAGCAAGATTACTGGGAACAGCGAACCCATATCCTTGATATGACCCACTTTGTGATGCAATTGCGGTATTGATTCCAATCAATTCGCCAGCAGTATTTACTAAAGCCCCACCACTGTTTCCTTTGTTGATTGCAGCATCCGTTTGAATAAAACTTTCAATTCTTAATCGATCGTTAATAATTTGAACATCTCTACTAAGCGCGCTTACAATACCAGCAGTAACCGTAGAACGTAGTCTGAATGGATTACCAATTGCCAGTACCCATTCACCCACATCTACAGTCTCTGAATTACCAACGATAACTGAAGGAAGATTTTTGGCATTAATTTTAATTACTGCCAGATCAGTACTTGGATCCTGACCTACTAATTGTGCAGGATATTCTCTTTTATCGTTTAAGATAACATTCAAACCATTTCTAACAGCACCTTCAATTACATGATAGTTAGTAAGGATATAGCCATCACCTGTAATTATAACACCAGAACCAACTGTTCGCGCTCTTTGTGGTACCAATCTATCCCATAATTCATCACTAAAATTATGTGTTTCATCATCGGGTGTGCTAACCGGAATAATGGTCTCAATGTATACTACCGTAGGTGTCACTTCCTCCGCGATTCTTTTAAAGACAAATCGTGCATCAATTTCTGCCAGATCATCATCGCTGAATAAGGGAGTATCTGTTCTCTTAACTTCTGTAATATTTACTTCACTTAATGGTGCGAATTCCGGGCTAATACTATAAAGTGCAATAATGGTACCTATAGATACACCTATTAATATTAGTAGAAGGGCTGTTAAATATAGTTCTCTTTTTCTCATTGATAATCCTTTAGCATCTGATCGAAAATAGAATCAGATTTTCTGTCCTGATAACCTTCAATATGGTATTTAAAGTAAACATCTAAATGATGTATTAATTGCTTTAGTTCCCCACCTGCCAGACCCAATTTAAAGACTTTATCGCTTCTTGATGTCAATGCCTGCTTTAGAAACTGAGTTTGTAAGACGGTTAATTTATATGAAAGTTCCGATTGTAAACGTGTTGTTATTATACCGTGGGTAACATCAAAGTAACTTTCATTTAACGTATCGTCCGAATCAAAGGCAAGATTAAATCCAATTAATTCTGCACATCGAAGCTGAACATAACAAAAAATGGATGGATTAATAGGACTATAGTGAGATAACCATTCCAAAAAATTAACCAGGAAGGTGAATATCTTATCATTTTCTTCGTGTTCGTGAACCAGCTGATTTATGAGTTCAAGAGAACCAAAAAGAATAGAAGCCCTTTCAAAATCCTGCCTAAAACTCAGACTACTAAACTTAATAGAGGCTTCGGTTAAACTTTGTATGCTTCTAGTTGGTTTATAGTAATAGACAACATCTAAAATGTGGCCAATCTCTATTAGTCCAGACAACTTGCTTTTAGGCCTTTTAGCTCCTCTCGCAATAATTGCGATTTTGCCATGTGCTTTTGATAGAACCGTGATGATTTTACTCGATTCCTGATAATCAACACTTTTAAGAATAACGGCAGTTGTATGAGTGATCATTGCACAACATAAAATGCTGAAAAACTAAATGAAAGAGGATAATCCAGGTTATGCTACTTCACTTAAAACTAAATCAATAGTGTCCGCTAGTGCATCCGGTTCAATTGGCTTGCCTAACATTCGGCTTGCCCCTAATTTGGTAGCTCTACTAACGTACTCTTTTGAAGTATTTGAAGAAAGGTAAACAAATGGAATTTTTACTCTGCCATATTTTTCAATAACATAATTATGAAGTTCAAACCCATCCATACATGGCATAGTAATGTCGGAAAGAATTAAGTTCGGCTGAATGTGTTGTAACATATCAACTACTTTACGACCGTGCTCAAACATCATTACTAAAAAACCACGTTTCTCTAAAACCTTACCCAATAAAATTCTATACGCCTCATTATCTTCAACGATAAAAACCAACGGCCTATCCTTTTTAATTGCTTTAGTCATTTTGCTAATTATCTATTAAAACCTTGTAACTTACTGTTCCAGTTTCACCTGGTTGAAGAACACCGGTAAATGTCCACTTTATGGTACCTCTTGTTCCAATAGTTGGCGTTGTAATTGAACAATTGGTAAAACCAGCCGGCAATGTCCCGCATTGACTTGATTGATACGTTGTAAATACAGGGACTTCATCTATCACCTCTACTTGTGAGATTGGCTCATCCCCAAGATTTTCATACGTAATTGAATACATCAAAGTATCCCCCGGAAGTGCCTGTGCTTTGTCCACTGCTTTTACAATGACGAACCCACCATCTGCTGTACTTACTGAGATAATGTCGGTTCTAGTTAAAACCTGCTGAATGTTTGTTGGGCTATTAGAGTAATCGAAAGTTGCGGTAACTGTTGTTGTACTTGTTGCACCATCGTTTACCCCGTTTGGAACTGTAACCCTAAGAACAAGACAGATGTCCTGACCGGATGTTACATTAAGAGTTGTTAATGGTGTTAGGATTGGTTCACCAGAATCTGCGTCTCCATCACAGTTTAAATCGTTTGATAAAACTGTTGGATAATTGATATTTGGAGTGTTTACAGAAGATGTTGTAAATGTTACCGTTCCTGCAGTTTTAGCAGTAAATAAATGGGTGAATGTCGCTACTGCACCAGGTTGGGTTGTTTGCGAACCATCTGTGAGCAATATCGAGACGGCAACATCGGCAAAATCTACATCTTGATATTCTATACCAACTGTATTCGTAAAAACAGTAGCATCTGTTGCTATTGTATACGTACCAGCTGTTGTACCGGCGTCGCCACCCGTTGATAAATAAACGGATCCATTTGTCTCTACAATTTTGACAGTTCCACCTGTACCTACTACCGATTTTGGTACAAATAAAGCATAGGATCCATCCGCTGCTGAGGTAGTTTGTTCAATTAATACATCGTTACCGTCGAAAGCCTGTACCAATTGAGTTGAAATTCCAACTTCACCACCATTTTGGATACCATCATTAGCCGTTCCACTGCTAGCTCCATCGTCGTTAAAAACTGTACCTGTAATTTTAGAACCTTCAAAATCTCCAAAATCTTGAATTGCCGGAAGGTTGTTAACAGTGACCGTTCTAAGATTTGGTGTAGTTGATATATAATCAACGGGATCATTTTCTGCAGGTGTACAAACATCAGGTGTGGGTACACTTTGTCCAAATGACTCTATTAGATCATAGGTACCATTTAAAACGTTATTAAAAACGTAAAGTCCATTAGCATCTGTTAACACGCTCTTACAGTTATTTTCCTGTGTATTATATAGTGTAATGGTAACATTTGGCAGCCCGGGTTCACCACCATCTTTAATCTGATTATGGTTTAAATCATGATATACTGTACCACTTACTGTAACCCCAGTCGGAATTACCCGAGAATTTGCACCAAATTCTGAGGTATTGTTTACTGAACTTATTGCTATTGCAGTTATTCTATCATTAAAAGCGAGACTTACATTTCCCGGAACCGGAATATTAGCACTGAATTGACCATTTGGGTTAGTAGTAATAACACCAATCAAATCTCGACCTTCGCCATGCGCCCGAACTAACGTGCCGCCCACTTCAACAAGTCCATCGCTGTCACCATCATTATCTGCCTTATAAACCTGTATTGTAAAAGTTCCGGTTAGTTTTGTTGTGGTTGTACCCACATACCCCTCAACATACAATACGCCGTTTTCTAGTGTAGACAATGTAAATACGGGGTAATCAATTCCACGGTTTGGTGTTTGTGTTGCTGCTACTAATGCGCCATCATTTGGACTAACACCATCAGCTTCTCCAGTACCTCCTGTTACGTGATCTATGGATATACCATAATTATCATAAAAACTATTACGTCCAATACGGACACCCTGTTGAGGTGCATTTGACGGAGATGCCAATTTAACTCCAGCACCTAATTTTGGGCTACCTGATATATAATTAGTCCCATTTTGATAGATAATGTTGAAATCAATTACCGTTGAACTAACTCCATTTAATGTAGAAACACCAGTAACATTATTATTATAGATTGAGTTGTTACGGATGGTATTATTTGAAGAGGTGCCTGTTTGTGATCCTATTTGAATTCCATTACCGCCATTAATCGTAGAACTAGAACCATTCCCATTTTCATGAATACGATTTTGTTGGATGGTCCACGATCCAATTCCTTCAATTCCATTGGCGTCGTTACTTGATTGACCTGTACGATAGATTTCATTTTTAAAGACATTAATCACAGATTGTTGATTAATGGATTTAATGCCGGAACCATTTGTAAATGCAATAAAACTTTCTTGAATAAGTGGATTAACCGAAGTAGCACCATTAAAGTCTATACCAATATCTAACCTATTCGAGGCTGTAGGATCTGTTCCATCGGCTCTTGCGCCTACTAGATTCTTTTCCAATAATCCATTGTTACCAGCTTGAACTCTTATTCCAGTACTGTTATTAAAAAGGGCAATATTCCTGATTGTATAAGCGCCAGTAGAATTAACCAACAGTGCGTTTGAGCCTACATCACCCAAATTAATTTCAAATTCTGGTTTATTAGTTGTGGATCCAGTCAGATTATCTACCCCAACTGTACCCCCAATTCCAATTAACCCGGGGTTATCATTCCTTGTGGTTTTTGGAGCGCTATTTAGATAAGCAATCCCTGAAATTGTAGTTAAAGCGTCCACGATTGGTGGTAATTCTGAGGTCAAAGTCGTGGTCCACCAATTCCCTCCCCCTCCAGACGAATTTGTTGGCACAGATGGAACAAACCGCATAGAATTTGCACCTGTAATTTCATTCGCATTTGTAATGAATTGTCGCAACGAACCCTGAATACTTCTATTGGCACTACCATCATCGTCGCCATCGTCTGTATTTGTAACAACATTAAAGCTAAAACCAAAATTGACATCAACAACTCCACTTCCAGCAATGGTTACCTCAGCAATATGTTCTGCATTTACTAAATCTCCCGAGACTGGTGTCGATGAGATATTATCTGAAATATCTCCTCTTCTACCACCAAAACACTGGCCTGCTGCCGTTATTATTACAACATTACCTGTACCATCTTCACAATAACCACCAATAGGACCGTAGGTTTGTTCCCCCCAGAAATTACCATCAGAAAGCTCACCGGTTTTAGAATCTACTACAACCCAGTAGTCGGCATCTTCACCGATATTGAAGGTGTATTCTCCCAGGTTATTTGTTAAAACAGTTTCTACAAAAACATCATCAGATCCATCGGGTGTTTGATCTCCACCATCTTTGAATAAATGAACCTCAACATTTTCTAACGCCTGTTGATCGCCGGCCGCATCGTTAAATGATAAATCTTCTGAGAAACCATTCCCAGTAATGTCCTGAAATACAATACCTTTTAATTCTACCCCAATTTTTAGTACAACTTGAGAAGTATCGTTGGTGATATTTGGGTCAACCTGATTTAACCCCTGAACAAATACTTTATTAATTAGTGAATCTTGTTGAATACCCGAGTTTACTGTAGCCTCAATCTGTAAGGTTGCTGAAGCACCATTTAATAGCTCGCCAACAGCCCATATATTGGTAATTTGGCTATACGCACCTTGACTTGGATTTGCCTGAACAAGGGTTAAACCTGTTGGTAAAGTTTCATTGATATCAAGTTCCGTTACTCGCTCGGGTCCATTATTGGTTGCTGTAATCGTAAAATTAACCGTTCCATTTTCAAGTGGATTGGGTTCATCAACGGTTTTGGTTACTGCGATATCGGCATTTCGGTTTACCTGTACCGGGTTCGTAAAATCTTGATTTCTACATGGGGTAAAATCGATATCTACCAGCCGGTCGTCTACCGTTGTTCCGGTAGTAACGGTTCCAGTTCTTATTCTAAAAACGGAGGTATAATTGTACAATATATATGCCATATGATCGATATCAAACGATCCATTTCCATCAGTTGTGGTAGACGATTGAAATATCTGGAAATTACCTGCCGTTGTTTCCAAAAGATTATTTCCAGCCTGTACGATATATCCCTGGTTTTGCGAGAAACCTAAATAATCCTGAACAGTTCCATCGCCATACACAAAACCGTCAATATCCAAACCAGTTAAAGCGAAATCTTTTTTAGTTGGGGTTAACGTGCCTGCATTCACAAAAGTGATTTCCCAATCAATAAAGCCACCACCTTGCAGCGCCGTGAACAATGGGCTAAAATTCGCATCTGCATTTGCTATAGCGTTGTCATCAATGTTATCAAGAGTTGCATTATTGATAGCCACTACTTTTACCAGGGCATCTACCCCAGAGGCAACGTTGGTAAACCTGTAAATGGCATTAACTTGATTTGGAACCCCTTGTTCAAGGGTATTATTAAAGAAATTGAACGTAGGTGGTTCGGTACAAGAGGTAGACTGCGGATCGTTCACTACCATATTTACAAACGCACTATTGTTGCTTACGTTTCCATCGGTTCCGGTAAAATCAGTGATAGTAGCCGTGTTTGTAAGACTGTTTCCGGCGGTATTATTATCTACACTAGCTACGACTGTTAAGGTTGCCGATTGCGCCCCTGCTAGGGTACCAACATCCCAAACAATATTCCCACTAGTTTCGTTAAAAGTTCCAAGTGTGGGAGTAGCACTTACAAAAGTTAAATCCCCCGGTAATTGATCGGTAACCTCCACACTGCCAACTGAGTTTCCCTGCAGATTGGTAACTTCTATTGTGAACGTAACATTATCGCCTTCATTAGGGGTGTTATCATTCACCTCTTTCGTAATTCCAAGATCCACAATATTGGTTTGGGTTGGATTAGTAAAGCCATTGATTATACATGGACTAAAGCCTAAAGAAAATTGTCGGCGGGTTGTATTTGTTGGATTCTTGATTCCCGCTCTATATCTAAACTTTGGTTCGTTAGTATATGTGGTATACACAAGGTTTTCTGTAACAGTCGTATCTACGCCAGGGGCTTCTGTATTACCAGGTGCTTCGAAGGTGGTATAAATACCCAAATTATCCACAATTAAATTGGTAGCCTGCTCCACAGTGAAAGACGTTAACTGTTGAAAGCCTACAAATTCGCGAAGACCATTTCCATCTATGTCAATCCCTGATGCCGCGAAGGTCAGATATTGTGGGTTTTGAGTGTTGGCCTGTAAAAACCGGATTTCGAAATCGATATACCCAATTGGCAAGTTTTCATCGAGTACGCCAATTTCAGGTTGAAAGTTGTCAAAATCGCCACTTACGCTGGCATCAAAAACATTTATGTAGGCGTTATTTATAGCAATTACTTCTATTTCAGCATCTACCCCTGTTAAAATATCTTCAAATAAATGGATGGCACCTACCTGGCCAGCTGTACCAGCAGTAAGAGTATTTCCCTCGAATACTGGACTTGGTAACACATTACAAGATTGGGGGAATCCAGGTGTAACCACATTTACTTGAACGCTTCCAGTGTTATTGGAAGTAACTGGATCGATCTGATCCATTGAATTCAGATTGGCTGTGTTTGTAATGGTACTGCCTTCGGTATTTGGAGCTACATTTGCATTGATAACCAACGTTGCTTGTGCCCCATTGTTAAGGGTACCAATATCCCAAATACCTGTGCTATTATTGTACGAACCAATGCTCGCTGATGAGGAAACATAATTAAGACCAGCTGGGATCTGATCGATTACTTCTAAATTTGTAGCGTTCTTAGGACCGTTGTTTGTAACTATAACTGTAAAGGTAATAGCCTGACCTTCCAACGGTGTGTTGTCATCCACAATCTTTGAAATTCCAATATCTGCAGATTCTGGAACTACTGTGATTCCTGCTGATGCTGAGTTATTATTAAGTTCTGGATCAGTCTCATTTAAAGCAGTGATTGAGGCATTATTTACAATGGTATTGCCTAATGTACCGGTATTTACTGTAGCATCGATTGATAATGTAACGGATGTGGTGTCTCCATCTAATATGGTACCAATATTCCAAATACCAGAAGGCGCATTGTATGAACCTTGAGAAGCTGAAGATGAAACAAAAGTTACACCGGAAGGAAGCTGATCGGTAACTCGAATTCCGGTTGCATTAAAGTCTCCGGGATTCGTCACAGTAAGTGTATAAGTGATTGTCTCCCCTATTGTTGGATTTGAATTATTTACCGTTTTTGCAATTTCTAAGTTGGGCAAAGGAGGTGGAATAATATTAATGCTGTAGTCTTCTACTTCTCCATCGTATGCAAAGCCTATTGGGTTAGAAATTTGCCCCTGATTACTTGCAATCCTAAATCTTGCAGAAGTTGTACCTGTCACTAAGCCAGAAATTCCGGTCCAATTAAGAGTTGCACTACCTGAATTACAGATAGTATTCGCAAATTCATTGGGATCGAACGTTCCTGATTGATCAAAATCTATCCAACCAGAAACATAGTTACCATTTGTACAAACTAAGGTTGTTTGATAGGTTGATTGTGAGGTATTAATATCAGCCAGAAGCGAAATGCCGTCTTCATCATCTCCATTGCCTATTCCACTTGATTCTATGTCATCACCGTTATTATTCGCACCAGGAGCTCCATTACCATCGCCATCAACACCGGCACCCAGATACACCAAATTTGGTGCCGAATTATTTAGTAAATGAAATGCTGGTGGTGTTCCATTTCCAGCATATAAAGTTCCGTACGTATTTGGAGCGTCGCCAAAATCTGCAACTACACCTAAACCAATATGAATATTATCTGCATCGGTGGCGACCTTTCTAAGCTCAATTCGCTCTACATTATCGTCGGTAATTCTAAACCAGATGGGGGTTGAAGATGAAGCACACGAAGGATTTCCGGAAATACCTGGTTGAAATTCTATTCTTGTGTTTCCATTGGTATAATTCAAAACAACATTATTCGTACAAATTCCGCCATCCAGTCCTTGCCCGGTAATCCAATCATCAATGGTTAAGAGATTATTGGCACCATCATAAGCTTCAAGGGTATATGAAGTACCTGCACCGGCAATTGGCCGTAATCTATTAAGAGACAGAATTAAGGCATCTGATGGAATCGCCGCCGGAATAGCAATATCCAAAGAGGTAGCATCTCCGGTTGTACCAACAGGATTTGCCTGAGGACCATTGAACTGATCTCCATTAAAATCACCTGCCGACCATTGCTGTAAAGCATTTGGAGCAAAAGTAGTTGATGATCCCGTCGCAGCTGAAACCGTTGCAATATCAAGTCCACCAACGTTAGCCGTCATTGAGGTACTATTAAATACCCCGTCAAAACAAGCCCATGCTACATCATGATTGTTTACAATCGGGCAAGGGTCTGGCCCAAAAGTTCCTGAACCTGGTGTGTTATTGTTCCCTGATGGAATACCGAAATTAGCTGCTTGATTTTGTGCTAAATCTCTTATTGGACCAGAAAAATCAACGTAATCAACACCTATTACGTCTCCAGCTACTAGGTCAGGTGATATTTCTAAAATTACACGAGGCCCACTTACATCAACATTGGTTACGGTAACAGGATTAGAATTTATATAAACTATAAATGCCGTTGTAGATGGTATTGAATTAGGATTGAGTAATTCGTCGTAATCGATCGTAACAACTCCAGCATTTCCGGAAATTAAATTAAGGGTTGGGGCAGTTGCATCAGAAGTAGCAGATACTTCCTCAGAGTCTATACTTTCTACATTGTTTGAGTTTTCTGATCGCACAAAATAGTAGTACGTGGTTCCGTCAGCCGTTGTATTGTCTATGAACGTATAATCTGTACTCTCATTATCGGATATGGTACCAATCTGGGTATGTCCACTACCAGAAGTTGTACTTCTATATATATTATAATCTGTTATTGATGGTGTGCCATCTACATCATTAAATGTTAGTTCGATAATTCCATTATTAACTGCTGCGGCAGAAATTTGAACAGGCGGAGCCGGGATACCGGCTGCATCACTATTAGTAACCGGAGAATTTGTAAGATTAGCCACATTATTTAGTGAAATATCTCTAACCGGGTTGCTTCCAGCAGTATAACTAACAGTGATCACATCGCTAGGTGAAATTGGATTTTGTAGTATTAGTAAAACTGAATCGCTCGATACTACTACATTGCTAATTGTAACTGGTAATCCACCAATGTTCACTGTAAAATCAGCTGTTGATGGTACTGAGCTCCCATCCAGGTTTTCATCATAATCGAGCACTAATGAATCGGTGCTGGCTATTGCTGATTCCAATAATGGCGCAGTTTGATCAACCGAAACCTGAGCACCTACAGAATAAAAGGTTAATGGCGCATTTTGATTATTAAATTCTGTTTGAATCCAATTTGCTGAACGTGCTACATTACTGATTCTGAACTCATCAATTTCGCCATTAAAATTATTTGAAGGTCCTTGATTACCATCAAATGTTGCAGCTTCTGAGCCAACCCCCACAAAGCCGAATCTGGTATTACCGGTTCCGAAAGTTGTGCCTTGAGTTGTATTCGTATTCAAAATACCGTCGATATAGATTTCAACTGCACCGTTATCATAAACTCCGGTAACATATCGCCAGGTATCATTATCTACAGTAGCTGAAGAACCAAAATCTATTTGCCCACCACTGGTTAAGATATCCCATCCAACTTGTCCATTTCCACCTCCATTCCCGTTTATTTCTAGCCTCCAGTATTCATTCCTGTCGAATGAAGCTATAATTTGATCTCCCCCCTGGCTGGTTTTAATCCAGGCTGAAACCGTAATTTCTGCCTCCGTAGTGGATGCATAATTATCATTGATAGCTATATAATCGGCGTTCCCGTCAAAATTTCTAGCACTTCCAATTTTTCCAGTTGCGGCCGTAGTTCCGCTATTGGTACCATCGTTGTTATTAGCAGTAGCATCGTTAAACGTAGAACCGAGATGGTATACGGTTCTAAATTGATTGGACCAAGTACTGGTTGTTGTTGGATTAATACTTGCAGATGAGTTGCCATAAAACATATATATCGTTGTACCAGCATCTGGTAACGTTGGTAACTTAACCCAAGCTATCAGTTCTCCTGTTCCCGAATTAAAACTCTCAAGTTGATGGTCTAAAGTGGTTGTACTGGTTGGAGAAGTTGTAAATACTATATCAAACCCATCAGATCGTGCAAAATTCGCTAAATCACTATCAGTTAACTGAATAAGAACCGGAAAATCGGTGTGTGTACCTTGTACTTGAGCTCCACTAATTGTGATCGGTTTATAGAATAAATACCCTGAAGGCTGAGCGTTTGCACTATCGACTAACACAAACAACAAGAATAACATTACCAGCCTCCCGGCCAGTGATGATCTTATTTGTGTGCTATGTAATTCCCAAATTTTCATTTTCATCTACCCGTATTAGTACCTGCACCCGGTTTTAGGTTTAATGATTCTACATTAAGCAGGTTGATGGAATCAGCATTTTTATACTCAACCCTTATAGCGGTTCCATCTGTTTCAACAGTAATCTGGCTGAATTCGACACGACCTCCGTCGATTCCCCATTGTTCTAAATATCTTCGCATTTCAACCATGCGATTTCTATCACGTTGTGTGCCATTTCCGCGAAGTTCCAGATAAACTCCAGGATTATTTCTTAAGTAAGAGCCAATTCTCGATACAACAGCTTGAGATTCGTTATCAAGTAATGTTGCTGAATGTGTGAAATTTACTCGATCTGGTACAACATAACTTTGCGATAGATCTTGAATTAATTCGTAGTCAACTCGCGACTTCAGAATGCGTAACAAACTTTCGATTAATTCTGGGACCTGGCTGTTGTTCAGGAATTTCACATCATCCTGTTGCTCAAATAACTGAAGTAGATTATCACGTGTGTATGAAATTTGAATGGTGTTTTGGTTGCCCTGTACACCACGACCGAACATATATCTATTAATATCGGCACCGGCTGCTTCAAGTTCTTCTAGAATTTGTTGTTGTAGGGTGCTAAATCTGTTATCAGCCGGAAGTGCAATGCGAACTCCAATTTCCGGATATTTCTCCATAGCGATAGCAATTCGCTCAATCATGTATCTATTTAGATAATTCAGTTCACTTGATCCAGACTGCAGATTAATATTCGTAGGTACTGCATTATGCTCGAATTTGAAGATATAATCCCATCCGCCAATATTTCTTGCTTTTTGCTGAACCTGCAAATCTTCAACCTGATCAACAAATGTAACCTGCTCATTCAAGTCGTTTAGATCGAATTCAACACGACGTTCAAGTGCCATTTCCACTGCATTTTTACCGGCAGCGTCTAATTCACCAAAGCCATTAATTAGTAGTCTTCGCTTATCGATACCAGCTGCAACCAGATATGCACGTACTGCCAATGATCTTCTTTCAGACAATGCCTGGTTATATGCTGTAGAAGCTTTTGTATCCGTGAAACCATTTAGATCGATAAGATATTCGTCTTTCTCACTTAAGTACTTCGCAAGCTTGTCAAGCATTTGTGCTGCTGAAGAGTTGATGTAAGACATATCGTTGTTGAAATGAATTTGACGTGGAAGAATTACCAATGTAGCTAAAGGCTCGAAGTCAAATACATCACGAGTAAGAACTACTGGTTCCAGCTCGTGCTCAAGCATATCAACCGGCATAGTTTTGATTTCCGGAATCTGACACGGAATACATTTCAGGTACACAGATTCGTCGATAAGACCGGCAGCACGGTTTGGTGCAAGACTTGTAAATACCTGCTCATCAAATTTATAACTGAAACCTAAATAGGTACCGGCTTGCGTGTAATTGTTTGCAACCAGGTCTTCATCATCGTAACCGAAGAAGTTAAATCCACCGGCAAGGCGTAGGTTGGTAGCAACGATGTAGCCAAGCTCTACTCCAAGCCCGTAATCTTTTGTGCTAAAATCGCTATTTGCTAGAATACTTGCATTGATTCCGGCATCCCAACGATCATTCAAATCATACAAAGCACGTCCTGAAATCAGTTCAAGGAAACTGGTATTGGTCTGCAGATCATCTGATGATCGGGCATATTTAGCTGCAATTCTTCCTGAAAGAACCAAATTAGATTGGGGTTTATAATTTGCATGGGTTGAGAATACATGGGCTTGTCTTGAGAAATCAGGGGCAATATTGTCATCTTTTTCGTACTTGAACTCGTATCTCAAAAGAGCATCAAACATATTCGTATCTGTATCGCGATACGCTGCACCAATTTGAAGTCTCTGCTGTAGTTTCTGTATGCCAGATTTGTTTCTATTACTATTAATAGAGATGATATTTCTCGCCAGCATCGACCAGTCTCTAGTAAGCTTTACGCCATAACCAAGACTATTTAAATATGTATCAGAATTTTGACCAAATCTTGCTTCTGCTCTTGCTGTACCTTTCCAGTTTGTACTTCCAGTATAGTCGATTGCAGTAGATATTGATGTTCCGTCATTACGATTTGGACCCTGTACAGTAAAGATTCTTTCAAAGCCGGCATTCATGCCCAATCCTTCACTAATTACGAAACGATTTCTTAAACCAAGTGAAGCCTGACCTGAACGACCTTCTTGAACATCACTCATACGGTATTCACTGAATACCTGACCATTCTTCATGTAATTTGCATTCAGTCCGAATACCGTGCTGTTTCTGGTCTCATTACTATTTAATGTGTTAATACCACCGGCAGTTGAAGCAAATTCATGGCGAGCGAATGCTTTCGCAAAATTCTTAATTTTATAGTCACCACCTACTGCAATTAATCTTCGATCAGAAGCATTTAAGTCTTGCTCATATTCACCAAAGGTTGAAGCTCCTTTAAGGAATGGTAGCTGAGCGGTTACCTTACTTCTTAAGTTAGTATTTGTAATAGTAGCTGCAGTTTTAGAGGTCTTTTCAGAATACCGTACTCCAACTTCGGCATTTACACCAGACCCAATACTTTGCTGAAGACTAAATAATCCACCTATAGTCTGATCTTCTGTTGTATCATTTCTTGATAACAAGAACTCGGTATTTACTTTGGTGGATTTAGCAACGTTTACTCGAACTCTTGATCTGGCTTCTGTTCTTGATTGACCTAAACTTGCACCCTGGTTCTCAAAGTTTTCAGTAGATCTTCCAACGGAAGTTAAGATGTCCAATCTGTCCCCGCGATGCTGAACCTCTATTCTACCCGCAGTTCCATCTCCATTATTATCAGACATCGTATGTGCAAGTTCAGCTACAACCTTTGTTTTTTCGTTGAACTTTAAGTTCACATTACCAGTAGCAAGAGTGAATTCGTTATTAGGATTATTATCCTGAACGATACCAGCACCAACATTCAAACCATCTGAAATCTCAAAGTTTGCATTAGCTCCACCAATTAGGTAACGATTTTCATCATTTTCTACTTCATAAGTTGCACGGATATACACCGGATTAAACTGAGCATCCACACTTGATACTGGAGCTTTAAATGTAATCACCCCGGTAAATGGATCAACTACATAGTCGGTAAACCTGGTTAGTCTCTCTCTAGAAAGGATTAAACTTGGATCGTTTGGCACTCCAAGTGTATCTGTTCCAACTACCTGCTCACGATCGTAGGTAATAATCTCGATGATCTCTGAATTGTCAATCAGATCATTATCTGGTAATTCATATCTGGAGATTCCTTGTGCTCTAAACTCACTAATTCTTCGAGAACTGATTGAACTCACTCCAAATGCATCAACCTGAAGAGCACCTTGCTCAAAGTGTGTTTTCACACCATTTTGAGATCGGTTATAAGCACCAAGCTGGATATCTGAATTATTTTGCTGAGTTACAAAATCACCATAAAGTGCATAGGTTTTACCACGATCCAGGCGAATATACATTCTACCCGACGATTGAGCGTCATACCCTCGAATTGCAGCGTCACCGTATATAGGGTAGTACTCTTCTGGTCGGATATCACGGAATAGGCGCTCTTGATCTTCTTTTTCGGAATCGTAACCGGCCGTTAACAGGGTTCTGCCAGAAACTTTGCCTTTAAGGAAGAATGAAAAACGAGCATCAGCTGTGAAATTATTCATCGAATAAGTGAGCTCTTTTAATTCACGCTCAAAAGCTTCATTATCTACATTGGCGATATTTAGTGGCTCACGTAATCGTATGGTTCCTTCAATAATACCGGCTGCAATTAGTGGTCTTAGATCTGGTAAGAACTCAATTTTTGCTTCATCAAAAATGGTACCCACAGATATTCTGATTCTAGATGAAACTGGCTGAATTGGTGATTGAAGTTCTAATTCAACTTTTCCGTTTTCTACAAATATCTGAGTTCCCGATGTCTGGGCATTGTTATCAGCAATTCTCCACTTTCCAAATTCAGTATCCAGCGTAACTGGGATTCTCGAACCAATTTGAATTCCATTTTCGTCGAGGAAAAGTGCTTCAACCAGAGCAGTGGATGAGCCGTCTGCAGCAACATTATTTCGCAGAATATTAACTTTTATTTCAGATAAGTCTCCCGGAACAAATACTCGTTTTGTATCACTACCACGAACATTTCCAAATGGGTCTCCTTCTTGTAAAGTGATGATATTTTCACCCGGTTGAAGATCGATACTTACATATTCCCAAATTTGTATTCCATTATCATTTGAAGATGATCTCTGCCCAATTCTGTCGGCTGGAACAACTTCACCATTTATATAGAGATCGAATAAAGCTCCATTCGTACCCTTAGCCAAAACAGTTAGTTTATCAGATGAAAGGGTATCGTCGTTGGCAACATTAAGTATTTCTGTGCCTTCTGTTGTGTTTTGTAGGAATAGCTCGATGTCTAAGCCAGAAGGAACTTCTTCAATTGCAGAAATTGCATTATCAGGAGAAGTAGCTATTGCATCAACATTGTTACCATTTTCTTCATTAGTGTTAAAGTCAGGGGCATTTACATTACCAATAGTACCACTCGCTTTATCAAAACGGCCAGCTCCACGATTTGAAGATTCATTTACTGTAAAAGACTGTTTTAAAGAACTTTCAATAATATCATTATCACCAGTTAATAAAGCTGTACGGCGCTCAATTTCCTCATACACTTCACCGGTACACTCACAAACTGCAAAATCTGCACGGTGCAACTCCCCTTTCTTTACATCAGCAAATCTACTTGAAGGATCGAATGCATGGCGGTTGTCTAATACTTTAAGTCTGCTTCCTTCAGGTAAAGAATAATTATCAATCTTAATTACATGTTTATTGGGCTTGATGGCATAGAACGAATATTTACCTTCGCTATCTGTTACTACATAATTACCGTTTTCCAGGTATAGTCGAACACCTGGAATTCCAAGTTCGGAAGCATCCTGCATATTATTTTCATCACAATCGAGGAATACCTTACCTACAATTAAAGCTTCATCACTGAATACTCCGCCACGAACTTCAATTTCTACTTTCGCCTCATTACTTGTTTTGATGATCAGCTCATCACTTTGAACAAGAGCCGTATTAATTCCATCACTTCTATCAGCTCCGGGTCCGATATAAACGCGATAAGAAAGTATTTTCTTTCCGCCTGGTTCAATATCACCAACAAGGAATCTTAGGTTTGGTCCTACCCCCCCATCTGGATTAGCCAGCGTATCGCCATCAACACGAGCAGTACCTTCTACAAATTCGAATCCGAATGGCAGATTATCAAAAACTTGAAGATTTCTAACTGTATTAACAGCCTGACTGGTAATCTCAATTTTGTAATTAACAAAATCACCGATGTCAGCAACTTTACGGTCTACTGTTTTTTGGGCAAACAGAACTCCATTTGCTAATGGATCGAGTGGTATATCAAAATCTAAACCTATTGGTGCATCAGAAATCTCAAAATCTACACCGTAGGACGCAAGGCTGTCTACCTTCCGATTTGTAGGTAAACTATCTAAAGGTACGTTTGAGCTGAACTCATAACCTGCAGGTGGAGTTACTTCTAGACGATATGTACCTGGTCGCAAGAATGGGAATCGGTATTTACCCTGTACATCACTATTCTCGATATTATTAGTGACGTCCCTACCGTTTGGTCTATATACTGTTGCTAATCCTCCTGCATCACCGCCATTATTTTCACCGGTAACATCTATAATTCTTACTTCGGCTCCCTGGATTTCAGCATTTGTTTCAGCATCGAATACAATTCCAAAAGGATCAACAATTACGGCAGCGTCAATAACGCCGAATGGAGTTCCTGAACCACCACGAATTCCGTTACATTCAAGTTCTGCAGTAATTACATCTTCTTCGGCAGTTTCAAGAATCTCATTGAACTGTACAACCGGGAATTCAAAACCGTCTCTCGTCGGAACTTCTTCTTCGATCTGGAAAATACCAGTGTTTCGTCCTGTTTCAATCCCTGTGAAGAGCTCCATGTCATTGGTTAATTCAGAAGTAATAAGGATCTCAACAATTTCGATTGCTGTTCTATCCTCATTACATGCTGATGCAGTTGCCTGGATATGAAGTGGCTGACCAATACTTGAAGTTGCTGTTTTCTCTTCGAACTCTTCGTTAGTGAAATAATCAATTTCAGCACTTGGTGCCCCCAGGTCGGTAATAACATCATTTGAAGCAGCTGCAGTGGTAACTTCTCCTTCCGGATCCACATAACTCATTTCTGCAACGTTTACGATTTGTCCGGAAGCACCTTCGTTTACAGTCACAGAGAAATCTATACTAAATGTCTCGCCAACTTGTAGTGAATCGAATGCCACACCAATAATATCAATCTTATCAGCCGTATCGGGCTTCGTAGTTACAAATTCAAACTTACCAGCGCCTACTTCATGATATAATGGTAATCCTTTCGGTACTGATTCAAAATCTGCGAAAGTTAGATTCTCAGGTAAAGAGTCGGTTAGAATTACTTTCTCCTGTGCTATGCCATCGATTAAGATTTCTAATGGTAATGCTGTTAAGTCGCCGACATTCTCGCCTGAAATTGTATATAAAAAGGAATCGCCCGGTCGTAAATCATCAGCATTGGTTTGGCTTTTCTCAATTTCTACAATTGCACCAATCTGAATTTTTATCTCATCAACGTTGATTTTTGTAACACCTGTATTAAGATCAGTAGCTTCAAATACCATAATTGCAGTTATCGTATCTCTCGGCTCTGTTGATCTAATTGTACCAAAATAAGAAACTTCAAATTGCTCACCCGCTTCAAGCCTTACTTCGGTAAATAAGGTGTCTGAACTTGCAATACTAGAGGCAAATTTTGGAGTAGTGATATCTTGGGTGTTCCAACTAAGATCAGCTAAATCGTATGCATCTTGGTTACTATTGTAACCTCGTATTGTATATGTAGATGGAGCATTCCCTTCGTTGGTAAGGAAGTGGGTTATTTCTACTTGTGTTCCTCTAAAATCGACAATCGAGTTATTTGGAAAGAAGCGGAAATCTGGGTTGCCATCAACTATAACCTTTACTTCATTCGTGAACTGAATTCGTTCTACTCCATTAGTTTCTTCATAGGTTAAAGAAGCCTGGTTGGTAATCTCCTGGCCAGGCGTTGGAGCGTTTTGAGCATACACATCTCCCACAACTGCTAGTGAAAGCAGAACCAGTAAAGTGATATGTTGGAAAATGTGTCTCAAATTTTTGGTTTAAAAGGAGGGCAAGGTGTTCAACCTCACCCTCATGTCTGGGTTAAGAATTAAATAGCATCATCAACTATCGACCTTGACCGCAAAGGTGAGTGTCACCTGCTCAGTCGGATCTAGTTGAGGGATGTCTAATGTGATTGTTCCGGTTTGGCCAACAGCAGGGTTGCTGGTAAGCGAAACACCCGGAACAGTTCCATTATCAACGTTGAATGCACCGATCTCGAGTACGGTTGTGAATGATGGAACTGCATCATTAATTACAACAGATGTTACCGGCTCGGAACCATCATTTACGATGGTAATTGAGTAGTAGACAGTGTCTCCTGGTAATACATTGAACTGAGATTTAGAAAATGTGCCGGCTGCTCCATTTACTGCTGGTGCCTGGAATTTGTCGATAGATAATCTACCTGCCTGTACTTCCGTTTGGTCATCGTTTGACACATCAGCCAATACTTCATTGAAGTCAAGTACTTCTATTGTTGTGGTAACAGTTGCTCCATCATCAAGACCAGTTGATGCAGTAACCTGTACAATGAATTTCAGCTGATCACCGAACTGGAGAACACCAACTGACGGAGGTAAATCAACTTCAAGTGGTGATGCTGCACTTGTTAACAATGAGTCAACCCCAGTTACCTGACCATCGTCATTGGTATCCCAATACACTCTGGCAGTCCAACCAGTAGGAACTGAATTTGTAAGAGCAACTCTAAGATCAGATTCACCTGCACCAGCACCAACGTTTTCATCTACGTTAGAATTGATAGTTAGTGTGTGGATATAATCCACAGAACCACCAGGAGAAACCTGACCAGATTGACCTGTAACAAGCGTAATCTGACGAACTGTGTTTACAGTAACACGCTCGAATTTGATGTCTTTCGCTCCTGTATTTTGAGAAAATGCACGAACAAAAATATTTACATCACCAGGCTGGAAACCGGCTGGAATGTTAACACGAAGCGTAACTTCTTTGAAATTACCAGAAGTAATTGAAACTGAGTTAATCGTGTTATCACCGTTATTTGGGTCTCTAAAAGAAGCAGTCCATCCACTTGGAAGAGTTGCACTTGTTAGAAGATCACCACCTGCAGTTGTATCCGTTGCAAAAGTAAGGTCATAGGTATCATCAACACCGGAAGTGTTATTGATAAATAACGTGAAGTTTACAGTTGTACCCGGGTTTGCAGGAAGTGTAGTAACAGGAGCAGCTTCGGGACCTTCGCCCACACCAGTTTCACTACCATTACCAATTTCAGCTACGTTTGTGATATCAACAGTTGGAGTTGTAATCTCACCTAATGCATCCGTATGGAAGTCACTTTCTCCCGGATCGTTGATCGAGGTGAGTGTTTTAACAACAGCAAACGGCCCACCACTTTGACCGGAAGGCAGATTAACTTGTAAAACTACCTTCGCAGTATCGCCAACTGCAATAGGTCCTGTATCAGGAATACCATCATTGTTTGTATCGGTATATGGTGAAGTAGGATTGTTATTACCATCAACTTTAAAGAAGGTAAAGGTAGTACCTGCCGGATAGTTAGACCCAGACAACGTAATGTTGTAGGTATCTGTAGCCGTACCATCGTTTGTAAACAAGTTTAAGAAGTTTACAATAGCACCTTGTTCCGCTGAATTAACTAGAACAGTATCAGCACCAACACGGTTGATATCGTAATTTTCATCAACCTGAATACTTGCATTGTTTGTACTTACTGGTGCAGGAGCATCATCATGACGGAATGTACCGTTGTTCACAATGGTGTTACCTTCTTGTCCAGCATCTACTACGACTTTAAAACTAATAGTACCAGATGCACCCGCATTGATACTTGCAATTTCAATGATCACAGAATCAGCAACACCTGTATTATCGAATTCGTACAGGATACCAGAGGCAGTTTCACCGGGGGAAGCGTCGGTAAGTGGAGTACCTGCCGCACCGGACCAAACACCAGAACCAGGAACATAAGTTACACCAGCTGGTAATGGATCCTTAATCACAAGATTTGCTGCATTAGAAGAACCACCACTCTCGGCATATGCAAAGGTATAAGTTACCGTATCACCAACAGCAACAAATTGCTTGTCGCGGTTTTTCTGAACGTTAACAACTGCATCTTCATCAACATTGGTTGTGTTTGTAGCAACATCAGATTCATTACTATCGAAATTACTCGTAGCAGTAATCGTAAATGTTTCCGTTTCACCTTCAGTTGCAGTAACAGGTATATCCGCTACAATTACGATCCCGTAGGTATTACCATTCGGCGAGCCCGGAGGGTCGATGTTCGGTGTAAATGTTATTGGATTGAAGTTATCAGGCACACCGTTCTGGTCATCATCCGGGTAGATTACGATGTTATCGAAATCAAAATCTCCGGAGCCTTCCAAAGTAGCTAGGTTAAAGAAATCCACGCCGTTACCAGTATTGGTAATTGTGTGTGGGAATGTTACCTGGCCACCAGGGCTTACTGTTAAGCTGATACCTGCTGAGATATCAACACCAGCTACTTGCTGCACGATTGTCTGAACCGTGTTAGATGTGATGGATTGATTATTTCCACCATTGTCAACATAGGTTGCACTTGCTTGGTTACCAATTTGTGTATTGGCAGGAGGCACCTGTGCGAACACGTCAGAAGACGATACGCCTAGTAAAACGCCAAAAACCAAGAACAACCCCACAAGGCGTGATACCTTGTTTCCGATTGTACGTGTTTTGTTAGTTTTCATGGTTTCTATCCTGTTTAGGTTTAGAATTATTGAATTGTTATTTGTTTGATTTTCCATAAGACTAGTTTTCTATCACCCTAACTCTGGCGACAAGAATGACTTGATCCCCCGCCTCTAGTGACGGAACCAACCAGCGTAGTCGCCGATATTCTCGGCCCGGAACCTCTTCTTCAACTGTAGTTCCGTCAGGTTGTCGCACTGTGCGAGTTAAGGGTAGTCGTTGGAAAGTATTGCCAGTATTTGAGAGGCTGGCACCCTCTGGGTTTGGACTAGCAGACTCAAGCAAATACTCCATCCCGATGGGGATTGGTAGTATAGGCTGTAATTGAGTAATACCATTATCCAAATTGTTTGTATAGGTAAGCCTGTATTCGATCAAGTCGCCAGGCGCTACCTCAGTGGTAGCCACTGAAATTTCTTCGCCGTTATCATCAACGGTAATGCGGAAAACCTCTAGAACCGAGGTGACTCCATCACCCTGCTGCGCGAATGCATTGGCAGCAAAACCCAGTATCAAAATTGTCAGAAATGTACATTTGTTTTTCATAGCACTCTTTGTTTAGAAATTGAACCCATTAATGGTTTATACAAAAATACCGATCTGACGTTGGAAACGCCGTTAGAGTGCGTTAAGAAAGAGGTGTTACAATTAGGGGGTTTTATTAATTGATTCTAATATAATTCAGGCTTTTTTAATACAAAATGCTTGGTTTTTTGAAATTCTTTTGTTCGGATTAATAATTTTGTAAGCGCTTACTACTAAATTTATATACAAACTATTTATTATATATTATTATCTCTTTTATTATATATTTCAATTAATAATTATTTTTTACGACCTCTTAATAAAAGATGATTTATATTTCTCAAAATTGATGATATGATATCTAAAGAAGTATTAAAGAAGATTAAGAAACTAGAAATACAAACAAAGGGACTAGTAAACACCTTGTTTGGCGGCGAGTATCAATCGGCTTTTAAGGGGCGTGGAATGGCATTTTCGGAAGTTCGTGCATACAATTATGGGGATGATATCAGGCAAATAGATTGGAATGTTACCGCGAGAACAGGCGACCCGTATATCAAAATTTTTGAAGAAGAAAGAGAGCAAACGTTAATGCTTTGTGTAGATATTTCTGCAAGTGGAATATTCGGTAGCAACCTCCAAAGAAAGATGGATATTGCCATTGAAATTAGTGCTGTTTTGGCATTTTCTGCTATCAATAATGGGGATAAAGTTGGACTTGTTTTGTTCTCAGACAAAATTGAGAAAGTTGTGCCTCCAAAGAAGGGTCGAACACATGTACTGAGATTAATAAGAGAATTATACACTACAAAACCAACAGGTACTGGAACCACAATAGCAGATGCTTTAAGCTACGTTAATCGATTATTGGATCGAAGGGCAATTGTAGTTTTAGCTTCCGATTTTCAGGATGATAATTTTGAAAAACAGCTGAAAATTACCAATCAAAAACATGACCTGGTAAGCATAGTAATTCACGATCCATTCGAAGATGAATTACCTGAAATTGGATTAGTCCCTTTTCGAGATGCTGAGACAAGTCGAGAAATTCTAATTGATACTTCAAGCCAGAAAGTAAGGGATGCTTATCGAAAAAGAAGATACATTCACAAGAAAAATTTAGAAGATTCTCTACTCAAAATGAAAGTCGACGCTGTAAATGTAACAACAAATCAGTCTTATGTGCGTCCTTTAATGAATTTCTTTAAACGACGTCTTAACCGCTATTGATCAATAATTTAGGGCTAATAAATCTTGATCATTAGTACGCATGAGATGTTTATATCTCTCGATGTACAATTTAAACTGTTTCAGCTCTTCACCTTCTAGAGATTTTGAAGGCGGAAGATTAATATTCAATGGATTTACAGGCTGATCGTGCTTGTAAATTCGATAATCTAGATGCACACCTGTTACTCTACCAGTACGTCCAACATATCCAATAGTTTGGCCCTGTTTTACCATTTTTCCAGGTCTAACACCCGGTGCAAATCCATTTAAGTGCAGATATGCGGTAGTATATATACCGTTATGTTTAATTTTAACAATATTTCCATTCGGGCCTCGATACCTTGCTTCGATAACTTCACCATCCCCCACTGCAATCACTGGTGTACCTAATGGTGCTGCATAATCTACCCCATAATGTGGCATATTTCTCTTTAGTACAGGGTGAAAACGGTTGTGGGAAAATCCTGAACTTACACGTTGAGAATATTTAAATGGAGCTTTTAATAACGCTTTTTGAAGTCCTTCCCCATTTTGATTGAAATAACCAGCCCGATCAGATGTTTCATAATGATACGCATTGTACAGCGTTCCTTTATGGCGGAAATTAGCCGCAATTATCTCACCCACTCCATATGGTTCACCATCTACAAACTGTTGCTCGTAAATTATTTTATACTCATCGTTTGGTTGTAGACTGAAAAAATCTACTTGCCAACCAAAAATGTCGCTAAGTTTGCTTCCCAGTATTGGATTGTCGCCATTTTGTTTTAATGCTTCGTACAATGAAGATGTAATTACCCCTTCTGTAACCATTTGTACTTTCGTTATCTCTTTAGCCGCTCTATCCACCCAAATTTTATCGCCCCAATCAAATACAACATATTCAACTTTATCTATATGAATAATTAGACGGTCAACTTTCTCTGTAATTGGATTCTCATAAACGAGATATCTCTGTCCAGGTCTAAGAGAATTACTATTAAATACATCGCGTGACTCTAAATCTATTTGTCTAATCGTTTGTGGGCTTATATCAAAAGAACGCAAGATGGTGTAAATGCTCTCATTGGCCTTTATTCTGCCATCTAAAACCAGTGTTCGAACTTCAAATCCATATCCATCTAATAGTACATCTTCCTGGATTTCCGTGAGGTTGGTTAGTGTAATGGAAGGTGCTGACTCAAATTGAATTTTGTCAGATTGGAACCATGTGCACCCCGAAAGTCCTATTATTCCTGCTAATAAAATTAATTGTGTAAATATCCGACTCAATACCTAGTCCTCTTAAATAGATGATGGCGCAAATGATACAAAATTCCTGATTTCTTTCATATTTCAGGATTTTTACAAAATTCAATGCTCTTTTAAATGCATTTATAATGTCGATACTACTATTTTTCGGCGTTATAAAGACGGCAAATCATGAGTATCTGGAAAAGTACATTCCTCTGTTTATTAGGTGGTTTCATTGGATTTCTAAGCGCTACAAACATAGCTGCTCAAACAGTTAGTTTGTCTAGTGATGTTGATTCTGTCTCTGTTGGTGACATTATTCACCTAAACATTAAAGTGCAGTTAAATCAAGAAGTTGATGATCTAATCTACCCGGACTCATCTGCATTTCCACAAGAGTTAATCTGGTTAAGTGTACAACAATTTAAACTAACAGATTTCTCAGATAGCTTAAGTTACAGGGTTCAATATTTCTCAAATCAGGATGTTTTCATTCCATCATTTCCAATTGGACTGGTCACCCAAAATGATACAAATTTAGTTTTTAGTAACTCATTAACTCTCCCTTTTAAGAGTGTACTCTCATCAAATGAAGTTGAGTTAAAACCGATTAAACCCATATTGCAATTCACTTCCTTTCCATGGGGTTTACTTCTTATTGCTATCGTAATTCTTGCTGCTTTAATTTGGGCTTATTTCACGTTTGCGAAAAAAGAGCCTGTGCAAGAAATTGTTAAGATCACGAAACCAGTTCCATTTTCGAATCCATTAATGCAGCTTGAGAATCAATTGAAGTTGTTAAAATCAGACTATAATCTCGCAGAGACTAGAGATTTTAAATATTTCTACAGTACTGTAAGTGATTCTATTCGTGAATATTACGAGGAGCTTTACCAAATTCCTGCACTGGAATCTACAACACGAGAAGTACTTCGATATTTAGATGCATTTGGTGTTGATCACGAAATGATTCAAAGCACTAGATCTGTCTTAAATAAATCAGATATGGTTAAGTTTGCTAAGTACGAACCAACCTTAGAAAATGCCTGGATTTGTTACGCTGATGCTGTTGATTTTGTAGAACGTGCTAAATTAATAGATGCTTCCAGAATTGCTAGAAAGAAAGCAGATTATGAAAGCCAGTGGATGCAGAAAGAAGTGACCGAAAATGAGCATGAGGAAACGCAGTTTAGTAAGGAGGAAGCTTAATGGAATGGGCTAATCCTGAGTGGTTATTTGCGTTGATTATCATTCCCATCCTACTTGGAATGTATATATATCGCCATTTTGCAAAAAAACATGCCGCTTTAACATTTTCTACCGTTCAATTTTTTGAGGGTCTGGATGGGAACTGGAGATCATATATTCATTGGCTAAATAAAGCGTTGGTACTTGGTGGCCTATCATTTTTGATATTAGCTCTAGCTCGCCCTCAAGATAAATTGACAACCATAGAAAGAAATGCCGAAGGTATAGATATCGTGATGGTGTTGGATATGAGCTCCAGCATGAAAGCCGAAGATTTAAAGCCAAATCGATTTGAGGCCGCCCGCGAGGTTGCCAAACAATTTGTGGATAAGCGAATTTCAGATCGAATAGGTTTAGTGACTTTTGCCATGAAATCGTTCACTGTTTGTCCCCCAACACTCGATTACCGACTTCTTAAAGACTTGATTGATGAAGTAAGTATGGGTGTAATCGAAGACGGAACGGCTATTGGTATGGGCATTGCAACTGCGATTAATCGATTGAAAGACAGTGAAGCTACAAGTAAAGTAATTATCCTCCTCACTGATGGTCAAAACAATGCCGGTGAAATTGATCCAGTTACCGCTGCTGATTTAGCAGTTACCTATGGAATCAAAATTTATACCATAGGAGCCGGTACTCGAGGTACTGCCCCCTACCCCGTTCAGGATCCAATTTTTGGTCGTCGATATCAAAATATTCAGGTGAATATTGATGAGGAGATGCTAACCTCTGTTGCTGAACTTACAGGTGGAAAGTATTATCGTGCTACAAATTCTGATCAATTGACAAGCATTTATGATGAAATCGACCAACTTGAAAGATCGAAAGTTGAAGAGGTGATTTATACAGATTATGAAGATCGCTATCCAATGTATTTAGGCTACGCATTTACATTTTTATTGATCGGATTTCTTTCAGAAAAAATTTGGTTACGAGGACTCACAGAGCGATAAAATTTTATCGTAACTTTTATTATACAGCAACCAAAACTGTATCTTCCACTCTTTTTTAATATCTGTTAAATCAACAAATGTCTGTTACCGACTTTAAGTCTTCGCTCGAGCAATCTTCAATTCCTTCAAAAATCTTCAGTGAAATTAAAAATGGTGGCACATTACATCTTAAAGGGGTTGTAGGTTCGCTTACATCTTTTTTGATTGATGGACTTATAGAAGCTGCATCCACACAAATATTAATTACGCATACCGATGAACAAGCTCGAATCTTTAAGTCAGACTTATCGCTCATATCAAAATCAGAGGTAATATATTTCCCTGCAACCAATCATAAACCATATGATGCAGGGCAAATACAAGACTCTTCGCTACTTGTTCAACGATCAGATGCAATTCAAGCCATTCAATCAGTAAAAAGGAAATTAGTAGTTACCTCTGCTGAAGCTTTGTTCGATAAAGTTGCCCCACCTTCACAGATTAATGATGTGAGTATTTTAGTGAAACGTGGCACAGAAGTTGAACCTGAAATATTGAGAAAAGAACTTGTAGATCAGGCTTATCAGCCGGTGCGATTCGTAGATCAACCAGGGGAATTTGCTGTCCGCGGGGGAATTATTGATGTATTCCCCTTTTCTGGTGAATACCCTATTCGTTTAGAATTCTTCGGGGATGAAGTGGATTCGATACGGGAATTTGATGCTAGTTCGCAACGATCAATTTCTTTCCTGAACGAGGTTAAAATTGTACCCGATTTATCAAATTTGCCAGATGTAGAAAAAGACAACCTGCTTTCCTATTTCGATAAAGATTCATTGATCTATATAAAAGATGCTGCAATAGTTGAATCAGTATTTGAATCGAAATTTGAAAAAGCAGAAGAAGCCTTTAGCGATGCAGATGATGAAGCTTCTGAGCCTAATACTCTATTCTTATCTAAAGAGGAATATCGTTCGCATATATCTTCATTTAACAGGCAAATATTATTAGGTGCTAAATCATCAACATCCACAAAGATAATAGACCTTGAAAGCAAGCCTCAACCCGATTTTCATGGGAATTTCGATTTATTAAAAAAAGATATTGAAGCGAATTCTGAGAAAGGATTAAAAACCGTCATATTCTGTGATAATGATGGACAGGAGAAAAGGTTCAATGAATTACTTGGACCACCGGAACCACATTTTAATTATCAGCTCCGCGTCGAGTCGTTACATCAGGGGTTTATCCTCCCCGAAATCAAGCTGGCTCTTTATACCGACCATCAGATTTTCAACCGATACTATCGCCCTAAACTCAAAAAAAGAAAGTACTCGGGTGGAATTTCATTTAAGGAGCTGAAAGATCTTTCGATGGGCGATTATGTGGTTCATGTTGACTATGGAATTGGAAAATTTGCAGGCTTTAAAAAAATTCAAGTCAAGAATTCGGAGCAGGAAGTTGTTGTACTTCGCTATCAGGAAGACTCGCTCCTTTATGTGAATGTCTCATCCCTTCATAAACTTCAAAAATACTCTGGCAAAGAAGGAACAGCCCCACGAGTTACGAAATTAGGTTCTGGTGAATGGGCACGCAAGAAAGCTCAAACCAAAAGAAAAGTAAAAGACATTGCCCGAGAATTGATCAAACTTTATGCAAAAAGAAAGCTTCAAAAGGCACATGCTTTTGCCGGTGATAGCGGTTGGCAAATCGAAATGGAAGCACGATTTGAATATGAAGAAACTCCGGATCAAAACGATGCTATTCTCGCTGTTAAACAGGATATGGAAACCAAACAGCCCATGGACCGATTAGTTTGTGGGGATGTAGGATTTGGTAAAACCGAAGTTGCCGTTCGCGCCGCATTTAAAGCGGTAATGGATCATAAACAAGTTGGGGTTTTGGTGCCAACCACCATTCTAGCTGAACAACATGCGAAAACATTCATCAAAAGGATGAAAAACTTTCCGGTGCGGATAGAGGTACTATCCCGTTTCAGAACGAAAGCCGAACAAACGAAAGTAATTAAAGACCTTAAAGAAGGAAATGTTGACATCGTAATTGGTACACACCGAATCCTTTCTAAAGATGTTCAATTCAAAGATCTAGGGTTAATTGTTGTTGATGAAGAGCAACGATTTGGGGTTTCTGCAAAAGAGAAACTTAAAGAATTTCGAGCAACTGTAGACGTTCTTACTCTCACGGCTACCCCCATACCACGAACACTACAATATTCTTTGATGGGAGCTCGCGATTTAAGTGTGATTAATACTCCTCCACCAAATCGCCAGCCTGTTTATACCGAAATTCACTCTTTTAATGAAGAGTTAATTCGAGATGCCATACTTCAGGAAATGAGCCGTGGCGGACAGGTATTCTTTATCCACAATCGGGTAAAAAATATCGAAGAAGTGGCAGAAATGATCCGTCGGTTAGTACCGGATATCCGGGTTCGATTTGGTCACGGCCAGATGACGGCCAGTCAGCTTGAGAAGATCATCGAAGACTTTTATTCCCATAAATTTGATGTGCTTGTATCAACCAATATTGTTGAAAATGGAATTGATATTGCCAATGCGAACACCATCCTGATAAATAATGCAGATAATTTTGGGTTAGCTGAATTGCACCAGCTTAGGGGGCGAGTTGGCCGCTCGAATAGAAAAGCATTTTGCTATTTAATTACACGCCCTATTGAAACTCTTACAACCGAGGCAAGAAAACGACTACTAGCCTTAGAAGAATTCTCCGACTTAGGCTCAGGATTTAATATCGCTATGCGAGATTTAGACATCCGAGGAGCAGGTGATATTCTGGGAGGAGAACAAAGTGGGTTCATCAACGATATAGGGTTCGATCTTTATAGCAAAATTCTTAATGATGCAGTTCGGGAACTAAAAGAAAGCGAGTTTTCTGAATTATTTGAGGGTATTGAAGCAGAAGTTGAACTCCCCGAGACGTTAATCGAAATTGATGAAACCGCTCTCCTACCTACTGAATATATTTTGGATAATGTGGAGAGACTAAATCTTTACCGAAAATTGGCGCAAGCTAAGACAGATAAAGATATTGATGAATGGCAGGAGGAAATCGAAGATCGTTTTGGAAAACCACCTAAAGAAGCTCAAACTCTAATCCTTGTTACCAGAATCAAACTATTTGCATCAAAATCGTTCTTCACAAAGGCAACTATTCGTGCGGGTAGAATGTGGTTGGTTTGCCCAAAAGCAGGTACAGAGATTGGAGAGTATTATTACAAAAACAATGTGTTCCAGTCTACACTTCAAAAGCTTGAGAAGTCTAAAAAAGATAAGTTCCAGATTATCCAGAAGAATGAGGTCGTCCGCTTCGCTATTCAAGACATACCTGACTATCAATCTGCATATACCTTCCTAAAGAAATTATCAGCCGAGTGATGTACATTCCCGAATGAACATAGATCAAGCAGCTGAAATTATTCTAAATGGTGGAATTGTAGCCTTCCCTACTGAAACGGTTTATGGACTTGGTGCAGATGCATGGAATCCAACAGCAATTGCTGCAGTTTTTGAAACAAAAGGGCGTCCTTCCGACAATCCATTGATAGTACACGTACACTCAGAAGATGATATCCACGACTTTGCCATCGACATACCGGATAAAGCTCATACATTGATTGAGGAATTTTGGCCGGGTCCATTAACACTTGTTTTAAAAAAGCGCCCAGAAGTGTTAGACGCGGTGACAGCAGGTTTAGATACGGTGGCTTTAAGAATGCCGGATCATGAAATTGCTTTAGAATTAATAAGTAAAACTGGTCCTTTAGTCGCACCCAGCGCCAATCATTCCGGAAAGCCTTCTCCAACTAAAGCCGAACACGTGATTGATGATTTCGGTGACGATGTATTCGTTCTGGATGGAAATGCCACTAAGATCGGTGTTGAATCTACAGTGGTTGATTTAACAGAATTTATTCCTGCCGTGCTTAGACCCGGCTCAATAAGTAGAAAGCAAATTGAAGAAGTATTGGGTGGATTTGTGGAAGAATCTTTTTTCCATCAGTTAAAAAATCCAAAAAGTCCTGGGCAGAAGTATTCTCACTATAAACCTAAGGCAAATGTGCGATGGTTAGGCGATAACGAACTACTCGACTCGCCACACGCTCTCTATTTGATCCAATCGGAAACAAAAACATCTGCAAACGTTGTATCCTATCACCATGACTTAAATCACCTTGCCAAAGAATTATTCGATCGCTTTAGACAGGCAGATCTAGAAGGTTTTGAAGAAGTTGTTATTGAGCCGCTAGATGTGAACCATTCGTTATTTGCTGCCTTACATAATCGAATTTCAAAAGCGATTGGGATTTAGGCCACTTTCTTTTCAGCCTGTACAAAAGCTTCAAGATTTAAAATCTGAATGGCTTGTTCATTTATAATGCACATTTCCTGAACCAACTCATTTTTTACAGGGGCCTCGATAATTTCATCAATTTCCAGTGTTGAATCGAGTGAATCAACGGTTATACCGAATACAACTTCCTGATAATTTACAATCACAATTACATCGCGATTTATCCTATCGTTTAAAGCTTCATACAGGCTGCCAAATAATTTAATCATCAATTTGAGTGTA